>NZ_RCZJ01000001.1 GCF_006438845.1 Variovorax ginsengisoli
CTGGCCGCTGGAATCGACGCGCACACGGTCGAGCGTGTCGATGGTGGCGTTGACGCCTTCCTGCGCCACGGTGCCGGTCTTGCTGGAGGCATTGGCTTCGGACAGCGTGCTCGCACCGGGCAGGCGAGAGGGCGGGCTGACGGTGGCGCCGGCCGGGGTGAGGGCTGCGTTGGCCAGGCCGTGCTCGAGCGGCTTGTTGGGGTTGGAGGGCATCGCGCTGGCAAGGGCCTGCGTGTCGATCGCCTTCTGCGTGGGCAGGTCGCCCTTGCCAGCGGCCGCAGGCGCGGGCTGCGACGGTGCGCTGTCTGTGTTGCGCGCGGCTGCGTGGGCCGCGTCGAGCTCGGATGAGGGTGAGAGCATGGTCTTTTTTGGCATAGAGTTCTCCGAAAATGATCGTGTTGGGCCGGACTGTGGAGTTCCACGAACGCAGACGCCGTAGGAGGAATGCCATTCCGCCGCTATTTGCACGCGCTGAGCAAATTCAGTTCGCGAATTAACTTGGGTTAATGCAACCGGCTGCATACCAGTCCACCATCCAACCCGGAAAGGTTTCATGCTGACTGAAAACGTGCTCCTCAATCGCGCACAAGCGCTCGATCACAGGGAGCGTGAAATCCTCGAGAGTGCGATCGCGCACACGCAGACATACACAGCGGGCCAGGTGGTCGTGCGCCAAGGCATGCCGGTGGGCCACAGCACATTGCTGGTGAAGGGGCTCGTGACTCGCCATGTGGATGCGGCCGACGGCAGGCGTCACCTCGTCGCCTTGCACATACCCGGTGACTTCGTCGACTTGCATGCCTATGCGTTGAAGAAGCTCGACCATGACGTGGCCGCGTTGACCGACATCACGGTGGCGGTCTTTCCACATGCGGCGCTGGAGGAGATCCAGGCGGCAGACGCCCGTCTCACAAGACGCCTCTGGTTCCTGACACTTTTGGACGCGGCCATGCACCGGCAGTGGATCTTTCGATTGGCCAGCCTCAATGCCGTGCAGCGCGTGGCCCACTTCCTCTGCGAGACGAACGCGCGCTTGATGGCGATCGGTGCGTCGGACGGTCGGAGCTTCAGCTTGCCCATGACCCAGAACGACATCGGCGAGGTCTGCAGTCTGACCAATGTGCATGTGAGCCGCGTGCTGCGCGAACTGCGCGAGGCCAACCTCTGCAGTGTTCGAGCCGCCCAGGTCGACATCATCGATCTCGGTGGCCTGGTGACCAAAGCCGTCTTCGAGCCGGCTTACCTGTTCCTCAACCCCCAGATCGCGACGCGCGCGCTGAGCGCGGAACAACCCAATGACAGATAGAGGGCAGCCAGGTCCGCGCCGCAGTACCACAACAAGTCAGGGGGAGGACTTCTCGATTTGCACGTTTCGCTGCCTACCAGCCTGCTCCAAGTCCTCTACAAACCCATCGAAGGCATTCAACAACGGCTGGAACCGTGCCGCACCGCCTTCCAGTTGGGCCAAGGCGTAGCAGGTCGCCTCCAGCGTGGACATCTGGTCCGCTCGATGGGCTTTGCGGATACGGTAATGCGAAGGCGGCAAGTTGTGCAGGGCCAAGCGGGGCAGCTGTTGCAGTGGCGGGCTTTGGTAGAGCATCTTTCGGCTCTGGCGCCAGGTGCCGTCCAGCACGACCAGGCGCAGGCGCGGCGCGGCTTGCAGCCATCCGGGCGGTAGCGGGGGTGGGACCCGAAGGTCCGGGGCGGTATCTCGGAGACTGTCCGGGTACAGCAGCAGCGTGTGCTTGCCGTCCACCGGCCAGACTGGCACCGCAAATGCTTCTCCCACCACCAACTGGCAGTGCGCCAAGCTGAGTTGCAGCAGCCGGGCACTGCCTTTGGCCTGGCGCGCCTCCAGTGGGTGCTGCAGCACCAGCACCTCCACCACGTGTGTGGTCGGCGAGACCCAGCCGCAAAGGCAGGCGCTGAGCGGGCGCCGGCAAGCAGCGCACAGGGGGCGTGGACCTGAAGCGGCGGACATGACGGGAGTTTATTCAGCCAGCCTGGCCAGCCAATGCGTGGACCGAGATGTCTCTTGCCTTTGGCGCACCGAGCTTCTGGACGATGCCAGAAAAGCGCCGTGAGCCTCTCCCGCCAGCGAGGCACAGGCTACAGTCCGCCAAGGCCCAGCGGCGACCGTGGCTCGGAACTCAACCTCAGGCGCTCGTTCTCCAAGCATCGCATGACTAAATTCAGAATTGCGCTCGCAAACATCGAGATTCCATCGAGTCCGCAGGATTCGGTCGAGCGCGTCTTGCACGCACTTCCGGAAGCAGCCCGCGCAGGCGCGCGGGTGATCTGCTTTCCAGAGGCATATGTTCCAGGCTACCCATGGGGCGAGACGCGGCTGGGCACCGTCACGTCGGGGTTTCTCGAGGACGCCCACACCACGATCGCGCAAGCGGCAGGTCAAAACAATATTGGTGTCGTCCTTGGAACCGAGCGCTACGTTGCAGACAAACCTCGACTCTCTGCGCTTGTCATAAAGCCAAGTGGTGACATTGCGGGTTTTCAGGACAAGGTACAGCTCGATCCGAGCGAAGAGGCGCGGTACGAAGCTGGGTCCGAGCGTCAGATCTTCGAACTGGAGGGCGTGCGCTTCGGTGTCGTGATTTGCCATGAAGGCTTCCGCTACCCGGAGACCGTTCGCTGGGCAGCGCGGCGCGGCGCGCGGCTCGTATTCCATCCTTTCTACGATGAAGCTGTCGCTGGCGCGTTCCAGCCCACCGAATTCGCGGATCCGCGCAACACATTCCACGAGAAGACCTTCCTGTGCCGAGCGGCTGAAAACAGCGTCTTCTTCGCCTCTGTGAATTGCGCGAGTCCTGGGTCTGCAACGACATCCGCCGTGGTCGGACCCGACGGCTCCTTGCTTTGCTATCAACCCTACGGTCAGGTCGGCCTGCTCCTGTGCGACATCGACGCGGCGAAGGCCACAGGTTTGCTGGCACGCAGGCTCAGGACGCAGTCATAGGCCCCTCACGCCGAGGAACAGCGAGTCGGCCGATGGCGGACAGCGGTCGGCAAGAAGCGAAAATGACGTTCAAGGCGCTTGCAAATAGCCGCTGAAGCAAGCGAAGGAGTGGGTTTGATGACGCTGAGCCACGGCCATCGCACCTTGTAGCTTGCCGCCACCACACCCAGATCGGCCGTAGCCCGTGGCGAAGGCGCACTCATTTCAACATCGGCACCAAATCCGGATCGCCCTTGGCCATCGCACGGCGATACGCCGGGCGCTCGCCGATGCGCTGCAGATAGGCACGGATGTTCGGATACGGAGCGAGGTCCATTGGCTGGAAGAGCCGCATCGTCGTGAACGAGAAGACGCTCATGATGTCGGCCGCAGTGAACTCCTCGCCGGCGAGATGGGGAGCCTCACCAAGCCGCGCTTCCACAAGCGCCATCACCTTGTCGAGCCTCCCCTGAACCGCGGTCAGCACGGGATGATCGGCGGGAAGGCCCGCGCGGCTGACCATCATCAGCCGTCCCATGGCCGGCAGCAGATTGCCGTTGGAGAAGTGGAACCAGTAAAGGAAGGCCGCGTAGTCCGGATGCTCGGGACCGAGCTTGAGGCGGCCGCCGCCGTGCTTGACGATGATGTACTCGACGATGGCAGCCGACTCCGCCAGCAGCAGTTCACCGTCCTCGATCAGCGGCGCCGCGCCCAGCGGATGCAGCGCCTTGAGCGCGGGTGGCGAGAGGCGGGTAACGGCGTCCCGCGCATGGTGTTGAAGGTCGTACGAAAGCCCCAGTTCTTCGCAGAGCCAGACGATGCGTTCGGATTGGGAATGGCCGAGGTGATGGATCTTGAGCATGGTGTTTCCAGTGGTCAGTCGCGCGCGTCGAGCGCGACCAGGGCGGCGCCCGGGAAGTTCGAGAAGATATCGCCCATCGGCAGTGCGCCGTTGCGCACGGTCAGCACTTCACCGGTGAACAGATTGCGGAAGCGCATGCCGTCGGGCCAGTCGGGCAGCGCCACGGCCGTGTCCTTCCAGACCTCCGAGCCGAGCGGCAGCCAACAATCCGACGCAGCGATCGATGCCTGCGATTCGGCGTCGGTCGCCAGGCCGACGAAGAGGCGGCCGGCGACGATCAGCAGCGTCTTGCCTTCGTGCGCGCGCTGGAAGGCCACCACGTGCGACGCGGCAGGGCCGGTGGCTTCGAGCGGGGCGTACGCGCCATCACGGAACAACGCCGGTTCTTCGCGGCGCCATTCGAGCAGGCGCGAGAGCACCCACAGCTTCGCGCCGCCATCGTGCGGCGCGGCTGCCAGTGCCTGCACCGCCGCCGCCTCGTCGGGGCCATGGGCGATCTGCGCCAGGCGCTCCAGCCACTGCGCGCGCACCCCGTAGTCGACCGGGCGGCGGTTGTCCGGGTCGACCAGGCTCAGGTCGGTCAGCTCGTTGCCCTGGTACAGGTCGGGCACGCCGGGCGAGCCGTACTTGATGAGCGTCATCGACAGGCTGTTGAGCGCGCCGAACCAGGCCAGCGTGTCGCCCAGCGCCTGCACGTCGTCGAGGAAGGGGTTGCCAGCGACCTGGCCGAGGACGCGTTGCACGAAGCCCGAAAGCGCCTTCTCGTAGTCTTCGTCGGGGAAGGTCCAGCTGGTGTGTTCCTTCGATTCGCGCGCGGCCTTCAACATGTAGCGCTCGATGCGCTCCACGTACGCGGCGCGCGACTCCTCCGTCAGCCCACCCGCCGGCAGCGTGCCCAGCAGCGTCTGATACAGCAGGTATTCGTCGGCGGCCGAAGGCATGGCGCCGCGCTCGTCGGTGACGGCTTCGGCGCCCGCGTCGGTGCGGTTCATTGCGCGCCAGCGGCGCAGCGCCAGGCGCCAGGTGGCAGGCATCTCGGAGAGCACGTCGATGCGGGTGCGCACGTCTTCCGAGCGCTTGTTGTCGTGCGTCGAGGTGGCCAGCATCGTGTGCGGCCAGCGCGCAGCGCGGTCGGTGCTGGCGGTGTGGAAGTCGGCCACCGTCATTCCGAAGTGCGCCGGCTCGCCGCCCACCTCGTTGAGCGAACTGAGCGGGAAGTAACGGTAGAAGGCGGTGTCTTCCACGCCCTTGGCCGTGACCGGCGCGCTGAACTGCTGGAAACGGATCGCCAGCCGCAGCGCACGCGCGCACAAGGACTTGTCGGCGCCCCGGACCGTGTCGGCCAGCAGCGTGAGCCGCACGAAGTCGAACACCGAACCATCGGCGTCGCGGCTGCGGTGGCGCGCCTCGGTCACCGCCTGGTCGATGTACTTGCGGTCTTGTTCCGAAGGTGCTTCGAGGATGTAGCTGCGGTACACCGGCAGGCAGGCCGCCACTTCGGACAGCGCACGTCGCAACGTGTTGAGCGTGTAGTCGCGCGTGCGCCGGTCGCCGCGCGCGATGCGCAGCAGCTCGCTCGACAGCACGTTCAGCTCTGACGACAGCGCGTTGCGCATGATGGCGCGCTTGCCTTCGTAGGCCAGCTCGCCGAAGGGCTGCAGCACACCGGTGAAGCTGCGCCAGATGCGCAGGAAGCGCTCTTCGGCGTTGGTATCGACCAGCACGCCGTTGACCACCGTCGCGAAGCGGTAGCCGGTGGTGCCGTGGATGGCCCACTGCACCGGTACCTCTTCCTGCGACGCGGCGATCTTCTCGGCCACGACGTAGAGCGGACGGGGTGGGCGGCCTTCGGCATCGGGCTCGGGCAGCACCAGCCCGGCGCGCTTGGCGTAGCCCTGCTGCAGACGGTTGAAGTACTGGGCCGGGTCGTACAGGCCGTCGGGGTGGTCGATGCGCAGGCCGTCGACCACGCCCGCCGCCGCCAGGTCGAGCGCCATGCCCTGCGTGGCTTCAAACACCGCCTCACGCTCGATGCGCAGCGCCGCCAGTTCATTGATGTCGAAGAAGCGCCGGTAGTTGATCTCGTCGGCCGCCACCCGCCAGAAGGCGAGCCGGTAGGCCTGCGCTTCGAGCAGCGCATGCAGCGCGTCGCGCTCGCCTTGCGCGTTGATGTCGGCCAACGCCGCCGCAATGGCTTGCGCCACGTCGAGCTGGCGGGACACCAGCCGGGCCAGGCGGCTCTTGAGCAGTTCCTTGTCGCGCGCTCGCTCGGCCACGGGCTCTGCATCGGTCGCTTCGCGCGCCGGCAAGTGGCCAAAAGAAGTGGCGATGCTCGCGAGGCTCGCCGACAGGTCCGGATCGGCCAGTCGCGATTCGGCGCGCTGCAGCACGCGCAAGTAGGTCTCGGGCGCCAGCGGAAAGCGGTGCTCGTGGTAGTGCACCGCCAGGCTGCCGTTCTCTGCATCGAAGGCCAGCACCAGCTCGCCGCGGTCGAGCACGTCACCGTAGTGGTCGCCCAGCACCGGCAGCAGCACCTTGCCGTGCAGCTCGACGTTGAGCGGCTGCCAGTCGATGTCGAAGTGCTGCGCATAGAGCGATGCAGGGCCGTTCTCCAGCACGTCCATCCACCAGGCGTTGTCGGCGCCCAGCACGCCCATGTGGTTGGGCACCAGGTCGAGCAGCTGGCCCATGCCGTGTGCGCGCAGCGCCGCGCTGAAGCGCTCGAAGCCGGCCTGGCCGCCGAGCTCCGGGTTGATCTCGTCGTGCGCCACCACGTCGTAGCCGTGCATGCTGCCCGGCCGCGCGCGCTGGATCGGCGAGCAGTAGACGTGGCTCACGCCCAGCTTCTCCAGGTACGGCAGCACGGCGATGGCGTCGTCGAAGGTAAAGCCCTTGTGGAACTGCAGGCGATAGGTGGCGCGCGGCACCACGGTCTCGATGCCGCGGTGGGCCACCGGCGCGCGCGCCGGGTGCGGTCGCACCGCCTCGAGCGTCTGGAACAGCGCCAGCGTGCTCTCGTCGGTGGCGAGCTGTTGCAGGTCGAGCGTGAGCTTGCGCTGCCAATTGGGATGAGCGTCGGTCGTGCCTGGCATGTTGGCCTGCTCGACCTGGCCGATGGCGTCTTCCAGCTGCACCATCATCACCTGCGACGCAGTGCTCGCGAGGAAGGCATGGAAGGCGGCCACGGTCTCGGGCGCCAGCGTCTGGGCGCCGGTGGCCTGCGCCACCGCATCGGCCGACAGCAGGCCGGCGCGCTGCACGGCCAGCAGCAGGCGCACGCGCTCCTGCGCGCGGTCGAACAACTGCTTCTCGAAGATGGCTTGGTTGGGGAACAGGCCGAGCGACAGGCGAAGCCGCAGGTCGTGCCCGGTCCACCAGCCGGTGAGGGTGGCCAGGTCGTGCGTGCTGATGGCGACCAGCGCATGGCGCGGGTACTCGGTAGGCGCCTTGAATTCGCCGTCGTGGCCGCGCTCGAAGTACATCAGGCGGTACGACAGGATCTGGTAGCGCTCCATGGCGTTGCGCATCTCGTCGGCCACGGTGCCGAGGTCTTCGCCAATGACCATGCACCGTTCGCGTTCGCTTTCGATCGCCACCACCGCCAGCATCTCCTGGACCGCGAAGTGCACATAGGCGCCGTCTTGCGGCGTCTTGCCCGGCGGAATCCAGAACAGGCGCATCAGGCCCATCACGTGGTCGATGCGCAGCGCGCCGGCACCGCGCATGTTGGCGCGCAGCGTCTCGATGAAGTAGCGGTAGCCGTCGGCGCGCAGCTTGTCGGGCCGCAGCGGCGGCAGGCCCCAGCCCTGGCCGTTGGGGTTGAACTCGTCAGGCGGTGCGCCCACGCTCGCACCGTGCGCAAACTGCTCGCCCTGGCACCAGGTGTCGGAGCCCGCCCGGTCGACCGATACCGCCAGGTCCAGGTACAGGCCAACGGCCATACCGAGTGCGGCGCACTGGTCGCTGGCGCGTTGCAGTTGCCGCGCAGCCTGCCATTGCAGGTACTCGTAGTAACCAACGCGCTCGGCGTGTGTTTCGACGAAACGCGCGACCGCGGGCGACGCCGGGTCGCGGTAGTCCTCGGGCCACATCGGCCAGCCCCACACCGACGCATCGGCGGCGAAGAAATGAGCCTGCAGCGCCTCGAAGGTCGCATGGCGGCGCAGCGCGTCGCCGCGCGCCGCGCGGAAGTCGTCGAAGGCGGCGGCACTGGTGCCCTGGCCGCTGGCTTGATGCGCGCGGAAGTGGGCGTAGAGCAGTTCGAGCACCTCGAACTTCGCAGCCGCCACGCCGGGGTAATCGACCAGCGGCGCCTCGCGCAGCGCGGCCAGCCGGGTCTGGAAGTCGGGCGATTGCACCAGGCGCTGGGCCGGCTCGCAGTCGCGGAACTCGTCGACCGCTTCGACGTCGATGTAGAGCACGTCGAGCATCAGCCGCGACGAGGGGCTGTAGGGGCTCGTGTGCGCCGGGTTGTGCGGGAACAGCGCATGCAGCGGGTTCAGCCCGATGATGCCGGCGCCGCGCGGCGCCACCTGTTGCGCGAGTTGCGTCAGGTCGCTGAAGTCGCCGATGCCCCAGTTGCGCGTCGAGCGCAGCGCATACAGCTGGACTGCCGGACCCCACACGCGGCCATCGCCCCTCAGGGCTGGCGGCTGGTAGCAGTGCGGCGGCGCGGCGAGCACCAGCGTGTCGCCGACGAAGCCGTCGACGCTCAGGCGGTGATAACCGATCTGCAGTGGCAGGTGCAGCGTCACGCGACGTTCGCACACGATGACGCCGTCGCGTTCGCCACGCGCGCCCTCGGGCAGCGCGTGAAGGTCGATGCGCCCCTGGTGCGGCGTGCCGTCTTCGGTGTGCAGCGTCCAACCGATCTCCGGCAGTGCGGCGGGCACTCGCAGCGTGAACTGCCACTGCGCTTGACCGGCGTCGACCGCGACCGCGGGCGGCAGCGTTCCCTGCCAGTGCGCCGTGTCGACCTGCTCGAGGCTCTCGTGCGGCAGCGCATGCGGGTCGACGCCGAAGCTCTCGAGCAGCGTGACCAGGTTGGCCGGCGCGATCACATGGCGGTTGCCGAAGATGTCGTGGTAGTCGGGCGCGATGCCGAAGTGGGCGCACAGGCGCTGCAGCGCCTCGTGTTCGCCGTGGGGTGCGTCAAGCAATCGGGTTCTCCTCGAGGGTCAGGCAGACGGCGCCGGGCGCGAGACGCCAGGTCGGACCGGCGTCGTGGTCGGTGTTCGATGTGTAGAGCAGGTCCCCCGCCAGCGGCAGCGCGTGGATGGGGGCAGTGCCGAAGTTGGCCACCAGGTTCAGTTGGGCGAAGCGCTCGGGCGCGGCGCCGCCGACTTCCCAGCGCACGCGCAGCGCCTCGCCATCGCGCCAATGCGTGCCGCCAGTGCGATGCGCGGCGAGGCGCGGCATCAGCCGTTCGCGCCGCAGAGTGAGCAAATCACGCACGTGCGCCAGCAGCTCGGCGTGGGCGCCGTCGGCGCGTTCATCCCAGCGGAGCTTCGATGCAACGAAGGTCGACTCGGCGTTCGGATCGGGGATGCTGGCGCGCGCGGCTTCGTCCTTGAAGGCCGCGAACCCGCCGAACTCCGCGCGCCGGCCTTCGGACACGGCGGCGGCCAGTTCGGGGCCGAAGTCGCAGAAGTACAGGAAGGGTGTCGACGCGCCGTATTCCTCGCCCATGAAGAGCATCGGCGCATGCGGCGACAGCAGCAGGCAGGCGTAGGCCGCGCGCAGCAGCACCGGGTCGGCCAGCGACGAGATGCGGTCGCCGAAAGCGCGGTTGCCGACCTGGTCGTGCGTCTGCAGGAAGGATACGAAGGCCGCCAGTGGCAGATGCGCACTCGGCTCGCCGCGGTGCTCGCCGTTGCGGAAGGGCGAGGGCTGACCTTGGTAGACGAAGCCCTGCGCCAGCGCCACCCCGAAGCTGTCGACGGCATCGTCCGCATAGTCGGCGTAGTAGCCGTCGCGCTCGCCGGTGACCAGAACGTGGGCCGCGTGGTGCAGGTCGTCGTTCCACTGCGCGGTGGCGATGCGCGGTGCGTTGGCCTCGTCACGCAACAGATAGTGCGAGCCGTTGGCATCGTTCTCCAACACGATGTGAATTTCCCGTTCACGGCCCGGCCCGTCGCGCAGGGCCTCGCAAATCTCTTGCACGATGTCGATGTCGGTGTCGTCGCGGATCGCATGCACCGCGTCCATGCGCAGGCCGTCGAAGCGAAACTCCTCCACCCAGTACAGCGCGTTGTGGACGAAGAAGTCGCGCACCGTGCGCGAGCGCTCGCCGTCGTAGTTGATGGCCGCGCCCCACGGTGTCTGATGGGCCGGGTTGAAGAAGGCGGGGCTGCCGGCGTGCAGGTAGTTGCCTTCGGGACCGAAGTGGTTGTAGACCACGTCGAGCAGCACGGTCAGTTCGAGGGCGTGCGCCGCGTCGACCAGCGCCTTGAGCTCGTCGGGCGTGCCGTAGGCCGCATCGGGCGCGAACAGCAACACGCCGTCGTAGCCCCAGCCACGCTGGCCTGGGAAGTCGGCCACCGGCATGATCTCGATGACGGTGAAGCCCAGCGCCGCCACCTCGGCGAGCCGTTCCTGTGCCGCGCCGAAGGTGCCCTCGGGCGTGAAGGTGCCGATGTGCAGCTCGTAGATCACCGCCTCGTGCCAAGGCCGACCGCGCCATTCGGCGTCGTTCCAGCGATAGGCGTGCGGGTCGACGACTTCGCTGGCGCCGTGCACGTCGTCGGGGTTGCGCCGCGACGCGGGGTCGGGCACGCGCAGGCCGTCGGGCAACTTGAAGCCGTAGCGGTCACCGGCTGCCGCCTCGGGCACTTCGAGCTCGTGCCAGCCGTCGTCGCGTGCCTGCATCGCGAGCGCGTTGCCCGCGGCCTCGCGCTCCAACTCGATGCGGTCGAGGCCGGGTGCCCAATAGCGGAAGAGGACGCCGCCGCTGTCGAGCAGCTGGGCGCCGAAATTCATGGTGTGAGCGTGTTTCATGGGGTTCGCGTTTCTCGTGAGAGCAACACCAGCGTGCGGCAATGCACGCGCAGGGTGGGCTCGTTGATGGGTGGGGCGTCTTCCGGCGGCAGGTTGTCGCTGGCCGTGTCGACGCGCACGCGCCAGCTGGCGCCGGCGCCGATCGGCAGGGTGAATGCCATGTCTTCGTGGTAGGCGTTGAAGAGCAAAAGGAAGTCGTCGTCGAGCAACGCTTCGCCACGTCGACCGACGTCCGCAATGCCGTCGCCCGACATGAACATGGCGATGCAGCGCGCGTTGCCATCGTCCCAATCGCCCGGCGTCATTTCCTCGCCGTCGGGGCGGTACCAGATCAGGTCTTTCGTGCGCCCGGCTTCCAGCGGCGCGCCGCGGAAGAAGCTGCGGCGTCCGAAGGACGGATGACGCCGCCTCAGGTGCACCAGATGCCGGGTGAAGTCGCGCAATGCATCGCGCTCGGCATCGGGCTGCCAATCGAGCCAGCCCAATGCGTTGTCCTGGCAGTAGACGTTGTTGTTGCCGTTCTGCGTGTGGCCCGACTCGTCGCCGGCCAGGAGCATCGGCACACCCTGCGACAGCAGCAGTGTGGCCAGCAGGTTGCGCTTCTGGCGCGCGCGCAGCGACAGCACGTCAGGGTCGTCGGTCGGGCCTTCGACGCCGCAGTTCCACGAGACGTTGTTGCTGTTGCCGTCGCGGTTGCCTTCGCCGTTGGCCTCGTTGTGCTTGTCGTTGTACGAGACCAGGTCGTGCAGCGTGAAGCCGTCGTGCGCGGTGACGAAGTTGATGCTCGCGTGCGGGTGCTTACCCGACCATCCGTACAGGTCCTGCGAGCCGGTCAGGCGCTTGGCCACCTCGCCCAGCAGCCCGCCGTCGCCCTTCCAGTAGCCACGCATGCTGTCGCGGTACTGGTCGTTCCATTCGGCCCAGCCAAGGGGAAAGTTGCCGACCTGGTAGCCGCCGTGGCCCAGGTCCCAGGGTTCGGCGATGAGCTTGATGCGATTGAGTACCGGGTCTTGCCGGATCGCGTCGAAGAAGCCGCCGAGGTTCTCGACCTTGCCACCTTCACGCGCCAGCGCAGAGGCCAGGTCGAAGCGAAAGCCGTCGACGTGCATTTCCTCGACCCAGTAGCGCAACGAGTCCATCACCAGTTGCAGCGCGCGCGGATGCTCGAGATTGACGGTGTTGCCGCAGCCTGTGAAGTCGTCGTAATAGCGCCGGTTGTCGGCGTTCACGATGTAGTAGGCCGCGTTGTCGACCCCGCGCAGCGACAGCGTCGGCCCCATCTGGTTGCCTTCGCAGGTGTGGTTGTAGACCACGTCGAGGATCACCTCGATGCCCGCGGAGTGCAGCGTCTTCACCATGGTCTTGAACTCCTTCACCTTGCGCGACGCGCTGTAGCGCATCTCGGGGGCGAAGAAGCCCAGGGTGTTGTAGCCCCAGTAGTTCTGCAGGCCTTGCTCGGCCAGGTGGCGGTCGTTGAGGTAGCTGTGCACCGGCAGCAGCTCGACGGTGGTGATGCCCAGGCGCTGCAGGTAGTCGATGACCGGTGCGGTCGCCAACGCGGCATAGGTCCCGCGCAGATCGGCCGGCACCTCGGGGTGCTGCATCGTGAAGCCGCGCACGTGCATCTCGTAGATCACCATGTCCTGCCGCGCGATGTTCGGCCGCCGATCGTCGCCCCAGGTGAAGGCGGTCTCGAGCACGCGGCCCTTGGGTATCAGCGCGGCGCTGTCGCGGCGGTCGAACGAGAGGTCCTCGCGCTTGCTGCCGATGGTGTAGCCGTAGAGCGCGTCGCCCCAGCGCAGACGGCCGACCAGGTCCTTGGCATACGGGTCGATCAACAACTTGTTCGGGTTGAAGCGATGGCCTTCCTCGGGCTTGTACGGACCGTGCACCCTGTAGCCATAGGCTATGCCGGGCCGCGCCTCGGGCAGGTAGCAGTGCCACACGTCGTCGGTGCGCTCGCGCATCACGATGCGTTGAAGTTCATGCCGCCCGCTGTCGTCGAAGATGCAGAGCTCGACCTTTTCGGCATGCTGCGAGAACAGCGCGAAGTTGACGCCCTCGCCGTCCCAGGTGGCGCCTCGCGGGTAAGCGGTCCCCGGCCAGACGACGTGGATCGGATTCGGTGATTTCATGGGTGCAGGTCGCGATCTTCGAAGCAGGGGATATCGTGCCCGCAATGGCCGGCCGCGCGAAGCGGCCGCACACGGGCGTCAGGGAAGGCGGTCGCGGTCCGCGCGGTCCTTCAAGGACTTGCCGCGGCGCGGCCACCACTCTTCGATGCGTTCGGCCGCCCAGTCCTTCCCACCGAGGCCGAAGGCCAGGGCGATGGCGAACACCACGCCGCCGAGCAGAATCAGAAAGCTCTCGCGAATGATGTCGCCGCCCACCTTGATCTGGTCGAGCGCAATCAGCACCACGAAGGCCAGCACCGCGTACTGCGCCAGCTTGCCAAGAAGCAGGGCGTCCTGCATCTTCACATTGCGGCAGTAGGTGATGACGGTGTCGCCGATGAAACGCGCGAAGTAGGCCCCGAAGGCCAGCACCAGCAGCGCGACGAACACGTTAGGCACGAACCACACCACCCGGCCGAGCAGGTCGGTGATGTAAGTCAGGCCCAGCCCGTTGAAGGCAATGAGCAATGCCGCAAGGATCACAAGCCAATACACCAGCACGCCGAAGATGGTGGTGGTGTCGCCGGCCATGCCGCCCTGGCGCAGAAAGCCGTCGAGGCCTGAACGCTCTGTCAGCACGTTGAAGTTGATGGCGCGCAGCGCCTTCACGACCGCAAATCGCGCCACCTTGGCGAGCAGCCAGCCGGCGACGACCACCACCACCGCGATCAGCAGCCGTGGCAGAAAGGCGCCGATCTGGAACAGGATCGCCCGCATGGGCTCCAGGTGAATGCCGAAATTTTCCATGTGTCTCTCCGATGCCTTGGTGGTGGCGGTTGTCGGTCAGTGGCCGTGGGCGTCGACCAGGGCCAGGATGCCCTGCAGCGGCACCTGGACCCAGTCGAGTCGGTTGTCGAGTTCGTAGCGCAGTTCGTACATCGCCTTCTCGAATTCGAAAAGAGCAAGCAGCCGTGCCGCCGACTCGGCGGTCTGCACGGCACCGCCTTGGGTCATGCGTGCCGTGTATGCGCCCAGGAATGCCTCGCGTGTCTCGGCCTCCCATTCGCGGGCGGCGGGCTCCAGCCGAACCAATTCGTCGGCGCTCTGCGCGACGCGCCGAAGTGCCGACCAGCGGGCGTAGTTGAACGACCGCACCATGCCAGCGACGTCGCGCAGCGCCGAGCTGCGTTGGCGCCGTTCCTCGAAGCTGCGTGCCGGTTCGCCCTCGAAATCGATGATCAGGAAGTCGTTGCGTGACACCAGCACCTGGCCCAGGTGGTAGTCGCCGTGGTAGCGGGTCTTCACCCCGGTCTGCCCGTCGAGCGGGAAGGCCGCCACGCGCGAGCGCACCTCGGACGCGCGGGCCAGCAGGCGCTTGGCTTCCTCCTGCAACTCGGGCGAGAGATCGGGCAGGCGTTCGGCCAGGCGGTCGAGCGTTCGGCCGGCACCGGCGGCAGCGCGTTCGCGCCAGCCCACCAGGTCTTCGGTCGTCATCGGCTCGGGGTCGAAGGCCGGGTTGCCGGTGCGTACCGACAGCGCCAGATGCAGTTCAGCCGTGCGCTCGCCCAGCGTCTGCATCAGCGCGAGGAAGCCGCCGTGCACGTCGTCGGGTTGCGGCGCGTCCATGGTGCGCAGACCCTCGAGGTAGCGCTCGAGGTAGCTCAGCGTGTAGTCCCAGCCATCGCCCTGGTTGGGCACGAAGGCTTGCACCATCGCCAGCGTCATCGTGCTGCCGTCTTCGGCCATGTACTCGAGCGCGCCAGCCACCGGCACGCAGTTCGGGTATTTCGCCACCTCGGTCAGGAATCGGCCCATCTCGAGCTCGGGGTTGATACCCGCACGCAGGCGGCGGTAGCCCTTGAGGAACAGGCGCTCGCCCAACGTGACCACGGTATTGCTGCTCTGCGCCGTCGGCGCGGTGACGGGCAGCGTCGCCACGTCGGTGCCGGCGAGATCGGCGAAGGCTGCCGTGTGGCTGAAGCGCAGGCGACCGCCGGAGGTCGGCAGTTCGGTGCC
Organism: Variovorax ginsengisoli; assembly: GCF_006438845.1. Lineage (GTDB taxonomy): Bacteria > Pseudomonadota > Gammaproteobacteria > Burkholderiales > Burkholderiaceae_C > Variovorax > Variovorax ginsengisoli_A. The sequence continues at coordinate 14,942 of NZ_RCZJ01000001.1, forward strand.
GCGGCCCATGGCTTCGACCAGCGAGCGGCAGAAGCTCTCGTCGAAGAAGGCATCGCCCATCACGCCGACGTTGGCCTGTTGGCGGACCTTGGCCACCGGGCACGCCATCAGCGCCTTGAGTCGGTCTTCCTCATGGTCTTCCCAGGCGAGTGCCAGCGGCATGAAATAGGTCGCGGCCTCGGCCGGCCCATCGAGGTCGAGGAGCGGCAGCATCCAGCTCTGCGCGCCGGTCTCCCACACGGCGTGGTCGCGCACCCGCGCACGCAGGATCGGGGTGCCCTTGGAGGCATACCAACGCTGCGTTTCAACGTGTCGCGGCAGCGTCTCGGTTTCCAGCTGCAGTCGCATGCGCTCGGCCATTCCGATGCGCCATGGCATCACACGATCTCGGAAGAAGCTGGTCCAGCCATCGAACAGCACCAGTACGGCGCGGTCCTGCAGCGGCGTGCCTTCTTGGTGCCAGCTGGGCATCGGCGCCTCGGCGGAAAGCCGAAACCAGTAGAAACCGTGCGAGGGCAGCGTCAGGAGGTAAGGCAGTTCGCCGACCGGCGGGAAGGGCGTCTTGCCGAGCATCTCGACCGGCACGCGGCCCTTGAAGGCCGACAGGTCGAGCTCGACCGGTTGCGCGGTGCGCGACAGGTTGAAAACGGTGAGGATGGTGTCGTCGTCGTGCTCGCTCAGGTAGGCCAGGATCTTCCGGTTACCGGGCTTCAGGAAGCGGCGCTTGCCGCGGCCGAAAGCGCGGCTGGTCTTGCGCACGGCCAGCATGCGCTTGGTCCAGTTGAGCAGCGAACTGGCTTCGCGCGATTGCGTCTCGACGTTGAGCGCCTCATAGCCGTACATCGCATCCATGATCGGCTGCAGGTACAGGCTTTGCGGGTCGGCACGCGAGAAGCCGGCGTTGCGGTCCGGGCTCCACTGCATCGGCGTTCGCACGCCGTTGCGGTCGCCCACGAAGACGTTGTCGCCCATGCCGATCTCGTCGCCGTAATAAATGATCGGCGAGCCCGGCATCGACAGCAGCATGCTGTTCATCAGCTTGATGCGGTCGCTGTCGTTTTCCATCAGCGGCGCAAGCCGGCGCCGAATGCCCAAGTTGATCCGCGCGCGCGGGTCGGCAGCATACATGCGGTACATGTAGTCGCGCTCCTTGCTGGTCACCATCTCGAGCGTGAGCTCGTCGTGGTTGCGCAGGAAGATGGCCCACTGGCAACCCTCGGGAATGTCGGGCGTCTGCTGAAGAATCTCGATGATCGGATCGCGGTCTTCCTGCGCAATGGCCATGTACATGCGCGGCATCAGCGGGAAGTGGTACGCCATGTGGCATTCGTCGCCGTTGCCAAAGTATTCGCGCACGTCTTCGGGCCACATGTTGGCCTCGGCCAGCAGGAAGCGGTTCTTGTACTCGGCGTCGATGGCGGTGCGCAGCTGCTTGATGACCGTGTGCGTCTCGGGCAGGTTCTCGTTGCTGGTGCCATCGCGCTCGACCAGGTACGGAATGGCGTCGAGCCGGAAGCCGTCGACGCCCATGTCGAGCCAGAAGCGCATCGTCTTCAGGATGGCCTCCATCACCGCTGGGTTGTCGAAGTTCAGGTCGGGCTGGTGGCTGAAGAAGCGGTGCCAGAAATACTGCTTGGCCACCGGGTCCCAGGTCCAGTTGGATGTCTCCGTGTCGGTGAAGATGATCCGCGTGCCCTGGTAGATCTGGTCGGTGTCGCTCCACACGTAGAAGTTGCGCTCGGGCGAGCCCGGTGGCGCCAGGCGCGCGGCCTTGAACCACGGGTGCTCGCTCGACGTGTGGTTGATGACCAGCTCGGTGATGACGCGCAGGCCGCGTGCATGCGCGGCGTCGAGCATCTCGCGGAAGTCCTCGATCGTCCCGTACTGCGGGTGGACGTTCTCGTACTCGGAGATGTCATAACCGTCGTCGCGCAGCGGTGACGGATAGAAGGGCATCAACCAGATGGTGTTGACGCCCAGTTCCTTCACATAGTCGAGCTTCGCGGTCACGCCCTTGAAGTCGCCCATCCCGTCGTTGTTCGAATCGAAGAACGCCTTGACGTTCAGCTGGTAGATGACGGCGTCGCGGTACCACTGCGGGTCGGCGCTGGTGTCGATCTCCGGTGTCTCCAGCTTCAACGCAGGGACGTTGACCGGTGCGCCAGAAGCGCTCTGCGGCGGTTGAACGGGCTGGGCTGGCTGAACGGAAAGCGATGCATTCATGGCCACGGTGCCTTTGTTATTCACAGAAAGTACTCAAAGTCGTTTTCGTCCCGGGTGCGGCGCCGCACACGCAGGACATGCGCGGGCGTGTGCTGCGGGTCGAGCTGCACGTAGTGCCATTCACCCTGCCACAGGAAGCGCTGATCGCTCAGCAAGTCGTGTACCTGGAACGACTGACCCGGTGCCACGCCGATCGATTCGGCCGTGAGGCCGATCCAGCCAGACTGCGTCTGGTGGGGGTCGAGGTTGACGACGGTCACGACCACGTTGGTACCGTCGTCCGACGCCTTCGCATAAGCCAGAAGCTGGTTGTTCTCGACCGGCAGGAAGCGCAGCGTGGCGTTGGTCTGCAGCGCCGGGTTGTCCTTGCGGATGCTGTTCAAGCGTGCAATGAACGGTGCGAGGCTTTGGCGATCGTCGTGGTTCCAGGTCCGCAGCTGGTACTTCTCGGAATCGAGGTATTCCTCGCTGCCTGGGTTGCGCGGCAGATGCTCCAGCAATTCGTAGGCGGGGCCGTAGATGCCGTAGTTGGCCGCCAATGTCGCGGCGAGCGTCAAGCGCAACCGGAACATCGGCGCCTCGCCACTCTGCAACTGCTCGTGCAGGATGTCCGGCGTGTTCGGCCACACGTTGGGCCGGAAGTAGTCGTGGCCCGGGGGCTGCGACAGCTCGGTGAAATACGCCGTGAGCTCTTCTTTGGTGTTGCGCCAGGTGAAGTAGGTGTACGACTGAGAGAACCCCAGCTTGGCAAGCCGATGCATCACCTTCGGCCGCGTGAAGGCCTCGGCGAGGAACAGGATTTCCGGGTGCTCGCGCTTGATCTCGGTGATGCACCACTCCCAGAACGGAAAGGCCTTGGTGTGCGGGTTGTCGACACGGAAGATCGTCACGCCCTCGCCGATCCAGTGGTCGATCACGCTCTTCAATTCGGTCCAGAGCCCCTGCCAGTCGTCGCACTCGAAGTTGAACGGGTAGATGTCCTGGTACTTCTTAGGCGGGTTCTCCGCGTACTGCACCGTGCCGTCGGGGCGCCAGCGGAACCAGCCCGGATGTTCCTTCACGTACGGGTGGTCGGGTGCGCATTGGAAGGCGATGTCGAGTGCGATCTCCAGCCCGTGCTTGCCGGCCTCGGCCACCAGGTGACGGAAGTCTTCGGGCGTGCCGAGCGCGGGAAGGATCGCCTTGTGGCCACCTTCGTCCGAGCCGATGGCCCACGGGCTGCCGACGTCGTCGGGCTCGGTCACCAGCGCGTTGTTCTTGCCCTTGCGATCGACCCGGCCGATGGGGTGGATCGGCGGAAAATACAGCACGTCGAAACCCATCTGCTGGATGGCGGGCAGGCGCGCTTCGACATCGCGAAAGGTGCCGTGCTTTCCAAGCTCGGTACCGGCGGAGCGCGGGAACAGTTCGTACCAGCTGCTGAAGCGGGCGCGGGGGCGGTCGACCACCAGCGACAGTTCGGCGCCGTAGCGCGCCTCCAGCCGACGGTCGGGATAGCGGCTGGCCAGCGTCTCCAGCGACGCATCCAGCGCCATCGCCTTGAGCCGGGTGCCCTCGACGCTGCGGTCGGCGGCGGCCTGCTGCAGCTCGGTGGCAAGGCGCGCAAGCACCTGGGCGTCCTCGCCGGTCGCGCGCTTTGCCGCTGCATCGACCTCGAGCGCACCCACCTGCACGGCGATGCGGATGTCGTCTTCCTCCACGCGCCGCGTCAGCTCGTGCCGCCATGAGGCGAACCCGTCGACCCAGGCCAGCACGGTGTAGATGTAGCGACCCGGGACCTCGGGCAGGAAGGCGCCTTGCCAGATGTCATTGTTGAGCAGCGTCATCGGCGTCTCGTACACCGTGGTGTCGCCCTCGCGCCACCATTGCAATTCCACGCGCAGCACATCGTGGCCATCGGTGAAGCAATGCGCCGTCACCTCGAAGCGTTCGCCCGCGATGCGCTTGACCGCGAAACGCCCGCCATCAACCGACGGCAGCACTGCGTCGATCACGGCGCGCACGCGCCCTTCACGAGGCATGCCGTGTGGAAGGCTGAGCAACGCGGCGACCTGTGTCTCCGGCATCGCTGGCGCGGCCGGGATCGCCGTGGCCTGTGGCGGCGGCGCCACCGTGCTCGGTGCGGTCTTGGGCGTCTTCACGGTCTTGGCGGCCTTCACCGTCTTCGCTGGCGCCGGTGTCTTGGGGGTCGGGGTGCTTTTAGGCATGGGGCTCGTGCTTCAGGATCAGGGTGGACAGAGGCGGCAGCGTGAGATTCAGCGAATGCTGGCGGCCGTGAGATGGCAGCGGGGAGGTACGGGTGCCACCCAGGTTGCCCCAGCCGGCACCGCCGTAATCACGCGCGTCGCTGTTGACGATCTCGCGCCATTCGCCGGCGAGCGGCACGCCCAGCGTGTAGTTGGTGCGGGGCAGGGGCGTGAGATTGCACACGACCAGCACCGGCGCACCATCGACGGGCTTGCGCAGAAACGCGAACACGCTGTTGCGCGCGTCGTCGGCCTCGACCCATTCGAAACCGTCGGGCGCAAAGTCGACCTCGTACAGGGCGGGCTCGGCCTTGTAGACACGGTTGAGTTCGCGCACGAAGTGCTGGAGCCCGCCGTGGCCTTCCTGGCCGGTGACCCACCATTCGAGTTCGCCGTCGTGCGTCCATTCGCGGCGTTGGCCGAATTCGCCCCCCATGAAGAGCAGCTTCTTGCCAGGATGCGCCCACATCAGGCCGAACATCGCGCGCAGGTTGGCGAACTGCTGCCACGGGTCGCCCGGCATCTTGTTGATGAGCGAGCCCTTGCCGTGTACCACTTCGTCGTGCGACAGAGGCAGAACGAAGTTTTCGTTGAAGGCGTAGACCAGCGAGAAGGTCAGCTGATGGTGGTGGTGCTGGCGATGGATCGGGTCTTTCGCGAAGTACGCGAGCGTGTCGTGCATCCAGCCCATGTTCCACTTCATGCCGAAGCCGAGCCCACCCATGTCGGTCGGGCGGGACACCATCGGCCAGGCGGTCGATTCCTCGGCGACCGACACCGTGTCGGGTTGTTCACGGTACACCGCGCGGTTGAGGTCGCGCAGGAAGCCGATGGCCTCGAGGTTCTCGCGCCCGCCGTCTTTGTTGGGAATCCACTCGCCCTGCTTGCGCGCGTAATCGAGGTAGAGCATCGACGCCACGGCGTCCACGCGCAGGCCGTCGAGGTGATAGCGCTCGAGCCAGAAAAGCGCCGATGAAATCAGGAAACTGCGGACCTCGTTGCGGCCGTAGTTGAAGATGCTCGAGTTCCACTCGGGGTGAAAGCCCTGGCGCGGATCTTCGTGCTCGAACAGGTGCGTGCCATCGAAAACCGACAGGCCATGCGCGTCGGTCGGAAAGTGCGAGGGCACCCAGTCGAGCAGCACGCCGATACCGCGGCTGTGCATGTGGTCGACGAAGGCCATGAAGTCCTGCGGCGTGCCGTAGCGCGCGGTCGGCGCGAAATAACCGGTGGTCTGATAGCCCCACGAGCCGTAGAACGGATGCTCGGTCACCGGCATCAGCTCGACGTGCGTGAAGCCCATGTCGACCATGTAGTCGCCCAGGCGCTCGCCCAGTTCGCGCCAGTCGAGCATCTCGCCACCTTGGCGCTGCCAGGAGCCGGCATGCAACTCGTACACCGACATCGGCGCGTTCAGCGCGTTCTTCGGGCCGCGCGTCGCCATCCAATCCGCGTCCTGCCATTCGTACTCGAGCGACCACACACGCGAACCGGTGGCGGGCGGGTGTTCTGCGTAAAAGGCGAAGGGGTCGGCCTTGTCGACCGAATGCCCGTTCTGCGCGAACACGCGGTACTTGTAGACCGCGCCGCGTGTCGCGTCAGGTGAGAAACCTTCCCAGATACCGCTGCCGTCGCTGCGCGGTTCGAGCTTCAGGGTCTGGTCGTTCCAGCCGTTCCAGTCGGCGACGACCGACACGGCACTGGCGTTGGGCGCCCACACGGCGAACGAAGCGCCCCCGTCGGGTTGCATCTGGCATCCCATGGCTTGGTGCATCTGCGCGTGCGTGCCCTCGCGGAAAAGCCAGACGTCCTGATCGCTCAGGCGATGGTGATCTATTTGCACGGGTGAATTCCTCCTGCGCAGCCGGCCCGGAGAATTCCGACGGCGACTTGCGAGCCATTCATTGGAGCCTACGCATGTCGTCGACCTCGTGCTGCCGAGTGCCCTTTGCGCTGTCGGACAGGAGCTACGTCGGGCCGGCATCCAAACGCACTTGGCCAACGGGGCCCGTTCGCCGCGTGAATCGCCTCCCGTCCCGAAGCAAGCCGCACGCCGCTGCACGTGATCGAGCGCGCAGCGCAACCGGCCTTACTTCAGCTTCTGTGCGAAAGGCAGCATGCGCTCGCCGTCAGCGTCCGTGAACACCACTGCTGGGGTGAGCCCGACATAGCGGCCGCCTTCATGGGGCCTGGCCTCGACGAGTTGCAGCCCGACGAGCTTGCCCGACTTGACGTAGCGGGTCTCGATGTAGATGCCGGTCTGCCCATTCTTGTTGATGGGCAGCTGGGCGATCGCCGCATAGTCGTCGGCCTTCATCAGCTGCGTCAATCGTTCCTTCAGGTGGAAGTCGTACCACGCCTGCTCGTACACCATCGATTCGCCCGTCTGCACGTGCTTCAGCATGAGGACCAATTTGCGCTTGAAAAGCTTGAGCTCCTCCATCAGGAATTCGAACAGATCGCCGTATTCGCCGGGTGCTGTTTCAGAGGTTCGAAAGACTGCCATGGACCTGTGCTCCCTTTTCAGTTGGATGTAACTAATGGTTCGGCTCAAACTTTACCGCGCCGCGCCGCGCCCAAACCTCTCGACAGACCATCGGGACTGTATTTAAATACAGTGTTCATGCCAGACTTTCACATTCCCCTTCATGCCCTCAAGGGCCGCGGTGCAGCCACCCAGATGCCGCATCGCTTCGAGCGCGACGTGCGTGATGCTTTCGACGATGGCTGGGGGACGCTGGAAGAAGGTGCGGCCGAAGGCACAGCGCCGCCACAGACCGAGGTGCGTTTCGAGGACGTGAAGTCGGTGCTCAGCGAGAACGACTCGCCCGACATCCCGTTTGACCGATCGCTCAACCCCTACCGCGGCTGCGAGCATGGCTGCATCTACTGCTTCGCGCGGCCGACGCACAGCTACCTCAACCTGTCGCCAGGGCTCGACTTCGAAACCAAGCTCATCGCCAAGCGGAACATCGCCGAGGTGTTGCGCGCCGAGCTCGGGCGCAAGGCCTATCGGCCGAGCCACATCGCCATCGGCACTGCGACCGATTGCTACCAGCCGATCGAACGCGAATTGCGCCTTACGCGCTCGGTCATCGCGCTGCTGTCGGAAACCAACCATCCGTTCGGCATCGTGACCAAGTCGAGCGCGGTCGAGCAGGATCTCGACCTCATCGCGCCCATGGCGGCCAAGCGGCTCGCGGCGGTGTATGTCACCGTGACCACGCTTGACGCCGAACTCGCCCGCAAGCTCGAACCGCGCGCCGCGGCGCCGCACCGTCGGCTGCGGACCATCCGCACGCTGGCCGAAGCCGGCGTGCCGGTGGGCGTGAGCGTGGCACCGCAGATTCCGTTCATCACCGACGACATGGAGCAGGTGCTCGAGGCGGCATGGGAGGCCGGCGCTCGCTGCGCTTTCTATACCGTGGTGCGCTTGCCCTGGGAGGTCGCGCCGCTCTTCAAGGAATGGCTGGAGTTGCACTACCCCGATCGCGCGGCCCGTGTCATGGCGCGCATCCGGGAGATGCGTGGCGGCAAGGACTACGACGCCGATTTCGCCACCCGCATGAAGGGCAGCGGCCTGTGGGCCGACCTGATTCGCCAGCGTTTCGAGAAGGCGACGAACCGCATCGGATTCAACCGGCAGCGCATCGCGCTCGACCTCGGCGCCTTCCGTCCGCCGGGCGTGGCGGGGCAGGGCAGCCTGTTTTGATCCCGTGCGGCCGGTCGCGGGCCGCCATGTCGCGGCCGCGGGCTAGGACGCGGCCGAGCAACCAGCCGGCTTGAACACGCGCTCGGTCGAGGCCGGCGACTTGGCCAGTTTCTCGGCCGGCCGACGGGGGCGTTGAAGCAACTCGCCACCGCAATTCGGGCAGCGCCCGGCCAGCCGCTGCGTGGCGCAGTCGCTGCAGAAGGTGCATTCGAACGAGCACACGCGAGCATCGGTCGAATCGGCGGGCAAGTCGCGGTCGCAGCATTCGCAACCGGGGCGCATTTGAAGCATGGTGAAACCTCGTCGGCGTGGGGGATGGGTGCTGGGGTGGAAGGCAAGCCGGCCGTCGCGGTCGGTGTCAGGTGCCGATGCGCAGCGCCGCGAGTTGTGCCCGCAGTTCCGCGTTCTCTGCCGTGAGCGCGGCCACGCGAGCGCGCAGCGTCTGCAGTTCGTCGCCGTGGTCGGCAGCATCCGCCGATGAGGCCGATGACGCCGGTGCGTCGCCGTCGTCGCGCGGTCGTCGCTTGGCGTCGCGCACCCGCTTGGCAGCCTGCTTGAGCTCGTCCTTGCCAGCCATCGCGGCAGCCGCCTGCTCGTCGGCCGGCAGACTCGCGACCGCGGCGGCGGCATTGAGCGAGATGGCGCCGGACTTCAACGCGGCGACCAGTTCGGGCGCGGCCTGCTTGCGGATCTTCTCGATCATCACGACCTGGTTGCTGCTCAGGCGCGCAGCTCGCGCGATCGCCTCGCGGCTGTCGAGTGGCGCGGCAGGCGGCACGGCGTAGGGTGCGTCGTCAGCGTCGAAGGGCGGGCCTTCGTCGGCATCGCCCTGCGAAACAGCAGGTGCCGTCGCGGCGCGGGCGCGCTGCTCGGCGACGATCTCGCGCTTGCGCAGCGCGAGCACGCCGCGCTGAAAGTCGGACACGCTGCGGCGGCCCAGGTGCTGGTCGATCATCCAGAGGTGCACGTCCGCGATCGTGCGGAAGCGCGCGTTCTGCACCGTCTGAAAAGGCAGGCCGTGCTTCTGGCAGATGCCGTAGCGGTTGTGGCCATCGACCAGCACGTCGCCCCACAGCACCAGCGCGTCGCGGCACCCTTCGGCGAGCAGGCTGCGCTCCAGCGATTCGTATTCTTCCGGCGTCAGCGGATCGATGTAGGCCTTGAGTTCTTCGTTGACGACGATGTCCATGGGGTGCGGGATTCCGGGTAACTGGCAAAGGGGCGGGATTGTAGTGACGCCACGCCCGCGCCGACTCGGCGCCGGTCGGCGTTGCGCTCGCAGCGCGCAAGCGCTCTCAGGCCGACAGCGGCATCGGCGTGAGCTTGGCCGGGTCGAGCCCCAGCGCGTCCATCACCCGCATCGCGGCGTACGCGTCGTTGGCCGCGTAGCGCACCTGTGCTTCGGTGAGCTGGCGTCCGGCCCAGTTCGACGTGGTCTGCTTGCGCGACTTGACGAAGCGCTGGCCGAACACCACCGCCACCGCCGTCTTCACGCCCACCGAGTTGCGGTAGCCGCGCCGTTTGAACACCGTGTCGAGGTCGACGATGGCCTGCGGCTCGATGCCCAGCGTGTGGCGGATCTGCGTGCGGTCGCCGGCCAGGCCGAAGCCGACCTTGGTGAGTGCGCTCGACGCCAGCAGGCTGGCCGCCGCTGCGCGACAGACCGGGTCGTGCAACTGGAACACCCAGGCACGTTCGAGCGAGGCGAGCTGCACGGTGTGCGGGCCGGTCGACACTTCGTTCTTGAGAAACGTGGGCTTCGACTCGGTGTCGAAGCCGACGACGCGCAGCGTGCCCAGCGCCGCCAGCGCCTGTTCGGCCTGCAGCGCCGTCGACACCACCTCGATGTCGCGCAGCTCGAGACCGACGAAGGTGTCGAGCAGGGCGATCTCCTCGCGCGTGGGGAGGGGCGGGGGCGCGGTGTTCATCGGGTGTCCTGGGCAGAGTTCGAGCGGTGCGGCGTGTCGTCGGGCCTTCAGCCCTTGAGCACCGCGGCGTGGTGGGCCAGGTGGTCGGCCATGAAGCTCTGGATGAAGTAGTAGCCGTGGTCGTAGCCGTCGTGGCGGCGCAGCGCCAGCGGCTGCCCGATGGCTTGGCAGGCGGCCTCGAAGAGATGCGGGTGCAATTGCTCGAGCAGGAATTTGTCGGCCAGCCCCTGGTCGATCAGGATGCCCGACGGGAAGGGCGCCACGGGCTGGTTCTCCATCAGCACGGTGGCGTCGTGTTCCAGCCAGCGCGAGCGGTCGGCGCCGAGATAGCCGGTGAAGGCTTTCTCGCCCCACGGGCAGCGCGTGGGTGCGCAGATCGGCGCCAACGCCGAGAGCGACGCGAAGACGCCCGGGTGGCGCAGCGCGAGCGTGAGCGCGCCGTGCCCGCCCATCGAATGCCCGAACACGCCGATGCGCTGCGGGTCGATGGGAAAACCGGTGCCCAGCAGCGGCAGCAATTCATCGATCAGGTAGCTCTCCATGCGCCAGTGCGCCGACCACGGCGCCTCGGTCGCATCGAGATAGAAGCCGGCGCCGACGCCGAAGTCCCAGCTGTCCGATTCACCCGGCGCATGGGCGCCGCGCGGGCTGGTGTCGGGCGCGACGAGCGCCAGGCCGAGCTCGGCTGCGAGGCGCTGTGCGCCGGCCTTCACCATGAAGGTCTCTTCGTTGCAGGTCAGGCCGGCGAGGTAGAGCACGGCCGGCACCGGGCCTTCTGCGGCCTGGGGTGGCAAGAACACCGAGAACCGCATCGGCAGGCCGATCTCGCGCGCGTCGTGTTCATGGAAGGTCTGGGTGCCGCCGAAGCAGCGGTGTTCAGAGAGGGTTTTCAAGGATTCGGTCATTCAGGGGAGGGGGTGGCGCGACGCAGTGGCGCGGTGAGTTCGAGCACCGCTTCGGCGAAGCGTTGTGGCGCCTCCTGCGGCATGTTGTGGCCGACGCCCGGCAGTCGGTGGTGCGTGCGCGGGCCGGTGAAGTGGTGGCCCTGGTCGGCGGTGCCTTCGGGCGCCATCACGCCGTCGTCTTCACCGTCGAAGGTGATCGCCGGGACGCTGACCGTCGGCATCTGCGCCAGCTGCGCTTGCAGCGCCGCGTAGGCCGGGTCACCTTCGGCCTGGCCGTAGCGGTGCCGGTAGGAGTGGATCACGATGTCGACGAAGTCGGGGTTGTCGAAGGCCGGCGCGCTGCGCTCCCAGGTCGCGTCGTCGAAGGCCCAGGTGGGCGACCACAGCGTCCAGAGCAGGCGGCACAGCGCGCGGCGGTTTTGCGCCAGGCCGGCGCGACCCCGCTCGGTGTGGAAGTACCACTGGTACCAGTAGCGAAACTCGTTCTCCGGCGGCGCGGGCTCGCCGGCCTGCGCGATGTTCTGCACCTTGTAGCTGTTGAAGGACACCAGGCCCGCGCAGCGCTCGGGCCACAGCACCGCGGCCACGCAGGCGGCGGTGCCGCCCCAGTCGTAGCCGGCCAGCACCGCCTGCGGAATGCGCAGTGCGTCGAGCAGCGCGAGCAGGTCGCTGGCGAGCGCCGCCTGCTCGCCGGAGCGCGGCGTGGCGTCGTCGATGAACTGCGTCGGGCCGAAGCCGCGGAGATAGGGCACGACCACGCGGCAGCCCGCGTCGGCGAGGATCGGCACCACCTCGGCGTAGGCATGCACGTCGTAGGGAAAGCCGTGCAGCAGCACGACGGGCGGGCCGCTCTCCGGGCCGCTCTCGTGGAAGGCGATGTCCAGCACGCCCGCACGCACGCGGCGCAGCGGGCCGAGCATCGCTTCAGTCATACAGCACGACGCCGCGGATCGACTCGCCGCGCTTCATCAGGTCGAAGCCCTTGTTGATGTCTTCGAGCGGCATGGTGTGCGTGATCAGGTCGTCGATGTTGATCTTGCCTTCCATGTACCAGTCGACGATCTTCGGCACGTCGGTGCGGCCGCGCGCGCCGCCGAAGGCCGAACCTTCCCAGTGGCGACCGGTCACCAGCTGGAACGGGCGGGTGCTGATTTCCGCACCGGCCTCGGCCACGCCGATGATGATGCTGCGGCCCCAGCCCTTGTGCGTGCATTCGAGTGCCTGCCGCATCACCTTGGTGTTGCCGATGCACTCGAAGCTGTAGTCGGCGCCGCCGTCGGTCAGCTGCACGATCGCGTCGACGAGGTTGCCGCCGGCGGCCTCGATGTCCTTGGGGTTCAGGAAGTGCGTCATGCCGAACTTGCGGGCCATCGCCTCGCGCTCGGGGTTCAGGTCGACGCCGATGATCTTGTCGGCGCCCACCATCTTGGCGCCCTGGATCACGTTCAGGCCGATGCCGCCGAGGCCGAACACGACCACGTTCGCGCCCGCTTCCACCTTGGCGGTGAAGATCACGGCGCCGATGCCCGTGGTCACGCCGCAGCCGATGTAGCAGACCTTGTCGAAGGGCGCGTCTTCACGGATCTTGGCCAGCGAGATTTCCGGCGCGACCGTGTAGTTGCTGAAGGTCGAGGTGCCCATGTAATGAAAGATGGGCTTGCCGTCGAGGCTGAAGCGGCTGGTGGCGTCGGGCATCAGCCCCTTGCCCTGCGTGCCGCGGATCAACTGGCACAGGTTGGTCTTGCGCGACAGGCAGAACTTGCACTGACGGCATTCCGGTGTGTAGAGCGGAATGACGTGGTCGCCCTTCTTGAGCGTGGTCACGCCGGGGCCGACGTCGACCACGATGCCCGCGCCCTCATGGCCGAGGATGGCGGGAAAGATGCCTTCGGGATCTGCGCCCGACAGCGTGTAGTAGTCGGTGTGGCAAATGCCCGTGGCTTTGATCTCGACGAGCACTTCGCCGAACTTCGGCCCTTCGAGGTCGACGGTTTCGATGGTGAGCGGTTGGCCCGATTGCCAGGCGACGGCGGCTTTGGTTTTCATGAGGGATGAGGCTGCGTTGCAAGAAGAATGCGTCGGAAGGGCACTATAAGATGCCCGGCAATGGAGCGTCACCCATGAAGAAAATACTCGTCCTCAACGGTCCCAATCTCAATCTCCTCGGCACGCGCGAGCCGGCGCAATACGGCAGCGACACGCTGGCCGACGTCGAGCGCCTGTGTGCCGAAGCCGGCACGCGGCTCGGTGTCGAGGTCGAATGTCGGCAGACCAACCATGAAGGTGCACTGGTCGACTGGCTGCACGAGGCGGGCCGCGAAGTGGCGGCCGGCCGCATGCTCGGCGTGGTGCTGAACGCCGGCGCCTACACCCACACCTCGGTCGCGCTGCACGACGCCATCAAGGGCGCCAGCGTGCCCGTCATCGAACTGCACATCTCGAACGTCCATGCGCGCGAGAGCTTCCGCCACCACTCGTACATCTCGCCGGCGGCGCGCGGCATCATCGTCGGCCTGGGCGTGAAGGGCTATGCGCTGTCGATGGACGCGTTGGTGCGGCTGAACGACGATGTCTGACGCCGGGGCCCGCGCAGACGGGCTTTTCGCGGGCGCCGACGGCGCGCTGCGTTGCAGCTGGTGCGAGGCGACGCCGGCCTACCAGCACTACCACGACCATGAATGGGGCTTTCCGGTGACGGACGAGCGACGGCTGTTCGAGAAACTTTGTCTCGAAGGCTTCCAGGCGGGCCTGAGCTGGCTGACGATTCTGAACAAGCGAGAGAACTTCCGTGCGGGCTTCGCCAACTTCGAGGCGGAGAAGGTCGTGCGCTTCGGCGATGCCGACGTGAAACGCCTGCTGGCCGATGCCGGCATCGTGCGCCACCGCGGCAAGATCGAATCGACGATCAACAACGCGAAGCGTGTGCTGGAATTGCGCGAGGAGTTCGGGTCGCTTGCAGCTTATGCATGGCGGTTTGAACCGTCGCCTTCATCGAGACCGAAGCAGGTCACGCTCGCGGAATTGCGCACCTTCACCACCTCGGCCGAATCGATCGCGATGTCGAAAGACCTGAAGAAGCGCGGCTGGAGTTTCGTCGGCCCGACCACGGTCTACGCCTTCATGCAGGCGATGGGTTTGGTCAACGACCACATCGAAGGCTGCGGGGCGCGCGACGCTGCACTGGCCGCGCGCAAGGCACTCACGCTGCCGCGTTGATGCGCGGATTCAGCGGTGGCGCGGCACGGAGGCTGTTTCGCGCAGCGTGACGCGCCCTTGCGGATCGACGCTCTCAAGCCGCACGTCGAAGCCCCACAGGCGCGTCACGTGCTTGAGCACCTCGTGCGTGTCGTCGCGCAGCGGCTGGCCGTTGCGCTGCACGTGGCGCAGCGTGAGCGAACGGTCGCCGCGCATGTCGACGTTCCAGACCTGAATGTCCGGTTCGCGGCTGCCGATGTCGTACTGGCGCGAGAGCGATTCGCGCAGTGACCGGTAGCCGTGGTCGTCGTGGATCGCGGCAATCTCCAGTTCGGGATCGTCAGCGTGGTCGCGCACCGCGAAGAGGCGAAAGTCGCGCATCGTCTTGGGGCTCAAAAACTGCCCGACGAAACTCTCGTCCTTGTAGTTGCGCATCGCGTGGTCGAGCGTCTTGAGCCAGTCGGTGCCGGCGTAGTCGGGGAACCAGCGGCGGTCTTCGTCGGTCGGCTTCTCGCAGATGCGACGCAGCTCGGTGAACATCGCGAAGCCCAGCGCATACGGGTTGATGCCGCTGTACGCTCGGTGGCCGACCGGCGGCTGGTAGACCACGCTGGTGTGGGAGCGCAACCACTCCATCATGAGACCGTCGCCCAACTGGCCCTTGTCGTACATTGTGTTGAGCAGCGTGTAGTGCCAGAAGGTGGCCCAGCCTTCGTTCATGACCTGCGTCTGGCGCTGCGGGTAGAAGTACTGCGCCACCTTGCGCACGATGCGCACCACTTCGCGTTGCCAGGGCTCCAGCAGGGCCGCGTTCTTCTCGATGAAGTACAGCAGGTTCTCCTGCGGCTCGTTCGGAAAGCGGCGGGTCACGTCGGCATCGGCCGCCGTCTCGACGCGCCTCGGCACGGTGCGCCAGAGGTCGTTGACCTGCTGCTGCAGATGGTGCTCGCGTTCGGCACGCTGGCTGATTTCCTGAGCCAGAGAACGCTTTTGCGGGCGGCGGTAACGGTCCACGCCGTAGTTCATCAGCGCGTGGCAGGAGTCGAGCAGTTCCTCGACCGCATCGACGCCGTAGCGCTCCTCGCACTCGGCGACGTAGTTCCGCGCATAGACGAGATAGTCGATGATCGACGACGCGTCGGTCCACATGCGGAACAGGTAGTTGCCCTTGAAGAAGCTGTTGTGGCCATAGGCCGCGTGCGCGATCACCAGGGCCTGCATCGCCATGGTGTTCTCTTCCATGAGGTAGGCGATGCACGGGTCGGAATTGATGACGATCTCGTAGGCCAGGCCCATGGCGCCGCGCCGGTAGTTCTTCTCGGTCGAGATGAACTGCTTGCCGTACGACCAGTGGCGGTAGATGACGGGCATGCCCACGCTGGCGTAAGCGTCCATCATCTGCTCGGCCGTGATGATCTCCAGCTGGATCGGATAGGTGTCGAGCTTGAAGGACTCCGCCGTCTTGCGGATTTCCTGGTGGTACGTCTCGATCAGGTCGAAGGTCCAGTCCGATGGGCTCGGCAGCGGCTCGGACGCGCGCACTGCAGGCGACGAAGTCAGCATGGCCTTCGCGTCGGTCGACCCGATGATGCCGCTCATGCCTGTGCTCCTTCCTTCTTGAACAGTTCACGAAACACCGGATAGATGTCCTGCGCGCTCGCCACCTTGCGCATCGCGAAGTTGGGGCGCACGCCCTCGAGCTGCGCGTATTCCTGCCAGAGGTTCTGCTCGGCGTCGGCCACCTGCACGTAGGCGTAGTAGCGCACCATCGGCAGGATCGACTCTTCGAGCATCTGGCGGCAGCGGCCGCTGTCCTGGTGCCAGTTGTCGCCGTCGCTGGCCTGCGCGCCATAGATGTTCCATTCGCCGCTGGGGTAGCGCGCGCGGATGATCTCGTCCATCAGCACAAGCGCGCTCGACACCACTGTGCCGCCGGTTTCGGTGGCGTGGAAAAACTCTTCCTCGCTCACTTCCTGCGCCTGCGTGTGGTGCCGCAAAAAGACCAGGTCGATTTTCTCGTAATGCCGCGTCAGGAACAGGTAGAGCAGCATGAAGAAGCGCTTGGACATGTCCTTGCGGGCCTCGTCCATCGAGCCCGACACGTCCATCAGGCAGAACATCACCGCCTTGGCGCTGGGCACCGGAACCCGCACGCGGTTGCGATAGCGCAGGTCGATCGGGTCGATGTAGGGCACATGCTTGGCGGTGCGACGCAGCTCGATGATCTGCGCTTCCAGATCGCCGATGCGCTCGGACAGCGGCGGCTCGTGCGCACCCGGTTCGGCGCGCAACTGCAACAACTCGGTCTGCATCTTCAACAGGGCGACGCGGTCTTCGCCACCCAGGGCGATGCGCCGTGCCAGTGCGCCGCGCATCGAGCGCACCACATGGAGGCTGCTCGGGTTGCCGTCGCTCTTGAAGCCGGCGCGGTGGCTCTTCCACTCGGGCACTTCGGCCAACTGCGTGCGGACGAGGTGGGGCAGGGCGAGGTCCTCGAAGAACACCTGCATGAATTCTTCGCGCGTGAGCTTGAAGACGAAGTCGTCCTCGCCTTCGCCGCCGTCGCCCGCTTCGCCGCTGCCCTGGCCGCCGCCGCCCCCACCCGGCGGACGCTTGATGCGGTCGCCCTTGAGGTACTCCTGATTGCCCGGGTGCACATACTCGCGGTTGCCGCCCGGCCCATGACCGAACACCGGTTCGGAAACGTCGCGCTTGGGCAGCGTGATGTCCTCGCCGCGCTCCAGATCGCGAATGGTGCGACCGCTGATCGCGCGCCGTACCGCGTCTCGGATCTGACCCCGGTAGCGCCTGAGGAAGCGCTCGCGATTGCCGATCGACTTGTTCTTGCCGGACAAGCGTCGATCGATGATCTGTTGCAGCATGGCCATGAACTACCTTGCGTTGCGCTTCAACCCTCTTCGCGCGGAGTGCCGCGGAACCGGCTCTGCCGGGCCGCTGGCGCTGCCCCTTGCAAGGGGGTTGGCGTGGCGACACGAAGTGCGCGAAGACTGGGGGTTTGCATATTCGTCAGGAACTCTTGCGAACGCGCAGGTACCACTCGCACAGCAGCCGCACCTGCTTGGCGGTGTAGCCCTTCTCGACCATGCGCGCGACGAAGTCCTGGTGCTTCTTCTGTTCGTCGGCGCTGCTCTTGGTGTTGAAGCTGATGACGGGCAGCAGCTCTTCCGTGTTCGAGAACATCTTCTTCTCGATCACCGTGCGCAGCTTCTCGTAGCTGGTCCACGCCGGGTTGCGCCCGGCGTTGCCGGCACGGGCGCGCAGCACGAAGTTGACGATCTCGTTGCGGAAATCCTTCGGGTTCGAGATGCCCGCGGGCTTCTCGATCTTCTCGAGCTCCGCGTTGAGCGACACGCGGTCGAACACCTCGCCCGTGTCGACATCGCGGTACTCCTGGTCCTGGATCCAATAGTCGGCGTAGGTCACGTAGCGGTCGAAGATGTTCTGGCCGTATTCGCTGTAGCTCTCGAGGTAGGCGGTCTGGATTTCCTTGCCGATGAACTCGGCATAGCGCACCGCCAGGTGCTCCTTGATGTACGCGAGGTACTTCTGTTCGGTCTCGGCCGGGAACTGCTCGCGCTCGATCTGCTGCTCGAGCACGTACATCAGGTGCACCGGGTTGGCCGCGACCTCGCTGCTGTCGAAGTTGAAGACCTTGGAGATGATCTTGAAGGCGAAGCGGGTCGACACGCCGCTCATGCCTTCGTCGACGCCCGCGTAGTCGCGGTACTCCTGCAGCGACTTGGCCTTGGGGTCGGTGTCCTTCAGGCTGTCACCGTCGTAGACCTGCATCTTGCTGAAGATGCTCGAGTTCTCCGGCTCCTTCAAGCGAGTGAGCACCGAGAACTGCGCCATCATGCGCAGCGTGCCGGGGGCGCACGGCGCCTCCCACAGCGAGGAGGTCCGCACCAGCTTCTCGTAGATCTTGATCTCTTCCGACACGCGCAGGCAGTAGGGCACCTTGACGATGTAGATGCGGTCGAGGAACGCCTCGTTGTTCTTGTTGTTGCGAAACGCCTTCCACTCGCTCTCGTTGCTGTGCGCCAGCACGATGCCGTCGAAGGGAATCGCACCGAAACCTTCAGTGCCCTTGAAGTTGCCTTCCTGCGTGGCGGTGAGCAACGGGTGAAGCACCTTGATGGGCGCCTTGAACATCTCGACGAACTCCAGCAGGCCCTGGTTCGCGAGGCACAGGCCGCCTGAATACGAGTAAGCGTCGGGATCGTCCTGCGCATAGGTTTCGAGCTTGCGGATGTCGATCTTCCCGACCAGCGAGGAGATGTCCTGGTTGTTCTCGTCGCCCGGCTCGGTCTTGGCCACACCGATCTGTCGCAGTACCGAGGGAAACCGCTTCACCACCTGGAACTTGCGAATGTCGCCGCCGTACTCCTCGAGCCGCTTCACCGCCCACGGCGACAGGATGCGCTGCAGGTACCGACGAGGTATTCCGTATTCCTTCTCGAGAATCTCGCCGTCCTCGGCCGGGTCGAACAGACCCAGCGGCGACTCGTTCACCGGCGAACCCTTGATGGCATAGAAGGGCACGTGCTCCATGAGCTGTTTGAGCCGCTCGGCGATGGAGCTCTTGCCGCCACCCACCGGGCCGAGCAGGTAAAGAATCTGCTTCTTCTCCTCGAGGCCCTGCGCGGCGTGGCGGAAATAGGAAACCACCTGCTCGATGGCATCTTCCATGCCGTAGAACTCTTTGAACGCCGGATAAATCTTGATCACCTTGTTCGCGAAGATGCGCGAGAGGCGAGGGTCGTTGCGCGTGTCGACACGTTGAGGCTCGCCGATCGCCTTGAGCATGCGTTCGGCCGCGCTGGCATAGGCCACGGGGTCACGCTTGCAGATGTCAAGGTACTCCTGCAGCGAGATGACCTCTTCTCGCGTGCGGTCGTAACGAGCGGCAAAGTTGCTGATCACATCCATGGAAAAACCTCCATCGAGTCGAAGAGGCCGAAGCCCCGGATCTGCCGCAGAACATGCGTCGACCGCAACCGCCTTGAAGGCGTTAGCGCACGGCGTACTGCCCTGCAAAAATTCCCTGACCAAACTGCTGAATCAGCATAAAGCAAAGAACGCACCCGCGTGCGCGCTGTTCGTTTCAGAACAATGGCGCCGCCTCAAAGTTCCTGTCGAACATGAACGATTCAGCACCGCCCGGCGCGCGGTCGGCAGCAAGTGCCTATGCACATCACCAAAAGAAAAGGGCAACCCACGGGTCGCCCTTTTCGATCGTGCCTCAGCCGCCGGTATCAGCTGAAGAATTCCTTGGCCTTGTCGAACCAGCCCTTGTCGGTCGGGCTGTGCTTGTTGCCGCCTTTCTTCAACGACTCGTCGAGCTCCTTCACCAGCTTGCGCTGATGCTCGGTGAGCTTGACCGGCGTCTCGACGCGCACATGGCAGTACAGGTCGCCGGGGTAGCTTCCGCGCACGCCCTTGATGCCCTTGCCGCGCAGGCGGAACTGCTTGCCGCTCTGCGTGCCTTCGGGAATGTCGATGGCCGCTGCGCCCTTGAGCGTCGGCACGTTGATCTCGCCACCGAGCGCCGCGGTGGTGATGCTGACCGGCACCACGCAATGCAGGTCGTCGCCATCACGCTCGAACAGTTCGTGCTTCTTCAGGCGGATCTCGATGTACAGATCACCCGGCGGCCCGCCGTTGGTGCCCGGCTCGCCGTTGCCGGTGCTGCGGATGCGCATGCCGTCGTCGATGCCCGCGGGAATCTTCACTTCCAGCGTCTTGTTGTTCTTGATCTTGCCCTGGCCATGGCAGGTCGCGCACGGCTCGGGAATGATCTTGCCGGTACCGTGGCATTGCGGGCAGGTCTGCTGCACGCTGAAGAAGCCCTGCCGCATCTGCACCGCGCCGGCACCGTGGCAGGTTGTGCAGGTGATCGGCTTGGTGCCGGGCTTGGCACCGCTGCCGCTGCAGGTGGCGCAGTCGTCCCAGCTCGGAATGCGGATCTGGGCGTCCTTGCCGTCGGCCGCTTCCTCGAGCGTGATCTCCATCGCGTAGCTCAGGTCGCCGCCCCGGAAGACCTGTCGACCGCTGGCCTGACGGCCGCCGCGCGCGCCACCGAACACGTCGCCGAAGATGTCGCCGAAGGCTTCGGCGAAGCCGCCGAAGCCTTCCGCGCCCGGTCCGCCGCGCATGTTCGGGTCGACCCCGGCATGGCCATACTGGTCATAGGCCGCCCGTTTTTGCGGGTCCGACAGCATCTCGTAGGCTTCCTTGGCGTCCTTGAACTTCGCCTCGGCGTCCTTGGATCCATCGCCCTGGTTGCGGTCGGGATGGTGCTTCATCGCAAGCTTGCGATAAGCCTTCTTGATCTCTTCCTCGCTGGCGTTCTTGGGAACACCGAGGGTCTCGTAATAGTCGCGTTTGGTGGCCATGGGTGCGGGTCGTCAGGAGCGGTGGCTGAAACGGAAAAGGCTGGATCACCCGTGGGGGGTGGTCCAGCCTCGGAAAGGACCGGAAAATCAGTCCTTCTTGACTTCCTTGACTTCGGCGTCGACCACGTTGTCGTCGGCCGGTGCGCTGGCAGCCGCTTCGGGGCCACCTGCTGCACCGCCTGCGCCACCGGCCGCAGCCTGCGCATCGGCGTACATCTTCTCGCCGAGCTTCTGGCTCGCGCTCATCAGGGTGTTCGTCTTTTCCTCGATGGCCGATTTGTCCTCGGTCTTCAGGGCTTCCTCGACATCCTTGATCGCGGCTTCGATCTTCTCCTTCTCGCCGGCTTCCAGGGTCGCACCGTGTTCGCCGAGCGACTTCTTCACGCTGTGGACCATGGCTTCGCCCTGGTTGCGGGCCTGCGCAAGCTCGACCTTCTTCTTGTCGTCGGCCGCGTTGAGTTCGGCGTCCTTCACCATCTTCTGGATCTCGTCTTCCGAAAGGCCCGAGTTCGCCTTGATGGTGATCTTGTTTTCCTTGCCGGTGCCCTTGTCCTTCGCGCCGACGTGCAGGATGCCGTTGGCGTCGATGTCGAAGCTCACCTCGATCTGCGGGGTGCCGCGCGCTGCCGGCGGAATGCCCTCGAGGTTGAACTCGCCCAGGCCCTTGTTGCCCGAGGCGATCTCGCGTTCACCCTGGAACACCTTGATCGTCACGGCCGGCTGGTTGTCTTCGGCGGTCGAGAAGGTCTGCGCGAACTTGGTCGGGATGGTCGTGTTCTTCACGATCATCTTGGTCATCACGCCGCCCATGGTCTCGATGCCGAGCGACAGCGGGGTCACGTCGAGCAGCAGCACGTCCTTGCGGTCGCCCGAGAGCACCTGGCCCTGAATGGCGGCGCCGACGGCCACGGCTTCATCGGGGTTCACGTCCTTGCGCGGCTCCTTGCCGAAGAACTCCTTGACCTTCTCCTGCACCTTCGGCATGCGGGTCATGCCGCCAACCAGGATCACGTCGTTGATGTCCGACACGCTCACGCCGGCATCCTTGATGGCGGTGCGGCAGGGCGCGATGGTGCGTTCCACCAACTCTTCAACCAGGCTTTCGAGCTTGGCGCGGCTGAGCTTGATGTTCAGGTGCTTCGGGCCCGAGGCATCGGCCGTCACGTAGGGGAGGTTGATGTCGGTGGCGGCGCCGTTCGACAGTTCGATCTTGGCCTTTTCGGCGGCTTCCTTCAGGCGCTGCAGCGCGAGCACGTCCTTGCCGAGATCGACGCCTTGTTCTTTCTTGAACTCGGAAATGATGTAGTCGATGATGCGCTGGTCGAAGTCTTCGCCACCCAGGAAGGTGTCGCCATTGGTCGACAGCACTTCGAACTGCTTCTCGCCATCGACGTCGGCGATCTCGATGATCGACACGTCGAAGGTACCGCCGCCCAGGTCATACACGGCGATCTTGCGATCGGCCTTGTCCTGCTTGTCCAGGCCGAAGGCCAGCGCTGCAGCCGTGGGCTCGTTGATGATGCGTTTGACGTCCAGACCCGCGATGCGGCCGGCGTCCTTGGTGGCTTGGCGCTGGCTGTCGTTGAAGTAGGCCGGCACGGTGATCACCGCTTCGGTCACCGGCTCGCCGAGATAGTCTTCGGCGGTCTTCTTCATCTTGCGCAGGATCTCGGCGCTGACCTGTTGAGGTGCCAGCTTCTTGCCGCGCACTTCCACCCAGGCGTCGCCGTTGTCGGCCTTGGAGATGGTGTAGGGCATCAGGTCGATGTCCTTCTGCACTTCCTTTTCCTCGAACTTGCGGCCGATCAGGCGCTTGACGGCATAGATCGTGTTGCGCGGGTTCGTGACGGCCTGGCGCTTGGCGGCGGCGCCAACCAGCACTTCGCCGTCTTCCTGGTACGCCACGATGGACGGCGTGGTGCGCGCGCCTTCCGAGTTCTCGATCACGCGGGTCGTGTTGCCCTCCATGACCGAGACGCACGAGTTGGTGGTGCCAAGGTCGATGCCGATAATTCTGCCCATGGTGTCTGCTCCTGAATGCTGAAATTGAGTTGTTGTGAACGTGTGGATAACCCGGCGCGATTCAAGGGATGAAGCGGGGATTTCCTGTGGGTTTCTTGTGCGCGATCAGCCGGCCGAACTGACCGTCACCAGCGCAGGCCGCAATACACGGTCGGCGATGGTGTAGCCCTTCTGCAGCACGCCGACGATGGTGTTGGGCTCCTGGCCGGGCGTGGGCACCACGGAGATGGCCTGGTGCTGGTGCGGATCGAACTTGGTGCCGGGGGGCGGTGCGATTTCGATCACCTTGTGGCGTTCCAGCGCGCTCTTGAGCTGGCGCAGCGTGGCCTCGGCACCTTCGCGAATCTGCTCGGGCGTGACGTCCTGGATGGCGAGCCCGGCCTCCAGGCTGTCCGTCACCGGCAGGAGGCTCTCGGCGAAGGACTCGACGGCGAACTTGCGAGCCTTGCTGATGTCGTCGTCGGCGCGGCGGCGGGCGTTTTGCACGTCGGCCTGGGCGCGCAGATACTGGTCAGCGAGCTCTGCGTTCTTGGCCTGCAGCGCAGCGAGTTCGGCTTGGAGGGTGGCGAGTTCGCCCTGTGCGTCGGCCTCGTTGGCGAATTGCGCGGCTTCCAGCTCTTCGGGGCTCGGGTCGCCTTGCAGGGTCTGCGGGTTCAGTTCGGGATTTTTAGGGTCTGACATGCTCAAAAACCGTGGGATCGGCCGTGAAAGAAACGATTGCTAGCCAACTGGGGTCGGCAGAAAGGTTTTTCAAGACAAAAAAATGCGGCTTCATCAAGCCGCTGGCAGGAAACGCTGCGTTTCCGGCACCGAGACCGGACAGCGGGGCGCCGGGCGGCGCCCCGTGGGCTCAATGAGCGTCCAGGAGCTCGACGTCGAACTTCAAGGTTGCGTTCGGAGGAATCACGCCGCCGGCGCCACGGGCACCGTAGCCCAGTGCGGCGGGAATCACCAGCGTGCGCTGTCCGCCGATCTTCATGCCGGCGACGCCTTCGTCCCAGCCCTTGATGACCTGGCCGCCGCCCAGCGAGAACGCGAACGGGTCGTTGCGGTCGCGGCTCGAATCGAACTTGGCGCCTTGCACGCCGTCGTTGTAGAGCCAGCCGGTGTAGTGCACGTGCACGTGCTGACCGGGCTTGGCTTCGGCGCCATCACCGACGACGGTGTCTTCGTATTGCAGGCCGGAAGGGGTGGTGGGCATGAGCGCTCCTTGAATGAATGGGATGGAAGAAGGCCGGCAGTTTAACGAGGCGCGTCGCGGGACTTGCAGGACGGGATGCCGTCGGCCGGTCGATGCGCCGAAGGCTCAGTGGGACGGAAATGACGTGGCCGCGGCAGCAGCGGGTGCGGGCGGTGCGTCCGTCCCGGCATGGGGCGGGGCAGCGACGGCGGAGCCGCTGGCTGCGACCGCCGCGGCTTTCTTGACTTGCGCCGCCTGCCACTTGCCCGCGAAGGCCTGCAGGTCCGACAGCCGCTTGAGAAGGTCCTGCCCGCTGAGCGTGAGGCTGTAGCCATCGCCGCCGTGGATCACCAAGCCGGCTTCGCGCAGTTCCTTGATGCGCGTATTGAGCGTGTTGGGCGTGATGCCGCCCACGCTGTCTTGCAGCAGTCTGAAGGTCTGCGCATGGCCGTCGCGCAGCGCCCAGAGTACCCGCAGGGCGTAGCGCGCCTCCAGCAACGCGAGCAGCTGATTGACGGCTGCGTTTTCCTTGGAACTCATCGAAATCGTCTCCTCGGGGCAATGGCGGCGCGGCTCGAACAGGGCCGGCGACTATAGCGCAGTCCCCGCGGTGCTACGAGTTTGGTAGCTGCGTCGCGCCGTGTGGCGCGGCTTGCGGCAGGTCGACCTCAAGACGCGACATGGTTCGCCATGACTTCACCCAGGCGAACTGCTCCGCCTGGTGCCCAACCTGGATTGAAGGCGAGCGCGGGCTTGGGAAACAGCATCACGACGGTCGAGCCGAGCAGGAAGCGCCCCATTTCTTCGCCTTGCTTGAGCGTGATGTTCTGGTCGTCGTAGCGCCAATCGCGCACTTCGCCACCACGCGGCGGATTGATGACGCCATGCCACACCGTGGCCATGCTTCCAACGATCGTTGCGCCGACCAGCACCAGCACGAAGGGGCCGCGCGGCCCGTCGAACAGGCACACGGTGCGTTCGTTGCGTGCGAACAGGCCCGGCACGCCGCGGGCGGTGGTCGGATTCACCGAGAACAGCTCTCCGGGCACGTAGATCATGCGGCGCAGCCGGCCGTCGCACGGCATATGGATGCGGTGGTAGTCGCGCGGACTGAGGTAGATCGTCGCGAAGCTCCCGTGCGCGAACGTCGCCGCCAGCGCGGCATCGCCGCCCACCAGGGCCGTGGCCGTGCAATGGTGGCCCTTGGCCTGAAAGATCTGGTCGTCGTCGATGGTGCCGAACTGACTGATGGCACCGTCCACTGGCGACACCAGGTCGGCTTGGGCGATGGGCCGGGCACCGGGCTTCAGCGCGCGAGTGAAAAAGTCGTTGAAGCTGGCGTAGCTGGCGATGTCGCTGTCGAGCGCTTCCGCCATGTTCACGCCGTACTTGGCCACGAAGCGCCGCACGATCCAGGTGGTGACGGCGCCGCGCTCCCGGCCGGCGACCCACCCGGCGAACGAGGTCAGGGCCTGCTTGGGCAGGACGTATTGCGGAAGGACGGGGAGGCGATCGGACACGTGGGGCAGGCAAGAGCGACAGGAGGGCGCATTCTAGGAACTCGGCGGCGCATTGCGGCGGGCCCCATGTCTCGCGAGTGCATGTAGGTGCGCGCCGCGCAACCCCGACCACCCCAAGTGCCCGTCGAGATGCGCAGAGGTTCAGGGCGCAAGCCGCTCGCGCAGCCAGCCGTCGGCGTCCTGGCGGTAATGCAGCCGGTCGTGCAGGCGGCTCTTTCGACCCTGCCAGAACTCCCAGCGTTCGGGCACCAGGCGGTAGCCGCCCCAGTGCGGCGGGCGCGGTGGCGCCAGCAGGTACCGGGCGGCGGCCACGGCGGCGTTCTTCACCAGCACCTCGCGTCCCGATATCACTTCGCTCTGCGGGCTGGCCCAGGCGCCGATGCGCGAGTCGAGCGGCCGGCTGGCGAAATAGGCATCGCTCTCGGCGGCATCGGCCTTTTCGACGCGGCCTTCGATGCGCACCACGCGCTCCAGTTCGACCCAGTGAAACTGCAGCGCCCCATAGGGGTTGCCGGCCAATTCCTGGCCTTTGCGGCTCAGGTAGTTGGTGTACCAGACGATGCCTCGTGCGTCGTAGCCCTTGATGAGCACGATGCGGGTCGATGGCCGCAGGTCGCTGCCGACGGTGGCCAGCGTCATGGCATTGGGCTCGGGCACCTTCGCGTCGATGGCTTCGCCGAGCCACCGCTCGAACTGCTGCAATGGGTTGGCGGCGCTGTGGACTTCGTCGAGCTCGGCGCGTTCGTAGCTCTTGCGCAGCGCGGCGAGGTGGTCGTTGGGAGAGGTCATCGCACGATTGTCGGCGCACCATGGCATGCACGTGATACTTCGCCCATGACCCCATTGCCTTCCGATCTACCCACCGTCATCGTGCTTGCTTCCGGCCGCGGTGAGCGCTTTCGCGCGTCGGGGGGCAGCGTCCACAAGCTGGCGGCGCCGCTCGGCGGCAAGCCAGTGCTCGAACACACGCTCGACGCGGTGCGGGCAAGCGGGTTGGCTTGGCATCTGGAGGACGTGGGCCATCCTGGCATGGGGGATTCGCTCGCGGCTGCGGTGCGCGCAACGCCCGAAGCTGCCGGCTGGCTGGTGCTGCCCGCCGACCTGCCGCTGGTGCTGCCAGAGACGTTGCGTCGTGTGGCGACCCGTTTGTCGGCCGGGGCCTGGGCAGTGCAGCCGCACTACGAAGGCCGACGCGGCCACCCGGTGGCCTTCAATGCGGTTGCGCGCGAAGCGCTTTTCGCTTTATCTGGCGAGCGAGGCGCGGCGCGGGTGCTGCAGGCGCTGCGTGCACGCGACGAGGTGGTCGACCTGGCGGTGGACGACGCCGGCATCATCACCGACATCGACACGCTTGCCGATCTGGCCGCGGCCGAGACGCTGCTGGCCGCGCGGGGACTCAGCCCTTCGCGATGACCGCGCAGGCGATGCGCGGCCCGGAATTGCCGGCCGGTTGTGTCGTGAAGTCGTCGCGGTCGCGGTGCACCACCAGCGCCCGGCCGATGACGTTGTTGGCAGCACCGTCGGCCAGCGAAATCGAGTGCACGTCGACACGGAAGCGCGCCACGCCGCTGGCATCGGCCATCAGGCTCGGCAGCTCGCCGGCATGGGCGCCGGGCGCGGCGAACTTGCCATGCACGCCGCCGGCCGGGTTGAAGTGCCCGCCCGACGCATTGCCGTTGTCGCCGCAATCGCCCTTTTCGTGGATGTGAAAGCCATGCTCCGTGTTCGGTGGCAGGCCGCGTACCTCGCCGGCTACACGCAGACCGTGTTCGAGCGAGGTGAACGTCACCTTGCCCATCGTGGGATTCGGGGTGATGGCCGCGGTGGGAGCGAGGTCGGCGACCGCACCCGAACCACCCATGGTGGCGCAACCGGCAAGCAGGCCCGCAGCCAATGCGACGAGGGCGAGGGAACGAGGATGAAGGCTCATGGTTTCTCCTGGAAAGTGTCGGATTCAGATCGATCGCTGGCTGCTGGCTCGGACCCTGACGCGGGTGCCGCTGCCTGACCACCGTTCATGTATAGCGAGCCTGTCGCGGCGCTGCAATCGGCCAGTGCCGACAGTTCGTCCTCGGCCAGCCTGACCAGCCGCGCCAGCGCCCGGTCGTGGATGGCGTGCCGCTGCAGTTCGATCAGCGTCTGGCGCGCGTAATCGATCGAGGTGCCGTAGCGGCCGATGGCGCTCTGGAAGATCTGGCGGTAACGCGCATCGCTGAGCTCGCCGGTGAAATTCGGGCTGCGCCGCGACAGCGTGAAGGCCAGCGCCCGCACGCGGCCGCCGGGCGTGACGCAGTCGAGCCAGCGGGGGTCGTACACGCCCGTGGGCATCTCGCGCAGCCAGAGCCGGCCGAGCGTTTCCAGTCCGTCAGCGGCCGGCACGCGAAAGACCATGCCCTGGCAGCTGCCGCCCGACAGCAGCCCGAACACCAGGCCGGGGTGCTGCACCGTGCCGCGGTTGACGCGGCTCCACATCTTGAGTGCCCGATGCCAGCCATGCACCCGGGCCGCGCGGCGCTCGGTGAAGTCGAAGTCGGGCCGCCAGATGAGCGAGCCGTAGCCGAAGAGCCAGAGGTCGTCGTGCCCGCCCCATTCGCCGATGGTGCGATCGAGCAGCGGCTGGGGGTCGCGCACCGGCCGCGCCACCGGCTCCAGGCCCGACGGGCCGGCGTTGCGGGACGTCAGAACCGGCTCTCCGTCGGGCGGCGGCGGCGGGGCACCTACAATTTCGCGGTCATGGATCACGAACCCATTATTTACCGGCCTCTTTCCTTCGGAGAACATCGCATGTCATCCAGCAGCGACGACGACAGCCAGCAGCGCTTCGCACTCGGTTTCCTTTTCGCCCTGATCGCTCTGACGGTGTTCACCGTGGTCGGTGTCGCGGTCTTCAACTACGGCATGGGCGGTGACGCCGCAGCCGACGCGCAGCAGGGCGCGTCGCTGCCGGTGACGATGGTCGGCTCCGCCGAGCCTGTCGAGCCGACTGCAGCGACCGCCCCGGCCGCGAGCGGCTCCACCGTCACGACCGAGACGGTGACGGTGGTGATTCCCGAAGGCGCCAGCATCCAGGTGACCGGCGGCGTGGTCAATTTCTACTTCGCCACCGCGAGCGCCGACCTGGCGCCCGGCGCTGCAGAGGCCTTGGCGACGGTCATCAAGGGCGTCGAGGGCGGCCGCAAGGCAGTCGTCTCCGGCTTCCACGACACCACCGGCGATCCGAAGATCAACGAAGACCTCGCCAAGCTGCGTGCACAGACCGTGCGCGACGTGCTGATCGGGCTAGGTGTGCCGACCGACAAGGTCGACCTGCAGAAGCCGGCCGTGAGCACCGGTTCCGGCAACGACGCCCAGGCGCGCCGCGTCGAGGTGAAGCTGCTCGATTGACCGAGCCGCGCCCCCTGGCAAGCCCGGCCCCGGCCGGGCTTTTTCATGGGCGCTTGGTACGATGCACCTCCAAGCCGAGGCCGCGCGGCGGCACCCCGGCAGAGCGACAGGAGCCATGACCCCACATCCCATCGTCCGCGACGTCACACGGCGCATCCGCGAACGCAGCGCGCCCACCCGCGCCGCCTACCTCGAACAGATCGATGCCTACGGGCACCGCGACAGCGGCTCCGACCGCATGGGCTGCGCCAACGTGGCCCACGCGGTGGCCGGGGTGCCGAGCAACGACAAGCTGAGGATCGTCGCAGAGCGCGCGCCCAACATCGGCATCGTCACGGCCTACAACGACATGCTCTCGGCCCACCAGCCGTACCAGGGCTACCCGGACATCATCAAGCACGAGGCCCGACGCCTCGGCGCCACGGCGCAGGTCGCTGGCGGCGTGCCGGCCATGTGCGACGGCGTGACGCAGGGCACGCCGGGCATGGAGCTCAGCCTGTTCAGCCGCGACGTGATCGCGATGGGCACCGCGATCGCGCTCACGCATGACATGTTCGATGCCGCGCTGATGCTTGGTGTGTGCGACAAGATCGTGCCCGGCCTTCTGATCGGCGCGTTGCATTTCGGCCACCTGCCCACGGTGTTCGTCCCGGCCGGCCCCATGCCTTCGGGCCTGTCGAACAGCGACAAGGCCAAGGTGCGGGAGCAGGCGGCGCAGGGGCTGGTCGGCCGCGAGGGCCTGATGCAGGCCGAGATGGCGGCCTACCATTCGCCCGGCACCTGCACCTTCTACGGCACCGCCAACAGCAACCAGATGCTGCTCGAGGCCATGGGCCTGCACGTGCCCGGCACGGCCTTCATCCAGCCCGGCGATTCGATGCGCGAGGCGCTCACGCGCGAGGCGGTGCGCACGGTGCTCGGCAAGGCCTCCACGCAGGCGTTCAGTTGCCCGCCGATCGGCAAGATGATCGACGAGCGCGCCATCGTCAACGCGATGGCGGCGCTGCTGGCCACCGGCGGCTCGACCAACCACCTGATCCATTGGGTCGCGGTGGCGAGGGCGGCTGGCATCGTGATCGACTGGAACGATTTCTCCGAGCTGTCCGACGTGGTGCCGCTGCTCACGCGGGTGTATCCGAACGGCAGCGCCGACGTGAACGCCTTCCAGGACGCGGGCGGTCCCGGCTACGTGATCGGCGAGCTGGTCGGCGCGGGCCTCATGCACGGCGACGTGCTCACGGTGCGTGCCGGCGGCATCGCCGAGTTCGCCAACGTGCCCACGATGCAGGGCGAGCCCTCCGCCGAGGGCGTGCTGCATTGGGAGCCGGCGGCGCCGTCGAAGAACGAGGCGGTCGCGCGTCCCGTGTCCGCGCCCTTCAGCGCTACGGGCGGTCTGAAGCTGCTCAAGGGCAACCTGGGCCGCAGCGTGATCAAGGTGTCGTCGGTGCCCGACGACCGCCACATCATCGAAGCGCCGGCGCGCGTGTTCGATTCGCAAGCCGCGTTGCAGAAGGCCTTCACCGCCGGCGAGCTCGACCGCGACGTGGTGTGCGTGGTGCGCTGGCAGGGCCCGCAGGCCAACGGCATGCCCGAACTGCACAAGCTCACGCCGCCGCTGTCGGTGCTGCAGGGCAAGGGCTTCCGCGTGGCGCTGGTGACCGACGGGCGCATGAGCGGCGCGTCGGGCAAGGTGCCGGCCGCCATCCACGTGTCGCCCGAAGCGGCCGCCGGGGGCCCGCTCGCCAAGGTGCGCGACGGCGATGTCATCCGCCTCGACGGCGTGGCCGGCACCTTGCAGGTGCTGCTGCCCGACGATGAATGGGCGCAGCGCGAAACCGCGACCATGCCCGACGAACAACGCGAGGCCGACGGCCGCGGCCTGGGCCGTGAACTGTTCGCCGGCATGCGCCGCAACGCACTAACCGCAGAAGAGGGAGCCTGTTCATGGCTTTGAACCAAGACAAATTGACCGCGCTCGACGTGATGCGCGACGCCCCGGTGATCCCGGTGATCGTGCTGCACGACGTGGCGCATGCCGTGCCGCTGGCGCGCGCGCTGGTGGCCGGCGGCATCCGCATGCTTGAAGTCACGTTGCGCACGCCGCAGGCGCTGCAGTGCATCGAACTCATCGCCAAGGAAGTGCCTGAAGCCGTGGCTGGCGCCGGCACCATCCGCAGCGCGGCCGATGCGCAGGCCTCGCTGTTGGCGGGTGCCAAGTTCGGCGTGAGCCCGGGCTACACGTCGGCTGTCGGCAAGGCCTGCCGCGACCTCGGCCTGCCGCTGCTGCCCGGCGTGGCGACGGGCAGCGAGATCATGAATGCGCAGGAAGATGGCTACCAGCAGCTCAAGTTCTTCCCCGCGATGCAGGCCGGTGGCCTGCCAATGCTCAAGGCATGGCAAGGCCCGTTCGGCGACGTGACCTTCTGTCCGACCGGCGGCATCCATGCCGGCAATGCGGTCGAGTTCCTGGCGCTGTCGAACGTGGCCTGCGTCGGCGGTTCTTGGATCGTGCCGACCGATGCCATCCAGCAGGGCGACTGGGCGCGCATCGAGCAGCTGGCGCGCGAAGCCACGCAGCTGTCGCGCTGAACGCCATGCAGGCGCAGCCCGATTTCGACGATCTGAAGGTCATCGCCTTCGACGTCTTCGGCACGGTGGTCGACTGGCACGGCGGCATCGCCTCTGAGGTCGAGCGTCTTTTGCCCGGTGTCGACGGCAGCGCCTTCGCCTTGGCATGGCGCGCCGGCTACCAGCCCGCCATGCGGGCCGTGATGGACCGCATCGCTTCCGGCGAGGGCGGGTTCACGCTGATCGACGAACTCCACCTGAACATCCTCGAGGGCGTGCTGCGTGACTTCGGCGTGACGCACATCGACGCCGCCGGCAAGCGCGAGCTCAACCGCGCATGGCACCGCCTGCCGGCCTGGCCCGACGCGGTCGCCGGCCTCACGCGGCTCAAGTCGAAGTACATCGTCTGCACGCTCTCGAACGGCAACATCGGTTTGCTCACCGAGATGGCGAAGAACGCCGGCTTGCCCTGGGACTGCGTACTGTCGGCCGAGGTCTTCAAGGCCTACAAGCCGGACCCGCGCACCTACCTGGGCGTGGCGGCGGTGTTCGACACGTCTCCAGGCCAGGTGATGCTGGCGGCTGCGCACCAGGACGATTTGGCCGCGGCGCGCGCCTGCGGCCTGCGCTCCGCCTACATCGAGCGCCCGCACGAGTTCGGCGCGAACCGGCCGAAGGACGTGTCGGCGCATCCGGACAACACGCTGCACGCGCGGGACATCGGCGCGTTGGCAGACTTGCTCGGCTGCTGATCGACGTCGGCGGACCGGCTCAGCGCAGGCCGCCGCCCTCGGCGCCTTCCTTGCGTTGGATCAGTTCAATCTTGTAGCCGTCCGGGTCCGTCACGAAGGCGATCACCGTGCTGCCGCCCTTCACAGGTCCGGCCTCGCGCGTGACGTTGCCGCCCGCCGCCTTGATCTTCTCGCAGGCCGCGTACGCATCGGGCACGCCCAGCGCGATGTGGCCGTAGGCGGTGCCCATCTCGTAGGTTTCGGTGCCCCAGTTGTAGGTCAGTTCGATCTCGGCCTGGGCCGGGTTGCCCTCGTAGCCGACGAAGGCCAGGCTGTACTTGTACTCGGGGTTCTCCGACGTTCGCAGCAATTGCATGCCCAACACCTGGGTGTAGAAATCGATGGCGCGCTGCAGGTTGCCGACGCGCAGCATGGTGTGGAGAAGTCGCATCTCGTGGGTCCGTTGGTTTTCGAAAGCGCCGATTGTGCGACGCCCGCGGGCTCGTCGCTCCGCAGGGGGCGTTGTCGTCCCGGCGGGCCCTTGCAATCGGCAGCCGTCGCCCCGAGCTGCGCTGGAATCCCCAGGACCGCCCATGACCGACTCGACCGAGAAACTGCACATCGTCTGCCCGCACTGTCACACCACCAATCGCGTCCAGGCCGACCAGCTCGCGAGCTCGCCCGATTGCGGCAAGTGCCATCAACCCCTGTTCACCGGGCATTCGACGGCGCTGGACGAGGCCGCTTTCGACCGCCACGTGGCGCGCAACGAGATCCCGGTGCTGGTCGATTTTTGGGCGCCGTGGTGCGGCCCCTGCCGCCAGATGGCGCCGGGCTACGAGACCGCGGCCGCCAAGCTCGAGCCGCGCGTGCGTTTCGCCAAGGTCGACACCGAAGCGGTGCCGACGCTGGGCGCGCGTTTTCAGATTCGCAGCATCCCGACGCTCGCGCTGTTCAAGGGTGGCCGCGAGATCGCGCGGCAGGCCGGCGCGATGGGCACGGCCGACATCGTGCGCTGGGTCGAGGCGAACCTTCGCCGACCCGCGGCGCCCGCTACCAGCGCGTGAGCCGGCCGTTGTGCATGGTGCCGATGCGGTCGGCCATCACCTGCGCTTCGCGCTCGTTGTGCGTCACCAGCACGGCGGTCTGGCCGGCCTGATGCAGGATGTCGCGCACCTCGACCGTGAGGCGCTCGCGCGTCGCGCCGTCGAGGTTGGAGAAGGGCTCGTCGAGCAGCAGCAGCGCCGGGGCCGGCGCCAGCGCCCGAGCCAGCGCGATGCGCTGCTGCTGACCGCCGGAGAGTTCGTGCGGAAAGCGCGCGCCGGCTTCGGCCAGGCCGACCAGCGCCAGCATCTCGGCCACCCGCGCAGCGCGCGCGACGGCCGCTTGGCGCCGCAAGCCGAAGCCCACGTTCTGCGCGGCCGTGAGGTGCGGGAACAGTGCGTACTCCTGGAACATCATGCCGACGCGACGATGCTCCGGCGGCAGGTGTGTGCCCGGCGTCGACAGCAGCACGTCGCCGAGTTCGATGCGTCCCGCGCGCGCAGGCTCGAAGCCCGCGATGGCGCGCAGCACCGTGGTCTTGCCGCAGCCCGAGGGTCCGAGCAGGCAGCCGATGCGGCCGGCGTCGAGCGCGAGCGAGAAGCCGTCGACGACGGTGTGCAGCCCGCGCGGGCCGTCGTAGCCCAGCTGGAGGTCGTGAATGTGGAGGGCGACGGTCATGGGAGTCGGTCGTGTAGGGCTGCGGCCGGTGCGCTGCGAAACTGCGTGCGCGCCAGCAGCACCACCGGCAGCAGCCCGGCCACGACGATGGCGAGCGCCGCGATGGCGCCTTCCTCGTAGGTGCCGCGCGCGGCTTCGGCGTAGAGCCAGGTGGCGAGGGTGTCGAAATTGGCAGGCCGCAGCAGCAGCGTGGCAGGCAGTTCCTTCATCGCATCGACGAAGACCAGCAGCGCGCTCGCTGCGATGGCGGGCTGCAGCAGCGGGAGGTGCACGCGGCGCAGCGTGCCGGCGGCGTTTTCGCCGAGCAGTCGCGACGCCTGTTCGAGCGCCGGGGGAATGCGCGACAGGCCGGACTCGATGCCGCCCACCGGCATCGCCAGGAAGCGGATGACGCAAGCCACCACCAGCACGACGCCCAGCCCCATCAACGGCAGACCGGGCAGGCGCAACCAGTCGGCCAGTCGGGCGTCGAAGGCGAGCGCGGGGGTGAGCAGACCGATGGCGAGCACCGTGCCCGGCAGCGCATAGCCGAGCGTGGCCACCCGCGCCTGCCAGCGCGCGCGGTTTGGCACCGAGCCGTGGTTGCGCGACGCCCAGGCGACGACCAGGCCCGCCGCTACCGCGATCAGCGTGACGCCGAGCGCTAGGGCGAGCGTGTTGCCCAGGCTGGCGATCAGGCCCTGCGAGACACCCGATCCGGTGCGCAGCCGCTTCACGGTTTCCCAGACCAGGTAGGCCGCCGGTGCGACGAAGCCGATCAACACCGGCAGTGCCGCCGTTGCCGTGGCGGCCCATGCCGCGGCGCCGCGCAAGGGCCGCGGCTGCATCGCGCGCATGCGTTGGGTCGAGCCGAAGCGCTGGTGCCGCCGGCCGTGGCGTTCGAGCAGCACCAGCGCGACCACGACCAGCAACATGGCGCAGGCGATCTGTGCAGCGCCGGCCAGATCGGAGCGCGTGATCCAGGTCGTGTAGACCGACACGGTGAGGGTGTGAATGCCGAGGAACTCGGACGCGCCGATGTCGTTGAGCGTTTCGAGCAGCGCCAGGCTCAGGCCGACCGCGAGCGCCGGACGCGCCAGCGGCAGCGCGACGCGCCAGAAGGCGCCGAGGCGCCCTTCGCCCAGCGTGCGTGCAGCCTCCATCAGGTGAGCCGGTTGCGTCATGAACATCGCACGCGCCGTCATGTAGACGTACGGGTAGAGCACGGAACCGAGCACGAAGATCGCCCCGCCCATCGAGCGCAGGTCGGGCAGCCGGAACTGGCGCGGACTGTCGTAGCCGAGCATCCATCGAATTGCGCCCTGGACGGGGCCGATCGGGTGCAGCAGGTCGAGGTAGGCGAAGGCGACGATGTAGGTCGGCATCGCCAGCGGCAGCAGCAAGGCCCAGTGCAGCACGCGCCGGCCGGGAAAGTCGCAACTGCTCACCAGCCAGGCGCAGCCCGTTCCGACGACGAGCACCACGGTACCGACGCCGGTCAGCAGCATCGCAGTGTTGAGCGCGGCGTGCGGCAGCACGTGACGCGCCAGGTGTGCCCAGTGCGAAAGGTCGGCGCCGAGCGCCAGCCATGCGAGCGTCGCCACCGGCGCGAGCACGCCCAACGCGATGGCCAGCGACGTGAAGCGCCAGAGCGGCCCCGCTACGCGTAGGCCCGAAGGTCGACGAAGACGATTCATCAGATCCAGTGCGCGACGGTGCGCTCGATCTGTTCCAGAGACACCGCGGAACCGGCTCCGCCGGCCCACCGGTGTCGCCCCCGGCAGGGGGTTGGCGAAGGCGACACGCAGTGCGCCGCAGCCTGGGGGCGAGCCACAGTCCTACTGGTCGAAGCCGACCTTGTCGACCAGTGCGCTGGCCTGCTTGCGGTACTTGACGATCTCGGTCAGCGGCAGCGGGTCGATCTTCAGTTCACCGATGGCCTGGCCGATGATGGGGTCGAGCGCCACGCCCTTGCGCACCGGGTATTCGTAGTTGGCCTGCGCGTACAGCGACTGCGCCGAATCCGACACGAGGAATTCGATTAGCTTGACTGCGTTGGCGCGCTGCGGCGCGTTCTTCGCGACCGAGGCGCCACTGATGTTGACGTGCGTGCCGCCGCTCTTGGCGTTGGCGAAGGTCGGGCGGATCACCTGGATGGCGTCACCCCACTTGCGCGCGTCGGTGCCGGCCTTCGACGACTTCATCTGGCCCACGTAGTACGAGTTGGCCAGGCCGATGTCGCAGATACCGCCCAGGATGTCGCGGGCCACGTCGCGGTCGCCGCCGGTCGCCTTGCGTGCCAGGTTGGCCTTCACGCCGCGCAGCCACTGCTCGGTCTTGGCTTCGCCGTCGTGGGCGATCAACGAGGCGATCAGCGCGGTGTTGTAGGGGTGCTGGCCGGCGCGGATGCAGACCTTGCCTTTCCATTTCGGGTCGGCGAGGTCTTCGTATCGAAAGTTGCCGAGCTTCAGGCTCTTCTCGGCGTAGAGCACGCGCGCGCGCATCGACAGCGCGAACCACTGGCCGTCGGCGCCACGCAGGTTGGCAGGAATGGCCGACTCGAGCGCGGCCGACTTCACCGGCTGCGTGACGCCGCCTTCGACCAGGTCGAGCAGGTTGCCGGCGTCGACCGTCATCAGCACGTCGGCCGGCGAGCGGGCGCCTTCGGCCTTGACGCGTTCGAGCAGGCCGTCTTTGACGAAGACCGTGTTGACCTCGATCTTGGTGGTGGCGGTGAAGGCCGACAGCAGCGGCTGAATCAGGCCGGGCTCGCGGGTGGTGTAGAGCGTCAGCGATTCGGCCGCGTGCGCCGGCAGCACGGCCGCGGCCATGCAGGCGGTCGTGGCGAAAAGGCTCAGGGCGCGCAAGGGGCTGCGGCCGGTCGCTGGATGGCGGTCGGTCATGAAGAAGATCTCCTGGAAGGGCCAAGGGGGCGGCGCGGGCCGGCCCGGGGTGATCGGCAACGGGTGCCGGATAAGAATCATTATCAATGGCCGGCGCAGGGCCGCCGACGATTGAGCCTACGACGACCCCGTCTATTCGGTGCGCCCGAGCGTCTCAGCGCCTGACGATCTCGAACACCAGGCAGGTCGTGGTGGCGTGCGCGTACAGCGTGCCGTCGGGGCCGAAGAGCCTCGCCTCTGCGGTGGCCAGTTGCCGGCCGCAGTGGATCACCTTGCCCTCGGCGCGCACGCGCTGCACCTTGGGCGTGAGCCCCTTGACGTAGTTCACGCCGAGCTCGGCCGTCGTGTAGCCGCGACCGGGCGGCATCATCGTGTGGATGGCACAACCCAGCGCGGAGTCGAGCAGTGTCGCGACCCAGCCGCCGTGCACCGTGCCCAGCGGATTCAGGTGCTTCGCCAGCGGCGTGCCCTGGAACACCGCGACCCCGGAGCGCACTTCCATCACCGTGAAGTCCAGCGTCTGCGCAATCGCGGCATAGGGCAGGCGCCCGGCGATCATGTCCTGCATGACGTCGAGGCCGGCCTTGCCCTCGATCTGCTCGAAGCTCGGCACGCCGGGACCCGGGCCCGCTTCGAGCTGTGCGACGACGGCCTTCTCTTCTTCGATCCATCGCGCCAGGGTCTCGTCCAACATGCTGTTCTCCAGTTAAAGTTGCATATGCAATGATTGTAGCTACAATCGTTTGCATGACTTCCCCCGACCTGCCGCAAGGCTGTACCAACTTCAGGCTGCGCCGGCTCACGCGCATGGTGTCGCGGCACTACGACGCGCACATGGCGGCCAGCGGCCTCAAGACCACGCAGTACTCGCTGCTCACCAACGTGCTGGCGCGCGGGCCGTTGCGGCCGACCGACCTGGCGCAGGCGCTCAACCTCGACGCCTCGACGCTCACGCGCAACCTCAAGCCGCTGGTGCAGGCCGGGTGGCTGAGCCAGGACGAGGGCGCCGATGCACGCAGCCGACTGATCTCGATCACCGACGCGGGGCGCGAGAAGCGCGCCGAAGCGCAGCGCCTCTGGCGCACCGCGCAGAACGAGATGAATGCGCTGTTGGGCATCGAACGCGTGCACGCGCTGCATGCGCTGGTCGACGAGAACATCGCCGCGCTGCAACGCGCCGGGCTCACCGACGAAGAGGGCGACGACACCGTGGCGCACCGGGGAGCCAAGGCATGAACGCCCCGACGAACCCCGCCGCTGGCAGTACGGCGCCGGTCGCGCGCTACGCCCTGTGGCTGGTGCTGCTGGCCGCGGCCGGTACCTTCGCGTTGACCATGGGCGTGCGACAGACCATGGGCCTGTTCCTGTCGGCGGTGAACACGTCCACCGGCCTGGGCATCGGCAGCATCAGCCTGGCTTTTGCGTTCGGCCAGCTGTGGTGGGGGCTGACTCAACCCTTCGCAGGCGCGGTGGCCGACCGCATCGGCGCCGGGCGAGTGATCGTCATCGGCGTGCTGCTGATCGTGGTCGGCACGGTGATCACGCCGCTCATGACCAGCACCGCGGGCCTGATCTTCGCCATCGGCGTGCTGGCCGCTGGGGGCGCCGGCATGGCCGGCCCGTCGGTGCTGATGGCGGCGACCACGCGATTGGTGCCGGCGCATCGGCGCGGCCTGGCCACGGGCATCGTCAATGCGGGCGGCTCGTTCGGGCAGTTCGCGATGGCACCCATCGCGCTGGGCCTGACCGCCGCCTTCGGTTGGGCGGGCGCGATGCAGGGCCTCGGCCTGCTGGTGCTGCTGGCGTTGCCGGCGGTGTTCATCCTCAAGGGCAACTCGAAGGCGATCGCCGCGGCTGCGGCAGCGGCGTCTGGCCGCAAGGCGCTCACCGCGCGCGAAGCCATCGGGCAGGCGCTGGCGACGCCGAGCTACCGCTACCTGAGCCTGGGCTTTCTGGTGTGCGGCTTCCACGTCGCCTTTCTCGCCACCCATCTGCCGGGCGTGGTGGCGGCCTGTGGTCTGCCACCGGAAATCGGCGGCTGGTCGTTGGCGATCATCGGCCTGTTCAACATCGTCGGCAGCCTCGGGATGGGCTGGGCGGTGGGGCGTTGGCGCATGAAGTCCTTGCTGTCGCTGCTCTACGCAGTGCGTGGCGCGGCCGTGCTGGCGTTCCTGCTCGCGCCCAAGACGCCGGCAGTGATGCTGATCTTCGCCGCGGTGATGGGCGTGACGTACCTGTCGACCGTACCGCCGACGGCGGGCTTGGTCGCCAAGATGTTCGGGCCGGCCAACATGGCGATGCTCTTCGGCGTGGCGATGCTGGCGCACCAGGTGGGCGGCTTCCTCGGCGCCTACCTGGGTGGCGCGGTGTTCCAGGCCACCGGCAATTACGACATCGTCTGGTACATCGACATCGCGCTGGCCGTGGGTGCGGCGCTCATCAACCTGCCGATCCGCGAGGCACCGGTGGCACGTCCGGTGCTCGGCGCCGCGGCTGTCTGAGGCGAACGCGATGAGCACCGTCGACCCGCGCACGCGCCTCCTGCTGGAGGCGCCCATCGGCCGCACGCTGCTGCGCCTGGCTGTTCCCAACGTGATCGTGATGGTGGCGCAGGCCGCCGTCGGCCTGATCGAAACCTACTTCGTCGGCAAGCTCGGCACCGATGCGCTCGCCGGCATGGCGCTGGTGTTCCCCATCGTCATGCTGATGCAGATGACGTCGGCTGGCGCGATGGGCGGCGGCATCGCCTCGGCCATCGCGCGTGCGCTGGGCGGCGGGCGTCGTGCCGATGCCGATGCGCTGGTGCTGCACGCCGTCGTGGTGGCACTGGGTTTTGGCGCCGTGTTCACGCTGGCGCTGCTGCTCGGCGGGCGCTGGCTCTACACGCTGATGGGCGGCACCGGCGCGTCGCTGGAGGCCGCGTTGGCGTATTCGCACTGGGTGTTTGCAGGCGCGGTGCTGGTGTGGCTCTTCAATTCGCTGGCGGCCGTGATCCGCGGCACCGGCAACATGACGGTGCCCGCCAACGTGACGGTGGCCGGCGTGGTGCTGCTGATCCCGCTGTCGCCGCTGCTGATCTTCGGCTGGGGGCCGATGCCGGGGCTCGGCATCGCCGGCGGCGCCATCGCGCTGCTGCTGTATTACCTGCTGGGCACGCTGGCGCTGCTGGCCTACCTGCGTTCGCCGCGCAGCCTGCTCAAGGTGTCGCTCACCGGCGTGACCCTGCGCTGGCCGCTGTTTCGAGACATCCTGCGCGTCGGGTTGCTGGGCGCGGTGTCGACGGTGGCGACCAACCTGGCGATCGGCATCGCCACCGCGCTGGCCGGCCAGTTCGGCCCGAGCGCCATCGCCGGCTATGGCACGGCGTCGCGGCTGGAGTACCTGCTGGTGCCGCTGGTCTTCGGCTTCGGCGCGCCGCTGCTGGCGATGGTGGGCACCTGCATCGGCGCGGGCCAGCGCGAGCGGGCGTTGCGCGCCACCTGGGTCGGCGCGGCCATGGCCTTCGGCCTGACCGAAGCGATCGGCCTGGCCGCCGCGCTCTTTCCGCGGCCGTGGCTGCTGCTCTTCGGCAACGACCCCGCCATGCTCGAGGCCGGGACGCACTACCTGCACGCGGTCGGCCCGTTCTACGGTTTCTTCGGCGTCGGCCTGGTGCTGTACTTCGCGTCGCAGGGCGCCGGCCGGCTGTACTGGCCGGTGGTCGGCAATCTCGCGCGCCTGGTCGTGGCCGGGTTGGGCGGCTGGCTGGCGTTGCGCTGGAGCGGCAACCTCACCTCGGTCTTCGTCGCACAAGGCGTCGCGCTGGTCGTCTACGGCACCGTCATCGCGTCGGCGATCGCCGGCGGTGCGTGGTTTGGCCGTGTCGGCTGGCCGCGCACGCCGCGTGCGCTGATGCAGCGCTTTCGAAGTGCCTGAGCGCTTG
Organism: Variovorax ginsengisoli; assembly: GCF_006438845.1. GTDB lineage: Bacteria > Pseudomonadota > Gammaproteobacteria > Burkholderiales > Burkholderiaceae_C > Variovorax > Variovorax ginsengisoli_A. The sequence goes on from NZ_RCZJ01000001.1 coordinate 55,498, forward strand.
CTCGCCTTTTCATCCTCCCGATTCTTCCTTTGCGAAAGTCAACATGAAGCTCCAAGATTCCGTCGTTCTCGTCACCGGAGCCAACCGCGGCCTCGGCCTCGCTTTCGCGCAAGCGGCGCTCGCTGCCGGCGCGCGAAAGGTCTACGCCGCTGCGCGCGATCCAGCCAGCATCACGCTGCCCGGCGTGGTGCCGATCGCGCTCGATGTCACCGACGCGTCACAGATCGCATCCGCTGTGCGCGCCTGCGGCGACCTGACGCTGCTGATCAACAACGCGGGCATCTCGCGCGGTGCGAGCCTGCTTTCGTCACCGACCGCAGTGGGCGACGCGCGCGCCGAATTCGAGACCCACTTCTTCGCGCCCTGGGCCTTGTCGGCCGCCTTCGCGCCGGTGCTGGCAGCGAACGGCGGCGGCGCGATCGTCAACGTGCTGTCGGCGCTGAGCTGGGTGAGCTTTCCGAGCGTTGCAACCTACAGCGCATCGAAGTCGGCGGCCTGGTCGCTCACCAACGGCCTGCGCAACGAACTGCGCGCGCAAGGCACACAGGTGGTGGCGCTGCACGTCGGCTACATGGACACGGACATGACCCGCGGACTCGACGCGCCCAAGTCGTCGCCGGCCGACGTCGCGCGCGTCGCGCTCGAAGGCGTCGAGGCGGGTTTGTTCGAGGTGCTCGCCGACGACGTGAGCCGGCAGATCAAGCAGAGCCTGTCGAGCGCCACGCCGGCCTACGCGGCCTGATCGGTCAGAGGCGTGCCGCTGGCGCCGGCAGCATGCGCCGCAGCGACGCGAAGAACAGGTCCGACTGTTCGCGCTCGCTCTGCACCTGTGCGGCAACGCGTGCGGCCAATGCAGCGTCGACCGGTGCGAGCGGCCGGCCGGTCGACTGCGCGATGACCTGGTGCAGGCACGCACGCTCGAGGTAGTACAGGTCGTCGTAAGCGTGGGCGATGGTCGCGCCGGCCACCACGACGCCGTGGTTGGCCAGAAACGCCACGTCCTTGCCCGCCATGGCACGGGCGATGCGCTCGCCCTCGGCATCGTCGAGCGCGAGGCCGTTGTACTCGGAATCGACGGCAAGGCGATTCATGAAGCGCATCGCGTTCTGGCTCAGCGTCGGGTCGAGCGCGCGATCGACGGTGAGCGTCAGCGCCGTGGCATACGGTGAATGCACGTGCAACACCACGGCATGGCCGGTGATGCGGTGGATGGCGCCGTGGATGAAAAGGGCGGTCGGTTCCACACGGTGCCGGCCGGCCAGCACCTCGCCCCGCACGTCAATCAGCACGATGTCGTCGGCACCGATCTCGCTCCAATGCAGGCCGCGCGGGTTGATGAGATAGCGGTCCTGCGTGCCGGGCAGCATCACGCTGAAATGGTTGCACACGCCTTCGGACAGGCCGTGGTGCGCGGCGGCGCGCAGCGCCAGCGCGAGGTCTTCGCGCAACTGGCGAACGAGAGGGCTCGCGTATTGGGCGTCGGCGCTGGGTGTCGAAACGAGGTGCATGGTGCGGTCGACGTTCATGCGTGCACGGTGCCGGTCCAGGCGGCGACGAAGCGTTGCGCGTCTTCGCGCACCGCATCGGCCGACTTGCCCGGCTTGTAGAGCGCCGAGCCGATGCCGAAGCCGGTCGCGCCCGCCTCGCGCCACTCAGCCATGTTGGCCGGCGTGATGCCGCCCACTGGCATCAGCGGCGTGCCCTTGGGCAGCACGGCAAGCCAGGCCTTGACCACTGCGGGCGATGCCGCCTCGGCCGGGAACAGCTTGAGCCCTGTGGCGCCGGCAGCCAGCGCGCCGAAGGCCTCGGTGGGCGTCGCCACGCCGGGCAGGCTGACCATGCCGAGCCTGGCCGCCTCGGCCACCACCTCGGCGTTGAAGTTGGGCGCGACGATCAGCGCGCCGCCGGCGGCGTGCACGTCGCGCACCTGCTGCGCCGTAAGCACCGTGCCGGCGCCCACCAGCGCATCGGGAAAGCGCTGGCGCAGCAGCCCGATGCTCTCGAGCGGCTGTGGTGAGTTGAGTGGCACCTCGAGCAAACCAAAGCCGGCGTCGACCAGCGCATCACCCACGGCGGGCGCCTCGGCCGGTGTGAGGCCGCGCAGGATCGCAACCAGGGGCAGTTGCCGCATGGCGGCGTGGAAGGTGTCGAGTGGGTTCATGGTGTCAGGGTGCGGTACAGGGCGTGGAGGCCAGCCCAGGTCGCCTCGGCGCCCAGGGCGCGGCTGGCCACGCCGCCGGCATGGAGGGCCAGCGCATAGCGCTGGGTCAGGGCAGGGGCGCCGATCAGCACCACTTCGCCGGCCGCGCGCAGCGATTGCGTGCGCAGCTCTTCGCCGATCAGCAGGCCCGAGAGATAGCTCGACAGGTCGGCTGCAGACATGCGTTCGAACAGCGCGAGCGTGCGCGCACCGAATGCGTTGTGCAGCAGCCCTTCGTTGTTGGCCGACTGCGTCACGCCCTGCAGGAACGCGGCTTCGTCCAGCGGCGCCGACGCATCGATCGTGCGCGACAGGATCGAATGCGTCGACAGCAGCGCGTAGAACTCGCCGGTCATGAAAGTGCGGAATCCGGTGACGCGGCCATCGGCCACGCGCACCCACTTGTTGTGCGTGCCGGGCAGCACGAAGACGCCGTTCCGGATGCCTGTCAGCGCCACCGCGCCGAAGAGCTGTATTTCTTCGCCGCGCATCACATCGGGGACGCCGTCGTGCTCATCGCTCAGGCCCGGGACCAGCGCAATGCGGCCCGGTTCGATGGCGATCACCTGGGCCGCGACCTGCGCGAGGCCGGCCGGGCAGGGACAGTAGGGCGCCTCGATCCAGCCCTGCTTGCTGCCGGCCATGCCGGAGATCAGGCAGCGCGTGCCCGCTAGCTGCATCCAGTCGCCGAAGAGTTCGTCGAACAGGCTGGCGAAGCCGCCAGCGGGCACGCTGAGGATGCCGCGTGGCGCGCTGCGCTCGTCGATCACGCGGCCGTTGGCGTCGAGCAGTGCGCCGCGCAGCGAGCTGGTGCCCCAATCGATGGCAACCAAGTTCATCCGTGTGTCTCCGCTTGTGGTTTGGATCTGGAAGGCGTGGCGGTGGCATGGGCCGCGGCCACACCGGCCTGGCCGGCGATCATAGGTGACCGTCGCGGAGACGGCTGCTAAACGGCCAGGTCGGCGCGGCAACGGAAAAGGGCGCCGAGGCGCCCTTTTTTCTTTGCGGAGTATCGGTCGATCAGCGGCCGAAGGAACGGCCACCGCCGCCACCCGAGCGTCCACCACCGCCGCCACCGTAGCCGCCGCCGCCGGAACGGCCACCACCACCACCGCCACCGGAACGGTTGCCGCCATAGCCGCCACCACCACCGCCACCACCCGTCCGGCGACCGCGGCCACCGCCCATGCTGTCGACGCTGGTGCGCAACGGATCGGGCTGGCCGTCACCACCACCGACCGATTCAGCGCGCAGATGCGCGACCTGGTTGGCCTGCGTCGGACTGTGGCTGTTGCCGTGGTGGCGCGGTTGGCGCTCGTCGTGCGGAAGGCCTTGCGGCGCATGGTGCGGCGCGCGGGCCGGACCTTGCGGGCCGCGTCCCGGACCCCCCTGCGGGCGCGGACCTTGGCCCCGTGCACCCGGGCCTGCGCCCTGGCCGCCACCGTTTCGCGCACCTTGCGGAGCGCCGCCACCGCCACGACGTTGACCGCCGCCACCGCCACCCGAGCGCTCGCCCTGGCCGGCCTTGTTTTCGCGCACGCGTTGCAGCATCTCAGTGCGTGCGGCCTTGGCGGCCGCCTGCATCACGTCACGGCTCGGCGGACGGCCGGCACCGCCCCAGATCGTCTGGCGACCCATGGCAATCGGCTCGGCGCGTTCGCCTTCTTCGGGGCCGAAGCCCTCGACGGTCACGACCGGGATCTGCTGCTTGGTGAAGCGCTCGATCTCCTGCATGAAGCCTTCTTCGTCCAGACAGACCAGGCTCACGGCCTCGCCGCTGTTGCCGGCACGGCCGGTGCGGCCGATACGGTGGACATAGTCTTCGCTGACGTTGGGGATTTCGTAGTTGACGACGTGCGGCAACTCGTCGATGTCGATGCCGCGGGCCGCGATGTCGGTGGCCACCAGCGCGCGGATGTCGCCGCTCTTGAAGCCGGCCAGCGCCTGGGTGCGGGCGCTCTGGCTCTTGTTGCCGTGCAGCGCCATCGCCTCGATGCCGTTCTTCGTCAGAAACTCGGCCACGTTGTTGGCGCCGAACTTGGTGCGCGTGAACACCAGCACCTGGCTCCACTTGTGCTCGTTGATGATGTGCGCGAGCAGCGCCTTCTTCTTGCCGCGGCCCACGGGGTGGACCACCTGCGTGATGCGCTGCACCGTGGTGTTGCGCGGCGTGACCTGCACGCTTTGCGGGTTCTTGAGCAGCTGCGCAGCCAGGTCGCGGATCTCGTCGCTGAACGTGGCCGAGAACAGCAGGCTCTGCTTTTCCTTGGGCACCAAGGCGAGGATCTTCTTCACGTCGTGGATGAAGCCCATGTCGAGCATGCGGTCGGCTTCGTCGAGCACGAGGATCTGCACCTGCGACAGGTCGAGCATGCCTTGCTGTTGGAGGTCGAGCAGGCGGCCGGGCGTGGCCACGAGGATGTCGACACCCTTCTTGAGCTTGCTGATCTGCGGGTTCATGCCGACGCCGCCGAAGATGACGGTGGACTCGAGCTGCAGGTACTTGCCGTAGGTGCGGACCGATTCCTCGACCTGGGCGGCGAGTTCGCGGGTGGGGGTGAGCACCAGGGCACGGATGCCGATGCCGCCGAACTTGTTGGTGGCGCTGCGGCTCATGGTGAGCTTGTGCAGCATGGGCAGCGTGAAGGCGGCCGTCTTGCCGGTGCCGGTCTGTGCGCCGCCGAGCAGGTCGTGGCCCTCGAGCACCACGGGAATCGCCTGGGCCTGGATGGGCGTGGGCGTGTCGTAGCCGTGTTCGAGCACAGCCTTCAGGATGGCCGGGGCCAACTTCAGATCTTCAAAGGTCATTTGGAAGCAATAGCGCCTTGCATGGCGCAGTGGCATCGGCCCACCGTGGTGTCCTTTGTTGGGACGACCCGGCCAGTCAAGGCAGATGAATCAAGGGTGGGAGCCGAGAGCTTGTTGCATCGGAATGCTGAAGCCTTCTTGTCCCCGGCAGAAGAGCCGCTGTTGCGGGCAACTGGACCCGGCAACGGTGCGAATTGTCGCACGAGACGATAATCGACGGTTTGCCGCGCCTGATTTATTCCAGGGCGCCCGCGCAACCACCCTGACCCAACGCAAGCACACAGATGGCCCAATACGTCTATTCGATGAACCGCGTCAGCAAGACCGTGCCGCCCAAGCGGCAGCTCTTGAAGGACATTTCGCTCTCTTTCTTCCCCGGCGCCAAGATCGGCGTGCTCGGCCTCAACGGGTCGGGCAAGTCGACCCTGCTCAAGATCATGGCCGGCGTCGACAAGGAGTACGAGGGCGAGGCCCTGCCGATGCCCGGCATGACCATCGGTTACCTCGAGCAAGAACCCAAGCTCAACCCCGAGCACACCGTGCGCGAGTCGGTCGAAGAGGCCATGGGTGCCGTGTTCGCGGCCAAGGCACGGCTCGAGGAGGTCTATATCGCTTATGGCGCCGAAGACGCAGATTTCGATGCGCTGGCCGCCGAGCAGGCCGAGCTTGAAGCCATCATCGCCACCGCCGGCACCGATTCCGAACACCAGTTGGAGATCGCGGCCGACGCGCTGCGCCTGCCGCCGTGGGACGCCAAGATCGGCCTGCTGTCGGGTGGCGAAAAGCGCCGCGTGGCGCTGTGCCGCCTTCTGCTGTCCAAGCCCGACATGCTGCTGCTCGACGAGCCGACCAACCACTTGGACGCCGAATCGGTCGAGTGGCTGGAAGTGTTCCTGCAGCGCTTCACCGGCACCGTGGTGGCCATCACCCACGATCGCTACTTCCTCGACAACGCGGCCGAGTGGATCCTGGAAATGGACCGCGGTCGCGGCATTCCATGGAAGGGCAACTACAGCACCTGGCTGGAGCAGAAGGGCGAGCGCCTGGCGCAAGAGCAGAAGGGCGAAGAAGCCCATGCCAAGGCGCTGAAGAAGGAACTGGAATGGTCGCGCCAGAACCCCAAGGCGCGCCAGGCCAAGAGCAAGTCCCGTCTCGCGCGCTTCGAAGAGCTCAGCGACATGGAATACCAGAAGCGCAACGAAACGCAGGAAATCTTCATTCCTGTGGCCGAGCGGCTGGGCCAGCAGGTGTTCGAGTTCCACGGCGTGAGCAAGTCCTTCGGCGACCGCATGCTGATCGACAACCTGAGCTTCACCATTCCGCCGGGCGCGATCGTCGGCATCATCGGCCCGAACGGCGCCGGCAAGTCGACGCTCTTCAAGTTGATCGCGGGCAAGGAACAGCCCGACAGCGGCGAAGTCGTCATCGGCTCGACCGTGCGTGCCGCCTTCGTCGACCAGCACCGCGACGAGCTGGCCAACCAGAAGACCGTGTGGGAAGACATCTCGAACGGCCTGGACATCATCAACGTCGGCAAGTTCCAGATGGCCAGCCGTGCGTACGCCGGCCGCTTCAACTTCAACGGCGCGGACCAGCAGAAGAAGGTCGGCACGCTGTCGGGCGGTGAGCGTGGTCGCCTGCATCTGGCCAAGACGCTGATCGCCGGCGGCAACGTCCTGATGCTCGATGAGCCGTCGAACGACCTGGACGTGGAAACGCTGCGCGCGCTGGAAGACGCGCTGCTCGAATTCGCCGGCACCGTGATGGTCATCAGCCATGACCGCTGGTTCCTCGACCGCATCGCGACGCACATTCTCGCGGCCGAAGGCGACAGCCAGTGGACCTTCTTCAACGGCAACTACCAGGAGTACGAAGCCGACAAGAAGAAGCGTCTGGGCGAAGAAGGCGCGAAACCGAAACGTATGCGCTACAAGGCGCTGAAGTAAGCCTCGTTCGCTCCCTGAAAAAGCCAGCCGTTGCGCTGGCTTTTTGCTTTGACGGCCTTGTCCGACATCTACATTAACAATTGTTCACATAGGATTCGCCTTCTTACAACGGGGGGCGGCGGATGGTTCGGCACAGCAGGTTTCTGGGTTTTTTCTTCGTCCTGTTCGGACTCCTTATCAATCAGACTTTCGCGGCCACGGTCTCGCTGGCAGGTTTCGCCTACGCAGGCGACTACGCGAGCATCGGCGCCCGGTTCCCCTACTCGCAGGGCTTCGACAAATCGCTGGGGACGACCGGCGTCAACGGGTTGATCCGCCAAGTCGTCACGGCGCAACCTCCCCAGGGCTTTGAGCTCGACACGGCCAACCTGATGGAACTGAAGGGCCGCGACCAGGCGATCAGCGTGGCGCTGGTGCTCAACGGCGAGACGGTGTCCACGGAGCGCTTCGGCGACTACGCCAAGGTGTTCATCCAGCTTCGCGCCCAGGCCATGTTCTTCGATTTCAAGTCCATGACTGTGCTGCGTGCCTACCCGTTCAGCGTGGCTTACGTCGACCTGCTCGATCACGCGCCGACCGAGGCGGAGATCGCCGAACGCGTGCGCACGCTTTACCTCGGTGCATCAGGCACCGCCGGCATGCTCAACCGCTTTGCCGATGCGTTGTCACGCGCCAGCCTGCCGGCGCAGGTGCCGCGCTTCCTGCAGGTTTCCCAGGCCACGGTGAGCGACGAGGTGCGCAAGCTGCTGCCGGCAGCGCTGGCCAACCAGCCTGGCGTGGCGGAGACCTGGGTCGCGGACATGCTGGGCGAGGCCATCTCGAGCCGCACCGGCGTGCCGATCCTTCCCTATGCCAAGGGCTACGCCATCGGCAAGGTGATGTCGATGCGCGTGGCCGACGGAACCGTGTTCGACCTGAAGCTGCCCGAGCCCGACTACGCGATCGCGGTCGACCTCACGCGCTTCGGCCGCTTCGAGCACGCCAAGGTGGCCGCCGGCACCAGCTACATCTACGCATCGAAGGTCAACATCAAGGTGCAGCAGCCACTGGCCAACCGTATGTACCTCGACGCCGAATTCAAGAACGGCGAAGTGAAGACGGTGCCGTCTTCGCAGCGCAGCGTCGACGATTTCCCGGCCTACGGCGACAGCCTGCGCGGTCTGTTCACCAAGCTCTCCGGCGTGCTCGCCGGCGGCACCGATCCGTGGCTCAAGGACGCAACCGCGTCCCCGGGCATCGACAAGCAAATCATCGCCACCAAAGAGGTACTCCAGTCATGCAAATAGCCTTGCCACTCGCCGCCCGGATGGCGCGTCATCCGATGCGCGTCTTCGCCCTGATGTTGCTCGCCTTCGGGCTCTTGTTCGTCGCCCTGAGCGCGCAGGCGCAGGTCGCCACTGCGCGCGGCAAGGCGTCGGTGCCCTATGAAGGCTCGGTGTTCGGCAGCAAGGCCAGCCCCGAGGTGAAGGAGCGCGCGATGCGCGAGGCGCAGGTCAAGGCGGTGGAGTTCTACTATGCCGAAGCCGGCGAGGCCGAGTCGGCCAACTTCGATGCGATCCGCGAACGCGTGGGCGCCAACCTCGACAAGTTCATCCTCGATGCCACCGTGCTCGACGAGCAGGACCAGACCGACAAGCGGGTCTACACCGTCACGGTGCGCACCTCGATCAACGTCGCGAAGCTGCGCAACGCGGTCAAGGCCGGTTCCGCGACGGCCGCGACGGCCAAGGGAGACAAGTCGAAGCTCACCTTCCTGTTCGTGTCGCGCCAGGTCGATTCGGAAAAGACCTTCGACGACCGCGTCTACCAGCGTGTGGACCGTGGCGTGAAGGTCGATGCCCAGGGCTCCGACAAGCGCCGCGGCAGCGAAGGCGAATCGATCCGCGGTGGCCAGATCGGCACCAATGCCTCGCGCAGCCGCGACGCGTCGTTCGAAGCCAAGCGCACCGACACCATCGAGACCGGCGGCAGCACCACACGCAAGGCCAGCGAATCGACGTGGCGCATCTTCCCGAGCGCCAACCTGAACTCGGTGTTCACCGGCATCTTCGCGTCGGCCGGCTTCAAGGTGCTGGAGGCCGGCTTCGTCGAGCCCTACACCAACGGCCTGATGAAGATCAAGAACGTCGAGAACGACTACAAGACCGGCAATGACCTCGACCCCGCGACGCTGCGCGACGTGGTGCGCGGCCTGCAGGCGGCCCAGGTGCCTTACCTGGCCTTCGGCACGCTCGACGTGGGCTTGGCCGACGTCGATCCGGCCAGCGGCCTGCAGCGCGTGGCCGTCACCGTCACCGGCAAGATCCTCGACCTCACCAGCGGCATCCCCGAGAACATCTCGACGGTCGGCCCGGTGCAGTACGCCGGGCTCGGCCCGACCGAGGCCGAGGCGCGCGGCAACGCGCTGAAGAAGGCCGCCGACAGCGCCGCGCGCGAGCTTGTCAGCCAGGTCACCAACCTCGGCCTGCGCTGATCGCGCCGGGTCGTCATTCCTTCCCCTTTCCTTTCATCCAGAGAACTCAAAACAACATGTCCAAGAAACTGACCGTCATCGCACTTGCCTGCGCCCTTGCCGCCCCTTGCGCTTTCGCGCAGTTCTCGATGCCGTCGATCGGCGGCCTCACCGGCGGCGGCTCGTCCGGCGGCAACGAGAGCGGGCAGCAGGACCAGCTCGTGCGTGCCTACGTGTCGGCCAACAAGGAAGTGCTGGTCGCGCAGTCGAAGATCGCCGAGGCGGTCGGTCTGAAGGAATCGGCCGCGCAGCTGAAGTCGACCGCCGATGCGCTCAGCGACGGCGCCACCAAGGGCAACCTGTCGGACGCGGACAAGATCCAGAGCGACTCATCGAAGGAAATCAGCGCGCGCCTGCAGGACGGCAACCTGAAGATGGACGCGCAGTCGCAGGCGCTCTACCAGTCGGGCATGGCCTCGCTGGGCCTGGGCGTCATCAAGTACATCGGTCTTCGTCCCAACGTGGTCGCCTTCAGCAACACGCTCAAGGCGTCGCCGATGCTGGCCATGACCAAGCTCAACGCCGGCGCCTACGTGGTGACCAACTTCCCGGGCAACGCAAAGAACGTGTACGACACGCTGAGCTACTCGACGGCCTACGCCAAGAGCCACGACATCCCGGTGCCGACGGACGCCACCAAGGCGCTCGGCGCGTTCTGATCCGATGAACACCGCACGACTGACGCTGGCACTGGCGCTGGCCTTCTCGGTCTCGGCCTGCGACCAGGCCCGCACCGCGCTTGACAAGTACACCGGCAAGTCGAAGCCCGCACCGGCGCCGATCGCCGCCGTGGAGCCGCCGGCGCCGGCGGCGCCCACGCCATCGACGCCGGTGGCGGCTTTGCCCGACGCCGGCAAGGTTGGCACGGTGACCGTGAACGCGCAAGGCACCGGCGCGAGTGCGGCCGAAGCCATCGACGAGGCGATGCGCCTGGCGCTCAAGCAGGTCAACGGCACGACCATGGATCTGAGCTCCGAGCAGCTGAAGATGACGCTGTCGCTCTCGCGCGGCCGAAACGCCGAGGCATTGCGCGGCACCGCCTTCGCCGAGCAGGTGGTGCAGAGCGCCGGCGGCGCCATCACCGGTTTCAAGGTGAACACGCTTGACGGGCCGGACAGCCGCGGCTTCTATCGCGCCGACATCCAGGCGTCCGTGGCCAAGTACAAGCCACCGGCGGCCGACAGCAAGAAGCTGAAGATCGTGATCGCGCCGTTGCGCTACGACAGCGCCTCGTTCCCGATGGGCGGGCGCAGCGTGCCGGCCGACAAGGTGGCCGAAGACCTGCGCCAGCAGATCCTCACCGCGCTCACCAACACTGGCCGCTTTACCGTGCTCGACCGCGACATGGGCGGTGAGGTGGCGCAGGAGCTCGACATGATCAGTTCGGGCCAGGCCCCGCGCGCCGAGTTCGGCAAGCTGGGCCAGGCCATGAGCGCCGACGTGATCTGGGTCGGCAAGATCACCTCCTTCGCCTATAACCGCCATGCGCGCCAGTTGCAGACCAGCGACCGCGAGCTGGTGAGCTACTCGGGCGGCTGGGGCGTGTCGCAGAAGCTGGTGAACGCGGCGACGCGCCAGATCATGCTGTCCGAGTCGCTGCGTGGTGAGGCGCCCAAGGTGGGGGCGACCACGCTGGGCCGCGGCATCGACGGTGGCCAGGTCAGCGAAGGCATGCAGAACGAGATCGCCAATCGCATCGTCTCGGGCATTGTCTTGCGCACCTTTCCGGTCACGGTGATCTCGCGCGAAGGCAATGCGGTCATCCTCAGCCAGGGTGGGCAGGCGGTGCGCGAGGGCGCGCGCTATCAACTCGTGGCGATGGGCAAGGAGATGTTCGATCCGCAGACCAACCAGTCGCTTGGCCGGGTCGAATCCGACTGCTGCGAGGTGGTGATCGACCGCGTGACGCCGACCATGGCGCAGGGCCGGCTCGAGCGCGTGCAGATGCCGCTCGACGGCCTGCAGCCAGGGGCCCTTCAGCTTCGCGGCGTGGTGACTGCGCGCGTGGCCGCAGCCTCGACGGAGGGCGCAGCAGCAACGGCGACATCGACGAAGCCGCGGCCAGCGCGACCGGCGGCCGCCCGCAGCGAAGCACCCGCTGCCGCACCGGCGCGCGACGACAAATGGTGAAAGCGCTGCGGCGCTGAAAGGGCCGCACCGTGGCACACCTTGCAACGGTGCGGTGCCTGCGCCGCAAGCTCGGCGCTGAAGGTCTTCAGCCCCGGAGGGACCGGGCAAGCACGCGTTCGATCTGCAGCGCCAGGTCGGTCAGCAGCACCGGTTTCTGCAGCACCACCGCGTCATGCCCCAACCCAGGCAGCAGTTCACCGACGTCGGCATGGCCGGTGACGAAGATCATGGGCAGGTCCGCTTTGAGTTCACGCAGCCGGGCCGCCAGCGCCGCGCCGTTCATGCCCGACATTGCGCAGTCGATCAAGACCAGGTCTGGCATGTGAGCCTGTGCGGCCTGCAATGCCGCGGCGCCGCTGTGCGCCCGGCGCACCTGGTAGCCGCCTTCGGACAAGAGTTCGGCGAGCATCTCGCGCATCTCGGCATCGTCGTCCACCAACAGGATCTGTGACGGGCTCGCTGTTGCGGCAAGACGCTGCGATGCCGACTGCGCAGAGGCGTCCGCTGCAGCCGCTGTGTCCTCCACCACGCGCAACCACAAGGTGATGGCGGTCCCGCAGCCGGGCGTGCTATCGATGCGCGCCGTGCCGCCTGCACGGGCGGCGTAGCCGGCCACCTGGGCAAGACCGAGACCGGTGCCTTTTTCGCTGGGCTTGGTGGTGAAAAAGGGTTCGAACGCACGCTGCGCGACCTGTGCGGGCATCCCCGGTCCGTCGTCGAGAACGCACAACGTGAGGTAGGCGCCATCGACCAGTTCAGCGTCACCCGTGGCTTGCTGCAACCGGGTGGCGACGGAGATCGTTCCGCGACCCTGCATCGCATCGCGGGCGTTGATCGCCATGTTGAGCACGGCGGCCTCGAGCTGGGTCGCATCGCCCATGGTCGCGGTGTGCTCGTCTGCCAGAAGGAATCGAAGATCGATCTCGGGCCCGAGCGCTCGCGCCAGCATGTCCTGCATCGCGCCCACCAGCCGCGGCACGGAGATCGGCCGGGCATCGGGCAGATGGTTTCGCGAGAAGTCCAGCAATTGCGACGTCAGTCGGGCACCGTGCGCGGCGGCGCGCAGTCCGCCCGCCGCCCAGCGCCGAACGCGCTCCGTGTCGTCGGCCTTGCGGTCGATCAGCTGGAAGCTGCCACTGATGGTCTGCAGCAGGTTGTTGAAGTCATGTGCGATGCCACCGGTGAGCTGGCCCACCATGGCGAGGCGTTGGCTTTGCCGGAAGCTCGCGTGCGCTTCGTCGTCGTCGGCGAGGGCCGCCGTGATCTTGCGTTGCAGCGTTTCGTTTTCCTCCTGCCGCCGCAGTGTGGCCTCGCGGGCCTGCAGCAGTGCCGAAGTTTGGCGTGCCAGTGCCTGCAAGGCGGCCTCCTGTGCAGGATCGAGGTCGCGGGGCACGGTATCGATCACGCACACCGTGCCCAATGCATCGCCCTCGGGCGTGAGCACCGGCGCGCCGGCATAGAAGCGGATGTTCGGGTCGCCCAGCACCAGCGGATTCGACGCGAAGCGCGAGTCCTGGAGCGCGTCGGGCACCGTCATGACCTGCGAGGGCCGGATGATGGCGTGGGCGCAGAAGGCGTGGTCGCGGTGTGTTTGCGTGGCGTCGAGCCCGCGTCGCGCCTTGAACCACTGACGGTCGGTGTCGATCAACGAAATCAGCGCGATGGGCGTGCCGCAGATTTCCGACGCGAGCAGCACGATGTCGTCGAACAGGGACTCCGGCAAGGTGTCCAGCACCTTCAGGCGCCGAAGGGCCTGAAGACGGCGGGCCTCGTCGGGAGGCGGTGGAAAAGCGGAGGAGTTCATGTCCGGATGCGTCTGTGAATGGCCAGCTGGCGGCGTGGATTCTCCGCGACCGGCCGACGCGGCGCCACCTACCGCGGCGTTCTCCTACGGCCGGCGCGCGGCATGCCCCACTGTTTTCGCCCTGTTGTACGCCCACAATACGGGAATGAAAACCTCGCGAATCCTGGCCATGGGCCTGGCTGCCTGCATCTTCGGTGCGGCAGCGGAGGAACTCAAACTCCCCATCGACAGTGATGAAAAAGGGATCGTCTACGTGGCGCCCGATGTCGTCTCGAACCAGAACACCGTCGTCACCCAAGGTGCGACGGTTGGCATACAACGCCCGGACGGCAGCACGACCTATGGAGGGATGAACGTCGCTGGCGAGCGGCCGACCTATTCGATCGGCGCCAGCACCGGCGGCGATGTGTCTTTTTCCGCGGGCGTGCAGTCCGACGGCCGCAAGGAAAGCGCCGGCGTCAAAGCCGGCGTGACCATCAAGTACTGAGACGGCCCGCCACGCCGTCAGGAGGCGGTTTGCGGAGCCGCCGAGCGTGCGTGACTGGTCACGCGTTGCCGCACCTTGAAGATGTTGTTGCGCAGCGCATACAACTCCTCGGCATACGACAGCGGCACGGCCACCTTGTTCACCACCCGGTCGAGATCGTCGAGGTCTTTCAGCAATGTCTCGCGGTCGCTGTCGCCGCCATCGAGGCGGCCTTCGATGTCGCGCAGCCGCGCGTACCAGCGGAAGACCCGCGAGCGCACGCGAAATTGATAGAGCGGCGGCACCACGCGGCTCAGCGGCAGCATCAGCACGACCAAGCCCCCCAGCACCAACCACATCCGCTCCACCAGGTTGCTGGCCCAGAAGGGCAGATAGCGCTGCCAGAACGGCGGCGTGCCGTTGATGGCGCGATCGCCTTCAGGGCTCACCGGCAGCTCACTGGTGCGCGTGTTGGGGAAGTCGCGTGCCCGGTTGAACCATCCCGCATCGCCGTGCAGCGTCTGTGCGCTTTGCGCGAACAGCTGGCGCAACGCCGGGTGTGTTTCTTCGCGCGCCAGCAACGACGTGGTGGCCGCCAGCATCGACACATCGGCCGGTGGCAGGTCCTGCGCCAGATCGACCACACCCCGGGGCAGGCTCACCGCCGAGAGGAAGGCGAAGCGGCGCGAATAGGCATCGCTCTGGCCGAAGTCCATCAGCGCGATGCCGGGCGCCCGCAGCAGGCGCTGCACCAGCGGCGACTGCGGTGCCGAAGCCAGGACGATCACATCGAGCAGCCCGCCCTGCAACGCCTCGGTGGCGGAGGTCTGCTCCAGGTGCGACAACTGGAGCCGCGCCGCGTCCAGATGATTCGCGCGGAACATCTTGTCCATGATGTCGGGCACGCCGCTGCCGATCTTGTCGATGTTGACGCGCAAGCCCTGGAGTTGGGCCACGGACGTCAGTGCGGCGTTCTTGCGGTCGACGCGGCGGGCTGAATCGGTGCGGTAGAACACCCACAGCGGCTCGTAGAAAAGACTCCCGAGCGACCGCAGGCCGGCTTCTTCGTCGGCCACCACGTCGGCGCTGCCGCCGCGCACGAAAGCGACGTCGGCACTGCCGTTGCGCAGCATCTGCAGATTGTCCGAAGAGCCGTCGCTCGGCCGCAGTTCGACCTCGATCCCGTTCACGGCCAGCGCCTGCGCGTAGCGCCGCCCGAACTCGGCGTAGGCGCTGCCGGCCGGCCCGGTCGCCAGCGTCACGCGCTTGGGCGGCTGCGGCTGCAGGTACCAATAGGCGGCGATGAGCAGTCCGATGACGAGGAAGACGACCGGCCCGGCCGAGGCGATCAGGTCGCGAATCGACAGCAGGATCAGCTTGAGGGTTTTGGGCATGGACATCGAAATTGCCTCGCGGTGGGCGCGGTAGTGAAAGCCGTCAGGCGCCAGCGAACTCGACTGCGCTGGGAATGTGCCAGTCGCCGAGCGTGACCGATCGTGCGGCGCGCACCGCGCGCACGGTGGCGATGGCGACCACCTCGGCCGCCATCGCGCTCAAGACCGTCATGCCGGGTGCATTGCCTTCGAGTGGCACGCGGCAGGTAGCGAGCGCGAACAGCGTGTCGCCGTCGCTCATGGTGTGGACCGGGTTGATGCTGCGCGCCAGGCCGTCGTGCGCGGCCATTGCCAGGCGGTTGGCCTGCACCTTGGTCAGCACCGCGTCGGTCGCGACGACACCCAGCGTGGTGTTGGTGCCGGCCAGCAGCGGCTTGGGCACGTCGCCGCGCATCAGGGCGCGCCGCGTGTCGAGCAACGATCGGCCGTCGGCCGTGCGCGCACCGGCGACCACCTGCGCGGTGTCGGGGTCAATCACGTCGCCCAGCGCGTTGCAGGCGATCAGCGCGCCGACCGTGACGCCGCCGACCGTGACCGAGGCGCAGCCGATGCCGCCCTTCATCGCGCGATCGACGCCGAACAGCTTGCCCACCAGCGCGCCACTGCCGGCGCCGACATTGCCCTCCGCCGGAGCCTGCTTCGAGGCGGCCTCGCAGGCGGCGTAGCCGGCCTCGGCGTCGGGGCGGATCCGCGCGTCGCCCATCGGCAGGTCGAACAGCACCGCGGCAGGCACGATCGGCAGCGTGCCGAAGCGCACGTCCATGCCGACGCCGCGCTCTTCCAGCCAGCGCATCGCCCCCTCGGCCGCCGCGAGGCCCCAGGCGCTGCCGCCGGCCAGCATCACGCCGTGCACCTGCTGCACCAGGTTGCCGGGCGACAGAAGATCGGTTTCGCGCGTGCCCGGCGCCGCGCCCCGCACGTCGACACCACCGACCGCACCTTCGCGCGCCAGGATCACGGTGCAGCCCGTGGGGCGCCGCGTGTCGCTGAAATGGCCGACCTCGATGCCGGCGACGTCGGTGAGGCTGCCTGCGTAGGGCAGGGGGATCGAAGGGGTGGGGCGCATCGGGCGGGATGATACGGCGTGGCCCTGCGCGCCCGACCGGGGTTCGCTGGCCGTCAGGCCGCCTCGATCTGGCTCGGCATCGCGGCCAGCGCGCGGATCAGCATGATGCTCATGCCCGAGAAGTCGCGTTCGACGCAGTCGCCGAGCACCCCGTGCCATTCGGCTTCGTCGCCGGTCAGGTTCTCCCACACCTCGACCGGGTGCGCGGCCGAGGTGCCGTGCGCCAGCAGATAGGCGGCGATGTGCCTGGGCATGAAGGAGCGCGCCGCGTCCCACGGCAGCGGGATGACGATGGCGTTGCGCTGGTCGGCCAGCACGTGCACCAGATGGCGCTTGAAAGGCTCCAGCTCGCCGCGGCGGTGGAATGTCACGAAGGTGGTCTCGTCGAAACAGACCCGGGCACGCGAGGCGAGGATCTGCGCCGCGGAAATGCCGGCCACCGTCTCGACCCGATGCCCGCAGGCACGCTCGACCCGCTCGAGGTACTGGAAGCCGCTGAAATGGATGTCGCCCATGAAGACCACGACGCAGCGCTTGCCTGCATGGTGCGCGGCAGCCACCGCGGCCAGTTGAGCGACCTGGTCGCCGTAGTTCATCAGCACCACTTCGGCGCGAGCCGGAATGATGCTTCGCACGACGTCGATGACGGTGTCGAAGCCGGCAACGACGTCGGCCTGGGCGACGAGTTGCGCGCCACGCTGGGTCAGGTAGCCAAGGTCGCCGGGGCCGGCGCCGATGCAGACAATCATGAAGACACTTTCGAGAGAGTGCCCCGAGGATGCCTGATCCGCCCGATGCGGCCCTAGAACCGGGTGCGCAGCAGCCGCAAGCCGTTGGCCACCACCAGCAGGCTCGCCCCCATGTCCGCGAACACGGCCATCCACATGGTCGCGCTGCCGAACACGGCGAGCGCGAAGAACACGACCTTGATGCCCAGTGCGAGCGATATGTTCTGCCACAGCACCGTGTGCGTGCGGCGCGACAGGCGGATGGTGTCGGCGATGCGGCCGAGGTCGTCGTTCATGATCACCACGTCGGCCGCTTCCATCGCGATGTCGGTGCCGGCGGCGCCCATCGCGAAGCCGATGTCGGCCTGCGCCAGCGCGGGGGCGTCGTTGATGCCGTCGCCGGTCATGCCGGTCATGCCGTAGCGCTGGCGCATGGCCTGCACGGCCTTGAGCTTGTCCTCGGGCAGCAGGTCGCCGCGCGCGTCGTCGATGCCGGCGGCGTCGGCCACGGCACGGGCGGTGAGGGCGTTGTCACCCGTCAGCATCACGGGCGTCACGCCCATCGCCTTCAGGTCCGCCACCGCCTGGCGCGAGCCCGCCTTGACGGTGTCGGCCACGGCGAAGAGGCCGAGCACGGCGTGCGCGTCGGCCAGCAGCGTCACGGTGCGGCCTTGCCGCTCGTGTTCGGCCAGGGCCTGCACCAGCGCGTCGGTGCGCAGGCCGCGCTCGTCGATCAGCCGCAGGTTGCCGAGCACCAGCGTGCGTTCGCCGATGCGGCCTTCGGTGCCGCGCCCGGCCATGGCACGGACATCCGCCACGTCCTCGCGCGGCAGGTCGATGCCCGCGGCGATCGCCTTGGACACCGGGTGGTCGGAACGCGCGGCGAGGCTGCCGGCGGCGCTGCGTGCCTGCGCTTCATCCGCACCGCCCCAGGCCTGGAAGGCGACCAGTACGGGCTTGCCCTCGGTCAGCGTGCCGGTCTTGTCGAGCGCCACCGCGCGGAGCTTGCGCGCGCCCTCGAGGTGGGTGCCACCCTTGATGAGGATGCCGCGCCGGGCCGCGGCGGTCAGGCCGCTCACGACCGTGACGGGTGTCGAGATCACCAGCGCACAGGGGCAGGCAATGACCAGCAGCACCAGGGCCTTGTAGATCGCGTCGAGCCAGGCCCAATCGAGCAGCAGCGGCGGCAGGACCGCGACGAGCACCGCCAGCACGAACACGGTCGGCGTGTAGACCGCGGCGAATCGCTCGATGAAGCGTTGCGTCGGCGCGCGCGAGGCCTGCGCCTGCTCGACCGATTCGATGATCCGGTCGAGCGTGGTGTGCCCGGCCGCAGCGGTCACGCGCATCTCGAGTTCGCCGGTCTGGTTGACCGTGGCGGCGAAGACCGCATCGCCGACGGCCTTGTCCACCGGGATGCTCTCGCCGGTGACGCTCGCCTGGTCGACCGCGCTGTTGCCGGCGGTCACCACGCCGTCGAGCGGCACGCGCTCGCCGGGGCGGATGCGCACCACCGCGTCGACCGTGACACTGCGCACCGCCGCACGCTGCCAGGCGCCATCGGCACCGCGCACCTCGGCTTCGTCGGGCGCCAGCGCCATCAGGCCGCCGATCGCGTTGCGTGCGCGGTCGGCCGCCTTGTGCTCGATGAATTCGGCCAGGGCGTAGAGCGCCATCACCATCGCCGCCTCGGGCCACTGGCCGATGAGGAAGGCGCCGGTGACAGCCACCGCCATGAGCGCGTCGATGCCCAGCTTGCCGCGCAGCAGCGACTTCAGGCCGCTGCGGTAGATGCCGGTGCCAGCCAGCGCAATGGCCACCGCCGCGAGCGCCATGCCGCCGATGCGTCCGACGGTGGTCTCGGGCAGCAGCAGGTGGCTCAGCTCGGCCAGCACCGCGACGACCAGCGCGGCGATGATGCGCGGCAGCGCGGGCAGCGGGCCGTGGTCGTGCCCATCGCCGCCTTCGTCGCCATGCGCGTGGTCATGGTCATGGTCGTGCCCTGCCTCGCCGTGCGCGGGTGGCACTGGTGCGCTGGCCGGGCGCAGCCGCACCGGGGCGCCGCAGCAGCTTTCGCAGCCGGCGGCGTCTTTGACCGGAATCCGTGTCGGGGTCGTGGCGGCGGTGTGGTCCTGGGACATTCGGGGCGTGCGCTTTCTGTTTTCTTGAGATGTGCCACGATTGGAAACGTTGAAGTCACTCGAAGGTCAAGCCATGTCTGTTGCAATGCCACGCACCGCGGAGGGTTTCCGCATCGGCGAGGCCGCGCACGCCAGCGGGGTGAGCGCCGCCAATATCCGCTATTACGAAAAGCAGGGCCTGATGGCGCCGCAGGGCCGCGGAGACAACAGCTACCGGCTCTACAGCGACGCCGACGTACACACGCTGCGCTTCATCCGCCTGTGCCGGGCGATGGACATGTCGCTCGACGAGGTGCGCACGCTGCTCGGGCTCGACCTGCGCAGCAAGACCGATTGCGACGCCGCCTGCGTCGCGCTCGACGAACACCTGGGCCATGTGCGCGAACGGCTGCGTGAACTGCGCGCGCTGGAAAAGGACTTGCTCGCGCTGCGCAACAGTTGCGACGGCAGCGATGCGCAATGCCACATCATCGAGTCGCTGCACGCACGGGCCGATGCACAGCCTTTGAGCGGTGAGCGTGGCACCTCGGCCACGCGGCACGTTTGACGCCGGTCAGTTGACCGGGCCGGCCGGCAGCGGCATCGGCAGCCCGCGCATGCGCACTTCGGCGCGCAGCAGGTCGGGGAAGTCGCTGATCAGCCCGTCGACACCCAGGCCGATCAGGTTCGCCATCTCGGCGCGCGTGTTGAGGGTCCAGGGAATCACCTGGAAGCCGAGGGCCTGCGCTTCCTTCACCGCCGCGGCCGTCACCGTGTTGCCGGCGGGCGACCAGACGACCGGTGCCGGCGTGACGCCGGCAGCCGCCTTCACCAACTGTGGCGTGGAGCCGAAATCCGCCGCTTTCAGGCCGGCCGTCCAGCGGCTGTCCTTGAGCGTGCGCGCCGTCGTGAGGTAGGCGCGCGGCATGGCAGGTGCCTGCTGCCCCACGAGCGCGAGGGAGCGCCAGTCGAAGCTCTGGACCGTCACCCGGTCCGCCATGCCGGCCTTGGCGATCTCTGCCAAGAGCACGCGGACCATCGTCTCCGGCGACGCGCTGTCGCCGGGCCGCGTCGGATCGAGCTTGGTCTCGATGTTGAAGCGCACCGCATGGGCACGGCGCTCCTTGACCAGCGCGAAGACGGCAGCCAGCGTCGGAATGCGCTCGCCGTCTGTCGGGACCTGTGTCGCGAACTGCTCTGCGTACTTGCTGCCCGGCTGCAGCCGGCCCACGTCGTAGGCCTGGAGCTGCGCCAGCGTGAGCGAGCGGATCAACGGCCCCGGCGCCTGCAGCCACGCACCGGTGGCGTCGCGCGTGTGGTCCGGGTTCAGCGCCATGTCGTGCGACACCACCGCGACGTCGTCGGCCGTCAGCGCGATGTCGAGTTCGAGCGTGGTCACGCCAAGCGTGATGGCCTGGTCGAAGGCCTGCAGCGTGTTCTCGGGCCACAGGCCCCGCCCGCCCCGGTGCGCCTGGATATCGAAGGCGTGTGCGGCCGTGAGCGCCAGCGTCATCAGCGCCGCGACGAGAACGGCGCGTTTGTTCGTCATTTGAGCGTCACCTTGATGTCGTCCTGTTGCACGGTGATATCGCCGATCTCGTAGGTCTTGCGGCCTACCGTCAGCTCTTCCGGCTTGAAGGTGCGCAGCGGGTAGTCGCGCAGCAGCTCCTGCGCCACCAGGCCGCCAATCTGCTGCAGGCGATCTGCGTCGCGGCCGTTCAGGCCCTGCAGCTCGATGCGCTCGGCGCGCGGATCGTGCAGCCTCAACGTGAGCGCCGGAACGTCGTACTTCAGCGCGCTGCTCACCGTCACGATGCCCTCGACGCTCGACGGCTGGATCAGCGGACTGCCGATGGTCATCAGCGCCGTGATGGCCGCCCGGTTGCCGGCCGCATCGAGCACCAGCTTCGGATCGCGCAGATTCACCGAGAACAGCTCGGCGTAGCGTTGCCGCACCGGAAAGCGCTTGGCAATCTGCGTCTGCAGTTCCTCGCGGCCAATGGTGTATTCGCTGGTGAAGAAATTGAAGCCGGCCAGGGCGGCGAAGGGGGCGCCAGCGGCAAGGGCTCCCAACGCGCGCAGCCACTGGCGGCGTTCGGAAGAGGCGAGGGCAGTGCGGAGTCGTGAGCGTTGAGGCATACCGCTCGGAGCTTGCCACAGGCGGGATCGTTCCCGCGCGCAGCGTCTATCGTCGCTCAGTCGTTCAGCGAAGACAGGAACTGCTTGAGTTCGGGCGTCTGCGGATTGCTGAACACCTCGGCCGGAGGCCCCATCTCGTGAACGCGGCCCTGGTGCATGAAGATCACGCGGTCGCCGACCTTGCGGGCGAAGCTCATCTCGTGGGTGACCATGAGCAGCGTCATGCCTTCGTCGGCCAGCGACTCGACCACGCGCAACACTTCGCCCACCAGCTCGGGATCCAGCGCGGAAGTGATCTCGTCGCACAGCAGCACGGCCGGCTCCATCGCCAACGCGCGGGCGATGGCCACGCGCTGCTGCTGGCCGCCCGAGAGCTGATCGGGCATGGCGTCGAATTTCTCGGCCAAGCCCACGCGCGCGAGGAGCTTCTGCGCCTGCGCCACGGCCTCGGTGGTCGAGCGCTTCTTCACCAGCGTGGGCGCGAGCATCACGTTCTTGCCGACGGTGAGATGGGGAAACAGATTGAAGCCCTGGAAGATCATGCCCACGCGCTGGCGCAGCTCGCGCATGGCCATCGCGCTCTCGTGCAGCAGCGGCTTGTTGTCGACGCTCAGCGAGCCTTCCTGGAATACCTCCAGGCCGTTGATGCAGCGAAGCAGCGTGCTCTTGCCCGAGCCGCTCTTGCCGATGATGGCGATCACCTCGCCTCGCTTGAC
Source organism: Variovorax ginsengisoli (assembly GCF_006438845.1). Classification (GTDB taxonomy): domain Bacteria; phylum Pseudomonadota; class Gammaproteobacteria; order Burkholderiales; family Burkholderiaceae_C; genus Variovorax; species Variovorax ginsengisoli_A. The sequence continues at coordinate 77,527 of NZ_RCZJ01000001.1, forward strand.
GGTCAGGTCGATGCCTTTGAGCACCTCGTTCGTGCCGTAGGACTTGCGCAGTGCCGTGATCTGCACGATCGGCGCGCCGGGCGCGACGTGCGAGGACGGAGCGGAGGTTTCAGCGGCGGTCGACATTGATCTTCCTTTCGAGGTGCTTGGCATACAAGCTGATCGGGAAACAGAGCGCGAAATACAGCAGCGCCACACAGCTGAAGACCACGAAGGGCTTGAAGGTGGCGTTGGAAATCATGCTGCCCGCCTTGGTGAGCTCCACGAAGCCGATCACCGAGGCCAGGGCCGTGCCCTTGACCACCTGCACCAGGAAGCCGACGGTGGGCGCGGTGGCGATCTTCACGGCCTGCGGCAAGATCACGTGGCGCATCTGTTCGCTGAAGCTCAGCGCCAGGCTGCCCGACGCTTCCCACTGGCCTTTGGGAATCGAGGCCACGCAGCCGCGCCAGATCTCCGTGAGGTAGGCGCTGCTATAGAGCGTGAGGGCCACGCTGGCCGCGGTCCAGGCCGAGACCTCGATGCCCAACAACGCAATGCCGAAGTACGCGAGGAAGAGCTGCATCAGCAGCGGGGTGCCCTGGAACAGCTGCACATAGGTGCCGATCGCGCGGTCGAGCCACTTGCCCGCACGCATGCGCAGAAAGAGCAGCAGGCCGCCCATCACGCCGCCGCCGACGAAGGCGATCAGCGACAACGCGACCGTCCAGCGCAGTGCCATGAGCAGGTTGCGCAGGATGTCCCAAAGAGAGAAGTCATTCATGGGGAGGCCGTCCTGCGTCAGCGACCAAAGAACCAGCGTGGACCGGCCCAATTGAGCAGCCGGCGCAAGCCGACCGACAGCGCCAGGTAGAGCACGGTGGCGATGATGAAAGCCTCGAAAGCACGGAAGTTGCGGCTCTGGATCAGGTTGGCGGCGTAGCTCAGTTCTTCGACCGAGATCTGGCTGCACACCGCGGAGCCGAGCATCACGATGATGATCTGGCTCACCATGGCGGGCCACACCTTCTTGAGCGCGGGCGGCAGCACCACCCGCAGGAACACCTGCATCTTGTTGAGTGCCAGGCTCACGGCGGCTTCGATCTGCCCCTTGGGCGTGGCCTCGATGCCAGCGCGGATGATTTCGGTCGCGTAGGCGCCGAGGTTCGCGACCATCGCGATGATCGAGGCCGTCTCCGGCGTGAGCTTGACGCCCGCGGCCGGCAGCCCGAAGAAGATGAAGAAGAGCTGGACGATGAAGGGCGTGTTTCGGATCAGCTCGACGTACGCGCCAACCACCCAGCGCAGCCACGCCGGCCCGCTAGAGCGTGCCCAGGCGCAGGCCACGCCCACCCCCATGCCGATGAGCGTGGCGATGGCCGTCAGGCCGATGGTCCACGCCACGCCCTTCGCGAGCAGCCGCCAGTCCACCAGGACGGCGCCGAAGTCGAATTCCATCTGAGTTCTCCGATCACGAAGCGCGGTCCTGCCACGCTGGCCTTCATTCCGGGGACACCGCGGAACCGGCTTCGCCGGGCCGCTGGTGCCGCCCCCTCGAGGGGCGGCTGCACGAAGTGAGCCGCTTCGAGGGTGGGACTCATACAGGCAAGTCGCCGGCGGCCTTGCCCAGCCACTTCATCGACATCTTGTCCAGCGTGCCGTCCTTCTTGGCGGCGGCGATGATCTCGTTGACCTTGGCCTTCAGCGCCGTCTCGTTCTTGGCGATACCCACGAAGCAAGGGCTGTCCTTGAGCAGCAGCTTGTACTCGGCGCTGACCTTCGGGTTCTTGGCCAGCATGTCGGCCGCCACGGCGGCGCTGGTGGCGATGGTCTGGGTCTGGCCGGCCACGAAGGCGGCAATGGTCGCGTTGTTGTCCTCGAAGCGGCGGTAGTCGACGTTCGCCGGCGCCACCTTGTTCAGTTCTTGGTCTTCCATCGCGCCGCGCGTCACGGCCACCGTCTTGCCGGCCATGTCGGCGAAGCTGGCGAGCTTCATGCTCTTGGCGGCGTACACGGCCTGGAAGAAGGGTGCGTAGGCGGCCGAAAAGTCGATGACCTTCTCGCGCTCGGCGTTCTTGCCCAGCGTGGAGATCACCAGGTCGGCCTTCCGGGTCTGCAGATACGGAATGCGGTTGGCGCTGGTCACCGGCACCAGCTCGATCTTCACGCCCAGCTTGGCCGCGATGAGTTGCGCCATCTCGATGTCGAGGCCGATGGGCGTCATCGTCTTGTCGACCGAGCCGTAGGGCGGGTAGTCGGTCGGCACCGCGACCTTGAGCGTCTTGGATTTCATGATGTTGTCCAGCGCGGCCTGGGCTTGCGCGCCGCCGGCGGCGAACAGCGCGGACGATGCCAGCGCGAGCAGCGCGAACTGGCGCTTGGAGAACAGGGGAAAGGTGGAAAGCATGGAGATGGTTTTCATAGCAAGGCTCCTAGGTAGGTCGAGGGTTCGTCGTTGGGTGGAGAAGCATCGGGAGTTCGACGCCGAAGTCCTTCGTTCTTCGCCATGCTTGTATGCAAGACGCGTGCCTTGGTCTTGTCGTTCCGCTGGGTGCCTTGAAGGGGGGCCAGCGCATCGCGCAGGTGCGCGAGCGGATCGTTCTGGGCTTGCAGGCGCAGTGCCGAGTGCACCGTGCCGATGTGCTCCGCCATGAGCGCCTCGGCTTCCGCGGCGTCGCCTCGCGCCAGTGCGTCGACGATGCGCACGTGGTCTTCGCACGACTGCGCGGCATCGTGCGTGGACTGGTAGAGCATCGCGATCAGCGTGGTGCGCGCAGTGAAGTCGCGCAGCGTGTCGGCCAGCAGGGTGTTGCCCAGGCACTCGGCCAGGCAAACATGGAAATCGCCCAGGAGGAAGCTGCGGGCGCCGACGTCCGTGCCCTTGATGGCGGCCTTTTCACGCTGCAAGTGCAGCTTGAGCCGCCGCAACGCCAGCTTGTCGATGCTGCCCGCCTTGCCCGAACTGCGGATGAGGCCGACCTCGATCACCCGGCGGGCCTCGAAGGCTTCTCTCGCCTCGTCTTCGGAGGGCTCGATCACGAACCAGCCGCGCCTTGCCGAGACGGTGACGATGCCGCGAGCGGCCAGGCGGGTGAGCGCTTCGCGAACGATGGTGCGGCTGCAGTCGAACAGCATGGCAAGCTGCTGTTCGCCAAGGCGCGAGCCCGGCCCCAGCTTGCGTGCCATCACCGCTTCGACGATGCGTGCACTGATTTCGGAGGCGGAGATGGGCATGAGACTGATCGAGCAGATTTCATGCCTGCTGGTATGCAAGCCGTGCGCACCAAGCCAGGGCTTTTCGCACGGATGCACCAATCCTGAGGGGGCCGGCGCGCTTCGCAGGCAGAATCCACCGCGGAACCCCGATTGCACCCCCGCCAGGTACCGTGTGAACACCCCTCCGATCAGCTTCCCCGATGCACCGCATTGCGGCACACCCGATGCCGCCGTGACCTTGCTCGAGCCGGTGGCACAGGCGCTCGATGGGCTGGGCGTGGCGCTTTGCCTTTTCGACGACGCCGACACCACCCTGCTCTGGAACCGCAATTTTCTGCGCTTCTTTCCCGAGCACGCGTCCCATGTCCGCGTCGGCGAGCCCTACGCCCTGAACCTGCGCCGTTTCTACGAACACCGGCTCGATACCCGGGAAATGCCTCTGATCGAGCGCTACATTGCCGAGGGCCTGGTGCGCCATCGGGCGCAGCAGCGTCCGTTCGTCTTCGAGCATCGGGGCCGGCGGCTTTGCGTGGCGTCGTTGCCGATGCCGGGCGTCGGCCGCGTCCGGCTCTGGAAGGAAGAGGCGGCAGAGGGCTCGGAGGTCATCTCCGTTTTCGGTGGACTTCCGGGCGCGCCGGAGGTCGATGGCGCCGTGCTGTTCGACCATGTGCCCGACGGCGTCATGGTGACCGGCAGCGACAACCGCATCCTCTGGGTCAACGAACCGTTCGTCGCCATGTACGGACTGGCCAATCGCCAAGCCGCGCTCGGTCTGCGCTTCGATGAAGCCTATCGCCGCACCTGGGAAGGTCTGCGCGCCGATGCGCCGTACACCGACCGCGCGCTGTTCGAGGAAGGACTGACGATCCTCGAGGAAAGCATGCGCTTCGCCGGCGCCCCCTTCGAACTGCCGCTGCCGGGCGCACGCTGGAGCCGCGTCATCGCGCAGCGCGGGCCCGACGGCAAGGGCGTGTTCGCGCATGTGGACATCAGTGTGCTCAAGCGCCAACAGCATCAGCTGGTGGAGGCCGAGCGGCGCGCGCGCGACAGCGAGACCCTGTTGCGCCAGAAGTCGGCCCTGCTCGAAGCCACGCTCGACCGCATGGAGCAAGGCATCGTGATGGTCAACGCCGATCGGGTGGTGGAAGTGTGCAACCGACGCGCCATGGAACTGCTCGATCTGCCCGAGGCGCTGATGATGTCGCGCCCCCATTTCCAGCAGGTGCTCGACCATCAGTCCGCACAAGGCGAGTTCGCCGAGACGCCATCCGACGTGATGGCGTTCATTCAGGCCGGCGGCATCCTCGACACCACCCAACGCTACGAGCGCAGGCGGCCGGACGGGCGAGTGATCGAGATCTTCAGCGTGCCCATGGAGGGCGGGGGGGTGGTGCGGACCTATACCGACATCAGCAGCCGCCGGCGCGACGAGGAACGCATCCGCCACCTGGCCCGCCACGACGGCCTGACCTCGCTGTTCAAACGCGAGGTGTTCCTCGAACACCTGGCCGCGGCCGTCGCAGGCACGCAGCAGGGCGGTGAGCCCTTCGCGGTGCACTACATCGACATCGACAATTTCAAGCCGATCAACGACCGCTTCGGCCACGCGGTAGGCGACAAGGTCCTGGTCCTCGTGGCCGATGCCATGCGGCGGACGGCCTCCCATGGCGAGGTGCTGGCGCGTTTGGGGGGCGATGAGTTCGCGGTGCTGCAGTACCGGACGGCGGAGCCGTCGGCCGCGCGAGCGCTGGCCGAATGCATTCTTTCGGCGCTCGCCGAGCCGATGCAGATCGAGGGAAACGCGTTGGCGTTGGGCGCCTCGATCGGCATTGCCATCCACGTTCCCGGGGAAGACGACCCCGACCTGCTGATGCGTCGAGCCGACAGCGCCATGTACGCCGTCAAGGCCCAGGGCGCGCCTGGCATCCGGATCTTCGAAGGGTAGGGCGCCGCCTGCGCGCGGCGCGCCGGGAGGGTCAGCCTTGCAGCGTCGCCTTCAGCGTGATCTCCGGCACCGACGCCAGCGCCTTCGAGAGTGGGCAGGCTTCCTTGGCGCCTTTCGCGATGGCCTGGAACTTGGCCTCGTCGATGCCCGGGATGCTGGCGTCGAGTTCCAGCGCGATGCGATCGATCTTGAAGCCCTCGCCATCCTTCACCAGCCGCACCGCAGCCCGTGTATCGATCGCGGTGGCGGCCAGTCCTTCGGCTTCGAGCGCGAAGGCGAAGGCCATGGTGAAGCAGGCCGCATGCGCTGCGCCCACGATCTCCTCGGGGTTGGTGCCCTTGCGATCGTCGCCGAAGCGGCTCGCGAAGCCGTAGGGATAGTCTTTGAGCGCGCCGGTCTCCGTGCTGACCTTGCCCTGACCGGTCTTGCCGGCACCTTCCCAATGCACGCTTGCTTTCTTGTCTGCCATGTGAACTCCTGTTTCAGTGGAACGAAGGGCATTCCTTTTAGAGCAGAACCGACGGGCCGTCTGTCGGTGCGAAGCGCCCCCGGGCCGGCGTATTGCGGCGACGGGTGCCAGGTGGCGGCGTCGCGAAGGCGACGGCCTGGGGGCTTCCCCCATTCGGCAGCAGCGCGCGGCAACGTACGCTCGCATCCTTGTCTGGAGACCCCATGGACCGACCGCATCACAAGTTCTGGCCGCAGCGCCTGCCCCGTGCCATCACCGTGCCCGCCACCTCGCTCTGGCACAACCTCGCGACCAGTGCGGCCCGTTACCCGACCAAGGCGGCGCTGGTGTTCTTCGGTCGAACCATCAGCTACCGCGAGCTGGTCGACCAGGCCGAGCGCCTGGCCGGCACGCTGCAGGCGCTGGGCGTGCAGCGGGGCGACCGCGTGGTGCTGGACATGCAGAACTGCCCGCAGCTGGTGATCGCGCATTTCGCCATCCTGCGCGCCAACGCGGTGGTGGTGCCGGTCAATCCGATGAACCGCGCCGAGGAGCTCAAGCACTACATCGTCGACCCCGACGCCAAGGTCGCGTTCACCACCGGCGATCTGGCGGCCGAACTGGCCAAGGCCAGCAACGCGCTGGAGCCGGCGCAACGGCTGGCGCACCTGATCGTCACGCAGTTCACGGACGCCTTCGATGCCGACGTCAGCGGCGACGAAGCGCCGGCGCCGGCCTGGCGCGACTGGCTGCTGGCCCGCCATCCACTGCCCGCGCTCGATGGCGGCGAAGCCATGCACTGGCAGGACGCGCTCGACGCAGGCCACGTGCCGCCGCCGCACACCGTGGGCGCGGATGACATGGCGCTGCTGCCCTACACCAGCGGCACCACCGGCCTGCCCAAGGGCTGCGTGCATCATCATTCGAGCCTGATGCACAACGCGGTCGCGAGCCAGCTCTGGGGCTCGGTGTCGCATGAGGCGGTGGTCCTGGCGGTGGTGCCGATGTTCCACATCACCGGCGTCGTGAGCATGATGCATACCGCCATCTACGCGGGTGCCACGCTGGTCGTCATGCCGCGCTGGGATCGCGAGGTCGCGGGTCGGCTGATCTCGCTGCGCAAGGTCACGAGCTGGACCAACATCCCGACGATGGTGATCGACCTGATGGGCAGCCCCAACTTTGCGAGCTTCGACCTGAGCAGCCTGATGTACATCGGCGGCGGCGGTGCCGCGATGCCGCAGGCGGTGGCGCAGCGGCTGTTCGAACAGTACGGCCTGCGCTACCAGGAGGGTTACGGTCTCACCGAAACCGCCGCGCCGTCGCACGCTCAGCCGTTCGAGAACCCCAAGCAGCAATGCCTGGGCATTCCGTTCATGAGCAGCGATTCGCGCGTGGTCGACCCCGACACACTGCGCGAGCTCCCGCCCGGCGAATCCGGGGAGATCATCACCTGCGGGCCCGAGGTGTTCCAGGGCTACTGGAAGCGGCCCGACGCCACGGCCGCGGCCTTTGTCGACTTCGAGGGCAAGCGCTACTTCCGCACCGGCGACATGGGCCGGGTCGACGAAGACGGCTACTTCTTCATGACCGACCGCCTCAAGCGGATGATCAACGCCAGCGGGTTCAAGGTCTGGCCGGCCGAGGTCGAGCTGCTGATGTTCAAGAACCCGGCCATCCAGGAAGCCTGCGTGATCGCGACCAAGGACGCCTACCGTGGCGAGTCGGTCAAGGCCATCGTGGTGCTGCGACCCACGCACCGGGACACGACCGAGCAGCAGATCATCGACTGGTGCCGCGAGAACATGGCGGTCTACAAGACACCGCGCCAGGTGCAGTTCGTCGACGCGCTCCCCAAGAGCGGCGCGGGCAAGGTGATGTGGCGGCTGCTGCAGGAGAAGGAAGAGAGCGCGGCGTAGGGACGCCAGGGACACGCTGGCGGGCTACGACTCGCCCTTGCCCGCCCCGTCCGCGTCGGCCACGACCCGTGCATAGCGCCGAAAGCTCCAGTACGCGCTGGCCCAGTCCATCAGCACGACCAGCCGGTTGCGGAAGCCGATCAGGAAATAGACGTGCGCGAACAGCCAGAAAAGCCAGGCGAGCTTGCCGCTGAAGCGCAGCGGGCCGAGCGGCGTTTCGAGGTCGACCACGGCGGAGTTGCGGCCGATGGTCGCGAGGTTTCCGTAGTCGGCATAACGGAAGGCGCGCGTGGGCTGGCCGGCGATGCGGTGTAGCACGTTGGCAGCAGCCGTCCGGCCCATTTGCTTGGCTGCCGGTGAGACGCCGGGCACCGGCTTGGGCGCCTTGCCGGGCACGTGGCTCATCGCGGCGGCAAGGTCGCCGACCACGCTGATTTCCGGGTGGCCCGCCAGGCTGAGATCGGGTTGCACGCGCACCCGTCCGGCGCGGTCGGTCTCGGCACCGGTGGCAGTGGCCAGTAGCTTGCCGAGCGGCGAAGCCGCCACGCCGGCGGCCCATACCACGCAGTGGCTGGGGATGCGCTCGCTGCCGTTCGCCGTCGCGATGTCGAGCCCGGTCGCGTCGATCGACGTCACCTTGGCATCGAGCCGCACCTTGACGCCGAGCCGTTCGAGCTGCGCCTTCGCCTTCTGGCTCAACCCCTCGGGCATGGCCTGCAGCACGCGCGGCCCACCCTCGATCAACAGCACCTCGGCGCTGGCCGGGTCGATGCGGCGAAACTCGCCTTCGAGCGTGTGACGGGCAATTTCCGCCAGCGTGCCGGCCATCTCGACGCCGGTCGGGCCGCCGCCGATCACGGCGAAGGTCAGCAACGCGCGGCGGCGCACCGGGTCCTGCTCCTTCTCGGCCGCCTCGAAGGACATCAGCACGTGGCGGCGGATCGCGAAGGCGTCGGCCAGGGTCTTGAGCCCCGGTGCGTGTGTGGCCCAGGCGTCGTTGCCGAAGTAGCTGTGGGTCGCGCCTGCCGCGACGATCAGGTGGTCGTAGCCGATGCGCAGGCCATCCTTCAAGCGCACGGCGCGCTCGGCGGGCAAGATCGCGTCCACCTCGCCCAGCAGGGTCGTGATGTTGCGCTGCCCACGAAACAGCAGCCGCGTGGGCGCGGCGATCGACGGCGCGGCCAGTCCGGCCGTGGCGACCTGGTAGAGCAGCGGCTGAAAAAGGTGATGGTTGGTCTTTTCGACGACGGTCACGTCGACGTCGGCACGCTGCAGCCGGCGAGCGGCTTCGAGGCCACCGAAACCGCAGCCGACGATGAGGACATGAGGGCGGCGGTCGAGGGCAGGCATGCGCATCCGGGCATTATGGTCAGCCTCGCAGCCCCGCCGATTTGGTGCCAGGTGCGAGCGCGTGCTTGTCCTACGGACGCATGACGACGCCATCGACTACAACGCCCGATGCGACATTTGGAGACCCCATGAAGTTATCCCGCCCGAGCACTCAGGCGCCCGATGCTCTGCGTGACGCCTACCGCGCGGTGCGTGCAGCCAGCCTCGATCTCGCGGCGCCGCTGTCGGCAGAAGACCAGTGCATCCAGTCGATGCCCGATGCCAGTCCGACCAAGTGGCACCTCGCCCACACCACCTGGTTCTTCGAGACGGTGCTGCTCCAGCCGCATGCCAGCGGCTACCAGCCCTTCGACCCGCGTTTCCAATACCTTTTCAACTCGTACTACGAGGCGTTGGGTCCGCGCCATCCTCGTCCGCATCGCGGCTTGCTCACTCGCCCGTCCGTCGACGAGGTGCAGGCCTACCGTGCGCACGTCGACGCTGGCGTCGAGCGCTTACTCGACACGATCGACGAGGCGGCGTGGGCCGTCGTGGCACCGATCTTGTCCCTGGGCCTTCACCATGAGCAGCAGCACCAGGAGCTGCTCGTCACCGACATCCTGCACGCCCTCTCCTGCAACCCGCTGCTGCCCGCCTACCGCGCCAGCGCCAGCCCCGCATTGCGCCTGGCCACGGTGGCGCCCGCGATGCAGTGGCGCGCCCAACCGGGCGGGCACATCGAGGTCGGCCATGGCGGCGACGGGTTCGCCTTCGACAACGAAACCCCGCGGCATCGCGTGCTGCTGCGGCCCTACGCCATTGCCGATCGGGTGGTGAGTTGCGGTGACTACGCGCAATTTATTGCAGACGGCGGCTACCAGCGGCCCGAGCTCTGGCTGTCCGACGGATGGGCCGCCGTGCAAGCGCAGGGCTGGCGTGCGCCGGCCTACTGGCTGGCACCCGATGATCCGCGCCTGGTCTATCAGCCGGGCACGACCGTCGGGTGGCAGGTGTTCGGCGTGCACGGAGTGCGCCCGCTCGCCCATGAAGCGCCGGTGGCGCAGCTGAGCTTCTACGAGGCGGCGGCTTACGCCGAGTGGGCGGGTGCACGGCTGCCGACAGAGTTCGAGTGGGAGGCGGCCTGCGCCGATACCGGCATGACCGAGATGACAGGGCATGTCTGGCAATGGACCCGGTCTTCCTACGACCCGTACCCTGGCTTCCGCCCGCTCCCGGGCGTGGCCGCCGAATACAACGGCAAGTTCATGGTCGGCCAGCTGGTGCTGCGCGGCGGCAGCGTGGCGACACCGCCCGGCCACACCCGCGCGAGCTATCGCAACTTCTTCCCGCCGGCCGCTCGCTGGCAGTTTTCGGGGCTGCGGCTCGCGAAGGATCTTTGATGCGCAATCCCGCCACCCTGCCGCGCGACGTGGCACGCGCGCCGGAGCAAGCCCAGGCTGCCACCAGCGAATTCGGCCGCGAACTGCGCGCCGGGCTGTCGCGCCGCATGCGCAGCGTTTCGCCGAAGTTTTTCTACGACGTCGAAGGCTCGGCGCTGTTCGACCGCATCTGCGACCTGCCCGAGTACTACCCGACGCGCACCGAGCTGCGCATCCTCACCGACCGCGCCGGCGAGATTGCCGCGCAAATCGGTCCGAATGCCGAGATCATCGAGTTCGGCGCCGGTTCGCTGACCAAGGTGCGGCTGCTGCTCGACGCACTCGAAACGCCGCGTCGCTACGTGCCGATCGACATCTCCGGCGAGCATCTCGAGGCCGCGGCCGCGCGCTTGCGGGCCGATTACCCCCAACTGGCCGTGCAGCCGGTGGCCGCCGACTACACGATGCCGCTGGTGCTGCCGGCCCAGGCCGAGGGCGCCGGGCGGCGCGTTGGGTTCTTTCCGGGTTCGACACTCGGCAACTTCACGCCTGACGAGGCCCTGGCGTTTCTGCAACTGTCGGCGCGTCTGCTGCGCGGCGGCGGGCTGCTGCTCGGCGTCGACCTGGTGAAGGACCCCGCGCTGCTGCACGCCGCCTACAACGACGCGCAGGGCGTGACGGCTGCGTTCAACCTCAACCTCTTGCGCCGCGCCAACGCCGAACTGCAAACCGACTTCGACGTCGACGGATTCACCCATGCCGCGTTCTACAACGCGCCGTTGCAACGCATCGAGATGCATCTGGTGAGCCGCCGGGCGCAGACCGTGACGCTCGACGGCGAAGCGTTCGCCTTCGCGGAGGGCGAGACCATCCACACCGAGCACTCGCACAAGTTCACCATCGACGGCTTGCGCTCGCTGGCCATCAAGGCGGGGTTCACGCCCGCGGCCGTCTGGACGGATCCCGATCGCCTCTTCAGCGTGCACTGGCTTCAGGCGCCGGCGGCACAATAGCGGCCGCGCCCGCGCAATGCGGGCGGTATCCCCGGAGATCTGGATCATGAAAGCAACCTGGAACGGCGTCACCATCGCCGAGAGCGACGACACCGTCGTCGTCGAAGGCAATCACTACTTCCCGCTGAGTTCGCTCAAGCGCGAGCATGTGACCTTCAGCAACCACAAGACCACCTGCCCCTGGAAGGGTTCGGCCAGCTACTACTCGCTGCTGGTCAACGGCGAACTCAACGCCGACGCCGCCTGGTATTACGCCGAGCCCAAGCCGGAGGCGGAGGAAATCAAGGACCGCGTCGCCTTCTGGAAGGGTGTGAAGGTCGAGGCGTGAGCGCGGTCGCGTTCGCACCGTCCGCCACCGATCCCGCTGAACTCGACGACACGCTGCGCGCCCAGGGCTATGCGGTGCTGAGCTCCGCCGGCGTGGCGCGCTGGCTGGGCCTGCCACTGGCAGAACTCGATGCGTTGCGGCCCGATTGGGACGCTCTGCCGCCTGACGAATACCTCAAGGACGGCGGCCGCTACCGGCAGCGCCGGCATGCCTGCTTCACGGTCGACGGCACGGCCGTTTCGCCGGTCCCGCACCGTGCGCATTGGCAGCCCGTCGAATACAACGCGCTTCACGGCGGCATGCAGCGCTGGTTCGCGCCGATGGCGCCGGCCACGGTCGCGTTGCCCGTGTGGCACCGACTGATGGCGCGCCTCGCCGACTCGGCGACCGCCTTGCGTGGCGCGCAGCGGTGGTTCGTCGAAGCGCACCAGTTTCGCATCGACACTGCCGACGGCATCGGCCGCCCGACGCCCGAAGGCGCCCACCGCGACGGTGTCGACCTGGTGGCGGTGATGCTGGTGGGGCGACACGGGATCAAGGGCGGCGAGACACGCGTCTTCGAGGCCGATGGTCGGCGTGGAGAGCGTTTCACCATGACCGAGCCTTGGACGCTGCTGTTGCTCGACGATGCACGCGTGATCCACGAATCGACGCCGATCCAGCCGCTGGCCGAAGGCGAGGACGGCCACCGCGATACGTTGGTCGTGACCTGTCGCGCCGCCGCGTTTCAGGGCGACTGACCACGCAACGCGCCGAAGCCGCGACTGTCGTACACCTCGTAACGCCACGACCGGTTAAATTTGCAACCCCGGCTCCGCAGCGGGCCTTCGAAGCGCAGAGAGGACCCCTCATGTTCAATCACATCCTGGTTCCGATCGATGGTTCCGAAACGTCGATGTACGCGGTCAGCAAGGCCAGTGGCCTGGCGCTGGCTTTCGGTAGCCGCATCACGCTGATCCACGTGATCGACAACTATCCGTTCATCGGCGTGGGCGCCGACTACGCGCTCGGCCAGAACGAATACCTTGCAGCCGCCACATCCAGTGCCAACGCCGCATTGGCCCGCGGAGTCGCCGCGCTGGCGGCGGAGGGTCTGCACAGCGACCAGCGCGTGATCGACGGCCACGTGGTGCACGAGGGCATCGTCGACACCGCCAATGCACTCGGGGTCGACCTGATCGTGATGGGCTCGCACGGTCGCGCCGGCATCGAGAAGCTGCTGCTGGGCAGCGTGACGCAGCGCGTGTTGCAGGATTCGAAGGTGCCGGTGATGGTGGTCAAGGGCACCTGAACGGCGGCACGCTTTCGAAGCGCAGCGCTTCTCCGGTGGCCGGATGCCGCAGTTGCAGAACGCTGGCGTGCAGCATCAGGCGCGGCGTTCGCTGCTGGACTTCCTCCCCGCCGTACAAGGCGTCTCCCAAGATAGCGTGGCCAATCGAGGCCAGATGGACGCGCAGTTGGTGCGTGCGTCCGGTGCGCGGTGCCAGCAGCAGCCGGCTCGCCTGGAGTGAAGGCAGTGCCTCCAGTACCCGCCAGCGTGTGACGCTGGGCTTTCCTGCCGCATCGATCTTCTGCATCGGCCGGCGCGGCCAGTCGGCCATCAACGGCGCGTCGATTTCCGACCAGTGCGGCCCGGCGTCCAGCAGGCCGTCGACCAAGGCTTCGTAGCGCTTCCAGACCGCCTGCTGCGCGAAGGCGTCACCGAGCGCGCGCTGCATGTCGCCGCTGCGTGCCATCAGCACCAGGCCGCTGGTGGCCATGTCGAGGCGGTGCACCACCAGCGCCTCCGGCCAGCGCGCCACGGCGCGGGCGCTCAGGCAGTCCTGCTTGTCCTCGCCCCGCCCCGGTACGCACAGCAGGCCGGCCGGCTTGTCGAGCACCAGCAGGTGCGGGTCTTCATGGACGAGTGTCAGGTCGGTGGTCGGCGGGCGATGCATGGCTCGGCTATTCTCGATCGGATGTCCGACGCCTCCGCCACCGCATCCGGTACCGCCGCCCCGAGCTTTTCCGACCTGACACGCGAGCGCGCCTTCATGCGGCTCTGGATGGCGCGGCTGTTCGGCACCGCGGCCAGCCAGATGTTGCTCGTGGCGATCGGCTGGCACATGTACGACCTCACGGGCAGCGCCTGGGACCTGGGGCTGGTCGGGCTCTACCAGTTCGTGCCGGCATTGGTGCTCGCGCTCTATGCGGGCCACGTGGTCGACCGCCACCACCGCGGGCGCATCGTGGCGGTGTGCTTCGCGGTGCAAGGCATGGTCGGCGCGCTGCTGCTGACGGCGCACCAGTCGCAGCACGACTCGCGCACGCTGCTGCTCGCGCTGTCGGTGGTGCTGGGGGCGGTGCGGGCCTTTCAGATGCCGGCGCAGCAGGCGCTCACGCCGATGCTGGTGCCGCCGCTCATGCTGCCGCGCGCCATGGCCTTCAGCTCGGCCGGCATGCAGGGCGCGATCATCGGCGGGCCCGCGCTGGGTGGCCTACTCTTCGCGGCGGGAACGGGCGTGGTGTATGGCGCCAGCGTGCTGCTGTTCGCCATCGGCGGGGTGCTGGTGGCGCGGCTGCGCTACGTGCAGCCGGCCCGGGTGCACGAGCCGGTCACGCTGGCCACCGTATTCGCCGGGGTCGACTTCATCTGGCGACGCAAGCCAGTGCTGGGCGCCATCTCGCTCGACCTCTTCGCGGTGCTGCTGGGCGGCGCGGTGGCGCTGCTGCCGATCTATGCCAAGGACATCCTGCACACGGGCGCCTGGGGCATGGGTCTGTTGCGCAGCGCACCGGCGGTGGGTGCGCTGCTCACTTCGATCGTGCTCACGCGTCGGCCGATCGAGCGCCACGTAGGCCGCACGCTGCTGATTGCGGTGGCGGCCTTCGGTCTGTGCATGGTGGTGTTCGGCCTGTCGCGCAGTTTTACCGTGTCGCTGATCGCGCTGGCGATCTCGGGCGGGGCGGACATGGTCAACGTGGTCATCCGCCAGACGCTGGTGCAGCTCGAAACGCCCGATGACATGCGCGGGCGCGTCAGCGCGGTGAGTTCCATCTTCATCGGAGCGAGCAACCAGCTCGGCGAATTCGAATCGGGCGCGACGGCTGCGCTGCTGGGGCCGGTCGGCTCGGTGGTGCTGGGCGGCGCCGGCACGATGGTGGTGGCGCTGGCGTGGTTCCGGCTGTTTCCGTCGCTGGCGCGGCGTGATCGGCTGGTGTCCTAGTCGGCGAAGAGCGAAAAGGCGTTGGGCGCTTCGAGCGCCACGTCGGACAGCGGCAGCGCCACGCAGGGCAGGATCCAGCCCTCGACCTTCTCTTCGGCGCTCAGGCCGGGCCAGTCGATCTGGTGGCGCACCTCGCCCTCGCGCAGCAGACAGATGCAGGTGCGGCAGGTGCCGTTGCGGCAGGAACTCGGGAGCTGGATGCCGGCGGCTTCGGCCGCGCGCAGCAGGGTCTGGGTCGGTTCGATCTCGAATTCGAAGCCGCCGGGCGCGACGCGCGCTTTCATTCGGCGAGTCAGCGCGGCGCAGCGCCTTGCTGCTGACGGCGCTGGTCGCGCAGCATGAAAAGGTAGAGGCTCTCGACCTTCTCGCGCGCCCAGGGCGTCTTGCGCAGGAACTTGAGGCTCGACGACACGCTCGGGTCGCTCTCGAAGCAGCGCAGCGGGATGCGCTCGTTCAGGCCGGGCCAGCCGTATGCCGCCTCCAGCGCACGCACGATCGCCTCGAGCGTGAGCCCGTGCAACGGATTGCGTGGCTGTGACGGCGAAGCCGGCGCGGCGGCGTCGGGCATCACTTGTTCTTGAGCTTGCCGCGCGGGATCACCGCGGTGGTCATGGTGCGGATCGGTTCGTCGACGTTCGAGGAAGGTGCCTTGGGTGGCGAGGTGTCCTTCTTGGGCTTCTTGACCTCTTTGTTGGCGCGTTGCTGACCTTTGGCCATGGTGGACTCTCCGACGATGAATGGTGAATGTGGCGGCGAGTTTAGCGGGCGGCGACAATACGCGGTTCCATCGAAGAACTCTGAATTCATGTCCCATTACGAAGTCCGTCCCGCCACGATGCGCGACGCCAAAGCCATCGCCGAAATCCACGCTGCCGCAGCCCGCGCCGCCTACAAGGATCTCCTTCCCGAAGAAGAGTTGCGCGCCCTGGCCCCGGCCACCCGCGAAGCCAAGTGGCGCGAAGCCATCGAGTTCAGCGAGCCGCAAGTGCAGGTCGCTGTGCTGGGCGACGAAGTCGTCGGATTCGTCGGCTACGACCGCTCGCGCGATCCCAAGACGCCTTCCACCACCGGCGAGATCTGGGCGATCTACCTGAAGCCGGAGCATTGGGACAAGGGCGCCGGCGTGGCCCTGTGGGACGCCGCACGCGAAGGCCTGGACGAAGAGGGCTGCACCACCGTCACGATCTGGGTGCCGCTGCGCAACGAGCGCGCCATGCGCTTCCATGAACTCGCTGGCTTCAAGCGCGAAATGAAGACCGCCAAGACCACCGCGATCGGCACCGTGAAGATCGAAGAGATCCGCCTCAAGCGCAGCGTCGCGTGACGTCGTCGGCCGTCACTGCGCGCCACGCGTAGGACGGCCCCGGGTTTTCACTGACTGGAAGCTGACCCCGCGTTAAGCTCCGCGGCTCTCCACTTCGCGCATCCACCATGGCCGCCAGCCTCTTTCTCCTGCTCGACGACATCGCCACGGTGCTCGACGATGTGTCCATCCTCACCAAGGTGGCGGCCAAGAAGACGGCGGGCGTGCTCGGCGACGACCTCGCGCTCAACGCCCAGCAGGTCTCGGGCGTCAAGGCCGACCGCGAACTGCCGGTGGTGTGGGCGGTGTGCAAGGGCTCCTTCGTCAACAAGTTGATCCTGGTGCCCGCGGCGCTGCTGATCGGCAGCTTCCTGCCTTGGGCGATCACACCGCTGCTGATGATCGGCGGCGCCTTTCTGTGCTTCGAAGGCGTCGAAAAGCTGGCGCACAAGTTCCTGCACAAGGAGGAACACGACGCCAAGGTCGCCCAGCACGTGCAGGCCGTGGCCGACCCGGCGGTCGATGTGGTTGCCGCGGAGAAGGCCAAGATCAAGGGCGCGGTGCGCACCGACTTCATCCTGTCGGCCGAGATCATCGTCATCACGCTCGGCACCGTCGGCGGCCAGCCTTTCGGGACGCAAGTCGCGGTGCTCTCGGGCATCGCGATCATCATGACCATCGGCGTCTACGGGCTGGTAGCGGGCATTGTGAAGCTGGACGACGCGGGCCTCTGGCTGACCCGTCGCGCCAGCGCCGCGCAGCAGGCCTTCGGCCGCGGCATTCTGGTGGCCGCGCCCTGGCTCATGAAGGCGCTCTCGGTGGCCGGCACCGCGGCCATGTTTCTGGTCGGCGGCGGCATCCTGGTGCACGGCGTGCCGGCCTTCGGCCATGCGGTCGAGGCCTGGGCCGCGAGCGCGGGCGCGCTGGGCACCCTCGGATCGATGCTGGTGAATGCCGGCGTCGGCATCGTGGCCGGGGCGATCGTCCTGGGCGTCGTGGAACTGGTGAAAAAGGCGCTCGGCAAGCGCTAGCAACAGACGTCAGTGGCCGCGGCCGGACTACTTGCCCTTGGCGCGCTGCACCAGGTCGACCACGATGAGCGCGATGCCGAGCACCAGTGCGAACCAGCCGACCGTCGCGGCGCCCGCCAACATGTCGTGCCACCCGCTGGCCGGCGAGAGAAAGTGCGGAACCACGAGCACGGCGGCGCCGATGAGCAAACAGAGAGCGCCGCGTTCGGCCATGCGCGGTGCGCGGGAAGGTTTGGAAGCCATGCGCCGAGTGTAGGCGGGGCCATACGACAATCACATCCATGACACGTGCCCATCCGCCACTGAACCGACGCGCCGTGCGGCCGTTGACGGTTCTTGCAATGACAGCGCTGGCCTGCGTCGGCGCCTTCGCGCAGCAGGACCCCGCGCAATACCCTGCCGCTGCCGCCCGCTTCCTCGATGGCGAGCTGCCGAAGATGGAAGTGGCCGTGGGCGAGCGCGATCGCGACTACTTCGAGGCCGCCATGGGCCGCACTGTGGCGTTCTCGGAAGATTGGGGCTTCAAGTCGCGCGCCAACCCGGCGCTGGCCGGCTACCGCATGTGCACCGACGCCGTGTCCGACTTCGTCATCGTCGGCCTGTGCCGGCTGATGCCGAACGGCGGCGAATGCGAGCCGGGTCTGGCGTCGCGCTTCGACGCCAACTTGCGTCAGTGCCGGCAAGCCGCCGGGCGCTGAGCGTCGGCGTTGCCCAGCACACGACTCAGGCCTTCTGCAGGCCCTGCAGCGTCTGCAGCATGACGACGCGGGCCTGGCCCAGCACCATGCCCTTCCACTCGTCGTTGTCGCAATAGAAGGCGTCGCGCAGGTCCTGGCGGATGCTGCGCTGCAGTTCGGCGGGTGCCTCGGGGTGGCTGCGCAGCCAGGTGTCGGCACGCAGCCGGTCGAGCACCTGCAGGTCGGGCAGGGTGCCGAACTCCAGGCCCATCAGCGTCGGCTCGGCCTGCGGGCATTCGTCGTACACGATCGACACCACCGGGCCGGTGACGTCGGCCGAGGCCGAGGTGCCGTCGAAGGGCGCGAACACGTCGGCACCCCACCAGGCCAGTGCGCGGGGCAGGCCGGCCGCGCGGCCCGGGTAGATCTTCTCGCCGTGGCCGTAGGGGCCGAGGCCGGTGTGCACGTCGATCCAGGCGAGGTGCTTCGCGCTTGCGGCGTGCTTGCGCAAGATGCCGCGCAGGGTGCGGTTGCTCCACGACGGGGCCAGGCCACCGTAGAACACGCCGTTCGGCGAGGTGTATTGGCCCGTGGTCACGGCCGCGCGGTACCCGCGCACGCCGTGCTTCTCGATGTAGGCGGCCATGGCGGCGCGGTCCGCCTCGGTCGGTGGCCACTGGGCGGGCAGCACGAAGGGCTCGACGTCTGCATAGGCCGCGTTCACCGGCAGCGGTGCGGTGAAGTCGATGTGGTTGCGGTTGAGGTCGATGTTGTCCTCGTTGGTGCGGTGCAGGTGCGAGAAGCCGTGCGGGTTGACCGCGTGCACCAGCAGCAGCGCGACGCCGGCGCGCTCGAGGCGCGCGAGCAGGTCGGCGTCGTTGAGCATCGCGACCTGGCAGCCCGATCCGCAGAAGCCTTCGGGACCGTGCGTGCCCGAGCTCACCAGCAGCACCTTCTCGGCGCCCGCGGCGCCGATGTAGGCCGTGTCGGTCGCGAGCGGCTCGCCGAGGGCGCCGGCGAGGCCTTCCATCGGGATCGATTCGACGATGGCATTGCGTGCGTTCGCGGCGTCGAGGAACTTGCGACGGGCTTCGACGTAGGTGCCGGAGAAATGCCTTGTGGCCTGGGTGGTGTGCATGGGGAAGAGTCCTGTGTGTCGTGAGGTGCGTGAAACAGTGGCGGGCGGCGCCGCTCAGGCGGCCGGCCGCGCGGCCCGGTCGATGTCCTGGCCCGTGTGGTCCTTCAAGCTGTAGAGGCCGACGAGCGAGACGAGGGTCATGCCCAGCAAGTACCAGGCCGGCGCCAGCTTGTTGCCGGTGGCGTTGACCAGCCAGGTGCTGATGAAAGGCGAAAAGCCGCCGAACAGTGCCACGCCCACGCTGTAGACCAGCGACATGCCACTCACGCGCACGTGCTTGGGAAACATCTCCGGCAGCATCGTGATGCCGGGCACGCTCTGGATCACCAGCGTGATGCTCAGCAGCCCGACCACCGTGAACAGCACGGCCGGCGTGGGCGAGGCGTTGAGCCAGTAGAAGCCGGGGTAGATCATCACGGCCAGCGCGATGCGGCTCCACAGGATCAGCGGCTTGCGGCCGACCTTGTCGGCCCACAGGCCCACGAAGGGCGCGCAGGCGAAGGACAGCAGCCCGGTGATGGCGGCCCCGAACAGCGCGACCGGCGGCGCCATGCCGAGTTCGCGGATCGCGTAGGTCGGCATGTAGAAGCTCACCACATAGGCGGCGGCGGTGCCGCCGATCAGCGTCAGGATGGCGTTGAGCACGGTGCGGCCGTGCAGGCGGCAGACTTCGCTGAGGCTGCTCTCGCGCTTCGTGCCTGCGGGCGGCGGCGCCGGGATCTCCAGCGACTCCTCGAGGTGGCGCCGGATGTACATGCCCACCGGTGCGATCACCAGGCCCAGCACGAAGGGCACGCGCCAGCCCCAGCTTTCCATCGCCTGCGGCGAAAGCGTGAACGACAACAGGCCCACCACCACCGCACCCAGCAGGATGCCGAGGCCCTGGCTGGCGAACTGCCAGCTCGCCATGTAGCCACGGTTCTGCGGCGTGGCGTGCTCGACCAGCAGCGTGGTCGACGCGCCCACCTCGCCGCCGGCCGAGAAGCCCTGGATCAGCCGGGCCAGGACGATCAGCAGCGGCGCGGCCACGCCGATCTGCGCATAGGTCGGCGCCCCGGCGATCAGCAGGCATCCCAGAGCCATGAGGAAGATGGTCAGCGTCATGGCCTTCTTGCGGCCGGCGCGGTCGGCGTAGGCACCGATCACGATGCCGCCCAGCGGCCGCATGATGAAGCCGACGCCGAAGCTCGCCACGGTCAGCAGCAGCTGGCCGTAGGAATTGAAGGTCGGGAAGAACAGCTTGCCGATGGTCAGCGCCAGAAAGCCATAGACGGTGAAATCGAAGAACTCGAGGGCGTTGCCGATGGTGGTGGCGACGATCGTCTTGCGACGGCCGGGGCGGGCGTGAGCGGGCGAGGCGGGCATGCGGGTCCTGGATGTTGTTTGGCGCGGATGCTAGAGAGCGCAGGCGCTCGTGAAAAGACAATAATGAGGACGGCACGATAACGTTTGGTTGTCACCCGTATTCGCATTGAAACCCAACCAGCTTCACGCCTTCGTCGCCGTGGTCGAGCAGATGAGCATCCGCGGTGCAGCGCGCACGCTCGGCCTTTCGCAGCCAGCGGTGACCAAGATCGTGCGCGAGCTCGAGCGCGAGGTCGGCGCGCCGCTGGTCGAGCGCAGCGTCAAGGGGGTGCGTCTCACGCAGTTCGGCGAGGCCTTCGCGCCGCGGGCGCGCCTGCTGCTCGAAGACATGCGCCGGGCGCGGGACGAGATCGCACAGCTTCGCGATGGCGCCTCCGGCACGGTGTCGGTGGCGGTCAGCACGTCGTTCGCGCTGACGGTGCTGCCCGCTGCCTTCCAGACCTTTCATGCACAGCTGCCGGCCGTGGAAGTGCGCTTCAGCGAGGCGGTGCTGCCGTCGATGCTCGAAGGACTGCGCGATGGCCGGCTCGACTTCGCGGTGGCGCATGTGGTGCCCGGCACGCTGGATGCGCAGTTCGAGAGCTTCGAACTGTTCGCGGTGCGGCTCGCGGTCGGCGCGCGGCACCGGCATCCGCTGCGCCATGCGCGCACGCTGGCCGCGCTGCACGATGCCGAATGGGTGCTGCCGGGCGATGGCGACCTGGGGCGCGCCGCGGTGCTACCGCTCTTCGCGCCAATGGGACTGGCGGCACCCGCGCGCGTGATCCAGGGTCAGTCGGTGACGGTCGCGCTGGCGCTGGTCGGTCACATGGACCTCGTCGGGCTCTTCGTCGAGCCGTTGGCGCAACTGGCGTTTTTGCGGCACGGCATCCGCCGCCTCGAGATCGACGATGCACTGCCGACCTTGCGCGTGTGCGTGCTGCAGCGCCGCGGGCGGCCACCGACACCGGCCGCACAACGCTTCGTCGAATGCATCGTGCAGGCCTCGGCCGGGCTCGGCCTCTACCCTTCGGCGGAGTGACGCCGTCGCGTCGTGCCGCTCACAGGCCGGCCAGCTGGTAGCTCAGTTGCACGCTCAGCCGCACCTTGCGCTGCGGGTTGTCGATGGATGCGTCGCCGGTGGGTTTGGCAACCGCGAGGTCGAGGTTGTAGTGCTTGGCGTCGGTCAGCCGGATGCCCAGCGCCACCGAGCGCAACTGTTCGGGCGATGGCCGGCCCAGCCGGGTCGAGACGCGAGCCGCCTCGAGCAGCAGGTAGGGCTCGACCTGCTTGAGCCATTGGCCGTCCGTGCGGAACGCGCGGTTGAGTTCGGCCGAAACGCCCCAGCCCGAGTCGCCCGCGCCGTCGCCCGCCGCATACCCGCGGCCAAAGCGTGCACCGCCGAACGCGACGCGCTCTGAGGCGGCCAGTGAGTGCGGGCTGTACTGCGCGCCGACGCCGAAAGCCGTGCCCCATTGGCTGGCGAAGCGGTCGCGCTGGCTGGCGTCCAGCGACAGCCGGGTGAAGTCGAGCTTGCTGCTGCCCGGCCCCGACAGCGCAGGCACGTTGCTGCGCAGCGTGGCCGATGCGCCGAGCGCGTCCAGGCCGTGCGCCAGCATCAGGCTCGCGCTGCGGGCGCGCTCGGGTTGCGCGTCGGCATAGGCCAGCTGCGCGAACAGCGCGCGCACGCGGGTCTGGTCGGTCAGCGTGACGCCGGTGGCGGGCACACGGTAGTCGTCGGTGTTGTCGACGCCGTAGAAGCCGCCGCTGAGCGTGACGCTGGTGCGTGCGTTCAGCAGCAGCGGGTAGGCCGCCGACAGCTCGACGCGGCGGTTGTCGTTGCGGCGTTCGAGCGGCGCGCCTTCGCCGTAGCGCTGGTCGGGGTAGCCGTCGTAGCGGGTGGCTTGCGCCTTGAGCGTGAGACCGTCGCTGCCGACGAGCTGGCTGTAGCCCAGTGTCAGCAGCTTTTCGCGCGAATAGTTGCCCAGCAGCGTCGAGGCGCTCAGCTGGCTGCCGGCGAGCAGCGGGTCGTTCCACACGCCGGTCAGCACCGCGCGCGAGGTCGGTTGGCGCAGGTCGGCACCGACCGAAACGTTGTAGGGCTGGCGCTTGACCTTCAGCACCAGCGCGGTGGCGCCGTCGGTGGTGCCGGGCATCGAAGCCTCGGCGGCCACGCTCAGGCCCGGCAGTCGCGTGAGCAATTGCGTCACGCGCTCGAAGTTGGCGAGCCGCATCGGCCTGTCTGCCAGCAGGCGTTCGGCCATCTCGCGCAGCTTGGGCTCCGCCGGACCGGCGTCGCCCTCGATACGCACGCTGGCGATGTAGCCCTCGACCGCGACCACGCGGACCACGCCGCCCGCGAAGCTCTGGTCGGGGATGTAGACGAAGGAGAGTGGAAGTCCAACGTCCTTGTAGGCGGTGGTCACCTCGGCGGCGACGGCCACCAGCTGGGCCGGCGTCGTCGGCTTGCCGACCAGCGGCGCGAAGCGGCGCGCGACGTCGGCGAAGGCCAGGGCATTCACGCCTTCGATGTCGAAGCGCGTGGGCACGAAAGATTGGGCCAGTCGACCGGCCGCCGGGCCGGCGGGCGTACGCACGTCGACCTGCGGCGCTGGTTCGGCCGGTGAAGGAACAGGGGCAGGCGCAGGCAGCTGGCTGAGCGGATTGCCCGCCGGCGTCTGCGCGTAAAGAGTGGAAACCGTGCCGGCCAGCGCAAGCGCCAGGCCGACACGGTGGTAGCGCATCGGCATCGAGCTCAGTTCTTCAGCGCGCCGCCGAGCCCACCGAGCAGGCCGCCGGCCACGTTCTGCACCAGACCGCCGACAGCGCCTACCGGCGAGCCGCCAGTCGGCGTGGCTTGCGTGCCGCCGGTCAGCGGTGCGGTGATCGAACCGGTGATCGGCGCCACGGCGGCGAGGACAGGCGCCGTGATGGGCGCTGTGGCCTGCAACACCGGCGCCGTGATCGGTGCCACTGCCGTCAGCACCGGCGTGGTGACCGTCGAGAGGCCGTTGGACACCGAAGAAGTCAGTGGCGCAACGGTATTGAGCGTCGGCGTCAGCACACTGTTGCCCACCACCAGACCGGCGCCCGCACCCGCGCCTGCAGCCACGCCGGCGCCCGAACCGTTGCTTGCCACCACGACGCCGGCGCCCACGCCCACGCCCGCACCGATGCCGACCCCGCTGCCGCCGAGCAAGCCGCCCAGGCCGCCGCCGCTGCCCGTGCCGCCGCCGTTGCCGGATGCATGCACCAACCCGCCGACCGAGCCCACCGTGTCGCCCAGGGGCTTCGTCACCGCGCCGAGCGGCGAGCCCGCGCCCACCTGTGTGAGGCCGGTGCCGAGCTTGTCGGTGAGGCCGGCAATCGGCTGGCCGAGACCGGTGCCGTCACCCACCCTCTGCGTCAGTGTGACGAGCTTGTCGTCGATGCGGTCGACCGCCTGCGACACGGTGCCCGTGACTTGGCGCACGCCGCCGTTGCTGGTCACGCCGCCGAGCGCACCGCCGACCGTGCTGACGCCTTCGCCGACCTTGTCGACCAGGCCCCCGGCCAAGCCAGTCACCGGGCGCAGGGGCGTCTTGTCGCCGATCGAGCTCACCAGTTCGCCGGCGCTCGACACGGTCTTGCCGGTGTTGTCCACGACCAGCGGCAGGCCACCGAGG
Source organism: Variovorax ginsengisoli (assembly GCF_006438845.1). Taxonomy (GTDB): domain Bacteria; phylum Pseudomonadota; class Gammaproteobacteria; order Burkholderiales; family Burkholderiaceae_C; genus Variovorax; species Variovorax ginsengisoli_A. The sequence continues at coordinate 101,447 of NZ_RCZJ01000001.1, forward strand.
GTGTTGCCGACCGCGTCTTGGCCGGTGCCGATCTGGCCGAGGCCACCGCTGACGGCGGTGCCGACGCTGCCGACCGTGTTGCCGGCATTGCCCAGCACGCCGCCGACCGGTGTGTTCTGGCCGATGCCCGACACCACGGTCCCTACGCCCGTGACCGTCTCGCCGACGTTCCCGAGAACCTGGCCGGTCGCCGAGGCGACCGGTGTGTTGCCGCCGCCGCCGCCGCCGTTGTTCCCGCCGTCGCCGCCGCCATTGCCGCCGCCGCCGTTGCCACCACCGCCGTTGCCACCGCCGCCGTTGCCACCACCGCCGCCGCCGATGACCTCGCCGCCACCGCCGTTGCCGCCGCCGGCACCGCCCCCAGCACCGGCACCTCCCCCAGCGTCACCGCCACCGCCCACGCCGCCCGGCTGCGCGCTGCCGCCCGCCGCGGCGTCGAACCCGACACGTCCGCTCGAAGAGCAGCCGCTGAGGATGGTCAGAGCCGCGGCCACTGCCGCAACGCCCACAAGCGACTTGAATCGCGGTTGAAATTTGACTGTCATTCATTTCTCCTGAAGTAGACGTTGAACCGGCCCTTCGCTCTTGGTAGCTCTGCAAAAGGCGCCATGCCGCGTGCTGGCAACGCGCATGCATTGCTCGACACACGCCATTGACTTTGCCTTTTGAGAATCGGTCGGTAACGTCTGTAAACAGGAAACGAACAATTGCACCGCGCTTTTTTTGTGACCTATTTCACATCTGCATGCGCGGGGAGCGCCGGTTAAAACGGACGCATTACTTCGTCGTGCCGCGACAGCGGGCCGGCCTGTGCAGGCCCGCTGTTGGGTGCGCTGCAACAGTCGGCGTATGGCAGCGACGGTGGATCGCGCTACTTGGCGGCGAGGCCAGCAGCGAACGCCTCCAGGTCGCCTTTTCGGCGAAGCGCAGCGAGTCTCACCGGGACGCCGGTTCCGGCCGCGGCGACGGCGGTGGCCTTGCGCGGACACAGGCCCAGGCAGCTGCATTCGACAACGCGCCAACGCGGAGGCTGGTGACCAACTGTCTTCTTTAATTCGCTGCGCCAATCTTTCGCGCTGTGCTTGGTCGGTCCGCTGCTGCGCTGCTGGCAGTCGCCGCAAACCAGCATCACGCCACCGAACTTCGGTTTGACAAAGGGTTCGCCGAGGGCAGTCGATTCGGAGGCGGTGCCGGCGTCTGGCGCGGGCGTGTTTGCTTTTTCGGAGTGCATGGGGGCTTTCGGATGCGGCAGTCGCCGTGCGAACAGGGTAGGGCGGCAGCGTGCGCTATCGTGTCGGTCTGTCACCCTTTTTGCCCCTTCTCGCACCCTCCCATGTCGCTCGCGCCCATTGAAATCGAAACCGCTCCGCAACCCACCGCCACCGTCATCGTCCTGCACGGGCTGGGCGCAGACGGCAACGATTTCGTGCCGATCGCGCGGGAACTCGACCTGTCTGCCGTGGGCCCGGTGCGCTTCGTATTTCCCAATGCGCCGGTGATCCCGGTGACGATCAACAACGGCTACGCGATGCCGGCCTGGTACGACATCTTCCAGGCCGACCTGGTGCGCCGGGAGGACGAGGTCGGTCTGCGCCGCTCGCGCGACAGCATCGAGGCGCTGATCGCCCAGGAAAAAGCGCGCGGCATCCCGGCCGGGCGCATCGTGGTTGCGGGCTTCTCGCAGGGTTGCGCCATGGCGCTGATGACGGGCTTGCGGCACGGCGAGCGGTTGGCCGGCATCGTCGGGCTGTCGGGCTACTTGCCGCTGGCTGCCACGCTGGCCGCCGAGCGCAGCCCGGAGAACCAAAACACGCCGGTGTTTCTGGCGCACGGCACCCAGGACAATGTGGTGGTGCTACCGCGCGCCACCGACACCCGCGCGGCGCTGGAGGCGTTGGGATATGCCGTGGAATGGCACGAATACCCGATGGCGCATTCGGTGTGCATGGAAGAGATCGCTGATCTCAACGCGTTCCTGCTGCGCGTTCTCGCCTAGCAACAAACGCGTGCAGCCGCTGGGAGCCGGTCGAATGTCCGGCGGATTCCCCGCGCCAGCAGCGCGCAACCAGAAGTGCTACCTTCCAGCCCCATCCAGAGGACGAGTGATAAGAATATGAGCAAATTGCAGGAGCGTCTCGACGCGCTCTCGCCCGCGCGGCTGCAAGGCATGCGGCGCGGTATCGAGAAGGAAAGCCTGCGCGCGCAGGCGGATGGCCAGCTGGCGCTCACGCCGCACCCGGCGGCGCTCGGGTCGGCGCTCACGCACCCGCACATCACCACCGATTTCAGCGAATCGCAGCTCGAACTCATCACCGGCGTGCATGCGGGCGTCGAGGCCGCGCTCGACGAATTGACGCGTGTGCACCAGTTCACCTACCGCGTGCTCAACGAACTGGGCGACGAGCGCATGTGGGTGTCGAGCATGCCCTGCGGCCTGCCGACCGACGAGACGATTCCGATCGGCCGCTACGGCAGCTCGAACGTGGGCCGCGCCAAGAGCGTCTACCGCATGGGCCTCGGCCACCGTTACGGCCGCCGCATGCAGACCATTTCCGGCATCCACTACAACTGGTCGCTGCCCGAGGTGTCGAGCGAGCAGTACTTCGCGCTCATTCGCAATTTCCGCCGCCACGCTTTCCTGCTGCTGTACCTGTTCGGCGCGTCGCCGGCCCTGTGTTCGAGCTTCGTGGCCGGGCGATCGCACGAACTGCAGCCGCTGGGCGACGGCAGCATGCACATGCCCTTCGGCACGTCGCTGCGCATGGGCCGCCTCGGCTACCAGAGCGAAGCGCAGGCCTCGCTGCAGGTCAGCTACAACAGCCTCGACGGTTATGGTGCATCGCTGCAAGATGCGCTCACCCGGCCATGGCCGGCCTACGAAACCATCGGCGTGCAGAACCCCGGTGGGGACTACAACCAGCTGGCCACCACGCTGCTGCAGATCGAGAACGAGTTCTACGGCACCATCCGCCCCAAGCGAGTGATCTACCCGGGCGAGCGCCCGCTGCACGCCCTGCGCGAGCGCGGTGTCGAGTACGTCGAGGTGCGGCTGATGGACCTCGACCCGTTCGTGCCGGTCGGCATCACGGCGCAGACCATTCGCTTCCTCGACGTCTTCTTGCTGCACTGCCTGATGTCCGACAGCCCGGACGACACGCCCCAGGAAATCACCGAGCTGGCGCACAACCAGCACCTCACGGCCGCGCGCGGACGCGAGCCCGGCCTGCCTTTGCTGCGCGGCGGTCAGGCAGTGCCATTGACGACCTGGGGCATCGACCTCGTCGCGCAGTGCGCGCCCATCGCCGCGGCGATGGATGCTGCCCACGGCGGCTCTGCGTACGCCGACGCCGTCGAAGCGGCGCGCGCCAGCCTGCAAGATGCCTCCAGCCTGCCGTCAGCTCGCGTGCTTGCTGCGATGGCCGCCGACCACGGCGACTCCTTCACTGCCTTCGTGCGGGCCCGGTCCGAGAGCACCCGTCAGACCCTGCTGACCCAACCCTTCGCGCCCGAGGACCAGGCACGGTTCGTCGACGCCAGCGCCGAGTCCATCGAGGCGCAAAAGTCGATCGAAGCCGCCGACACCATGCCTTTCGAGATCTATCGGCAGCAGTATGTCTCGCCCGCCCGCCTTGGGCTCGGGCACCGCACGCGCAGCGTCACGACGGCCTGACGGCGCGTGCCTTCGGATGGCGCGCGCAGCTCGCTGGACTGCGGTCAGGGCACCGATGCGCGCACGGGACCGGTAGGCCTTCACCTACCTGCATTGGCCTGCATGGCCCACCGGTGAACCTTGAGACGGCGAGATCATGGGTATCAAACATCCCCATTGCCGAATTTTCAGTGACTCATCCACCCATGCACTTCAAGACCTACCTGGTCGAGGACAACGCGGTCATCCGCGACAACCTCGTTGGCTTCCTCGAAGACGTGGCAGATACCACCGTGGTCGCCCACGCCAGCACCGAAAAGGAAGCGGTCAAGTGGCTCCATAGCCATGGCGAAGAATGGGACATGGCCATCGTTGATCTGTTTCTTCAAGAGGGCAATGGTTTCGGCGTTGTCGACGCGTGCCGCAACAGGCGGGCTCACCAAAAGGTCGTGGTGCTGAGCAACTACGCCACCGCCGACATGCGGGAGCGTTCGCGACAGCTGGGCGCGGATGCTTTTTTCGACAAGTCCGCAGAGATCGACCAACTGCTGGCGTATTGCGAAGACACCCACCGCTGAGACGGCGCTTCGCGGGCAAGACGCGGGTTGCAGAACCGGTGTCCCATGCGTGCTGATCCACGGCACGCGCCTGCGGTAAAACCATGTCCTTCCTTTCCCCGGACATGCAAAAAATGAGTTCTTTGATCGACTTCAAGGGCCGCGTCGCCATCGTCACCGGTGCGGGTGGCGGGCTGGGCCGGCAGCATGCACTCGCGCTCGCTTCGCGTGGTGCGAAGGTGCTGGTGAACGACCTCGGCGGCGCACGCGATGGCTCGGGCGGATCGGTCAGCGCGGCACAGGCGGTGGTCGATGAAATCGTCGCGGCAGGTGGCGAGGCATTGGCGAACGGCGCTTCGGTGACCGACGCAGCGGCGGTCGAGGCGATGGTGCAACAGGCCATCGACGCCTGGGGGCGGATCGACGTGCTGGTCAACAACGCCGGCATCCTGCGCGACAAAAGCTTCGCGAAGATGGACCTCGCCGACTTCAGGCTCGTCGTCGACGTGCATCTGATGGGTGCCGTGCACTGCACCAAGGCGGTGTGGCCGCACATGGCAGCGCAAAAATATGGGCGCATCGTGATGACGACCTCGTCGTCCGGCCTGTACGGCAACTTCGGCCAGAGCAACTACGGTGCGGCCAAGATGGCGCTGGTCGGTCTGATGCAGACCTTGTCGATCGAGGGTGCCAAGAATGACATCCGCGTTAATTGTCTTGCGCCCACCGCGGCCACGCGCATGACCGAAGACTTGATGCCTCAGGCGGTGCTCGAAGCGCTGGCGCCCGAGTCGGTGGTTCCCGCCATGCTGGTGTTGGCCGCCCAGAATGCACCCACCCGAACCATCCTGTGCGCAGGCGCTGGGGGTTTCGAGGCGGCGCATGTCACCTTGACCCAGGGCATCTTCCTGCCTTCGGGTTCCGATACGCCCGAGCAGCTGGCGGCTCGGCTGGAAGAGGTGAGCGCGCGCGACGGCGAACAGGTGCCGCTGAGCGGCGCAGCGCAGGGCACGCTCGAGGTCGGCAAGGCCAGCCGCGCGGCCGGCGTGCCGGGCGAGACGGGCAGCGGACGCTGAATCAGCCGCCCGGTGCGGCAGGCGCCGCGACCGCTGGCGTGGTGCGCTGCCATGCCTGCGGCAGTTCGCTATCGAGCCAGTTCATGCGCCATGCCAAAACCACCAGAGCGCTCACGGCCACCACTGTGGCCACCACGCCGGCGAACGTGTGCCGCTCGGCATAGGGATCGCTCAACACCCGCTTCGAATGGGCCGGCAGATGCGCCGTCTGCGACAGCGAGCCGCCCAGCCGTACGTTGACCCGCATGCGCCCGTTGATGGCCCAGCCGCTGGCGTCAAGGATCGGCCCCAGGCTGCGCTGCCGCAGCTTGAGCCAGGCGATCAGCATGCTCGGCCCCGAGATGGCGATGACGATGCCGAGCACGGCGATCGGGATCCACTGCCCCAGGTCGACGAACTTGCTGAACACCGCCACCAGGACGGCGCTGATGCTGCCCAGGGCCACGCCGATCGCCGCGACCGTGCCGACGTCGACGCGCCCCGGCAGCTTCACCGGGGCGGCCGGCTTGGCACCCGACGCAGCGCTCTTGTCTGCAGTCACCAGCGTGGACGCGAGCGATCCCAACGAACCCTGGGCCACGGTGTCGCTGGCGGCGGCACGCTTGGCGACCTGCTCCTCGATCAGCCGCAGGAATTTCTTGTAGGGCGAGAAGAAGGCCTGCGCCACGCTGGTGGGGTTCTCGATCACCTTGGTGATGGTGGCGTCCCAGTCGTTGCCCTCGCGGTCGTAGAAGACGCCGTTGCGCCCGATGAAGAGGAAGTCCGTGTCGCCGGCCGTGAAGGCCGACACCACCGTCATCGTCTGGCCCTGGCGCGTGCACAGGCAGTAGGCAAGATAGGCCTTGGCGAGCCCGGCCAGCGGCGCGTGCTTGGCGGCATCGGCCACCCGCACGCTGAGGTCGCAACTGCGCCCGTCGAGGTAGAGCCGGCCGGCCTGGAAGATTGCGCCTTCGCGCCGATAGAACGACTTGAAGGACACGAAGTTGTTCACCAGCGTAAGCAGGTCTCGCTTGAAGCGCAGCAGCTTCTCCAGATCGGCGATGCGCGCGTTGTGCGGCTCGACACGTTCGTCGTCTTCGATCAGCGCCATCACCGCACTTTGCAGTGTGAGGGCGTCGGCCACCTCCGCGGTCGTCAGCGCGCCGAGCTTCGTTGCGGGTCTGGCAGCGAGCCAGCGCTGGCAGGAACCGACCCGTGCCTGGAGCGCGTGCCACGCCGCCTCGCTCAGCTCGTCCGCAGCATCGCCCCCGTCTTCTGCCGTGGGCAGCAGCGGCTGCACCGCGTCGCGCTGCAAGGTCTGCAGAGCCTCGGCCCAGGCCGGGTTGACGCCGCGGCGCAACGGCAAGGTGCGCGCCGGAGCCACCGGTGCGAGCGGTAGCCTAGCGATGCTCTCCGACTGCAGCTTCAGGTCGGGCTGCACGGCCATGGCCTCGTACGTCTCGATCGAGGCGTTCAGGGCGGGCACGGCACGCGCGTCGTACGCGGCCACGCGGCAGCGCGCGAAGAAGTCGTCGACCTTCTCTCTCACTGCGCCCACGGCCTGCGCCGCAGCCAGCGCCACGGCACCGGCGTCGGTCCCTTCGGCACCGGCGCCTGACTGCCAGTCGTGCAGCGCCTTGGCTTCAGCGAAGAACGCTTCACTGGTCTTCCGGTCGACCCCGTCGAGGCCCTTGCGGTCCTTCGCAGCGCCGTGCGTCTTCATGATGCGGCGGATCAGCGCGCGCACCGGTTCGTCGTCCGCGCTCTCGGGTGGCACCACGCCGTCGCCATTGAAGCGCATGGCGGCGAGCAGCTCGCTGCGGCCGGTCACGTCGGCCAGGGTCAGCGTGTCGGCGTCGGGCTTGCCGCGCAGTTGCAGGATGCGGCGAGCTTCTTCGGCGAGCGGTACGGCATCGCCTTCGGCATCGGCGATGGCGTCGAGCGCAAGGCTGTCGCCGCCTTGCATCAGCACGTCGGGCTCTTTCAAGTGCTTGCACGCCCACTCGCACGCTGCGATGAGCTCAGGTGGCCTGATGCGGCCGTCGCGGTCGGTGTCGATCAGGTCGAGCGTGCGCGGATCGAGTTCGATGCCGCGCGTCGGGCAGGCCAATGCGACCCAGAGCTTCTGGTCGAGTTCGCCGATGCGGGCGATGTCGGCGCCGTTGCGAATGAGGACCTGGTCCACGCCGCCGGCGCGGAAGAATTGCCAGGCGTGCGTGCCATGGCTGGCGTGCGTTTCGTTCGCGTGCTGTGCATCTTGGGACATCGTTGGAGGTGGCCTTTGCTGGAGGGACGACAACGCGCCAGTCTGGCTTGGGCACCGCGGTGCCGGCGTAGGTCTTGGGGCCAAATTCCAGTGCGGCCGCTGCGGCCAGGCTGGCAGCGGCGCGGCAGAATCGAGGTTTTCAGCGGCGTGCGCCGCGACTTACCCAGACCGAGCGAATCCATGCCCTCCCTTCCCGACACCCTGTGCTACCTCAACGGCAACTACACGCCCGTCCACGAAGCGAAAGTTTCCGTGCTCGACCGCGGCTTCATCTTTGGCGACGGCATCTACGAGGTGGTGCCGGTGTATGGCCGCAAGCTGTTTCGCTTTGCGCAGCACATGGCGCGCCTCCAACGCAGCCTGGCGAGCGTGCGCATTCCCCAGCCAATGGATGAAGCCGCCTGGCTGGAGCGCTGCCGCCACCTGATCGACGCGCAGGCGTCCGAAGACCAGATGGTCTACATCCAGGTGACGCGCGGCGTGGCACCGCGCGACCACGTGATGCCGCCGGACATCGTGCCGACGGTGTTCATGATGAGTCAGGCAATGAAGCCGCCCGCTGCGCAAGCGCTGGCGCGCGGCGTGGCGTGCGTGACAGCACGCGACTTTCGCTGGGAGCGTGCCGACATCAAGAGCACCTCGCTGCTGGGCAACGTGCTGGCGCGGCAGATGTCGGCCGATGTGGGCGCCGTCGAGACGGTGCTGCTGCGCGACGGCCTGCTCACAGAGGCTTCGTCCTCGAACGTCTGGGTGGTGCACGGCGGTGCCGTGTTCGGCGCGCCCAAGAGCGCACACGTGCTCGAAGGCATCCGCTACGAACTGATCCGCGAGCTGTGCGACAAGGAAGGCCTGCCATTCGAACTGCGACCGATCTCCGAAGCCGAGGTGCGTGGCGCCGATGAATTGCTGCTGAGCTCGGCCAGCAAGGAAGTGCTGCCGGTCACGGAACTCGATGGGCGGCCGATCGGCGACGGTGTGCCGGGCCCGGTGTTCGCGCGGCTGCACGCGGCCTACCAGCGCGCCAAGGCAGAGCAGTCGGTCTAGCCGACGGCCGCGGGGCCGACAACGGCCGTCAGCTCTGGATATAGGTCGTCAGCTGCTCGATGGTCTTCTCGTGGTCCGCGATGATGTCGTCCATCAGGTCGCGGATGGAGATCATGCCGACCACCTTGCCTTCGTCCACCACGGGCAGGTGGCGAATGCGCTTCTGGCTCATCAAGGCCATGCAGTCGTGCGTGGGCGTCTGCGGCGTCACCGTGAAGACATTGGCCGTCATGATTTCGGCGACTTGCATGGCCTTGGAGTTCTTCCCCAGCAGCGCGACCTTGCGGGTGTAGTCGCGTTCGGAGAACACGCCCACCAGCTGGTCGCCCTTCATCACGACGAGGGCGCCGACCTCGTGCTCGGCCAGCACGTGCAGGGCATCGAAGACGGTGCTCTCGGGTTCGGTGTGCCAGAGGCCGGCGTTGCGCCCCTGCAGCAAGGAAGAAACGGGTTTCATGTTCGCGGCTCCGACAAGGTGGGCGGGACGTGACGTGCACGTGCTGCGGCCCATCATAGAGGCGCACCCCACCCGATGCCCAGACCGTCGAACGACCGCGTCCCATCGGAGAGTCGAGGTGGTCGGGCCGCTCGGCGCATCAGCGCACCGCTTCGTGTGCAATTCCCGTTTCGTGTCGACCGCGCGCCGTTTCTCCCGTGATGAAGGCGCCAGGGCCGGGTTACGGTCCAGCCCGCAAAGAATGCCTTTGTTTTCAATCAGGGAGAAATTCACATGTTCGATTCACTCATTGCAGAGCTCGCCACCCGCTTCGGCCTGGGCGACAAGGCGCGCGACCTTTTGCGCATGCTGCTGGCCGCCATGACAGACGCTGGCCGCGGTGGCTTGATCGGCTTCATCGAGCGGTTCAGGCGCGCCGGCTTCGGCGACGTCGCGCAGTCGTGGCTCTCGGCTTCCGCCGACGGAACGCCGCCGCTGGCGCTCGACGCCGTGCATGTCGAGCAAGTGCTCGGCGGCCCGGGCGGCCTGATCGGGCAGATCACGCACCGGCTGGGCTTGAGTGCAGCCACCGTGACCTCGGCGCTGGCTTATGCGCTGCCGCGCGTCATGGATCAGCTGGCACCGGCCGGCAAGGCAACAGGCGCGGTGCCGTCGGCGGTGCACGCGTTCATCGGCAATGCGGCCCGCATGCTGGAACCGGCAGGCGCCGCGCCGGCGTCCGGCGGCAACCGTCTCATGAAATGGTTGCCGTGGCTTGTGATTGCGGTGGCCTGCGCGTTCTTGTTCAGCCACTGCACCAAGCCGAAGCCTGCTGATTCAACGGCGAATGCGGCCGCGATTCCGGTGGGTGCCGGCGCGCTGTCGTCAATGGTCGACGGCCAGCCTGCGCTCAAGGTGTACTTCGACACCGGCAAGGCGGAGATCTCGACCGAGTTCTCAGACCGCTCGCAGGCGCTCGTCGCCTACCTGAAGGCCCACGCCGACGCCAAGGCGGTCATCTCCGGCTACAGCGACCCGACTGGCAGCGCAGCGGCGAACGCGCAGATGTCCAGGCTGCGCGCCGAGGCGGTGGCCGCTGCGTTGCAGGCGGCCGGCGTGCCCGCGTCGAGCGTGGTGCTGGAGAAGCCGACGGACATCACCGGCACCGGCGATACGCTGGCCGAGTCGCGTCGCGTCGAGGTCGTGGTCCGCAAGTGACGCGCCGCGCACCGACCGACACCAGGGGCTTCGGCCCCTTTTTCGTTTCGGCCGCAGCGTGCAGGACCCCATCCTTCACAATGCAGGCCCTTCCCGAAGAACACAGAAAAGAGCACAGCGATGGCGATCCAATGGTTCCCCGGTCACATGCACCTGACCAAGAAGGCCATCGGCGAGCGCATCAAGGACATCGACGTGGTCATCGAGCTGCTCGACGCCCGGCTGCCGGCCTCGAGCGCGAACCCGATGCTGGCCGAGCTCACCGGCCACAAGCCCGGGCTCAAGGTGCTCAACAAGCAGGACCTCGCCGACCCCGAGCGGACCGTTCAGTGGCTGGCGCACTACAACGCGCAACCCGACACGCGCGCCATCGGCCTCGACGCCAGCCAGACCACGCCGGCGCGCGCGCTGGTCGAGGCCTGCCACGCGCTGTCGCCCCACCGTGGCGGCATGGCCAAGCCGATGCGGGTGCTGATCTGCGGCATTCCGAACGTGGGCAAGTCGACGCTCATCAACACGCTCGCCGGCGGCCGCAAGGCCAAGACCGGCGACGAGGCCGGCATCACCAAGCTGGAGCAGCGCATCACGCTGGCCGACGACTTCTACCTGTGGGACACGCCCGGCATGCTGTGGCCGCGCATCATCGTCGCCAAGAGCGGCTACAACCTCGCGGCCAGCGGCGCGATCGGTCGCAACGCCTTCGACGAGGAAGAGGTCGCGCTGGAGCTGCTCGACTACGTCAAGCGCCGCTATGCCGCGACGTTGGCGGCACGCTTCAAGCTCGAGCTCGAACCTGCGCAGATCGAAGCGATGGAAGACGAGGCGCTGCTCGAAGCCATCGGCCGCAAGCGCGGTGCGCTGCTGGGCAAGGGCCGCGTGAACCTGCAGAAGGCCGCGGAGATCGTGATGCACGCCTTTCGCGACGGCAGCCTCGGGCGCATCACGCTGGAGACGCCCGAGCAGTTCGCTGCCTGGCTGGCAGAAGGCCAGTTGCTCGATGCCGAGCGCCAGGCCAAGAAGGCGGCGCGCGGCGCCAAGGGCGGTCGCGCGCCAGCCGCCGAGTCTTAACCTCAGGTTAAGGGCGCCGAACATTTCGGCAACTCCTGCGGGTGGGTTCTGGCGCAATCATTGCGTCCTTGTGAGGTGATGCCGGCGCCTGCCTCGCGACGGTGCACCGGCTGCTTCGCGCACATGTCGCGACGGCCCACACTGCAAGGACTTCTCTTGAAAACACCGCTCGTTCTCGCCGCCGCATTGCTCCTCTCGCTGGGCGCGCAAGCCCAGGAGAAGGTCCGCTTCCAGACCGACTGGGTCGCCTCCGGCGAACATGCCGCCTACTACGGCGCATGGAGCAAGGGCATCTGGGCCCAGGAAGGCCTGGACATCACCATCACGCGCGGCTACGGCAGCGGTGACACGGCAGCCAAGGTCGGTGCCGGCGCTGCCGACTTTGGCGTGTCTGACATGGGCGCTGTCCTCACAGGGCGCGCCCGCGCCAACCTGCCGGTCAAGACCATCGCCACCGTCTACACCTACTCGCCGCATTCGCTGTTCGTCCTCAAGAGCTCGGGCATCACCAGCTTCAAAGGCCTCGAGGGCAAGAAGATCGGCATCACGCCGGGCAACAGCCACAAGCTGTACTTCCCGAAGGTGGCCGCGCGTTCGGGCACCGACGCCAGCAAGATCGTGTGGGTCAACATGGACGGCGGTGCCATGGGCACGCAGCTGTTCACCAAGAACATCGACGCGGCGCCGTTCTATTCGATCCACCACTACTACCAGAACAAGGCGGCGCAGAAGGCCGGCCAGGAGATCGTGGTGCTGCCCTTCGTGAAGACCGGTTTCGCGATCTACACCGCGTCGCTCATCGCGTCCGACAAGATGCTGCAGGAGCGGCCCGAGACGGTGAAGAAGTTTCTGCGCGGCGCACGCCGATCGTTCGAATGGGCGCGCGACAACCAGGTCGAGGCCTGCAAGATGCACGTGCAGCGCATACCCGAGGTCGATCTCGACGACTGCCTCAACAGCCTGAAGGCCACGCTGGAATTCGTCTTCAACGACTACCAGCAGAAGAACGGCTTCGGTGCCGTCACCACCGAGCGCCTGGCCGAAACCTGGAAGGTGGTGGCCGACGCGCAGGAGCTCGACCCGAAGTGGAACCCCGCGCAGGCCATCGACACCCGTTTCCTGCCCGTGAAATGAGAGGCGAGCCCATGGATGCGATGGTGCGCGTCGACACGGTGTCGCGCTACTTCGATTCGTCCGACGGCGAACGGATGATCGCCCTCGATGCCGTGTCGCTCGATATCCGCCGCAACGAGTTTGTCGCGCTGGTCGGCCCCTCGGGCTGCGGCAAGTCGACCCTGCTGCGGATCATGGCAGGGCTCATCAAGCCCTCGGCCGGCAACGTGCAGGTGGCCGGCAAGCCGTTGACCGAGCCGCGCGAGCGGACGGGCATCGTGTTCCAGGCAGCGACGCTGCTGCCCTGGGCCCACGTGCTTGACAACATTCTGTTCCCGGTGCGCGTATCCGGGAAGCCGGTGACGCCGGCGCACCTCGCCAGCGCCCACGACCTCATCAAGGTCGCGGGGCTGCAGGGTTTCGAGAAGCGCTCGCCGCGCGAGCTCTCCGGCGGCATGCAGCAGCGCGTGGCGATCTGCCGTGCCCTGCTCAACGACCCCGACCTGCTGCTGATGGACGAGCCCTTCGGCGCGCTCGACGCGCTCACGCGCGAAGAGATGACGCTCGAACTGCTGCGCATCTGGGCCGCACGCCCCAAGACGGTGGTGTTCGTCACGCACTCGATCTCCGAGGCGGTGCTGCTGGCCGACCGGGTGGTGGTGATGTCGGCGCGCCCGGGTCGCATCGCCGACCTGATCGACATCACGCTGCCGCGCCCGCGGGCCTTCGCGATGTCGGGCATGCCGGCCTTCACCGAAGCCTCCGAACGCATCCGCGAACAGATCTTCCGACGCGCAGGAGCACCGCACCATGGTTGAAGCCAAACGCCGCCGACCGTCGGCGCTGAAGCGCGAGGTGGCCATTCCGGCCATCGCCGTCCTGGTGCTGGTGGTGCTGTGGGAAGTGCTGGTGCGCGCCTTCAAGGTGCCCGAGTTCCTGCTGCCCGCGCCCAGCGTCATCGCGGAAGAATCGTGGAAGGTCGCGGGCAACATGGGCGTGCACAGCGTCGCCACGCTGCGCACCGTGCTGCTGGGCTTCGCGCTGTCCGTGGCCATCAGCCTGCCGATGGCGCTGGCCATCACCTCGTCGCCGGCGGTGGGCAACGCGATCTATCCGCTGCTGGTGCTGACGCAATCGATCCCGAAGGTGGCGCTGGCGCCGCTGCTGGTGGTGATCCTCGGTGCCAACGAACTGCCGCGCGTGGTCGTGACCTTTCTGGTGGCCTTCTTCCCGCTGGTGATCTCGATCTCGACCGGCCTGCTGGCGGTGCCACCCGAGCTGCTCGAGCTCGGCCGCGCCTGCAAGGCGAGCTGGCGGCAGGAGCTGGTGCGCATCCGCCTGCCGTACGCCGTGCCTTTCATCTTCAGCGGCTTCAAGGTCGCGATCACGCTGTGCGTGGTGGGCGCGGTGGTGGCGGAGTTCGTCAACGCCGACGTCGGACTCGGCTACCTGATCGTCACGTCGACCGCCTTCTTCAAGGTGCCGCTGGCCTTCGGCGCGGTGATCATGCTGTCGCTGATGGGCATCGTGCTGTTTCAGCTGGCCGTGATGCTCGAGCGCTGGCTTTTCCCGTGGAGCGCCGCGGGCAACGTGCGCGACGCGCACTGAGGTCTCGGCCTCGCTTCATTCAAGGAACCTCGCATGTCGAACGACCCCTCCACCGCAGCGGCCTGGACCGTGATCCGCAACGGCCGGCTCGTGCAGCCGAAGCAGCCGATGCCGCGCCCTGCGGACATCCTGATCCAGGGCGACACCATCCACGAGATCGGCGCACCCGGCATGCCGGTGCCCGAAGGCGCACGCGTGATCGACGCGTCGGGCAAGCTGCTGCACCCCGGCCTGGTCAACGCGCACACGCACGGCCACGGCAACCTGGCGCGCGGCATCGGCGACCGCTGGACGCTCGAACTGCTGCTGACCGCCGGCCCTTGGATCAGCGGCAACCGCTCGGCCGAAGACAAGCACCTCACGACGCTGATCGGCGCGTCGGAGATGCTGCTGAAGGGCTGCACCGCCTGCTACGACCTGACCCTGGAGTTGCCGATCCCGACGCTCGAAGGCATGCAGTCCGCGGCGGCCGCCTACCGGCAGGTCGGCATGCGCGCGGTGATCGCGCCGATGGTGGCCGACATCAGCTTCTTCGAGGCCATTCCCGGCCTGCTGGCATCGCTGCCGCCGCGGCTGCAGAAAGAGGTCGAGCGCCTGCGCGCGGCGCCGACCGCCGGCATCCTGGCGGCGATGGGCAACGTGGTGAAGCAATGGCAAGGGCAGGGCACGCCCGACAGCGACTACGTGCGCCTGGCCATCGCGCCGACCATTCCGCACCACTGCTCCGACGAATTCCTGGTCGGCTGCCGCAACCTGGCGCACGACCACGGCCTGCCCATGCATTCGCACGTGTCCGAATCGAAGGTGCAGGCGATCGCGGGCATGCGCACCTACGGCACCACGCTGACGGCGCACATGGCCAAGATGGGCATCGTCGACGAGAACTTCACCGTGGCCCACGGCGTGTGGCTCGACGACGACGACATGCGCCTCCTGGGCGACAAGGGCGCGTCGGTGGCGCACAACCCGGGCAGCAACATGCGGCTGGGCAACGGCCTGGCGCGCATGCGCAAGATGCTCGAATGTGGCGTCAACGTCGGCATCGGCACCGACGGGTCGAACTGCTCCGACAACCAGAACATGTACGAGTCGATGCGGCTCGCGTCGATGGTGTCCAAGGTGCAGGGCCCCGATTGGCAGAATTGGATCACCACCGACGAAGTGCTGCACGCGGCCACCATCGGCAGCGCCAAGGCGCTGGGCTTCGGGGACAAGATCGGCGTGCTGGCGCCGGGCTACAAGGCCGACGTCGTGTTCCTAGACAGCCGCCACATCACGATGATCCCGCTCATCAACATCACCAATTCGCTGGTGCACTCGGAAGACGGCGGCGCCGTGCATTCGGTGATGGTCGGCGGGCGCATGGTGGTGGTCGACCACCAGCTCAGCGGCGTCGATATGGACAAGCTCGCGGGGGACGCCGAGAACGCGGTCGAACGCCTGGAGCGCCTCAACCACGACAACCATCGCCTGTTCGACGAGCTGGAGCCGCTGGTGGGAAGCTTCTGCCCCGGCTTGGCGGCGGAGCCCTTTCATCTGCACCGCTTCGGCGCTTGCCAGCACGGAGGCTGACCGCGCACCATGCCGGTCGATCCGTCTGTCTGTCAGGCCTTCGGTTCGATCTTGCCGGCTTCGACGTACTCGTCGTACTGGGTGCGTGGAATGGCGGTGAGGCCGACGACGCCTTTTTCAGCCTCCCAGCTGAGCGTCGCGCTGTCAGGCGCCAGCACGACCTCGACGACGGTACCCTCCGGAATCACGAGCGGCACGCCGTCGCCCGGCGAATAGCTCACGTGGCCTTTGATCGTGGCGAACTGGGTCATGGGGAGCCTCCTGAAATGACGATGCCGCACCAAGTGCGGCGAGATGCTTCGATTGGAAACGGTCCCGCCTCTGGCGCGTGTCGGAGAAGGGGCCGCCTTCGGTTGCCAGCCGCCGTCGGTGGAACTTCATGCAGAAGCCGAGTGCCGGCGCAGGTCACGCGCTTGTACGACACTGCCGTGGCGCGCTCGCGCCTCCAACGTCAATACAGCCACACCTCCAACCCATGACGCAAGCCACCTCCGCTCTCGAAGTCCTCCCACGCGATCTGTCCGCCTACCGCGAGGGCAACACCGGCGTCGACTACGTTCATCGCTTCGAATCCGGCAAGCCCGGCCCGCACGTGCTCATCAACGCCTTGACGCACGGCAACGAAATCTGCGGCATGGTCGCCGCCACGCACCTGCTCGATACCGGCGTGCGCCCGAAGATCGGCACGCTCACCGTGAGCTTCTCGCACATCGAGGCCTACAACGCCTTCAACGCCGACAAGCCCTACGACAACCGCCAGATCGTGCACAACCTCAACCGCATCTGGTCCGCCGAGATGCTCGACGGCGCCGAAGACAGCCCCGAACTGCGTCGCGCGCGCGAACTGCGCCCGGTGATCGACGCCGCCGACTACATCCTCGACATCCACTCCACCAGCCAGGACGTGGTGCCGTTCTGGGTGTATCCCGCGTACGAGCGCAACGCCGAGGTCGCACTCGCCGTCGGCGTGCCTCCTGTGCATCTGGTGATGCCCAACGGCCTGGGGTCGGGCACGCCGCTGATCCAGTACGGCCATCACGGCGAGGCCGAGGGCAAGGGTGCGGCGATGGTGGTGGAGTGCGGCCAGCATTTCAAGCAGTCGGCCGCCGACCTGGCGACCGCCGTGACGCTCGGTTTCCTGGCGCATTTCGGCCTGATCGACAAGGACCCGAACGCGGCGGCCCCGGCACCGCAGCGCCGCTTCGAGCTTCTGCAGACGCACATGGTGAAAGACCTGAACTTCAGCTTTACGCGACCCCTGATCGGCTTCGAGACTTTCGCCGAAGGCGAACTGATCGCCATGAACGGCACCGAGGAAATTCGCTCGCCGTGCGACGACTGCACCATCTTCATGCCGACGCGCGAGCCGATCGTCGGGCGCGAGGCTGTCTATCTGACCAAGCCGATCTGAGGCTTCGGGAAGCGCATCCCCTCAGCGCTCTTGGCGGCGAGCGGGTTATCACGGTGGCGCCGGTTCGGTCGCCGAACCTATTCTGGACGGTCGCGCGATCGAAAGTGGTGCAGTTCTTGCGAGCACTGAAGCACATCGTCATCGATCCCGCATCCTCATCTTGAACCGCTGGAGAACCCCGCCCATGCCACGACATCTGAACCGCCGCCCGACCGGCATCCGGCTGCTTGCCGCCACCGTCTTGGTGGGAGCCGCCTTTTCGGGCAGCGCCTTGGCACGCGACCTGGTCGTCGCCCTGAAGACCGAGCCCACTTCGATGGATCCGCAATACCACGCGCTCACGCCGAACATCCAGCTGTCGCAAACGCTGTTCGACCCGATGGTTTGCGTGGACGCCGATCTCAAGCCCGAACCCTGCCTGGCCGAATCCTGGAAGGCCGAAGGCAACGTCTGGACCTTCAAGCTGCGGCCCAATGTCAAGTTCTCCGATGGCTCGCCCATGACCTCGGCCGACGTGTTGTTCACCTTCGACCGCGTGCCCAAGGTGCCCAACAGCCCGTCGTCCTTCAAGATCTATCTGCAGAAGGTCGAGAAGATCGAGGCGCCCGACGCACTGACGGTGCGCATCACGACGACCGAGCCCTACCCGCTGCTGCCCATCAACATGGTGGGCTTGCCGATCATGTCGGCCAAGGCGGCCGCTGGTGCAGCGCCCGAAGGCAAGACCACCACCGAACTGAATGCCGGAACCGGCCTGGTGGGCACCGGGCCGTACAAGTTCGTCTCATGGAAGCGCGGCTCGGAAATCATCTTCGAGCGCAACCCGAACTACTGGGGCAAGGCGCCGGCGTGGGACAAGGTGATTTACCGCCCGATCAGCAATCCGGCCGCCCGCACGGCGGCGCTGCTGGCGGGTGACGTCGACCTGGCGGAAGACCCACCGACCGACGACCTGGAACGCCTGAAGAAGGAGCCCAAACTCACGGTCGAGACCAAGGCCTCGAACCGCATCATCTACGTCGCGCTCGACCAGAACGGCGAGACCACGCCCGGCATCACCGACACCAACGGCAAGAACCCGCTGCTCGACAAGCGCGTGCGCGAAGCGCTGTCGCTGGCGATCGATCGCTCGGCCCTGGTGTCGCGCACCATGGGCGGCGTGGCCTCACCGGCCGCGCAGCTGCTGCCGTACCCAATGTTCGGCGCCAGCAAGAACCTCACGACCGCCGCCAAGCCGAACCCCGAGAAGGCGAAGGCGCTGCTGAAGGAAGCCGGCTACCCGAACGGCTTCACGCTGGTGCTGGGCACGCCCAATGGCCGCTACATCAACGACAGCAAGGTCGCGCAGACGCTGGCCGCGATGTGGACGCGCATCGGCGTGAAGACCTCAATCGATGCCAACGCACCGGCCGTGTTCTTCAAGAACCGCGACAGCTACGCCTACAGCGCCTACCTGGCCGGCTGGGGTACAGCGACCGGCGAGATGTCGAACACGCTCAACTCGCTGCTGGTCACGCCGAACAAGGAGAAGGGCGTGGGCACCACCAACCGCAGCCGCTACTCGAACCCGGCGATGGACAAACTGGTGGGCGAGTCTGCCAACCAGATGGACGACGCCGCGCGCGCTGCCACGCTGGCCAAGGCCAGCGAACTCGCAATGGCCGACTTCGCGATGCTGCCGATCCACTTCGAGCACTCGGTCTGGGCGATGAAGAAGGACGTGAGCTTCAAGGGCCGTGCGGACCAGCAGACGATGGTCCAGTACGCGGTGCCCGCCAAGAAGTAAGGTGCTGGCCTTCGTCATTCGCCGCCTGATGCAGGCGGTGCTCGTCATGGCCGTGATGTCGGGCCTGGTCTTCGTCGGCCTCTACGTCGTCGGCGACCCTGTCTCGATGATGGCGAGCGCCGAGGCCACCGACCTCGACCGCGACGAGATCCGCGCCAACTTCGGGCTCGACAAGCCGCTTTGGCAGCAGTACGGCATCTTCATGTCGCATGCGCTGCAGCTGGACTTCGGCAAGAGCTTCCTCACCGGCCAGTCGGCCATGGGGCTGATCCTGGAACGCATGCCGGCCACGCTCGAACTCGCCATCGTGTCGATGGGCCTGTCGATGCTCGTCGGCGTGCCGCTGGGCATCTGGGCCGGGCTGCGGCCGAACGCGATCACCACGCGCGGCATCATGACGGGCTCGGTGCTGGGCTTTTCGCTGCCCAACTTCTGGGTCGGGCTGATGCTCATCATGGTGTTCGCGGTGTACCTGGGATGGCTGCCGGCCAGCGGGCGCGGGGCGACGCGGCACATCGGCCCGCTCGACCTGAGCGTGCTCACGCTTGACGGCTGGTCGCGCCTGCTGCTGCCGGCGGTGACCATCGCGCTCGCGAAAGGCGCGCTCATCATCCGCGTCACCCGCGCCGCCACGCGTGAGGCGCTGCCCATGGACTACATCAAGTTCGCGCGCGCCAAGGGCCTGGGCTGGAGCCGCATCCTGCGCGTGCACCTGCTCAAGAACATCATGATCCCGATCATCACGGTCGGCGGGCTGGAGTTCGGCCAGGTGGTCGCCTTCGCGGTGGTGACGGAAACCATCTTCGCGTGGCCGGGCATGGGCAAGCTGCTGCTCGACTCCATCATCACGCTCGACCGCCCGGTGGTCGTGGCCTACCTGATCCTCATCGTGTTCTTCCTCGTGATGCTCAATCTGGCGGTGGACATCCTCTATTCGGTGCTCGACCCGCGTGTGCGGCTGCAGGGAGCCAAGGCATGAACGACACGACCCTTCCTGCGTCCACGCACGTGGCTCAGCTTCCCGAAGTCGTCCCGGCCATCGTCGCCGAAGGACCGGTCGTGGCGCTGCCACCGCCCGAGACGCCCTGGCAGCGCTTCCGCCGCGAGTTCATGGCGAACAAGCTGGCGGTGTTCGGCCTGGTGCTGCTGTCGCTCGCGATCTTCGCTGCGGTGTTCGCGCCGTGGATCTCGCCGCAGGACCCCTACGACATCGGCAAGCTCGACATCTTCGATTCGAAGCTGCCGCCCGGCAGCAAGGACGCTGCGGGCTCCATGACCTACTGGCTGGGCACCGACGGCCAGGCGCGCGACCTGCTCTCGGCCATCTTCTACGGCCTGCGCACCAGCCTGATGGTGGGCGGCATCTCGGTGGCCGCGGCGCTGGCCATCGGCAGCGTGGTCGGACTGGCGGCCGCCTACTTCGGCGGCTGGATCGACGCGCTGCTGATGCGCATCGTCGACATCCAGCTGTCGTTCCCGGCCATCCTGGTCGCGCTGATCCTGCTGGCCATCCTGGGCAAGGGCGTCGACAAGGTGATCATTGCGCTCATCATCGTGCAGTGGGCCTACTTCGCGCGTGCCGCGCGCGGTGCGGCGCTGGTCGAGCGCGCCAAGGAATACGTCGAAGCCGCGCAGTGCATGTCACTCGGCTGGCCGCGCGTGCTGCTGCGCCACATGCTGCCCAACTGCATGCCGCCGCTGATCGTGATCGCGACCATCGACCTGGCGCATGCCATCGCGCTCGAATCGACGCTGTCCTTCCTCGGCGTCGGCGTGCCGGTGACCGAGCCGTCGCTCGGCATGCTGATCGCCAACGGCTTCGAGTTTCTGCTGTCGGGCAACTACTGGATCTCGTTCTTCCCGGGCATCGCGCTGGCGCTGTCGATCGTGGGCATCAACCTGGTGGGCGACCACCTGCGCGACATCCTGAATCCCCACAACGCGCACTGAGCATGACGATGGAACCCAAGATGTCCAACGCCACGCCGGTGCTCGAGGTGCAGGGCCTGCAGACGCACTTCTTCACCCACGGCGGCGTGGTCAAGGCGGTCGACGGCGTCGACCTGAAGGTGCATGCCGGGGAGATCCTCGGCCTGGTTGGCGAGTCGGGTTCGGGCAAGAGCATCACCGGCTTCTCGGTCATCGGCCTGATCGATGCGCCGGGCCGCATCGCGGGCGGCTCCATCCGCTACCTCGGTGAAGAGCTGGTCGGTGCCACGGAGCAGCGCCTGCAGAAGCTGCGCGGCAAGGAGATCGCGATGATCTTCCAGGACCCGATGATGACGCTCAACCCGGTGCTGCGCGTCGACACGCAGATGGTCGAGGCGATCCACGCGCACGAGAAGGTCAGCGCCAAGGCCGCATTGGCGCGGGCGCGCGATGCGCTCGCAATGGTCGGCATTCCGTCGCCCGAGGAGCGGCTGCAGACCTACCCGCACCAGCTGTCGGGCGGCATGCGCCAGCGCGTGGCGATCGCCATCGCGCTGCTGAATCGGCCCAAGCTCATCATCGCGGACGAGCCGACCACGGCGCTCGACGTGACCATCCAGGCGCAGATCCTGTACGAGGTGCAGAAGCTGTGCCGCGAGACCGGCACCGCGATGATCTGGATCACGCACGACCTGGCCGTGGTGTCGGGTCTGGCCGACCGCATCGCCGTGATGTACGCAGGTCGCATCGTCGAGAGCGGCGCGACCGCCGACGTGATCCGCGCGCCATCGCATCCGTACACGCGCGGGCTGATCGATTCCATTCCCACGCGCGCCACGCATGGCACGCTGCTGCGGCAGATCCCGGGCATGACGCCGTCGTTGCTGCACCTGCCGCAGGGCTGCGCCTTTCGTCCGCGCTGCAGCCATGCGACCGACACCTGCCTGGCCGTGCCGCAGCCCGAGCCCGCCGCCTTCGGCAAGACGGTGCGCTGCTGGCACCAACTCACCGCCGTAGTCGCTTGAGACACGATCGCCACCGCATGGACACTGTGCTCGAACCCACACCCGCCGCCATCGCCGATTCCCCAGGGCGCATCGGCACGCCGCTGCTGCAACTGCAAGGCATCTCCAAGCGCTTCGTGCAGGACATCGACCTGGCCGGGCGCATCGCGAATCTGATGGGCGCCAGCAACCGCGCATCCGTCGTGCATGCGGTGGCCGATGTCGACCTGGAGATCCGGCCCGGTGAAGTGATCGGCGTCGTCGGCGAATCGGGCTGCGGCAAGTCGACACTGGGCCGTGTCATCGCCGGCATCAACCCACCCACCCAAGGCACCGTCAGTTATCTGGGCAAGCCGATTGCCGACATGAACGCGACCGAGCGCCGGGCCTGGGGTCTGGGCGTGCAGATGATCTTCCAGAACCCGATGGCCTCGCTCAACCCGCGCATGCGCGTGATGGACATCGTGGGCGAAGCGCCGGTGGTGCATGGCCTGGTGAAGGCCAAGGACAAGGCCGCGTACGTCGGCGCGCTGATGCGGCAGGTCGGCCTCGACCCCGACTATGCGCAGCGCTACCCGCACCAGTTCTCGGGAGGCCAGCGACAGCGCATCGGCATCGCGCGCGCACTGGCGCTCAAGCCGCGGCTGATCGTCTGCGACGAGGCCGTGGCCGCACTCGACGTGTCGATCCAGGCGCAGGTGCTCAACCTGTTCCTCGCGCTGCGCCGCGAGTTCGACCTGACCTATCTCTTCATCAGCCACAACCTCGGCGTGGTGGGGCACATCTCCGACCGCGTGGTCATCATGTACCTCGGCCGCATCGTCGAGGTCGCGCCGACCGAAACCATCTTCAACGCGCCGAACCATCCGTACACGCAGGCGCTGCTGTCCGAGCTGCCGTCGCTCGAGACGACGCGCCGTGCCTACCAGCCCATCAAGGGCGAACTGCCATCGCCGCTGGCGCCGCCATCCGGCTGCGCCTTTCATCCGCGCTGCCCGCATGTGATGCCGCGCTGCAAGGTCGAAGCCCCCTTGCTGCGCACGCTGCAGACCGGCCACACCAGCGCGTGCCACCTCACCGACATGCCGTCATGACCACACCTGTGCTTCCGAGCGTCCCCACGCCGTTCCCGCCCTTCACGCTGCGCCTGCCCGAAGCGAATGCGATCCCGCTCGTCTGCGACTCGCCGCACAGCGGCACGAAGTACCCCGACGACTTCGGCTACGCCGTGCCTTTCGACGAGCTGCGCGCCGGCGAGGACACCGATGTGCATGTGCTGTGGGAGTCGCTGCCTTCCGTCGGCGCCACGTTGCTCGCTGCCGAGTTCCCGCGTTCGTACATCGACCCGAACCGCGACATCGAGGACATCGACGCGGGCATGCTGGCCGAACCCTGGCCCACGCCGATCAGCCCCAGCGAGAAGACGCGCCTGGGCATCGGTCTGATCTGGCGCGATGCGAAGAAAAACGGCAACGGCGCCATCTACGACCGGAAGCTGCCGGTGGCCGAAATCCAGAACCGCATCGCGACCTACCACGCGCCGTACCACGCGGCCATGCGCGAGCAGATCGAAGCCGCCTACGCACGCTTTGGCGCCGTGTGGCACCTGAACCTGCACTCGATGCCCGCCGATTCGTACGAAAGCCTGCAGATCCAGAGTGACCACCCGCTCGCCGACTTCGTGCTGGGCGACCGCGACGGCACCACCGCCGCACCCGAGTTCACCGCCATGGTGGCCGAGGCGCTCAAAAAGCGCGGCTTCAGCGTGGCCATCAACGACCCCTTCAAGGGCGTGGCCTTGATCGCCCGGCTCGGGCGACCCGCCGAGCGCCGACATAGCCTGCAGGTCGAGATCCATCGCGGCCTGTACCTGAACGAAATCACCCGCGAACGCAGTGCCGGCTTCGACAAGCTGCAAGACGCGCTCAAGGACGTCTCCCGAGAAATTGCCGACTACGTGAAAGACCAAGTCAAATGACGCTCATCGCCGACATCGAAGACAAGCACGCGGAATTCACCGCGCTGCGCCGCGACATCCATGCGCACCCCGAACTCGCCTTCAAGGAAACGCGCACCTCCGACCTGGTGGCCGAGCGCCTCGCGGCCTGGGGCATCGAGGTGCACCGAGGCCTGGGCACCACCGGCGTCGTCGGCGTGCTGCACGGCGCGCGCGGCGCCGGCGAGCGCGCCATCGGCCTGCGCGCCGACATGGACGCGCTGCCCATGCCCGAGCACAACCGCTTCCTCCACGCCTCGAAGAACCCCGGCCGCATGCACGGCTGCGGCCACGACGGCCACACGGCCATGCTGCTGGGCGCGGCGCACTACCTGTCGACCCATCGCGACTTCGAAGGCACCGTCAACTTCATCTTCCAGCCGGCGGAAGAGGGCGGCAACGCCGGCGCCAAGGCCATGATGGAAGACGGCCTGTTCGACCGCTTTCCTTGCGAAGAGATCTACGGCATCCACAACATGCCCGGCTTTGAGGCCGGCCACTTCGCCTTCCGCAAGGGCCCGACGATGGCGTCGAGCAACCGCTTCGACATCATCGTGCGCGGCACCGGCGGCCATGCGGCTCAGCCGCACAAGTCGGTCGACACGATCGTGATCGCGGCGCAGATGGTCGGTGCGCTGCAGACGCTGATCTCGCGCCACAAGAACCCGATCGACGTGGCGGTGGTGAGCGTCACGCAGATCCACGCGGGCGATGCCTACAACGTGCTGCCCGGCGAAGCCGTGATCAAGGGCACCGTGCGCACCTTCAGCACCGAGGTGCTCGACGACATCGAGAGCAACATGCGCCGCATCGCCGAGATGCTGCCGCAGGCGCACGGCGGCACGGGCGAACTGAAGTTCCACCGCGCCTACCCGCCGCTGGTGAACTGGGACGCCCAGACCGACTTTGCGATGCAGGTCGCCAAGGACACCTTCGGCGCCGACAAGGTCGATGGCAACACGCCGCAGCACGGTGGTGCGGAAGACTTCTCGTTCTACCTGCAGAAGGTGCCGGGCTGCTACCTCTTCGTCGGCAACGGCGGCGGTGGCCACCGCGAAGAGACGTACCACGGCATGGGCCCGTGCGAGCTGCATAACCCGAACTACGACTTCAACGACGCGCTGCTGCCAGTCGGGTCGACCTACTGGGTGCGGCTGGTCGAGGCGTTCTTCGCGCGCGAGTAGGCGGGTCAACGCGACAGCGTTGGTGAGCAGCGCGCGGTTACGCGAGTGACCGCTGCCTCAGCCTCGCGCCGATCAAGTCCTGCAGGTGGACTTGAGCGTGAGCAGCGCCTCAACGCGGCGCCGGACCGGGGCCGCGGATGTCGAAGGTGGGATTGGTCAAGCGCGTCATCTTGAACTTCTCGAACAGCTTGTCGTAGAGGCCTTCGGCCTTGATCTGCTTCAGCGCACCGGAGACCGCAAGGGCCGTGGTCTTGTCGCGGAAGTCCAGCGTGATGTCGGTGCCGTAGATGCCGCTGACCCACACCTTCGCGATGCCTCGCTCGACGTACGTGAGCGCGGTGTCGTCGGAATTGATGGCGGCTTCCAGCTGGCCGGCGCGCAGGGCTGCCGTCGTCTCGGAAGCGGTCTGGAACGTGCGGAAATCGATGGTCTTCAGGCCCTTCTCGACCATCAACGCATTGAATTCGCGTGACTTGCGTTCCTGGTAGGTGCCGGTCTCGATGCCTACCACGTGGCCCGACAGGTCTTCGAACTTCGTGATCTTGAAGGTGCTGGTGGGCACGGTGAAGATGCTCATCGCCTGCTGGCCGTAGGGGATCATGAACATCAGCTTTGAACGCTCTTCGGTCCAGAACATGCCGGTGTTGATGGCGTCGAAGCGGCCGGCCTGCAGCGCAGGAACCATCGGCGGCATGTCCATGCGGATGAAGACGGGCTCGAGGCAGAGCTTCTGCGCGACTGTCCGCCCGAGCTCGACGTTGAGACCCTGCAGTTCGCCCTTTTCATCGACGAACTGCTGCGGCGGCAGGGTGGGGTTGATCGACATCTGAAGCTTCCCTGGCGCGACGAGGTGTTCGGCCGACACCTTGGGAGTGCAGCTCTGCGCCATGGCTTGCCCGCAGAGCGCGGCACCGATGAAAAGGCCGTAGACCAGTTTGGAGACTCGCATGGAACGCTTTCTTGGGAGGTGGGAAAAAAAGAGGAATCGACGGTCAGGAGGCGTGCCAGTTCACTCGCCTGCGGCGCCGATCGACTTGAGCGCCGGCTGGTCGCGGTGACGTGCGCCGTACATGTTGCGCAGGC
The DNA here is from genome assembly GCF_006438845.1 of Variovorax ginsengisoli. Lineage (GTDB taxonomy): Bacteria > Pseudomonadota > Gammaproteobacteria > Burkholderiales > Burkholderiaceae_C > Variovorax > Variovorax ginsengisoli_A. The sequence goes on from NZ_RCZJ01000001.1 coordinate 127,426, forward strand.
GCATGTCGGCCGCCTTCGCATGGGCCGCGCGTGCCGCTTCATCGAGGTCACTCGCGGGGGCGGGTTCGTGATCGAAATGGTTGTGGATGTCCGCACCGCGCACCAAAGAGGCGGACTCTCGCTCGGTCAGACTGCGCACCGATGTCGCGAGGTAGCGCGCCGCGACCCCCACACGGCTGTCCCAGCCCGTGTTGGTGCCGGACGCATGCAGCGTGCGGCTGTCGTGCACCGACACCTCGCCGGCGCGCAGCAAAACGTCCACGGCCCGCGACTCGTCGACGCCCTTGGCCACCTGTCCGCTGATCAGCATGTTCTTCTCGCTGGCCTGCGTTTCGACCTCCAGGGGGTTCGCGAGATGGCTTCCAGGGATGTAGCGCAGGGGGCCGTTGTCGGGGTTCACGTCGGAGAGCGCGATCCAGATCGTGACCTGGATCTGCGGCTCGATGTGCCAGTAGGTGTTGTCGACATGCCAAGGAACGAAGCGCTCGTCGCCGGAGGCCTTGATGAAGAACTCCGTCGACCACAAAAGGATGTCCGGACCGACCACCTGTTGCGCCAGGTCGAGGATCGCAGGCTCACGCACGAGTTCGGCGAGCCAGGTGAAGAGCAGGTGCGGCTTCTGGGTATAGAGCCCCTGGAACTTCCCACCGAGCGCCTGCTGCGACGCCTCCAGCTTGCGACGGTAGTCGGCCGCCTTTTCGGAACTCAGCGCACGGATGGGGAACTGGAAACCTGCGCTCGCATAGTCGGCAGACAGGGCGACAGATCGAACGGCTTCTTGGGTGCTGGGGGCGATCATGAATCCTCAGAAGGTGAAAGAAGGCTTGTGGATGACCCAAAGCACGGTTCAAGATGCTTTCGTCGATCAAGAAGCCCGGGCAGACGAACGCTTCTGATCATTCGATGCCATGCAAAATGCTTGCCTGCTTTGGTCCTTGCCGTTGTGGCGCCTGCTTCTGGCGACAAGAAGACGGCGTCTTGGGGGGGGGGGGGGGGGCAGCCGGCGAATCTCATTCGCGACGCCGGGGCCGGGGCGACCTGGGGTCGGGCACGCTCGCAAGCTCGGCCGAGCTCTGCGCTGCGCCAGGCGTTGCCGCGAGCCCCCTTCAGCCGCCTTGGGCCAGCCTCTCGACCAGTTCGCCGGGAACCGCTTGGCGCATCGTTTCCACGAAGCGTCGCAACTTGGCCGGGTAGTGCCGCGCGTACGGATACACGAGATGCATCGGAAGCGGGCTGGCGCGCCATTGCGGCGCCAGGTGCACCAGCCGACCGGCTGCGAGATCGTCCGCCACGGCCCAGGCCGACACCACGCTCACGCCCAGACCCATGAGCGTGGCCGAGCGGGTCGCGTAGAGGCTGTCGGTGCTCAGTCGCGGGCTGATCGGCACGTGGCACTGCTCGCCGCTGTCGGTGTGCGTCAAGGAGACGTCGGTGCGGTAGAAGGTGCGCAGCGCCAGCCAGGGCAGGGCGGCGAGTTCCTTGGCATGCGACGGCGCCTTTTTGCCGCGCAGCACCGACGGCGCCCCCACCACGATGCGCGGCACCTCGGCCAGCTTGATGGCCACCCATGACGGGTCGTCCACCTCGCCGACATGGATGGCACAGTCGACCGCGTCGGCGATGAAGTCGGGGGCGCGGTCGTGCAGCAGCCAGTCGACCGACACGCGCGGGTAGCGCCGCAGGAACTCGCCCAGTGGTTCGACGAGCAATTGCTGGCCGAACGCGTGGGGCGCGATCACGCGCAGCGTGCCTTCGGGTTCTGCGCCGGCGCCGCGCAGGTCGGATTCGAAACTCTCCCACGCGGCGATCAGTTCCTTCGCCCGCCCGAAGCAGCGCTCGCCGTCTTCGGTGAGCGCCATCGCATGCGTCGAGCGGCTCAGGAGCCGTGTGCCCAACGCCCGTTCGAGCGCCTGCAGCCGCCGGCTCACGGTGGGTTGCGTCGCGCCGAGCTGCAGGGCCGCCGCGGAAAGGCTGCCCGCCTCGACGATACGGACAAAGGTCTGCATCAGCGTGATGCGATCGGCGGCTGCGGTGGGGGCTGTGACTGCGTTCATGAAGCTTCTTGTATGCGTCTGACGTATGAGCATTGTGCATGGTGCCGACGTACCGCACTGCTGCGTTTGGACGCAAACTCGCCTCATCGCATTTTTGTCAGGGTTTACACCATGTCTTCCATTCCATCCACGCATGCAGCGGGCGCTTCTCCCGAGGTGAAGTCACCCTCTGTGGGGCTGGTGCTGCTGCTGGCCACGGGCGCCGGCCTGGGTGTGGCGTCGCTCTATTACAGCCAGCCAATGCTTGGCGTGCTGAGCACCGAAATCGGCGCGTCGGCCCGGAGCGTCGGCTTCATCCCGACGCTGACCCAGCTCGGCTACGCGCTCGGCCTGCTGCTGCTGGCGCCCCTGGGCGACCGCTACGACAGGCGCACCATCATCCTCGTCAAAGCGGCGGTGCTGTGTCTCGCGCTGTTGCTCGCGGGTGCCTCGCCCTCCGTCGGCATGCTGCTCGCCACCAGCCTGGTGATCGGCTTGGCTGCGACGATGGCGCAGGACATCGTTCCGGCTGCCGCCACGCTGGCGCCCGAAGCCAGCCGGGGCAAGACCGTCGGCACCGTGATGACCGGACTGTTGCTGGGCATCCTGCTGTCGCGCGTGGTGAGCGGCTTCGTCGCCGAGCACTTCGGATGGCGCACGATGTTCGTGGCCGCGGCCGGCAGCGTCGCGCTGATCGGCTTGGCGGCTTGGCGCGGTCTGCCGCGCTTTCGTCCCACGACGCAGCTGTCTTACGGCGCGCTGATGGGTTCGCTGTTGAGCCTGTGGGCCCGTCATGGCGCGCTGCGGCGCGCAACGCTGGCCCAAGGCCTGCTCGCCGTGGGTTTCAGCGCCTTCTGGTCAACGCTCGCGGTGATGCTGCATGGCGAGCCTTTTCACCTCGGGAGCGCTGCGGCCGGCGCGTTCGGGCTGGCCGGTGCAGCCGGTGCATTGGCCGCACCGCTGGCCGGCCGAATCGCCGACAAGCGGGGTCCGGAAGTGGTCACGCGACTGGGTACGGCGCTGGTGCTGTTGTCGTTCGGCGTGATGGCATTGGCGCCATGGATGCAGCCGCAGGCGCAGTTGGGCCTGCTGGTGGCCGGCGCGATCGGCTTCGACCTCGGCGTGCAGGCCACGCTCATCGCGCACCAGACCATCGTCTACGGGATCGAGCCCGCCGCGCGCAGCCGGCTCAATGCCATGTTGTTCGTCGGCATGTTCATCGGCATGGCGGTCGGGTCGGCCCTCGGCGCGCTGATGCTCGCGCAGTGGGGATGGATGGCCATCGTCGGGCTGGCCGTGGCCTCTGCGGCGCTGGCCTTGGTCGTCAGGTTGTGGCCGGGCGCGAGCGCAGCGCATTGAACATACGCAGCGTCGCACCGTTGAACGTTTCGCCCGGCGGCTGCCTCAGGCCACCCACTCGCCGCTGTCTTCACCCTGCCAGTACTTCACGCGCGCAGCCTTCACCTTCAACAGCGCCAGACCCGGGGTGTCCACCCCGTGGTCGAACCAGTTGTCGAGGTCGGGCACCCAGTGCGCTTCGAACGCGGCCTTGTCCTGAATCACTTCGGCCTGGCCGGTGACGGCGATATGCAGTCCGTCCAGGCCCTCGAAGCCGAGAGATACCTTCGGATTTCGCCGGATGTCGCTCACCATCCGCGCGCTGTCCAACGTGAAGTAATAGGAGTTGCCGTCGTATTCGACGTCACCGTTGTTGCTCATCGGCCGACTCCCCAGCGCACCGTCGTCGGTCACGGTAGTGAAGGTAGCGATGTCCAGGTGGCGCATCTTGCGTGCAATGGATTCGAGACTGGAGTTGGACATGGCGATCAATGAAGAAAAAAGTGATATCTGCTTGGTAACGAACGCTGAACTTAGGCAGCCGGCGCGTTCGGACCTGTGGGACGCCGCGCCGTGCGTCGGCCTGCCGTATCTGGCGGCGACCCGCACGCCGTCGTGATGGCGATCACCGTCAGCCGTTGGCGTCGGGTCGGTGTGGGCGTGGTCTTCTTGTGGTTCGCCATCGGCGGTATCGCGCACTTCACCCACACCGAGACAGAGATGCGCATCGTGCCGCCCTACATCCCATGGCCGCGCGCGGCGGTGTGGTTGAGCGGCGTGGCCGAACTGGTGGGCGCGGCGGGCCTGTTGTGGCAGCCGAGTCGGCGTGCCGCGGGCATCGGCCTCATTCTGCTGACCTTGGCCGTGACGCCGGCGCATTTCTACATGCTTCAGCAGCCAGCGCTTTTTCCGTCGGTACCCTATTGGGCGTTGGTCGCTCGGCTGCCGCTGCAAGTTGCGTTGCTGGCGCTCATCACCTGGAGCACGCGCGTCTTCACGGCGCAGCCTCCGCGCTGAGTCGAACTTGGTGTCGCGTGGTGGCGGGGGCGCTTCAGCCCGTGACGAACAGCGCCGGGTCGACCATCGCGCGGTTCAGCATCACGCCCCAATGCAGATGCGGACCAGTCACGCGGCCGGTGGCACCCACGGCGCCCAAGCGATCGCCCGTCTGCAGGACGTCGCCCACCTTCACGTCGATGGCGCTGAGGTGGCAATACATCGTCAGCAATCCGCGGCCGTGGTCGAGCCACACCGTGCCGCCGTTGAAGAAGTAGTCGCCCGTGTCGATGACGCGGCCGGGCAGCGGCGAGCGCACGGGCGTGCCGGTGCCGGCGGCGATGTCCATGCCGCTGTGCGGATTGCGCGCCTGGCCGTTGAAGATGCGGCGCAGGCCGAAGGAACTCGAGCGGCGGCCGGGCACCGGCACCGCCATCTTGAGATCGGCAGGCAGCGCATCACTGAAGGTCGCCATCACCGTCGCCTGGTGGTCACGCTCGCGCTCGTAGCGCGCCTGGTCTGCGGCCGACAAGTCGACCGTGCCCGGCGCCACCTTCAGCCGCTGCTCGCTGTAGCGCTTGGGGGCGATGGCATAGGCGAGCGACCGCTCGGCACCACCGTCCGCGCGCACCCGGATGCGCGCGTTGCCGACCGCCGCCGCCAGGGGGATGCCGACCACTACGGTCCACTCGATCGGATCGCCGATGACCATCAGCGGCACGTCGCCCTCGGTCCGCGCGCTCGGGCGTGCCGCCGCCGGACCGAGCGACAGCCGGGCCACGCCGCCCGGGACGGCGGAGCTGTGGGGCCAGACGTCGGGCGCTGTCACGGGCTGTGCTGCATGCGCAGGAAAGGTCGGCAGCAGCAGGGCGCCGAGGGCGCCGAGCAGCGCGCTGCGGCGCGCGATGGCGGAGTCGGGAACAGTGAAAGGCGGTCGATGGTCGAAAGGCATCGCAGGAGTCTACCGAGCGGACCGCACGTCAGCCGCTCAGATACCGGGCCGCGGGTCTTCGTCCTTGATGGAAAGGTTGACCGGAACCCGGACTTCGCGCGTGACCTTGCCGGGCATCTCGAACACCATCGTCATGTGGCCCTTCACCCGTTCGAAGCGCTTGTCCAGCTTCAAGGACAGCCCCAACTGGCCGCTCAAGACGTTGTCGTAAGTCCAGAGTGCGAAGTCTTCCAGCGACGAGTCGCCGGCATCGTCCTCGATCCGCAAGGTCTCGTTCTTCTCGTTGGTCAGCGCGTAATCCTTGATGCGGTAGGTGGCGAAATCGGCGATGTCGTCGTTCTTGTTGACGATATGGCCGTTCCGCTTGTACTCGTTCACCTGGTCCTTCGGCAGCGGATAGTGGGTCAGCAGATCGAACGCGTTGGCGGCCGTCTTCTTCCGCAGCGTGAGGTCCGAATTGATGATCATCACGTGCGCGGCGAGGTGCTCGAGAAATGTCTTGGCTTCCGTCGCCGAATATGGGTAGCGCGGTGCGGCTTGGACCTGGCAGACCAACGCGACAAGCGGGACGAGGGACAGCAGCTTCTTCATCGATGAACTCCCGAAATGAATGACGCGCGAATTCTGCACGCGCCTCAATCCGCCCACGCGCCGGGTGCCAGGCCGTCGAGCGTGTGCGGCCCGATGGCCGCGCGGATCAGCCGCAGCGTCGGGTGGCCGACGGCGGCCGTCATGCGCCGCACTTGGCGATTGCGCCCTTCCTTGATGGCGAGCTCGATCCAGGTGGCGGGAATGGCTTGACGCACGCGAATCGGCGGCTCACGGTCCCACAGGCCCGGCGGCGGGTCGATGCACCGCGCGCGCGCCGGGCGTGTCGGGCCGTCGTTGAGCGTCACGCCGTTGCGCAAGGCCGCCAGCGCCGTCTCGTCGGGCGCGCCCTCGACCTGCACCCAATAGACCTTCTCCATCTTGAAACGCGGATCGGCGATGCGAGCCTGCAACTGCCCGTCGTCGGTCAGCAGCAGCAGGCCCTCGCTGTCGGCGTCGAGCCGGCCGGCCACGTACACGCCCGGCAGGTCGATGAAGTCTTTCAAGCCGCGCCAGCGGCCTTCGGGCGTGAACTGGCTGAGCACGCCGTAGGGCTTGTTGAAGCGAATGAGACGAGCCGAAAGGGACGATGGCAGCGAAGCTGGGGAAGAGGGCGACATGGCGCTTCCAGCATAGCGCTGCCCATCTCACTCCAGTTTTCGGTCTTCGCTTTTGGCGTCCGCCATCGCCTCCGGCTCCAGCTCCTCGGCCGAGCGGTTGAGGTGCACGAAAACGCCCCAGCCGATCAGCACCACGCCGACGGCGCAGAACAGCGCGGCCGCATGCAGCATGAGTTCGGGCGTCTCCCGCGCCTTGAAGGTGGCGACCAGCGCCTCGACCGCCACCGCCACCACGATCACGACCATGAAGCGCGAGAGAAAGCGCCGTACGCGCGTGGGTGAGCCGATGTGGGTGTCGCGGATGACTTCCTGCTCGGTGATGGTCTGCGAGATCTGCAGCGCCACCACCGCCGCAGCGAGCAAGCCGATGGCTTCGATCATGGCTTCGGCCGCAGAGGTGTCCATGCCGCCAATGATGGCCAGCCAGCCATTGCGCGCCGCGATCACCATCAACGCCAGGCTGGCGGCGGCGAAAAGCAGCGCCATGACCGCGTGGATGGCCGCATAGATGCGCAAGAATGTTTTCATGAGGGAGGCTCGATGTTCGCGGTGCGCGATTCTGTGGCGCTCGCCGCCGGCCGGCTGTCAGCGGCGGAGCCGAAGCGGGGCTGGTCGCTCCGACCCGGATTCCTCGTCACAGGATGATGTTGTTCTTCGGCCTCAGCAGCGGCGGCAGGTCGGTGTCGCCCAGCATCTCGCGCATCTCCACTTCGATCATTCGCGCCACCTGAGCAATGGGCACGTCGTTGGCGCCGCCTTCGAAGGGGTTCTCGGTGCTGGCGCCAACCTGCTCGAGCGAGGTGTAGGTCCACGAGATCATCGCGCTAAAGGGCACCACCAGCCAGACCATGTGCCCCTTGACCGAGCCGGATACCAGCGCGTTGAGCGCGTCGAATTCCTTCAGCAGGCCGAGGGGCAGCAGCACGCAGAAGAAGCGGATGAAGATTGTGCTGACGATCGCGTACTGCCGCGGGTACGGAAAGTTCTTGATGCGTTCGCTGCGCCCCTGGTGGTCGAGCAAGTCCTTGATCGCCTTCTCCATCTCGATGAAGAAATTGATCATCATCTCGCCGCCAGCGAAGAGCTCGCGGATCGCGCGGCTCTGATTGGCGAGCAGCTGCGTCGCCGTGTTGCGCGCCCTGAGCACCTGCTGCAGCTCGGCCGTCGCCAGGTACTTCGCGAGTTCGAATTCGAGCGTGCTTTCCGTCTCAGGCACGCAGTAGACCGCCTGGTACTCGGCGTTGGTGCGCCCTTGCGTGCTCTCCCATTCCCGGCGCCGGCGCATCTGGTAGCGCATTGCCGTGACCCATGCCAGGTGGCGGTTCACCAGTTGCCGCGTCGCATCGGCGTTTTTCAGGTAGTCGCGGCTCACCAGCGCCCAGGCCTTGCTGCTGTTGAGGATCGACGTCCATACCTGCTGCGCCTCGACCGTGCGGTTGTAGGTCTGCGTGTTCTGGAAGCTGACGATGAACGCCGTGACCGTGCCGATCAACGCCACCACCGTCCACGGGATAGCGAGCCAGCGCCAATGCGCGAGCTGGTAGAGGCTCACCGGCACGATGCCGAGTGCCAGCAGCACGTAGACCTCGCGCCGCGTCCAGAACAGGAACTCGCGCAGCCGGTACGACTTGCCGACGTTCATGCGTGCGGCTTCGCGGCGGCTTTGGGCTGTGCCATCCAGCCGGCGAAGTCGATGGCGCCGATGCGCGGGTTGTCGCCCGGCGTGAGCGATTGGTCGTTGAGGACGACACCGAAGTAGGGCGCCAGTGGGTCGCCCTGTACGGTGCGCGTGTCACCGATGGCGCCCAGGTAGCGCTGCAACAAAGCCGCCAGGCCGACGCGTTCGGGCCCGGCGATCTCGACCATGCCGTTGCGCGGCGCGCCGAGTGCGAAGTCGGCCATCGCCGCGGCCACGTCGTCCGACGCGATGGGCTGCACGTGCCGGCTCGACGCGCGCACCGTCTGCCCGTCGCTGCCGCCCTGCGCGATGGCGCCGAGAAACTCCATGAACTGCGTGGCCCGCACGATCGTGTACGGAATCTTCGCGGCCTCGATCATTCTTTCTTGAACCAGCTTAGCGCGGAAGTACCCGCTGTCCTGCAGCCTGTCGGTGCCCACCACAGACAGGGCGACGTGATGCTGCACGCCCGCCGTGGCTTCCGCAGCGAGCAGGTTGCGGCCCGAGGTCTCGAAGAAGTCCATCACCGCCTGGTCTTCGAAGGACGGCGAGTTGGCGACATCGACCACCACCTGTGCGCCCTTCAGCGCGTCGGCCAGGCCTGCGCCGGTGAGCGTGTTGACGCCGGTCTTGGGTGACGCGGCGATGGCCTCGTGGCCGCGTGCGACGAGTTGCTTGACGAGCTTGCTGCCGATGAGGCCGGTGCCTCCGATGACGACGATCTTCATGGTGTGCCTTTCGAGTGGAGCGATGGTTCGCTGTTTGACGTCTCGATCGTAGGAGTGGAACAATCAGTCTGAAATGACTGATACCCCTGGAATCCTGCCAAAACGTCAGCGGCCCAAACGCGTTCTTTTCGTGGCTTTTCCAGACGTCGGCTTGCTCGACCTCACGGGCGCGCAGACCGTGTTCTGGGCTGCGACCAAGGCCTTGGAGGCGCGGGGCCTCGTGGGCTACGAGCGCTGCACCGCCAGCATGGAAGGCGGCCTGGTGCGCAGCGCCGAGGGCCTCGAGTTGCTGACCGCGCCGCTCAGCGATTTCCGCCCATCGTCTGTCGACACGCTCGTCGTGCCCGGCTCGCCGCACATGGACGCCGTGCTCGATCGCTCCGCCTCACTGGTGGCCTGGCTGCGCCGCGCGTCGGGCCGCACGCGCCGCACCGCGTCGGTGTGCAGCGGCGCCTTCCTGCTGGCCGCCGCCGGCCTGCTCGATCACAAGCGCGCCACCACGCACTGGCTGATGTTCGACATGATGTGCCAGCGCTTTCCCGCGGTGCAGATCGACCGCGACGCCATCTTCGTGCAACAGGGTGCGGTGTGGACGTCGGCCGGCGTGACCGCCGGCATCGACCTCGCGATGGCGCTGGTCGAGGCGGACTGCGGCCACGACATCGCGATGGAGGTCGCGCGCGAGCTGGTCGTGTTCCTCAAGCGGCCGGGCGGGCAGTCGCAGTTCAGCGAACTGCTGCAGGCGCAGGCCGACGATGGCGACACCTTCGACGAACTCAACCTGTGGATTGCCGGCAACCTCGAACGTGCGGACCTCACGGTAGAGTTTTTGGCCGAGAAGGCGCGCATGAGCCCGCGCAACTTCGCCCGCGTCTACAAGGAAAAGACCGGCCGCACGCCGGCCAAGGCGGTGGAGGTGTTCCGGCTCGGGGCGGCGCGAAGGCTGCTTGAGGATTCCGCGCGCAACGTGAACCAGATCGCGATGTTGTGCGGCTTCGGTGACGAGGAGCGGATGCGGGTGACGTTTCAGCGCAACCTGGGCGTGGCGCCGCGGGATTATCGGAAGCGGTTTGCTACGCGGGCGGCGTAACGGCTGCGGCAGCGCCTGCATACTCCCGCCCATGACGCTCTCCACCTACCTCCTGTACGTCGCAGCGGTCGCGCTGCTCATCGCCACGCCGGGCCCCACCATGCTCATGTGCATGACCAATGCGCTGAACCACGGCACGCGCCGCGCGATGACGTCGGTGGCCGGATCGGTGACGGCGGTGCTGGTGGTCATGCTCCTGTCGGCGGCCGGCCTCGGCGCGCTGCTGGCCGCATCGGAAACCGCCTTCACGACGGCCAAGGTCATCGGCGCGGCGTACCTCGTCTGGCTGGGGATCAAGACCTTTCGAAGCGACGCGTCGGCGCTGAGCGTCGACAAGGACGCGGCCAGCACGCCGCGCCGCTCGTTCTACCTGCAGGGCCTGCTGGTCGGCGCGAGCAATCCGAAGGCCGTGCTGTTCTTCGCGGCGTTCTTCCCGCAATTCCTGAACCCCGCCGCGCCGATGGCGCCGCAGTTCGCGATCCTCGCGTTGACCTTCATGGCCTTCGAGTTCGCCGTGCTGACGGCCTGCGCGCTCGGCGTGTCGCGCCTGGCGCCGCTGCTGCGCCGGAGCGGCCCGGTGCGCTGGGTCAATCGCATCTGCGGCGGGCTGTTCACATTGATGGGTGGGCTGCTGCTGTTCACTCGGCGGAACGCGTGACTGCGCAGTGCGGGTCTGGCCGTCCAGCGCTTGCGCGACCGAGCGGGTGGCCTGCGACAGGCCGTCCACCAGGGTGCTCGTCAACTTTCAGCAGCCATCGAACGCCTCTGTGCGCAGCGCCCCGCCGGGGCCGCAGAGGTTGTCGAGCGGATCAGCAACTCAGTGCTCGTCTTTGCCGATCAACCACAGCGTGCGCTGATTCAGCACGCGGGTCACGAACGCGTTGTTCTGCGCGCGCCGCTGCGCCAAATCCGTGGGGGTGTAAAGCGTTGGGTTCACGGTGCGCACGAGCGAGGCCGTCGCAGGCTCAAGCGCTGCCGGACAGCTTGCCGTCACCGAGGCTCGCACTCACCAAAAGGACGGCGATGTCACTCTGCGCGGTGTCTTGTTGGTTGGCGACGGAGCTGTACACGAACGCCGCCTGAATCTGCGGCGCGAGCGGCTGCAAAACGGTGCGCAGCACGTCGACCACGCCAGAGGTCTTGAGCGCCAGGCCGCGCAACTCGGCTAACACCGGCGCAGCGGCGTTGGCCTGACAGTGCTTCTGGTTGCCCGGGTGCGACACCGTGAGCAGCCCCGCCTGCGAAAGCCCGCCAGTTCCCGCTGAACCGCGCCACTGCCCGACCCGGCCAATGCAATCACCTGGTTGGCGCAGTAGTTGCGGGTCGGATTGCCCAACAGAACAGCAAGCATGCGCTGCCGGACCTTGTGAGACAAGGCGTTGGCAGCTATTTAGCCCAACTGTCCCGCATCCCGGCGGCTCGATTAAAGACGTGCCGATCGGCACCGACCGCCTTCGCATCCACCACAAAGTAGCCATGTCGCTCGAACTGGAACCCGGCGTCGCCTTCTGCCTTAGCCAACGACGGCTCCACGAACGCCGAGCACTTCACCAGACTGTGCTGGTTCAACTCATCCAGCAGCTCCCCGCTCCCCGGCTTCTCTGCCGCAAACAGCCGCTCATACAGCCGCACCTCCGCCGCTAGCGCATCGGCCACTGCCACCCAGGTGATGTTCCCCTTCACCTTCACCGCGTCCGCCCCCGGCGTGCCGCTCTTGGTGTCGGGCACCAGCGTGGCGTGAACTTCGAGCAACTTGCCGTCAGCGTCGCGAGTGGCGCCGGTGCACTCAATGGTGTGGCCGTATTTCAGGCGCACCTTGTTGCCGGGGAACAGGCGGAAGAAGCCTTTGGGCTGGACGTCTTCGTAGTCGGTGCGTTCGATCCACACCTCGCGGCCGATCTTGAAGTGGCGTTCGCCGGCTTCCGGGTCGCGTGGGTTGAGGGGCGCGGTGCAGTCGTCGAGCACCTCGTCGCCGCCCATCAGCTCACCCCAGTTGGTGATGACGAGCTTGACCGGGTCGAGCACGGCCATGGCGCGCGGGGCGATGGGGTCGAGCGTGTCGCGCAGCGCCGCTTCTAAGCTGGCGTAATCGATCCAGCCGCCGGACTTGGTCACGCCACTGCGTTCGCAAAAGAGTTTGAGGGCATCGGGCGTGTAGCCGCGGCGGCGCAGGCCGGCCAGCGTCGGCATGCGTGGGTCGTCCCAGCCGTCGACGTGGCCTTCCTCGACCAGTTGGCGCAGCTTGCGTTTGCTGGTGATGACGTGCGTCACGTTCAGGCGCGCGAATTCGTACTGGCGCGGGTGCGGGCTGGCGATCAGGTTGCCTTCGGCCAAGCGGTCGAGCAGCCAGTCGTAGAACGGGCGCTGGTCTTCGAATTCCAGCGTGCAGAGGCTGTGGGTGATCTGCTCCAACGCGTCTTCGATCGGGTGCGCGAAGGTGTACATCGGGTAGATGCACCAGGTGTCGCCGGTGTTGTGGTGCGTGGCCCGGCGGATGCGGTAGAGCGCCGGGTCGCGCAGGTTGATGTTGGGGCTCGCCATGTCGATCTTCGCGCGCAGGATGGCGGCGCCGTCGTCGAGCTTTCCGTCGCGCATCTCGCGGAAGCGCGCGAGGTTTTCGGCGGGCGTCCGGCTGCGAAAGGGGCTGTCGGTGCCGGGCGTGTTGAAGTCGCCGCGGTTGGTGCGGATCTGCTCGGGCGTCTGCTCGTCGACGTAGGCCAGGCCGGCTTCGATCAGGTACTCGGCAGCGCGGTACATGAAGTCGAAGTAGTTGCTGGCGAAATACTCGTGCGGCTGCATCGTGCCGGGCGCGCTGGGGCGATCGGCGAGGTAGGTTTCGTAGCCGAGCCACTCGACGGCGTCGCGGATCGAGTCGACGTATTCCTGCTCTTCTTTTTCCGGGTTGGTGTCGTCGAAGCGCAGGTGGCACACGCCGCCGTATTCCTTCGCCATCTCGAAGTTCAGCCAGATGCTCTTGGCATGGCCGATGTGCAGGTAGCCGTTGGGCTCCGGCGGGAAGCGCAGGCGCACCTTTGCCGGGTCGGCCATGCCTTGGGCGTGGTGGGCGGCGTCGCCGGGGGAGCCGCCCCACTGGCGGGTGGCGTAGACGTTCTGCGTGAGGTCGCTTTCGATGACGTGACGCAGGAAATTGCTGGGCGCGACGGGCGTTTTGCTGCCGTTTTTATCTACAGGGGAGGTCATTTGTTCATTCTAGGGGGGCGGGTTCGGCGGGTTACCTTTAGCAACGAACTTCACGCGCCCGAGTGAACCTGATTAACACCTGTCGCGTTCAATGCAGACACCGGGTGGTTTTCACCCGACCCAGTTTTCACAGGAGTTCCGTATGAACCTCGTTCGTTCCACCTTCTTCAAATGGGCCGCCGCCGGCGCGGTCGCAGCTGCCGCGCTGTTCGGCGCCTCCGCAGCCAGCGCACGCAGCGACGTGAGCTGGTCGGTGGGCATCAACGCACCGGGCGTTTCGCTCGGTGTGGCAGCCCCGACGTACTACGCGCCGCCGCCGGTGTACTACGCACCGCCCCCGGTGTACTACCGTCCGGCACCCCCGGTGTATTACCGTCCGGCCCCGGTGTACTACGCGCCGCCTCCGCCCGTGTATTACCAGCCGGGCCCCGGCTACTACCGCGGGTATGACCATGGCCGCGGTTACGGACACGGTCACGGTCGCCGCGACTGGCGCTGAGAACCGGAAACCCGGTCGGCGCCGCTAGGCGACCTAGGAAAAAAGCCGGCCACCGAAAGTGGCCGGCTTTTTTCTTTACATCGCGCGGAAAAGATGGGCGTAGAGGCGGCTGACCGGAATGCTCTCGCGGCGGCCATGCAGGGCGAGCGACAGCTTGCCACCGTCGTCGCGGTGGACCGATTCGATCGCATCGCTTCGCACGACGACGGCGCGGTGGACCTGCCAGAAATTGCTGGCGTCGAGCTGTGGCATCAGCTGCTTGATCGGTGTGCGGATCAGGTATTCCCGGGTGGCCGTGAGCACCCGCACGTACTTGTCAGCCGCCTCGAAATACTGCACGTCGTCGATCGGCACCATGTGCACGGTCGCACCCGAAGACCCCGCCTCGCTGGCTGCGATGAACTTCAGCGGCGCCGCGCTTTCGAGCGCTGCGTCGGCACCGCCGGCCACGCTCAGCAGACGGCGCCACTGCGCCAAGGTGCTGGCCAGGATGTCTTCGCCGGGCACCGCCGCGGAGCGGCGCATCGCGACCGCTTTCTTCAGCCTTGCAACGGTGCGAGCGAGACGCTCGGCCTGCACGGGTTTGAGGATGTAGTCGATGGCCTGAGCGTCGAAGGCGCGCGTGGCGTATTCATCGTAGGCTGTGACGAACACCAGTTGCGGAAGTGGGGCGTCGTCGGTGGGCCAGGCATCGGCCAGTTCGGTCGCCGCGGCCAGCCCATCGAGGCCTGGCATGCGGATGTCGAGGAACAGCACCTGCGGCAACAGGCGCAACGCTTCGCGCACCGCGCTGCGCCCATCGCCGACGCTGGCCACCACCTCCAACTCCGGCCACGCAAGCGCGAGTTCTGCCTGGAGCGCTTGCGCCAGCAGAGGCTCGTCTTCGGCAATCAGCGCGTTGTGCTTCATGAGGCCACCGGAAACGAAATGCTCGCGCAGCAACCTCCGTCGTGCAAGCGGGTTAACCGTAAGACACCTTCGTCGCCATGGACGGTGGCCAGCCGTTCTTTGACCTGTTGCAGGCCGAAGCCGCCGCCTTCGGAAGGCCGCGAATCAGGGTCGATGCCTGCGCCGGTGTCGCACACGTCGAGCGTCAGCCGCGCGCCGTCGCGGCGTGCGCGCACGGTGATTTCGCCGCCTTGCACCTGCGGCTCGATGCCGTGGCGGATCGCGTTCTCGACCAGCGGTTGCAGCAGCAAAGGCGGCACCTGCACGTCGCGCAGCGGGGCGGGCAGGTCGAGCGTGTAGCGCAGCCGCGGACCGAGCCGTACCGCCATCAGCTCGAGGTAGTCGCCCAACCGGTCGAACTCGGCCGAGAGCGGATGCGACAGCGCACGCGATCCGGCCAATGTGACGCGCAGGTAGTTGTTGAGTCGATCGAGCATGGTCACGGCGCGTGGCGGGTCGAGCGTGATGAGCGCGCGCAGGTTGGCCAGCGTGTTGAAGAGCATGTGCGGCTCGAGTTGCGTCTCGAGCAGCTTCAGCTTGGCCTCGCTCGCGTCGCGCTCCGCCGCTCTGATCTTCGCGAGCATGTTGGCGGCCTTGCCGCGCGCATGGAAATAGAAGGTGGCGATGCCGCCCGCAATGACGGTGATGGCCAGGCTGAGCCGGTTGTCGCGCGGCGTGCTGACGGTGTCGAAGCTGAACAGCAAGTCGCCGAGCGGGTCGCCGAGCATGAAGCCGCAGGCGATGCCGAGCGCGGTCAGCAGCAGGCCGCGCCAGCCCTTGGGCCAGCCATGGCCACCGTCGCCTGCATGGTGGCAATGCTTCTCGTCGACGAGGTGGCGGCCGAACTCGATGACCAGCCAGGTGATGGTGCCGACCGAGAGCGCGTAGCCCACCTGTACGAAATAGCCTTTCGACGGCCAGATGAGGTGCGTCACCACCGCAACCACGAAGCAGAACGCCACCACCTGCAGGTAGTGGCGCGCGACGCTGGTCCAGCCGATGTTCATGGCGTGAGATTCTGGACGAAGAAGCGTGTGATGGGCGCCATGCAAGCCAGCCGCCGCCGTGGGTGCACGGCTACCACCGCTCCCCCTTGGCGCGGGCGGAAAGTCTTGCGCGTTCACGCCGCACCATGCCTTCCATCAGGTCGTTGCCGGGTGCGAACACCCAGACCGACAGCCCGTGGAAAAAGAGGCCGATACCCCAGCCGAGCAGCGGGAAGATCGCCCAGGCCCGACCGTTGTAGACCGACAGCGCGATCAGTCCGAGGTTCACTGCGGCGTAGACGACCGCGTGGAAGAAGAATCCCAGCTTCGCCCTGGCGCGGCGGCGGGCCAACTGGTCGAGTTGAAGGTCAGTGTGTTGTTGCATGAAAGGCTCCAGCGGCTTCAGACGCGTTGTGGGTCGACAAGTGCGGTGTCGCGACGGATGGCGAGCTTCCAGAGCCGCAGGGCGCGCGCCGCGAAGATGCCGCTGAAGGCGCCGTAGAGCGCGCCGATCGCGATCGCAAAGTCGGGCCGGTGCGCCAGTTCGGGGTGCATGGCAATCTGCACGGCCACCACGTACTTGGTGAAGAAGATGCCCATCATCAGCGCCAGCGGCACGGCGCTGCCGGGCAGCGCGAAGCTGCGGGTGACCGGGTCGTAGCGTGTGCCGGCGGGCGCAGCGCGCTGCGCCACCGCGAAGCCGACGGCCAGCGCCGCGGCGGCCCAGGCAGCAGCGGCGAGCGGCTGATCCTTGAACGCCGAGAGCACGCCGTAGAGCGACAGGCCGATCATGACCACGGGCATCACCAAGGTCCGGCGCAGGCCGACGCGCCGCCCGGTGAGTTGGGTGGCGCCCAGCCACAGCAGCAGTGCGAACAGCGCGAAAACCCAGGCGGGCGTGTGGGTGAGGATCTCGTACAGCATGGGGGTGGCTCCTGGTGTGTGTTGAGGGAAACGGTGGTCGATGGGGTGACTTTGGCGGCCGCAGCCCGACGGCACCAGCGCGATGCGACAGAACGCGCGACGGCGGCGCGAAGTGCGTTCGAAGCGCGTGAACTGTTGGCTGTCCTGGGGCAAACCAACGGCCCGGCGGTGCGCTTTACCCGCCGTTTACGGACAGGCCGAACAAGCGTCGCAATCCCTGCGGTGGTGCACGCTACGATCCGTCGCAACCCACCGAATGCAGGCCGAGCGGCCACTCTCCCAGGATTTCCCATGGACAACCGTCCCCCCGAAGCGCCCGTTCCCCCCGCATCGCCCGTTTCCCCACCCGCCACGCCCCGCCGGCGCCGCCGCTGGCTCGGCGGCGTGATCGCCGTGCTGGCACTGGCTGCACTGGTCGGCGCCGCCTGGTACCTGGTCAACCGCCCGCCCGCCGACGCGGCCATGCGCGGCGGCCCACCGGGCGCGCGTGGGCCGGGCGGCCCTGGCCGACCTGGCGGTGCGGGCGGCGGCAGCGCGGGGCCGCTGGTCACCGTGGGCATGGCCGTGGCGAAGCGCGCAGACATTCCGGTCTACCTCGACGCGCTGGGTACCGTGACCCCGGTCACGACGATCACGCTGCGCCCACAGGTTTCGGGCGTCATGACCGACGTGCTGTTCGCCGAAGGCCAGACGGTCAAGAAGGGCGAGGTGCTCGCACGCATCGACGCGCGGCCCTACGAACAGGCGCTGATGCAGGCACAGGGCACGCGCGTGCGCGACGAGGCGCAGCTCGAGGCGGCGCGCGTCACGCTCGAGCGCTTCCGCACGCTGCTGGGGCAGGACTCCATCGCGCGCCAGGAGGTCGACACGCAAGCCGCGCTGGTCAAGCAGCTCGAAGGCACGGTCCTCACGGACAAGGCGTCGGAAGCGACGGCGCGGCTCAACGTGGAGTACACGCGCGTCACTTCGCCGGTGACCGGGCGCGTCGGCCTGCGCACCGTCGACCCGGGCAACTACGTGGCGGCGGGCGCGACCACCGGCATCGCGGTCATCACGCAGATGACGCCGATCGACGTGCAGTTTTCGGTGCCCCAAGACCGCGTGCCCGAGATCGAGCGCCGCGTGGCACAGGGCGCCAAACTCTCCGTGACGGCGCTCGACCGCACCAAGGCCAGCACGCTCGACACCGGCACCTTCTCCACGCTCGACAACGTGGTCGACGTGCAGACCGGCACCGTCAAGGCCAAGGCGCGCTTCGGCAACGCCGGCAGCACGCTGTTCCCGAGCCAGTTCGTGAACGTGCAGCTGCTGCTGCGCACCATCGAGGGCGCGGTGGTGGTGCCGGTGACGGCGCTTCGCACGGCGGGCACGGGCAACTACGTCTACGTGATCAACGAAGACCGCACCGTGTCGATGCGCAACGTGAAGCGCGGCGACGCGACGGTCGAGTCGGTGGTCGTCACCGAGGGCCTGAAGGAAGGCGAGCGCGTGGTGACCGAGGGGGGCGACCGGCTGAAGGACGGCGCCACGGTGCAGCTGCCGACCGACGCACCGGGCGCGCGGCCGCGTGGCGGTGCGTCGGGTGCGCGGCAAGGCGCCTCCGGCCCGCGTGGCGGCGCTTCCGGTTCGCGTCGCGCTCCGCAATGATCCCGCGCCAGCCATGAGCCCGTCGCGCCCTTTCATCGAGCGGCCGGTCGCGACCGCGCTCTTCATGCTCGCGATCGTGCTCGCGGGCTTCGTCGGTTTCCGCTTTCTGCCGCTGTCGGCGCTGCCGCAGGTCGACTACCCGACCATCCAGGTGCAGACGCTGTACCCCGGCGCCAGCCCGGAGGTGATGAGCCGCACCGTGACCGCGCCGCTCGAGCGGCAGTTCGGCCAGATGTCGGGGCTGAACCGCATGAGCTCGACCAGCGCCGCGGGCGTGTCGATCGTGACGCTGCAGTTCGGCCTGGGCGAAACGCTCGATGTGGCCGAGCAGGAGGTTCAGGCCGCCATCAACGCCAGCAATTCGCTGCTGCCGGCCGATTTGCCGGCGCCGCCGGTGTACGCCAAGGTCAACCCGGCCGACGCGCCGGTGATCACGCTCGCCATCAGCTCCGGCACCATGCCGCTGACCGAGGTGCAGAACATCGTCAACACGCGGCTGGCGCAGAAGATCAGCCAGGTGTCGGGCGTGGGCCTGGTCACGCTCTCGGGCGGGCAGCGGCCTGCCGTGCGCATCCAGGCCGACACCAAGGCGCTGGCCGCCTACGGCATCGGGCTCGACACGCTGCGCACCGCGATCTCGGCGGCCAACGCCAACAGCGCCAAGGGCAGCTTCGACGGGCCCAAGCGCTCCTACACCATCAACGCCAACGACCAGCTCGTGACCGCGGCAGAGTACCGCAGCCTGATCGTCGCCTACCGCAACGCCGCGCCGGTGCGCATGAGCGACGTGGCGCAGGTGGTCGACAGCGCGGAGAACACCCGGCTCGGCGCCTGGTCGGGCATCGACGGACAGCTGACGCCGAGCATCATCCTCAACGTGCAGCGCCAGCCGGGCGCCAACGTGATCGCTACCGTCGATGCCATCAAGCGGCAGTTGCCCGAACTGCAGGCCGGCCTGCCGGCCACGCTCGAGGTCAAGGTGCTGAGCGACCGCACCACCGGCATCCGTGCGTCGGTGAACCATGTCGAGATCGAGCTGCTGCTGGCCGTGCTGATGGTGGTGCTGGTGATCTTTTTCTTCCTGCACAGCTGGCGCGCCACGCTGATCGCCAGCCTGTCGGTGCCGATCTCGCTCATCGGCACGTGCGGCGTGATGTACCTGATGGGCTACAGCCTCAACAACCTGAGCCTGATGGCGCTGACCATCGCGACCGGCTTCGTGGTCGACGACGCGATCGTGATGATCGAGAACATCTCGCGTTACCTGGAAGAGGGCGAAGGGCCGTTTGCCGCGGCCGTCAAGGGCGCGACGCAGATCGGCTTCACCATCATCTCGCTGACGGTGTCGCTGATCGCGGTGCTGATCCCGCTGCTCTTCATGGGCGACGTGGTGGGCCGGCTGTTCCGCGAATTCGCGGTCACGCTGGCCATCACCATCCTGATCTCGGCCGTGGTCTCGCTGACGTTGGTGCCGATGATGGCCGCACGCATGTTGAAGAGCGAGCCGCACAACGCCTCGCGCGGCTTCGCAGGCAAGGTGCAGGCCTTTTTCGACCGCGTGATCGCGCGCTACGACGTGTGGTTGCAGTGGGTGTTCCGCCGCCAGGGACTGACGCTGATCGTGGCCCTGGCCACGCTGGTGCTCACGGTGCTGCTCTACATCGCGATCCCCAAGGGCCTGTTCCCGACGCAGGACACCGGCCAGCTGCAAGGCCGCATCGAAGCGGCACAGGACGTGTCGTATGCGCGCATGGCCGAGCTGCAGCAGGCCGCGGCGCGTGCCGTGCTGGCCGACCCCGAGGTCGAGAGTCTGAGCTCCTTCACCGGCGTGGACGCGGCCAACAACACCATGCTCAACACCGGGCGCATGCTGATCAATCTGAAGGCCGACCGCGGCTCGCAGGAAGCCACGATGAACCGGCTGCGCGATCGCGTGGCGCAGGTGGCCGGCGTCAAGCTGTTTCTGCAGCCGACGCAGGACTTGACCATCGACGCCGAAACGGGGCCGACCGAGTACCGCTTCTCCATCGAAGGCGTCGACTCGGCCACCGTCACACAGTGGGTCGACAAGCTGCGCACGCGGCTGCAGGACGTGAAACAGGTGCGCAACGTGACCAGCGACGCCGGTGCGCAGGGGCTGTCGGCCTTCGTCGACATCGACCGTGCCACGGCCTCGCGCCTGTCGGTCACGGCGAGCGCTGTCGACGACGTGCTCTACAGCGCTTTTGGCCAGCGCATTGTCTCGACCATCTTCACCGAGACCAACCAGTACCGCGTGATCCTGGAGGCCAAGGTCGATTCGATCGAGACGCCGCAGCAGCTCGGCACGCTCAACCTCAAGACCGGCTCGGGCGAGGCGACGCCGCTGTCGGCCATAGCGACCATCCGTGAGCAGCTGGCGCCGCTGCAGATCACCCACGTGGCGCAGTACCCGGCCGCGACAGTGGGCTTCGACACGGCCGACGGCGTGTCGCTCGGCAACGCGGTCGATGCGATCCGGCAGGCAGCCAAGGACATCGGTCTTCCGCCGGGCGTGACGATGACGTTCCTCGGTGCCTCGGGCGCCTACGAGAAATCGCTGTCGAACCAGCTGTGGCTGATCCTCGCGGCGGTGGTGTGCGTGTACATCGTGCTGGGCGTGCTGTACGAGAGCTACATCCATCCGCTGACGATCTTGTCGACCTTGCCCTCGGCTGGCGTGGGCGCTTTGCTGGCCCTGATGGTGACCGGCAACGACCTCGGCGTGATCGGCATCATCGGGATCATCCTGCTGATCGGGATCGTGAAGAAGAACGCGATCATGATGATCGACTTCGCGATCGAGGCCGAACGCCACCAGGGCAAGACGCCGCTCGAGGCGATCCACCAGGCGGCGCTGCTGCGCTTCCGGCCCATCCTCATGACCACCCTGGCCGCGCTGTTCGCCGCGGTGCCTTTGATGCTGGGCTTCGGCGAGGGCGCCGAGCTGCGCCGGCCGCTGGGCCTGGCGATCTTCGGCGGGCTGATCGTGAGCCAAGTGCTGACGCTGTTCACGACGCCGGTGATCTACCTGGCTTTCGACCGGGTGGGGCGCAGGCTCGGGCGCCGGCGTGAGGGGGTGGCGTGAGCTTGGTTGCTGTTGCTGTCGCGTCCCCTGGTGAGAGCGCCCGGCAGGCGGTGCGGGCCGGGCGATCCCACTGCGCCGGCCGCTTCGCGGCTGCCCTGCGGTGCTCGCGCCATCGGCTGCGTCGCAGAACTCGCTGCGCTCACTTCGTTCTCTTCGCTCAAACAGCTGCGACGAGTCAGTGGTTGAAGCGCGCTGCGCGCGCGGCCGATGGCGCTTCGCTCCTCGGCGGCGCAGAGGGCTCGCCCGTCCCGCACCGCCTGCCGGGCTTGGTGGTGGCGCAAAGGTTGCACTCGCTGGAGGCACAACGATCGCGTCCACGTCGGCGGGCGGTATGCCTGTGGGCGGCTGTGGAGCCTGCGGCGAGCACCGCAGCGAAAGGCGGATTAGGGCCGCAGCTGTTTGAGCGAAGCGAGTTCTGCGGACCCCGCCTTTCGCGAGGAGCAGCAGCGAAGCCCGAAGGGCCGCAGGCGTCTGCCGCCCGCAGGCATACCGCCTGCCGACACCCCACGCAAGGCAAATCGACCCAGACCAGGCAACCGACATGAACCTGTCCAAGCCCTTCGTCGAACGCCCGATCGCCACCATCCTGCTGACGATCGGCATCGCGCTGGCCGGGATCGCAGCCTTTTTCGTGCTGCCGGTGTCGCCGCTGCCGAAGGTCGACTTCCCGATCATCTCGGTGAGCGCCAGCCTGGCCGGGGCCAGCCCCGACACCATGGCCAGCAGCGTGGCGACGCCGCTGGAGCGACGCCTGGGTACGATCGCCGGAGTCAACGAGATGACCTCGACCAGCTCGACCGGCTCGGCGCGCGTCACGCTGCAGTTCGACCTCGACCGCAACATCGACGGCGCCGCGCGCGAGGTGCAGGCCGCCATCAATGCGGCGCGCGCCGACCTGCCGGCCACGCTGCGCAGCAACCCGACCTACCGCAAGGCCAACCCGGCGTCGGCGCCCGTGGTGATCCTGGCGCTCACGTCGAAGACCAAGACGCCGGGGCAGATCTACGACGCGGTGTCGAACATCGTGAGCCAGCGGCTGTCGCAGGTCGAGGGCGTGGGCGACGTCGAGATCGGCGGCGGCTCGCTGCCGGCGGTGCGGGTCGAGCTGCTGCCCTTCGCGCTCAACCAGTACGGCATCAGCACCGAGGACGTGCGTGCCGCGATCCAGGCCACCAACGCCAACCGGCCCAAGGGCGCGATCGAGGGCGAGGGCCGGCGGCTGCAGATCTACACGCCGTCGCCTGCCCGGCGCGCAGCCGAGTACCGCTCGATGATCGTGGCCTGGCGCAACAACGCCGCGGTGCGCCTGTCGGACGTGGCCAACGTCGTCGATGGCGTGGAGAACCGTCGCACGCTGGGTCTGTTCAACGGCGAGCCGGCCATCATCGTGCTGATCACGCGCGAGCCCAGCGCCAACATCATCGAAACGGTCGACCGGGTGCGTGCGCTGATCCCCGAACTGCGCGCCCAGCTGCCGCAGGACATCGACGTGCAGGTGGCGTCGGACAGCACCAATTCCATCCGCGCCTCGCTCAAGGAGATCGAGCTGACGCTGGTGGTGTCGATCGTGCTGGTGGTGCTGGTGGTGGGCCTGTTCCTGCGCAAGGCGCGCGCGACCATCGTGCCGGCAGTGGCCACGGTGGTGTCGCTGCTAGGGACCTTCGGCGTGATGTACCTGCTGGGCTTTAGCCTGAACAACCTGAGCCTGATGGCGCTGACCGTCGCAACTGGTTTCGTGGTCGACGACGCCATCGTGGTGCTCGAGAACACCATGCGCCACATCGAGGCCGGCATGGACCGCACCGAAGCTGCGCTCAAGGGCGCGCGCGAGGTCGGCTTCACGGTGCTGTCGATCAGCCTGTCGCTGGTGGCGGTGTTCATTCCGCTGCTGTTCATGGACGGGCAGGTGGGCCGGCTGTTCCGCGAATTCGCCATCACGCTGTCGGCCGCGGTGCTGATCTCGCTCGTCATCTCACTGACCACCACACCCATGATGTGCGCGCTGCTGCTGCGCCCCGAGCCGGCGCACGAAGGCCCGCCGCGGCGCGCGTCGTGGCCGGCGCGCTGGGCAGAGCGCGGCTACGACGCGACGCTGCGTGTGTACGAACGCTCGCTCGACTGGGCGCTGGCCAGCAAGACGCTGGTGATGTTGATTCTGCTGGCGGTGATCGGGCTGAACGTCTACCTTTTCGCCAAGGTGCCCAAGGGCTTCTTCCCGCAGACCGACAACGGCCAGCTCAACGGCGGCCTGCGCGCCGACCAGAGCATCTCGTCGCAGGCGCTCGGCGAGAAGCTGCGCGAGGCGGTGGAGATCATCCGCAAGGACCCGGCGGTCGACACCGTGGTCGGCTTCTCGGGCGGCAGCCGTGCCGGCGGCGGCTTCATGTTCGTCAACCTCAAGCCGCTGGCCGACCGCAAGATCGGCAGCCAGGCGGTGATCGCGCGGCTGCGGCCGCAGCTCGACCGGCTCACGGGCCTGCGCGTGTTCCTCGGCCAGGTGCAAGACCTGCGCGGCGGCGGACGGTCGAGCAACTCGACCTACCAGTACACGCTGAAGGCCGACAACATCGCCGACCTGCGCAACTGGACGGCCAAGCTGGTCGAGCGGCTCAAGCAGGAGCCGGCGATGACGGACATCGACGGTGACCAGTCGGAGAACGGCGTCGAGACCTTCGTGACGGTCGACCGCGAGACCGCGTCGCGCATGGGCATCACGTCGAGCGCGGTTGACAGCGCGCTCTACAACGCCTTCGGCCAGCGCTCGGTCGCGACCATCTACGACGAGCTCAACCAGTACGCGGTGATCATGGAGTGGGCGCCGCAGTTCATGCAGGGGCCGGTCGCGCTGAAGGACCTGTACCTGCCGGCCTCCGCGGCCACCGCCACCGGCGCCACGGTCACCGCCACCTCGGCCAACCCGGGGCAGCGCGGTGCGTCGACCGGCACGCCGTTGAGCACCACCGCCACCACCATGGTGCCGCTCAGCGCCATCGCCAAGCTGTCGGAACGCGCGATACCGACCTCGATCTCGCACGAGGGCGGCGAGCTGTCGAGCACCGTGTCTTTCAACCTGGCCGAGGGCGCCACGCTCGGGCAGGCGCAGGTGATCATGGCGCAGGCGAGCGCCGACATCGCGATGCCGGTGAACGTGCGCGGCAGCTTCGGCGGCACGGCGGCGACCTTCCAGCAGTCGCAAGGTCAGCAGCTCTTCCTGGTGCTGGCTGCACTGGTGGTGATCTACATCGTGCTGGGTGTTCTGTACGAGAGCCTGGTGCACCCGATCACCGTGCTGACCACGCTGCCCTCGGCCGGCGTGGGCGCGGTGCTGGCGTTGTTGTTGCTGCGCATGGAGTTCTCGCTGATTGCGCTGATCGGCGTCTTCCTGCTGATCGGCATCGTCAAGAAGAACGCGATCCTGATCATCGACTTTGCGCTCGACGCCGAGCGTGCGCGCGGCCTGAGCGCGGTCGAGGCGGTGCGCGAGGCCTGCATGCTGCGCTTCCGACCGATCCTGATGACCACGCTGGCGGCGGCGCTCGGTGCGCTGCCGCTGGCCATCGGCTTCGGCGAGGGTGCCGAGCTGCGCCAGCCGCTGGGCGTGGCGATCGTCGGCGGCCTCATTGCCAGCCAGCTGCTCACGCTGCTGACGACGCCGGTGGTCTATGTGCTGATGGACAAGCTGCGCCGCCGCGCACCCAACGAACACCGTCTGGCCCGCGCCGACGCGGACGATGCCGCGCCCGCGGCCTGACACGAGAACGAACCTGCCATGACCTCCCGACGCTTCCTGTCCACACTGACCGCCCTGGCGGCCGCGGCTTCGCTCGCCGCCTGCGCCGTCGGGCCGGTCTACGAGCGGCCCGCGATGGACGCCCCCACCGCCTGGAAAGAGGCGCCCGCTGCCGAAGGCTGGCTGCCCGCCGCACCGGCCGATGCGCTCGACCGCGGGCCTTGGTGGCAGCTTTTCGGCGACGCCGGGCTGGACGCGCTGGCACAACGGGTGCAGGCGTCGAACCAGACCATCGCGATCGCCGTCGCGAACTATGCGCAGGCGAGGGCGCTGGTGCGCGAACAGCGCGCGCAGCTGTTTCCCACGGTGTCGTTGTCGGCCGGTGCCGATCGCCGAGGTGGTCGCGGTGCAGGCAGCACCGGCAACTCCAGCGACATCACCTTGGGCGCCGACTGGGCGCCCGACGTGTGGGGCCGGCTCGGCCAGGCCGTGGGCAGCGCCGAGGCGCAGGCGGCGGCGAGCGAGGCCGATCTCGCGGCGGCCCGGCTGTCGGCCCTGGGCGAGCTCGCGTCGAACTACTTTGCGTTGCGCGAGGCCGATGCCGAATTGGCGCTGCTGGCGGCCACGCTCGAAGGCTACGAGCGCTCGCTGGCCATCGCGCGCAACCGCTACGAAGCCGGCATTGCCGCGCAAAGCGACGTGCTGCAGGCGCAGACGATTCTGGTCAACACGCGGGCAGAGCGCGTGGCGCTGCAGCGCTCGCGCGACACGCTCGAGCACGCCATCGCGGTGCTGGTGGGCGCGGCGCCGGCCGACTTCCGGCTGCCGGTGGTCGACGCCTGGACGCCGACCGTGCCGGCCGTGCCGCTCGGCGTTCCGTCGACGCTGCTGCAGCGCCGACCGGACATCGCGTCGGCCGAGCGCGCTGTGGCCGCAGCCAACGCACAGATCGGCATCGAGCGTTCGGCCTATTACCCGAGCTTCAGCCTCAGTGCTTCGGTCGGTCGCTCGTCGAGCAGGGTGTCGGACCTGTTCAGTGCGTCGAACACGCTGTGGTCGATCGGGCTCTCGGCGGCACAGGTGCTGTTCGACGCCGGCGCCATCGGCGCGCGCGTCGATTCGGCCAAGGCTGCGCACGATGCTGCCGTGGCGCGCTACCGGCAGACCGTGCTCACCGCCTTCCAGGGTGTCGAAGACCAGCTCACCGCGACGGCCAGCCTGGCTCAGCAGGAGGCGCTGCGTCGCGAGGCATCGGCCGCGGCCGATCGCACCGAGCAGCAGATCCTCAATCGTTACCGCGCCGGGCAGGTCGGCTACACGGAGGTGGTCACGGCGCAAGCGTCGGCGCTGAGCGCCAGACGGACCGTCCTGCAGTTGCAGGTGAACCGGCAGACGGCGGCGGTCGGACTGATCCAGGGACTGGGCGGCGGTTGGCAGGCGCCCGGCTAAGGGTTATCCCACGTCGGCCGCAGCGAGGCACTGTCTACAATATGGATACCCATCCACATTATGGACAGATGCAATGCCAGTCGACAGTGTTGACCCGAATCCGATGACCCCGTACCAGTTGGCGTTTCCCCAAGATGCGCTGCCTGAGATCGTGGTGCCCAATGCCATTCCCACGGACGAACGCCTGTGGGTGCCGCAGGCCGAGAACGTGTGGTTTCGCCCGCTCTGCCTGAACGCCAGCCAGGGCTACTGGATGAACCTGCTGCGCGTGCGCAAGTCGGGCGTGCTCAGCCGGCACCGCCATCCGCAGGCCGTGCACGGCTTCGTGCTGAAGGGCCGCTGGCGCTACCTCGAGCACGACTGGGAAGCCACCGAAGGCAGCTATGTCTATGAGCCACCTGGCGAAACTCACACGCTCTACGTGCCGGAGGACGTCGAGGAAATGATCACCTACTTCCAGGTCAACGGAGTCATGTACTACACCGACCCGTGGGGCAAGGGCATGGGCTACGAAGACGTGTTCACCAAGATCGACATGTGCCGCAAGCACTTCGAGGAAGTGGGCCTGGGCGCGGACTTCACCAAGCAATTCATCCGATGAGCTACGGCAACGCCAGCTACGACTTCGCGGGCAGCGTGGCCGTGGTCACCGGCGGCGCGAGCGGCATCGGCGCCGAGGTGGCCAGCCACTTGGCGCGCAGCGGCGCGCGCGTGGCGGTCTGGGACATGGCCGAGCCCGGCGTGAACGAGGACGCCTGGCAGGTCGACGTGACCGACCTCGCCGCGGTCGAACTGGCCGCACAGGAGGTGCTCGCGCGCTACGGCCGCATCGACTTCGTGGTCAACAGCGCAGGCTTCGCCGGGCCGACGATGCCGGTCGACGAATACGACCCGGTGATGTGGCGGCGCATCGTCGATGTGAACCTGGTCGGCACTTTCAACGTGTGCCGCGCCGTGGTGCCACACCTGCGCGCGGCAGGCGAGGGCCGCATCGTCAACATCGCATCGCTGGCCGGCAAGGAGGGCACGCCCAACGCATCGGCCTACAGCGCGGCCAAGGCCGGCGTGCTGGCGCTGACCAAGTCGCTCGGCAAGGAGCTGGCCACGACCGGCATCCTGGTGAACGCCATCGCGCCGGCGGCGGTGCGCACACCGATCCTCGCGCAGATGTCCATCGCGCATGTGCAGACCATGATCGACAAGAGCCCGATGAAGCGGCTCGGCGAAAGCGCCGAGGTGGCCGAGATGGTGGCCTGGCTGTGCTCGGGCTCCTGCAGCTTCAACACGGGTTCGGTGTTCGATCTTTCCGGCGGCCGCGCCACTTACTGAACCGACAACCCTTTTCTTTCCTGCGCGGCGCGCATCGCATGCGCCGCGCCGACTTTCCAAACCCCTCACTGAGACCTCCCATGATTCGTTTCGCTCTGAACCTGCGCCGCCTCGCGGTCCTCGCCATGCTGCCCGCCGCAGCGCTCGTCGCCGGCCAAGCCGCGGCACAGGCGCGCGACTTTCCCACCAAGCCGATTGAGCTGGTCGTGCCCTTCCAGCCAGGCGGCGGCACCGACGCCCTGGCCCGCGCCTTCGCCGATGCCACCCGCAAGCACATGCCGCAAAGCATGGTGATCGTGAACAAGCCGGGTGCCAGCGGCGCCATCGGCTGGCAGGACGTGATCAACGCCAAGCCCGACGGCTACCGCCTGGCGGTCGTCACCGTGGAACTCACCACGCTGCCGCACATGGGCCTGGCCAAGTTCACCTACGACGACCTCACGCCCATCGCCCGGCTCAACGCGGACCAGGCCGCGATCACCGTGCGTGCCGACGCGCCGTGGAACACCATCGAAGAATTCCTCGCCGCCGCCAAGAAGGAGAGCGGCAAGGTCAGCGTGGGCAATGCCGGCAACGGCTCGATCTGGCACCTGGCTGCGGCCGCGCTGGAAGACAAGACCGGCACCAAGTTCAACCACACGCCGTTCCAGGGCGCCGGCCCTGCCGTGCTGGCGCTGCTGGGCGGCCACATCGACGCGGTGGCGGTGAGCCCTGCCGAAGTCACGACCTACGTGCAAGCCGGCAAGCTCAAGACGCTTGCCGTGATGGCCGAGCAGCGCGTGGCAGGCTTCGACAAGGTGCCGACGCTGAAGGAACGCAATATCGACTTGGTGATCGGCACGTGGCGCGGCATCGCGGCACCGAAGAACACGCCGCCGGAAGTGGTCGCCTACCTGAAGAACATGAGCAAGAAGGCGGCCGACGAGCCGGCCTTCCGCGAGGTGCTGCAGAAGCAGAACCTGGGCTTCTCGTACGCCGACGACGTGGCCTTCAAGGCCAACATGGCCAAGGACAGCGCCTACTTCAAGACGCTGATGGGCAAGCTCGATATCAAGAATTGAACCAGCAGCACACCGACCGCATGACCTACCAGGCAGATCTTTTCAAGGGCAAGCGCGCGCTCGTGTCGGGCGCGACGCAGGGCATCGGCGCCATCATCGCCAACCACCTGGCTGCGCTCGGCGCGCAGGTGACGGCCATCGGCCTGGGCAACGGCGACGGCACGCTCGATGCCGCGGTCGAGGTGAAGCAGGCCGACGTGACCTCGGCGGCCAGCGTCGAGGCAGCGCTCGCGCCCATCGACCGGCTCGACATCGTCTTCAACTGCGCGGGCATCATCCTGCGCGGTGCCGAGCACGACCTCGAAGTCTTCGAGAAGGTGCTGGCCGTCAACCTGACCGGCACCATGCGCGTGTGCACCGCGGTGCGCGAGCGTCTGAAGGCCAGTGGCGGCTGCATCGTCAACACTGCGTCGATGTTGAGCTTCTTCGGCGGCGGTCTGGTGCCGGGCTACGCGGCCAGCAAGGGCGGCGTGGCGCAGCTCACCAAGTCGCTCGCCATCGCCTACGCGGCGGACGGCATCCGCGTGAATGCGGTGGCGCCGGGCTGGATCGCGACACCCCTGACCCAGGCGCTGCAGGACGACCCGGCCCGCGCCGGCCCGATCCTCGCGCGCACGCCGCTCGGCCGCTGGGGCACGCCCGACGACGTGGCGCGTGCCGCCGTCTTCTTGTGCACGCCGGCGGCGTCGTTCATGACGGGCGTGATCCTGCCGGTCGACGGCGGGTACATGGTGACCTGATGGTTGCGCCGGTTCAGGCGCAGGTGGCGGGCACCGCGTCGTTCTCCAAATTCATGCATGTGCTGCAACTGGTGGCCGACGCGGAAGAACCGGTCAACGTCGGTGCACTGATGCGCGCGAGCGGCTACCCGCGGCCGACGGTGCACCGCATCGTCGCCGCGCTCATTGCCGAGCGGCTGCTGGTGGAGAACCCGCAGGGCGCGACGCTGGCGCTCGGCCCGAGGCTCATCCAACTGGCGAGCCGCAGCTGGGGTCGGTCGGAGCTTCGCCTGGCGGCCGTCGACGAGCTCAAGCGGCTGCGCGACCTCACCGGCGAGACGGTGCACCTGGCCGTTCCCAACGGCACGAACATGGTCTACATCGAAAAGCTCGAGAGCCCGAGCGCAGTGCGCATGACCTCGCGCATCGGCACCAGCGTGTCGTTGCACGCCACGGCAGTCGGCAAGGCCTACATGGCGGCACTCGACGACGATGCGCTCAAGCCATTGCTCAAGGGGCTGCCGATGCCACGCTACACGGCCAATACCACTGCCGACATCGGCGCACTGCGGGAGGAGATTGCACAGACGCGCGCACGGGGCTGGTCGGTCGATAACGAGGAGAACGAGCCGGGCATCTTTTGCTTCGGCGCGGTGATCCGCGGCCATGCCGGCACGCCCGTCGCAGCGATCAGCGTGAGCACGCTGGTGTTCCGACAGAAGGAAGACCCGGAGCAGGCCTATGTGGCCCCCCTGCTGGCATGCTGCCGCGCGATTTCCGAGCGCATCGCACAGACGCCGGCACTGTCGATGGCGGACATCCTCTGAAGGCGGCGCAGCATCGCGTCGGCCTGGTTGGCGCTCAGGCCGTACGGCTGCACCATCGGCCATTGCCCCGATAAAACGCACTGTCTGAACGAAAGCTGACCGACGCCCTCGCGATAATCCATGCTCATACACAAGGAGCACGCGTGGACATTGTTTTGCTGGTCAAGGCCGCCATCATGGGCATCGTCGAGGGCCTGACCGAGTTCCTGCCGATTTCGTCGACAGGGCATTTGATCCTCGCCGGGGCGCTGATGGATCTGCACGGCGACAAGTTCAAGGTGTTCGAGATCGCGATCCAGACCGGTGCGATCTTCGCGGTCATCCTCGTCTACTGGCAAAAGATCCATTCGACGGTGGTCGCGCTGCCGCGGCAGGCCAAGGCGCGCCGCTTCGCACTCAATGTGATCATCGGCTTCCTGCCGGCCGTGGTGCTGGGGCTTCTCTTCGGCAGCCTCATCAAGGCCACGCTGTTCACGCCGGTGGTGGTGGCGAGCACCTTCATCCTCGGTGGCTTCGTCATTCTTTGGGCGGAGAAGCGGCCGCCTGGTGCGGTGCGCGTCGAGAGCGTCGATGACATGACCCCCTGGGACGCGCTGAAGGTCGGGCTGGTGCAGTGCTTCGCGATGATCCCGGGCACCAGCCGCAGCGGCTCGACCATCATCGGCGGCATGCTGCTCGGCCTGAGCCGCAAGGCCGCCACCGACTTCTCCTTCTTCCTCGCCATGCCCACGCTCATCGGCGCCGGCGTCTACAGCCTTTACAAGGAGCGTGCCCTGCTGTCGGTCGCCGACATTCCGCTGTTCGCGGTCGGGTTGCTGTTTTCCTTTCTCAGCGCATGGCTGTGTGTGCGCTGGCTGCTGAAGTACATCAGTACGCACACCTTCGTGCCCTTCGCCTACTACCGCATCGTCTTCGGGATCGTGGTGCTGGCGACGGCGTGGTCCGGCATGGTGGTTTGGGCGGAGTGACGCGAAAGCGTGTGCCCCTGCGCGGTCGGGCGCACGAGCGATCGACCGACTCCAGAATCGCAGCGGCCATCCACTTTTTCTCCGTTCTCGAAGCGCGAACTTTCGGTCAGAACAAGTTTCGCAGCGACGCCTCGAGCGCCGCCGCCGTGGCGATCGGCTTCTCCATCGGGAACAGGTGCGAGCCGTCGAGCATCGCGATGCGCCCTCGCGTGATGCGGTCTGTCATGGCCATGCCCACACGGCGCATCTCGACCGACTGACGGCCGCCAACGAAGGCGACTTGGCAGCGCAGCGGGTCGGCGCGCAGCAGCGTGCCGAGGTTGTGCGGCAGCGTGTCGTAGATCGCAGTCTCGATGTCGCGATCGAAGCTGAGCGTGAGGCTGGCATCGACCGAAGCGTCGGCCGCTTCGAGCATGCCGTGCTCGATGTAGTCGCGCAGCACCTGCTCGTCCCAACGGGCGAACGCCTTCTTCTCGCGAAAGTGGGCAAAGGCCGCATCACGGTCGTTCCACCGGTTGCGGCGCTTGCGGCTGATGGCGCTGGGTGACACGCTCTTCATGAGCGGCGTGCGCTTGACCAGTCCCAGCGTGTTGGCGCGCCAGCCGCCCACCAGCGGGGAGTCGAGCATGACCACGCCGCGCGCCAGCATCGGGTGGCGCGACGCGCACATGAGGCTGAGAAATCCGCCGAGCGAGTGCCCCACCAGGAAGACCGGCTGGCCGGCTTCCTTCACCACGCCGCGCGCGAAGTCGGCCAATTGCTCCACCAGATGCGGCCAGTTGTTGGTGACCGGGTACTTGGGGTCGTGCCCGAGCTTCTCGATGGCGTGCACGTCGAAGCCGCGGTTGCGCAGGCTGTCGAGCATCACGCGGTAGGTGCTCGCCGGGAAGCTGTTGCCGTGCGAGAAGATGACGGGCGGTGTCGGCAAGGGCGTCTAGATCAGTTTTTCTTCGGGCGTGGAGATCTTGCGCAGCGGGCTGTGGCGCGCCGCGGGCATCATCAGCGGATGGGTCGTCGCGCTGCCGTCCCACACCGGGTCCTCGATGCTGTCGAACACCTCGCGCAGCTTCTGGCCCCAGCTGTTGTGCATCATCTGGTAGTACGGGTTGTTGGCGTCGAGGCAGACGATCTTGTCGGTCTGCAGGCGGCCGGCCTCGTACACCACCAGGTCGAGCGGCAGGCCGACCGAGAGGTTGGACTTCATCGTCGAGTCCATCGACACCAGCGCGCACTTGGCGGCTTCGTCCAGCGGCGTATCGGGCGTGAGCACGCGGTCGAGCACCGGCTTGCCGTACTTCGATTCACCGACCTGGAAGTAGGGCGTCTCGTTGGTCGCCTCGATGAAGTTACCGGCCGAGTAGACCAGGAACAGGCGCATGCCTTCGCCCTTGACCTGCCCGCCGAAGATGAAGGACACGTTGAAGTCCAGCCCCGCGTGCTTGAGCGCTTCGGCGTCGCGGTCATACACATGGCGCACGGCCGAACCCAGCACGCGCGCCGCATCGAACATGCTCTTGGCGTTCCAGATGGTGATGGGCGGGCCGGGCTCGCCGTCTTCCTTGATCTCGCGCAGCTCTTCGATCTGCAGGATCTCGCGCACCGATTGCGAGATGCTCAGGTTGCCCGCCGACAGCAGCACCATGACGCGGTCGCCGGGCTGCTCGTAGACGATCATCTTGCGGAAGGTGCTGATGTGGTCGACGCCCGCGTTGGTCCGGGAGTCGGACAGGAACACCAGGCCGGCGTTGAGTTTGATGCCTACGCAATAAGTCATGGGGTCTCCACGCGGATCGGCGCTCTTCAGCTTCGTCCGCTCTCGCGCGTGTTGAGTTTTTGAAGTGAGTACAACGCCTCGAGCGCCTCCCGGGGGCTCATCGCGTCGAGATCGAGCGCAGCCAGAGCGGATTCTACGGCGCTGTCCTCCGGCGTCGCGGCGGCCGGCGGTGCGGCGAACAGGTCGACCTGCGCGCGCGCCTGCGTCTGCTGCGCCTCCAGCGCCTCGAGCGCCTGGCGCGCATGGTTGACCACCGCAGCCGGCATGCCGGCCAGCCGCGCGACCTGGATGCCGTAGCTCTTGCTGGCCGGGCCGGGCTGCATCTCGTGCAGAAAAACGATGTCGCGGCCCCCGTTCTTCGTGCTCTCGGTGGCGCTCACGTGCATATTGACGGCGCAGTGGTGCGTGGCCGGGAACTCCGTCAGCTCGAAGTAGTGCGTGGCAAACAGCGTGAAAGCCTTGGTGCGGTCGTGCAGCTGCGCGGCGATGCCGGCGGCCAGCGCCAGGCCATCGAAGGTGCTGGTGCCGCGGCCGATCTCGTCCATGAGCACCAGCGATTGCGCCGTGGCGCCGTGCAGGATCTGCGCGGCTTCGGTCATCTCCAGCATGAAGGTCGACTGTGCGTTGGCCAGGTCGTCGGCCGCGCCGATGCGGGTGTGGATGGCGTCGATCGGGCCGAGCCGGCAGGCGGTGGCCGGCACGTGCGAGCCGATGGATGCGAGCAGCACGATGATCGCGATCTGCCGCATGTAGGTCGATTTGCCGCCCATGTTCGGCCCGGTGATGACCTGCATGCGCTGCGAAGGGCCCAACTGCGTGTCGTTGGCGATGAAGCCGCCCAACGATTTCTCAGCCAGCCGCGCCTCGACCACGGGGTGGCGGCCTTGCACGATCTCGATGCACGGGTGCGCCACGAAGCTGGGCGCATTCCAGTGCAGCGTGTGCGAGCGCTCCGCCAGTGCGCACAGTGCATCGAGCGTCGCGATGCCGCCGGCCAGCCGCGTGAGCGCGTGCACGTGCGGCTGCAGGGCGTCGAGCAATTGTTCGTAGAGCCACTTCTCGCGCGCCAGCGCACGGTCTTGCGCGCTCAGTGCCTTGTCTTCGAAGGCCTTGAGCTCGGGCGTGATGAAGCGTTCGGCGTTCTTCAGCGTCTGGCGGCGGCGGTAGTTGTCGGGCACCTTCGCGAGCGCGCTCTGCGTGATCTCGATGTAGAAGCCGTGCACCCGGTTGAACTGCACGCGCAGGTTCGAGATGCCGGTGCGCTCGCGCTCGCTGATCTCCAGCTTGAGCAGGAAGTCGTCGCAGTTTTCGCTGATGGCGCGCAGCTCGTCGAGATCGGCATCGTGGCCGGTGGCGATCACGCCGCCGTCGCGCACCAGCGCCGAGGGGTCTGGCTTGATCGCGCCAGCGAGCAACTCGGCGCAGCCGGCAGGCGGTGCCAGGCTCTGCGCGATCTGCTGCAGCAGCGCTGCATCCTGCGGCAGCGCCGGAGCGAACTGCGCGGCCTTCGCCAGTGCGAGACGAAGCGCGACGAGTTCGCGCGGCCGCACTTGGCGCAGCGCGATGCGTGCGGCGATGCGCTCGACGTCGCTGGTGTTCTTCAGCTGCTCGCGCAAGGCGCGCCATGGTGCTGCGATACCGCCGAACATGCTGGCCTGCAGCGCGCCGATGGCCTCGAGCCGCGCCTGTGCCTCGCCACGGTCGCGCCGCGGCGACAGCAGCCAGCGTTTGAGCAGGCGGCTGCCCATGCCCGTCATGCAGCTGTCGAGGAGCGAGAACATGGTGGGCGCGTCTTCGCCGCGCAGGGTCTGCACCAGTTCGAGATTGCGGCGGGTGGTCGGTGGCAGCTCGATCAGGTCGCCGTCGCGCTCCACCGTGAGGCGCTGCACGTGCGAGAGCGCGCGGCCCTGCGTGTGTTCGGCGTAGCCGAGCAGCGCCGAAGCGGCCGCGTGCGCGTTGGACAGTGCTTCGGCGTTCCAGGCGGCGAGGCTGGCGCTGGCGAGTTGCTCGCACAGCTTGCGCTCTCCCAGGGCACCGTCGAACTGCCAGGCTGGGCGTACCGACAGCGTGAAGGGCGACGCGGTGCGCGCCGCCTTCAGGCGATTTTCGAAAGCCGGCGTGACCTCGGCGCTGTAGAGCAATTCGCTGGGTGCGATGCGGGCGATCCAGGCTTCCAGCGCGTCCGACGGGCATTCGGCCAAACGCAGTTCGGCGCCTGTCACGCTGAGCCACGCCAGCCCACAGAAGTTGCGCGTGCCAGCATGCACCGCGAGCAGCAGCGATTCGCTTTTGTCGTTGAGCAGTTCGGCATCGGTCAGCGTACCGGGCGTGACGACCCGCATCACCTTGCGCTCGACCGGGCCCTTGCTGGCCCCGACCTCGCCGACCTGTTCGCAGATCGCCACCGACTCGCCGAGTTTGATGAGCCGCGCCAGATAGGCGTCGACAGCGTGAAAGGGCACGCCTGCCATCACCACCGGCTGCCCGGCCGACTGGCCGCGCTGCGTCAGCGTGATGTCGAGCAGGCGCGCGGCCTTTTCGGCGTCGGCGTAGAACAGCTCGTAGAAGTCGCCCATCCGATAGAAGAGCAATGTCTCTGGATGGTCCGCCTTGAGGCGGAGGTACTGGGCCATCATCGGCGTGTGGCCGGCGAAGTCCTCGGCATTCTTCAGGGGGCTTCTAACCAGTCCCTTGTCGGTCGGCATCTTTTCTCGTTTCTCCATCGGTCCGCGGCACTGCGAACGGGCTGCGTCGCAGGGTGGTGTCCGATCGATTATCCGGGCTGCGCCCGCAGAGGAGGAACGGTGACGCGGATGCTGGCAAGACCCTCGCTACACCTCACCGCGCCGACGCCGTGCCACCTTCACCGCGTCGAACCAGAAGTCGACGTTGAAGCGTTGGCCGGTGTCGGCGATGCGCGCGCTCTGGATGGCATGCAGCGGCACCGCGTGGGTCTCGCCCGGCAGGTCGCCGTGGCCGACCACGAAGCGCTTGCGCAGGTCGAGCTGCTCGACCTGAATGACGCATTCGGCTTTTCGGCCCTGCGGGTCCCGGTACCGCAGGCGGATGCGTGGGTGTTCGTCGACGATCGTGTGACCGCCTTTGCCCTGGATGAACCACTCGGGCAGGGTGTCGGGCGCGGCGTCGCGCTGGCCGTCGCCCAGACCGCCGCGCACGGTCGGGATTTCCAGTGGCACATGGCCGGAGCGCACGCGCGCCGCTTCGATGCGCCGTTGTGCGGCGCGCCGTGCCGCGATTCGGTGCCAGCCCAGCCAGGCGATGGCCAGCAACAGCAGGCTGCCCGTCAAGCTGGCCGTGCCCATGGTGAGGGTGTCGAGTTCGAAATCCATTCGCCAAGCTCCGCAGGTCGGTCGACGCCAGCGGGCATCGACGGGTGTCACTCAACGCCTCATGGTAATTCTTTGGTTCTCAATTGACCATCCCATGAACAGCCTATGCGGTTCGGACCCAGAGCGTGTTGCGGGGCTAGCGTGGCAGCGCCAGCGCAAACGGCAGGCTGACGATGCCGAGCAAAGTCGACATCGTCACGAGCCCCGCCACGTAAGGGCCGTTGTAGCCCATGCGTGCGGCGAGAACGTAGGCGCTGGAGGCCGTCGGCACCGCAGCGAAAGCCATCAGAACGGCGGCCTGCGTGGCATCGAGCCGAAGGGCGCGCGCCAGGCCCCAACCGATCAGCGGCAGGATCAGATGTCGGATCGACAGCAGCGACACCGCGAGCACCTTGCCGCGCGCCAGCGTCGCGAACTGCATCCCGGCACCGGCAGCCATCAGCCCCAGCGCAAGCGAAGCCGCACCGATGCGCGTGAGCGTGGGCTCCATCCAAGTCGGCACACCGAGGCCGAGCAGATTGACCACCAGCCCGGACGCCGTCGCGATGATCAGCGGGTTGCGCACGAGCTGGCGCAAGAAGCCGGTCTGCGCATGCCGCGCCATCGGCCAGACGGCGGCGACATTCATCAGCGGCACGCAAACGCCGATCAGCACCGCGATCAGCAGCAGGCCCTGCGGCCCGGCGAGCCGGTCGGCCAACGCCAGGCAGATGAAGGAATTGAAGCGGAAGGCGATCTGCGCGCTGCCCGCGTGCTCGCGCCGATCGATGTGCCTGCCGATGCCGGGCAGGTAGGGCAGGGCGTAGGCCAGCGCGATGCCGCTCAGGCCGACCCCGAGGCCGGCGGCCAGGAGGTTCGACGTGGCGCCGAAATCGATGGGGCTGCGCACGATCGAATGGAACAGCAGCACCGGAAACAGGAAGTAGTAGACGAGGCTCTCGACCTGGTCCCACACGCGCCGGTCGAGGGCCGTGTACCGGCACAGGAGCCAGCCACAAGCGATCAGGGAGAAGTCGGGGAAGAGCAGCTGCGCATAGTTCACCGCTGGAGGATAAACCGTGCGCTGGCGGGGTATTCCACAGCACCGCCGCTGGCCCAAGCCGCTAGCATCGTCGCTTTCGCTGACACGACTGAACAAGGAGTTTGCAGATGCAACGTCGTCAATGGAGCGCCTTCGCAGGCGCCGCTGCACTGGTCGCATTCACCGGGCCCGCGCTGGCGCAGGGCTATCCGAACAAGCCGATCGAACTGCAGGTGCCGTTCGCACCCGGTGGTACCACCGACATCGTGGCGCGCGTGATCGCCGACCCGCTCGGCAAGACGCTGGGCCAAAGCGTGATCGTCGTCAACAAGGCGGGCGGCGGCGGCATCGTCGGCGCAGCCGAGACGGCCCGGGCCACGCCCGACGGCTACAAGCTGGGCATCGCGACCGTGTCGAGCACGGCGGCCAATCCGGCCATCAATCCGAAGACGCCGTACGACCCGATCAACGACTTCACGCCGATCATCAACATCGCCGCGACGCCGAACATCATTGCGGTCAACCCGAACTTCCCTGCCAAGAACTACGCCGAGTTCGTGGCGGAGATCAAGAAGAACCCTGGCAAGTACTCGTACTCGTCGTCGGGCACCGGCGGCATCGGGCACCTGCTGATGGAGCTGTACAAGAGCCTCACCAACACCTTCGTCACGCACATCCCGTACCGCGGCGCGGGCCCGGCACTCAACGACACGGTGGCCGGCCAGGTGCCGATCATCTTCGACAACCTGCCGTCGGCGCTGCCCTTCATCAAGGCCGGCAAGCTGATCCCGATCGTGGTGAGCGCGCCCAATCGCGTTGCCGCATTGCCGAACGTGCCGACGTTCAAGGAAGTCGGCCTGGAGCCGGTGAACCGCATGGCCTACTACGGCATCCTCGGCCCCAAGGGCCTGCCGAAGGACGTGGTCGACAAGATCAGCGACGCAACGCGCAAGTCGCTGGCCGACCCGGCTGTGCGCAAGCGCATCGAGGACACCGACTCGATCATCGTGGCCAACACGCCGGAGCAGTTCGCCGCCCAGATCAAGGCGGAGTTCGAGGTCTACAAGCAGGTCGTGAGCAAGCAGAAGCTCAAGCTGGAATAAGCGGCGCTGCCGGTTCCTGCAACAAGCCGCCTCCGGGCGGCTTTTTCTTTGCTATCTTGCAGGCCCATGTCCGCACCCGCATCGCCCGCCGCCCCCGCCACCCCCGAGATCGACGATTTCGTCGATGCCCTGTGGCTGGAAGACGGGCTGTCCAAGAACACGCTGGCGGCGTACCGGCGCGATCTGTCGTTGTTCGCGCAGTGGCTGCGCACAGAGCGGGCCACGGCGCTCGATCGCGCGGCTGAAAGCGATGTGCAGGCCTACATGGGCACGCGGCTGCTGCACGGCGGTCGTGAAGGCAAGACCGGCAAGGCCACCTCGGCCAACCGGCGCTTGACCGTGTTCAAGCGCTATTTCCGCTGGGCGATGCGCGAGAACCGCATCGCGGCCGACCCGACGCTGCGCCTCGCGCCGGCCCGGCAGGCACCGCGCGCCATCAAGTTGCTGTCGGAGAAGCAGGTCGATGACCTGCTGAACGCGCCCGACGTGAACACGCCGCTGGGCCTGCGCGACCGCGCGATGCTGGAGCTGATGTACGCGAGCGGCCTGCGCGTGAGCGAACTGGTCGGTCTCAAGGTGTTCGAGCTGAGCCTCAACGACGGCGTGCTGCGGGTGCGCGGCAAGGGCGACAAGGAACGGCTGGTGCCCTTCGGGGGCGAGGCGCGGCGCTGGATCGAGCGCTACATCGACGAGGCGCGTCCGGAGATCCTGGGGGGCCAGCAGACGTCCGACCTGTTCGTGACCGCGCGCGGCGCCGGCATGACGCGTGTGATGTTCTGGATGATCGTGAAGAAGCAGGCCGAGGCCGCCGGCATTCGGGTGCCGCTGTCGCCGCACACGCTGAGGCACGCCTTCGCCACCCATCTGCTCAACCATGGCGCCGACCTGCGTGCGGTGCAGCTGCTGCTCGGCCACGCCGACATATCGACCACCACGATCTACACGCACGTGGCCCGCGAGCGGCTCAAGCAGTTGCACGCGCAGCACCACCCACGGGGATGACGCGCAACGCCATCCCGCCACCGTTGCGCATCGGCTGCGCGGGCTGGAGCTTGCCGCGCGACCAGTGGCCGCACTTTTCTGCCGAGGGCTCTCATCTGGAGCGTTACGCCGAGCGCCTCCGTGCCGTGGAGATCGACACCTCGTTCTACCGACCCCATCGGCGCGAGACCTACGCGCGCTGGGCCGCCAGCACGCCTGCCGGATTTCGCTTCGCGGTCAAGTTGCCCAAGACGATCACGCACGAGCGGCGGCTGGTCGACGCCATGCCGCTGCTCGACGCGTTTCTCGCGCAGGTCGACGGCCTTGGCGACAAGTTGGGCTGCCTGCTCGCACAGCTGGCGCCAAGCATGGCTTTCGATGCCGCTGCCACCCGGCGCTTCTTGCAAGACATGCGGAAGCGCCATGGCGGCCCGATGGCGATGGAGCCGCGCCACGCCAGCTGGTTCACGCCCGAGGCCGATGCGTTGCTCGACCGCCATCGGATCGGCCGTGTGCTCGCCGACCCGGTGCTGCACGACACCGCCACCGCGCCGGGGGGCTGGCCCGCCCTGGTCTACCTGCGCATGCACGGCACGCCGCGCGTCTATTGGTCGGCCTACGACGACGCATTGCTGGTCCGTGTCGCGCAACGTTTGCGGCAGGCGCAGGCCGAGGGGGCCGAGTGCTGGTGCGTGCTGGACAACACGGCTGGCGGGGCGGCTGTCGCCAACGCGCTGACGTTGTCGCGGCTGGCGGCAGAATCGTTCGCACAACAACCGACGGAGACCGAATCACCATGAAGAATCACCGCATGAGCCGTGCATTGGCCCTCACCGCCCTGGCCGCGTTCGCCGCAGCCGGTGGCCTCGCATCAGCGCAAGGCTATCCCTCGACCAAGCCCATCCGACTGATCGTCGGTTATCCCCCCGGCGGCGGCATCGACTTCGCGGCGCGCACCGTGCAGGTCCCGCTGCAGGAAGCGCTGAAGCAGCAGATGGTGGTCGACTACAAGCCCGGCGCCAGCGGCATGATCGCCGCCACCGAACTCACCCGGCAGGCGCCCGACGGCTACACGCTGTTGCTGGCCAACACCGGGCCCTTCGCGATCGCACCGTACCTGCAGTCGAAGCCACCGTACGACCCGGTCAAGCAGTTCACGTACATCGGGCAGATCAGCCAGGGCAGCTACATCGCGGTGACCCGGCCCGACCATCCGGCGAAGAACTTGAAAGAATTCGTCGCGTGGGCCAAGGGTCAGCCGGGCAAGGTGAACTTCGCCTCGGGCGGCGCGGGCACGTCGACCCACCTCAACGGCGAGCTGATGAACCAGGTCACCGGTCTGGACATGACGCACGTGCCCTACAAAGGCAGCGCACCGGCCGTGCAGGACCTGCTCGGTGGGCAGACGCAGATCCTCATCGATGCGGGCAGCGTGCTGCTGCCGCAGGTCAAGGGCGGCAAGCTCAAGGCGCTCGCCGTGACCGGGCCGAAGCGCGACCCGCAACTGCCGGACGTGCCGACCGTCAAGGAACTGGGACTGGGCGGCATGGAGTCGGTCGGCTTCCAGGGACTGGTCGGCCCGGCAGGCATGCCGAAGGACGTGGTCGATCGTTTGTCGGCCGAGCTGGCCAAGGTGCTGGCGCAGCCCGACATTCAGGCGAAGTTCGCCGGCGCCGGCGCCGAGGTCCACTCGCTGGGGCCGACGGAGTTTTCCGCTTTCGTGAAGGCGGACAACGAGAAGTGGGCCAAGCTGATCCGGGAACGCAAGCTGCAGCTCGATTGAAAAAGCGTGCGTTCCCTCGCGCCGCACCGCTGGCTGTAACAAATCAAAAACCGGAGACACCCATGGCCCCGACCCATTCACCGGACGCGCCACGCCGCGCGCTCTACCTCGAAGACCTGTCGGTCGGCGATCGCTTCACCAGCGGCGAGCATGCGCTCGATGCGGCGCAGATCGTCGCCTTCGCGGCGCAGTTCGACCCCCAGCCCTTCCACACCGACGCCGATGCCGCCGACGGCACCTTCTTCCGCGGGCTTGCCGCGAGCGGCTGGCACACGGCGGCGCTCACGATGAAACTGCTGGTTGCGAGCGGCTTGCCGCTGGCCGACGGCGTGATCGGCTCGGGTGGCGAACTGCAATGGCCGCAGCCGACCCGGCCCGACGACGTGCTGCACGTCGAGTCGGA
The DNA here is from genome assembly GCF_006438845.1 of Variovorax ginsengisoli. GTDB lineage: Bacteria > Pseudomonadota > Gammaproteobacteria > Burkholderiales > Burkholderiaceae_C > Variovorax > Variovorax ginsengisoli_A. The sequence continues at coordinate 169,258 of NZ_RCZJ01000001.1, forward strand.
GGTGCTGGAGATCGTTCCTTCGCGCAGCAAGCCCGGCCGTGCGATGGTGCAGATGCGCTGCGAGACCAAGAACCAGCGCGGCGAGGTGCTTCAGCGCTTCACGCCGAAGCTGGTCGTGGTCGCTCGCGGCGCCTGAAACGTCAGGCCGAGCGTCGGTGGTTCAGTGGCCGGCCAGGTCGGCCAGTTCGTCGTCGGTGAAGCCAGCACGCGCACGTGCGTCGAGGTTGAAAGGTGCGCGCAGGCGCGGGGCTTCGTACTGGCGGTACAGCACACGGTAGTGCGCGACGGGGTCGATGCCCTCGCGCTCGCACAGCCAGCGGTACCAGCGATTCCCGATGGCCACGTGGCCGACCTCGTCGCGCAGGATGATGTCGAGGATCGCGATGGCGGCGTGGGCGTCCGGCGTGTCGACGCGCCGCAGCTTTGCCTGGATCAACGGCGTCGCGTCGAGCCCGCGCGCTTCCAGCGTGCGCGGCACCAGCGCCATGCGCGCCAGCACGTCGTGCTTGGTCTTCTCGCACATGGTCCAGAGGCCGTCATGGGCGATGAAATCGCCGTAGCCGGAGCCCATGCCGTTCAGGTGCGCATGCAGCAACGTGAAGTGTTGCGCCTCTTCGTCGGCCACCTGCAGCCAGTCGCGGTAGTACGCCTCGGGCATTCCGTCGTAGCGCCACACCGCGTCGAGTGCGAGGTTGATGGCGTTGAACTCGATGTGGCAAATGGCATGGACCAGCGCCGCCCGGCCCTCGGCCGTGAAGGGGGAGCGCTTGCCGGTCGCCGTCGGTTCGACCCGCAGCGGCCTTTCCGGCCTGCCGGGGACGCCGATGTCGTCGCCTTCGGCACGCAACGCTTCGGTCGACAGGGCTCTGCGTAGCGTGTGAGCCGCCAGTTCGCGCGTCGCCGCGACCTTGGCAGCGGGATCGGTGAGGCGAAGCGCGGCGAGGGCGCCGAGGCGAGGATGCATCCCTACAATTCTAGTTTTCGACCACGGAGACAACGATGGCCTTGTATGAACTCGATAGCGTGGCACCGAAGCTGGCGGACGGTGCCTGGGTGGCGGACAGCGCGCAGGTCATGGGCGACGTCGTGCTCGGCGAGAACGTCAGCGTCTGGTTCGGCGCCGTGCTGCGTGGCGACACCGAGCCGCTGACGATCGGCCGCAACAGCAACGTGCAGGACCTGTCGGTGCTGCATGCGGACGTCGGCTCGCCCCTGACCATCGGCGAGAACGTGACGATCGGCCACCAGGTCATGCTGCATGGCTGCAGCATCGGCGACAACTCGCTGATCGGCATCCAGGCCGTGGTCTTGAATAACGCGAAGATCGGCCGCAACTCGATCGTTGGCGCCGGCAGCGTGGTGACCGAGGGCAAGGAGTTTCCCGACAACTCGCTCATCATCGGTTCGCCGGCCAAGGTGGTGCGCACGCTCGACGATGCAGCCGCCGCGAAGCTGCGCGCGAGCGCAGACCACTATGTTGAGAATGGCCGTCGCTTCGCGAAAGGCCTCAAGAAGATCTCCTGACGGAGCGAAGGATCGTTTTGAGCGAGTTGCATAAATTCCTGTTCGACGGCATGCCGGTGCGCGGCATGATCGTGCGCCTGACCGACGCCTGGCAGGAAATCCTGGCGCGCCGGGCAGCGAACAACAGCACCGGCGCGTACCCGCCTCCGGTCGCCGAGTTGCTCGGCGAGATGACCGCGGCGGCGACGCTGATGCAGTCGAACATCAAGTTCAACGGCTCGCTGATCTTGCAGATTTTCGGCGACGGCCCTGTCAAGGTGGCCGTGGCCGAGGTGAAGGCAGACCTGAGCCTCCGCGCGACGGCCAGCGTGGCGGGCGACCTGCCCGCCGGCGCGCGCCTGCCCGACATGGTCAACGTCAACAGCAAGGGGCGATGCGCGATCACGCTCGAGCCCAAGGGACGCATCCCCGGCCAGCAGCCTTACCAGGGCGTGGTTCCGCTGATCGGCGATGCGGGCGAACAGCTCGACAAGCTCAGCGACGTGTTGCAGCATTACATGCTGCAGAGCGAACAGCTCGACACCACGCTGGTGCTGGCGGCCGACGACAAAGTGGCGGCCGGCCTGCTGATCCAACGCTTGCCGGTCAAGGGCGAGGGCAATCTCGAAGGCACGTCGGGCGGCGACCGCAACCAGGCCAACGAAGACGAGATCGGCCTCAATGAAGACTACAACCGGATCTCGATCCTGGCCTCGACCCTCACGCGCGACGAGCTCTTGACGCTCGATGTCGAGACCATCCTGCGCCGCCTTTTCTGGGAAGAGAAGCTGTTGCGTTTCGAACCGCAGAAGGGTCTGCTGGGCCCGCACTTCGCCTGCACCTGCGGGCGCGAGCGCGTGGCGCAGATGATCCGCGGCCTGGGCGTCGAAGAGGCCGAGAGCATTCTTGCCGAGCGCGGCGACATCGAGGTCGGCTGCGACTTCTGCGGCAAGCAGTACCGCTTCGATGCGGTCGATGCGGCGCAGATTTTCACGGCGCCGGGCACGCAGCTTCCCGGGAGCACGGTCGTCCAGTAGATCCAGTAGAGTTTCCGGCACAACAACGACCGGAGACACGACATGACGATACGGCACACGCTGCGAGCGGCGGCAGCGCACTGCGCAATGGCTGCGGCCCTGGCCCTCGGGGCGCTGACCACGGCGCAGGCCGCCGACTATCCCGCACCGAAGGAGGGCGACTGGGTCGCGCGGGACTTTCGTTTTCAGAGCGGTGACGTGCTGCCCGAATTGCGGCTGCACTACGCCACGATCGGCGCGCCCACCGGCGAGCCCGTGCTGATCCTGCATGGCACCTCGCAGTCGGGCGCGAGCATGCTCACGCCCGGCTTTGCCGGCGAACTGTTCGGCCCTGGCCAGCCCCTCGACGCCAGCAAGTACTACATCATCCTGGCCGATGCGATCGGTCACGGCAAATCGTCGAAACCGTCGGATGGCCTGCGCGCCCGCTTCCCGCGCTACGGCTATGACGACATGGTGGCCGCGCAATACCGTTTGCTGACCGAGGGCCTGGGTGTGCGCCACCTGCGCCTGGTGCTGGGCAACTCCATGGGCGGCATGGAAACGTGGGTGTGGGGTGTGAGATATCCAGCGTTCATGGACGTGATGGTCCCCATGGCTTCGCAGCCGAACGAGATGTCCGGGCGCAACTGGATGATGCGGCGCCTGATCATCGACAGCGTGCGCAACGACCCGGCCTGGAACCAGGGCAACTACACCAGCCAGCCGCCGGCGCTGAAGACGGCCAACGCGTTTTTCGGCGTGGCGACCAACGGCGGGTCCCAGTTCTATCAACAGCAGGCGCCGACGCGGGCCGCCGCCGACAAGCTCCTCGACGAACGCCTGACCGCACCCTTCGTCGCCGATGCCAACGACTTCCTCTATCAGTGGGACGCCTCTCGCGACTACAACCCGGCGCCCGGGCTTGAGCGCATCCGCGCGACCGTGCTCGCCATCAACTCGGCGGACGACGAGCGCAACCCGCCCGAGCTCGGCATCATGGAACGTGAGCTGCCGCGTGTGAAAAACGCGCGCATGTTCCTGATTCCCACCAGCGCGGCGACCCGTGGCCATGGCACCACCGGCATGGCGACCTTCTGGAAGGCGCAACTGCCAGAGCTGCTGCGCACTGCGCCGGTGAACGCTCCGGACTGAGGAACTCAGCCCTTCGACGCGCGCTGGTGGAGCAGGTCCGTGAACATGCGGTGTTCGCAGACCGGATCCGAACACTTGTCGCAGGCACCGCGCCAGCCCGTGGGCGCATCGCCTCCGGTGCCCAGGCGCGACGTCGGCGCCTCTGCCTGGGTCGCCAGGTTGAGTGCAGTCCACGCGTTCATCAGTCGTTCGGGGCCGCGCCCGTGAACCACGGCGAAAGGAATGCCGGCCCGTCCCAGTGCACCACGAACCCGGCCATCGACCGGTTCGCGCACGTGCGGGCCATCGCGCTGAAGACCGTCGGCCACCCAGGGCAGGTCCAGCGCGGTGAGCAGCGTCATCGCATAGCGGGACTGCGCAGCGAGCGCATCGGCATAGAGCGAAGGGTCGTCGAACAGCATGTCGCTGTAGACCGCGGTCATGAGTGCCGTCGTGTCGGCCACGGCCACACCGTGCCGTGCCGCGTCGGCGATGCGGCGTGTCTGTTCGGCCGCGATGCCCGCTTGCTCGTCGGGGCGGGGTGTGCGCGCTTCGCGTTCGCACCATTCGCGCAGGTATTCGGGGACCAGTGTCGCCTTGATGCCGCGCTGCGCCAGCCGCGTGGCGAGCGCGCGCGCCAATTCGGTCTTGCCGGTGCTCTCCGCCCCGAGCACGGCGATCACACAGCCGGCCGAGAGCGAGGGCGTCATGAGGCGATCATCGGCAAGCGCCGGCGCCAGGCGAGGTACCCGGCGACGCTCAACAGCGCGAACACCGTATACAGCCCGACGGTGAGCCACAGGCCTTTGTGGATGAAGAGGCCGACGCTCACCGTGTTGACCGCCAGCCAGACGAGCCAGTTCTCGACGAATTTGCGCCCCAGCAGGAACTGGCCGACCAGGCTCAGGCCTGTGGCAAAGCCGTCCCACCAGGGTACGTCGGAGTCGGTGAAGCGCTGCAGGAAGACCGCGACGAGCGGCCAGGCGACTGCGCAGGCCGAGAGGACGAGCGCGATGCCGCGTGGTGTGAGCCGAGCGACGCCGAGCGCGCTTCCGTCGGCGCGATGGCCGCGCAGCCACTGAAACCACCCCCAGCAGGCGACGATGGCGAAGAAGACCTGCAGCGAGGCATCGCCATAGATGCGCGCCTGCGAAAAAACGGCGACGTAGAGCAGCGAGCTGAGGATGGCCAGCGGCCAGCCCCAATGGATCTCGCGCAGGTTGCAGCCGACCATGACCAGCGCCAGCGACGCGGCGATGACTTCCAGCCAGGAAGTGGGGGCGCCCCACAGCACGAAGGCCGGCGCCGAGAGGAACTCGGGCATGCGGGGGGCCTAATCAGCGTGTGATCTGGACGAAGACCTCGTCCGGCTTCACCATGCCCAGCTCCTGCCGGGCGCGCTCTTCGACCATCTCCAGGCCTTCCTTCAGGTCGTTGACCTCGGAGGCGAGGCGATCGTTGGCCAACGCGGCGCGCGCGTTGCCTTCCTTCTGCGCGCTCAACTTGTTCTCGAGTTCGGTCACCTCGGGCACGCTCCCGCGGCCCGTCCACAACTGCCACTGAAGGATCAGCAGCAGCAGGGCCAGGACGATGGGAACGATGCGCGAACGCACGGCGCGCCGGTGCCGGTCAGCGGAGGTTGTAGAACGCGCCGCGGCCCGGATAGCTGGCGACGTCGCCCAGGTCTTCCTCGATGCGCAGCAGCTGGTTGTACTTGGCGGTGCGGTCGGAGCGCGACAGCGAGCCGGTCTTGATCTGGCCGGCGTTGGTGCCCACGGCAATGTCGGCGATGGTCGAGTCTTCGGTCTCGCCCGAGCGGTGCGAGATGACGGCCGTGTAGCCCGCGCGCTTGGCCATCTCGATGGCGGCGAAGGTTTCGGTCAGCGTGCCGATCTGGTTGATCTTGATCAGGATCGAGTTGGCGATGCCCTTGTCGATGCCTTCCTGCAGGATCTTGGTGTTGGTGACGAATAGGTCGTCGCCCACCAATTGCACGCGCTTCCCGAGCCGTTCGGTCAGGTGCTTCCAGCCGTCCCAGTCGCCTTCGTGCATGCCGTCTTCGATGCTGATGATCGGGTACTTGTCGACCCAGGTCGCCAGCATGTCGGTCCAGCTTTCGGCCGACAGCGTGAGGTTCTCGCCGGACAGCACGTACTTGCCGTCCTTGTAGAACTCACTGGCCGCGCAGTCGAGGCCCAGCGCGATCTGCTCGCCGGCCACGTAGCCGGCCTTGTCGATCGCTTCGAGAATCAGCTGGATCGCCTCTTCGTGGCTGGCCACGCTGGGCGCGAAGCCGCCTTCGTCGCCGACCGCCGTGCTGATGCCGCGGTCGCCCAGGATCTTCTTCAGCGCGTGGAAGGTTTCCGCACCGTAGCGCACCGCTTCGCGGAAGCTCTTGGCGCCCACGGGGATGATCATGAACTCCTGCAGGTCGAGGCTGTTGTTGGCGTGTGCGCCGCCGTTGATGACGTTCATCATCGGCACCGGCAGCTGCATGCCGCCCATGCCGCCGAAGTAGCGGTACAGGGGCAGACCCGACTCTTCGGCCGCTGCGCGGGCCACGGCCATCGAGACCGCCAGCGTGGCGTTGGCGCCCAGGCGCGCCTTGTTGTCGGTGCCGTCGAGATCGTTCAGCGTGCGGTCGAGGAAGGCCTGCTCGCTGGCATCGAGGCCGAGCACGGCTTCGGAGATCTCGGTGTTGATGTTCTCGACGGCCTTGAGCACGCCCTTGCCGAGGTAGCGCTTGGCGTCGCCGTCGCGCAGTTCGATCGCTTCGCGCGATCCGGTCGATGCGCCCGATGGCACGGCCGCGCGGCCCATGGTGCCGCTTTCCAGCAGCACGTCGCACTCGACGGTGGGGTTGCCGCGGCTGTCGAGGATCTCGCGCCCGACGATGTCAACGATTGCACTCATTGCGTCTCTTTCTCAAAACAAAAAAACTTAAACGCCTTCGACCACGATCATCCGCATGATCGCAGCGCCCTGGCGCGCCTCGCGCGCCTTGCCGTATTCGGGGGAGCTGTCGAACTTCTTGGCGGCTTCGACGCTTGGGAATTTCAGGATCACCAGGCGTTCCGGATGCCAGTCGCCTTCGAGCACCTCGACCTTGCCGCCGCGCACGCACACTTCGGCACCATGCACCTGCATGGCCGCACTCGACCACTTCTTGTATTCCTCGTACTGCGTCGGGTTGGTGACTTCGACGTTGGCGATGATGTAGGCGCTGCTCATGATTGGAAGATGTCCTCGAGGAATGCGTTTTTCTTGGTGACATGGTCGAGCGCGACGAGCGTCTCGAGCAGCGCCTTCATGTGCTTGAGCGGCACGGCGTTGGGGCCGTCGCTCAGGGCCTTTGACGGGTCGGGGTGCGTTTCCATGAAGAGGCCGGCCACGCCGACCGCCACCGCCGCACGCGACAGCACCGGCACCATCTCGCGCTGGCCGCCCGATGTCGTGCCTTGGCCGCCGGGCAGCTGCACCGAGTGCGTGGCGTCGAACACCACCGGCGCCTTCGTCTCGCGCATGATCGCCAGAGAGCGCATGTCGGAGACGAGGTTGTTGTAGCCGAAGCTCGCACCGCGCTCGCAGGCCATGAAGATGTCTTCATCGAGGCCGGCTTCCTTGGCAGCCGCACGCGCCTTGTCGATCACGTTCTTCATGTCGTGCGGCGCGAGGAACTGGCCTTTCTTGATGTTCACCGGCTTGCCCGACTGCGCCACCGCGCGGATGAAGTCGGTCTGGCGGCACAGGAAGGCGGGCGTCTGCAGCACGTCGACCACCTTGGCGGCCTCGGTAATGTCTTCGTTCGTGTGGACGTCCGTCAGCACAGGCAGGCCGAGCTCGCGCTTGACCTTCGCCAGGATCTCCAGGCCCTTGTCGCGGCCAGGGCCGCGGAAACTGGTGCCCGACGAGCGGTTGGCCTTGTCGAAGCTGCTCTTGAAGATGAACGGGATGCCCAGCGCCGAGGTGATTTCCTTCAGCGTGCCGGCCGTGTCCATCTGCAGTTGCTCGGACTCGACCACGCAGGGGCCGGCGATCAGGAAGAAGGGCTTGTCCAAGCCGATGTCGAATCCGCAGAGCTTCATGCCACCACCTTCAATGCCTTCTTGTCAGAGCCCTGGTGTTCCAGCGCCGCCTTGATGAACGCATTGAACAACGGGTGACCGCCCCAAGGCGTGGACTTGAATTCGGGATGGAACTGAACACCGATGAACCACGGGTGCACTTCCTTGGGCAATTCGACGATTTCGGTCAGGTGCTCGCGCTGCGTCAGCGCGGAGATCACCAGGCCGGCACGGCGCAGGTCGTCGAGATAGTTGACGTTGGCTTCGTAGCGATGGCGATGGCGCTCGGTCACCACGTCGCCATAGATGCTCTGGGCCAGCGTGTCGGGCGAAACGTCGGAGCTTTGCGCGCCGAGACGCATGGTGCCGCCAAGGTCGGACTTCTCGTTGCGCGTCTTGACCGTGCCGTCGCTGTCCTTCCATTCGGTGATCAAGGCGATCACGGGGTAGGGCGTCTGCGGATCGAACTCGGTGCTGTTGGCGTTCTTCAGGCCCGCCACGTTGCGCGCGTACTCGATGGTCGCGACCTGCATGCCCAGGCAGATGCCGAGGTAGGGCACCTTGGTTTCGCGGGCGAAACGGGCCGAGGCGATCTTGCCCTCGACACCGCGCGCGCCGAAGCCGCCGGGCACCAGAATGGCGTCGTACTTGGCGAGCCGCGATACGTCCTGCGGCGTGATGGTTTCGGAGTCGATGTAGTCGATCTTCACCCGCGCATGGTTCTTCATGCCGGCGTGGCGCAACGCTTCGTTGAGCGACTTATAGCTGTCCGACAGGTCGACGTACTTGCCGACCATGGCGATGTTGACTTCGCGCTGCGGATGCTCGACCTCATAGACGAGATCGTCCCAGCGCTGCAGCTTGGCCGGCGGCGTGTTGATGCGCAGCTTGTCGCAGATCAGGCCGTCGAGGCCCTGCTCGTGCAGGATGCGCGGCACCTTGTAGATGGTGTCGACGTCCCACATCGAGATCACGCCCCATTCGGGCACGTTCGAGAACAGCGAGATCTTCGCACGCTCGTCGTCGGGAATCGGCCTGTCGGCACGGCACAGCAGCACGTCGGCCTGGATGCCGATGGCGCGCAATTCCTTGGCGGTGTGCTGGGTCGGCTTGGTCTTGAGTTCGCCGGCCGCGGCGATCCACGGGACGTACGACAGATGCACGAAAGCCGAGTTGTTGGGGCCGCCGCGCAGGCTCATCTGGCGCACGGCTTCGAGGAAGGGCAGCGATTCGATGTCGCCGACCGTGCCGCCGATCTCGACGATGGCCACGTCGACCTCGTGCGCCGTGCCGATGCCGGCGCCGCGCTTGATGTATTCCTGGATCTCGTTGGTGATGTGCGGGATCACCTGCACCGTCTTGCCGAGGTAGTCGCCGCGGCGTTCCTTCTCGAGCACCGACTTGTAGATCTGGCCGGTCGTGAAGTTGTTGGCCTTGCGCATGCGCGTTTCGATGAAACGCTCGTAGTGGCCGAGATCGAGGTCGGTTTCGGCGCCGTCGTCGGTGACGAACACCTCGCCGTGCTGGAACGGCGACATCGTGCCGGGATCGACGTTGATGTACGGATCCAGCTTGATGAGGGTGACTTTGAGGCCGCGCGATTCGAGGATGGCGGCGAGCGAGGCGGAGGCGATTCCCTTGCCCAGGGAAGACACCACACCGCCGGTGACGAAGACGAATTTGGTCATGCCATTTCCAGACTTTGAGGTCCGGTCAGTGGGAAATGAGGATTATAGGCGGGCCACTTAAACTTGCCCGATGCAAGACCTCTCCGGCAAACACATCGTCCTCGGACTCACCGGCGGCATTGCCTGCTACAAATCGGCCGAGCTGTGCCGGCTCCTGATCAAGGCCGGCGCCACCGTGCAGGTGGTGATGACCGAGGCGGCGGCGCAGTTCATCACGCCCGTCACCATGCAGGCGCTGTCGGGCCGGCCCGTCTACACCTCGCAGTGGGATGCGCGCGAGCCCAACACCATGCCGCACATCAACCTCAGCCGCGAGGCCGATGCGATCGTGCTGGCGCCGTGCAGTGCCGACTTCGCCGCCCGCCTGGCTCAGGGTCGCACCGACGAGCTGCTGAGCCTGATGTGCCTGGCACGCCCGATGGACCGTGTGCCGCTGCTGATCGCGCCGGCCATGAATCGCGAGATGTGGGCTCACCCGGCCACACAGCGCAACCTGCAGCAGGTGGCCGCCGATGGCGCCACGATGCTTGGCGTGGGCAGCGGATGGCAGGCCTGCGGCGAAACGGGCGACGGGCGCATGCTCGAGCCGGCGCAGCTGCTCGAGGACATCACCGCCTTTTTCAGCCCGAAGGTGCTGGCCGGCCAGCAGGTGCTGGTGACGGCCGGCCCGACGTTCGAGGCGCTCGATCCGATCCGCGGCATCACCAATCATTCGTCCGGAAAGATGGGTTTCGCGATCGCCCGTGCGGCGCGCGAGGCGGGTGCCGAGGTCACGCTGATCGCCGGGCCGGTGCACCTGCCGACACCCCGCGGCGTGCGCCGGATCGACGTGCTGTCGGCGCTCGAGATGCTCGACGCCGCGCAACGCGAGGCGCAGCACGCCTCGGTGTTCGTTGCCACGGCGGCCGTCGCAGATTGGCGGCCCGCTTCGCACAGCGAGCAGAAGATCAAGAAGGACGGCAGCGGCCATCCGCCGGTGCTTCATTTCGTCGAGAACCCCGACATCCTGGCGACCGTGGCGAAAAGTGAGCGTGCACGTGACGGTCAGTTGTTCTGCGTCGGCTTTGCGGCCGAAAGCGAGAACCTGATCGCGCATGCCAAAGCCAAGCGCGAGCGCAAGGGCATTCCGCTGCTGGTCGGCAACATCGGCCCGTTGACTTTCGGCCAGGACGACAACAGCCTTCTGCTGGTGGATGCGGACGGCGTGCGGGAGCTGCCGCGCGCACCCAAGCTGCAGCTCGCACGCGAGTTGATCGCGGAAGTCGCCGCGCGCCGATCTCAAGGAGGCCTCTGATGAATTTGCCATCGAACACCCCGCCCAACGGCGACTTCGCGCGCTATGTCGAGCAGTTGTCGGCGCGCTCCGCAGTGGCGCGGCACGCGTCGGAGGCGGGCGGCGAACACTCGCTCGATGTCGGCATCGTTCCACTGGAACTTCCGCAGACGGAAGTGGCGGCCGGCCGTTCCGCCGTGCGCGAGCGCCTGACCCGACGCCTGGCCGGCGCGTCCATTGCGAACGGCACGGGATCGGGTCCCGGGGGCGTGCGTTCGGCACCGGCCGATCTGCTGCGTGGGACCGCGGTGGTCTGGCTCATCGTCCTGATCGCACTGCTGGTGCTGGATGCGCCGTTCGGTTTGTTCCTGTTCGTGGCGGGCGGTGGCATCTGGATCGCCAACAAGATGCGGCGCCACATCCTGCCGCCTGGGGTGACCGGCTGGCGCGAGTGGCTCGAAGCCATCGCCCGCAACGCCGCTGAAAAGCAATCAAGACAACAAGGCAAATGAACCCGTGAAAGTCGACGTCCGAATTCTCGATCCGCGCATGGCGGATTCGCTCCCTGCCTATGCCACCCCCGGCAGCGCCGGGCTCGACCTGCGGGCCTGCCTCGACGCGCCGATCACGCTCGAGCCCAATGCCTGGCAGCTGATTGGCACCGGCATTGCCATCCACTTGGCTGACCCGGGCTACGCCGCGCTGATCCTTCCGCGTTCCGGCCTCGGCCACAAGCACGGCATCGTGCTCGGCAACTTGGTCGGCTTGATCGACAGCGATTACCAAGGCGAGCTCAAGGTCAGTGCCTGGAACCGCAGCAACACGGCTTTCGTGCTCCAGCCCATGGAGCGGCTCGCGCAGCTGATGATCGTGCCGGTGGTGCAGGCACAGTTCAACGTGGTCACGGAGTTTTCCCGGAGCGAGCGTGGCGAGAAGGGCTACGGTTCGACGGGCCGCAGCTGAACGCTGTAGGTCGCGAGGACCTGCGAAGGCGCAACCGTGTCCGACACGCAAAGTTTGGAACTCCTGTCGGCGCGCCGTTGTCTACAGACGATGAATCGCACAGAGGTGTGCGTCATCGCGTCGATCGATGGCGCGTTAAGTTCAATGGACAGGGCCTTTCCGTTCAACAGCGCTCGTGGAGCAATACACATGAAGAAACAACTTCGCATCCTTTCGGTCGCCGCCGGCGTCACGGCTCTGGTCACGCTGACCGCCTGCGTCGCACCGCAGCCCGTGTACGAGTCGGCGCGCTACCCGTATCACCCGCATTCGCAACCGGCTTATGGCGCACCCCAGGGCCCCTATGTCGAATATGGACAGATCGCCAACATCGAGGTGGTTCGCAGCGAAACACGCGGCGCCGCGCCTTCGGGTGGCGGCGCGGTGGCAGGCGGATTGATCGGCGGTGTCGTGGGCAACCAGTTCGGCAGCGGTGGCGGCCGAGCCGCGGCAACGGCGCTGGGCCTCGTCGGCGGCGCGCTGCTGGGCAACAACATCGAGGCGAACAACAACGCGCCCCGTGCCTACGAAAGCTACCGCATCTCTGTGCAGACCGAGCGGGGAGGCTATCGTGCCTTCGATGTGCCAACGCCGGGCGAACTGCGCGTGGGTGACCGGGTCGTGATCAACAACGGCCAGATCTCGAGGTACTGACCCACCCCCGACGCGGCGCACTGCGTGTCGCCGCTTCCCCCTCGAGGGGGCGACACCGGTGGCCCAGCAAAGCCGGTTCCACGGCGTCACCGGAACAAGAAAGCCCCGCGGTGCGGGGCTTTCTGTTGTGCGCGTTCCTGGTTAATTCAGTGAAGGGTGTCGTTGCCCGGCGTGGTGGAGGCCAATTTGAAGAAGCCGGTGCCGGCGGACCCTCGGCCGATCTCTTCTTCCGTCGCCTCGCGCACTGATCGCACGGTCATGTCCAGGCGCAGCGCGATGCCTGCGAGCGGATGGTTGCCGTCGAGCACCAAGTGCTCGGGATAGATTTCGGCGACGGTGTAGATCACATCCTTCGGCATGTCCGGGTTGACGCCGTCGGGCAGGGCCGCGCCGTCGAAGGTCATGCCTTCTTCGGTGCCCTCAGGGAACAGCGTGCGCGGCTCCAGGAAAAGCAATTGATCGTTGAAGTCTCCGAAGGCTTGTTCAGGTTCGATCTGCATCTGCACCCGGGCGCCCGGCTCATGGCCCTGCAGTACGGCCTCGATCGCGTCAAAAAGATCGTCACCACCCACCAGGAACTCCACCGGATCGTCAAGCACGTCGAGCACGTCGCCGAGGGTGTCCTTGATGGTCCAGGTCAGGCCGACCACGCATTGTTCAGAAATTTCCATTGCAGAATTCTCCCATGGACATTCATTCCCCTCTCACGCTCCTGGGCGGCCTCACGGCGGCGCAATTCATGCGTCGCCACTGGCAGAAGAAACCATTGCTCGTGCGTCAGGCCGTGCCCGGCATGGTGCCACCGGTCGAGCGCGGCGCGCTGTTCGGGCTGGCGGCGCAAGACGGCGTCGAGTCGCGGCTGATCCGCCGGAGCGGCCAGGGCTGGTCGCTGCGCCACGGGCCTTTTGCGCGGCGCGCACTTCCGCCGTTGCAGCAGCCGGGCTGGACGCTGCTGGTGCAAGGCGTCGACCTGCATCACGAGGGTGCGCACGCGTTGATGCGCCGCTTCGACTTCCTGCCCGACGCGCGGCTCGACGACCTGATGATCAGCTACGCGAGCGACACCGGCGGGGTGGGTGCGCATTTCGACAGCTACGACGTCTTCCTGCTGCAGGCACATGGGCGTCGCCGCTGGTCGATCGGTCGCCAGAAGGATCTTCGACTCCAGCCCGGCATGCCGCTCAAGGTGCTGCAGCATTTCGAACCCGAGCAGACCTTCGAGCTCGAAGCGGGCGACATGCTCTACCTGCCGCCGCGCTACGCGCACGACGGCGTGGCGATGGGCGACGACTGCATGACCTGCTCGATCGGCCTGCGCTCGCCGGCCGCCGCGCCTTTGGGCGCCGATCTGCTGGCCCGCATCGCAGAGGCGCAGGCCGACGAACAGGACGAAGCGCCTCAGCTGCATTACCGCGACGCCTCACAGCCAGCGGTCGAGCATCCAGCCGCCATGCCGGTCGCACTGCAAGGTTTCGCGCGGCAAGCGGTCGAGGCGGTCCTGCGCGATCCCGACGCGGTCGACCGTGCGCTCGGCGAATCGATGACCGAGCCGAAGTCGAACGTGTGGTTCGAGCCTGGCGAATTGCCGGACCGGCTCGACGGTGTTCGGCTCGACCGCCGCACCCGCATGCTCTACGACCTGCGGCATCTCTACATCAACGGCGAAAGCTTTCGGGCCGGTGGACGTGATGCGACGCTGATGCGCAAGCTCGCGGACCAGCGCGTGCTCGATGCGCGGGAGCTGGCGCGCGCCAGCGACGATGCCCTGGCGCTGCTGGGCGACTGGTGCGAAGCGGGATGGGCCCATGCCGACTGAGGCAGGCGCCGTCGAACTGCCCGACGGCCCATTCGACGGGCGGACGGCCTTTCAATCGCACCTGCACGTGACGCTGGCTGCCGCCGCGCAGCAGGGCTGGCGCGAGATCGTTTTCGCCGACTCCGACTTCGCCGACTGGCCCCTGGGCGAACGCGCCAGCATCGCGGCCTTGCAGGCATGGGCCGCAAGCGGGCGAAGCCTGTTGCTGGTGGCGGAGAGCTTTGGGGTGTTTGATCGGTCGCACGCGCGCTTTGTCGAATGGCGGCGTCTCTGGAGCCACATCGTCGACGCCCGTGCTTGCAGCGGCAGCGGCGCGCCGTCGGTGCCCAGCGCGGTCTGGACGCCATCGTGGTCGCTGCACCGCATCGATCCGGCACACAGCCGTGGCGTGTCCAGTGGGCGACCCGAGCACTGCCGCGCGCTGCGCGAACGGATCGACGAGTGTCTGCGCCAGTCCAAACCGGCATTTCCCGCCTCGACACTGGGCTTGTAAGCCGGGGCCGCGCTCACGTTTTGATGCAGGATCGGCGGCCTAGAATTTTCCTTTCAGTTGCCATACCAAAGGAGATTTGAAATGCAAAAGTCCATCCTGATCGCCGCCGTCATTGCCGCGGCTGCTCTGAGCGCCTGCGGCAAGAAAGAAGAGTCTGCGCCGGCTGTCGTGACGCCCCCGCCGGCTGCGGTGACGCCGGCGCCCGCATCGCCCAGCGAGCCGGCCGCCGCCACACCGATGGCCCCGGCCGCCTCCGACCCGGCGGCTGCGCCATCGTCCTCCTCGTCTTCGGCACTCGATGCCGCCAACGCCGCGGCCAGCGCCGCGTCGGCCCCCAAGTGATCTGAATCGCCGAGTCATGAAAAAGCCCGCTCGGCAGTCACGCCGGGCGGGCTTTTTCTATTTCCGAGGTCCGAATCCGAGCCTGTGCCCGACCCGGACTTTTTCATTCAGGATGGGTCCTTGCCTCGCGTGCGGCCCACTGCGCTGAAGATGCCAATGCCCAGCAAGATCAGCGCGCCGATACCGATATAGAGGGTGGGCACACCAGCAACCGAAGCACCCCAGATGAGACCGGCCATGAAGATCAAGAAACCGATCATGTAAAGCGCGAAGGACATTGTTTATCTCCAAAACAGGATCGCTTGAGGTTGCGCGGCTTGGGCAGTCTCCGCAGCGCGTTCGCGTCGCCAATCGATGTCGGAGGGTGCCTACTGATTGGCCGCTTCTTCGCCGGTTTCCTGGCTTGCCGCGTCCAGCTGCGCGATTGTCGAAGGATCGAGCGTCAGTGCGGCGGCTTTGGTCAGCTCGTCGAGCTGCGCAATGGATGTGGCGCTGGCAATCGGTGCCGTGATCGCGGGGCGCGCGATCTGCCAGGCGATTGCCACCTGGGCCGGCGTAGCGCCTTGTGCACGTGCGGCCACATCGAGAGCGTCAAGGATGCGCAGCCCGCGCGCGTTCAGGTACTTTTTCGTGGTGTTGGCACCGCGTGCGCTCTTGCCGGCATCGGCCTCGCTGCGGTACTTGCCGGTCAGGAAGCCGGCGGCCAATGCGTAGAAGTTGATCACGCCCACGCCGCGCCCCAGGCACAGCGCTTCCAGATCGTCCTCGAAGACAGCGCGGTCGTACAGGTTGTAAAGCGGCTGCAGGCTCTCGTAGCGCGGCAGGCCCATCCGTTCGGAGACGTCGAGCGCTTCGGCCAGACGCGGCGCGCTGAAATTCGACGCGCCGATGGCGCGCACCTTGCCGGCCTTGATGAGCGCGGCGAAGGCTTCTGCCGTTTCCTCGAGCGGCGTGCCGGCGTCGTCGTCGTGCGATTGGTAGAGGTCGATGTGATCGGTCTTCAGGCGCTTGAGTGAAGCGTCGACAGCTTCTTGGATATAGGCGGCCGACAACCCTTGCTTGGCTTCACCCATGGGCTTGCCCACCTTGGTGGCGAGCACCACGCGATTGCGCTTGCCGCTTTGGCGAAACCACTTGCCGATGATCGTCTCCGACTCGCCGCCGGCATGACCGGGCACCCAGCGTGAATACACGTCCGCCGTGTCGACGAAGTTGAAGCCGGCGTCAAGCCAGGCGTCGAGCAGTCGGAAAGACTGTGTTTCGTCGACGGTCCAGCCGAACACGTTGCCGCCGAAGGCCACCGGCGAAACCTGAAGGCCGGAGCGGCCGAGGGGACGAAGTTGCATGAAGTTCTCCTGGTATCGAACAAATCAGACGAAGCCGAGGGCGCCGAGCAGCGCGCCTGCGCCCAGCAGCCACAGCAGATGCAGGCGCGTGCGCCAGACGACGAACGCCGCCGTCGCGGTGAGCAGCCACAAGCGCCACATCGGCGCATGGCCCACGTCGTTGCCGGCAGCGAGCACCCAACCGGTGGCGATCAGCAGGCCGACCACGACCGGCGCCATGCCTTGCTTGAAGGCGCGGACTTCACGCCGGTCGCGGTTGCGGTGACCCCAGCGCGTGGCGAAGTAGGTCAGCGTGGTGCTGGGCAGCAGGATGCCGGTCATGGTGATGGCCAGCCCGAAGAGCCCGAGCAGCCATGCCCGCGGGCCGGCGCCGATGCCGCCGCCGGCGTTGAGCCCGACATTCCAGCCCATGAGGCCGACGAACAGCACGTTGGGGCCAGGGGCTGCTTGCGCGATCGCGACCGAAGAACTGAACTGCGCCTCGCTGAGCCAGCCGTGCTGATCGACCAGGTAGCGGTGCATGTCGGGCACGGTGGTGATGGCGCCGCTCACGGACAGCATCGACAGCATGAGGTACTGCGCGAACAGCGCCGCCCAGTCGTGCCAGTGCATCACGAGGGTCATGCCGTGCGCCTTGCCATGGTCGACGTGCTCATCGGCCGATGCGCCGCCAGGTTTCGCCGCACGCGACGCCGCCCACGGCGATCAATACCCAGCCCAGTGGAATGCGCGCCAACGCGATGGCCGCGAAGACCACCATGACCAGCGTGAGGCAAAGCCCGAAACCCAGCGGGTGCCTGCGCAGCTGCGGGATCAGCTTGATGCCGGTGGCCGCGATCAGCCCGGCGGCCACCGCCCCCATGCCGCGCAAGGCACCGGCGACCTGCGGATTGGCGGCGAAATGGGCGTAGAGGACGGCCAACCCCAGGATCACGAACAGCGGCACCGTCAACATGCCGGCCAGCGCCGCGGCGGCGCCGCGCAAACCGAAGTAGCGGTCGCCGATCATCACCGCCAGATTGACCACGTTGGGGCCGGGCAGCACCTGGGCCACGGCCCAGTCCTCGAGAAATTCGTCGGGCGTGAGCCAGCGCTTTTTCTCCACCACCTCGCGCTGCACGATCGCCAGCACCCCACCGAAGCCCTGCAGCGCCAGCCAGGTGAAGGACACGAAGAGGTCGCGGGGCGATTGCGGCCGGGGCCGGTCGGCCGTCGTTGCCGCGTCCGGGGAGGGCGGGTGCATGGGGCGATTATCGGCGTGGCCGCGCGGCGGCGCTGCCGTCGGCGGCACAAGCGATGCGCCGACAGGGTCGCGGCAACACGCCTGCCACACTCGCCGCCATGCAAAGTCGTGCGCTCCTCGATCTCTCCAAGCAGGCCTTCCTTTCCTGGAAGGCCGATTACGCCCCCAGCATGGGTGCGGCGCTGGCTTACTACACGGTGTTCTCCGTGGCGCCGTTGCTGCTGATCGTGATTTCGGTGGCCGGGCTCGTCTTCGGCGAGGAGGCGGCGCGTGGCGAAATCTTTGCCCAGCTGTCTGGCCTCATGGGCGCACAGGGCGCGCTGGCCGTGCAGGGCATGCTGGAGGCGGTCAACAAGCCGCGCGAAGGCATCATCGCGACGGTGATCGGCATCGGATTGTTGGTGGTGGGCGCCACCACGGTCTTCGGCGAGCTGCAGGACGCGATGGACCGCATCTGGCGTGCCCCCGCTCGCGACACCGGCGGCGGCATGTTGAGCCTGCTGCGCGTGCGTTTGCTGTCGTTCAGCATGATCATGGGCATCGGCTTCTTGCTGATGGTGTCGCTGGTCGCGAGCGCGGCGATCGCCGCGCTCGGCAAATGGTGGGCACCGGTCTTCGGCGGGTGGGAGGTGCTGGCGCAGGGGGTGAACTTCGCTTTCAGCTTCGGCATGGTCACGGTGATCTTCGCGATGATCTACAAGCTGATGCCGCGGGTGAAGGTCGAATGGCGCGACGTGTGGGTCGGTGCCGGCGTCACGGCTTTGCTCTTCACTGTCGGCAAGCACCTCATCGGCCTGTACATCGGGAAGAGCAGCGTGGCTTCGGGCTACGGCGCCGCGGGCTCGCTGGTGGTGGTGCTGGTATGGGTCTACTACTCGGCGCAGATCTTCCTGCTGGGGGCCGAGTTCACCTGGGTGTACGCCCACAAGTTCGGTTCGCTGCGTCATGCAGCAGGTCCGGCACCGGTCCCGGCCGTGCCGAGCCAGCCCGTCGATGCCTGAAAGTTCCCGCTAGCCCGCGAATCCGCCTTCGTCCAGAAAGCGCCGTTCTTCGGGCGTCGTGTCACGCCCGAGGGCTTGGTTGCGATGCGGAAAGCGGCCGAAGCGGGCGACGATGTCGCGATGCAGAGCCGCGAATCGCGCCGTGTCGCCGGCGAGCGACGCGCAGAGGGCCACGCAACGCTCCTGGTCCGCGAGCGTTTCGGAGTGCATGTACGGCACTTAGAAGAACGGGCGCAACTCAGCGTCGACTTGCTGGTCGAAGCCTTTCGCGATGGCGGCGCCCGCCACGGCCAAGGCTTTGCCGTCGGTGGCGAACATGTGGCCGCTGCCGCGCCAGGCGTTGCGCGGGAACTGATCGAGCAGCACCAGCAGGGCCAGTGCGCCTTCGGCATCCGCGGTCCATGCGTCGAGCGCGCCGGTCGCGCCCGCGTGGTGTGCCGTCTCGAAGCGGGCCTTGAACTCGGCATCGAAAGCCGCGTCTTTCTTGAACCATCGGGCGGGGCCGGCCTCGCGCCAGAAGCGGATGACGTCGTGAGAAGGGGGCAGAGTGGAAGACATCGCGCAGATGATGCCAGCGAGCGGGTGCACGAGATCGCAATGCCCTGCGCAGCGGTCGATCTCCCACCGTCGAGTGGCGACGACTGCCGCGCTGGGTGTCCAATGCGGGAATGACCTCGACCGCCCGTTCCCCGTCGCCATCCAAGGCCCGCCGCAAGGGCTCCGCTTCGTCGCCTCGCATCGACATCACGACCGCGCGCCGCGCGCTGGTGTTGCAGGGCGGCGGCGCGCTGGGCGCGTACCAGGCCGGTGTCTACGCGGGCATGGCCGAGCATCACAAGGCGCTCGACTGGGTGGCAGGCGTGTCGATCGGCGCGATCAATGCAGCGCTGATTGCAGGCAACCCGCCCGAGCGGCGCGTCGAGCGGCTGCACGACTTCTGGCAGCGCGTGTCCTCGGGTCCGGCGCAGCGCCTGCCGACCTGGGCCGGCGACCGCGCGTGGCTCAACCAGTGGAGCGCGAACGCGGCGGCGCTGTTCGGCATCCCCGGCTTCTTCGAGCCTCGGCGCACGCCTGCGCTGCTGATGGGCGGCGCTGCGCCGGTGCTGAGCTACTACGACACGGCGCCGCTGAAGTCGACGCTCGAGCAGCTGGTGGACTTCGATCGAATCAACGAATGCGGGACGCGCTTCAGCGTGGGCGCGGTCAACGTGCGCAGCGGCAACTCGATCTACTTCGACAACACGGTGCAACGCATCGGGCCGGAGCACATCATGGCCAGCGGCGCATTGCCGCCGGGCTTTGCGCCGGTGCACATCGAGGGTGAAGACTATTGGGACGGCGGCATCGTGTCGAATACGCCGCTGCAGTACGTGCTCGACACGCATCCGCGCACCCAGCCGCTGATGGTGCTGCAGGTCGACCTCTTCAGCGCCCACGGCGCGATGCCACGCACGCTGGCCGACGCGTTGGAACGTCAGAAGGACATCACTTACTCGAGCCGCACCCGCATGAACACCGATGCGCTGGCGGCCAACATGAACCTGCAGCAGGCCATCGCCGACCTGATGGAGAAGCTGCCCGAGCGCCTGCGCAAGGACCCGGCCGTCGCGGCGGTGTGTGCGCAACTCACGCACCAGCCGATCGAGATCGTGCACCTCATCTACCGCGACAAGCACTACGAGCGCGAATCGAAGGACTACGAGTTTTCACGCGCCTCGGTCGACGACCACTGGGAGGCCGGCGTGCGCGACATCCGCAACACGCTTGACCACCCGGAGTTGCTGAAAGAGGCCTCGCGGTTCAACGGCGTGACCACCTTCGACCTGACCGAGCCGAACGCGCGCCGTGTACGGCGGCCACTGCAATTGCCCACCGCAGGCGAGCCGCGGTGAACGGCGCGCACGGCGGTCAGCCTGACCAAAGGCACCGCTTTTAGGCTCATCGTCGCAACCACTTTTTCTGTTCCACGCTTCATCCAAGGACACACCATGCAACTTCAAGACAAGGTCGCTTTCATCACCGGCTCGGCCAGCGGCATCGGCAAGGAGATCGCCATCCTCTTCGCCAAGGAAGGCGCCAAGGTCGTCATCGCCGACCTGAACAAGACGGCGGCCGATGCGACCGCGGCAGAACTGAAGGCCGGCGGCGCACAAGCCATCGGCGTGGGCGTGGACGTGACCAGCGAGGAGCAGGTCGATGCCGCGGTGGAGCAGGGCGTGAAGGCCTTCGGCGGCATCGACATCCTGGTGAGCAATGCCGGCATCCAGATCGTTCATCCGGTGGAGGAGTTCAGCTTCGCCGACTGGAAGAAGATGCTGGCGATCCACCTCGACGGCGCCTTCCTGACGACCAAGGCCTGCCTCAAGCACATGTACGCGCAGGGCCGCGGCGGCAGCGTGATCTACATGGGCTCGGTGCACTCGAAAGAGGCCTCGCTGCTCAAGGCACCTTACGTCACGGCCAAGCACGGCCTCATCGGCCTGTCGAAAACGGTGGCGAAAGAAGGCGGCAAGCACGGCGTGCGCGCCAATGTGATCTGCCCAGGCTTCGTGCGCACGCCGCTGGTCGACAAGCAGATTCCGGAACAGGCCGTGACGCTGGGCATCACGGAAGAGCAGGTGATCAAGAACGTGATGCTCAAGGACACTGTCGACGGCGAATTCACCACGGTCGAGGACGTGGCACGCGTGGCCCTGCTGTTCGCCGCCTTCCCGACCAACGCGCTGACCGGCCAGTCGCTGGTGGTGAGCCACGGCTGGTCGATGCAGTAAACCTTTCCGGCGGCGCGTAACGCGGGATCGCGCCGAGGTGCGCCTCGCTCAGCCGTTGCGAAAGAGAAAGCTGTAGGCGTTCAGCGCCGGTACGCCGCCCAAGTGGGCGTAGAGCACCTTGGAGCCGGCCGGGAACTCGCCGAGCCGCACCTTCTCGATCATTCCGTGCATCGACTTGCCTTCGTACACCGGGTCGGTCAGCATGCCTTCCATGCGGGCGCACAGGCGGATCGCCTCGAGCGTGCCTTCGTTCGGCAGACCGTATTCCGGACCGCCGAAGCGCGTGTCGAGCACCACGTCCTTCTCGGTGATGTCGCGCCCGAGTTCCACCAGCTGGGCGGTGTTCTTGGCGATGCGCAGCACTTGGTCGAAGGTCTGCTGCGGCTTGGCCGAGGCGTCGATACCGATCACGCGGTCGGCACGGCCATCTTCGGCGAAGCCGACCACCATGCCGGCGTGTGTGCTGCCAGTCACGGCGCAGACGACGACGTAGTCGAACTTGATGCCCATCTCGGCTTCCTGCTGGCGCACTTCTTCGGCAAAGGCCACGAAGCCCAGGCCGCCTTTCGGGTGCTCCGAGCAGCCCGCAGGAATCGGGAAGGGCTTGCCGCCGGCCTGACGCACGCTCTCCATCGCGTCTTCCCAGCTCTTGCGGATGCCGATGTCGAAGCCTGCAGCGTCGAGCCGCACGTCGGCGCCCATGATGCGGGACATCTCGATGTTGCCGACTCGGTCGTACACCGCGTCGGAATAGTTGACCCAGTTCTCCTGCACCAGCACGCACTTCATGCCGAGGTGCGCTGCCACCGCCGCGACCTGGCGCGTCTGGTTCGACTGGATGCCGCCGATCGACACCAGCGTGTCGTAGCCGCCTTCGATCGCCTCGGGGATGAGGTATTCGAGCTTGCGCGTCTTGTTGCCGCCGAAGGCCAGGCCGCTGTTGCAGTCCTCGCGCTTGGCATAAAGCTCGACTTTGCCGCCGAGGTGGGCGCTGAGCCGCTTGAGCGGCTGAATCGGCGTCGGCCCGAAGGTGAGCGGGTAGCGCGGGAATTTCTGAAGATTCATGGTCAGGTCCTGGGGTGTTGTGTCCGACTGCAAACGTCTGACTCGATCTTAGGAATGAAGGCACGCCACAGGGTTGCAAAATAGGCGCTACACACCGAACCCAACGTCACTGGGAAGCTGGCTTTCGTTTTTTTATTGCGGAGATCAGACCATGGCCACAACAAAACGCCGAAATGTCAGCGGAGCCTCTGCTGAGCCGTTGATGGATGCACTGGACCGCACGGACCGCGCCATCCTGCGTGTGCTGCAGCGGGACGCCTCGATCTCCAACGTCGCCCTGGCAGCCAAGGTCAATCTCAGCGCGCCGGCCTGCCTGCGTCGGGTCGAGCGACTCAAGGCGATGGGACTGATCCGCGGCATCGTCGCGCTGCTGGAGCCCCGCGCGCTCGAAGCCGGCATGCTGGTGATGATCGGTGTGGTGCTCGACCGCTCCACGCCCGACTCCTTCGCCGATTTCGAGAAGGCCGTGCAGAAAGTGTCGGGCTGCCTCGAATGCCATGTGGTCACGGGAGAATTCGACTACTTCATGATGCTGCGCACGCGCGACCACGAGAGCTTCAACCGGCTGCATGCCGAGCAACTGCTTTACCTGCCGGGCGTGCGGCAGATCCGCAGTTTCATGGTGCTCAAGGAAGTGCTGTCCACCACCCAGCTTTCGGTTTAGGCCCACGACGCCCCGCAAGCGTCCCTGAGGCCGGTCGGGGCACTGCGGTGCGCAGGCGACACGAAGGGGCGCAACACCTACAATCGCGGGTTGCCTTTCGGGGGCGCTTGCCCAGCGCGCCACCTCGCCGGCTCCATACCTTCCCCGATGAACGCCCCAGTCGACGTCTCCTTTTTCGCGCGCGCCGCCAAGCCGCTGACCAGCTACCGCAAGTACTGGGCGGCTCGGTTTGGCACGGCGAAGTTCTTGCCGACTTCGCGCAAGGAGATGGAGGCCCTCGGCTGGGACAGCTGCGACGTGATCGTGGTCACCGGCGATGCCTACGTCGACCACCCCAGCTTCGGCATGTCGGTGATCGGCCGCATGCTCGAAGGGCAGGGCTTTCGCGTCGGCATCATCGCGCAGCCCGACTGGCAGAGCGCCGAGCCCTTCAAGGCGCTGGGCAAGCCCAACCTGTTCTTCGGCGTGACCTCGGGCAACATGGATTCGATGATCAACCGGTACACGGCCGATCGGAAGATCCGCAGCGACGACGCCTACACGCCCGGTGACATCGGCGGCAAGCGGCCCGACCGCGCGGCCATCGTCTACTCCCAGCGCTGCAAGGAAGCCTGGAGCGACGTGCCCATCATCCTGGGCGGCATCGAAGGCAGCCTGCGCCGCATCGCGCACTACGACTATTGGTCGGACAAGGTCCGCCGCTCGGTCGTGGTCGATGCGAAGTGCGACCTGCTGCTGTACGGCAATGCCGAGCGCGCCATCGTCGAGATCGCGCACCGCCTGGCCGCCAAGGAGCCGGTGCAGCAGATCACCGACGTGCGCGGCACCGCCTTCGTACGCCGTGAAACACCCGAGGCTTGGTTCGAGATCAACTCGACCAGCGTCGACGAACCCGGCCGCGTCGAGGCGCACGTCAACCCCTACCTCATGGTGTCGGACCAAGCCAAGGCCAACGGCGCGACGTGTGCCAAGGAAGACGAAGCCCAGGTCGTGGCTGCCACCGCCGAAGCGGCCGGTGCCAAGGCCATCGCCGCGGTGCGTGCGCGCTCGGCCGATGTGAACCCGGCCATCAAGCCCATCACTTTCGTCGCCAACCCCTCGGTCAAGCTCAAGGTGCCGCCGCGCGATCGCTCGGTGATCCGCCTGCCGTCGTACGAGCAGGTGCGCGCCGACCCGGTGCTCTACGCCCACGCCAACCGCGTGCTGCACCTCGAGACGAACCCCGGCAACGCGCGCGCCCTGGTGCAGGCGCATGGCGAAGGCAACACCGCGCGCGACGTGTGGATCAACCCGCCGCCCATCCCGCTGACCACGGCCGAGATGGACCATGTGTTCGACCTGCCGTACGCGCGCAGTCCGCATCCGAGCTACGCCGACGAGAACGGCAGCCACGACGGCGCGACCAAGATTCCCGCGTGGGAAATGATCCGCTTCAGCGTGAACATCATGCGCGGCTGCTTCGGCGGCTGCACCTTCTGCTCGATCACCGAGCACGAGGGCCGCATCATCCAGAGCCGTTCGGAAGACTCGATCATCAAGGAGGTCGAGGCCATCCGCGACAGCGTGAGCGGCTTCACCGGCACCATCTCCGACCTGGGCGGCCCGACGGCCAACATGTACCGGCTCGGCTGCAAGAGCCCCGAGATCGAGGCCGCCTGCCGCAAGCCCAGCTGCGTGTACCCGGGCATCTGCTCGAACCTGGGCACCAACCACGATCCGCTCATCAAGATCTATCGCCGGGCGCGTGCGTTGAAGGGCATCAAGAAGATCCTGATCGGTTCCGGCCTGCGCTACGACCTGGCCGTGCAGAGCCCCGAGTACGTGAAGGAACTGGTGCAGCACCACGTCGGCGGCTACCTGAAGATCGCGCCCGAGCACACCGAGCAGGGCCCGCTCACGAAGATGATGAAGCCCGGCATCGGCAGCTACGACAAGTTCAAGCAGATGTTCGAGAAGTTCTCGGCCGAGGCGGGCAAGAAGCAGTACCTCATCCCGTACTTCATCGCGGCGCACCCGGGCACCAGCGACGAGGACATGATGAACCTCGCCATCTGGCTGAAGAAGAACGGCTTCCGCGCCGACCAGGTTCAAACGTTCTATCCGTCGCCCATGGCCACGGCAACGACGATGTACCACACCAACCGCAACCCGCTGCGCAAGATCACGCGCGAGAGCGAGACGGTGGACATCGTGCGCGGCGACAAGCGCCGCCGCCTGCACAAGGCGTTCC
Organism: Variovorax ginsengisoli; assembly: GCF_006438845.1. Lineage (GTDB taxonomy): Bacteria > Pseudomonadota > Gammaproteobacteria > Burkholderiales > Burkholderiaceae_C > Variovorax > Variovorax ginsengisoli_A. The sequence goes on from NZ_RCZJ01000001.1 coordinate 194,563, forward strand.
TCCGCTACCACGATGCCAACAACTGGCCGCTGCTGCGCGAAGCCTTGAAGAGCATGGGCCGCGCCGACCTGATCGGCAACGGCAAGCACCACCTGATCCCGACCTGGCAGCCGCTGACCGATGGTGGCTACACCAGCGCGCGCAAGAAGAACTCCACGGCCGTGCCGCCCACGGCCAAGGCCGCGCCGGTCAAGCTCACGCCCGTGAAGCCGTCTAAGGGGCGCATGCTGACGCAGCACACCGGCCTGCCTCCGCGCGAGACCGGCGCTGCGCGTGCGCCGAGCGGCGTGCCCGGCAAGGGCTTCCGCAAGGCGCGCTGAGCGTCAGAGGGCCGTGAGGCCCGATGGCAAGAAGCGCAAGACCCAGGCCGCCACGGCCGTGATGTGCGCCAGCACTGTCGCCCAATACACCGTCATGAAGCCTGCCTTGCGCACCTTGTGACGGAAAACGCGTTGCGCGCACCACGCACCCGGCCAGCCGCCGATGAGTGCGAGCAGGTGCAGGGTGCTTTCTTTCGTCCGCCAGCGCCCGGTTTCAGCCGCGTTCTTGTCGAAACCGTAGACAAAGAAGGCGAGCAGGCTCACCAACAACGACCCGCCCACGGCGATCACTGGAATGCGCAATGTCCAGACGCCGTAGCCCACCAGCGCGACGTAGCCGAGTGCGAGCACGATAAAAAGCAAGGCGGACGATGGCGCGGGTGCGGCCTCGCGTCTCCGGTGTCGTTCCGGCGCAGCGGGGAGGCGGTGGCGGGCCGAGGCCGGTATCGGGGGTGGCGGACCGGCCGGCCGGCGATGTGTCGCTCCGATCGCCTCGACCGCCATCGCGCGCGGCCCCTTGCCGCCGACGTGGATCTCGTCGAACCGCAGTGCCATGCCCACCTGCGGCGCCACGCCGCGGTCGACAAAATCGCGCAGGTGCACGAAGACATCGGCGGAGATGTCGGGCGAGCGGATGAAGCCGAAGCCTCGCGCGCTTTCCCATCGAACGAGCTGGCCTTGGCGCTTCATCGGAGAGAGCGGGAGTAAAGAAGCGGGCATTCTCTCCGACCGCTGAAATGCGAAGAGCCCGCCGGATGGCGGGCTCTTCGCGGGCGACGGCAGGAGGGCCGAAACTCAGCTCGGCAGGCCTGTCACCTGCATCGACAGATCGAACAGCTTGGCCTTGCCCGCGTAGTAGCGGTCGATGCGCCATTCCTTGAGGATGTCGATGGCGATGTCGAAGGTTTCCAGGTCGAGCTTGTAGAGGTCGGCGACGTTGAACTGCGTCTCCGATTCGAGCGCGAGCACGAGTTGAGCGAGCGTGCGTGCCGACTCGCTCGATGGATTCGCGACGATGAACTTGCGGGCGGATTTGATGGCGTTCACGGGTGATCCTTCAAAGGTGTGGGGGTGCGGGCCCAGTGCGAGTTCACCGGGTAATTCCCGATGGATGTGGCGCTTGCGAAGGCCCGCCGATCGAAGGATTGTCGCAACTTGCGTATGACAAATTTATGACAGTCCATCTGCGCAGGGTCATTCCGGTCGGGCAGGATCGCGCAACACGTGCAGCGGCAAGTCGTGCTGCTTTGCCAACGCCTCCAGTGCCTCGCAGTCGAGGCCCGCGACGAAGCCGGCGATCGCCGTGTGCGTGGACGATCTGAACATCGCATTGCCTGCTTCGGCCCCCAATCCCGCCGCCGCGCACAGCCGCTGCGCGAAGTGCGGTTCGAGCGCCGCCAGCGCAACGCGCCCGTCCAGGCAGGGGTACACCCGGTAGCCCGCATGCGCACCGCCCACCGATCCACTGGGCTGCGTGAGCCCCCACTGGCGCGGCAGTGCGAGGTAGTGCGCGGCGGTGGACAGCGCCACCTCGATGCGCGTGCCGCGGCCATGCATGCCGCGGTAGAGCAGCGCCTGCAGCACGGCCTCGCTCGCCATCAACGACCCTGCCATGTCGGCGTAGAGCGTGGGCGGCAGTTCGCAACCCGTGACCAGCCCGCTCTCCGCCAGGTAGGTCAGGTCGTGGCCGGGCTCCTCGGCACGGGCACCCGGCGCACCGACGATGGCGACCATCGACAGGCGCGGATGCCGGGCGTGCAATGCGTCCCAGCCGAGCCCGAGCTTGTCGAGCGCCGATGGGCGGAACGAGGTGATCAGCACATCGGCCCTTGCGATTTCGTCGTCGAGTTGCGCACGGCCGTCAGGCGTCTTGAGGTCACCCTGCAAGCATGCGATGCCTTCGTGCATCTCGGCATAGGCTGCGGGCGCGTAGACGCTCATCGGATCGGCCGACGACCCGGGTGCGGCGGGCGGCTCGAACTTCACGCAGTCGGCGCCCATCGCCCGGCAGCGCATCAGCGCGGCGGGGCCGGGAAGGTTGAGCGCGAGGCTCAGCACGCGAACCTCGGCAAGCGGTGCAGGGGGAGTGGGGAGGGTGGTCATGGACAGGGTGTGCGTGTTTTCTTGCCGCAGGCTCAGGTGCCGACGATGCCACCGTCGCGTCGCTGCACCACGACCGTGGCCGAGCGCGGTCGTGTGCTTGCCGGCAGCGTGCCGTCGGGCCAGGCGCTGTTGAGTGCGCCGGTGCCGTTGTCGCGGCGTTCGCCGGGGTGCTGCACGTTGACGAACAGCGTGCGGCGGTCGGGCGTCACGACGCAGCCGGTGATCTCGCAGCCGTTCGGCCCGACCAGGAAGCGGCGGATGCGTCCGCTCGCTGGGTCGGCGCACAGCAGCTGGTTGTTGCCCAGCGCGGCGTGGGTGCCGGTGCCGATCGCCTGGCCGCTCATGTCGGTCTGGATCCACAGCAGCCCGCCGCTGTCGAAATGCAGTCCGTCGGGCGAACCGAAGGCGTCGTCGTCGGGCTGCGGGTAACGGGCGCCGATGTCGGGCAGTGCGGGGTCGCCGGCCTGGACGAAATGGTCCCACGCGAACGACAGGCTCGCGGCATCGCCGTCGTCCTCTCGCCAGCGAAGGATTCCGCCGAACAGATTCGGCGCGCGCGGGTTGGCTGCGTCGGCTGCGGGCTTGCCCGGTGCGCCGCGCAGCGCGTTGTTGGTCAGCGTGACGTAGACCTCGCCCGTGTGCGGATGCACCGCGATCCACTCGGGCCGGTCCATCTTCGTCGCACCGACCACGTCGGCAGCGAGACGCGCGTGGACCACGACCTGCGCCTGGTCGGCGAACCCGCTCGCTTCGTCGACGCCACCGCGGCCATGGACCAGTTCGAGCCAGCGGCCCCTGCCGTCGGCGTCGTAGCGCGCGACGTAGAGCGTGCCCTCGTCGAGCAGCGTGCGGTTGGCAGCGCGCGCGGTGGCGTCCTGGCCCTTGTGCACCCGGTCGCGGCTCACGAACTTGTAGATGTATTCGAAGGCGGCGTCGTCGCCCATGTAGACGGCGACGCGGCCGTCGCGCGTCAGCGTGCAGGTGGCGCTTTCCTGGCGCTTGCGGCCCAGCGCCGTGCGTTTGACGGGTGTGGAGGTGGGGTCGAAGGGGTCGATCTCGACCACCCAGCCGAAGCGGTGGGCTTCGTTGGGGTGCTTCGAAAGATCGAAGCGCTCGTCGAAACGCCAGTACTCCACCCACTGCGTCCCGGGCACGGTTCCGTAACGCCGCTGTTCGGGAGTGACATCGGCCGCCGCCTCCTTCGGGCCGCCGAAGTAGCCGTGGAAATTCTCTTCGCAGGTCAGGTAGGTGCCCCATGGCGTGACGCCCATGGCGCAGTTGGCGAAGGTGCCGAACACCCGGCGGCCGGACGCATCGGCCGCGGTCTGCATCCAAGGGGTGCCGGCGGCGGGGCCGGCGATGCGCATCGGCGTGGCGCCATGGATGCGGCGGGCATGGCGCGACGGCAGCACCTGGCGCCACCCTTGCGCAGTGCGCTCGACCTCGATCACCGAGACGCCCATGGCATGCAGCGATTTGCGCACTTTCTCTGCGGTCCACGGCGCGACACCGTCCGTGTGCAACAGCCGCTCGTCGGTGTACTCGTGGTTCATCACCAGCAGCCCGCGCCGACCGTCTTGGCGAAGCGCGAAGAAGTGCATGCCGTCGTGGTGCATGCCCGCCTGCAATGTTTGGTCGGCCGCGCTGTTGCTTGCATCGGGTGAAAAAGCCGGCATGGCACCCGCAATACCAGTCGGAGCGCCCCAGGGGTAGAGCACATCGGCCGCATATTCGGGCGGCACGGTGATGCCGTCGAACAGCGTCGCCGGCACCGGGCCGAAGCCGAGCAACGCGCCGCGACGGTCAGGCGAGAGAGTGCGGGCCAGGCCCGATTCGCCGAGGAGCGCAACGACCGCGGCGGCACCGGTCTGTAAAAAATGACGGCGGTCGAGGCTCATCGTGCCACCAAGCCCAGCGGTGCGCGCCTGCGAATTTGAAGGAAGAAATGCATTCCCCGATGATGCCGCGACCGGCAACGCTGCGTTGACCGCGGCAAGGCCAAGCCATGACGTCAGCCGTCATTGCTCAGCGCGCGGGATCGGCGCCCTGATTGGCCAATCCGACCGTCGGCGCGCGGCATTCCACGATGGCATTCAGCGTGCCGGCGGCCAGCACGTAGCGCACCTCGGTCACTTCCAGGCGTTGTGCGCCGGGTTCGTCGGACACGCCCGTCTCCACGATTTCTCCAAGACGGGGGACCGGCGAGGCGTCGGCGAGTTGAATGTCTTGGGCGGTTCCGTTGATGAGGGTTCGCAGAATTGTCGGCATGGATGAAGTCCTGAGAGAAGCGGGAGACGATGTGCGTGCGTTGCAGTCGCCTTCGTCGGGCAACGTGCAGCCTGGGCGAAGGATGAGAGCGTGCATCGGGTCATGCGCGTCGAGCGGCGCGGAGATGTAGGACGAAGGGATGCATCAATGGCGCACCTGTCCGACGGCTTGGCCTTTTTCGCCGAAAGAGCGTTTCGTCAGGGGATGGGAATTCGACCGGGGAAGATCATGAAGTTCGTCGTCATCCAGGAACTCGGGGATCGGTGGGTGTGGGAATTGCGCTCTGCCGACGGTCAACCCGTCTGTCGGAGCGCTACGGCATTCACCGATCGCGAGCAGGTTTTCAGGGCGATTCATGCCGTGCGCGGCAAAGCTCCCGGTGCGCTTGTTTTCGATCCGCTGGGAACCCTTTATCAAGGGGTCTGAACAACGCCTCAGCGCACGAGGCCCCGCTACGCTTCACACCTGCCCCGACACGCCGCGCCACCTCGTAGGCAGTGGCCGGCAGACGGCGCCACGACGCTGCTGCACACTAGACCAATGTCAAACCAGATGCGCTCGATCGCCGTCACCGTCGAAGAGACAAAGCCGGGCGTTTTCTTGTGGCGCCTTCTCGAGCACGACGGCGCCGAGTGGACGCCACTTGACGTCGCGTCGCGCTCCGTTCGGAGCTATGCCGAGTCGATGGCTGCAGGGTTGGTGGCGCTGCAGGCGTTGATCGATGACTTTGATGTTGGCCCCCGTCAGGCGGCACCTCCCTTGGCGGCGGAGGCCGATGCCAATCCGCTGTCCAAGCCCTTTGGTTTCGGCACCTTGAAGTAAGGCTCTGGATCAGTGGCTACAAGCGCTTGATCAAATACATGCCAAAAGCGATCATGGAGACTGCGGTCATTCATGAACGTCGGTGGGACTTGTGCCCACGACCCACTGTCGAGGAGCCCTTATGAACTTCGTCTTGCTGAACGCACCGAACGCGCAATGGAGCTGGGAGCTTCGTTCGCGTGAAAGCAATGCTTTGTACGCTCGCAGCAGCGAGAGCTTTCCGCAACGCGCGGATGCGCTTGCCGACATTGAAAGGGTGCAGCGCGACGCCCCCGTCGCGCATGCCTATGACGAAGCGGGAAGTCTGCTCGATCCAAACCGCTGAAGACTTGAAGGCCGGATGCGGCTGCTGCCTTCGCACCGAACGGTTGAGTGGCCTGCCCGGAGGGGATCGAACCCCCGACAACCTGCTTAGAAGGCAGGTGCTCTATCCAACTGAGCTACGGGCAGAAGTGAAGCGCGCGAGGAAGGTGCCTCGAAGGAAGACGGAGAATTCTGCCACGCGGTGTGCCTCGCGACAGAGATCGGAATTCGGCGCAAAGACAAGACCGAGGACGCACCCCAAGCAAAATGCCTGCAGAGTTCTTCAACTCTGCAGGCATTCACTTTTCTCTTGGTCGGGGCGAAAGGATTCGAACCTTCGACCCTCTGGTCCCAAACCAGATGCGCTACCAGGCTGCGCTACGCCCCGACAAGCCCTCGATTCTAGCCTGCTCCGGACCGTATTTTTCGTTTTCGTGTTCGCTCATCTTTTGGCGTACTGACTTTTACCGAACAAGATGTCGCGTTCCTTGTCGCCGGTCAGTGGCTTTCTGAGGTCGGCAAGCACCTTCACGCCGCGCTGTACGGCGGGCCGTGCGGCCATGGCTTCGAACCAGGTTTTCAGATGGGGAAAGTCGCTCAACACGATGCCTTGATTCTCCCAATTGCGCAGCCAAGGGAAGATCGCAATGTCCGCGATCGAGTATTCCGGCCCGCCGACGAAAGCGCTTTGCGAAAGGCGCCTGTCGATCACGCCGTAGAGCCGGCGGGCTTCGTTGGTGTAGCGTTCGATGGCATAGGGCAGTTTCTCCGGGGCGTACAAGCGAAAGTGGTGTGCCTGCCCGAGCATCGGCCCGACGCCGCCCATCTGGAACATCAGCCATTGCAGCACTTCGAACCTGGCGCGGTCCGATTGCGGCAGCAATTGCCCCGTCTTGCTGGCGAGATAGACCAGGATGGCGCCGGATTCGAAGAGCGACATCGGCTGGCCGTCCAGCCCCTGAGGGTCGACGATGGCCGGGATCTTGTTGTTCGGGCTGATCGCAAGGAAGTCCGCCGCGAACTGGTCGCCCTTGCCGATGTTCACCGGATGCGCCACATACGGCAGGCCGCATTCCTCCAACATGATGTGGACCTTGTGGCCGTTTGGTGTGGGCCATGAATAGACATCGATCGGTGCTTGCGACATGACGGTCTTTCCTGCTGACGTTAGAGAGCCGCCAGCATATCCGCCGACGGCCTTGGGCGCCGCGCACGCGCGACTGCGATGGCCGTTGCTCGACCGGTGGGTGCTCAGGCGATGCGTGCCTGCGCGGCCAGATGCTGGTGGATCTGCGCGACGACGGCGGCGCCTTCACCAATGGCGCCGCCGACGCGCTTGACCGAGCCCGAACGCACGTCACCCACGGCAAAAACGCCCGGCACGCTCGACTCCAGCGCGGCGGCCTGCCGTGCTGGGAAGCCGCCACTGGCCGCAGCGCCAGTGAGCACGAAGCCATGGCGGTCGACGGACACATCGCAGCCAGCCAGCCATGTGGTCTCGGGTTCGGCGCCGACGAAGAGGAAGATATTGCGTGCGGGGCAGTCGTAGGCTTCGCCGGTCTGGCGGCTGCGCCATGTGGCGCCGTCGAGGCCGGTGGCTGGATCGCCGTGCAGCGAGACGAGTTCGGTGTATGGGTGCAGTTCGATGTTGGGCGCGGCCTCGATCCGATCGATCAGATAGCGCGACATGCTGGCGGCCAGCGAGGGACCACGAACCAGCACGTTGACCTTGGATGCGTGCCGCGACAGGAACACCGCTGCCTGACCGGCCGAGTTGCCGCCGCCGACGAGGGCGACCTCTTGCTGGGCGCAGGTGCGCGCTTCGAGGGCCGAGGCCCAGTACCAGATGCCGCGGCCCTCGAAGTCATGCAGTCGCGGCACATCGGGACGGCGATAGCGCGCGCCGCTTGCGATCACCACGGTGCGCCCGCGCAGCCGCCGTCCGTCGGCCAGGTACACGGCCATCTCCCCATGCGCCGCGCCGCCGCAGTCGAGCGAGGCCACCTCCGCCGGGATGAGCATCTCGACGCCGAATTTCTGCGCCTGCACGTACGCGCGCCCGGCCAGCGCGCCGCCCGAGATACCCGTGGGAAAGCCCAGGTAATTCTCGATGCGGGCGCTGGCGCCGGCCTGGCCGCCGTAGGAGCGGCAGTCGAGCACGATCACGCGCAGCCCTTCGGACGCCGCGTACACCGCCGTCGCCAGGCCGGCCGGCCCTGCGCCGACCACGATCACATCGAACAGGTCGTCGTGCGCGTCGCTGTCGATCATGCCAAGGCAGCGTGCGAGCGCGTCTTCGGTGGGGTTCGCCAACACTGCGCCGTTGGGGCAGGCGACCAGCAGCGTGGCCTCGCCGTACTGTTCGAGCAGGGCGGCCGCGTCGGTGTCCAGCGTCGAATCGACGACCTGGTAGGGATAACCGTTGCGGCTCAGAAAATTCTGCAGCCGCCGCACGTCTGCCGTGTTGGGCGGGCCGATCAGCACCGGCCCGCTGGCGCCCGACTCGATCAACGCGACGCGGCGCAGGATCAGTGCGCGCACCACGCGCTCCCCCAGGTCGGCCTCGGCAATGATCAGCGCACGCAGTTGGTCCGGCGGAATCAACAAGGCTTCTACCGCGGTCTCTGCATGGCCGTCGACCAGCGACGGGCGGCCCGAGAGCTGGGCGATCTCGGCCATGAACTGCCCCGGCCCCTGCTGACCGATGGGCACGGTGTGGCCGAGGCCGTCGCGCTGCGTGATGCCCACGGTGCCTTCGAGCAGCACGAACATTCCGAGGCCCGGTTCGCCGGCCCTGAACATGCATTCGCCAGCGGCGTAGCGCATCACGCTGCCAAAGCGGCGCATGCGCTGGAGGTCGGGCGCATCGAGCACCGGGAACATCTGGTGGCGTCGGGTCTCGACCTCGATATGCGATTCATCGGCCATGGTCACTCCTTTCGGGTTGCTCAGATTAGACCGGCATGCGGGCGTCACGCAACTGCCATCGGAGCGACACGGCACTTTCACTTCGGCGAAGGAGACTCGCGCCAACGTAAAGGGTCCTCATGCAAGAACTGCCCAATCCGATGTTCGCGATCGCCCAACTGGGTGCCCGCCCCGCCTTCTGGCGCGCTCCGCCTTCGACACGCCTGCCGACGCCGGTGGCCGCCGTGCCGGTGCCCACGCCCGTTCCCACCCGTCCATCAGGCCCCGGCATCACCGTGAGCTGGGCGCGCCATCAAGACGATGTGCGCGCGGCCCAGCGCCTGCGCTACGAGGTGTTCGCCGGCGAAATGGGCGCGCGGCTCACGACGCCGCTCGAAGGCCACGACATCGACCTGTTCGACGACTTCTGCGAACACCTGCTGGTGCGCGACGAGCAGAGCGGCCAGGTCATCGGCACCTACCGTGTGCTGACACCTGCGCAGGCGCGCCGCATCGGTAGCACGTACAGCGACACCGAGTTCGATCTGACGCGCCTGCGCGACCTGCGCGAGCGGATGGTCGAATTGGGCCGAAGCTGCGTGCACCGCGACCACCGGCAGGGCGGGGTGATCCTCGCGCTGTGGGGCGCGCTCGCCGGCTTCATGCATCGCAACAAGCTCGACACCATGATCGGCTGCGCGAGCATTCCGATGTGCCACGAGGGCGCGCGCAACGGCGACGCGGCAGCCAGCATCTGGCGCCAGCTGTCGACCACGCACATGGCGCCGATCCAGTACCAGGTGCAGCCGCGCCTGCCGCTGCCGGTCGAACGGCTCGACACGCAGCTCGCGGTCGATCCGCCGGCGCTGATCAAGGGTTACCTGCGGCTCGGCGCCAAGGTGCTGGGCGCACCGGCCTGGGACCCGGACTTCAACACGGCCGACCTGCCGATGCTGATGCGCATCGACGACCTGCCGCCGCGCTACCGCAAGCACTTCCTGGGCAACTGAAAGGCCCCTGTTCGCGGGATGTGACGGCGTCACGAAAATGTCATGAAGGCCCTCGACACTGTCATATTCCCGCTGACAGCGGCTTCCACGGCCCTTGCGCCAGAATTCGTGACCATGTTGCCCAAGACGGCCCCCTCAGTGGCCGAAACGCCCCCAGCCACCGATGCGGCGCCGCCCGCGCCGATGCTGACCCTGCTCGATCGCGATCACGCCATCCTCGCCTTCAACCAGCGGGTGCTCGACTGGGCGCATCGGCCCGAAGTGCCGCTCATCGAGCGGCTGCGCTACCTGTGCATCGTGTCGTCCAATCTCGACGAATTCTTCGAGGTGCGTGCGGCGCCGCACCTGATCGCGGCCAGCCTGGGCGAGGCCAAGGGCAACGAGACCGTCGCATCGTTCGAGCGCCTGGCCGAGAGCGCACACGCGCTCGTCGGCACGCAGTACGCGCTCTACAACGACGCGCTGATGCCGGCCTTTTCCGAGCATGGCGTGCGCATCATTTCGCACGGCGAACGCAACCCGGCCCAGCGCAAGTGGGTGCACGACTACTTCGAGCGCGAGGTTCGCCCCTTGCTCATCCCGGTCGGGCTCGACCCGTCGCACCCGTTTCCGCAGGTGGCGAACAAGTCGCTGAATTTCATCGTGCGCCTCGGCGGAAAGGACGCTTTCGGGCGCGAGAACCCGATCGCGATCCTGAAGGTGCCGCGCGTGCTGCCGCGGCTGATCCGCATGCCGGCGAAGGTGTCGGGCGGCAAGACGCTGTTCGTCGCGCTGTCGAGCATCGTGCGCGCACATCTCTCCAGCATGTTCCCGGGGCGCGAGGTGGGCGACTTCTCTCAGTTTCGCGTCACGCGCCATTCGGACCTGGCGGTGGACGAAGAAGACGTGAAGAACCTGCGCACCGCCTTGCGCCAAGGCCTGGAACACCGCCATTACGGGCAGGCCGTGCGGCTGGAAGTTTCGGCCAGTTGCGCAGAGTCGCTGGCGAGCTTTCTGCTGGCGCAGTTCAACCTGCCCCCGAAATCGCTCTATCGCGTGCACGGTCCGGTGAATCTCGCGCGGCTCACGCAGCTCATCGACCTGCTCGACGAACCGCAGTTCAAGGCATTGCGCTTTGCGCCCTACAAGGCGTCGTATCCGATCACGCTGTCGCCCGGCCAGTCTTTCTTCGACCGCCTGCAGCGCGGCGACGTGCTGATCCACCAACCTTTCGAGAGCTTCGACGGCGTCCTCGCCTTCCTGCGCGAAGCCGTTCTCGACCCGCAGGTGCTGGCGATCAAGCAGACCATCTACCGCACCGGCACCGACTCGGCGCTGATGGACCTGCTCCGCGAGGCGGTGCGGCGCGGCAAGGAGGTGACGGTGGTGGTCGAGCTCAAGGCGCGCTTCGATGAAGAGGCGAACATCAACTGGGCCGAGATGCTGGAGTCGATCGGTGCGCAGGTGGTGTACGGCGTGGTCGGCCTGAAGACGCACGCCAAGATGCTGCTGGTGACGCGACGCGAAGGCAAACAGATGCGCCGCTACGGCCACCTGTCGACCGGCAACTACAACCCGCGCACCTCGGCGCTCTACACCGACATCAGCCACCTCACGGCCGATCCGCTGCTGACGGCCGACATGGAGGCGCTGTTCGTGCACCTGGCCAGCCAGAGCCGGCTGCCCAAGCTGCACCGCGTGTGGCTCGCGCCCTTCGACCTGCACCGCAACCTGGTCGCGCAGATCGACGCGCTGGGCGCTGCCGCCGAGCGGGGAGAGCCCACGCGCATCGTTGCCAAGATGAACGCGCTGACCGACGAGGCGCTGGTGCGTGCACTGGTCCAGGCCGGGCAGAAGGGCGTGAAGATCGACCTCATCGTGCGCGGCGCCTGCACGCTTCCGGCGCAGGTGCCGGGGCTGACCGACAACGTCCGCGTGCGCTCCGTGATCGGACGCTTTCTCGAACATTCGCGCGTCTTCTACTTCCGAAACGGCCCCGACGAGTCGCTCTACCTGTCGAGCGCCGACTGGATGAACCGCAACATGATGCGGCGCATCGAACTGGCCTGGCCGGTGACCGACCCGGGCCTGCGCCAGCGCCTCATTGACGAATGCCTGGTGGCCTATCTGCACGATGGGCAGGACGCATGGGACCTCGGTGCCGACGGCGTGTACCGGCGCGTGCACGGCGACACGCACGCGGGCGAGGAGGGCGCCTCGCGCAGCATCGAGGCCCACGGCGCGCAGGCGGCACTGATGGGGCGCTATGCATCACGCGGGCTCGGCCGCGTCACGAACTGAAGGAGAACCGGATGGACTTGATCTTCTGGCGCCATGCCGAAGCCGAGGATTGGACCGAAGGCTGCGACGACCTGCAACGCTCGCTGACCGCGCGCGGCGAGAAGCAAGCCAAACGCATGGCCGGCTGGCTCGACCGCCAGTTGCCCGAAGGCACACGCGTGGTGAGCAGCCCGGCGCGACGCTGCGAACAGACTGTGATGGCGCTGGGCCGCAAGTACAAGCTGCGCGACGAGCTGGCACCCGACGCCACGCCCGACGGCTTGCTGGCGGCAGCCGGCTGGCCCCACAGCAAGTCGGTGATGCTGGTCGTCGGCCACCAACCAGCGCTGGGTCAGGCGATCGCGCTCCTGCTGGGCATGCAGCAGGACAGCTGCCCGGTGCGCAAGGGCGCTGTCTGGTGGATTCGCACGCGCGAGCGCGATGGCGACGTGCAGACGGTGGTGGTCACGGTGCAGGCGCCGGAGTTGCTCTGACCAAGCGCCTTTTCAGCAGCCGCTGAGCGCGACTTTCCAGCCCGTCTTCTGCCAGGCCAGCGCTTCCTCGCGCAGCAGGTGCGCCGACTGCGGGAACGCATCGGCCCAGCCACTGCGGCAGGCAAGGGCGAAGCTGCGCGTGTCGGCCCTGGTCAGGCGCAAAGCCTGTGGATCGGGGTCGCGCCGCGCGTGGCACAGGATCACCGCCAGGCGAAAGGCCAGCAGCTGGGCAGCAAAGGTCTCGTCGTCCAGCGCCGTTTCGATCTTGCGCAGCTTGCCGCGATGGCCGAGCACCAGCTGGCTCAGCTGATGCAGCTCGTTGGTGGCGAAGCCCGGCGCGTCCGCGTTGTCGAGGATGTAGGCGCCGTGCTTGTGGCAGTCGCTGTGCGAAATCAGTGCCCCGATCTCGTGCAACTGAGCGGCCCAGCCCAATTTGCGCAGCGCTCGGCCGGCGCGTGAGGCGGTGCCGGCACCGCGCGCGGCGGGTTCGAGTTGCAGGTAGAGCGCCCCTGCCGTCTCGCCGACCCGTCGGGCCTGCGCCGCATCGGTCGCGAAGCGACTGGCCAGGCGTGCGACGGTGGCGGCACGCAGGTCGGCAACGCTTTCGTCGCGCTCCAGCAGCTCGTAAAGCACGCCGTGGCGCAACGCGCCCTGCGCGATCTTCATCTCGCGGATGTCGAGCAAATCGAACACTGCGCGAAGCACGCTGATGCCGCCACCGATCACGGCCTTGCGGTCTTCACGCATGCCGTCCATGCGCAGCTTGTCGATGCTGCCGGCCTTGAGCAGGCGGTCGAGCAGCCAGTCGAGCCCTTCGCGCGTGACCAGGCCGGGCTTGGCGCCCGAAGCTGCCAGCACGTCGCCCACCGCGCCGATGGTGCCGGAGGCGCCATACGCCACGTCCCAGTGCTCCTTGCCGTAGCTCGACAGCGCATCGTCGAGCACCGCCTTGGCGGCCACCTCGGCGGCGCGGAAGGCCGAAGCCGTGAACTGGCCTTGCGGAAAGTGCTTCATCGACCAGGCCACGCTGCCGACGCGGTACGACTCCATCACCTGTGCCTCGAGCGCGCGGCCGATGATCATTTCGGTGGACCGTCCGCCGATGTCGACCACCAGCCGGCGCTCGCGGTCGGACACGTCGTTGTGCGGCAGCATGTGTGCCACGCCCTGGTAGATCAGCCGCGCTTCTTCGCGGCCCGGGATCACATCGATGCCGAAGCCGAGCACGGTGCGCGCCCGCAGCAGAAATTCGTCGCGGTTGCGCGCCTCGCGCAAGGTCTGCGTGGCCACCACGCGCACCTGCGAGCGCTTGAAGCCCGCCAACCGCTCGCCAAAACGGGCCAGCGCGTCCCAGCCGCGCTGCATCGCCTCGGGCGTGAGGTTGCGCGCGCTGTCGAGGCCGTTGCCTTGGCGAACGGTTTCCTTGAGGTACTCGGTGCGGTGGATCTGACCGTGGTCGACGCGGCCGATTTCGAGTCGAAAGCTGTTGGAGCCGAGATCGACCGCAGCGAGGAGGGTGCCGTTTTGCATGGAGAGAGGGGTCGCTGGCGCGGGTGAAAAAGCGAGCTCCGATGGTAGCTGCGGCGACAACCACGAAACGTGACGATTGTGTGACGGCGTCACATCCGCCTGCGGCCCCCAGGGGCACGTCCATTGGGGGAGTTCATGTCACATCGATGTCACACAAGCTTCCTACAGTCCGCTTCAGCCCGATTCGGGATGTCTGAACTTCACACAGGAAGCCTCATGAAAACGACCTTCAAATTTGCAGCCGCTGGCCTCGTGGCCGCCGCCTTCGCCCATGCTCCGGCCTTCGCGCAGAACGTGACCGGCGCTGGCGCCAGCTTCCCGGCCCCTCTGTACTCCAAGTGGGCCAGCGATTTCGCCAAGGCCACCGGCACGCAGGTGAACTACCAATCGGTCGGTTCGGGCGCCGGCCTGAAGCAGATCGAAGCCAAGACCGTCGACTTCGGTGCCTCGGACGCGCCCCTGAAAGACGAAGAACTCCAGGCCAAGGGCCTGATGCAGTTCCCCACCGTCATCGGCGGCGTGATCCCGGTGGTCAACATCACGGGCATCAAGCCCGGTGAACTCAAGCTCAACGGCCAGATCCTGGGCGACATCTACCTGGGCAAGATCACGAAGTGGAACGACCCTGCGATCAAGGCCATCAACGGTTCGCTGGCGCTGCCGGACGCCACCATCGCACCGGTGCGCCGTGCCGACGGTTCGGGCACCAGCTTCCTGTTCACCAACTACCTGAGCAAGGTCAATGCCGACTGGAAGAGCAAGGTCGGTGAAGGCACGGCCGTCAACTGGCCCATCGGCACCGGCGGCAAGGGCAACGAAGGCGTCGCCGCTTTCGTGAAGCAGCTCCCTAACTCGATCGGCTATGTCGAGTACGCCTACGTCAAGCAGAACAAGATGGCCTATGCCCAGATGCAGAACGCTGCCGGCACTTTCGTGTCGCCCGACGATTCCGCCTTCAAGGCCGCGGCCGGCGCTGCCGACTGGAGCAAGAGCTTCTACCAAGTGCTGACCAACCAGGCCGACAAGGGCGCATGGCCCATCACCGGTGCGACCTTCATCCTGATGCAGAAGGTGCAAGACAAGCCGGCCAATGCGGCCAGCGTGCTCAAGTTCTTCGACTGGGCCTACAAGAGCGGCGACAAGACGGCCGACGACCTGGACTACGTGCCGATGCCCGACGCCGTGAAGGTCACGATCGCCAAGGCCTGGGCCGACAACATCAAGGACGCTTCGGGCAAGCCCGTCGCAGCGAAGTAAGGCCCCTCGGCGCGTCGCATGAGCATCACCCCGCTCGACGACGCGCCGCCTTCCCCATTGCCGGAGCGACCCGTGTCATCCACCTTCCCCGCCAACGCGCACACGCTCGACCTCGCGGCCGAGCGCGCCCGCGCATCTGCCAACCCGCCACCCGCCAAGCGTCCGCGCACCGGCGCGGCGACCGACCGCCTGTTCGGCATGCTCGCCAAGGGCGCTGCGCTGCTCACGCTTGCCATGCTCATCGGCATCCTGCTGTCGCTGATCATCGGCGCCTGGCCTGCCATCACCAAGTACGGCCTGGGCTTCCTGGCGAGCACGACCTGGGACCCGGTGCAGGAGGAGTACGGCGGGCTGGTGATGATCTACGGCACGCTGGCCACCTCGCTGATCGCGCTCGTGATCGCAGTGCCGGTGAGCTTCGGCATCGCACTGTTCCTCACCGAGATGTCGCCGGCCTGGCTCAAGCGCCCGCTGGGCACTGCCATTGAACTGCTGGCCGCGGTGCCGTCGATCGTCTACGGCATGTGGGGCCTGCTGGTGTTCGGCCCGATCCTGTCGACGTACGTGCAGCAGCCGCTGCAGAAGCTTTTCGAAGGCGTGCCCTACCTGGGCGCACTGGTTTCAGGTCCGCCGGTGGGCATCGGCATTCTCTCGGCCGGGATCATCCTGGCCATCATGATCATCCCGTTCATTGCGTCGGTGATGCGCGACGTGTTCGAAGTCACGCCGCCGCTGCTCAAGGAATCGGCCTACGGACTGGGATCCACCACCTGGGAGGTCGTCTCCAAGGTCGTGCTGCCGTACACCAAGGCCGGTGTCGTCGGCGGCATCATGCTCGGCCTCGGCCGGGCGCTGGGCGAGACGATGGCGGTCACCTTCGTGATCGGCAATGCCAACCAGCTCAACTCGCTGTCCGTCTTCGAGGCCGCCAACAGCATTACTTCGGCGCTCGCCAACGAATTCGCCGAAGCCGGCGCCGGCCTGCACCAGGCCGCGCTGATGTACCTCGGCCTGGTGCTGTTCTTCATCACTTTCGTCGTGCTCACGCTGTCGAAGCTGCTGCTGCAACGCATGAAGAAGAGCGAAGGAACCAAGTCATGACCACGGCAGAAAAACTGCTGGCGACGCAGACGCTCAACGCCACGCGCGCCGCGAAGTTTGCAAACCGCAAGCGCGTCAACCAGATCGCACTCACGCTCTCGCTCGCCGCCATGGCCTTCGGGGTGTTCTGGCTGGTGTGGATTCTCTGGGAGACGATTCGCCAGGGCATCGGTGGGCTGGCTATCGCCACCTTCACCGAAATGACGCCGCCGCCCAATGAGGTCGGCGGCATCGCCAACGCCATCTTCGGCTCGCTCATCATGGTGGCGATGGCCACGTTCGTGGGCACGCCGATCGGCATCATGGCCGGCATCTACCTGGCCGAATACAACCCCAAGGGGTGGCTGTCGAACGTGACGCGCTTCGTCAACGACATCCTGTTGTCGGCGCCGTCCATCGTGATCGGCCTGTTCGTCTACGCGGTGGTCGTGGCCTATTTCAAGAGCTTCTCCGGCCTGGCCGGTGCGCTGGCGCTGGCGCTCATCGTGATCCCTGTCGTGATCCGCACCACCGAGAACATGCTGCAGCTGGTGCCACCGGGCCTGCGCGAAGCGGCCTACGCGCTGGGCACGCCCAAGTGGAAGGTGATCATCAGCATCACGCTGCGCGCCGCACGTTCGGGCGTGGTCACCGGCATCCTGCTGGCCGTGGCGCGCATCGCCGGCGAAACGGCGCCGCTGCTCTTCACCGCGCTCAACAACCAGTTCTGGACCTCGGACGTGACCCAGCCGATGGCCAGCCTGCCGGTGACGATCTTCAAGTTCGCGATGAGCCCGTACGAGAACTGGCAGCAGCTGGCATGGGCCGGCGTGTTCCTGATCACGGTCGCGGTCCTGGCACTCAACATCCTTGCGCGGGTTCTCACGCGCAGCAAACACTGAACAAGGCGAACCATGCCCACCACCCTCGCACAACCCACGCCTTCGAAGCTCTCGGTCAAGGACCTGAACTTCTACTACGGCAAGTTCCACGCCCTGAAGGGCATCAACCTCGAGATTCCCGAGAACAAGGTGACGGCCTTCATCGGCCCGTCGGGCTGCGGCAAGTCGACCTTGCTGCGCACCTTCAACCGCATGTTCGAGCTGTACCCCGAACAACGCGCCGAAGGGACGATCTCGCTCGACGGCGAGAACCTGTTGACCAGCAAGCAGGACGTGGCCCTGATCCGCGCCAAGATCGGTATGGTCTTCCAGAAGCCGACGCCGTTCCCGATGTCGATCTACGACAACATCGCTTTCGGGGTGAAGCTGTTCGAAAACCTGAGCGCCAGCGACATGGACGACCGCGTCGAATGGGCCCTGAAAAAGGCGGCGCTCTGGACCGAGGTGCGTGACAAGCTGCAGCAAAGCGGCTCCGGCCTGTCCGGCGGCCAGCAACAGCGGCTGTGCATTGCACGCGGCATCGCGATCAAGCCCGAAGTCCTGCTGCTCGACGAGCCGTGCTCGGCACTCGACCCGATTTCGACGGCGAAGATCGAAGAGCTCATCGCCGAGCTGAAAAGCGAGTACACCGTGGTCATCGTGACGCACAACATGCAGCAGGCGGCCCGCTGCAGCGACTACACGGCCTACATGTACCTGGGCGATCTGATCGAATTTGGTGCGACGGAACAGATGTTCTTCAAGCCGCAGCGCAAAGAGACCGAGGACTACATCACCGGCCGTTTCGGCTAAGGAGACAGCGATGACCGAAAAGCATTTGTCCAGCCAGTTCGACAGCGAACTCAACGGCGTCTCGTCGCGCGTGATGGAACTCGGCGGCATGGTCGAGTCGCAGATCCAGCAGGCCGTGTATGCCCTGGCGCAGTTCGACACCGAAGCCGCCGACCGCGTGATCGAGACCGAAGCCCGCGTGAACGCGATGGAGATCGAGATCGACCGCGAGCTGTCGTCGATCATCGCGCGCCGCCAGCCGACGGCCCGCGACCTGCGGCTGCTGATTGCGATCAGCAAGACCACCGCCAACCTCGAGCGCGTGGGCGACGAGGCCAACAAGATCGCACGCATGGTCAAGTCGATCATCGAGAGCGGCTCGTCGCGCGCGCTGCCGTCGACCGACCTGCGCATCGCCGCCGACCTGGCCTCGGGCCTGCTGCGCAAGGCGTTGGACGCGTTCGCGCGGCTCGACACCGCCGCCGCGCTGTCGATCCTGAAGGAAGACGACCTGATCGACCAGGAGTTCGACGGCTTCGTGCGCAAGCTGGTCACCTACATGATGGAAGACCCGCGCACCATCTCGGCCAGCCTCGACCTGCTGTTCCTCGCCAAGGCGATCGAACGCATCGGCGACCACGCCAAGAACATTGCAGAGTTCATCATCTACATCGTCAAGGGCGCGGACGTGCGGCACACTTCGATGCAAGAGATCGAGTCCGCCCTGCAGTAGGACAATCGAAGCGAATGAAGAAACCACGCGTTCTGATCGTCGAAGACGAGTCCTCGATCGCTGAGCTGATCGCCGTCAACCTGCGCCACAATGGCTTTGAGCCGATCTGGTCGGAAGACGGTGTGTCGGCGCAGCGCGAGATCGATGCATTCTTGCCCGACCTGATCCTGCTCGACTGGATGCTGCCCGGCCAGAGCGGCTTGCAGCTGGCGCGCCAGTGGCGCAAGGATCCGCGCACCAAGGCGATCCCGATCCTCATGCTGACGGCGCGCGGCGACGAGCCCGACAAGGTGGCGGGGCTCGACGCTGGCGCCGACGACTACATCACCAAGCCGTTCTCCACGCAGGAAATGCTCGCGCGCATCCGTGCGGTGCTGCGCCGCCGTGCGCCCGAGGCCGTGACGGAGCGCGTCGAGATCGGCGAACTGGCGCTCGACACGGCCACGCATCGCGTGACGTGGCAAGGCGCGCCGTTGAAGGTCGGCCCCACGGAATTCAAGCTGCTGGGCTACCTCATGCAGCATGCCGAACGCGTGCACAGCCGAGCGCAGCTGCTCGACAAGGTGTGGGGCGACCACGTCTACATCGAGGAACGCACGGTCGACGTCCACGTGAAGCGCCTGCGCGAATCTCTCGGCGCGGCGGCACCGATGGTCGAAACTGTGCGCGGCGCTGGCTACCGCCTCACTGCGCAAGCCACGGTTTGAACCGTGGGTCGCGTCGCGGCTGCCGCGGATAATCGCCCGCCATGCCCTTTCGCATCGCCACTTTCCTGATCGCTTCGGCGCTTGCAGCGGGGCTCGCCAAATGGTTTTTCGGCTGGTCTTTCGTCGGCTGGGGCGCCTGGGTGGGCGCGCTGGCCTGGCTGGCGCTCGACGCGTGGCGCGCCAACCGATTGCTCGACGTGCTGCGCCAAGGCGGCGCAGGCCTGCAGTCACGCGGTGCCGGCATTTGGGGCGAACTGGCCGAACGCATCCGCAAGTTGCTGCGCGAGCGCGAGCAAGAGACGCGGCAGGCGCAAGACCGGCTGCAGGAATTCCTGGCAGCGTTCCAGGCATCGCCCAACGGCGTGGTGCTGGTCGATGAACAAGGCCGCATCGAGTGGTGCAACCAGACGGCGGCAGCACAGTTCGGTATCGACGCCGAGCGCGACGTGCTTCAGCATCTGGCGAACCTGGTGCGCGACCCGGCCTTCGTGGCCTATTTGGCATCCTGGAACTACAGCCGCGACGTGGTCATCGACGCGACGCACGCTCGCGGACGCAGTGGTCAAGCGATGCGTCTGTCGGTGCAAGTGCACCCGTACGCGGGCAACCGCCGCATGCTGCTGTCGCGCGACATCACCGCGGTCGAGCAGGCCGAGGCGATGCGCCGCGACTTCGTCGCCAACGTCTCGCACGAGATCCGCACCCCGCTCACGGTATTGGCCGGCTTCGTCGAGACCTTGCAGAACCTGCCGCTCGATGCCGAGGAGCGCGCGCGCTATCTCGCGCTGATGGCGCAGCAATCGCACCGCATGGAGACGCTGGTGAACGACCTGCTGACGCTGTCGCGGCTGGAAGGCAGCGCGGCGCCGACGCTCAGCCAGTGGACGCGCGTGCGAGCGCTGGTGGCGCAATGCGAGGACGAGGGCCGCGGCCTGTCGAGCCGACTCGCGCCATCGGCGGGCCATCGCCTGTCGTTCAGCGTGGAAGGCGACGTGGAAATCGCCGGCGTGCCGACCGAGTTGCAAAGTGCCATGTCCAATCTGTTGAGCAATGCGATCCGCTATACGCCCGGTGGCGGAGAGGTCACCGTCACCTGGCGGGCGCTGCCCGACGGACGCGGCGAGTACGCCGTGCGCGACAGCGGACCGGGCATCGCGGCGGAACACATCCCACGCTTGACCGAGCGCTTCTACCGCGTCGACCGCAGCCGGTCGCGCGAAACCGGGGGCACCGGGCTGGGGCTGGCGATCGTCAAGCACATCGCGCAGCGCCACGGCGCGGAGTTGCGCATCGAGAGCACCCTGGGGACGGGATCGCGCTTTGCGATCGTGTTTCCGGTCACGCGGCTGCGACCGGCGCGTGTGGCGGCAGGGCAGGTCGCTTGAGCGTGCGCCAGAGCAGCGCCACGAAGATCAGCGCCGTCAGCGCCAGCGCCGCAGCGCTCATCAGCCAGAACGCCAACGGCGACTGCATGGCTGGCCACGGGCCCAGCCCGCGATAGGCCAGCAGGTAGCTGCCGCCCAGGCCGATGCCCCACAGCAGCGAGCCGTACAGCAGCAGAGGCACCACCGTCACCTGGTAGCAGCGCAGCACGAAGACACAGAGTGTTTGCACCGCGTCGGCCAAGTGGTAGGCCGTCGTCACCAGCAACAGCGTGGCCGCCAGCGCGACCACTGCAGGATCGTCGGAGTAGATGCCGGCCAGGCGCCAGCGCAGCGTTGCCATCAGCGTGGCGGCCGCGAGCGCGCACAGCAGCGCCATCTCGAAGCCCTTGGCGCATGCGCGCCGCGCCTGTCGCGCATCGCCGGCGCCGAGCCAGAAGCTGACGCGCGCACTGGTCGCGATGGCGAGCGAGAGCGGCACCATGTAGGCGACGGCGGTGAGGTTCGACGCAATCTGGTGCGCCGCCGATGCGGCCGTGCCGAGGCGCGCGATGAACAGCGCCATCAGCGTGAAGGAAGTGACTTCGACCAGCACTGACAGTCCACCCGGCACGCCGAGTTTGGCGAAGCGGCCCAGTTGGCGCCAGTCGGGTGCTTCGATGCGGGCCCACAGCCCGTAGCCGCGGTAGAAGGGTTGGGTGCGCAGCAGCCAGACCGCGATGGCCAGCATGCCCCAGCTCACGACCATCGTGGCCCAGCCGCAGCCCACCACGCCCATGGCCGGCACGCCCGCGCCGCCGAAGGCGAACCAGACGGAGAGCGGCACCTTGACGGCCAGCGAACCCAGCTGGATCCACGTCACGAGCTTGGGCTTGCCCAGGCCCTGGTTGAGCGTGCTGAAGAGGCGGAAAAGCAGCGCGGCCGGCAGCGAGAACGCCAGCACCGCGAGGTAGGTCTGCACGTCGCCGCGCATGGCTTCGGGCACGTCTGTCCAGCGGAGCAGGGCGCCCGGCATCAACAGCACCGTCATGCCCAGCGCGATGGCGGCACCGCAGAGATACAGCGCCTGGCGCACCGAGCGGCCGACGTCGGCGCTGCGCTGGGCGCCGTGCAGTTCGGCCCACACTGGCAACAGGGCCTGCAAGCCGCCCATGAGCGAGACGAAGACGCTGATGTAGATCGCCGAGCCGACGGACAACGCTGCCAGCGCATCCTGCGCATATCGCCCGGCGACGATGGTGTCGGTCACGCCGAAGGCCATCACGGCGAACTGCCCTGCCAGCACGGTGCCGGCGTGCCGCGCAATCAGGCTGCGCTCGCTGCTCACGGCAGGGTGCGTTGGAACAGCAGGATGTCATCGCCGGCGCTGGTCGGGCGGCGCACGGTGCCCGCCAGACGCCATTGCGTGAAGTCAATGGCCTGGCCCGAGCGCCCGATGGCATCGGGGCTCACCAGCAGCCAAGGGCACTGTGCGCCAGCGCCTGCCGCACCGAGCGGCTGCAGGGTGAAGCGGCCGTGGTAGCGCAAGGCCGCAACGTGGGCACGGCTGAGCGACAACGCGGCGATGCAGGGCGCATTGCCGACCCGCTCGGAGATTGCGCGAACCTGCGGTGCATAGCTCAATGCGTGGTCGAGGGCCGGCAGCCACAGCGTGGTGCCAAGCAGCCAACACAGTGCGGCGCCGCCGCCGGGAAGCACCAGCGTTTTCCACAGTGCGGCGCGATGTCGGCCGGTGCGCCAACGCACCAGCCAGCACCAGGCAAGCGTGGCGGCCAACGCAAACAGCAAGGTCAGCCACGAGAACTGCGGCACGTAGCCGGGCACCAGTCGGGCCACGCTGGCGGCCATCTTGGGCGGCAGGCCGGTCTGCATCGCGATCCAGTAGGCCCAGATGATGAAGGCGGCGCCGCTGAAGAAGAGCAGGGTGAACCAGTCGATCAACGCTGCCGCACTGCGGCGGAACGTGGGCAGGGCAAAGGCGGCCAGCGTGGCCAGGGCCGGCAGGGCGAGCAGCAGCGAGCGCTCGGAGAAGTCGGTGCTCCAGGTCGCGGCCAGTGGCACCAGCGCGAACCAGAAGGGCAGCGCCACATGGCGCGCAGTGAGTTGCCGGCGCCAGCGCCACAGCGTCCACAACGCCAGCGGCCAGGCGGGCCAGGTGAACCACAGCAACAGTCGGCCCTGGCTGCGCAGGTCGGCGCCCAATGTCTTGCTGGCGTGTTGGCCAGGCAGGACGATCTGCCATTGCCAGAGCCCCAGCCCCACGGCAAGCAATCCCGCGAGCAAGGCCACGCCGGCGATCACCAGGGGGGCGTTCGGTGCGTAAAGCGGCACCTCGTCGTCAGGCGTGTTTTGCGCGCTGCGGCGTCGGTCGATCACCACCAGTGCCGCGGCGCCAGCGCCCAGCGTCATCATGACGGTCGGTGCGCCGCTCAGCGACAGCCCAAGCGCGCCGACGATCAACGCGAGGCTGGCGCCCAGCCGGTGATACGGCAGCGCCGCTGCGCCGTAGAAAAGGTACGCGATGAAGAAGAGTTGCGCCAGTGCCGGTGTGGTCTCGTGGCCGAGCTGCGCCAGGCCGAGGCAGGCGATCAGCGCCAGCAGCGCTCCATCGGCAATGGCGCGTGCGTAGTCCGTCGGGCGTGCCTCGCCACCGAAGGCGAAAGCCACCGGCTGCGCGTTCGGCGTGCGCGCAAGGTAGTACACCGCATACCACGTGGCCATGAAGGCACCCCACAGCAGCAATGCGAAGACGATGCGCACCGCCAGGTCAGGGTGCACCCAGGCTGGCGCGAGCTTGATGGCCAGGGCACCGATCCAGTACGGAAACAGCGCCGGTGTCTCGGGGCGCAGGCCCAGCAACAGCGGGTCGAGCCAGCGCATCCAACCCTCGGTGCTCGCAGCCAATTCGGCCATATAACCGTAAGCCGCCACGTCGGCGCTTTTCCAGGGTCCGCGGCCGATCAGCCCCGGCATGAGGTAGGCGGCGCACAGCAGCAGCAATGCCACGCGCGGCAACCGGCGCACGGCATTCTGGGCAACGATCGCGGGAGTGGGCTGGCTCAATGGAAGACGGAGTTCTGGGGCGAAATGGAAAAAGGGCAGCGCGGTAAACCGGGCTGCCCTTTTTGTCGGGTCGGCTGGACGCGGCGTGCTTACTTGGAAGCGGTGCCGGTGGTCTTGCCGAAACGGTTGCGGAACTTCTCGACGCGACCGCCCATGTTGTCCACCGACTTTTGCGTGCCGGTGTAGAAGGGGTGCGATTCGCTCGTGGTGTCGAGCTTGAACAAGGGGAGTTCACGACCGTCGTCGGTCTTGCCCATTTCCTTGGTGTTCGCGCACGAACGGGTCACGAACTTGAAGCCGTTCGACATGTCGACGAACAGGACTTCGCGGTAGTTCGGGTGGATGCCTTCTTTTGCCATGGTGTTTCCTTTGGGGTCGATGCGAGAGCCACAAGCCAGCCTCTGAGTGAGAGTTCAGGCGGTTGTCCGGGCCCGGCGCCCAGCTGCACTTTTCGCGAAGCCAGCGATTATCGCATACTGAGCCTTTGACACGTCAATGCCTCTGGAGGGCGTTTCTCACATGACTTCAGACGTCTCTTCGCTCCCGGCAACGCCGATCCGTGTCGGCCTCGTCGGTTACGGTTTCGCCGGCCAGACCTTTCACGCACCGGTGCTGTCGGCTGTTCCGGGGCTGGTGCTGGTGGGCATCGCCAGTTCCCAGCCGCAGAAGGTGCAGGCCGATTGGCCGGGCGTGCCGGTCGAAGCCGACGCGACCGCGCTGTTCGCCCGGGCCGACATCGACGTGGTGGTGATCGCAACGCCCAACGCTCAGCACCATCCGATCGCCAAAGCTGCACTCGAGGCCGGCAAGCACGTCGTGGTCGACAAGCCCTTCACGCTCGACGCCCTGCAGGCGCGCGAGTTGGCAACGCTGGCTTCGCGGCGCGGCCTGCTCCTGTCGGTCTATCAAAACCGTCGTTTCGACGCCGACTACCTGACCTTGCGCGACGTGCTGACCAGCGGACAGATCGGGCGACCCGTCTATTTCGAATCGCACTTCGATCGCTTCCGTCCTGAGGTGCGCCCGCGCTGGCGGGAGCAGGCCGTGCCCGGCGCCGGGCTTTGGGTGGACCTCGGTGCGCACCTGCTCGACCAGGCGATCCAGCTCTTCGGCAAGCCCGACACGCTCCAGCTCGACACCGCGTCTCTGCGCGACGGCGCCCAGGTCGAAGACCATTTCCATGCGCTGCTGCGCTATGAGTCCGGACCCCATGCGCCGTTGCGCGTCGTCTTGCATGCCACCACGCTGGCCGCGCATGCAGCGCCGCGCTACATCCTGCACGGCACGCGCGGGAGCTACGTGAAGCATGGTGCAGATCCTCAGGAAGACGCCTTGCGCGCCGGCCGCCGTCCCGGTGGTGACGACTGGGGCGTCGACCCTTCGCCTGGCGAAATCAAGGTGATGGCGATCGAGAACTGGGTGCGCGAGGGCACCGTGCCGAACCGCCGAGGCAACTACGTCGATTACTACGCGGCAGTTCGCGACGCCGTCCTCGGCATCGCACCCAACCCCGTACCGCCGGAACAGGCCGTGGCGCTGATGGAGCTGCTCGATCTCGGCGTTCGTAGCGCCAGAGAGGGCCGAGCACTGGAACCATCAAAAAAGCCCGTCAGTTGACGGGCTTTCGTTGGTGGAACACCGCGGAACCGGCTTTGCCGGGCCGCTGGTATTGCCCCCTTGAGGGCAGCCGGCTACACGAAGTGAGCCAGCTCGGGCGTGGGGCTGGTCTCAGCCGCCTCTCCGCATCATGTCGAAGAACTCGACATTGGTCTTGGTCGCCTTCATGTTCTTGAGCATCAGCTCCATCGATTCGACTTCGTCCATGTTGTACATGAGCTGGCGCAGGATCCGGGTCTTTTGCAGGATCTCGGGGGCGAGCAGCAACTCTTCGCGGCGCGTACCGCTGCGGTTGAGCTGGATCGACGGGAACACGCGCTTCTCATACAAGCGGCGGTCGAGGTGGATTTCGGAGTTGCCGGTGCCCTTGAACTCTTCGAAGATCACTTCGTCCATGCGGCTGCCGGTGTCGATCAGCGCGGTGCCGATGATGGTCAGCGAGCCGCCTTCTTCCACGTTGCGCGCGGCGCCGAGGAAGCGCTTGGGGCGCTGCAGCGCGTTCGAATCGACACCGCCGGTCAGCACCTTGCCCGAGGAGGGCACGACGTTGTTGTAGGCGCGAGCGAGGCGGGTGATCGAGTCGAGCAGGATCACCACGTCCTTCTTGAGCTCGACCAGGCGCTTGGCGCGCTCGATCACCATTTCGGCGACGTGCACGTGGCGGGCGGCCGGTTCGTCGAAGGTCGAAGCAATCACTTCGCCCTTCACCGTGCGCTGCATTTCGGTCACTTCTTCAGGGCGCTCGTCGACGAGCAGCACCATCATGTGGACGTCGGGATAGTTGGCCGCGATGGCATGCGCGATGTGCTGCATCATCACCGTCTTGCCGCTCTTGGGCGGCGCCACCAGCAGGGCGCGCTGGCCCTTGCCGATGGGCGCGATGATGTCGATGACGCGTCCGGTGATGTTCTCTTCGCTCTTGACGCCGTCGCGTTCCAGCTTCATCTGTTCCTTGGGGAACAGCGGCGTCAAGTTCTCGAACATCACTTTGTGCTTGTTGCTCTCCGGAAGGCCGTCGTTGACCTTGTCGAGCTTGGTCAGCGCGAAGTAGCGTTCGCCGTCTTTGGGCGTGCGTACTTCACCTTCGACCATGTCGCCGGTGTGCAGGTTGAAGCGGCGCACCTGGCTCGGCGAGATATAGATGTCGTCGGTGCTGGCGGTGAAGCTGGTGTCGGGACTGCGCAGGAAACCAAAGCCATCGGGCAGGATTTCGAGCACACCGTCTGCGAAGACCTGTTCGCCGGCCTTTGCGCGCTTCTTGATGATCGCGAACATCAGCTCCTGCTTGCGCATGCGGCCGGTGTTTTCGATCTCAAGGGCTTCGGCCTGCTTGAGGACTTCAGACACGTGGAGTGCCTTGAGTTCGTTTAAGTGCATGGATCGACCCCTTGCGGGGCGGTGTCGAACGGAAAACAGGGGGGAGGTTTCAGGAGAGGCGAGAACTGCCTCACGAACCGGGGAACTCAAACCGGGCGGGCCGGTGATCTGCGGGAGATTATGACAGGAAAAACGAAGCGGCCGGCGCGTTGCGCGACGGCCGCTGATCTTGCGAGACTCAGGCGAGTTGCTGGTCGATGAAGGCGGTCAGTTGCGCCTTGCTCATCGCGCCGACCTTGGTGGCGGCGAGCTGGCCGTCTTTGAACAGCATCAGCGTCGGAATGCCGCGGATGCCGAATTTGGCGGGGATGTCGCGGTTTTCGTCGACATTCATTTTCGCGATCTGCAGCTTGCCTTCGTAAGTCGCCGAGACCTCGTCGAGGATGGGTGCAATCATCTTGCAAGGACCGCACCACTCGGCCCAATAGTCCACCAGCACCGGTTTGCCCGACTGGAGGACGTCGGCTTCGAAAGAGGAATCGGAGATGTGCTTGATGAGATCGCTGGCCATGGTTTTGTCCTTGTGACGCGGGTGGTTTCAGTGCAGCTTTGGTACCGCTAAAGTGCGGGTCATTGTGGCAGAAACCAAGTGTCGGCGTTGTGCAAGCACGCGCTATGGGCCTGATAGCCGAAGCCCTTCTTTCCTCCTGAGCTTGGACCCCGAATGAGCATTGATCAGACCGTCGCCGTCATCGGCGGCGGACCCGCCGGCTTGATGGCCGCAGAAGTTCTCGGCGCGGCTGGATTGCAAGTCCACGTCTACGACGCCATGCCCTCGGTGGGACGCAAGTTCCTGTTGGCCGGTCGTGGCGGCCTCAACCTGACACACAGCGAAGCTGGAGACCTGTTTGCCAGTCGCTTTGGCGAGCGCCGGTCTCACATCGAGCCGCTGCTTCGCGACTTCAGCGCCGACGCGTTGCGTCACTGGGCCCACGGTTTGGGCGTCGAGACGTTTGTCGGAACGTCGGGCCGTGTGTTCCCCGCGGACATGAAGGCGGCCCCGTTGCTGCGCGCATGGTTGCATCGATTGCGCGCGGCGGGTGTGCAGTTCCACATGCGTCACCGCTGGCTGGGTTACTCCGAAACCGCTGAAGCGCCCACGGCATTGCGTTTCGAGACGCCCGACGCCGAAGTTCATGCGGAGGCGTCGGCTGTCGTGCTTGCGCTCGGCGGGGCGAGTTGGCCGCGCTTGGGCTCCGACGGCGCGTGGGTGCCTTGGTTGCGATCGCGCGGCGTCGATGTCGATGCGCTGCGTCCGGCCAACTGCGGTTTCGACATCGGCTGGAGCGAGCATTTCACCTCCCGCTTCGCCGGGCAACCCTTCAAGTCCGTGGCTGTGGAGTTCACCGACCGCCGCGGCCATCGCTTCGCGCGAAAGGGCGAGTTTGTGGCGACGTCCACCGGCATCGAAGGCAGCCTGGTCTACGCAGCCGCAGACGTGTTGCGCGACGAGATCAAGGCGAGCGGCCACGCAACGCTGCTGCTCGACCTGCTGCCCGACCGCAGTCCGGAACAGGTGCATGCGGCCGTCATGCACCCGCGGGGCTCGCGCTCGCTGAGCAGCCATCTCAAGGGCCGTCTCGGGCTCGACGGCATCAAGGCCGGCGTGCTGCACGAAGTCATGGGACGCGAGGGCATGCATGCGGGCGAGGCGCTGTGTCGCGCGATCAAGGCATTGCCGCTTCGACTGAATGCGCCCCGGCCGGTGGCCGAGGCCATCAGCAGTGCAGGCGGCGTGCGCTTCGACGCGATGGACAACCGGCTGATGTTGCAGGCGCTGCCTGGCGTGTTCTGCGCCGGCGAGATGCTCGACTGGGAAGCGCCGACGGGCGGTTACTTGATCACCGCGTCGATGGCCAGCGGGGCCGCCGCCGCACGGGGCGTGCTTGCCCGCCTTCAGGTCGCGCCTCGTTGACCACCATTTCGGCACGAAGAGGATTCGCTTCAAGATGCTTCCGCAAGTCGACATTCGAAAGATCAGAGACAGGTATTTCAACTACAGCGTCAGCACGGGGTGTGCGGACGAGCGGCATGTGCGCGAAGGACTTCGTTCGATCGCAGAGTGTCTGCACGATGCAGCGACGGCCCTCAACCACAACTTTGCGGTGGCGGTATTGAGCTACGAAGGGCAAAGACTCGGTGCTTACCGAATTTCCAGCATGGAGCATGAAACGCTGGCACTCGCCGCCACACTCGTCGCCAAGCTGGCAAATCGCACAGCCAGCTGACCGACTTGAAGGCAGGGCGGCCCGACGTGCGCCGACGCCTTCCTTCAGCTCATGTTCGGCTGTCCGTTCGAAGCCGTCACCCCGCCATCCACCGGGATCGCGAGGCCTGTGACAAAGCTCGCGTCGGCGCTCGCCAGAAACGCAATCAAAGAGGCGATTTCCGACGGCTCAGCCGGGCGCTCGAGCGGAATGCGTTCGTTGAATTTGGCTATCAACACGTCGTCTTTCTGCATCTCCTGAGTCATCGGCGTGCGCGTAAAGCATGGACAGACCGGATTCACGTCACGCGCACGCCATCCGCGCCATGGTCGAGCGCCAGCGCGCGTGTGAAATTGACGATCGCACCTTTCGATGCGTTGTAGAAACTCATCCCCCAGTCGCCGCCCAGCCCTGAGACCGAACCGGTGTTGACGATGCAGCCGCGGCTTTCGACGAGGTGCGGCATGGCGGCGCGCGCCATGAAAAACGCCGCCCACGTTGACTGCCATCGTTCTTTCCCAGTCGTCGAGGGAAGCCTCGGTGACTTTGCCATCCGGCGCGATGCCCGCATTGTTTACAAGCACATCGAGGCGCCCGAAACGTTTGACTGCCGCATCGACCAGGGCTTCGACTGGGTCGTGTTTCGAGACGTCGACGACGTGCACCAGCGTTCTGTCTGCGGGTAGATCGCGCGCAACGCGTTCGAGTTCGTCGCCGTGATCGCCGGCCAGCGCCACCGCCGCGCCGTCCGGAGAGAAGCGGCGCGCTGTCGACTCACCGATGCCCGAGCCGGCACCAGTCACGATGACCGTGCGATTCGCGAATCTGTGAATGGGAACAGCTTTCGCGTTGAAAGGCGCAGGGTAGAAATGCGTCTACGGCGGGCGTGTCGGAGGAGACGCGTCCCGCTGTCTCACAGGCTCTGCAGCATGTCGCCGCGGCGACGCGCGTGTTGCTGGAACACGCGGTTCAAAGAAGGTTGACGAGCCTTACCCCCGGCACTGGCTACGCAGTTAGGGCTGCTTGGTTCCCCACCTGACCCGGTTGGCCACTTCACCATGCGGGGAGGCCCGTCAGCTTGCATTCTAACCCTCCGCCCTGTGGAGATCGGACGGCTGGGGCAGCCGTCGTACGGCTTTTAGAATGGGTCGATGTCCTATCTCGTGCTTGCCCGCAAATACCGTCCCCGTAATTTCGAGGAGATGGTCGGTCAGGAGCATGTGGTCCAGGCCTTGTCGAACGCCCTGACCACGCAGCGGCTGCACCACGCCTACCTCTTCACCGGCACCCGAGGCGTCGGCAAGACGACGGTGTCGCGCATCCTGGCGAAGTCGCTCAACTGCCAGGGTCCGGACGGGCAGGGCGGCATCACGGCGACGCCCTGCGGCGTGTGCCAGGCCTGCCGCGACATCGACTCCGGCCGCTTTGTCGACTACACGGAGCTCGATGCCGCCTCGAATCGCGGCGTGGACGAGGTCCAATCGCTGCTCGAACAGGCCGTCTATAAGCCGGTGCAGGGCCGCTTCAAGGTCTTCATGATCGACGAAGTGCACATGCTCACCAACACGGCGTTCAACGCGATGCTGAAGACACTCGAGGAGCCGCCCGAGTACCTCAAGTTCGTCTTGGCCACGACCGATCCGCAGAAGGTGCCGGTGACGGTGTTGTCGCGCTGCCTGCAGTTCAATCTGCGGCCGATGGCGCCCGAGACGGTGCTCGGCCATCTGACCCAAGTGCTCGCGGCCGAGACGGTGAAGGCTGAGCCGCAGGCCTTGCGACTCCTGGCCCGTGCCGCGCGGGGTTCGATGCGCGACGCCTTGTCGTTGACGGACCAGGCGATCGCCTTCGGCAACGGTGAACTGCTCGAAGGCAGCGTGCGCCAGATGCTTGGCAGTGTCGACAGGAGCCATGTATTCCGATTGATCGACGCGCTGGCCAACGGCGACGGCAAGACGGTGGTCGAGACCTCCGAAGTGCTGCGCCGCGATGGCCTTTCGGCCGCTTCGACCTTGGAAGAGATGACGACCGTGCTGCAGGGCATGGCGGTCTTGCAGGCCGTGCCGTCGCGCGCACCGGCGTCCGGCGATATCGACCCCGACGCCGCGGAGACCGCCCGCCTCGCCGAAGCCATGCCCGCCGACGAGACGCAGTTGCTTTACAGCCTGTGCCTGCATGGCCGCGCCGAGCTTGGCCTGGCCCCGGACGAATACGCGGCGTTGACGATGGTGTTGCTGCGCCTGCTGGCCTTCAAACCTCCTGCCGCGGCGAACGCAGAAAAAAAAACTCTGAATGACGCAGCGCGACGCTCGGCAGTCACGTCCGAGTCGGCGCCGAAGGCGGCCGAGCCGCCCTTCGATCCACCTGTTTCAACGCCGACGAGCGCCTCGATGGCTTTCGCCGCCGTGGAGCCGGTGCTGGCGCGACCCCCGTCGCCGCAACTGCAGCCGCCCGCATTTGCACGCCCGCCTGCGCCGCCCGGCCACCGGCTTGCCGTGCGCGAATCGCCTCCGCTGGCGACAGCTTCCGATGGCCATGCGACGGCCGCAGACACCAAAGCACCGCCTGAGGCGACCGGACGCGTGCTCGCCATGCCGGTGCGCGTGCAGCCTGGGTCCACTGCGCGCGATCAGCCGCGCGACAGCGAAGGCGTTGCCACCGCCACGCCGATTCCGCCCAGCGAGGACGGGGATTTCTGGCATGCGACGGTGACGCAGATGGTTGTTGCCGAAGCGATCACGGCGCTCGCGCGCGAATTGGCCTTGCAGTCGCAACTGGTGGCGCGCGACGTCGACCAGTGGCTGCTCCGGGTCGAGCGCGAAACCCTCAATCAGCCCGCGAGCCGGGAGAAATTGCAGTCCGCGCTGACGGTGCTCGGCCATGCGGTGAGAATCTCGATCGAGATCGGCGGCGTGAGCGACAGCCCGGCGCGCCGGAACAAGCAGGCGGCCGATGCGCGCCAGCGTGCCGCAGAAGAAGCGATCCACGCCGACCCCGAAGTGCAGCAGATGATGCGTGAGTGGGACGCGAAGATCGTGCCCGGCACGCTGCGCCCCGCCTGACCCTTTTACTTTTCAACTCTCAGGACCAACGATGTTCAACAAAGGACAACTGGCCGGCCTCATGAAGCAGGCGCAGGCAATGCAGGACAACCTCAAGAAGGCGCAGGACGAGCTGGCGCACATCGAGGTCGAGGGCGAGTCGGGCGCTGGCCTGGTCAAGGTCGTCATGACCTGCAAGCACGACGTCAAGCGCATCACCATCGACCCGAGCCTGCTGGCCGACGACAAGGACATGCTGGAAGACCTCGTCGCCGCCGCCTTCAACGCGGCCGTGCGCAAGGCCGAGGAAACCAGCGAGCAGAAGATGGGCAAGCTCACTGCCGGCATGCCTGGCTTGCCGCCTGGCATGAAGCTGCCGTTCTAGATGGCTCGCGGGTTTCGCGGGTCGTCCGACCGCTGCATGCAGCCGATCATCGAAGCGTCCTGTGGCTGACTCCAGTTCGCTCGACGTGCTGATCGAAGCGCTGCGGCGGCTGCCGGGCGTGGGGGTGAAGTCTGCCTCGCGCATGGCGTTCCATCTGCTGCAGCACGACCGCCCCGGCACCCAGATGCTCTCGCGCGCGCTGCAGGACGCAGCCGCCAACGTGCGGCACTGCGACCGCTGCAACACCTTCACCGAATCACCCGTGTGCCAGGTCTGCATGGACGCGCGTCGCGACGCCACCAAGCTGTGCGTGGTGGAGACGCCGGCCGACCAGGCTGCGCTCGAACGCACCGGTGCGTTTCGCGGCTACTACTTCGTGCTGATGGGCCGTCTGAGCCCGCTCGACGGCATCGGGCCGAAAGACATCGGCCTGCAAAAGCTGTTCGACCGTGCGCTCGACGGCACGGTCACCGAGGTCATCCTCGCCACCAATTTCACGGCCGAGGGCGAGGCCACCGCGCACGTCATCGGCGAGGCACTGCGCCAGCGCGGGCTGGTCGTCACGCGGCTCGCACGTGGGGTGCCGGCAGGCAGCGAGCTCGAGTACGTCGATCTCGGAACCATCGCACACGCGCTGGTCGACCGCCGATAGCATCGCTTCCCGCGCACAAGGATTTCTTCGTGAGCCTGCCTCCTTTGACGATCGCCTACTGGTGCGTGCTGATCGCCGCGCTCCTGCCCTACGCCTGCGCGTGGCTTTCCAAGATCGGCAGCTTCGGGCCGCGCGACAACGTGACGCCACGCGACTGGGCCGCGAAGCAGAGCGGCTGGCGGTCGCGCGCCAACGCGGCGCAGGCCAACAGCTTCGAAGGCCTGCCCTTGTTCATCGGTGCGGTGGTCGTCGCCCATCAATGGGGTGCGACGCAGGGCACCGTCGATGTCCTGGCGATCGCCTATGTCGCGCTGCGGCTCGTGTACATCGCGCTGTATGTGCGCGGCGCCAGTGCGGCGCGCAGCGCGGTGTGGACCCTGGGTTTGCTGGTCAGCATCGCGTTGTTTTTCGCTGGGAGATAGCCCGTTTTTGTTACGTGGAAACCCGCACGGGATGTTCCCGATGCAGGGTCGGCATGCGGCCGCCTAAGCTCGATTCGATCGTCATCGACCGCTGAACCCGAGACCCACGCGCCATGCTCCATCGTCGTCATTTCTCTATCGTCGCTGCGCTCGGTGCCGCGTCGATCGCCATGCCGCATGTCTTCGCGCAGAGCAAGCCGGAGCGGACCAAGATCTCCATCGCGGTCGGCGGCAAGGCTGCGTTCTATTACCTGCCGCTCACCATCACCGAGCAGTTGGGATACTTCAAGGCCGAGGGGCTCGAAGTGGAAATCTCCGACTTCGCAGGCGGTGCACGTGCGCTGCAGGCGGTGGTCGGCGGCTCCGCCGACGTGTGCTCCGGCGCGTACGAACACACGATCAATCTGCAGGCCAAGAACCAGATGTTCCAAGCCTTCGTGCTGCAGGGTCGTGCGCCGCAGATTGCGGTCGGCGTGTCGACCAAGAACATGCCTGGCTACAAGGGCATCGCCGATCTGAAGGGCAAGAAGATCGGTGTGTCGGCGCCGGGCTCGTCGACCAACATGGTGGCCAACCTGGTGCTTTCGCGCGGTGGGCTCAAGGCCAGTGACGTGAGCTTCATCGGCGTTGGCGTGGCTGCTGGCGCGCTGACGGCGTTGCGCTCGGGGCAGATCGACGCGATCAGCAACACCGACCCGGTGATGACCATGCTCGAGCAGAAGGGCGACGTGAAGATCATCAGCGACACACGCACGCTCAAGGGCACGCAAGAGGTCTTCGGCGGCGTGATGCCGGCCGCCTGCCTCTACGCGTCGGCCGACTTCATCCAGAAGAATCCGAACTCCTGCCAAGCGCTCGCCAACGCGATCGTCCACGGGCTCAAATGGCTGCAGACCGCGGGGCCGAGCGACATCATCAAGACGGTGCCCGAGACCTATCTGCTGGGCGATCGTGCGTTGTACCTGGCGTCCTTCGACAAGATCCGCGAGTCGATCGCGATCGACGGGCTGGTGCCGGCCGAAGGGCCCAAGACGGCGCTGGCCGCGATCGCGAGCTTCGATCCCTCGGTCAAGGCCGACAAGATCGATTTGGCCAAGACCTACACCAACGACTTCGCGCGCCGCGCGAAGGAGCGCTTCAAGGCCTGAGGCCGCCGCGCAGCAGCCCGATATCCAGCGGGCTGCCTTCTGTCGGCACTGCGGCACGCCCGGTGCTTCTCGCCTTCGTCTGTTCACCATGTCTGCCGAATCCCACTGCGCGCTCGAACTGCTCGACATCCGCTGCACCTTTCGTTCGAAGGACGATGCGGGGCAGCGCTACACCGCCGTCGCCGACACCACGCTGCGCATTCGCGAGGGCGAATTCGTCTCGGTGGTCGGGCCCACGGGTTGCGGCAAGTCGACGCTGCTCAACGTCGGCGCCGGGCTGTTGGCACCGTCGTCGGGCACGGTCAAGGTGTTCGGTGAGCCGCTTGTCGGCATCAATGCGCGCGCCGGCTACATGTTCCAGACCGAGGCCTTGATGCCGTGGCGCAGCGCGCGCGACAACGTGATGGTGGGGCTGCAGTACCGCGGTGTTTCCGATGCCGAGGCGGCTGCGCAGGCCGAGCAATGGCTCGCACGCGTCGGGCTGTCCGGCTTCGGCGACCGCTATCCGCACCAATTGTCGGGCGGCATGCGCAAGCGCGTGGCGCTCGCGCAGACGCTGGTGCTCGAGCCCGACATCCTGCTGATGGACGAACCCTTCAGCGCGCTCGATGTGCAGACGCGCCAGTTGATGGAGAACGAGGTGCTCGACCTGTGGGCCTCGAAGAAGCGCGCGGTGCTGTTCATCACGCACGACCTCGACGAAGCGATCGCGATGAGCGACCGCGTGGTAGTGCTGTCGGCCGGACCGGCCACCCATCCGATCGGCGAGTTCACGATCGACCTGGCGCGGCCGCGCGACGTGGCGGAGGTGCGCACGCATCCGCGCTTCGTCGAATTGCACACGCAGATCTGGAACGTGCTGCGCGACGAAGTGCTCAAGGGCTACGCACAACAACGGCTGAAGGTGGCTTGACCATGTGGGCGACGCTTCGACCCAACGAACGCACTGCGCGGGCATGGCAGATCGGCCTGCTGGTCGTGCTTCTCGGGTTGTGGCACCTGGCTTCGCGCGACGACCAATTCGCCTTCTTCCTCGGCGAGCCCATCAAGGTGGCAGGCCGCGTCTGGAGTTGGTTCCTGCCCTTTGCGGTGCCGCCCAATCCGTTGTTTCCGGAGGGCCTGCCGGGCAATGCAGACATCTACCGCCATCTCGGCACCACGCTGCTCGAGACCGTGCTGGCCTTCGGCATCGGCACGGTGCTTGGCCTGGCCTGCGGGTTGTGGCTGGCACTGGCGCCGACGGCCAGCCTGATCCTCGACCCCTACATCAAGGCCGCCAACTCGATGCCGCGTGTGATCCTGGCGCCGATCTTCGCGCTGTGGTTCGGGCTGGGCATCTGGAGCAAGGTGGCGCTGGCCGTCACGCTGGTGTTCTTCATCGTCTTCTTCAACGTCTACCAGGGCGTGCGCGAGGTCAGCCCGGTGGTGCTGGCCAATGCGAAGATGCTGGGCGCCAACCAGCGGCAACTGCTGCGCACCGTGTACCTGCCGAGCGCCACGAGCTGGGTGTTTTCGAGCCTTCACACTTCGGTGGGGCTGGCGTTCGTCGGGGCGGTCGTGGGCGAGTACCTCGGCTCTGCCCGCGGCGTCGGCTACCTGATCCTGCAGGCGGAGGGCACCTTCGACGTCAATACGGTCTTCGCCGGGATCGTGGTGCTCACGGTCTTCGCGCTGGCGCTCGACGGCATCGTCGGGCTGATGGAGAAGCGGCTCATGAAATGGCAGCCTCGCAGCGGGGAGACCGAAAAGCTCTGACGCCGGCCAACGCGTGCGTCAGCCGCGCTTCAGCGCTTCTGTTTGGACGGCGTGCCGCCGCGCTTCTCGCGCACCACCGCGGTTCGGCTCGCGGCAGGCACTTTGGCCACCGGCGTCTTGCCGATCAGGCCCTTGCGTGCCGGCGCCTTGGCGCCCACGCCGCGTGGCGTGCCGGTGCCGACGCGTGCGGTGCTCGCCGCGCGCACGGGCAGGAACACCACCACGGCAAGGCCGCGTGCGAACACATGGTTGGTCTTGACATCGTTCCACTCCGCGACGTTGGCAGCGCTCACGCGGTAGCGGCGGGCGATGCTGGCCACGCTGTCGCTGCGGCCCGCCTTGACCGTGGTGCGGCGCGTGACGATCTCTGGCTGAAAGCTCAGGTGCCCCGTGTCGGCGACCAGCGCCCCCACGTCTTCCTGCACACGCGCACCACGCGGCACGATGAGCGTGGAGCCGGCCTTGATCAGCATGCGCGGCGGCACTTGGTTGATGGCGCGCAGGTCGGCCTCGCTCATCCCCGAGCGCTGGGCCGCGTCGGCGACCGTCATGGTGCCGGGCACTGTCCACGCGGTCCAGCTGGCGTACTGCCCCTGGCTGTAGGCCTCGAAATTGCGTTGGAACACAGCGGCGTTGTCCCATGGCAGTAGGATCTGCGGGGTGCCGGCAGCCAGCAGCACGGGCTTGTGGGCGGCAGGGTTGAGCGCGCGGAAGTCTTCGATGCGCACGTCGGCCAGCTTGGCGGCGAGCGCCACGTCGAGGTCGCGCGTGAGCGTGACGCTCTGGAAATAGGGGTGGTTGGCGATGACCGGGAGGTCGACGTTGAATCGCTGCGGATTGGCAACGATGTTCTTCACCGCCTGCAGCTTGGGCACGTAGCCCCGTGTCTCGGCCGGCATCGTGATATCCGTGTAGCCGGCGGGCAAGCCGGCACGCTGGTTCTTCGCGATGGCGCGGCCGACGTTGCCTTCACCCCAGTTGTACGCCGCCAGCGCGAGGTGCCAGTCGCCGAACATGTTGTAGAGCCGCTGCAGGTAATCGAGCGCCGCACGGGTGGAGGCCAGCACGTCGCGCCGGTCGTCACGGAAAATGTTCTGCTTCAGGTCGTAGTCGGTGCCCGTCGCGGGCATGAACTGCCACATGCCGGCCGCACGCGCGCTGGAGACGGCCTGCGGATTGAAGGCGCTTTCGATGAACGGCAGCAGCGCGAGCTCGGTCGGCATGTTGCGGCGCTCGAGCTCTTCGACGATATGGAAGATGTAGCGGTTGGACCGCTCCGTCATGCGCTGTACGTAGTCGGGCCGCGTCGCGTACCACTGCTCCTGATCGCGGACCGTGTCGATGTCCAGGTCGGGCATCTTGAAGCCACGGCGGATGCGGTCCCACATGTCGACGGGTGGTGCCAGCGTGACGACGCTGCGCGAGCCGAACTGGCCCGAAGTGATCGGCGTGAGCGTGCCACCCGGGTAAACCGGGGCCGCCGAGCCTGCGGGCAGCGCGATCGGGGTGCTGGTCCCGCCCACGGGTGCCGGAGCGTCGGTCGAGGAGGAAGGGGTGGTCGTGCTCGCGCAGCCCGCGAGAAAGACGGCGCATGCAAGGCAGGCGGCGGTGAGAAATTTCATCGGAAGTCGTTTTTCCATTGGCGCAATGCGGCGAACACCTCGGCCTCGGCTGCATCCGCAGGGAGGTGGGCTTGCGCGCGCACGGCTTGAAGGACAGTGGCTTCGCGGCTGCGAAGAAAAGGGTTGATCAGGCGCTCGGTGCCGAGCTGCGAGGGCAGGGTGGGCACATCTTGCGCGCGCAGCGATTCGCAATGCGCCGTGTACTGAGTCAGTTCTGCGTTGTCGGGTTCCACGGCGCGGGCGAAGCGCAGGTTAGCAAGTGTGTACTCGTGGCCGCAGCAGACACGCGTGTCGTCGGGCAACTGAGACAGCGTGTCGAGCGACGCCAGCATCTGCGTCGGCGTGCCTTCGAACAGACGACCGCAGCCGCCCGAGAACAGCGTGTCGCCGCAGAAGAGCAGCGGTGCTTCGGCACGGCCCGCGTCGGCCGGCAGGAAGAAGGCGATGTGGCCCGCGGTGTGGCCGGGAATGTCGAACACCTCGAAGCGCAGGCCGAGTGTCTCGGCGTGCTCGCCTTGCACCAGCGGCGTGTAGGGCTCGGGGATCGTCTCGCCGGCAGGTCCGAACACCCGCGCACCGGTGGCTTCGCGGAGTGCTGCGACGCCGCCCGTGTGATCGGCGTGATGGTGCGTGACTAGAATCGCGGCCAGCTGCAGATGCGCGCGCGCCAGCGCGTCGAACACGGGCTCGGCATCCCCCGGGTCAACCACGATCGCGTGGCGCCCGTCCTGCAGCATCCAGATGTAGTTGTCGGCAAAGGCGGGCAGCGGAACAAGGGTCATGAGCGGTCAAATTATAGGTTTGCAGGATTGGTTCGAGACCGCGCCCGGCCAGTACCTGCTGGCTTGGGAGCAGGCCCAGTTCGACCAGGCGGTGGCCGACATCTTCGGCTATCACGCGATCCAACTCGGCTTGAGCAGCGTCGAGGCACTGCGCGCCAACCGCATGCCGCACCGTTGGCTGGCGTCTGCCGATGCAGTCAAGCCGCGCCGCGCTGCGCTGCTCACCGACTTCGCCGCGCTGCCTTTCACCGCCAACAGCCTCGACCTGATGGTCCTGCCGCACACGCTCGAACTCAGCCCCGATCCGCATGCGACGCTGCGCGAAGTCGAGCGCGTGCTGGTGCCCGAGGGGCGCGTCATCATCTGCGGGCTCAACCCCGCCAGCCTGTGGGGCATGCGGCAACGCCGCGCGCACCTCTACCGGCGCATGGGCTTCGGCGAGCTGTTCTTGCCCGAGGCCGGCGACTTCATCGGCTACTGGCGCATGCGCGACTGGTTGCGGCTGCTGAGCTTCGAGGTCGAGTCGGGCCGCTTCGGCGTGTACCGCCCGGCCGTGCGCAGCGAGACCTGGCTCGAGCGCTACCGCTGGCTCGACACCGCCGGCGAACGCTGGTGGCCGATTTTCGGTGCCGTCTATTTCCTGGTCGCGGTCAAGCGGGTGCGCGGCATGCGCCTCTTGAGCGCCGACTGGCGGCGCGCCTCGCAGCGCGCCAGCGCACCCGTGCCGATCGCCGGCCGGGTGCATCGCGAACCGCATTCGCATCCACCAACATCCGAAGGACACGGTTCTTGAACGAAGTACAGATCTACACCGACGGGGCTTGCAAGGGCAACCCCGGGCCGGGCGGCTGGGGC
Source organism: Variovorax ginsengisoli (assembly GCF_006438845.1). GTDB lineage: Bacteria > Pseudomonadota > Gammaproteobacteria > Burkholderiales > Burkholderiaceae_C > Variovorax > Variovorax ginsengisoli_A. The sequence continues at coordinate 234,334 of NZ_RCZJ01000001.1, forward strand.
GCCTGGCTCAAGTCGGGAGCGACCGAGAAGGAGCTGTTCGGCGGCGAGCTCGTCACCACCAACAACCGCATGGAGCTTCAGGCGGTGATCGAAGGCCTGGCCGCGCTCAAGCGACCGTGCAAGGTCGTGCTGTACCTCGACAGCCAGTACGTCCGCCAGGGAATCACCGAATGGATCAAGGGCTGGAAGGCCAAGGGCTGGATGACGGCCGCCAAGCAGCCGGTGAAGAACGTCGAATTGTGGAAGCGGCTCGACGAACTGGTGCAGACCGGTGGTCACCAGATCGAATGGCGCTGGGTCAAGGGGCACTCGGGCGATCCGGGCAACGAGCGCGCCGACATGCTGGCCAACAAGGGCGTGCTGCGGGCCCAGGGCCGGCTCTAGCGTTGGCCGAGCGCACGGCGCCTCAGAGGGCGCCGTCGAACATCATCACGTCGACCTGCTCGCCAGCGGCCACGTTGCCCTGGCCGTGGTGCAGCACCACCAGGCCGTTGGCCTCGACCATCGAACTGAGCACGCCCGAGCCCTGGTTGCCTGCGATGCGCACGTCGGGCAGTGCGCCGGGCCGGGCGCTCACGAAGCCGCGCTGGTACTCGGTGCGGCCTGGCTTCTTGCGGATCGCGGTCGCGCTGATGGCGCGCAGCAAGGGGGCGCTGGCACGTGCGCGGGCGTTGCAGCCCATGCGCTGCAGCAGGGCAGGGCGCACGAAGGCCAAGAAGGTGACCATCACCGCGACGGGGTTGCCGGGCAGGCCGAACAGCACGGCGTGACCGTCGGCCGGCTCGCTGCGCGGGATCAAGCCCACGGCCATCGGCCGGCCCGGTCGCATCGCGATGCGCCAGAACGCCATGTCGCCCAGGCGTTGCATCACGGCGCGCGTGTGGTCGGCCTCCCCCACGCTCACGCCGCCGCTGGTGACGATGGCATCGGCCTCCCGAGCGGCGCGCTGCAGCGTGGCGGCCAGCGTGGCCGGGTCGTCGCGCACCAGGCCGAGATCGACGACTTCGCAGCCGAGGCGAGCGAGCAAGCCGAAGACGGTATAGCGGTTGCTGTCGTAGACGGCGCCCTCGCGAGGCGCCTCGCCGGCGTTGAGGATCTCATCGCCAGTCGAGAAATAGGCGACGCGCAGTCGCGGCAACAGCGGCAGCGTGGTCAGGCCGAGGCTGGCTGCCAGCCCCAGGGCAGCCGGGCCTAGCCGATCGCCTTGGCACAGTGCGGCACGGCCGGCTTGCAAGTCTTCGCCAGCCAGGCGACGGTTATCGCCTCGGCGCAGCGCCATCGCCGGGAAACGCACCTGCGCGCCCTCGACGGTGCAGAACTCCTGCGGGATCACCGTGTCCATGCCGGCCGGCATGACTGCGCCGGTCATGATCTTCACGGCGTCTTGCGCCCCGGCCTCGCCGCGCCAGGCTGCGCCAGCCAGCGCGGTACCGGCGATGCGCAGGCGCAGGTCGCCATTTGAGTCGCTGGCGCGTTCGAGCAGAGCGCCGTCGAAGGCGAAGCCGTCCATCGCCGAGTTGTCGTGCGGCGGAACGTTGAAAGGCGAGACGATGTCGCGTCCCAGCACGCGGCCGAGCGCATCGCGCAGTGGCACGTCTTCGCATGGCATGTCCGAAGGCGGCGCGGCGAGTTGTTCGAGGAATGCCAGCACGCCCTCGACGCTCAGCGCCTTCGGGTCGTAGCCGGCCAGCGCGGCGGCGATCTCGGCGATGCGGCTCATCGCGACGGCTTGGCTTCGAGCTGATGCAGTTCGGCCAGCGTGTTGGCGTTGGCGAACGCGTCGGGCGCATCGCCGGGTTGGTCGAAACGCACGTGCACCGTGCGGTGCTGCGCGGTCCACGCGTCGATCTTGCGGCCTCCCTGCTGCGTGAAGCGTGTGAGGCTCTCGAGCAGCGAGGTGTGCAGCAGGCAGAACACCGGCTGCGGGCGCAGCACGGCGTGGCCCTGGTCATCGGGCTCCGGCGCACTGACGACGGCGATCTCGGCACCTTCCTCGGCCATCGCGTCGGCCAATCGGCCGGCCAGGTCGAGCGGGAACAGCGGCGTGTCGCAGGGCACGGTGAGCATGTAGGGCGTCTCGCAGCGTTCGAGGCCGGTGACGAAGCCGGAGAGCGGGCCGGCGTAGTCGCTGTCGGCATCGGGCCACACCGGTGTGCCGAAGGATTCGTAGGCGGCCAGGTTGCGGTTGGCGTTGACCATGACCTCGCCGACCTGCATGCCGAGCCGCAGCACCGCGTGCATGGCCAGCGGCGTGCCGTGAAAGTTCTGCAGGCCCTTGTCGACCCCGCCCATGCGCGAGCCGCGGCCGCCGGCGAGCACCAGGCCCGTGATGTCTTGCGTGGAAATCGTCATCCGCCGATGTAGCTCATTTCGACGCGGCGCGGTGCGGCAGCGTCGGTGGTGTCGGGGCCGCGCAGCGCGCGCAGTTCGGAGTAGCGGTCGGCCCGGCCGTGCCAGATGTGGCCGATGGCGGAAAGAATGGCCTCGTCGCTCGCGCTGCCCGTGCCGGCCTCGGTGCCGCGCAGGAGCGGCCGCAGGTCGTGCCCGCCGTGCGAGAACAGGCACAGGTACAGCTTGCCTTCGGTGGACAGGCGCGCGCGGCTGCAATCGCTGCAGAAAGCCTGCGTCACGCTGCTGATGACGCCGATCTCGCCGGCGCCGTCCTCGTAGGCCCAGCGCTGCGCGGTCTCTCCCGGTGCACTGGCCTCGAGCGGGCGCAGCGGGAATTCGGCGGCGATGCGCGCGACCACGTCGGCCGAAGGCAGCACCTCGTCCATGCGCCAGCCGTTGGTCGCGCCCACGTCCATGTATTCGATGAAGCGCAGCACCACGCCGGTGCCGCGAAAATGGCGCGCCATCGGCAGGATCTCGGCGTCGTTCGTGCCGCGCTTGACCACCATGTTGACCTTGACCGGCAGACCCACGGCGCGCGCCGCCTCGATGCCGGCCAGCACGTCGGCCACCGGAAAGTCCACGTCGTTCATCCGGCGGAAGACGCCGTCGTCGAGACCGTCGAGGCTCACCGTCACCCGCTGCAGGCCTGCAGCTTTGAGCGCTTGCGCCTTGCGGGCGAGGAGCGACGCGTTGGTGGTCAGCGTCAGGTCGAGCGGCTGGCCATCCGGCGTGCGCAGGGCCGCCAGCTGTTCGATCAGCGACTCGATGTTCTTGCGCAGCAGGGGCTCGCCGCCGGTCAGGCGCAGCTTGCGCACGCCATGCGCGGCGAACAGGCGCGCCAGCCGAGTGATCTCCTCGAAGCTGAGCAACGCGCTGTGCGGCAGGTATTGGTGGTCCTTGTCGAACACTTCCTTGGGCATGCAGTAGCTGCAACGGAAGTTGCAGCGGTCGGTCACGCTGATGCGCAGGTCGGTCAACGGGCGGCCGAGTGCGTCACGCAGGAGGCCGGTTGCTGCGATCGGCTGCGCGGACAATGCGGTGCCGGGGCGTGCGCGTCCGATGTCGGCGACGGGGACAAAGATTTCATTCATGGCGGGATCGAGGGAGGCAATTTAACTGATCGCCTTCGACATCGACCTTGCAGGGGCAAGGCGCTATTGAAGTCACGGCCCTGGAACCGTTGCATGCGCCGCCGCGTGTGGGAGCAAGCCTACCGGCTGAAGTCCCAGAATCGCCGGCCTTCGACGGTTGCTGGCCTCTACAAGGTTGTTCATTGGACGGAAGTCGCGCGGCGCCTGGCCGCTGCCAAAGGCTGAGGAGCGTCATGGAAGAAGCAAGATCGTTGGCGGCACGCGGCTTTCGGCCCCTGAGGACAGGGGTGGGAGCGTTGATCGTCGTCGTGGGAGCGGTTGTGGCCGCATGGCAGTTTTGGACGTTCGTAGGGGGCAACCCGGCGGTCTACAGTGCACTCATCGGAGGGTCCATAGCGGCGCTCGCCACGGCATTGGGCACGCTGCCCGTGCTGTTCTCGCAAAGACTGTCTGATCGCGTGCAGGACACGCTCTTCGGTTTCGGCGCCGGTGTGATGCTCGCCGCCTGTGCCTTCTCGCTGGTGATTCCGGGCCTCGACGCGGCGCGGTCCGGCCAGACATTCGGCGGCGGTCGGTGGGCTGCTGGCAGCATCATCGGCATCGCCATCCTGCTGGGCGCTGCGGCGCTCTTGCTGATGGACCGCCTGCTGCCGCACGAACATTTCATCAAGGGGCGCGAGGGGCAGTCGGCGCAAAAGCTCCGCCGCACGTGGCTGTTCGTGATCGCCATTGCCCTGCACAACCTGCCTGAAGGTTTGGCAATCGGTGTCGGCTACGCAGGCAACGAGGGCCTGCGTGCCAACGCCCTGGCGACCGGCATCGCGATCCAGGACGTGCCTGAAGGCCTGGTGGTGGCCGTGGCCCTGCTGGCCGCCGGCTACCGACGGGCCTTTGCCGTCGGGCTGGGCATGGCGTCGGGGCTGATCGAGCCGATCGGCGCGGTGCTTGGTGCAGCGATCGTGGGTTATTCCGCAGCGCTCCTGCCCTGGGGCTTGGGCTTTGCCGCCGGCGCGATGCTGTTCGTCATCAGCCACGAGATCATTCCCGAATCGCACCGCAAGGGGCACGAGGCCTTTGCGACCGGCGGGCTGATGATCGGCTTCGTCCTGATGATGCTGCTGGACACCGCGCTCGCCTGACGAGCCAGCCTCTTTTCAAGGATGGCACTGGGCTATTTTTCGTCTCGCAGCCAGTACCACTTGTAAAGCGCGCGCTGTCCCAGCCGACGGAAGGGTGCGAACAGCGGCGATTCGACCATCCCCATGACATTGGGGAACGGCAGCGGCGACCGGTAGATCGGCAGTTCGAACACCGCCCGCCCGCCATCCTTGCCGGCGACGCGCTCGGCGAGCCGCTTGCCGGCCCACGTCGAGAACGAGACGCCATTGCCGCCATAGCCCACCGCGTACCAGATGCTCTTGTGCCCGTCGGGCTGTGTGATGCGCGGCATCATGTCGTGGCTCATGTCCACCCAGCCCCACCACGAGTGGTCGATCTGGATGCCCGCGAGCGGGGGGAACTTGCGCGCGATCGCCTCGGTCAGCAATCTCAAGTGCACTGGGTCTTCCGCATCGGCGCCGCTGACCGAACTGCGACTGCCGAGCTGCAGCCGGTTGCCCTTCAACAGGCGGTAGTAGAAGCGCAGCGTGCGGGTGTCGGTCAGGAAGGTGTGCGACTGGAAGCGCGTCGCCGCGAGTTCCGCGTCGGTCAAAGGACGTGTGACCACCGAGTTGGAAAGGATCGGCATGATCCGGTTCTTCAGGAGCGGCGTCAGCGCCTGGCCGGTGTAGCCCCCGGTGCAGATGGCCACCCGCCGTGCGCGCACGATGCCGCCGGGCGTGCGCAGGTGGTGCACGCCATCGATGGTTTCCCAGCCTTGCACCGGGCTTCCGGTATGGACCTTGACGCCCAGGGCACGCGCCTTGCGCAGCAGTCCGAAGGTGAACTTGAGCGGATGGATGCCAACGCCCTCGGCCTCGAACATCGCGCCCACCATCTCGCGTTCGTCGCAATAGTCGTTGCGCACCTCTTCCGCGCTCATCATCCGCGTGGCATATCCGAACGCCTCGCGCATCAGCGTGGCCTCGCGCTCGAGGATGGCGAGTTTCTCGGGCCGGTGCGCAACATGCAGGTGGCCGCCGTCGTCGGCATCGCAGTCGATCTGGGTGGTGAGATGCCTGAAGTTCTCGAAGCCTTCACGGATCTCCGCGTCGAGCTTGCGCGCCGTGTCCATGCCCCAGCGTGCGATCCACTGCGAGCGCTTGAGTCGGCCACTGGCATTCTGTCCCTGCCCGCCGCTGCGGCTGGAGCATCCCCACGCTGCCTGGTTCGCCTCCAGCACCGTCGCCTGGATGCCGTGCTCCTGGGCGAGGTACAGCGCGGTGGACATGCCCGTGGAGCCGGAGCCGATCACGACCACGTCGACGTCGATGTCCTTCACCACAGGTCCGTCGTCTTCCGGCGGCGTGCCGGCGCTGGCGACCCACCAGGTCGGCGCGTAGGCCCGGCCCACGCCGGGGTCGGTCGCCAACAGCGGGTCGTAGCGCGGGTCGTAAGGGGCCCGCGGCCCATGGGCCCGGATGGCAGACAGCTCGGGTGCGATCGTCGACATGGTCGGGTTTCCGGCGGGCTTATTTGCTGGCGGGCAGGTTCGGGCGTGTCTTGCGAAACACGTTCTTGAGGTGGATCTTCCCGTCCCTGAAGGTAAATACGTCGATGCCGTCGGTCTCGATGCGGCTGCCGTCCGCCGCGGTGCCGGTGAATGTCCATTGCGAAGTGCCGAAGTCGCCGTGCACGAAATGCTTGCCGTTTTCCCACTGTGCATTCGGGACTGCCTGCCAAGCTGCGGCGAACGCGGCACGCACCGCGTCGGTGCCGACGTGCCGGGTGCCACAAGCGTCCGGGCCCGCCGCTGTCTGGAAGATGCAGTCGGGCGTCATGAAGCCCATCAGGGCATCGATGTCGTGACGGTTCCAGGCCTCGCTGAAGGCGGCGAGGGTTTCGGTGCTGACGGAAGAGGTGGGGACGGTCACTGCGGAGACTCCTGTTTTGATCCTGTTTGGAATCAGCCAAGCGTAGGCAGCCCGCCGCCCTGGGGATAGGGCCAGTTGAGGTGATTCGACCGAGCCAGTGCGGTCCGCTCGGGAATGCAATGCGCTTCGCGGTGCAGGGCCGCTAGACTGCGGCGCACCATGTCATCGCCACGATCGACTCAGTGGGCCCAACTCCTGGCGTTGCCCGACCAGCCCGCCCTGCCGCTGCAAGGGCGGCTCCGCGCTGCGGTGGTGCAGGCGATCCTGGACGGGCGCCTGGGGCCCGGCGCGCCGCTGCCGTCGTCGCGTGAACTCGCCGCACTGCTCGGGCTCAGCCGCAACACCATCACTTCGGCCTACCTTCAGCTGATGGACGAAGGCTTCCTCGAGGCGCGACCCCGCAGCGGTGTCTTCGTGGCCCGCGACGCGCGCCCGGTGGCGGCGGCGCCTGCCGAGCCTCTCGTCGGCCGCAGCGGCCAGTCGGGCCAGCCGCCGGACTGGTCCGCCCGCGTGCTGCGTTCGCTGCTCGACCGGCCCACGCTGGCCAAGCCCGACCAGTGGCGCAGCTATCCCTATCCTTTCGTCTACGGCACGCACGACCCGCAGCTCTTTCCCACCGAGGATTTCCGCGAGTGCTGCGCGCGCAGCCTGGCGCGTTCCCAGCTGCCGCACTGGACGCCGGACTTCGAGACCGACGACGTGCCCGACCTGATCGAGCAGATCCGCACCCGGCTGCTTCCCAAGCGCGGCGTGTTCGCGCTCAAGGAGGAGATCCTGGTGACGGTCGGCGCGCAGCACGCCTACTACCTGCTCGCCGAGGCGCTGTTCGACGAACGCAAGTTCGTCGGTCTGGAGGAGCCGGGCCATCCCCATGCCCGCAACAGCTTCTCGATGCGCAACCCGCGCTGGGTCGAAGTCGCGGTCGACGAAGACGGCCTGGTGGTCGACGCCCTGCCGGCGGTCGACTATCTCTACGTCACCCCGTCGCACCAGAGCCCCACCACCACCACGCTCAGCCTGGAACGGCGCCAGTGGCTGCTGCGCAAGGCCGAGCTGCAGGACTTCGTGATCATCGAGGACGACTACGAGGCGGAGAACCTGTACCAGGGGACGCCGATGCCCGCCCTGAAGAGCCTGGACAAGACGGGGCGCGTGATCTACGTGGGATCGGTTTCCAAAAGCCTGTCGCCCGCGCTGCGCCTCGGCTACATCGTGGCGCCGCGCGCCCTGATTGCCGAGCTTCGCGCCACGCGGCACGCCATGGTCCGGCATCCCAGTGCCTTCCTCCAGCATGCCTACGCGCTGTTCCTCTCGCTGGGACACCACGAGTCGCACGCGCGCCGCGTGAACCAGGCGATCCAGCAGCGGCTGGCCTTGGCCGCACAGGCCCTGCAGGAGCACCTGCCGGACTTCGAGTTCCGCATGCCCCAGGGCGGCGCGTCGTTGTGGGTCCAGGCGCCGGCCTGGGTCGACGCCGCGGAGCTGGCGTTGATGGCACGCAGCCACGGCGTTCTGATCGAAGCCGGCGACGTGTTCTTCGCAACGCCGCCTTATCCCTGTCCCTTCTTCCGGCTGCGGCTGTCGTCGATCGGCGCCTCTCACATCCCCGCTGGCATTCGAGCCCTCGCGCTGGCGGTCGAGGAACTGGCTCAGGCACGTGGCGAGGCCCGGCCACGCGCGGTGCGGCCGCACTGAGCTTCGCGCGGCCAAGGCGCGTGCCCACCGCCTCGCGCACAAGGCGCGTGCACACGCCGCGCCGGACGCACCACAACGAGGGTTAGTCCCAGTCCGCTGGCTCCATCCCCGCGCGGGCGCTGGCACTTCCGACCGCGAGGCGATGCGTGCACAGTGGCACGGCGCAGCGGTGCGCCCGCGCGACTGCTTCATCCACCCATCGAGGAGAAAACCCATGAACCGTTCCAAGCGTCTCACATTGCAAAGCGCAGTCACCCTGGCGGCCGTGATGCTCTGCGGCAGCGCCTTCGCCCAGGCCAAGGCGAAGGAGGTGACCTTCGCGCATCAGGACATGCTGGTGCCGCTGCGCCTGGTGATGGAATCCGGCGAGGTCGAGAAGGCCACCGGTTACAAGATCAACTGGCGCATGTTCTCCGGCGGCGGCGACGTCATCCGCGCCATGGCCTCCGGCGACGTGCAGATGGGCGAGACGGGGTCGAGCCCGTTGACCGCCGCTGCCAGCCAGGGGCAGGACATTCAGTTGTTCTGGGTCTCCGCGGACATCGCCGATGCCGAGGCATTGGTGGCGCGCAACGGCAGCAACATCAACAGCATGAAGGACCTGGCAGGCAAGAAGGTGGCGACGCCTTTCGTGTCCACGGCCCACTACCAGCTGATGGCCGCGATGAAGATGGACGGCGTGGACGCGCGCAGCGTCAACGTGATGAACATGCGACCGCCCGAGATCGCCGCCGCGTGGGAGCGCGGCGACATCGACGCCACCTTCATCTGGGACCCGGTGCTGTCGAAGGTCAAGACCAACGGCAAGAGCATCGCCACCTCCGGCAGCATCGGCAAGCGCGGCGCGCCGACCTTCGAAGGCATCGTCGTCAATGCCAAGTGGGCGGCGGCCAACGAGCCTTTCATGATCGCCTTCGTCAAGGCGCTCGATCGCGCCAACGCGGAGTACAAGGCCTCGGCACAGGGCTGGACGGCCGATTCGCCCCAGGTCAAGGCCATGGCCAAGTGGACCAAGGCGGACCCGAAGGATGTGCTGCCCGTGATGCGGCTCTACAGCTTCCCGACCATGGCCGAGCAGCTGTCGCCCACGTGGCTGGGCGGCGGCGCGGCCAAGGCGATGTCGGGCACTGCCGCGTTCCTGAAGGAGCAGGGCAGGGTGCAGGAGGTCAAGCCCGACTACAGCGCCTTCGTCACGACCACGTACGTCACCAAGGCGATGGCGAAGTAGGCGCGGCATGCCCACGCTCGACATTCGAGACCTCACGGTCAACTATGCCGTCAAGGGCGGGACGCTGCAGGCGCTTGCCCCGGTCAACCTGACGATGCGCGACGGCGACTTCGTCGTCGCGCTGGGTGCATCCGGCTGCGGCAAGACCACGCTGCTCAACAGCATCGCCGGCTTCCTGCCTCCGTCTTCCGGCGAGATCCTGCTGGACGGGCGGCCGGTGGTCGGCCCCGGCGCCGACCGCGGCGTGGTTTTCCAGAAGCATGCGCTCATGCCATGGCTCGACGTGCGCGACAACGTCGCGCTCGGACTGCGTCTTTCCGGCATGGGACGGGCCGAACGCGATCGCATCGCGGAGGAAAAGCTCGCGCTCGTGGGTCTCACGAAGTACGCCGACCGCGCCGTCTATGAACTGTCGGGCGGCATGCAGCAGCGCGTGGGGATCGCCCGCGCCTTGGCGAGCGATCCCGCCGTGCTGTTGATGGACGAACCCATGGGCGCGCTCGACGCTTTCACCCGCGAGTCGGTGCAGGAGATTTTGCTCAAGGCGTGGTCCAGCTCGAACAAGATGGTTTTCTTCATCACCCATTCGGTGGAAGAGGCGCTGTTCCTGGCGACGCGGCTGATCGTGATGAGCCCGAGCCCCGGGCGCATCTCGCACGTCTACGACGCCGTTCCGTTCTCGCGCCAATTCCTCGCGCATGGCGATTCACGCCGCGTGAAGTCGGAGCCGGAGTTCATCCGTATGCGCGAAGAGGTGCTGTCCATCATCCATCAGAGGGAGGTTGCCCATGCCTGAGGCCACCGTTGCCGTCCCGGTGGCCGTGCCGCCGCCGTCCATGCCCGCCGCGGGGCCGTCGCCTGCCTCGGGCGCTGCGCTCAAGACCAGCGCGTTCAAGGTTCCGGGCGAAGGTTCGAGCCTGGTCATCAGCGTGGTCACGGTCGTCTCGTTGCTGGTGCTGTGGGCCATCGTCACCAACATCGGATGGATCAAGCCTTTGTTCCTGCCATCACCGCAGGCGGTGTTTCAGCAGTTCTACGAGTACCTCACCGGGCAGGCCAACGACAAGCCGCTGTGGCAGCACTTTCTTGCCAGCATGTTTCGGGTGTTCTCGGCCTTCCTGCTGGCTTGCGTGACGGCGATCCCGGTAGGCATCGCGATGGGGATGAGCCGTTGGGCACGCGGCATCTTCGACCCGCCGCTGGAGTTCTATCGCCCGCTGCCGCCACTGGCCTACCTGCCGCTCATCATCATCTGGTTCGGCATCGACGAGCTGCCGAAGGTGTTGCTCATCTTCCTGAGCTGCTTCGCACCGCTGGCCCTGGCCGCGCGCTCGGGCATGCGCAGTGCTTCACAGGAGCAGATCAACGCGGCCTATTCGATGGGCGCGAGCTACATGCAGGTCATTCGCCACGTGATCCTTCCGTCGGCGCTGCCCGACATCCTGGTCGGGATGCGCATCGCGATCGGCTTCGGCTGGACGACGCTGGTGGCGGCCGAGATGGTGGCCGCCAACATGGGCCTTGGCCAGATGGTCCTCAACGCGTCCAACTTCCTGCGCACCGACATCGTCATCATGGGCATCATCGTGATCGGCGTGGTGGCCTATCTGTTCGACCTGCTGATGCGCTGGCTCGAGCGCCGGCTGGTGCCCTGGAAAGGGCGCATGTGAGTTGAAGTCGAAGGGCGCCGATGGCGCCCTTTTCGTTTCTGGCCACCGTCGACGCAAAAGACCCGGGCCCTTTGCAGGGCCCGGGTCGAAAGAAGCAGTGCCCGCCGTCGCGGGCTCGCGTTGTCAGTGCAGTTCGTGGCCCGTGCGGCGCAGTGGCATCGCAGCCGGAGCCACCGCGTCGTCCGGCAGCGGTGAACGTCCGATCAACCAGGCGCACCATGCCGAAACGAGCCCTGCGAAGAGCACGTACATGCAGATCTGCCAGGGTTGGCCACCACCCGACTTGAGCAGGGCCGTCGCAACGATCGGCGTGATGCCGGAGGCGAAGATGCCTGAGAACTGGTAGACGAAGGAAATGCCCGTGTAGCGGACCTTTGCATCGAACAGGTCGCAGAACAGCGCGGCCTCGGGCCCGTAGACGGACGCATACAGGATGCCGAAGGGAATGATGATCGCCAGCCAGATCAGGAACATGTTTCCGCCGCTGTGCGTCATGAGCCAGAACGCAGGGAAGGAGGCGGCGGCGGTGATGATCGATCCCCACATGTACACCTTGGGGCGGCCGAGGCGGTCCGACATCCGACCGAAGAACGGAATGAAGAAGCACATCACGACGGCGGCCGCCATGACGCCGAGCAATGCTTCGGTCCGGCTCACCTTGATGGTGTTGGTGAGGTAGTTGATGGAGAACACGCCGAAGACGTTGAAGAACACGCCATCGATGTACCGCGCACCCATGCCCTTCAACACATTGCCCGGATAGCGCTTGATCATGTCGAAGAAGGGAATGCGCAGTTCGGCATTCTTCGCCTTCACCGCCGAGAACTCGGGCGTCTCCTGCACGTGCAGTCGGATGTACATGCCGACGGCGACCATCACGCCCGAGATCAGGAAGGCAATGCGCCAACCCCAGGCCATGAACTGCTCATCGGTCAGCAGCCACGACAGCATCGCCACCACGCCGGATGCGAGGCACAGGCCGATAGCCAGGCCGATCTGCGGCAACGACGCATAGAAGCCGCGTTTTTCCTTCGGCGCGTACTCGTAGGCCATGAGCACGGCGCCGCCCCATTCGCCGCCCAGGCCGATGCCCTGAGCGATGCGAAGGATCAGCAGGAGCACCGGCGCGGCAACGCCGATCTGTGCATAGGTCGGCACCAGCCCGATGAGGAAGGTGGCGATGCCCATGATCATCAGCGTCATCACAAGCATGCTCTTGCGACCGATCTTGTCGCCGAAGTGGCCGAAGATCACGCCCCCTAGCGGCCGGGTGACGAAGCCCACCGCGAAGGTGCTGTAGGCGAGCAATGTCGAGACCACCGGGTCGCTGCCCGGGAAATAGAGCTTGTTGAACACGATGCCCGCGACCACCCCATAGAGGAAGAAGTCGTACCACTCGATCGTGGCGCCCACCAGCGCCGAGATCACCACTTTTCGTATCTTCTTTTCTTCGACTGTCGCTGCACTCATGTTTGTCTCCAATGAAGTGTCGTTAGATGCCCTCGGGGGCCTGGCCTTAAAGAACGGGTGCGGCGCTCCTCGCGTCGGCGCGGATCATGTCGACAGCCTTCTCGGCCATCATCACGGCGGGTGCGTTGGTGTTGCCCGACACCAGGGTCGGCATCGCTGAACAGTCGATGACGCGCAGGCCTGCGATGCCGCGCACCCGCAGCCGCGCGTCGACCACCGCCAATGCGTCATCGCCCATGCGGCAGGTGCCGCTCGGGTGGAAGATCGTGGCGCCGTTGTTGCGGCAGAACTCGAGCAGATCGGCGTCGCTCTCCACGCCCGATCCCGGCTTGACTTCGCGCTTCACGTAAGGACGCATTGCCGGCGCGTCGGCAATCGCGCGCGCCGCTTTCACGCCGGCCACCGCGGTGCGCCGGTCCATGTCGGTCGACAGGTAGTTGGGCTGCATCTCCGGCGGCTCGAACGGGTCGGTCGAACGGATGCGGATGTGGCCCCGCGCCTCGGGACGCAGTTGGCACACCGACATCGTGAAGCCGGAATACGGATGCACCTTGCCGCCCGCCATGTCGGCCGACAGCGTAGCCACGTGGAACTGGATGTCGGGCGTCGCCGTGGCGGGCGACCCGTCTTCGTTGCGCAGGGCATGCATGAAGCAGCCGCCCTGGTTGATGCCGATGGCCAATGCGCCGGTCCGGTGCACCAGCCATTCAAGACCGAGCTTGGCCTGCCCGAACCACGAATTGAGCTGGTCGTTGGTCGTGATGGGCTTGGTGCATTCGAAGCCCAGTCGGATCTGGAGATGGTCCTGCAGGTTCTCGCCAACGCCGGGCAGATCGAGCACCACGGGCACACCGTGCGCTTCGAGCAGCGCGCGCGGGCCGATGCCCGACAGCTGCAGCAACTGCGGCGACTGGATGGCGCCGGCGGAGAGCAGCACCTCGGCCTGCGCGCGTGCCGTCTTCATCTGTCCACCCTGGCGGTATCGCACACCCACGGCGCGCCGGCCTTCGAGCACCAGGCCTGCCGCGAACGCCTCCGTCTCGATGCGGAGGTTGGGGCGCGCCTTCACGGCGGGCGTGAGGTAGGCCTTGGCGGTGCTGCATCGCAGACCGTTGTGGGTGTTGAGCTGGAAGTAGCCCGCACCTTCTTGCGTGGCACCGTTGAAGTCGTCGGTGCGCGGCACGCCGACCTGTTCGGCGCCCCCGATGAAAGCCTCGATCAGTTCATGCTTCGCGCCGATGTCGGAAACCTTCAATGGTCCGTCGCCGCCGTGCAGGGGGATCGCGCCCCGCTGATTGCCCTCGGACTTGATGAAATACGGCAGTACGTCGTCGTAGCCCCACCCCGCGTTACCCAGTGCCTTCCAGTGGTCGTAGTCCTCTTTCTGGCCCCGGATGTAGATCAGGCCGTTGATCGAACTGGAGCCGCCCAGCGTCTTGCCGCGCGGCCAGTAGATGCGGCGTCCGTTCATGTTCGGATCGGGGTCGGTCTCGAAGCGCCAGTTGACCTTGTCGCTCCACATCGTCTTGCCGTAACCGATGGGCAGGTGGATCCATGGGGAGGTGTCGCGCGGTCCGGCCTCGAGCAGCAGGACGCGGGTTTCGGGCCGCTCGCTCAGCCGGCTGGCGAGCACGCAACCGGCGGAGCCGGCGCCCACGACGATGTAATCGAATTCTTGGTCGGTCATAGGTTCGGTTTCACGGCGGTGGAACAATCGCCTTGTCTCGGCCCGATGCTAAGACCAGTATTTTCGGAACGCAACGTTCCACTTTAGAGATTTACCCTATGACGTCATCCCGGCGCAGCACGGTGGCCAAGCCCGCTCGTGCGCCAGAAGCCACTGTTGAACCGCTGGAATCCTCCGAGGTTTCCTCCGGCTCCTCCGCAGAGCGCAGCCTTCGCCTGTTGTCACTGCTCGCCGCCGAAGGTCGCGCGCTCACCTTGGCCGACCTGGCCGCGCAGCTCGCACTGCCGAAGGGCACGGCGCATCGCATCTGCACGCAGTTGCTGTCGGCGGGATTCCTCGCGCGTGACGTCGACGAGCGCTCGTTCGTGGTCGGCCCGGCGTTGCGCCGCTTGGCCTTCGATACGCTCAACCATGGCGTCGTGCGCGGCCTTCGCCATGACGTGTTGGCCGAGTTGGTGCGCGAGGTGGGCGAGACGTGCAACTTCACGACGCTCGACGGCACGCAAGTGCTCTATCTCGACCGCGTGGAAGCCCAGTGGCCGCTGCGCCTGACGCTCGACGTCGGCTCGCATGTGCCGATGCACTGCACCGCCAGCGGCAAGTTGCTGCTCGCGCACATGGCGCCGAAGGACCGCGATGCCGTGATCGCCGGACTGACGCTGACACGCATGACGCGCAATTCGATCGTCGACCCGGCCCGCTTGCGCGCCGAATGCAAGGCCATCGTCGAACGCGACCATGCTTGCGACAACGAGGAGTTCATTGCGGGGTTGGTCGCGGTTGCGGTGCCGGTGCGCAACGCGGCCGGCGTGGTGCGGGCGGCCATCGCGGTGCATGCGCCAACGGCACGCATGTCGCTGGAGCAAGCGCGTGCGCAACTCGAGGCGCTCAAGACGGCTGCCGCACGCATGGGGTCGCTTCTGTAGCGCCATGACGGTCGGTCAGTTCAGCAGCCCGTACAACGATCGCAACACGCTCACCGCCGAGAGCCCGATCAGCAGGTTGAGCACCTGGCGGCGAAACTGTTCCGGCGATACGCCCGCGAACGAGCGACCGCCGAACCAGATGCCAGCGAGCATGGCCGGCGCCAGCCAGACAGCCCATCGCAGCGTGTCGGGTCCCAGCAGGCTGCCGCTGGCATGGGCCCCGCCAGGCATCAGTGCCGCACTGCCCAGTGCCACCACGTCGCTGAACAGCAGCAGCGCGATCATGGTTGCGCGCAGGCGCGCGGGCGGCATGTTGACGGTGCTCAAGAGGACGGCGAGCGCGATGCCGCCGATCGCCGCCACGCCGTTGATGAAACCCGAGACCACGCCGGCGAGCAGTCGCACGCCGCGGGTCGGCAGCAGTGCGGCGCGATAGCCTCGACGCAGCAGCAGAGCGGCCGCCATCAGCAATGCACCGATCAACAGGCGCAGGGGAGTTTCGGGCAACCATGCCAACAGCGCGACGCCGACGGGAATGAACATCAGGTTCCCCAATGCGAGCCAGCCGATCCAGCGCATGTCGACATCGCGCACGACGCCGCGAAGCTGGCTCAGGCTCGCCAGGACCTCCAGCGCGAAGATGGCAGGCACCACCTTCGCCGGCGAAACGATCAACGACAGCCCGGCCACGGAGATGGCCGAGAAGCCGAAGCCGGCGAAGCCCCGCACGATGCCGGCGGCGAACACCACGCACAGGCTGTAGGCAAGCAGAAGCGGTGGCAGCGGAGCATCGAGCAGCGCCGTCATTCGAAGAGGGGGGCGAGTCGCAGGCGCTGGACCTTGCCCGACGGGCCGCGCGGCAGGTCTTCGACGAAGCGGAAGTGGCCCGGTGTCTTGAAGCGGCCGAGCGCGCCTTCGCAAAAGGCGCGCAGCGCGGCCTCGTCGCAGTCCGCCCCCTCGCGCAACACGATGCACACCCCGATCTCCTGGCCATAGTGCCGGTCGGGCACGCCCACGGCGGCGGCTTCGCGCACGGCGGGGTGCTGCAGCAGGGCCTCGTCGATCTCACGGGGCGCGATGTTCTCGCCGCCCTTGATGATCAGTTCCTTGATGCGGCCGGTGACGAAGAAGAAACCGTCGGCATCGCGATGCCCGAGATCGCCGGTGCGCAGCCAGCCATCGGGGGTGAAGGTGGCGCGCGTCGCATCGTCGTTCTTGTAATAGCCGAGCATCACCTGCGGCCCGCGGATCGCAAGTTCGCCCGTGGTGCCGTCGGCAACTTCGTCGAGTGCTGCGTCGACCACCTTGGCCTCGCAGCCAGAGGCACGGCCGACGGAGCCCAGCTTGCGCGCACGCGGCGCCATCGGATTGGAGAAGGACGGGGCCGCGGTTTCAGTCAGGCCCATGGTCTCGACGATGCCGATGCCGAACATGCTTTCGAAGGCGCGGTGATGCTCGGGCGCCAGCGCCGCGGAAGCCGACCGGCAGAACCGGATGCGCTCGGTCAACTCGAGCGGTACCGGTCCGGCTTCGATCAGGTAAGAAATCATCGTGGGCACCACGTTGATCCAGGTACATCCCGTCTGCGATGCCTGCAGCCAGAATTGACGCGCCGAGAACCGAGGCGGCATCGCCAGACTGCCGCCGGTGGCGAGAGGCGCCAGCATGGTCACCGCGAAGGCGTTGATGTGATAGAGCGGCAGCACGGCCAGCACGCGGTCGCTGGCCGACAGCCCGTGCTCGTCGCCGATCGCCTGTGCGTTGGCGGCCAGGTTGGCTTGCGTCAGCATCACGCCCTTGGGCTGCCCCGTGGTGCCCGATGTGTACATCAGCAGCGCCAGTGCGCCCGGCATCGGAGGCGTCGGCTCGACCGCGGCCACGCCGGCCTCGCCCGGCAGCGAGAGGCCGTCAGGGTCGACGACGAGCAGCTCAACCGCACGATCGATGGTGCCGAGCATGGCGCGCACGCGCTCTTCCCACTCGGGTGCGACGCACACGACGCGACAGTCGGAATGCGCAAGCACGTAGCGCATCTGCTCGGGCTGCGCGACGAGGTTCACCGGGTTGACGCACAGGCCGGCGTGCAGCGCGCCCAGCAGCAGGCGCAGGGTCTGCAGTCCGTTGGGCATGACCAGCGACACGGTGTCACCCGGCTGGGCGCCCTGGGCGCGCAGCAGCGAAGCGACCCGGCGGCAGCCTTGGGCGAGCTGCGCGTAGTCGACGGCACGTTCCGGGTGCTCGGTCGACACCGCGTAGATGGCCGACGGTTGCCGGCGCGCCTCCCGCTCGATCAGCTCATGGACGGTGGTCGCCGCGCGCGGCGCGAGCGCGGCGCTCACGTGGCACCGTGCTGCGCGAAGTAGGCACCGAAGATGTCTTCCTCGGTCGGCATGCGCTCTGCAATGGGCCGCGAGATGCGGGTGATGTTGAGGTAGTGCCGATAGTTCATGTTCTCGGAGAAGTTGTTCTTGCCCCAGGTGCCGCAGCCCATCGACAGCGAGAAGGGAAGTCCGTTGTCGAAGTTGCCGCCGGTCGCCAGCGCATGCGGCTGATCGACGATGACGCGCGACACCGGCAGCGTCAGGCCCAGGCGCAGCGCTCGCTCGGCCACCGTGCTGTGCAGGCCGACCGAGTGGCCCGCGCCCTCGTAGCCGTAGATGCGCTCGACCGTGGCCGCGGCCGCGTCGAAGTCGGGGGCGGCATACACCGTGAGCA
Source organism: Variovorax ginsengisoli (assembly GCF_006438845.1). GTDB lineage: Bacteria > Pseudomonadota > Gammaproteobacteria > Burkholderiales > Burkholderiaceae_C > Variovorax > Variovorax ginsengisoli_A. The sequence continues at coordinate 252,242 of NZ_RCZJ01000001.1, forward strand.
CCGGGCTGAGCTTCTCGCCGGAAAAGGGATGGTCGTGGCCGACGCCGTCCTCGGCCACCATCAGGACGCGCGGATCGCGTTCCGCCATGGCGAGCCAGCCTGTGCGGCCTTCGGCATCCAGTGCCGCCGCACGCTCGGCGATCACGCGCGCCGACTGGCCGATGACGGCGGCCGACAGGCGGCCCTCGGGCCACATCAGCGATTGCAGCACCCGCTTCTGCGACGCGTCGAGCATGACGGCACCGCGCGCCTCGAGCGCCGCCATCAGGCCCGGTCGCGCCGCATCGACCACCACGAGGCTGTTCTCGGCCGAGCAGCTGGTGGCGTTGTCGAAGGTCTTCGAGCGCAGGATGCGGTCGGCCGCGAGTGACGCGTCGGCCGTCTCGTCGACGATGCTGGCCACGTTGCCGGCGCCGACGCCGAAGGCGGGGGTTCCGCTCGCGTAGGCGGCGCGCACGTTGGCCTGCGAGCCTGTCGCGACCACCAGATCGCACAGGGTCATGAGTTCGGTTGTCGACTGCTTGTTGACTGGCGATGGCAGCAGCTGGACCAGGTCCCGCGGTGCGCCGATGCGGTCGAACTGCGCATGGATGAACTCGATCAGTTTTGCCGCGGTTGTCCAGCCCTTGGGCGACGGCGCCACGATCACGGCATTGCGACCCTTCAGCGCATTGATGATCTTGTTGGCCGGCGTGGCCCCGGGGTTGGTCGAAGGCGTGACCGCGCACACCACGCCGACGGGGCGCGCGATCTCGACGATGCCAGTGGCCGTGTCTTCGGAGATCACCCCGACAGACGGCGTCCCCTTCAGGTCACGCAGCAGGCCCAGGGTCTTGCGATGGTTCTTGCGGATCTTGTCATCGACATTGCCCACGCCGGTGTCGGCCACCGCGAGTTCGGCGAGCTCCCGGTTGCGCCCGGGCTCGATGATGGCCCAGCCGGCGGCTGTCACGGCCATGTCGACCTGTTCTTGCGTCCATGTCTCATAGGTCCGCTGGGCAGCGCGTGCGCGTGCCACGAGCTCTGCGATGGGGCCGGTCGCGCCGGTGGAGGGTGTGGGGTGTGCCATGTTTTAAGACCGTTGGAAGGGATGAAAGTGGCTTGGCGGTGATCAATCGACCTTGATGCTGGCTTCCTTCGCCAGCTTGGCCCAGCGCACCAGTTCGGTGTCGACGATCTTGCCGAGCGCTTCTGGCGGGCCGCCCACGCCTTCGCTGCCCTGGGCCAGCAGTTTGTCGCGGATTTCCGGTTCACGCACCACCGTGTTGATCACTTTGTTGAGCTTGTCGATCGCACTCTTCGGGGTCTTCGCCGGCACGAACATCGCGTACCAGGAATCGACATCGAAGTCGGCGATGCCGGCTTCCTGCATTGTGGGCACCTCGGGAAAGGCGGCGCTTCGCTTGGTGGTGGAAACCGCCAGCGCCTTGAGCTTGCCGGCCTTCACGAACTGCGCCGCCGCCGGAATGGACACCCACAGGAGCGGCACCTGCCCACCCATCACGTCCGTCACGGCCGGGCCGCCACCCCGGTAGGGGATGTGCGTCATCTGCGTGCCGCTGCGCAGCTTGAGCAGCTCGCCCGCCAGGTGCCCGGGCGAGCCGTTGCCCACCGACGCGAAGGAGAGCGTGCCCGGCTTGGCCTTGGCCAGTGCCACCACTTCGGCGACCGTGTTGGGCGCGAACTGCATGTTCGCCACCAGGATCTGCGGCAGCGACGCGACCATGCCGACCGGCTCGAAGTCCTTCGCGGTATCGAAGGGCAGCTTGGGGTAGATGCTCGGGTTGATCGTGTGGGACGACAGGGTGAAAAGCACGGTGTAGCCGTCGGGCGCGGCCTTGGCTGCGGTCTCGGTGCCGATCGACCCGGCGGCGCCGCCTTTGTTCTCGATCACCACGGGCTGGCCGAGCAAAGCCTGGAAGCGCTCCTGCACCACGCGCGCGATCACGTCGGTGCCGCCGCCGGGCGGGTAGGGAACGATCAGCTTGATCGGCTTGGTGGGGTAGTCGCTCGGGGTCTGGGCCTGGCTCGCGAGGCTAGTCGACAGGGCGGCGGCGGCCAGCAGGCCGGCCCGCAGCAGGGGTGCGAATCGATTCATTCTTCGTGTCTCCATCGTTGTGGTGAAGCGCCCTCGGAAGACGCGTCGTAGACCCCGACCCCTGCCGGTAGCCCAGTGTGCCGCTGGCTTCGCGCGCACAGGCCATGACCTGCTCGGCGAGCTCGCGTGCCTGGGTGCGGGTGAAGCGGATCGAGGGCACGCTCATGCCCAGCGCTGCGACCGCTTCGCCGCGTGCATCAAAGACCGGCACGCCCAGTCCGCACACGCCGAGCCGCCACTCCTCGCGGTTCTCGGCATAGCCGCGGGTACGCGCGCGTGCGAGCTCGGCTTCGAGCTGCGCGTAGTCCACGATGCTGTGGGGCGTGTGCGAGGCCAGCGCGCCGAGCCGCTGGCGCAGTGCTGCACCTTCGAAGTTCGCCGCAGACAGCAGCGCCTTGCCGGACGCCACGCAGTACGCAGGCGCCCGGCCGCCGATGCGCGAATAGGCCGCCACGGGCAGGGGGCTGTCGAACTTGTCGAGGTAGACGATTTCCGCGCCGTCCAGCGTGGCGAGGTGGATCGTTTCGCCGGTGGCCTGGGCGAGCACTGCAAGGTGTGGCCTGAGCAACGCGGCCATGTCGGAAACCTCGGCCACCAGCGCGCCGAGTTCGAACAGCCTCAGGCTCGGCCGGTAAGCGCTGGTCGCGGGGTCCTGCGTGGCCCAGCCGCATTCGACCAGCGTCTGCAGCGTGCGGTGCGCGTTGCTGCGCGCCAGACCGAACGCCTGGGCAAGGTCGGTCACACGGCAGTCGCGCTGGCGGCGGCTCATCCATTCGATGGCGGCGAGTCCCTTGGCAAGTGTGGAATCCATAAATGCAATAGTTCTGAATAGTGGAACAACGTTCAAGGATATGGAACAACTTTAGGATCATGCATGCCGACTGTCAACACGACGCCTGTCCGGCGGATGGGGGGGTGCTGTCTTGTCCGAGCGTGCGGTGACACGCCGGGCACTTCGTACAACGTGGCGGATGCAGCGGCAGGTGGCGGGCTGGGACGAGGAGATCGCGCAGCGCCGAAATTGCAACGCGGCGCGCGTTGCCTCAGTCCGGCACGGGCCCGGTGCTCGAACGCTGCATCAGCGTGACGGGCAACGCGCGGGCGACGGGGGCGTCCAAGCCGCGCAACTGCGCCAACAGCCGCTCTCCAGCCTGCTCGCCGATCTCGCGGATCGGCAGCCGCACGGAGGTCAGCGGGGGGTGCAGAAAGGCGGCGAAGTCGTTGTCGTTGAAGCTGGCGACGGACAGCCGGCGAGGCACCTCGATGCCCGCTTGATCGAGTGCGGCCAGCGCGCCTGCAGCGAGGTAGTCGCTGCCGCACACCACGGCGGTGATGGCCGGCTGACGCTGGGCGATCGTGTTCATCGCGTCAAACCCTTCCTGGAAGCCGTGTTCCGTTTCCGCCAACGCGTCGTCGCACAGCGTGAGGCCGCGCTTGGCGATGGCCAGGCTCAGGTCGCGGAGCCGGCGCCGCGCGCGCTCGCTGTCTGCGGTCCTGCCACCGATGTAGCCGATCCGCCGGTGGCCGTGGTCCGCGAGGTGGTCGACGACCAGGGCCGCCGCCGCGTACTCATCGAAGCCCACGCAGTGGACGCCTGCCTCCGGCGGGGCCCACATGGTGACGAAGGGGGTGCGGTTGGCCGCGAGCATGGCGAAGACCTGTTGAGGTTGTTCTGCGCCCAGCAGGGCCACCGCGTCGACGCCCCGCTCGAGCAGTGCGCGCAGGATGCTCGTCTCGTACGACGGACGAGGATCCGGTGCCGAGAGCAACAAGGTGTACCCCGCCGCCGCCAGCGTGGTCTCGAGTGCCTGGACCATTGCCGGAAAGGAAGAACTGCCGAAACGCGGCACGATCGCGCCGACCGTCAAGGTGCGCCGCATGGACAGCGCGCGCGCCGCGCCGTTCGGCACATAGCCGAGCCGCTCGACGGCGTCCATGACGCGAAGCCGCGTCGGTTCGCTGATCATGTCCGGCCTGCTGAGCGTGCGCGAGACAGTGCCGGTGGAAACGCCGGCCAGATGAGCGACGTCGGCCAGCGATGCAGAGCGGGCGCCGGGCGCGGGCAGGGAGGACAGGAGAGGCTCAGCCATTGCCAAACGAAAGCGAGCATCTTAGCGGCGGTCCGTGCAAGCGCATGCACCGCACCCCGTGCTAACCCTGAGTGTGTGTCGACAGACCAGCATCTAAGATTTATGCAAGCGCTTGCACGACGCCGTTACCGTCGCGTGTGCGGCATCGAGGCATTAAAAATTCATAGGAGACACACGATGACTTTCACCTTGCTCCAACGCCGATGGCTACTGAGCGCCGTCGCAGTGGCTGGTCTCGCAGGGCTTGCCACACGGCCGGCACTTGCGCAGGCGCCGAATTGGCCGATAGCAGGAAAGCCCATCCGCATCGTCGTGCCGTTTCCCGCAGGGTCTGGTTCGGACGCCACCGCGCGCGTCATCGCCAAGCTGATGACCGACGAACTGGGTGGTGCCAACGTCATCGTCGACAACAAGCCGGGCGCAGGCACGTTCATCGGCGCACAGGACGTGGCGCGCTCGCCGGCGGACGGGCACACGCTGCTCTACACCATCGTCATCACGCACACCCAGAACCCGCATCTGTATGCGAAGCTGCCGTACGACCCGGTCAAGGACTTCACACCGCTGGCGCAAATGGTGAAGTCGGCCACCGTGCTGATCGCGCCGCCCGATGCACCTTTCAACAACGTGCAGGAGTTGGTGACCTACGCCAAGGCAAACCCCGGCAAGCTCAACTACGCGTCGTTCTCGCAAGGCTCGACCTCGCACCTGAACGGCGAACTGCTCCAGATGCGCACGGGCACGAAGATGACGCATGTTCCCTACAAGGGGACGGCCGACGCGTCGCGCGCCTTGGTCGCGGGCGAGGTCCAGCTCTACTTCGACGGCACCGCCACGGCCGTGCAACTGATCAAGGCGGGCAAGGCCAAAGGGCTCGGCACCGCAACGCCGACGCGCGTTCCGGTGCTGCCCGACCTGCCGACCATTGGCGAGCAGGGCGTGAAGGGGCTGGACATCGTCGGCTGGCAGGGCCTCTTCGGGCCGGGAAACATGGACCCCGCCGTCGCCAAAAAGGTGGGGGACCTGCTCGCGAAGATCGCGCGGTCACCTGACATGCTCAAGCTCATCGACGCGCAGGGCAACGAGCCGTCGGGCGCCAGTGGCCCCGCGTTCGCCGCCATCGTGAAGAACGACAGCGAGCGTTGGGGCGAGGTCATCAAGGCCGCCAACATCAAGCTGGACTGACAAGGAAATCCATATGTTCGACACCATCATCCGCGGCGGCACGATCGTCGACGGCAGCGGGCAACCCCGCTTCACAGGCGACCTCGGCATCACCGACGGCCGCATCGCCGAAGTCGGCGGCAAGCTCGGGGCCGGCAAACGCGAGATCGACGCCAGCGGCGCCATCGTCACGCCCGGCTGGGTCGACGTGCACACGCACTACGACGGGCAGGTGACCTGGGACCCCTATCTCAGCCCGTCGACCGATCACGGCGTGACCAGTGTCGTCATGGGCAATTGCGGCGTGGGCTTCGCGCCCGTGCGCGCGGACAAGCGCGACTGGCTCATCAGCGTGATGGAGGGCGTCGAAGACATCCCAGGCACCGTGCTGGCCGAGGGCATCGATTGGCAATGGGAGAGCTTCCCGGAATACCTCGATGCGCTCGAGCGCATGCCGAGGGCGCTCGACGTCGGCGCACAGATTCCGCATTCGGCCCTGCGCACCTACGTGATGGGGGAGCGCGGCATCACGCACGACGAGGCCACGCCGGCCGACATCCAGGCAATGGTGGACCTGGTGCGAGAAGGCATGCGTGCCGGTGCGCTGGGCTTCTCCACCAGCCGCACGATCATCCACAAGTACGACGGGCGCAAGTACCCGCCGGGCACCTTCGCGTCGCCGGACGAGATCCTCGGCATCGGACGGGTCCTGGGCGAAGTGGGCCATGGCGTCTTCCAGATGACGTCGAACCACTACCAGATGGAGACCGAGCTGCCCTGGATGACGCAGCTCGCGCGCGACAACAAACTGCCGGTGGCGTTCGCGCTGGTTCAGACCGACCAGACGCCCGACACCTGGAAGCGCCTGCTCGCCGCGCTCGACGAAACGCACAAGGACAACGTGCCGCTCTACGGTGCGGTCGCTGGCCGGCCCGCCGGCATCCTGATGGCCTGGCTCGGCTCGACGCATCCGTTCATGAGTCATCCGCTCTGGCATCAGATCGCGCCACTGCCTTGGCCCGAGAAGCTCGCCCGGCTGCGCGATCCTGCCGTGCGTTCGCAGCTCACCGACATGAGCGCGCTCATGAACTCGGCGCACTACGACACCCGCACCGCGTACCTGACGCAGAGCTTCCACAAGATGTATGCGCTGGGCGCAGAGCCCGACTACGAGCCGCCGCAGGAAAGCAGCATCGCGTCGATCGCACAGCGAGACGGGCGCACTCCGCTCGAGGTGGCTTACGACATGCTGATGGACCTCGACGGCAAGGGCATCGTCTACTTTCCGAGCTTCAACTATGCGTACAACGACCTGAGCCAGTTGCACACCGAGCTGCAGCATCCGCGCACCATGATCAGCCTGGCCGACGGCGGCGCGCACTGCGGCTACATCTGCGACGTGAGCATGCCGACCTACATGCTCACGCACTGGGCGCGCGACCGAAGCCGCGGCCCGACGCTGCCGCTCGAACTGATGGTGCAACGCCAGACCCGGGACACCGCACGCATCTACGGACTGGAAGATCGCGGGCTGCTGAAGCCGGGCTACCTGGCGGACATCAACATCATCGATTTCGATCGCCTGCGCATTCCGCCGCCGTACGTGGCCTTCGATCTCCCGGCCGGCGGACGGCGGCTGGTCCAGACCGCCGAGGGCTACCGTGCGACGCTGAAGGCGGGCGAGACGATCATGGAGAACGGCGAGCGCACCGGCGCCTTGCCAGGCAAGCTCATGCGTGGGCCGCAACGGCGCTGAGCGTCGTTGGAAGACTCAGCGCCGCAGCCTTGCAATCAACCCCGTGAGTTCGGCGAAGACGGTGTTGCCCGTCGAGTCGGCGATGTCGACGATCTGGCTGCATCGGTAGTACGGGCTCAGGTCCAGCCCGACGCCGATGCCGCCGATCTGCACCCGCCCGCCCTGCTCGTTGCGCGCGACCACGTCACGCAGGTGGTGTTCGAGGTAGTGGGCGTCGTTCGCGAGTTCGGTCGCGCTGTCCATCGGCGAGCCGTCGGACACGACCAGCAGCAGCTTGCGCGACTCTTCGCGTGCAAGCAGCCGTGCGCAGGCCCACTCGACGGCTTCGCCATCGATTCCCTCCCGGAACAGATCCGCCTTCAGTAGCGCGCCCATGGCTTGCCTGGCGCGTCGCCATGGGGTCTCGGCCCCCTTGAACACGATGTGGCAGCGCTCGTTGAGACGGCCGGGGTGCGACGGGCGGCCGGCGCGCTGCCATTCGCGCCGTGCGCGGCCGCCGTTCCAGGCGCCGGTGGTGTATCCCAGCACTTCGCTGGTCACGCCGGCCTGCTCGAGCGCGCGTGCGAAAACGTCCACCACCATCGCGACCGACTCGGCATGCGCCTTCATCGAGCCGGAGCAGTCGATCAGGAAAGTCACGGCGCAATCGGCCACCGACGACTGGCGTTCCTGACGGAACAGCCTGCGCTCCGTGGGCGACGCCACCAGCTGCGCGAGGCGTCGGCCGTCGATGTGGCCGTCTTCCTGCCCGCCGTCCCAGCCATCGCGCGCAGGCTCCGAGAGCAAGGCGCGCAGCTGTCTCGCCAGGCGCGCCACGTTCACGCCCTGGTCGGCGATGCGCCGGTCGATCCGCTCACGATGGCTGGCGAGGACTTCCTTGCGGGCCAGCGTGGCGGCGTCGTGCACGCTGTCGTAGGCCGTGGTGAAGATCCGGTAGGCACCCGACGCACTGTCGAGCAACTGGCTCCGCCCGGCTTGCGCCGCGGTGAACGCCTCCCCGACCTCGGCGTCCATGTCGGCCAGCAGACTGAAGAGGGCGCGCCGCGCGTCTGCTTGCTTCCCGTTGCGCTCTGCGTCGCCCTCGTCACCGGCGTCTGCGAGCAGACCGGCGACGGTGTGTGCGATGTCGCGGGCATGCGCGGCATACGCCGTCTGGTCGGCGCGGTCGCGGCGCAGCCCGGCCAACGCGTGGCCGATCAGGGGAGAAAGCCCGAAGCGCGTGGCCTCCAGCATGTCCTCGGTTTCTTCTACGACCTGCTGTCCGGTGACCCGGGCCCGGCAGATCTGGGCAACGGCATAGATGAGCAAGCCGCGCGCCGTGTCGGTCATGCCCGAATGATGAAAGTCCAGCGACCACTGGATGTGTCGATGCCGCAGGTTGCGAGTCATGCCCGGCATCGCGTCGGGCGCCAGCGCTTCGACGCGGAATTGCTCCAACATTTCGAAGATGAAACGCTCGGTCGGGTCCTCGGGTGTCAGCGTCGCGTGAAGCGCAGCGTTCGAACGCGCGAGGCGCAGGCCCAGCCCGTCGGCCACGCCACGGAAGGAGCCAAAGTCATCGCTTTCCGCGGACGGATGAAGGTGCGGCGCGAACCATGGCAGTGGCTCCTGCCCCCGGTGCAGGCGCGGCCCGCGAAAGTGAAGATTGCCCTCGCCGCTCACGGCGCGAACCATGCCCGCGCAAAGCTCGGTCACCCGCTGTTGCTGGCGAATGCGTTGCTGCGTGTCGCTCATGGGTCGGGCTCAGGAAACAGCGAGCCGGTGCGATTCCTTGAGTTCGAGGTCGAAGCAGCGCTGGAAATACTCTGCCACCAGCGGTCGTTCGGCCTCGTCGCACTTGTTGACGAAAGAGAGCCGGAATGCCAGCGCGACATCCTTGAAGATCTCGACGTTCTCGGCCCAGGTGATGACGGTGCGTGGCGACATGAGCGTCGACAGGTCGCCGGCTGCAAAGCCCTTGCGGGTCAGGTCGGCCACCGCCACCATCGACCGAACGAGCTTGGTGCCGGCTTCATCGGCCAGCGCCGGCACGCGCGCCTGCACGATCGCCAGTTCCTCGGCCGCTGCGAGGTAGTCGAGCGACGCGACGATGTTCCAGCGGTCGATCTGCGCATGGTTGAGTCGTTGCGCGCCGTGGTAGAGCCCGTTGAGATTGCCCAGACCGACCGTGTTGGCGGTGGCGAACAGCCGAAAGAATGCGTGCGGGCGCAGCACGCGGTTCTGATCCATCAGCGTGAACTGGCCGTCGCGCTCGAGGATGCGCTGGATCACGAACATCACGTCCGGGCGGCCCGCGTCGTACTCGTCGAAGATCAGCGCCACCGGGCGCTGCAGCGCCCATGGCACGATGCCTTCTTGAAATTCGGTGACCTGTTGTCCGTCGCGCAGCACGACCGCGTCCTTGCCGACCAAATCCAGCCGGCTGATGTGCCCGTCGAGGTTCACACGCACGCACGGCCAGTTCAGGCGGGCGGCGATCTGCTCGATGTGCGTGGACTTGCCGGTGCCGTGCAGGCCTTGCACCATCACGCGCCGATCACGCATGAACCCCGCCAGGATCGCCAGCGTCACGTCGGGCTGGAAACGGTAGACGGAATCGATGTCCGGCACGTGCTCGCTGCGCTCGGCGAACGCCGGCACCCGGAGGTCGCTGTCGATGCCGAAGAGTTCGCGAACGCTCAGCAGGCGGTCGGGTGTCGATGCGGTGATGTCGGTCACGGGTCTTGCCTCGCGCTCATGGGAAATCAATCGGAAGGCCGGGCGGTCAGGCTCGAGCCCGCGCGTCGGAGTCGGCATCGGCGGCAATGCGACTCAGCGCTTGCGCCGCGCGCTGAAGTGCCGGCATCAACGTCTTGGCCTTGGCTAAATCGAGGCGCATCACCGGCGCCTGCACCGCGACGCACAGGTTCGACGGGCCGCTGGCATTCGGCACGAGCGCGGCAATGCAGAGCAAGCCGGGCAGAAACTCCTCGTTGTCGATGGCGAAGCCGTCTTTCTTTACCTTGACGATCTCGCGCTCGATTTGTGCCGCCTCGGTGAGCGTCTTGGGCGTGTACGCGTCCAGCTTGCCGTTGGCGAGCAGTCGTCGCCGCTGGGGCGCGTCCATCTGGGCCAGGAAGATCTTGCCGCTGGCCGAACAGTGCACAGGCACCCGCGAACCCGGGTGCAGATAGAAGCGCAGCGGCGCCACCGTTTCGACGCGGTCGAGATAGACGACTTCGGCGCCCGACAGCGCGGTGATGTTGCAACTCTCCCCGACCTCTTCGACCAGCTGCCGCAGCACCGTGTGTCGTGCGCCATGCAGGCTGTCATTGAGCAGCAGGTTCTCCGCCAGGCGGCGCAGCCGGGTGCCCATGCCGTAGTGGCGTCCGTCGACCTCGCGCTGCAGCAGGCCGCCGGCTTCGAGCTGTTGCAGCATGCGATGCAGTGTCGGCTTGGGCAGGCCGGTCTGTTCGACCAGGCCTTGCAGGGCGTAGAGATGGTCCTTGGCGGCGATGGTCTCGAGCAGCGCGAAGAGGCGCATCGCCGGCGTGTCGGCACCGCTGTCTGCCGTTTCGGTGCGCACTTCGCTGCGCACTGTCGTGTTGGAGCCATGGACGATCTTCATGGCGTCGATCATAGTCAAATTTCATAAAGCAGTACGCTGTGTTCCGATTTATGAAATTTGCTTTGACGTGCAGGGCGCGGCAGCCTATATTTCTCGCAAACAGAAATGGAACGCAGAGTTCCGTCTTTTAGCAACCGGCCACGGCCTCGACCCTTGAAGGAGACAACATGACCCAGCAATCCCCCGCCACCGCGCGCACCGTCGTCGACGGTGTCCAGAAGATGACGCCATCCGAAGCCTTCGTCGAAACGATGGTTGCTCAGGGCGTGACCGAGATGTTCGGGATCATGGGATCCGCCTTCATGGACGCCATGGACATCTTTGCGCCTGCTGGCATTCGCCTCATCCCCGTGGTGCACGAGCAAGGCGGCGCGCACATGGCGGACGGCTATGCGCGGGTGTCCGGACGCCACGGGGTGGTCATCGGGCAGAACGGCCCCGGCATCAGCAACTGCGTGACGGCGGTCGCGGCCGCCTTCTGGGCGCACAGCCCCGTCGTGATGATCACGCCCGAGACCGGCACCATGGGCATGGGACTGGGCGGCTTCCAGGAGGCCAACCAACTGCCGATGTTCCAGGAATTCACCAAGTACCAGGGCCATGTGGTCAACCCGAAGCGCATGGCGGAATTCACCGCGCGCTGCTTCGATCGAGCCATTTCCGAAATGGGCCCGACCCAGCTCAACATCCCGCGCGACTACTTCTACGGCGAGATCCAGTGCGAGATCCCGAAGCCCATGCGCGTGGAGCGTGGCGCCGGCGGGGAAAACAGCCTGAAGGCGGCCGCCGACTTGCTCGCGTCGGCCAAGTTCCCGGTCATCCTGTCGGGCGGCGGCGTGGTGATGGGCGATGCGGTGGAAGAGTGCAAGGCCCTGGCCGAACGCCTGGGCTCGCCGGTCGCGAACGGCTACCTTCGCAATGATTCGTTCCCCGCCAGCCATCCGCTGTGGGCCGGCCCGTTGGGCTACCAGGGCTCGAAGGCGGCGATGAAGCTCATCGCGCAGGCCGATGTGGTGGTCGCGCTCGGTTCGCGCATGGGGCCTTTCGGTACGCTGCCGCAGCACGGCATGGACTACTGGCCGAAGGACGCGAAGATCATCCAGGTCGAGGCCGATCACACGAACCTCGGGCTCGTAAAGAAGATCACCGTGGGCATTCATGGCGACGCGAAGGCGACGGCCAAGGCGCTGCTCGCATTGATCAAGGACAAGACCCTCGCCTGCGACGCCACCAAGGCCGAGCGCGCCGCCAAGATCAAGGCGGAGAAGGAGGCCTGGGAGAAGGAGCTGGACGAGTGGACGCACGAGCGCGACACCTTCAGCCTCGACGCCATCGAGGAAGCCAAGGGCGAAAAGACGCCGACCGGCGGCACCTACCTGCATCCGCGACAGGTGCTGCGCGAGCTCGAAAAGGCCATGCCGCCTCGCGTGATGGTGTCGACAGACATCGGCAACATCAACGCGGTGGCCAACAGCTACCTCCGTTTCGAGGAGCCACGCAGCTTCTTCGCCCCCATGAGTTTCGGCAACTGCGGCTATTCGCTGCCGACGATGATCGGCGCCAAGTGTGCGGCCCCGGACCGGCCAGCGGTCGCGTATGCGGGCGACGGCGCATGGGGCATGAGCATGGTCGAAATCATGACAGCCGTCCGCCACGACATCCCGGTGACGGCGGTGGTCTTCCACAACCGGCAATGGGGCGCGGAGAAGAAGAACCAGGTCGACTTCTACAACCGCCGCTTCGTGGCGGGCGAACTGGAAAGCGAATCCTTCGCGGGGATCGCCCAGGCCATGGGTGCCGAAGGCATCGTCGTCGACAAACTGGAAGACGTCGGCCCCGCGCTGAAGAAAGCGATCGACATGCAGATGAACGAGGGCAAGACCTGCGTCATCGAGATCATGTGCACCCGTGAGCTGGGCGATCCGTTCCGCCGCGATGCATTGGCCAAGCCCATCCGCTTCCTCGATAAGTACAAGGACTACGTCTGAACGCGCGCTGAAGGCATCGCACCATGACTTCGGCGCTCATTGCAGCGACGGCGGCGACGGATGCGGCCCCGGCCCATCCGCGGCTCGACGATCTGATTCGTCGCGCGCGGGCGTATGCAGCCGGTGCCCCCCAGCGCATCGCGCTGATCTATCCGTGCGACAGCACGGCCATCGATGCGGCGGCACGCATCGCCGACGAAGCGCTCGGCGTGCCCGTGCTGGTCGGCCCGCGCGATGCCATGGCGGTGGCCGCGCGCTCGGCCGGCATCGATCTTGGGCGCTTCGAGATCGTCGAAACCACCGATGCGCCCGCCGACGCGGCGCGTCGCGGTGTCAGGCTGGTGCGCGAAGGCCGCGCGGCCGTGCTGATGAAAGGCTCGCTGCACACCGACGAACTGATGTCGGCCGTGGTGCACCGCGACGAGGGGCTGCGCACAGCGCGCCGCATCAGCCACGTCTTTCTGTTCGACCTGCCGCGCTACCCCAAGCTGCTCGGGTTGGCCGATTGCGTCGTGAACATCGCGCCCGATCTGAAGACGAAGCGCGACATCCTCAGCAATGCGATCGAGTTGCTCCAGACGCTCGGCGTGGCGGAGCCCAAGGTGGGCCTGCTGGCTGCCGTCGAGTCCGTCAATCCCGCGATTCCTGCCACGCTGGACGCGCAGGCGCTCGTCGAAATGGCCAGGCAGGGCGCGTGGCCAGGCGCGCTCGTGGAGGGTCCTTTCGGTTTCGACAACGCGATCTCCGCCGAAGCGGCACGGATCAAGAAAATGAATTCGCCGGTCAGTGGCGACGCCGACTTGCTGCTGGTGCCCGACCTCAACGCCGGCAACATGCTCTACAAAAGCTTCAACTACATCGGCGGCGGCGAGTGCGCCGGGCTGGTGCTCGGTGCGCGTGTGCCCATCGTGCTCACTTCACGCGCCGATTCGCTTCTTGCACGCATCGCCTCGGTCGCGCTGGCCGTGCTGTCGGTCAGCCGCGCGTAGCGCCGTGCGGCGTCGCAGCCTTCACAAGGCCGCCTGCATGCAATGCTCGACGAAGGCCAGTGCGCTGCGACCGAGGTGCTTGTCCCGGTGCGTGACGATGTCGAGGTGGCGCAGCGCTTTCGGCAGGCGTGTGCGAAGTTCGACGAGCCACCCCTGTGCCAGTGCTTCGGCCACGGCGTAGCGCGAGACACAGCCCAGGCCCACACCCCGAGCGACGAACTGCTTGATGGCCTCCGTGCTGCCCAGTTCGAAGCCGACGTTCAGTCGTCCCAGATGTTCCAGCAGCCACCGGTCGGCGGCTTCGCGGGTGCCTGACCCCCGCTCGCGCAGCACCCAGTGTGCTTCGCGCAGCTGTCGCAAGCCGGCCATCTGGCCGGCAAGCGGATGCGCGGGCGACGCGACGATCACCAGTTCGTCACTGACCCAGCTCTGTGTGGAGAGCTCCGGGTGGGTCTGCGAGCCCTCGATGAACCCCAGGTCGACATCGAAGCCTGCGACCGCATCGATGACCTGGGTGGTGTTCCCGATCTGGAGGCGCACCTGACTGTCGGGATGCGCGTCTTTCCAGCGTGCCACCAGCTCGGGAAGAAGGTATTCGCCGATGGTGAAGCTGGCGGCCATGCGCAGCGGAGCAGGGTGCTCGTTGGCGAAGAGCGACTGAATTTCGGCCGCCTGCTCCAGCAGCGCGGCAGCCTTCGTTCGCAGGGCATGGCCGTTCTCGTTGAGCATCAGCCGCCGGCCGACGCGGTCGAACAGGTTCACGCCCAGGATGCCTTCCAACTCGGCAAGCGCAGCGCTGGCCGCGGACTGCGACCGCGCGACGCGCGTCGCGGCCGCACGCGTCGAGCCTTCACGCGCGGTGGCGACGAAGACTTCGAGCTGACGCAGGCTGAGGCGAAGGCGGCTGTCTGCGCGGTGATCGATTTTGCTGGTCATGATGAGAAATATTCTCCGCTTTTTTGTTTCACTGCAATCCATAGGATCGTCGGAGCCCCCATACAGAACCAAAGGACCGCCAGTGTTCAAGTTCCTCTCGCGCGAGCCGATCCACGATCCGCTCGACGCTCCCACACCGACCGACGAGACCACGGTCAAGACCACCACCTGCTACATGTGCGCGTGCCGCTGCGGCATCCGGGTACATCTGCGCGAGGGCGAGAAGGGGCCGGAGGTGCGCTACATCGACGGGAATCCGGAGCATCCGCTGAACAAGGGTGTGATCTGCGCCAAGGGTTCGTCGGGAATCATGAAGCAGGTGTCTCCGGCGCGGCTCACGCAACCGCTGCTGCGCAAGCCGGGAAGCGATCGGGGCGCCGGCGAATTCGAACCCATCAGCTGGGAGCGCACGTTCGAGATCCTCACGGAGCGCCTGGGCAAGATCCGCGCGACCGACCCCAAGAAGTTCGCGCTGTTCACCGGGCGCGACCAGATGCAGGCACTCACGGGCCTGTTCGCACGCCAGTTCGGTACGCCCAACTACGCGGCGCACGGCGGGTTCTGCTCGGTCAACATGGCCGCCGGAATGATCTACACGATCGGCGGAAGTTTCTGGGAGTTCGGTGGCCCCGACCTGGAGCGCGCCAAGCTGTTCGTGATGATCGGCACCGCGGAAGACCATCACAGCAATCCGATGAAGATCGCGATCAGCAAATTCAAGCGCGATGGCGGTCGGTTCATTTCGATCAACCCGGTGCGCACAGGCTACTCGGCCATTGCCGACGAATGGATACCGATCAAGCCGGGCACCGACGGTGCGCTCTTCATGGCGCTGCTGCACGAATTGATCGCCAGCAATTTGATCGACCACGCTTTTCTCAAGCGCTTCACCAACGCACCGCAGCTCGTTGTGCTCGACGAGGGCGAGCGAGAGGGCTTGTTCGCTTTCGACCCTGACCCCGAGCGCGGCCCGCCGGGCGACGGACGCAACCCGCACAACAAGCTCATCTGGGACCGCGCCGACGGCACCGCGAAGGCGGCGTATCCGGAAGGCATCGGAGAGTGGTGCGACCCGGCGCTCGAGGGCCACTACACCCTGGCCGACGGCACCCGTGTCGCGCCCTCGTTCCAGTTGCTGCGCGAGCGCGTTGCCGATTGCACGCCCGAGTGGGCTTCAGCCATCACCGGCATCGATGCCGACCGCATCCGCAAGCTCGCGCGGGAAATGGGTGAGACGGCGCTGCAGCAGGCTTTCGAGATGCCGGTGCCGTGGACCGACGCATGGGGCAAGGTGCACCCGACGACGCAGGGTCGGCCCGTGGCCTTTCATGCCATGCGCGGCCTGGCGGCGCACTCGAATGGCTTTCAGACCATCCGCGCGCTGGCCGTGCTGATGAGCGTGCTGGGAACGATCGACGCGCCGGGCGGCTTTCGCCACAAGGCGCCTTACCCGCGCCACATCGTGCCGAACTACCGGGCGTTCAACTCGCCCGAGATGATCAAGCCGAACACGCCGCTGAATGCGGCGCCGCTGGGCTTCCCGGCGAGCCCGGACGAACTGGCGATCCACGAGGACGGGTCGCCGCTGCGCATCGACCATGCCTTCTCGTGGGAGCATCCGCTGTCCGCCCACGGGCTGATGCACAACGTGATCACCAATGCGGTCAAGGGCGATCCGTACCGCATCGACACGCTGCTCATCTTCATGGCCAACATGGCGTGGAACTCGAGCATGAACACGATGGGCGTGCGAGAAATGCTCAATCGGAAGGACGCCGACGGGGAATACATGATTCCCTTCCTGGTGGTGTGCGACGCGTTCCAGAGCGAGACGGTGGCCTTTGCCGACCTTGTGCTGCCCGACACCACTTATCTCGAGCGCCACGACGTGATGGGCATGCTCGACCGGCCGATCTCCGAGTTCGACGGCCCGGTGGACTCGGTGCGGATTCCGGTCGTGCCGCCGACCGGGGAGTGCAGGCCTTTCCAGGAGGTGCTCATCGAACTCGCCTCGCGTCTGAAGTTTCCGGCATTCACCACGCCGGAGGGCGAACGCAAGTTCTCGGGCTATCCGGACTTCGTCGTCAACTTCCAGCCGTCGCCCGGCATCGGGTTCCTGATGGGCTGGCGCGGCAAGGACGGCACGGAGCACCTCAAGGGAGAGCCCAACCCGAAGCAGTGGGAGGCCTACGCACAGAACAACTGCGTCTTCCAGTACCACATGCCGGAGTCCATGCACTACATGCGCAACTGGAACCGGGAGTACCTCGATTTCGCCAAGGAGAAGGGCTGGCGCCAGCGCAACGACCCTGTGCAGATCGCCATCTACTCGGACACGCTGCAGAGCTTCCGGCTGGCCGCGCAAGGCAAGACCCAGGGCCGGCAGCCGCCTGACGAACTGCGCGAGCGCATCGACACCTACTTCGATCCGCTGCCGTTCTGGTACCCGCCGCTGGAAGACGGGGTCACCGACCGTGAGGCGTATCCGCTCAACGCGCTGACGCAGCGGCCGATGGCGATGTACCACTCGTGGGATTCGCAGAACGCCTGGTTGCGACAGATCCACAGCCACAACTACCTGCATGTCAATCCCGTCACTGCGCGGGCGGCAGGCATCGAGGACGGCGGCTGGTGCTGGGTCGAGAGCCAATGGGGCAAGGTGCGCTGCATGCTGCGCTACAGCGAGACGGTCGAGCCCGGCACCGTCTGGACGTGGAACGCGATCGGCAAGGCCGATGGCGCCTGGCAGCTGGCACCCGGTTCCGACGAAGCGCGCAAGGGCTTCCTGCTGAACCACCTCATCACCGAAGAACTGCCTTTCGCCAATGCGCACGGCGGCACGACCATCAGCAACTCCGATCCCATCACCGGACAGGCCGGCTGGTACGACGTGCGGGTGCGCATCCGGCCCGCCGATCCTGACGAGCCCAAGGAGACCTTCCCGCAGATGGCGAGCATGCCGAGCACCCCGGGTGTCGTCGGAAAGGCGGCCAGCGTGCTTGCGTACTTCGCTGGAGGGCGGCGCAAATGATTCAATGGCTCAAAGACCTCATGGCCGGCGTCGCACAGCCCATGGCGTTGGTGGAAGAGGGTGTGCGCCCCGTGGCGATTTCGAGTGAAGGCCGTGTCAGCGTGCGTGCGGATCAGGGCGAGACGCTCGCGAAGCAACTTGCCCTTGTGATCGACCTGAACGTGTGCGTGGGCTGCCACGCGTGCGTTACGTCGTGCAAGCAATGGAACACCTCGGGCAGCGCCGGCCCGCTGGCCGACGAGAAGCCCTATGGCGCCGACCCGACCGGCACCTTCTTCAACCGCGTGCAGACCTACGAAGCCGGCGCGTACCCGGTCACCGAAACCATTCATTTTCCGAAGAGCTGTCTTCACTGCGAAGACCCGCCTTGCGTGCCCGTGTGCCCGACCGGCGCGAGCTACAAGCGCAAGGAAGACGGCATCGTGCTGGTCGACTACGACAAGTGCATCGGCTGCAAGTACTGCGCGTGGGCGTGCCCCTACGGTGCGCGCGAGCTCGACGAAGAGCGTCAGGTCATGACCAAGTGCACGCTCTGCGTCGACCGCATCTACGACGAGAAGCTGCCGAAGGAAGATCGCAAGCCTGCCTGCGTGAAGGCCTGCCCGACCGGGGCGCGCATCTTCGGGGACGTCAAGGATCCCAACTCCGAAGCTTCGATTGCAATCCGTGAGCGCGGCGGCTATTCGCTGATGCCCGAATGGAACACCAGCCCGGCCAACCAGTACCTGCCGCGCCGCGTGACCGACGTGGCCGGCGGTGCCTCGAAGGTGCAGCCGACCGTGGGAGGCGAGCGATGAATCCGGCTTTTTCTGTCGTGATCTTCACGACCATCGCCGGAGCGGCGCAGGGCATGGTCGTCGCGCTGGCGCTGGCGCGGTTGGTCGGGGTCGCGATGGCACCGTCGTTCCTGCGCGCCGGCCTGGCGATCGCCGGAGTGATGCTGCTCATCGGCCTCGCGGCGTCCTTCGCGCATCTGGGCCGGCCTGAACGCGCCTGGCGCGCCGTTCTGATGTGGCGGACCTCGTGGTTGTCGCGCGAAGTGATCGTGCTGCCGGCCTTCATCGGCGTCGTGGCCCTGTGGTGGCTGGCGTTGTACGTCGGCATCGACACGGTGTGGCTGCCCCTGGCAGCCATCGTCGTGGCCGCACTGCTCTGGTATTGCACGGCAATGATCTATGCCTGCCTGCGGTTCATCGAGGAGTGGGCGCAACCGCTGACGCTCGTCAACTTCACGCTCATCGGGCTCTCTTCGGGGTTGATATTGACCAGCGCGTTGTCGGTCGTGCTGGCACAGCCAGAGTTGCTCCCTGCCACCGGAACCGCTGCGCTCTTGGTCACCGTCGTGGCATGGGTCACGCGCACGATGGCGCTGCGCCGCAATGCGGTGATCAAGCACAAGTCCACCTTGCAGTCCGCCACCGGCATCCGCGCACCGAACCTGGTGCAGAAGTCGATGGGCATGTCCGCCGGGTCGTTCAACACCCGCGAGTTCTTTCACCACGCCGGTCTGCTCGCGATGAAGAACGTAAAGCTGGCGCTGATCGTTCTGGGCTTTGCGCTGCCGACGGCGCTGCTGCTGTGGGGCGTGACGGCGGGCTTCGGCCTGGCGTTCGTGCTGGCGCTGGCGGTGCAGGTGCCGGGTCTGGTCGCGGACCGATGGTTTTTCTTCGCGCAGGCGAAACACCCGCAGAACCTGTACTACCAGGTGGTGTCCTGATCAGGTAGGTGCCAGTTCTGCGGCGGCGGCCCGCAACGCCTGCAACACCAGCTGCAGCGCAGGGCCGTCGTCGTCGCCAGACCAGACCATGCCCACCGGGCCGACGTCGTACTTGAGCGCCAGCGGCAGGCGCTTGAGCGCGCCGAGCGCTTCGTAGTAGCGGCCTGCTGCGCCTGACACCACCGCCAACGAGGGGCTGTCGCGCAGCAGCCGCAGGTTCAGGATCGGCGCCGTGCATTCGATCCACGGCATGGCTGGCGGCAGGCCCTGGTCGAGGAAAGTCGCGTCGATCGCGCGGCGCAGTTCGGTCTGGCGCGGCAGCAGGATCCAGGGATAGGCAGCTGCCCTGACCCAGGTCGGCTTCGCACGGTGCAGCGGATGCCGCCGACCGGCCACGACGCAGTGCGAATCGGGATACAGCACCTCGGTCCGCAGCCCGGGGGAGAACGCACGCTCATCGAGGCGGCCGACGATCAGGTCCAGCCCGCGCTGCTCGAAGCGCTCCCAGATGCCCTGCGCGATGTCTTCCACCACCTCCAGCCGCGCCGGGCTGGCAGCGCTGTGCAGGCGAAGCAGCGCCCGCGGCAGCAGCTCGGTGTTGGCGACCACCATGCTGCCGATGCGCACTGTGCCCAGTGCGCCGCCGGACACGGCCTCGAGTTCGTGCGCCAACCGTCGGCTGGCGGCGACGACGCGCTGTGCATGGCGCAGCACCGGCGCCAGGTGTGGCGTGGCCTTGAGCTGCCGGCCGCGCACGAACAGGCTGACGCCCACGGCCGACTCGATCTCGGCCAGCCACTGCGATACGGCCGGTTGCCCGCAGTCCAGCGCTTGGGCGGTGGCCGTCAGGCTGCCGTGGCGAGCGATGAGCAACAGGATCTCCAGGTGCCGCAAGCGCAGCCGGCGCAGATGCAGCCCCAGCTGCGCATTCGGTTCATCCATGGAATTTCCTGATGGATAGATCGTGACTGAGGGGTGGATCATGATGGACGGCCCGCGCATGATCAAGCCGTTCTTCCGCTGCAACACCCAAGGAACCGCGATGCCTCTGTCCCGCCGACTGCTGTGTGTGCTTCCCCTGCTGATGGCCTGTGCCGTGCAGGCGCAGGACTATCCGAACAAGCCGATCCGGATCTTCGTGCCGTTTCCGGCCGGCGGCGGAACGGACGTCGTGGCGCGCAAACTGGCCGAGCATCTGCGCCAGGACCTGGGCCAGCCCGTCGTGGTCGAGAACAAGCCGGGCGCCAGCGGCAACATCGGCGCCGATCAGGTCGCCCGCTCGACACCCGATGGCTACACCCTGCTGGTGACGGCCGCGCCGTTCGCGATCGCACCAGCCATGTTCAAGTCGCTCACCTTCGATCCGGTGAAGGACTTCACGCCCGTCGCCCAGCTCGCCACCGTCCCGCTGTTGTTGGTCACCCGCACCGAGTCGCCGCTGAACAGCGTGGCGGACATCGTGGCGGCCTCTCGCAAGGCACCCGACAGCCTCAGCTACGCGAGCTTCGGCAACGGCTCGCCGCCGCACCTGGTGGGCGAGAGCATGAAATTGTTGACCGGCACGCGCATGGTGCATGTGCCTTACAAGGGCGGCCAGGCCGCGCTGCCCGACATCCTGTCGGGCCAGATCGGCTTCGCGATCATGGATGTCGTTTCGATGACGCCCCTGGTCAAGGCCGGAAGGCTCAAGGCGCTGGCGATCACCGGCCCGCAACGCGCGCCGTCCTTGCCCGAGGTGCCCACCCTGTCGCAGGCCGGTGTCCCTTTCGACACGGTGGGCTGGCACGCGATGTTCGGGCCCGCGGGCATGCCCGCGACCGTGACGGACAGGCTCAATGCCGCGGTGGCCAAGGCCATGGCGACGCCCGACATGCGGGCGCTGATCGTCAACGGGGGGTCGATTCCGGTCGAGCCTGCCACGTCGGCCGCGCAGTGGGGGCGCCAGTTCCGCAGCGACGTCGAGACATGGGGCAAGGTGGCGCGCGACTCCGGCGCCACCATCGATTGAAAGCCATCGACGTGACGCCCACGCCTTTTCTCCACGCGCCCGCCGCGGTGCCCCATTCCATCCAAGTCGTGCGTGACATCGTCTACGGCCATGCGCGCGTCGGTTGTACCGGCGAGGCCGCCGGCCGCTTGCGACCCCTCCTGCTGGACCGGTACGCGCCTGCGGATGCCGGCACGGCACCGCGACCGGTGCTGGTGCTGGCGTTCGGCGGCGCCTTCCACCGAGGCTCGAAATCCGAAGACGCGTTCGGCACGGAGGGCGAACGCAACACCTCCATCGCCGACCATTGCCGCATGCTCGCGCAGCAAGGCTACGTGGCCTGCTCCATCGACTACCGGCTGGTGCAGGAAGACCCCGATCCCGGCGCCACGCGGGCCGTGGCCGAGCCCGCGCACATCCCGCGTTCGCGCGTGGACCTGGTACGCAGCCTGCTCGGCTTGCCGCCGGCGACGTCGGAGATGCTGTGGCGAGGCATCGAGGCGGCAAGCGACGACGTGGCGATGGCGGCGCGCTTCGTGCTGGCGCAGGCGCGGTCCTGGAACATCGATCCGCGGCGTCTGGCGCTGGGCGGCTTTTCCGCGGGGGCGCGCAGCGCGCTGAACGCCGTCTATGCGGAGAAGGTGCCGGCAGCCGCCGTGTTCGCGTTGTCGGGCTACATGGATGCCGAGGACCAGCATCGCCATCTCGCGAGCCACGGTGGCCCGCCAGTGCTGCTGGTCAGCGCCGACGGCGACCTGGACTACATCGCGGCACACGCGCCGGGCATGGCACAACGCTTTCGCGCGCATGGCATCGTCTGCGAGACGGTCTGCGTACGGGGTGCCGGCCATTTCTATCCGCACGATGCATCGGGCACGCGCGACGACGGTCAGGCCACCACCGTGAGCGCTGCGATCCAGGACTTTCTGCAACGCCACATGCCACCGGGAGACGGCTGATGTCCACCGAAAACACGGAGCGGGCGGCGCCGTCATGGTCGCGCTACTCGACGCGTTCGCGCGAGCCTGAAATCGGCACGACATCGAGGCGCTGATGGCCTGCAGGGCCGCGACCTCTTCACGTCCGCCGATGGGCGTATTCGCGTGAAGAATTCATGGCGCAAGTGCCGAACCTGAACCGGTCGAGGGCAGGCCGGCCGAACGTCAACGGCCAGAGTATATTCAGGCTCAGCCCACCGCCGCCCGTGGGTGCATGCTGCCTCGATGCCCGCCACGACCACCCCTATCCGCCGCTCTTCAGCCATGCTCGACGAGGCGGAGCCCGGCGATCTGCCGACACGCGGCGACACTTTGGCCGATCAGGCCTACCGCCGTCTTCAGCGTGCCCTCATGACCGGCGGGCTCCTGCCCGAGCAGGTGCTGACCGTGCGCGGCATCGCCGAAAACTACGGTGTGAGCCTGACGCCGGTGCGCGAGGCGATGCAACGGCTGGTCGCGGAGCGCGCGCTGACCGTGGAGAACGCTCGGACCATTCGCGTGCCGCGGCTCGATGTCGAGACCTACCGTGAAATCCTGAAGATCCGGCTCGAGCTCGAGCCGATGGCGGCACGCGCTGCGGCAGCGCGCATGAGCAATGCCGAGATGGACCGGCTGGACGGCGTGGTGGCTACGCACGTGGCTGCCATTCGCGCCAACAAGGCCCATGAAACGCTTTCCGCCAACACCGATTTCCACATGTCGATATATCGTGCCTCGGAAGAGCAGGTGCTCGTCGGCATCATTGAAAGCCTCTACCTGCGTGTCGGTCCGACGCTGAACCTTCTGTTTCCGCAGTATTGCGGCGGTCTCACTGGTCACGAGGCCCATCTGCAGGCGATCGACGCATTGCGGCGGCGCGATGGCGATGCGCTGGCTGGCGCCATCCGCGAAGACCTGACAGAGGGAGCCAAGTTCCTGATCCGGTTGCTCAAAGCCTGAAAGGGCGTGCGCCCTGAACGCATTTTTCGCAGAGCCATCTGCGAAAAATGCGCTTGTGAATATATTCAAACGCTCTTATTCTTCATCAGACCCCGGAGCCGACACTCCGTTCTTCGTTCCCGCCCTCCCTGAAAGGCATCCGATGAAGCTCAAACTGTCCCGTCGCGATTTTGGTTTGACCGCGGCTCAAATGATGGTCGGTTCGATGGCGGGAGGCGCATTGATCGGTGCCGGACCGGTCTTCGGGCAGGCCAACAGAGCGGTGAACCTCGGCACCTTCGGCAGCATCGACGCGCAGAACTACATCCGCGCCAAGGGCCTCGCGGAAAAGACCTTCGGCGCCGGAACCAAGGTCGAATTCGTCACCGTGCGCGCAGGCTCCGAGGTGATCTCGGCGATGGCGGGCAACAGCCTGGACATGTGCAACCTCGGCTCCAGCCCGATGGTGGTGGGCTACGCCAACGGCGTACAGGCTTCGCTGGTCTACATCTACAAGAACATTGTCGACAGCGAAGCGCTGGTCGTGCAGAACAGCGCCAACATCAAGAAGCTGTCCGACCTCAAAGGCAAGCGCGTGGGGCTGCCTTTCAACACCTCGGTGCATTTCGCAGCGCTCGCAGCTTTCAAGACCGCAGGCCTGGGTGTCAACGACGTCCAGCTCATCAACATGCGCGCCGACACCATCGCGTCGGCCTGGACGCGGCGCGAGATCGATGCGGCTTACATCTGGGTGCCGGTGATCCCGAAGCTGGTCGAAGACGCCGGCACGGTGATCTTCAAGACCGGCGACCTCAACACGGCTGCGGGTCTGGTGATGTTCGACGCGTTCCTGGTGCGCGACGAGTTCAAGAAGAAAAACCCCGACTTGGTCCTGGCGTTCCTCAAGGATTTCGAACAGATCGCAACCACGTTCAAGCAGAACCCGAAGGAAGTCGTCGACACCATGACGAAGTTCCTCGGTGTCGACGAGGCGGCCGTGATGCGTTCGCTCAACACCTTCTACCCCGTCTCGGCGAAAGAACAGCTCACTGCGAAGTGGTTGGGCAAGCCCGGCGAGAAGAACTCCGCGGTCGTCAAGACGCTGCAGGTGCAAGCCGAGTTCCTGAAGGAAACCGGGCAGATCAACGCGCTGCCCAAGGACATGAACGGGCTGGTCGACAGCAGCTTCGTGGCACAGCTCGCCTGATGCAGGGCGATATTCCCGCCGCCAGCGGCGCTGCGCCTGCGGTCAAGGCGCGCTTCGACAAGGTCACCAAGCGCTTCGGCACCGGTGACAACGCGGTGCAGGCGCTGGAGCCGATTTCGCTCGACATCGCGGAGAACGCCTTCGTGTGCCTGGTCGGGCCGTCGGGGTGCGGCAAGAGCACGCTGCTCAACATCTTGGCCGGCTTCGAGAAGCCGACCACCGGCCAGGCGCTCATGGACGGCACGCCCGTGCGCGGACCCGACCCGCGGCGCGGCGTGGTGTTTCAGCAGGGCGCGCTGTTCACGTGGATGAGCGTGCGTGACAACGTCGCCTTCGGACCGCTCGCCACCGGCAAGCCGTCGGCCGAAGCCGGCCGCATCGCGGACCGCTATCTCGAGATGGTCGGCCTCACGGCCTTTGCCAAGCGCTACCCCTACGAACTTTCAGGCGGCATGCAGCAGCGCGTTGGTATCGCACGCGCGCTGGCCAACGACCCCGAAATCCTGCTGATGGACGAGCCCTTCGCAGCACTCGATGCGCAGACGCGCGAGTTGCTGCAGGAGGAAATCAAGCGCATCTGGCAGAGCACGCGCAAGACGGTGCTGTGGATCACGCACAGCATCGAGGAAGCGCTGTTCCTGGCGACCGACATCGTCGTGATGTCGGCGCGGCCGGGCCGCATCAAGGCACGCCTGGCGCCGCAGTTCGCGTTGAGCGAAGACCCGGCGGTGGTGGCGAGTGTGGAGTTCGTGCGCATGAAGGCCGAGATCTTCGGCCTCCTGCGCGAAGAATCGCTGGCCGCGCAGCGGCAGGAGGCCGGGCGATGAGCAGCCTCGCCACCCCGCGCGACGGCGGCCGCACCTCGCGGTCGCTGGTCATCAACCTGGGCTCGTTCGCCGCCTTGCTTTTGCTGTGGGTGCTCGTGACGACACCCTTCGGCGAGAGGCCGCTGGTTGCTCCCTTGTTCCTCCCGTCGCCCGGCTCGGTATGGGACACCTTTCTGATGCTGCTGAAAAACGGCTACCAGGGCAAGACGCTGGGCTACCACCTGGGCATCAGCCTGTTCCGCTTCGGCATCGCTTTCCTGATGTCGGTCGTCGTCGCCGTGCCGCTGGGCCTGTGGATGGGCATGAACGAAACCGTGAAGGCGGTCCTCGATCCACCCATCGAAATCAGCCGCCCGATGCCCAAGCTGGCGCTGCTGCCGCTGCTCATCATCTGGTTCGGCATCGGCGAGGTGGCGAAGGTGGTGATCATCGTGCTGGCGCTGTTCCCGATCCTCTCGATCAGCGCCATGCAGGCCGTGCGCGGCGTGGGTCGCCGCAAGGTGCAGGCGGCTCTGGCGCTGGGTGCATCGAGAGCCATGATCTTCAGGCGGGTCATCTTTCCTGCCAGCCTGCCTGGCATTTTCACGAGCGTCCGTGTGTGCATCGGCCTGGGCGTGACCATGTTGGTCGGCGCCGAGATGATCGCCACCAGCGCGGGCATTGCGTACATGGCGATGTCGGCATCGGACTTTCTCTTGACCAACGTGGTGATCGTCGGCGCGCTGATCATGGCCGCGCTGGGTTACCTGCTCGACCTGTGCGCCCGCGCGCTCGAGAACCGCATCGTCCACTGGGGCGGGAAGGAAGGCTGACATGACCCTGTTGCCCAAGGAAGGGACCCCTTGGCCGGAGCTGAAAGCGCAGTTGCAGGAGGCCGGACAGCGCGACGTCGACTGGCGCGGGGGGCGCGTGCCGATGTTCATCCACTACGCCGGCGAGGATGTGCTCGAGGTCGCCAAGCAGGCGTACCTGATGTACTTCTCCGAGAACGGCCTGGGCCTGCGCGCGTTCGGCAGCCTGGCGCGTTTCGAATCCGAAGTGGTGGCGATGGCCCTGGGGCTGCTGCATGGCAGCCCTTCAGCGCGGGGCGCCATGACCACAGGCGGGACCGAAAGCATCTTTCTGGCGGTGAAGGCCGCGCGCGACCAGGCGCGGCAGCGCAACCCAGCCATGGGAACGGCGCAGATCGTGATGGCCGCCAGCGCGCATCCGGCCTTCGACAAGGCCGCGCACTTCATGGGGCTGACGCCGATTCGCACGCCGCTGCGGGCTGACTTCACCGCAGATCCGCAGGCGATCGCCGCGGCGATCACGCCGGACACCGTGATGGTGGTGGGGTCGGTGCCAGCGTTTCCGCACGGCGTGGTCGACCCCATCGGCGAGATCGCCGCTGTGGCCAGCGCACAGGGCGTGTGGATGCATGTCGACGCCTGCGTCGGCGGTTATTTCGCACCCTTCGCGCAGCAACTCGGCGTCCAGCTGCCCGATTGGGACTTCGCGGTGCCGGGCGTGGTGTCGATCTCTGCGGACTTGCACAAGTATGGCTACACGGCGAAGGGCGCTTCGACGCTCTTCTTCCGCGACGCCGAGAGCTTCGCCGGCATGGGCTGGTATTTCGACGGCTGGCCGCGCGGCCAGTACTTCACGAACACGCTGGTGGGCACACGCGCAGGCGGTGCGATCGCCGCTGCGTGGGCGGTGATGAATTATCTCGGTGAGGCCGGCTACCGTCGCATCGCCGAGCGGGTGCTGGCCACGCGGCGCGCGCTGCAGGACGGCGCGGCCGAACTGGGACTGTCGACCTTCGGCACACCGCAGCTCTCGATCCTCGCCTATGGCTCGCCCGCGCACGACATTGCTGCCATCGGTGCAGGGCTGACGAAGCGCGGCTGGGTGGCCGGCTATGTCACCGAACCCTCGGGACTGCACCACATGCTCAACCTGACGCACGAGCCGGTGGTGGGGCGCTACCTGGACGATCTGGCGGCGGCCATCCGGGAAGCGCCGGCACCGCAGGGACAGGCAGTCGGACCGCTGGCGCAATACTGACCTCGGTTGCGCAGCCGCGACGCGCGCGAGAACCAGCTTGCGCTCGCGGCGTCGCACAGCGTCGATCGTTCAACAGCGAAGGCGCTGCGGAGTGAGGCCCGCCGTCAGGTCCCGTGCTTGACCGCCACGGTCTTGAGCGTGGTGAAACCGTAAAGCGCCTCGAAGCCCTTCTCGCGGCCATAGCCCGACGACTTCACGCCGCCGAAGGGCAGTTCGACGCCGCCGCCCGCGCCGTAGTTATTGATGAAGACCTGGCCGGCGCGCACGCGCTTGGCCATGCGGAACTGGCGGGCGCCGTTCTCGGTCCACACGCCCGCCACCAGGCCGAACGCGGTCGCGTTCGCCAGTGCCACCGCCTCGTCCTCACCGCTGAAGGCCATCGCCGCCAGCACCGGGCCAAACACCTCTTCCTGTGCGAGACGGTGGTCGACCGGCACGTCGCGCAGAAGGGTCGGCGCCTGGTAGAAGCCGGTCTCGGGCGCCTCGTCGACGACCACGCCCTGCGCCACCATCGGAATGCCGGCGACCTGCGCGTCCGACAAAAAATCCCAGACGCGCTGTTGCTGGGTCTGGCGGATCAGCGGGCCGACATCGAGGTCCATCGCGGCCGGGCCGACGCGCAGCGCCTCGAACGCGCGGCCGAGTCGCTCGAGCACCGGTTCATAGATGGTGCGCTCGATCAGCACGCGCGAGCCGGCCGAACAGGTCTGGCCGGCGTTCTGCACGATGGCGTTGATCAGCACCGGGATGGCGGCATCGATGTCCGCGTCGGCGAACAGGATCTGCGGACTCTTGCCGCCCAGTTCGAGCGTGACCGGGCAGTGCCGCTCGGCCGCCACCTGCTGGATCAGCGTGCCGACCTTCGGGCTCCCGGTGAAGCTGATGTGGTCGATGCCCTCGTGGCGCGCCAGCGCGTCGCCCACCTCGTGGCCGTAGCCGGTGACGATGTTCAAGGCGCCTGCAGGGAAGCCGGCTTCCGCGGCGAGCTGCGCCACCCGGATCAGCGACAGGCAGGCATCTTCTGCCGGCTTGACCACGCAGACATTGCCCGCAGCCAGCGCGCCGCCCACGCTGCGCCCGAAGATCTGCATCGGGTAGTTCCACGGGATCACGTGGCCGGTCACGCCATGGGGCTCGCGCCAGGTGAAAACGCTGTAGCCGTCCTGGTAGGGGATGGTTTCGCCGTGCAGCTTGTCGCAGGCGCCGGCGTAGAACTCGAAGTAGCGCACCAGTGCCAGCGCGTCGGCGCGCGCCTGCTTGACGGGTTTGCCGCAGTCGCGCTGCTCGAGCAATGCAAGCTCGTCCACGTGCTCGGCGATCTTCTGCGACAGGCGGTACAGGAGCCGTCCCCGTTCGGCTGCGCTCACCTTGTGCCAGACGCTCTCGAAACAATCGCGGGCAGCGCGCACCGCGGTGTCGATGTCGGCGGCGTTGCTGCGCTGGATCTCGTCGAAAACCTGGCCGTCCGACGGGTCGATGACGGGGAGGGTGCGGCCGGATGAAGACGGCACGTCGGCGTTGGCGATGTAGTTGAGTTGCATGGTGAAGAACGCGCCGCAAGGTTGCGCTGGAAGTTGTCTCTGGGTGCTTGATGGGGCAGGGCGAACGCCGGACCGCAAGCGCGGTATGGTCGGTACCCAGCCGCCAATGGTAAGAGCACCCGGCGGAACGTGCCGCCGCCCCTGGCCCGGCCCTTGAAACCGGGCTCCCGCGCCCCAACTGCGATCCATGAATGCCACACGCCCTGTCGCCCCCAAGACCAGCCTCGACGTCACCGAAAGGCTGGCCCATCTCCTCGAACGGCTCGAACACAGCGTCGTCCCGGTGGGTGCAGACCAGTACCGCTCGGTCGTGATGCATCTCGTCAACGAATTTGCCGATGTCGCGCCCGGCGTGGCGCTGGGTCGGTTGCTCGACCGCTATCCCGCGGCGGCCGAGGTCTACGAAAATCTGCAGTACGGGCACGCCGGGCTCTGCCGGTCGGCGCTGGACGCCGCCATGTCCGCTGAACTCCGCGCCAAGGAAGCCATCGCTCGCGCCATGGGCGCGCCGGCTGCCAGCCGCCCGCTCGTTCCACCCTCACCGGATGCCGACCATGTCCAAGGATGACGTCAAGACGGCCGTCGTTGCCGACGGCCTGCGCTACAAGTCGAAGCCCTCCGGGTCGCCGTTTCGGGCGTCGTCGTCGTTCAGCGGCGCGACCATGTCGTGCTTCATGTGCGGCAAGCACCGTCTGCGTTCGCAGATGCGCACGCGCCAGGTGCTCGGCAAGTCGCAGAGCGTCTGTGCGCCTTCGTGCAAGGCGCTGGCCGAGCAATTGGACGGCTGAGCGGCGCCGGCACCTGCGCGAATATCGACGATGTAGTTCGAACGGGTACTTGAGTTAGGACGCGGCCTGGGTTGAAATTCGTTTTAAGAATTGGAAACAATATTGGTGCGGAAATTGCACCGGTAACTATTCTTAACCGAGAGACCGGATGCGAGGCTGCGCGAAGCGCGGTGCCCGCCGGTCTGGCCCGCAAGGAGGACTATTTTGAGCAACCCGCGCCACGTCGTCATGCAAGTGGTGAAGCGCTCTGGAGGCGCCACGCACCACGTGGGCTTTTTCATCGACGACCACTTCGTGGAACGTCTGCGTCAGCTGCGTTCGCTGGTGCCGCCCTTGACCGCACTCAACAAACAGCGCGACCTGGTCATCGACAAGGTGCGCGTGAGAATGCCGAACGCCGTGTGGCGCAGTGGGTCGATGGTCGAAGATCAGATCGAGGGCTCCTGCATCGTGATCGCGAACGAGGGTCTCTTCAGTTGCGGCGGCAAGGATCGCCGGACCAAGGAAAAGCTGGTGACCTACGCTTTTCCCATCGCCCGACTCAGCGAATTGCATGCCGAACGCCAGGCCGGCGAAACCCTCTACATCCGCGACGGCGTATTCACCAACGACGAACCGGCCGATTCGCCGGCTGGCCGGTGGGTGGCGTCTCTTCATGAACTTGAAGAGATGCGAGTGCCCGATGCGCCGTCGGATTTCGACACGCTGCAGGGCGTGCCCCTGCGTGCCGAGCAGGGTGCTCATGTGCCTCCGAGCCTGCATCTGAACTGAGGCCGCTGAACTGCTCCAGTAGACTTCCCTGCGTGAAGACCGGCGCGATGTCCGTGCCGGCGACGGAGACACCCCTCGACATGACACGCAAGAAGCTGCTCTCGCTGCTCGCCTTTTCAGTCCTCTCGGCCACGGTGCTGGCGCCGATGCCCGCCGCGGCCCAGGCTGCTGCCTATCCCGCCAAGCCCATCCGCATGATCGTGCCGTTCCCGCCCGGCGGGGGCACCGACATCCTTGCGCGCATCGTCGGCCAGCGTTTGACCGAAGCCAACAAGTGGACGGTCGTGGTCGACAACAAGCCGGGCGCCGGCGGCACCATCGGCATCAGCGAAGCGGTGCGCATGCCCGCCAACGGCTACGAGATGGTGATGGGCCAGAAGGACAATCTGGCCGTGGCACCCTGGCTCTACAAGGGCTTGAGCTACGACCCGTCGAAGGACCTGACCGCCGTGGCGCTGGTGGCCGAATCGCCACTGGTGATCGTCACCGCCGCCAACTCGCCCTTCAAAACCATGGCCGACGTGATCGCCGCCGCCAAGGCTGCGCCCGACACCATCACCTACGGCAGCCCGGGCAACGGCACCACCACGCACCTGGTGGGCGAGATGTTCAAGCTGGCCGCGGGCATCAAGATCAGCCACGTGCCTTACAAGGGCTCGAACCCGGCGGTGATCGACACGATCAGCGGCCAAGTGTCGATGATGGTGTCGTCCATTCCTTCGGCCATGGCACAGGTCAAGGCGGGCAAACTGCGCGCGCTGGCGGTGACCTCGGCCAAACGGAGCGTCAGCCTGCCCGACGTGCCGACCATTGCCGAGTCCACCGTGCTCAAGGACTTCGACGTGAGCTCGTGGTACGGCCTTTTCATGCCGGCCAACGCGCCCAAGGACATGGTCGCGACGGTGAACGCCGCCGTGAACAAGCAGCTCGCGCTGCCCGAGGTCAAGGAGTCGATCTACGCGCAGGGCGCCGAGCCGCACCCGATGACGCCCGAAGCCTTCGCCGCGCTGGTGAAGGCCGATCACGCCAAGTGGAAGGGCATCGTCGCCGCTTCCGGCGCCAAGCTCGAGTGACGACCCACGGGCCCCGTTCCCTGCGGCCCGCCGGCTGATGGGCGCCGCGTTCCAGGCGCTGTCGCTGCCGGAGGTCATGCTCTGGGGCCTGGCCTTCTTCGGCTGCCTCTACCTCGGCTTCGGCTCCATCACCTGGTGGCTGACACAGCGTATGTTGCCCGCACTCGGCATCGGCCGCATCCTCGACCCGCGCCCCGTGCGGCCCGAGCAGTGGCGACGCGAGTTCGTGCAGTCTGGGCTTTCGGTGCTGATCTTCGGTCTCGGCATGGTGTTTCCCTGGGGCTTGCTGCAGCTGGGCTGGGCCCGGCTGGCCGTGGATGCGAGCGGCTGGCAGATTGCAGCGGAAATCGCCGTGCTGGCGATCTGGAACGACGTGCATTTCTGGATCAACCACCGGCTGCTGCACAGCAAGGCGCTGCGGCGCTTTCACGGCCCGCACCATCGCTCGGTGGTGACCACGCCTTTTTCCACCTACAGCTTTCACCCGGTCGAGGCGCTGATGCTCGGCAGCGTGATCCTCTGGCCGATGCTGCTGCACGACTTCAGCTTCTGGTCGCTGGCGTCGGTGCCGGTGTTCAGCCTGTTCTTCAACTGCATCGGCCACGCCAACTACGACTTCGTCACGGGCGTGTCGTACAGCCACTGGTTCGCGGCGAGCCGGCGCCACCACCTGCACCACGCGGCGCATGCCGGCAACTACGGCTTCCAGTTCACCTTCATGGACCGGCTGTTCGGCACGCGCCTTGCCGCCGATGCGGCCGATGTGCAGCTCGACGCCTTCCGGCGCAAGCAGTCCGCGCACGGGCCGGATGCCTGACCGGCGCCGCATGTGCGGCCTGCCTCGTCTGCGGCATGCGCGCGACGCGCAGAGCCTGGCCTATCTCGTCGCGCTGCCTGCGTTGGTGGCGTGGCAATGGGTGCACGGCTTCTGGTGGCCGCTCTATGCGGCATTGCTCTTTCTCACGCTCGGCATCGGCGTGATCCACCACAACCACACGCACCTGCGCATGTGGCGAGGGCGCTGGGCCAACCGCGTCACCGACTTCGCCATTACGTTGCTGCAGGGTCATCCCACTTTCGTCTTCTGGCCCGCGCACGTGGCCAACCACCATCGGCACCGGCATGGCGAGCGCGACGTGGCGCGCACCTACCGCTTCCGCGGCGGCGACACCAACCACTTGGCCGGTTACCTGCTGCATCCGATCCAGGCCGCGTGGGTGCTATACCCGCACATCCTGCGCTGGTTGGCCGCGTTGCGTCGACGCGGTCCGGGGGCGTTTCGCTACTGCGTCGCGCAGTACGCCGTGTGGCTGGGTTCGTGGGCGCTGCTGCTGGCGATCGATTGGCGCAAGGCGCTGCTCTTGGTCATCGTCCCGCAGCTGCACGGCCTGCACTGGCTGCTGGCCACCAACTACCTGCAGCACGCCCATGCCGACGGACGCACGGGTGCACGTGGCGATACGCGCGGGAGCGCGCTGAACTACGCGCGCAACTTCGAGGGGCTGGTCAACCCATTGCTGTTCAACATCGGGCTCCACACCGCGCACCACGAAAACCCGCATGCCCATTGGTCCGACCTCAGCCACCTTCATCGCGAGCGCTACCGTGCCCGTGTCGACCCCTCCCTCAACGAGGGTGGACTGCTGCTCTACATGCTGCGCGTGCTGGTGCTCGGCACGGTGGTGCCGCGCTGGCGAAGCCGTCCCTTGATGCCGGCCACGCGTGCGTCCACCGTCGAACCTCACCTTCACTGAAGTCCCTCATGCCTGTTTCCTTTCAACGCGTCTATCTTCAAAGCGCCGGCAGCTTCTTGCCCGGCGAGCCTGTGAACAACGAGCGGATGGACGATTTCATCGCACCGCTCAATCGCCTCTCGCAACGCATCAAGCGGCGCATCCTGGCGGAGAACGGCATTCGCGAGCGTCACTATGCGATCGATGCGGAAGGCCGCACGGTGTTCAGCAACGCACAGCTCGCCGCCGGCGCGATCCGCGACTGCCTCGCGCGTGGCGGCGTCGATCTGTCGACGGTCTCAATGCTGGCCAGCGGCTCCTCGGGCGGCGATGCGCTCATGCCGGGCTTCGCCAACATGATCCAGGGCGAGCTCGCTGCGCCGCCGATGGAAACACTGTCGGTGCACGGCATCTGCGCCGCCGGCGTGGGCGCAATCCAGGCGGCTGCGCAGGGCATCGAACTCGGCACCCACCGCTCGGCGCTGGCGGTGGCCAGCGAGATGCCCTCGCGCCTGTTCAAGCGTTCGCGCTTCGCGGCACGTGGCTACGAGACCGACTTCGACTCGCACTTCCTGCGCTGGATGCTGTCGGACGGCGCTGGCGCGTTGCTGCTTTCGGACGGCGCAGCGCTGGCCGGCGGTCACGGGCTGCGGCTGAAACTCAAGTGGGTGCACCAGCGCGCGTTCTCCGGCGACTACCCGGTTTGCATGCAGCTCGGGCTGACGGAAGACCGCGAACGCGGCCACCTCGACTTCGGCTCGTGGGCGGAGGCGGAGGCGGCCGGCGCGCTGTCGCTGCGGCAGGACATTCGGTTGCTGCCGCACCTGTTCGACATCGGCATCCATGAATACGCCACGTTGGTGAAAGACGGCTGGGTCGATCCGTCACGCATCGATCACTTCCTGTGCCATTACTCGTCGGAGAAGTTCATCCCGGTGGTGGAAGACCTCATGACCAAGGCCGGCCTCGCCATCCCGCGCGAGCGCTGGTACAGCAACCTCGCCTGGCGCGGCAACACCGGCGCGGCGTCCATCCTGATCATGCTGTCGGAGTTCCTGCAGACGCGCTCGCTGAAGCCGGGCGAGCAGATCTTCTGTTACGTGCCGGAGTCGGGCCGTTTCATGGCGGCGTACATGCTGCTGGAAGTCGAGGCGGCCGATGCGCCGCCGCAGCGCGCGGCCGGCCCGCAGGGCAGGGCGGCGCCGGTCGCGGCCGCCATGGAAGACGAGGCGATCGCGCCACCGCACGACCCCGCCGCCGGCCCCGACGGCCTGCGCGACCTGCTCACCGAACTCGCCGCGATCTGGCACGACTACCGCTCGCAGGTCTGGCGCACGCCGCTGGTACGAAAGATCCGCGAGCGCCGCTTCGCAGTGCCCGACTACCTGAACTGGATGGCGCAGTGGGTGCCGCAGGTGCGCGAGGGCAGCCTGTGGATGCGCGAGGGCGCCGCCTCGCTGACGGGCGACTACAAGGCGCTGGCCGCGCTGATCGACGTGCACGCCGGCGAGGAGCAGAACGATTTCCAGATCCTGTTCGACGACTACCGCAAGGCCGGCGGCACGATGAGCGACATCGACCAGCTGCGCCGCAATCCGGGCGGCGAGGCGCTCAATGCGTACCTGCACGGGCTGGCCGCGACGACCGACCCGATCGGCTTGCTCGGCGCCATCTACATCATCGAGGGCACGGGGCAGCGCATCGTGCCTGCCCTGCTGCCGCTGTTGAAGGCGTCGCTCAAACTGCCGCCCGAGGTGTTCCGCTTTCTCGAGTACCACGGCCACAACGACGAGCACCACCTCGATCGCTGGCTGATGGCCGTCGAGA
Organism: Variovorax ginsengisoli; assembly: GCF_006438845.1. Lineage (GTDB taxonomy): Bacteria > Pseudomonadota > Gammaproteobacteria > Burkholderiales > Burkholderiaceae_C > Variovorax > Variovorax ginsengisoli_A. The sequence goes on from NZ_RCZJ01000001.1 coordinate 287,337, forward strand.
TGGTGATGGCGCTCGACCCCGACGGCCGGGCGCCGCGGCAGATCGTCGAGACGGCGCGCCACACCGCGTCGCTCTATCTCATGCAGTTCCAGCACATCACCGAGAGCCGATGACATGAGCCCGCACCCGACCCCCGACTTTCTCGCCCAGCCGCACGACGAGCGCGACCCGAGCCCGTGGCGGGCGCTGTACCTCGACCAGAGCACGCCGCTGCCCGACGACGTCAAGGTGGCCTGGCTCACGGATTCGAGTTCGAAGTCGCGTCAGTTTCTGCTGCCGTTCCTGCGCCCTTTGGCGCGCACCTTCATCATCCTGTTCCAGGTGGTGAAGGTGTTCGTGCCGCGCAACTGGTCGCATTCGGGCCTGTTGCACCGCTTTCTCGCGTGGGGACTGCAGCACTTCGTGTCGCCCGAGGCCAACTGGCTGATCCTGCGGCACTTTCACCTGGGTTCGCAGGTACTGGCTTTCATTGGCGCCAATTCGCCGGTGCCGGTGACGAGCAACCCGCTCGCGCCGATGAACATCGCCGCGTTGAAGGACGACCTGTTCCTCAAGCACGACCTGAACCTGTTCAACTTCGTGATCCGGCTCAACACCGCCCTGCGCGCGCAGGGGCTCGAGCTGTGCAAACCCGACCACGTGGATTTCTCGATGATCCGCGACCCGGGCCTGCGGCTGGAAGACATGCCGCACGGCAAGCTGAATTTCCTCGATCTTCAGAGCGCGATAGAGCTGTTCACACCGCTCTACCAGTTGATGCTGACCGACAACGATTTCTGGCGCGCGGCGAATTCGCTGCAGCTCGACGAGACCATCGGCATCTACACGGCCACGCTGCTGGCGGCACCGGAGCACTTGGTGCTGGTCAACAACAAGCATCCGTTGGTGCCGCTGTCGACCCTTCGCGCAGGTTATCGGCTGGTGATTCACGGGCTGTCGACCGAGATGCTGCACAGCCTGCTCGACCGCTTCAAGCGCGCCCAAGCCGTGGGCGTGGCGGTCAACACGACCAGCGGGCCGACGCCGGCCGACTGAGGCCGGAAGCGCCTGTTTCCTGCTACTTCTTGCCGTCGGCCGGCGAGAGCTCCTTGACCGCGGCCAGCATCTTCTCGACGTGCTTGGCCGGGTTCAGGCTTTGGTAGTAGAAGGCGATCGCCCCATTGGGGGATATCACGTAGGAGATGCGGTTTGCATAATCGGGTCGGGTCTGCATGAGCGCGTCGAAGGACTTGCTGATGGCCCGCGTTTCGTCCGACGCCACCGGAAACTTGCCTTGGCACGACTGGCTGGAGAACTTGCCCAGCGTTTCGGGGTCGTCCGTCGACACGCCGATCACGGTGGCGCCGGCGGCCTTGAAGTCTTCGATGGCTTCGGCAAAGGCGTGCGCTTCCATCGAGCAACCGGTGGAGAAGGCGGCCGGAAAGAAATAAAGGACCACCGGCCCCTTCTGCAGCGCGTCGCCCAGAGAATAGGTGAAGGGCTTGCCGTCGAGCGCCGCCGGCGCACTGAACTTGGGCGCAGGCGCACCGATGTCGAGGGCCGCCGCTGCCGGCAAGGCAATGCCAAAAGCGAGCATCATCGGCGCCACGACACGCAATCCCCGAGCGATCAGCAACATGTTCTCAGTCCCGAAAAAACGATGATCTGCATCTTAGTCCGCCATGCGCTCGTCCGCATTGCCGCACGGCTTGCCCTGCTGGGGGTCGTGGCCTTCCTGGCCGCCTGCGGCAGCCTGCCCGCCTACAAGCAGATGCCGGCCACCCTCTCGCTGCCGCCCGACGCAGCCACGCCGCTCGCCAAGATCGTTGCCGCATCGACGCCGCCCGGCGAGCATTCGGGCTTCCGCCTGATGCCGCTCGGCGTGTATTCGCTCGACGCGCGCATCGAGCTCGCCCGGCGCGCGCAGCACACGCTCGACGTGCAGTACTACGTGATCGCCAACGACGGCGCCGGCGGGCTGCTGCTGCGCACGCTCAAGGAAGCGGCGCTGCGCGGCGTGCGGGTGCGGCTCTTGATCGACGACCTCTACACCGCCAGCACCGACCAGATGCTGCTCGCACTCACCGCCACGCCGAACGTCGAGGTGCGCCTGTTCAATCCCTTTTGCTGCGCCCGCGGCAGCCTGGCCGGGCGATTTGCGGCGTCGGCCTTCGACATCCATCGCCTCAACCACCGCATGCACAACAAGCTCTTCATCGCCGACGGTGTGATGGCGGTGGCGGGCGGCCGAAACATCGCCGATGAATACTTCACGCTCAACAGCGCACAGAACTTCATCGACATGGACGCGCTGGTGGTCGGCCGGGTGATCGCCGAACTCGCCACCATCTTCGACGGGTACTGGAACAGCGAGGAGGTCTACCCGATCGCCGCCATCGTCCAGCCCTATGCCGGCCGCACCGTCATGGCCAGCGACTTCGACGCCCGCGTGGGCATTGGCGGGCCCGCGCCCAAGGTGGTGCTGCCGCCGGCCGACGTGCTGGGCTACGGCCCCATCGGCGAGGAGTTCGACGCTGGACGCGTCGGCTTCCTCTGGGGCGTGGCCCATGCCGTCGCCGACCCGCCAGCCAAACTCCGCTACATGACCGGCGAGGAAGCTTTTGCCACCAGCGTCACCGCACGCTTCTGGCAACAGCTCCTGACCGCGGAGAACGAGGTGGTGTTGACCTCCCCCTACCTGGTGCCAGGAGAGCGCGGAATGGCAGGCTTCAAGCAACTGCGCGACTGGGGTGTCGATGTGACGCTGCTGACCAATTCGCTGGCCGCCAACGACGAGCCGCTGGTGCACAGCGGCTATGCGCGCTACCGCGAGAAGCTGCTGACAGAGGGCGTCGACCTGTACGAGCTGAGCCCGGCACGCACCACGCGCAACAAGCGCCTGGGCATCTTCGGCAGTTCTCTGGGCCGGCTTCACGCCAAGACCGCGGTGGTCGACAAGCGGCTGGTGTTCCTCGGTTCGGTCAATCTCGACCCCCGGTCGGCCACGCAGAACACCGAGTTGGGCATCGCCGTCCAAAGTCCGCAGCTGGCGCGCGAAATGCTGCGCATCATCAACATCAGCAAGCTCGAAAGCGCCTACCGAGTGCGCATCGACCCGCCGACCGGCAAGCTCGAATGGCTGTCGATGGACGAGGACCAGGAGATCGTGCTGTACGACGAGCCGGAATCGAGCTGGCTGCAGCGCCTGAAGATCAACCTGCTCGGGCCGCTCGTGCCAGAGGATCTGTTGTAGCGCTGCGCCGGCCGCGCGTCCTCAGCCGGCGTGGAACCGGACCACCAGCGGCACGATCAGCAGCGCCACGATGTTGATGATCTTGATCAGTGGGTTGATGGCCGGGCCGGCGGTGTCCTTGTAGGGGTCGCCCACGGTGTCGCCGGTGACGGCGGCCTTGTGCGCCTCGCTGCCCTTGCCGCCGTGGTGGCCGTCCTCGATGTACTTCTTGGCGTTGTCCCAGGCGCCGCCGCCGGTGCACATGCTGATGGCGACGAACAGGCCGGTGACGATGGTGCCCATCAGCAGCCCGCCCAGCGCCTTGGGTCCGAGCAGCAGGCCGACCAGGATCGGCGCCACCACCGGCAGCAGCGACGGGATCATCATTTCCTTGATGGCCGCGCCGGTCAGCATGCCGACGGCCTTGCCGTACTCGGGCTTGGCGGTGCCTTCCATGATGCCGGGGATGTCGCGGAACTGGCGGCGCACTTCCTCCACCACCGCACCGGCCGCGCGGCCCACCGCCTCCATCGCCATCGCACCGAACAGGTAGGGGATCAGCCCGCCGATGAAGAGACCGACGATCACCATCGGGTCGCTCAGGTTGAAGGTGATGGCCTGGCCGTAGCTTTCCAATTTGTGCGTGTAGTCGGCAAAGAGCACCAGCGATGCGAGCCCGGCCGAGCCGATGGCGTAGCCCTTGGTCACGGCCTTGGTGGTGTTGCCCACCGCGTCGAGCGGGTCGGTCACGGCGCGCACGCTGGCGGGCAGTTCGGCCATCTCGGCGATGCCGCCGGCGTTGTCGGTGATGGGGCCGTAGGCGTCGAGCGCGACCACGATGCCGGCCATGCTGAGCATGGCGGTGGCGGCCACAGCGATGCCGTAGAGCCCGGCCAGCGAGTACGACACGACGATCGCGATGCACACGAAGATCACCGGCCAGGCGGTGGACCGCATGGACACGCCCAGCCCCGCGATGATGTTGGTGCCGTGGCCGGTCGTCGAGGCCTGCGCGATGTGCCGCACCGGCTTGTACTGCGTGCCGGTGTAGTACTCGGTGATCCACACCAGCGCGGCCGTCAGCACCAGGCCGACGGCGCAGGCGCCGAACAGCTTTATCACGCTGCCCGTCGGCGCGATCGCGTTGTCGGGGATGAGCCATTGCGTGACGAACCAGAAGGCGATCAGCGACAGGATTCCCGCCACCGCCAGGCCCTTGTAGAGCGCCGGCATCACGTTGCTCATGCCGGGCGAGGCCTTCACGAAAAAGCAGCCGATGATCGACGCGATGATCGACACCGCGCCGAGTGCCAGCGGATAGAGCACCGCGTTCACCGGCGCGGCCGTCACCATGAGCGCGCCCAGCACCATGGTGGCGATCAGCGTGACGGCGTAGGTCTCGAACAGGTCGGCCGCCATGCCGGCGCAGTCGCCCACGTTGTCGCCCACGTTGTCGGCGATCACGGCCGGGTTGCGCGGGTCGTCTTCCGGAATGCCGGCCTCGACCTTGCCCACCAGGTCGGCGCCCACGTCAGCGCCTTTGGTGAAGATGCCGCCGCCCAGGCGCGCGAAGATGGAGATTAGCGACGAGCCGAAGGCGAAGCCGATCAGCGGGTTGAGCAGCGACGACAGGTTCTTGTCTGGCGTCAGGTTGCCGTTGCCGGCCAGGAACCAGTAGAAGCCCGCCACGCCCAGCAGCCCGAGCCCGACGACCAGCATGCCGGTGATGGCGCCGCCGCGAAACGCCACGTCGAGCGCCGGGCCGATGCCTTGGGTGGCGGCCTGGGCGGTGCGCACATTGGCGCGCACCGAGACGTTCATGCCGATGAAGCCGCACGCGCCCGAGAGCACCGCGCCGATCACGAAGCCGACGGCGGTGGTCGCATCGAGAAAGACGCCGATGAGGATGGCAAGCACCAGCCCGACGATGGCGATGGTGACGTACTGCTTGGCGAGGTAAGCCGCCGCGCCTTGCTGGATCGCCGCGGCGATCTCCTGCATGCGCGCATTGCCGGGATCTTTCGCGAGGATCCAGCTGCGGGCCCAGATGCCGTAGCCGACGGCAACGAGGCCGCAGACCATGGCGAGGACGAGGGGGGTGTTGCCGATCATGCCTTGCATCTCCATTCGTTCGTTGTGACTTGTGGAGACGAAAGCCGAGGCCGGCGCGCAACGCGTACGGGTCAAGGCTTCCGTCGCGTTGCTTCCTCGAAGCCCGTGCCGTCGAACGGCGCAGGCCGATTGGCCAACGGGCGCAATTTACAGCCAAATGTCACGGGCCGGGCCGTCCATTGCAGGCCCGGAAAGTAAACTGCGGGTTTCTCCGCATCCCCGCCCCAACCTTCAACTACATCGACAAAACCATGTCCTTCGACAAAGTCTCCCCCGGCAAGAACGTTCCCGATGCCTTCAACGTGGTCATCGAGATCCCGATGAACTCGGACCCGATCAAGTACGAAGTGGACAAGGAGTCGGGCGCGCTCTTCGTCGACCGCTTCATGACGACGGCGATGTACTACCCCGCCAACTACGGCTACGTGCCGCAGACGCTCAGCGGCGACGGCGACCCGGTCGACGTGCTGGTGATCGCGCCGTACCCGCTGCTGCCGGGCGTGGTGGTGCCGTGTCGTCCGCTGGGCATCCTGATGATGGAAGACGAAGCCGGCGTCGACGGCAAGGTGCTGGCGGTGCCCACCACCAAGGTGCTGCCGATCTACAGCCACTGGAATTCAATCGACGACGTGAACCCGATGCGCCTGAAGGCCATCAGCCACTTCTTCGAACACTACAAGGACCTCGAAGAAGGCAAGTGGGTCAAGATCCTCGGCTGGGAAGGCATCGAGTCCGCCAAGAAGGAAATCATGGACGGCCTCGCGAACTACGGCAAGAAGTAAGGCGATCGCTCATTCGGGCTGGATGCCGGCGCGGTGCGCCAGGGCCCGATAGCGGGAAATTTCGTTTTCTATGAGGGCGCGTAAGGCCTCCGCGCCGATCGCCACCGGCTCCATGCCCTGCGCACGCAACTGGCCTTGCAGCGTCGGGTCGCCCATCGCTGCGGTGATCTCGCGCGTCAGCCGATCGATCACGGCCGGCGGCGTGCGCGCCGGTGCGGCGAAAGCGTACCAGGCGTCGAAGGTCGCTTCGGGCAGTTTCTGTTCGGCCAGCGTGGCGATGCCCGGCAGCATGCTCGAGCGCGTCGTGCCCACGATGCCGAGCGCGCGCAGCTTCCCCGATTTCACGTGCGGCGCCACCGAGGCCACGGTATCGATGCCCATCTCGATCTCGCCGCCGATCAACGCGACCGCGCTCTGCGCGCTGCCGCGGTAAGGCACGTCCTGCAGCTTCACGTCGGCGGCCAGCGCGAACAGTTCACCGGCCAGGTGCGGGCCCGAGCCGCTGCCGAAGGTGGCGTAGCGCACGCCCTTGGGTTTGGCCTTGGCCGCGACGACAAGGTCGTCGACGGTGCGCCAGGGCGAATTCGCGTTCACCACCAGCACCAGCGGCGTGCGCGCGACGACCGCGATCGGCGCCAGGTCGCGCATCGGGTCGTAAGGCAGCTTGGCGCGCAGTGCTGGATTCACCGTGTAGCTGGTCGAGCCCGACAGCAACAGCGTGTAGCCGTCGGGCGCGGCCTTGGCGACCGCGTCGGTGCCGATGATGGTCGAGGCACCGGGCTTGTTGTCGATCACCACCGGTTGCTTGAGGCGCTCGGAGAGCTTCTGGCTCAGCGCGCGCGCCACGATGTCGGTGCCGCCGCCGGGCGGGAAGGGGACGACCAGCTTCACCGACTTGGTGGGCCAGACGTCCTGGGCGTGTGCTGGCAGCGCAGCCGCTGCAATCAGCGACGCGGCCAAGGCGAGAACGGGCAGAGAGCGCAGGCGAAGGAATGTCATGGGTGCACCGCAGGAGTAGGGGATGAATGAAGGACCGCGCCCGGGCGCAGCGCGCCGGTGAGCCACGGAGTAGAGCCGGCCTCGCCGAGGTCCCAGTACAGGCCGGCCATCACCTGCAGGCCTTCGCGCACCACCGGCGCGAGCAGGTGTTCGTTGGGCGCGTGCTGCGCGCAGGCGGGGTACGAATGCGGCACCCACAGGGTCGGCAGGCCCAGCAGCTCGGCGAACACGTCGTTGGGCAGCGAGCCCGCGAGGTTGGGCAGCACGTCGGGCTGATGGCCGCTGCTGCGTTCGATCGAATCGCGTGCCCACGGTACCCAGGGGTTGTCGGGGTCGAGCCGCGTGGCGGCGCCGGCGAGCGTGACCGCCACTTCGACATCCTCGAAGCCTTGTGCGTCCAGGTGGGCGCGCACGATCTCGGCCAGCCGTTCCCACGGCGTGCCGACCACGAAGCGCAGTTGGCAATGCGCCACCGCCTCGCCCGGAATCGCGTTGACCGGCCGCTGTGGCGAGCCGGCGCCGAGCGCCAGCACCTCGATCGTGTTCCAGGCCATCAGACATTCGGCCGAACTCAGCCCGGGCTCGCCCCAGCCCTCGCTCAACGCTGGGTCGCCGTCGCCGCCGCCGATGGTGATGGCCGAGAGCGCCGCTCGCACGCCTTGGGAGATGGCTGGCGGCCGCAGCGCCTCGACGAGGATGCGGCCACGCGCATCGAGCAGCGACGCGACTGCGTGCGCGATGCGGGTGGTCGGGTTGGCCAACACGCCGCCCCAATTGCCCGAGTGGTAGGCGCGCGAACGGGCGCGAAGGCGCAGGCTGAAGTTGACGGCCCCGCGCGATCCCATGAAAAGGGTCGGGCGCGCGGCACTCACACGCGGGCCGTCGCAGGCCAGGAACAGGTCGGCGCGCAAGGTGTCGCGTTGCTGTTCGCATACCGCATGCAGTCCGGGTGACGCAGCTTCCTCGCCCATCTCGACGAGCAAGGTCATGTTGTAGCCGAGCCGCCCATCGCGCGCCTGCAGCACGGCCGCCAATGCGCCGATGTTGACGGTGTGCTGGCCCTTGTTGTCGGCGGTGCCGCGGCCGTACCAGCGCTCGCCCTCCACGGTCAGCGTCCAGGGGCCGAGACCCTCGCGCCAGTGCGCATCCTGCCCGCTGGTCACGTCGCCATGGCCGTAGCTCAGCACGGTGGGCAGCGCCGGGTCTTCCACGCGCCGGGCGATCAGGAACGGCCCGCCGCCCTCGACCGGGTTGGGCACGACTTCGCAAGCGAAGCCCAGGGCAGTGAGCGGCGGCACCAGTTCCTCGTGGAGATAGGCGCCCAGCGCAGGCGTCGCGGTGCCGGTGTCGCTTTCGGTGCGACGGGCGACACGGCGTTGCAGGTCGGTGAAGAACCGGCCGTCGTCGAAATAGGCGCTGGCCAGCGCGAGGGCATCTTGGCGGTGCATGGCATTCCTTGTCTTGGGAGTCACGCAAGTGGAAGGCCAGTTGTGTGTTGCCGGTACTATCGTTTCGTCACACCGCCGTTGCCCTGACGGCAATGCTCCACCTCGAGGCACCCATGACGCCCACGCTGTTCAGTATCCCGATGCGCTATTTCCTGGAGGTGGCGCAGGCCGGCTCCGTCAACCAGGCCGCGGCGCGGCTCTTCGTCGCGGCGTCGGCATTGAGCCGGCAGATCGCCAAGCTGGAAGACGGCCTGGGCACGCCGCTGTTCGAGCGACACGCGCGCGGCATGGTGCTGACGGCCGCCGGTGCGCGGCTCGCGGGCCATCTGCGCAACGCGCTGCTCGACACCGAACAGGTCGTGGAGCAGGTGCGCGGCCTCGGCGGCCAGACGGCGGGCCGGGTGCGGGTCTGCTGCACCGAAGGCTTCGCGGGAGGCTTCATGCCGGCACAAATGCGGGCTTTCCAGGCGACGCATCCAGCCAGCCAGATCGAACTGCACGTCGGCGCGCCCGACGAGGTCAGCCGCATGCTGCTGCACGGCGAGACCGACATCGGCCTGAAGTACGTCGTGGCGCCCGAGCCCGGCCTGCGCGTCGAGCACGCAGCGTCGGCCCCTGTGCTGGCGGTGATGCGGCCCGACCATCCGCTCGCACGCGGCCGTGTCGTGCAGCTGGCCGACGTGGTGCGCCACCCGCTGATGGTCGGCAACCCCGGCGTCACTGCGCGCCAGCTGTTCGACCTGGCCTGCAGCGCGCAGGGGCTGCAGTACCGGCCGGTGTTCGTGAGCAACTTCTCGTCGGTCATGCTCACGCTGCTGCGCAACCCGGAGATCCTGTTGTCGGGCCAGCTGACCGTGTCGCACTTGATCGACGAGGGCACGGCAGTGGCGCGGCCTTTCGCCGAACCGATGCTGCAGCATCGCCGGCTGCAGGCGCTGTCGCTCGAAGGCCGCACGCTGTCGCCGCCGGCGCGCGGCTTCGTGGCGCAGCTGGTGCAGGCGATCGGCACGACCGAGCGGCGCAAGCTTGGCCGGGCGCGCGCCGCGACCATCTGAACGGCAGGGGCTGCCACCTACAATTCGTCGCCTTCACCGCTTCGCTGCCTCATGCTTTTTCCCACGGTCGAGTACGGCCTCTTCTTTCTGCTCGTGCTCGCGGTGGCCTGGGGGCTGTGCCGTCGGCTGGATGCGCACAAGGTCTTCCTGCTGGTAGCCAGTTACGTTTTCTACGGCTTCTGGAACTGGGCCTACGTGCCGCTGCTGTTCGGCATTTCGCTGTTCGCGGGGCTGGTGGCGCAGCGCATCCAGCGGAGCGACGACGCCAGGGTGCGCAAGCGCTGGCTGGTGTTCGGCGTGGTCGCGTGCCTCGCCGTGCTGGTGCACTACAAGTACACGATCTTCCTCTTGATCACGCTGCTCGATGTCTGGGGTGCCTTCGGCACGCCACCCACGGTCAAAGGGCTTGAGAGCATCGCGTTGCCGCTGGGCGTGTCCTTCTTCGTGTTCCACGCCATCTCGCTGCTGGGCGACGTCTATCGCCGCAAGCTGAAGCAGACCGTGCGCCTGCCCGACGTTCTGCTGTACGTGGCCTTCTTCCCCCAGCTCATCGCCGGGCCGATCCTGCGCGCCTCGCAGTTCATGCCGCAGTTGCTCGAACGACGCCGGCCCGACGCGGTGCGCGTGAACCGGGGGCTGATGCTGATCGTCGTCGGCCTGTTCAAGAAGGTAGTCATCGCCAACCTGCTGGCGACGCAGCTCGTCGACCCGGTCTTCGCGAACCCGCGGGCCCATGGCGGCTGGGACATGCTGCTTGCGGTGTACGGCTATGCGGTGCAGATCTATTGCGACTTCTCCGGCTATACCGACATCGCCATCGGCTGCGCATTGCTGCTCGGCTATCGCTTTCCGCGCAACTTCGATTCGCCGTACGTCTCGGCCAATCCGCAGGAGTTCTGGCGGCGCTGGCACATCTCGCTGTCGACCTGGCTGCGTGACTACCTCTACATCCCGCTGGGCGGGTCGCGTGGCGGGCCGTGGCGCACCAGCCTCAACTTGATGGTCACGATGCTGCTGGGCGGCCTGTGGCACGGCGCCGCCTGGACCTTCGTCGCGTGGGGTGCGTTGCACGGCATGTATCTGGTGGTGCACCGTGCATGGGCGGCGCTGCCTTGGCCGGCGCTGGTGCGCTGGCGCGCGACCACGACCTGGCGCTGGATCGCACGGGTGTTGCTCTTTCACGCGGTGTGCGCCGCGTGGGTCTTCTTCCGCGCACCCAGTTTCGAGCTCGCCTTCGCGGCCTTCGGGCGCCTGGCCGAGCCGGGCGTGCTGACCCTGGCCACAGCGCCGGTGCTGATCGCGCTCTTCATCGGGCTGGCGGGACAGTACGTGCCGCGCCGCTGGTTCAACGGGCTGGAGCTGGGACTCGGGCGCTGGCCGGCGCTGGGGCGCGGTGCGCTGCTGGCGTGCGGCGTGTTCGCGATCGATCTGCTCGGGCCGAGCGGCATCGCGCCCTTTATCTACTTCCAGTTTTGAGCATGCCACCGATGCCCGCCACCTCCGTGAGCCCCGTCGCACGTCGCGTGTTGCGCAACGACCGGCGCCAACTGGCGATGGTCGCCGTGGGCTTCGTGCTCGCGATCGCGCTGCTGGAGTCGCGCGGGCTCGTCGTCTGGGCCGACCGGCTCGAGGTGGGACCGCTGCAGCAGCGGCTGGCGCAGGCGGCGCGCGGACTCGATCGCCGGGTCGCTCCGCTGGGCATCGGCGCGTGGCGGCCGCAGGCCCTGCACGGACTGGCGCGGCTGGGTTGGAGCGATCTGCCGCCGGAAGCTTCAGCGACGCAGACTGCGGCATCGCCGGTCGCGTCCATGCCCATCGACGCAGCGACGCCGGCGGCGTCAATGGCGGTGCCGTCGACGCCGCCTGCGGCACCACTGCCATCGATCGTTGCCTCACCGCCGCCGACCGCGCCCGCTGCCGTCGCCACGCCGACATCCATCCCGCCGTCGCCCTCCGAGCCGGCGCCGACTCTGCCGCCGGTATCGCCTCTGCCTCCGGGTTCGCCGCTACCGCCGATATCCCCACTGCCCGCCGTCCGGGCTTCCAGCGCCGCAGCCACGCTCACGCCGCTGCCGCAGGCGAGTGCGGCGCGGCCCCGTGTCGTCGCACTGGCCGGCGATTCGGTCATGGCGGTCGGGCTCGCCGCGCAGTTGCAGCGCGACTTGGCGCCGTACCGCGACAGCATCGTCACGCTCAAGGCGTACCGATCTGCAACCGGGCTGGCGCGGCCCGAGGTGTTCGACTGGCACCGCGAATACCCGCTGATGCTCGAGCAGCGCAAGCCCGACGTGGTGATCGTGGCCATCGGTGCGAACGACGGGCAGGGGTTCGTGGACGACGGCAAGGTCAAGGCGTTCGGCTCGCCCGAGTGGCAGGCGGTGTACACGCGGCGTGTCGAGGAATACCTCGCCATGCTCGCGCGCGACGGCGCTGTGGTGCTGTGGCTGCAGCTGCCGCCGATGAAGGCGGCAAAGTTCAACGCCCGGATGGAAGCCATCAACGAGATCGCCCGCGCGGCGGTGGCGCGCCAGCCGCGCGCGATCTGGTGGAATCCGATGGCGCGCATTGCCGATGCCGATGGCCAGTTTCGCGAGTTCGGGCTTCGCGCCGACGGGCAGAAGACGGTGCGCCTTCGCGAGGCCGACGGCATTCACCTGTCGGACGAAGGTGCCGGGCTGATCACGCCCGACCTCGTTCGCTGGCTCCACCCGGCGGCACCTGCGGCACCGGCGGTGCGTACCGGCCCCTGAACCGGCCCGCCTGCACCGTGTTCAGCGACAGGGGTCTTCGAGTCGCAGTGGCCGGTAGGGCGTGCCGTCGGGCCAGTTGCCCAGCGAGAGCTGCTCGGGCGTGCCGTCGCCGAACACCACCGGCTGCAGTTCGCCTGTGCGCAGGCTGTCGAGCACGCCGTCGAGCACCTTCCAGTAGCCGTGGAAGTCGAGCTGGTTGAGCGAGCCTGAAGCTTCGTAGGTGGGGCGGCCCGGCAGCGTGGACGGGAGGTCGTTCGACGCCAGCGGAAAGTCGTAGCGGCTGTCGGGCGCGCCCGGCGAGCCATGGCCGGCCGTGACCTTGCGGCCGCCGCGCTCGTCCGATGGCAGCACCATCAGCACTCGGCGTTCGCGCGGGATCTGGCACAGCCGGGTCATGAGTCGCCGTGCGGTGGGCAGCCCGATCGGGTCGGCCTCGCCCGTCACGATGGCGATCGGCAGGGTAGGCGGCAGCAACTGCAGCGGCCCGACGATGCTGCGGCCCAACTCGCCGTGCGCCACGTGATGGGCGTCGCCCGGCCCGGTGAGCACGAGCGCGTCGGGCGGCGGCAGGTTATAGCGCTGCGGATCGAGCGCGAGACCGAGCGCGATCGCCGCGCCCATCGAGAAGCCGTAGTACAGCGTGCGGCCCGGCGCCGGCCGCAGGCCGAAGCTCTTCTCGAGCACGTCCAGCGCACGTCGGTTGGCAGCGCCCGCCGTCTCGGTCACGCCCTGCGGCGAGGTCTTGTCGGAGTCCTGGTAGACCGGGTAGACCACGGCGTGGCCGCTGCGGGCCAGATGATCGATCACCGCGCCGAAGTTGAGCGGGTTCATGCCCAACCAGCCGTGATGCAGCAGCACCACCGGCACGTTCTCGACCGGACGCGGCTGCGCCGGCACGAACAGGTAGACGCGCTGCGCGCCGTTGCCGATCGTGCGCACATCGACCGCACCGTGCGTCTCACGGGCCTTGTAGCTTTCGGGGCTGTAGGAAAGGGTCATGGCGCGCGGCGTCTGGGCGTGGGCCGGAGCAGTGAGCAGGAAGAGGCCGAGGAGGCCGACGAGGCCGGCTGTCAGGGCCGGAGTAAGAACCGGACGACGTGTTGCGCCGAGCGATCGAAAAAGCGGAAGAGGGGGGAAATGCATGCGGGGTCCTGCTGCGCGACAGGGGCGATTGTCGCCGCGCCGGCCGCACGTACCGCATGCGCGGCGTGCGTGCCGCTCACGGCTGGGCCTTGAACGGACTGCGCTCGTCCAGGTGCTCCATGTAGTTCTCGATCCCGGCGCCCTCGCGTTCGAGAAAGCGTTCGACCGCGTCCGCAAACGCGGGGTGCGCCAGCCAGTGCGCGCTGGTGGTCTTCACCGGCATCAATGCGCGTGCCATCTTGTGCTCGCCTTGCGCTCCGCCCTCGAAACGCCCCACGCCGTGGGCGATGCACCAAGTCAGCGGCTGGTAGTAGCAGGCCTCGAAATGCAGGCAGTCGACGCGCTCGAGCGCGCCCCAGTAGCGGCCGTAGGCGGCCTGCGGCGCAGCGGCCGTGCCGTCGACCGACAGCGCGATCAGGCTGGAGGCGATCGGCCGGCCTTCGCGTTCGGCGATGAAGAGCAGCCAGGCCTCTGGCAGGGTATCGGCCATGCGCTGGAAGAAGTCGCGCTGAAGGTACGGTGCGTTGCCGTGCTCGCGGTAGGTGCGGGCGTAGCAGCGGTAGAAGAAGTCCCAGTCGGCCGGCGTGATGTCGGTGCCGCGTGCGGAGCGAAAGGTGACGCCGGCCTCGGCCACCTTGCGGCGCTCCTGGCGGATCTTCTTGCGTTTGTCGTGCGACAGGCTGGCGAGGAAGGCGTCGAAGTCGGCGTATCCGCGCGGCCCTTCGGCTGCCGCTTCGGCCGTCGCCGATGCCGCATCGCTGCCGGGCGCCGGCACCTGGTTGGTCCAATGGAACTGCACCGTGTTGCGCAGCATCAGGCCGCCGTCTTCGCACGCCGCGATGTCCTCGTCGGCACCGAAGAGCAGGTGCAGCGAAGACAGTTCGGCCTGCTTGCACCACTGCACCAGGCCGTGCACGAGCAAAGCCCGACTGTCGGCATCGACGGCGAGCAGGCGAGATCCGGGAACAGGCGTGAAGGGCACCGCCACCAGCGCCTTCGGGTAGTACGCCAGGCCATGCTGCTCGTAGGCGTTGGCCCAGGCCCAGTCGAACACGTACTCGCCGTAGGAATGATCCTTGATGTACAGAGGGCAGGCCGCCAGCAGCTTCTTGCCGCGCGTGAGCGTGGCGAACTGCGGCGTCCAGCCGCTCTCCGGCGTAGCGCTGCCGCTGAAGTGCAACGCGTCGAGGTACTCGTGGCGCATGAAGGGGCTGGGGGCGGCCTGCAGCGCGAGCAGGCTGTTCCAGGCTTTCGCGTCGATATCGGACGGCGCGGCGTGGATGCGGAGGACGGGATCGGCCACGGGCAGGTTCGCATTCAGCGCTTGCGCGCACCGAGGTATTCGGCCACGTAGATGCCGCCGAGCACCAGCGCCAGCGCGACCGCGTGATACGCCGACAGTGGCTCGCCGAGCACGACCACGGCCAACAACGGGCCGAAGATCGGCACCAGGTTCATGAACATGCCGGCGCGCGCCGGGCCGATCAGGCTCACGGCCTGCATGAAGGTCAGCTGCGACACGAAGGACGGCAACAGGCCGATGAAGAGCACCAGCAACCAACCCTTGGCGGTGGGCATGAACGCCTGACCCATGGCGATTTCTGCCACGACGAAGGGCACCGACACCACACAGGCCACTGCCGCCAGCGCCGCGAAGAAGACGATGGCCGGAACGGCCGGACGCCGCCGCAGCCCGAGCGCGTAGCCTGCGTAGAGCAGGGAGGCGATCAGGATCCACACGTCGCCGATGTTGAAGGCCAGGGCCGCCAGCCGCGCCAGCTGGCCCTGCGAAGCCACCACCGCAATGCCGCCGATGGTGAGCGCCACGCCCAGGAGCTGCAGCGCGGTGATGCGGGTGCGATAGAGAAAGAAGCTGCCGATGAGCATCAGCACAGGGATCGTGCCCTGAATGATGGCGATGTTGATCGCGGTGGTGTGATGCGCGGCCGCATAGAACAGCACGTTGAAACCCGTGAAGCCCAGCGTGCCCATCAACGCCACGTAGCGCCACGACGGCAACAGCGTGCGCCAATGCGCGGAGATCTGCCGGCGCGACGTCAGTGCCAAGGCCGCGCAGCAGACGCTCCAGCGCAGGAAGGTGAGCAGCATCGGCGGGATCTCCCCGACCGCCAGCCGCGCCGCCACCGCGTTCGCACCCCAGATCAGCATGGTGAAAACGAGCAGCAGGTAGGCCTGCCCGTTGAACCACTGGAAGCAATTGCCGAAGAAGGAGGTGCCGGAAGGGTCGGCTGAACTTGCGCGCATCGCGAGCGAGCGTATCAGCCCGTGCCTGCCCTTGCCCACGCAGGGTCGCGCGGGCGCGCCGCCAGGCCCGATGACATAATCGTTTGGCGCCCCTTCACCCCGAAGCGGCAACGACATCGCAGGACGACAAACCCCCATGAAACTCATCACCGTCATCGTCAAACCCTTCAAGCTCGACGACGTGCGCGAGGCGCTGGCCGAGGTCGGCGTCACCGGCCTGACGGTCACTGAGGTGAAGGGCTTCGGCCGCCAGAAGGGTCACACCGAGCTCTACCGCGGCGCGGAGTACGTGGTCGATTTCCTGCCGAAGATGAAGATCGAAGTGGTGGCCAACGAAGGCGACGTCGACCGCTGCGTCGAGGCGATCATCGGCGCGGCGCGCACCGGCAAGATCGGCGACGGGAAGATCTTCGTCACCGAGGTCGAGCGCGTGGTGCGCATCCGCACCGGCGAAGAAGGCGAAGCGGCGGTCTGACGCGCCGTCGTCAGACGATCTCGGCGAGCTTGTCGCCCGCCGGGCGGCTGCCGGCCTCTTGCACGAGTGCCTCGAGCAGGGGCGCTGCTTCGGTCCCGCTGCGCACCAGGCCCATCTGCCACTCGCCCATGAAACCCTCGCGCACGCAGTTGTCGAGAAACGCGAGCAGACCGTCGTAATAGCCGGCGCTGTTGAGAATGCCCACCGGCTTGTCGTGGTAGCCCAGCTGCCGCCAGGTCCAGATTTCGAACAGTTCCTCAAAGGTGCCGATGCCGCCAGGCAGCGCGACGAAGGCGTCGGCGCGTTCGCCCATCAGAGCCTTGCGTTCATGCATCGTGTCGACGACGTGGAGTTCGTCGCACAGTGTGTTGGCCAGCTCGCGATCGACCAGCGCTTTGGGAATGATGCCGACGACGCGGCCGCCGGCGGCACGGGTGGCCTCGGCCACGGTGCCCATCAGCCCGGTGCGGCCGCCACCGTAGACCAGTTGGCCACTGCGCTCGCCGATCCAGCGGCCAACGGCTTCGGCCACCGCGGTGAATTCAGGACGCTCGCCGGGTCGCGAGCCGCAATAGACGCAAATCGAAAAAGCAGGAGTCATGGTTCGATCATGCCGTGGCCGCGTGACGGCCCGGCGTGCAGGGCTATGGGACGAAGCGCTGCCACAGGGCAGCCGCCCAGACGCCGCCGCACAGCACGATGGAAAGCAGCACCGCGGCACTGCCCATGTCTTTGGCATCCTTCGAGAAACTGTGCCACTCGGGGCCGATGCGGTCGATGGCGGCCTCGATGCCGCTGTTGAGCAGCTCGACGATCAGCACCAGCATCACCGTGGCGATCAGCAGCGCCACCTCGATCCAGCTGCGGCCGACCCAGAAGGCGGCTGGCAGCATGACCACGGCGCACAGCACTTCCTGCCGAAAAGCGGGTTCGCGCCAGCCGGCCCGATAGCCGTCGATCGAGATCAGCGCGGCGTGCCAGATGCGGCGCAGCCCGGTTCGCGCTGCCTGCGGATTGACGGGCGCCGGATCGCTCATCGGCGGCTCATCGGCTTGGAGCTGATGAGCCGCGTTCCGGCCCAGGCGTCGTGCCAGAACTGCTGCTGCGGGTGGAAGCGGGCAAGCAGCGCCCAGACGATCACCCAACCGCACACCAGCAGGCCCGATTCACCCCCGGACAGCTTGAACGGGGCGATGGTCGCCAGCGGCGGCAGGAACCACACCCAGCTCAGCAGGTAGCGCAACAGCGCACGTGGCTGCGAGATGGCGCGGCCCTGTCGGTCGACCACGCGGATGTTCCAGGTCTTCATGGCGAGCGTCTGGCCCTTCGCCCAGAACCAGACGAAATAGACGCCGAAGACGACGAAGAGAAAGGCTTGCAGCAGCGGGCGCCGCGCGTCCATCGCGTCGCGCATCTGGCCCAACGTGCTGAAAAGCCAGGCGGCAACAAAGACCACCGCGAACATCAGCATGCCCTCGTAGAGCCAGCACGCCATGCGCCGCCAGAGGCCGGGGGTTGCGATGGGGGAGACGGGGGCGCTGAGCCGATCGCCGGTTGCGCCAGCGACGCCAGGGGAACGCGAAGTCATCGACAGAAGAGGTCAGGGCGCCGACGACGGCTGCTCGGTCATGCGCGCTGGAGGTATCGGGGCCGGCGTGATGACCAGGCTGGCGGGCGGCGCGATGACCGGCGCTGGCGCCGGAGCCTCGGAGGAAATGGAGGGTGCCGGAATCATAGGCGCCATCGCGCGCTCAGCCGGCGGCGTGAGCTGGATGCGGGCACTGTGCTGGCCCTTCACCGCGCCTGGCGGAACCGGCGCCAGCTTCTGAGCCGGGACCGGCCGGATGCTGCCGGCAGCCCCTGGCGGACGCGGTGTCGCACCCTCGGCGAGACGGCGTTTTTCTTCGGGGCTCAACGCCTGATAGGCCTCCCACTTGGCTTTGCGTTCGTCGGGGGGCAGCTGTTTGACTTCGGCGAAGTTGAATCGGGCCTGCGCCCGTTGCTGTTGGCTCAGCGCGGCCCATTCGGTCATGCGACTGTGAAGGGTCGCCTTGTCAGCGGCGGACAGCTGCGCGTGGTTGCGCGACACGGCAAGCCACTTGCGTTTGTGCGCTTCACTCAACCCGTCCCAATGCGCTGCCAGCGGCGATAACGCCTGCTGTTGCTTGGCGCTCAGGTCGCGCCACAGCGGTTTGGCCGGTGATCTGGCGGCCGCCTTGGCGGCAGCGGCAGACGACGCGGCTGACGCAACGCTTCCCGACTCCTGAGCGCCTGCTGCTGCGACCCAGCTGCCTGCAACGAGCATCAGTGCGATGCCGGCCGAGCGAGCGCGGTTCTGCGGTCGCTGAAAAGTCGGCGGAACACAGATTCGGAGGACGGTGCGGAAATGCATGCGGCGGAACGGCGATCGAGACGGGAGGCTGCGTCAGCGGTTGGAGGTTGCCTCGGACTTGAGGAATTGCGCGAAACCGGGGTCGGTGTAGGCGGCAGGAGGCAGGTCGTCGGTGAGCAATGCCGAATCAACCTCTGCCAATTCGCTCGCGCGTTGGTCTTCTTGCCAAGCGCTGATGGTGATGAGTCCCGCCACGAGTGCGACCAGGGGCAGCACGGCGCCCAGGCGCGTCCACCACACGTTGCCGAGCGTTGCCGTACCACCGGACGCCACCACCACGGGCGCACGGGCCGGAAGCCTGCGCCGAGCCAGCGCCTGGGTGCGCGCGACGCGAAGCCGCTCGCCGATGTCATGCGGCAACGCATGGGTGCCGCCGGAAAGACGGGCCGCGACACGGCGGCCAAATTGAGCCTCCAAGGCTTCGCCAGAGGTGGAGAGTGAGGTGGTCATAGCGATATTCCCTTGGCCTTGAGCGCTTTGCTCAAGGCGTGCACGGCGCGCGAACAATGGGTTTTGACGCTGCCTTCGGAGCAGCCCATGGCGGCGGCCGTTTCGGCCACATCCATTTCCTCCCAGTAACGCATCAGGAAAGCCTCTCGTTGACGGCCGGGCAGCGCCGCAATCTGTTCTTCGATCTCGTGGAACACCTGTGCGCGCTGCGTGGTCGTCTCGGCGCTTTCAGTCTCGCGCGAGTCGGTGGGCGAAACGAAGTTCTCGAGCAGGTCGAAGTCGCCGCTGTCGTCGGGCGTCTCGAAGTCGCTCAAGTTCGAGAAGAGCGCCCGCCTTGTCTTCTGCCGACGAAACCAGTCGAGCGTGCAGTTCGACAGGATGCGCTGGAACAGCATCGGCAACTCGTTCGGCGGCTTGTCGCCGTAGTGCTCCGCGAGTTTCATCATGCTGTCCTGCACGATGTCGAGCGCCGCTTCGTCGTCCCGCACGTGGTAGACCGAACGCTTGAACGCACGTCGCTCCACGCCTTTCAGGAAGTCGGACAGTTCTTGTTCGGTGGCCAAGCAGTGCGAGCGCCTTGCGGCGCAGAAGTGGGGATCTTGTCTCCGCGAATGCGGGTTTTTTTGTCGCGCCGATTATCGCATCGCATCGTTCTCTTTCAGCGCCAGGCGGGGCTGGCGCGCCGCGATGTCATAATCCGCGCTGCAAGTCAAAAAGGCAAACGGGTCACTGTCCGGCGGAACACTCAACCGCCCATGGCTTTGGCCTCAAGTCCCGACGCGGTCCCACAAGGACTGGCAAGGGGCACCCAAGGTTTTTCGTTCCCGAAAAAACGCAAAGGTTCATCATGGAAATCTCGAAGGCGGAACTCGCTTCCGCAGCAGCCGCATCCGCCGGCCCCTCCAGTCAATCTCAAGAGCTCATGGGCGCTGAAGTGCTGATCAAGGCACTGCAGGCCGAAGGCGTCGAATACCTCTGGGGGTACCCGGGTGGCGCGGTTCTCTACATCTACGACGCGCTGTACAAGCAAGAGACCATCCAGCATGTGCTGGTACGCCACGAGCAGGCTGCCGTGCACGCAGCCGACGGTTTTGCCCGCGCCACCGGCGAAGTGGGTGTGGCATTGGTCACTTCCGGTCCGGGCCTGACCAACGCGGTGACGGGTATCGCGACGGCGTACATGGACTCGATCCCCATGGTGATCATCAGCGGCCAAACTTCGACTGCTCAGATTGGCACCGACGCCTTCCAGGAATGCGACACCGTCGGGATTACGCGGCCGATCGTCAAGCACAACTTCCTGGTCAAGGACGTGCGAGACATGGCCATGACGATGAAGAAGGCCTTCCACATCGCACGCACCGGCCGCCCCGGTCCGGTGGTGGTCGACATTCCGAAAGACGTGTCGTTCAAGAAAGTGACCTACGCCGGCTATCCGGACAAGGTCGACATGCGCTCGTACAACCCGGTGCGCAAGGGGCACGGCGGGCAGATTCGCAAGGCGCTGCAGTTGCTACTCAATGCCAAGCGTCCCTACATCTACACCGGCGGCGGCGTGCTGCTGAGCAACGCCAGCAACGAACTGCGCACGCTGGTCGACATGCTCGGCTACCCCGTCACGAACACGCTGATGGGCCTGGGCGCGTACCCGGCGAGCGACCGCAAGTTTCTCGGCATGCTGGGCATGCACGGCACCATCGAGGCCAACAGCGCGATGCAGCACTGCGATGTGCTGCTGGCCGTGGGCGCACGCTTCGACGATCGCGTCATCGGCAACGTCAAGCACTTTGCACAGAACGAACGCAAGATCATCCACATCGATATCGACCCGTCGAGCATTTCCAAGCGCGTGAAGGTCGACATCCCGATCGTCGGTGATGTGAAGGACGTGCTGACCGAACTGATCTCGATGATCCGTGAAGCGACGCAGAAGCCCGACGCTGGCGCGCTGGCCGACTGGTGGAAGACCATCGAGGCCTGGCGCAGCAAGGATTGCCTGAAATACGACCGCGGCAACACCGATGTGATCAAGCCGCAGCACGTGGTCGAGACGCTCTGGAACATGACGAAGGACGACGACGTCTACATCACGTCGGACGTGGGCCAGCACCAGATGTGGGCCGCGCAGTACTACCGTTTCGACGAGCCTCGCCGCTGGATCAACTCGGGCGGTCTTGGCACCATGGGCGTCGGCATCCCTTACGCCATGGGCATCAAGATGGCCAAGCCGCAGTCGGAGGTTTTCACCATCACCGGCGAAGGCTCGGTGCAGATGTGCATCCAGGAACTGTCGACCTGCCTGCAATACAACACGCCGATCAAGATCTGTTCGCTGAACAACCGCTACCTCGGCATGGTGCGCCAATGGCAGGAGATCGAATACTCCGGCCGTTACAGCCACAGCTACATGGACGCGCTGCCGAACTTCGTGAAGCTGGCCGAGGCCTATGGCCATGTCGGCATGCTGATCGAGCGGCCGCAGGACGTGGAGCCGGCGCTGCGCGAAGCACGCAAGCTCAAGGACCGCACGGTGTTCATGGACTTCCGCACTGACCCGACCGAGAACGTGTTCCCGATGGTCAAGGCCGGCGCGGGCATCACCGAGATGCTGCTGGGCGCCGACGACCTCTGACACACCGTTCGGGGCCCGCTGCGGCCCCGGTTTCGCCACACTTTTTCGACGAATCTATTGCCCGCCGAGCCTGCGCATTACCGTGCGCGGGGGAGGGCGGCGAAAAGAGGAGTTCGCACACATGAAACACATCATCGCTGTATTGCTGGAGAACGAGCCTGGCGCTCTGTCTCGCGTGGTGGGCCTGTTCTCGGCCCGGGGCTACAACATCGAATCGCTGAGCGTCGCACCGACGGAGGACGCCAGTCTCTCGCGCATGACCATCGTCACCGGTGGCTCCGACGACGTGATCGAGCAGATCACCAAGCATTTGAATCGCCTGATCGAAGTGGTGAAGGTGGTCGACCTGACCGAAGGTGCCTACACCGAGCGCGAGCTCATGATGGTGAAGGTGCGCGCAGTCGGCAAGGAGCGCGAGGAAATGATGCGCATGGCCGAGATTTTCCGCGGCCGCATCATCGACGTGACCGACAAGAGCTACACCATCGAGCTCACCGGCGATCATGCCAAGAACGACGCTTTTCTCGAAGCCATCGAGCGCAGCGCCATTCTCGAAACGGTGCGAACCGGTGCCAGCGGCATCGGGCGCGGCGAGCGCATCTTGCGCGTCTAGTTTTCAGTTCACTCATCAACGAATCAACGAAGGAGCATCGACATGAAGGTTTATTACGACAAGGACGCGGATCTCAGCCTTATCAAGGGCAAGACGGTCGCGATCATCGGCTACGGCTCGCAAGGCCACGCGCACGCACAGAACCTGAACGACAGCGGCGTGAAGGTTGTGGTCGGCCTGCGCAAGGGCGGCGCCTCGTGGGACAAAGTCGGCAAGGCCGGTCTGAAGGTCGCCGAAGTTGCAGATGCCGTGAAGTCGGCCGACGTCGTGATGATCCTGCTGCCCGATGAGCAGATCGCCAACGTGTACAAAAACGACGTGGCGCCGAACATCAAGGAAGGCGCTTCGCTCGTCTTCGCGCACGGTTTCAACGTGCACTACGGCTTCGTGCAGCCACGCGCCGACCTCGACGTCTGGATGGTCGCACCCAAGGCCCCGGGCCACACCGTGCGCAGCACCTACACGCAAGGCGGCGGCGTGCCCCACCTCGTGGCTGTCCACCAGGACAAGACCGGCAAGGCGCGTGACCTCGCGCTGAGCTACGCAACCGCCAACGGCGGCGGCAAGGCTGGCATCATCGAGACGAACTTCCGCGAAGAAACCGAGACCGACCTGTTCGGCGAGCAAGCGGTTCTGTGCGGCGGCACGGTCGAGCTGATCAAGGCCGGTTTCGAGACGCTGGTGGAAGCCGGTTACGCGCCCGAGATGGCATATTTCGAATGCTTGCACGAGCTCAAGCTGATCGTCGACCTGATCTATGAAGGCGGCATCGCCAACATGAACTACTCGATCTCGAACAACGCCGAGTACGGCGAGTACGTGACCGGCCCGCGCATCATCACCGACGAGACCAAGAAGGTCATGAAGCAGGTGTTGAAGGACATTCAGACCGGCGAATACGCCAAGAGCTTCGTGCTCGAAGCGGCCGCAGGCCAGCCCGCTCTGATCAGCCGCCGCCGCATCAATGCCGAGCATCAGATCGAAGTGGTCGGTGCCCAGCTGCGCAAGATGATGCCGTGGATCATGAAGAACAAGCTGGTCGACCAGACCAAGAACTGATCGTTCTTCCTGCCGACGAGGCCACCGTTCGCGGTGGCTTTTTTCTTTTCAGCCGCGCAAGGGGCCTGAACTAAACTGCCCGAGATGCACGACGACACTCTTTCCGACGAAATTCAGCAGCCGCGCAAGCGCCGCAAGGGCATCTACATCCTGCCCAACCTCTTCACGCTGGCGGCGCTGTTCGGCGGCTTCTATTCGGTCGTGATGGCGATGAACGCGCGCTTCGATCTGGCTGCGCTGGGCGTCTTTGCGGCCATGATCCTTGACAGCCTGGATGGGCGCGTGGCGCGCATGACGAACACGCAAAGTGCGTTCGGCGAGCAGATGGATTCGCTGTCGGACATGGTGTCCTTCGGCGCCGCGCCGGCGCTGATCGCCTATGAGTGGTCCCTCAAGGGCTTGGGACGCTGGGGCTGGATCGCAGCCTTCGTCTACTGCGCGTGTGCCGCATTGCGTCTGGCGCGCTTCAACGTGAACACCGGCGTGGTCGACAAGCGCTGGTTCCAGGGCCTGCCTTCACCCGCCGCAGCGGCGCTCGTGGCCGGCTTCATCTGGCTCATGACCGAATGGGGCAAGCGCGGCGGCGAGGTGCTGTATCTCTCGTGGAACCAGATCACCTGGGTGACCTTCGCGTTCACGCTCTACGCCGGCCTGTCGATGGTGACAAACGCCCCGTTCTATAGCTTCAAGGATGTGCAGATGAAGAAGAGCGTGCCCTTCGCGGTCATCGTGCTGATCGCACTGGGCATCGCCGTGATCAACATCCATCCGCCGACCGTTCTGTTCAGCCTGTTCGTTGCCTACGGCCTGAGCGGCTACGTGGTGTACGCGTGGCGCAAGGCCAAGGGGCAGCAGGTGAGCATGATCAGTATTTCCACCGACGAACCCGACGAGCGCGGGCTCCACAAGTAGCGCCCGCTGTGCTACATTCGCGATTCTCATGAACAAGATTTCGCTGGCACTACTACTCATCCCCCACGGGCGGAGAAGGTAGCGCACGCGCATCCCTCACCACGGCCCGTTCGCACCAGCAACGGGCCGTTTTGTTTGGGGTTGCTGGTGGTCTCAACAACCATCGAAAGTATTGTCATGCTGAAGCAACCGCAAGCCAAGTACCGCGCCTTTGCACCGATCGGCCTCAAGGACCGCACCTGGCCCGACGCCGTTCTGACGAAGGCCCCGATCTGGCTGTCGACGGACCTGCGGGACGGCAACCAAGCGCTCATCGAGCCGATGGACCTCGACCGCAAGTTGCGTATGTTCGACCTGCTCGTGCGCATCGGCTTCAAGGAGATCGAGGTCGGCTTCCCGGCCGCATCGCAGGTGGAATTCGACTTCCTGCGCAAGCTCATCGACGAAGAACGCATCCCCGACGACGTGACCATCCAGGTGATGACGCCGGCGCGCGAAGAGCTCATCGAGCGCACCATCGAATCGCTGCGCGGCGCGCGCAAGGCGATCGTCCATGTCTACAACGCCGTAGCGCCGGTGTGGCGCGAAGTGGTGTTCGGCATGACCGTGCCCGAGGTGATGGCGCTCATCGACCGCAGCGTCGGCCAGGTCAAACGGCTGACCGATGCACAGCCCCAAACCGAATGGGTGCTTCAGTATTCGCCCGAGGTGTTCTGCATGGCTGAACTCGAGGTGTCGTTGCAGGCCTGCGAGACCGCGATCATGGCGTGGGGCGCCGGGCGGCCCATCATTCTCAACTTGCCCACCACGGTGGAAGTCAGCACGCCCAACGGCTTCGCCGACCAGATCGAGTGGATGTGCCGCCGGTTCGCCGACCGCCCCCACGTGGTCGTGTCCGTACACCCACACAATGACCGCGGCACCGGCACCGCCTCCGCCGAGTTCGCATTGATGGCCGGCGCACATCGCGTCGAAGGCTGCCTCTTCGGCAACGGCGAGCGCACCGGCAACCTCGACATCGTGAACGTCGCGCTCAATCTCTACGTTCAGGGCATCACGCCGAACCTCGACTTTTCGGACATCGACGCGATCCGCGCCGAGGTGGAGCACTGCAACCAGTTGCCGGTGCATCCGCGCCATCCGTACGCGGGCGACCTGGTCTACACGTCGTTCTCGGGCTCGCACCAGGATGCCATCAAGAAGGCCTTCGCGATCCGCAAGGAAGGCGATGTCTGGGCGATTCCGTACCTTCCGATCGATCCGAAGGATCTCGGCCGCAGCTACGAAGCGGTGATCCGCGTGAACAGCCAGTCGGGCAAGGGCGGCATGGCCTACCTGCTCGAAAGCGAATACGGCATCGAGATGCCGCGTCGGCTGCAGATCGAATTCATGCAGACCGTGCAGCGCGTGATGGACGTCGCCGGCAAGGAACTCAGCGCGGCCGACCTCTACGCCCTTTTCGAGCGCGAGTACGGCCTCAAGACAGTGCAGACCCTGCAGCACCGCGTGATCGAAGAGCAGGGCGACGGCGCCTCCGCGTCGGTGGTGCTGCGCGGCGACTTGCCCTGGGGCGACGAAATTCGCCGCGTCGAAGGGCGCGGCAACGGCCCCATCGATGCGTTCATCCAGGCGCTGGCGGAAAGCACAGGGCACGCGATCCGCGTGATCGACTATCACCAGCACGCCATCGGTGCGGGGGCCGACGCGCAGGCTGTCGCCTACCTCGAGATGCGGGTCGACGACCGGCACACGCTGTTCGGCGTGGGTATCGACCCCAACATCGTCTCGGCGTCTCTGAAAGCGATCGTCTCGGGACTGGCGCGCGCGCGGGCGCGCAACGCATCCAGCGCACAATCCGACACCGTCGCGGCCTGAGCCGCCGCAGCCCCACAAGGAAGACAAGGACTCCACGATGACCGACAAGCTGATCATTTTCGACACCACCTTGCGCGACGGCGAGCAGTCGCCCGGCGCGTCCATGACCAAGGACGAGAAGCTCCGCATCGCCAAGCAGTTGGAGCGTCTGCGGGTTGACGTGATCGAGGCCGGTTTTCCCGCGAGCTCCAATGGCGATTTCGAGGCCGTGAGGCTGATCGCCAACGCCATCAAGGATTCGACCGTTTGCGGCCTCTCGCGCGCCAATGACCGCGATATCTCGCGGGCCGCCGAGGCCCTCAAGGGCGCGGCCAGCGGTCGGATCCACACGTTCATTGCCACCTCGCCGCTGCACATGGAGAAGAAGCTGCGGATGTCGCCCGACGAGGTGTTCGAGCAGGCGAAGCTGGCGGTGCGCTTCGCGCGCAATTTGGTGGGTGACGTCGAGTTCAGCCCGGAAGACGGTTACCGCAGCGACATGGACTTCCTCTGCCGCGTGCTCGAGGCCGTCATCGACGAGGGGGCCACGACCATCAACGTGCCGGACACCGTCGGCTACGCCATTCCCGAGCTGTACGGCAGCTTCATCAAGACCCTGCGGGAACGCGTGCCCAACAGCGACAAGGCCATCTGGTCGGTGCATTGCCACAACGACCTGGGCATGGCGGTGGCAAATTCGTTGGCCGGCGTGAAGATCGGCGGCGCCCGGCAGGTCGAATGCACCATCAACGGTCTGGGCGAGCGCGCAGGCAACTGCTCGCTCGAAGAGATCGTGATGGCGGTGAAGACCCGCAAGGACTATTTCGGCTTGGAGATGGGCATCGACGCGCAGCACCTGCTGGCGGCCAGCCGGATGGTGAGCCAGACGACCGGTTTCGTAGTGCAGCCCAACAAGGCCGTGGTCGGTGCGAATGCGTTCGCGCATGCCTCCGGCATCCATCAGGATGGGGTGCTGAAGGCGCGCGACACCTACGAAATCATGCGGGCCGAGGACGTCGGCTGGAGCCACAACAAGATCGTGCTGGGCAAACTCAGCGGTCGCAACGCCTTCAAGCAACGGCTGGTCGAATTGGGCGTGACCATGCAGAGCGAGGCCGACATCAACGCCGCCTTTGCCCGCTTCAAGGAGTTGGCCGACCGCAAGAGCGAAATCTTCGATGAGGACATCCTCGCGCTGGTCAGCGACGAAGAGGGGTCGAACGTTGGAGAGCAGTTCGGCTTCGTCTCCCTGGCGCAGCACAGCGAGACCGGCGAACGGCCTCAGGCCCGCGTCGTTTTCACCGTGCAGGGCAAGGAAGTGACCGCCGAGTCCGACGGCAATGGCCCGGTTGATGCTTCATTGAAAGCGATCGAGTCGCATGTGCGAAGCGGTGCAGAGATGGTGCTCTATTCGGTCAATGCGATCAGCGGATCCACAGAAAGCCAGGGTGAAGTGACGGTGCGGCTGCAGAACGCCGGCCGCGTGGTCAATGGCGTGGGCGCCGATCCAGACATCGTCGTGGCATCTGCCAAGGCTTATTTGAGTGCGCTCAACAAGTTACAGAGCCAAGCTGAGAGAGTAGCGGCACAAGGTTAGGTTTATCGCGATCCTTTCGTTTCGAGTGAAGAACGGGACGCAAGTAACTGTTATTGCGTGCTTTTTTCGATTTAGATACACTGCGGGTCCTTGTCGCCGCTGGAGATTCCTTGATGCCTGAAGCCCGCCCCCACCGAGTTTCACCCCAGCGTTTGCGCTTTGCACTTCGTCTGTTGACCACCGCCGTCTGCGCTGCGGCCCTGCTGGCACCGGCCGCGCAGGCCGCCGCCAAGCGGCCTGTTGCCGCTAAAAAGAGCCAAACCAGCCCTGACGCCAAGCGCGGCAAGACGACCAAGACCGTCGCGGCGCAACGCAGCGCCAAGGCGGCACCGGCCGACAAGGCCGATCGCACCGTGCGGGGCGGCAAGAACGTCGTCGCGACCATCCGCAAGAAAGACGGGAAAACCGTGGTCGCGGTGCAGCGTCGTTCCGTGGTGCGCGTGGCCGAACCGGCGCGCCTCTCCTATGGGCAACTCGCCGGCCTGCACAGCACCAACGACGCGCTCGACCTCAAGTCGAGTGCTGCACTGGTCATCGACCAGGACACGCGAGAGGTGCTGTTCAGCAAGAACGACCATGCCGTGCTGCCTATTGCTTCCCTGACCAAGCTCATGACAGGCCTGCTTGTGAGCGAAGCCCATTTGCCGATGGACGAACTCGTCACCATCACCCAGGACGACGTCGACACCGAGAAGGGCAGCAGCTCGCGCCTGCGCATCGGTGCCACGCTGTCGCGCGGCGAACTGCTGCACCTGGCGTTGATGTCCAGCGAAAACCGCGCCGCACATGCACTGGGCCGCACCTACCCCGGCGGCCTCTCGACCTTCGTCAGCATGATGAACGCCAAGGCGCGCACGCTCGGCATGAAGGACACGCGCTATGTCGAGCCGACCGGCCTGTCGAGCCAGAACCAGTCGAGTGCGCAGGATCTGGCGTTGCTCGTGAGCGCAGCCTCTTCCGACGCGATGGTTCGCGAGCTGTCGACGTCGCCCGGTTACCAGGTCGAAGTGGGCAACCGCATGTTGCAGTACACGACCACCAACCGGCTGGTGAAGAATCCCGATTGGGAAATTGGTCTGCAGAAGACCGGCTACATCTCCGAGGCCGGTCAGTGCCTGGTGATGCAGACGCGCATCGCCGGGCGGAAGCTGATCATGGTGTTCCTGGATTCCGCCGGCAAGCTCAGCCGTATCGGCGATGCCGAGCGCGTGCGGCGCTGGGTCGAAGCGACACACCTGATGTCGCCGTCGATGCAGGCTTCTTCGCAGCACGCTGCGGGGGACTGACCCCATCCCGAGGTCTCGCACACTGCGTGTCGCTTCGCCAACCCCTACCGGGGGCGACACCAGCGGCCCGGCAAAGCCGGTTCCGCGGTGCCTCGCGAATGCATACTTGAGCCGCTCTTGATTGGCGACCCGCAGTATCAGGGATTGGCAGGCGCGTTCTGGTTGTAGCCCAGGGCATTCGAGATTTCGGCGGCTGTGGCTTGCAGCTTCGGTAGCCAGCCTTCGTCGAGCCGATCCGCCGGAGCGGAGATCGACAAGCCTGCGACCAGCTTGCTCTGATCGTCGTAGATCCCGGCTGCCATGCAGCGCACCCCCAGTTCCAACTCTTCGTTGTCACGTGCAATGCCGTACTGGCGTGCTTTGGACAACTCGCGCTCCAGCAGCGGTAGCTGTGTGATGCTGTTGCGGGTATGGCCGGCGAGTCCGGTGCGCGTGGCGTAGCTGCGCACACGTTGCGGGTCATCCGCGGCCAGGAACAGCTTGCCGGTCGATGTGAGATGCAGCGGGGCCCGTCCACCGATCGCACGCACCACCTGCATGCCGGAGCGTTCGCTGTATGAGCGCTCGATGTACACGATCTCGTCGCCCTGCCGCATGCTGAGGTTGACCGGCTGCTGTGTGAGCTTGTGCAGTTCGCGCATCGGTGTGAGCGCCGCGTCGCGCACATTGAGACGCCCCTTTACCAAGTTGCCCAGCTCCAGCAGACGCATGCCCAGCCGATAGCTGCCCGCTTCGGGCCGGTCGACAAAGCGACCGATCGTCAGATCGTTGAGGATGCGGTGGGTGGTCGACGGGTGAAGCCCGGTCTTCTCGCTGATCTCCTTGAGGGAGATCGCTTCTTCGCGCGAGGCCAGCACGTCGATCAACGAAAACATGCGTTCGATGACCTGGATGACCGGCGTGGCAGGAACGTCTGATTGTGGTTTTCTCATGGGCGCAACACGGTAGCGTCCTGGGCAGGACTCAGGTTGCAATTTTATCTGGTGAAATCGGCAGACTGCCAATCTCCGTCGATGAGCAGTTCGTGCGGCCCGAACCGCGCCTTGTAGTTCATCTTCGGGCTGCCTGCGATCCAGTACCCGAGATAGACGTAGGGAAGGCCGAGCCGACGTGCCTGCGCGATCTGCCACAACACGCCATAAGTCCCGTAGCCAGCGCCTTCCTCAGGTTCGTAGAAGGTGTAGACCGCGGAAATACCGTCGTCGAGCACATCGAGGATCGACACCATCTTCAAGGCGCCCACACTGCCATCTGGCAGTGTTTCGCGAAATTCCACCATCCGTGAGTTGACCCGGCTCTGCAGGAGGAACTGCGTGTATTGGTCGATGCTGTCGTGGTCCATGCCGCCACCCGAATGGCGGCCGTTCTGGTAGCGCAGATAGAGCTGGTAGTGCTCGGGCACGAAGCAGAGCTTGAGCACGCGCACTTGCAGCGCCGCGTGCCGCGACGAGGCGCGACGCTGGCTGCGGTTGGGTTGAAAGTCGTCGGCGCGTACGCGCAACGGCACGCACGCCGTGCAACCGTCGCAATAGGGCCGGTACGTGAACATGCCGCTGCGCCGAAAACCGTTTCGCACCAGGTCGGAGTACGCGTCGTTGTGGATCAGGTGGCTGGGCGTCGCGACCTGCGAGCGCGCCTGACGGTCCGGCAGATAGCTGCAGGGATAGGGCGCCGTTGCATAGAACTGCAACGTGTGGAGCGGGAGTTCCTTGAGGTGCGTCACGTGGCTTGGAATGAGCGTGTGGGCAGGAGTCGCGACCAGTATACGGGCTCGAAATGCCATGCTGGCGCTGCTTGCGTACGCGCACGTTCGACATGTTCGACGAAGCGCGCCCGCGGCATTTCCGCTGCGCCCAGGCTCGCGAGATGGGCGGTGTTCTGCTGGCAATCGATCCGTTCGATGCCGTGGTGCAGGCTGAAACACACCAGCGCGGCCAGCGCGATCTTCGATGCGTCCGTGCGCTGCGCGAACATCGATTCGCCGAACACGGCGCGGCCGATCGCCACGCAGTACAGCCCGCCAACCCGCTCCCCGTCGATCCACGTCTCCACGCTGTGCGCGTACCCGGCCCGGTGCAGCGCGCCATAGGCCTCGAGCATCGGCGGCACGATCCACGTGCCCGACTGACCTTCGCGCGGCGCGCTCGAACAGGCACGGATCACGGCGTCGAAGTCGTGGTCGATGCGGATTTCGCAGCGCGCATCGGCGCGAAAGGCCTGCAGCACCTTGCGCAGCGAGCGGTGCAGCTTGAAGGCCGTCGGCGCCAGTGTCATGCGCGGGTCGGGGCTCCACCAGAGAATGGGTTGGTCTCCGCTGAACCACGGAAATACCGCGTGTCCGTAGGCATCGAGCAGGGTCGGCACATCGAGAGCGCCACCGGCTGCGAGCAAGCCGGGCACCGGATCATCGGGGCCCCAGGCACGGTCCGGGTCAGGCAGTGGGTCGCAGGGGGCAAGCCATGGAAGTTGCATGGCGCAGGTATACACGGCTTTGTCGCAGCGTCGGCCCGTCGGTCGAAGGCTCGAGCCGTCGCGCCGAGCACTGCAGCCAACCCGGCCGCGCCCTATAGTGAGCCCCGCGCATTCCGGATCGCGGCCGGCGCGCCCAAACCCGCTTCGCTGTTTTTTTTCGCAGGACCCCACGTGCAACCCAACGACGCTCTTTCCGCCCCCCTTCGTTTCGGCAGCGGCCAGGCCGTGCGCCGGCTGGAAGACCAGGCTTTGCTGTCAGGCACAGGCCGCTACACCGACGACGTGCAGCCCGCGGGGCTCACCCACCTGATCTTCGTCCGCTCTCCGTATCCGCATGCGCGCATCGTGTCGGTCGACCTGTCGTCCGCCCGCGAGATGCCAGGCGTGGTCGGCATTTTCAGCGGCGCCGACCTGGTGGAGGCGGGCGTCAAGCCGATGCCCGGCACGGCGGGATTCAAGCGGCCGGACGGCGGACCCGGCGTGTCGCCGCCGCGCCGCGCGTTGGCGCATGAACGTGTGCGATTCGTGGGCGAGCCCGTGGTCGCCGTGGTCGCAGAGACCATCGAGCAGGCGCGCAATGCCGCGGAAGCCGTCTTCGTCGACTACGAAGAGCTGCCGATGGTGGTCGACCTCGTGGCTGCTGCCGCGGCGGGTGCGCCGCAGATCCTCGACGAAGCGCCGCGCAACATCGCGGCCGAGGCCCGCCATGGCAGCGCCGAAGCAACGACCACCGCGTTCTCCAAAGCGAAGCACGTCGTCGCGCTCGACATCGTCAACCAGCGCGTGGTGGCGCTCACGATCGAGCCGCGAGCAGTTCTTGCCGACATCGAGGAAGGCACGGGCCGCCTCAGCATCCGCATGAGCACGCAGATGCCCTCGGGCGTGCGCGGCTCGGTATGCGACGCCATCGGCCTGGCGAAGGAGCAGGTGCGCGTGGTGGTCGGCGACGTCGGCGGTGGTTTTGGCATGAAGACCGGCGCCTATCCCGAAGACATCGCAGTCGCCTACTGCACGCACGTACTCCAGCGCCCGGTGAAATGGGTGGCCGACCGCAGCGAGGAATTCCTCTCGTCGGCGCATGGCCGTGACGTTGCCTCGCATGCCGAACTCGCGCTCGACGCCGACGGCAGGATCCTGGCGCTGCGCATCCATTCGTTGGCCAACGTGGGCGCCTACGCCACCGGCACCGGTGTGGCGATCCAGCTGCTGATCGGCCCGTGGGTGCAGACCAGCGTGTATGACATCTCGACCGTCGACTTCCACTTCCAGGCGGTGCTCACCAACAGCGCGCCGACCGGCGCATACCGCGGGGCCGGCCGGCCCGAAGCCATCTTCCTGATGGAACGTCTCATGGACGAGGCCGCGCGTCAGACCGGTATCGACCGGATCGAATTGCGCCGCCGCAACTTCATCCGCCCGGCGCAGATGCCCTACACCAACCCGATGAAGCAGGTGTACGACACCGGCCAGTTCGAGAAAGTCATGGACCAGGGCCTGGCGCTGGCCGACTGGCGCGGTTTCGACGCCCGCGCCGCGCAATCGAAGGCCGAGGGCAAGCTGCGCGGCCTCGGCATCGCGACCTTTCTCGAATGGACCGGCGGCAACGTCTTCGAGGAGCGCGTCACCGTGGCCGTCAAGCCCGACGGCTTCATCGAAGTCTTCTCGGCCGTGAACGCGATGGGGCAGGGCATCGCGACCTCGCTCGCGCAGCTGGCGGTCGATGTCTTCGACGTGCCGATCGAGAAGGTGCGCGTGATCCTGGGCGACACCGACCGCGGCAACGGCTTCGGCAGCGCCGGCTCGCGCTCGCTCTTCACCGGCGGCTCGGCTGTGAGCGTCGGCGCCGAGCGCACCGTCGACCATGCGCGCCAACTCGCGGCGAAGGAGTTCGAAGCCGCCGCCGAAGATGTGCACTACGCCGAAGGCAGCTTCACCGTCGCCGGCACCGACCTGAAGCTCGGCCTGTTCGAGCTGGCCGGCAAGCAGCCCGAAGGCCAGATCTTCGTCGACTCGACCAGCTCGGTGAGCGGCCCCACCTGGCCGAACGGCTGCCACGTCTGCGAGGTCGAGATCGACGCGCCGACCGGCGAGGTGACGGTGGTGGCGTACAGCTCGGTCAACGACGTCGGCCGCGTGGTCAATCCGATGATCGTGCGCGGCCAGCTCGACGGCGGCGCGGTGCAGGGCATCGGCCAGGCGCTGTACGAGTGCGTGGTGTACGACGGCGAAACCGGCCAGCCGGTGACCGGCAGCCTGATGGACTACGCCGTGCCGCGCGCCGACGTGTCCGGGGTGATGTTCCGCACCGAGATGGACGAATCCACGCCCTGCAAGAACAACCCGCTGGGCGTCAAGGGCGTGGGTGAACTCGGCACCATCGGCGCGACGCCGGCGGTGGTGAATGCCGTCGCCGATGCTTTCGCCCGGGCAGGCCGTGCAGCGCAGGCGCCGAAGCTGCAGATGCCGCTCAGTTCTGCGCGCGTGTGGCAGGCGCTGCAGGCCTAGCAGCCTGGCTGGCATGACCATTGCCAAACCCGACTTCATCGAAGGCATTGCCAAGGGCATGGCCGTGCTCGAAAGTTTTGATACGGAGCGGCAGCGCCTGAACGCCACGCAGGCCGCCGAGCGTGCGGGACTGACGCGCGCGGCGGCGCGCCGGCACCTGCTCACGCTGGCGCATCTCGGTTACCTCGACACCGACGGCAGTTCGTTCTGGATGTCGCCCAAGGTGCTGCGCTTCTCTGGCAGCTATCTCGCGTCGTCGCGACTGCCGAGGGCCCTGCAACCCACGCTCAATCGCCTGGCCGCGCTGACGCAGCAGTCCTTTTCCGCGGTCGTCCTCGACGGCGAGGAGGCGGTGATCATCGCGCGCAGCATGAGCTTCGACGCGCCGACGCGCGTGCTGGCTTATGGACTGCACCTCGGTGCGCGGCTGCCGGCGCATGCCACCTCGACCGGCCGCATGCTGCTCGCCGCCATGCCGAGCGCAGAACTCGCGCAGTGGCTGAAGGGGCGCACGCTGGCCCGGCTCACGCCGCACACCGTCACGCAGACGAGCGTGCTTCGTCAGCGACTTGCGCAGGTGCGCAAGGACGACCATTGCATCGCCAACGAAGAGCATGAGCTCGGCGTGCAGGCTTTGGCAGTGCCGTTGCGCGACATGCGCGGGCGCACGGTCGCTGCGCTCAACGTGGTGCTCTCCGGCGCCCACCGCAGCGACGACGCCCTGCGCCGCGATGTGCTGCCGCTGCTCTACGACGCGGCGCGCGAAGTGCGCGCCTTGCTCTGAGCGGACCGTCACCATGCGACTGCTGCTGCTCGAAGACGACGTGATGATCGGCGAGGCCGTGCTCGACCTGCTGCGCGCCGAGCAGTACGCGGTCGATTGGGTGAAGGACGGCGAGGCCGCCGACAGCGCCTTGCGTGCCCAGCAGTACGACCTGGTTCTGCTCGACCTGGGCGTGCCCAAGCGCGACGGGCTCGCGGTGTTGCGCGGCCTTCGTGCGCGCAAGCAGCGCATGCCGGTGCTGATCGCCACCGCGCGCGATTCTGTGCAACAACGCATCGAAGGCCTCGACGCCGGCGCGGACGATTACGTGCTCAAGCCCTACGACCTCGACGAACTGCTGGCGCGCATCCGTGCCTTGCTGCGCCGCGCGTCCGGGCGCGCCGAGCCGGCGTACGAGCACCTCGGCGTGAGCATCAACCCCGGCACGCGCGAGGCCACGGTCGACGGCCAGGCGGTGGTTCTTTCGGCGCGGGAGTGGGCGGTGCTCGAGCCGCTCATCGCCCGGCCCGGCCTGGTGCTGTCGCGTGCGCAGATCGAAGAGAAGCTCTACAGCTGGAAGGACGAGATCAGCAGCAACGCTGTCGAGGTGTACATCCACGGCCTGCGCAAGAAGTTGGGCGCCGACTTCATCCGCAACGTGCGCGGTGTCGGCTACTCGATTCCCCGCGAATGACGCGTCGCCCCTTCGCCTGGCTCGGCTCGCTGCGCGCGCGCCTGCTCTTGTTCCTGCTCGCGGCCATCGTGTTCGCCGCGGGCGCCCAGGCTTTCGTGGCGTACCGCACGGTGCTCAAGGAGGCCGACGAGATCTTCGACTACCACATGCAGCAGATGGCGATGTCGCTGCGCTCGGGCCTGCCGCCGAGTTCGGCCGTCGGCGGCATCGG
The DNA here is from genome assembly GCF_006438845.1 of Variovorax ginsengisoli. Taxonomy (GTDB): domain Bacteria; phylum Pseudomonadota; class Gammaproteobacteria; order Burkholderiales; family Burkholderiaceae_C; genus Variovorax; species Variovorax ginsengisoli_A. The sequence goes on from NZ_RCZJ01000001.1 coordinate 323,017, forward strand.
CGGCGCGGAGCAGAACTTCGAGTTCGTGGTGCAGGTGTGGACGGCCGACGGCGTGCGCATCTTCGAATCGGCCGAGCAGGCGGCGCTGCCGCAGATCGCGGTGCTGGGCTTCGCCGACGTGCGCGCGCGCGGCACGACCTACCGCGTGTACTCGATGCAGACGCGCAGCCTGGTGATCCAGGTGGCGCAGGACATGGCGGTGCGTCGGCAGATGGCCGGCGCGCTGGCGCTGCGCACCGTCATGCCGGTGGCGTTGATGGCGCCCATCCTGATGTTGGTCGTGTGGTGGGTCGTCAGCCGGTCGCTGGCGCCGGTGGCGCGGGTGCGGCGCCAGGTGGCGGCGCGCCAGGCCGACGACCTGTCGCCCGTCGGCGAAGAGGGCCTGCCGGACGAGGTGCGCCCGCTGGTGCAGGAACTGAACCTGCTTTTCGCGCGCGTGCGCCACGCTTTCGACGCGCAGAGACATTTCGTGGCCGATGCCGCCCATGAACTGCGGTCGCCCCTGGCGGCGCTCAAGCTGCAGGTGCAGGGTCTGCAGCGCGCGGACGACGAAGCGACACGCAAGCTCGCGACGGCCCGACTCGCGGGCGGCATCGACCGCGCGACCAAGCTGGTCGAACAGATGCTGGCGCTGGCGCGGCACGAGGCCAGCGTGGCAGCCGGCGCATCGGCGGAGCCGGTCGACTTGCCCACGCTGGGGGCGCTGGCCATCTCCGACGTCGTGACGGCAGCGCAGGCACGGCGCATCGATGTCGGGCTCGACCAGGCCGATGGCGCCATCGTGCAAGGCCATCCCGAGGCACTGCGCATGCTGGTGCGCAACCTGCTGGACAACGCCGTGAAGTACACGCCCGAGGGTGGTCGCGTCGACCTGCGCATCGTGGCCGACGGCACCGGGGCCGAGGTGCAGGTCGACGACAGCGGCCCGGGCCTGCCAGTGGAAGAGCGCGAACGCGTGCTCGACCGCTTCTACCGCGTCGGCCAGGCGCAGTCCGCGCAGGCGCCCGGCAGTGGATTGGGCTTGGCGATCGTCAAATCGATCGCCGACCTGCACGGCGCAACGGTGACGCTCGGCGCGTCGGAGCGGCTCGGCGGCCTGCGTGTCGCCGTGCGCTTTCCCGGCAGCGCCTGATCGCGGTGTCGGTTGCGGCCCGGCGCCGCAGCCTTAAGCGTTGCCTAAGTCTGGGCGCGCACATTCCTTTGACCGTGTTTCATCCCACACCCTCGAAAGGAATCTCCATGAACACCCGACTGACTTCGACCAAAGGCCTGGTCCTGGCGCTGGCGTCCGCCGGCGTGATCGGCGCGGTGGGCGCGGGTGCCTACACCAGCGCGCGCGCCGTGGCACCGGCGCCTGTGGCGACGACCGCTGCCGCGCCGCTGGTGACGATGCCCGACTTCTCCACCATCACCCAGCGCGACGGCCCGGCGGTGGTGAACATCAGTGTCACCGGCACCACCAAGACTTCTTTCGACGGCGCCGCCGGCATGGACCCGGACGACCCGATGGCTGAGTTCTTCCGCCGCTTCGGCGGCGGCCAGGCCGGCCCGCGCGGCCGCCAGCAGGAGCGCGAAGTGCCCACGCGCGGCCAGGGCTCGGGTTTCATCGTGAGCGCCGACGGCACCATCCTGACCAACGCCCACGTCGTGAAGGACGCGAAGGAAGTCACCGTCAAGCTCACCGATCGCCGCGAATTCCGCGCCAAGGTGCTGGGCGTCGACGAGAAGACCGACATCGCGGTGCTCAAGATCGACGCGAAAGACCTGCCGACCGTCTCGCTGGGCAGCACCAAGGACCTGAAGGTCGGCGAATGGGTGCTGGCCATCGGCTCGCCCTTCGGCTTCGAGAACACCGTGACGGCGGGCGTGGTGAGCGCCAAGGGGCGCACGCTGCCCGACGACAGCTACGTGCCCTTCATCCAGACCGACGTGGCGATCAACCCGGGCAATTCCGGCGGCCCGCTGCTCAACGCACGCGGCGAGGTGGTGGGCATCAATTCGCAGATCTACAGCCGCAGCGGCGGCTACCAGGGCGTTTCCTTCGCGATACCGATCGACGTGGCGGTGCAGATCAAGGACCAGATCGTCGCCACCGGCAAGGCCAGCCATGCCCGCCTGGGCGTCGCGGTGCAGGAAGTGAACCAGGCGTTTGCCGATTCGTTCAAGCTCGACAAGCCCGAGGGCGCACTGGTGTCGAACGTCGAGAAGGGCGGGCCGGCAGACAAGGCGGGTCTGCGCTCGGGCGACGTGATACGTCAGGTCGACGGCCAGCCGATCGTGTCGTCGGGTGACCTGCCGGCCTTGATCGGCCAGCGCAAGCCAGGCAGCGAGGTGAAGCTCGACGTGTGGCGCCAGGGCGCGCGCGAGCAGATCAACGCCAAGCTGGGCGACGCGGCCGAAAAGGGCACTGCCGTGGCCAGCAACGACGAGGCCGCGGGCGGTGGCAAGCTCGGCCTCGCCTTGCGGCCGCTGCAATCGCAGGAGAAGCGCGAGGCCGCGGTCGACGGCGGCTTGTTGATTGAGGACGCGGGCGGCGCGTCGGCGCGCGCCGGCGTACAGCCGGGCGATGTGCTGCTGGCCATCAACGGCACGCCGGCGCGCAGCGTCGACCAGGTGCGCGAAGTGGTCGCCAAGTCCGGCAAGTCGGTCGCGTTGCTGATCCAGCGCGGGACCGACCGCATCTTCGTGCCGGTGCGTGTCGGCTGACATCCGGGCCGCAACCTCGACGACCTGCCTACGTCATCGTTCGCACGAGCAGCGCCTGCAGGACGAAGCGCAGGTCGTCGCCATCGCTGCCCGCCTGCCGCGCCATATGCGCGGCGAGCGCCCGCACCGGGTGGTCCCCGTCGCCCAAGCCGCGGTATACCGGAACGCCGGCGTGCTTCTGCAGTTCGGCGGCTGCATCCTGCGGCAAGCGACTCGCATCGATGGCGTCGTAGAACCGTCCCAGCATGCGGGCGATGTGTGCAAAATCGGCGGCGGTCGGCGGCGGCTCGCCGAGTCGCACCTGGGCCACGCGCGCACCGAGGTCGGTGGCAGCGCATTGCAGCGGTGAGGCCTCGGTGGCGCCGCTGGGTTGCAGCACCGCCAGATTCTTGCCCACGAGCGGGTGGCCCGCAGCGCCGATGCGGAAAGCCGCGCGCAGCCGCTCGGCGGCGGCGAGCCATCGCTGCGCGGCCACGGCAGCCTCCCCGGTGTCGGGCGAGGCCCGGCCAACGGAGAAAGGGGAAAGCGTCGAGGGCACGGGCATCACAGGCATCGGATCGCCGAGCGTAGGGCCGCGGGCGGCGCGCCCCTTGACCGCGATCAAGGCGTCGGCATGGAAGCCGTCACGGCGTGTGCGATGGCGCTCAAGAGACGCGGTTCGGTGCGGTCGCTGCATCGCCGACAAGCCAGCGTCCCGTCGCCGGGCAGAGAACGGCCGGTGCCCCGTCGAGCCGCACCTGTTCGGCGTCAAGCGTCGATGCCGTCGATGTGTCGACGTCGAACACCACGCCCAGCGCCTTGGCGACGGTGGCCTCTTCGATGGACAGCTCCCATGTCAGGAACAACTGGGCGCAGTCGACATCGGCGGCAAAGTCGGTCGCATCGAAGTCGCTGCGGCCGCGTGGAACCACGGCATGCGGCTGGCCGGTGTCGAAGAGCAGAACGGTGCCGCGGGTCAAGGGAATGCGGCGGCCTGCAACAGGAAAGTGCACGTCCAGCCCCTTGTCTTCGCTCAAGAACAGATTGCAAAAGGCCGCGCCGCCGTACTGCGCGCCGTCGTGGTGGTAACGCGCACCGCGGCAAGCCATGAGCGCGACCTCGCCCGCGGCCAGCACGCCGGGCAGTCCCAGCGCGCACGTCCAGTCCGCCACCGCTTGCACGCAGCGCGCGTAGTCCGGCCAGCGCCTGCGCGCCCGCGCCAGCGACAAGGCCTCGACATCGCCGGGTTCGAGCGCCAAGTGTGTCGCGATCTCGCGCGCCCAGTCGGCCGTCAACCGGGCCGATGGCACGGGCACGTCGACCTGCCCTGCCAGCACGACGTCGCCCACGCTGCGGCTCCGCAGCGCGTCGTCACGCCAGAAATGGGAAACCAGCCGAGCCGGTCTGCCTGCGCCGCTCATGGCAGGCCGGACGGCACCGTGCCGCGCGCGAACTCAGTGGGGGCGGCGAGAGGCGCAGAGACTTTCATGCAGGCCTTGGGGGTGGGATGCGTGATTATCTCGACACATGCCCAGGGCTCCAGCCCGGCCGACGTCGTCGACGCCATCGACGTGGATACAAAGCAGACACGCAACACACCAGCTTTGTTACGCATCGATTGCTCGTGTTGTCTCTCCTGTTGCACGGCGTTTTTAAGCTTGGCGCACCGACTCGTCAGGAAAGCACCATGGAACATCAAAGCAGCGCCCGCGTGACCAACGACCCCAGCCCCGCCCAGCGCATCGCGACCATGCTTGCGCTGCTGCAGGACACGTTGCCGGTGCAGAAGCGTCTGGTGCATGCCGGCGACATCGTGTGCCAGGTGGGCCAGCGCTTTCACTCGCTCTACGTGGTGAACTCGGGCCTGTTCAAGATGGTCAACCTGTCGGACCAGGGCCGCGAGCAGGTCGTGGGGCTGCACTTTCGCGGCGACTGGCTCGGGCTCGACGGCATCGCCACTGGCCGCTACGGCTGCGACGCGGTTGCGATGGACACCGGCGAGGTCTGGGTCATTCCCTACGCCACGCTGCTGGAGACCAGCATCCGCACGCCCGCCCTCTTGACCGCGCTGCACCAGGCCATGAGCCGCGAGCTCGCGCGCGATCACGACTCGATGCTGTCGCTGTGCACGCTGCCGGCCGACGCGCGCGTGGCCGGCTTCCTGCGCTACTGGGCCGACAACGTGTCGCAGCGCGGCCAGCGATGCGACCAGATCACCTTGCGCATGACGCGCGCCGAGATCGGCAACTACCTCGGCATGACGCTCGAGACCGTGAGCCGCGCGTTGTCGCGCATGGCACGCGGCGACGTGATCCGCTTCAACGAAAAAGGTCGGCGTGACATCCAGATTCCGCAGGTCGAGGCGCTGACGGCGTTCATGCAACGGGCGAAGGGGCCAACTGCCGCGGCGGCGCTGCACTGACGGCCGTCAGCGCGGCAGCAGCGGCAGCGCCGAGTCGGAAGGCACCCGCGCCAGGTCGGCCAGCCAGACCTCGGCTTCCGAGTCGCTCGGTGCGCGCCAGTCGCCGCGCGGCGAGAGCGAACCGCCCGAGCCGACCTTCGGGCCGTTCGGCACGCAGGAGCGCTTGAACTGGCTGGTCTTGAAGAAGCGCCAGAGGAAAGTCTTCAGGTGCCCGGTGATGTCGGGCAGCGCGTATTCGTTGTGCTCGCCTTGCAGCGCATCGGGCCAGTGGCCGCGCGAGCGGTCGCGCCAGGCGCTGTACGCCAGGAAGGCCACCTTCGACGGTCGGAACCCGTGGCGGACGATGTAGTAGAGGTGGAAGTCCTGCAGCTCGTACGGGCCGATGGTGTCCTCGGTGCGCTGGCCCGGCTGCTCGGCCGATGCGTCGTTAGAGGGCACGAGCTCCGGGCTGACCTCTGTCGCCACGATGGCGCGCAGCACGTCGCTGCCGTCTTCGCTCAGGATGGCGGCATCGGCGACCCAGCGCACCAGGTGCTTGATCAGCGTCTTGGGCACGCTGGCATTCACGTTGTAGTGCGACATGTGGTCGCCCACGCCGTAGGTGCACCAGCCGAGCGCCAGCTCGCTGAGGTCGCCGGTGCCCACGACGATCGCGCCGTTGTGGTTGGCCAGGCGGAACAGGTGGCTGGTGCGCTCGCCGGCCTGCACGTTCTCGAAGGTGATGTCGTACTGCGGTACGCCGTCGGCAAAGGGATGGCCCAGGTCGGCCAGCATCTGCTTGCAGCTCGGACGGATGTCGATTTCCTTCGCCTGGCAACCGATGGCGGCCATTAGCGCGTGCGCCTGCGTCAGCGTGCGAGCGCTGGTCGCGAAGCCCGGCATGGTGTAGCCGAGGATGTCGGTGCGCGGGCAGCCCAGCCGGTCCATGGCCTGCGCACACACCAGCAGGGCGTGCGTCGAGTCGAGCCCACCCGACACGCCGATCACCACTCTCTGGATGTTGCTGGCCTCGAGCCGCTGCACCAGCGACTGCACCTGGATGTTGAAGACCTCCTGGCAGCGCGCGTCGCGCGTGGCGGCGTCGGACGGCACATACGGAAAACGCTCGACCTCGCGACGCAGCGTGCCGGGCCGCTGCGGCGGGCCGGGCAGGTCGAACTCGACCGTGCGCCAATCGCGCAGCACGGCGGCGTGGCGCTGTGCCGAGACGCCGAAGGAGTTCTGCCGCATGCGCTCGTGGGCCAAGCGCTCGAGGTCGGCGTCTGCGGTGATCAGGTGCGAGCGGTTGCTGAAGCGTTCGCTCTCGGCCAGCAGTTCGCCGTTCTCGTAGATCAGCGCCTGGCCGTCCCAGGCCAGGTCGGTGGTCGATTCGCCGATGCCGGCCGACGAGTAGAGGTACGCCGCGAGGCAGCGCGCCGACTGCAGGCTGACCAGCTTGTGGCGGTAATCGGCCTTGCCCACCGTGATGTTCGAGGCCGACAGATTGACCAGCACCGTCGCGCCGGCCAGTGCCGCGTAACTCGACGGCGGGATCGGCACCCACACGTCTTCGCAGATCTCGACATGGAGGGCGAACAGCGGCAGGTTGCGCGCCTTGAAGATCAAGTCGGTGCCGAAAGGCACGCGCTGGCCGCACAGCGTGATCTCGCGCGAGACGGCACTGTCGGCGGCAGCGAACTGCCGGCCTTCGTAGAACTCGCCGTAGTTCGGCAGGTAGGTCTTGGGCAGCACGCCGAGCAGCGCGCCGTCGGCGACCACCGCCGCGCAGTTGAAGAGCCGGTGGTCGGCACGCACCGGCAGGCCGACCACGGCCACGGTCGAAGCGCCGCGCGAGGCCTCGATGACTTCGGCCAGCGCCGCCTCGCAGCCTTCGAGCAGCGCGGTCTGGTGGAACAGGTCGTCGCAGGTGTAGGCGGACAGGCCCAATTCCGGGAAAGCCACGAGCACCGCGCCCTCGTCGGCGGCCTCGCGGTACATGCGCACGGTCTCGCGGCCGTTGAACACCGGGTCGGCCACGCGGTTGCGCGGCACGGCCACGGCGAGGCGGGCGAAGCCGTGGGTGTAGGGGTTGTCGAAGGGCAGGTCGGACGTCGATGCGAAGCTCATGGCCGCCATCGTATTCGTCATTGCGGCTGGAGGTCGCGCGCGGGCTCCTTCGCAGTCTCGTTCGCTGCTTCGACGGCGTCGGTGCGACACAGGCCGACGGTCCACCAAGCCGGCAGCAGCGCACGCACTTCGGGCCGTGCAAAGCGCTCGTCGAACAGGTAGAGCACACCGGCATCGTGCTCGGTGCGGATCACGCGGCCGGCGGCCTGCACCACCTTGCGCAGGCCCGGGTAGAGGTAGGTGTAGTCGTAGCCGCGCCCGTCGCCGAAGCGCACGTCGAGCCGCTCGCGCATCACCTCGTTCATCGCGTCGTGTTGCGGCAGTCCGAGGCTGGCGATGAAGACGCCGATCAGCCTGTCACCGGGGAGGTCGATGCCTTCGCCGAAGGCGCCGCCCAGCACGGCGAAGCCCACGCCGTGCCCGCCGGCACGGAAACGCGCGACGAAGGCATCGCGCTCGGCTTCGCGCATGCCGCTCGACTGCGTCCACGTCGGTACGCCGGGGTGCTCGCGCACGAAGCGGGCATGCGCCTGCGCAAGGAACTCGAAGCTGCTGAAGAACGCCAGGTAGTTGCCGGGCCGGCGTGCGTGCGTGCGGCCGATCAGCGCCGTGAGCTGCGGAAGAGAACGCGGCCGGTCGCGGTAGCGCGTCGAGACATCGGTGACGACCCGTACGTCGAGTTGGCGGGCGTGGAAGGGCGACGCCACGTCGACCTCGGCCGTGTCCTTCGGCAGGCCCAGCATGTCGCGGTAGAACGCGAAGGGCGCGAGCGTGCCGGAGAAGCAGACCGTGGTCATCGACGCCGCGAAGCGCGCGCGCAGAAAAGGCGCCGGCACCAGGTTGCGGATCGCGAGGCTGCCACCGTCTTCGGTTGTCGGCTTGACGCTCTCGAGCACGGAGTGTTCGGCCAGCGCCTCGGAGAGCCGGGCGAAGTGCAGTGCGTCGAAGAAGAAGCGCTGCAGCGGGCCCTGCGCGGTTTCGGGCGACTGTGCGAAATGCTCGGCCAGGGCGGCGACCGCGTCCTGCAACGCCGCGTTCAGCCGCTCGGGCACCTTGTCGTGCGCGATGCAGGCGTCGGGCTGGTCACGCTGCACTGCAGTCCACTCGCGGCGAAGGCGGTCGATGGTCGGGCGAACGCCGGCAGGCGCCACGGCGCGCGCCTGGTCGAGCGCAGCCAAATCGAGCGGTGCCGAGTACATGCCGCGCGCGCGTTCCAGCAGGTTGTGCGCCTCGTCGACCAGCACCGCGACCCGCCATTCCTCCTGCTTCGCCAGCGCGTAGAGGAACGCACTGCCGTCGAACCAGTAGTTGTAGTCGGCCACCACGACGTCGCTCCAGCGCACCATCTCCTGCGCGAGGAAATACGGGCACACGGTGTGCGCGAGCGCGACGCGCCGAAGCGTCGTGGTGTCCAGCCGCGGCTGTGCGACCGCTTCGGCGCGCGCTGAGGGCAAACGGTCGTAGAACCCGCGCGCGAGCGGGCAGGCGTCGCCGTGGCAGGCTCGCCCGGGGTATTCGCAGACCTTCTCTCGCGCCGTGAGTTCGAGCACGCGCAGCGACGTCGCCGTGCGCGCGCTCAGGCCGATGCCTTCGAGCGCGATGGCGCGGCCCGAAGTCTTGGCAGTGAGGAAGAACAGCTTGTCGGTGCGCTGCCGCGTCCAGCCGCGCAGCAGCGGAAAGGTGGTGGCCACCGTCTTGCCGATGCCGGTCGGCGCCTGCGCCATCAGGCAGCGTCGCGTCGACGCGGCGCGGTACACGCCTTCGGCCAAGTCACGCTGGCCGGCACGAAAGCCGGCGTGCGGGAAGCCGAGCACGTCGAGCTGCTTCGCGAGCACCGCGCGATGGCAGGCTTCCTGTCGCGCCCACGCCATGTAGTGGCGGCACAGCGCCTCGAACTGCACACGCAGTGCATCGGCGGTGCAGTGCTCTTCCAACACGGTCTCTTCGCTGCTGGCGATGTCGAGATAGACCAGCGCGACGACGACGGCCGGCAGCGCGCGTGCGCGGCAAAGCATCCAGCCGTAGGTCTTCGCCTGGGCCCAATGGAGCGCGCGGTGGTTGGCGCGAATGGCGGCGAAGTCGCCGCGGAAGGTCTTGATCTCCTCCAGCCGCAAGCGCTGGGCGTCGAACCCGTCGGCCCGGCCGCGCACACGCAAGCCCTCGAATTCGAGAGACAGAGAGACTTCACTTTCGTACTCGGCATCGCGCCGGCCCTGCACCAGCAGATGCCCGGCCACGCCTTCCTGCGCAGTGGGCGCTGGGACGAAGCGGAAGTCCAGGTCGCCTGCCTTCGCGCCGAATGCGCACAGCGCGCGCACTGACACCGGCCGCAGCGGCGCGGTGTCGGTGGGGTCAGGAAGCGGTGGCATGGAATTCACTGGATGAATATACAGTGACCGTGCGTGCGGCGCTTTCCAGCGGCGTTCGAAGGCGTCAGCCGGGTGCTCGAAGCGCGCGAACCATCGCGTCCGCCAGTTCATCGCGGGTGTACGGTTTGCGCAGCAACGGACGCCCCGGTGCGGCACCGAGCAGTTCGTTCGAGAAGCCCGACATCAGCAGCACCGGCAGCGACGGCCGGCCTTGCCGCAGCACCATTGCCAGGTCGGTGCCTCGCAGGCCGGCACCCAATGCGATGTCGGTCAGGACAAGGCCGAAGTCCGCATCGACGGCGAGCAAGGCCAGCGCGGCTTCGGCGTCGGCGCAGGGCACGACGCTGCATGCCAGCGACTGCAGGAAATTCTGCGCCACCTGCCGCACCTCGGCATCGTCTTCCACCAGCAGCACGCGCAGGCCGGCGGGCAGGGCGCCGGCGCGGACCCCGTCGGCGGGTTCGATGGCGTCGTCGTCGTGCACGCGCGGCAGGTAGAGCGTGATCGCGGTGCCCACGCCCAGCGTGCTGCGCAGCCCGATCGCACCGCGCGACTGCTTCGCGAAGCCGTAGACGGTCGACAGTCCCAGGCCGGTGCCACGCCCGACCTCCTTGGTGGTGAAGAAGGGCTCGAAGGCGCGTTCCTGTACCGCGTCGGACATGCCGGTGCCCGTGTCGGCGACCGTGATCGCCACGTAGCCTGCGGCCGAAGGCTCGGCCTCGGCTTCGAGTTCAGGCGGCAATGCGCCGACGTTGCGGCAGGCGAACGCCAGCGTGCCGCCTTGCGGCATGGCGTCGCGCGCGTTGATGGCGATGTTGAGCAGCGCCGATTCGAGCTGCACCGGGTCGGCCAGGCACAGCGCCTCGTCGGCGTCGAGAGCGATGCCGATGCGCTGGTCGAGCGTGCGACGCAACATGTCGGTGAGCGAACCCAGCAGCGCTGCCGCGTCGATCACGGTCGGCTCCAGCATCTGGCGCCGCGAGAAGGCCAGCAGCTTGCCGGTGAGCTCCGCACCGCGCCGAGTGGCTCGCGACGCAGCGCCGACCAGTTGCTGCACCATCGGGTCGCCGCTGCAGGCTGGAAGATCTTCCAGCACCTGCAGGTTGCCGGAGATCACGGTCAGCAGGTTGTTGAAGTCGTGGGCGATGCCACCCGTGAGTTGCCCGACGCTTTCCAGGCGCTGCGAGTGGTTCAGCGCCTCCTCGCTTTTCCCGCGCTGCAACAGCGTGGCCAGCAGGCTGGCGAGCGAATCGAGAAAGCGCAATTCGTCTTCGCCGAAGCGGTTTGGCGTGCTGCAGCGCACGCCGAGGGCGCCGATGGTGCGGCCCCTGTCGTACAGCGGCACCACCAGCGCCACGCCGCCGCCGGCGTCGTCGCCGCGCACGGGGCGTCCCTCGGCCGCCATCCGCCCGGCGAGCGTGCCGGCGTCGTTGCGCACCGTGTCGCCGACGGCTTCGTCGCCGCGCAGGCCCACGCCGGCGGCGATGCGGAACGCCAGGCCATGCGGATCGAGCAGCAGCACCACGGCCGACTCGATTTCCAGGGCCGCCGCTGCCATCTGCGGCACCGCCGCGAGCAGCGTGTGCGGATCGCGCGCGTCCACGGCCAGCCGCCCGAACTGCGCCAAGTGCTCGGCGTAGCGCGCGCGCTGCAGCGCCTGCTGCACGCGCGGGTAGCTGCCGACGTCACGGATCGCGGCCACCACGTAAGGCAGGCCATGGCCATGCAGCGGGCTCAGCGCGATCTCGACGCGCACCACGCTGCCGTCGCGGCGCTTGGCGACCAGGTCGGTCTGCGTGCCCATCGGGCGTGCACGCGGTCGCTCGGCGTAGGCATGCCGATTGGCGGCGTGGCGTGGGCGCACGGCATCGGGCACCAGCGCATCGACCGGCAGCCCGATGAGCTCGTCGCCGGCGTAGCCCAGCAGGTCGAGTGCCGAAGGGTTGGCCAGCACGATCGTTCCCTCCCGGTCGACCACCAGCAAGGCATCCGGGTAGGCCGCGAACAGCGATTGGAAGATCTGGCCGTCGTCGAAGCCGGGGTGCAGCGGTATGCGTTGCATCGACGGTGCCGTGTCAGGCGGTCTCGACCTTGGGCACGAAAAGATAGCCCGCGCCGCGCACCGACTTGATCAGCTGCGGACGTTCCACGTCGGCCTCGAGCTTGCGGCGCAACCGGCCGATCTGCACGTCGATGGTGCGGTCGAACGGGCCACCGTCACGCCCGCGCGTGCGCTCGAGCAGGTGGTCGCGCGAGAGCACGCGGCCGGGCGCCTCCGCGAGCGCTGCGAGCAGGTCGAACTCGCCGCTGGTGAGCACGACTTCGTGGCCTTCGGGGTGCGTGAGTCGTCGCGCGGCGCCGTCGAGTTCCCAGCCTTCGAAGCGCTTGATCGCGGGGGCGGCGGCGGGAGCAGCCGGAGCAGCAGAAGACGGTGGCGCGGTCCGGCGCAGCACCGCCTTCACCCGTGCAAGCAGCTCGCGCAGGTCGAAGGGCTTGGTCACATAGTCGTCCGCGCCCACCTCGAGCCCGACCACCTTGTCGACCGCGTCGCCGCGGCCGGTGACGATCACCAGGCCGCAGTGCCAGTGCTCGCGCAGCTGGCGCGCGATCGCGAACCCGTCTTCACCGGGCAACCCGAGATCGAGCAGCACCAGCGCGGGTGGGTCTTGCGCCATCAAGGCGAGAAGGTCGCGCCCGCTGCGAAGCTCGCTGACCCGAAAGCCGTGGCCTTGAAGGTAGGTGGCGAGCAGACGGGTGATGTCGTCTTCGTCGTCGACGACGGCCAGATGGAGGGGGGAATTCACTGCAGCATGTTAGCGCCTGCCTCTGAACTGCGGCCTGTGCGCAACACCTTGCAGGACCACGCCGACACGCAGGCGCTCACGACTCCGGCGACCGGATGCGCTGGGCGGTCGCAGCGTCAACGCCGGCGTCTCTTGAAGGGCGCGTGTGTTCTTGTCTGTGCGCCTCGCGCCCATCCATTTTTTTCACCGCGCCTCGAAGGGAGTCCGACCATGTCCTCTCCAACCTCCCTCTCCGGGATGGGCGGTGTTCCTGCCTCCTCCCTCGTCGAGCCCCTTGCACCGGGCAGCGTTGTGGCGATGGCCAGGGACCCGCATGCCTACGCAAGCGTCCACGAGCGCGCCACCCGTGCAGCGTTCGCCGAGCGCATCGCGGCGCTCAAGGGGCTCGCCTACCGCGGCGACCACGATGCGTCGCAGCCGTACGACCGTCCGCTCTATTTCGTCCCCAGTGACACCATCGCGGACATGCAGGAAGCCCACGCGTTGGGCATCACCGGGCCGCACGACCTCTTCGGCGGCGTGGTTCCGCACCCTTTCGTGCTGACCAAGGCCATCACCCATCCGCTGGTTCATGCCGACGCGGCGCGGCCCGTGGGCTGGTCCGACGACTTTGCCGCGCACGTGGCGGGCGCGGTGCTCACCGGCTTCACCGCCTTTTCGCGCGAAGACGCGCGAGCGGCTGGTTGCGCGCTGCTGCGCCTGGGTGCTGTGCGCGTCAAGCCGGTGCGTGCGACCTGTGGACGAGGGCAACAGGTGGTGGCGGATGCTGCCGCGCTGATGCGCTGCCTCGCGCCGATGCCCGACGCGGAACTCGCCGAGCACGGCATCGTGCTCGAGGAAAACCTCGTCGACCCCGTCACTTTCAGCATCGGCCAGGTGGTCATCGGCGGCTTGACCGTGACGTACCACGGCACGCAGCGACTGACGCCGGATCTGCGGGGCGATCAGGTCTATGGCGGGTCCGATCTGTGGCTTGTGCGGGGCGGTTTCGACGCGCTGCTGGCCACGCGTCCGCCGTTCGACATTCGGCTCGCCATCGACCAGGCGCGGCTTTATCACGACGCGGTCACCGAATGCTTCGCCGGCTTCTTCACCTCGCGCCTGAACTACGACGTGGCGCGCGGTCGTGGCCCGTTGGGACAATGGCGCTCGGGGGTGCTCGAGCAATCGTGGCGCGTGGGCGGCGCCACCGGCGCGGAGCTGGCAGCCCTTGAGCTGTTCCACGAAGATCCCGGGCGTGGCCGAGCACATGTGCGCTGCATCGAGGTTTACGGCAACGCCGACCTCCCGCAAGATGCGGCGATCTACTACCGGGGCGAAGTGCCTGGCATCGGCATGCTGACCAAATACACAGTCACCGATCCGGCATGCTGACCACACGCCACAACACGATAGATATCCCTGTCGATGGCCAGCACATCGCCGGCACGCTCGTCGCGGCTTCCACCACCGTGCCGGGTGTGCTGCTGGTGCATGGCTGGGACGGCAGCCAGGAGCAATACATCCATCGGGCCCACCAGATCGCAGCGCTTGGCTGCGTCTGCCTTACGTTCGACCTTCGCGGCCACGCGCGCCATGTGAACCAGCGTCAGGAAGTGACGCGCGAGGACAACCTGGGTGACGTGCTCGCTGCTTACGACCAATTGGTAAGCCACCCGACCGTCGACCCGGAATCGATCGCCATCGTCGGCAGCAGCTACGGCGGCTACCTGGGCGCGATCGTGACGGCAATGCGACCGGTGCGATGGCTCGCCTTGCGGGCGCCGGCGTTGTATCGCGATGGCGATTGGGATGTGCCCAAGGGCAGACTCGACCGCAAGGACCTGGCAGCGTATCGGCAACTCGTCATCGGTGGCGCGGACAACCGTGCACTGGGCGCCTGTGCGGCTTTCCGCGGCGACGCGCTGATCGTCGAGTCGGAGCACGACAAGACCGTTCCACACCCGGTCATCGAGAACTACCTTGCGGCCTTCAAGCGTGTGCGCTCGGTCACCTACCGCGTGGTCTCGGACGCCGACCACGCCCTGTCGCAGGAAGAATGGCGGCAGGCCTATGGCAATTTGCTCCTGTCGTGGATCACTGAGATGACGATGGGGGCGCGCGGACAAAACGGGCCTGACTCGACGCGGCCTGCGTCCCCAAGTCGCGCCTGAGGGCCACGCGCGTGCAGGCGCCGTTTTGAATTACAAGCGCAATCAGGCTCGCTGTCGGTGCGAATCGTTGAGGGGTGGGACATGCCGCAACTTTTCGTAGACAGCCAGCACTCGTTCTCTGGCGTGTGGTTCACCGCGTTCCATGGCGAATATCGCGGCGGCGTACTGATCGGTCAGGCTGTACCAAGTGCTGGCGTCGACCTCCAGCGCGTCTGCGCCGCTCTCTTTGTCGTCAAACATTTCAACCTCCATCGCGGCGCTCGCCGCATCGGTGTGTCTGTTTGCTCCCTGTCCATCTGGGTTTAGGAGGGCGGTCCGGTCGATCGGGTAGGCCAGACAGCTGGTTGTTGTGCCGTCATCCACCGACGGGGTAAACCATGGCTAGCCAACTCTGTCACGAATTGTGTCTAGATCGACATCGCCAGCGTTGCTTCGGGTGTTTGCGAGGAAAACTGCCGCGGCTTATCGGGCATGAACGCGTAAAACCGTGCCTCACACATCGGGAACAGGAGCACATATGACTGCGAGCGGACGGTTGGCATTGAGCGTGAGCGAACTCGAAGAGGGCGAGTTTCACTACGTTCTGCTCGAGGCAGTCACGATCCCGGGAGAACTTCTGTGCTTCCGGCCGAAGGAGTTCGGTGAGCGTGGGCACCGGAGTCCGATGGATGCCTGGTTCTCAGGCTTGGGTGCCGTCCGCCGCCTTGATAAAAGTTGAGCGTCGAGAGGCGCCGACGCTGCGGCATCGACGTTCCGCTTCTTTCGTCAGGTGCGTTCCGCTTCTCCGCACTCGCCCAACAAAAAGAGCCCGCTGTCTTGCAAGACAGCGGGCTCTTTTTTGATTTCGAGGGTGCTTTAGAAGATCAGCTTGCCCAAACCGAGAACGACGGCCAAGCCGATCAAGAAGATGATGAACACGATCCAGAGAATGATTTTCATAGTTAATCCAAAGAGAAGGTCATACGACGCAGTGCAACTGTGCCGCCAATCCCGGGTGGCTCCGTTCGGCTGGAAGGCAGTCTCGCCGTAGGCAATTGGCGATATCACGGGCTGGCATTGGATCGGCCGGGGCGGCCGCCGGTGATCCCACAGACCGGCTTGATGACGGTGGTTGGCACACCGGCTGGCCGGTCAGCGTTTGGGGAGGGCCGCGCGGGTGTGCATGCAGAAATCGAGCAAGGCCGACGTCTCGGCACCCTTCTCGAAGAAGGCATCGGCACCGGCCGCGACTGCGCGTTCACGCACGGGCTCGTCTGCATAGTTGGACATGAGAACGACCTTTTGCGTAGGCGCACGACCGGCACATTCACGCAAGACTGCGAAGCCGTTGCCTTGCGCGAGAAACAAGTCGATGAGCGCCAGGTCCCAATCGTCCGGATGGTCGCGCAGCCACGCGACGGCCTCGTGCTGGGTGGCAGCAATCGCGGCGATCTCGACACCGGCCAGTGGACGCAGGATCTGCGAGAGGAGTTCTCGCTGGGCCGCGTTGTCTTCTACGAGGAGCACTTTCATCTCCCTGCATTCTCCCATCCCGACCGCATTGACATCCCCGGTTCCCTTGCAGTCGCGGGGCCGAATACGCGTACGCCGTTCACGTGCGTTGGCACCCACCCGGTTCGCTCCCACCTGGGACGCAGCGCTGGATTCTGGTAGGTACCTCACTGAGGGGCTGCGGCAGCAGAGCGGCGTGGAAGCTCTACAGAAGCGGCGCCGTGCTGGTCGGCGACTCGAGGGTCGTGGTGCAGGTTGGTGGCGTGCAGGTCGTCTCGTCGTTGCGATGCCCCAAAAAACCGGCTGTCCGAGCCGCCTGAACGTCGGTGCCAGTCCGCGGTAGGACGCAAACGATGTCGAGGTCGGCGCACCGTGCATGCGCCGTGAAACACCGAGCTTGCGACCCGAGTCTCGTATTTTTCCGACGTGCGGGGTACGGCTCATCCTGCACCTCGCGTGCATGCGCGAACGCACGCTGGCTTCGCCTTTCAAACGGAGACCCTCATGGCAGACGACAAGACCATTCGCGGCCCATCGGACGCCGCGCGCATCAACCTCAACGAGGCGTACGAACTCCGCTACTGGACGAAGACGTTCAACGTGTCCGAAGCCAAGCTGCGCTCGGCGGTCGCTGCTGCAGGGGTCATGGCCGACAAGGTGCGTGCCTATCTCGGCGTGCCCAAAAGCTGAGGGCCGCCGCGAGCCAGGGCGGCCGATGGCACGGACTAGGGTGCCAGCGGCTTCCAATCCTCCGTCGCGGCCCAGGCGCGAAACAGCGGGGCGGCCGTCATCGGATCGGTTTCGTACAGGTCGAGACCGAGGCCCGGGGAGAAGCTGCGGAAGATGAGCTTGGTGCGGTCCGTCCATGCCAGAAAGGTCATCGACCAATCGCCGAACATCCTTTGGGAAACGGCACGCTGTTCCAGCACCCTGACATCGCGATGGCGAGGGTCGCGACAAATGCGTGAAAAGATATCGTTGACCGCGCCTTCGCTGCCCTCCAGATACTGGATGAACGTGCCATCGAGCAGCGCAAGGCCTCCCGTGATGCCCAGCTCGGCGTTGTTCCGCCGGGCTTGAGTCAGTATCGTTGCGGTGTCGATCGGGTTGTTGGCACGGCTGGTGTAGATGAGTCGATGGAGCGGCTTGCTGTCTTGCATGGATCGAAGGCGTTGGCGTCTCCGATTTTACAAAACGCCAACGCTTCGACCTTTGATTCAGCGGCCGGGCAGTGCATCCTGAATTCGGCGGGCGATGCGGTGCCCGTCAATGTGGCCATCCGATGCCGGTCAGCGCAAACGGCGACGGCGGCCGCACGCTGCACCGCTGCCTTGAAGCGTTGCTTCGCGCAGCGAAAACCGTTGTCTCTGGGGGCATCGACGTCACAGAAAGGCCAGCGAGAACAACCCACCGAACAACAGCCACTTCACCACGTAGTAGCTCGGCCGGTGCCAAGCCTTGAGCCGCTTGCCCAACAGGCGAATGCGATAGACAGGGCCGAAGATGCGATTCAGGGCGCCGACCGGCTCTCCCGCCACGTTCTGCGCCGCGGCCGCCCTGATCAATCTCCAACCGATCTGACGATTGACCCAGCGCACCAGCGGATGCGTCAAGGGTCGTTCGACGTCGCAGAACAGGATCAATCGCGTCTCGCCGGTCAGATTCTCCGCGCAGTGGATGTAGGTTTCGTCGAACATCACGGCCTCGCCTTCAGCCCAGTGATGGGGCAGGCCATCGACCAGGATCCGGCATTTCTCCCGCTGACTGGGAACCTTGAGGCCCAGGTGATAGCGCAACGAGCCTGCGAACGGATCGCGATGTGTCTGGAGCCGGCTGCCAGGGGGCAGCACGGCGAACATGGCGGCCCGCACCGATGGAATCGAAGCCAGCAGCGCGCTGGTCTCCGGACAGAGGGATCTGGCAGACGGCAGAAAGTCGCCGTACCAGTTCAGGTAGAAGCGCGTCCAGCCGCTGCGGAAGAAGGAGTTGAAGCCGATGTCGTCGTAGCCGGCCGCCGCACGAATGTGCCCTTCGTCGAACAGCGCCAGCCCCTCGTCGCGGATCGTCTTCCAGCGCTCCTTCAGCACGTCCAGTTCGGGAAACTGACGCAGGTCGACGTAGGGGTGGGCAGGCACTCCCGAGAACCAGTACATCAGCACGTTATAGGGCGCCATGAAGGTGGAGTGATCGCTCAGCTGACGGGCAAGCCCATGCCTGACGTGACCGCGAAAATGCACGTAAAGGCCAGCTGCCACGAAGAGCAGCGGGATCAGCAGCCTGAAAGACAAGAAGGTGGACATGGTGGGCAGGCGATGTCCCGCACTAGAAGTTCGCCCTCAGGCCCACGGTCAGCATGCCGCCTTTGACTTGCTTCGACAGCTTGCCGAAGTAGTCGAAGTCTGCAGTCAGCGAAATGTTGCGGGACACGCTGTACTCGGCGCCGAATCCGGCCATGACGCCGGTGGCAGTGCCCGAAAGCCTGCGGTTCGGCGGCGGGTCCAGGTCGTTGCCGGACACCTTGCCGCGCGCCAGGCCCAGCCGCCCATTGAGTGCAAAGGCGTCTCCCAGCGGCATCCGTGCCGTCGCTGCGGCGTAGAAGGCTTGGCCCGAGGCACTTTGCAGTGCGGGAGCGCCACGCACCGACGTCCACTGACCGATCCGGCCGAGACGTGCGTATCCGCCTTCGACACCCCAGGTGTCCGTCAGACGGTAGCCGCCGTACAGCCTGTACGCCGTGCCCCGCCTGGCGCCATCCTTGCGATCGAACGACGAGGTGGCGCCCGAGTCCAGGCTGAAACTCGATCCGCCCATCGACGCACCGAGGTAGAGGCGGTTGTCAGCGCCGGGGCTGGGTTCGGCGGCAAAAACGCCCGGTGAGAGAGTGCCCAGCAGAACTGAAACGGTTGTTGCGAGTGGTGCCAGGAAGGGCGTTTTCATCGAGATGGGTTCCAGGTTGGAGTGAAGAGCGAGCCGGGGAAGGCGGCGTACTTCCTGCCTTGCCGCGGTCTTCGAAGTCTCGTTTTCCGAACTGAAGACACGCTTTGCGTTTGCTGAAGATCGCGTGAAAACGGGGTGCCTCCCACCGGAGGGCCACCGTGATTCCTTTAGCTTTCCTTCATGCGGTTCGGGTAGATTGCGCGCAATGAAAATCCTTCTGCTGGAAGACGACCTCGATCTGGGCAACGGCGTCCGCGTCGCATTGCTGAATCAGGGGATGGAGGTGGTGTGGGTTCGGCGGATCGACGACGCGGCGCGCGCGCTCGAATCGGGCGCCTGCGACTTGGTCCTGCTGGACCTGAATCTGCCCGACGGCAACGGTCTCGCGCTGCTGACGCGGCTGCGGCGCGACCAGCACCGGACGCCCGTGCTCATCCTGAGTGCCCGCGATACCCTCGACGACCGTCTCATGGGATTGGACAACGGCGCCGACGATTACCTCGTCAAGCCTTTTGCACTGGCCGAACTGCTTTCAAGGGTGCGCGCCCTCGCACGACGCAGCTACGGTTCGGACGACGGGACGACCGAAGTGCGCGGGCTGACCTTGCAGGCGTCGACCCGGCGTGCTTGCCTGCGCGGCGCGCCCGTGCATCTTTCGCGGACCGAGTTCGAACTGTTGAGCGTCCTGCTCAAGCGCGTCGACCGCGTGGTCACTCGCCGCTTCCTCGAGGATCAGTTGATGCCGGGCGGCATGACCAAGGAAAGCAATGTGCTCGAGGTGCACATCTCCAACCTGCGCCGCAAGATCGGCGACGGCTACATCCGCACCGTGCGAGGCATCGGCTACGTGATCGACCACACCGAGCAGCCGGCGATCGCACGCGCATGAACCACCGCTCGGGTGGCCGGGACACGCGGTGGGCACGCTGGACACGGCCAACCCTTGTACGCCGCCTGCTGCTGGGGCAACTGGCAACGCTCGCGCTTCTATGGAGCGTGGCGGCCGGCTTGCTGTTGATGGAGGCGCTGAGCCAGGAGCTGTATGGCGCACGTGCGGCATATGGCGCGATCTTTTCGGTTGCCGAGAATCTTGTCGATCAGCCGGAAAAACAGCATGCGAGTCTTCAAGCCGTCGACCGTGCGCTGCGCGAAGCGTACGGCGACAAAGACAACGCCGACATGGCGCCCAGCATCTTGGTATGGCAGGCAGGGCGGCTGGTCTACAAGTCGGACGGCGTGCCGGAGGCCATTCGGAATACGCAGCTCGACGTGGTCGAGAAACTCACGGCGGACGGTCGTCAGTGGCGCGCTGGCACGCGGGAGTCGACATCTTCCGACGCGCGCGTGATGCTGGTGATTCCGAGTGATACCAAGCAGTTCGTTCTCTCGTTCAATTCGCATGGCTATTACATACTGCCGCTCGTCATCAGCATTCCCTTTCTCTTGTTCCCCGCCTGGCTGTCGATACGGTTGGCGCTGCGACCGTGGCGGAAAGTCGGCCGCGAGATCGCGTCGCGGGGTCCCAGGCATCTGACGCCGTTGGCCTTCGAGCCTCGACACGAAGAGCTGAGACCGATGGTGCAGAGCATCAACGCGCTGATGCAGCGGTTGTCCGACAGCGCAGTGCGCGAGCGCAACTTCATCGCCGATGCGGCACATGAATTGCGAACGCCCATAGCGGCCATCCGCATCAACGTCGAGGTCTTGCGCGCGCAAGGCATGCTCGTGAAAGGGAACAGAGAGTTGCTCGACGGCATGCTGCGCAGCAGCGCCCGGGCGGCGCGTCTGGTCAGCCAATTGCTGCGACTCATGCGCAGCAACGCCGAAGGCGATGTCGCGCCGGCCCGACGGTTGGCGCTCGATGAACTTCTCCAGGAACGCCTGGCCGCGCTCTCCGGGCTGGCACAGGTCCGAGGGGTGGAACTGGAGCTGGTGGCCACCCAACCGGGCTTGGAGGTCACCGGCGACCGCGAAGGCTTGATGTCGATGATCGACAACCTGATCGAGAACGCCATCAAGTACAGCCCTGCCT
This sequence comes from Variovorax ginsengisoli, assembly GCF_006438845.1. Taxonomy (GTDB): domain Bacteria; phylum Pseudomonadota; class Gammaproteobacteria; order Burkholderiales; family Burkholderiaceae_C; genus Variovorax; species Variovorax ginsengisoli_A. The sequence goes on from NZ_RCZJ01000001.1 coordinate 344,016, forward strand.
CTGCGGCCGTCATGGTTCACCTCTCAGCCGCTGCAACCCAGGCCGTGTTCACCGTGACCGACCAAGGCCCCGGCATTGCGCCTGCGCTTCGAAGCCGTGTCTTCGACCGCTTCTTTCGCGATCCGGACCAGACACAGACGGGCAGCGGACTCGGCTTGGCGATCGTCAAGTCGGTGATCGAGAACCATGGCGGGGAGATCACGATCGACAGCAATCCTCACGACGGTCAAGGGCTGCGGGTCACCGTGAGCCTGCCGTTGGCGGCTCGCCAGTCTTCGGAGCCCGGCAGCAACGCGACGCAGGACGTGATGCCAGCCCCCGAGTAGCGATCGAAGCCGCCAGATTCGTTGGCCGCATCAGCGCCAACCCATTCCATCGACAAGGCGCAGCACCTCGGCCTCACGCTCGATGAAGAAATCCGCGTGCGTGGCGGGCTGGAAGAGCGCGCGTTGGCTGCCGGGCGGCAAGGCGGCGAACAGGCGATCGGCATCGGGTGCGCGGACCGTGTTGAACAGACGGACCAGCGCGTTCGCGGCCTCCCGGGTTTGCGCGTCGCCGTCGGTCGCCAACCACGGGCAGAGGTCGCGCCAGTCGCCGGGCAGGGCCGTCAGCACCAGGGCAGGCACCCGCACTTTCTTGTAGTCGTGCGAGAACTGACGCCCCGCCGTGTACATCGCGGCCGCCACCGCGTCGGGCGTGTTGAAGCCGATGCTGCCATCGGCCTTGACTTCCAGCTTGTCGACCAGGTCGGCCTCCATCGGTGCCGACCAGTTGCGGTTGAGCCGCCTGTTGAAAGCGATCATCGCGGCGACCGACGCGGTGTCGGCTTCCGTCGGCGAAGGCTCGGCCAATGCGGGGTCTTCCTCCTCGTCTTGCGAAACGGTGGTGTAGTCGAAGTTCGTGTCGAGGTAGACCAGGCCGCGCACGCGCTCCGGGTGGCGGCCGGCAAACAGCGTCACCTGGTTGCCGGCCATCGAGTGGCCACCGAGCACGATGCGATCGATGTGGAGCGCTTGCAGCACTGCATGCACATCATCGACCAGGGTCTCGGTGTCGTAGCGGTGGGTGTCGTCGGGCAGCGGCTTGTCCGACTGACCGAAGCCGCGGCAGCTGATGGCGATGGCCCGGCCGCGCTGCGCGAGCGCACGCGCCAAACCGTTGAAATGCGCCGCCGAGGCGCCGAACCCCGGCAGCAGCACGAAAGTGGGACCGGCGAGGCGGCCTGCCTGCCAATCGCGCACATGCAGCGAGACGCCAGGCGCCACGGGCACGCGGCGGTCGGTGACCTGGACGGCCGAAGATGGCGCAAGCGCTTCGGGCTCGTCACTCCCGCCGCCGCCGCAAGCAGCGAGGAACATGGCAGCAGGCAGGGCCGTGGCGACGCGCAGCAGGTGCCTGCGCCCGTGGGATGAAAGAGGTGTGCGGGTTGATGACAAGGGGGCTCCGTCGGTGACATGGGGCTGCGCACTGCAATCCGTGCGTGCTTCCAAGGTACCGAAGGGAGCTGGGGGCAGGGTGAAGGCCGGCTGAAGAAGCGCTGAAGAGTTGCACCTTCAGGCCCTGCTGCCGCGCCGACAGGTGCACATGAGAAGCGCCACGCCGCTGCGGCATCATCGTGGCTTCATTCGCGCGCAGCACCCGGAGGAAATCTTCTGATGATCATCGGTATCGACCTTGGCACCACGCACAGCCTGGCTGCGGTGTGGAAGGACGGGCGTCCTCAGTTGGTGGTGAACGCCTTGGGCACCTATCTGACGCCTTCGTGCGTGAGCATCGACGAGGACGGCAGCGTGCTGGTCGGCCAGGCTGCGCGCGACAGGCTGCAGACGCACCCGGAGGTGACGGCTGCGCTTTTCAAGCGCTACATGGGCAGCGACAAGACTTTTCAGGTCGGCGCGCGCAGCTACCGCCCGGAGGAGCTGTCGTCGCTGGTGTTGCGATCGCTGAAGGCCGACGCCGAAGCCCTGCTGGGCGAGCCCGTCACCGAAGCGGTGATCACCGTGCCTGCCTACTTCTCCGACAGCCAACGCAAGGCCACGCGCATCGCGGGCCAGCTCGCTGGATTGAAGGTGGAGCGCCTGGTCAATGAGCCGACGGCGGCCGCGTTGGCCTATGGGCTGCACCAGGACGAGGAGTCGACCCAGTTCCTGGTGTTCGATCTGGGCGGCGGCACTTTCGACGTTTCGATTCTGGAGATGTTCGAGGGCGTGATGGAGGTTCGGGCCACGGCGGGCGACAACTTTCTGGGCGGTGAAGACTTCGTGAATGCGATCGTTCAGTTGTTCTTCGCCGAGACCGGCCTGCCCGAGGCCGCGCGCGAGGACGGGGGCTTCATGCAGCAGCTGGTGTCGCGTGCCGAGACTGCCAAGCGTGCGCTGTCGGACAGCGAAAGCGCCACCTTGTCGCTTTACTGGCACGACCGCGAGCACACGCTCGTGCTCACGCAGGAGCGCTTCCGCGATATCAGCGAGCCCTTGCTGGCGCGCCTTCGTGGGCCGGTGGAACGTGCGCTGCGCGACGCGAGCATCCGCGCGGGCGAGATCGACAACGTGGTGCTGGCGGGTGGGGCGACGCGCTCGCCCATCGTGCGCCAGCTGGTCACGCGCATGTTCGGTCGATTCCCGGACATGGCGATCAACCCCGACGAGGTCGTTGCGTTGGGCGCCGCCGTGATGGCCGGACTCAAGGCGCGCGACGCGGCCTTGAAAGAGGTGGTGATGACCGACGTGTGCCCCTATACCCTGGGGGTGGAGACGGTGCACCGCATGCCGGGCGGCGGCGAGGTCGACGGCTACTTCTCGCCCATCATCGAGCGCAACACCGTGGTCCCGGCCAGCCGAGTCAAGCGCTACGTGCCCGTGCGCGAGGGCCAGCGCATGCTCAAGCTCGAGATCTTTCAGGGCGAAGCGCGCCTGGTGCGGGACAACATCGCACTCGGGGCGCTGGACGTGCCGCTGCCGCGGGGGCCTAACGCCGAAGCCAACGTCGAAGTGCGCTTCACCTACGACGTGAATGGACTGCTGGAGGTGGAGGCGACGGTGCTGGCGACCGCAGAGGTGCACCGGCTCGTGATTCAGGGCAACAGCGGCGTGCTGAGCGAGCTCGAGATCGCGGCCCGACTGAAGCAGCTGGCCGAACTCAAGATCCACCCCCGCGACAAGGCTGAGAACCGTGCCCTCGTGGCACAGGCCGAGCGCGTGTTCCAGCAATTGCGCGCCGATGCGCGTGAGCGCTTGGGCGACGAGATCTCGCGCTTCGAATTGGCGCTCGATTCGCAGGACGATCGCCAGATCCGTCCGGCTCGCGAGCGCATGCGCAAGGCGGTCGGCTTCTTCGAGCGCGACAGCCACTTCGACCCGGACTTCGTGTTTTGAGCGCCGTTGCAGCTTTCGCGCGGCTGGGCATCGCGCCGACGAAGGATGTCCGGTCCGTCAAGCGCGCCTATGCCTTGGCGCTCAAAGCCATCGACCAGGCGAGCGAGCGGGAGGCTTTCGAGCGCCTGCGCGAAGCCTACGAGCAGGCGCTGGCCTGGGCAGCAACCGGGGGAGCCGACGAACAGGACGAACAGGACGAGGAAGACGAGGAAGACGAGGAAGACCAGGAGCGTGATTCGCATCGCCGTGCGCCAGAGCAGGCGCCCGAGCTGCCGCCGATGGCACCGCATGACCTTCACCCGCCGCCCAATCCCCCCGCCTTGCCGGAGGCCTCGCCCGTCGCGCCCGACCGCCACGATGCGCGGGAGGCCTTGCAGCATTGGACCCAGCAGCTGCGCGACGCGGCGCCCGAGTCTGTTGCGCGTTGTTTCGAGGCCGCGCTGGCCGACCCCCGGTTGCTTCATCTCGACAGTCATGCGCAGCTCGAAGTCCGTATCGCCGATCTCCTGCACAACGACCCGGCGGGTCGCGCGGAGCTCTTCGATGTCGCCGCGGCCCACTTTCGTTGGACCGATCGCAACGCCAGGCCGATTGCCGACTTGGACGCGGCCCAGTGGATCTTTCGCGTGGTCAATCAGGGGCTGCAATGGCGTGGCCAGGCACCGAAGGTGATCCAACTGCAGAAAGAAGCGCTCGAAGCCGTCGCCGCAGTGCCTATGCCGCAGCCCGAACAGACGCGCCGTTTCGCTGAGGTCCTCGATGCCATGGCGCACGATGTTCCCGACTGGTTCATGCTGCACCTCAGCAAGCCGGGCCATGTCCATCTGCCGCAATGGCAGGCGTCGTTGAAACAGCTGGGGCCGCGCTGGACGCGCCAGGCAGAGAGAAAAGAACGGTTTTTCGGCACGCGCCGCAAGACCTTCAACACCTTGCTCGGCGGCTTTGTCGCGCTCCTGTTGGTCACGGCCATGCTCGCGGGCGTCGTCTACCGGTTGTCCGGGGACGCCACACCAGCCGCCGCCGTTGCCAGCGACACGCCCGCGGCCGGTATGGTTGCCGATGCCGATCCGGTGCTCGCCTACGAATTCACCGGCGCCGTGACCCGCGACAGCTGCGAGAGCGCAGAGGAATTCGTGCACGCGTCTAACTGGCTCGAGACAGACGACGCCGACGCCATCGCGCTGCTCGCTACGCGCGCCGTGCGCTGCCAGGACAAGGGTTTGTGGTCGCGCAAGGACGACCCGCTCATGGCCTGCTTGAGGGCCGAGCGTTCGGCAGCGCTGGGTGCAGGGCGTGCGGAGAACGCACGTCTCTGCCGATGATGGGTGGGTTGCAGCGCGAAGTCGAGCGCCCGGAGCCGGCCGGCTGCAAACCCAGGCAAACACGGGTGTGCCGGCCGCTCTGCCAGCGGCAGAATCTGGCCTCTCATCGACACTCAGAGCGCGAGCGAATCGCATCCGCCGGGCCACCGACGAACCGATCGACAGCCGCCCCGCCTTCCTCTTGAAAACTGAACACGCGCTGCGCTCGCAAGCCCACCGACCCGCCTCCGAACCCGTTCTCGCATCCACGTCCATCCGCGGCCGGCGACTGCTGCTCGGGCTGTCGCTCATCGTCATCGCGTTCAACCTGCGCCCGGTCTTCTCGAGCCTCTCGGTGGTGCTGCCGGAGATCGTCGCCGCGACGCGCATGTCGGCCACCGCGGCCAGCGCATTGACCACCTTGCCCATCGTCTGTCTCGGGGTCTTCGCGATGTGCGCGCCCTGGCTGGGTCGCCGACTCGGCATGGAACGCGCGCTGCTGCTGTGCATGGTGTTGATCACCGTCGGCACGGCGCTTCGCGGCCTTGGACACGTGCCCCTTCTCTTCATGGCTTCTGCGCTGGCCGGGATCGGCATTGCCGTGAGCAATGTGCTGCTGTCGGCGCTGATCAAGCGCGAGTTTTCGCGCCACGGTGCTGCGTTGATGGGCGGGTACACCATGGCGGTCTGCGGCGGGGCCGCCGCTGGCGCCGGGTTGACGGTGCCGTTGGAGCATGCGCTGGGCTTCGGCTGGACCGGCGCGCTGGCCTTGTGGGCCGTGCCCGCGGCCTGCGCCCTTGCGTTGTGGGCACCCCAGGCCTGGCCCGTCCGGCCGCTGGCGAGTGAGTCGGGCTTTGTCGTGCGGGGGCTGTGGCGCGACCCGCTCGCTTGGCAAGTCACGCTTTACATGGGCCTGCAGTCCGCACTGGCTTATTCGGTCATGGGCTGGCTGGCGCCCATCCTTCGTGAACGTGGACTGTCGGCCGAGACCGCCGGCTTCGTCGTCTCGGTGTCGGTGCTGACCCAGGTCGCCACCTGCCTGATCGTTCCGGGGATGGCGCTGCGGCGGCACCGCCAAGTCGGTTTGGCCGTGGGTGGGGCGGTGATGACCTTCGTGGCCATCCTCGCTTGCATGTTCGGCCCGTTGGGCGGCATCTGGGCATGGTCGGTGGCCTTGGGCGTTGCGCAGGGAAGCACCTTTGCGCTGGCACTCACCCTCATCGTGATGCGCTCGCCCGACGCCGATGTGGCCGCGCGGCTGTCGGGCATGGCGCAGGGTGTCGGGTATTTAATTGCGGCGGGTGGCCCACTGCTGGTCGGCCTGCTGCGCGCATGGACCGGCTCGTTTCAGGCCTCGGCCTGGCTGTTCGCCGTCATCGCATCAGCGCTGGTGCTGGCGGGTTTCGGCGCCGGGCGCGCGCGGCTCGTCGCCGCGACTACGACGCCTCGCGGCCAGAGCTGAAGCGGAGTCATAGACGAATGCTTGAAGCTGGATGCCCTCGACGTCACCACAACAGTGAACGACGGTGCGGCAGCGCTTCCGACCATGGAACGTGCTGATCCTGAAGGACGCACCTGCATGCCTGACGCACACGCACAGGGACTTGCCCGTTCCTCTCAGTACGGGCGCTGAGCGTTCTTCGACGCACAAGCTCTCCAATCCTGTGGCGCCCTAACCCTGAGCGCACATGGCGTGCGCATCGAAGACGTCTTTTTACGTTCTGTAGGAGATGGATTTACAGAAATGTGGGATCGCTCCTACAGCTTCGAGCAGGTGGGCCTCTATCCTTCTGCGTTTAAATTACGGCGCGGCATAAGGACGTGTCTACACATGTCTCAGTCAGAGAAGCCGCCCATCCGCAATTCGACGCCTCCCGAAATCGATGTGGAGGTGGCGGGCGTCGACTCCATCGTCGCGCACCGTAACGATATTTTCTTCGCAGCGATCGAGACCACCCGCATGCCGATGCTGGTCACCGATCCGCGATTGCCGGACAACCCCATCGTGTTCGTCAACAGAGCGTTCCTGTCCATGTCCGGCTATGCCCACGATGAAATCATGGGTCAGAACTGTCGGTTCCTGCAGGGCTCCGAGACCTCCAGGACCACGGTGGCGGCGATTCGGGAGGCCATCCAGGAGCGCAAGGAGATCGCCGTCGAGCTCCTCAACTACCGCAAGGATGGGTCGGCTTTCTGGAACGCCCTTTACATCTCGCCGGTCTACAACCAGAACAAGGAACTCGTCTATTTCTTTGCGTCCCAGTTGGACGTCAGCCGTCGGAGGGATGCCGAAGAGGCTCTGGGTCAGTCGCAGAAGATGGAAGCGCTTGGCCAACTGACGGGCGGCATCTCGCATGACTTCAACAACCTTCTGCAGGTCATGTCCGGTCACTTGGACATCATGCGTGCCCGTCTGGACCTGGGCAGGTTCGATGAGGCCTCTGCGCGTCGCAGCATGGACAACATCCGAAGCGCGATCGCCACCGCGGCCACGCTGACACAGCAACTTCTCGCCTTCTCGCGCAAGCAGCGGCTCGAGGGGCGATCGGTGAATCTGAACGCCGTTGCGGAGGGCATCGTCGATCTGGCTTCGAGCGCACTGGGCGACAAGGCCAGCGTGGAGCTGAAGCTCGATCGTGATCTCGGAACATGCCAGCTGGACCCCACCCAGCTGGAGGTCGCTTTGTTGAACATTCTGGTCAACGCGCGAGATGCCATGCCAGACGGCGGGACCATCATCGTGAAGACCAAGAACGTAGAGGTTGATGCTGAGGATCTGACCGCCTATTCGGGGTTGACCCCTGGTCACTACGTATCGATTTCAATCACCGATACCGGGACGGGCATACCTCCAGCCATCGTGGGTCGGGTGATGGACCCGTTTTTCACCACGAAGGACGAAGGCAAGGGCACTGGCTTGGGCCTGTCGATGGTCTACGGCTTTGCGAAGCAGTCCGGCGGGACCGCGAGCATCTATTCGGAAGAAGGCATCGGCACAACCGTCCGCCTGTATTTCCCCGTTTCCAAGCACCTCCACCGAGCGCCGAAACTGATCAGCCGCGCAAAGGAGCGCGGTGGGTCAGAGACCATCCTGGTCGTCGACGACCGTATGGAAGTGGCCGAGCTGTCGCGAGAAATGCTCGAAGGACTTGGCTACACCGTGCTTGTCGCAAACGGCGGACGTGAAGCGCTCGAACTGGTGCAACAGCTGGATGTGGATGAGCGTCCCGCACTCCTGTTTTCGGACCTGATCATGCCGGGCGGCATCAACGGATTCGCGCTTGCACGTGAGCTGAGGAAGCGTGACCCATCGATCAAGGTCTTGTTGACGACCGGGTATGCCGGATCGTCGGATGGCACGAACACCGATGAAGGGGCCGACTTCGAGATCATCAAGAAGCCCTACAGGCTGGTGGATCTGGCGCGAAGGGTACGCATGGTGTTGGAAGGGCCTACGGGCGCGACAACCTGATCGAGAAGTGGGGCACACGGTGAAGCGAGCACGCCGCAAACCTGCGTCGCTGTCAGCACTGCTCAGCGCAGCTCATCTCCGCAGTGGCGCCTCGGACAAGGCCTGAAACAAGGCGCTGGCGAGGGTGGCGTTGAGGTTCGCCAGCTTGGCGTCATACGGAGCCACTGTTTGGATGATCGAGTGGGTGTAAGCGTCGACAGCCAACCATTGCATCGGTCGTTTTCCGAACACCCGGCCGCCGATCGATCGACGATCGATGACTTCGCAGGAGGTGTGTCTCGCGTCGCGCATGATGTGAGTGCACAACGCTTCAACTTCCAACTCTGGGCCTTCCAGATACTGCAGGAACACGCCGTCCGTGAGCAAAAGGCCCCCGGTGATGCCATCACCGTGGTTCCTCGAGCACGCCCTCGCGCAAATGCGTTCTCCTTCGTCCGGCCCGCACAACGCAAAGCTTCGATAGATCAACCTTTTCAACATGCCGTGCATGCTGACCAAGGCTAAATTCGACCAAGGTCCGCGAGTTCAGGGACGTGATGTAGGACAACCTCAGGGCGCTGACGCGATCGCGCAAAAGGGGATCGGCACTCGCTAGCGCCGGATCATGCAGCTGCCAAAAGCCAACCGAACGCCACCGTTGCCAGAGCGACAGAAACGTACAACCGTACCTCCGTATGCCACGCCCACCCGTCGCCGTACTCATCTGGCGGTGACAGTTTCCTGAGTTTTTTCATATCGTCCTTGAAGAGCCCGGATGTACGCTGCAAACGGGCGCTTGGATTCAAGATTTTTCCGCTTTGGCCAGGTGCCGAGAGGTAAGCCGAAGGCCTACAGACTATCGTGGATGGTCAACTTGTCCGTGTTCCGCACAATGGACTTTTCAAGGGGAGCAACCACCCGTGTAGGAGTTGGCAATGCGATTTGTAGTTCTGATGGAAATGAATAAGCGCTGGGTCTGGGAACTCAGGAGTGCCGAGGGCACGACGATCTGTCGCAGTGCAATGAGCTATGGCGATCGCGACATGGCGTTCAAGGCAATCCAGGAGGTGCGGGGCAGGGCGAACCGGGCGCTGGTGTTCGACCCGCTCGGCACTCTGTACGAAGGTGTCTGAGACGCGAGAAGCCAGGGCTCGCGCGTGGGTACCAGGTAGAACCTTCCAGCTTCGGGAAGTTGGGCGTCTTCTGCTCGTGTCTGATCGTCCAGGTCAGGTCCGAGCCACCAACGACGGCGCTGGCCAGCCGAGTCGACCGGCACTCATCAACGTGATCGAAAGACGATGTCTTTCATCCGGCGCAGCTTTGGGGTCACCACCGGCACCGTCAACATGGTGCTCGCAACCGCCATGATGAGAAGCGCTGTGAAGGTCTCGTTCGTGATGATCTTTTTGTCCAGCAACACATTGGCGAAGATGATCATGATCAGGGCCTTGGTCTGAAGCAGCCAGCCCATCAGGGAGCCTTCGCCTTGCTGCCATTTGAGAATTCGCCCGGCCAAACGCAGACCGATCAGCTTGCCCGCCACCGACGCCACCAGCAGCACACCAGCGACCAAGAAGACAGCGGCGCCACCTACCTGCCAGTCGGTACGAAGGCCGGTACTGAGAAAGAAGACCGGCATCACGACCAGCAGAACGTTGTGTCTGAGCCAGTCCATCTGCTGTTGGTCAAACCACTCTGCGTCCATCACCGCACCTGCGACAAAAGCGCCGACCATGTAGTGAAGTCCTGCCCAATCTGCGCCAAGCCCACAGGCAGCCAGCCAGATGAGCCCGGCGTACCAACGGTCGCGTTCTGGGACGCGAATCATCAACCAGCGGAAGGCCACCGTGGCGACTGCGAAGGCCGCCAGGAAGCCCGCCTGCTTGCCCACGCGCTCCCAATCCATGAGGATCAAGGCAAGGACGCCCCAGATGGCGATGTCGTCCAGGCTGGCATAGCGGAGGATGCGCTGACCGATCGGCTGGCGAAGAATTTCCAGCTTTTCCATGAACAGGATGAGGATCGGCAAGGCAGTCACTGCGCATGACATGCCGATGCCCAGGACGAACTGCCAGGACTTCGCATTCGGTCCTGTCCAGCCCGGAAAGGGGAGCAGAACGACGGCAGCGATGGCACCGAAAACAAGAGGTACGCCGAGGGCCAAGCCTGCAGTGATCCCGCTTTCACGACGATGTTCCCAGGCCTTGCGGAGGTCAAGTTCGATGCCGGCGATCCACACGAACATCATGACGGCCCATTGCGCGATTGCGCTGAGCGACTGAATCACCGGTCCGTTGAAGACAAACTTGTAGTAGTCGGGGAAGATCGCGCCCAACACCCCGGGTCCGAGCGCAATACCCGTGATGATCTGCACCACCACCAGCGGCGCGAAGTACTCGGTCCGACCCAGCCGCCATACCAGGTAGGGAAGCGAGAAGATGATCAGCATGGCGATCAGGAAGATCTCAGAGGTGCTCACGCGAAGATCGGCCGATGCCGTTTTTGTAGAAGCGCGCGAGTCTGCCATGCACTCGGTGACGATCAACTGGTTTCGAAACCGTCTCCAGATTCAGGCGCGAGCCCGCGCCCGTGAGAAATTCGTGCACGTCGTGCCGTTGGGCGTCTGGAGCGCGTCGTCGCATCTAGCGACCCGACGCTTTCGACCAGAAGCCGTCGTTCGATTCTGAGCCAGAATGCCACGATGGAAGCCTCCAAACTTTCCGCTGCCCGCGCCTACGCGCTCCACATGCACGGCGCACAGATGTATGGGGCGCACCCTTATTCGCACCACCTGGATGCGGTCGCAGCGACGCTTGCGCCTTATGGCCAAGAGGCTCAGGTCATCGGGTATCTGCACGATGTTGTCGAAGACACCGGTGCGACGGTCGCTGAGGTGCGTTCCCGTTTTGGCGATGAAGTCGCGGCATGCGTCGCGCTCCTCACCGACGAACCAGGCGCAAACAGAGCGGACCGGAAGTCGAAGACGTATGCGAAGCTGGCCAAAGTGGCAGGGCCGGAGGTGCTAGCGCTCGTTGTGAAGGTGGCTGATCGTCTCTCGAACGTGCGAGAGTGCGTGGCCGAGCCCAACCGCAAACTTTGGATTGTTTATCGCAGCGAACACGCGGTGTTCAAGGCATCTGCGTTCAGGCCTGCCCTCTGCGATGAACTGTGGTCGGAGCTCGACGGGCTGCTGCGCGATGACAAGCTGCCGCAGGCCACGTGACTGACCATGCAGAAGCGTCGGCCACTATTCCCATCGGGGAGGAACTCAGCGAGCGGACGGCAGAACTTCTACGGCAGGGACTGCAACTCTGTTACCGCCATCGCGATTACTGCGGCATGGGCCTTCGCGAGTTTGATGGCACCTTTGTCTACGGCGCATTGCAGGACGGGCGTCTGCTTACACCTAGGGAGTCGCAGGAGGAGCTTGCCGCCTATCCGAACTGCAGGGACGAGCGAACAGAATTTGCGAGCGCGGAGCTTTTTATCGTATGGCTCTCTCAACAGAGCGACGCTTCGCTGGCCGGAGACGGCAATCAAAGACTTACGCGAACGCGGCTCTTGAAGGCCCATGACTTTTGCCGGAACAACCCACGGGAACGTTGGCCGGATTACGCCGGGTAAACACGTCAAATGTGCTGACGAACAGCAGTTCGGCCGCATGTGCACATCCTCGGCATCACGGTCACTGCCGAAAGCGCGTGGTTCCGGACCACCGGGTTCTCCGCGTCTGACCGGTGCTCTGCGTCGTGATGTATCTTCTTATTCATCATGAGCAGCGATTCCAACTGGCTTGAAAGGGCCCGCGCGCAGTGGCTTTGGCGAGGGGAGAGGCGTCCCCCGTTCGCGGATGCCCCTGCGTCGGGGCAGGTTTCGGTTTGGGATTTCCCAAGGCCGCCGGAACTCGTGCGCGAAGCACGTGAGATCGTCGTGCTTTGGGGCCATCTTGAGGTAGCGCGCACCTGCGCCGCCTGGGCAGTCCGCGAAACGGCCCACCCACCGACCTTCTACCTGCCGCTGGCCGACGTAAGGCCTGGACTGTTGCAGCCCGCTGGGACTGGCTCTTTCTGTGAGTGGAAGGGACCAGCGCGCTATTGGAATCTGGTCGACGGCGCACGCCGCTTGGACCAGGTCGCCTGGAGCTACCCCCATCCCTTGCACGGTGCCGAGCCGCTCGCCGGCTGTGTGGCCTTCTATGCCCACAATCTTGACTGCCGTGTCGGCGGATCAAAGGCCCAGCCACAGGCGGGTCCTTTCTACGGGGGCTGGATCACCCCCGATCTGTCCGGACCCTTCAAAGGCGGACCGGGTAGCGGAGGTTGGTAGGGCGCGGAAGGAAGGGGAGAGCGCGCTATCGAATGCCATCGCACACGCGAGGGCCAGGTTATCGCTGCGTGTGCAGCGCCGGACGCGTGCGTGGCCCGGGTGGCGATGAGCAACGGCCTTCAGCCTGGCGATCAGTCGGTTCTCACGCCCAAGTGCGACCGGCCCGATCCCCTTCTTCTTGACCCACTTGCCGTCGATCGGCAGATCGCCATCGAAAACTAGAGTCCTAGTTCGGACAGCCCGTGGTGCGCGTCTGGCCGGCGGCCCAACGGCCAGAGGAACTTGCGCTCCTCCCTGGCGATCGCGAGATCATTGATGCTCGCAAATCGGCGCTGCATCAGCCCTCGTACGTCGAACTCCCAGTTCTCGTTGCCATAGCTCCGGAACCAGTTGTCATGGCCGTCGTGCCACTCGTAGGCGAACCGGACCGCGATACGGTTTCCCGTGAACGCCCACAGTTCTTTTATCAGGCGATAGTCATGCTCCTTCTGCCACTTTGCGGTGAGAAATGCATGCGCCTGGGCACGACCGACCGGAAATTCGGAGCGATTTCGCCACTGTGTGTCTTCCGTGTATGCCAAGACAACACGATCTGGATCGCGCGAATTCCAGGCGTCTTCAGCCAGACGGACCTTCTGTATGGCCGACTCGTTCGTGAACGGTGGCAGTGGTGGTCTTGTTTCCATTGCGTTGATCCTTCAGGAGACGTGAATAGCGTCGAGAGAAAACCGGGCACTGTTCGGCGGGTGAGCAGAGATCGCTCCGTGCAGACCGAAGCTCACTTGACGTTCTTGTCGAGGAACGTGCGGATGGCGGTGCCGATCTCCACGCCGTTCGTTTCCAGTGCAAAGTGGCCCGTGTCGACGAAGCGGATCTCGGCCTTCGGGATGTCGCGCTTCCAGGCTTCTGCGCCCGCCGGCAAAAAGAACGGATCGTTCTTGCCCCAGATGGCGAGGAGCGGCGGCTGGTGCTTGCGGAAGTAGGTCTGGAACTCGGGATACTTCGCGACGTTGCTCGCATAGTCCAGGTACAGATCGAGTTGAATCTCGTCGTTGCCCGGCCGCGAGATGAGCGCGGCGTCGAGGGCGTATGCCTCCGGCGCAATCAGGCTGTCGTCGGGCGTGCCATGCGTGTACTGCCACTTGATCGCGTCGATCTTGAAGAAATCGCGCAGGGCATCGCGGTTCGCCTTCGACGAATCCTTCCAATACTTCTGGATCGGGTTCCAGCCTTCGCTGAGGCCTTCTTCGTACGCGTTGCCGTTTTGGGAAACGATGGCGCTGATGCGTTCGGGGTGGGCCGCGGCCAGGCGCCAGCCCACCGGCGCGCCGTAGTCAAACACCTGCAGCGCGTAGCGAGTCAGCTTGAGCTGGACCGTGAACTCATCGATGGTCTTGGCAAGCTGATCGAACGTGTAGGCGTACTGACCGCGTTCTGGGGCTTCCGTGAAGCCGAAGCCGGGCAGGTCCGGCGCGATGACGTGGTACCGGTCCGCCAGCATCGGGATCAGATTTCGGTACATGAATGACGACGTCGGGAAACCGTGCAGCAGCAGGACGGTCGGCAAAGTCCGGCTGCCCGCTTCGCGGTAGAAGACCTTCACGTCGCCGACTTGTTCGAATCGATGATGAATCGCGGTCGAGGCCGTCAGCGAAGAAGGGTCTGCGGCGGCGGCTTCGCCGGCGAGCAGTGCGGTGGCCAGGCCGGCAGCGGCGATCAATTTGCTGGAAGTCATGACAAGCTCCTAAGTAACCGTTAAAATAATCTATGAAGGTTACGTTAGAATAGGTAACCCGTCAAATGTATTTTTATAGGTGACACTGCATCCATGAGCTCAAACACACCTGATGCCACTGGGCCGCTCTTTGTTGCGGACAACTGCGCGCTCGACTTCATCAACACGGCGTACGGGGAAGGCGCTCGGCATTGCGAGTGCTTTGTCGATGACGACAGCGTGGTCGCCTGGTTGAAGCAAGCTGGGCTGTTGCCGCAGGTGCCTGAGATGGCCCCGGAGGGTCTGCTGGCGCTCGCCTTGGAGATGCGCGCGGCCGGCAAGGCGATGGTGAGGGCTGCCAAGGCCGGGCGGAAGGCGGATGCTGATCTGGTGAACCGGGTGTTGAAGTTGGGCAACCCGACCCGAGAACTGCAATGGGATGGCGAGACAGCAAGCTTCAAGGTGGTCAAGCGTCGTGACACCACCAGCGCGATCGGCCTGCTCGAACCGGTTGCCGAGGCCATGGTGGACCTGCTCACAGGGGAGCGGCTCGATCTGGTGAGACAGTGCGAGGGCGAGGATTGCACGTTGCTCTTTCATGACCTCACCAAATCGCACCGCCGTCGCTGGTGCAGCATGGCCGTGTGCGGTAACCGTATGAAGGTTGCCGCCTTCCGTTCGCGCAAGAAAGCCGGGTAGCGCGCGAAGATCCGATCGATGGCCTGTCCGATCTGGACGCCATGCTGAAAGCGTGATGTCAATACGAGATCGGGTGCGGGACTGCGGTGCCGTATCCGAAGTCAAATCCCGTCAATGAGCACTCCAATCCAGAAGCTGCTCGCACCGTGCCGCATTCGTTGCGGGCACTGGTCCGATGCCTGAGGTCCCGCCGGTGACGATGATGTCTTCGCTGTCAAGGCGCAGCGTTGGGGTTCTGAATCCACCAACGCGATCAGGCCGGGACTGACTCTCTCTGGCGCAAGTGCCGCCAGCGTTTCAGCGGGCAGTACTCCTTCTGTCAGCCCTGTGGCTGCAGTGGGCGCTAAGCAGTTCACGCGGATGTCGTACTTCTCACCCTCGATGGCGAGCGTCTGCATCAACCCCACCAAGGCCATTTTGGCGCGCCGTAGTTGGCCTGAACGAAGTTGCCATAGAGTCCGGACGACGATGTGGTGAAGACGATGCGACCATGGCGGCGCTCGCGCATTCCAGCCCAGACCGCGTGAGTACAGTGCACGGCCCCCATCAAGTGCACTTCGAGCACGAGGCGGAAATCGTCGAGCGTCATCCTCGCAAAGCTCTTGTCGCGCAGGATGCCGGCGTTGTTGATGAGGATGTCCACTTTCCCCCATTGCGCCTCAGCGGCCGCGACCATCGCCTCGACCTGCGCGGGCTGGGTGACATTGGCGTCGTTGGCGATCGCGCTGCCGCCGGCGCGAGAGATTTCGTCCACAAGGGCACCGGCCGGTGAGTCCGGGCTTTTGCCCCCAACGTCGTTCACGACGACGCGGGCACCGTGTTTGGCGAGTTCGAGGGCGTGGGCGCGGCCGAGGCCGCGTCCGGCTCCGGTGACTATCGCCACCTTGTCGGCAAGGATCCTGTGCATCGTGATTCGCATTGATGGCGCGCCGGGTCGGCGTGGCGCCAGTTTGATGACACTCCCACGGAGGGGCTATGGCAAGCGGTGCCATAAGGTGAGCCTCCCTGGTGTGAGCCGCAACCATGTGCGCCGGGGCCAGCGTTGAGGGTCCGGCCGGTCACCAACGCGATGACATGGCAGCTTAAGGCGACCTCGCGCGAAGCACGACCAAAGCCTGATAGCGCGTCCCGACGCCGAGCTTGACGAAGATATTGCGCATGTGCCATTTCACAGTCTCGGGTGAAAGGCCGAGTCCCCGTGCGATCTCCTTGTTGGGCAGCGCATCGGACAGGAGACGCGCAATCTCTTCCTCGCGCGTGCTCAATGCAATGGCCGGCACCACCGAATGGGGTGCAAGGCGTGCAGCGGCCATGACGCTCAACGCGCTGGCGTGGAGCGGCCCGAAACCAGACGCTGCACGAAGGCGGTCTGCGTGGAAGGCAAGCAGGGTGTCGGCGTTCCCTGCGAGCGCGTCGGCCAGCAGATTCGGCACGTCGGGATGCGCATCGAGCAGGCTGCGCACGAGCCCGAGCTTCGCACCCAGGCGCAGGCCCTCTCGCGCGTGTCGTGCCGCGTTCTCGAGGTCGCCGAGTTCGCGGTCCATCGTCGCATGCTGAAAATGCAGTGCGGCCACACGACGGTGCCGGCCACGTCGCCGGCAGATGTCGATCAGTCCGGCGATGCGCGTGCGCGCAAGTTCCGAGCGGCCGTGGTGAATGTGCACCAGTATCTCGGCACGGTCCGCGACCACGGCGACTTCGCTCAAGGTCGTGCTTTCCTCGTTCTCGTACGCTTTGCGCAGGCCGGCAATCTGCTTCCACGCGGAATCTGCAGAGACGGACTCATGGCGCAACAGGTGCAGCCTCAGCTGCTCCAGCAATGCATACGACATCAACCGGTCGAGCTTGCGCGTCTCGGCATAGGCGTGGAGCTCGATGGCAATACGCAGTGCATCTCCCGTACGGCCTTGCAGCGCGTGGGCGCGGCAGATCGCGAGCATGACGCGCAGCAGCGTGTCGGGCAGCGACCGCTGTTTAAGCTCTCCCAGGCGAGCTTCCAGGCCGAGCACGCCACGCAAGTCGTTGAGCTCGTACAGCGTCTCGCCGAGCAGGCCGGTCGCGAGCACCGCGGCATCGATGCAAGCCGGGTCGGTCGCGCCATTGGCCTCGCAGCTTTCAAGGACTTCGCGGTAGGTGCGCTCGGCCGCATCCATTCGGCCCTCGAGCGCATGGCTCAGTCCAGCCATGCAGCGGCCGGTCAGCGATCCGAACAAGGTACCGCGTGGCGTGGCAATCGCATTGCCTTCAGCGTTCCGCTGAACGTCTCGCGCACGTTGGTAGTCGTTGCGGTAGATGTGGATCCAGGAGACGACGTTCCGCTCGGCGGCCAGCGTGATCTCGTCGGCGCTCGGCGCTGCACTTGCGCCAGAGTCCGCGAGCAGGGCGGCGGCGGCGTCCATGTCGTCGAGGAACACCGCGAGCCAGCATTGCAAGACACGCATCCGCCTGCGCGTGGAGCGATCGCCCCGACGCACATCGCGCTCCAGCCCGGCCAGCATGAGTGCGCAATCGACGAAGCGATGCTCCATCAGGGCCAGCAAAGTGTTCCAGAGCTGTAGGCGGGGGTGCTGCGAGGACGCGCATGGCGGCACCAGCCGCACCAATTCGGCGAGCGCTTCGTGCTGGCCGGACTTGAACAAGTCGCCGGCCCAGCCCTCGACCAGATCGGCAGCGCGTTGCATGTCGGCAGCTGCCACCGCCTGCCGTACTGCATCGCACTGCCTTCCTCGATCGGCCAGATGGTTGCTCGCGATCCGATGCGTTTCGCGCCGGAGCGTGCTCGGCAGCATCGCGAATTGTTGTTGGAGGTACAACCCCAGCGTCGGATGCAATCGCCACCCGTCGACATCTCCGCTCGACGTATGCGTGAGAAACCCGGTATCGGTGAAGCGCTCCAGAAACGAGGCACATTCGGCCGGTGGCCGCCCACTGATTTGCGCAGCCAGGCTCGTATCGAAGATCTCCACGCACGACAGCCGCGTCAGCATGCGGCGTTGGCGCTGGTTCAGCCGGGTCATCACTTCGGCTTCGAGCAGCTCGCAGGCACCGCGCAGCGATGCGTCATGTGCAAGTCCTTCAGGCGCTGTTCGCCCGATCGACGCCACCGCCGTGGCCCAGCCGCCCGATGCCCGGTGCCAGCCTTGCAGATTGGCTCGTGCCGAGGAGAAGACCCGCGCGCCGAGTTGCCATTGCCACAGTGCCTCGGCTTCTGCGGCGGTGAATGCCAGGTCGGCGGCGTCGAACTCGAGCAGTTGCCCGTGCGAGCGCAGTCGGCCCAGCGAAAGAGGCAGCTGCGCACGACTTGCAAACACGCACTGCAGTCGTGGCGGGGCGTGGTCGAGCAGAGGCTGAAGACCTTGGAGGACGGACGTATCGCGCAGGTGTTGCAAGTCGTCGAATACAACGATCAAACGTCGCTTGATCAGCCCAGCCGCCCGCGTCAACGCGATGGCGATGTGGGCGAGTGCCGTCTCTTCGTCTTCTGGAAGGTCCTGGGGAAGCACCGATGCAAGCTCAGGCTGGGCCTCGGCGCAGCGCAAGAGCAGCTGCCGAGCCAGGGGCGACCCGCCATTCAGCCAGACGAACGTGGTGCGCCCCGAACTCGCCTTGCGTGCCCACGTCTGCAGAATCGATGTCTTGCCGCTTCCGAGCGGTGCGGTGATGACGACGCAACGCAGCTCGCGTGCTTGCTGCAGCGGCTCGAGCAAACGCGGACGTGGCATAGGCGTGTCACGCGATGGGGCTCGGCGGGATGTCATGTGGCGCACAACCTGATTCTAGGTAGGGGACCACCCACCCACCCGTTTTGGGTGGGACGCACCCCGACGGAAGGTTGAAGAATCGCTGAACGGGACCCACCGGATGGTGCCGAGGAGACAAACATGAGAGCAACCTGCCTGATTCGCCGCATCTCGCGCAGCTGTGCCATCGCCTTGTGCATCAATGCCGTTGCATTGCCCATGGGGACGGTCGCTCACGCGGCGGATTACCCCGAGCGTCCTGTCAAGATCATCCTTGGCTTCGCCCCCGGTGGGGCGACGGATGGCTTGGCGCGCATTCTTGCGCGCATGCTGAGCGAGCGCATGGGCCAGCAGTTCATCGTCGACAACAAACCCGGCGCCGCCACGCGGATCGGCATCGAAGCTGCACAGAAGGCCAGTGCCGACGGCTACACGATCGGCCTCGCGACGGCCGTCACGACAGCTTTTCCGCTGATGTTCGACGGCGTGAGTTTCGCCCCCGACAAAGACTTCGTGCCGATCTCGATGCTCGGTCGCGCGCCGACCTTCCTGATGGTGCGCAAGGATCTCCCCGCCCAGAATTACAAGGAGTTCGTGGCGCTCGGCAAGAAGGACGGCAAGCTCACGCTCGGACACCCCGGAAACGGCAGCAATCCGCACATCGCAGGCCTTACGCTGGCTCGCGCCGAGG
The DNA here is from genome assembly GCF_006438845.1 of Variovorax ginsengisoli. GTDB lineage: Bacteria > Pseudomonadota > Gammaproteobacteria > Burkholderiales > Burkholderiaceae_C > Variovorax > Variovorax ginsengisoli_A. The sequence goes on from NZ_RCZJ01000001.1 coordinate 363,312, forward strand.
GCATGCCCGTCACGTCGATTCCGTACAAGGGGACCCAGCCGGCCGCCACCGCGGTGGGGGCGGGCGAGGTCGACTTCGCGATGATGGAGTACGCGGTGGCTCGGCCGATGGTCGAAGCCGGCAAGGCTCGGCTGCTGGCCGTGACCGAACCCAGGCGATCCGCCATTCAGCCTGACATTCCGACCGGCCGGGAGGTCGGCATCACCAAAGACGTGGAAGGTCTGACCCCTTGGTTCATGATGTTCGCGCCGATCGGGACGCCGAAGCCGGTGGTCGATGCACTGAACAAACAGTTGCGCGAGGTCCTGGCAACGGCTGAAGTGCGGCAGCAACTTGCGCAGTTGGGCGTGGAGCCCGAATCCAGTTCGGCGGCAGAGGCGGCGAGCTACTTCAACGCGCAGCGTGCACGCGTCAGCAAGCTGGGGGACGAGCTGAAACTCTCTCTGAAGAACTGAGCGTGGCTGTGGTTTCAAGCGCAGGAGGGATTGCATGACCGGCGACCAGACGGAAGGATTCGAGGTCGCCACGTTGCATGTGGAAGCCGGAATTGCGGAGTTCGTGCACGACCAGCCCCGGGCCCGGAATCCGCTCGGGCAACCGCTGCGCCGCGATTACGTGCGCATGCTCGATCGCATCGAAGGCGACACGGAAGTCCGCGTGCTGATCCTTCGTGGCTCGGGCGGAAGTTTCAGCGCCGGTGGCGATGTTCGCGAGATGACGGCGCGACTGGAACAGCCCGAGCAGCACTCCGAGGCGTCGACACGTCAGCGCATCGAGAGGGACAACGCCTGGCTGCGGCGCCTGCTCGAACTGCGCGCGGTGGTGATTGCGGCAGTCGACGGCGCCGCATTCGGTGGGGGCTTCGGTCTCGCGTTGCACGCCGACCTGGTGATCGCCACGCCGGAGGCACGCTTCTGCATGTCATTCGCCCGCGTCGGTGCTGTCCCCGATTTCGGAGCGCACCATCTGTTGCAAAGGGTGGCGGGGCTTGGTGCCGCGCGCGACCTTCTGATCACCGGACGAAGCATCGACGCGCACGAAGCGCGCCGCATGCACATCGTTCATGCGATCCATCCGGCCGACAAGCTTGCCGAGCGTGCACGCGAAGCAGCACGCAGGCTTTGCGATGGACCGGCAGAAGTGTTTGCTGCTACCAAACGGCTGCTCGCCCAGAGCGCTCATGCCGACTACCGCGAGATGGGTGCACTCGAAGCTGTTGCGCAGGGCATTGCGATGAGTGCGGACTACCACCAGGACGCAGCCCGCCGCTTCACAGCCAAGCAGGCATTGGCCTACGACTGGGATCGCGATGCCAGCGAACTCGGCTTTCAACCGGACAACCGAACGTGACCACCAAGACATCCACCCGCAACGGCCCGCTCGCGGGTTTGCGCGTGATCGACATCTCCACCATCGTCGCTGCGCCGACGGCCGCGGCGCTGCTGTGCGACTACGGCGCCGACGTCCTGAAGATCGAACTGCCAGAAGGTGGCGATGGCCTGCGCACCTTTGCGCCCTTCAAGGACGAAAAGTCAATCTGGTGGAAGGTCCTCAACCGGGACAAGCGCCTCGCCTCGCTCGACCTGCGGAAGACCGAAGGCCGAGAACTGTTCCTGAGGTTGATCGCGCAGGCGGACGTGTTGATGGAAAACTTCCGACCTGGAACGCTGGCGGGTTGGCGACTCGACGCCCAGACCTTGTGGAGGGCGCAGCCGCGCCTTGTCATCCTTCGGGCCACCGCCTTCGGACAGGACGGCCCTTACAAGGACCGACCCGGCTTCGCCCGAATCTTCGAAGCCATGGGCGGGATGACTTACATCACGGGGGAGGCCGACGGCCAGCCCATGCATGTCGGCTACCCGATCGGCGACTCGATCGGTGGGCTTTTCGGGGCGCTGGGCGTGATGTCGTCGCTGTGGAAGCAGGCCCGCGATCCGGCTGCGAGCGGCGAGGAAATCGATTTGTCGATGACCGAAGGCGTGCTCAAGCTGCTCGATTTCTTGACGTTGAAACACGATCTGCTCGGTGAATCGCACGGACGTTCCGGGAACGTGAGCCAGTACGCGGCGCCCACGGGGGTGTACCCGACGCGCGATGGCCATTGGGTGTCGCTCTCTGGGAGCACCAACGCGCTGTATGCCCGCAACTGCCGCGCCATCGACAGACCCGATCTCGTCGACGATCCCCGCTTCCGCCGCAACATCGACCGATGCAAGCATGCGGGCGCGATCAACCTGATCTTCAGCGACTGGTTCGCGGACAACGATCTCGCCCACGTGCTCGCTCGCTTCGAGGCCTGTGAAGGCGCGATCGCACCGGTCTACTCTGCCAAGCAGATCATCGAAGACCCGCAGGTGCGCGCCCGCGGGTTCCTGCGATCGGTGGAGGACGAGGACTTCGGCGAGGTCCGGATCCCTGGCGTGGTGCCTCGCTTCGGCAACCATGCCTGTGCGCCGCAGCGGACGGCGCGCGGCATCGGCGCGGACAACGAACAGGTGTTCGGCGAGCAACTCGGTCTTCCGGAAGAGGAGATCGCGCGGCTGGTTCGGGACGGGGTGATCTGACATGAGCGACGTCAACATCCGCCGCGACGAAGGTGTATTGACTCTCGAGATCGACCGCCAGAGCAAACGCAACTCGATCGACTTGCCAATGTTCGATTTGCTTGCGCGCGAGTTCAAAAACGCGAACGCCGACGATGACGTGCGCGCGGTGCTGCTCTGCGGTGCAGGCGACGGGTTCTGCGCGGGGCACGACCTGAAGGCGTTCGACCAATGGCCGCAGTCGGCTGACGATCCGGTGCCGCGGTTTCTGCATGCGTTGGCCGCCTTGCGCAAGCCACTCATCATCGCCATTCAAGGCTGGGCCGTGGGCATCGGTGCAACCGCACTGCTGCACGCCGATTGGGTGGTCGCTGCGCCGCGCACGTCACTGCGCTTTCCGTTTCTCGACCTTGGCATCGCGCCTGAAGCGGGCAGCAGCTTGTTGCTGGCGCGAGCCGTGGGCTCTTTGCGCGCTCGCCAGTTGCTGTTGGGTGCAGAGCCGATCGACGGCGAGACGGCGCATGCGTGGGGCCTGGTGACCGAACTGCAGCCCTCTGCAGCGTTGCGCGCAGCAGCTGTTCACCGCGCGAAGCTGCTGGCGGCCAAGCCCCCCCCGATGTTCAAGCGCGTCAAGGACTGGCTTTCGCTCGAAGGCGATCTTCATGCGCGGATCGACGAGGAGATCTCGGCCATCAACCAGTCCGTCATGGAGCGCCGCAAGGCCGGAGAGGGCGGCACATGAAGCGCGCACACATCGTCTATTGCCATCCGGAACCCAAGTCCTTCGTCGGCGCCATGGCAGCGACCGCACGCGCCAGCCTGGAGCGCACGGGGTGGCAGGTCACGATCTCCGATCTCTATGCCAAGCAGTTCAACCCTGTGGCGAGCGTCGAGGACTTCGGAAGCCGCAGCAACCCCGAGCACCTCGTCTATTCGCTCGAGCAGCGCCACGCGCGCGAACATGGAACGCTGGCGCGGGACATCGTCGACGAACTCGAGCCCGTCCTCGAGTCAGAGTTGCTCGTCTTCGCGTTTCCGGTCTTCTGGTTTTCCGTGCCCGCCATGCTCAAGGGCTGGTTCGACCGCGTTCTGTTGTCGGGCACCTTCTACGGTGGGCGCCGCGTTTACGACCGTGGCGGCATGGCGGGCCGCAAGGCCATCGTGCTGACCTCGCTGGGTGGAAGAGAGCACATGTTCGGCCCTGAAGCTATTCACGGCGACCTGACCATGGGCATGCTGCGCCACGTCATGCAAGGCACGCTCGGCTATGTGGGGTACGAGGTGTACGAGCCCTTCGTGGCGTTTCATGTGCCCTACGTGACCGACGATGCGAGGCGCGGACTCCTCACGTCGCTCGATGAGCAAATCACGGCGCTAGACCAGCGGAAGCTTTTCCAGATGCCGGAACTGGGCGATTTCGACGAGCAATTTAGGCCAAGAGTTGGATGACGGGTGTGACCACCGATGTTCGGATGGACCCAGGGCCGGGCTCGATTTGGCTCATGGCGGACCACGACTTTCAAGACATGACGAGCGTCCCGCGTTGCCGGTATGGGGTCGACGAGGGCAGCAGCCTGGCGCAGATGGTCCGGCTCGTTCAGAAAGCGCTTAAGGTCGCGCCTATCTGAAAGGAATTGGGCGGCGCGTTTACAAACCGGCGCGAGCTTAACGGCAAGGACGGAAAGCCGGTGCAGACGCAGACCGAGTCGGTGCAGTTCTACCTGCCGGACAATGGCCGCTGAGGCTTCGGCCACCGTCACGGTCATCAAGCCGCAGCCGGGACCGCAGGAGCGCTTTCTATCCAGCCCTGCAGACATCGCCACCTGCGGCGGTGCCGCCGGCGGCGGTAAGTCCTGGGCCCTGCTGCTGGAGCCGCTGCGGCACGTCACCCGCAATCCCGAGTTCGCCGCGGTCTTCTTCCGGCGCAACACCGTGCAGGTGCGCAACCCTGGCGGCCTGTGGGATGAGAGCGCCAAGCTGTACCCGGTAGCGGGCGGCACGCCCACGCAGCACGTCCTGGAATGGAAATGGGCCAAGGGCGGCCGGGTCAATTTCGCCCACCTGGAGCACGAGTCGACCGTCTACGACTGGCAGGGCTCGCAGATCCCGCGGATCTGCTTCGACGAGCTCACGCACTTCACCAAGGCCCAGTTCGTCTACATGCTGAGCCGCAACCGGTCCATGTCGGGCATCAAGCCCTACATCCGGGCCAGCACGAACCCGGACGCCGATTCCTGGGTGGCGGAGTTCATCTCGTGGTGGATCAACCAGGACACCGGCCTGCCGTACCCGGAGCGTTCAGGCGTGGTGCGCTGGTTCGTGCGCATCAACGACGCCACCATCTGGGGCGACAGCGTCGAGGAGCTCCGTGCGTTGCATGGGGACGACGTGCAGCCGAAGTCGGTCACCTTCATCGCTGCCAAGCTCTCCGACAACCAGGCGCTGATGAAGGCCGACCCAGGCTACGGCGCCAACCTGGCCGCGCAGAACGCCGTCGAGCGCGCGCGGCTGGCGGATGGCAACTGGAAGATTCGGCCGGCCTCGGGCCTGTACTTCAAGCGGCACTGGGTCAAGGTGGTGGAGGCGGCGCCCGCCGACCTCGATATCGTGCGCGGCTGGGACTTGGCCGCCACCGAGAAGACCGACAACAACGACCCCGACTGGACCTCAGGCGTGAAGCTTGGCCGCAGCCGGTCGACGGGGCGCTACATCATCCTGCACCGTGTGGCCCTGCGCGCGGCGCCGCACACCGTCGAGCAGACCATCATGAACACGGCGGCGGCCGACGGCCGGTCGGTCATCGTGCGACTGCCTCAGGATCCGGGGCAGGCGGGAAAGTCGCAGGCTCAGACGCTAGTCATCAAGCTGGCGGGCTACATCGCCAAGACAACGCGACCCACCGGCGACAAGATCGTGCGCTTCTCGCCCTTCAGCGCGCAGTGCGAGGCGGGGAATGTGGACGTGCTGCGCGGCCCATGGAACGGCGACCTCTACGACAACCTGGAGGCCTTCCCTGAGGCTGCGCACGACGATGACGTAGATGCTTGCAGCGAAGCGTTCGGGCACTTCGTGAATCCACAGGCGGGTATCTTTACCTAGAAGATGCAGCTTAGAAGCTCTTTGTATGCCTGCGTCTCCGGGAGGATATGACGCGCCAGCAGCTCTTTGAATCGGTCGGCACTGATGCTCATTTTGATGCCACAGATATTTTTGATTTTGGCATATTCGTCTTTGACATGGTCATCGACGATGTTGGTAATCAATGCGTCGTAAGCCGGTTCATCGAATGAAAGGTCATTTGCTTGGCAGTAGTTCTGGAGAATCTCTTTGTCGAACAGATAATTTTCTATCTCAAAGCGTATCAATACCCTGTGATTTTCCTTATTTAAAGTTAAGTAATCAGCTCGATCTTTGGCAACGCTCTTGCCGCCCGAGATCATGTCACGGTCTTTGAGAACGAGGACCTTAAGTGAAGGAAGGGCCTTAGATAGAATAGATATTGCGATTTGGCTGCGTTGGTCCAGTTCTGTGTTGCCGCCGCTCGAAACGAAGAGCGTGTTTGGATGAGTGCTGGAGAAGATTATGTTGAATACAATCGCGTCTAGACCTCTTTCTCGTCCGTTCGGCCCGGGCGCATCTCGTCCTTCGCAATAGACGATACGTTCAGGGCTTACCAAGTGGGAAAGATCATCCAGCGCGACTGAAAAAACTTCACGCCATTTTGTTGCAGTCATCGCGCTTGGATGAAGCGTTGCCGCTGTATTGGCGAGACTTAGTCCATCTTCAAAATGGATCACCTGGGTCTCATTTGCATGGCCTTCCTGAATTGCGCGCAAGAAGCCGATGCTGTGAGTGGCTATCCATAATTGGCATTTGGGGCCGATCAGTTCAACGATTTCATGGAGAAGTTTTCGCTGAATAGCAGAGTTTATGTGCAGCTCCGGCTCATCTATGAGGAATACGGTGTCATCGTATTTATCTGCGCGAAGATACAAATCAAGCAAAATGTCGACGACTTCCTTTTCCCCGGAAGAGAGGACATCAAATGGGAATTCTCGTTGATGATCTGGTTTTACAAAATACAGCGAGCCTTTTCCATCTTCAATATTTCCTAGGCTTGAAATGCTAAGCGCAAGGCACTTGGTGATGGAGTTGTTGAGTTGCCCGATGATGTGTCGCTTTGCGTCGCTGGGTTTGCTATCATTGGCATTCATATATTGATTGTATTTGCTGAACAATCTACGATAGTTTTCCTCCATTTTGTCGTCCAAATCGGAGAGCGAAGAAGCGCCGTACTGATTCAGTTCAATATCTGGAACTGCAAAAGAGCTTGTTACGTTCAGGCTATTGTTATACCGATATGGGCTGCGGAGCGAAAATATCGTGCCATGCGTTCCGCGCGATGCTTTTTGACTCCAGACTTCTTCCCAAGTGCCTTCAACAAAATCCAACTTGACACTGTCATGCTGAAGCGTAGGGTCTCCATTCATTGAATGATATCTATAATTCTTGGTCCCTTTATTGCCGATTGCAATATGTGAGGTTAGCTTCATCATAAGCCCGTCAAAAACGCTGCTTTTCCCTGATCCATTTCCACCTACTAGGACAACAATTTTCTTCGGGGAGTCGCCCAAGTCAATTGTTAAATCCTGAAAACGCTTATAGCCATTGAATAGCCGAACTTTTTTTAGTCGCATGATGTAATGTTGTAACGAAAGGGCACTTTAAGCCAAGACGCACTGTCTTCCTAGCATGTGCGGGCATGACCGATCCCGACACCATCCGAACGCGCGAGGAACTATTTGCTTTTTTCACCGGGCTCGACGCCAAGCGCCCGAACGCGTGGAACCAGTACGGCTACAAGCAGGCGCTGACCTTCGACGACTACCAGCTCGCCTATGACCGTGGCGGCGCGGGTCATGGCGCCGTGCACCGCCTGCTCGATGGCTGCTGGCAGAAGCTGCCCCGCATCAAGCAGCCGGCGGCCGACAAGGAAACGCCCTGGGAGAAGAAAGCGGGCGCGGTGCTCAAGGCCATCAACGGCTGGCAGAAGCTGCGCGACTTCGACCGGCGCAACCTGGTCGGCCGGTATGCGGCGCTGATCTACCGCATGGCGGACAACCAGCTGCTGAGCCAACCGCTCACCACCGCGACGAAGATGGTAGACCTCGTGCCCGTCTTTGAGAACCAGATCAAGGTGACCAAGTGGGAGGAGGACAAGACGTCGGAGCGCTACGGGCAGCCGGTCACCTTCCAATACCGCGCGCGCAAGGTCGGCGGCACGGAGACGCAGGGCCAGCCCGACGAGTGGCAGGACGTGCACCACAGCCGCGTGCAGATCCTTGCCGAGGGCAGCGTCGGCGACATGTTCGAAGGCGTGCCGCTGCTCAAGGCGGGCTTCAACAGCTTGGTCGACCTGGAGAAGATCAGCGGCGGCAGCGCGGAGTCGTTCCTCAAGAACAGCGCGCGCACCGTGGTCTTCGAATACGACCCGCAGTCCACGCCGCAGGCGATCCCCGGAGAGAACGGGGCGCCGGCCCAGACTGTGCGTGAGGCCCATGAGAGCCAGACCCGCCGTCTCAATCGCAACCAGGACGCCTCGATCGTCATGCAGAGCGGCAAGGCCACCACGCTGCAGACGACCATCTCCGACCCGGCCGGGCCCGGCACCTTCGCTGCGAACCTGTTCGCCGCCTCGGTACGCATCCCTTTCACCATCCTCTTCGGGCAGCAGACCGGGCGGCTGGCCAGCGACGAAGACAAGGCCGACTTCGGCGCGCGGTGCGCATCGCGGCAGGCCAATGCTCTGACGCCCATGCTCGAGGAGTTCGTGCGGCGCATGCAGGCGGCAGGGGTGATCGATGCAGGGGACTTTGAGGTCGAGTGGCCGCCGGTCAACGCGCCGAGCGACCTGGAGAAGCTCACGAACCTTGGCAAGGCTACGGCTGCGATGCAGCAGGCCTTCCAGGCTGGACTGACAGAGCCGCTGTTCGATGCGAACGAGCTGCGCGCCATGGTGGGCTTCGAGCCGCGGGCAGATGACGGCATGCCGGAGGAGGGTGACCTTGATGTCGACCCGAACGAGGGCGCGCCGGGCACGGTGAAGCGTCAGGGCCCTGATCCGACCAAGTAAGGCCACGCCGCAAGAGCCAGGGCCGCGACAGAACAGAGCACTGCGATCAAGGCCGCACGAGCGGAGTCTTTGGCCGCTTTCGCTGAGTCAGTCGCTGCCGTGCGCATGACCTTCTCGTGCTCCGCGGCAAGTTCCAGCTCGTACGAGTGCAGCCAAGCCCGCGCCATGTCCTGTTTCTGTCCGTTGAACGTACCGATGCTCAGTGCCCAGCGCAAGTCTTCGGCACCGTTCTCGGTCCCATCTACCCAAGCCTGAACATCTGCCTTCGTATTGAACTCAGCCATCTCCACCTCCTGCGGAAGTATGGCCTGTGCTCCGGCGCCTTCCTAGCATGGGTGAGGCGGATAGGGATGCAACCCGAAGAGCCTTAAGCAAGCCTGCCGCCTTCGTTGTGCTGTGCAAGGGGCTTGCCTTGAAGACTTCCGACATCCCGCTCGAACGCGCGTTCGACCGCTTCGCTGACCTCATGGTCCTGTCGCGCGAGGAGTTCGAACGCTTCCTCCCGGATCTGGTCGCATGGTTCGACTTCGGTAAGGGCATGCAGGCTCTCGGCGCCGAAGTGCAGGGGCTGACTTGGCTCGACGATGGGCGCTCGGGTGAACTGAACAGCGTGGAACTCACGATCAAGGAAACAGGCGCGAAGAGGTTGGTGCACATGCCGGGCTTCGAGCCTGGGACGTCCGGAGCTCCAGCGTGAGTAGCGCCGATATCGCCGCCCACCTGCGCCTCCTCGCCACCGGCTGCGTCGAGTGGCGCGTTCAGCATCCAGTCGAGAAATCCTATTGCATGACTTTCAGCCGGAGCGACTGCAGCAATCCAGAGCGTGAGGCTCGCGAGTGGCTTGTCGACCATAAGCGGCGGTTTCCCAACTCGCGACATGCCGGCTTCGAGGTGGCCGAGGTGCTCGTCTACAACGAGTTGGAGCGGGCGGCTCTGAACGCGGCCGATGTTCTCGACGCGCACGCGCGATCGATCTTCGACGTCAGCCGCGAAACGGGAGGGCCGGGGAAATGACCGCCGCTCGCAAGGATCGCCGTGCCTTCGAGTCGTGGCGCAGATCCACCGCATCGCTGAGCACCAGCACGCGCGCACGCCGCCGCTACCGTCGGGAGGCGCGCCAGCACGCTGCGAAGTGCGACGCGGCTGAGCTTGCTGAGCGCGCGGCCGTGTGGCGCCGTAGGGCGCGCAATGGCTGACCGAGTCCCGAACCCGATCATCCCGGGCAACCCGCGCGAGCGCACGGGCACGGCCGGCCTCATGCGCCGCGCCTTCGCCGAGATCAACCGGCGATACCGCGGCCTCGCGCGCGATGTGCTGGCCGTGTTTGACCGCATCCCTGTCTATGCAGCGAACGACGACAAAGGCACCGAGGCGCCGACGCTAGTTCGCTACGGCGCCACGCCGCAGGTGCTCGACCAGACGATGGTGGACCTGCAGGCGGCTCTGGAGCGCTGGATCAACGACGGCCGCGTCAGCGGGCACGTGGCGTGGTGGTCGATCTACCAGGAAGAGGCAGCCCAGCTCGGCACCGCGCAGTCGGCGGCGAACCTCGGCAACCTGTCGGCGGCCTACGCCGCGGCACGCAGCCTGGAGACGATCGTCTTCAGCGAGCCCTACCGCCTGCGCGCGTCAATCGCGCGCGTGCGCAGCAACGAATACTGGACTGGCCTGACCGCACAGGCCCGCTCCGACCTGGCCGGCGTGATCGGCCGCGCCGGTCGACGGCAAGAACCCGAAGGCCGTGCGCACTGAGATCATGGAGCGGCTTGACGTGAGCCGATCGCGCGCCGCGCTCTACGCGCAGACCGAGATCCCGGGCACCCTGCGCGAAGCACGAATCGCAGAGGGCGAGGACGCCGAGGCCCAGCTCGGGATCCGCACGGCGCTTCTGTGGACCTCGGCGTTCAAGCCCACCACGCGCAGCTGGCACGCGTCGCGGTTGGGCCACACCTACTCGCGCGATGAGGTGAAGGCCTTCTATGCGGTCAACGGGAACCGCTTTCGCTGCTACTGCGCGCAGACCGAGGCGCTGCTCAATGCCGACGGTCAGCCGATCCTCTCGAAGTACCTGCTGTCGGCCATGGCGAACGAGCGCAAGACCTGGCAGTCAACTACGCCTAAATCGGTTCCGCTTCCGCGTCGTACGGCAGCGACCTGACGAAACGAGCCAGCCGTGCAGCCTCCGCGGGCGAGAGATCAGATGGAAGCTCGAAGACGATAGGAGTCAGGCCCTTTCTCAAATGGAATGAGTGTCTAAGGTGACCATCCTCGACGTCTACATCCTCATCAGAGAAGGTGATATCGGCTTCCTCAGGCTCCAGATCCCAGTCGGACAAATCTGCGACGTCGAAGTCTTCGAGCTTCAAAGCCGCGGCCGCAGCCATTGTCATTTTCACGCTCCATTCAAATCGGGACTCGTAGCCGCCGCGCCCAACGACAAACTTTCCCAAGCCCAACGCGTCCATCTGCTTCAACAGCAAGATTACCCACTCTCTCCGCGTCTGCCCGGTGAGCTTCATTACTTGCGGAACCGTTGTGACGCCTGCATTGCGTTTGCGCTTTGAGAGCCTCGTGAAGAGTGTCAAGGCAACCGAATCTGACTCTACAAGGTCAACCAAGCCCTCTTTGTTGATCACTTTGACTTCCTTTGGTGGTCACTAGAAGGTCATATCATCTTGCTTGGCTGCCAAGAACGCAAGGAGTTTCGCGCCCGAGTCGGTCGGTGTCCGTAGCATCTTCATCTGCCGGAGCGTCGGACCCCGCATAAACCAGTAGCCGAACTGGGCCGATCAGGGGCAAATGATCGGATGCTTTACCCCAGTGAACCCGCGGGGAAATCGGCAGGGGAACGGAGGCGCATATTGATCGCCAAGCTGCTTCCAGATGCGGTGATACCCAAAGGCCTCGGGCGTGTGCTCGGGGCCTTTCCCGTTCTGGCGGCACCTTCCTAGTATTCGAGATTCCCTCTCCTCAATTACCTCAAGGAATGACCATGATCCGTTCTCGACTCTTCGGTTTCGCCTCGCTCGCCTTCGCTGCGTGCCTGTCTGTCGGTGCCTGGTCCTACGCCTGCGTCAAGGAGCCGGTGGCGGCCATCGCGCGCACGATCAAGGCAATCTTCCTCAATGGCTTCAAGCTGGCTGCGCGCAGCTATGGCGAGGGCTTCGCTCGCCCGCAGGTGTTGTTCGTGCAGGCCCGCGCCTTCGTGCTGCGCCTCGCCAAGCGCGAGCGCCCGCAGGTGTCGGGCTCGTGGCGCATGTGCCCCTCAACCTGAACCCCTGACGCCGGGCAACCGGCACGTTCCGAAGGCCCTGGGCATTCGCTCAGGGCCTTTTGCATTGGCGCCGGGCCTCTCCCTAGCATTCGACAGCATTCCCACCGCGAGGCATGCAATGTCGAAGAAGCGCATCAACATCCTGACCACGGTCAACTCGGTGAACGTCAGCCGCAACGGCGACATCATCACGATCCGCGACGTGGTGCACGCTGTCGACGGCATCGTGCTCAACAAGCGGCTCTACACCGGCAAGGAGCTGGCAAAGAGCGTCGGCAGCCTCGAAGCGAAGCCCGCACCGGCTGGCCATCCGAAAGACCGCAAGGGGCGCCACATCAGCGCGTCCAACGGTGAAGCCCTTGGCTCGTCGTGGATCGGCGCCTGGTGCGTCAACAGCCGCTACGAGGGCGGCCGTGCGCTTTGCGACATCAACGTCAATGCCGCCCAGGCGATCGCGCTGCCGGCCGGCAAGGAGGTTGTCTCCCGCCTCGACGCCGCCATTGCTGGCACGAACACCGATCCGATCGGCGTGAGCTCCGGCCTGATGCTCGAGGAAGTGGAAGCCAGTGGCGAGAGCCTAGGCAAGGCCTACACCTCGGTCGCCACGAACATGCAGTTCGACCATCTGGCCATCCTGCTGACCGAGACACCCGCCGGCACGCCCGCCGAGGGCATCGGCATGTTCGTTAATGCGCAGGGCGAGGAGGAAGAGGTCGAGACCGTCAGCGTCAACACCGACCCGGTCGACCGGCGCGGCGAAGGCCTGCTCAAGACCCTGCTGCGCAAGCTGCTGGGCAACGGCAGCGAACTGAGCTTCGACCAGATCGACTCTGGACTGCGCGCGCTGCTGCCCGAGGGCTCGTGGCCGCGCGAGGTCTATGCGCGCGAGTTCGTGTGGGTGGATCGCGACGACCGCCTGTTCAAACAGGGATATGCGATTTCTGCAGATGGCTCCCTAGCATTTGTGGGCGAAGCAGTCGAAGTGACCCGCAAGGTCGCCTACGTGCCGATCACCAACCACAAGGACGATCCAGTGAAAGAACACATCCTCGCCGCGCTGAATGCAGCAGGCATCTCCACGGCGGGCCTGGACGATACCAAGCTGCTGTCGGCCTACAACTCGCTCGTGCAGAAGCCGACCGAGGAAAAGCTCGTTGCGGCCAATTCGCGCATCGCCGAGCTGGAAACCGCGAAGACAGCCGTCGAGAACGCTGAGCGCGATGTCATGGCAACGAAGTTGGCGACCAACAGTTCGCTGACGGCCGAGGACTTCAAGGCGATGGGCCTCGCCCGCCTGAAGGAACTGAACGCCAAGGCCGCGCCGATCGTCATCGGCAACGCCGGCGGCAAGCCGGGCGACGAGTTCGCCGGCTACGACCTCAACGCTCAATAAGGAGTTCTCCATGAACCGCATCTTCCGCAGCGGCAGCGGCGTCCCACGCCCCCGCACCATCACCGATAAGACCCTGGCCGCCGCGCTCCTGCCCGGCACCGCGGTCGTCATCGGTGCGACGCAGCTGACGCAAGCCGCTGCTGCCAGCGGTGGCCGCCTCGCCATCCTGGGCGACCGCGACTACTACACCCCGCAGGGCATCAATACGAATCTCGATCCGCTGATGACGCCGTATGCGGCCGGCGAGTCGGGCGTCGCCTACCTGCCCAAGCCGGACGACGAGTTCGCCATGGCAATGGCCGCGGGCACCTACACCTACGGCCAAGAGCTGAGCGTCGGCGCCGCCGGTCGCCTCATCGCCGCTGTTGCCAACGGCATCGTATTTGCCTACTTCGACCAGCCCGTCAAGACCGTGATCGCTGGCGAGCTGGCCGACGTGGTCATCGCCAATTCCTACACCAAGGCTTAAGGGGTCACCATGCTCAAGTTCACTCCCGAACAACAGGCTGCCGTTCTGGCGGCACGCACCGGTTTCAACCAGCGCGCGCTCGCGCTGGCCGCAAACTCGGCATCGATGACCTTCGAGGGCAACTCGCCCGCGATCCCGCTGGACGCATGGCGTCGGATCGACGGTCGAGCCCAGGCGCTGGCTCGCAGCCGCCTGACGGTGTTCAACCGCCTCGCCCAGGCCAGCAACATCCCGGTCAGCATCGCCGACCTGGTGAACTACTACCCGCAGGTCAGCGACTCGGGCGACGTGCTCGTGTCGATGGACGGCCGCAACACGGCGAAGGCCGACCAAGCGGTGATGAAGTTCGTCGGCACCCCGGTGCCCATCCTGACGTCGAACGCCCGCATGGGCTGGCGCCAGATGGAAGTGCTGCGCAAGGGCGGCAGCATGCTCGACACCGTCAGCATCGCGAACAACCAGCGCAAGGTTGCCGAGAAGCTCGAAGACATGGCCGTCAACGGTCTGTCCTCGGTGAACGTCGACGGCAACACGATCTATGGCCTGCGCAACCTGCCGCAGCGCAACACCTTCGTGCACGGCTACACCCTGGCAACTGCCACCGGTGCGCAGTGGCTGGACGTGTTCAAGAAGGCCATCGCGGCTGCCATGGGCGACAACCAGTTCGGCCAGATCACGCTGTGGGTGAACCAAGCCGATCACACGGCCGCGGACACCACCGACTACGCCGCGAACTACAGCGGCACGATCCTGCAGCGCCTGAACGCGGTCAATCAGATCAAGGAGATCCTGCCGTCGGCATCCGTGCCGCCGAACGAGGTCCTCGGCATCGTTGACCTCGACGGCGGCGAGTGGGGCGGCATCCTGTCGGCCATGCCGCTGACCACGCGGCCAAAGACCCGCATCGAGCCGGAAGACGACTATGTGTTCGGCGTGATCGCCGCGGCTGCTCCGCAGTTCCGCAGCGACTATGCCGGCCAGTCGGCCTTTGTCCACGGCACCCAGGCTTAAGGAGCGGCGCACATGAAAGTCACCATCACGACCCTCAAGGCGCCCTGGCCCCAGGGCGCCAAGGTCGGCGACGTGGTCAGCTTCCGTGGCGAGCACGCGCCCGCCTGGGCCATCGGCAAGTTCACGCCGGCGGACGAGGATGCCGAGGTCGACCACAAGTACAAGCCGCCGGTCATCGTCGGCGACGTCGGCGTGGTCGAGCCTGCCGCTCAGCATGCGGGCGAGGCGCAAGCCTTCATCGACGGCCTCCGTAAGGAGCACGAGGCTGAAGTCGCAGACTTGCGCAAGCAGCTGGGCGACGGCGGCAAGGCCCTCCAGGAGGCGCTCGACGCCAACCAGGGGTTGGTGGACCAGATCACTGCGGCCAATCAAGACGCCGCGGCACAGCGTGCCCAGGTGGTCGAACTGCAGGCGAAGCTGTCCGATGCCGAGAAGGCGCTTGCCGCCGCCAAGCCAAAGGGCAGCGGTCGGTGATCTCCAGCACGCAAGCGTATGAGTACCTCAAGCAGATGCTCGGCGTCGGCGTGCCGGCCTTCATCCTGGATGCGGCGATCGAGACCGTCGCCCCAGCCGAACAATCAATGATCGACGCGGGCTACTCGCTCGCGCAGCGGATGATGGTGCAGACCTATGCGGTCGTCATCATCGCTGCGGCCGGCGACCCGCGCCGCGTCACGTCGCAGACTGCGCCCTCTGGTGCGTCGCAGAGCTTCAAATATGCCGAGGGCTCGCTCGCCTGGCTGCGCCGCGCGCTGGCGGCCCTTGATCCAGCCGGTACGGTCACGGCATTGATTGGGCCCGACCCCGCCACGAACACCATGTTCATGGTTGTATGCTGACCAGAGCTCCTGAGCACCGCGGTTGCCGCTTCTGTCGGAGCGCTCGCCTTCGGCACGCCCTGGCGCCAAGGTTTCCGTCATCGAGTCGATTCGGTGCTGACGTGAAGACCCGGGGCACCGTCTCGCTTCAGAGCCACCAATGTGAAGCACCAGACAAAATATTTTGCGACAATGCATTCCGATTTGGAAAGGCAAATATGATTGCAAACACACTTCTTTCTGCGGCGGGAAGCTTTGGGTTGGAGTCAGGCGCGGCGATGATTGCCAAGGGGTGGAGAGAATATCACCGCTGTGATCGTGCGACCAATGATGAAGATAGGCGGGACGCTGGAATAAACTGTGCGATTACTATATGGCACGTTAACGACTGGATTTGGGCTGCAATCGCTAAATTTGGGAGGCGGGATGCAGAATTGGCCGAGTATCTTGGTGTGTATGGTGAAAAAATTTCGAAAGACGATCTTGTAAGCTGGGCGGTGAAGACCTGCCCTGAACTCGAAATTTGTCAGGCGATTTGCAACGGCTCAAAGCACGTAGGATTGCGTGGGCTGAGGAGCACTGAAATGATTGCATCCGATGACCGCGCGGATCGGGAAGTTCAGAATTTGGTGGTGATTGAGGAGAATGGTAATGAGCGTCCGGCGCTCAGCGTATATCGTGCTGCATTGGATTTTTGGACCAATGAGGCAACCAATTTTCACGCAATGAAATGAATTCATAACTGTCCCGAGTTAAGCGTTGGGACGTTATCCATGATTGCCTCGAAACGTGTCCCGGTGCTCAATTTAGTGGCCACCACTTAGTCTTGGGCGTACCTACCATACGCCTTATGTCTCAGGCCGCGCGCTTCTCGTATACCTCCCTTGCCACCATCTGGCCAACCCTAGGCCGCGACGACTGGACGGGCCTGACGACCTACGGATCGCCACAGTCCTTCTTCTGCGACTACAGCGCAGAGTCCGTGCGCATGACCGATGCGAAGGGCGTGGAGTTCACCACCCGCCAGGTCATCCATACCGAGCGGGCCGACATCAAGCAGGGCGACATGGTCCTCATCGGCGAGTCCGCGCTGGCAAGCCCATTGGCGGCCGAGGCCTTCGAAGTGCGCGCCGTCACGCGCTTCGCTGACACGTTCGACAACGTGGCCGACGATTTCAAGGTGATGACCTAGCGTCTCCCTAGCATCCGACGCATGGCCAAGCCTCGCGTCGTCAACAAGCTCCCGCAGTTCATTGCCTCAGCAGAGGTGAAGGCTGCGCGCGCGATGACCCAGGGCTTGATCCTTGGTGCCAGCGAAGCGAGCGTGCTGACCCCAATCGACACGTCGACGCTGCTCAATTCGCAGTATCGGAATGTCGAAAAGGTCGGCTCAAAGGTGGTGGGCATCGTGGGCTACACCGCCGACTATGCAGCCGCTGTGCACGACCCCGACCACAAGCAGACCTTCCATCGCCCATCGGCTGTGAAAGAGTTCCTGAAGAAGGGATTCGAGGCCGCCGAGCCGAACATCCGCGCGGTCATTAAGGGAGCGATCAGAACATGACTGCGACCGATGCGCTGCGCGCCCTGATCACGCCTCTTCTGCCCGGCTGGAAGTTTCAATACGGGCGCTGGGTGGACGGCCCGAAGACTGATCGCTATGCCGTGCTCCGCCCGATGGGTGGATTGCCTGTCTCGCTCGTTCGCCGCCCACAGTTCACGCTGACGCTCATCGGCGCTGCATCCGATGCAGCCGGTATTCCGGAGACCTTCGCGCACGCGGTCATCGAGGCGATGAATACAAGCGCGGGCGGCCTCGTGTTCATGGAGCCGGCAGAGCCGGTCTTCTGGGCAACCAACGACGGGCGACCCGTCGCTGAGCTTTCGATTTCAACCATCAGCAACAACATTTAAGGAGCCCGCCATGGGTGCTTTTGTAGGGCGCGACGTCGCCATTGAGTTTGCCATCGCCCTCGAGGATGCAGATCCTGCGGTCCTGGCTTTCAAGCCGCTGGGCATGATGCGCGGCAAGTCCATGAAGACCAGCTGGGACACCGTGGATACCACTCGAGTGCGCAAGGTTGTGAACGGCGGCACCTTCGGCCTCAAGGAAGTTGAGGAGATGTTGGTCAAGGTGCGGAGGGCGCTCGCGTGATCACCGCGGCGCGCGCCGTGCTGGCGAACTGGAAGCTGATCGGCATCGCGGTGCTGCTCGGGCTGCTGGGCCTGCAAACCGTCCGCGTCGCTGACGGCAAGGCCGACCTGGCCAACGAGCGCGCCACGCGCGCCGCTGAAACCAGCGAGCGCAACCGCATCGCCCTGCGCGAGTCGGAGCGCGTCGCTGGCCTTCAACTCAACCACGCTGCCCAGCAGCAGGAGATCTTCGATGTTTACGAAAGCCGACTCAAGACTTTGCAGGATCGCCGCAATGTTGATGCTGCTGATGCTCAGCGCGTGCGCCAGCAGCTCACCACCTTCGCCGCCCGTGATCGCGAAGCAGCCCGAACCGACCCCACTGCCTGCGAGCGTGTTGCGGATCGATCCGCAGTCCTCGCAGACGTGGCTGCAGAAGGTCGAGACCTACTTGCGGAAGGTCGACGAGTTGTCCAGAGCCGAGATGCCGAAGTGAGGCTCTTGTTGGGCATTTTGCGGAACGACCGCGTGTTAATGACCCCAACTTCGGTCCGTGAGCGCAACGGAGCTGAACCGTAGGGCGACCACGGGTGGTTATTTGTAAGCGAGGGTGTCACACTTGCATGAGGAGCGAGCGACACTATGAAACCAACCGAGCGAAGTATTTATTTTTATGACCTGCTGCCGAAAGCTGGGTCAGCGGAACTGGAAAATCCAAAGCCAATTTCAGTTGCAAAATTTCTCAAATTGATTGGTGAGATCGAAAAGAAAAATCGTAAGCAGTCAAGAGCTAATTCGGTGCGCACCTACGAAATTAGCGATTGGAAAGAAGAGGGCAACCTTGTTGCCTTTCTCTTTCGCATGACAGACCGGAGTGTCGCTGATCCATACTTCAGCGATATCGAAAAGGACGAGAGGCGGAAGGCTGCGAAAGTTGAGCGCGAAGGACAAGAATCTTCATCCCATGTCGTGATACAGCTGCCCGAAAATCCGGTAGATCCCGCCATTATGCTGATTGAGCGGAC
This sequence comes from Variovorax ginsengisoli, assembly GCF_006438845.1. GTDB lineage: Bacteria > Pseudomonadota > Gammaproteobacteria > Burkholderiales > Burkholderiaceae_C > Variovorax > Variovorax ginsengisoli_A. The sequence continues at coordinate 382,111 of NZ_RCZJ01000001.1, forward strand.
TTCTGGGATTACCATTCCAAGGGTGCTGATGGTTCTCAAGCTGCTTTTGAAGAAGGCGAAGATTAAGGAGCCTGAGCTTTTTAAGCAGCCACCCCTTGATGGGGCAGTGGTGGACGGCAAGCCAGTGATGCACGATGTCAACTATTGGCTTGATGCGGAAGGGCATATTTCCGATCAGCTGGCTGAAGATCTCAATAAAGGAAGTATTTCTGAAATTGAACTCATAACCAAAAGACATCGTGAAGAGCCATTCGATCAAGATGCGTATCTGGTGAATGAAGAGAGTATTGTCGTGCTCAAGGTTAATAAAAAGCACCAGGGCTACAAAGACAAATTTAAAAAAATCACCGGTCTTTTGGAGGAGCAGAAGGACTTTGAAAAGGCTCGAATTAGATTTGTGACTGCTGGAGGCACAACAGGTAACATCGACTGGGACGAGGAAAACGGGATCTCAGAACAGTACTTGAAGAAGGAGCTGATCAAAAACATTCAGCCGCCAATGGAGTCTTCATACGAGGTTTTTCGGAAAGACCTGCTTATTAATATGAGGTTGCTTATAAAAATATGATCGAATTATTAATTCGCCCATTTTTCTATCTGAAGATTAAGCATCAATTTAAAGCAAAAGCAGACTTTGCATTGCCGGCAATGCTTACGCTTCTCACGCTGTGTGCAATATATGGCGCGGGACGCGGCGGCGCCATTTCGGTGTGGAGTTCGGGTGGCCTCGCCGAAAGGATCCTCAGTTTCGTGCAGGGACTTCCAGGGTTCTATATTGCTGCGCTGGCTGCTATTGCGACTTTCAATAAGCTGGACATCGATAAAAAGATGCCCGCACCGGCGCCGAAGATTCAAATACAAGTTCGAGGAGTCGATCAATACATCGAGTTAACTCGGCGGCGATTTCTGTGTCTGATGTTTGCTTTTTTGACTGCGGAAAGCATATTGCTGGTGATAATTTCAATATTCGGGACGACTATGCACTCTTCAGTCGCTGCAATAGTTCCGCCTGGCGCGGTCTTGTATTTACACGTCGTATCCGCAGCTTTATTTTTCTTCCTCTTCTGGCAAATGGTCGTAATTACATTGTGGGGCCTTTATTATTTGGGCGACCGTTTGCACCAGGTGGATGTGTAGAAGCATCTCTTCTTGCTCATTGACGAAGGCGATACTTCCGTGAAACGAGTCCACTTTTTGCTACGCAGCCATTCGCGGTGCTAGAGCCTCCCCCGGATAGATGCGTAACGCAGGACCATCGAGTAGTCGGTCCAACCCATGATCTTGCAGATCTCGACATCGCTGTAGAGCCAGTGGCCGTCCTTGCCGAGGAGCTCGAACCACCTGCAGCACGTTTCGAGGCGCAGGTTGGGCTCCTTGAAGTCATGCACCTTGCTGCCATGATGCCGACCGCGGCCGCCACCGAGTGGCTGAAGCCGGTAGGATTCGGCGATGTGCAATCGGTACGTCAGCCCTAAAGAGGCAGATGTCGAGCGCTACTGGGGTCTGACGGCGCGCGACCAGCGCCCGAAGCTCTGGGAAGGCCTGCTGACGGTGTTCCCGCGCGCGCCGGGCCCGTTCATCCGCCGCCGGCGCGACGCCGCGGGCTACGAGCGCGAACTTGTCGTCGGGCAGTGGGGCCTGATCCCCTGGTTCGCGAAGGAGCCGAATCTCAAGTCTCCGACGAACAACGCCCGCAGCGAGGAACTGGAGCAGAAGGCCAGCTACAAGGACCCATGGAAGCGCGGCCAGCGCTGCATCATCCCGGCCGCCAGCTTCGACGAGCCGAACTGGGAGAGCGGGAAGAACGTGTGGTGGACTTTCCGCCGCGCCGACAGCGCGCCGTGGGGCTTGGCCGGTCTGTGGAACACCTGGACAGACAAGGCGTCAGGCGAGGTGCACGAGAGCTACACGATGCTCACCGTGAACGCGGATGCACATCCGCTGATGAGTCGCATGCACAAGCCAGACCCGAAGCTGCCGCCGCACGACCAGGACAAACGCAGTGTGATACCGCTCGAGGCGGGCGACTTCGTTCAGTGGCTGGAGGGAACAGTCGAACAGGCGAGGGCGCTGATGCGCGTACCCGATCTGGACATCTTCGATGCGGGGCCGGTCGAGCCAGATCAGCGAACCCTGGTCTGAGCGGGTCAGTGATAGATCGGTAGCGGCTCACCGTCGTATGGCCGCTCTTCAAGCCAGTGGCTTCCGGGGCCGTGCGCAATGTTCCAGCTCTGCACCAGTGCCATGAGGGAGCTGCGCATGTCGGCGCCATCCAGATACCAGAAGCCGCCATCGCGAAAGACGCCGCGCTCTTCATGCTCGAAGTCGGGGTGCCAGCAGATGCGGATCTTGAGCATTTCGCTGTGACGCAAAGTACTGGATATTTGGCAATCGCCAAATAAAGGGCCTGAAAGTGAAATGCCCCGCTATCTTTTCAATAGCGGGGCATCCAGTTGCCTTGCGGCTTGTAGTGGCTCCTCGACCTGGGCTCGAACCAGGGACCTACGGATTAACAGTCCGGCGCTCTACCAACTGAGCTATCGAGGAACAAGCCTCAGATTATAGCGCGGTTTTTCGGCCGTTTTCAACGGGCCGCTTCGTCGCGTTCGGCAAGTTCAAAGCGCAGCCGTCACCGCCAGGCGCAAGGTGCGTGGCGCACCTGGGAAGAGGTACACATGGCCGTACTGGTAAGGCGATTCCTTCCAATAGCGCTTGTCGGCAACGTTCTCCACGCCGAAGGTCCATTGCGTGGCGATGCCGCTGATCTTGGTGTCGTAGCGCAGCGCTGCATCGAAGCGTGTCCATGCCGGCAAGGTGATCGAGCCATCCGGCAGGACATTGCGTCGGCCCTCGTGCGACAACTGCCCTTGCAGTTCAAGGCCGGGGACTGCGGCGATGCGGTAGGCGGCCTGCGCGCGAAGCACTTGCTGCGGAACGTTGGTCGGACGCTGGCCATTGACTGACCCTTCGGCGCTGCCATAGCGCTTTGCATCGATCAGCGTCATGCCGGCTGCCACCCGCCACGGGCCACTGCGCCAGTCGCCGTTCAGCTCCAAGCCGCGATGCTTGGCTCCGCCATCGAAGCCGGCGGTACACGGCGCGGCCGGATTGCCGCAGGTGTCGATGTCGGTCACCGGCCGCGTGATGGCGAAGAGCGCTGCCTGCCAGTTCAGCGCGCCGGCGTTGCCTTTCAAGCCGACCTCGCGCTGGCGGGAGACAAGGCTTGGCAAGCCCTGGCCTGCATTGGCGTAGCCGAGGTTGTTCGGCACGACCTGCGACTCCACGCCTTCGCCCCAACTGGCATAGGCCATGAGTCCCGGCTGCAGCGCGTAGCTCACCGCGAGCCAGGGCGTGGTGATGCCGTCCTTGTAACCCGTGGGCTCCGAGCCATCGGTGCGCACGCTGTCGCGGTCGAGCCGCGTGTGGCGTACGCCGAGCCAGGTGGTGAAGCGGTCGTTCCAGCGGATGGCGTCCTGCAGCGACAACTCGGTCGAGCGCTCGTCGCGGTTCGTGTTGGTGGTGGTCAGCGTGGGGTCGGCGGGCACGATGGCGGTACCCCACACGTTGCCGGTGCCCACGTAGTTGTAGGCCTGATCCTGAAAGCGGTTGCGCACGCGGGTGGCAAGCAGGCCCGCCGTCAGGTCGTGCCTGATGCCGCCGGTCATCACATTGCCCTTGAGGCTCAGGCTGCCGGCAGTTTGCGTGCGGCGCTCGTTTTCGCTGCGAAAGTCGTAGAAGTCGAAGCTGCCGTCCGAGCAGTAACGGTCGTAGTTGCCTTCGGCGCTACAGCCGAAAGCGTAGGCCAGACGGTCATCGCTCTTCAGGCGTTGCTGGCCGACCTGCGCGCTCCAGCGCCAGTCGGCGTTGATCGCCTGCGTGAAGCGCAACGTGCCGGTGAGCCCTTCGAACACCGAGGGCTGCGACCACGGCTGGTTGTTGAAGTTGATGCGCGGATCGACCGGCGCCGGCAGCGTGTTGCCCAGCAGGCTGAAACCGTTCTGGCTCGGCTGCGTCTTCTTGCTGTACTCGATCTCGGCCTCGAAGAGCGAGTCGCGCGTGACGCGCCAGTCCGCGGCCAAGGAGAACAGGTGGCGTTGGCCGTCGAGCGCGAAGGTGCGCGGCTTCAGGTCTTCCGCTGCGACATTGAGCCGGTAACCGAACTGGCGGTCTGCACCGAAACGCCCGCCGAGGTCGACCGCGCCCAGCACGCTGCCGCGCCCCGAGACTTCGGCGCGCACCTCGCGCAAGTCCTGCTCGGTCGGCCGCTTCACGACGTAGTTGACCAAGCCGCCCGGCGCACTGGTGCCGGCCTGGATGCCGCTGGTGCCGCGCAGGATCTCGACCCGCTCCTTGTTGTCGAGCGCGATGGCCGTCTCGGCGCTGATCGGCAGGCCTTCACGGCGGTAGTTGAAGCGGTTGTCGAGCACGAAGCCGCGCACCGTGAGGTAGTCCCAATAGCCGGCCGAGTTGTACGCGTCGGTCACCGAGGCATCGAACTGCGTCAGGTCGGCAAGGCGCCGCGCACCGCTGGCCTGCAGCTGTCGGCTGTCGATCACCGTGGCGGACAGCGGCACGTCTTTCAGCGGCAGGTCTCCGAAGCCACTGACGTCGGCCTGAGGCGTGCTGCGCGCGTCGACGGTGATGGTTTGCAGGCTCGCCTCCTGGGCGTGGGCGGCCGCGGCGGCAAGGGTGAGCAGGGCCGATGCGACGGCCAACGAGAGAGGGGCAGGGCGAGGGGAATGCATGTGACTCGGCAAAAGGAAGGGAGAGGTCATCGGGGTGCGACGGCGGTCGGCCTCTCGGCGACAGCGCGGGTCAGTTGTGCCGCAGTCGCCTCGGGGTCGGTGACGGCAATGAGGGCGCGCACCATCGCCACCGAACCGACGCCGGTGGCGAGCACCGCCGGCAGCCGTTCGATGTCGATGCCGCCGATGGCCACCTGCGGGTAGCCGCGCAAGAGGCGCGCATAGGCCTCGAGCCGGGCGACGCCCTGTGGTGCGGTGGCCATCTTCTTGAGCGTGGTCGGGAACACGGCGCCCATTGCGATGTAGCTCGGGCTCACCGCGTCGGCGCGCACCATCTCGGCATAGCCGTGCGTGCTTACGCCCAGGCGCATGCCAGCGCTGCGCAGGGTTTGCAGCTCATCCGCGGTGAGCGCGTCGAGGTCTTCCTGCCCCAAGTGCACGCCGTACGCCCCTGCGGTGGCGGCCGCTTGCCAATGGTCATTGATGAAGAGCAGGGCATCGGTGCCTCGCACTGCTTCGACGGCCGCCGTCACCTCGCGCGCGACGGCGGCAGGGTCCGTCGATTTGTAGCGCAGCTGCACCGTCGGGACGCCGGCACGCGCCATGCGCCCGACCCATTGCGCATCGGGCAGCACGGCATAGAGACCCAGGCGTTCGGGGCAGGGCGGAAACGCATCGCGCCGCGCCGCGGGCGGGAACTCGCCCAGGCCGAAGTCCGCGGATGCTTCGGGCCAGGCATGTGCATCGAACTGCCCGGTGCGCAGGGTCTGCGCATGCCAGGCGCAGGCCAGGCATTCGGCGTCGGCATCGATGAAACCCAGCGTCATGCAGGCTTGTTTGGCTGCGCGATAGACGGGGTGGTCGCTTCGAAACACGACCACCGGCGGCACCACGGTGCCGAAGCGGTCGCCATGTGCACGCACGATGGCGGCGGCGAATTGCTGGATGTCGTTCATGGGGATGCGTGATGCCAAAAGGGCGTGCCGAGAACCGGCGTGCTGGGTTGGGCCGCGTCCTGCGCGGCCATCGCGCCCGCGCGGTGCGCGCTGCGGCCGGCCTGCACCGCGTCGGCAAAGGCACCGGCCATCGCGACCGGGTCCTGGGCCAGCGCCACGGCCGTGTTCAGCAGCACACCGTCGTACCCCCACTCCATCACCTGGCAGGCGTGCGAGGGCAGGCCGAGGCCTGCGTCGACGAGCAGCGGCACGTCGAGCCGCTCGCGCAGCAACTGCAACGCGTACGGATTGATCGGCCCCTTGCCGGTGCCGATGGGTGCAGCCCACGGCATGACCGCCTGGCAGCCGACGTCGACCAGCCGCTGGCACAGCACCAAGTCGTCGGTGCAGTAGGGCAGCACTTGGAAGCCATCGCGGATCAGCAGTGACGCCGCTTCCACCAGGTTCAGCGTGTCGGGCTGCAGCGTGTAGTCGTCGCCGATGAGTTCGAGCTTGACCCACGGCGTGTCGAACAGCTCGCGTGCCATCTGCGCGGTGGCGATCACCTCCTGCACACCGTGGCAGCCCGCGGTGTTGGGCAGCACCGGCACGCCGAGGCGGCGCAGCAAGGTCCAGAAGCCGTTGTCGTCCCGCTCTCCCGCGTTGGTGGCAGACGCAGCGGTCTGTCGGCGCAGCGACGCGGTGAGCATCGCCGGCTGCGCGCGCCGCACCGCGGCTTCGAGCACGTCGGGCGACGGATAGCGGGCGGTGCCCAGCAGCAGCCGGCTGTGGAAGGTCTGGCCGTAGAGCACCAGCGGGTCGTCGGATGTCGATGTGTTCATGGCGCTAGCCTCCTGTCACCGGGCGGATGACTTCGATGCGGTCGTCGTCGTGCAAGCCGTGTGCGGCGTAGGCCGAGCGCGGGACGAAGACGCGGTTGACGGCCACCGCGAAGGGCGGCACGGCGTTCAACGCGGTCAGCGCGTCGGCCACGGTGGCCGGCTCGGGCAGCGTGTGCGGGGTGTCGTTGATCCACACGTTCATGCGGAGGTCTCCAGGGTTGTGACTGCCAGACCGAGCCGCGGCGCGAGCGCGGAGCGGCCGGTCGTCAGCAGTTCCATCGCCATGTCCAGCATCGCGGGCGCGATCAGGAAGCCATGGCGATAGAGGCCGTTGATTCGAAGGACGCGCGGGCTCGGCGACTCGACGGCGGGCAGGTTGTCGGGCAGGGTGGGCCGGCACTGTGTGGCGATCTCCAGAATGCGCGCCTCGGCGAAGCCGCTGTGCACGGCATAGGCCGCGCTCAGCAGTTCGAGCGTGGAGCGCACGCTGGCCGGCGACATGTCGGCGGATTCGATCTCGGTCGCGCCGATCACGTACACATCGTCGGGCTTCGGCGCGATGTAGAGCGGGTAGCGCGGATGCACGAGCCGCATGGGCCGTGTCAGCCGCACCTCGGGCGCGTGCACGCGGATCACTTCGCCGCGCACGCCGCGCAATGCATTCCACTGCGGGCGCGCGCCCAGGCCGCGGCAGTCGATCACACGCTCGTCAGGCGCAGGGATGAAGTCTTCGGGCGACTTGGGGCAGTGCCAATGCAACGTCACGTTCGGCATCGCTTCGAGCGCCTGACGCAACGCTGCCAACAGCGCGCGGTTGTCCAGCTGGCCTTCGTCCGGCAGGAACAGGCCCTGCGCGAAACGTGTGCCGAGTGCCGGCTCCAGCGCCGCGATGGCCGCACTGTCGACGCGCTGCATCGGCGGCAGTTCGGGCACCTGCTGGCCGGTGCGTTCGAGCACACGTGCGAGTCGCACTGCTTCGGCCGCGTCCTGTCGGTGCCACAGCACCAGCGTGCCCTCGCGCTGGAAGAAGACCGGCACATCGAGCGACGCCAGGATCGCCGGCCAACGCGCCAGCGCATGGTGCCCCATGCGCACCACCGACACTGGCGCCACGGCCGATTCGGCGAGCGGCGCGAGCATCGCCGCGGCCACGCGCGCGGCGGCGCCATCGGCCTCCGGGCCGGCAACATCGAACAGCGCGACCTGGCAGCCGGCGCGTGCCAAAGTCAGCGCCATCAGGCGCCCCATGAGGCCGGCGCCGAGCACGTGGGCCACGTCGAAGGGCAGGGTCTTCATGGTGTGGGCGCGACGGCGCACTGCGCGCATCGCCCATAATTTTCGGCATGACCCTCACGCCCACCTCGCTCCCGAAGCCGACGCATCGCTATGCACGCGTGCTCACCATCGCCGGCTCCGACAGCGGCGGCGGTGCCGGCATCCAGGCCGACCTGAAGACCTTCGCCGCGCTCGGCTGCTACGGCATGACGGCCATCACCGCGCTCACCGCGCAGAACACGCGGGGCGTCGCCGGCATCCACGGCGTGCCGCCCGAATTCTTGAAGGCGCAGATCCGGGCCGTGGTCGAGGACATCGGCGTCGACGCCGTCAAGCTCGGTATGCTGCATGCGCCGGAGATCGTCGAAGTGGTGGCCTGGGCCATCGAGCACTACCGCCTGCCGAACGTGGTGCTCGACCCGGTGATGGTCGCGACCAGTGGCGACCGGCTGATCGCGCAGGAGACCGTCGCGGTGTTGGTGCGCGAGCTGTTCCCGCGCGCCGTGTTGGTGACGCCCAACCTCGACGAGGCGGCGCTGCTCGTCGGCCACGCGATCGGTGGCATCGACGCGCTCGACGGCGCCGCCGACGCGTTGCTCGCGCTGGGCGCGCGCGGTGTGCTGCTCAAGGGTGGCCACCTGCCCGGCGACGCGGTGGTCGACGTGCTGGTGCAGCAGGGCGGCGCGCGGCAGCGCTACGCATCGCAGCGGATCGCCAGCCGAAATCTGCACGGCACCGGCTGCACGCTGTCGTCCGCCATCGCCGCGCACCTGGCGCTGGGCCACGCCTTGGCCGAAGCCGTGGCGCTCGCGCGCGCCTACGTGCTCGGCGCGATGGCTGCCGGTGCCGACGTGGCGGTGGGTGAAGGCCATGGCCCGCTCAACCACGGCTTCGCGCCAGTGCCGACACATCGCCTGCCGCTGGCCGTGCCGCACGCGGCCGCGTGAGGGCCGACAACGCGAAGGTGAATGCGAGCGTCGGTAGCGCCGAGCCCCACTGCGGCGCCCAGGCCGCGCACGCGTGGTACACGGCGATGCCCGCCACCCACAGCAGCGCGGCAGGCCAGTCGACACGCCGCGTGCCGACGGCCACAGCGCCCCAGCCCAGACGCCCGAGGATCACGCCGTAAAGGGGCACGAACACCGAGCTGAGCATCAGCAGGAAGGGCTCGAGCGCGTGCATGGGCAGCACCAACGCCAAGCCGATGCACAGCACGGCCAACACCAGGCCCCAGCGTCGCACGCTCCAGCGCGGCCGCAGGCTGTGGGCCGACACCGAGCCCGAGTACACGTCGCCGTAGGCGTTGTCGAGCTCGTCGATGAGGATCAGCCCGAGCGCGAGCAGGCCGCCCTGCGCAAGCAGCAGCGCCGTGACCAGCGAGGTGCCGGGCTCGGCCACGCTCACCACCATCACGCCCAGCGCGTAGCACCAGACGTTGGCCAGCAGATAGCCAAGCCAGGTGCCGCCGAAGGCGCCGCCCAGTCCGCGGCCGGCGCGGTGGCCATGCCGCGCGTAGTCGGCCACCAGTGGCAGCCACGACACCGGCATCGCGATCACCAGATCGAGCGCGCCGAACATGCCCATGCCGCCGTTGCCCGGGCGCGACCAGAAGGTGTCGAAGCCCTTGGCGTGCAGCTGCGTCGCGAACTGCCAGGTGAGCCACACCAGCGAGAGCACCACCAGCGGCAAGCCGAAGCGACTGACGAAGCGGCGCACCAACGTGACCATCGAGCCGGCCAGCAGTGCCAGCAGCACGGCGCCCCACAGCAGCGTCGTGAGCACCGTGCCCAGCGGTCCGGCGGTCGCCAGGCCGAAGGCTTGCTGCCCGATCGCCTGCGTGCCTTCGCGCATCACGACCAGTTCGAAAGTGGTCCACCCGATCAGTTGAACGATGTTGAGCACCACCGGCAGCCGAGCGAAGGCACCGCCGTACGTCGCGTGCATCAGCCCGGCGCTCGCCAGCCCGCTCTCGCAGCCGACGCGCGCGGTCCAGGCGAGCAGGCCCGCACCGATGCAGGAGCCGAACACGATGGCAATGACCGCATCGCGTGTGCCGACTGCGGGCACCAGGTAGGCGCCGATCTGCATCACGAGCAGCCCCACCCCGAGACTGAACCACAACGCAGCGTGCGTGTGCCATTGAAAGACCCGCTGTGCATCGGTCACGGGCGTGAGCGCCTCGTTGCCTTGCATAGCGGCGTGCGTGTCGGTCGTTGTTGCCATTCATTTGCTCCCGTGCAAATTGTTTGGCAGGTGGGCGTGGCCCGAATGCGCATGGCGCGCGCCCGGCGAGCCGAAGATCGGCGTGTGGGCATGCGACATCACGGCTTTTCGGGCCGGCTTCCCTGCGCGAGGATTACCTCAATCAGGTTCAAAGGGACTCTCTCAGCCAATGCACTCACGTGCATCGGCACCCCTAGCGGTGACTTCGTCGCAGAACGGCGAAGCGGGTCGGATTGTAGGCGCAGTCGTGGCCGACCGGCCGGCGCGATCAGCCGGGTGCCACGCCCAGCAGTCGGTGCAGCCGCGTGCTGGTGGTCGTGTATTGCAGCGGGATGGCCTTGCCCGGGAACACGATGGCCGCGGCGCCCCAGGCGGCCAGCGTGGCCTCGTGGAAGCCGCAGACGATCAATTTGCGCTTGCCCGGGTAGGTGTTGATGTCGCCGACCGCGAAGACGCCCGGCGCGCGCGTCTCGAACTTCTCGGTGTCGACCGGCACCTGCTTGCGCTCGAGCTCGAGGCCCCATTCGGCGATCGGGCCGAGGCGGGGCGAGATGCCCAGGCAGGCGATCAACGCGTCGATGGGACGCGACACGATGCGTGTGTCGGGCAGCGTCACTTCCAGCTCGTCGCCGTCGAAGCCCGAGGGCTGGCCGACAACGAAGCCCAGCGTGCCGTCCGCGACGTGCGCACGCAGTGCCGCGACCCGTGCCGGGTCGGCCTGGAAGCCGTCGCGCCGGTGCAGCAGCGTCACATGGGCGGCTTGCCCGACCAGCGCCAGCGCGGTGTCGAGCGCCGCGTCGTCGCCGCCCTGGACCACCACCGACTGCCCGGCGAATCGGCCGAGATCTGCAGGGTGATAGAAAAGCTTTGAGCCCTCGAAGGCGTCGATGCCCTCGACCGTGACGCGCCGCGGCACAAAGGCGCCCACGCCGGCGGCGATGAAGACGGTCTTGGCGATGAACTCGCTGCCGCGGTCGGTGCCCAGGCGCCAGCGCCCGTCGGGCTCGCGCGCCAGCGTGGCGACCTGCTCTCCCAGGTGCATCGTCGGCCTGAAGGGCGCCACCTGCGCCAGCAATGCGTCGACCAGGCCTTGGCCGGTGGTCGCCGGCGTGCCGGGAATGTCGTAGAGCGGCTTGTTGCCGTAGAGCTCGGCGCACTGGCCGCCCGCATGGGGCAGCGTGTCGACGATGTGGCAGGAAATCTCGAGCAAGCCCAGTTGAAAGGCCTGGAACAGCCCGACCGGGCCGGCGCCGATGATCAGTGCGTCGGTCTCGATCGGTGCGCGCGCAGACATCGGCGCGTTACTTCACCAACTCGGCGATCTTGTTCGGCTTGTCTTTCCAGTCGTCGGCATCGGCCAGCGGCGCCTTGCGCTTGGTGATGCTCTTCCAGCCATCGGCCAAGGCGAGCTCGGCGTTGAGCTTGATGAAGGCGAGCTGGTCGGCCGGCAGGTCTTCTTCCGCGAAGATGGCGTTGGCCGGGCATTCGGGGATGCAAACGGCGCAGTCGATGCATTCGTCCGGATCGATCACCAGCATGTTCGGGCCTTCGCGGAAACAGTCCACGGGGCACACGTCGACGCAATCGGTGTATTTGCAGCGGATGCAGTTTTCGGAGACGACGTGGGTCATGGGAGTCTGTGCCGGTGGTTCGCGGCGAAGTGAGATCGGGGGGAACCCGGCATTTTAAAGGCTTGTGGCGGGCTTCACGCCGCCGCCGGACGAACCAGCACCGCGGCCGCGGTCTTGTGGGTGGCCGTATCGACCAGCACCATCGAACCGAGCGCCCGCGAGCGGGTGAAGGGCAGCACCGCCAGCGGCTGCTGGAGCGCCAGCACCACGTCGCCGATGGCGTTGGCTTCGAGCTGGGCGGCGGGCCTGGCTTCGAGCGTGGCGATGTCCACGCGGTCGACGATGCGCGCCACCTTGGCCTTGACCCAGCGGTGCCCCTGCAGCGCCCAGTAGATGCGACCGGGTACCAGCGGCTCGTCGTCGAGCCAGGCGACCGTCGCGGTGAGTTCGCGCGTCGGCGTGAAGGCGTCGGGCGCCAGCAGCCAGTCGCCGCGCGACACGTCGAGTTCGCGGTCGAGCACGATGCCGGCGCTGTGGCCGGCGTGCACCGTCTTCGGCTGGCGCGTATGGCCCAGCACCTGCGCCACCGTGGCGGTCTGACCGCTGGGCATGACAGTGACCTGCTGGCCGGGTTCGACATGACCGCTGGCCACGCGACCCCAGAACACGCGTCGGCCCTGCGAGGTGTCGGCTGACGACGAGAACTTCTCGACCCACTGGACCGGGAAGGCGAAGGGCACGTCTTCATCCTGCGCGGTCACAGGCAGGCCTTCGAGCAGGTCGAGAAGCGCCGGGCCGTCGTAGCCGCACCAGCCTTCGTGGGCGGTCACGACGTTCCAGCCCTTGAGCGCCGAGATCGGCACGATGGCGGCGACCTGCACGCCGGCACTGGCGGCAAAAGCGTTCAGCGCGGTCGAGATGCGGTCGAAGGCCAGTTCGGCGTCGGTGATGGCGTCGAGCTTGTTGACCGCGAAGACGATCGACTGCACGCGCAGCAGGTGGCACAGCAGGGCATGGCGGCGGGTCTGCGCGAGCAGTTCGCCCTTCACGACCTCGCCGTCGCTGACCTCGGCGGCCCACGCCAGCTTGGTGGCGTCGACCAGCACGACGGCGGCGTCGGCGCTCGAGGCGGCCGTCACCATGTTGCGGGTGTACTGCTCATGGCCCGGCGCGTCGCCGATGATGAACTTGCGCTTCGCGGTCGCGAAGTAGCGGTAGGCCACGTCGATGGTGATGCCCTGCTCGCGCTCGGCCGAGAGGCCGTCGGTCAGCAACGCCAGGTCGGTCTCGCCGCCGCGCTGCACGCCGGCCAGCTGGTCTTGCAGCACGGTCTTGCTGTCGACCAGCAGGCGACCGATGAGCGTGCTCTTGCCGTCGTCGACCGAGCCGCAGGTGATGAAGCGCAGGGCCGCGCCGGTGTCGGCAGCGATGTTGGATTCGAGGGTGGTGGTGGTCATCAGAAGTACCCGTCCTTCTTGCGCTTCTCCATCGAAGCTTCCGAGGTCATGTCATCCATGCGCGTGGCACCGCGCTCGCTCACGTCGACGCTCAGCGTTTCCAGCACCACGTCGCCGGCATCGGCCGCGAGGCTGGCCACCGGGCAGGTGGTCGTGATGTCGCCCACGGTGCGGAAGCGCACGTCGCGCGTCTGCACCGTCTCGCCGTCGCGCGGCGGGGTCAGCGGTGTCACGGGCACCAGCAGGCCGCGACGCTCCACCACCTCCCGCTTGTGCGTGTAGTAGATCGAGGGCAGGGCGATGGCCTCGCGTTCGATGTACTGCCACACGTCGAGCTCGGTCCAGTTCGAGATCGGGAACACGCGGAAGTGCTCGCCGGGCGCGAGGCGTGTATTGAACAGCGTCCAGAGTTCGGGGCGCTGGTCTTTCGGCTGCCATTGGCCGAAGGCGTCGCGGTGCGAAAAGATGCGCTCCTTGGCGCGCGCCTTTTCCTCGTCACGGCGGGCGCCGCCGATGAGTGCATCGAAGCGAAATTCCTCGATCGCCTCAAGCAGCGTGACCGACTGGTGCGCGTTGCGTGATTCGCCCGGGTGCGCGAGACGCACCGTGCCTCGCTTCATGGAGTCTTCCACGCTGCGCACGATCAGTTCGGCGCCCAGTTCCTTCGCGCGGAGGTCGCGGAAGTCGGTCACTTCGGGGAAGTTGTGGCCGGTGTCGATCATCAGCAGCGGGTAGGGCAGGCGGCCCGTGCCGAATGCCTTCTCGGCGCACTTGAGCAGCACCAGCGAATCCTTGCCGCCGGAGAACAGCAGTGTCGGGCGCTCGAAGGCGGCGGCGACCTCGCGCAGGATGAAGATCGCTTCTTCCTCGAGCGCGTCGAGGTGCGTGTTGGACAGTTGCGCAGGGGAGTGCATCGGTTGCAGCAATTCGGAGTCGGTGCGGGCGTTCATCGGAAGGTCCTCAGTGCGAGAGATGCAAGCCGCATTCGCGGTTGTCTTCGCCCTTGGTCGGGTCCACGTAGTCGAAGTTGTTGGGCAGGCCGTGCTTCTCGCAGTATTCGTAGAGGTCTTTCGACGACCAGTGCAGCAGCGGGGCGACCTTGATCAGGCCGTCGGGGTTGATGCTGACCGGGTCCATCTGCGCACGCACGGCGGTGTCGGTGGCGCGCAGCGCGGTGAACCACACCTTCGGCGCCGTCTCGCGCAAGGCGCGGGCGAAGGGCTCCAGCTTCACCTCTTCGGTGAAGGCGGCGTGCCGCGGGTCGTCGAGCGCCGGCGTGGGGCCATCGACCGCTTCGCGATGCGCGCGCGAACGGCGCGGCAGGTAGATGTGCAGGTCCAGCCCGAGCTGCTTCGTCACTTCGTCGGCGAAGCGGTAGGTGGCCTCGGTGTTGTAGCCGTTGTCCATCCAGACCACCGGCACGTCGCGCTTCGCACGCGTGACCATGTGCAGGATCACGGCCTCGAAGGGGCGGAAGTTGGTCGTGATGATCGCGGGCTGACCGAGGCCGATGGCCCAGTCGACCAGGCCGCTGGCGTTGCGGCCCAGTTCGGTGTTGACGTGTGCGAGGTCGATGCGCATGGGGCGAAGTTTTCCGTAGAGAGCCCGAACTTTAGGGAGCCGCCTTATGGAAGCAAACGATCTTTTAGTTCGCGCTTTATGCGGATAAGCAAATGCACCAATGTTTATGCGGGGTGCAGCGCATTTCCAGGGTCTGGTTGAATAAGGCCGCGACCTGCAGGCGTCACGCTAAGCTGTCTTGCGCCGCAACGGCGAAACGTCAATCAAGGAAGCTCTGCATGGCCAACCGTTCCTACCTCTACAGCCTCGGCAACCGGCCGACGTCGTACGAAGACCGATCCGAAAAAATTTCCGGCCTCTCGGAGTGGGCATACGACGTGCCGTTCATGTATCGGCTTCTCATGTCGGTCGATCCGCAGTTGTGCGCGTCGCTCGTGGCCGACGGTCTGGGCGACGAGGAAGAGGGGCAAAAGACGCGCCTCTACGCCATCAGCAGCCCTTTCGCCCCGGGCCTGGAACGGGTCAGGCGTTTCGCTGACATCGTCAAGCTGCTCGCATCCACGCCACCACCCGCAACGGCGACGGCTCCACAAGCCATTGCGCCGGCTTCTTTGCTGGCGCGTTTCAAGGAGATGTTCGCGCCAGCATCGCCAGCCGCGGAACCCTCCGTGGAGGCGTCTCCCGAGATCCGTCACTTGCCGGGCTGGCTGGACGAAACGGTTGCCTTCCTGGAGGCACATCGCGACGATTTCCTGCTGCTCGAAACCGTCGAGCTCGACACGATGTCGGAAGGCGAAGAAGACGCCTTGCGCGAGTGCGTCGAGAGCGAAATCGAACGCTGCCGCGGTGTCGGTGCCGCCTTCGAGGCATTGCCGGCCGAGATCCACGAGGCTGCGCGCGTGCTTCGGAGCGCGGCCGTCGACGAAGCCCCGCCGCCGCTGGACGCGTTCTTCGGGCTGCGCTTCGACGACGAGTGCGACAGCACCAAAACCGGCGACACCGATTGCCCGCTCGGGCTCACGAACTGGTCCGACGTCCTGTATTTCGGTCTGTTCAACCGAGCGGAATTCGAAGCCGACCGGGCTGCAGGCTGAGCCCCGCAGCCGTCGGACTCAGCGATTGGCCGCGAAATGCGGCTCGGCCTGCACCGCGTCGCCCTGGTAGAAGTCGGCAAAGCGGTCGAACTGACGCTGGGCGGCCGAGGCGTCCACGCCTTCGCGCAGAACGGCGCTGCTGAAACCCATTCGCTGCATCTGCACCAACTGATCGATCAGCACGTCGCCGGTGGCGCGGATATCGCCTTGAAAGCCCATGCGCCGGCGCAGCAGGAAGGCCTGGCTGTACGCGCGGCCATCGGTGAACTTGGGAAAGTGCAGGTCGATGCGCTCGATGTCCTGCAGACACACCTCGATGGCGAGCGGATCGGCATCGTTGGCGAGTTGCAGCACTTTGGGGCTGCCGTCGTCGACATGGTCTTCGGCGGCGATGAGTTGCAAGGTCTTGTTCATTTGGAAACCTCCGCGCGACGCGCAGCGGTAGTCGCGCTGGGAGCGGCCCAGCGGCTCATGCCGCCACCTCTTCCGCCTTGAAGCGGGCACCGTTGGCCGCGGCCTTGAACGGGTCGGCTCCGACACGGCGCAGCGTGTCGATGAACGTCTCACCCGCGTTGCGCGTGTCGCGGTAGGTCGTGAGCACGGCCTCGATCACCTCGGGCACCTCGGCGCCGGTGAACGACGGGCCGACGGCCTTGCCGGCCAACGGTGCACCGCTGAGGTCGGAGCCGTCGGAGCCGCCGAGCGACACCTGGTACCACTCCTTGCCGTCCTTGTCGACGCCCAGGATGCCGATGTGGCCGCTGTGGTGGTGGCCGCAGCTGTTGATGCAGCCGCTGATGTGCAGGTCGATCTCGCCCAGGTCGTCGAGTTCGTCGAGGTCCTGGTAGCGCTCGGTGATGGCTTCGGCGATCGGGATCGAACGCGCATTGGCCAGGTCGCAGAAGTCGCCGCCGGGGCAGGCGATCATGTCGGTCAGCAGGCGCACGTTGGCGCTTGCGAAGCCAGCCTCGCTGGCCGCCAGCCACAGCGCGTGCAGGTCTTCGGCGTGCACCCAAGGCAGCAGCAGGTTCTGGTCGTGCGTCACGCGCGCCTCGCCGGCGCTGAAGCGCTCGGCCAGGCGCGCGGCGGTGTCGAGCTGGTCCGCCGTCGCATCGCCGGGCGCCTGCTTCAGCCGCTTGAACGACAGCGTGACAGCGCGCAGCGCGGGGTTCTGGTGCGGTGCCACGTTGCGGGCCAGCCAGCGCGCGAACATCACGTCGTCGGCGGCATGCTTCTGCAACTCGGCGTCGGTTTTCTCGGTGCTCAGCAGCACGCGGGTGGCGAGCGTCGGCGGCACGAAGGACGCGGAAACGCGGTCGAACTCGGCCTGCGTGATGGTGTGCGGCGCGCCGTCGTGCTCGACGATCTGCTTGTATTCGGCCTCGACGTCGTCGATGTAGCGCTGGCCTTCGGCCTTCACCAGAATCTTGATGCGCGCCTTGTAGATGTTGTCGCGACGGCCGTAGCGGTTGTAGACCCGCACCACGGCTTCCAGGTAATTCATGATCTGGTTCCATGGCAGGAACTCGCGCAGCACGGTGCCGATGATCGGCGTGCGGCCCATGCCGCCGCCGACCTGCACGCGAAAGCCTAGTTCGCCGGCTTCGTTCTTGATCAGGTGCAGCCCGACGTCATGCCAGCCGGTGGCGGCGCGGTCTTCGGCGGCACCGGTGATCGCGATCTTGAACTTGCGTGGCAGGAACGCGAACTCGGGGTGCAGCGTGCTCCACTGCCGCATGATTTCAGCGAAGGGACGCGGGTCGGCGATCTCGTCGTGCGCGACGCCGGCGCGCTCGTCGCTGGTGATGTTGCGGATGCAGTTGCCGCTGGTCTGGATGCCGTGCATGTCGACCGTGGCCAGCAGGTCCATCACGTCGGCGCTCTTCGAGAGCGGAATCCAGTTGAACTGGACGTTCTGGCGCGTCGTGAAGTGGCCGTAGTGGGTCGGCATGTGCCTGGTGCCCAGCAGGCCCTGCTTCTCGGTGGCTCGGCGGTAGACCTCGGCCTCCGGCTCGTCGTATTCCCGGGCGATGCGAGCGAGCACGCGCAACTGGCGGCTCGACAGCTCGCCGTAGGGCACGGCCACGCGCAGCATGGGCGCATAGCGCTGCACATACCAGCCGTTCTGCAGCCGCAGCGGCTTGAATTCGTCTTCGGCGAGCGCGCCGGCTTGCCAGCGTTCGAGCTGGTCGCGAAACTGCGCCGCGCGCTGGCGCACGAACTGGCGGTCGAAATCTGTGTATTGGTACATCGTGTGTGGGTCTTGAAGCACGGTGCGTCCGGCACCGCCCTGAGGCGTCGACTTTAGAAGTCGCGCTCAGGAAAACCAACGATTTTTTGGTTCGCGCATTATGCGGATAAGCATATTCACCAGTGCGCATGCGGGTTGCCGGACGATTTCCGATGGTTTCCGGATAAGGCGTCCAGGCGTCAAGGTCGTCGCCGAGGAGCGCCGACGATCGGCGACGGTGCTGTCAACGGCACATCGCGTAGCCGCCGGTCTCCAAGTGGAAATGATCGCGATGTACCGCGTTGTAGTCCGGCCCGAGAACGCCATTGAAATAGCGGCAAGCGCCACGGTAAGCGTCATGCAGCAGCAAGGTCGCGGGGGCGGCTTCTCCGGAGGCGGGCAGGCTCCAGCGGTGAACCACGGCGATGCGTTGACCATCGGCAAGCACCAATGCGGTGATGTCGAGCGCATCGGCTGTCGCGTGCCGGCTGCGCGATGCGCCCGGCACCGCACCGTCGCCGCGGTTGATGTTGCGGCAGGCGTAGCTGCCCACGTGGTCGACTGCCACCACCCGTTGCCCCACGCGCTGTGCGGCCGCCGGCTGCAGCGCATGCCGCTCCCACATGTAGAACGACAACGCCATCGGGCAGCTCAGCGTGACAGGCGCGCCCAAACGCACCGCGGCCTGACGCAGACGCACCGCATTGCTGAAGCCGCAGCCCTCGGCGGTGACGCGATCGGGTACGGCGTCGTACTGCATGCCCGTCTGTGCCAGCGCCGCGCTGCACCGCACCGGGTCGGTGCGGGCGCGCGAGAGTTTGAAGTCCGTGAACCAATCTGGAGCCGCCGCCACATCGAGCGGCGCCCAAGGGTTGTAGCGCTCGGGCACGGTCAGCGCGCCGGTGTACACCGCGTAGGCCGCAGCGGCCATCGCGGCAAGCACCGCCACGCCGAACCGTCGGCCGTGTCGATGCCCCTTGTCGGCGGCCGGCGCGCCCACCTCAGCCAGCGTGCCGCTTCACCTGCACGCTGGCTTCCAGTCCGACGTACGCATCGGCTTCGCCGAACCAACTGCCCGAAACGGGCGCAGCGAACGCCGGGTCGCGTGCCACGCCGACGCGAATGAGCTGGTTGCCGCCCAGCAGGTTGTTGGTCGGGTCGTAGGCCACCCAGCCCGCGCCGGGCAGGTAGGCCTGCAGCCAGGCGTGGGTGGCGCCGGCGCCGGTCATCGCGCCATCGGTGCCCAACGCGTTGATGTCGAGCGCGGTGTCGTAGAGATAGCCCGAGACGAAGCGCGTGGCCACGCCGAGTCGCCGCATGGCTTCCATCATCAGCAGCGCGTAGTCGCGGCAGCTGCCGCTGCCCAGCTTCAGCGTCTGCAGCGGCGTCTGCGTGCCTTCTTCGTCGCGCGTCTCGTAGCGAAAGCTCTGGTTGATGTGCTGGTTCATGCGCTCCATCAGGTCGCGCGTGCCGGTCGGGCCGTCGTGCCGGAAGAACTGGTGGGCCCAGGCGATCAGCTTGCCATCGGGGTCGTCGTGGTGCGGCCGCAGGTAGTGTTCCAGGTCGAGCCGGTCTTGCAGCGAGTAGGCGAAGGGCAGGAACTCGGCCGAGGGCGAGAGCAGCGACAGGTCTTGCGTGACGTCGGCGCGTTCGATGGTGAACGACGCGGTCAGGCGCAGCTCGAGCGACGGCTTGATCGGCTGCACCAGCGCCACCGAGTTGGAGTGCGGGTCCTGGATCATCCGCACGATGGCTTCGGGGCTCACCTGCAGGTCCGTCGCCAGCACCCGCAGGTCGTGGCTGTCGCGCGGGCGGAACATCACGCGGTGCTCGCCGAAGGTGACCGGCTTGCTGTAGCGGTAGACGGTGGTGTGGGTGATGTCGTAGCGGATGGGCATGAGGCATTTTGCGCGCGCCCGGGCTACGTGCACTGCGTATCGCTTAGCCAACCGCTGCCGGGGGCGACTCCTGCGGCCGGCTAAGCCGGTTCGGTGGCGTCTCTTGGCAATCACCAGGTCGGTTAACCCTTTCGCTTGATCCACTCCGCCGTTTCGTGCGTACAGGGTGTGAAGGCACCCCGTCGCGGTGCCGCGGACGAGGACACGCGCATGTCGCAAGCCACTGAAGTCGCCATTCGTTCGGTCGAGCGCGGGCTGGTGCCCGACCGGCTGATACGCATCGGCATCCGCCGCCTGCTCAGGGAGCGGCTCGACGAACTGCACGACGGCGACGCCGCCGCAGTGGCGGCGCTCACGCAGGCGTTCGTGCACGACATGCGCGCCGCCTCGCTCGCGCCCTTGCCGGAAAAGGCGAACGAGCAGCACTACGAGGTGCCCGCAGCCTTTTTTGGGGCGGTGCTCGGTACGCACCGCAAGTACAGCAGTTGCCATTGGCCGGACGGCGTCGACACGCTCGCGCAAGCGGAGGCCTCTTCGTTGGCGGCGACTTGCGAGCGGGCAGGGCTCGCCGACGGGCAGGAGGTGCTCGAGCTCGGTTGCGGATGGGGCTCGCTCACGCTGTGGATGGCCGAGCGCTATCCGGGCAGCCGCATCACGGCGCTGTCCAACTCGCATTCGCAGCGCGCCTACATCGAGGCCGAGGCCGCCCGGCGCGGGCTGTCGAACGTGCGTGTGCTGACGCGCGACATCAACGTGTTCGACACCGACGAGCGCTTCCACCGCGTGGTGTCCGTCGAAATGTTCGAGCACCTGCGCAACTGGCCGCAAGCCTTCGCCAACGTGGCGCGCTGGTTGCGTCCGGACGGTCGCTTCTTCATGCATGTCTTTGCGCACCGCGGCGCGCCGTACCCCTTTGTCGAGCGCGACGCCAGCGACTGGATGAGCCGCTACTTCTTCTCCGGCGGCATGATGCCCAGCGATGACCTGGCGCTGCGCTGCCAGGACGATCTGCGGGTGCTGGCGCAATGGCGCTGGGATGGCACGCATTACCAGCGCACGGCCGAGGCCTGGCTGCGCAACATGGACGAGCGCCGCACCACCCTCATGCCGCTCTTCCATGACACCTACGGCGCCGATGCCGACGCATGGTGGGTGCGTTGGCGGCTGTTCTTTATGTCCGTGGCCGAGCTTTTCGGCTACGACGCGGGCCAGCGCTGGTGGGTCAGCCATTACCTGTTCGAGCGTCGGGCATGACCGTGCTGTCCCTTGTTCCTCCTGCCTTGGCTCCGTCGCACCTGCCCAGCCGTACGCGGTTGCTGGCCAACTTCGTGGTTTCCCAGCTGGCGTGGTTTGCGGCGGTGCTGGGTGCTGCGCACCAGCGGCCGGTGGTGGGCACGCTGTGCGTGGTGGTGGCCATCGGTTGGCATCTTTCTGTCTCGGTGCGGCCGGCGCGAGAAGCGAGGCTGGTGCTGGTGGCCTGCCTGCTCGGCTTTGCAGTCGAAACGGCGATGGTTCGCCTGGGCCATGTGGCCTACCCCTCGGGCCAGCTCGGCGCGCAATTTGCTCCGTACTGGATGGTGGCGCTGTGGGGTCTGCTGGCGATTGCTTTGAACGTCACGATGCGCTGGCTTCGGCCGCATCTGTGGCTGGCAGCAGCCCTGGGTGCGGTGGTCGGCCCGGCGGCGTTTGCGTCGGGTGTTCGGCTCGGAGGCGCGGAGTTCGTGCACGAGGTTCCGGCACTGCTCACGTTGGCGCTGGTCTGGGGTGTGCTGCTGCCGCTGCTGATGCGCCTGTCGGTGTACTTCGACGGCGTCAGCCCTGATCGGGTGACGCATGGCTGAGCCGATGTCGATGGTGTCCGTGGCGCTCGTCGGCCTGGCGCTGACCGCCGTGCTGGCCGCGGCGACCTGGTTGGCGAGCCTGGCGCGGGACGAC
This sequence comes from Variovorax ginsengisoli, assembly GCF_006438845.1. GTDB lineage: Bacteria > Pseudomonadota > Gammaproteobacteria > Burkholderiales > Burkholderiaceae_C > Variovorax > Variovorax ginsengisoli_A. The sequence continues at coordinate 403,837 of NZ_RCZJ01000001.1, forward strand.
GTGAGCCTGGTCGACCGCGTCTGGTCGCTTCTCATTGTCGGCGCGGGCTGGATTTACGTCGCACTCCTGCCGGCGGTGGGTGCGCGGGGACTGTGGATGCTGGCGCTGGCCAGCGTCTGGGCGTTGCGCCTGAGCCTCTTCATCACCTGGCGCAACTGGGGTCACGGCGAGGAGCGGCGCTACCGCGAAATCCGCGAGCGCAACCAGCCGGGCTTCCGCTTCAAGAGCCTGTACCTGGTGTTCGCGCTGCAGGCGGTGCTGGCCTGGGTGGTGTCGGCGCCGTTCCTGGTCGGCGCTGCGGCGCCGCGCGGGCTCAACGTCGTCGACGCGATCGGCATCGCGATCGCCGCCTTCGGCATCGTGTTCGAGGCGGTCGGTGACGCGCAGATGGCCCGCTTCAAGGCCGACCCCGCCCACAAGGGACAGGTGATGGACCGTGGGTTGTGGCGCTACACCCGTCATCCCAACTACTTCGGCGAGACCTGCGTCTGGTGGGGGCTATGGCTGATGGCGCTCGCGGGCGCCGGGTGGGGCGGTGCGTGGAGCGTGGTTTCGCCGCTGTTGATGACGGTGCTGCTGCTGAAGGTGTCGGGTGTGAGCCTTCTGGAGAAAGACATTGCCGAGCGGCGCCCGGCCTACCGCGACTACATCGCGCGCACCCGTGCCTTCGTCCCCGGTCCGGTGCGCCGAAAGGCGGAGTGATGCTGCGCACCCGGCACCTCATTCGGCTGGGCTGCGCCCTCGGCGTGGCGCTGATGGCCGGCAAAGGCATTGCCGCAGAGTCGGTCTTCGGCGTCTTCCTCGACGGCAAGCCGATCGGCGAGCACCGCTTCACCATCGCTGGTCCGCCGGAGGCGCGCGAGGTTCAGAGCGACGCGCGCTTCGCCGTCAAGCTGCTCGGCATCACCGTCTACCGCTACCGGCACCAGGCGAGCGAGCGTTGGCGCGGTGATTGCCTGAGCAGCCTTGCAGCAAGTACCGATGACGACGGCGACGCGAGCCGCGTGCGTGCCGAGCCCGCTGGCGACAACCTGGCGGTCGTCACCGAGAGCGCGAGCGGCTCGATGACGCGAGCGCTGCCCGGCTGCACGATGAGCTTCGCCTACTGGAATCCGGCGATTCAAACGCAGACACGATTGCTCAACGCCCAGAACGGCAAGGCGGAAACGGTGCGCATCGGCCGCGCTGGGAGTGGCCCCGTCGACGTGCGGGGGCGTTCGGTGTCCGCCACGCGCTGGCGCATCGAAGGGACGCCGCAGCCGATCGACGTCTGGTATTCGGCGCAAGGGGAATGGGTCGGGCTCGATTCGATCCTCGAGGGCGGTCGCCAGCTGGTCTACCGTTTGAAGTGATCTGCGGCGCGAGCCGATGCGTAGGGATCGCGGGGCCGCTCCGGCCCCGAGTCCGCTTCTCCCTCAACGCGCAGGAATCCCGTCATGTCCATTCGACAAATCTCCATCGCCTACGTGTCCACGGCCGTGGTCTTCCTGGCGCTCGACGCCGTCTGGCTCGGCACCATGGCCGACCGGCTCTACCGCCCTGCGATCGGGCACCTGATGGCCGACCGTTTCTCGCTGGCGCCGGCGGTGCTGTTCTATCTGCTCTACGTGGCTGGCGCGGTGGTGTTCGCAGTGATGCCGGCACTGGCGAGCGGACGCTGGACCACCGCACTGGGGCTGGGCGCGCTGCTTGGGCTGCTGGCTTATGCGACCTATGACCTGACCAACCAGGCGACGCTCAAGGACTGGTCGTGGACGGTGACGATCGCCGACCTGTGCTGGGGAACCTTCGTGACGGCAGTGTCGGCAGCCGCTGCCGCGCGCATCACGATGGCATTCGGGGGGCGCTGAGGCGCGCCTCAACGCGTTGAGGCGGCCGGGCCGCCGGTAGCACAGGCGCGACGGATGTCGCACTGCGCTTACATGCCGACCAGCGCGCCCAGCGTGCGGGCGATGACGCCCTTGAACAGCACCCGGCCGCTGACCGACGCCAGGCAAATGCAGTCGCCGCCCGGCTGTACCGTCGGCTGGTGGTGAAAGCTGCGATCGGCTTCGTCGAAATCACCTGGGCCGAACAGTGCGCGGCCGTCATGGAACGTCCCGCACAGCACCTGGGTGAGTTCGCAGTCGCTGTGGGTGTGCTCGGGCAACTGCTTGCCCGCGCCGATGCGCAACAGGAACACGTTCGCCGCCGCGTCTTGCGGCAGTGTCACGCGGCTCCAGCGCATGCCGGGACCGAGCCATCGCCAGGGCGTGGCGCTGCAGTGCTGCAATGCACGCGGCCAGGCGACACCGTCGGGGAGGGCGGGGCGACGGCGCGGTGCCTGGCGCGCACGCTTTGACACGACCGCGTCGGCCACGGGTGCAGCGTCGATCGCGGCCAGCGTGCGGGCCAGCGCCTCTGGCGCCAGCGCCTCGGGCGAAAGCTCTTCCAGCAGCGCACCGCCGATCGTTTCGAGTTCGGTCGTCCGGCGTTGGCAATGCGCACAAAGCTCGACATGGCTGGCGATCAGAACGGCGGGGCCGCCCGCCAGGCGTCCGGCCGCATGGGCCAGCAGGAGATCGTCGTCCGGGTGGTGTTGGATCGTCATCGTTCAGGTCCGTCGAGCAGACGGCGCAAGTGGTTCATCGCCAGCCGAACGCGCGACTTGACGGTGCCGAGCGGAATGCCCAGCTCGCGCGCGATCTGCGAATGCGGCTGTTCTTCATAAAAAGACAAGCGCAGCACCTGCGCCTGGTCCGCCGACAGCTGCAAGAACGCCTGTCGAAGTTCGGCCTCGCGTTGGCGGATGTGCAATTGCTCGTCGGGTTGCGGCAGCAGGTCGGGCAAATCGGCCTCTTCGTCCGCGTCGGCCTCGACGGCGCGATTGCCTTGGCGGCGAAAGTGGTCAACCCGCAGGTTGCGCGCGATGGTGAAGACCCAGGTCGACACGCTGGCCCGGCCGGCGTCGAATGTGGGCGCCTTGCGCCACATGTTGACCATCGCCTCTTGCGCGAGTTCTTCGGCCAGCGGCTCGGAGGTGCCGAGGCGCATCAAATAGGATTTCACGCGCGGCGCGAAATGCTTGAACAGCGCGGCGAAGGCCTGCCGGTCGCCGGCGCGGGCCATGGCCTGCGCCCATTCGTTCAATTCCTCGCTTGTCGGCATCGCGCTCCGGCTTTGATGCAGTGTCACGATCGACAGCCAGGGGGCACGTGATTTCGTCCGGGATGGGAGGAAGGCCGGCGACTGTCGGGCGGTGTTCATGCTGCTCCTACGCACCGCCGGCGGAATTAGATCACAGGCCCCCATGCCGGGATTGGGAGGGGAATCCAAATCCTTGGCGGCTGCGTACAAGCTGCAACCCCCCAATCCAAAGCTTTTCCATGACACCCGCCACCGCGCCCGACGGATTTCTCCCGCCCACCCGCGGGACCGATGGTCCGTCTCTCGACATCGCTGTCATTGGCAGCGGCATTTCCGGTCTGTCCGCAGCCTGGCTGCTGTCGCAGCGCCATCGCGTGACGGTGTTCGAGGCCGACAATCGCCCGGGCGGCCACAGCAACACCGTGCTGGCCCCCACGGTCGGCGGCCCGGTCGCTGTGGACACCGGTTTCATCGTCTACAACGAAGCCGCCTACCCGAACCTGAGTGCGCTGTTCACCCATCTCGGCGTCGAGACGCAGGCTTCTGAGATGTCTTTCGCCGTGAGCCTCGACGCCGGCAAGCTGGAGTATTCGGGCACCAACCTGCGCGGCCTGTTCGCGCAGCGCGGCAACCTGCTCAGCCCGCGCTTCTGGTCGATGCTGCGCGATCTCGTGCGTTTCTATCGGCAGGCGCCCGGCGACGCCGAGCGCTTCGGCCTGATCCCGCTCGACACCTACCTCGACGCGCGCGGGTTCGGTCGAGCTTTTCGCGAAGACCACCTCTACCCGATGGCGGCGGCGATCTGGTCGACCTCGGCCGCCCGCGTGGGCGACTACCCGACCGAAGCTTTCGTGCGCTTCTGCGAGAACCATCACCTGCTGCAGCTCAGCGGCCGGCCACTGTGGCGCACCGTCAAAGGCGGCAGCGCGCGCTATGTCGAACGCCTGACCGAAGGGCTGGGCCAGCGCCTGCGGCTCGATAACGCGGCGACCGAACTGCAGCGCGACGCCGAAGGCGTGGTGGTGCACAGCGAAGGCAATCCCAGGGGCCAGCGCTTCGATCAGGTGGTGATCGCGACCCATGCGGACCAGGCGCTGCGGCTGTTGCCCGACCCGACCGCGGCCGAGGCGCGCGTGCTCGGCGCGTTCGGCTACAGCCGGAACCGGGCCGTGCTGCACAGCGATCCGGCGTTGATGCCGCGGCGTCGTGCTGTATGGTCGAGCTGGAACTACGCCGCCGACCGCAGCCGCACGCAGGCGCCGTGCGTCACTTATTGGATGAACCGGCTGCAGGACATTCCTCAACGCACGCCGATGTTTCTCACCCTCAACCCGACCGTCGAGCCGCGCAGCGAGCACCTGATCCGCAGCGAGATCTACGAGCATCCCGTGTTCAACATGGCGGCGATCCGCGCACAGGACGAGCTCTGGTGGTTGCAAGGCCGCCGCCGCACCTGGTTCTGCGGCGCCTACTTCGGCGCCGGCTTCCACGAAGACGGTCTGCAGGCGGGCCTGGCCGTGGCCGAGGCGCTGGGCGGCGTGCGTCGGCCCTGGAATGTGGAAAACGAGTCGGGGCGCATCCGCCTTCGCAGCCCGCAGGTGGAGACGGCTTGAGCAGCGACGGCGCCCTCTACGTCGGCCGCGTGATGCACCAGCGGCTGCGGCCCGCGAAGCACCGGCTGGGATACCGCGTGTTCTCGCTGCTGCTCGACATCGATGCGCTGCCCGCGCTGGCGCAACGGCTGCGACTTTTCTCGCTGAACCGCTTCAATCTCTTCAGCCTTCACGAGGCCGACTACGGTGCCGGCGACGGCTCCGCACTTCGGCCCTACGTCGAGCGGCAACTGCTCGCTGCTGGGCTGGAAGGCGGCGGTGCCATTCGGCTCCTGAGCATGCCGCGCATCCTGGGCTATGCGTTCAATCCGCTCAGCGTCTACTACTGCGACCACCCCGACGGCGGGCTGCAGGCGATCCTCTACGAAGTCAACAACACCTTCGGACAGCGCCACAGCTACCTGATCCCCGTCGATCCGGCCGAGCGAGAGGGCGCGCGCATCGAGCAGCGCTGCGAGAAGCACTTCCATGTGTCGCCGTTTCTCGGACTCGACCTGCACTACGACTTTCGCGTCGAAGCACCGAGCCCGCAGCGCGAAGGGCTCGCGGTCGGCATCACTGTGGGTGACGAGGCCGGCCCGGTGCTGGTCGCGCGCTTCGACGCCCGTCGGGTACCTCTGAACGACACCGCGCTGGCGGCCGCCTTCTTCTCCCATCCCTTGCTCACCTTGAAGGTGGTGGGCGCGATCCATTACGAAGCCTTGCGCCTGTGGCTCAAGGGCGTGCGCTATCACGCATGCCCCGCTGCACCCGCGCAATCGGTGACCATCGCAGGAACCAAGGACTCATGAGCACTTCCCCTTCCACGTCGAACGGCCTGCAGGCCGATGCACTCGATTCGCTCGGAATTGCGGCGGGACCGGGCTGGACGCGACGTCCGCTGCGCCGGCTGCTGTCGCGCCTGCTGCGCGGCATGGCTTGCGGCACGCTGGTGGTCGAGTTGCCCGACGGCGCGCGCGTCGAGGGTCGCGGTGCGGCCGCCGGGCCGCATGCTGCCATCACATTGCACCGCTGGCGTCCGCTTGCACGCATGCTGCTGCGCGGCGACATCGGCTTTGCCGAGTCGTACCGCGACGGCGACTGGTCGAGTCCCGATCTCACGGCGCTGCTGGAGTTCGGCATCCGCAACGAAGCCGGGTGGGGCAAGGTGTTCGACGCCTCGGCGCCGGCCCGATGGGCGGGCCGTCTGCTGCACCGGGCGCGCGCGAACACGCGCCGCGGCAGCCGGCAGAACATTTCTTTTCACTACGACATGGGCAACGACTTCTACGCCCAGTGGCTGGACCCCGAACTGGTCTATTCGAGCGCGCTCTACACCCATGGCGGCGAAACGCTCGAGGCCGCGCAGGCCGCGAAGTTGAAGCGCATCGTCGATCTGCTGGAACTGAAGTCCGATGCCAAGGTGCTGGAGATCGGTTGCGGTTGGGGCGCGCTGGCCTTGGCGATCGCCGAGCAGGGCGCACGCGTCACCGGCCTCACGCTGTCGAGCGAGCAGCTGGCGCACGCGCACCAGCGCGTGGCGATGGCGCAGCGCGAAGACCAGGTCGAGCTGCGCCTGCAGGACTACCGCGACGTGACCGGTCGCTTCGACAGCATCGTGTCGATCGAAATGCTGGAGGCGGTGGGCGAGCGCTACTGGCCCACGTATTTCGACACGCTGCGCGACCGGCTCGCACCTGGCGGCGTGGCGGTGGTGCAGGTGATCACCATCGCGGACGCGCACTTCGACCACTACCGCCGCACGCCCGATTTCATCCAGCGTTTCATCTTCCCGGGCGGCATGCTGCCGTCGGTGTCTGCATTGCAGGCGCAGGCCGATCGCGCCGGGCTCACGCTGCATTGCGACGTGTCGTTCGGCCTGAGCTACGCGGCCACGCTGGCCGAGTGGCGCAAGCGGTTTCTGGCCGCCTGGCCGGCGATCGAGCCGATGGGTTTCGATGCGAAGTTCAAGCGCCTGTGGGAGTACTACCTCTGCTACTGCGAGGCGGGCTTTCTCGCCGGCCGCGTCGACGTGGGCCTCTTCACGCTGCGACACGCGGACTGAATTGCCGCGCAGGGCGGGCGCCTCTCGGCGCACTATTCAACGACGCTCGAAAGGTCATCGCGCCATCGGTTGAAAACCGGGTGGCTACAATTTGCAACTGAAGCCAGATGTTTCCTTGCGTCGAGGATCTCCAGCGAGAAACCCTTGACCCGAAGCAAACGAAATGAATCAGTTTGGCCTCCTGGCCGCGCCCTGCCGCGCGCCAGTTGCAGTTCTTGCACCCTCCCGTTTTCCCCATCACCGCGCGCGTCTCGTCGTCCTCGCCATCCAGGCGCTGATGTGGCAAGCCGCACCCGCGCTCGCGCAGAGCGTGCCTGCGCAGCGCGCCACCAGCGCTGCTGAAAACAGCCGCGAGACGCTCCCCGAAGTCAATGTCGTCGCCGACGGTCTGCGGCAGGAAGCCGGCACGCGCACCGTCATCACCCGCGAGGAAATCGAACGCACCGGAGCCACCGGCATGGGCGATGTGATCCGCTACCAGCCGCTGGTGGAAGCACCCGGCACGGTCACCGGCAGCACGCGTGGCGCGAGCCGCTACGACCGCAGCGGCACCACCGGCTACAACATCCGCGGCATCGAGGGCAACCGCATCGGCCTGGACATCGACGGCATCGAGATGCCCGACGCCATCAGCCGCGCGCCGCTGACCAACCGCGCGCAAGACGGCACCTTCGGCATGGGCCGCGACTTCATCGATCCGGACATCTACTCCGCGGTGGACATTCAGTCGGGCACCACCCATTCGCAACGCACGGCCGGCGGCATCGGCGGTGCGGTGAGCTTTCGGAGCAAGTCGCCGGAAGACTACGTGAGCGAGAGCAAGCCGTCGTACTTCGGCGGCAAGCTAGGCTACAGCGAGGTCAACAGCGCCTGGACCCAAGCCGTGACCGCCGCCGGCCTGTCGGGCGACTACGCCGGCATCCTGAGCTACGTGCGCCGCGATGGCCACGAGACGAAGAACAACAGCGACATCGTCGACAGCTACCCCGAAGACTGGCACTCGGACGCGCTGCTGCTCAAGGGCAGCGTGCGCTTGAATGCGCAGAACAAGCTCGAGATCGGCGCCGACCTGTACCGCAAGCGCAACGACAGCAGCTTCGAGGCGTGGAACACCGCCGCCACGGCCGTGACCGGCACGTCGGCGCAGAACGCGCAGACCGAGCGCAACACCTTCCACCTGTCGCACACCTGGACACCGGGTGTCGGCGGCATCGTCGACGTGTTGAACACCCGCGTCTACCTGCAGGAAACGGACATGGACGACGTGACCGACACCTTGACCTTCGCCACGCGCACCGCGCCGCACAGCACGGCACGCGACGTTTCGCAGAACAGCACGCGGCAGGTGGGCTTTTCCAGCGTCGGCGAAAAGCGGCTGGACAACCATCTGCTGAAGTTCGGCGTGAACTATTCGCAGACGAAGAACGAGCACCCGTTCTTCTCGTCGTCCGACGCGTCGACGCGCCAGCCTTTCCCGGACACGACGACCGACCGCGCCGGCGTGTTCATCGAGGACACCATCGACTTCCAGGTCGGCGGCAAGCGCCTGGCGGTGGTGCCCGGACTGCGCGTGGACCGCGTCAAGCCCAGCATCCGCAACGCGGAGAGTTTCGGCAACAGCCGCATCACCGCGGCGCAGCTGGAGGCGATGTACGGCAGCACGTCGGGCACCACCATCGCGAGCCCGAGCCTGGCCGTGCTCTACGACATCCAGCCCACGCTGACCGCCTACGCGCAATGGAAGCGCAGCGGCCGCGCGCCCACCAACAGCGAGGTCTTCGGCTACTGGAACGGCGGCGGCGGCAACTATGCGCTGGTGGGCAACAAGGATCTCGACAAGGAAACGAGCGATTCCTTCGACATGGGGCTCAAGGGCTCGCCCATGCCCGGCGTGGTCTTCAACAGCTCGGTTTTCTACACGCGCTACAAGGACTTCATCTCCTACACGCGCTACACCCGCGCCAACAACCCGGAACTGTTCACCAACATCCAGCCCAACCTGAACATCCTGTACCAGGCCAGCAACCGCGACGAGGCGACCATCTATGGCACGGAATTGAGTGCGCGGCTCGACCACGGCACCTGGTCGCCGGCCGTCAAGGGCCTCTACAGCACCTGGGCGCTGGGTTACAGCAAGGGCACGTCGAAGTCCGATTTCGTCGGCGACAAGAAGGTGGACCTCGATTCCGTCCAGCCTGCCAAGGCCATCTTCGGCGTCGGCTACGACGCGCCCGAGAAAGCCTGGGGCCTCAACCTGACCGGCGTGTTCGTGAAGAGCAAGCAGGCCGTCGCGACCAACCGCCAGGCCTTCAGCAACGATCCGGGCGCCATGCTCGCGGACGCCACCGTCGAGCAGTTCCGCGTGCCGGGCTTCGCCCGCTTCGACCTGTCGGCCTACTGGCGCGTGACCCAAAACGTGCGGCTGGCCGGCGGCATCTACAACCTGGCCGACAAGCAATATTGGGCCTACAGCCATGCACGCAGCCTGCAGCCGGCGTTGGCGCAGGACCGCCGCCAGATCGAACTTTCCACGGCGCCGGGGCGGAGTTTCGCGGTCAGCCTGAACGTCGACTTCTGACACCCACCGATTCCACTCACCGAAGGAACACCATGAATATTTTTCGCACCTCGCTTTTCGCTGCAGCCACCGCCGTGCTGCTCTCGGCCTGCGCCGGCAACCCGTCGGCCACGCAAGCCGTCGCCTCAGGGCAGCCCGCGCGGCCCGCCGGCGGCCATGGCACCGACGCCTTTCTCGGCAGCTACGACACCCACCGCGACGGCGTGGTCACGCGCGCCGAGTTCGACGCGATTCGCGTCCAGCGCTTTCGCAGCGCCGACAAGAACGGCGACGGCGTGCTGAGCGAAGACGAATACGTCGCCGAGTTCGAGGGCCGGCTGAAGCGCCAGTACTTCGACGAAGGCCGCCAGCCCGACAAGGCCTACGAGAACAGCATCAAGCAGGCGCACGTGCGCTACGGCATCGTCAACCGCGCTCGCGATGGCAAGTTCACCGCGACGGAAGACGCGGCCATTGCCGACAAGACCTTCAAGGGCCTGGACACCAACAACGACGGCAGCGTCTCGAAGGCCGACCCGCAACGTCCGCCGCAGGCGCGCGGTGACAGTGTTGACTGAGCCGCGACGCGACGTGCAATCCGACGAATTCAGGCCACGACGATCTCGCCTTGCCGCGTGAACGAACGTTGCAAATGAGAATGACTATCGACAATAATAGGGGTTATCCCTAGCGCTGCACGGTTGCACGCGCGGATCGGGCGGTCCGCCGTTCAACCTGCAGTCACGAGGAAACCCCCATGAGGAAGCTGTATTTCGGCCTGGCGCTGGCCGCCGTGCCGGTGGCACACCTGCACGCCCAGACCATGTCGACGACGGCGACCAGCGCGAGCGGCGCGGCCGGCGAACTCGCCACCGTCAACGTCGAAGCATCGCGCACCAACGGCTTCGTGCCGAGCACGGTCGAGGCCGGCACCTTCCGCGGCACGAGCCTGATGGACGTGCCCGCCACGGTCAACACCGTGACGCGCGAAGTCATCGAACTGCAGGGCGCCGCGGGCGTGTACGACGTGCTGCGCAACACGGCCGGCGTCACGCGCCAGCAGAACGGCGGCGACACCTTCGACCAGCTCGTGATCCGCGGCATCCCGGTCGAGAACCGCACCAATTACCGACTCAACGGCTCGCTCGCGATCCCGAACATCTCGGAGATCCCGATGGAGAACAAGGAGCGCGTCGAAGTGCTCAAGGGCGCCTCGGCGCTGTACTACGGCTTCACCACGCCGGCGGGCGTCATCAACTTCGTGACGAAGCGGGCCGGTGCCGCGCCGGTGACCTCGCTGGGGCTGGTGGTCGACGAGCACGGTGGCGCGCAAGGCTCGGTGGACATCGGCCGCCAGTTCGGCGAGCAGAACCAGTTCGGCCTGCGCGTGAACGCCGCCGGCGGGCGCATCGGCTCGGCCATCGACGGCGTCGACGGCAACCGGCAGTTCGGCTCGGCGGCCTTCGACTGGCGCGTCAACAGCCGCCTCACGCTCCGGGCCGACATCGAGCAGTACCACAAGGAGATCGTCGAGCAGGCCGGCATCACGCGGCTCGCGGCTGTCAACGGCGTGATCGCGCTGCCGGCGCTGCCCGATCCGACGCAGCGGCTGGGCCCGCTCTCCGCGGTGTTCGACGCCAATGTCACCAACACGCAACTGCGGGCCGACTACGCGCTGACCGACACTTGGGCGCTGATGGTCGAGGCCGGTCATTCGGAGGGCGAGCGCGACCGGCGCCTGGCGTCCTTCAGCAACTACAACGTGCGCACCGGCGCCGGCCGCATCACCGGCAACGACCAACACCTCGAACAGACTTCGGACCTGTTTCGCACCGAACTCTTCGGCACCTTCGCCACAGGCAGCGTGCAGCACGAACTCACGGTCGGCGCGGCCCGCAGCGACAAGCGTCAGGACCCGATCTTCGCGCGCACCTACGGTGGCGCGACCACGCTGCAGAACCTGTACGCCCCGAGGTCGATCGGCACGCTCGCGTCGACCGCGACGCCCGCCCGCCCGACCAGTGGCGGGCTCGACAGCGAAGAGCTCGGCCTCTATGCGCTCGACCGCCTCACGCTGACGCCGCAATGGCAATTGGTGCTCGGCGCGCGCCACACGCAGTACGAAAGCACGCAGGACGCGAGCGCCACGCTGCCGCGCATCGCCTACGACGTCAGCAAGACCACGCCGCTGGCCGCGCTCAGCTACAAGTTCACGCCCGACCTCGTGGGCTACGTGTCGTATGCGCAGGGCGTGGAAGAAGGCGACATCGCCCCGGCCGGCACCGCCAACCAGAACACCCGCATGGCGCCGGGTGTGAGCAAGCAGAAGGAACTCGGCCTGCGCTGGCTCACGGGCAGCGGCACGCTGCTGTCGACGGCGCTGTTCGACATCGAGCGGCCGGGCACGTACACCGATCCAACCTCCAATCTCTTTGTCGCCGATGGGCGACAGAACTACAGAGGCATCGAGATGTCGGCGCAGGGGCGCCTGACCCGTGCGCTCGCGTGGCAGGTGTCGGCGCAGTGGCTCGACGCCGAGTTCAGCGACATCAACGTGACCAGCGCTCAGTACAACGGCAAGATGCCCGAGAACACGGCGCGCAAGACGGCCAGCATGTTCCTGGCGTATGACATCGACGCGCTGCCGGGCCTCTCCGTCAACGGCGGTGCGTACTTCACCGGACGTCGTCCGATCGACGACCTGAACCAGGGCTTCATCCCCGGCTACACGATCTACGCCGCCGGCGTGCGCTACGTGAGCCAGTTGATGGGCCGTCGCACCACCTGGCAGTTGAACGTCGACAACCTTGCCGACAAGCGCTACTGGTCGGCCGCCGGCACGCGACTGGCAGTGGGCACGCCACGCACCCTGCGCGCCGGCCTCAAGGTCGATTTCTGAGCACCGGCATGGGAATGCTGCGACGCGCCTGGTTCCAGATCCACTGGTTCATCGGCATCACGGCCGGCACGGTGCTGGTCGTGATCGGGCTCAGCGGTGCGACCCTGTCGTTTCGCGAGGAGATCGTCGACGCGCTGAACCCCGGCTTGAGCCACCCGGGCGCAGCCCCCGGCGCGGTGGCGTTGCAGCCGCCGGCGCTGCTGGCCGCGCTGGAAGCCCAACTCGACGGCCGTCGCGTCAATGCGCTGACCGTCTTCGCCGACACCGGCCGCGCGGCACGCGCCAACCTGGCGCCGCTGCCTGGCCAGGCACGGGGCGAGACGCGCGGCGTCGACCCGTACACCGGTGCGCTGCTGTCCGAACCACGCGGCGACGCATTCTTCGAGTTCGTCGAGCGCCTGCACCGCTGGCTGCTGCTGCCCCGCGACGACGGCAAGGCCGTCACCGGCACCCTGGCGGCGGGGCTTCTGGTGCTCGCGCTGTCGGGCCTGTACCTGCGCTGGCCCCGTCGGCCGCTCGCCTGGCGGGCCTGGCTGCGGCTGGACTTCGGGCTCACCGGCCGCGCCTTCCTGTGGAACCTGCATGCCGTTGTCGGCACCGTGGCGCTGGTGGCCTATCTGGTGTCGAGCGCAACCGGCATCTACTGGGGTTTCGACGCGGTTCGCACGCTGGTGGACAACGCGGCCGGCGAAGGCCGTGCCGTGCGTGCGCAACGCATGCAGGGCGGTGGCGATGCGGGGGCGGCGCCTGCGCCCGTGAAGCTCGATCTCGCCCGCGTCTGGCAAGGCTTCGGGGCCGCGACGCACGGCGACTGGAGCCAGGTCACGCTGCGGCTGCCGGCGCGTGGCGCATCGAGTGTCGAGGCCACCTACCTGCGTGCGCAGCCCGAGCATGAACGCGCGCGCAACCGGCTCTACCTGCAAGCCGCCACCGGCGAGGTGACGCGCCACGAACGCTATGCCGACAAGCCCCTGGCCGGGCGGCTGGTGAACAGCATCTACCCGCTGCACATGGGCACCTATTGGGGCCTGCCGGGTCGCATCTTCATGATGCTGAGCAGCCTGGCGATGGCCCTGTTCGCCATCACCGGCTGGATGCTCTATCTGGGCCGGCGCCGCACGAAGAAGGCCGTGCGCGCCGAACGCGCGCGGTTCGGTCAGGGCGCAACCGCGAGCGGCGGCGAAGCGGTGCTCATCGCCTTCGCCACGCAGACGGGGCAGGCCGAGAGACTCGCGCTGCAGACCGCGGGCGCCCTCAAGTCCGCGGGCATCGCGGCGGTGATCAAGCCGGTGTCCGAGTTGACGGCCGATGTGCTGGCGCATTTCAAGAAGGCGCTGTGGATCGTCAGCACTTTCGGCGAAGGCGACCCGCCAGATACCGCGCGCGCCTTCGCACGGGGCTTCGCGCGGCCCGGCCCGGATCTGCTGCACCTGCAGTACGGCGTGCTCGCGTTGGGTGACCGGCGCTACGCCACCTTCTGCGGCTTCGGCCGCAAGCTCGACCACGACCTGCGCAGCCGGAGCGCGCAGGCGCTGTTCCCGATGGTCGAGGTCGATGTGAACGACGGCGCTGCGCTCGGCACCTGGCGCGCAGCACTGGGGCGCGTGTTCGGCCTGTCGGCGGACGCCGCCTCGTCGTGGCCCGCGGCCGACGCCAAGGCCGATGTACCGGCGTTCGAGTCCTGGCGGCTGGTGCGACGGCAGCTGCTCAATCCCGGCAGCGAGGGCGACCCGCTGTACGAGATCGAGTTGTCGGGCCCGGCATCGGCGAGCTGGGCGCCCGGCGCGCTGGCCGAACTGGTGCCGCCTGCACCGCCGGCAGCCGGCGACGCCGTGATGGCGCCGCGCAGTTACTCGGTGGCTTCGCTGCCGTCCGACGGCGGCCTGCAATTGCTGGTGCGCCAGACCCGCCACGCCAACGGCCTGGGCGTGGCGTCGGGCTGGCTGACCGTCGGCGCGGCCATCGGCGCCGAGGTGCCGCTGCGGTTGATCGCCAATCCGTCCTTCACACTGGTGGACGACGACCCACCCTGCATCTTCATCGGCAACGGCTCGGGCTTCGCCGGCTTGCGCGCGCACCTGCGCGAGCGCGTGCGCCGCGGGCACGGGCGCAACTGGCTGGTCTACGGCGAGCGCACGTCGCGGCACGACGCGTTCTTCGTCGACGAACTCGCCACCTGGCGGGCCGCCGGCCTGCTGGCGCGCGCCGACATCGCCTACTCGCGCGACCAGCCCGAGCGCGTCTACGTGCAGGACAAGCTGCGCGCCGCCGCCGACGAACTGCCTGTGTGGGTGAACGAAGGCGCGGTGATCTACGTCTGCGGCAGCCTGGCCGGCATGGCGCCGGGTGTGGATGCGGCGCTGGCGGACGTGCTCGGTGCCGACGCGTTCGACGAGCTCATCGCGTTGGGGCGTTATCGGCGGGATGTCTACTGAGATGCAGCGTGAGATGGGCGGTGAGCTGCACGGCCGCCGGCCCGCTGCGTATCCAGCGCCGCCGCCAGTGCCACAGGCAACGGCAACGGTTCCGCATGCCACCGCGCTGCCAGCAGTTCGGCGCACAGCACCGCGAAGCTGAGTCCTCGCGAACCCAGCGCGCTGCACAGCCAGGGGCCTTGCGGTGCATCGGCATCGCACGGCCCGACCAGCGGTCGGCGGTCGTGCGATGCGCAGCGCACGCCCGCCCATGCCTGCACCTCTCCCCGACAGAACGCATCGCTCAGCATTGCCGCAGCGCCGGGATGCAGCCGCGCCAGCCGCTCGCGGTTGGCCTCGGTATCGGCCTCGTGCGTCGACGTGTCGGCGCTGTCGCGGTCGAAGGTGGCGCCGGTCAGCCAGAAGGCGCCGTCCGCATCGGGCACATGGGCGACGAGATGGCCGTCGCCGTTGAGCGGGGTCTCGGGCAGTTGGGGGGCCGAGGCCATTCGGCCCCAGGCGACTTGGCCCCGCACGGGTTGAAGAGGCAGCCGCGGGGCCAGCGCGGCGCTGTCGAAGCCGGCGGCGATCACGGCACGGTCGGCTTGCGCGAGCAAGCGCCCGTCGCCATCGAAAAGCGCCCAGCCTGCCGACGCTGCGCCGGACTCCGTGCCTTCGAGGCGTTCGATGCGTTCGATCCGTCCAACGCGCGCGCCGCAGCGCACCGTCACCCCCGGCTGCGCCAGCCAGGCCGCCACGAGACGCGCCGGCTTGGCCCAGCCGCCGCCGGCATGCCAAAGGGCGGTGGTCTCTTCGGGCAGGCCCGTCGATTTCAGCCGTGCCGCATCGGCGGGCCACGATTCGTTCGGACCCTCGGCCGACCAGCCGGCCGGCAGGCGGACATCGCCGGGCGGCCGGCGTTCGACGACGCCGCTGGCGCGCCAGTCGACACCTTGCTCGAGCCGGTCGTGCAACGCCTGCCAGGTCAGCCGCAGGCCGGCGCGCGTGAGCCGCGAAAGCAGCGCGTCGTCCGGCGACACGTGGGGTGCGAACACGGCCGCCGGCACGCCCGAGGCACCGGCAGCGGGCCGCTGGGCGGCGTCGAGCACCGTCACGCGCCAGCCGCGGCGCGCCAGGCTCGCCGCCACCGCCGCGCCAGCAAGACCGGCGCCGACGACCACGCAGTGCCCCGGCGTCGCGGCCACCGGTGCCGGGGTGCGCCGGCGTACGACCCAGGGCGGCGCGAATTCGGCGCGCAGGCAATCGCGCTTGGGCGGCAGGCCGGGCGCCTTGGCGACCTGAAAGCCGTTCTGCGCCAGCACATCGCGCACCGCACGGGCGATGGTCCAGGTCGCGAGCCGGGTGCCGGTGCGGGCGAAGCGTGTGACGGCCTTGAGCGTCTCGGGCGACCACATGGCCGGGTTGCGGTCGGGGCTGAAGCCGTCGAGGAAGATGCTGTCGGCCTCGAAGGCCTGGGCGCGCAGCATCGGCTGCACGTCGCCGATGCACAGCGTCAGCAGCACCCGCCCATCGTCGAAGCCCAGCCGGTGAAAACCTGGCAGCAGGCCGTGCCACTGCGCGGCCAGAAGCGCAGCGAGTTCGGCGAGCTCGGGGTAGGCATGGGCGGCGCGCAGCAGGTCGTCGCGCGCCACGGGGTGCGCCTCGATCGACACGACGTGCAGCATGCGCGGCCGCCGGGGGTCTGAGCGCCAGGCGTGCCAGGCTGTCAGGAAATTGAGGCCGAAACCGAAGCCGGTTTCGAGAATCCGCCACTGCGGCCGGTCCGCCCAGGCCTCGGGCAGCCCGCAGCCGGCCAGGAACACGTGGCGCGACTGCGCCTGCGCGCCGGTCTCCGTGTGATAGATGTCGCCGAAGCGCTCGCTGAGCGGCACGCCGTCAACGCGCCAAATCACTGGCTCACCCCCAGTCTTCGCGCACTTCGTGTCGCTTCGCCAACCCCCTTCGAGGGGGCGACACCTGCAGCCCGGCGAAGCCGGTTCTGCGGTGTCTCCGGAAGGAGGGCGCGTTGTCAATCGAAGCCGTGCCGCTCAGGCGCCGGCAGGAGGCACGTAGCCCTGCACCGCGTCGGCACCGTCGCCGAAAAAGTGCTTCTCCATCTGGCGCTTCAGGTACTCGCGTGCCCGCAGATCGGCCAGGTTCAATCGGTTCTCGTTGACCAGCATGGTCTGCTGCTTGAGCCAGTCGGCCCACGCTTCCTTGCTCACGTTTTCCCAGAGGCGCTTGCCGAGGTCGCCAGGGTAGGGCGGAAAGTCGAGCCCCTCGGCCTCTTTGCCGAGCTTGATGCACTGGACCATGCGTGCCATAGGAATTGCCTTTGTGTGTGGGTTGCGGGGCCGGGAGCCCCTTAGTTGATTTCGCTATTTAGAACTGAGAACTCGGTCGTTCCCTGTTCCTTATGCCGAATTCAGAATCGGCAGCTTCATCGATATGCCCCGTGCATTGAACAGAGAGCAGACCACCATGAGCCTTCGCCGCGACTTTATCAAGCTTTCCTTTGGCACCGCCCTTGCCAGCAGCATGGCCCTCGCGGCACTGCCCTCGTTCGCGCAGACCGTGAACCTGCTCAACGTTTCGTACGACCCGACGCGCGAGCTGTACGTCGACTACAACAAGGCCTTCGCCGCCTACTGGAAGGGCAAGACCGGGCAGGACGTGGTGATCAAGCAGTCGCACGGCGGTTCGGGCAAGCAGGCGCGCTCGATCATCGACGGCATCGACGCGGACGTCGCCACGCTGGCGCTGGCCGGCGACACCGACGCGCTGGTCAAGCACGGCGGGCTGGTCAAGGCCGACTGGCAGAAGCGCCTGCCGCACAACTCGGCGCCCTACACCTCGACCATCGTGTTCCTGGTGAAGAAGGGCAACCCCAAGGGCCTGAAGGACTGGGACGACCTGGTGAAGCCGGGCGTGCAGGTCATCACGCCCAACCCCAAGACCTCCGGCGGCGCGCGCTGGAACTACCTCGCGGCCTGGGAATTCGCCAAGCGCAAGTACGGCGGTGACGACAAAGCCAAGGACTTCGTCGGCAAGCTCTACAAGAACGTGCCGGTGCTCGACACCGGTGCCCGCGGCTCGACCATCACTTTCGTCCAGCGCGGCGTGGGCGACGTGCTGCTGGCGTGGGAGAACGAGGCCTACCTGGCGCTCAAGGAATTTGGCCCCGAGAAGTTCGACATCGTCGCGCCCTCGATCAGCATCCTGGCCGAGCCCACCGTGGCGGTGGTCGACAAGGTGGTCGACAAGAAGGGCACGCGCGCCGTCGCCGAGGAATACCTGAAGTACCTTTACTCCGACGAGGGCCAGGACATCGCCGGCCGCAACTACTACCGCCCGACCTCCGACAAGGCCAAGGCCAAGTACGACAAGCAGTTCCCCAAGCTGACGCTCTTCACCATCGACCAGGCCTTTGGCGGCTGGGAGAAGGCCGACAAGGCGCACTTCGCGGACAACGGGTCCTTCGACCAGATCTACACCAACAAGTGACCCCACCCGGAAGCATCGCGTGACTGTTCTCCTGATTGCCGGCAGCCCGACCTCGCCTTCGCGCTCGTCGGCCCTGCTCGAAGCGGTGGGCCAGCGGCTGGAAGGCCGCGGTGCCCGCATCGACCGCATCGCTGTGCGTGAGCTGCCCGCGCAGCCCCTGCTGCATGCCGACTGGAGCCATCCGGCGGTCGAGCGTGTCATTGCGCAAGTCGCCGAGGCGCGCGTGGTGGTGATCGCCACGCCGGTCTACAAGGCCGCCTACAGCGGCATCCTGAAGGTGCTGCTCGACCTGCTCCCGCAGGACGGACTCAAGGGCAAGACGGTGCTGCCGCTGGCCACCGGCGGCAGCCCGCACCACATGCTCGCGCTCGACTACGCGCTGCGGCCGGTGCTGCAAGCACTCGCAGCGCGGCAGATCCTGCCGGGCATCTACGCCACCGATTCACAGGTCACGCTCACGCCGGAAGGCGCCTACCAGGTGCATACCGATCTGGCGCGTCGGCTCGACGACGCGGCCGAAGCGCTGGCGACCGAAGGACTGAAGTTGGCGCCGAGGCAAGGCTTCGAAGCGGTGCCCTTCTCGCAGGTGCGATGTAGCGTCTGACGTCGTCCGCGCCCCGCCATCGGCGCCCGTTTTTTCTTCCCCTTTTTCCGGTCCGTTCGACACCGCCGCTGCGCGCGGTGCGGGACCACGCACGCCGAAAGAATGCCATGAAACCTCCTGCCAATTCACGCCGCCAGTTGATCAAGACCGCTGCTGCTGGCGTTCTCCTGACGTCGCTTTCCGCCTGGGCACAGCCGCCGGCGCGCACGCTGCGCGTCGGCCACCAAAAAGGCATCCTCAGCCTGCTGAAGGGCCGCGGCACGTTGGAGAAGCAGCTCGCCGCGCTGAACGTGTCGGTCAAGTGGACCGAGTTCACGGCCGGCCCGGTGCAGCTCGAAGCGTTGAACGTCGGCTCGATCGACTTCGGCGACGTGGGCGAAGCGCCGCCCATCTTCGCGCAGGCCGCAGGCGCGCCGCTGGCCTACGTCGCTGCGACCGTGCCGCGTCCGGCCGTCGAAGCGGTGATCGTGCCTAAAGGCTCGGCGATTCGCACCGTGGCAGACCTCAAGGGCAAGAAGATCGCGCTCAACAAAGGGAGCAACGTCCACTACTTCATCGTCAAACTGGCCGAGAAGCACGGCCTGGCCTACAGCGACCTGAACCTGGTCTACCTGCCGCCGGCCGACGCCCGTGCCGCCTTCGAGAAAGGCTCGGTCGACGCCTGGGTCATCTGGGATCCGTTCCTCGCCGCGGCGCAGACCACGCTCGAAGCCCGCCTGCTGGCCGACGCGACCGGCGTGGTGGGCAACCGCGCCTACTACTTCTCGTCGCTCGACTACGTCGCGAAGAACGCCGACGTGCTGAAGATCGTCGTGGAGGAAATCAACCGCATCGACCGGTGGGCCGAGGCCAATCAGGGCGCCTACGCCACCGAACTGGCCGCGTTGCTGGGCTTACCGAGGCCGGCGCTCGACCTCTTCGTGGGTCGCACCCGCTACGGCACCACGCCCATCACCAAGGCCATCCTGGCCGAGCAGCAGCAGATCGCCGACACCTTCTTCGCGCTCAAGCTCATCCCGAAAAAGATCAACGTGCTCGACGCCGCGGCGGCCGGCATCGCCTGACCTGTACATCGCCATGCAAGTCTTCTGGTTCCTTCCCACCCACGGCGACAGCCGCTACCTCGGCACGACCGAGGGCGCACGCCCGGTCGATCTCGCCTACCTGCAACAGATTGCCGGCGCGGCCGACCGGCTCGGCTACGAAGGCGTGCTGATCCCGACAGGCCGCTCGTGCGAAGACCCGTGGGTCATCGCGTCGAGCCTGATCGGCGCGACGAGCACGCTGAAGTTTCTGGTGGCCGTGCGACCCGGCCTGCACCAGCCAAGCCTGGCCGCGCGCATGGCCGCGACCTTCGACCGACTCTCGGGCGGGCGCGTGCTGGTGAACCTGGTGACGGGCGGCGACCAGGCCGAGCTGGAAGGCGACGGCGTGTTCCTCGACCATGCGGCGCGCTACGAGCAGTCGGCCGAGTTCATCCGCATCTGGCGCGAGATCATCGCGCGCAGCCATGATGGCCAAGCCTTCGACTACGACGGCAAGCACCTGAGCGTGAAGGGCGCCAAGCTGCTGTTCCCGCCGACGCAACGGCCCTATCCGCCGGTGTGGTTCGGTGGCTCGTCCGAAGCCGCGCACGAACTCGCCGCCGAGCAGGTCGACACCTATCTCACCTGGGGCGAACCGCCCGCCGAAGTGGCGAAGAAGATCGCCGACGTGAAGGCGAGGGCGACGCGCAAAGGCCGTGATGTGAAGTTCGGCATCCGCCTGCACGTCATCGTGCGCGAGACGGAAGACGCGGCGTGGAAGGCGGCCGAAGAACTGATCAGCCGCGTCGACGACCAGACCGTGATCCGCGCGCAGGCGGCCTTCGCCAAGATGGACTCGGTCGGCCAGCGCCGCATGGCCGCGCTGCACGGCGGCGGCGCCAAGCGCAAGCGCGAAGACCTGGAGATCTCGCCCAACCTCTGGGCCGGCGTCGGCCTGGTGCGCGGCGGCGCCGGCACCGCGCTGGTGGGCGATGCGAAGACGGTGGCGAAGCGCATCGAGGAGTACGCCGCGCTCGGCATCGACAACTTCATCTTCTCGGGCTATCCGCACCTCGAAGAGTCCTATCGCTTTGCCGAACTCGTCTTTCCGCTGCTGCCGCGCAAGCAGCGCCCCCGGCTGCCGGGCCAGACGTTGATTGGGCCCTTCGGCGAAGTCGTCGCGAACCTCGATGCGCCATCGCGTCTCACATCGCGCCTCGTGTCCCAAAGCTGAGAACACCATGACCGAACAAGTACAACCCTTGCCGGCGACGAGCTCGCCGTCCTTCGCGGGGCTCAAGGGCTTCGGCGCCAATGTCGGCGGCCGCCTGGTGCCGTGGATCGTGCCGGTCACGCTCATCGTCGTCTGGCAGATCGCGTCGTCGCTCGGCTGGCTGTCGACGCGCGTGCTGCCGGCGCCGCTCGACGTTCTCAAGGCCGCCTGGACGCTGACCGCCTCGGGCGAACTCTGGACCCACGTGAAGGTGAGCGCGGGCAGGGCGCTCGCCGGCTTGGCGATCGGCGGCGGGCTGGGCCTCGCGCTCGGCCTGCTCACCGGCTCGGTGAAGTTCTTCGAGACGCTGCTCGACTCGACCATCCAGATGGTGCGCAACATCCCCGCGTTGGCGCTCATTCCGCTCGTCATCCTGTGGTTCGGCATCGACGAGACGGCCAAGCTCTTCCTCATCAGCGTGTCGGTGTTCTTTCCGATCTACCTCAACACCTTCCACGGCATCCGCAACGTCGACCCGCAACTCATCGAGATGGGACGCACCTACGGGCTCACGCGCTGGCAGCTGTACCGCGAGGTGATCCTGCCGGGTGCGCTGTCGTCGATCCTGGTCGGCCTGCGCTTCTCGCTGGGCCTGATGTGGGTCATCCTGATCGTGGCCGAGACCATCTCGGCGCAGGCCGGCATCGGCTACCTCACGATGAACGCCCGCGAGTTTTTGCAGACCGACATCGTGCTGGTCGGCATCCTGCTCTACGCGCTGCTCGGCAAGCTGGCCGACCTGTTCGCGCGTGGCCTCGAACGCTGGTGGCTGCGCTGGCACCCCGGCTACCAAGCCAAGTGATCTCCGGGAGAAACACCATGACCTCATCTCTTTCCCTCACGCGCCGCAGTGCGCTCGGCACGCTGGCTGCACTTGGCGCGGCATCGGCTTTCGCCCAAGGCGCATCGACCGTGCGCATCGGCTACCAGAAGTCGTCGACGCTGATCGTCGTGCTCAAGACCCAGGGCACGCTCGAACGGCAACTGGCACCGCTGGGCGTCAAGCCCAGCTGGCACGAATTCACCAGTGGCCTGCCGCTGCTGGAAGCGCTCAATTTGGACAACCTCGACTTCAGTGCCGACGTGGCCGACACCGTGCCGGTGTTCGCGCAGGCGGCCGGCGCGCAGCTCACCTTCGTCGCGCAGGAGGCGCCGTCGCCTTCGGCCCAGGCCATCCTGGTGCGCGAAGACTCGCCCATCAAGACGCTGGCCGACCTCAAGGGCAAGAAGGTCGGCTTCGCCAAGGCGGCCGGCGCGCATTACCTGCTGATCGCCGCGCTCGACAAGGCGGGCCTCTCGCTCAAGGACATCGGTCAGGCCTACCTGACGCCAGCCGACGGCCGCGCCGCCTTCGAAAAGGGCGCGATCGACGCGTGGGTGGTGTGGGACCCATTCCTCGCCGCCGCGCAACGCCAGGCCAAGGTGCGCGTGCTGGCCGACGGCACGGGCATCGCGTCGTACCAGCGCTACTACCTCGCGAGCACCAAGTTCGCGACGGCACGCGCCGACGTGTTGGATGTGATCTACGCTGAACTGGCCAAGGCCGGCCTCTGGGTCAAGGCGAATCCGAAGGATGCCGCGGCTTTGCTGGCGCCGGTGTGGGGGATCGACGCCGCCACGGTCGAGCAGGCGAACTCGCGGCGCAGCTATTCGGTGCGACCTGCCGTGCGCGAAGGCCTCGCCGAACAGCAGAAGATCGCCGACGCCTTCGTCGCCGAAAAGCTGCTGCCCCGCAAGATCGATGCGCTCGCGTCGCCGCTCTTCAAGCCGGAAGCCGCCGCATGAGCGCCGCTCTGGAAGCACCGACCATCGCGGGCGGCGTGAAGCTCGAAATCCGCAACGTGCACAAGCGCTACGGCGCGCGCGAGGTGCTGCGCAACACGCAGCTCACGATCGAGCCGGGGCAGTTCATCGCCATCGTCGGACGCAGCGGCTGCGGCAAGAGCACGCTGCTGCGGCTGGTCGCGGGCCTGGAGCCCGCCACCGACGGCACGCTGGCGACCGACGGCCGCGCCATCGATGGCCTTCACGACGACACGCGGATCATGTTTCAGGAAGCACGCCTGTTGCCATGGCGCCGTGTGCTCGACAACGTGACGTTGGGCTTGCCCTCGCATCTGCGCGAGCGCGGCCGCGAAGTGCTGGCGCAGGTCGGCTTGGCCGATCGCGAGAACGAATGGCCGGCGCGCCTGTCGGGCGGGCAACGCCAGCGCGTGGCGCTGGCCCGCGCGCTCGTGCATCACCCGCGGCTGCTGCTGCTCGACGAGCCGCTGGGAGCGCTCGACGCGCTGACTCGCATCGAGATGCACCGCCTCATCGAGCGCCTGTGGCAGACGCATCGCTTCACCGCGCTGCTGGTCACGCACGACGTGCAGGAAGCCGTGGCGCTGGCAGACCGCGTGATCCTGATCGAGGACGGCCGCATCGCGCTCGACGAGAACATCGCGCTGCCACGGCCCCGTTCGCAGGGCGACCCAGCCTTCGCCGCCATCGAGAAACGCATCCTCGACCGCGTCTTGCAGAAGCCTGGCGTCGACCAAGCCGACCCGGCCAACGACACACGATGGGCCGACGGCCCCGCCCATGCGTTGCGATGGGCGGTTTGATTTTTAGTTTCCATCCACCGAAAGAAGCACCATGTCCATCCAAGCCATCAACGTCCGCAACCAGTTCAAGGGAAAGATCAAGGAGATCATCCGCGGCGACGTCGTCTCCGAAGTCGATGTCGAGACGCCCTGGGGCATCGTCACATCGGTCATCACGACGCGCTCGGTCGATGAACTGCAGCTCAAGCCTGGCTCCGACGTGGTCGCACTGGTGAAGTCGACCGAGGTGTCGATCGCCAAGCTCTGAAAAGAAAAGGCCCGCGAGGGCCGTTCTTCATGGTGCTGTCGACGCGCACTCACCGCCGGCAGATGCCGAGCACCAGCTCTTGTTCGGTACAGACGCGCGCCACGGGTGCGGGCGGTGAACGCACTTCGGCGCGTGAAGCACGTGCGCTGGCGCCGGCCGCTCGCGCCGCGATGCAAGCGCGCAGGCGTCTTTCCATGGGCGGGAAGTAACGCCAGCCCTGGCCGAGTGCCGGCAGCTCGAGCCGCACCTGTTGCCACTTGGGGTGCCCGTTGGCTTGCAGTTCGTCGAAGTTCGCGCACAGCGACTCGGCGAAGCGGGACAAATTACCCACCGTCGCCTGCAGCCCGTAGTCGTAGGTCGCCAGATACGCCTTCACGCTCAGCGTCGGCACATCGGCAGTCAGCCAGTTGGCATAACTGCCGGCGCGGACCGTCGCGGCGAAGTACGTCTTCTTCGCCAATGCCGTCTCAGGCGCCGCCTCGTCGAGCTTGAGCAGCTTGATGAACTTGCGCGCTTCCGGCTTCATTTCCGAGAACAGCTTGGCAGGCTGCCCGGCGACGATCACCGCGACGTCGATGGACTTGTCGACCGTGAGCCGGGCGAGCGCCTCTTCGTTGCTCAGGTACTGCGCGTTGGCGGGCGACATCGGTTGACCGAACATCAGCTGGTAGAGCGTTCGCGATGTCAGCGCCGTTCCGCTGCCGAGCGGGCCGACGCCGATCTTCCGGTCTCGGATCTCGTGGATCGCGTTGAGCGGCGAATCTGCGCGCACCACGAAATAGATCTCCTCGTCGTACAGCGGCAGGACGAGCCGCAGCGGTCGGATGATGTTGCCCGCCTCGGCGTTGCCGGCCTTGGCTTCGTCGAGAAAGGCCTGGTACACGTCGGACTGCACCAGCGCCAGCTTCACGTCCGGCTCGAACCGCATGCGCTGGATGTTCTCCGCCGAGCCCTTGGATTCCAGGACCTCGAGCGCAATGCCGGCCGGTTCGGCCACCCACTTCGCAAGGTCGCGCCCGATCTGGATGTAAGTGCCTGTCTTGGACGCCGTGACGATCTTGTATTCGGCGCGTGGCACTGCCGGCGCCGCGGGCGCGGACGGAAGGAGGGTCGTCAGAAAGAGGCCGAAGGCGAGGGATCTGATCGACATGGTGGCTCCGTTCGAGAGTCCGGTGCTCCGACGGCGCGGCGCCGTCGCGGAAGAAGCGCGGCCTCATTAAGAGGAAAGTCCACATCCTTGGCCATGCGTCGGCCAGCGTCAACGGGATCAACCCACGCGACGCCGCCTCACGTGTTTCAAGTTGAAAGCAAGTGAGGCGGCAGAGGGTGCGCGACAGGACGTCGGCACCCCTCGCGATGGCTCAGCGTGCGGGGCAGGCGGCGGTGTTCTGCGCGATCAACCCACGCAGCTGCTGCGTGCTCTGCGTGTCTTCGGGACCGAAAGTGTTGCGGGTGAAGGTGCAGCCGTAGCTCGGTTGGGCCACCGTCGTCGACGTCACGACGTCGTCGCCAGCCGGCTTCACGCCGTCACGCTCCCAGCGGATCATCGCGTCGAAGGCCTCGACCTGTTCGGCCACGGTGAAGTCGCAATGGGTCGCACCGCGGATCGCGCGCTGCACCAGCCAGCCGCTGTTGCCCTTGGCGGCGACGCGCTTCTGGTAGATCTGTTCCATGCTGAACGGCACGTACAGGTCGCCCAGCGTGTGCAGGGTGACGACCGGAATCTTGAATTCGCCGTTCGCGACCGGGATCCAGCGCAGGCCGTCGGTGCGCAGCCGGTTGGCGTCGGGCGCCGCGGTGAGCTTGAGCGCGTTGGCATTGAGCAGCACGGACCCGGCCGGGTCGTTGTCGACGCGGTAGACGAAACGGTTGGTGTCGATCACGCTCTTGTTCAGGATGCCGGTCACCGTGCCGTCGCCGCCAAACACGCCCCAGACCAGCGGGAAGGAGGCGCCGTAGGCGAAGCTCAGGTCGAACAAAGGCCGCTCGCCGCCGGTGAGGTTCTTCACCACTGTCTTGTACTTGTCGCCCAGCGCCGTGGTGGCGAGCGGTGTCGCGGGAAACTGGGTGAAGAGCTGCGTCTGGACCTGCGCCCGAATGTCCGCCCAGCCGGTGAACGGGTATCGGGGCTGGCCGGCCAGCGCCTGTGCCGCGATCTGGGCGCCGGCGAAATAGTCGAACAGTTCGGTATCGCCGACCACGCCGCACATCGGTACGGCGCCGTTGTATTTCACTTTGTTGTTCGCGGTCGCGAAGGCCTCGTCCTCAATCGCTGCAGCGGTGATGTGACCGCCCATCGAGTGCCCGGTGATGTAGGTGCGCGACGGCGCCGTGAGCGGGCGGCCGTTGTCCGCGGCGATCTTGTTGAAGGCGAGCGCCAGGGCGTTGGTGTCCTCGACCCCGACGCGCACGTCATAGAAATTCTTGCTATAGCTCGACGCCGCCCAGGCATAGCCGTTGGCGAGCAGGTAGCGACGGATCGACGGGTTGCTGACGCCGAGCACGTTGCCTTCGCCCGCGTAGCCGTGCGCATACATCACGAGCTTGCCGTTCCAGTTGGCCGGGACTTCGACGCGGTAGGCGGCCTTGCCGAGGACGCCCGCCCAGCGGCTGCTGGTGGCGTTGTCTGCCGTGTCGCCGGGCGCCGCAGCCAGGGCGGCGAAGGTGGTGGCGCCCGGGGTGGCCGGTGCGAAGCCGTTGCGGGCGTCCTGCGCTCGCGTTTCCTCCGGTACCGGTGTCGGCGGGGGCGAGTTGCCTCCGTCGCCGCCACCGCCGCCGCAGGCGGCGAGAAGCAGGGTAGGGGCCAAGGCCAACAGGTGAGCGCGGGTGATTTCCATGGAGTCTCCGGATTTGTGGATGTTCTTCGGAAGGTGCCTGGGACGCCGCGGTTTTTTCCCACGACCTGCGGTGCCGGCGCGGACAGCCTAGGCTTGCCGTCCGGCCGTGCCACAAGGGCTTTCCCGGGGCCGCTATCGCACGCGCGACAGCGGCGGGCGCCGGCCGCGTGGCGGCACAATGCGTGCCGCACAGAGACGCAATTCAAGGAGATTCGAACCCATGCAAGCCACGCAAGATTGCGACGTGCTGGTGATCGGCGGCGGGCCAGCGGGCTCGACCATCGCCACGCTGCTCGCACGCCAGGGGCGCCAGGTGGTGCTGCTCGAGAAAGAACACCACCCCCGTTTCCACATCGGCGAATCGCTGCTGCCGGGCAACGTCGAACTGTTCGAGAAGCTGGGCGTGCGCGATCAGGTCGCGAAGATCGGCATGCCCAAGTTCGGCATCGAATTCGTGCCGCCCGACCTGCCGTACTGCAGCTACGTCGACTTTTCCGAGGGCTGGGACCCGAGCAAGGATTCGGCTTGGCAGGTGCGCCGCTCCGAGCTCGACGAGCTGCTGTTCCGCAACGCAGCCAAGGAAGGTGCGCTGGCGGTCGAAGGTGCCAAGGTGCGGCAGGTGGACTTCGACGACGAGGGCGCCACGGTGCAAGCCACGCTCGACGACGGTGCACAGCGCCGATGGCGAGCGCGTTTCGTGGTCGACGCCAGCGGGCGGGACACGCTGCTCGCCAACAAGCTCAAATCGAAGAAGAAGAACCGCGAACACAACAGCACGGCGCTGTTCGGCCACTTCCGCAACGCGCGGCGGCTCAAGGGCAAGCGCGAAGGCAACATCAGCATCTGCTGGTTCGAGCACGGATGGTTCTGGTTCATCCCGCTGGCCGACGGCACCACCAGTGTCGGCGCGGTGTGTTGGGCCTACTACCTGAAAGCGCGCGACAAGCCCTTGAAGGACTACTTCTTCGACACGATCGCACTGTGTCCGGAGCTGGCCATCCGCTTGAAGGACGCCACGCTGGTCGACGACGCGGTGCACGCCACCGGCAACTTCGCCTACTCGAGCACCCACGCGACGGGCGAGCGCTACCTGATGGTCGGCGATGCCTACACCTTCATCGACCCGATGTTCTCTTCGGGGGTCTACCTGGCGATGCAGAGCGCGTTCGACGGCGCCGAACTGGTGGCGACGGCGCTCGACCAGCCGGCCCGCCTTCCGGCCGCGCGCCGTGCCCTCGAGAAGCGCATGCGCACGGGGCCGAAGGACTATTCGTGGTTCATCTACCGGGTCACCAACCCGACCATCCGCGACATGTTCATGCACCCCAACAACATGTTCAACGCGAAGCAGGGATTGATGTCGCTGCTGGCGGCAGACATCCACCAGCAGGGGCCGGCGTATCGCAAGTCGCTGCGGATGTTCAAGGTGCTGTACTACCTGGTGTCGGTGCTCAACTGGCGCCGCACCTATGCCGGCTGGAAGCGGCGCAGCGCCAACATTCGCGACCACGGCCCGCTGCGCGGCGAGACGATCCTGAAGGCGGATTGAGAACCGGTGCCCGCATCTGCGGCGATGCCCTGCCGGCCACGCGGACGATGCGCCGCCACGCCGACGCGTCGCATCTTTTGCGCTACAACTCTGGCCTGTTCCTGTCTCTTGTGAAACGCCGCGAGGCGAACCGACCATGCAATCCTTCGACGTCGACGAGATCGTCCGCGCGCTGCGCGAAGCGCGCCATGAATGGCGCGATTCACAGAACCGATCGCGCGAGCCCCGCGGCCGCGAGTTTCCGTCTCGCGAGGCGCTCACCGAGATCGTCGAGGCGCTCAAGGGTGCTCTCTTTCCGATGCGCCTGGGTCCACCCGACCTGCGCCACGAAAGCGAAGATTTCTACGTCGGCCATACGCTCGACGCGGCGCTCATAGGCCTGGTGCTGCAGGCGCGGCTCGAACTGCGCTATTCGGGCCGGCAGCAGGCGCTCGACGAAGCGGCGATCGACGCGCAGGCCGATGCCGCTGTGAAAGCCTTCGGCGCCTCGCTGCCGCAGATTCGCCGCCTGCTCGACAGCGACGTGCTCGCGGCCTACCAGGGCGACCCGGCGGCACGCAGCGTCGACGAAGTGCTGCTGTGCTACCCGGGTGTGCTGGCGATGATCCATCACCGCGTCGCGCATCGGCTATACGGATTGGGGCTGCCGCTGCTGGCGCGCATCGTGGCCGAGCTGGCACATGGCCAGACCGGCATCGACATCCACCCGGGCGCGACCATCGGCGCGGGCTTCTTCATGGACCACGGCACCGGCGTCGTGATCG
This sequence comes from Variovorax ginsengisoli, assembly GCF_006438845.1. Classification (GTDB taxonomy): domain Bacteria; phylum Pseudomonadota; class Gammaproteobacteria; order Burkholderiales; family Burkholderiaceae_C; genus Variovorax; species Variovorax ginsengisoli_A. The sequence goes on from NZ_RCZJ01000001.1 coordinate 432,899, forward strand.
GCGAAACCGCGGTCATCGGCGAGCGCGTGCGGCTCTACCAGGCCGTGACGCTGGGCGCCAAGCGCTTTCCGACAGACGCCGAAGGACACCTCCAGAAGGGTCTGCCGCGGCACCCGGTGGTGGAGGACGACGTCGTGATCTATGCGGGCGCAACCATCCTGGGGCGTGTGACGCTGGGGCAGGGCGCGACCATCGGTGGCAACGTGTGGGTGACCGACGACGTACCGGCGGGCGCCAGCGTGACGCAGGCGAGCTTGCAGAACCGTCCGTGTCCTTGACCGCCCGCTGATTGCATTTGTCACGCCGAGAAGCCGGCGCGTATCGCCACTGAAACCGTGCAGGGCGATACTGCATGTCGTCGTCTCTTCCACAGGACATCGCATGACCGCCGCACTCAACGCCATCCTCGTTCCCGACGAGGCCACCGACCACATCCTCGGGCCCGCCGATTCCTCGATCACGCTCGTGGAATACGGAGACTTCGAATGTCCATCGTGCGCCCAGGCGCATCCGGCGGTGAAGATCATGCTGAACCACTTCGGCCGCCAGGTTCGCTTCGTTTTCCGGCACTTTCCGCTGCGCGAGGTGCATCCGCATGCCGAAATGGCCGCCGAGGCGGCCGAGGCTGCGGGTGCGCAAGGCAAGTTCTGGCCTTTCCACGATCTGCTGTTCACGCACCAGCATCGACTCGGTGAAGCGCACCTGCGGGACTATGCGCTACAGGTCGGACTCGATATGGCGCGCTTCGAGAACGAGATGCGTGACCATGTCTATCTCCAGCGCGTGCAGGAGCAGATGCAGGGAGCCGCCGCACTGCGGGTGCGTGCGACTCCGACGTTCTATCTCGACGGCGCTTTCGTCGACGTGTCTTTTGGCCTTGCCAACCTGCAGCAAGCCATCGAGCACGCGATCGCGAAGCGCTGAGCCCACCCCACTCTTTTGGAGATCGCATGACTCAATACAAGATCGCCGTCGCCATCGGCAGCCTGCGCAAGGATTCGTTCAACCGCAAGCTGGCCCTCGCGCTGGCACACCTCGCGCCTTCCGATTTCACTTTCGAACACCTGGAAATCGGCGACTTGCCGCTTTACAACCAGGACGACGACGGCAACCAGGCACCTGCAGTGAAGCGCCTGAAGACCGAGATCGCCGCGGCCCAGGGCCTGCTTTTCGTCACGCCGGAATACAACCGCTCGTTCCCGGGCGTGCTGAAGAACGCCATCGACCATGCCTCACGGCCTTACGGCCAGAGCGTGTGGGGCGGCAAGCCGGCGGGCGTGATCGGCGTGTCGGTCGGTGCGATCGGCACGGCACTGGCGCAGCAGCACTTGCGCAACGTGCTGGCCTACCTCGACGTGCCGACGCTCGGCCAGCCCGAGGCCTTCATCCAGAACAAGGAAGGGCTGTTCGACGACAAAGGCCACGTGTCGGATGCCAGCAAGCAGTTCCTGCAAAGCTGGATGGACAAGTACGTCGAATGGGTGAAGCGCCACAACCTGGCCAAGCTGGCCTGACCAAGCTGGCCTTGACCGTCAGGCGGCGGCGCTGGCCATGTCGCGGTTTGCTGCTTCGGCCGTCACGCTGCGGATGTCCGCACGGGCCGATTCGATCGCTGCGGCCTTGGCCGCTTCGCCCATTGCCAGGCCTTCAGCGCGCACGATCCGAACGTCGGTGATGCCGAAAAAGCCGAAGATCGCCTTCAGGTAGCTTTCCTGGTGTTCGAGCGCGCGACCGCCCTCGGTGGTCGAATAGACGCCGCCGCGGGTGGAGGCGACGATCACGGTCTTGCTGCCCGCCAGGCCGACCGGGCCCTTCTCGGTGTACTTGAAGGTGCGACCGACCTGGGCGAGGCGGTCGATCCACGCCTTGAGTTGGCTGGGCACCGAGAAGTTGTAGAGCGGCGCGCCGACCACGATCACGTCAGCGGCCAGGAATTGGCTCACCAGCTTTTCGGACACGGCGTTCTCGCGCTTCTGCGCTTCGCTCGGTTCGGCGACGGCGACCTTGATGCCCAGCGCGTTGGCGTCGAAATGGTTCGGCGTGTCCACGGCGAGGTCAAGGTGTTCGACGGTGCCGTCGGTATGCACCCGGCGCCACTCGGCCACGATCTCTGCGGTCAGCTGGCGGGAGACGGAGTTGGTGCCCAGGACGCTGGAATCGACTTGCAGCAGTTTCATGATCGTTCGCTCACTTTCGTTGTGGGGGTCGTCGGCACGCACGGCCGGCATGGAGAGAATTCTATTTTTGGAGCGAGTCGGCGATAAGTGGCCGTGTACAGGTCAGATCGTTCTCGATTTGGGACAATCCTTGCATGCAAGACCTCAACGACATGGTTTTTTTCGCCGAAGTGGCAGAGCGGGGCGGCTTCACCGCTGCCAGCAAGGCGCTCGGTGTTCCCAAGTCGCGCCTGTCCCGGCGCGTCGCCGATCTGGAAGGGACGCTGGGGGTGCAACTCCTGCAGCGAAGCACGCGGCGACTGTCGCTCACGCCGGCCGGCGAGGTCTATCTGCGTCATTGCGTGGAGATGAGAGACGCCGCACAGGCCGCTGCCGAGGCGGTGTCGCAGGTGCAGACCGAGCCACGCGGCACGGTGCGCATCAGCTGCCCGGTCACGTTGGCGCAGGCCAGCGTCGGGCCCTTGATGCCGATCTTCATGCGCCGCTTTCCGCTGGTACGGGTCGAAATGCGGGTGATAAACCGTCCGGTCGACCCGGTGGAAGACGGCATCGACATCGCGCTGCGCGTCCGCACTGCGGTCGAGGACAGCGCCACGCTGGCGGCGCGCCGGTTCGGCGTCAGCCGCGGGGTGCTGGTGATCAGCGCGGAACGCATGGCGCACCAGGGGCAGATCAAGGGTCCGGAAGACCTGATGCGCATCGACACGGTCGGCATGTCGGCCGGCGAAGGCCGTGCGATGCTGCCGCTGCACGGGCCTGACGGCCAGTTGCACCACGTGCCGCATCAGCCGCGCTACGTGGCGGACGACCTGCTGGCGCTGAAGTCGGCGATCGTCGGCGGCATCGGTGCCGGCATGCTGCCCGACTACATGTGCCGCCACGAACTCGATCGCGGCGAGCTCGTCGAGCTGCTGCCGGGCTGGACGCCGCCGGCCGGCATCGTGCACGCCATGTTCGCGCCGCGCCGTGCCCAGGTGCCGGCCGTGCGCCACCTCATCGACTTCCTGGCGGCGCATCTCGACGGCGACGAGCCGCACGCGGCCGCGCCCTGCAAGACGATGAACGAACGCGCCAGCCTTATTCCAAAACCGGGATAAACAAACAAGGAGATATTCGTTTGTTATCCGAGCAGCGGTTCGCACAATCGGCCTCCCAACCTTCTGGAGTGACGACCATGCCCACCCTCCGACTCGGCGACACCGCCCCCGATTTCCAGCAAGACTCCAGCGAAGGCCCGGTCAGCTTCCATCAATGGGCCGGTGATTCGTGGGTCGTGCTGTTTTCGCACCCGGCCGATTTCACGCCGGTCTGCACCACCGAACTGGGCAAGACCGCGGCGCTGGCGACCGAGTTCGCCAAGCGTGGCGTGAAGCCGATCGCCGTGAGCGTCGATCCGGTCGACAAGCACAAGGAATGGATCGCCGACATCAACGAGACGCAGAACACCACGGTCAACTTCCCGATCCTGGCCGACGCGGACCGCACTGTGGCGACCCTCTACGACATGATCCACCCGAACGCCTCGGCCACGGCCACCGTGCGCAGCGTGTTCATCATCGACCCGAAACACGTCATCCGCACCACGCTGACCTACCCGGCCAGCACCGGCCGCAACTTCGACGAGATCCTGCGCGTCATCGATTCGCTGCAACTCACCGACAGCCACAAGGTCGCGACGCCGGCCAACTGGAAGGACGGCGACGACGTCGTCATCGTCCCGAGCATCCAGGACCCGGCCGAACTGGCCGAGCGCTTCCCCAAGGGCTTCAAGGCCGTGCGGCCCTACCTGCGCGTCACGCCGCAACCCAACAAGTGACTTTTCGCGTCGTCATCGTTCCCGGCTGGCGCGATTCGGGTCCCGGCCACTGGCAAAGCCTGTGGGCCGAAGGCCTGAGCAACGCCGTGCGTGTGGAGCAGGACGACTGGGTTTCGCCGCGGCGCGAATCGTGGGTGAGGGCGATCGGCGACCTGATCCTGGCGCAGGACGCGCCGGTGGTCGTCGCGGCGCACAGCCTGGGGTGCATCGCCACGGCACACCTGCCCGCGAAGGTGACGGCGCGCATCGCGGGTGCGCTGCTGGTCGCGCCGGCCGACCCGGAGCGCCGCGCGTCGCTCAACGATTTCGCGCCTGTGCCCTATGCCGCGCTGCCCTACCGCAGCGTGGTGGTGGCCAGCAGCAACGACCCCTTCTGCCCTGTGCGGCTGGCCGGCGCCTATGCCCGCGCCTGGGGCAGCGAGTTCGTCCGCATGCAGAATGCGGGCCACATCAACCTCGACTCCGGACACGGTGACTGGCCTCTGGGCCTCGCCTTGCTGCAGTCGCTGACAGAAACGCCCAGCCAGCTGCTGGCGGGCCACAACGCTTTCGACAACTTGGCAACCCTATGACTTCCAGAATCAAGACGATCTTCGCCGCCGTGGTGTTCGCCGCGGCCGCTTCCGGCGCCATGGCGCAGACCACCACACTGCTCAACGCTTCATACGACGTGGCCCGCGAGTTCTACAAGGACATCAACCCGGCCTTCATCGCGAGCTACAAGAAGGCGACCGGCAAGGACGTGAAGATCGACCAGGCCCATGGCGGCTCCAGCGCGCAGGCACGTGCGGTGGCCGACGGCCTCGACGCCGACGTGGTGACGATGAACACCACCACCGACGTCGATTTTCTTGCCGGCATCGGCGTGGTCGCCAAAGACTGGCAGAAGCGCTTCCCGAACGACGCATCGCCGACCACGTCGACCATGCTGATGCTCGTGCGCAAGGGCAACCCGAAGGGCATCAAGGACTGGGACGACCTGACCAAGCCGGGCGTGCAGGTCATCGTCGTCAACCCGAAGACCGGCGGCAACGGCCGCTACGCCTATCTGGCCGCGTGGGGCTACGTGAAGAAGAAGGGCGGCACCGACGCCCAGGCGGCGGAATTCGTCGGCAAGCTGTTCAAGAACGTCCCGGTGCTGGGCAAGGGCGGTCGCGATGCGACCACCATCTTCCTGCAGCGCAACATCGGCGACGTGCTGATCACCTTCGAATCCGAGGTGCTGTCGATCGACCGCGAATTCGGCGCCGGCAAGGTCGACACCGTGTACCCGTCGATCAGCGTGTTGGCCGAGAACCCGGTCGCCGTCGTCGAGCGCACCGTCGCCAAGAAGGGCACCGCCGACGTGGCCAAGGCCTACCTCGACTTCCTGTATTCGGAAGAGGGCCAGGAAATCGCCGCCAAGCATGCGCTCCGCCCGCGCTCGCAAGCCGTGCTGAAGAAGTACGCCGCGACCTTCAAGCCGGTTCAGCTCTTCACCGTGGCCGAACTCTTCGGGAGCCTGGGCGAAGCGCAGAAGGTGCACTTCAACGACGGCGGCCAGTTCGACAAGCTTTACACGCCCGGCCGATGAGGTACTCCCCCAGTCTTCGCGCACTGCGTGTCGCTTCGCCAACCCCCTCGCCGGGGGCAGCACCAGCGGCCCGGCAGAGCCGGTTCCGCGGTGCTCCACGAATGAGCCGGGCATTTTCGTGAGTGGCGCTCCTTCTTCGGCGCTGTCGTCTGCGGCAGCGCCGGTTTCGCGTTCGGGTGGCACGCGGCGCGTGCTGCCGGGCTTCAACCTGACGCTCGGCTACACCCTTTTCTACCTCTGCCTGATCGTGCTGATCCCGCTGTCGGCGCTGGTCTTCAAGACCTTCACGCTGACCTGGGACCAGTTCTGGGTGGCCGTGACCGCGCCGCGCGTGATGGCGTCGTACCGCTTGACCTTCGGCGCCTCGCTCATCGCCGCGCTGGTCAACCTCGTGTTCGGTCTGCTGGTCGCCTGGGTGCTTGTGCGCTACAAGTTTCCGGGCAAGAAGATCGTCGATGCGCTGGTCGACCTGCCGTTCGCGCTGCCGACGGCCGTGGCCGGCATTTCGCTGACCGCGCTGCTGGCTGGCAACGGCTGGATCGGCCAGTACCTCGAGCCGCACGGCATCAAGCTGGCGTTCACGCCGGCGGGCATCGTGATCGCGCTGATCTTCATCGGCCTGCCTTTCGTGGTGCGCACGGTGCAGCCGGTGCTCGAAGACACCGAAAAGGAACTGGAAGAAGCCGCGACCTCGCTCGGCGCGACGCGGCTGCAAACCTTCATGCGCGTGATCCTGCCTTCCATCCTTCCTGCCTTGCTCACGGGCTTCGCCATGGCCTTCGCGCGCGCGGTGGGCGAGTACGGCTCGGTCATCTTCATCGCCGGCAACATGCCGATGGTTTCGGAGATCACGCCGCTCATCATCATCGGCAAGCTGGAACAGTACGACTACGCCGGAGCGACCGCGGTGGCGTTGGTGATGCTCGTCATCTCCTTCATGCTTTTGCTGGTGATCAACGGCCTGCAAGGCTGGCAGCGCCGGCGCTCGGAGAAGTGACATGAGTGCCCCTCAGAAAGTCATTCGCCGCGCACGCGCCGGCACCACCGAGGCGCCCTGGGTCCGCTGGACGCTGATCACGCTCGCCTTGTTGTTCATGTTCCTGTTCCTCGTGCTGCCGCTCGCGGCGGTCGCGACCGAGGCGCTGCGCAAGGGGTTCGGCGCCTACGTCGAAGCGCTGAAGGAACCCGATGCCTGGAGCGCGATCCGCCTGACGCTGATCACGGCGGCCATCGCTGTGCCGCTGAATCTCGTTTTCGGCGTCGCCGCCGCCTGGGCCATCGCCAAGTACGAGTTCCGCGGCAAGGCGATCTTGACGACGCTGGTCGACCTGCCGTTCGCGGTGTCGCCGGTGGTGGCGGGCCTGATCTACGTGCTGGTGTTCGGTGCGCAGGGCTGGATCGGTCCGTGGCTCGCCGCGCACGACATCAAGATCATCTTCGCCGTGCCTGGCATCGTGCTGGCCACCGTGTTCGTGACCTTCCCCTTCATCGCGCGCGAACTCATTCCGCTAATGCAGTCGCAGGGCACCGACGAGGAGCAGGCGGCCATCGTGCTCGGCGCGACCGGTTGGCAGACCTTCTGGCGCGTGACGCTGCCGAACATCAAGTGGGGCCTTTTGTACGGCGTCATCTTGTGCAACGCGCGGGCCATGGGCGAATTCGGCGCCGTGTCGGTGGTGTCGGGCCACATCCGCGGCCAGACCAACACCATGCCGCTGCACGTCGAGGTGCTCTACAACGAGTATCAATCGGTGGCGGCCTTCGCCGTGGCGTCGTTGCTGGCGATCCTCGCCGTGGTCACGCTGGTCATCAAGAGCGTGATCGAGTGGCGCCACGAGCGCGAGATGAAGGCGATCGCCGAGCTTCCTCCTGAACGTCCACCGGCGGCCTGAAAGACAAATCCATGAGCATCGAAATCCGCAACGTCAGCAAGCAGTTCGGCGACTTCCGCGCGTTGAACGACGTCAACCTCGACATCGCCTCCGGCGAACTGGTCGCGCTGCTCGGCCCTTCGGGCTGCGGCAAGACCACGCTGCTGCGCATCATCGCGGGACTGGAGACGGCCGACGCCGGCAGCATCCTGTTCTCGGGTGAAGACACCACCGAAGTGCATGTGCGCGAGCGCCAGGTCGGCTTCGTGTTCCAGCACTACGCGTTGTTCCGACACATGACCGTGTTCGAGAACGTGGCCTTCGGCCTGCGCGTGAAGCCGCGCAAGGAGCGCCCGTCGGACGCGCAGATCAAGCAGAAGGTGACCGACCTGTTGAAGCTGGTGCAGCTCGACTGGTTGGCCGACCGCTACCCGTCGCAGCTCTCGGGTGGCCAGCGCCAGCGCATCGCGCTGGCCCGTGCGCTTGCCGTGGAACCCAAGGTGCTGCTGCTCGACGAGCCGTTCGGCGCCCTCGACGCCAAGGTGCGCAAGGAACTGCGCCGATGGCTGCGCCGGTTGCACGACGAGCTGAACGTCACCTCCATTTTCGTCACGCACGACCAGGAAGAAGCCCTCGAAGTGGCCGACCGCGTGGTGGTCATCAACAAGGGCAAAGTCGAGCAGGTCGGTTCTCCGCAAGAGGTATGGGACCACCCGGCCAGCCCCTTCGTCTACGGCTTCCTGGGCGACGTGAACCTGTTCCAGGGGCGCGCGCACGAGGGCGAGGTGCAGCTCGAAGGCATCCGTCTGCAGGCGCCCGAGCACAGCGGCGTGCAGGACAGCAAGGCGCTGGCCTATGTGCGGCCGCACGACCTGACGATCGAACGGTATGTGACCGGTGCCGCACCGGACAGCGCCTCGCGCGGCCTTGTCGCCAGGATTTCACGCGCGATCGTGGTCGGCCCCATCGCGCGCCTGGAACTCGAACCCGTCGAAACGAGTCCTGATAATCCTGCAACCGGAACCATCATCGAAGCGCAACTCCCTGCGCAACAGTTCCGGGACCTGGGCCTCGCGGAGGGCGACACAGTCGTCGCCACGCCGCGCAAGGCCAAGGTCTTTGTAGAAGATTGGGTGTCTCCTTGATCGACTGGTATTTCGGCGCACCGCGCCGCGCTTTCGCGCTGATCTGTCTGGCCTGCGTGGCCATGCTCGCCTTCGGCATGTACCTGCAGCACGTCGTCGGCCTCGAGCCGTGCCCGATGTGCATCGTGCAGCGCTACGCGCTGATCCTGGTGGCCGTGATCACCGGCCTCACGGCGCTCGCGCGCACCCGCAGGTCGCAGGCCATCGGTGGCACGCTGGCGCTGATCGTCGTGATCGGCGGCGCGTACACGGCGGCTCGTCAGAGCTGGTTGCAGTGGTATCCGCCCGAGTTCGGCTCGTGCGGGCGCGACATCTACGGAATGATCGAGACCTTTCCGCTGCAGCGCGCCATTCCCATGATCTTCCGCGGCAGCGGCGACTGCACCAAGATCGACTGGACGTTCCTGGGGTTGTCGATCGCCAATTGGTCGTTCGTATGCTTCGTGGCGTTCGCAATGGTTTTGCTGGCGCTGCTGTTCAAGCGCTCGGCAAGTCGCGGATGAAGTCGACGAAAGCGCGCAGCGACGCCGGCATCAGCCTCCGACCGGGGTCGCAGAGAAATAGCGGGTGACGCGGCGACGCCAAAGCGCTGCTTGCGGGCACCGATGAGCACCGCGATCGTGTCCTGCTCAGGCGCAGCGCAGGCTTCCAGTGTTCGAGCAGGCGCTGTGCGGCCTCGTTCGGCCGAAGGCTTCGCGTCGTGCGATGAAGCAGCCGCACGTCGAGATGGGTTTGCAGTCGCCGAACTGCTTCGCTCAAGGCCGAGGCGCTTCGCGCCGCTGAATCGCATCGCCGCCGGCCCGACCGGGGCCTGACGCTCCAGATAGGCCCCGTTCTACGACCCAATGAGCTCGGGCAACAAGGCGCCGACCGCAGCCAGCGCCGCGTTGCGCCGATCGAGCGGTGCCTGGGTCTGGGTGAGATAGGCGGTGACCAGGATCGGCGCGTCGCGGCCCGGCGGCCAGACGATCCCCACATCGTTGTTGGTACCGAAGGCGCCGGCACCCGTTTTGTCGCCGACCCGCCAGCCAGCCGGCAGCCGGGCTCGCAGGCGTGCGTCGCCGGTCTTGTTGGCCAGCAGCCAATTGCGCAACTGGTCACGCGACGCGGGCTTGAGTGCCGTCCCAAGCAGCAGCGTCTGTATCAGGCCGAGCATGGCGGCCGGGGTGGTCGTATCGCGCGGATCGCCGGCGATGGCCTCGTTCAGGCTGGGCTCGTTGCGGTCGAGGCGCGTCGAGGGATCGCCCAGCGAACGCACGTAGGCCGTGAGTCCTCCGGGTCCACCGAAGCTGGCGAGCATCAGGTTGGCAGCGGCGTTGTCGCTCTGGGTGATGGTCGCTTCGCACAGCGCGCCCATCGTCATCGTGCCGCCGACATTCGGCTCGGTGAGTGGGGAGTGCGGCACGATCGCCGAACGTTCGATGGCAATGGGCCGGCCCAGCATTTCCTGGCCGCTGTCGACGCGCTGCAGCACCAGGGCCGCGGCCAGCAGCTTGAAGGTGCTGCACATTGGAAAGCGCTCGTCCATACGGTGACCGAAACGCCGTCCGTCCGCGGTGTTCAGGATGCAGACGCCGAGCCTGCCGCCGCTCTCGGTTTCGATCTGCCGCAGCCGCAAGTGCAGGTCGTGTGCGTATTGCCCCTTCAAATTCTTGGCGTTGATGCCCGTGGTCATGGCCGCCAGGCCAGTGCCCAGCGCCAGTGAAAAGACGCGTCTCTGCATTCGTTGCTTTCTTGAGAGGTGTTGAGAAGGTCTGGACGATAGCGACAGACGCGTTTTGTATCCAATGCAAAGAAATCAGTCGAGCCATAAGAAAATCTGGGCCTTCGAGAATTCCTGACCCATGCAACTTCCACTCAATGCCTTGCGCGCCTTCGAGGTGTCGGCGCGCCATCTCAGCTTCACGCGCGCGGCGCTGGAGTTGCACGTGACCCAGACGGCTGTGAGTCAGCACGTGAAGAATCTGGAGGACCGCATCGGCGCGCAGCTTTTCCGGCGCCTGCCGCGCGGCCTGGCGCTGACCGACGAAGGCGCAGCGCTGCTGCCCGTGCTGGCACAGTCCTTCGGCCGCATCGCGAGCGTGCTCGGGCAGTTCCGCGAGGGCAGGGCGCGCGAGGCACTCACGATCGGCGTGGTCGGCACTTTCGCCGTCGGCTGGCTGATGCCCCGGTTGCAGGACTTTCAGCAGCTGCATCCCTTTGTCGATCTGCGCCTCTTCACCCACAACAACCGGGTCGATCTGGCAGGCGAAGGACTGGACTACGCGATCCGTTTCGGCGACGGCGCCTGGCACGGCACCGAGGCCGAGCCCTTGATGGCGGCGCCTTTGTCGCCGGTCTGCGCGCCGGCATGGGCCGACCGGTTGCAGCGACCGGCCGATCTGCATGGCGCGACCCTGCTGCGCTCCTACCGCAGCGACGAATGGCCGGCCTGGTTCTCGGCCGCCGCCGTGGAGTGCCCGCTGTTGCGGGGCGCGGTCTTCGATTCGTCGATGACCATGGCCGAGGCGGCGGCGCAGGGTGCCGGCATCGCGCTGCTGCCCGTTTCGATGTTCGGCCGAGAACTGCGCCAGGGTCGTCTGGTGCGGCCCTTCGCCGTCGAAACGCAGAACGGCCGTTACTGGCTCACGCGGCTCAAGTCGAGGGCGGAGGGTGCCGCGATGCAGGTGTTTCGCGCGTGGCTGATGCAGGCCGTTGCCGCATGAGAGCGCGCTCGGAGGGCGCGCAGGACGCGCCGTGTCACAGCGGCAGCGTATCGAAAGCCGCGTAGGCCGTGGCCAGCCAGGTCTTCACGCGCTGACGCTCGAGCAGGCCGAGGGCGTGCGGACCTTCGCGGTCGTTGACGGCTTTCCAGAAGCTGCTGTTCTGTGCGTCGATCTTGCGCATGCTGGCGTCGTGCAGGCGCGGCAGCGCGATCACGCGCGCGCCGTGCTGCGTGGCCTTCTGCAGCGATTGCGACGCGAGCAACATGCCGAAGTCGCTGCCCCGGCCGTAGTTTTGCACCACGATGTAATTGGGTCGCTCGCCGAAAGTGTCGATCAGCGTGCCCAGCAGGTCGGTCGAATCGCGACCGTCGTCGAGCACGTGCCAGAAGTTGACGGCCACGCCGATGTCGGCGAACACGTCGAGCAGGTCCGATTCCTTGATCCAGCGCGACAGCGGTGCCAGCGTTTGCGCGGCCAGGTCGACGATCACGCTCTGCTGAGGGTTGGCCTCGAAGCCGTTGACCACCTTGTCGAGGCCCTCGAAGCTGTCGACCACCACCGGCGAGGCAAAGCCTTCGTAGAAACGGGTGAACGAACTGTGCGAACGATCGGTATCGAAACCGGTGAAGGGCCGACTGTGGTCGATGAAGTACTGCGCCAGCACCCTCGCCGTGACCGACTTGCCGACGCCACCTTTTTCGCCGCCGATGAAGTTGATGGAACTCATGAGTTGTGCCTGGGTAGGAGGGAGTGGATGGAAAGCCGAAGGTCGAAAAGCATTTTAGGTGCCACCTTGCGCGCCGACCACGCGACGCGCGCTCATTGCTTGGCCAGAGAAAGGAACGGTCCGAGGCTGCCCATGATCCAGCCCTGCGCGAAGTCGAGCGCGGCGCGGCGGTACTTCTCGTCGGCCTGCGCGGCGAGAAGGTCGAGCCGTGCCACGATCTTCGACAGCTCGCGGTCGACTACCAGGTTGCGGCCCCGGTCGCTGATTTCGGTGGCCAGCAGCAGCGGCTGGCCGTCGGTGCCGGTTTTCGAGCCGATCAGCCAGAGCGAGATTTCCATGTTGCGCGCCGCGCGGTAGCTGTTCTCCGCGTTCACGCCGTCGACCATCGTCTGCGCCCAGGTGTCGCCGTTGGCCTCCTTCAGCATCGAGGCCCAGCCGTAGACCAGCGCTGCGATGCGATCGCCGGCATAGGCCGGCTCGAAGGCGAGGCGCACGGCCTCGATGCCGCCTTTGCCGCCGAGGGCCGGCAATGCCTTGGCCTGCATGATGGCGTCCCAGGTGCGTTGAATGGCGTCGTCCGCGGTCGACGCGTTCTTCCGCCATTCGCGCGGATTGCGTCGGTACAGCGACTGCTGCACGCGCCGGATCGACTGGAGGTTGTCGCGCAATGCGAGGTTGGCAATGCGGTTGGCGCTGGACTGCATCCACTCACGACCGTCGTAGTCTTCGGCGCGTTCGGTGGAGCGGGTCGCTGCGCAGCCGGCGAGGCCGAACGCCGTTGCGGCGCCGACCGCGATCATGGCGAGCCGAAGCGTGAAAAAGCGGCGTCCGAGAGGGCGCGTCTGGAGGAATGTGCGCATGGGCGCACGTTATCATCGCGGCCTCGGACGGCCACAGGCCGCCTGTGCAAATTTCCTTACAAATCAATACCTTGGCTTCGAAGCCAAGACGGAACGACCCTTCGTGCGTCTCAATTCCATCAAGCTTTCCGGCTTCAAGTCGTTCGCCGAACCCACCAATTTCCTGCTGCCGGGCCAGCTCGTCGGCGTGGTGGGGCCCAACGGCTGCGGCAAGTCGAACATCATGGATGCGGTGCGCTGGGTGCTGGGCGAGTCGCGTGCCTCCGAGCTGCGCGGCGAGTCGATGCAGGACGTGATCTTCAACGGCACGACCACCCGCAAGCAGGCGAGCCGCTCCAGCGTCGAACTGGTGTTCGACAACGCCGATCACCGCGCCGGCGGACAGTGGTCGCAGTTCACCGAGATCGCCGTGCGTCGCGTGCTCACGCGCGACGGCAATTCCAGCTACTACATCAACAACCTGCCGGTGCGCCGCCGCGACGTGCAGGACGTGTTCCTGGGCACCGGCCTCGGCCCGCGTGCCTACGCCATCATCGGACAGGGCACGATCAGCCGGATCATCGAATCCAAGCCCGAAGAGCTGCGTCTGTTTCTCGAAGAGGCTGCCGGCGTCTCCAAGTACAAGGAACGCCGCCGCGAGACCGAGAACCGGCTGGGCGACACGCGCGAGAACCTCACGCGCGTGGAAGACATCCTGCGCGAGCTGAACGCCAACCTCGAGCGCCTCGAGAAGCAGGCGGAGGTGGCGCAACGCTACAACACGCTCACGGCCGACGCCACGCGCAAGCAGCATCAGCTGTGGTTCCTGAAGCGTGGCGAGAGCGAGGCCGACCAGGCCAAGATCAAGGCCGATGCGGGCAAGGCGCTGAACGATCTCGAGTCGCGCACCGCCGACCTGCGCCACATCGAAGCCGAACTCGAGACCGTCCGCCAGGCGCACTACGCGGCCGGCGACCAGGTCAACCAGGCCCAGGGCAAGCTCTATGAAGCCAGTGCCGAAGTCGGCCGGCTCGAAGGCGAGATCCGCTTCGTGGTCGAAGGCCGGCAACGCGTGGAGCAGCGCCTGATCCAGTTGCGCGAGCAGATCGGCCAATGGAGCGGCCGCAAGGACGACGCCGAGGCCGAGATCGAGACGCTGGCCGGGCAGGGCGTCGATGCCGAGGAGCAGGCCGAGCTGCTGGCCGCGCAGTTGGAAGAGCACGACGCGCGCATGCCAGAGCTCGAAGATGCGCAACAGCGCGCGCAGAACGAGGCCAACGCGCAGCGCGCCAGCGTGTCGCAGGTGCAGCAGCAGATCCAGGTGCTGGCCGCCGACCAGCGCAACATCGAAGAACAGAGTCGTCAACTCACGCTGCGCAGCGAACGCCTGCGCGCCGACAAGCAGGCGCTGGCCGCGCCCGACGAAGCGAAGCTGCAAGACCTGCAGTTTCAGTTCTCCGCCGCGCAGGAAGCCGCTGCCGAGGCCGACGCCCGCCTGCAGGACCTGCAGGAATCGGTGCCACAGCTCGACGATGACCGCCGCGCCAAGCAACAGGCCGTCAACACCGAAGGCGCCCGGCATGCCGAACTTTCGGCACGGCTCGAAGCGCTCAAGGCGCTTCAGGAAAAGGTCAAGACAGACGGCAAGCTCGCTCCCTGGCTGGCCAAGCACGGCCTCGATGGCCTGCAGGGGCTGTGGAGCCGCATCCACATCGAGCAGGGCTGGGAGAACGCGCTCGAATCCGCGCTGCGTGAACGGCTCGGTGCGCTCGAGGTGTCGCGGCTGGACATGGTGCGTGCCTTCGGCAACGACGCGCCGCCGGCCAAGCTGGCCTTCTACAACCCGCCGTCGGCCGGTGCACCCGCTGGCAGCGCCACACTGGCGCGCCTGTCCGATCTGCTGCGCCTTAACGACGCCGGCCTGCAGGCCTTGCTGGTTGACTGGCTGCACGGCTGCTACACCGCGTCGAGCTTCGAAGAGGCGCTGGCGCAGCGCGACAAGCTGCAGCCCGGCGAAGCCATCTTCGTGCAGAGCGGGCATGCCGTGACCACACACAGCGTGAGCTTCTATGCGCAGGATTCGGAGCAGGCCGGTTTGCTCGCCCGCCAGCAGGAAATGGAAAACCTGGACCGCCAATTGCGCGCCCAGACCCTGATCAACGAAGAGGCGCGGACCGCGCTGGTGCGCGCCGAAGCGGCCTACGCCGACGCGGCGCAGCGCCTGGTCGGCGTGCGACGCGAAGCCGCCGAGACGCAGTCGCGCTCGCACGAACTGCAGGTCGAAACGCTGCGCCTGACGCAGCTGGCCGAACAGACCCGCGCACGCAGCGAGCAACTGGGCGCCGACCTGGGCGAAGTCGATGCGCAGCTCGAAGAACTGCAGGAGCGCCGCATCGCCGCCGAAGGCCGCTTCGAAGAGCTCGACATGCAGCTGGCCGACGCGCAGGAGCGCCATGCGCAGCTTGACGAACGCGTGATCGAAGCCGGCCGCGTGCTGAGCGCCAGCCGTGAACAGCATCGCAGCCTCGAGCGCCAGGCTCAGGAGGCGACCTTCACGCAGCGCAGCGTCGAGGCGCGCCGCGGCGAACTGAGCCGGGCGATCGAGACCGCCGCGCAGCAGACCGTGTCGCTGGCCGACGAGCAGGAGCGCGCGCAGGCTGAGCTCGGCCGGTTGTCCGATGCGGCCGCGCAGGCCGGCCTGCAGGACGCGCTGTCGCTCAAGCTCGAGCGCGAAACGGCCCTCGGTGCGTCGCGCAGCCAGTACGACGACCTCACGATGAAGCTGCGTGCCAGCGACGAACGCCGCCTGCAGCTGGAGCGCGAACTCGACCCGCTGCGCCAGCGCATCACCGAATTCCAACTGAAGGAGCAGGCCGCACGCCTGGGCTTCGAGCAGTACGCCACCTTGCTGGCCGACGCCGAGGCTGACCTCGAGGCCGTCGCACTGTCGATCGAGACCGACAAGGTGCGCCTCACCGGCCTGCAGGGCGAGATCGACCGCCTGCACCGCGAGGTGGCCGCGCTGGGCGCGGTCAATCTCGCGGCGCTGGAAGAACTGGCGACCGCGAGCGAACGCAAGACCTTCCTGGATGCCCAGTCGGCTGACCTGAACGAGGCGATCAACACGCTCGAAGACGCCATTCGCAAGATCGACGGCGAGACGCGCGAGCTGCTCGGCGGCACCTTCAAGATCGTCAACGAGCACTTCAGCCGAATGTTTCCCGAGTTGTTCGGCGGCGGCAACGCGCGGCTGGTGATGACCGGCGACGAGATCCTCGACGCCGGCGTGCAGGTGCTGGCGCAGCCGCCCGGCAAGAAGAACCAGACCATCCACCTGCTGTCGGGCGGCGAGAAAGCGCTGACCGCCATTGCGCTGGTCTTCGCCATCTTCCAGCTGAACCCGGCACCGTTCTGCCTGTTGGACGAAGTCGATGCGCCGCTGGACGACGCCAACACCGAGCGCTACGCCAGGCTGGTCACGGCCATGAGCAAGAGCACGCAGTTTCTTTTCATCAGCCACAACAAGATCGCGATGGAAATGGCCGAGCAGCTGATCGGCGTGACCATGCAGGAGCAGGGCGTGTCGCGCATCGTCGCGGTGGACATGGAGTCCGCCGTCTCTTTGGTCGACGCGGTCTGAACACGAGCCCCCACCCATGAGCAGCCTCACCGTCGCCCTCGCCATTCTGGGCGGCCTCGTCCTCGCCGGCCTCGTCGCCTTCAACACCTGGTCGTCGCGCCGCAACGCGCCGCGCCAGCCCGATGCACCGCCGCCCACCGGCTTCGACCAGTCGCTGCAAGGCCCGTCGGACGACGAGCCGGTGCTGCATGTCGATCCGCATCCCACGCCCGGCAACGAGCGGCACGAGCCGCTGTTCGACCCCGACTTGCCGGCGCCGACCGCGCTGCCGATTCCCATGGCCGACCGGCGCGGCGGGCTCGACCCGCTGATCGACGTGATCGCGCCGGTGTCGCTCGACGGGCTGGTGTCCGGCGACGCGGCCATCGCCGCCATGCCGGCCACCCGTCGCGCGGGCAGCAAGCCGGTGGCGATCGAGGGCCTGAACGAACACAACGGCGAATGGGAGCCACCGGTGGCGGGCCAGCGTTACGGTGCATTCCAGGTCGGCGTGCAACTCGCCAACCGCACCGGTGCGCTCAACGAAATCGAGTACTCGGAGTTCGTCGTGAAGGCGCAGGCCTTCGCCGACACTGTCAACGGCGCGCCGGAGTTCCCCGAGATGCTCGACGAGGTGGCGCGGGCCCGCGAACTCGACCAGTTCGCGAGTGCGCACGACGCACAACTCGGGTTCGTGCTGCGTGCCCGCCACGCGGCCTGGAGCCCCGGCTATGTGCAGCAGAACGCGGCGCGCCTCGGCTTCGTTGCGGGGCTGATTCCCGGGCGCATGGTGCTCCCGGCCGCCGAGGCCGGTCTGCCGCCGATCATCGGCCTGTCGTTCGACACCCAGGCCGCGCTGGCCGACGACCCGGCGCAATCGGCGATTCGGGAGCTGACGCTGAGCCTCGACGTGCCGCAAGTCGACCGCGGCGAGCGGCCTTTCGTGCGCATGCGCGAATCGGCCGCGACGCTCGCGCGCGAGATGGACGGCGTCGTCACCGACGGCGACGGTCAGCTGCTGCGCGAGGAGACCATGGACGTGATCGGCGCCGACCTCGAACAGCTCTACGACACGCTCGATTCGCGCGACCTCGCGGCGGGCTCGCACTTGGCGCGGCGCCTGTTCAGCTGAAACGTCGGTGGTCGAAATGAAGCTCGAAGACGCAGCGCGCGAAGTCGCGGAATTGACCGCGCAACTGCATCACCACGCCCATCGCTACTACGTGCTGGACGCGCCCGAACTGCCGGATGCCGAGTACGACAAGTTGTTTCAGCGCCTGCAGGCGCTCGAGGCGGCATACCCCGAACTGCGTACGGTCCACTCCCCGACGCAGCGCGTGGGCGGCAACGTGCTCGACGGCTTCGCCAAGGTGAGGCACCGCGTTCCGATGCTGTCGATCCGCACCGAGACCGACATCACGCCGGGCGGTGCGAGCGCTTTCGACGCACGCGTGCGCAAGGAACTCGGCCTGGCGGAGGACGGCCCCCAGGTGGCCTACGTTTGCGAGCTGAAATTCGACGGACTCGCGATGAACCTGCGCTACGAAAACGGCGTACTGGTGCAGGCTGCGACGCGCGGTGACGGCGAGGTGGGCGAGGACGTGACCCAGAACATTCGCACGGTGCGCGAGATTCCGTTGCGCCTGAACGGCGAGGCGCCGCCGGTGGTCGAGGTGCGTGGCGAGGTCTACATGAAGCGCGCCGACTTCGATGCGCTCAATGCCCGGCAGCGCGAGCGGATCGCAGCCGGCCAGAAGAACGAGAAGGTGTTCGTCAACCCACGCAATGCGGCGGCCGGCGCGGTGCGCCAACTCGACCCGGCCATCGCGGCGGCGCGGCCGTTGAGCTTCTTCGCCTATGGGTTGGGCGAGGTCACGCCGGCAGCAGACGGCGGGCCCGATTGCGCCACGCAGTTCGACTGGCTACAGCAGTTCGGCCGCTGGGGTTTTCCGGTGGCGATCCAGACGGCGCGCGCCAGCGGCGCGATCGAACTGATCGCTTTCCACGAGAACATAGGGCGCCAGCGCGATGCTTTGCCCTACGACATCGACGGCGTGGTCTACAAGGTCGACAGCGTGGCGCTGCAGCAGCAGCTCGGCTTCGTCTCGCGCGAGCCGCGCTGGGCCGTGGCGCACAAGTATCCGGCGCAGGAGCAGCTCACCGAGGTGCTGGCGATCGAAGTGCAGGTGGGCCGCACCGGCAAGCTCACGCCAGTGGCCAAGCTGGCGCCGGTGTTCGTCGGCGGTGTGACCGTGACCAACGCCACGCTGCACAACGAGGACGAGGCGCGCCGCAAGGACGTGCGCGTCGGCGACACCGTGATCGTGCGGCGTGCCGGCGACGTGATTCCCGAGGTGGTCGGCGTCGTGCCCGAAAGCGCCGCCAAGCCGGCAGAGCGGCGCGGTGCGATCTTCACCATGCCGCGCCAGTGCCCCGTCTGCGGCTCCGACGCGTTGCGCGCTGAAGACGAGGTCGACTACCGCTGCACCGGCGGTCTCTTCTGCGCGGCGCAGCGCAAGGAAGCGATCCTCCATTTCGCGGCGCGGCGCGCGCTCGACATCGAGGGGCTGGGCGACAAGCTGGTCGAGCAACTGGTCGACGCGCAGCTGATCCGCACCTTGCCCGACCTGTACAAGCTCGGCTTCACCACGCTCGTTGGGCTCGACCGCATGGCGGACAAATCGGCGAAGAACATCGTCGCGGCGCTGGAGGTTTCGAAAAAGACGACGCTGCCTCGGTTTCTTTTCGGGCTGGGCGTTCGCCATGTCGGTGAGAGCACCGCCAAAGACCTTGCCAAGCATTTCGGCAAGCTCGACGCGATCATGGACGCAAGCGAAGAGCAACTGCTCGAGGTCAACGACGTGGGGCCGGTGGTCGCCACCAGCCTGCGCGCCTTCTTCGATCAGACTCACAATCGCGAGGTGGTGGAGCAATTGCGCGCGAGTGGCGTGACATGGGAAGAGGGCGAGCCTGCCCCTCGCACATCGAAGCCGCTGGCGGGCAAGACCTTCGTGATCACCGGCACTTTGCCTACGCTCAGCCGGGACGAGGCAAAGGACAAGCTGGAGAGTGCTGGTGCCAAGGTTGCAGGCTCCGTCAGCAAGAAAACCGATTTCGTCGTGGCCGGTGCCGAAGCCGGCAGCAAGCTCGATAAGGCGAACTTGCTGGGCATTACCGTGATCGACGAAGGAGCCATGCTCGACATTCTTTCTCGCGGCATGGCACCACCGTGATGTTGTGTGCGAGCCTTGATTGAAAGTGCGTCAGCTTTACCCAGCGTTACCCAGCTTCGCAGACGGGAAGTCAACAGGGGTTGTTGCATGGCGTTGAATGGATGCATCGACAACGACAAGGAGTTCGTCATGAAAATCAGAATTCGCGCGGTGGCCGGCATGGTCGCTCTCGGCAGCATCGTGTTTCTCGGCGGCTGTGTGGCCTATCCGGCAGGCGGCTCGTACGACCCTGGCTATGGTTACGGCAGCAGTTACAGCGGTAGTTATGGCGGCGGGTACGGCTATGGCGGTGACCCTTACTACAGCAACCCTGTGGTTGTCGCGCCGTCGGTTTATGTTCAGGGTGGGCGCTCCTACGATCGCGGTTACTACGACCGCCGGCCTGACTATCGGCCGGGCTACGATGGCCGTCCTCCACGAGGACCCAATGTGGGTCGTCCAAGCCGCCCGGACACGCCGCAGCGACCGCCCTCGGTCCGCCCGCGACCCGAACGCCCTTCGTCGTCGAGCTTGCCGCCACGGTCCCCCAATGCGCCGCCGGTTGTTCAGCCCAACGGGCAGTACATCAACTGAGTCGTGGCCATTCGCGAAATTTTGAGGATGGGTGATCCGCGATTGCTGCGGAAGGCCCAGCCTGTCGATGAATTCGACACAGATGGGCTTCACCTTCTGGTTCACGACATGTTCGAGACGATGCGCGCGGTCAACGGCGCGGGCCTGGCCGCTCCCCAGATCGGCGTAGACCAGCAATTGGTGATTTTTGGTACCGATGCACCGAATCCACGTTACCCGGATGCGCCAGTGGTCCCACGCACCGTTCTGCTCAATCCCTTGATCGTTCCCTTGGGTGATGAAGAGGAAGAGGGCTGGGAGGGGTGCCTGTCCGTACCGGGACTGCGCGGCGTGGTGCCGCGTTTTACGCACATCCGCTACACAGGTTTCGATCCGTACGGAGACCCGATCGATCGCACCGTCAGCGGCTTTCATGCACGCGTGGTGCAGCACGAAGTCGACCACCTGCTCGGCACGCTTTATCCCATGCGCGTGCGCGATTTCTCGCGCTTCGGCTTTACCGAGGTCTTGTTCCCGGGCCTGGATGCAACAGACGACGACTGACTTCGATCAGTCTCGCCGTGCATCGATTCCGTGGAATAGTCAGTTGTATTTGCCGGCATTGCCACCGACGCTGAGGCGGCCTGCGCCCAAGAACGCGATCGCGATTGCAGCGAACAGGAACATGCCCTGCAGTTCGAGCGCCCAGCCCCCGTTCTTGCCCAGCACGGCCAAGTCCTTCAGATGGACCAGCCAGATCGCGACCACCATGTTGATGGCAATGACCCATGCCGCAGGTCGGGTGTAGAAGCCGATGATCACCAGCACGGGCGCAACGATTTCGCCCACATAGACGAGGTAAGCCAGCGCGCTGGGCAGCCCGTGGGAAGCGAGCATGCCTCCCACGCCGCTCACCCCGGTGCTGAGCTTGGCGATGCCATGCAGCAGGATCAGGATGCCAAGCGCCAAGCGCAGGATGAGTTTGCCGGTGTCATCGGAACGGGTCATGTCGAAAATCCTTGTTTGAAGCGAAGAGGGCCGGATTGTGGTCCATCTTTGCGACATTTCTCGGGATGCATGCGCTTCGCACGCAGATCGCCGCCACGCCGCATTCTCTTGCTGGACACAACGGCGGCTCTCAGGCCGCTAGAGCTTCGATCAGCTCGGTCTCGATCGCCAATTGCGCACGCTGGCCTTGGAGCTCGGGGCCGCTGAGCAGGAAGGTGTCTTCGACCCGTTCGCCCAGCGTCGTCACCTTGGCCAGTTGCAAGTGCAGCTGATGGCGCGCCAGCACCCGCGCCACCGAGTACAACAGTCCGGCGCGGTCGCTCGCCGAGATGCTCAGCAGCCAGCGCTGGGCCTTGTCGTCGGGGATCAGGCTGATGCGTGGCTGGATCGGAAAGCTGCGCACCCGCCGCGACACCCGGCCCTTGCTCGGCGGCGGCAGCGGGCCGGCCTCGGCGAGTGTCTTGGTCAGACCGGTTTCGACCATGCTGATGAGGTCTCGGTAGTGGTCCGGCGTGTAGGCAGTGACGATCTGAAAGGTATCGAGCGCATACCCGTTGGTGGCGGTGTGCACCTTGGCATCCAGGATGCTGAAGGACGACTGGTCGAAATAACCGCAGATGCGCGCGAACAGATCCTGCTGGTCGGGGGTGTAGACCACCACCTGCAGCCCTTCACCGATGGGAGACAGGCGTGCCCGAACGATCGGCGCGGCCCGTGGGTCGACCGGCAGGCCCTTGGGCGGAACATGGCGCGACAGCTGCTTGGTATGCCAGGCGATCTCGGAGGCGTCGTGGCGCATGAAGTACCCCACGTCGAGCGTTTCCCAAAGGGTGCGATGCACCTCGAAGGGCTGGGCATGAAGCGCGAGTTGGACCAGGGCCTCGCGCTTGCGGGCCTCGATCTCCGCGTCGGGGTCCGGCAAGTGGCCACCCAGCGCCCGGGAGGTGTAGCGGTAGAGGTCTTCGAGCAGCTTTCCCTTCCAGGCATTCCACACGCGCGGAGACGTACCGCGGATGTCGGCGATGGTCAGCAGATAGAGGGCGGTCAGATAGCGTTCGCTGCCCACGCGCTTGGCGAAGGCGGCGATCACCTCGGGGTCGCTCAAGTCTTGCTTTTGCGCCACCGTGCTCATCGTCAGGTGCTCTGTCACCAGGAACTCGATGAGCCTCGTGTCTTCGCGGCTGATGTCGTGCTGGCGGCAGAAGCGCCGCACGTCGCGTGCGCCCAGCGTCGAATGGTCGCCGCCACGGCCTTTGGCAATGTCGTGGAACAGCGCGGCGACGTAAAGGATCCAGGGCTTGTCCCACCCCGCGGCCAGCTGCGAGCAGAACGGGTACTCGTGCGCATGCTCGGCGATGAAGAAGCGCCGCACGTTGCGCAGCACCATCAGGATGTGCTGGTCGACCGTGTAGACATGAAACAGGTCGTGCTGCATCTGGCCCACGATGCCGCGAAAAGGCCGCAGGTAGCGCCCGAGCACCGAGGTCTGGTTCATCAGCCGAAACGCGTGCGTGATGCCCCTCGGCTCCAGCAGCATGCGCATGAAGGTGACGTGGTTCACCCGGTCGTTGCGGAACTTGCTGTCCATCACCGAACGCGCGTTGTAGAGCGCGCGCAGCGTGCGCGCCGACAGGCCCTTCACGCCGATGGTCTTCTGGTAGAGCAGGAAGGTTTCGAGTATCGCGTGCGGGTCCTTCAGGTACAGGTCGTCGCTCGCCACCTCGATCATCCCGGCCTTTTCCAGAAAGCGCTCGTTGATCGGCGTCGGCTCCTCGGCCTGCGGTTTCAGCCGCTCGGCGATGTTGAGCAGCAGGATCTGGCTCAGCTGCGTGACCGCCTTAGCGGCCCAGTAGTAGCGCCGCATCAGCGCCTCGCTGGCCTTGCGCTGCGAAACCCCCTCGTAGCCGAAGGTGGCGGCCACGGCGGTCTGCAGGTCGAACACCAACCGGTCTTCGCGGCGGTTGGCAGTGACATGAAGCCGGGCACGGATCAGACTGAGCAGCGCCTCGTTGCGCTTGATCTGCTGCACCTCGAAGGGCGTGGCGAGGCCGTTCTTGGCCAGGTCTTCCCAACGCTTGCCGAAGCCCGCGGCCTTGGTCATCCAGAGCACGGTCTGCAGGTCGCGAAGGCCACCCGGCGATTCCTTGCAGTTGGGCTCGAGCGCGTAGGGCGTGTCGTCGAACTTCCGGTGCCGGTGCCGCATCTCCTGCGACTTGGCCACGAAGAAAGCCTGCGGGTCGATGGCCGACGCAACGCGCTTGCGAAACGCGGCATGCAGCTTCTTGTCACCGGCAATCAGGCGTGATTCGAGCAGAGACGTCTGCACGGTCACGTCCTTGGCCGCCTCGTCGATGCATTCGTCGAGCGTGCGCACGCTGGAGCCGATCTCCAGGCCGACGTCCCAGCAGCGGCCGATGAAAGCTTCGAGCCGCGCCGGGTCGATGTTCGACGCATGCACCTGCGGCAGAAGCAGCAGCACGTCGACATCCGAATAGGGAAACAGCTCGCCACGACCGAAGCCACCGACGGCGACCAGGGCCAACTCGCTGCCGAAGTCGGCGTCCTGCCACAGGGCGATCAGCGCCTCGTCGGCCAGCGCCGAGAACTGCCGCAGCGTCGCATGGACGCTGCGTGTGGGTGCATGGCCGTGGCGCAGCGTATCGAAAAGCGCCAGCTTCTGGGCGCGGTACGCCTCGCGCAGCGACGACACGTCGACCGTGGTGGCGACTTCGATCACGCCAGGCGCTCCACGGCTCAGGTCTTGGTGGCGGTGACGAACGCAGGAAGCGGCGGACTGCCGGCCGACAGCGTGAGCACTTCGTAGCCTGTCTCGGTGACCAGCACGCTGTGCTCCCACTGCGCGGACAGCGAATGGTCACGCGTCACGATGGTCCAGCCGTCGTATTGGCCGCCCTTGGCGTCTTCCTTGATGTCGCGTTTGCCGGCGTTGATCATGGGCTCGATCGTGAAGATCATTCCCGGCTCGAGCCTTTCCATGGTGCCGGGCTTGCCGTAGTGCAACACCTGCGGCTCTTCATGAAACTTGCGTCCCACGCCGTGTCCGCAGAACTCGCGAACCACCGAGTAGCCGTTGCCTTCGGCGAACTTCTGGATCGCGTGGCCCACGTCGCCCAGATGGCCGCCCGGGCGCACCTGCAGGATGCCGTGCCACATCGCCTCGTAAGTCACCTGGCACAGGCGCTTGGCGGCGATGGACGCCTCGCCGACGATGAACATCCGGCTGTTGTCGCCGAACCAGCCGTCCTTGATGACCGTGACATCGATGTTCATGATGTCGCCCTTCTTCAAGGGCTTGTCGTTCGGAATGCCGTGGCACACCACGTGGTTGAGAGAGGTACACAGCGATTTGGGAAAGGGCACGCTGCTTGCGCCCAGGTAGCCCACGGTGGCCGAAGTGGTGCCCTGCATGACCATGTATTCGGCCGCCAGCCTATCGATTTCGTTGGTCGTGACGCCGGGCTTGACGAAGGGGGTGAGGTAGTCCAGCACTTCAGAGGTCAGCCGGCCCACCACGCGCATGGCTTCGATGCCAGCCGCGTCGTTGTAGGTAATGCTCATATCCGGCAATTATCCCATCCGGCCCTGGCGCCTGCGGGTCCGTGGGCCCTTGCCCTCGCGTCGCATGGTCGGTCCAACGGGCCGGGAGCGACGGCAGCGTCGTGCCCTAAAATTCCGGGTTTCCACGGAGAGTCCCAGTCAGCGGCTCTCCAGCGCCTTTTTCCATCGACTTGCCCAGCCGGCCCCGCCAGGCCCATCCGACCGTGACGCAGCCTTCCCACACCGCCCAACCCGTCGTGACCGTGTTCGAGGGCGGCAGCGCACTCAGCGACTTCCGGGCCCGCCAACTGCTGCCGAAGCTGCAGGCGGTCGAGCCGAAGATCGAGGCCATTTCCGCCCGCTTCATCCACCTTGTGGTGACCGATACGGCGCTCGACGCGTCAGCGCGTGAGCGTTTCGCTGCGCTGCTGACCTATGGCGAGCCCTTTGCGGCGCCCAAGTCGGCGACCGAACTGATCGTCACGCCGCGCATCGGCACCGTGTCGCCCTGGGCATCGAAAGCCACCGACATCGCCCACAATTGCGGCCTGGCGCTGCGCCGGGTCGAGCGCGTCACGCAGTTCCACCTGAGCCTGAAGGCGCCGCTGATCGGCAAGGCGCCGGTTCTGGCCGGCGACAAGTTGCTGGCCGTGGCGGCCCTGCTGCACGACCGCATGACCGAGTCGGTGCTGCCCGGCATCGACGGCGCGGCGGCGCTGTTCGCCGAACTCGATGCGCAGCCGATGGCGCAGGTCGACGTGTTGGGCGGCGGCCGCGCAGCGTTGGTGTCGGCCAACAGCACCTTCGGCCTGGCGCTGGCCGAGGACGAGATCGACTACCTGGTCGACGCCTTCACCAAGCTCGGCCGCAATCCGAGCGACGTCGAGCTGATGATGTTCGCGCAGGCCAACAGCGAGCACTGTCGCCACAAGATCTTCAACGCCGACTTCGTGGTCGACGGCGAGAAGCAGCCGGTCAGCCTGTTCGGCATGATCCGCAACACCGAAAAGCTGAGCCCGCAGCACACCGTGGTCGCCTATTCGGACAACGCGTCGGTCATGGAAGGCACGCAGATCGAACGCTTCGTGGCGGCAGACGGTGCGGGCAGCGGCAGCTACGGCAAGCAGAGCGCGCTCAGCCATGTGCTGATGAAGGTCGAAACCCACAACCACCCGACCGCGATTTCCCCGTTCCCAGGCGCATCAACAGGTGCCGGCGGCGAGATCCGCGACGAGGGCGCGACCGGACGCGGCTCCAAGCCCAAGGCGGGGCTGACCGGCTTCACCGTGTCGAAGCTGTGGCCGGACGAAGCGCACTACGGCAAGCCCGCGCATATCGCCAGTCCGCTGCAGATCATGACCGAGGGCCCGCTGGGCGGCGCTGCCTTCAACAACGAATTCGGCCGGCCGAACCTGCTGGGCTACTTCCGCGAGTACGAGCAGGCCATCGCCAGCGACGCCGACACCGTGCAGCGCGGCTACCACAAGCCCATCATGATCGCGG
Source organism: Variovorax ginsengisoli (assembly GCF_006438845.1). GTDB lineage: Bacteria > Pseudomonadota > Gammaproteobacteria > Burkholderiales > Burkholderiaceae_C > Variovorax > Variovorax ginsengisoli_A. The sequence continues at coordinate 459,225 of NZ_RCZJ01000001.1, forward strand.
GCGGGCTCGGCAGCATCGACGCCGGCCAGACGAAGAAGATCCTGTTCCCCGCGGGCTCACTGCTCATTCAGCTCGGCGGCCCGGGCATGCGCATCGGCATGGGCGGCAGCGCCGCCAGCTCGATGGCGACCGGCGCCAACGCGGCCGAACTCGACTTCGACTCGGTGCAGCGCGGCAACCCCGAAATCGAGCGCCGCGCGCAGGAGGTCATCAACCACTGCTGGCAGCAGGGCGCGGCCAACCCCATCCTGGCCATCCACGACGTGGGCGCCGGCGGCCTGTCGAACGCCTTCCCCGAACTGACCAACGATGCCGGCCGCGGTGCCCGCTTCGACCTGCGCGGCGTGCCGCTCGAAGAGTCGGGCCTGGCGCCGAAGGAAATCTGGTGCAACGAAAGCCAGGAGCGCTACGTGCTGGCCATCGCGCCGGAATCTTTGGCGCAGTTCAAGGCCTTCTGCGAGCGCGAGCGCTGCCCCTTCGCGGTGGTCGGCGTGGCGACGGAAGAGCGCCAACTGCTGGTGGTCGACGAGGGCGCCGACGCGCAACCCGTCGACATGCCGATGGACGTGCTCCTAGGCAAGCCACCGAAGATGACGCGCGACGTGATGACAGTCGCTCGCCAGTTCAAGCCGCTCGACCTGACAGGCGTCGAACTGCAGAAGGCCGCCATCGACGTGCTGTCGCACCCGACCGTGGCGTCGAAGCGCTTCCTCATCACCATCGGCGACCGCACCGTCGGCGGCATGAGCCACCGCGACCAGATGGTCGGCCCGTGGCAGGTGCCCGTGGCCGATTGCGCCGTCACGCTGGCCGACTACAGCGGCTTCGCGGGCGAGGCCATGAGCATGGGCGAGCGCACGCCGCTGGCCGCGCTCGACGCGCCGGCCTCCGGCCGGATGGCGGTGGCCGAGGCCATCACCAACTTGCTGGCCGCACCCATCGAGCTGTCGCGCGTCAAGCTGTCGGCCAACTGGATGGCGGCCTGCGGCGAGCCCGGCGAAGACGCTGCGCTGTACGAGACGGTGAAAGCGGTCGGCCTGGAACTGTGCCCGGCGCTGGGCATCTCGATCCCGGTCGGCAAGGATTCTCTGTCGATGCGCACCCAGTGGTCGGACGGCGACGAAAAGAAGAAGGTCACCTCGCCGGTCAGCCTGATCGTCACCGCCTTCGCCACGCTGGCCGACGTGCGCGGCACGCTCACGCCTCAGCTCGACCGCGACGAGGCCGATACCACGCTGGTGCTCATCGACCTGGGTCGCGGCCAGCACCGCATGGCCGGGAGCATCCTGGCGCAGACGCTGGGCCAGAGCGGCGACACGGTGCCCGACCTGGACCATCCGGAAGATCTGATGAACCTGGTCAACGCCGTGAACGCGCTGCGCGCCGACGGCAAGATCCTCGCGATGCACGACCGCAGCGACGGCGGCCTGTTCGCCACCGCCTGCGAGATGGCGTTCGCCGGCCACGTGGGCGTGGCGCTCAACGTCGACATGCTGGTCACCGAGGGCGACGGCATCTCCGACAGCCGCATGGAAACCGGCGACGCCAAGAACTGGGCGCAGCAGGTCAGCGCGCGTCGCGAAGAACTCACGCTCAAGGCGCTGTTCAGCGAAGAACTGGGCATGGTGCTGCAGGTGCGCACCGCGGAGCGCAACGACGTCATGCAGCTGCTGCGTGCGCACGGCCTGAGCGCGCACAGCCATTTCGTCGGCAAGACGCGGCCCGACGTTTCGACCATGGATGTCGGCAAGGGCAAGCTCGAAGTCTGGCGCGATGCCAAGTCGGTGTTCAGCGCCAGCCTGCACGACCTGCATCAGGTGTGGGACTCGGTCAGCTGGAAGATCGCCCGCGAGCGCGACAACCCGGCCTGCGCAGACGCCGAACATGCCGCAGCGGGCGTGCCGCAGGACCCGGGCGCGCACGTGTCGCTCGCCGCGGGCAGCGTCGACGCCTCGACCAATGCGCCGTTCCTCAACCTCGCGGCGCGCCCCAAGGTCGCCATCCTCCGCGAGCAAGGCGTCAACTCGCACGTCGAGATGGCCTATGCCTTCACCGAGGCCGGCTTCGAGGCGCACGACGTCCACATGACCGACTTGCAGACCGGCCGAGCCGACCTGGCCGACTTCAAGGGCGTGGTCGCCTGCGGTGGCTTCAGCTACGGCGACACGCTGGGCGCGGGCATCGGCTGGGCGCGCAGCATCACGTTCAATCCCAAGCTGTCGGACCAGTTCCAGGCCTTTTTCGGCCGTGGTGACACCTTCGGCCTGGGCGTGTGCAACGGATGCCAGATGTTCGCCGAGCTCGCCGACATCATCCCCGGCGCGGAGGCTTGGCCGCGCTTCACCACCAACCAGAGCGAGCGCTTCGAGGCGCGCCTGTCGATGGTCGAGGTGCTCGAATCGCCGAGCCTCTTCTTTGGCGGCCTGGCAGGCAGCCGCCTGCCGATCGCGGTGGCGCACGGCGAGGGCTACGCCAACTTCAAGCATCGCGGCGATGCGACAAAGGCGATCGCCGCGATGCGTTATGTCGACAACCACGGCCAGCCGACCGAGCAGTATCCGTTCAACCCGAACGGCAGCGCCGGTGGCCTGACATCTGTCACGACGGCCGACGGCCGTTTCACGGCGGTGATGCCGCACCCGGAACGCGTGTTCCGCAACATCCAGATGAGCTGGACCGCGGGCGACAAGAACGACCTCAGCCCCTGGATGCAGATCTGGCGCAATGCCAGGAAGTGGGTCGGCTAGTTCTTGCAGACCTGGGCGAAGAGTGGGCGAGCGAGTGCCGGGTGGGTCGCCTGCTCCGGGTCCCATTTCCACAGGGCCAGCGTGCCCATGATGGCAGTGCGCTCCTTGCCGCCGGCCTGCGCGTACAGGCGCTTTTGCAAGTTCTGCGCACGTTGCCCGGCACAGTCGATGGCCACTGTGTCGACCGTCGAACGGTAAGTTCCCAGCATGCCGGTGTCGCGCTCACGGGAGAAATCGACGAGCACCAGGGCCACCGGATAGGGACGATCGTCGTCCGCGTTGTGGTTGGCGACCTCGATCAGCCCCCTCGGGTCGAACTGAATGGCGCTCACGTCCTTGCCGAGGCCGACGCCCGGCAACGGCACCCAGCGCGAAGGCTGTGCCATGGCGGCCGTGCACGCGGCTGCAGCCGTCAGGAGCAGGATGAGGGTTCGCGACACGCGGGCAGTGGCTTGGTGCATGGATTGGGTCTCGGCAATGAAAAAGCGGCCCACGGGCCGCTTTTGAGTGTAAACAGCGCAAGGCCGCCTCTTACTCGACCTTCGCCTTCGCGCGCAGTTCTTCCTGGTACTTCTGCAGGCGTTGCTGCTGCAGTTGCTGCGTCACCTGCGGCTTGACTTCGTCGATCTTGGGAAGTTGGGCTTGGCGGACATCGTCGACGCGGATGATGTGATAACCGAACTGTGACTTGACCGGCACCTGCGTCATTTCGCCCTTGTTGAGCTTGATCATGGCTTCGGAAAACTCGGGCACGAAGCTCGCCGGGTTGGCCCAGTCGAGGTCGCCGCCATTGGCGCCCGATCCTGGATCCTTGCTTTGTTTCTTGGCGATGTCTTCGAACTTGGCACCCTTCTTCAGGTCGGCAATGATCTTTTTGGCCTGATCCTCGGTCTCGACCAGGATGTGGCGGGCCTTGTATTCCTTGCCGCCATTGGCCGCGACGAACTTGTCGTATTCGGCCTGCACGTCGGCGTCGGTCACGGGGTTGGTCTTGCGGTAGTTCTCGAACAGCGTGCGGATCAGGATGGCCTGGCGCGCGAGCTCGAGCTGGCTCTTGTAGTCGTCGCTCGCGTCCAGCCCCTGCTTCTGCGCTTCCTGCATGAACACTTCGCGCGCGATGACTTCCTCGCGCAGTTGTGGCTCCATCTCGGGGGTGACGGGGCGGCCGGCGCTGGCGAGTTGCTGCGCCAGCACCTCCATGCGGGCTTTGGGCACGGCCTTGCCGTTGACGATCGCGACGTTTTGCGCCAGCGCGCCGACGGAGGCTGCGCCCAGCACGGCGATGGCCGTCAGGGTCTTCAGGGTGTGTTGCTTCATGGGGTGGGTCCTCGAAACTCGCAGGGTGATGACGCGCGGTGGCGCAATGTTGAAAGACGTTGTCGCGTGCCCGCGTGGGACTCAAGGGGCTGCGAAAACGTGCGCTCAGAGGGTTTCGATGGCGATGGCGTGGACGCCGTCTGCAATGAAAAAGTGCAGCGCATCATACACAAGCCGATGCCGCGCCACGCGGGGCTTGCCGGCGAATTGAGGGCTCGCCACACGCACCCGGAAGTGGGTGCCGTAGCCCTCGGCGCCCGCACCCGCATGACCGGCGTGGGCGGCGCTTTCGTCGATCACTTCGAGCGCGGTGGGCTGCAATTTCTCGCGCAGCACCGCGTCGAGTTCGGCGGCGGTATGGAGCGTCATGCGGCGGGCTTGTCTTCGGACTTCAGGTGGGGCGAGATGTACAGGCCCTGCGCGATCAGGAACACGATTGGAAACGCATAGCCCCAAAGCTTGAAGTTGACCCAAGCCTCCGTGCTGAAGTACAGCGCGACATAGGCGTTGATGAGCGACATGAAGAGGCAATAGCCGATCCATGCGATGTTCAGGTGCGTCCAGATGCGCTGCGGCAGCTGCAGCTGGGCGCCCAACATGGTCTGCAGAAAGTTCTTCCTGAAGCCCCACAGCGCGACGGCCAGGGCGATCGCCATGGCGCCGTACAGCACGGTGGGCTTCCACTTGATGAAGCGATCGTCGTGCAAGACCAGCGTGAGCGTGCCGAAGAGCAGGATGAGCACCAGCGTGGCCTTCTGCATCGTCTGCAGCTTGCGCTCGGTCGCGTAGGTGATGGCCATCTGCAGCACGGTGGCGGCCATCAGCACGCCGGTGGCGACATAGATGTCGGCCAGCTTGTAGGCGCCGAAGAAAAGCAGGATGGGGAAGAAGTCGAGGATCAGTTTCATGTGCTTGTCATTTTTCCAGGAACACCGCGGAACCGGCTTCGCCGGGCCGCTGGTGTTGCCCCCGGCAGGGGGAGGGCGGAAGCGACACGCAGTGCGCGAAGCCTGGGGGCGAGCACTATTCTGAGGGTTCGAAAGCCAACGATGCCGAATTCATGCAGTAGCGTAACCCGGTCGGCGTGGGGCCATCCGGAAACACGTGCCCCAGGTGCGCGCCGCATTGCGTACACACGTTCTCGGTGCGCGTCATGCCGTGCGAACGATCGACGATGTTGGTGATGGCGCCCGGCACCGCTTCTTCCGAAAAGCTCGGCCAACCGCAGCCAGCGTCGAACTTGGTGCCCGATTCGAACAGCTTGGCACCGCAGCACACGCAGTGGTAGGTGCCGTCGTCCCAGTGCGCTTCGTACTTGCCGGTGAAGGGGCGCTCGGTGGCGGCATGGCGCGTGACCTGGAAGGCGACCGGTTCGGCGCCTTTCTCGGCCAGTACGGCCTTCCATTCGGCTTCGGTCTTCTGGATCGTGGGGGTGGAGGATGTGGAAGAGGAGGTCATGAGGAGCAGCTGATTTCGATGGTGGACGCCCAGTCGGGCGGGAAGCCGGCGTAGGCCTCGAGGCCGGCGTGTTCTTCAAATGGGGATTCGAGCAGGTCAAGCAAGGTGGCGACGCCGGAGAAGTCCTTTTGCTGGGCCTTTTCGATCGCCTCCTGGCCCAGGTGGTTCCGGAACACGAACTTCGGATTGGCCGCATGCATGGTTGCTGCGGCGGCGTGCATTGCCTCGGTCGGCAGGCCCGCGTGACGAGTGGCAAAAGCTTCGAGCCATCCGTCGATGCCGGCGGGGTCGATGAAAAGATCGCGCACCGGTTCGAAGTCGACTGCCACCACGGCTTCGGACAATCGGCGCCAGAAGATCGTCCAGTCGGTGCGCTCGGCGGCCAGCGCGCGCAGGACGCCGTCGATGAGTGGGCGATCGGTCTCGGCGGCCGCGGCAACCTTGCCGGTCTTGGGCAGCCCGAGCTTGGCGCCCATCCGGGCATCGAATTCGCGCGGGAAAACGGTTTTGTACGACGCGAGCGCGGCCATGGCCAGTTCCTGGTCGCCGATCAGCGGGAGCAGGGCCTGGCCCAGGCAGAACAGGTTCCAGTACGCAACATTGGGCTGCTGGTTGAAGGCGTAGCGGCCGCCGGTGTCGCTGTGGTTGCAGATGTGGCCGGGATCGAAGCCATCGAGGAACTGGAACGGGCCGTAGTCGATGGTGAGGCCCAGGATGCTCATGTTGTCGGTGTTCATCACCCCATGGCAGAAGCCCACGGCCTGCCACTGCGCGAGCAGCGTGGCAGTGCGTTCGCTCACCGCTTCGAGCAGCGCGGCGTAGGCGTTGCCGCGGAAGCGTTCGCCGTCCCGGCATGTCGGATAGTGGCGATCGATCACGTGGTCGGCCAGCGCCCGCAGTTCGTCGATGCGCTCGGCAGCGGCGAAATGCTCGAAGTGGCCGAAGCGAATGAAGCTCGGCGCCACGCGCGTGACCACCGCGGCGGTTTCCAGCGTTTCCCGCCGTACCGGTTGGTCGGAGCCGGTGACCGACAGCGCGCGCGTGGTCGGAATGCCCAGGCCGTGCATCGCTTCGCTGCACAGGAATTCGCGGATGCTCGACCGCAGGACCGCGCGGCCGTCGCCACCGCGGGAGTAGGGGGTGCGGCCGGCACCCTTTAGCTGCACTTCGAAGCCACCTTCGGTTTCGCCCAGCAGAATGGCCCGGCCGTCACCCAGTTGCCCGGCCCACACGCCGAACTGGTGGCCGCTGTAGACGCTGGCGAGCGGGTCGCTGCCCGGCAGGAGCATGTTGCCCGTCAGCGCCTCGAGCGCATGGCCCGACGCCAACCATTCTGGCGACACGCCGAGCAGATGCGCCGTCGCGTTGCTGCGGCCGACCCAATACGGCGCCGGCAGCGGGGTGGGGCGCAGCCGGGTGAAGAAAGTCGGGCCGAGGGCGGCAAAACCATCGTGCAGGCGCAGATCGCCGGACGCACCGCGGTGCGTATCGGAGAAGGGGGTCGGCTCGGAAGCGACGGCTGCGGCGTCGGTGGACAGTGTCATCGGCCTGATTTTCCCGCAGGCGACCAGCCACTGTGCGGCTTACGGGCATTCCCCCATCGGCGCGTTGTTGCACTGCGCAATACTGCGATGCTTTGCCGATGTCTCTGCGCCGCGGGCTCGCGCGCGCTTTTCGCTTTCTACACAGGAGTTGCCCGATGCTGGGTTTGATGCAAGACCAACCGCTGATGATCTCGTCCTTGATCGAATTCGCCGAGCGCCATCACGGCGACGGCGAAATCGTCTCGCGACGCGTCGAAGGCGACATCCACCGCTACACCTGGGCCGACGTCGCGCGACGTGCGCGTCAGGTGGCCAATGCACTGGATGGCGAAGACCTGCTGTTCAGCGACCGCGTTGCCACGCTGGCATGGAACGGCTATCGCCACCTGGAGCTGTATTACGGCGTGTCGGGCTCGGGCCGCGTGCTGCACACCATCAATCCGCGTCTTCATCCCGATCAGATCGCCTGGATCGCGAACCATGCAGAGGACCAGATTCTCTGCTTCGACCTGAGCTTCCTGCCGCTGGTGCAGGCGGTTCACGCCAAGTGCGGCACCGTCAAGAAATGGGTCGCCCTGTGCGACGCCGACAAGCTCCCCGCAGACAGCGGCATTCCCGGGCTGGTCAGCTACGAGGACTGGATGGGTGCGCAGTCGGACGACTACGCCTGGCCGAGCTTCGACGAAAACTCCGCCTCGAGCATGTGCTACACGAGCGGCACCACCGGCAACCCCAAGGCCGCGCTCTACAGCCACCGCTCAACCATCCTGCATGCCTACGCCGCGGCGCTGCCCGACGTGATGGGGATATCGGCACGCGACGCGGTGCTGCCGGTGGTGCCGATGTTCCACGTCAACGCCTGGGGCATTCCCTATTCGGCAGCGCTCGCCGGCGCCAAGGTCGTGTTTCCCGGGCCGGCGCTCGACGGCAAGTCGGTGTACGAGCTGATCGAAGCCGAGAAGGTCACGTACGCGGCAGGCGTGCCGACCGTCTGGCAGATGCTGCTGACCCACATGAAGCCGGCCGGACTGCGCTTCTCGACGCTGCGGCGCACCGTGATCGGCGGCTCGGCCTGCCCGCCGGCCATGATCCATTCGTTCCAGCAGGATTACGGCGTCGAGGTCCTGCACGCCTGGGGCATGACCGAGATGAGCCCGCTGGGCACCTTGTGCACGCTCAAGAACAAGCACCTCGACATGCCCGCAGACGCGCAGGACGCGATCCGCCTCAAGCAGGGCCGCGCCATCTTCGGCGTCGACATGAAGATCGTCGACGGCGCTGGCAAGGAACTGCCGTGGGACGGCAAGGCCTATGGCGACCTGCTCGTCAAGGGGCCATGGATCGTCAAGGAGTACTTCAAGGGCGAGGGCGGCGATCCGCTCGTGCCCGACGAACAGGGCCGCGGCTGGTTCCCGACGGGTGACGTCGCCACCATCGACGCCGACGGCTACCTGCAGATCACCGACCGCAGCAAGGACGTGATCAAGTCGGGCGGCGAGTGGATCAGCTCGATCGAGATCGAGAATATCGCGGTCGCGCATCCGGCCATCGCGATGGCCGCGTGCATCGGCGTGTTCCACCCCAAGTGGGACGAGCGCCCGGTGGTGGCGGTGGTCAAGCGGCCGGGCGCCGACGTCACGCGCGAGGAACTGCTCAAGTTCTACGAAGGCAAGACTGCCAAGTGGCAGATCCCGGACGACGTGCTGTTCGTCGAGGCCATTCCCATCGGCGCAACGGGGAAGATCCTCAAGACCAAGCTGCGCGAACAGCTCAAGGACTACAAGCTGCCTGCGGCTTGAGGCGTTCGACGCACCGCAGCGCCTGACGATCGCCAGGGCAGAGGCGCATCTGCAACGCGCGCGGCAGCGCGCGGCCTTACGGGCAATCCCTGTGCGGCAGGCGCCCCAACGCCCGTAGGCTGAGATGGCCTTTCCATCCAGCCGTCGCAGGAGACATCCCATGAAATTCGCCTCACAGGCCGCCGCTGCGGTCGTGTTGTTGTCCGCTGCCGCGGGTGCGCTCGCTCAAAAGGGCGAGACCGTCAAGATCGCATGGCTCGATCCGCTCTCGGGGCTGATGGCCGCTGTCGGCACCAACCAGCTGAAGACCACGCAGTTCCTGGCCGAGGAGTTCAATCGCAAGAACCTCTCGGGCGTGAAGTTCGAGGTGATCGGCATCGACAACAAGCTGAGCCCGCAGGAGACCACCAGCGCGCTGCGTTCGGCGCAAGACCAGGGCGCACGCTACGTGATGCAGGGCAACGGCTCCGGGCCGGCGTTGGCCATCATCGACGCCATCGAGAAGAACAACGCGCGCAACCCGGGCAAGGAAATGCTGTTCATGAACTACGCGGCCGTCGACCCCGACCTGACCAACAGCAAGTGCAGCTACTGGCATTTCCGCGTCGACGCCGACACGTCCATGAAGATGGAGGCGCTCACCACCTTCATGAAGGATCAGCCCGAAATCAAGAAGGTCTACCTGCTCGGCCAGAACTACGCCCACGGCGTGCAGGTGGCGAAGTACGCCAAGGAAGGCCTCAAGGCCAAGCGCCCCGACATCCAGATCGTGGGCGAAGACCTGCATCCGCTCGCGCAAGTGCGTGACTTTTCGCCCTACATCGCGAAGATCAAGCAGTCGGGCGCCGATTCGGTGATCACCGGCAACTGGGGTTCCGACCTTGCGCTGCTGCTGAAGTCCGCCAACGATGCTGGCCTCGACGTTCGCTTCTTCACCTATTACGCCTACGGCACAGGGGCACCCACCGCGATGGGCAGCGCATCGGATGGCAAGGTCTACGCCGTAGGCTACGGCCACTACAACATGGGCGGCGACATTCAGAAGAGCATCGACGGCTTCAAGAAGAAGATGAACGACGACATGGTGCAGACGTCGATCCATCACGTGTTCTCGCTGCTCGACCATGCCTTCGCGCAGACCCGTTCGACCGATCCGGTGAAGGTGGCAGCGGCGCTGGAAGGCATGAAGTTCAAGAGCTTCAACGGCGAGGTCGAGATGCGCAAGGCCGACCACCAGCTGCAGCAGGGCCTGTTCATCACGCGCTGGGAAAAGAAGAGCGCGAAGTACCCCTACGACGGCGAAAACACCGGCTATACCCTGGCGCCCGTGAAGTACTACGAACCGTATGTGGCGAGCACGCCCACTTCGTGCCAGATGAAGCGGCCTTGAGCGACTGCCGCGAACGCTTCTACCGGCCGGTAGCATTCGGCCGCATCGCTTGTCGCCTGGGCGATAGAAACGCTCGCTTCGACGCGCGCGTTACGGGCAATCCCTGAGGGTTGCGCAAGCAAAGGCTTGTAACCTCGCCTCGCGCTCAGACACACCGACCCAGGAGACAGAAGATGCAATTCCCCGTCAAGTTTCTCGCCGCTTCCCTCATCGCCGCCAGCGCCACCGGCGCTTGGGCACAGAAGGGTGAAACCGTCAAGATCGCCTGGCTCGATCCGCTGTCCGGCCTGATGGCGGCGGTCGGCACCAATCAGCTGAAGACGTTCCAGTTTCTGGCCGAAGAATTCAACAAGAAGAACGCTGCCGGCGTGAAGTTCGAGATCATCGGCATCGACAACAAGCTGAGCCCGCAGGAAACCACCAGCGCGTTGCGCTCGGCAATGGACCAGGGCGCACGCTACGTGGTTCAAGGCAACGGCTCAGGCCCTGCGCTGGCCATCATCGATGCGCTGGAAAAGCACAACGCGCGCAACCCCGGCAAGGAAGTGCTCTATCTGAACTACGCGGCGGTCGATCCCGATCTGACCAACAGCAAATGCAGCTATTGGCATTTCCGGCTCGACGCGGACACCTCCATGAAGATGGAGGCGCTGACGACCTTCATGAAGGATCAGCCTGAGATCAAGAAGGTTTACCTGATCAACCAGAACTACTCGCACGGCCAGCAGGTGTCGAAGTTCGCCAAGGAAAATCTGAAAACCAAGCGCCCGGACGTCCAGGTGGTGGGAGACGATCTGCATCCGCTGGCGCAGGTGCGCGACTTCTCGCCCTACATCGCCAAGATCAAGCAGTCGGGCGCCGACTCGGTGATCACCGGCAACTGGGGCTCGGACCTCGCGCTGCTGATCAAGGCATCGAACGATGCGGGTCTGAACGTCAAGTTCTACACCTACTACGCAGTCACCACGGGCACGCCCACGGCCATGGGCGCGGCGTCGGACGGCAAGGTCTACCAGGTGGGCTACAGCCACTACAACGCGCCCGGCGTGATGACGCCGCTGATGGCCGAGTACAAGAAAAAGTTCAACGACGACCTGTACACGACCGACATCTACACGGTCTACGCGATGCTGAGCGAGGCCTTCGTTCGCACCAAGTCGACGGAACCGGTCAAGGTCGCGGCAGCGCTCGAGGGAATGAAGTTCAAGAGCTTCAATGGCGACGTCGAGATGCGCAAGGCGGACCACCAGCTCCAGCAGGGCCTGTACATCACGCGCTGGCAAAAGACCGACGCCAAGAACCCCTACAGTCCGGAGAACACCGGCTACACGCTGGCGCCGGTCAAGTTCTACGAGGCCTACGTGTCGAGCACGCCGACCACCTGCGAGATGAAGCGGCCTTCCTGATCGCGCGCCGCGCCCGAGCGCCGAGGCCCGACGTCCCCACGCGGGCCTTTTTCTTTTCACCACCGCACAGGGACCGATGAACGTCGAATTCTTTGCCATCTCGCTGCTCAACGGCGTCAGCTACGGGCTGCTGCTGTTCATGCTGAGCTCCGGTCTCACGCTCATCTTCAGCATGATGGGCGTGCTCAACTTCGCGCACACCAGCTTCTACATGCTGGGGGCCTATCTGGCCTACACGATCTCCGGGCTGGTCGGCTTCTGGCCGGCGCTGGTGATCGCGCCGCTGGTCGTATTCGCGATGGGCGCGGCCTTCGAGCGCTACAGCCTTCGCCGGGTCCACAAATTCGGCCACGTGCCTGAACTGCTGGTCACGTTCGGCTTGTCCTATCTGATCCTCGAAGTGGTGCAGCTGCTGTGGGGCCGTTCGACGGTGCCCTATGGCCTGCCGACCCAGTTGCAGGGCCCGCTTTTCACGCTCTACGGCACGCAGTTTCCCAAGTCGCGCTCGTTCATCATGCTGGTGGCCATGATGATGCTTGTCGCGGTGTGGCTGCTGCTCACGCGCACGCGCATCGGGCTGGTGATCCAGGCCGCGCTCAAGCATCCCGAGATGGTTGAGGCGCTGGGCCACAACGTGCCACGCGTCTTCATGCTGGTGTTCGGGGGCGGCGCCGCGCTGGCGGGGCTGGCGGGCGTGATCGGTGGCAACACCTACATCACCGAACCGGCGATGGCGGCCTCGGTCGGCTCGATCATCTTCGTGGTGGTGGTGGTCGGCGGCATGGGCTCGCTGGCGGGTGCGTTCCTCGCTTCGCTGCTGATCGGCATCGTCCAGACCTTCGCGGTGGCCATGGACCAGTCGGTCGCCTCAGGACTGCAGGCGCTGGGCGTCGCGGTCACCGACCAGACCTTCGGCTACGAGTTGATGAAGCTCACCATCTCGCAGGTCGCGCCCATCCTGCCGTACCTGTTTCTGGTGCTGATCCTGATCTTCCGCCCCAAGGGCCTGTTGGGAACCCGGGAGGATTGACATGAACGCCATCGCAACACCTCCAACCTCATCCGCACCCGTGCGCTACTACCGGTTCGCGCCGTGGAACCTGGGCCGCATCCTGGTGTGGTCGCTGTTCGCCATCGCACTCATCGTGGCACCGATGCTGTTTCGCAGCAGCTTGGCACTCACGATGCTTTCGCAGATCGGCTACCTCATCATCATCTGCCTGAGCTACAACATGCTGTTGGGGCAGGGCGGCATGCTGAGCTTCGGCCACGCCGTGTACACGGGGCTGGGTTCGTTCATCGCCATCCACACCATGAACCTCGCGGCCAAGGGCAGCCTGCCGGTGCCACTGGTGCTGATTCCGCTCGTCGGCGGGCTGGGGGGCATGTTCTTCGCCATCCTGTTCGGCTACGTCACGACCAAGAAGGCTGGGACGACCTTCGCGATGATCACGCTGGGGCTGGGGGAACTGGTGGCCTCGATGGCACTGATGTTCCCGAGCTTCTTCGGCGGCGAGGGCGGCATCACCACCAACCGCGTCTACGGCACGCCGTTCTTCGGCTTGAACTTCGGGTCCCAGACGCAGGTGTACTACCTGATCGCGGTGTACTGCTTCGTCTGCACCGGGCTGATGTTCGCCTTCACCGGCACGCCGCTGGGCCGCATCCTCAATGCGGTGCGCGACAACCCCGAGCGCGTCGAGTTCATCGGCTACAACACGCAGCGGGTGCGCTACATCGCGTTCATCATCGCGGGCTTCTTCGCGGGCATCGGCGGTGGCCTGGCGTCGATCAACTTCGAGATCGTGAACGCCGCCGACAGCTTGAACGGCATTCGCTCCGGCGGCTACCTGCTCTTCACTTTCCTCGGCGGCGCCACCTTCTTCTTCGGGCCGATCATCGGCGCGGTGCTGCTGGTCTTCGCATCGATCCTGCTGTCGGAGCTGAGCAAGGCCTGGCTGCTCTATCTGGGCCTGATTTTCCTGTTCATGGTGATGTTCGCGCCGGGCGGCGTGGCCAGCCTCATCATGATGAACCTGCGCGTGGCCAAGTTCGGCAAGTTCAAGCCTTTCTGGTCGCTGTACGCGGGGCTGATCGCGACGGGTGCGCTGCTGGTCGCCGGCGTGGCCGGTGTGGTCGAGATGATTTATCACATGCAGCTCAACGCGGCACTCGGCCCGACGCTGCGATTCTTCGGGATGACGCTCGACACGTCGAGCCCGATCAGCTGGTCGATCTCCATCGGCCTGATGGTGGTCGGCGGCGTGCTGCTCGAGATGGTGCGGCGGCGCTTCGTGCGTGCGTGGGGACACGCCCAGGAAGAGATCGAGCTCGAAATCAAGCGCGGGGGAATGGCATGAGCACCACGCTTCCTCCCGAAAGCGCTCGGCACCGTGGGCCGCAGGGCGAAGGTTCTTCCGCTTACGCCGTGGAACTCAGGGACCTGCGCAAGAACTTCGGCAAGACCGAGATCATCCGCGGGGCCAACCTGGCGGTGAAGGCGGGCGAACGCGTCGCCATCATCGGGCCCAACGGCGCGGGCAAGTCGACGCTGTTCAACCTCATCAGCGGCCGCCTGGCGCCGACCAGCGGCGAGGTGCTGCTCAACGGCCGGTCGGTCAGCGGTTTGAAGCCGTACGAGATCAATCGCCTCGGCCTCTCGCGCAGCTTTCAGATCACCAACATCTTTCCCAAGCTCAGCGTCTTCGAGAACCTGCGCTGCGGCGTGCTGTGGAGCCTCGGCTACCGCTACACCTTCCTGCGCTTTCTGTCGAAGCTCGACGACGCGAACGAGCGCACCGAGCAGCTGATGCGCCAGGTCGGCCTGGAGCGCAAACGCGACGTGCTGGCTGTGAACCTGACCTATGCCGAGCAGCGCGCGTTGGAAATCGGCGTGACCATCGCCGGAGGCGCCAGCGTGATCCTGCTCGACGAGCCCACCGCGGGCATGAGCAAGACTGAAACTGCGCACTTCATCGCGCTCATCAAGGAGGTGACGGTGGGCCGCACGCTGCTGACTGTGGAGCACGACATGGGCGTGGTTTTCGGGCTGGCCGACCGCATCGCGGTGGTGGTGTACGGCGAAGTGATCGCCTTCGACACGCCGGCGGCGGTGCGCGCCAATCCGCGCGTTCAAGAGGCCTATCTGGGCTCTGCAGTGGCCGATGCGCAAGGAGGTCATTGATGCCCCACCGCTCATCGCTTCGTGTATTCGCTGTCCCCCGAGGGGGCGCGGGCTCCCTTGGGTTGGCCCAGCGGGAGACCTGACATGCTCAAACTCCAAGACCTGCATGCGTACTACGGCAAAAGCCATGTGCTGCACGGCGTTTCCTTCGAAGTCGGCGCCGGCGAGATCGTCGCGCTGCTCGGTCGCAACGGCTCCGGCCGTTCGACCACGGCCAAGGCCGTGATGGGCCTGGTTCATGCCGAGGGCGGCCTGCACTGGAAGGGGCAGGACATCCTGCGCCGCAAGGCCTACGAGATCGCACATCTCGGCATCGGCTACGTGCCCGAGAACCGCGAAATCTTCCCCAGGCTCACCGTGCACCAGAACCTGCTGCTGGGGCAGAAGGGCAAGGCGGCGGTCAAGGCCAGCCGCTGGTCCTTCGACGACATGTACACGATGTTCCCGCGGCTCAAGGAGCGCCAGCACAACGAGGCCGGCGTGCTCTCGGGTGGCGAGCAGCAGATGCTCACGCTGTGCCGCACGCTCATGGGCGACCCCGACCTGATCATCATCGACGAGCCGACCGAAGGGCTGGCGCCAAAGATCGTCGAACTGGTGGGGCAATATCTGAAGCGTCTCAAGGACCGCGGCGTGTCGGTACTGCTGATCGAGCAGAAACTGACCATCGCCATGCAGATTTCCGATCGCGCGCTGGTCATGGGGCACGGCAGCATCGTGTTCGACGGCACCCCCGACAGCCTGCGTGCCGACGCGGCCACGCGCAAGGAATGGCTGGAGGTCTAAGCGCTCTGCGCGATGCTTTGCCACGCGGTGGCGAGAAGCGTGGCGCCTGCGCCGGCGAGCAATCCCGCCACCAGCCGCCTGAGCGTGGCCGGGTTCATCCGGTTCGGCAGCCGGTGATGGAGTTGCGTGACGCCGTAGACCACCGGTATGGCGCAGGCCGCGAGCCACGTCGAACGCCATGTGAATTGGCCGGTGCTCAACACGACCACCAATCGCACCAGCGCATTGAAGGCGAACATCAGCAGCAGCGAGCGGCGCACGACCTCGCGGTCGAGTGGCTGGCGGTAGAGATGAAAGACGATCGGCGGTCCAGAGCTCGCGAACAAGCCTCCCAGCACGCCTGACAAGGCACCGGCGAACGCAAAGCTTCGCGGATTGGACAAGGTCGAGCGTGGCGTGCCTTGGAGCACAAGCAGCAGAGCGCACAGCAGGATCGATGCGCCCAACAGGCCGCGCAACCACGCCACCGCGCCGCCGCTGAGCGAGGCGAGCAGTATCAGGCCCGCCAAGACGCCCACCGTGCCGCCGTTCAAGGCGGGTTTCATCAGTGGCCATGGCACGGGCCCCGGCCGGGCGCGGAAGTAGGTGAACGCGTTGATGAGCGTCAGCACCATCGCGGCGTTGGCGGTGTCGCTCACGCTCGCGATGTGAAAGAGCGAGACAAGGCCGAGCAGGATCAGGCTGAAGGCGAATCCGGTGAGATTCTGTGCGTAGGTGGCAAGCGCTACGCAGGCCATGAAGGCGATCAACAGGCCTGGGGCGGGGATGGGGGGCATCTGCATGCGGCACGGGCCGCTTCAACATCGAAGACTCGATTGTCAGGGTTGTCCCTGAGAGGGCGGCCGTCGACGCGATGCTTGTCCCACCAGCGACTGGATGCCGTTGTCCGGACGTAGGAAATGCCTAGAATTCCAGAAGAAAAAGAACACTCGTTCGTTTCGGTGGCGCCGCATGTGTATGCGCCCCACACTGCCCTCCATCATCCCAACCTCTCATTCGAAGGAACGCAGCATGACGGCTGAATACAAAGTGCTCGGCGAGGTCGCCGTGATCACGCTCGCCAACCCACCGGTCAACGGCCTGGGCTTCGCAACGCGCGTGGGCATCACCGACGGGCTGGCCAAGGCGCTGGCGGACGATGCCGTCACGTCGATCGTGATCACCGGCGCGGGCAAAGCCTTTTCAGGCGGCGCGGACATCAAGGAGTTCGGCACGCCGAAGGCGCTGCAAGACCCGAACCTTCTGAGCGTGATCCTGGCGCTCGAAGCCTCCACGAAACCCATCGTCGCCGCGATCCATTCCGTCTGCATGGGCGGCGGCCTGGAGCTCGCGCTCGGTTGCCACTACCGCGTGGTCGCCCCGGGCACCAGCATCGCATTGCCCGAGGTCAAGCTCGGCCTGCTGCCCGGTGCCGGCGGCACGCAGCGGCTCCCGCGCGTGCTGGGCGTGGAAACCGCACTCAACATGATCGTCAGCGGCGAAGCGGTGAAGAGCGAAATGCTGGCCGGCCTGCCGGGCCAGAAGCTGATCGACCAGCTCGCGGGCTCGGCCGAATCGCTGTTCGACGAGGCCGTGATCTACGCCAAGTCGGTGGCCGGAAAGACGGGCGACGCATTGCCGCTGGTGCGCAACCTGCCGTGTAAGCATCCGCAGGGCGACGCCTACTTCCAGTTCGCGCGCAACATGGTTGGCGGCATGTCGAAGAACTACCCCGCGCCGTTGAAGTGCGTGGACGCGGTTGCCGCTGCCGCCAAGATGAAATTCGACGACGGTCTGGCCGAAGAGCGTCGCCTGTTCACCGGCCTGATGTTCACGCCCGAATCGATCGCGCTGCGCCATCTGTTCATGGCCGAGCGCGCTGCCAGCAAGATCCCCGACGTGGCCGACGACACGCCCAAGCGCGAGATCAAGTCGGTGGCCGTGATTGGCGCCGGCACGATGGGTGGCGGCATCTCGATGAACTTCCTCAACGCCGGCATTCCGGTGAAGATCCTCGAGATGAAGCAGGAGGCGCTCGACCGCGGCCTCGCCACCATCAAGAGGAACTACGAGGCGCAGGTCAAGAAGGGCAAGCTCAAGCAGGACAAGTACGAGCAGCGCATGGCTTTGCTCACCACCACGCTGAGCTACGACGAACTCAAGGATGCCGACCTGATCATCGAAGCGGTGTTCGAGGAACTCGGCGTGAAGGAGAAGGTTTTCAAGGAGCTCGACCGCGTGGCCAAGCCGGGCGCGATCCTGGCGTCGAACACGTCCACGCTCGACGTCGACAAGATCGCCGCCTTCACCGAGCGTCCGCAGGACGTGGTCGGCATGCACTTCTTCAGCCCTGCGAACGTGATGAAGCTGCTCGAAGTGGTGCGCGGCGCCAAGACCGGCAAGGATGTCCTGGCCACCGTGATGGGCGTCGCCAAGAAGATCAAGAAGACGGCCGTAGTATCGGGCGTGTGCGACGGCTTCATCGGCAACCGCATGATCGAGCAATACAGCCGCCAGGCCGGCTTTCTGCTCGACGAAGGCGCGACGCCCCAGCAGGTCGACCGTGCCGTCGAGAAGTTCGGCTTCGCAATGGGCCCGTTCCGCATGGGTGACCTGGCCGGTAACGACATCGGCTGGGCGATCCGCAAGCGCCGCGCGACCGAGCGCGCCGACATGAAGTACAGCCGGACGGCCGACAAGCTCTGCGAGCTGGGCCGCTTCGGCCAGAAGACCGGCGCGGGCTGGTACGACTACCAGGCGGGCAAGCGCGACGCCATCCCTAGCCAGGTCGTGCTCGACCTGATCGAGCAGCACCGCAAGGACGAAGGCATCGTGCCGCGCAAGATCAGCGACGAGGAGATCGTGCAGCGGCTGGTGTACGCGCTCGTGAACGAAGGCGCCCGCATCCTGGAAGATGGCATCGCCAGCAAGTCGGGGGACATCGACATGGTCTACCTCACCGGCTACGGCTTTCCGATCTGGCGCGGCGGCCCGATGCACTACGCGAGCCAGGTCGGCCTGTACAACGTGGCCGAGGCCATGAAGCGGTTCGCGAAGAACCCGCGCGACGACGGCAACTTCTGGGAGCCCGCGCCGCTGATCCAGAAGCTGGTCGCTGAAGGCAAGTCCTTCGGCTGAAACAGGCGCCAACGTGCTGAAGCGAGTGTTCGTCGGACTGCTGGGGGTTCTGCTGGCCCTGGCTGCGGCCATGGCCGTCAACACCTGGCGAACACCGTCGCGACAAGTGGCCGTGGCGGCCGCGCCGCCCCTTGCGTTGGACCTTGATGGCGCCGTCCGGCGGCTGTCCGGTGTGGTGCAGCTGCGAACCGTGTCGAGCCTGGAGAACGTGGCGCAAAGTGCGGTCGAGTTCGACAAGCTGCATGCGGCGCTGGCCCTGCAGTTTCCCAAACTGCACGCAGTGCTGAAGAAGGAAACGGTCGGCAGCAAGGCGCTGCTGTTCACTTGGCAAGGCAGCGATCCGCAGGCAGCGCCGGTGGCGTTGCTGGCACATCAGGATGTGGTTCCGATCGCTCCAGGCACCGAGAAGATGTGGAGCGTCGCGCCTTTCAGTGGTGCGGTGCAGGACGGCTTCGTCTGGGGCCGCGGAACGCTCGACAACAAGAGCAACCTGATGGCCCAGCTCGAGGCGGTCGAGTTGCTCGTGGCGGCGGGGTTTCAGCCGCGCCAGACCGTCTACCTCGCCTTTGGCGACGACGAGGAGGTCAGCGGGCTTCGCGGCGCGCTGCCGATCGCTCAACTGCTTCAGTCGCGTGGCGTGCGGCTCGATTGGGTGCTCGACGAAGGTCTGCTGGTGCTCGATGGTGTGCTGCCGGGCCTTTCGAAACCGGCTGCTTTGATTGGCCTGGCCGAGAAGGGCTACGGCACGTTTTTCCTTTCTCTGGACACCGCCCCTGGCCATTCGTCGATGCCGCCGGCGCACAGCGCGATCGGGCAGATGAGTGCGGCGCTGGCGCGCCTCGAGGCCCAGCCGATGCCGGGGAGCATCCAAGGCGTCGCGCGGTCGATGTTCGGCACGCTTGCGCCAGAGATGAACGGCATCAACCGGCTCATGCTGACCAACCTCTGGCTGACCGAACCGCTCGTGCGAGGCCAGTTGGAAAAGAGTCCGAGCAGCAATGCGATGCTGCGGACCACGACGGCGCTGACCATCGTGAAGGCCGGCAACAAGGACAACGTGCTGCCAGGCCGCGCCGAGGCCGCCGTCAACTTTCGGGTGCTGCCGGGCGATTCGCTGGCCAGCGTCGAGGCCCATCTGCGCAAGGCGCTGGCCAACGACGCGATCCGAATCGATGCCTATGCCGGCAACGCCGAGCCTTCGCGCATCTCGTCCACCGAGGCGCGCGGCTATGCCGCCATCGCCCGCTCGGTGCGCGAGGTTTTCCCGGAGGCGGTGGTGGCGCCCGGCCTCATGACAGCCGCCACCGATTCACGCCATTTTTCCCTGGTCAGCGATGCGGTGTACCGCTTCTCGCCCCTCCAGATGAAGGGCGACGATCTGCCGCGCTTTCACGGCACCAACGAGCGCCTGGCGGTCGACAACTACGCCCGGATGATCCGCTTCTATCACCAGCTTCTGCGCAGCACCGGCCCGGCCGCCGCTGCGCTGTGAGCACTTTCCCTTCCATTCTCCAAAGGACTTCACCATGACCCGCGCCGTCATCGTCTCTACCGCCCGCACCCCGCTCGCCAAGAGCTGGAAGGGCGCCTTCAACATGACCCACGGCGCGACGCTCGGCGGCCACGCCGTACAGCACGCCGTGCAGCGTGCCGGCATCGACGGCGCCGAGGTCGACGACGTGATCATGGGCTGCGCCACGCCCGAAGGGGCGACCGGCTCGAACATCGCGCGCCAGATCGCACTCCGCGCCGGCCTGCCGGTCACCACCTCGGGCATGACGATCAACCGCTTCTGCTCGTCGGGCCTGCAGACCATCGCGACGGCGGCTCAGCGCATCATCGCGGGCGAGGGCGATGTGTACGTGGCAGGTGGTGTCGAGAGCATCTCGTGCGTGCAGAACGAGGCCAATCGACACATGATCACCGACCCGTGGCTGGTCAAGCACAAGCCCGAGATCTACTGGAACATGCTGCAGACCGCCGAGCAGGTGGCCAAGCGCTACAACATCGGTCGCGACGCGATGGACGAGTACGGCGCTTCCAGCCAGCAGAAGGCGACCGCCGCGCTCGAGGCCGGCCGCTTCAAGGACGAGATTGCCCCGATCACGGTGCTGGCCGGCGTCGCCGACCCGGTGATGGGCCTGCGGACCAAGGAAGTCACCGTCGAGAACGACGAGGGCATCCGTGCTGGCACCACCAAGGAAGGCATCAGCGGTATCCGTCCCGCCATGCCGGGCGGGCTGATCTCCGCCGGCAACGCCAGCCAGTTTTCCGACGGCGGTGGCGCCTGCGTGCTGGTGGACGAGGCCTATGCAGAGCGCAAGGGCCTGAAGCCGATGGGCCGATTCCTCGGCTTCGCGGTGGCGGGCTGCGAACCCGACGAGATGGGCATCGGCCCCGTCTTCGCCATTCCGAAGGTGTTGAAAAAGCTCGGCCTGACGGTCGCCGACATCGACCTGTGGGAGCTGAACGAAGCCTTCGCCGTACAGGTGATCTACTGCCGTGACAAGCTGGGCATTCCGGGTGACCGGCTGAACGTCGACGGCGGTGCCATCGCTGTCGGCCACCCTTACGGCGTGAGCGGCCAGCGTCTGACCGGCCACGCGCTCATCGAGGGCAAGCGCCGCGGCGCGAAGAAGGTCCTGGTCACGATGTGCATCGGCGGTGGCATGGGCGCGGCTGGCGTCTTTGAAGTGATCTGACCCGCGCCCAGGCTGCGGGCCGGCCTTGCCGGTTCCGCGGCGTTTCACGAACTTGCCAGCCGACGCTGGCGCTGTGTCAGAGATCCATCATGAGCTTTCGTCCCACCCTTGACTTCCTGCTCTACGACTGGCTCGATGCCGAATCATTGAACGGGCGCGAGCGCTTCGCCGACCATTCGCGCGAGACTTTCGACGCGGTGCTCGACACCTGCGAGCGCATCGCCCGCGAGAAGTACGCGCCGGCGAACCGCATCGTCGACACGCAGGAGCCGCGCTTCGACGGCGAGCGGGTCATCCTGCCGCAGGCCACGCACGATGCGCACGCCGCGTTCGCTGCGTCCGGCATGCTGAGCGCGGCACAGGATTACGAGATCGGCGGGATGCAGTTGCCCTACACCGTGCAGGCAGCAGCCAACAGCTTCTTCGCCATGGCGTCGGTCAGCATCGGCTCGAACCTGCTGACCAGCGGCAACGCCAACCTGCTCTTGGTGCACGGCACGCCGATGCAGCAGGAGGTGTTCGCGAAGAACGAGTTCTCCGGGCGATGGGCCGGCACCATGTGCCTGTCGGAGCCGCAGGCGGGCTCTTCGTTGAGCGACGTGGTGACACGCGCGGTGCCGGATGGCGATGGCTTCGAGGCCGACCCGCTCGGCCCGCGCTACCGCCTGACGGGCAACAAGATGTGGATTTCGTCGGGTGACCACGAACTCACCGAGAACATCGTTCACATCGTGCTCGCAAAAATCCCCGACGCCCAAGGGAAGCTGGTGCCGGGCACACGCGGCATCTCGCTGTTCATCGTGCCCAAGCGCATGGTCGACACCGCGGGCGCGCTGACCGGCGAGCGCAACGACGTGGCACTGGCGGGCCTCAACCACAAGCTGGGCTGGCGCGGCACCACGAACACGCTGCTCAACTTCGGCGAAGGCCGCTTTCCGGTGGGCGGCCAAGCCGGCGCAGTCGGCTATCTGGTCGGGCAACCGGGCAAGGGCCTGCACTGCATGTTCCACATGATGAATGAGGCGCGCATCGGCATCGGCATGGCCGCTTCGATGCTCGGCATGGCCGGCTACGAAGCATCGCTGGCCTATGCAAGGCAGCGGCCGCAGGGTCGCCCGGTGGGGCCCGCCGGCAAGGACGCGGCCAAGCCGCAGGTGCGCATCATCGAGCACGCCGACGTGCGTCGCATGCTGCTGGCCCAGAAGTCTTACTGCGAAGGCGCACTCGCGCTGCAGCTCTATTGCGCTCGGCTTGTCGACGAGCAGAAAACCGGGGCGGCGGGGCCGGGCGGCGTGGCCGACGACGCGCGGCTGCTGCTGGAAGTGCTTACACCGATCGCCAAGAGCTGGCCCAGCGAATGGTGCCTGGAAGCCAATTCGTTGGCAATCCAGGTGCTCGGCGGCTACGGCTACACGCGCGACTTTCCCGTGGAGCAATACTGGCGCGACAACCGGCTCAACATGATCCACGAAGGCACGCATGGCATCCAGGCGGCCGACCTGCTGGGCCGCAAGGTGCTGATGGAAGAGGGCCGCGGCCTGAGCCTGCTGGCCGACCGGATCGCCGATACGGCACGCCGCGCCAGTGCCGTGCCGGCGCTCGCTGACGACGCACGCGCCCTGACCGACGCCCTGGCCCAGGTTCAAAGCGCCACCCGCGCCGCGTGGTCGACCGGCGAGCCGCGGGACGCTCTCGCGAACGCGGTACCCTATATGCAGGCGTTCGGCCACACCGTGCTGGCGTGGATCTGGCTCGATCTCGCACACAGGTCGCTCCACGGCGGCAACGCGGCAGTGACGGATCCCGCCACGGTCGGCAGGCTCGGCGCCGCCAGCTATTTCTTTCGTTACGAACTACCCAAAATCGGCGCCTGGCTCCGCGTGGTCGAGACCCGCGATCCCACATGCGCCGAATTGCCCGAGGAGGCATTCTGATGACCAGTGGAAGCTACATGCCCAAACTCCGATCCACCGAACCGCCGAAGCCGCATGCCAGACTGGAGAAATGGACCTGGATCCTGATCTATGGCGGCCTCTTTCTGTTCATCCTCGGCATTGCCACAGCCCGCATCGAGCCGGTGCTGGGATGGAGCATGGCCACCCCGGGCGCCATCGCGGCGGTCATTGGATTCGTGCTCATCTACGTGCGTTCGCGCCTGAAGGACAAGCCATGATCAAACACATCGTGATGTGGAAGATGGTGGATCCGGCCGAGGCCACGCGCTTCAAGGAACTGCTCGACACCTGCAAGGGCATCGTGCCCGGCATGCGGGAGTTCGAGGTCGCGGTGCGAGCCGAAGGCTTCGAGGCCAACCACGACGTGGCGCTGTATTCGGTGTTCGACGACGCGGCGGCGCTTCAGTCGTACATCGTCCATCCGCACCACAAGGAAGTCGTGGCCACGTCGCCTGCGCGCGCCTCGCGCAGCGTTTTCGATTACCAGACTTAACCCCGCTGAAGCGCCTTCGGCGCCGCCCCCGTCGAGGCGATGCCGGTGGCCCGCCGGAGCCGTTCCTTCGGCACCCCTCGCCTCGGCCCCCAACACAGAAAGATGCAGACATGAGCACCCGCACCGTCCAACAACTCTTCGACCTCAGCGGCAAGACCGCGCTCATCACCGGCGGCTCTCGCGGCCTGGGTCTGCAGATGGCCCACGCGCTCGGCGAGGCCGGCGCCCGCATCATGCTGAGCTCGCGCAAGGCCGACGACCTGGAGCAGGCCACGGCCGATCTCCAGGCTGCCGGCATCGACGCACGCTGGATCGCCGCCGACTGTGCCAAGGAAGAAGACACCCGACGCCTGGCCGAGCAGACGCTCGAGCGCATGGGTGCCATCGACATCCTGGTGAACAACGCCGGCGCCAGCTGGGGCGCACCGGCCGAGTCGCACCCGGTCGAGGCCTGGGACAAGGTCATGAACCTCAACGTGCGCGGTTATTTCATCCTGTCTCAGCACGTGGCCAACAAGTACATGATCCCGAAGAAGACGGGACGCATCATCAACATCGCGTCGATCGCCGCGCTGAACGGCAACCCACCCGATATCCAGACGCTGGCTTACAACACGTCGAAGACGGCCGTCATCGGTTTCACCAGGACGCTGGCCGCCGAATGGGGCAAGTACAACATCAACGTCAATGCGATCTGCCCGGGCTTCTTCATGACGAAGATGGCCACCAAACTGATCCAGACCATCGGCGAAGAGAAGATGACGGCGACCGTGCCGCTCGGTCGGCTCGGCGACGACGAAGACCTGAAGGGCATCACGCTGCTCTACGCCAGCGACGCCGGCAAGCACATCACCGGCCAGTGGATGGCCGTCGACGGCGGCGTCAGCGTGGTGCTGGCGTGACGGAGGGAAGCATGAACCCCGCGAGCGCGGGCGACATCGGGATTCGCTCGTACATGAGCCAGATTCCCTTTGCGCGACATCTGGGCTTCAACCTCACGAAGTTCGAAGGTGGCGAGTCGGAGATTCTCTACACCGCCAAGCCCGAGCACCTCAACACCTTCGACGTGACGCACGGCGGCGCCTGCATGACGCTGCTCGACATCACGATGGCGGCCGCTGCGCGCAGCGTGTCACCGGAGTCGGGCGTCGTCACGATCGAGATGAAGACCAGCTTCATGCGGCCTTCGGTCGGTCCGCTTCATGCGCGCGGCCGGATGATGCACCGCACCGCCACCATGGCGTTCGTCGAGGCGACGATCTATGACGAGAAGGATCAGGCCTGCGCGCATTCAACAGGCACCTTCAAGTACGTGACGCGCCGTCTGCCCACCGGGCCGACCAGCGCGAATGCGCAGCGCGCGCCGTCGACAGACTGATTTCGCGGCCGCCTGTGAGCGGCCATCTTTTCCCCCACACCGGAGACTCCATGCCCACCAATCGCCAACAGCATCTCGACAACCGCCCCGAGGGCGAAGCCGTCGTCGGCAACTTCAAGCTCGTGACCGCGGAAACGCCGCCGCTGCAAGACAACCAGGTTCTGGTGCGCCACCATTACCTGAGCCTCGACCCGTACATGCGCGGCCGCATGAACGAGTCGAAAAGCTACGCACAGCCGCAGCCGCTGGGGGAAACGATGCAGGGCGGCACGGTGGGCGAGGTCGTCGAAAGCAAGCATCCGAAGTACGCGGTGGGCGACAAGGTGGTCGGATTCGGCGGCTGGCAGGAGTACAGCGTGGTCGACGGCAACCAGGTCGGCGCGCTGCGCAAGGTCGACACCACGCACGTGCCGCTGTCGCACTACCTCGGCGCCGTCGGCATGCCGGGCGTGACCGCGTGGTACGGCCTGGTGAAGATCATTGCGCCGAAGGAAGGCGATACGGTCGTGATCACTGCAGCCAGCGGCGCGGTGGGCAGCGCCTTCGGTGCACTGGCGAAGGCCCGCGGCTGCCGCGTGGTCGGCATTGCGGGTGGCCCGGACAAGTGCCGTTACGTGACGGAAGAGCTGGGTTTCGACGCCTGCATCGACTACCGCGCGAATCCCGACATCAAGACCATGAGCAAGGCGCTCAAGGAAGCGTGTCCCAAGGGCATCGACGGCTATTTCGAGAACGTCGGCGGCTACATCTTCGATGCGGTGCTGTTGCGCACCAACGCCTTCGCACGGGTTGCGCTGTGCGGGATGATCGCCGGCTACGACGGCGCACCGCTGCCTCTGAACAACCCCGCGCTGATCCTCATCAATCGCCTGAAAATCGAAGGCTTCATCGTGAGCGAGCACATGGAAGTCTGGCCCGAGGCACTGAAGGAGCTGGGCGGGCTGGTGGCCAGCGGCAAGCTGCGCCCTCGCGAGTCGATGGCCGAGGGCATCGAATCCGCGCCAGAAGCCTTCCTGGGCCTGCTGAAGGGCAAGAACTTCGGCAAGCAACTGGTCAAGCTGGTCTAGCCCAAGACGACCGGAGGCCAGCCCGCCATGGATGCGACGCACGAGGTCTTCAACCAGCCTGCGGCGCTCGCGGGCTACAACCTGTTCCGGACGAACCGTGCGCTGCGCGACGGGTTGGCCTTCAACGCGCCGCAGCTCGACCTTGCCTCGCTCGACGCGCTCGGCGCCATGGCCGGCACGGCCGAGATGCAGACGCACGCGCGGCTCGCGAACACCAACGCGCCGGTGCTCCAGACGCACGACCGCTTCGGCCGGCGCATCGACGATGTCGAATTTCATCCGAGCTATCACGCGCTGATGAAGGCGGCTGTCGGTGCAGGCTTGGGCGGTGCGCCTTGGGGGAGCCATTGCCCCAATCCTCTTCCGAAGGGAGAGGGCGCCAATGCGGGCGCGCACTCAAGGCGCGCAGCGGCGTTCATGCTCTTCACCGAGCTCGAACCGTCCGTCCTGTGCCCGATCTCGATGACCTATGCGGCCACGCCCGCGCTGCGTGCCAACGCCGCGGTCTTCGCCGATTGGGGTCCCAAGCTGACAAGCCACGCCTATGACCCGACGCCGAGGCCGTGGCACGACAAGCCCGGCGTGACGATGGGCATGGGCATGACCGAGAAGCAAGGTGGCTCCGACCTGCGTGCCAATACAACGCAGGCGGTGCGCGACGGCAACGACGCCTGGGGCGATCGCTACGCCATCACCGGCCACAAATGGTTCTTCTCGGCGCCGATGTGCGATGCGTTCCTGGTGCTGGCGCAGGCACCCGCAGGACTTAGCTGCTTTTTCCTGCCGCGCGTGCTGCCCGACGGCACGCGCAATGCAATTCGCATCCAGCGGCTGAAAGACAAGCTGGGCAACAAGGCCAATGCGAGCTCCGAGGTCGAGTTTCATGCCGCTACCGCCTGGCGGGTGGGCGACGAGGGCCGCGGCATTCCACAGATCCTCGAGATGGGCACGATGACGCGGCTCGACTGCGCGCTCGGCACCACAGGGCTGATGCGCCAGGCGCTCGCCCTCGCGTTGAACCATACTGCGCAGCGCAGCGCCTTCGGCAAGCCGCTGAGCGCACAGCCGCTGATGAAGAACGTCTTGGCCGACCTTGCGCTCGAGAGCGAAGCCGCCACCGCACTCGCGCTGCGGCTGGCGCGTGCCTTCGATCACCCCGACGACGCGCACGAGCGCCTGATGGCGCGGCTGCTCACGCCGGTCGCCAAATTCTGGATCTGCAAGCGCGGCAGCCACTTCGCGCAGGAAGCGATGGAATGCCTGGGCGGCAACGGCTATGTCGAGGAGGGCGGCGAAGGCGTGATGGCCCGCATCTACCGCGAGATGCCGCTCAACTCGATCTGGGAAGGCGCCGGCAACATCATGGCGCTCGACCTGCTGCGGGCCACGCGCAAGGGCGATGTGGTGGCCGCGCTCGCCGACGAACTTTGGCCCGCCCGCGGCGCGCACGCCGCGCTCGACCAGCTCGCCGATGCACTCCCTTCGCGCATCGAGGCGATGTCCACCGAGCCCGAGGCTCGGCGACTGGCGCAAGACGTGGCGCTGGCGATGCAGGCGGCATTGCTGGCGCAGACGGCGCCGCCGGCCGTCGTCGACGCGTTCTGTTGCTCGCGGCTTGGCGGCGACTGGGGCCACGCCTTCGGTACGCTCGGCAGCGGCGTGGATGTCGATTCGATCATCGCCCGCGCAATGCCCCACTGATTTCATTTCCGGAGAGCCCCACCATGTCCGACCCGATCCTTCATCACTACGCCACCTCACCGTTCTCGGAGAAGCTGCGGCTGATCCTGGGCTACAAGAAGTTCGCCTGGCGCTCGGTGATCGTGCCCTCGATCATGCCCAAGCCCGACGTGATGTCGCTGACGGGCGGCTACCGCAAGACGCCGTTCCTGCAGGTCGGTGCCGACATCTACTGCGACACCGCGCTGATCTGCGACGTGCTCGAACACCTCCAGCCGGACCCCTCGATCTACCCCGAGCCCAGCAAGGGGCTGGCACGCACGATCGCGCAATGGGCCGACGGCACGTTGTTCTGGGCCGCCATGGCGCACAACTTCAGCCCCAAGGGCGCAGCCGACATGTTCGCCAACGCGCCACCCGAAGCCGCCAAGGCCTTCGCCGAAGACCGCCGCGCCATGAGCGCCAACATGGTCCGGCTGCGCCCGGGCGATGCGACCGGCGCCTACAAGTCGTACCTGCGCCGCCTCTCGGACATGCTGGACGATGGCCCGTTCCTGCTCGGCGACGTGCCGACGATTGCCGACTTCGCCTGCTATCACCCATTGTGGTTCACCCGCAAGCGCACACCGTCGATGAGCGGCGTGCTGCAGCTCACGCCGGCGGTCGTCGACTGGATGGACCGCATGGCCGCGATCGGCCATGGCACCAGCGAGAAGATCGATGCCGCCACCGCCATCGCGCAGGCGTCGGCCTCCGTGCCGCGCACACTGCTGACCGACAGCACGTTTCAGGACGAACACGGCATTCCGCTGGGCAGCACCGTCACGATCGGCGCCGAGAGCTTCGGCCCCGAGACGACCGAGGGCGAACTGATCGCCGCCACCCGCACCCACTACACGCTGCGCCGCACCGACGAGCGCGCCGGCACGCTGCACGTGCACTTTCCCCGCATTGGCTACATCCTCAAGAAAACGGAGACAACGACATGATTGAAGACTTCCACAACAAGACCGCCGTGCTCACCGGCGCCGGCTCGGGCTTCGGCCTCGAATGCGCGCGCATCGGTGCCGCGCGCGGCATGAACCTGGTGCTGGTCGACGTGCAGCAGGACGCGCTTGACCGCGCGCAAGCGGAGATGGAGGCCGCTGGCGCGCAGGTGCTGGCCCGCCGCGTCGACGTGTCGAAGGCCGACGAGATGGAGGCATTGGCCGAGGCCGTGCAGCAGCGCTTCGGTGCACCGCACTTCGTCTTCAACAATGCGGGTGTGGGCACGGGTGGGCTGGTGTGGGAAAGCAGCGTGGCCGACTGGGAATGGGTGCTGGGCGTCAACGTTTGGGGCGTCGTGCACGGCGTTCGCCTGTTCACGCCGATGATGCTCGACGCCGCCGCGAAGGACCCTGGGTACCGCGGCCACATCGTCAACACCGCCAGCATGGCGGGACTTCTGACGCCGCCGAACATGGGCGTCTACAACGTCAGCAAGCACGCGGTGGTGAGCCTGACCGAAACGCTGTACCAGGACCTCGCACTCGTCACCGACCAGATCGGTGCCAGTCTGTTGTGCCCGTACTTCGTCGCGACCGGCATCAACAGCAGCGAGCGCAACCGGCCCGGCGCGCTACCAGCCAGCGAACTCACCAAGAGCCAACTGATCGGCCAGGCCATGACGGCCAAGGCAGTGAGCAGCGGCAAGGTGAGTGCCGCCGACGTGGCCGGCAAGGTGTTCGATGCCATTGCCGCCAACCAGTTCTACGTCTTCAGCCACCCCAGGGCGCTGGGCAACGTGAAGAGTCGCATGGAAAGCATCGTGTCGATCACCAACCCAGCCGACCCTTTCCTCGAGCGGCCGGACATCGGGCAGCAGTTGCGCGCTCAGCTGCGCGCCTGAGCACCGCGGCGGGGGCGACGCCATTTCCTACAGCGCGCCACGGCCGCGAGGCGTAGGTTGCACATCATGTATCCCTTCCGCGCCCTGCAAGTCCGTCCGCTGCTCTCCGTCGCAGCGCTTTGCCTTTTGCCCTGGCTGGGCGTTGCGGCCTTCGCGCAAGACGGGCCTGCGTTGCAGGCCAAGCACGAGGCACTGGCGTCGCGTTTGGCGAACAATCCGTTCCAGCGCCGTCTCGCGCTGGACTCTTCGGAAAGTAACAGCCAGCTCAGCGGCGACATCTACGCCGTCGTTGATCACCCCTTTGCCGAACTCGCGGCACTCGAGAAGCCTGCCAACTGGTGCGAGGTGCTCATGCTGCATCTCAACACCAAGCACTGCGTCGTGAAGGGCGACATCGTCGACGTGGCAGTGGGGCGCAAGTTCGATCAGCCGCTCGATCAGGCGCAGCGCGTGCAGTTCAACTGGGGCGGCGCCACTGCAAGAGCCGATTACATGGCAGTGCACATGGCGGCCCCGAGCGGACCGATGTCGACCCGCGACTACCGCATCGCCTTCGAAGCGGCGCCGCTCGACGCCAAGCGCAGCTTCGTCCACCTGTCCTACTCCTACGGTTACGGCACCGCGGCGCGCCTCGCGATGCAGGCCTACCTCGGGACGATCGGTAGCGACAAGGTGGGCTTCACGGCGAAAGGGCGCGATGCCAAGGGCGAGCCCGACTACATCGGCGGCGTGCGAGGTGTGGTCGAGCGCAACACCATGCGGTACTACCTCGCGATCGACAGTTTCCTCGATGCGCCCCGGACAGAGCAACGAGACGCGCGCCTTGCCGCCTGGTTCGACGCCACCGAGCGCTATGCGCGTCAGCTGCACGAGACCGAGCGTTCCGACTACCTGGCCATGAAGCAGAACGAATACAAGCGGCTCAAAACCACGCCCTGAGCCCGGGAGGTTTGGTGCGACAAGCGCCTTTCAGGCACAGGGAAAGCGCAGGCTGACAGGCCGCGGCGCATCTCTAGAATGTTTTTTCATTCTTCGTGCGGTGCGTGCCATGTCTTTCGTCGCCACAATTTCCAACCTCGATCTGGTGGACAGCCTGCCGCAGGCGGTGTTTGTCTGCAACGCAGCGGGTGCCTATCTGCACATCAATCCCGCGTATGCGCAGCTGAGCGGCTACACGCGCGATGAACTCGTCGGCCATCACACGATCGCGCGGGTCCACGACGGGGTCGAACTGCCTGCGGCGGGCGCACCGAGATGCTTTCCGTCGTGGATATGCCGGCACCGCGACGGCCGGGTGTCGAGGGTCCTGCTCTCTCTCGGTGCATGGCCGCAGGCCGACGGCGCTGCGCCGCTGTACGTCGGCACGGCCATGCCCGAACGCTCGCAGAGCGACGCGACCGGCCCAGGCGGCTGGAACGACGGCTTTCACGACGCCTGGACGCAGCTGCCCAATGCCGCATGGCTGCGCGAGCGCACCGCGCTGAAGTTGCAGTCCGCACGACAGCGCTTGCGGCCTTGCGCACTGCTGGTGATCGAAGTCGACCAGATGGCGAGGGTGCGCGATTCACAGGGCGACGAGATGCTCGGTCAGCTGCTGCAACTTTGCGGCCACCGCATCCGCGGCACGCTCGGCCCCGAGGCGGTATTGGCGACGCTCGGCGGCGGCCTGCTGGCTTGCGTGCTGGACGGTGATCAGCGCGAGATCGATGCGCGCATCGAGAGCCTGCTGCGCAACCTTTCGCTGCCACTGCAGGGCGCCGACAGGAGCCTTCGCCTGACGGCCAGCATCGGAGCGACCATTGCCGCGCCCGAAGTCCGCATCGATGCCACTGAGCTGCTGCACCGCGCCCGTGTGGCGCTTGGTGCGGCCAAGGCCGGGGGCGGGGCACAGGCGCGCTGGTTCCGCAACGCCATGCAGTCGCAAGCCGAGGACCGGCTGCAGCTCGAAGGGCTGTTGCGCGAGGCGCTCGAACGCAATCAGTTCAGCCTGGTGTTCCAGCCGCAGCTGCATCTCGCCACCGGCCGCATCCAGCACATGGAGGCACTGCTGCGCTGGCAGTGCCCGGCCCTCGGTCCGGTCAGCCCGGCGGCGTTCGTTCCGGTGGCGGAGGACATCGGGCTGATCGTGCCGATCGGCGAATGGGTGATGCGCGAGGCCTGCCGCGAGGTAGGCCGGCTGCGACGCCTGCTGGCGCTCAAGGGCGGCAGGCCACCACGCGTGGCCGTCAACGTGTCTGCGCACCAGTTGCTCTCGCCAGGTCTCGTCGAGATGGTTCAAAGCGCGCTCGCCGACGCCGGACTCGGCCCCGAGCACCTGGAGATCGAAATCACGGAGAGCATCTTCCTGCAGGACGCGGACCGCGCGTTGGCTACGCTCGAATCGCTGCGCCAGCTGGGCATCGAGCTGGCCATCGACGATTTCGGCACCGGCTATTCGAGCTTCTCGTACCTCACGCAGTTTCCCTTCGACCGCCTGAAGATCGACCGCTCGCTGGTCATGAACGTGGATCAACCGGGGAAGGGCTACGCCATCGTCGCGGCCATCGTGTCGCTGGCGCACGCGCTCGGCATGAAGGTCACCGCGGAGGGCATGGAAACGCCCGCGCAGGCGGAGCAGCTCGAGGCGCTGCAGTGCGACGACATCCAGGGCTATGGCTTTCACAGGCCGCTGCAGCCCAAGGTGCTGGAACGCCTGTTGCTCGGCGCGCCGCCTCTCTGAAGTCGGCTACACCGGGACGGGACTGCGCTCCGCGAACTGGCCGTTCCAATAGGGGTAGTACGGGTAGGGCGGCGTGACGGCGCTGGCAGCGTCGAGGTGCGCCACCTGAGCGGGCGTCAACCCCCATCCGACCGCGCCGAGGTTCTGCACCAGCTGGGCCTCGTCGCGCGCGCCGATCAGCACGCTGGCGACGGTCGGTCGCTGCAGCAGCCAGTTGATCGCGATCTGCGGCAGTGTCTTGCCGGTCTCCGCAGCAACCTCGTCGAGCGCGTCGACCACGCGGTACAGGCGATCGGTGTCCGACGGGGGCGCGAAGCCCTCGGTGTCATGCAGACGGCTCTGCACTGGCAGGGGCTGGCCGCGCCGCAGTTTGCCGGTGAGCCGGCCCCAGCCGAGCGGGCTCCAGACGATCGCGCCCACGCCCTGGTCGATGCCCAGCGGCATCAGCTCGTATTCGTAGTCGCGACCGATCAGCGAGTAATAGGTCTGGTTGGCGACGTAGCGCTCCAGGCCCAGCCTGTCTGCCATGGCCAACGACTTCATCAGCTGCCAGCCGGAAAAGTTCGACGCGCCGATGTAGCGCACCTTGCCCGCGCGCACCAGGTCGTCGAGCGTGCGCAGCACCTGCTCGACGGGGGTCATGGCGTCGAAAGCATGGAGCTGAAGGATGTCGATGTGGTCGGTGTCGAGGCGTTTCAGCGCAGCATCGACGCCCCCGAGCAGGTGGTGCCTGGAGGATCCCGCGTCGTTGGGGCCTTCGCCCGCGCGCAGCGAAAGCTTGGTCGAGACGATGGCCTGGTGGCGCCGCCCCTTCAGCGCTGCGCCCAGGATGCTTTCGGAAGCGCCGCTGGAGTAGACGTCGGCCGTATCGAACAGGTTCACGCCCGCGTCGAGGCACAGGTCGACCATGCGCCGTGCGCCGGCCACGTCGGTGTTGCCCCATGCGCTGAACAGCGGCCCCTGGCCGCCGAAGGTGCCGGCGCCGAAGCCGAGGGCAGGGACCTTGAAGCCGGATCGGCCGAGATAGCGGTATTCCATGAATGACTTCCGGAGTAGATGAAAAGGTGAGAAAAGGGCTGGAGGACAAAGAGGTTCAGGTTGTGGCCGGGTGGGCGTGCTGCCCCGCCGAAGGGCGCCCATCGAGCGCACGGCTCCACAGCGCGATACCCAAGCCGAGCAGCGTGAGGGCGGCGGCCACCCAGCCGAGCGCAGCCAGTCCCGGACCGTGTTCGATCGTCACGCCGCCGACCCATGCGCCCACGGCGTTGCCCAGATTGAAGGCTGCGATGTTCAGGCTCGACGCCAGGTTCTGGCCAGCATCCGAAGCCTTGTCGAGAACCCGCATCTGCAAAGGCGCCACCGTGGCAAAGGACGCGACGCCCAGCACGCCGAAGAACACGACGGCGGGCACGACGTGGCCGATGGCGAACTTCAGCGAAGCCAGCACCAGCGCAAGCGCGGCGAGCGTCCAGATGGCGGCGCGCATGACGCCACGATCGGCCAGACGGCCCCCCAGCAGATTGCCGACCGCCATGCCGCCGCCGAAGAGCAGCAGCACGGCCGACACCGCGCCGTCGGACAGGCCAGTCAGCCGGTTGAGCAGCGGCTGGACGTAAGTGAAGACGACGAACACACCGGCGTAGCCGACCACCGTCATCGCGAGGCCGAGCAGCACCTGGGGGCTTCGCAATACCGCGAGCTCTTCACGCAAGGCGGGCAAGGTCTCCGCAGACTTCTTGTGCGGCACGAACATGGCGAGCACGGCGAACGCCAGCACGCCGATGAGCGACACCACCCAGAAAGTGGCGCGCCAGCCCTGGTGCAAGCCCAGCCAGGCGCCCGCCGGGACGCCGAAGATGGTCGCTGCGGTGAGGCCGGTGAACATGATCGCGATGGCCGAAGCCCGGCGCTCGGGCGCCACCAAACCGGTCGCAACCACGGCGCCCACACCGAAGAAGGTGCCGTGCGCCAGCGCCGTGACCACCCGCGCCGCCATCAACCAGCCGTAGTTCGGCGCCATGGCGCATGCCAGATTGCCCAGTGTGAAGATCGCCATCAGCGCGAGCAGCACGGTCTTGCGTGGAAGCCGGCGCGTGGCCAGCGTCAGCAGCGGAGCGCCAACGGCAACGCCCATCGCATAGCCGGAAATGAGCAGGCCGGCCGCGGCGATGGACACATGGAGATCGCCTGCGACCTGCTGCAGCAAGCCCATCAGGACGAATTCGGTGGTGCCGATGCCGAAGGCACCGACGGTGAGAGCGAGGAGGGCAATGGGCATGATGCAGCGACTATGCCCAGGCCCGATCGTTGTGAATAGAATGCGCGTCAGATCGACTCTTGTGAGTTCAAGTCACATATGCCGCGCATCGAAGTCAACCGTTCCGGAGAGATGGAAGCGTTTGTGCAAGTGGTCGAGCGTGGCGGCTTCTCAGCCGCGGCGCGTGCGCTCGGCATGACGCCTTCGGCCATCAGCAAGCTGATTTCACGGCTCGAATCGCGGCTGGCGGTGCAGTTGGTGCACCGCTCCACCCGCAAGCTCACGCTGACGCCGGAGGGGCAGCAGTTCCACGAGCGCAGCCTGCGCGTGCTGGCCGACATGGACGAGGCCGAGCGCTGTGCCGCCTCGGGCGCGGCGCCCCGTGGACGCGTCAGCATCAACGCCAGCGTGCCGTTTGGTCATCACGTGCTGCTGCCGCTGATGCCGCGCTTTCTGGAACTTCATCCGCAGGTCACCGTGGACGTGTCGTTGACCGATCGTGTGGTCGACCTGATGGACGAACGCACCGACATCGCGGTGCGCTGGGGCCAGTTGCCGTCGTCCGACCTGGTCGCGCGACGGCTCGGCGAAACCGGGCAAGCCATCGTCGCAGCGCCGGCCTACCTCGCTTGCTATGGCACGCCGTACACGCCCGATGAATTGACCGCGCACAACCGGCTGGGCACCAGCTACCGCCGCATGGTGCCGGATTGGCCGCTGTCGTTGGATGGCCGGCGGGTCGAGATGCCGATTGTCGGCAACGTGCGCGTGGGCGATGGTTCGGCGCTGCGTCGGCTGGTGCTCGACGGCGTGGGGCTGGGTCGCTTGTCGCTGTACCACGTTCAGGCCGACATCGACGCCGGCCGCCTGGTGAAGGTCATGGAAGAGTTCAACCCCCACGAGATGGAGCCCATTCACGCGGTGTACCTGGGCAAGGCCGGGAGGCTCCCGGCCCGGGTGCGCGCGATGCTGGATTTCCTCACGGCGCACGTGAAACTGGACGGACCCGGCGCAGCCGCCGGTTGAG
Organism: Variovorax ginsengisoli; assembly: GCF_006438845.1. Taxonomy (GTDB): domain Bacteria; phylum Pseudomonadota; class Gammaproteobacteria; order Burkholderiales; family Burkholderiaceae_C; genus Variovorax; species Variovorax ginsengisoli_A. Next base: position 495,139 of record NZ_RCZJ01000001.1, read on the forward strand.
GGCGACCCGCACCGGGTCCGGTGATGCATGGCCCGAACGGGCCACGGGCTCAGAGGCCAGCCTGGCGAGTGAACGAAACCTTGGGCTTCGCGTAAGCGGTGGGCACCTGGTCGCGGTAGAAGGCGCGGCGGTCGAGGCTTTGCAGAGGGTTGTGCGCAGCAGCCACGGCCTGTTCGCGCACGGTCGCGCGGTCGACACTGGAGCCCGCGACGAGCACGCCGCTGCCGTAGGTATCTGCATTGACATCGCCGGCGCGGGCAGCGGCGACCGCTTGGGTCTGCACTTCGGCACGGCTGAGGCTGCCGTTCAGCGTCAGCACGCCGTCGTAGGTTTCGGCCTGTGCGCCAGCGGCTGCCAGGAGGGAGAGTGCGGCGGCAGCGAGGATGTTGCGGGTGTTCATTTCAATTTCCTTCGATGTGATTTGGATGATTTCGAACCGGTCTTGGGTGGGTGTGTCCGCTTCGGTTGGAAGCGGCCTCTTCGCTCGGTGGCCTGTTCACCCAGATCAACGGGTGGTTGGTCTGTGGGATGAAGTTTGAACTCGTAGACGCCGTTGAAACGCCGTCCGAAAGAACCACGGCGTTCGGGTTTTGGAAACAATGGCACAGCCCTGCCGAAGGTGTCGCACGCTGCACGTAGCACAGGCACGCGCGGTTTGCCGACCCGCGTGCATTGCGACCTTGGCGACAATCACCCCATGACTTCTCCGCGTTTTTTCAAGATCGCGCTCGTGCTGGGCCTGTTGTCGGCCATCGGCCCGTTCGCCATCGACATGTATTTGCCGGCGCTGCCGGCCATCGGTGCCAGCCTGGGTGCCGACATCGCCGCCGTGCAGATGAGCCTCACCGTGTTTTTCCTCGCGCTCGCCGTGGGCCAGCCGTTCTACGGCCCGCTGTCGGACATGATGGGGCGCAAGCCGCCGCTGTACTTCGGGCTCGGATTGTTCGCGCTGGCCAGCATCGGCTGCGCGCTGGCGAACGACATCCAGACGCTGATCGTGCTGCGTTTCCTGCAGGGGCTGGGCGCAGCGGCCGGCATGGCCATACCGCGCGCCATCGTGCGCGACCTGCACACCGGCACGGACGCGGCGCGGCTGATGTCGCTGCTGATGCTGGTGTTCAGCGTCTCGCCGATCCTCGCGCCGCTGGTGGGAAGCGGCGTGATCGCGGTTGCCGGCTGGCGCGCGGTGTTCTGGGCCGTGACGCTGGCCGCCGTGGCCGGGCTGGCGCTGGTCGCCACGTCGCTGACCGAAACCCGCACCGCCGACCAGCGCGTCGAAAGCAGCTTGGGGAGCGCCTTCGCGGCCTATTGGCTGCTGCTGCGCGACGGCCACTATCTCGGGCTGGTCTTCATCGGCAGCTTCGCCATGGCGGGCTTCTTCACCTATCTGGCGAATTCATCCTTCGTGATGATCGACCACTACGGCCTCTCGCCGGTGATGTACAGCGTGGCCTTCGGCGTCAATGCGGCTGCCTTCTTCGCGGCGGCGCAGTTCAACGGTGCGCTCGGCGAGCGCTTCGGGCTGGTGCGGGTGGTGAAGGGCGCGGTCGCGGCCTGCGGCGCGGTGATGGTCGCGATGTTCGTCTACTTCCTGCTCGGCGGCGATTCGATGTGGGTGTTGCTGGTGTTGTATTTCGTGGCCAGTGGGCTGATGGGGCTGGTGATCCCGACCACCTCGGTGCTGGCGCTGGAAAAGCACGGCGCCATCGCCGGCACGGCCTCGGCCCTGCTGGGAACGCTGCAGATGTTGACCGGCGCTTTGGTGATGGCCGTCGTCGGCCTGTTCACCGGCGGCCGGCCGCTGCCCATGGTCGCCGGCATGGCCGGCGGTGCGCTGGTCGCGGTGGTGCTTACCTGGCTGACCTTGGGCGCTGACAGCGTGCCCGAGAGCTCACCGCGCCGGTCGGCCACCGGGCCGGCAGCGCGCTGAATGACCGCCGTCCTCACGCCCGCAGGCACCGCACCGCTGCGCGACGGCCTGCCGATGCCGCAGCGCCTCCACGCGATGGGCGTGATCATCCTGGGCATCACGGTGGCGGTGCTCGACGGCACCATCGTCAACCTGGCGCTGCCGGGCATCGCACGCGAGCTGAACGCCAATCCGGCGCATGCGATCTGGGTGGTCAACGCCTACCAGATCGCCACGCTGGTCATGCTGCTGCCCCTCGCGTCGCTGGGTGACCTGATCGGCTACCGCCGGGTCTACCTCCTGGGCATGGCGCTCTTCACGGCGGCTTCGCTCGCCGCAGTGCTGGCGAATTCGCTGCCCACGCTGATCGCCGCGCGCGCGTTCCAGGGGCTGGGCGCGGCCGGGATCATGAGCGTCAACGCGGCCTTGGTTCGGCTGATCTATCCATCCTCGCAGCTCGGGCGGGGCATGGCGGTCAATTCGATGGTGGTGGCGACCGCGTCGGTGGCCGGCCCGTCGGTGGCCGCAGCCATCCTCTCGGTGGCTTCCTGGCCGTGGTTGTTCGCCTTCAACGTGCCACTGGGGCTGCTGGTGCTGGCACTCGGCATGCGTGCCTTGCCGTTCAACACGGTGGCGCCGGCTGCCGGCGCGCGTTTCTCGTGGGTCGACGTGGCGCTCAACGTGGCGATGTTCGCGCTGATCTTCATCGGCGCCGACCGGCTCGGCGTGCGCGACGCGAATGCGGGGCAGGGCGCGCAGCCGATGGCCTGGGCGCTGCTGCTGGCCGGCCTGGCTGTGGGCTTCGTGTACCTGCGACGTCAGCGAACTTTGGCGCTGCCGCTGTTTCCGGTCGACCTGCTGCGCATTCCGGTGTTCGCACTGTCCATGGGTACGTCGGTGACGGCCTTCTGCGCGCAGATGCTGTCGTACATCGCGCTGCCTTTCCTGCTGCTGGACGTCTACGGCCGCACCCACCTGCAGGCCGGGTTGCTCATCACCGCCTGGCCGTTGGCGATCGTGGTGATGGCGCCGCTGGCCGGCCGCCTGATCGGCCGCTATCCGGACGGGTTGCTCGGCGCTGTCGGGCTGGGGCTGATGGCGACCGGCCTGGCCTTGCTGGCGGCCCTGCCGGCGCAGCCGAACAACTTCGACATCGTCTGGCGCATGGCGCTGTGCGGTGCCGGCTTCGGGTTGTTCCAGTCGCCCAACAACCACACCATCGTGACCTCGCCGCCGGCCCATCGCAGCGGCGCGGCCAGCGGCATGCTGGGCACGGCGCGGCTCACCGGCCAGACCCTGGGGGCGGTGCTGATCGCCGGCATCTTCAGCGTCTGGAGCCCGCACGAGCCGCGCGGGCCCTTCATCGCGCTGGTGCTGGCGGCGGGGTGCGCGGCGCTGGCTGGCATCTGCAGCAGCCTTCGTCTGAGGACTTCGCCATCGCCGAGCCGGTAAGCTCTTCTCGATGAAGGAACTTCCTGAGGCGATGGTCTGCGAAGGCTGCGACGCCGTGTACCACCGCGCGCCGTTGGCCGAGCGCGACGTCGCGCGTTGCCCGCGGTGCGGCACCGAACTCGCCCGCCACCCCGGCGCCCAGCAGGACCGCATCCTTCCGCTGACCGTGGCCGGCCTGATCATGTTCGGCATCGCCAACCTGTTTCCCATCGTCGAGATCGAGTTGCGCGGGCTGCACAGCCAGACCACGCTGGCCGGCGCGGTGCTGGCGCTGGCCGGCGAGGACATGTCGCTGGTCGCGCTGCTCGTGCTCGCGACCACCATCCTGTTCCCGCTGCTGCAATTGCTCATCCTGCTGTGGCTTCTGGTGCCGTTGCGGCGCCACCAGCACATGGTGGCTGGCTTCGCCTGGCTGGTGCGCGCGATGCAGTCGTTGCGCCCCTGGGGAATGGTCGAAGTGTTTCTTCTCGGCGTGCTGGTCGCGCTGGTCAAGCTGTCGAGCATGGCCACCGTGCTGCCCGGCCCGGCGCTCTATGCCTTCATGGTGCTCACGGTGCTGCTGACGGCCGTGCTGGCCTTCGATCCGCGCGGCTTCTGGGAGATGGCCGAAGGCGCCATCGGCAAAGACCGCGTCGATACCGAAATGGACCGCGAGGAAGCCGCGTGACAGCGGCGTCGGCACGCGCCATCGATCGCGGGCTGGTCGGCTGCCGGCATTGCGGCACCGTGTGGCAGGACGTGGCGGACGGAACGCCGTGCGGTCGCTGCAGCACGCCGCTGCACATGCGCAAGCCCGACAGCCTGAACCGGACCTGGGCCTTTCTCATCGCCGCCTGCGTGATGTACCTGCCGGCCAACCTGCTGCCGGTGATGGTCACCCGCACGCTGTTCGGCACCAGCGACGACACCATCATGAGCGGCGTGATCTACTTCTGGGTCACCGGCGCCTACGGGCTGGCGGCGATCGTCTTCGTCGCCAGCTTCCTGGTGCCGCTGTTCAAGCTGGCGGCCCTTTTCGTGCTGGTGACCAGCGCGCAGCGCCGCAGCCGCTGGCGCCGTGCCGAGCGCGCGAAGCTGTACCACGTGATCGAGATCATCGGCCGCTGGTCGATGCTCGACGTGTTCGTGGTGGCGCTGCTGGCCGGGCTGGTGCGCATCCAGGGCTTTGCCGAGATCACCGCCGGCGTGGGCATCGCCGCCTTCGGGTCGGTGGTGGTGCTGACCATGCTGGCCTCGCTGAGCTTCGACCCGAAGCTGAGCTGGGACAACCGCCCCGGCGACCCGGACGACCAAGACGATGCAGAGAACACAACGGAAGCCAAGCCATGAGTGACGACGACAAGACCTCCGCCGGCCCGCCCGCGCTGCCTGCCGCCCGCGTGGCGAAGCGGCGCGACTGGCTGCCCTCGCTGATCTGGCTGATCCCGGTGGTCGCGGCGCTGGTGGGCATCACGCTGGTGGCGCGCATCCTGATCGACCGCGGGCCTGAGATCGTCGTGACGTTCAAGACGGCCGAAGGCTTGGAGGCCGGCAAGACGGCCGTCAAGTACAAGGACGTGCAGATCGGCGTGGTGCAGAGCCTGCGCCTGGCGCGCGACCGCTCGCACGTCCGCGTGACGCTGCAACTCAACAAGGACGCCGACGCCTTCACCGCCAACGACACCCGCTTCTGGGTGGTGCGGCCACGCCTCGACACGTCGGGTATTTCCGGCCTCAGCACGCTGCTGTCGGGCGCCTACATCGGCGCCGACGCCGGCACCGCCGAAGAGAGCGGCAAGGAATTCACAGGCCTCGAATCGCCGCCCATCGTCACCCGCGACGCGTCGGGCAAGCAGTTCCTGCTGCGGTCGGCCGACATCGGGTCCCTCGACGTCGGTTCGCCGGTGTATTTCCGGCGCATCAAGGTGGGCCAAGTCGCCGCGTACGAGCTCGACGGCGACGGCCGCGGCGTCACGCTGCGCGTCTTCGTCAACACGCCCTACGACAAGTTCGTGGGCGCCAATACGCGCTTCTGGCATGCGAGCGGCCTCGACATGCGGCTCAACGCCAGCGGCGTGACGCTGCGCACCCAATCGCTCGCGACCATCCTGCTCGGCGGCATTGCGCTGGGCGCGCCGGAGAACGAGAACGGGCCGGTCGCGTCGGAGAACACGGCCTTCGTGCTGGCCGAGGACGAGGGCGCCGCGATGAAGCCGCCGGACGGGCCGGCGCAGACGATGCTGCTGCACTTCAACCAGTCGCTGCGCGGGCTGTCGCCGGGCGCGCCCGTTGATTTCCGCGGCGTGGTCATCGGCGAAGTCAAGTCGATCGGCGTGCAGTTCGACCGCGACGAGCGCGAGTTCCGCATGCCTGTGCTCGTGACGATCTACCCGGAGCGGCTGCGCATGCGTCAGCCCGGCGTGCCTGCGGAATCGCGCTACACACAAGAGCAGCGCCTGCGCTTCCTGGTCGAGAAGGGCCTGCGCGCGCAGATGCGCACCGGCAACCTGTTGACCGGGCAGAACTACATCGCGCTCGACTTCTTCCCGAAGGCGCCGGCGGTGAAGGTCGCCGTCGAGAAGGTGCCTTTCGAGATGCCGACGTTGCCCAATAGCCTCGACGAGCTGCAATCGCAGGTGCAGGAGATCGCGACCAAGCTCAACAAGGTGCCGTTCGAGCAGATCGGTGCCGACGTGCGCACCGCACTCGCCACGCTCAACAAGACACTGATCAGCGCCGAGCAACTCACGCGCACCCTCAACAACGACGTGTCGCCGGAGATCACCGCGGCCATGAAGGATGCGCGCAAGACCATCAACTCCGCCGAGCGGACGCTGGCGCAGGACTCGCCGCTGCAGCAGGACATGCGCCAGACACTGCAGGAACTCACCCGCGCCGCGGGCTCGGTGCGCGTGCTGACCGACTACCTCGAACGCCATCCCGAGTCGCTGCTGCGCGGCAAACCGGAGGACAAGAAGAAATGAAGCGAATCCTTACGCAATGTCTTGGGGTGCTGCCGCTGGCTGTGGCGCTGTTCGTGGCCGGGTGCGCCAGCGCGCCCGACCGCTACTACACGCTGGCAGCGCCTACCGAAGCCGCAGCGCCCTTGCTCACGGGCGGGCCGGTGTTCATCGAACTGGCGCCGGTCGCGGTGCCCGAGCGCCTCGCCCGGCCCCAGATGCTGGTGCAGCAGCCCGGAGGGCGAAGCGCCGAAGTTGCGCTGCTCGAGCAGCACCGCTGGTCGTCGTCGTTCGAGAACGAGTTGCGCGACGCACTGGCCAGCGGCATCGCCGCTCGGCTCGGTGCCATCGACGTGACCAAGGGCGGGCGCCAGCCGACGCAGCCGGCCTGGCGCATCGCGGTGCAGGTGCGGCAGTTCGATGCCATCGAGAACACCCGCGTCGATGCGGCCTTCAGCTGGACCGTGCGGCGCTCCGACGCCGAGCGCAGCACCACCTGCCGGTGGTCGGCCAGCGAGCCGGTAGGCAGCGGGATCGACGCGCTGGCACAGGGCGCACAGCGCGTCACCGCCAAGGCGGCCGAAGCGATCGCGCGTCATCTGGCGACGCTCCAAGCCGACGCCGCGGCGCCGTGCCGCACGCTTTGAAGCCCCTCCCATCGATTTTCCAACCGAGCAAGCGGGCCAATGTTCAAGTTTTTCAAGGAACTGCTGGATTCCGCCAAGGAGGGAATGGCGGAGGGGCGGGCCGAACTCGCGCAGGAGGCTGCTGAAGCCGCCGCGCTCGCCGAGTCGACGCGCGCCGAACTGGCGGCGCGCCTGGCACGCGCTTCGGCCTTCGAGCGCTTTGCCGTTGCGCTGGCCGCGCCTTACCGCCAGACATTCGCGGCCGACCTTCGGGATGCGCACGAGGCGCAACGCGCACCGGTCTACCTGATGTGCGTGGACATCGCGCCGAAGGAGCTCGACTCGTTCGAGAAGCTGCTTGCCCGCGATTTCTCCGTGGAAGACGGTGACGATGCGGAGGCGACGGTGCTCGCCATGGCCGAATCGCTTGCTTTGGAACCGGACGAGAGCGCTGCGCTCTGGATCGCACGCACCACCCACCTTGCCACCGGCGCGGCAGCGGTCGGCCATGTCACCGCAGAAGACGCACTGGAGTGGCTGGTGCCCGTGGTGGAAAGGGCGGTTCGATCTTACGAAAGCTGGGAAAGCTATGGCCAGGCGTTTCTGGCTGGCGAGCGCAGCGCGCCGGGCAGCAACATCGTCGGGCGCAAGCTGCTGCAGGGCGTGGTCGAGAAACTCGGCAACGACGAGATCAGCCCGTGGCGCACGGTGCCTTGGCCATCGGCCGGCACACTCGATGCGCTGCTGGACAGTCGCGCCAGGGCGGCCGAGGCCTGACGCAAGCGGCGCTCACCCGAGGCCGCTCACACCAGGCGGCGGACCGCCTTCTTGCGCCACACCAGGCGGTAATAGGCCGTCTGCAGCGCCAGCATCGCGACGAAGGTCACCGGATAGGCCACCCACACGCCGTTGATGCCGATGCGATGGCTCATGAAGTAAGCCACGGGCACCTCGATCAGAGCGATGCAGAAGATGGCGATGCCGGTCGGCACCAGCACCGAGCCGCTGGCTCGCATGATCCCGGAGAGCACCGAAGCCATGCCGAAGATCACGCTGCTCCACAACATGATGTGCAGCAACGTCTGTGCGAGCTCGATCACGGGCGCGCTGGTGATGAAGAACCCCATCAGCGTGCGCGAGAACAGGTAGCCCAGCAGCACCAGCGTGCCGGTCAGCACCACGTTCATCAGCAAGCCGGTGCGCGCGATGGCGCCGAGCTGCTCGGTGCGGCCGGCGCCGATGGCCTGGGCGCCGAGGATCGATGCCGTGATGGCGATCGAAATGGCCGGGAACTGCACGTAGGCCACCACCTGATTGACTGCGCCATAGGCAGCGGTGGCGCTCGAGCCGTAGCTGTTGACCAGCGAGAGCAGGGCGACTTCCGCCAGCGAGATGACGATCATCTGCACGCCGGTGGGCACACCGACCTTCAGCACCGTCTTCAGAATCTTCGGGTCGATGCGCATGCAACGCGCGAAGGCAGCATCGGGCGCCAGCGGACTGCCGCGTGCACGCAGCCGGAAGCCCAGCCAGGTGGTCGCGACCACGAACGACACCACCGTGGCCGCCGCACCGCTCGCCACGCCAAGCATCGGCAGCCCACCCCAGCCGCGGATCAGCGCCGGTGTCACGACCAGGCCGATGCAGGTGGAGATAGCCAGCGTGAACAGCGGCGTCACCGTGTCGCCGACGCCGCGCAGCATGGCCGTCGACAGCAGGAAGACGAACAGGCCCGGCATCGCGATCAGCATGATTCGGGCGTAGCGCGTGGCGTCGGCCAGGATGTCGGGTGGCGTGCCCAGCGCCTTGAGCAGCGGGGTCGTGAAAGCGCCTCCGAAAACCGCAACCAGCAGGCCGAAACTGATGCCCACGGTGAGCGTGGTGCCGGCAACGGCCTTGACCTTGGCCAGGTCACGCGCGCCCCAGGCCTGGCCGATCAGCACCGACGCACCCGCGCCCAGGCCGATGGTGAAGGCGATGAAGAAGAACATCACCGGAAAGAAGCTGGACACCGCGGCCATCGCACCGACGCCGATCATCTGGCCCACGTACACGTTGTTGAGCGTGCCCGACAGCGACTGGAGGATGTTGCTCAACAACATGGGCGCCAGGAAGAACAGGAATATTTTCCAGAGTGGCCGCGCGGCAAGGGCTGCCGCGTGGGCGTGCTGCGGTGGAACCGGCGCGGGCGTCGCGACAGGCGAGACCGACGAGGCGGAGGAGGATGGAGCAGAGGCCGGTGGCATGAGAGGCGCGGCGCACACGGCCGGAGGTTGGCGAGGCCGCATTCTCCCAGACGATTCGATCAACGTGGCAGGGGCCGGCCCTCGACCTTCCGGGCTCGGCGCGAGATCGGAGGCGGCGGGCTGGTACCGTGCAAGTCCTACGCCACAGTGCTGCCGCATGTGAAATACAGTTTGACCCCGCTCGGTCATGAAGTGGGTCGGCGTGTCGAGGCGCTGGCCGGCTGATCGAGCGTTGCACGATGCCTGCCTTGAACCACGAAGCCTGCCTTGAACCGGCACGGCGCGGCGGCACATTCAATCTGAACCCGACATGTCCACCCCTGAAGCTCGAAAGAGCCATCACCGTCCGACCCCATGAAGACCATCGACGAAATGCTGAATCTCGACCTGCTCACCCGCGAGCAGCACAACGACATCGAAGCGTGGATCGCGCACGCCGACTCGCCCGAAGACATCCTGAAGATGCCTGCGCCGCTTTGGCATGCGGTGCAACGCGCCAGCGAGATCATGCGCATCGACGACGACCTGACGCGTCCACCACCACTCGGCACGTCTCTTGCTGATGAGGCGGGCTAGCCTGCGCACCCGATTGCGCTGAGCGGGCGACGCACTCACCTCCACCTATCCAGATGCCACCGATGATCCACTCCACCGTCACACGCCGTGTATTCATGGGGGCCACCGGCGCCGCCTGCCTGCCCGCCTGGGCCGACGACAAGTTTCCGAGCCGCACGATCAAGGTCATCGCCGGCTTCCCGGCCGGCGGTATCACCGATATCGCGGCGCGCGCGCTGTCCGAGCGCATGGGCAGCCTTCTGAACACGCCGGTGGTTGTCGACAACCGGCCCGGTGCCAACTCGGCCATCGGCACCACGGCCGTGGCGCGCGCACCGGCCGACGGCTACACGCTGGCCTTTGCGGGGAGCAACGCGATGGTGTTGAACCCGCTGCTGTACCGAAACCTTCCCTACAAAGTGGAGGACTTCGCCTTCCTCGGTTGCATGGGCAGTTCGCCCATGGTGCTGGTCGTGAGCCCCTCGCTCGGTGTGAAGACGCTCAAGGAATTCATCGACAAGGCCAAGGCGGCGCCGGGCAAGCTCGACATGGCGCATGGCGGGCGCGGCGTCATCAACCACCTGACGCTGAAGTACTTCGAGAAGCAGACCGGCACCGCCTTCCAGGATGTGCCGTACAAGGGCAGCGCCCCGGCGATCCTCGACCTGGTCGGCGGCGTGGTGCACGGCTCGTTCGACTTCGGCGTGTCGACGCTGCCGCATATCAAATCGGGCAAGCTCATCGCGCTGGCGGTGACCAGTTCCGAGCGTATGGCAGCGTTGCCCGACGTGCCCACGCTCATCGAATCGGGCGTGCCCGACTTCAACGTGCGCACCTACATGCTGATCGAGGGCCCCGCCGCCATGCCCGAGCCGGTGCGCAAGGTGTTGATCGACAGTGTGCGTGCCGGCGTCGAAAGCCCGGGGCTGGCCGAGAAGTTCGCTCCGCAGGGCGTGTTCATCAAGTACGGTTCACCCGCATTCGTCGAACAGCTCGTGCGCACGGAAACGGCGCTGTGGCAGCGCATCGTGACCGAGAGCAACATCACCCAGTCCGACCTGTCATGAGCGTTGCCGCCGCGCATGTCGCGGTCGAGCCGACCAGCGGGCTCGTCAGCCAGCCGCGCGTCATTACCCTGAGCGGCTTCACCCCGCACGGCGTGGTGACCGTCGAGGCGCACAGCACCTGGACCGACGGCACGCGATGGCACAGCCGCACGCGCTTCCTGGCCGATGCGCACGGTGCTGTCGACCCGCGCGTCGACATGCCGCTCGAAGGCTACGGCATGCCCTCGGCCATGGGCATTGTCTGGTCGATGCAGCCCGACAACCCGTCGGCGACGTTTCCGCCCGCAGACACGACGCCGCTGCGCATCGAGATCAGCGCGCGCGATGCGGCCGGCCGGAGCGCAGGCGCGTCGATGGTGCAGAGCTTCATCGCGCCGGGCGTCACGGTGCAATGGGTGCAGCGCGAGGGCGTGAGCGGTGCGCTGTACGTGCCCGCAGAGCCGGGGCCGCACCCGGTGGTTGTCTACATGAACGGATCCAGCGGCGGCATCAACAGCGCGCGCGCCGCGCTCTTCGCAGCGCAGGGCTATGCCTGCCTGGCGCTGGGCGTCTTCAACTTCGAAGGCCGCCCGCGCTACATCTCGCGCACGCCACTGGAGTATTTCGAGAATGCGTTGCAGTGGGTGCACCGCGAACTGACGCCGAGCGATGGCTTCGTCGCCCTGGCCGGGATTTCACGGGGCAGCGAGATGAGCCTGCTCGCCGCCTCGTACTTTCCGACGCTGGTGTCCGCTGTGGTCGGCTATGTGCCGACATCCACGATCAACGGCGTTGCGAGCGCGGGGCGACCCGACGAAACCCGCAGCGCCACCGCCTGGACCTACCAAGGGCAAGACCTGCCCAACGTGTTCGACCCCAGCGCCACCGCCGATTGGTCCCGCGCCGTGCCCTACAAGGACGAAGGCGTGCGCCAGGCGCCGGCCTTCGTCTCGACGCTGGAAGACCCGCAGGCCGTGGCCCGCGCCAGCATTCCGGTGGAGAACATCCGCTGCCCCGTGCTCTTGCTGTCGGCTTCCGACGACGGGTTCTGGCCATCGACCGTGTATGCCCAGCTGATTGCGCGGCGCATGACGGCGCCGTGCCGCCATATCGACTACCGCGGTGCCGGCCATTACCTGTTCTATCCGGGTCTTCCGACCACGGTCATCGGTAAACGCCATGCGATGTCGGGCGTGCGCGTGTCGGCCGGCGGCTCACCCGAAGCCAACGCGCTCGCCAACGAGGCCGCCGAGCACGACATGCTTCAGTTTCTCGCCGACGCGCGCAGCGGGCGTCTGGCAACGTAAGGCAGACCGGCTTCAACCCGCGCGCCAGAAAGCCCGCCACTGCCTGCGCGTCGCGGCCCTGAGTGCCCGCAGCGCGCGCCATGGTGCGCTCTGCCGGACGATGTCCAGCACCTGGTCTTTCCAACCGGTCCAGCGCGGATACCAGTGCGCGAACCAGCCGATGCGCATCAGCGTGGGCTGCACCAGCTGGAACAGGCGCGCGACGATCGCGGTGCCTGCCAGCTTGGCACCGGCGATCAGCACCACGCCGCTCGCATAGTGGCCGGTGCCGAACAGGAAAAGAGCCAGCAGCTTGACCGGTACGAGCGCGATCACCGGCAGCGCAAAGCTCAGCAGCGCGCCCCATGGCGGCAGGCTGCGCAGCCAGTCTTCGAGCCGCGCCCACAGCGGCAACCGCGACAGCCGGCCGACCATTCGGGCCAACGGTTCCCAGCCCCATTCCTCGAACAACAGCACCGGGATCAGCACGGCTGTGGCGACGGCGCGGAGCAGCTTGCGGAGAGCGAACATGCAAGCGATTGTGACCCCGGTCGGTCGCCGGGCCTATGGCAAACTCCCGCGCTTTATCGCGCGCCAGGGATCGACTTGAACATGCAGAAAATCATTCGCCAGCTGGCGGCCGAGATCAAGGTCGGCGAGCATCAGGTGAAGGCGGCCATCGAGCTGCTGGACGGCGGTGCCACGGTGCCCTTCATCGCCCGCTACCGCAAGGAGGCCACCGATGGCCTCGACGACATCCAGTTGCGTGAACTCGAGGCGCGACTTTCGTACCTGCGCGAACTCGAAGACCGCCGCGCCGCAGTGATGAAGAGCATCGACGAGCAGGGTAAGCTGACCGATGCGCTGCGCATCGCCATCGCCACCGTCGGCACCAAGCAGGAGCTGGAAGACATCTACCTGCCTTTCAAGCAGAAGCGCCGAACCAAGGGGCAGATCGCGCGCGAGTTCGGCATCGAGCCGCTGGCCGACAAACTGTTCGCCAACCCGACGCTCGATCCGGCCGTCGAGGCCGAGGCTTTCTTGAAGCCGGCCGAGACGCTCGACGACGGCAAGCCGGGTCCCGATTTCTCGACCGTGCCGGCGGTGCTCGACGGCGTGCGCGACATCTTGTCCGAACGCTGGGCCGAAGACGCGGCGCTGGTGCAGCGCCTGCGCGAGTGGCTGTGGAGCGAAGGCCTGTTCAAGTCCACGCTGATGGCGGGCAAGGACGAGAACAACGTCGATGTGTCCAAGTTTCGCGACTACTTCGCGTACGACGAGCCCATCGGCCGCGTGCCTTCGCACCGCGCGCTGGCGGTGTTCCGCGGCCGTGCGCTCGACATCCTCGACGCCAAGCTGGTGCTGCCGATCGAGCCCGAGCCGGGCAAGCCCAGCATCGCCGAAGGGAAGATCGCGCTGCACCTGGGCTGGAGCCATGCGGCCCGCCCTGCCGACGACCTGATCCGCAAGGCGGTGGCCTGGACCTGGCGCGTCAAGCTGTCGCTGTCGACCGAGCGCGACCTGTTCACGCGACTGCGCGAGGACGCCGAGAAGACCGCCATCAAGGTCTTCGCCGACAACCTGCGCGACCTGCTGCTCGCTGCGCCCGCGGGCCGTCGCGTGGTGCTCGGGCTCGACCCCGGCATCCGTACCGGTGTGAAGGTGGCGGTGGTCGACGCGACCGGCAAGCTGGTCGAGACCGCCACGGTGTTCCCGCACGAGCCGCGCAAGGACTGGGAAGGCTCGCTGCACACACTGGGCAAGCTGTGCGCCAAGCACGGCGTGAACCTGATCGCCATCGGCAACGGCACCGCCAGCCGCGAGACCGACAAGCTGGCGGCCGACCTCATCAAGCTGCTCGCCAAGATGGCGGAGCAGGCCGGTGCGCCGCCGATGGCCATCGACAAGGTGGTTGTGAGCGAGGCCGGCGCTTCGGTCTATTCCGCCAGCGAATTCGCCTCGCAGGAAATGCCCGATGTCGACGTGAGCCTGCGCGGTGCGGCCAGCATCGCGCGCCGCCTGCAGGACCCGCTGGCCGAGCTGGTGAAGATCGACCCCAAGTCGATCGGCGTCGGCCAGTACCAGCACGACGTGAACCAGAGCGAACTGGCGCGCACGCTGAGTGCGGTGGTGGAGGACTGCGTGAATTCGGTGGGCGTCGACCTCAACACCGCCAGCGTGCCACTGCTGTCGCGCGTGTCGGGCCTGTCGGCCAGCGTGGCCAAGGCGGTGGTGCGCTGGCGCGAAGCCAACGGGGCTTTCTCGACGCGCAAGCAGCTGCTCGAAGTGACCGGCTTCGGCCCCAAAGCCTTTGAGCAAAGCGCGGGATTCTTGCGCGTGCGCGACGGTGCCAACCCGCTGGACATCACCGGCGTGCATCCGGAAACCTACCCGCTGGTCGAGCAGATCATGGTGAAGACCGGCAAGCCCATCACCGAGCTGATGGGCCGCGCCGACATGCTCAAGACGCTGAAGCCGGAGCTGTTCGCCAACGAGAAGTTCGGCGTCATCACGGTCAAGGACATCCTGGGTGAACTCGAAAAGCCGGGCCGCGACCCGCGCCCCGACTTCAAGGTCGCGCGCTTCAACGACGGCGTGGAGGACATCAAGGACCTGGTCGAAGGAATGATCCTCGAAGGCACGGTGAGCAACGTGGCGCAGTTCGGCGCTTTCATCGACATCGGTGTGCATCAGGACGGCCTGGTGCATGTGAGCCAGCTGGCCAACAAGTTCGTCGAGGACGCACGCGAGATCGTGAAGACCGGGGACATCGTGCGCGTCAAGGTGATGGAGGTCGACGCGGCGCGCAAGCGCATCGCTTTGTCGATGCGCCTCGATGCGGCACCGGCACGGCGCGATGGCCCTCGCGACAACCGCTTCGAGGGCGCCGGCCGCGGCCAGCAGCAGCCGCGCCGCGACAACGCGCCCCAGCCGGCCGGGCAGATGGCGAGCGCCTTCGCCAAGCTGCAGGGCCTGCGCAAGTAGCGCGCATGAAGGCGCTGCGTCTGCACGCCGGTCCTGCGGCAAGGCGACACATCGAGGCGCACGGCCTGCGCGCCCACGACGTGCGCGTGATCCCAGGCGCGGCGGGCGGACCCAAGGGACTGATCCTCGGGCCGATCGATCGCTTTCTCTTCGGCGAGTGGCTTGTGCACAGTGACCAGCCGATCGACCTGGTGGGTGCGTCCATCGGCGCCTGGCGCCTGGCCAACGCCTGTCTCGACGAGCCGTTGCGTGCGCTGCAGGCGTTCGAGCAGGGCTACATCGCGCAGCATTTCGAGGTACCTCCCGGGCAGAAGCGGATGTCGGCCCGGCAGGTGAGCACGCAGTTCGGCGCCGGCCTGCGCACCTTCTATGGCGGGCGAGCGCGCCAGGTGCTCCAACACCCGCGGTTCCGGCTGCACGTGATCACCGCGCACGGCCTGCACATCCTCGGGCGAGAGGGGCGGGCGCGCACCGTGCTCGGCTACCTGGGCGCCTTTGCCGCCAACGGCCTGCGGCGCAAGTCGCTTGGTGCATGGCTCGAGCGCGTGGTGTTTTCTTCGCCGGGCAGCACATTGCCCTTCGATACGAACGACTTTCCGACGCGCCGCGTGGCGTTGAGCGACGCGAATTTCGAAGCGGCGCTCCAGGCGTCGTGCTCGATCCCTTTCATGCTCGAGGCGGTGCACGACATTCCGGGTGCGCCGCGCGGTGCGTACTGGGACGGCGGCATCACCGACTACCACCTGCACCTCGACTACCGGCCGCCGGACGACGGCTTGGTGCTGTATCCGCATTTCCAGCAGGCGGTGGTGCCGGGCTGGCTCGACAAGGGACTCAAGTGGCGTCACAAACCCACGCCTTTTCTCGACCGCACGGTGCTGCTCGCGCCATCGCCCGAATGGGTTGCGACGCTGCCGGGCGGCAAGCTGCCTGACCGCAACGATTTCCTTCGCTACGGCAACGACCTTGCCGGGCGAACGAAGGCATGGCGAACCGCAGCGGGCGAGGCGCAACGCCTTGCGGACGAGCTGCAGCAGTGGTTGCAGCGACCCGACATGGGGCAGCTGCTGGCGCTGTGACGCGGCGTGCGGGCCACGTCGCGCATTTCGGCTGTGCCCGCGGAGCCTCCCGGTTGTGGCGTGATCAAGCCGCTGCCGTAGGACGGCAGCGCGCAATGGATGCATGTTGAAGGGACTTGGAATCCAAGCGCGAACTTGCGCCGTATGAATGACAGTCGCCACGCATTCCCGTGACGACCAATCCAACAGGAGTCATCCATGCAGTCCAAGTTCTCGCGCCTCGCTTCCATCGCACTCGCCGCCGCTCTGTCGGTCGGCGCTGTCTCCGCTATCGCCCAGGTCACCGTCGGCGGCGCGCCGATGCTGCCGACCAAGGACATCATCGACAACGCGGTCAACTCCAAGGACCACACCACGCTGGTTGCCGCGGTCAAGGCTGCCGGCCTGGTCGATACGCTCAAGGGCCCGGGTCCGTTCACCGTGTTCGCGCCGACCAATGCGGCCTTCGCTGCACTGCCCGCCGGCACCGTCGACACGCTGCTCAAGCCGGAGAACAAGGCCATGCTCACGGGCATCCTGACGTACCACGTGGTGCCCGGCAAGGTCGACGCCAAGTCCTTGATGAAGATGATCGACGACGGCAAGGGCACCGCGTCGCTCAAGACGGTCGCAGGTGGCACGTTGACCGCCAAGACGAGTGGCGGCAAGGTCATGGTCACCGATGAAAAGGGTGGTTCCGCCACCGTGACGATCGCCGACGTGTACCAGTCGAACGGCGTGATCCACGTGGTCGACAAGGTGCTGCTGCCCAAGTAAGCGCCACCGCCGGCGGGCCCTGCTCGCCGGTCACTTCACTTTCGAACCGGAGCGCCCTGCGGGGCGCTTCCTATAATCCGCCCCGGTCGGGTCCCGATGCGCAAGCGTCGCGATCCGCCACGGTTCGAAGGTGCCCCGCACGCCATTGCATGGTTTCGGGGTTAAACGGGAAGCAGGTGCCTCGTGTCATGCGTGACGCGACCAAGCCTGCGCTGCCCCCGCAACGGTCAGCGGATTGGAACCCTCACGGTCGTGCGTCCCGCACGGCCAGTCACTGCGTCTCGCGACGTGGGAAGGCGAGGGTTCGGTCTGCGTGCAACGCGCACGCAGACGCTCCGCAAGCCCGGATACCGGCCTTCGCAACCGCTTCGGCCGCTGCGGGAGAGCGAGGGTCCGGGCAAGTCGCGATGCATCCGCATCGGGCTTGGCCGCGAGGCGTTTTTCTTCAGCGTATTCACTGTCTTTGGCGTCGCGGGTTGGCGGCGCACGGTTGGAACACGCATGAAAAACACGATCTCGCACCCGGTCCGCCTGGCCGTCCTGGCCTTGCTGTCATTCTCAGGAGGCGAAGGCATGGCCCAGGAGGCCGACGCCCTGACCGAGATCTTCGTCACCGCCACCGCGCGCCCGGAAGAGCGCAGTCGGATTGCCGCGACCACGCAGGTCATCGACCGCGCGGCCATCGAACGCTCGACCGCCAAGTCGGTGACCGACCTGCTGGCCGAGAACGCGGTCGGCTTCTTCAGCGAGTGGACCGCGGCGCAGACGTCCATCAACATTCGCGGAGCGACGAGCGACGGCCAGGGCCGCGACTACAAGGGCCAGGTGCTGGTGCTGGTCAATGGCCGGCGTGCAGGAACCGCCAACATCTCGAAGCTCTCGGCCAACGAAGTGGAACGCATCGAGATCGTGCGCGGCCCGGCGTCGGTGATCTACGGCAGCCAGAACATGGGCGGCGTGATCAACATCATCATGAAGAGCGGCTACAGCGCGCCGCCGACCCAGGCCGGCCTCAGCGTCGGCTCTTGGGGCGGCGTGCAGGCCAACGCGCAGACCAGCGGCGGCAACGATCGCGTCGACTGGTACTTCGGTGTCTCCGGCGGGCAGCGCGACGACTACGAGTCGGGCAAGGGCGGCGGCAAGCTGGCCAATACCGGCTGGGAGCGTCGCGGCTTCGCGGGCGCGCTCGGTTTCCAGGTGGACGACCTGAACCGGGTCGAGCTCAAGCTGCGCACCGACGGCATCTACAACGCAGGCTTCCGGGGATCGGGCGCCAACACCATCAGCAAGGACGACCGCACCAACGCGTCGGCCGACCTGACCTACGAGCGCCGGACCGCCGACGACCGCACCAGCTGGATGGCGCAGATCTACTCGGTGGCGGACGAAGACGAATTCAAATGGGCGTCGCCGGTGGTGCGCTCGGGCACGCGGGCCACACCCGGAACGGCCAGCGACTACAACGACCGCAAGCTCGACATCGTCGGCACGCGCCTGCAGCCGCGCTTCAAGCTGGGGCAGGGCAACGACCTGCTGCTGGGCTACGACTGGGAGCGCAGCCGCTTGCGTTCGGAGCGCTTTCGCGTTGCGCTGCCCGGCGGCCCGGCCGGCCAGGTCGCTCCCTACGACAACAACCAGACCGAGCATGTGAGCGCGCTGTACTTCGAGGATTCGCAGAAGTTCTTCGACGACCGCGTCATCGTGCGCGGCGGGGCGCGTCGCACATCGGGCCGCACCAGCTTCGACTTCACGCCCAACCTGCCACTGCAACGCAGCGGCAGCCAGTCGTACGACGAGACGACCTGGTCGACCGGCGCCACCTGGCGCGCTCTCGACGTGCTGAACCTGCGCACCGGCATCTCCACCGGCTTCCGCGCGCCGACATCGACCGAGCTCGGCTCCGACTTCACCGCGGTGGGCGGTGGCCGCAGCTTCGGCAACCCGAACCTCAAGGCCGAGAGCAACCGGCAGATCGAGTTCGGTGGCACGCTGCAGATGCCGGCGTGGAGCCTCGACATGGCGCTGTTCCAGAACACGATTTCCGATCGCATCATCACCGTGTCGCGCGGCCCGACGACCAACACGTCGGACTACGCCAACAACGCGGCCGACATCGTGGTGCGCGGCCTGGAGGCCAGTGCCAATGTCGACCTGGCGAAGGCGCTGAACCTCTCCACCGGCGCCTACAACCTCCACGCCTATGCCAACGGTTACTACAACTTCACGATGCGCGACAGGGGCGCAACCGCGCTCGACACCGACCGCGTGCAGCGCATGTACAGGTACGAAGGCTCGCTGGGCCTGCGCTACGGCCGCGGTGCCGGTGCGCTGCCAGGCGACTGGACGCTGCAGCTCGGCGCGCTGCTGCGCGGACCGATGTGGTACGACACCGAGGAGGCGCTGCTGATCCCGCAGGGCGAGCCCAGCAGCACCTTCATCCATCGCAAGGGCGCCTTCACCGTGTGGAACCTGCGCGGCGACTACCGCATCAACCAGCGCGTGAAGATGTTCGCCGCGGTCAACAACCTGTTCGATCTGAATCGCAGCCCGATCTTCATCGCGCTCGACCAGAAGCCGTGCATTGCCGAGCCGCGTTTCCAGAACGGGGGATGCGGCACGTCGATGCCCGGCCGCGAACTTCAGGTCGGCATGCAGGTCACGTTCTGACGATGAAGCGGATCGCGCTGGCCTTCGGTGTGTGCGTGGCGGCGCTGGCGCAGGCCGCGCCCATCGAGGTGCGCGATGCGCTGGGCCGCACCGTGGTGCTGCCCGCGCCACCGCAGCGGCTGGTGACGATCTTCGCGTCGAACACCGAGCTGGTGACCTCGCTCGGCCTGGTCGACCGCATCGTCGGCGTCGAGGAATACACGCGCTTCCCACCCGAGGCCGCGGCCAAGCCCAAGGTCGGTGGGCGGCTGGGCTTCTCGGTCGACGCGGTGGTGGCGCAGCGGCCCGACCTGGTCATCGTCACGCCGGCACGGCAGGCGGCGAACCAGCTGGTCGACCCGATGGAGCGCCTCGGCGTGCCGGTGATCGTGCTGCTGAGCCGCTCGGTGGGCGAGGTGCTCGACAACATCCGCCTGGTCGGCCGTGCGACCGGCGTGCCGGAACGTGGCGATGCGCTCGCGCAGTCGCTGCAGGCGCGGCTCGACCGCGTCGCGCAGCAGGTGGCGGGCGGGAGCGCGCCGCGCATCGTGATGGTCACCGGCCGCGTCGGCAACGGCATGCTGCTGGTCGCGCGGTCGGACACCTACACCGGCGAGGCGATGGTGCTGGCCGGTGGCCGCTTCGCCATCGCCGGTCGCGGCGCGGTGGCCCAGGTCTCGCCCGAGGCCATCCTCGCGTCCGACCCCGACGTGCTGCTGTTCGCCGGCACGCAGGCTGCCTTGAATGACCTGGTGCAGTTGCCCGGCTGGCGCGACATGCGCGCCGTGCGCGCGCAGCGCGCCATCACCGTATCGCGCAGCGAATTCCTCATCCCCGGCCCGCGCACCGTCGACGGCATCGAAAGCCTCGCGCGCTGGCTGCATCCCGCGAGGGCACAGCCATGAACCGCCGCACCACGCGCGCATGGCTGATCGCCACCGCGGTGCTGGTGGCCGCGTTGCTGCTCGCGGCGTGCGCGGGCCACGAGTGGTCGTCGCCGCGCGCGATCTATCGCGCACTGGCCGGCGACGACAGCCTGCGCAGCCGTCTGCTGTTGCAGTGGCGCTTGCCACGCGTGTTCGCGGCGGCGCTGGTCGGCGCGCTGCTGGGCCTGTCGGGTGCGGTGTTCCAGGGTGTGTTCCGAAACCCGCTGGCGGAACCTTATCTGCTCGGCGCGTCGGGCGGTGCCGCGCTCGGTGCCACGGTCGCGCTGCTGGTGCCGTTGGGCGTGCCGCAGGCGTACGTGCTTCCGGTGCTGGCGTTCGCCGGTGCCTGGGGCGCGACCGCGCTGGTGCTCGGCGTGTCGCGCGTGGCGGGCGCGCTCGACGCGGCCGGCATGCTGCTGGCCGGCGTCGCCATCGCGGCGATGCTGGGTGCGCTGCGCTCCTTCCTGATGCTCGCGCTGTCGGACGAGACGGTAAGCCTGCAGGTCGTGATGAGCTGGGTGCTCGGCGGCATCCAGACACCATCGTGGCCCGGCCTCGGCCTGCTGGCGCTGCTGTGCGTGGCGTGCCTGTTGGCCACGTCGCGCATCGCCCACGGGCTTGATCTTCTTGGGCTCGGCACGCGGGCGGCGCAGGGCTTCGGGCTCGACGTGGCGCGCTTCACGCCGCTGGCTGTGATCGTCGGTTCGCTGGTGGTCGCGGCCGCGGTGGCCTACGGCGGGCTGGTCGCCTTCGTCGGGCTGGCGGCGCCGCACATCGCACGCTGGATGGTGGGGCCGCTGCATCGCGCGCTGCTGCCGGCGTCGGCGCTGACCGGCGCCATCGTCGTGACGATCGCCGACGCCATCGCGCGCTCGGCGCTGCCCCCGGCGGAGATTCCGCTCGGGCTGGTCACCGCCGTCGCGGGCGGGCCCTTCTTCATCGTGCTTTTGGCGCGGAGGCTGCGGTCATGAGCGATACGACGCATCTTCTTGAAGCCAGCGGCCTTGGCGTGTCGCGCCGCGGCAAACCCATCCTGCGCGATGTGTCGATCGGCTTCGGCGCGACCGGCTCCGTCGCCATCATCGGCCCCAACGGTGCCGGCAAGTCGACGCTGCTCGCGCTGATGGCCGGCCTCGAGAAGCCCGCGACGGGCGAGGTGCGGCTCGGGACGCGGCCGGTGGTCGACGTGCCGGCCGCCGAGCGCGCGCAATCGATCGGCTTCATGCCGCAGCACTTCGAGCCGCACTGGGACCTGGTACTGGAAGAGTTGCTCTGCATGCGGCTCACGCCGCCGCGTGGGCAGGCCGCAGGCACATGGCCGACCGTCGACGAGGTGATCGCGCGCCACCAACTCGATGTCTTCCGCGGCCGCCGCTGGTCGACCCTGTCGGGTGGCGAGCAGGCGCGCGTGCTGCTCGCGACGGTGCTCGCCACCGACCCGCCCATCCTGCTGGCCGACGAACCCGGCGCCGCGCTCGACGTGCGGCACCGGCTCACGCTGGTCGAGGCGCTGGCGGCGCGTGGCCGCACGCGGCTGGTGATCGTGGCGATGCACGACCTCGACCTGGCCTTCCGTCATTTCGACCGGATCGTGGTGGTGGCCGATGGCCGCATCGTCATCGATGGCGGCCCGGAGCTGATCCACGCTGCGCTGCTCGACGAGAGCTTCGGCGTGGTGTTCGACCGCATCGGCGTGCCGCCGGGCGTGATGCTGCGCGCACGTTTGCGCCAGCAGGGGGCAGGCTGATGCGCATCGACCTCGCCGGCTGGACCCGCGAAGCCACGCAGGGCGATCCGCGGGCCTTCTTCGCGCTGTTCGATGCCGCCGACCGGCTGGGTTTCGACGGCGTGTGGTTCAGCGAATTCCGTCTGCCGACCGCCGACTGGCCGTATCCGTCGCCGCTGCTTTTGGCCGCCGCGCTTCTGGCGCGCACCGAGCGCCTGCGCGTCGGCACTGCCGTGCTCGTGCTGCCGCTGCACCAGCCGTTGATGCTGGCCGACGAGATCGCACAGCTGGCCTTCCAGAGCGGCGGGCGCATCGACATCGGCGTGGGCCGCGGCACCGAGCCGGCGACGTTGGCCGCATTGCAGATCGATGCCGCCGAGACGCGCGGGCGCTTCGAGCACGGTTGCGTCACGTTGCAACAGCACGCGGCGCAGGTGCCGCTCTACATCGCCGGCTCCACGCCGGAGACGCTCGGGTTCGCGGTCGCGCGCGACATCCCGCTGCTGCTGAGCCTGGAGCCGCCGGAGATCACCCAGCTCGGCCATGTCGCGGAACTCCTGCGAGGCCGCCCGTCGACCCTGCTACAGCGCTCTTCGCTGGCGCGGTACGTGTGCATCGGCGCGACGGCGGCGCAGGTGACGGCGCAACTCGACAATCTCTGGGCCAAGCTGCAGGCGCGCCGCAATTTCTTCGCGGCGAAGCGCGGCGTGCCGCTCGACCAAGTGCCGCGCATCGACCCCGAGCGCATGCTGCGCGACCAGTTCATCCACGGCGATCCGTCACAGTGCCATGCGCAGATCGCCGCGCTCCAGCAGCGCAGCGGCATCGGCGCGTTGCGCTGCGTCTTCAACGCCAACGGCCTGCTCGACAACGCCCAAGCCCTCGCCGGCATGACGCTCTTTGCGAACGAGGTGCTGCCCGCGCTTCGCGCGCCGGCATGATTCAACCCATCTTCGAAAGCCCCACCATGCAAAGCGCCAAGATTCCCGTCACCATCGTCACCGGCTTCCTCGGCAGCGGCAAGACCACGCTGCTGCGCCACATCCTCGGCAATGCCGAAGGCAAACGCATCGCAGTCATCGTCAACGAGTTCGGCGAACTGGGCATCGACGGCGAGATCCTGCGCGGCTGCGGCATCGGTTGCGACGACGAGGGCAACGAACGCGAAGGGGCGCTGTACGAACTGGCCAACGGCTGCGTCTGCTGCACCGTGCAGGAAGAGTTCCAGCCGGTGATGCTGCAACTGGCCGCGCGCCGCGGCGACATCGACGCGGTGATCATCGAGACCTCGGGCCTCGCGCTGCCCAAGCCACTGGTGCAGGCCTTCCAGTGGCCGGAGATCGCGAACGTGTTCACTGTCGACGCGGTG
The DNA here is from genome assembly GCF_006438845.1 of Variovorax ginsengisoli. GTDB lineage: Bacteria > Pseudomonadota > Gammaproteobacteria > Burkholderiales > Burkholderiaceae_C > Variovorax > Variovorax ginsengisoli_A. Next base: position 518,685 of record NZ_RCZJ01000001.1, read on the forward strand.
GTCACGGTGGTCGACGGCCCGGCCGCTGCCTCGGGCCAGTTCGCGGAGGACACCGACGCCGTCGACGCGCAGCGCCGCGCCGACCCCAACCTCGACCACGAGTCGCCGTTGCACGAACTCTTCGAAGACCAGCTTTCGGCCGCTGACCTGGTGGTGCTCAACAAGAGCGACCTGATGGACGACGCCGCGCGCGCGCAGGTCGAGGCGCTGGTTCGCGCCGAGATCCCGGCCGAGGTAAAGATCGTCGCGGCCAGCCAGGGCAAGCTCCCGCTTGCGCTGCTGCTGGGGCAGGGCCGCGCGGCCGAAACCACCATCGACCAGCGCACGAGCCACCACGACCATGAAGAGGACCATGACCACGACGAGTTCGACTCGCTCGTGATCGAGCTGGCCGCCGTCGACCGTGACCGATTGATCGCCGTGCTGGAGGAACTCGTCGCGGCACACACCATCTACCGCATCAAGGGCTTCGTCGCGATCCCGGGCAAGCCGATGCGGCTGCTGGTGCAGGGCGTCGGCCAACGCTTCGACCACCACTTCGACCGCGCCTGGCGCGAGGGCGAGGCCAAGCGCACGCAGCTCGTCTTCATCGGCGAAGACCTCGACGAAGCGGTGCTGCGCGAAGCCTTGCAGGGCGCACTCGCCGCGACGGCCTGAGTCTGCAAGCCCGCCCGCCATGCACCTGCTGAGCACCCAGCCCGGACGCTTCGTCGAAGACGACAGCGTCGTCACCCGGCTCGACCAGACGCCGGGCGACATCGTGGTGCTGAGTTCGGCCGACACCACGCTGGCGCTGCTGGCCGCGGCCCGCACCGCGCTCGCGGCGAGCGACCCGGGCTACCCGTCGCTGCGGCTGGCCAACCTGCAGTACCTGCGCCAACCCGCGTCGCTCGACCTGTACGTCGACGAAGTTCTGCAACACGCACGCGTCGTGATCGTCGACCACCTGGGCGCGGAGTCGGCCTGGTCGTACGGCCTGCAGCAGATCGAGAAGCTCGCGCGCCGCAAGGGGCAGCAGCTCGCGATCTTCTCGGGCGACCTGCAGGAAGACGAAGACCTTCTCGCGCGCAGCACGCTGCCCCGATCGGTCGGGCGCGAGCTGTGGCAGTACACGCGTTCGGGCGGCGCGGCCAATGCGCTGCAGTTCCTGCGCGCCATCGCCTTCCACGGCCTGGGCCACGGCGAGCCGCCGCAGCCGCCGCGCAGCCTGCCGCAAGTCGCGCTGCATGTGCCCGGGGTGGCCTTCGGCGCGGGCCGCACGGTCGCAGGCATCGACGACCTGCGTGCGGGTTGGCGCGACGATGCGCCGGTGGTGGCGCTGGTCTTCTACCGCTCGCACCTGCAGTCGGGCAACACGGCGGTGTTCGATGCGATGGCGGCTGCCCTGCAGTCCGAAGGGCTGAACCCGCTGCCCGTCGCACTCGATTCGCTGAAGGACCCGCTCTGCATCTCGACGCTGCGCGACGTGTGCCGTGAACATGCCGTGCAGCTGGTGCTCAACACCACCGCCTTCGCGGCGCTGGGGCAGGGCGGCAATGCAGGCGACGCGCTAACCGAATTGGCTGGCGATGCGCCGGTGCTGCAGGTCATCGTGAGCGGCGGCAACCGCGACGACTGGCTGGCCGACAGCCAGGGCCTGCGCCCGCGCGACATCGCGATGCAGATCTCGCTGCCCGAGATGGACGGCCGCATCGTCACGCGCGCGATCAGCTTCAAGGGCCTGTCGCACCGCGACGAACTCACGCAGACCGAGGTGGTGACCTACCAGCCCGAGCCCGACCGTATCGCCTTCGTGGCCGCGCTCGCGCGGCGCTGGTGTCGGCTGCGCAACATGCCCGCGGCGGACAAGCGCATCGCGCTGATCCTCGCGAACTACCCCGGCAGCGAAGGGCGCATCGGCAGCGGCGTGGGGCTCGACACGCCGGCGTCGGTGATGGCCATCCTGCGCACGCTGGCGGCCGAGGGCTACACCTTGGGCGATGCGGAAAAGATGCCGGCCGATGGCGACGTGCTGATGCGCACGCTGCAGCAGGGCGTCGCCAACGACCCCGCGCAATGGCCGATGCGGCCGGCCTGGCAGAGCTATGCGCTGGACGACCACCGCGCGCGCCTCGCCGCGTTGCCCGAGGGCATGGCCGCGGCCATCGACGCACGCTGGGGCGCGCCCGAGCAGGACCCGTCGGTACGACAAGGCCGCTTCATGATCGCGGGGCTGCGGCTCGGCCAGGTCTTTGTCGGCATCCAGCCGGCGCGTTCACTGGCCGTGCAAGGCGCCCAGGACTACGCGAGCTACCACGATGCCGAACTGGTGCCGCCGCACGGCTACCTGGCCTTCTACTTCTGGCTGCGCGACGTGTTCGCCATCGATGCGGTGGTGCATGTCGGCAAGCACGGCAACCTCGAATGGCTGCCGGGCAAGAGCCTGGCGCTGTCGCAGACCTGCTGGCCCGACGCCATCCTCGGGCCGCTGCCCAACGTCTACCCCTTCATCGTCAACGACCCGGGCGAAGGCGCGCAGGCCAAGCGGCGCACCCAGGCCGTCATCATCGACCACCTGATGCCGCCGCTCACGCGCGCCGAGAACCACGGGCCGCTGCAGGACCTGGAGCGCCAGGTCGACGAGTACTACGACGCGCTGCTGGTCGACGCGCGCCGCGCCCGCGTGCTGCGCGCGCAGATCCTCGCGACCGTGCGCGATCAGCACCTGGTCGAAGAGTTGGCGCTGAACGCCGCCGCGGCCGATGACGACGCGGTGCTCGCGCGCGTGGATGCCTACCTGTGCGAGCTCAAGGAAACGCAGATCCGCGACGGCCTGCATGTGTTCGGTCAGTCGCCCGAAGGTCGCTTGCGACGCGACACGCTAGTCGCGCTGGCGCGCTATCCGTCGGGCGATGGCGCGGGCGAGAACGCGGGCTTGTTGACCGCACTGTCGCGCGACCTGCTGCCGGGCGATGCCTTCGACCCGCTGGACATCGACGCAGCCGCGCCGTGGCAGGGTGCAAGGCCGGCGTTGCTGCAATCGGCTAGCGAGGAGCCGTGGCGCCACCAGGGCGACACGCGCGAGCGGCTGGAGTTGCTGGCGCAGCGGCTGCTCGACGAAGTGACTGACCTTCAAGACCTGCCGCACACCCGCACCGTGCTCGCCCGCATCGAGCGCCGCCTTGCACCCGACCTCGACGCCTGCGGCACGCAGGAACTCGCCCAGTTGTCGCGCGCGTTGCGAGGCCGCTTCGTGCCGGCCGGCCCGAGCGGATCGCCTTCGCGCGGCCGGCCCGACGTGCTGCCGACCGGGCGCAATTTCTACTCGGTCGACACGCGCGCCATCCCGACGCCGACGGCGTGGATGCTCGGCCTCAAATCGGCGGCGCGGCTGGTCGAGCTGCACTTGCAGGAGCATGGTGAGTACCCGGTCGCGATGGGCCTGGCGGTTTGGGGCACGGCGACGATGCGCACCGGCGGCGACGACCTGGCGCAGGCCTTCGCACTCATCGGCGTGCGGCCCAAATGGGCTGCGGGCAGCCAGCGCGTGGTCGACTTCGAGGTGCTGCCGACGGTCGGCATCGGGCGCCCACGCATCGACGTGACGCTGCGCATCTCGGGCTTCTTCCGCGACGCCTTTCCCGCGGCCGTGCAGATGTTCGACGCGGCCGTGCAAGCCGTGGCCGCGCAGGACGACGAGGACGCCGAGCGCAACCCGATCCGCGCGCGCATCCTGCGCGAAGCCGCCGCGCTGGAAGCTCAAGGCGCCAGCGCCGAGGCCGCGCGTGCGCAGGCAGGCTGGCGCGTCTTCGGCTCGGCACCGGGTCACTACGGTTCGGGTCTGCAGCCGCTGTTCGACCGAGGCGATTGGCAGAGCGACGAGGACCTCGCGCGCGCCTATGTCGACGGCGGTGCGCACGCGTACGGCCAGGGCAGCGACGGCGTGCCCGCGCAGGACGCGCTGGTGCGCCGCCTGCAGACCATGGACGTGGTGCTGCAGAACCAGGACAGCCGCGAGCACGACCTGCTCGACTCCAACGACTACTACCAATTCCAGGGCGGCATGGTCGCGGCCGTTCGGCACTTGAGCGGCCAGCAGCCCGCGATGTACCACGGCGACCACGGCAACCCGCAGGCGCCGCGCATGCGCACACTGAAGGAAGAGATTTCGCGCGTCATCCGCGCGCGCGTCGTCAATCCCAAGTGGATCGACGGCGTGAAGCGCCACGGCTACAAGGGCGCCTTCGAGATGGCCGCGACGGTCGACTACCTCTTCGGCTTCGACGCCACCGCACGTGTGGTCGGCGACCACCAGTACGCGCTGGTGGCCGATGCGTATGTGCTGGACGCAGACACGCGCGAGTTCATTCAAGACCACAACCCGCAGGCGCTGCACGACATCCTGAGCCGCCTGCTGGAGGCGATGCAGCGCGGGTTGTGGCAAGCCCCCGGCGAATACCAACAACAACTGGAAGACCTGTTGCTCGACCAGGAGCAGCAGATGGAAGGACTCCGATGACCCCCCCCGACAGCGCGGCCCTGCCGCTGCCGTTCCCCTTCGCCGCCATCGCGGGCCAGCCGCAACTGCGCCAGGCCTTGCTGCTCGCCGCGGTCGACCCTGGCCTGGGCGGCGTGCTGATCGAAGGCCCGCGCGGCACCGCCAAGTCGACGGCGGCGCGTGCGCTGGCCGAGCTGCTGGCGGGCGCGCCTTTCGTCACGCTGCCGCTGGGCGCCAGCCTGGAGCACCTGGTCGGCACGCTCGACCTGGGTCAGGCGCTGGCCGGCCACGAAGTGCGATTTGCGCCCGGCCTTCTGGCGCGCGCGCACGGTGGCGTGCTGTACGTCGACGAGGTCAACCTGCTGCCCGATGCGCTGATCGATTCGCTGCTCGACGTGGCCGCGAGCGGCGTCAACCGCATCGAGCGCGACGGCATCTCGCACCGCCATGCCGCGCGCTTCGTGCTCGTCGGCACCATGAACCCGGAAGAGGGCGCGCTGCGACCCCAATTGCTCGACCGCTTCGGCCTGTGCGTGCGGCTGCACAACATCGACGACGCGGCGGCGCGCACGGCCATCGTGCGGGCGCGGCTGGCCTTCGATGCCGATCCGCAGGGGTTTCGTGCAAGCCATGCCGAAGCGCAAGGCGCGCTGGCCCTGGCGTTGGGCCGCGCCCGCGCCACGCTGGCCGACCGCGAAGCCTTGCCTTACGACGACGCCGTGCACGCCGCCGTCGGCGCGCTGTGCCTGTCGGCCGAGGTCGATGGCCTGCGCGCCGACTTGGTGATGCTGCGCGCCGCCCGCGCGCTCGCGGCGTGGGAGGGAACCGATGCGATCACCGAGGCGCATGTCGAGCAGGTGGCCGAGGCGGTGCTGCTGCACCGTCGCAAGCCCGGCTCCGCACCGCCGACGGCAGCGCCGCCGCTTGCACCGCCGCCGCGTGACATGGCGCGCGCGGCCGACGGTGCCCCCTCGGCACCAAAGGGCACGGACGATGCCGATTGGGGCGCCATGCCGCCCGAGCCCGTCGGTATCGAACGCGTGAAGCCTTTGCGTCCGCTCATCGCAGCGGCGGCGGAGGCGGCCGCAAAAAAAGCCTGAGCCTCCGGGATGCCGCCACGCCCGGCCGGAGCCGGGACGGGCCGCGTCACCGGGGGCAGGGCCTGCAACAGGACGAACGCGATCGCGGTGTTTCACCGGTACCCCCCTTTGACTGGCCGCGCACGCTGGCCGCCCGCGGTGCCGAACCGCTGCGGGCCGAACACCTGCGTCACCGAGCGCCGTCCGCGCCCAGCGGCGCATTGCACTGCTTGGTGCTCGACTGCTCGGGGTCGATGCGCACCGACGACCGGCTGGCGCAGGCGAAGGGCGTGTTGCTGTCCTTGATGGACGAGGCGTACCGCCGGCGCGACGCGGTGGCATTGCTGTGCTTCGGCGGCGACACGGTCGAGCTGCGCGTGCCCCCGCAGCGCGCCGCGGCGTGGAACGATGCCTGGGTGGCGCCCATCGGGGGCGGTGGCGGCACGCCCCTCGCCGCGGCGGTACAGAGGGCCGATGCACTGCTCGCGCGTCAGACCGGCTGCGTGCGCTGGCTGTGGTTGCTCAGCGACGGCCGCAGCACCGAAGCGCCCCCGCGCCCCGTGTCGGCAGAGCGGCTGATCGTGCTGGATTTCGAGACTGGCCGCGGGGCGCTGGGCCGTGCGGCCCAGCTGGCCGAGCGCTGGGCGCCGTGCCGCCATCTGCGCTCCTGGGAAGCAGGCATCTCCACCGCAGCGCCGGGCTGAACGCGTGAAGACGCCGATTGCCGGTGTTGTCCGGCAGGCGAGGGCAGGCGCACCTGGTTAGCTTGCACGCAACCACCGAATCACGCGGTCCAAGCACCGCGGCCTCCCTGCCAACATCGCAAGGACCACCGTCATGCAATTTTTCACTGCCTCGCTCACGCTACGCCGCTTCGCCATGCTGTTGCCGGCCCTCGGCGTCTTCGCATTGGCGCTCCCCGCCGCGCAGGCGGCACCGGGAGACAACCCATTGCTGGCCGAGCGCTGGAAAACGCGACCGGTGGTCGTCGTCGTGCCGAAGCAGGGTGATGCGCTGCTGGAACGCATCGCGTCCACGTTGAAGCAAACGGCGGCGCGCGAGGCGTTCATCGAGCGCGACATGGTGCTCTACACCGTGGTGGCGGGCGAGGGCCGCCGCAACGCGCAGTCGCTGAATCCACGCCAGACCCGGGCGCTGCTCGACGCACTGAAGCTCGACGCCGCTGGCGCCCCGACCTTCGTGCTGGTCGGCAAGGACGGCGGCGTGAAGATGACCGAGGGGCCGAACGTCGACCTGAACGCGGTGTTCGCCGAGATCGACCGCATGCCGATGCGCCGCTAGACGACTGCCATGCCGGCACGGCCCGTCGGCTGACACGCAGCGTCACTACACTCGACCTTCGAACAACCGAACGTCGACCGTATTTCAATGGAATTTTTTACCCTGGTGGTCCTGATCGCCATCGGCACCTACGTGCTCAAGACCAAAGAGCAGGCGCACCGGATTCGGTTGCTCGGCAGCCACCTTGGCCAGTACCAGATCGAAAAGCTCATGGAGACGCTCACCAGTGGCTACCTGCGCTGCCTCGGCGAGACCGACGCGGCGCGGCAGGCCCAGATCTGGGCGCTGCTCGACCAGAGCGAGGAGGCGCTGGCCTCGCAGTTCGAGCGTTTCGCGGCGGGTTTCTCGAAGGTCGAGGAATCCGACGCCCGCGTCAGCAAGCTGCCCATCGCCATTCCCTATGCGGACCGTCTGCTTCCGGCCGCCACCTTCGATGCACGCAAGGCCTTCGCGATCCACGCGCGCGGCATCGCCGATGCGGCGGCCAACCGGGCCGGCCAGACGCCCAAGGGCAAGGCCTTCACGATGTCGGCGGAGCTGTTCCTGATGCAGCACACCTGCCACTGGTTCTGCCGATCGCGCGCAGTGGCGTCGGCGCGCATCCAGGTGCGCCACCAGACTTCGCACGCCATGGCGCTGGCATCGGTGTCGCCGGCCACACGGGCCGCGTACCGCGCGCTCACCGGCCTCTGAACACTTCTCCGCCACCTCGGCGCGCAACCGCCATGTCCCTGTCCGACAAACTCCACATTGCTGCAGCCGGCGCCGATGGCCGCTTTGCCGCACCGGCCACCGACGATGCCGCCGCGGCGTTGCGCGAAGCGACCGCCCGCAATGACGCGCTCGTGGAACAACTGGCGGCAGTGAATGAATTGCTGGCCAAGCCGCTCGACCAGATCCTGGCCGAGCGCGATCGCTTCAAGGAAGCGGCTGCGGCATGGGACACCTTCGGCGCCATGTGGGTGCTTTCGCAGCGCGCCATGAAGCGCGTGGCGCTCGACCTTGCCGCTCAGCAGGGCATCGGCGAAGAAGAGGTGGTGGCGCGCGCCATGGGCCACGCCAACGCGGTGCTCAACGGCGACGGCGAGGATCTCGGCGGCACGGTCGCGGAGGCGCAACTGGCCCACATCGGGCGCCACAAGGCGGCACTGCGCAAGCAGTTCAGGCCGGGCTAGAGCGCGGCATCGCGTGCCGGGCTCAGGGCTGGGCGCTGCCGAGCACCGACAGGCACTCGACCACGGCGTCGGCCGCTTCGTCGAGACGCGGCCCGGCGCGCATCAGCACGTCGAAGCGCGTCGGCGCGAAGCTGCAGCTGCGGCCACGCCGTATGGCTTCCATGCCGGCCCAGCCGGGCCGCGCTGCCATCGCGCGCAGATCCGCGCTGGCGGGGGCGATCAACAGGTAGGGATCGGCCCGCACTACGAATTCGGGATTGAGCCGCGGGAACGGGCCCATCGCCGCTGGCACGATGTTCGCCAAGCCGAGCCGTGCGAGGGTCTCGCCGATGAAGGAGCTCTCGCCGGCGGCCGCCACGCCGTGCACCTCGAAGTACACGCGCCGGCCCTGCCAGCCCGGCGGCATGCGGGCGCGGGCGGCGTCGAGGTGGGCATCGATGCGCCGCCACGCCGCCTCGCCGGCACCGGGTCGGCCGGTGAGGCGGGCCACGGCTTCCATCACGCGGCGCATGTCGGCGTGCGAGCGGGCGTCGAGCGCCACGACCTTGATGCCGAGCGACTCGAGCTGGTTGAGCACGCGGCTGCGCGGGCGCAACAGCACCACGTCGGGCCGCAGCGCGACGATGCGCTCGAGATTGGCATCGTCCATGCCACCGACCCGCGGCAGTGTCTTGACCGCGGCGGGCCAGTCGGCGTGGCGGTCGATGCCCACCAGCCGCTCGCAGGCGCCCAGCGCGCAGACGGTCTCGGTGAGCGAGGGCACCAGCGACACGATGCGCTGCGGCGCGCGCGGCAGGTCGACCACGTGGCCACGGTCGTCGACGATCTGCAGCGCCGCGGCCTGCACCAAGCCGGCCGCAAAGCCCGCGCACAGCGCGAGCGCAGCCTGCAGCCATGCGCGCGAAAAGCGAGGGAGTGAAGGGGAGCAGGGCGCGGGCATCGACCCGTACTGTCTCAGATTTCGGACAGCAACCCTGCGGCGGCAGCCCAAGGTGCGGCACCGTATGCTCCCCGCATGGACGCCGATACTGCCGCGCTTGCGGACTTTGCCACCCGCCACCCGCGGCTCTTCGTGCTCACCGGCGCCGGCTGCAGCACCGACTCTGGCATTCCCGATTACCGGGACGTGAACGGCGAGTGGAAGCGGCCGTCGCCGGTCACCTTCCAGGCCTTCACCGGTGAAGACGCGACGCGCCGCCGCTATTGGGCGCGCAGTCTGGTCGGGTGGCCGACCATGGCGCAGGCCCGGCCTGGCGCAGCGCACCGTGCGCTGGCGCGGCTGGAGAGCGAGGGCCGGATCGGCCTGTTGCTGACGCAGAACGTCGACGGCCTGCACGAGGCGGCCGGCAGCACCCGCGCCATCGACCTTCATGGCCGCATCGACACGGTGCGCTGCATGGGCTGCGAAACGCGCACCCCGCGTGCCGCACTGCAGCAAGAGCTGCGCCGGCGCAATCCGTCGTGGGCCGCGCTGGAGGCGCGCGCCGCGCCCGACGGCGACGCCGATCTCGACAACATCGATTTCTCCACGTTCGATGTGCCCGACTGCCCGCGCTGCGGCGGCATGCTCAAGCCCGACGTGGTGTTCTTCGGCGAGAGCGTGCCGCGCGATCGGGTGGCCGCCGCCTTCGCAGCGCTGGCCGACGCCGACGCCGTGCTCGTGGCCGGCTCGTCGCTGATGGTGTATTCGGGCTTTCGCTTCGTGCAGGCGGCGGTCGCTGCGGGCAAGCCGGTGGCGGCGGTCAACCTCGGCCGCACACGGGCCGACGACCTGCTCACGCTCAAGGTGGCGCGGCCGGTGGGCGAGGCGCTGGAGGCGTTGGCGTCGGGGCTGGCGCCGCTGCCGGGGGTGGGGCGGTGAGCGTCAAGGCGCTGCGCGCGACCTTCGGCCCCCAATGTCACTGGTGCGGCCTGCCGATGGATTTCGACCCACCGACCGACCGGCCCGAGTCCGCCACCATCGAACATCTCAACGACGCGACGCTGGGCAGCGTGCGCAAGCAGAGCCACCGCCGGCTGGCGCATGCCGCCTGCAACCGGGCACGCAACGAGTTCAGGCTGCAAGCCGAGCGGCAGTTTCGCGCCTGGATCGACGAGCGCGTCGCGGCGGTCGCCGCGGGCAAGTGACAGCTTCGTCGCCGCGGGAAGTGCCCAGGCCGGACACGTTTCGAAGACTGTTGTCGCGCGCGTGTTAACGTGCGCGGGTCGGGTCGACGTCTCTGAGCGCACCGGTGTGCGTCTCGCACGACCCTCGCGGCCTCCCATATCCTCACTGGAGGACGACTCTCATGACAGCCTCCATCGGCTACGAATTCAGCCGCACATACGCCCCGGCGGCACGTGCTGACAGTGCCGCTGACCTCGGGGTGCATCTTGCCGGGTGCTGACGCGCCAGGCGATATGCCGGCCGGCCCGGACGGCATCGTCGAGTTCCGCCGCCAGGAGACGCTCATGAAAATGGGCGCGCTGCAGGACGCGATCTTCAACAGCGCCAATTTCTCGAGCATCGCGACCGATGCCAAGGGCGTGATCCAGATCTTCAACGTGGGCGCCGAGCGGATGCTGGGCTACACGGCCGCGGAAATGGTCGACACCATCACGCCGGCGGACATCTCCGACCCGCAAGAGGTGATCGCGCGCGCCGAGGCGCTGAGCCTGGAGCTGGGAACGACGATCACGCCGGGCTTCGAGGCGCTGGTGTTCAAGGCTTCGCGCGGCATCGAGGACATCTACGAGCTGACCTACATCCGCAAGGATGGCAGCCGCTTCCCGGCGATCGTGTCGGTGACCGCACTGCGCGATCCGCAGGAGGCCATCATCGGCTACCTGCTGATCGGCACCGACAACACGGTGGGCAAGCAGATCGAGGCGGCCAAGTCGCTGCTCGACCAGCGCTTGCGCGACCAGCAGTTCTACACGCGCTCGCTGATCGAATCGAACATCGACGCGCTGATGATGACCGACCCCCAAGGCATCATCTCCGACGTCAACCAGCAGATGATCGCGCTCACCGGGCGCACCCGCGACGAGCTGATCGGCGCGCCCTGCCGCAACTTCTTCACCGACCCCGACCGCGCGGACGCCGCCATCGGTCGCGTGCTGACCGAGAACCGCGTGAGCGACTACGAGCTCACCGTGCGGGCCATCAACGGTGTCGAAACGGTGGTGTCGTACAACGCGGCCACCTTCTACAACCGCGACCGCCAACTGCAGGGCGTGATCGCTGCGGCGCGCGACGTGACCGACCGCCGCCGCTTCGAGCGCGCGCTGGAGGAGAAGAACGTCGAGCTCGAGCATGCCAACCGCATGAAGTCGGAGTTCCTGGCGACCATGTCGCATGAGCTGCGCACGCCGCTCAACGCCATCATCGGCTTCTCCGAAGCGCTCAAGGACGGCCTGATGGGTCCGATGAGCGACACCCAGACCGGCTACATCGGCGACATCTTCAACAGCGGGCTGCACCTGCTCTCCCTCATCAACGACATCCTCGACCTGACCAAGGTCGAGGCCGGCATGATGACGCTGGAGCTCGAGACGGTCGACCTCGGCCGGCTGCTCAAGGACAGCCTGTCGATCGTCAAGGACAAGGCGGCCGCGCAGCGCATCCAGCTGACGCTGGACATCGACGAGGCGCTCGGCTCCTCGCAGCTCGACGCGCGCAAGGCCAAGCAGATCGTCTACAACCTGCTGTCGAACGCCGTCAAGTTCAACGGCGACGGCGGGCGGGTCACGCTGCAGGCCCGGCGGGTGCCGCGCGCCCTCGTGGGCGCACTGCCGGGCAGCTGGCCGTCGCATCGTTTCGAGCTGGCGAAGAGCGAACACGACGAGTTTCTGGAGATCCGCGTCACCGACAGCGGCATCGGCATTTCAGCGCCGAACATGACACGGCTGTTCCAGGCCTTCATTCAGATCGACAGCAGCCTGGCGCGCAAGTTCGCCGGCACCGGGCTCGGCCTGGCGATGGTCAAGCAGCTGGCCGAGCTGCAGGGCGGTACGGTGGCTGTCACCAGCGCGGAAGGCGAAGGCGCTTGCTTCGCCGTGTGGCTGCCGCTGTTCGCGACGCTGCCCGCCGTTGCGGATGCGCAAGGCAGCGCGGAGGCCGATGCAGGCGGAAGCACGCAACTCGCCGAGCGTGTGGCTTTGGTGGTGGAAGACGACGACAAGGCGGCCGACCTGGTGCGGCTGCTGCTGGAGGCCGAAGGCTTCACCGTGCTGCGCGCCGCCAGCGGCGAGGCCGCGCTGGAAGTGGCACCGCACCACGCGCTCAGCCTGATCACGCTCGACCTCGAACTGCCCGGCATGCATGGCTGGGAGCTGCTGGAACGGCTGCGCGAAGACGCCGCGGTGTCGCACCCGCCGGTGGTCATCATCGCGGGCGTGGCCGACGCGACCGAAGCGCTCAACCACGGCGCGGCGGCCGGCCTGCAGAAACCCATCGGCCGTGCCCAGCTCAAGGCCACGCTGCATCGGCTCGGGCTTCACCCCGCACCGGGCCGCGTGTACAACGTGCTGGTGGTCGATGACGATCCGGTCGCCGTCGAGATGATCGCCGCCTTCCTGACGCACCCCGACTACGCCGTGACGCGGGCCTACAGCGGCGCCGACGCGCTCGCGACCGTGCAGCGCGCACGGCCCGACCTGATCTTGCTCGATCTGACGATGCCCGACATGGACGGCTTCGAGGTGGTCGCTGCGCTGCACCGCGACCCCGACACGGCCCACATTCCGATCGTCGTGGTGACGGCGCGGCAGATCACCGCCGCCGATCGCGCGGCGCTGGAGCGCATTCCCGGTCCCCCCGTGGAGATCGTGGAGAAGGCCGGCTTCGACCGCACCCGATTCATCGAGCAGGTCCGCCGCGCGCTGCACCCCGCAGAGACCCACGGAGGAGCGTCATGGCCCTTGTCCTGATCGTCGAAGACAACCCGGCCAACATGAAGCTGGCGTGCCTGCTGCTGCACAACGCCGGCCACGCGACCCTGCGCGCCGCCGACGCCGAGAGTGGCCTGACGCTCGCACGCACGGAGCGCCCCGACCTCATCCTGATGGATGTGCAGCTTCCCGGCATGGATGGGCTGGCCGCCACCGCATTGCTGAAGAAGGCACCGGAGACGGCCGCCATTCCCGTGATCGCGCTGACCGCGATGGCGATGAAGGACGATCAGGCGAAAGCCGAGGCCGCGGGCTGCGACGCTTACATCGCCAAGCCGCTTCGCTACCTCGAGCTCTATGCGGCTATCGACTCGTTGCTGGCGAAAAGCGTCCCGCGCGCGTGAAGCATCGACCGGCGACCATCCTCATCGTCGACGACCAGTTGCCGAACCGGCGACTGCTCGAAGTGTTGCTGGCGCCCGAAGGTTATGTGACGTGGAGTGCCGCCAGCGGCCGTGAGGCGTTGGAGCGCATCGCGCTCGAGGCGCCCGACCTGATCCTGCTCGACGTGATGATGCCGGACATGGACGGCCACACGATGGCCCGCATCCTGAAGTCCAAGCCGCAGACTTCGGCCATCCCGATCATCATGGTGACCGCGATGGTCGACCGGCATTCGAGGCTCGGCAGCCTCGAGGCAGGCGCCGAAGACGTGCTCACCGTGCCGGTCGACCGTGCCGAGCTGTGGCTGCGGGTGCGCAACCTGCTGCGCCTGAAGGCTTTCAACGACTTCCTTCGCGACCACGGCGCCATCCTCGAGAAGCAGGTGCGCGCCCGCACAGCCGAACTGCAGCGCTTTCGGACCGCGATGGACGCCACGGCCGACGCCATCTTCCTGATCGACCGCACCAGCCTGCTCTTCGTGGAGGTCAACGCCACGGCATGCAGCATGTCGGGCTACACGCGCGAAGAGCTGTTCAAGCTGGGTCCGGCCGCGCTGGGCGGCACCGAGCCCGACGCGGCGCGCCGCGTGATCGAGGACGTCGTTGCCGGCCACGTCGAACACCGGCTGGCGGATGTCCAGCTGCGGCGCAAAGACGGCCGGCAGGTGTCGATCGAGGTGACGCGCACGGCCCATCGCCTGGACGAGCACTGGACGGTGGTGGCAGTCGCGCGCGACGTCACCGAGCGCAAGAAGGCCGAACACCGGCTGCATCACCTGGCGCATTACGACGCGCTCACCAGCCTGCCCAACCGCACGCTGTTCTACGAGGTGCTGCGCAAGACCATTGGCCAGGCATCCGACGGGCGCGGGCGCGTGGCGGTGCTGATCGTCGATCTGGACCACTTCAAGAAAGTGAACGACACGCTCGGTCACGCCGTGGGCGACGAGCTGCTGGTGCGGTTCAGCGACCGGCTGGCAAGCTGCATCCAACTGCGCGACGCGGTCGGCCGGCTCGGAGGCGACGAGTTCGCCATCGTGCTGATGCAGGAGGACCCGCACGACGATGTGCAGGCACGTGCGGTCAGCGTGGCGCACGCCATCCGCGAGGCGTTGCACGCGCCCTTCGATCTGCGTGGCCGCAGCGTGGTGTCGACCGCCAGCATCGGCATCAGCATCTACCCGGAAGATGCGAACAGCGCCGATACGCTGCTGCAATACGCCGACACCGCCATGTACCAGGCCAAGCAGGGCGGTCGCGACACGAGCCGCTTCTTCACACCGCAGATGAATGCCGATGCGCTCGTCCGGCTCGAGCTCGAAATGGCGCTGCGCGATGCGTTGGACAACGAAGAGTTCGTGCTGCATTACCAGCCCAAGGTTCACCTGGGCACGGGCCGCGTCGTCGGTGTCGAGGCGCTGCTGCGATGGCAGCGTCCAGGCCACGGCCTGGTCTCGCCGGCCGACTTCATCCCGGTGCTCGAGGAGTGCGGCCTGATGGTGCGGGCCGGGGACTGGGTCATCGCGTCGGTGTGCCGGCAGATCAGGCTCTGGCGCGCGTCGGGCATCGGCGACGTGCAGGTTGCGGTAAACATCGCGCAGCGCCAGTTCATCGAGGGCGATCTCGAAGCGGAGATCGCGCGCGTGCTGGCCGGCAACGACATTCCGGCGCATCTGCTCGAACTGGAGCTCACCGAGAGTTCGCTGATGGCGAACACCGCTCACACGGTCGCGGTGCTTCAGGGGCTGCGTCGGCGCGGCCTGCAGATTTCGGTGGACGATTTCGGTACCGGCTATTCGAGTCTGGCCTACCTCCGGCGCTTTCCGGTCGACAAGCTGAAAATCGACATCGCCTTCATTCGCGACATCACCAGCCGGCCCGACGACGCCGCGATCACGCTGGCCATCATCGGCCTGGCCCACAGCCTGAAGCTGGAAGTGATCGCCGAAGGGGTTGAGACCGCGGCACAGCTGGCCTTTCTGCAAGGCCATGGCTGTGACCAGATTCAGGGCTATTACTTCAGCCGGCCTTTGCCGCTCGCAGCTCTGGAAGTGCTGCTGCGCGAAGGGCATGCGCTGCCGCCGGTCACCGCGATGGCCACTGCGGCTGACGCGGAAGCAGTGGCGTTGCTGGCGCCGAGATAGGCGCGCCGCGCCTGGCACGCGCGCACCAAGGCGTCGACCTCGGTGGACGTGTCGAACACGTCGGCAAGCTCGCTCAGCCTACTGCGGCAAGGGCGCGATCGTACCGCGCTCCGGCATGAATGCCGTGCGATCTCCCCGGCCGGCCAGGTGCAGCGTCGAGGCGGTTGGCGCCGTTTCTGCCAGCAGCGTGCCGCGCCGGTACACCTTGAGCCGCGTGGCGCGCAGCCGGATGGCCTCGATCGGATCACGCGCCTGCAGCAGCACGAAGCTCGCGTCGCAGCCGGCTTCGAGCCCGTAGGCCGGCAGATGGAAGACCTTGGCGGCGTTCGTCGTCACGGCCTCAAAGCAACGGCGGATGCCGGCCTGGCTCGTCATCTGCGCCACGTGCAGGCCCATGTGCGCGACTTCGAGCATGTCGCCCGAGCCCATGCCGTACCACGGGTCCATCACGCAGTCATGACCGAAGGCGACCGTCACGCCGGCTGCCATCAGCTCGGGCACGCGCGTCATGCCACGGCGTTTGGGGTAGGTGTCGTGGCGGCCCTGCAGCGTGATGTTGATGAGCGGGTTGGCGATCACGGCGACGCCGCTCTGCGCGATCAGCGGCAGCAGCTTGCTCACGTAGTAGTTGTCCATGCTGTGCATCGACGTGCAGTGCGAGCCGGTCACGCGGCCCTGCAGGCCCAGGCGCTGCGCCTCGAAAGCCAGCGTTTCGATGTGGCGCGAGAGTGGATCGTCCGACTCGTCGCAGTGCATGTCGACCAGCTTCCCCCGCTCGGCCGCGATCTCGCAGAGCAGCTTCACGCTGGCCGCGCCATCGGCCATGGTGCGTTCGAAATGCGGAATGCCGCCGACCACGTCGACGCCCTTGTCGAGCGCGCGCTTCAGGTTGTCGACGCCGCCGGGTGACCGCAGTACGCCGTCCTGCGGAAAGGCGACCAGCTGCAGGTCGATGTACGGGGCGACCCGGCGCTTGACTTCGAGCAGAGCGTCGACGGCGAGCAGGCTCGGGTCGCTGGTGTCGACGTGCGTGCGAATGGCCAGCAGCCCCTTGGCCACGGCCCAGTCGCAGTAGGCCAGTGCACGTTCGATCAGCGCCTCCTGCTTGAGCAGCGGCTTGAGTTCGCCCCACAGTGCGATGCCCTCGAGCAGCGTGCCGCTCTCGTTGACGCGCGGCAGGCCGTAGCTGAGCGTGGCGTCCATGTGGAAGTGCGGGTCGATGAAGTGCGGCGCAACCAGCAGGCCCTGTGCGTCGAGCGTCTCGTGTGCGGGAGCATCGAGGCCTTCGGTGACCTCAGCGATGCAGCCGTCTTGCACGGCGATCGACATGCCGGTGCGGCCGTCGGGGAGGGTGGCATTGCGCACGAGGAGATCGAGCATGGGCGGAGCGCCTTTCGGGGGTCTTGGGATGGCGCCTGATTATCGGCGGCTCGCAACGTGAACGACGACGTGTGTCAAGGCGTGCGCCGACGCAACAGAACATCGATTCGCTGCACGGTGCATGCGTTCGGGCGCCGAGCACGCATGAAAAAAGCCCGCTCTTGGGCGGGCTTTGGGGAACTCGGACGTGTCGCTCAGAGTGCGCGTGCGGACACGGGAACCTGACCCAGCGGCTTTCCGCCAGGACCGCCATTGAACGTCTGCCACGGTTCGGGCGCCTCCTGTGCCACGCCGGGCTTTGCGTAGTCGCAGACACCGCCGGGGAAGACAGCCTGCAGTCGGCTCCACTGCAGCGGCGTGAACGAGACCAGATAGTCGGAGCGCACCATCGGCTTCAGTTGGCACTTCATGATGTCGCTCGTCAGGCCTTCACCTGCTGCAACCCGCGTATCGCGATAGACCGGCCATTCGTCGAGCGTCGGCGTGTTCAGGGTATCCAGCCCGACGCCCGTGACAGCCGATGTTGCGGAGGGATCGGCACCCACGTTGCAGTATGTGGCGTCGGTGCTCCACACCCCTTGGTCCGCGCGCCAGCACGAATCGACCGCAGCCGCCGGCTTCGCCGCCAGGATCTTGGCGCGCAGGGGCTTGTTGCTCTTGTCCGCTTCGACGTTGGCCAGCCACTGGTTCATGGTCTCAAACGCACGGTCTGCCAGATTCGGCGGATTGGACTTGTAGCGCCAGATGACCTGGTTGCCATAGTCGCCGAACTCCTTGAGCAACCGATTCCGAATGACCCAGGTCCTGAAGTCGTAATGCTCTTCGATGATGTTGAAGTCGCGGCGATCGAGGATGGCCACGTTGCCAAGGTTCCGCGCATGCGCGACCCGGCCGGACCGATGCGTGATCTCCACCGCGCCCGGATCGGCCACCATGCGCGAAGGCTGCCACTTTCCATTGATGTCGTATCCGCCGACTTGTTCGTTGAGAGTCACGAACTTTTCAGCCGAGACCTTGCCGGTGTTCAAGCCCACGAGGCCGTACTGGACACCGGTGTTGTCATGCGGGCTTCTTGCATATCCCGTGGCATCGCGTGGCCCGAAGATCGCGATGTTGAAGTCCTGCAGCGTGCATCGAATTCCGCCGAGATTGGTGAGCGACCAGGTACCGGGTTGTCCACCACATCCCTGAGCTCCAATCTCGGGGTCCATGTAGAACGGCGTGCGGCTGGCCATGTTCGTGTTGGCTGGCCCTTCGCATACCTGGTTGTAGCGATGCCCACTGATCGCCGTGCGGTCTGATTGACCGTAGCTGCCCGGCGCACTCGCGTCCTGGACGTCGTAGAAGCGCTTGAGAAGGCCGCAGTCTGCGAACTCCCGGCCCACCGACCAGGTGTCCTGGAAGGTCTGCGTGGGCATGATCCCTTGCAGCAGGCCCGGATAGTTGGCGCTGTGCAAATTCTGCTGGTGTGCACCACCTGAACCGCCGTCGGACATGGTGTAGCGGATCTCGCCGTACTTCTCGGTGATGTACTCCTTGAGCATGATCACGGTCTCTGCGGAGGTCACGTCGTTGCAGTGGCTCCCGTACTGCGTCAATTCGGACGACCCGACCATGAAGCCGCGTCGCAGTGCGTTGTCGTCGAGGACGCTGCCTGGGTTCACTTGGGCGCGGCCGTACTCGCAGCCGGAGCCGAACTTCCAGAACAGCTTGTGGTTCCACGAAGGAGATGCCTCCCATGGTCGCCACTCCTTCTTCGGATCGTCCGGATGTGCGAGGTACGCCAGGTCGTACTTGCCGCGGTTCACGACACCACGTTCAATGCGGACGATGTAAGGGACCGTGGTCCCGGCGTCTGTCGTGATCGTCGCGATGGCTCCGGCAGCAGGCGGCGTGTCGGGGTTGTAGACCGCGAATGCACCTCCAAGCGTCCGGTACTGATACCGATAGACCGGTGCGGCGATGTTGCACTGCTCATCAAGAGGCTCGCCCAGATCGGGATTCGTCGCCGTCGGCGCAGCGACCTTGGTCGCACAGGTCCATGGCTTGACCTGCGCGCCGGAGATGACCGGGCCACCGATCGGAAAATTCGTCACCGTGAGAACCGCTGCGTCCTTGCCGGCGACGTCGGCACGGACCGAGTTCGCACCGACCTTCAGGCCGGTGACAAGGCCATAGAAACGGCCGTCGCTGCGCGTCGCGAAATCGGACGTCACGTCGCGGCCATCCACGCTCACACGGAGTGCCGAAGCCTCGACGTCTGCAGGCGCGATCACCTGGACCAACGCGTCGCCGCCGGAGACGATGTCGGGTCGGTTCGAAAGCACCCTGATTTCAGGCGTCGGGCCTTGTGCCACGGGCGGTGGCGGTGTTGTTTCTCCGCCGCCTGCAGGCGGGGGCGTCGGTGTGTTGACGTTGTTGTCCCCACCGCTGCCGCCACATGCGGTGAGTAGCGCTGCGATCGCAATGGCCGCAAGCGGCAGGGCTTTGCGTGTGCGATCGCCGTTTGATCTGCGGGTCGAAAGGTTGGGCATGTTGTCTCCGTGTATGAGCTGCAGATGGCTGCGCGGCGAAGTCTGCGATGCGGACGACAACAGAAGAAATGACTTTTTTGGATCGATCGATCGGGTGTTTGGATAGATGAAGGTTTGGGCTCAGGGTTTACTCCGGGTTCTGACCCGTCGCCCTCGTTCCTCACCAATTTCCGTGTCTGCAGGTCGCCTGGCGATTGCCAAGTCGTAGAGAGCTTGCGCCGCCACGGACAAGGTTCGATGCGCGCGTGTGACAAGGAGGATGCTTCGCCGGCTTCCGACCATCTTCAAAGGCCGAGTCACGATGTTCGGGTGCTCGAAATGGAAAAGGGTCAGCCCTGGTACCACACTGATGCCGACATCGTTTCTGACCATGCCCATCACGGTTGCAAGGTGCTCGACCTCCAGCACGGTATTCATCTGCAAAGGATGAAGCAGTGCATCGAGATGTTGCCGAACGCTGCTCGACTTGCTGAGTTGAACGAAGGGATGGTTCAGCAAATCCTTCGGTTTAAGCGTTTTTTGCCGTGCAAGCACGTGGTCCTTTCGACACACCAGGTGGAAGTCGTCGGAACACAGCAATCGTGTGCTCAGCTCCGCGGAGTTCGCACCGCCGGAGGCCAGCGCGAAGTCCACCTTGCCCATGCGCACGAGATCAAGGCATTGGTCCGAAAGCGCGTCTGCAAGGGAGATCTCGATGCCGGGATAGAGCTTGCGAAATTCCGCGAACAGTTCGGGAAGCCAGCCAGCCGCCAAGGACGGCAGGGCAGCGACCGATACCCGTCCTTTGCGACGCTCAACATGATCGTTGAGGTCGTCCAGGATTCCTTCCATGTCCTCGAGCAAGCGGCTTGCCGAGCCAAGGAAGCGTTGGCCCTCTGTCGTGAGTTGCACGCTGCGGGTGTTGCGATCAAACATCCTTGTGCCGATGTTCGCTTCGAGCGAATTGATGAGTGCACTGAAGGCCGGCTGAGACAGATGGCAGATCTCGGCAGCCCTGGTGAAGTTACGTTCCTGGCTCAAAACGACAAACGCACGCAAATGCTTGTTGGAAAGATTCATAGAAAGATTGGATCACTTGATCTGTTTGTCTTATTTCTCAGATAGCGACCTAGCCTATACATTCCGCCGACCGCATGCAAACATCTCCATCCACCCCCGCGCTTCTGATCGGCTGTGCCGCCGGCTTCTCGGGCGACCGCACCGACGTGGCCGGCCCCGTGGTCGACACGCTGGTTGCCCGGCTGGCCGCCGGCCCGCCGGGCCAGCGCGCCTTCCTGATCTTCGAAACCCTGGCTGAGCGCACGCTCGCGCTGGCGCAGTTGCGCCGTCGCACCGATGCGGAAGCGGGCTACGAACCCCTGCTCGACGCCATGCTGCGGCCGGTGCTGGCGAAGTGCCTCGCGCACGACATCCGCATCGTGAGCAATTTCGGCGCGGCCAACCCGCGCGCTGCGGCGCGCCACATCGCCCGCATGGCAAAGGAACTGGGCCAGCCCGCGCCGCGCATCGCAGTGGTGGAGGGCGACGACCTGTCGGCGGCCGAACACCAGGCGCTGTTGCATGACACGTTGGGCGCCGCGATGGACGGCCTGCGCATCGTCAGCGCCAATGCCTACATCGGGGCCGAGCCCATCGCCGCCGCGCTCGACGCGGGTGCGCAGATCGTGGTGTGCGGCCGCGTGGCCGACCCGTCGCTCACCGTCGGGCCGGCCATGTCGCACTTCGGCTGGGCCGCCGATGACTGGGACGTGCTGGGCCGCGCCACCATGGCCGGCCACCTGTTGGAGTGCGGCGCACAGGTCTGCGGCGGCTACTTCGCCGACCCCGGCTACAAGGACGTTGCGGGCCTCGACAACGTCGGCTTCCCGATTGCCGAAATCGCGCCCGACGGCCATTGCACGATCGGCAAGTCTGTCGGCACCGGCGGCTTCGTGACCGAGGCGACGGTGAAGGAGCAATTGCTGTACGAGGTGCACGACCCCGCCGCCTACCTGACGCCCGACGTGGTGGCCGACATCGGCGAGGCCGAGGTGCAGGCGGTGGGTCGCGACCGCGTGGCCGTGAGCGGCGTGCGCGGCCATGTGCGGCCGACGCACTACAAGGTCAACGTCTGCCATGAAGGCGGCTGGCTGGCCGAAGGCGAGATCTCTTATGCCGGCCCGCGCGCCGAGGGCCGTGCCCGCATGGCGGGCGAGGTGTTGCGCAAGCGGCTCGCCGGCCTCGACCTGCGCGTGGACCTGATCGGCGCAATCAGCATCCTGGCCGACGATGCCGGCCGTGCGCTTGCAGCGACGCCCGACTGCGGGGCGCGCGACGTGCGATTGCGCGTGGCCGCCACGCACGCCGACCGCGCCGAAGCGGAGCGCCTGACCCGCGAGGTGATGGCGCTCTACACCTGCGGTCCGGCCGGCGGCGGCGGCGTGCGCACCGCGCTCACGCCCAGGCTCAACACGATCTCCTGCCTGCTGCCGCGCGAGCGCGTGCCAGTGGGCTTCGCCATGGTGGAGGTGGATGCATGACCACCATCATCGTTCCCCTTTACCGCGCTGCCCACGGCCGCACCGGCGACAAGGGCGACCGTTCCAACATCAGCGTGATTGCCTGGCATCCCGCGCTGTGGCCGTTGCTGGTCGCGCAAGTCACGCCCGAGGCCGTGGCCGTGCAGTTTCGCCACCGCGCCCCGAGCCATGTTCGACGCTTTCTTCTGCCGAAGCTGCACGCGATGAACTTTGTGCTCGATGCGGTGCTCGACGGCGGCGTCAACGACGCGCTGAACCTCGACACGCACGGGAAGTCGCTTTCCTTCCTGCTGCTCGACCTGCGCATCGACGTGCCGGCCGACCTGCAGCACCTGCTCGCCGGCCCATCCGAAGGCTGAATCTTTTTTCGCAAACCACAGGAGACACCACCGCATGAACCGTCTTACCACCCTCGCAGTCGCTGCTGCCGCGCTGGCGCTGGCGCCGGCCTTGAGCCAGGCGCAGGCCTTTCCCGAGAAGCCGATCACCTTCGTCGTGCCCTTCGCTGCCGGCACCGCGACCGACCAGATCGCCCGTGCGCTGGGCAACGCCATCACGGCGGAGACCAAGCAATCGGTGGTCATCGACAACCGGGCCGGCGCCAGCGGCTTCATCGCGTCGCAGTTCGTCGCCAAGGCGCCGTCCGATGGCTACACGGTGCTCATCACGACCAACACGACGCACGCGGCGAACGAGCACCTGTACAAGAAACTGCCCTACGACCCGGTCAAGGATTTCGCGCCGATCGCCGGCCTGGGCAAGGGCGGGCAGATCATGGTGGTCAACCCGACGTTCCCCGCCAAGACGGTCGCCGAGTTCATCGCGCTGGCCAAGAAGGAGCCCGGCAAATACAGCTTCGGCAGCGGAAGTTCATCGAGCCGAATGGCCGGCGAGCTGCTGCAGCAGATGGCCGACATCAAGCTTCTGCATGTGCCGTACAAGAGCAACACGTTGGCCGTGACCGACCTTCTGGGCAACCAGATCCACATGATGATCACCGACACCACGACCGGCCTCCCTCAAGTCAAGGCCGGCAAATTGCGCGCGTTGGGCATGTCGAGCGCAGCGCGCTCACCGCTGGCGCCCGATGTGCCGACCATCGCGGAGGCCGGCGTGAAAGGCTACGAGATGGGCTATTGGTTTGCTGCTTATGCGCCCGCCAAGACACCGCCGGCCGTGGTCAAGCGCCTCAACGAACTGCTGGTAAAGGCCGCTAAGAGCGAATCCGCCAAGGCCGCCTTCTACGAGCCGACCGGCACCGAGGTCTTCACGACCACGCCCGAAGAGATGGCGAAATTCCAGACCGCCGAGTCGCAGAAATGGGGCGGTATCGTGAAGGCCGCCGGCATCCAGGCGGAGTGAACGTCGGCGGCGCGCGCCGCACCAGGCCTCAGTCCTGTTGCGGATCGCGCGCTTCGAGCGCCCGGTTCACACCCAGCGCAGCCAGCGTGCATGCCGCGCCCGAAAGCAGGTAGACGCTGACGTACCCGAGCCCGAAATGCGCCGACAGCCCCAGCGCCACCAGCGGGGCGAAGGCAGCGCCCACGAGCCAGGCAACGTCGGCCGTCAGCGCCGCGCCCGTGTAGCGGTACTTGGCTGGGAAATTCGAAGTCACCGTGCCGGACGCCTGACCGTACGACAGCCCGAGCAGGACGAAGCCGACGAGGATGAAAGTGTCTTGCCCAAAGGCGCCGCCATCGAGCAGCGTGGGCGCGAAGCCGCTGAACACGGCGATAGCCACCGCCAGCGCACCGAGGGTGTACCGACGGCCGACACGGTCGGCAATCTTGCCCGACGCCACCATGGCCACAGCCGCCAGGGCCGCGCCGATGATCTGTACCACCAGGAATTCGCTGACCGACTGCTCGGAGTACAGCGAGATCCATGAAAGTGGAAAAATCGTGACGATGTGAAACAAGGCGTAGCTGGCGAGCGCGGCGAACGCGCCGATCACGATGTTCAAGCCCTGGCTCCGCCCCAATTCGACGATGCCGGTGGGTGCGAGTTCACGCTCATCGAGCAGTCGCGAATATTCGGTGGCCGCCACCAGCCGCAGCCGCGCGAACAAAGCCACCACGTTGATCGCGAAAGCCACGTAGAACGGGTAGCGCCAGCCCCAGCTCAGGAAATCCTCGCTGGTCAGACTCGACACCAGATAGGCGAACAGTCCGCCGGCCACGATGAAGCCCACGGGCGCGCCCAACTGGCCCAGCATCGCGTACCAGCCCCGGCGATTCTGCGGCGAGTTCAGCGCCAGCAGGGAGGGCAGGCCGTCCCACGATCCACCCAATGCGATGCCCTGCGCGATGCGAAAGAACGACAGCAGCACGATGGCCGCCGGCCCGATGCTCGCGTAGCCAGGCAGGAAGGCGATGCACGCGGTGGACGTTCCGAGCAGGAAGAGGGCTGAAGCGAGCTTGGCTTCGCGGCCGTAGCGGCGCTGGATGAACATCGACAAAGCAGTGCCGAAAGGACGTGCGATGAAGGCCAGCGCGAACACTGCAAAGGCGTAAAGTGTGCCCGTCAGACGGTCTGCGAAGGGGAAGAAGATCGCAGGAAACACCAGCGCCGAGGCAATGCCGTAGACGAAAAAGTCGAAGTATTCGGAGGCGCGTCCGATCACCACGCCGACTGCGATCTCGCCGGGATGAACGTGCGAATCACCGCCGACCGAGCGGGCGATGTCGCCACCCGGAGCGGGTTCGCTGTTGTGTGTACCGAGGGAAGACGTCGTCATGGGCTTTGCAGAATTCTGTTCCGGGTGTCGTTTGCGGCAACGCAGAGCGTCTCACTCTCCGGCGTTTGATGCCATAGGACAAAACGTCCAATGCCCATTTCCCGCCAATGCCCGTAGATTCGCAGGCTCCACGCGCAAGCACAAGCTCCAATTCCTCGGCATGCCCTTCCTCAAGAACCCACGCGTCTTGCTTCTGTTGCCCGCATTCCTGTTGGCGGGCTGCAACACGGTGCTGCTCAATCCTTCGGGCGACATCGCCATCCAGCAGGGGCGACTGATCGTCATCTCGACGGTATTGATGCTGCTGATCATCGTTCCGGTGATCGCACTCACCTTCTTTTTCGCCTGGAAGTACCGCCAGTCGAACAAGGAGGCCGAGGCCGACTACGCGCCCGATTGGGACCATTCCACCCAGCTCGAGCTCGCGATCTGGGCCGCGCCACTGCTGATCATCATCGCCCTGGGCGCGCTGACATGGATCAGTACCCACACGCTCGACCCCTACCGTCCGTTGTCGCGCATCGACGCGCAGCGCCCGATCCCGGCGGACACCAAGCCGCTGGTGGTCGAGGTGGTGGCGCTCGACTGGAAGTGGCTCTTCCTGTACCCGGAGCAGGGCATCGCCACGGTGAACGAACTGGCCGCGCCGGTCGACCGGCCGATCCAGTTCAAGATCACCTCGTCGACGGTGATGAACTCGTTCTTCATTCCCGCGTTGGCTGGCCAGATCTATGCGATGGCCGGCATGGAAACCAAGCTCCACGCCGTCATCAACAAGCCGGGCGAGTACGAAGGCTTCTCCGCCAACTACAGCGGCGCCGGCTTTTCCGGCATGCGATTCAAGTTCCATGGCCTGAGCAATGGCGACTTCGACAGCTGGGTGCGGAAAGTGAAGGCCGAGGGCACCGAACTGAGCCGCGGCGGCTACCTGCAGCTTGAAAAACCCACCGAGCGCGATCCCGTGCGCCACTTCGGCGCCGTGGCGCCGGGCCTCTACGACGCCATCCTGAATCGCTGCGTCGAGGCCAACCGCATGTGCATGAAGGACATGATGGCCATCGACGCCGGAGGCGGCCTGGGCATCCCGGGCGCCTACAACGTGGCCACGCTCGATGCCGCCACGCGCGGCCGCCTGGGCCTCGATCTCGATGCCGAGCTGGCGCGCCCGCGCAACTACGTCGGCGCCATGTGCTCGGTGACCGACCCGGTCGGCGCGTTCCCGACTTCCGTGCCCGCTGCGACGCAGCCGCTGTAAACCGTTTCCCGGATCTCCATGCCCGACTCATTCGACCTTACGAAGCTGATCTTCGGCCGCCTCACCTGGGAGGCGATTCCGCTGCACGACCCGATCCTGCTGGCCACCTTCGCCGCCGTGGTGCTGGGTGGCGGGGCGCTGCTCGTTGCATTGACGTACTTCAAAGCCTGGGGCTACCTCTGGCGCGAATGGTTCACCAGCATCGATCACAAGAAGATCGGGATCATGTACGTGATCCTCGGGCTGGTGATGCTGCTGCGTGGCTTCGCCGACGCCATCATGATGCGGCTGCACCAGGCGATGGCCTTCGGTGACAACACCGGCTTCCTGCCGCCGCACCATTACGACCAGATCTTCACTGCGCACGGGGTGATCATGATCTTCTTCGTGGCGATGCCGCTCGTCACGGGCCTGATGAACTACGTCGTGCCGCTGCAGATCGGCGCGCGCGACGTGGCTTTTCCGTTCCTGAACAACTTCAGCTTCTGGATGACCGCCAGCGGCGCAGTGCTCGTGATGGCTTCGCTGTTCGTCGGCGAATTCGCTCGCACCGGCTGGCTCGCCTACCCGCCGCTCTCGGGCATCCTGCACAGCCCCGACGTGGGGGTGGATTACTACATCTGGTCGTTGCAGATCGCGGGCGTCGGCACTTTGCTCTCGGGCATCAACCTGCTCGCGACCATCGTGAAGATGCGCGCGCCCGGCATGGCGCTGATGAAGATGCCCATCTTCACCTGGACCTCGCTGTGCACCAACGTGCTGATCGTGGCCGCCTTCCCGGTGCTGACCGCGGTGCTGGCCTTGCTGTCGCTCGACCGCTACGTCGGCACGAACTTCTTCACCAACGACTTCGGCGGCAACGCCATGATGTACGTGAACCTGATCTGGATCTGGGGGCACCCCGAGGTCTACATCCTGATCCTGCCGCTGTTCGGCGTGTTCTCCGAAGTGGTGTCCACTTTCTCCGGCAAGCGCCTGTTCGGTTATGCGTCGATGGTGTACGCCACGGTCGTGATCACCATCCTCTCGTACCTGGTGTGGCTGCATCACTTCTTCACGATGGGGTCGGGGGCGAGCGTCAACTCCTTCTTCGGCATCACCACGATGATCATCTCGATCCCGACCGGAGCGAAGATCTTCAACTGGCTCTTCACGATGTACCGCGGCCGCATCCGCTTCGAAGTGCCGATGCTGTGGACGATGGGCTTCATGGTCACCTTCGTGATCGGCGGCATGACGGGCGTGCTGCTGGCCGTGCCACCCGCCGACTTCGTGCTGCACAACAGCCTGTTCCTGGTGGCGCACTTCCACAACGTGATCATCGGCGGCGTGCTGTTCGGCCTGTTCGCCGGCATCAACTACTGGTTCCCGAAGGCCTTCGGCTACAAGCTCGACGATTTCTGGGGAAGGGTGTCGTTCTGGTTCTGGCTGGTCGGTTTCTGGATGGCCTTCATGCCGCTGTACATCCTCGGTCTGATGGGCGTGACGCGCCGCATGAGCCACTTCCAGGACATGTCGCTGCAGATCTGGTTCCAGATCGCCGCGTTCGGCGCCGTGCTGATCGCGCTGGGCATCGCGTCCTTCCTGATCCAGCTGTACGTGAGCTTCCGCCGCCGCGAGACGCTGCGCGACCACACCGGCGACCCGTGGGATGGCCGCACGCTCGAATGGTCGACCTCGTCGCCGCCGCCGGCCTACAACTTCGCGTTCACGCCGGTGATCCATGACAACGACGCCTGGTCGGACATGAAGAAGCGCGGCTACCAGCGGCCCACCGAGGGCTTCCGCCCGATCCACATGCCGAAGAACACGTGGGCTGGCATCGTCATCGCAGGCTTGAGCACGCTGATCGGCTTCGCCCTGATCTGGCACATGTGGCCCCTGGCCGTGCTGGCCGGGCTGTCCCTGGTCGGCGTGACGATCTTCCATACCTTCAACTACAAGCGCGACTACCACATCGAGGCGGACGAAGTCGTCCGCACCGAAGACCTGCGTACCCGCCTCCTCGCCAGCCATGTCTGATACAGCCGCCACCTTGCATTCGGGCGACGTTCACGCGCCCGACAACCAGCGCTTCTACGTTCCCGGCGACCACCATCCCCAGAACGCGACGCTGCTGGGTTTCTGGCTCTACCTGATGAGCGACTGCCTGATCTTCGCGTGCCTGTTCGCAGTGCACGCGGTGGTCGGTCGCAGCTATGCGGCAGGGCCGTCGGGCGCCGACCTGTTCGACCTGCCGCTGGTCGCGATCAACACGTCGATGCTGCTGCTGTCGTCGATCACCTACGGCTTCGCCATGATCGGCATGCAGAAGAAGCAGGTGAAGCAGGTGCTCGTGTGGCTGGGTATCACCGGCTTGTTCGGGGCGGCGTTCATCGGCCTCGAGCTCTACGAATTCGCCCACCTGATCCATGAAGGCGCGGTGCCGCAGCGCAGCGCTTTCCTGTCGTCGTTCTTCACGCTGGTCGGCACGCACGGACTGCACGTGACCTTCGGTCTCATCTGGCTGGTGACGCTGATGGTGCAGGTGTCGCGCCGCGGCCTGATCACCGAAAACCGCCGCCGCCTGATGTGCCTGTCGATGTTCTGGCACTTCCTGGACGTGGTCTGGATCGGCGTCTTCACCTTTGTGTATCTGATGGGAGTGCTGCCATGAGCGCACATCAAGACAACCACGACCCGCACGGTCACGACGATCACCACGACGACGATGGCCCGCACAGCACCGTCAAGGGCTACACCATCGGTTTCGTGCTGTCGGTCATCCTGACCGTCATTCCGTTCTACCTGGTGATGGCGAAGGTGTTCGACAGTTCGAGCACCACCGCGCTCGTCATCCTCGGTTTTGCGGCCGTCCAGATCGTGGTTCACATGATCTATTTCCTGCACATGAACACCAAGGTCGAGGGCGGCTGGTCGATGCTGGCTCTGATCTTCACGTTGGTGCTCGTGGTCATCACGCTGGCAGGCTCGTTGTGGGTGATGTACCACCTCAACCACAACATGATGCCGATGATCCACGACATGAAGAACATGCCCTGAGCATGGCGCAGCGCCACGACGCCGCACCGGAGCGTGGGCCACGCTCTGTCGCGTTGCGGGTCGTGCTGGGCATTTGCGCCTTGTGCCTGTTCGCTGGTTTCATCGCGCTCGGCACCTGGCAGGTCGAGCGCCGCGGCTGGAAGCTCGACCTCATCGAACGCGTTGCGCAGCGTGTGCGCGCGCCGGCCGTCGATGCGCCCGGCTTCGCCGCTTGGCCGCAAGTCAGCACGGCGGACGACGAATACCGGCATGTGCGCCTTACCGGCACCTTCGAGCACGATCGCGAAACGTGGGTCCAGGCGACGACCGAACGCGGTTCCGGTTTCTGGGTGCTGACGCCGCTTCGGCAGGCCGACGGCCGCAGCGTGTTTGTCAACCGTGGCTTTGTGCCGCCCGAGCTGCGTGAGCGCAGCAGCCGTGGCGACGAGCCGGCCGGCCAGGTCGTCGTGACAGGGTTGCTGCGCATGAGTGAACCAAGCGGCGTCTTTCCGCGGAGGAACGACCCGGCGGCCGATCGCTGGTACGCACGCGACCTCCCGGCCATCGCCGCCAAGCGTGGTGTCGCCGACGCAGCTCCGTATTTCGTCGACGCAGAAGCCGAACCATCGGCCGCCGGCGAGCCTGTGTGGCCGGTGGCCGGGCTCACCGTCATCGCGTTCCACAACAGCCATCTGGTCTATGCCCTGACGTGGTACGCACTGGCACTGATGGTGGCGCTCGGCGCCGGCTACGCAGTGCGCGAAGAGCGGCGTGCGGGCCGACGACGGGCGCAGGGTCGACATGGCGAGAATGCGTCCTCTGCCCGAGGAGACGACACGGATGCCGCGACCCACCCCTGAAGCCGTTTCGACCCCGGCGCCTCACGCGCCGCGCTTTCGAGACGCCAGCGGCCTCAAGAACATGGAGCAGCTGATTCAGCTGCGCTGGATCGCCGTGATCGGCCAGATCGTCACGATCGAGGTCGTTCACTACGGCCTGCAGATTCGGCTGCCGCTGGGCGCGATGTTCGCCATCCTCGGCTGCCTGGTGGCCTTCAACATCGCGAGCCTGCTGCGCTGGCGCACCGGCCGCGCCATCACCAACGGCGAACTGTTCGTGGCGCTGCTGGTCGACGTGGCCATGCTCTCGGCGCAGCTCTATCTGAGCGGCGGCACGACGAACCCGTTCGTCTTCCTGTATCTGCTGCAGGTGATTCTGGGCGCGGTGCTGCTCGAAGCCTGGTCGAGCGCCACCCTGGTGGTCGTCACCAGCCTCTGCTTTGCGGGCTTGGCGCTGTTCTCGCGGCCGCTCGACCTCCCGCTCGACCACGACCGCGGCCTGGCCAGTCCCTATGTGCAAGGCATGCTGGTGTGTTTCGCCCTCAACGCGGCGCTGCTGCTGATCTTCGTGACGCGGATCAACGGCAACTTGCGCGAGCGCGATGCGCGCCTGGCCGGCCTGCGCCAGCGTGCGGCCGAAGAGGAGCACATCGTGCGCATGGGGTTGCTCGCCTCCGGCGCGGCGCACGAACTGGGCACGCCGCTCGCCACGCTGGCGGTGATCCTCGGGGACTGGCGGCGCATGCCGGAGTTCACCGCGCATCCCGAGCTGCTGCAGGAGATCGGAGAGATGCAGACCCAGCTCCAGCGCTGCAAGACCATCGTCAGCGGCGTCCTGCTGTCCGCCGGCGAGGCGCGCGGAGAATCTTCGGTCGAGACCACGGTCGGCACCTTTCTCGACGACCTGACGCAGGAGTGGCGCGACACCCGCCCCGTCACTTCGTTCGTCTACGACAACCGCTTTGGGCACGACCTGCCGATGGTGTCGGATTCGACCGTCAAGCAGATGATCTGCAACGTTCTCGACAACGCGCTCGAGGCCTCGCCCTACTGGGTGCGCATGGAGATCGACCGCGACGACGATCAGCTGCAGATCACCGTCACCGACCGAGGCCCTGGATTCGCCACGTCGATGCTGGCCGAACTGGGCAAACCCTATCGGTCGAGCAAGGGCCGCCCGGGTGGCGGGTTGGGCTTGTTCCTCGTGGTGAACGTGGCGCGCACGCTGGGTGGCAGCGTCGCGGCGCACAACCGTTCCGAGGGTGGCGCCGTGGTGCGAGTGAGCCTGCCGCTTTCGGCCGTGGTATTGGAAGAGGAGCCCGACGATGATGAACGCTGACCGCCTGTTGCTGATCGTCGAGGACGACTCCGCCTTCGCGCGCACGCTGGGGCGTTCGTTCGAGCGGCGCGGCTACCGTGTGCTGCTCGCGACCAACCTCGACGAGGTGGCGTCGCTGCTGCGCACGGAGGCGCCGGGTTACGCCGTGGTCGACCTCAAGCTCAGCGGCGAGGCCTCGGGCCTGGCTTGTGTGCAGACCCTGCATGCGCACGATCCGGGCATGCTGATCGTGGTGCTCACCGGCTTCGCCAGCATCGCGACCGCGGTGGAGGCGATCAAGCTCGGCGCCTGCCACTATCTGGCCAAACCGTCGAACACCGACGACATCGAAGCCGCCTTTGGCCGCGCCGAGGGAACGACCGACGTGGAACTGACCAACCGCTCCACCTCTATCAAGACGCTCGAGTGGGAACGTATCCACGAGGTGCTGGCCGAGACCGGCTTCAACATCTCCGAGACCGCCCGGCGCCTGGGCATGCACCGGCGCACGCTGGCGCGCAAGCTCGGCAAGCAGCAGGTCAAGTAGGGGCGCGATCGGCCCGCTGTCCACACTCCGCACAGAGGCCGTAAAGCGTGAGCTCGTGGGCCTCGACCTTGAAGCCCTTCGGCGCCATCGAGGCGAAATCGCCGGGGCAGGCATGCACATCGAACACGCGGGCGCACCGCTTGCATTGGAAATGGTGGTGATGGGCGTGACGGGCCGTTTCGTAGCGCGCCGCTTCGCCAGGCAGCTCGACGGTGCGGATCTCGTGCGCATCGACCAGCAGCTTCAGATTGCGGTAGACGGTGGCGATGCCCATCGCCTCGACGTCGCGCTGCGCCTGCTCGAGGATTTCGGCCGGCAACAGCGGGCGCGTCGACCGCTCGATCGCTGCGCGAATCGCGGCACGTTGGCGGGTGTCGCGCTGGCCTGCGGGGGCACCCGGCGACATCGTGGCGGTCTCCGGCATCAGTCCTCGAGCCCTTGCGCGCGCAGCGTGGCTTTCAGCCGACGAACTTCGCGCTGCAGGTCGAGGATCAGGGCTGCCGCATCGAGCCCGATGCCGAAATCGCGCTCCAGGCGACGTGCGGCGAGGGCGCGCTGCAGGTCGGCGCTCTCGAATCGCCACTGCGCTGGCGTGGGAGACGACACCTCGACGATCCCGATCTCGACCAGTTGAGCGACCCAGTCGATGCCGACGCCGCAGGCATGCGCCAGCTCTTCGGTGGCCAGCGGATGCATGGTGCCCAGTGTCGTGGTGGTGCTCGTGGCGACGGTAACGCGGGTCATGTCCTCACACTCCCAAATGGCGACGCGGGTTGAACGAGGCGCTGGCCTGCGCCAGCTGCGCGTACGCCTGTTTCACCGCATCGGTGTCGGCAGGCGGCAGCGCGATGTCGAGCAGCAAGTACAGGTCGCCCGGTGGCGTGCCGGCGAAGCCGCGGCCCTTGACTCGCAACTTGAGGCCGCTGCGCGCCTTCGCCGGCACGCTGAGTTCGACGGTGCCGCCGGTGGGCGTCGGCACCTCGATCTGCGCGCCGAGCGCGGCCTCGCTCGGGGTGACCGGCAGCGTCATATACAGATCGCGACCCTCGATGCGATACAGCTTGTGGGGCGCGATGCGCACCTCCAGGTAAAGGTCGCCCGCGGGCTCCCCGCCATGGCCCGGCACGCCTTGCTTGGCGAGACGGATGTACTGGCCGGGGTGCACGCCGGCGGGAATCTTCACGCTCAGCGTGCGAGTCCTGAAGGCGGGCTGACCGTCGTCGCCTGTCTCGAGGCCGCGCAGCGAGATTTCGCGTTCGGCGCCGAGCAGAGCGTCTTCCAGCGTGATCTCGATGGCGGCGTGGTGGTCTTCGCCGCGCGCGCGGTGCTGCTGGCGCTCGGCACTGCGTCTCTCGGAGGCGCCGAACATCGACGAGAAGAACTCGCTGAACTCGGCCTGATCGGCCGGACCGCCACGCGGTCCGCGGTGGAACTCGAAGCCCTGGTCCCAGTTCGGCGGCGGTTGGAAGTCGCCATCGGGGCGGCCACCGCGGGCCACGCGGTCGGCCAGTGCGTCGTAAGCCGCACGCTTGTCCTTGTCGCGCAGCACGTCGTTGGCTTCGTTGACGTCGCGCATCCTGGCCTCGGCATCGGCCTCCTTGCTGACGTCGGGGTGGTACTTGCGCGCCAGCTTTCGGTATGCCTTGCGCACCTCGTCGTCCGAAGCGCCGCGCTCGACGCCGAGCACTTTGTAATAGTCTTTGAAGTCCATGAACGGCGCGTCCGTCGATCAGGCCAATGCCGCAGCGTCGTTGGTGCGCTCGAGCAGCGGGGTCACACGCCACGCGCCGTCGCTGCGGTCGAGGCGCAGTGGCTGCGCGTTGCCCAGCACGGACGGCTCGATCGGCACGCCCAGCAGCGCCGCCAGCACGTACAGCGTGCCGCCGTGTGCCACCAACAGCACCGGCGCAGGTTGCGCGAGTGCAAGGCGCAGTGCGGCGCGCTTGCGGTCGACGAATTGCTTGAGCGTTTCGCCACCCTCGGGCGCGCAATTCCAGTCGAGGTCGACCGACGACGTGCCGATCAGGGCGCCGAAGTGACGTTCGCGCAAGTCTTCCCTTGGCAGCGGCACGATGTGCAGGGAGGCGGCGACGGCATGAGCGGTTTCGAGCGCGCGGTGCGCGTCGCTGCACACCAGCGTGCGGATCGGTTCGCCCGTGAGGCGCTCGGCCGCAAGCCGGGCCTGCTGCCGGCCGAGTTCGCTGAGCGGCTCGTCGACCGCCTGGAAAATGCGCGAAGCGTTGCGCCCGGTCTGGCCGTGGCGCAGGAAATAGAAGTGGTCGCAGTCGGGCGCGATGGGTTCGGCCGCAGCCAGGCTCACCAGCGCGTCGAAACCTGAGGGATGGCGTTGCGTGAAATGCGGGTTGTTCATGGTCAGAATTTAGGGATGCGCAGGGTCTTGCTGATCATCAGCGTGCCGGACAGGCCAAACAGCAGGACCAGCGGGTGCAGCGTCCACGGCCCGAGGGCCCACGCGCCGCCCCAGACCGCGTCGCCCACGGCGCCTTTCCAAGCCGCCCAGGCCAGAACACCGACGAGCGCGACGCTGGTCGGGATCGGCGTGCCTTCGAAGAACTTCACCTTGTCGGCGCCTTCGGACAGCGCCTCGGCCGTGACGTTGTAGCGGGCCAGCCGGCTCACGCCGCAGCCGACGAAATAGATCAGCACCGCGCAGTCCCAGCCGCCGTGCAGGCCGGCGGCGAACGCGAGCGCTGCCGGTGCCACGCCGAACGAGATGATGTCGGCCAGAGAATCGAGCTCGCGCCCGAGTGCGGAATGCGTCTGGCGCCAGCGGGCGACGCGGCCATCGAACACGTCGAAGATGAAGGCCGCCGGAGCCAGTGCCGCAGCCCAGAGGTATTGGTCCAGCGACTGGCTCGCCATGTAGGCCATCGCCAGGAACACCGCCCCGACGCCACAGGCGGCATTGCCGAGCGTGAAGACGTCGGCCAGATGGAAGCCGCGGATCATGGAGAAGTGCTTGCGGGCCGGCGCAGCGGGGGACGGGGAAGAAGACATGGCAGGTCCCTCGGAAAGAAGTCGAACAACGGGCGCGCGCTCCGGCGGAACGCGGCTTCGAACCTTAGCGCAATTGCTCCACGCGACTTGTAGGCTCAATCCGGTTCGACCGCGCCGTCCTGGAGTCGCACACGGTTGCCGCCCGACTTCTTCGCCGCGTACATCGCTTCGTCGGCACAGCGAATGAGCTGCTTGAAGTCGTCGCCGTGCTCCGGGTAGAGCGCGATGCCGATGCTGGGCGACACCGTCACGTCGCGCTCGGCGAGCGTCAGGGGTTGTCCGAGGCGTGTGCGCAGGCGCTCGGCGATCAGCAGCGCCTGTTCGGCCCGAGGGTCGCCATCGAGCAGCACCAGAAATTCGTCGCCGCCAAGGCGCCCGACCATGCCGTTCGTCCCGACCACCCCGCGAAGCCGGGCCGCCGTCTCCTGCAGCAGCCGGTCGCCGGCCGCATGGCCCAGGCTGTCGTTGACCTGCTTGAAGCCATCGAGGTCGATGTAGAGCAGGGCGAGGCGGCGCTGTTGCTCGCGCGCGCGCAGCAGCGCGCCCTGGATATGGTCGTGCAGCAGCGTGCGGTTGGGCAGGTCGGTGAGCGGGTCGTGCCGGGCGATGTGCCGCAGGCGTGCGTCCATCTGCTGGCGCTCGATCGCAGCGGCGACCTGGGTCGAGACGAACTGGAGCAGTTCGAGATCGCATTCGGTGTAACGCACGTCGCCGGTGTAGCTCTGCACCACCAGCGCGCCGATCGGGCCTTGCTGCGTCTGCAGCGGCACGCCCAGCCAGTCGAGCGTGTTGCGGCCGACGTCGAGCTTCACGCGGGGCGGAAGGTCGAGCGCGGTGTCGGCGCGCAGCAGCATCGCCTGCCCGCTGCGGATCACCTCGGCGCTCAGCGTCCCCGAATCCAGCGGCCGCGGCGCGGGCGGCGCATGGTACGTGTCGACGTAGTAGGGGAACGAAAGCTCCTCCTTGGCCCTGTCGTGGAGCGCGACGAAGAAATTGAGGGCCGGCATCAACCCGCCGACGATCAGGTGGATGCGTCGAAACAGCGCAAGCAGGTCCTCTGCCGTGTGCGCGGCTTCCGAGACCGCATAGAGCGCTGCCTGCATCGACTCGGCGCGTTTCCGGTCGGTCACGTCACGCGCCACGGCCACGCGCATGCGCGTGTCGTGCGACGAGCGCGCCGACCACATGATGTGCACCGTGCGACCGTCCTTGCGGACATAGCGATTCTCGAAGTGCGGCTGCAGCGTGCCGGCGTAGACCTCGTCGACCCGCGCCAGGGTGCGTGCGCGGTCTTCCGGGTGGACGAAGTCGATCATCGGTTGGCCGATCATCTCGGTCGGCGTGTAGCCGAAGGTCTGTTCGCAGGCCGCGCTGACGAAGACGAAGCGTCCCTCAACGTTCACGACGCAGACCGTGTCGACCAGCAGGTCCATCACGCTGGACAGGAAAGCATCGGTGTGGGTGTTCATGGCAAGGTGGGGACGAGGCTGCGGGCTCGCAGCAGGAATGCCAAGGAACGGCGCAGAGGGCGCCTGGAGTGGTCAGGCGGGGCGGTGAATCAACGCTGGGAGGCGCAGAGGATGGTTCGCGCTCGACGTCGCATTGTGCGAGATAACGCGCACCGGGCCTTGGCGCTTCATCGGTCGGGCCCGAGATCCTCGAGTGCGCTGGCGAGCCCGCGTGTCGCTTCCTCCACGGTCTGCCGGCGCTGGGGAGCGCCGTCGGGCCGACGGCGACCGGGCGCGTGCGCCCATTCGGGATGGTTGCGTGCCGGCCCGGTCGCACGCACGGCGGCGGCCAGCATGGGGCTGCGTTCGACGGCGCGATCGGCCTCTGTCCGGATGCGCGCCGTCGCGGCATGACCGCGCTGCTCCAGCGCGCGCACGAGAGACAGCTGCCAGTCGGCCAGCAGAAGCAGCACGCCGTCGTCGACGCTCAGCTCGTGCACGTCGCGCAGCGTGTTGAAGAGCTTGCGACCGAGCGGACCGATGCCCTGCGAGATCGCGCCTCCGATCGCCCCGCCGAGTGCTGCGCCAGCGCCGAGCGAAAGACCGCCCGCCGCCAGATCGGCCACCACGCCGACGGCCGCCCCGACCGCCGCGCCTTTGCCAAGGCGCAGGCCTGCATCCTTCATGGCTTCGGGGCTGAAGAAATCCATCGACCAGCGACCTTCGAGCAGTGGCAACGGAGCCTCGGCGGCGTCGTTGTCGCGAAAGCGGTAGAGGGCCAACAGGTCGGACGCGCAGCGCTGCGCCTTGTCGAACACCGCGCGCTGCAGATCCGCCACCATCGGAGCACGGCGGGCTTGGTCCTGAAAGTCGGCCGTGGCCACGTTGCGGCGCATGGCCGCGACGTCGACGAGCAATTCGCCGATGCGCGCTGCGGCGGCCGTGCGTCGCTCGGCCGCTTCCTGCGCCAACGCGTCGATCACGCCTTCGAGCTGGCCGCGCCGGTCACGCAGCAGCGTGACGAGGTCCTGGTAGAGGTCGCGCTCTGCGCCGACGAAGGGGGCGGCCGCATCGAAGCGCACCACCGCATGCATGCCGTAGGCGGCCAGCAGCGCCTTCCATTCCGCCTCGCGGCTGGCGGCGTCGCGCACGAAGTTGAGCACCGGCAACACCGGCCGTGCGCACGAGCGCAGCAGCTCGATCTCGTCGCGGTACTTGGGCAGCACCGGCTCGCGCGCATCGATTACCAGGAAGGCTGCATCGACGTCGAGCAGCGTGCGGAGCACCTTGGCTTCCTGCTCGAACACGCCATGCGCCTCGGGGCCTTGCAGAAAGAGCCGGATGCGATCTGGCGGTGTGGGCGCGCTGCCAATGCGTTCGATGCGCGCCATATGCTCGCGCAGGCTCACCGCATCCTCGAGGCCCGGCGTGTCGAAGAAGCGTACGGCGGCACGGCCGCGCACCATGAGCTCGATGCGCTCGACATGGCGCGTGGTCCCGGGCCGCTCCGACACCTCGCCGAAGTCGACACGCCGTGTCAGCGTGCGCAGCAGCGAGGTCTTGCCGGCGTTGGTGTGGCCGACGACGGCGATCCGCAGGGCTTCTTCGACTGCCATCACAGGCCTTGCAGGGCAGGCGCGAGCGCGCCGTGCGTGGAGACGGCCCGGCTGAGACCGGTGTCGGCGAGCCACTGCCGCCAGCGTGCACCGGCATCGCCCGACTGCACGGCCAGACCGCCGTCGGACATCAGCCAGAGCCGGCATTCGCCGCAGTGGGTGAGCAGTTCGCGCAACAGGCGTTCAATGCCGCGGTCCGGACTGGCAGCCGCGCGGCAGGCCAGCACCAGCAAGCGCGGGCGCAGGCGGGCCGCGGTGTCGAGCAACTCGCGTCGTGCGTCTGCACTGCCGTCGGTGCGCAGCACGGTGGCGTCGACTGGCAACTCGCCCGCGGCGGGCCAGGGTTGCTCGGGCGGAAGTTCGTAGGCGACGATCAACAGCGCATCGGTGGTGTCGGTCGCGTACGGGAGCAACGGCGGGCGCGAAGGACCCGGATCGGCGTCGACCACCGCGGCAGGCGCCATGGCTTCGAAGCGCGAAGCCAGTCGGAGGTAGTAGGGCGTGGAGAGGTCGGGTTGCAGCCGGCCTTTGCGCGCTTGCCAGACGGCGGCGCTCAGCATCAGCAGCAACAGTCGCGGAAGCAGACCGTAGACGGCGATGCAGCCGACGAGCCACAGCGCCCACGTACGCTGGTCGGCCGCATCGGCCGTGGCCGGCGACAACACCGCGGCTGCTTCGGGCGTCGTGAAGCCGAACCAGGCCGGAACGCGGCCGAGCGCCTGGACGGCTTGCAGGAAGAACTGCGGTTCGAGGATCGTGGTTTCCCAGCTGAGCGTGTAGCGCTGGAACGCCAGTGCGAAAAGCAATGCGCCCAGTGCCGCAAGAAAAGACAAGGTCCAGATGGCATGACTGACCAGCCCCAGCGACCACGGCAGCAAGCGTGCTTGTACGAGCAGCCGGGTGGCTGCGCGCAACAGCAGCGGCGCCTGGCCTCGGCGGCCGCCGGCAACGCGCGCGGTGAGCGTCATCCATAGCCAGCCAAAAGATAACTTGGGTGCCGGCAGCGGCAGTACCGGCCCGGCGAACCAGAGCAGGAGCGTCAGCGCATGAGCGCCCAACAGGCTGATCAGTGCGGCGAAGATGTTGATGCGTCGTTCCGCGCCGCCGATGACGCTGCCTGCCAGCGTCAGGCCGACGATCACAACAAACATCACGAGCCCTGCTGCAACCCACGGCGCACCGCTGCGTATGCGGGCGACTTCTTCCTGCAACCCTGTCCGTTCAGCGAGAAAGCCGGCACGGTGTGCAACGCGTTCAGGCAACGTGGCGCTTCGGCACAGTGCCTCGCGCATCGCCGCGGCATCGTCCAAGGGCCCGGTTTCTTCGATGAGCTGCACCGCCTCGGTGATCAACGCGTTCGGCGGAGCGGGCGGACGCGCAGCGATGTTCAATGGGGTTGTTCTCGGTTCAACTGCACGGGGCAGGGCGCAGGCGGGCGAGAGATTATGCCGCGCTACAAATGACGTTCAGTGCCTCCTGAAACGGCAACGGGGCCGCAAGCGGCCCCGTTGCATTCGACCTTGGTCGAACAAGGTTCGAGCAATCAGCGCAGGCCGAAGAACGAAAGCACGGCAACCACGACCACGACCAGACCGACGATATAAATGATGGAATTCACGTAAGGGCTCCTCTTTGTTGACGACATCCCGAGCTTGGCACGGCCGAGTGCGTTTTCCCTGTCGGTGACCGGCGGGCCGTGCTGTAGGACTTACCAAGCTTCATGCCGCCGGTGCCGCGCTTCACGAACGGCCGATGCTCAGCGTTCACCCAGGAAGCCACCGCTCTGGTGCGCCCACAACCGTGCGTACAAACCGTCTTTCGCGAGCAGCGTGTGATGGTCGCCCTCTTCGACGACACGGCCTTCGTCGAGCACGATGAGGCGGTCCATCGCCGCGATCGTCGAGAGCCGGTGCGCGATGGCGATCACGGTCTTGCCTTCCATCAGCCGGTACAGGCTGGCCTGGATGGCGGACTCGACCTCGGAGTCGAGCGCGCTGGTGGCCTCGTCGAGCAGCAGGATCGGCGCGTCTTTCAGCATGACGCGGGCAATGGCGATGCGCTGACGCTGGCCGCCAGAGAGCTTCACGCCGCGCTCGCCCACGTGCGCGTCGTAGCCGTTGCGGCCCTTGGCATCGCCCAGCGTGTCGATGAAGCCCGTTGCCTCGGCGCGCTCGGCGGCGGCCTGAATCTCGGCCTCGGGCGCATCGGGCCGGCCGTAGGCGATGTTGTCGGCCACCGAACGATGCAGCAGCGAGGTGTCCTGCGTGACCATGCCGATGTGCTTGCGCAGCGAATCCTGCGTGACTGCCGCGATGTCCTGGCCGTCGATCAGGATGCGGCCGCTGTCGAGGTCATGGAAACGCAGCAGCAGGTTCACCAGCGTCGACTTGCCGGCGCCCGAGCGGCCGACCAGACCGATCTTCTCCCCGGGGCGCACCACCAGCGTCATGTCGTCGATCACGGGCGGGCGGCCCTCGGCATAGCTGAAGCTGGCGCGCTCGAAACGCACCTCGCCGTGCGGCACGTCAAGCGTCTTCGCGCTTGGTGCATCGAGCACCGAACGCGGCCGCGACAACGTCTTCATGCCGTCCTGCACGGTGCCGATGTTCTCGAAAAGGCTGGTCATTTCCCACATGATCCAATGCGACATGCCTTGCAGCCGCAGTGCCATCGCGGTCGCCGCAGCCACCGCCCCGATGCCCACCACGCCACGCGACCAGAGCCACAGCGACATGCCGGCCATGCCGGCCGTGAGCCCCATGCTCAGGATGTGGTTGACGATCTCGAAGGCGCTCACGAGCCGCATCTGCGCCTGTCCGGTCACCTGGAATTCCTGCATGGCCGAGCGCGCGAAGCCTGCCTCGCGCTGCGTGTGCGAGAACAATTTGACGGTAGCGATGTTGGTGTAGGCGTCGGTGATGCGGCCGGTCATGTTGGCGCGCGCGTCGGCCTGGGATTTGCCGATCTTGCCAAGGCGGGGCACGAACCACGCGAGCTGCGCGACATAGAGCAGCAGCCACACGGCGAAGGGCAGCATCAGCGTGCTGTCGAGCACGGCAGCCAGCACGATCAGCGTGCCGACGTACACGCCCATCGCCACTAGGACGTCGGCCAGCACGAACACGGTGTCGCGCACCGCGAGCGCAGTCTGCATCACCTTGGCCGTGATCCGCCCGGCGAACTCGTCCTGATAAAAGGCCATACTCTGCCCGAGCATCAGGCGGTGGAAGTTCCAGCGCAGCCGCATTGGCAGGTTGATGGCCAGCGTCTGGTGCTTGACGGTGGTTTGCAGCGCCACCACGGCAATGCTCGCGACCAGCGCGGCGCCCAGCCACATGAGCGCGGTGCCACGGTCCTGCCACAAGCGTTCGGGCACCTGGCCGCCGAGCCAGTCGACGATGCGCCCGAGCATGGCAAACAGCAACGCCTCGAAAGCCGACATGATGGCGGTGAGCAGTGCCATCGTGGCGATCTTGCCGCGCACGCCGTCGGTGCAAGCCCAGAGAAATGCGAAGAAGCCATCGGGCGGCGCCACGGGTTCGGCCGCCGGGTAAGGCTGGATCAGTCTTTCGAAGAAACGGAACAAGGGGCACTGTCTTTCATGGAGCGAAGTCGCGAGGCGCTTCTGCGAGGGCGCCACTGTAGCGGGCGCTAAGACCCGGTGTGCGCGTCAGGCCTTTGACGCCACCATCTGCTGCACGCGCAGCGCCAGTGCGTCTAGCGTGAAAGGCTTGGTCATGATCTCCATGCCCGGATCCAGGTGACCATTGCCCAACACGGCATTTTCCGCATAGCCGGTGATGAAGAGCACCTTGAGGCCGGGCCGCGAGGCGCGCGCGCCATCGGCAAGCTGGCGCCCGTTCATGCCGCCGGGCAGGCCGACATCGGTAATCAGCAGGTCGATGGCCACGCTCGATTGCAACAGCGCCAGGCCCGTGGCGCCTTCTTCCGCTTCGAGCGTGCGGTAGCCGAGGTCGCCGAGCACTTCGGTCACGAGCGTGCGCACCGAAGGCTCGTCATCGACCACGAGCACGGTACCGAAACCCGGGCGCGGCGCAGGGCCGGTCGCTGGGGGCGGCGTGTCGACCGCCTCGTTCTCGTAATGGCGGGGCAGGTAAACGCACATCGTCGTGCCCATGCCGACTTCGGAGTACACGCGAACCTGGCCGCCCGACTGGCGTGCGAAACCGTAGACCATCGACAGGCCGAGCCCGGTGCCCATGCCGATCGGCTTGGTGGTGAAGAAGGGTTCGAAGACGCGTTGAACGATCTCCGGCGGCATGCCGGTGCCGGTGTCGGTCACGCACAGCGACACGTACTGGCCGACCGGCAGGTCACGCTCGAGGGCGGCGCGCTCGTCCATCCATTTGTTGGCTGTCTCGATCGTGAGCCGGCCGCCGTGTGGCATGGCGTCGCGCGCATTCAGGCACAGGTTGAGCAGTGCGTTCTCGAGCTGGTGCGGATCGACGCGGGTGATCCACAGGCCCACCGCACCCACCACCTCGAGCTGGTTCTCCGGGCCGATGGAGCGACGCACCAGCTCTTCCATGCCGGCCACCAGCCGATTGATGTCCGTGGGCTTGGGATCGAGCGTCTGGCGCCGCGAGAAGGCCAGCAACCGGTGGGTGAGCGCCGCGGCGCGTTTGGCCGCGCCTTGACCGACGTGGATGTAGCGTTCGAAATCGTCGTACCTGCCTTGGCGCAAGCGGCGCAGCATCAGCTCGAGGCTGCCGGTGATGCCGGACAGCAGGTTGTTGAAGTCATGCGCGAGGCCGCCCGTGAGCTGGCCCACGGCCTCCATCTTCTGGGCCTGACGCAGCGCCGCTTCAGCGGCCTCTCGCTCCTGCGACTCGGTGCGCAGCTGCTGCAGCGCATGCTCGACCTCTTGCGTGCGTTCGGCGATGCGCGCCTCGAGGCTGTTGTTGAGCGCGCGCAGCGCGTTCTCCGCACGTACTTTTTCGGTCACGTCGGAACCTTCGGCGAAGACGCCCGTGGCCGCACCGCTCGCATCGAAGATGGGCTGGTAGACGAAGTCGAGAAAGCGTTCTTCCAGCGGCGCCCCCGGTTCCCGTTGCAGCATCACCTGGATGCCTTGGCCGACGAAGGGCTTGCCGGTTTCGTAGACGGTGTCCAGCAGGGTCAGGAAACCTTGCTGGCTCATTTCCGGCAGCGCATCGCGCAGTGGCTTCCCCTCGACGTCGCGATGGCCGATCAGCTGTTGGTACGACGCGTTCGTCAGCTCGAAGACGTGCTTGGGCCCGCTCAGCACGCACATGAAGCCCGGCGCCTGCTTGAACAGGCCACGCAGCCTGTCGCGCTCGGCGGTGCGCTTCTCGAGTGCATCGGCATTCGCCAGACTCGGTGCGATCTGTCCAGCCAGCAACTGGACGAAGCTGGTGTATTCGGCAGTGAGTGGCCGGTAGGGGTTCGCGCCGCACACCATGAAACCGACGCTGCGTGCGGCCCCCTGCGGCGGCAGCGAGACCACGAACGCCGCGGGTGCCGGCTGGTCCCAGGGGCCGGCGGGAACGTCGGGCGCGTCGGCGAGCGGAACCACGAAGCTGTTTTCTCCCCCGGCCAGGCGGTCGAGCCGCCACGGCACGACGGCACCCGCGTCGAGCGATTCGGGTGCGAGCCGATGACCGCGATCGATCCCGATGGCGCAATGCAGGCGTGCTTCGCCCGTGGGCTCGAACAGATAGATCAACGCGAAGGGCAGGTCGCGCGCGGCATGGGCCAACGCCGCGCCCGCAGCCTGCAGCACCGACTGGCGCGTATCCAACGCCGACAGCGCCGCACCCAGATCGCGCAGAGATTCGAGACGCCGCTCGCTGATGACGCGCGCCGTGTCTTCGGACACCGCGCAGAAAAGGCCTTCGACTTTGCCGCCGTCGCCAAGCAAGGGGCTGTACGAGAACGTGTGGTAGGTCTCTTCCTTGTAGCCGGCGCGCTCGAGCAGCAGCATCAACGAAGCGTCCCAGGTCGACTCGCCTTTGTCGTAAACCGTGTGAATGCGGTCCTTGACCACGTCCCAGATCTCAGCCCAGAGCGTCTGCGTTGGCATGGCCAGCGCCTGCGGGTGCTTCAACCCGAGCGTCGGCCGGTATGCGTCGTTGTAGAAGAACGCGACATCCG
Organism: Variovorax ginsengisoli; assembly: GCF_006438845.1. Lineage (GTDB taxonomy): Bacteria > Pseudomonadota > Gammaproteobacteria > Burkholderiales > Burkholderiaceae_C > Variovorax > Variovorax ginsengisoli_A. The sequence continues at coordinate 562,544 of NZ_RCZJ01000001.1, forward strand.
GCCCCCAGCCCAGCCACATCTGGAAGCGAGAAGTGAGCAAGATGCGCAACGCGACCTTCAAGGGCTCGGGCCAGCCTTCGGGAGGGCCGAGTGGCGTTGCCGCCCAGTCGTGGCGCCGCATCAGCTCGGCCATCTCCCCATTGCCGACGAAGATGTCCCCGTAAGGCGCCGTCGGTGTGTCTGTCACGTGCTTCATTGCGCGGGGAATTTAGCAGCGTGTTCCTGGCATGGGCGTCGGACAAAAGCCCACGCCGGATGCCTCGGCAGTTCGCGGTCAAGCCACAGGTCGTGGCCGCCGCGTCGCGGTCAACGCCCGTTGGGACGAATCAGGAACTTCTCACCGGTGGCGCGCTGGTTGTAGCGCCCGATCGCGTCGGCCGACAAGGTCTCGGCAAGCGTCAACTCTCCGGCGTAGCGGCTCGCGAAAGTCGTGCGCAGTTCTGCGGCCACGCGGTCCTTGAGGGCTTGCGCAGCGGCCGGCCCGATCTTCTGCAGAAACGGGAACAGCAGCCATCCGCCCATGCCCCAGGTCATGCCGAAGTTGCGGCGGAACTCCGTCGGCCGTGTATCGAGGCCGCCGTACAGGTACACCTGCTTGTGCGTGGTCGAGCCGTAGCGGCTGTAGACCTTGGCGCTGCGGTTGATCGCGGTTTCCATGCAGCCGAGGATCTGGCCGGCCAACGGACCGCCGCCGGTCGCGTCGAAGGCGAGGGTGGCGCCGGTCGCGATCAGGGCTTCGGTCAGGTCGTCGATAAATGTCGACGCGCTGGCATCGCACACGTGGACCGCACCCATCCCCTTCAGCAAGGCGACCTGCTCGGGCTTGCGCACGATGTTGACCAGGCCTATGCCGTCCTTGAGACAAATGCGCTGCAGCATCTGTCCAAGGTTCGATGCAGCCGCCGTGTGCACCAGCGCGGTGTGGCCTTCGCGCTTCATCGTCTCGACCATGCCGAGCGCCGTCAGCGGGTTGACGAAGGACGAAGCACCTTCGGCCGACGTGGCGTCATCGGGCAGCCGCAGGCATTGATCGAGCGGCACGGCGCGGTACTGCGCATACATCGCGCCACCCAGCACCGCCACCGTCTTGCCGAGCAGCCCCTGGGCCGCGGGCGAGGCGCCGGCTGCCACCACCGTGCCTGCGCCCTCGTTGCCGACCGGCATCGACTCGTCGAGCCGTCCTGCCATGGCCGGCATCGCGGCATCGGGAATGCGCGCTGTCACCACCGGGCGCTCGGCGCTGCCGCCGTGGGTGGCCGTCGCCATGTCGGCGGCGCCGAACAGAAGGCCGAGGTCCGACGGATTGATCGGCGCGGCGTCGATGCGCACGAGCACCTCGTCGGGACCCGGCACGGGCGTCGGAACGTCGACGAGCGAGAGTTCGAGTTCGCCGCGGCGAACCAGCGAGCGCAGTTGCACGGAAGTGTTTGGGATGGTGGGGGTCATGCGGTCTCCGGGAAGTGGTCGTCAGTCTACTGTCGCGTGGGCCGCGGCCATCTCGGGCGCGGGGCCGTTACTTCGTGCAGAGCGGCATGACCTCCTAGGTCATCGACCGCGCGCGCATTCCCCGCAACCATTCGTTCGACCCGCCGCGTTGGCGGGCTTCGCCCCACTCCAAAGGAATTGTCATGAACACTGCAGCCCTGGATGCCGTTGGCATCGCCCATCGCTATGTCGCACTCTGGAACGAAATGGACGCATCGCGCCGTCGTCAAATGCTGTCGGCCGACTGGACCGCCGACGCGCGCTATGTGGACCCGATGGCCCGTGCCATTGGTGCCGAGCAAATCGACGCGCTCGTGAACGCAGTTCATCAGCGCTACCCAGGCTTTGTATTTCGCTTGAAGGGCAACGCCGATGCGCACGGCGATCACCTGCGCTTTTCGTGGACGCTCGGGCCAAGCGGTGCCGAAGACCTCATCGAAGGTACCGACTTTGCAGAAGTCGAGGGCGGCAGGCTGCACCGCGTCACCGGCTTTCTCGACAAGGTGCCGTCGATCTGAGGCTGTGGGCGGCGATGACACCAGAATGTCCGGTATGCAAGTTGACCTGCACAATCCCCCGCCCGGCGCCCCAGCGGCTCGCGACTCGTTCGGTGTACACCTGCGCCACTGGCGACAGCGTCGGCGGCTCAGCCAGCTCGACTTGGCCGAGCAAGCGGAGATCTCGACGCGCCATCTGAGCTGCGTGGAAACGGGCCGCGCTGCGCCCAGCCGCGAGATGGTGTTGCGCTTGGCCGAACGATTGGCGGTCCCGTTGCGCGAGCGGAATGCGTTGCTCTTGGCGGCCGGCTTCGCGCCCATGTACCGGCTGCGCAATTTGGATGACCCGGCGCTCGCGGCGGCGCGGCGTGCTGTCGATGCGGTGCTCAAGGGCCACGAGCCCTATCCCGCACTCGCGGTAGACCGCCACTGGGAGGTGGTGGCCGCCAACCGCGTCGTTCCGCTGTTGATGGCCGGCGCCGCGCCTGAGTTGTTGACTGTGCCGGTCAACGTCCTTCGCCTGAGCCTTCACCCAAGGGGGCTGTCGCCTCGCATCGCCAACCTGCCGCAGTGGCGTGCGCACTTATTAGAAAGGCTGCAGCAGCAGATTGCCGCCACTTGCGATCCTGTGCTGCAGGCGCTGCACGAGGAGTTGGCTGGTTACCCCATCCCTGTGCCGTGGCGCGACGCTCCATGGCCCGACGAGGAATTCGCGGGAGTGGTGGTGCCCTTTCAGATATTCACTGAAGCGGGTCTGCTGAGTTTCATCAGCACGACCACCATCTTCGGCACACCGGTGGACGTGACATTGCAGGAGTTGGCGATCGAATCCTTCTTTCCGGCAGACGCGCAGACTGCCGCCGCGCTGGTTGCCCTTTCGGCTTGACGGCCCTGGCGGGATCGCGAGCGGAAAGCAGCGAAAGTCCACCAACTTGGCACGCGTCGGCCGATGCAGCATGCGCGGCGCCAAATCGCCTCGTGTCGCTCATTTAAAGTGAACGCATGATTTTGTCCGCCCCTTACCTGCTCCTTTCCCGCGCAGATTTTGAACAGCCAGCCGACCCGCTGCGCGCCCTCAATATCACCGGCCGTTGGGCGATTCAAGGGAGCGTGCAGTCGCCTCTTCTCGCATGGCTTCCCTCCCAGGCGGAGGCGGCGAGCGCAGCCGCCGCGCGTGCGTCCGAGGCACGCGCTTGTGCCGTGGTCGTCGTGTCGCAAAGCGACACCCGCGCGGGCGAGGGGAGTGCGACGGCCGTCTTCACCGAAGCCTTCGAATCGGCTTTGACCGGACCCACGCCGCACAGCGCAGCCAAGACGCGTCGCCTGCGCACCGAGACCGACAAGCTGGAAGCCTTCTGCAGGGTGGTCCGGGCAGCCTCGGCGGCGGCAGATCAGCCTGCTTTCGCCGCGGTCGGTCGCGCGGCGTCGAAGGCGCTGCGAGCCAAGTTCGGCGGCGGATCGATCACTTCGGCCTTCGCTTGGTTGGCCGGGCCTGCTGGCCGCGAGGCGCTGGAGAGCGTCCTCACCGGTGAGGTGGAACTGGACAGCACGCTGTCCATCCGGCAAGTGGTCGAGGCGGTGAAGCTGGCGCAAGAAGCGGAGCACTTGCGCGCGTTGGGCTGACCGCGCGCGAGCAGGCCGCATGGGCGATCACATCTTGGCGCCGGCCGCAGGACCCATCCGCTCGATGAAGAAATCGATGAAGCTGCGCAGCTTGGGCGCCATGTGCTGCCGGCTCGTGTACACCGCGAACAGCGTGACGGCGGGCGCTTGGAAGTCGGGCACCACCCGCACCAGCGTGCCGCGCGCCAGATCGTCGTCGACCAGCCACTCCGGCAGGAACGACATCCCCATGCCGGCGCGCACCGCATGCAGCGTGAGCGTGGTGTCGTCCGACCGCAGCACCGGGCGCAGGCGCAGCGGCGACTGGCGCCCACCCGGACCCCTGAGCGACAGGCCATCGATGTTGACGTAACTCGGCACGATGGCGCCCAGACGAGCCAGGTCGGCCGGCAGCACGGGCTCGCCGTGACGTGCCAGCAGGTCCGGCGTGGCCACCAGGTGAAATTGCACGCGACACAGCGGCCGTGCGATCAATGCGGGGGAGGGGTCCTGCGTGGCGCGCAAGGCCATGTCGTAGCCATCGGCCGCGAGGTCGACCTTGCGGTTTTCGAGGTGCATGTCGACCAGCACCTCGGGGCAGGCCTCGCGGTAGGCTGCCAGCGCCTCTGCGAAATGCGGTGTGGCGCACCACACGGGCGCGCTCACCTTCAGCACTCCGCGCGGTGCCTCGTTCTTGCGGCCAATGCTGGCCTCGGCCGCATCGAGCAGGTCGAGCGCCTGGGCGCTCTGCCCGTACCAGGCCTCGCCCGCCTCGGTCAGGCTGAGGTGCCGACTCGAGCGGTTCAGCAGCCGCGCGCCCAGCGAGCGTTCCAGCTGTGCCACATGCTTGCTCGCCATTGGGGCAGACAGCCCAAGCCGTGCGGCCGCCGTGGTGAAACTGCCGGCGTCAACGACTTCCCTGAACACCCGCAGGCTGGTCAAACGATCCATGGATGCTTTCCTTTGAGGAAACGAACCGTTGAATCCTAGCCCATCGATTTCCCATCCAGAAATGCCTAGACTGGTCGAAAAGGAGCATTCGATGCGCACCCCGTCTCTCTTTCCCACCTATTTCATCTCGCACGGCGGCGGCCCATGGCCCTGGATGAAGCGCGAGATGGGCGATGCCTACGCACAGCTCGAAGCCTCCCTGGCCGACATTCCGCGTCAGATCGGCCGCACGCCGCGCGCCATCCTCATGGTGTCGGCCCACTGGGAGATGCCTGCCTTTACCGTGCAGGGCAGCGCCAAGCCACCCATGATCTACGACTACGGCGGCTTTCCGGCCCACACCTACCAGGTGCACTACGACGCGCCGGGCTCGCCCGAACTGGCGCGCCGCGTGCAGCAATTGATCGCGACGGCCGGTTTGCCCGCCGGCTTCGATGCCGAGCGCGGCTTCGACCATGGCACCTTTTCGCCGATGGCCGCGATCTACCCGAACGCCGACGTGCCGGTGGTTCAGTTGTCGCTCAAGCGCGGACTCGATCCGGCCGAGCATCTGGCGCTCGGCCGCGCGTTGGCGCCGCTGCGCGGTGAAGACGTGCTCGTCGTCGGCAGCGGGCTGAGCTATCACAACCTGCGCAACTTCGGGCCGCAGGCGCGCGACGTCTCGCGCGCGTTCGACGACTGGCTCGACGCGTCGGTGGTGCAGGCAGCGCCCGGCGAGCGCACAGCGCGGCTCATCGATTGGGCGGCCGCACCGGCCGCACGGATGGCGCATCCCCGCGAGGAGCACCTGATCCCGCTGATGGTGGCGGTCGGCGCTGCCGAATCGGAGGCGGGCGAGCGCATCTATCACGAGACGGATTTCATGGGCGGCATTGCGGTATCGAGCTTTCGTTTCGGTGCGCTCTGAGGTTGCCGGGCCGGCAGAATAGGCGGGTGAACGCCTCCCACCCCCTCTTTGCCGCCACCGACGCCGACGCGCGTCGCCTCATCTCACAAGTCGACGCGCGCGCCAGCCGGCACGAGGTCGTGCACCAGGGCGTTCGCGTCTGCTGGCGACGCTTCGGCCCCGACAGCGCCGCGCTGCCGCCCTTGGTGCTGTTGCACGGCGGCCATGGCAGTTGGCTGCACTGGCTGCGCAACATCGAGGCCCTGTCGGCCGACCGCGCGCTGTGGCTGCCCGACATGCCCGGCTTTCACGACTCCGACGTGCCGCCGCGCGCTGGGCCTGGCGAAGAAGCGCTCGACCCGCTGCTGCGCGCACTGGGCGGCTCGCTCGACACGCTCGTCGGCGCTAACACCCCCATCGACCTCGGCGGCTTCTCCTTCGGTGGCCTGACTGCCGCCAAGTTCGCGGCACGCCGCGGCGCGGTGCGCAAGCTGGCGCTGCTCGGCAGCGGTGGCCACGGCACGCTGCGCCGCATGGCCGTCGAGATGATCAACTGGCGCGCCGCCAAAGACCGCGACGCCGAGGTCGCCGCGCTGCGCCACAACCTGGGCGCGCTCATGCTGCACGAGGGCGTCGACACCGATGCGCTGGCCTTCGCCATCCACGACATCTCGTGCCACGGCACGCGCTTTCGCAGCAAGGAGGTCTCGCTGGCCGGTGGACTGCAAGCTGCGCTGGCGCTGCACGCCGGGCCGCAACTGTTGGTGTGGGGCGAGTTCGACGTCACGGCCGACCCGCGGCCCTTGGTCGCGCAACTGGCAGCCGGCCATCCGCGGCGCCGCACGACCGTGGTCGACGGTGCCGGCCACTGGGTGCAGTACGAGCGTGCAGAGGCGACCAACCGGCTGCTGGTCGATTTCCTGGGCTGAACGCCCGAACGGCGGCGACGTCCTGCATCGGCGACGCAGGCGCATGGCCACAATGGCTGAATGACGCAAGACAACCGCACCCAGAAGCAAAAGATGCTCGCCGGCGATCTCTACGACGCCGGTGATCCTGAGATCCAGGCCGACCTCGCGGCCACGCGCGAGTGGCTGGTCCGCTACAACGCATCGCTCGGCGACACCAGCGAAGCGCGGCGCGCTCTGCTCGCCGAGCGCTTCGCGGCGGTTGGCAAAGGCACGGGCATCCGCCCGCCTTTCCATTGCGACTACGGCTTCAACATCCGCCTCGGCGAAGGCGTGTTCCTCAACTTCAACTGCGTGATCCTCGATGTGGTCGAGGTCACGATCGGCGACAAGACGCAGATCGCGCCGGGCGTGCAGATCCTGACGGCGGACCATCCGCGATCGCCTGAAGTGCGCGCCTCGGGGCTGGAGTTCGGCCGGCCCATCCACATCGGGCGCAACGTCTGGATCGGTGGCGGCGCGATCATCCTGCCGGGCGTGACAATCGGCGACGACGCGCTCATTGGCGCAGGCAGCGTGGTCATGCGAGACGTGCCTGCCGGCGCCACCGTGGTGGGCAATCCGGCGCGCGTGCTGCCGCCGAGGCCGCCGCAGGCATGAACTGCGGCCGGATGTGCGGCATTCGCCTTCATGCGTACAGGGATTCCGCCAAACGCCTGCGGAGACTGAGTTCGGCAAGATGACTGAGATGATCTTTGCGTTCAGACGCCGCTCATTTCCCAATCCTGGCCCTGCATCGACTTCGCTGCGACGCTGGGCATCGCTCGCGCACCTGGCGCTGGCCGTCGGCTTCGGCGGGGCTGCATCGGCCGAGACCGATGCCCGATATGCCCACGAGCAATCGCGCGACAACGCTCCAGCGCTCGCAGCCACCGCGGACGACCGCTGGGCCGACCACCTGCTCGCCGATCTGGCGCGCATCGACGCGTCGGGCAAGGCGCGCATCGGCGTGTACGTGCGCGACCTGGACACTGGCCGAGCCATTTCGTACAAGGCCGATCAGCGCTGGTACCTCGCCTCGATGGTGAAGGTGCCGGTGGCCATGGCGGTGCTGCGCGGCATCGAGCGCGGCGACTACACGCTCGACACCGAGGTGACGTTGCGTGCGTCCGACTACGTCGACGGTGCCGGCTCGACCAACCGCCAGCCCGTGGGCCAACCGATCGCGATCCGTGTGCTGCTCGAGCAGATGATCATCTACAGCGACAACACCGCGAGCGACATGCTGATCGACCTGGTCGGCATCGCCGAAGTGAATGCGCTCGTGGCGTCGCTGGTGCCCGAGGGTTTTCGGCGCATCACGAGCCTTGGCGCGATCCGCCGCACGCTCTACGGAAGCATCGCGCCGGGCGCCGAGCAACTTGCCGGACAAGACCTGCTGCTGCTGCATCGCGAGCGCTCCGACGCGGCGCGCCTGAAGCTGCTCTCGCGCATGGTCGACGTGCCCGCGTCGCGCTTTCGTCTGCCGAGTCTCGACGCCGCCTACAACGCCTATTACGCCACCGGACTCAATTCCGGTCGCCTCGACGCCTATGGCGAATTGATGTCGCTGCTGGTGGGGGGCAAGGCCCTTTCGCCTCTATCCACCAGCTACCTGCTGAAACTCATGGAGCGCGTGGCCACCGGAACCAACCGCATCAAGGCGGGCCTGCCGACTGGGGTGCGCTTCGCCCACAAGACGGGCACGCAGCGTCGCCGCACCTGCGATGCAGGCCTCGTGCGAACCAACGAGGCCAACGGGCAGCGCCGCGTTCTGGTGGTCGCCTGCACCCGCGACGAGCCTTCGCTCGAGCGCTCCGAATTCGCGCTGATGCAGGTCGGCGCCGCCATCTGCAGGTCCGGCCTGCTTACCCAAGGAATGCCCGATGAAACGCTCTGCCATGCCGCGCCTGCTTTGCGCATTGACCGCCAGCCTGTGTCTCCTCGGCGTTGAGACGGCACGCGCCGCCGATTGGGACGGCTCGCTCAAGCAGGAGATCGAGCGCATCGACCGCGAGTCGCCGGGCACGCTGGGCGTCTACGTCAAGCGGCTGAAGAGCGGCGAGAGCTTCAACTACGGCGCCGACCAATCGTGGTACCTCGGTTCGACCGTCAAGGTGCCCATCGCCATCGCGGTGCTGCAGCAGCTCGACGCGGGCAAGCTCAAGCTCTCGGACACCATGACGCTACAGCCTGGCGACCGGATCGAAGCAGGCCAGCTGGTGTGGCGCCAGCCCGGCGCGGCGATCACGGTCGACGAACTGCTCAAGCGCATGCTGGGCGACAGCGACAACACGGCGGCCAACATGCTGATTCGCAAGGTCGGTGTCGAGCAGGTCAACGCGAGCGCGAAAGACGCGATGGGCAACGACGGGCTTGGTACGCTGACGACGCTGGCGCAGGTGCGCTACGACGTCTACGCCGAGCTGCACCCCGACGCGCGCAAGCTGTCGAACGATCAGCTGGTGAAGATCGCGTCGGCGCCGATCGGGCCTCAGCGGGTCGAAGCGCTGCGCAACGCCATGAAAGTCGGCAAGGAAGACCTGAAGGCCAAATCCTTCGACGAGGCCTACGACCGCTACTACCAGCGCAACCTCAATTCCGCGACGCTGGTGGCGTACGGCACCATGCTCGAGAAGCTCGTGCAGGGCAAGCTGCTCAAGCCGGACAGCACGCAGAAGCTATTCACCGCGATGAAGGTCGACATCTTCACCAACTACCGGCTGCAGGCCGGGCTGCCGCGCAGCGTGAAGTTCATCCACAAGACTGGCACCCAGCATCGGCGCGCCTGCCATTCGGGCGTGATCAACCCGCAGAACGGCGGCGGCGACGCCATCGTGGTCGTGACCTGCGCGGCCGACCTCGACGAGCAGCGCGAGGCGGGCAAGGTGTTCGAGCGGGTGGGACGCGCGATCACGAAGACGGTGCTGGGCGGCGCGACGGCGGCACGCTGAACGTCGCACGGCGTCCAGCCGCGAATCGCCTGCGAGCTAGCCGCGCACCGACGCGGCGTGGCGTCGCCAGAAGGCCGCGTCGGGCACAGGGCCCGAACCGGCCCTGGCGTTGTCCGCCATGTGTTCGGGGCGGCTGGTGCCCGGGATCACGCAGGTCACAGCCGGGTGGCTCAGCGTGAACTTGAGCAGCACCTGCGCCCAGCTGGTCGCGCCGATGTCTGCAGCCCAGGCGGGCAACGGCTTGTCGCGCAGCCCACGCAGCAGCCCGCCGCCGCCGAAGGGCTGGTTGACGATCACGGCCACGCCGCGCTCGGCCGCCAGCGGCAGCAGGCGCTTCTCGACCTCGCGGTCATCGATCGAATAGTTGATCTGCAGGAAGTCGAGCTTTTCGGCACGCAGCACGGCCTCGACGTCGCCGAAGGCCGAGGCCGTGTAGTGCGTGATGCCGAGATAGCGAATGCGGCCGCGGGCCTTCCAGTCGCGCAGCGTGGCCAGCTGGGTGCGCCAGTCGACCAGGTTGTGCACCTGCATCAGGTCGATGCGCTCGGCCTGGAGGTGCGCGAACGACTGCTCCATCTGCGCGATGCCGGCCTCGCGACCGCGCGTCCACACCTTGGTCGCGAGGAATGCCTTGGCGCGGTCCTTCGATGCGGCCAGCAGCTCGCCGGTGGTCTGTTCGGCGCGGCCGTACATCGGCGAGCTGTCGAGCATCGTGCCGCCGGCGTCGAACAGGGCATCGAGCACGCCCGGCAAGCGATTGTATTCGGTGCTGTCCGGCGCATGGCCGAAGCCGACCCAGGTTCCGCAGCCGATGACGGGCAGGGCTTCGCTGCTCGACGGGATGGGGCGCGTCGCCATCCGGGGCTTTGCGGGTGCGCGTTCCTGGGCCTGCGTGGCGAACGCGCCGAGCGGCAGCGCGGCCAAGCCGGCAGCCGCGCGCAGCCATTGCGCACGGGTCATGCCGGTGGGAGGAACAGGTGACAGCGAATGCATCGAAATTACTCCTGAACGAGGGGTTCGAGCGGGCGGTTCTGTCCAGCCGCTGACTCGGCCGCTTGCGAACTAATTTCTCACTTCACAAGCAGATTGATTTATAAACTTACCGAGCGACAAACGTGTACGAACGTCGCCAGCTGGCAATTCCAAGGCATAGCGACCGCCGTTTCAGCGTCGGCGTCAAGCGGAAGGTGGCATCGTGCTAGAACTCCAAACACCGCGCGGCTTACCGGTTTTCGTTCCAGAGACCGATGACGAGGACCCCTCTCCGAAGTTCGATGTCAACGATATCAAAGGGTTCCGTCGCTACTACGAAGAGAACGGCTACGCGGTGGTGCGAGGACTTTTCACGCCGACGCAATGCGATGGCCTCCGAGAGCTCTGGGACCGAGAGGTGAAACCGCACCGCGGTTTCATGTACCGGCAGGCGACGGCCAAGGTCGAGCGGCACATCACCAACGCGCAAGGTTGGATCATGAATCCGATCCTCAATCCGCAAAGCGTCGATCCGCATCACTTTCCGGACTTCCGCGCCTACGCCACCAAGGAAATCCTCGCCGAGGCGCGACTGAACGCCGTCTTCACCGGGTTGTTGCAGGACACGCCGAAGATCGTCCAGGCGATCTACTTCGAAGGCAACTCCGCCACTTGGGAGCATCAGGACAGCTACTACCTGGACTCCGAGACCGTGGGCGAAATGGCCGCCGGCTGGATCGCTCTGGAAGACATTTCGGCGCGCGCGGGCCGCTTCTTCATCTGCCCCGGATCGCACAAGATCGAACTCGATGCGCACGCGGTGCACAACAGCATCGCCGAGAACCATGAACGCTACATCGTGTCGGTGGTGCGGCGCATCCAGGCGGCGGGGCTGACGATCCGTGCGCCGAAGCTCAACCAGGGTGATGTGCTGTTCTGGAACGCATGGACCATCCATGGCTCGCTCGACACGCAGGACGCCGCCAAGTCACGGTCGTCGATGACGTGCCACGCGATACCGAAAGGAAAACGGTTCCTGCAGATGCAGTCGCGCACCCTTGATCTGGTCACCGTTCAGGTCAAGAACACGCACATCTACCGGCCGAAGGACCTGCAACGCTGGCGCAACAAGGCGATCTTCTTCGTCGAATCGCACCTGCCTCGTTTGTTCTATTGGGTCAAGAAGCGGGCAATCATCTATGTGCTGAAGCACAAGTCGGTCTGATCCGCCGCCGAGACGCCGACTCAGTCGCGCAACCTGCGCGTCTGCAGCCGTCGTTCCTGCTGGCGCGCGAGCCAAAGTGACAGCGCCGCCCACAACGCCGCCAGCGGAATCGCGAGCGCCGCCAGGCCGGCGAAGCCCACGCCCAGCGCGCCGAGGCCCGCCGAAATCCAGCCGCTGAGCGCATCGCCGCCGCGGTAGACCACCGTCTCGATCGCGTTCTTGGCCTTGTACTTGGCTTCGCGCCCCAGCACGGTGAAGAGCACTTCGCGCGCGGGTCGGGCCACGGCGTAATCGAAGGCGCGCCGCAGCGCCTGCGCGCCGGCCAGCACGAACACGGTGGGCGACAGTGCCACCGCGAGGAAGGCGAGGGCGGAGGCCACGGGCAGCAGGACCAGCGCAGTACCGACGCCGCAACGTTTCATCAGCCGGCCGGTCACGAACAACTGAAGCAGCAGGGTGAGCGTCGACACGCCCAGGTCGACCAGCGCGAAGAAGCGCGTGCGTGACGCCGTGTCCGCGAACGCACCGGCCACGATGCGGCCCTGTTCGAAATACAGGAAGGTGGAGGCGGCGGTGTGCAGCAGCAGGTAGCCGCACAGGCCCAGCAGGTAGGGCGACCGCACGATGAGCGCCAGGCCGGCGAGCATGCCGCCGCCGATCGGCCGGGCGTCGCCCGTGGCCGTGGCGCCGCCGGCGGCATGGTCGGGCACGGCCGCCGCGCCGTCGCGCGGATAAAGGCGGAAGAAGCATTGCAGCGCGGCTTCGAGCAGCAGCGCCGCGCCGAGCGTGAGCGCCACCGGCCCGAGCGTGCTCACCAGCGTCGCGGCCAGCGCCGGTCCGACGAAGGTGCCGGCGGTACCGCCCGCCGCGATGAACCCGAACAGCCGCCGGCCCTGCGCGTTGCTGAAGCAGTCGGCCAGCACGCTCCAGAAAATGCTGATGACGAACAGGTTGAAGACGCTGATCCAGACGAAGAACACGCGCCCGACCCACACGCTCTTCAGGTCCATCGCGATCAGCACGCAGAACACCAGGATGCTGGCGGTGAAGAAGCGGTAGGCCAGCGGCACGAAGCGCCTGGGCGGCAGGCGGGCGACCAGCGCCCCGAAAACAGGCACCAGCGCCAGCATCGCCACGAAGGTGCCGGTGAAGAGCCATTGCAGTTCGTCGGGGCCGCCCGCCAGGCCGAGCGCGTCGCGCAACGGGCGCAGTAGGTAGTAGCCGCCCAGCAGGCAGAAGAACCAGCCGAAACCCAAGAGCGTCGCGCGCACTTCGTGCGCTTGCACATCGACGGCGCGGCGCAGCAGCCGATGCATTGGCGATGAATCGGGAAGGGAAGGTGCGGGCATCGACGCAGTGTGCCCAAGGATGCCGAACCCGCTTGCGTCTGGGGGTCAGGGGCAGTGTGTCTTTCTAGCAACGTTTGACAAATAAGGTGCACAGCCTGGGCGCGTGCCAACCAGGTGGGCACGGGCGCCCTACTTAAAATGCGAATCGTTGTCATTCGGTTTGCCATTTGCGCGCATCCGAACCCGCCGGTCGCCAGCAGGCTGCCGCGCCGAACTCCGACATCACCCCGGCACCGCCGATTCGCCCGTCGTTTTTCTTCTTCAAGTTCCACCATGCCTTTGTCGACCGTTCCTTCGTCCAGCGCCGAGTTCCGCTTCGCACCCAACCCGCTCGCACACCTGATTCGCCAGTGCCTCGGCGCCGGGCTGGTGCTTGCCGCCGCCGGCGTGGCAGCGCAGACCACCTCGAACACCACGCTGCAGGAAGTCGTCGTGTCCGACCAGGCCGAAGCCATCGGCAATCTCCAGAAGACCTATTCGGGCGGCCAGTTGGCGCGCGGCGGCAACCTCGGCATCCTCGGCATCACCGACCTGATGAACGTGCCGTTCAGCACCACCAACTACACGTCGGAACTGATCGACAACCAGCAGGCGCTCACGATCGCCGACGTGGTGATGAACGATGCGTCCGTGCGTCCGCTTACGTCGCGCGGCGGCTTCGGCGACGACTTCCAAATCCGTGGCTTTACCGTGCCCAACGGTGACAGTGGGTTCAACGGCCTGTTCGGCCTGCTGCCCACCACGCGTGTCCCGCTGCAGATGGTCGAGCGCGTCGAAGTCTTGAAAGGGCCTGGTTCGTTCGTCAACGGCATGTCGCCGAATGCGAGCATCGGCGGCAGCATCAACGTCGTGACGAAGCGCGCCAACGATGTGCCGTTGACCCGCCTCACCGGCACCTACATGGGCGAATCTCAGTTCGGCACGCATCTGGACGTCGGTCGCCGATTCGGTGAGGACAACCAATGGGGTGTCCGCGTCAACGGCGTCTGGCGCAACGGCGAAGGCAATGTCGACGGGGGCCGTGAGCGCCTGGGTCTGGGGTCGATCGGCCTGGACTATGCCGGCACCCGCTTGCGCTGGTCGCTCGACGCACTGTCCAGCCGTGGCAAGACGGTGGAGTTCCGGCCGCAGATCAGCTTCGCCGCGAACGTGACTCGGCCGTTGACGCCGCCGTCACCGCGCGGCAATTTCTACCCCGGCACCGATTTGAAAGACAACGTCGACCTGGTGTCGACCCGGCTGGAATACGACATCGACGACCGCACGACGATTTACGGGAGCCTTGGTTATTCCGAGGTCGACTACCAGCAGATCTTCCCCCGTGCCGTCGGAGGCCTCCGGCAGGATGGAAGCTTCAACGTGACCAACAACTGGTACGACTTCTACGGCAAGACGACGGCGGCCGAGGCTGGCGTGCGCACGCGCTTCAACACGGGCGCTGTCAAGCACACGCTGGCACTCGGCGTGAACAAGCTGGATCAGGAGACGGGCAATCTGTTTGTGACGGGCGCCACGAGGTTGTCCAACATCTACAACCCTACGCCCTTGGTACCGCTGACAGGTGCGCGCGGCGAGCCGCCCAAGGCCAACGAGCTGGAGCAGCACAGCATCGGTCTGGTCGACACGATGTCTTTCGCCAACGATCGGGTGCTGCTCACCCTGGGCCTGCGCGATCAGACGATCGAGCAGAAGAATGCGTTGGGTGTCACAACCTATAAGAAAAGCGCGATCTCGCCAATGGCCGGGTTGGTCTTCAAGCCCATCGACAACGTTTCGGTCTACACGAATTACACGGACGGTCTGGTTCGCGGCGGTGTTGCACCGCTCACGGCAGCAAACCGCGACGAAGTCTTCGCCCCGCAGAAGTCCAAGCAATACGAAGTCGGCGTCAAAGCCGACTGGGGCCGCCTGATGACGCAGGTCGCGGTCTACGAGATCAAGCGACCTAGCGCCTATACCGATCCGGCCACCAACCTGTACAGCTTCGGCGGCGAACAGCGCAATCGTGGCCTGGAGCTGACCGCCTATGGCGAGGTCACTCGCGGTCTTCGCGCCATGGCCAGCGCAGCCTTCATCGATGCCAAGCTGACACGGACCGCCGGCGGCACGAACCAAGGGAACAGTGCGCCGGGCGTGCCCGACCGCACCTTCAATCTCGGACTGGACTGGGATACCCCCTGGGTGCCGGGCCTGAGCCTCAACGGCCGTGTGATCCATACGGCCGAGGTCTACACGAGCGCCGCGAACAATCTGCTCATGCCGAGCTGGACGCGCCTGGATATCGGCGCTCGCTACGCAACCCAGGTGGCCGGCAAGCCCGTGGTTCTTCGCGCCAACCTGGAAAACGTCGCCGACAAGGCCTACTGGATCACCAGCACCTACGTGACGGTCGGCGCTCCTCGCACGCTGATGCTGTCGGCGCAGATCGACTTCTGATCCGCGCAATGCCCCGGGGGTCCGGCGCGTGTGTCGGGCTTCCCGCAGCGGCACCCCGTGGCAGCCGCACCTGAAGCCGCGCGGCACGTTCCTACAAGCTGGAACTTCGGGCACTTCTAGGGTTTCGGTTTGCTCACAGGAGAAACCGAACATGCGCCACATCAACACTCGCCACACCCGCAGCCCCTTGCGGGTTGTCTCCCGTCAAGGTCTGGCTGTCTTGCTGGTCGCTTCGATGGGTCTGGTCGCTACCGCGGGTGCCCAGCCTTCGGGCAATCCGAAAGGCACGGTAACGCCGCCCGAGACCAGCGCGCCGAAAGGGCGTGCTTCCGATGCCGGCCGACCGCGCGGCACGGATGCCGACCAGGGAAAGCTTGTCGGTAACGAAGCCCAGACGCGTGCCCGCGTACAGAGCAGCACGCCCCCGCCCGGGGGCGGCACGGCAGGTGGCCTGCAACCACGCGGCTCGACCAGCGGAGCGGGCGGTTCCGGGGTTCGATCGGACAAGGGTTCTGCCGCACCGGCCCCGGTGCCGCCTTCGCGCTGAGACAGCGAGCCAAGCGCACGTCGTTCGTTACACCATCGCCTGACGTTGTCGATGTGCGCTGACGCGCATGCGCTCATGGTTGCCTCATTCGCCGATCAAATTGCGCGCCCTGATTTCTGCCTTCCTTCCTACACGCATGGATCGGAGTGACCACGAACGTGCAGCTCCCACGATCAAATCAAAGAAGGAATTTCAAATGGCAACCACCACCCGCGCTCCCGCCGACGCTTGCAGCCTGCTCGACGCAGACCACCGCAACGTGAAGAAGCTGTTCAAGGAGTTCGAGCCACTGGCCGAATCCAAGGCGAAATCAGCGGCCGCCAAGCGGCGCAAGCTGGCCGATCAGATCTGCCTCGAGCTCAGCGTGCATGCGCAGATCGAAGAAGAGATCTTCTACCCGGTGCTGCGCGAGGTCATCAAGGAAGAAGACCTGCTCGACGAGGCGGAAGTCGAACACGCCAGCGCCAAGGATCTGATCGCTCAGATCCAGGAAGGCGACGAAACGGACTCGAAGTGGTGCGCCAAGGTCATCGTTCTGGGCGAGTACATCGACCACCACGTGAAGGAAGAGCGCAACGAGATCTTCGTGAAGGCACGTGCTGCCAAGAAGCTCGACCTGGTGGCCATGCGTGACTCGTTGCAGGCGCGCAAGGAAGAGCTCATGGCGGAGATGCAGGCGACCGCTTGAATCGCCGGCAACGACGACGTTGCCTCTGTAGCTTCCGCTTCGAACGCCTCGCGACATTCCGTCGCGGGGCGTTTCCGTTTGGACGCGGCGCACGAAAGGGAGGCGAAGGCCGGCCCCAACGCCTTTCCCAACCCGATAGCGACAAAGCATCGCCCATGGACGGAATACTGTATAAAAATACAGTTAACAGTCGTTCCACCATGGGCCTCCCTTCCATTTCCCCCGTCTTCCCGTCGTTCGCCTCCGCCCAGCACAACGTGTGGCGCGGCGACGAACTGGGCACGGCCGACATGCAGGTGGTCGGCACCGGTCATGCCGCGCTCGACACCGAACTGCCCGGTGGTGGATGGCCGATAGGCGCCATGACCGAGGTGTTGCAGCACCGTCCCGAAGCGCATGTATGGCAGTTGCTGCTGCCGGCGCTGGCCCGGGCGGTGCAGGCGCGCAGCGGGCCGGTGGTGCTGATCGGCGCGCCGCACGAGCCTTTCGGGCCGTCGCTGGCTGCAGCCGGCTTGCCGACCGAAGCGCTGATGTGGGTCCGCAGCGAAGCGTCGGCGGCACGCCTGTGGGCATGCCAACAGGCGCTGCGCTGCGCCGACGTGGCGGCCGTCATGGCCTGGCTGCCGCAGGCGCGGGTGGGTGAATTGCGGCGGCTGCAATTGGCGGCCGCACAGCACGAGGCACTGCTTTTCGTGATGCGGCCCGAGGCCGTGGCGCAGTCGGCCTCGCCGGCAAGGCTGCGCCTGCAATTGGTGTCGGCCGAAGGCGGGCAGATGGACGTGCACCTGCTCAAGCGTCGCGGCCCGCCGCTCGCGCAACCGCTGACCCTCCCGGCGCGCAACGCGCGAATGACGGCGTTGCTCGCCGCGAGTCAGTGGCGGCGCCAGCGCAGTCGGCAGCGCGACATCGAGGAAATCGCCGCAACGAAAGACGCAACCAGCACCGCAGCCAAAGGCGCGACCGTGGTCCGTCTCGAGCTGCGCAAGCGCAGAGAGGAGGGCGCGCATGCAGTGGATCGCCTTGCGGTGGCTTGATCAAGCCGCCCCGGTTGGCACTTCGTGTGCTTCCCCGCCTTCCGAGGAGGCGGCGCGGCCCGCCTTGGGGCGACGCGGCGGCGACCCGCTTGCGTGCTTGGCTGGGATGGAAGTGTCCATTGAAACCCTCGGCTGGTGGGCGCTGCGCTACACGCCACGCGTGGCCTGGCTCGACGAGGCGCTGGTGCTCGAGGTCTCGGCCTGCGAGCGGCTGTGGGGCGGGCGTCAGGGACTGATGCGGCTGATGGTGGCCGAGAACGTGGTGCCAAACACCCGCATCCAGAAAGTGGAAGGCCCCACCAGCCTGGTCGCCCTAGCCCGGCTGCGACTGTTCGCGCTCGGCCAGAAGCCGCCGGTCGACATCCCGTCCGCCTTGCCGTTGCACACGCTGACGGCCGCGCGCGAGCACCTCGACGTGCTGGCGCGCATGGGCTGCCGCACCTGGGGCGACGTGGCGGCGCTGCCGCGCGGCGGGCTGTCGCGGCGCTTCGGCGCGGCGCTGCGCGAGGCGCTCGACATGGCCTGGGGCCTGCGCCCCGAACGCCACACCTGGCTCACGCTGCCCGACAGCTTCGAGCAGAAGCTGGAACTGCCCGCGCTGGCCGAGAACGCGCACGAACTGATGTGGTCGGCCAACCGGCTGCTGGCGTCGCTTCAGGTCTGGCTGCGGGCACGCCAACGTGGCGTGCTGGCGCTCGAACTCGAATGGACGCTTGACCTGCGCCGCTACAACGGCGTCGACCTGCCGCCGCACCAGAGCATCGTCGTGCGCACCGCCGAGCCCACGCAGGACATGGCGCACTTGCGCCGCCTGATGAGCGAGCGGCTCGCCCTTACCCAACTGGCGGCGCCCGCGAGCTGGCTGCGCTTGCGGTCCATCGACACCACGCCCTGGGCCGGCGCCAGCACCAGCTTTCTGCCCGAGGACAACCGCAAGGGCGACAAGCTGCACGAACTGGTCGAGCGGTTGAGCGCCCGGCTGGGCGCGCGCGAGGTGCTGGTGCCGGCGGCGCAGGCCGACCATCGGCCCGAAGACATGCAGGGCTGGCGGCCGGCGCTGGGCAAGGGGGCGCCGCCAGCGAAGTCGAAGCCGGCCAAGTCCGGCAGCGCCCCCAAATCCGACAAGGCGGCGCCCGCCGGAAGCCAGCAACCCGATGCGCTGTTTCCGCCCTGGCTGTTGCGCGAACCCCTGCGCCTCGAAATGCACGACGGCCACCCCTGGTACCAGGGGCCGTTGCGCAGCCTGATCGGTCCGCAACGGCTCGAAGCCGGCTGGTGGGGCGACAAGGCCGAAGACGAAGGTGGCCATCCGGCGGTGCGCGACTACTACGTCGCCGAAAGCCCAGAGGCGGGGTTGGTGTGGGTCTTCAGGGAGCGGCCGTCGGGCTGCTTCGCGTCCGGCGACGTACGCTGGTTTTTGCAGGGTTTGTATGCCTGAACTCACCGACAAGCAGATGCAGGCGCGGCGGCCTGCGCGGCTGCGTTCGCTGCCTGCCCGGTCGCCTGTGCCTGCGCGCGGCCTGCCTGCGTATGCCGAGCTGCATTGCCTGAGCAACTTCAGCTTTCAGCGTGGCGCGTCGAGGCCTGATGAACTGGTCACGCAGGCCTACCACCTCGGCTACCAGGCGCTGGCCATCACCGACGAATGCTCGGTGGCGGGCATCGTGCGCGCGCACGTCGCGCTGCGCGAGCATCCCGCGGCCATGGACGAATGGGAGCACGACAACCCCGAGCAGCCGCCGATCGTTCGCAACCCCGACTTTCGCCTGCTCTTCGGCAGCGAGTTCCGCTTCGAGCGCTTCACGCTGGTGGTGATCGCGCACGACCTCGAGGGCTGGGGCAACCTCTGCGAATTCATCACCGCGGCGCGCACCGCCGAAGCGCCCAAGGGCGAGTACCAGGTGAGCTGGGAAGGCAGCGATGTCGCTTCGCTGCAGCACTGCGAAGTCTTGCTGGTGCCGCATCGCGCGCCGGGCGGTGCGATGGACGCCGCATCGATGGGCGCCGATGTCGCTGCGGCCAAGGCGCTGTACGGCGCGAACCTGTGGATCGCCGTCGAACTGCTCAACGAACTCGACGACGACCTGTGGATGATGACGCTCGACCAGGTCGGCGAGGCCACGGGCGTGCCGCGGGTCGCGGCCGGCGACGTGCACATGCACAAGCGCTCGCGCAAGCCGCTGCAGGACGTGGTCACGGCCATTCGCGAAGGCAAGTCGGTGGCCGAGTGCGGCTTCGCGCTGCAAGGCAATGCCGAGCGGCACCTGCGCTCGCGCATCCGGTTGTCGAACCTGTATCCGGCCGATCTGCTGGCCAACACGCTGACGGTGATGGACCGCTGCCGCTTCGATCCGGACGAAATCAAGAAGCACTACGAGTACCCGCTGGAGCTGCTGGGCAACGGCGAAACGCCGGCCCAGACGCTGGTGCGCAAGACGTGGGAGGGGGCACGCGGCCGCTACCCCGAAGGAATTTCCGACAGGGTGCGCGTGCAAGTCCAGCGCGAACTCGACCTCATCGTCGAGAAGCACTACGAGATGTTCTTCCTCACGGTCGAGGACATCGTTCGCTTCGCCAGAAAGAAAAAGATCCTCTGCCAGGGCCGCGGCTCCTCAGCCAACTCGGCCGTCTGCTACTGCCTCGGCATCACCGCGATCAACCCCCAGACCGGCAACCTGCTGTTCGAGCGTTTCCTCAGCCGCGAGCGCAACGAGCCGCCCGACATTGACGTCGACTTCGAACACCAGCGGCGCGAAGAGGTCATCCAGTACATCTACAGCAAGTACGGGCGCGACCGCGCGGCCATCGCCGCCGTGGTCATCTGCTACCGATCGCGCAGCGCCTTGCGTGATGTCGGCAAGGCGATGGGCGTCGACGAGCGTTTGGTCGATGAATTCGCCAAGGACCATTACTGGTTCGACCAGACCGTGCTGGTCGACCGGCTCGAAGAAGCGATGGCCCGCGCCGGCGTGCGCGAGGGCCTGACGAAGCTGCAGTTGTGGCTCGAACTCACGAACAAGCTCAAGGGTTTTCCACGCCACCTGAGCCAGCACGTTGGCGGCTTCGTGCTCACGCAGACCCGGCTCACGCGGCTGGTGCCGGTCGAGAAGGCATCGATGAAAGACCGCTCCGTCATCCAGTGGGAAAAGGACGACCTCGAAGCCATGGGCATGCTCAAGGTCGACGTGCTGGCGCTCGGCATGCTGAGCGCGATCCGCCGCGGGCTCGACTTCATGAACCGGTGGCGTGGCACGGCTGTCGAGATGCATCAGGTGCCCGACGACGACCCGAAGGTCTACGACATGATCTGCGCGGCCGACACGATCGGCGTGTTCCAGATCGAGAGCCGCGCGCAGATGTCGATGCTGCCGCGCCTGCAGCCGCGCAAGTACTACGACCTGGTCGTCGAGGTCGCCATCGTGCGGCCCGGCCCGATCCAGGGCGGCATGGTGCATCCGTACCTGAAGAACCGCGAGAAGGAACGCCGAGGCGAGCCGATCGAGTACCGCTACCCCGAGCTGAAGGCGGCGTTGGGCCGCACGCTGGGCGTGCCGATCTTCCAGGAGCAGGTGATGCAGATCGCGATGATCGCGGCCAAATTCAGCTCCGACGAGGCCGATGGCCTGCGCCGCGCGATGGCAGCGTGGAAGCACACCGGGCACATCGAGAAGTTTCAGAACAAGTTGATCGACGGCATGGTCGACAACGGCTATGACCGACCCTTTGCCGAGGCCATCTTCGAACAGGTCAAGGGCTTCGGCGAATACGGTTTTCCCGAGAGCCATGCGGCCAGCTTCGCGCTGCTGGTCATCGTCAGCAGCTGGCTCAAGTACCACGAGCCGGCCTGCTTCCTGGCGGCCATGCTCGACTCGCAGCCGATGGGCTTCTACTCGGCCTCGCAGCTGGTGCAGGACGCGCGGCGCCACGGTGTGGAGGTGCGGCCGGTCGATGTGACGGTGAGCGAACTCGACAGCACGCTCGAGGCGCGTGCGCCCGATGCGCCGCGCATGCCGCATGGCACCGATCCGCAGTACGCCGATTTCCTGGGGCGGCCCGACCCACCGGCGGTTCGGCTGGGGCTTCGGCGCATCGTGTCGTTGAGCGATGCTGGCATGCAGCGCCTCGTCGCCGCCCGCGCCTTCGCGCCCTTCACCAGCACCGAAGACCTGGCCGTGCGTGCCGACCTCGACGCGAAGGACATGGCCGCGCTCGCCGGCGCCGACGCGTTGATGTCGCTGTCGGGCCACCGCCGCCAGCAGGTGTGGGACGCGACGGCGCAGCGCCGCGCGCCGGCCTTGCTCAAGGGCGTGCCGATCCATGAAGACCCCTTGCTGTTGCCTCGGGGCTCCGAAGGCGAGGAGATCGTCGGCGATTACGCGTCGCTCAACCTCACGCTGCGCCGCCATCCGCTCGCGCTGCTGCGCCCGCGCATGGCGCGCTACAAGTTGCTGACCGCGCAGGAACTGGGCGACACGCCGCACGGCCGAATGGTGCGCGCCTGCGGCATCGTCACCATGCGCCAGCGGCCGGGCACGGCCAAGGGCACGATGTTCGTGTCGCTGGAAGACGAGACAGGCATCGTCAACGTGATCGTCTGGAACGACCTGATCGACGAACAGCGCGAGCCGCTGCTCAAGGCCAAGTTGCTCGCGGTGCAGGGCGTGTGGCAGCGCGACACCGCCAGCGGCGGCAAGGTGCGGCACCTGCTGGCGCAGCGTTTCAAGGACCTCACGCCCTGGCTGGGCCGGCTCGCCGAGGGGCGGCGCAGCCGGGATTTTCATTGAAGGCTGGCCGCTACCCCACCCAGGCCTGAATTTCTATCTCCACCCGCGCGCCCTTGTAGAGCCTGGCCTCGACGGTCGAGCGTGAGGGCAGGGCACCGACGAAGTGCTTCGCGTACTCCTCGTTGAACGCAACGAACTCTTCCAGGTCGGCCAGCCAGATGGTCGCGCGCACCACGTCGCTCATCTGGGCGCCGCACTCGCCCAGCACCTGCGCGATGCGTTCGAGCACCACGCGCGTCTGCACCTGGATGCCGCCTTCGACGATGTTCGCCTGTGCATCCATCGGCAGCACGCCGGACAGGAAGAGAAAGCCACCGGCGCGCACAGCCTTCGAAAAGGGAACGGGCAGCGGTGTGGGGAAACGTTCGATGCTCATGCCGGCTCCTTCTTGTCCTGGCGCGTGATCACCTGCCCCGCGCGCGCACCGCTGTGCACGCCGTCTTGCCAGGTCACGGCACCGTTGACGATCACGGTCTCGATGCCTTCGGCCGGCAGCGTCGGGGTCTTGTAGTTGGCGGCGTCGCGCACGGTGGCGGCGTCGAAGATCACGATGTCGGCGTGGTGCCCCACCTTCAGCGTGCCGCGTTCGTGGAGGCCGAAGTTGCGCGCGGTCAGGCCGCTCATCTTCCACACCGCCGTCTCCAGCGGGAACAGGCCGATGTCGCGGCTGTAGTGGCCGAGCACGCGCGGGAAGGTGCCCCACAGCCGCGGGTGCGGACTCTCGCCGACGGGAATGCCGTCGGAGCCGATCATGGTCTCGTCGAACGCCAGGATGCGCTGCACGTCGTTCTCGTCCATCAGGAAATAGATGGCGCTGCCGGGCTGCAGGCGGCGCGCGGCCTCGTCCTTGGCGACGCCCCACTCCTTGGCGATGTCGTCGAGGTCGCGGCCGGCGCACTCGGGGTGCGGCTCGCTCGCGGCGATGAGCACGCGGCCTTCGAGCATGCCGCGGTCGGTGCGGATCATGGTCGAGCCGGCGGTGTACGGATAGCAGTCGAGCGACACGCACTGGTGCTTCATCGTCTCTTGGATGAAAGGCAGCGTGACGCTGCTCTTGCCGAAGTTGGGCGTGTTCTGCAGCTTGTGATGGGACACCACGACCGGCACGCCGAGCTCCCGGCCGATGCGGAAGGTTTCCTCTAGCGAATCCATCACCTTGTCGGCCTCGTCGCGCATGTGCGTCACGTACAGCGCCTTGCGCGCGCTGAGCGGCCGGCAGACCTCGATGATCTCCTCAGTCGTCGCCTTCACCGCCGGCGGGTAGAAGGTGCCGGTCGACAGGCCGATCGCGCCGGCTTGCATGGCTTCTTCGACCAGCGCCTGCATGGCGGCGATCTCTTCGGCGTTGGCGACGCGGTCGAGCTCGCCCATGGTCACGGCGCGCAGCGTCGAGTGGCCGACCATCGCGGCCACGTTGACCGACGACGGCGTGGCGCGCAGGGCGTCGAGGTAGGCCTGGAAGGTGGTGAACCGGCCTTCGGCCGGCGTGTCGATCAGGCTCAGCGGCATGGGCAGGTCCATGTCGGCGCGCAGCGGCGCGGCGCTGATGCCGCAATTGCCGGCCACCACCGTGGTCACGCCCTGGGAAATCTTGAAGGGCATGGCGGCTTGCGACAGCACGGCCTGGTCGTCGTGCGTGTGCGAGTCGATGAAGCCGGGCGCGACGATGCGGCCGGCGGCCTCGAGCGTGCGATCCGCGCTGTGGCCGGCGAGGTCGCCGATGGCAGCGATGCGGCCGGCGATCACACCGACATCGGCGTCGAAGCGCGGCGACTTGCTGCCGTCGATGACGGTGCCGCCGCGGATCAGCAAGTCGTAGTGAGGAATGTCGGACATGGTTCTCTCCTGGGTGAGGGATCAGCGAAAGTGGCAGGCGACCTGGTGAACCGACGCCGAGGCGGTTTCACGGGCGCTCAGCGCTGGCGCCTGCGTCTTGCAGACGTCCTGCACCAGCGGGCAGCGCGTGTGAAAGCGGCAGCCGCTCGGTGGGTTGGCCGGGCTGGGCGGATCGCCCTGCAGCAGCATCCGCTTGGCCGGCGTGCGCGGGTTGGGCACGGGCACGGCCGACAGCAGGATCTCGGTGTACGGATGGCGCGGCGCCGAGAACAACGTGTCGCGGTCGGCCACCTCGACGATATGGCCCAGGTACATCACAGCCACGCGGTGGCTGATGTGGCGCACCACCGCCAGGTCGTGCGCGACGAAGAGGTAGGCGATGCCGAACTCGGCCTGCAGGTCCATCAGCAGGTTCACCACCTGCGCCTGCACCGACACGTCGAGGGCCGACACCGGCTCGTCGCAGACGATGAGCTTCGGGTTGAGCGCCAACGCGCGCGCAATGCCCAGGCGCTGGCGCTGCCCGCCGGAGAACTCGTGCGGATACTTCTTCGCCGCCTCGGGCCGCAGGCCCACCTTGCCGAACAGCCACTGCACCCGCTCGCGCCGCTCTGCGGCCGAGTTCATGCCGAAGTTCTTCAGCGGCTCGGCCACGATTTCGCCGGCCATCAGGCGCGGGCTCAGCGAGGCGTACGGGTCCTGGAAAATGATCTGCACGTCGCGCCGGCGCAGCCGCATCTGCTCGGCGCTCAGGGTGAGCAGTTCTTCGCCGTCGAACTGCACCGAGCCCGAGGTCGGCTCGATCAGCCGCATCACCGACTTGGCGGTGGTCGTCTTGCCGCAACCGGACTCGCCGACCAGCGACAGCGTCTCGCCGCGCCCGACGGTGAAGGACACGCCGTCCACCGCCTGGATGGGCGGCTTCTGCGCCACCAGCCAGCGCTTGGGCGCGATGTAGTGCTTCTTGAGCTGCGTGACCTTCAGCAGCGTCGAGGTGGGGGGCAGCGTGGCGCTCATGCGGTGGTTTCCTCCGCCGTCTCGATGCGGCCTTCCTCGACGGCGAAGCAGGCGACCACGTGGTCGCCGCCGTGCCGCGTCAGTTGCGGTATCTCGGTGCGGCAGCGCGCGTTCGCGTAGCCGCAGCGCGCCGCGAAGGCGCATCCGCGCCGCGGTTCTTGTGGCGAGGGCACCAGCCCGGGAATCTCGGCCAGCCGCTTCGTGTGCGTGTTCATCGACGGCATCGAGGCCATCAGCGCGCGGGTGTAGGGGTGCAGCGGCCGGTCGAACAGGTCGATCACGTCGGCCTCCTCGACCTTGCGGCCGGCGTACATCACGACCACGCGGTCGCAGCTCTCGGCCACCACGCCGAGGTCGTGCGTGATCATCACCACGCCCATGCCCAGCTCCTTCTGCAGTCGGCGGATCAGCTCGAGGATCTGCGCCTGGATGGTCACGTCGAGCGCGGTGGTCGGTTCGTCGGCGATCAGCACCTCGGGATTGCAGGCCAGCGCGAGCGCGATCATCACGCGCTGCCGCATGCCGCCCGAGAGCTGGTGCGGGTACTCGTTGACGCGGCGCTCCGGTTCGGGGATCTGCACCACGCGCAGCATCTCGACGGCGCGCTTCAACGCATCGGCGCGATTGAGCTTCTGGTGCACCTGCACCGTCTCGGCGATCTGCCGGCCGACGGTGAGCACCGGGTTCAGCGAGGTCATCGGCTCCTGGAAGATCATCGAGATGCGGTTGCCGCGGATCTGCCGCATCTCGCGTTCGCCGAGTTGCAGCAGGTCGGTGCCACGCAGTCGCACGGCGCCGCTGATGCGCGCAGGCGGCGTGGGCAGCAAGCGCAGGATCGACAGCGCGGTCACGCTCTTGCCGCAGCCGGATTCGCCGACCACGCCCAAGGTCTGGCCGGCGCGCACGGTGTAGCTGACACCGTCGACCGAACGGGCCGGGCCGGTCAGCGTGTCGAAGTGGGTGCGCAGGTCGTCGACCTCGAGCAGCGGCTCGCCGGTGGCGAGGGCGACGCGGGACATCGTGCTCACAGCTGCCTCGCCAGGCGCGGGTCCAGCGCATCGCGCAAGCCGTCGCCGAGAAGGTTGATCGCCAGCACCGTCGCCGCCAACAGGATGCCGGGGTACAGGATGATGTGGAAGGCCACGGCGACGAAGTTGCGGCCCTCGGCCATCATGTTGCCCCAACTGGGCGTCTGCGCCGGCACGCCCACGCCCAGGAAGGACAGCGCCGCCTCGGTCAGCACCGCGGCCGCCGCGACGAAGGTGGCCTGCACGATCAGCGGCGCCACCATGTTGGGCAGCACGTGGCGCGCCAGGATGGTCGGCAGCCGCGTGCCGACCGCATGGGCGGCCTCGACGTAGAGCTGCTCGCGCAAGGTGAGCGCGAGGGAGCGCACCAGGCGCACCACGCGCGGGATCTCGGGAATCGTGATGGCGACGATCACGGTGGTCAGGCTGGCTTGCGTGACGGCCATCAGCGCAATGGCGAGCAGGATGCCGGGGATGGCCATCAGCCCGTCCATCACCCGCATGACGAAGCCGTCGGTCCACCGCACGAAGCCGGCCAGCAGGCCCAGCAACACGCCGAGCACGGTGGCCAGCGCGCCGACGGCGAGGCCGACCACCATCGACACGCGGCCGCCCCATACTGCGCGGCTGAACACGTCGCGGCCCAGCGCGTCGGTGCCGAACCAGTGCTCGGCCGACGCCGGCTGCATGCGTGCCAGCACGTCCATGTCCTCGGGGTCGTGGGTGGCGATCCAGGGCGCGGCGAGCGACAGCGCCGCGATGGCGATCAGCAGCAGCGCGCCGACGATCAGCGTCGGGTGCTTGCGCGCCCAGCGAAAGCGCGGGAGCACGAAGGGGGCGTCGTCGGGCGGTGCCGTTGCCGCCGTGGTCGTCGTGGGCAGTGTGGACATCGTCAGTATTGGATGCGGGGGTCGAAGAATTTGTAGCTCAGGTCGATCAGCAGGTTGATCAGCACGTACACGCCGGCCGAGATCAGCAGCACGCTCTGAATCACGGGGTAGTCGTGGCGCTGCACCGAATCGATCACCAGCCGGCCCACGCCGGGAATGGCGAACACCGTCTCGGTGACCACCACGCCGCCGATCAGCAGGGCGATGCCCACGCCGACGGTGGTGGCGATCGGGATGGCCGCATTGCGCAGCGCATGGCCCAGCACCGGCAGCACGCCCAGGCCCTTGGCGCGCGCGGTGCGGATGTAGTCCTCGTGCAGCACTTCCAGCACGGTGGCGCGCGTCATGCGCGTCACCAGCGCGGTGTACACCAGCGCGAGGTTGACGCAGGGCAGCACGAGCCCGCGCAACCAGGCACCCGGCCCGTCGGCGAAGCGCGAGTAGCCCTGCACCGGAAACCACGGCAGCTGAATCGCGAACACGTAGACCAGCAAATAGCCCACCAGGAACACCGGCAGGGAAAAGGCCAACACCGCGAACAACATCACGAGGCGGTCGACCCAGGTGCCGGCGCGGTAGGCCGCCAGTGTGCCGAGCGGTACGGCGACCAGCAGCGTGAGTCCCATGGTCAGCGCGGCGATGGACGCCGTTGGCTCCAGCCGTTGCGCCAGCAATTGCGATACCGGCACCTGCGTGAAGATCGACGTGCCGAGGTCGCCGGTCGCCAGCCGTCCGAGCCACAGCATGAACTGCTGCCACAACGGCTTGTCCAGGCCCAACGCGATGCGCAGCTTGGCGATGTCTTCGCCGGTGGCGAGGTCGCCTGCAATGAGTGCCGCCGGGTCGCCCGGCGACAGGTGGATCAGCAGGAACACGACCACGGCCACCACGGCCATCACGGGGAGTGTCGCCGCCAGTCGTCGGAGGAAATAACCCATGGTGTCGTGCGTGGCCTGCTTGGCTTGGGTGGTGCGGTTCGATTTACTTGTCGAGCATCCAGACCGTGGGCATGCCGGCCCACAGCTTGTCGAGACCCTTGATGTTGGCCCGGGCCGCGTAAGCCGCCGAGTACTGGCCGGCGTTCACGTAGGGCACGGCCTCATAGGCGCGAGTCTGGAAGGCGTCGAGCAGTTCCTTGCGCTTGGCCGCGTTGGTTTCCTTGATCCAGGCGGTGCGCAGCTCGTCGAGCGGCTTGTCGCATGGCCAGCCTGGCAGGCTGTTGCCGCAGGCGGCGCTCAGGTAGGCGTTGGTGATGGGCGAATTGACGTCGAACTCGCCGGCCACCGTCACGTACATGTTCCAGCCGCCAGCCTCGGGCGCGTCCTTCTTGGCACGTCGTGCGCCGATGGAGGCCCAGTCGGAGTTCTGCAGGTCGACGTTCATGCCGATGCTGCGCATGGTCTGCGCCGCGACCAGCGCTTCGGCGTTCAGGTAGGTCACGTCGGTCGGTACCAGCAGCACGACCTTCTCGCCCTTGTAGCCCGACTCGGCCAGCAGCGCCTTGGCCTTGGCGATGTCGGGCTTGCGGTAGGGCTCGGCACCGGCGGCGGTTTCGTTCGGCCCGCCGCAGATGAAGTAGGTGGCGCAGTAGGTGATGCGCATGTCGAGCGGGTAGCCCATGCCCGCCGTGAACTTTTCCTGGTTGGTTGCCATCAGCAGCGCCTGGCGCGCTTTCGGGTTGTTGAATGGCGGAAAGAGCTGGTTGAGCACCAGGAAGCCCTGGTATGCACCGCCGGAGCCGACCTTGATGTTGGCGTCGGTGCGCAGCGGCGTGATGTAGTCCGGCGGCAGCTGTTCGATGATGTCGACCTCGCCGCGCTTGAGGGCGGCGATGGCGCTGTTGGAGTCAGGCAGGTAGAGCCATTCGACGCGGTCGAAGTTGCTCTTCTTGCTGCCGGAAAGGCCGTTCGGGGGTTCGCTGCGCGCCACGTAGTTCGGGTTGCGCGTGAACACGACCTTGTTGCCCGGCACCCACTCGTCGCGCTTGAAGATGAACGGGCCTGAGCCCAGCACTTCGGTCATTGGTGAGGTGGCGGGCAGCTTGGCCAGGCGCTCGGGCAGGATCAGCGGCGGAAAGCCCGACGGCTTGGCCAGCGCATCGAGCACCATGCCGAAGGGCTCGGTGAGCGTGAGCGTGAAGTTGCGTTCGTCCACCGCCTTCCAGGCGGCGCCGGCGTTGCCCATGGCTCGGCCGAGGCTGTCGCGAGCGCCCCAGCGCTGCAGCGAGGCCACGACGTCGGCCGAGGTCACGGCGTTGCCGTCGGAGAACTTGAGGCCCGGGCGCAGCGTGAAGCTCCATTGCTTGCCGTCCTTCGAGGTCGTGTACTTGTCGACCATCTGCGGCTGAGGCTTGCCGCTCGAGTCCTGCGCGAACAGCGTGTCGTACACCATATGGCCGAAGTTGCGCGAGATGTAGGCCGTGGTGAAGGTCGGGTCGAGGATCTTCAGGTCGGCGTGCGCGACCACCTTCAGCGTCTTGGTCTGCGCCAGCACGGGGAGGCTGGCGCTTGCGATGGCCAGGGTGCCCAGGGCGAGGGCGGCGAGCATGCGTCGTTTCATCTGCGGTTCTCCGGAAGGGTGGTGGCGAGGGAAAGGATGGACAAGGAAGTTCAGGCGGCGGCCGCGCCGATGGGCCACTTGGGCAGGCGGGCCTTGCGGTAGGGCAGGGTGGCGAGGTCGAGCGTCACTGCGCCCGGTGCGCCGGCGTAGATGACGTGTTTCGCGACCTTCGAGAACGACGCGTAGAAGTGCTGCGACGACTTCACCACGATGATCTTCTTGGCCGCCAGGTCGCAGCCCAGCTGCGTGAACACGTCGGTGCCCATCGCCTGGTTGCGCAGCGTGATCAGCACCATCTCGATGCCGTCGGCCTCCAGCAGCGCGCAGTCGCCCAGCGGCACCGGCGTGTTGGCCAGGCCGGTCATGACCATGTCGGCTTGCAGCGCCTTCACGGTGCACATCAGGTCCATCGGCGGGCCCGACAGCGGGCTGATCTTGCCGCCGATGCGCATCGCGAGCCGCGCGCCTTCACCGGCCTCGAACGCGATGCGCACCGCGATCGGATCCCACAGCGGGCCGATGGCCGCGTCGCGGAGGCCCCGCTCGACCATGCGACGCAGGATGAAGGTGCTGTCGCTG
Source organism: Variovorax ginsengisoli (assembly GCF_006438845.1). Taxonomy (GTDB): domain Bacteria; phylum Pseudomonadota; class Gammaproteobacteria; order Burkholderiales; family Burkholderiaceae_C; genus Variovorax; species Variovorax ginsengisoli_A. Next base: position 592,810 of record NZ_RCZJ01000001.1, read on the forward strand.
GCCGCGCCGCCGCCCGGGTTGTCGGCGCCGTCGGCCAGCACCACGGGGCCGCCGTCGAAGGCCAGCGCTTCGTCGAGCGACGCGTCGATGTCGGGGTAGCGCACGGCGAGCCCGTCGCGCATGCCGATCAGCTCGTCGGCCAGCTTGCGGGCCAGCGCGTCGGCCTGTGCCTGGTCGCCGTCGGTGTAGACCAGCAGCTTGGTGCCCATCTCGGGCACGTCGCCCCACGGAAAGCCGTGCGCCACCGAGATCGACAGCACGCCGTCTTGGCCTTCCAGCGCCTGCAGCCGGTCGACGAAGCCGCGCGCGGGTTCGCGCGAGGTGTGCATCGTGACCACCATGTCGCAGTCGACCATCGCGGCCACCGGCCTGGTCTTCTTCTCCACCATGGCGGCGCACAGGTCGACCAGTTCGATGCCGCGTTCGAGCACGTCGGTGTGCGGATATTCCTTGAAGGCGATCAGCAGGTCGGCGGTGTCGACCATCAGCGGCGTGAGGTGGCTGTGCGGGTCGAGTTCGGCGCCCAGCACCACCTCGGGTCCGACGATGGCGCGCACGCGCTGCAGCAGGTCGCCTTCGCAGTCGTCGTAGCCGTCGGCCACCATCGCGCCGTGCAGGCCGAGCACCACCATGTCGACCGGCAGCGCGCCGCGCAGGTCGGCCAGCAGCTCTTCGCGCAGCGTCTCGTAGGCGTGGCGGGTGGTGGTGCCGCTGGGCTGCGCGCCGGCCACCATGCCTTCGACCAGGTCCCAGCCGAGTGCCTTGCCGCGCAGGCGCGCGGCCCACAACGGGCCGGAGAAGAAGGTCATCTGGTCGGGGTGCTGGCCGGCCGCGTAGTAGCCGCGGTCGCGGAAGGACGCGAGGCCGGTGGGCATCGGGCCGAAGGTGTTGGTTTCTGTGGCGAGGGATCCGCTGAAGACACGCATGTTCGGCTCGTGGTGGTGTGGGAAGTCAGAGAGAAGGCGCGGCGGCACGCAGACGCGCCGGCGACAGCATTTCGGCCGTCAGCCCGAAGCTGGCGGCGTGCGCTGGCACCGGCAGGCCGCGTGCCAACGCGGCGCAGGTCTCGCCCATCGCGGCCGAGGTCTGAATGCCGTAGCCGCCCTGTGCCGCGACCCAGAAGAAGCCTGGCAGCTTGTCGTCGAATCCGCCCACCAGATCGCCGTCCGCCACGAAGGAGCGCAGACCTGCCCAGGTGCGCGTCGGCCGGCGGATGGTCAGCGTGCTGATTTCTTCCAGCTTGTGGATGGCGATGGCGATGTCCATCTCCTCGGGTTGGATGTCCTGCGGCGCCACCGGGTCGGCGTTGGCCGGCGAGCCGAGCAGCATGCCCGCGTCGGGCTTGAAGTACCAGTCTTCGTCGGCGCCGATGGCCATCGGCCAGGCCGCGGCGTCGACGCCCGCGGGCCCCGCAAAGATGAAGGCCGAGCGCCGCCGTGGCTCGATGCCCAGCGGCTCGGCACCGGCCAGCGCGGCGATGGTGTCGACCCAGGCACCGGCCGCGTTGAGCACCACCGGCGCTTCATAGACGGCACCGCCGGCTTCCACGCGCCAGCCGGCATCGGTGCGCGCCATGGCGGTGACCGGCGCCTGGCAGACCAGCGTGCCGCCGGCCTGTCGCATGCCGCGAAGGTAACCCTGGTGGATGGCGTGCACATCCATGTCGGAAGCGTCGGGCTCGTAGACCGCGCCGATCAACAGATCGCGGCGCAGCACCGGCACCATGGCGTGCGCCTCGTCGGCACTCAGGCGGCGTGCGTCGGGCGTGACCGAGCGCAGCACGTTCCAGTGTTCCTCCAACAGGGCTTCCTGTCCGTGGGTGCCAACGAACATCGCCCCGCGCGGCGTGAGCAGCGGATGCTCGCTGAAGCCCGCGGGCGGTTGCTGAAGAAAGGCGCGGCTCGCCATGGTCAGCGCGCGCACCTGCGGCGTGCCGTAGCTTTCCATGAACAGGGCGGCGGAGCGGCCTGTGGAGTGATAGCCAGGTTGGTCTTCGCGCTCCAGCAGCACCACGCGGCCATGCGGCGCCAGCCAGTGCGCCACCGAGGCGCCGGCGATGCCGGCACCGATGACCACGAAATCGGCGTGGACGCGGGCGGGAGATGCGGCGACCGTCATGCGGTGCGCGTGCAGCAACGGGTGCACGGTTGGGCTTGCGAGCGGGCGAAATGCTTCATGTCGGTGCAGCTTGTGGCGATCGAGTGCGGCGCAGTTTAGTGACGAATTTGCGGATACGAAAATAAAAGACGCTTGATTACGGGTAAACACCGGCGTTGCGCCGCGGTTCGTTTTGCGACGATGCAATTTGCACTTACGCAAATAGCGGGCCAGGCCATCGATGGCCCGACGCTTGCTGCTGGCAGAATTCGACTTCCCCAACTGAAGGACACAGCTTGAAGACCCCACCCGCTGTGCCCGCGCAGCACGAGCCGCACACGCTCGACCGCGAAACATTCGGCAAGCGCCTTCGCAGCGCCCGCAAGCAGTTCGGCTGGACCTTGGTGCAATTGGCCGAACGCTCGGGCGTTTCGATCACCACCATCTCGCGCGCCGAACGCGGCCAGCTCGCGCTGGGCTACGAGAACTTCGCGGCGCTCGGTCATGCGCTGCAAATGGACATGGGCTCGATGTTCTCCGAAGCGGGCCGCAAGGCGCGGCCTTTCGCCGGCCCGGTCGTGACGCGCGATGGCGAGGGTGTGGCCTACCGCGGTGTTTCCGTGTCCTATGAATTCCTGGCGACCGAATCGGTCGGCAAGCAGATGACCCCGGCGCTCGGCAAGGTGCATGCACGCAGCATCCATCCGGAGGATTTCGTGCGTCACGCGGGCGAGGAGTTCATTCTGGTGCTGGCCGGTGCGATCGAGGTGCATTTCGACACCGGCGAAGTGGTGCGCCTGAAGCGGGGCGACTCGCTGTATTTCGACAGTCGCATCGGCCACGCCTACATGAGCGTGAGCCGCGAACTGGCTCGGGTGATCGGCATCACCAGCGAGTCGGGCAACCACTCGCATTCGGCGCACGCCGGCGGCCAGGTCGCCGCGCCCGCGCCGGTCGCAAAAGCCCCCCGTCGCGCCGTCGCGCGCAAGGCCTGACTCGGGTGCGAAAAGCCCTCGAAAGCGTTCCGCGAGACTCGACGCCTTCCGGCCTTGCGGCTAACCTTGAATGCATGTCTGTGACTGCCCTGCGCCACGAGAACGCCGACGTCCCCGTCGATCCGGTTCCGCCACTTCCCGTCCCGCCATCGCCCGTCCCGCCCACGCCGACGCCCGAGGGCGATCCGCCGCCCGCCGAGCCGCCGGTGACTGACCCCGGCAAGCCACCGCCGGTGATCGAGCCGCCATCTGGCGACATCGTGCTCGGCCGCATGCACGCACGTCGGCTGCGCGAGGTGTACCGGTCGGCCGGCTGGCCCTGCCGCGACCCGATCGAGATCGACCTGCTGGCCGCCGGCCTGCTCGAGCGCCAGCGCGCGGCATCGGGCCACGAAACGCTGCGCGTGACCGACCGCGGCATCGCGCACATCGCCGGGTCGTTGGTGGTCAACCGTGCGGCGCTGTCGGCGCACGAGGCGCTGGTCGAGCAGGTGGCGCGCGAGATGACGCGCAACGGTCGCATCGCCTGGCGCGGGTTGAGCTTGCGTGCACGCGTGGCCGGCGCAACGGAAGGCGACCCGGCACGATGGTGCATCGCGCGCCCCGACGTGTTTTCGATTCGGAACACCAGCGTGGAGGCTTATGCGCAGCCAATCGTCCATGAGATCAAGGTGCGCCGTGCCGACCTGATGGCCGACCTGCGCAAACCCGACAAGCGCGCGGCCTACCTCGATCTCGGCGGCGAGTGCTGGTACGTGCTGGGGCGCGACGCGCGCGATCGGCCGATCGCCACGCCCGACGAAATTCCTTCGGAATGCGGCGTACTCATGCTGGAAGCCGGGCGCCTGGTGGTGGCGCGCCCGGCCGTTCATCGGGTGCTGCCACGCATGCCTTTCGGCGTGTGGATGGCGCTGGCCAAGGCGCGGCCCGTGGGCGGGTTCGACGAACAGGCGCAGGGGTTGCTGAACGAGCTCGACGGGGCGCAAGACTCGGCTTGAACCCGTCGCGTCGCGCAGTCGCGCGCCGCTTGTCAGGTCCCATTAAAAAAGGGTTGCAACGATTGTGGCGAAATGTAAACTTCGCCTCCCGTCAAGGCCGCTGGAGCGGCACCGGCACCGCCTTTGCCGCCAGGAGAGCCGTCCCCATGCAGCCCGTTCTCGAGTTCGTTCGGCGCCACGAGCGCTCCTACACATACAGCATCCGCGCACCGCAGACGAGCGACACCATCCCCGTGGCCTGCTACGTCGATCGGGGGCTCACCTCTCTGGCGGACTGCGTCTTCGACGCTGCGCAAGCCTTGAGCATCAATTTCCCGAAGGTCTACATCCGTTACCAGGGACAGTGCATGGGCGAGATGGACGTTCGGCGCCTGGCCTTGTGCTCGGAGTCGTTCGCGCGCGAGATGATGAACGAACATCACCGCCGCTGCGCAGCCCAGGGGCTCGAGACTGAAGCAGCTGCGACGCGCTTTGTCGAAAGCCGACGTGGAACCGCGATCGTTGCTTGACGAAGGCGGCAGCACGGCAAGTAGATTTGCTTGCCGATTCGGCTCATGTCGCCGCCGCGCTTCGCGTTGAATGCTCGCTGACACCAAGTGAGGCGTGAGGAGCGGGTCGTGCAAGAGGCGCCACGAACCCACCGTGTTCCACCGCTCGTCGGATTCCGTTTTCGCGTTGAGCGGCGGCCATATACTTCCGCACCAGTAAGACAAATGGTTTCATTTGTACTGTGTTTGTGACGAAGGTGGCGCATGAAAAGCACTCGGACCATCGATGGTGATACCAGCTTGGTGCTTGATAGCCTGCGATTGGGCGCGGCGTTGGTCGTGCTGCTCTGGCACGCAAAAGACATGTGGTTTCCGGAGAAGATATTTCCGGCCGATCAACCTGGCGATCCGTCACACACCGCGGTTGTGGTGTTCTTCGTGCTGTCGGGCTTCGTCATCGCGTTCACCACGGACACCCGGCAGCCGACACTGCCCGAATACATGCAGGCACGCCTCGCTCGGCTTTGCTCGATGTGCGTTCCGGCACTGCTCCTCACGGCCGTCGCTGAATTCGCGGTGCGTGCGAATGCCGATCCGGAGCTGATGGCGGCCTATGTTCGCGGCGCATTCGGGCCGCGCTACCTGATCACTGGAGCGTTCATGAACGAGGCGTGGACGATGTCGGCTGCGCCGCCGTCGAACGCCGCCTTGTGGTCGTTGAGCTTCGAGTTCTGGTATTACGTGATATTTGGGCTTTGGTTCTGCACCGGGCGGGGCTGGAAATCCTGGCTCCTCGCGACCGGAGCCTGTCTGGTGGCAGGCCCAAAGATCGTCTTGATGATGCCGGTCTGGCTGATGGGTTGCGCCGCCTACTGGCTCCCCCGTCCGCAGACAAGCCGGCGCTGGGCATGGATCGGCGTGCTGCTGGCGTTACTCGCGGCAGTCTGGGCCATCGAAGTCATCAGGCCCTGGCCCTTCTACATCGGCGCCGCGCCCTTTTATTTCGCCAACCAGTTCGCCACCGACTGGGCGGCCGCCATCTTCGTCGCCGCAGGTTTGTGGCTCGTGCCCCCCTCGCAGTTGCGCAGCGCGCTGGCTCTGCCCAGCGCCTTGGTCGGCCGCGTCCGTGCCGCCGCCGATCTGACCTTCCCGATCTACGTGCTGCACTTCCCGCTGCTGGTGCTGTGGCGTGCGCTGGTCGGCACGCGCATCGGAAATTCAGCGCAGTACGCGTTGGCAGTGAGCGTGGTGCTGCTGATCTCTTGCGCGCTGGGGGTGCTTCTCGAGCGTCAGCGGTCGCGCTGGTCGCAACTGTTCAGGTGGCTTGGAAAAAGGTCGGCGAGGATCGGTCGACCGACCTCACTTTGAAGTCGCTTCAAAGTACAGACCGATGGTCTTGAAGATCTGGAGCGGGTGAAGGGAATCGAACCCTCGTATGAAGCTTGGGAAGCTGCCGTTCTGCCATTGAACTACACCCGCAGCGCCGCGGATTCTAACGTCTGGCGAGGGTCCGAATCCGCTCGAAGTCCAGGTCGTTCAGCGCTTCGCGCACCGCGTCGAGAAAGACACCGCAATGCGGATGTCTATCCTCCATGGCATGCAGCCACGACTCGATGTCGCTCCATCCGCCGTCTTCGGCATAACGCATCAATGCATGCAAGGCCTCTGCAGGTGGGCGCTGGAGTGTTTGCGGTGCCGGCCGTTCTGCGAGGTGCGCGGGTGCACCGTCTGTCGCTGTTGCAGGGGACCCGTCGGCTGGTGGGTCCACCGGCGCCGAAGTTTCGGCCACCTGCAGGTCGAAGACGAAGCGGCTGCCGCGGCCCGGCCGGCTGGCGAAGCGCAGCGTGCCGCCCATGTGGCCGACGATGCGTCGCGCGATGAACAGGCCGAGCCCGAGTCCGCCGCCGATGGGCTGCGCGCGCTTGAAGCCTTCGAGGATGCGCGCCTGCTGTTGGGCCTCGATGCCGCTGCCGGTGTCGGAAACCTTGAAGAACAGCCGCACGCCCGCCGCGTTGCGACTCGCCAGCACGGTCAGGCCGATGCGGCCGTCACGGGTGAATTTCGCCGCGTTCGACAGCAGGTTCAGCAGCACCTGCTGCAGGCGCTTGCCGTCGAGCATCACCCACTCCGGAAGACTGGGGCTGCGTCGATAGACGAAGCGGTTGTGCTGCTGCTGAGCGAGCGTGACGGCGTGCAGTTCGATGTCCTCCAGCAGGCTGGGCAGGTGCAGCGGGGCGGGGGTCACGCTCAGCAGATGCAGTTCGGAGCGCGCGTATTCCAGCAATTCTTCGATCAGCGTGAGTTGGTAGTCGGCGCTGCGTTCGATCACCCGCGCCTGGCGTGCCTGGGCCGGTGCGACGCCCTGCGCCAGCAGGCGTGCATAGCCGACGATGGTGGCCAGCGGCGCCCGAAGGTCGTGGCCGATGTAGGCCATGATCCGCGTCTGCTTGAGCTTCGCGTGCTCCGACTGCGCCAGTGCGCGGTGCAGTTCCTGCGTGCGCTCCGCCACCTGCTGCGCGAGCTGGCGCGCATGTTCGGCCTGCAGCTCGATCAGCTGGGCCTGAGCGGTTTGGCGCGACATCGCCAGCCGATGCGCCCAGACGGCCAGCACCACCAAGGCGAAGACGGCGCTGCTGAACCACACCGCATAGCGCTGCACGCCGGGCAGCAGCGGGGGCAGCGCGCCAACGAGATCGAGCGTGCGCAGGCCCACACCCGTCAACGCGATCGCCAGCGCCGACAGCACCACCCAGCCGCCGAAGCCGGAGCGCAGCACGAAGCGCATGCCCGCCACCAGCAGGCTGCCGATGACCAGCGGAACCGTGATGTTGCTGATCTGCACGAAGACGAAGTAGTCGCCCCACAACATGCCCAGTACCACCAAGAGTTGCGCACCGGCCAGGCCGATGAAGAAGCCGATGCCAGGTGGCCGCGCTCCGGACTGCCGTGCCACGCTGTACAGGTAGCGCACCAGGAGCACGGCGCCGAAACCACCCAGAACGCCGGCGGCTTTGCCCGCCCACACGGTGCTTTCAGGCCAGAGATGGAGCTTCGCCAGGCCGCGGTAACTCGTTTCGTACAAGGCGAGGAGCAGGAAGCCGCCGCTTTGCCAGCCCATCATGGAACTGCGCGTGAACACGCCGATGACCAGCGAGTAGGCGGCGAGCATCAAAAGGCCACCGACCAGCATCCCGTCGACCAGCGCTGCGCGGGTGACCAGGTCCGACCGCACATCCTCGCGCAGCAACAAGGCGCGCAGTTGCATCGCGCTGCTGCCTGCCACGCGCACGAGCACTTCGGCCTGCTCGGCAGGCGCAAGGTCCAGCGCCAGCGTGGGCAGACGCTGCGGCATTGCCTGTGCGCTGAGCGGCCGCTGTGTGCCTGCGCGCGCGAGCGACCACGGGGCCGTGTCGGCGCTGCGTCGGTAGAAGTCGACCTGCTGCAAGCGAGGCGAGGAGAAGCTCATCCGCATCGGCTGCAGGGTCGCGGTGTCGTTGCGGACCCGCAATCGCAGCCAGAACGCCGAGCGCGAAAAGCCGCGCTCCAGGCTGGATTCGTTGGCCGCGACGAAACCCACGCGTGCGTCTAGCGCGCCCACGGCAGGCTCGGGCAGCGCGGCGACCTGTTCGTGCGTGCGAGAGCCGCTCTGATCTTCGAAGATTTGCAGAGAGGGCGCGAGCACCAGCGCCTGCGCCGCATCGCCTGTCAGGCGAAGCACCTGTGCATGCGCCGCGTGGAGCAGCAGCAATGCCGCCCACAGCAGAAGCAGGGCGCAGCGCAGGATCCTCACGGTGACAGTGGCTGTGGCGGCTTGAGGAACCGACTGCGGTAGCTGGTCGGTGCCACGGCAAAGCGGGCGCGGAAGGCCGTTGCGAAGTTGGCGGCGCTGGAAAACCCCGTTTCGTTCGCGATGTCGGTCACCGGCAGGGAGGTTTCGGCCAGCAGCCTCTGCGCCAGCCGCAGTCGTTCTTCGCGCACGAATTCGAACACCGACACGCCCTTGATCTCGCGGAAGGCGCGCGTCAGTCGCTTCTCGTGCGTGCCGATGTGGTGCGCGATCTCCGGAAGGCTGGGCACGCGCGACAGCCGGTCGCAGAGAAAGACCGTGGCCGCCTGCACCAGCACCTGGTCTGCCCGTGAATGCGCCGGCAGCGCTTCGCCCGGGCGCGGCGTGAGCCCGGTAGACATCGCAGAACCATGGCCTGCGAGCTTCAGGTGGATACGAACGCGTGCCAGCACTTCGCTGGGCTCGAACGGCTTGACGACATAGTCGACCGCGCCCTCGCTGAGCCCGGTAAGGCGTTCCTCCAGACTGTTCGACGCCGTCACGAAAATCACCGGGATGCCTGCAGTCGCCGGGTCCGCCTTGAGCAGGCGGCAAGCGGCGAAGCCGTCTGTGTCACCCATCCGGACGTCCATCAGGATCAGCTGCGGCAGACGGGCCAGCGCACGCCGGTAGCCCTCCAGGCCGCTGAAAGCCACGCTCAATTGGTATCCGGCCTGGCGCAGCACCTCAAGCAGCAACTTGAGTTCTTCCACGTTGTCGTCGACCACCAGAATGTGGGCGCGTCGAAGGGCGGAGAAGCGATGAGGCATGCTAGGTAACAATACAGTGACAAATATGAACTCTTGCACACATTGCAGCGCTTTGGCCCGGCCCGCGCTCTGAATCAAACCGATCGTCGCCCTTCGCAAAGGTTACACACGGTAGCATCCTGACAATCGAGCGTCGGCTCAATGGCGATTCAGGAGCCATGAGCAGGAAACCGTCGGCATGTGCCGCATCGCATTTTCAGCATGCCCAGGAACGGAGTAGCAATGAATTCGAGGGAACGTGAAGCCCTGCTGATCGACGACGCTTCCAAGGCGGTCAAGGCCGCAATGCAGTCGTTCGACGGCACGTTCGGTGAAGTGCCGTTCTGCAAGTCGACCGATTTCGGCATGTTGTCGGCCGACGAGCAGGTTGGCGTCCACCAAACCGAAATGGCCCACTACCGCGACAGGCCCGACGTCTCGGCGGTGCATTTCTGCCTGACTTCCGCGCAGGCGCTGCTCGAAATCAGCCAGACCCTGCTGCGTCAGGCGAACCAGCTCACGCCGTTGGAGCAGGAGCGCAGCTGGAAGCGCCTGGCGGAAGATGCCAAGGTGGCCGGGCGCTCCGCCTACCGCGCCGTGCTCATCCTGTCAGACCCGAGCGTGGCGCGGATGGCCGCCAGCGACCGCGCGCGCGCGGCCAACGCATGATCGGCCGCGTGCTCAACTTGCTGCGCGGCGAAGCCAAACCCGCACTGCGTCCGCCAGGCACCGCCGTGGCGCCGCCGACCTTTCCGCCGCAGGCCGTGCGCGCCGTGCCGTCACCCGCGCCGGCTGTCGGCGCTGCTGCTGCGCCTGCGCCCGCATCGAACGTGTCGCCGATGGACCGCGAATGGCCGCGCAAGATCACCGATCCGAACGACCCGCAGGTGGCACAGCAGATTCAGCGGCGCGAGGAAGTGCTGGCGCAGTCGAGTTACTTCAAGCACTGGAAGGCCATCAAGGCCGAGGGCATCAGCGCTTCGCAGTTCATCGAATTCCTTCAGCCCTTTGCCGACCTCGATGGCATCAGCGTGTCCTACGTCTACAGCGACGCGGACGGCAACGAGCGCATCTACAACCACCGCAAGGAGGGTTCGTTCGAGAACCCACTGTCGATGGCGATCAAGGAAAAGAAGATCTCCAAGGACGAGGCGCTGAACCTCGCACTCAATGAAGAAGGCCGGGTCTGGATCGAGAGCAACTTCATGGAGTTGAAGTAGGGCTTGCGTTTCGCCTGCCATCGCGGCGTGGCGCGCCTTGTCGATGATTCAGGCGGGCGGCTGCATGCGGCAGTCGACGACCGCCTTCGACCGCCTGCAAAGAGCCGGCGACGTGGCCATTGGCTCGGCGCGTGTCCGCTGCCTTGGCACCGCCGTGCGACGGCCCGAAACCTATAATCGATAGGCCAATCAAATCAAGCAGTTAGCGGGTGCATCGTTCCGCTGTGCGAGCCTTTGCGAGCCGTTTTCATCCCATGAGCCAGCCCACCTTCACGGTCGCGGACATCCGCAAGACCTTTCTCGATTTCTTCGCTTCGAAGGGCCACACCATCGTGCCCTCGAGCCCGCTGGTGCCGGGCAACGACCCCACGCTGATGTTCACCAATTCGGGGATGGTCCAGTTCAAGGACGTGTTCCTGGGCGAAGACAAGCGGCCCTACCAGCGGGCCACTTCGGTGCAGGCCTGCCTGCGCGCCGGCGGCAAGCACAACGACCTGGAGAACGTGGGCTACACCGCGCGCCACCACACCTTCTTCGAGATGCTGGGCAACTGGAGCTTCGGCGACTACTTCAAGCGTGAATCGCTCAAGTGGGCCTTCGAACTGCTGACCGAGGTCTACAAGCTGCCGGCCGAGAAGCTCTGGGCCACCGTCTACATCGAGGACGACGAGGCCTACGACATCTGGACCAAAGAGATCGGCCTGCCGCCCGAGCGCGTGGTGCGCATCGGCGACAACAAGGGCGGCCGCTACATGTCCGACAACTTCTGGATGATGGCGGACACCGGCCCGTGCGGCCCGTGCAGCGAGATCTTCTACGACCACGGCCCCGAGATCGCCGGCGGCCCGCCCGGCAGCCCCGACGAAGACGGCGACCGCTACATCGAGATCTGGAACAACGTGTTCATGCAGTTCGACATGCAGCCCGACGGCTCGGTCAAGAAGCTGCCGGCGCCGTGCGTCGACACCGGCATGGGACTGGAGCGCCTGGCCGCCATCCTGCAGCACGTGCACAGCAACTACGAGATCGACATCTTCGATGCGCTCGTCAAGGCTGCCGCGCGCGAGACGGGCGAGAAGGATCTGACGAACAACAGCCTGCGTGTGATCGCGGACCACATCCGCGCCACTGCCTTCCTGGTAGCCGACGGCGTGATCCCGTCGAACGAAGGCCGCGGCTACGTTCAGCGCCGCATCATTCGCCGCGCCATCCGCCACGGCTACAAGCTGGGCCAGAAGAAGCCGTTCTTCCACAAGCTGGTGCCCGACCTGGTCGCGCTGATGGGCGAGGCCTATCCGAAACTTCAGGCCGACGCGCAGCGCATCACCGACACGCTGAAGACCGAGGAAGAGCGCTTCTTCGAGACGCTGGCCAACGGCATGGAAATCCTCGATGCAGCACTGGCCGGCGATGCCAAGACGCTGCCGGGCGACGTCGCCTTCAAGCTGCACGACACCTTTGGCTTCCCGCTCGACCTGTCGGCGGACGTCTGCCGCGAGCGCGGCGTGAGCGTCGACGAGGGCGGCTTCAACGCCGCCATGGAGCGGCAGAAGGCCGCAGGCCGTGCGGCCGGCAAGTTCAAGATGGACCGCAACGTCGACTATGCCGGCGTGGGCAACATCTTCACCGGCTACGAACATCTTGAAGAGAGCGCGAAGGTGCAGGCCCTGTACTTCGAGGGCGCTGCCGTGCAGGAACTGACCGAAGGCCAGCCTGGCATCGTGGTGCTCGACACCACGCCCTTCTATGCCGAGAGCGGCGGCCAGGTCGGAGACCAGGGCTTCATCAGCGCCGAGGGCGTGCAGTTCGGCGTGGAAGACACGCAGAAGATCAAGGCCGACGTGTTCGGCCATCACGGCACGCAGACGCAAGGCACGCTCAAGGTCGGGGACAGCGTCAAGGCGGCGGTCGATGGTGCGCGCCGCGCCGCGACCATGCGCAACCACAGCGTGACCCACCTGATGCACAAGGCACTGCGCGAGGTGCTGGGCACGCACGTGCAGCAGAAGGGCTCGCTGGTCGACGCCGACAAGACGCGTTTCGACTTCGCGCACACCGCGCCGGTGACCGACGTGCAGGTGCAGGAAATCGAGCGCCGCGTGAACGCCGAGATCCTGGCCAATACGGCCAACGTGATCCGCGTACTGCCGATCGAGGAAGCGCAGAAGACCGGCGCGATGATGCTGTTCGGCGAGAAGTACGGCGAGACCGTGCGCGTGATCGACATCGGCACCAGCCGTGAACTCTGCGGCGGCACGCACGTGCGGCAGACCGGCGACATCGGGCTCTTCAAGGTCGTCTCCGAAGGCGGCGTGGCCGCCGGCGTGCGCCGCATCGAGGCCATCACTGGCGCCAACGCGCTGAGCTATCTGCAGTCGCTCGAATCGACCGTCCACAGCGCGGCGCAGACGCTGAAGGCGCCGCCTGCCGAGTTGCAATCTCGGCTGGCGCAGGTGCTCGACCAGATGAAGGCGCTCGAGCGCGAGGTCGGCGCATTGAAGGGCAAGCTCGCGTCGTCGAAGGGCGATGAGCTCATCACCCAGGCGATCGACATGCAGGGCATCAAGCTGCTGGTCGCGAAGCTCGACGGTGGCGATGCCAAGACGCTGCGCGACACCATGGACAAGCTCAAGGACAAGCTCAAGAGCGCGGTCATCGTTTTGGCGATCGCCGAGGGGAGCAAGGTGCAATTGGCGGCCGGCGTCACGGCCGATGCTTTGGGCAAGGTGAAGGCGGGCGAGCTCGTCAACTTCGTCGCCCAGCAGGTCGGTGGCAAGGGCGGCGGCAAGCCCGACATGGCGATGGCCGGCGGTACCGATGCCAGTGGGCTCGCGGCTGCGCTGGCTTCGGTGCAGGGCTGGGTGGCCGAACGGGTCTGAGCATGTCGCGGTCCCGATGACCACGCGGTTCCTGCGCAGTCGGCACGAGGCGCCGACGCGTCACGTCGGAGCCGGCTAAAGTTCGCGCCATGCGCGTTTCCTGTTCCATCATGGCGAGGTGTCTGCTGGTCGCGTGGGCGCTTCTCGTGGGCGCTTGCGCCACGTTGCCATCGCCGCTGCCACGCAGCGTCACCACGGCGCCTGTCGATGTGGCAGCGACGCCTCTCGCCCGCGTCGCCTTGGCCAGCGGCGAGGGCTTTGCGCCGGGGCTTTCGGGCTTCCAGCTCATGCCTGAAGGAGCGACGGCGCTCAACGCGCGCCTGCAACTGGCGCAAGCGGCGCAGCGCACCATCGATGCGCAGTACTACATCCTCCAGAAGGATGCCTCGGGAAAGCTGTTCCTCCACGCTTTGCTGCAGGCGGCGCGCCGCGGCGTGCGCGTGCGTCTGCTGATCGACGACTTCTACACCGCCGGCAAGGACCCGCTTTTCGCGGCGCTGGCGGGCCAACCGAACTTCGAACTGCGGCTGTTCAACCCGCTCGCCGTGCGCGCGGGGCCGCTGGGGTTGCGGGTGGCGCTCTCGCTGTCCGATGTGCGCCGCCTCAATCGGCGGATGCACAACAAGCTGTTCGTCGCAGACAACAGCCTGGCGATCGCCGGCGGCCGCAACATTGCCGACGAGTACTTCATGCGCAGCGATGTCGCCAACTTCATCGACATGGACGTGCTGGCCAGCGGCCCGGTGGTGCCCGAGCTGTCCGACACCTTCGACGAGTTCTGGAACAGCCGACAGGTGCGACCGATCTCGGAACTGCTGTACGTGCCGCCCGACAGCCAGGTGGTGCGCACCTGGCTGCAGGAAGAGCTTTCCGTGGAAGGCGGGCCGCCCGCCGAACGCGAGACCGATGTGCTCGGCCATCCCCCGATTGCCCAGCAGTTGGCGGCCGGCCGTTTGCTGCAGATGCCGGGCGATGGCCGCGCGGTGGCCGACACCCCGAAGAAGATCGCCATGGACGACCCGGAGGCCAGTTACGCCGACAGCGTCACCCAGCGAACCATCGCCATGCTGCAGGGTGCGCGCTCTGAGGTGATCATGGTGTCTCCTTACTTCATTCCCGGCGAGGAAGGCTTGGCGCAGATGAAGCTCGCGGTGGATCGCGGCGTTGAAATCATCGTCTTCACCAACTCGCTGGACGCGACGGACGAGTCGCTGGTGTACGCCGGTTATGCGCGTTACCGCGAGCGCATGCTGAAGGCGGGCATCAAGCTGTTCGAATTGGGTGCAACGCTGGTGCTGAAGCAAACGCAGTTCGGCGATTTCCGCAGTTCGGCCGGACGGCTGCACGCCAAGCTCGCGATGGTCGACCGGCGCCGGGTCTTCATCGGTTCGATGAACCTCGACGGCCGCTCGGCCCGCCTGAACACCGAGGTGGGGGTGCTGATCGACAGCGCGGCGTTGGCCGAAGAGATCGAAAAGCTCGGCTCGGTGCGATCGCTGGGCGCCTACGAGCTCGAACTCGATGGGAGCGGCAACGGCGTGGGCTGGATCGAGCATCGCGCCGACGGCACCCGGCATAAAACGCGCGACGAACCCGGCGCCAGCTGGGTGGACAGCGCCAAGAACTGGTTGCTGCTCAAACTGCTGCCCGAAGACGCGCTCTGAGCGGCAGGCGGCCGGCGCTTTCAGCAGCAGCGCGTCCGGTGCACAACACCGTAACCGTCAGGATGCGTTGTGGGCCGGTGCGACTTCGCCGCCTTCGATGCGGTGGCGCGCCAGCGCGTCCGCCACGAAGCCGCTCGCCTTCATGTCCTCGACGAATGCGGCAAGTGCGGCTGTAGCGTCTTCACCGCGGCTCGCCGGCAAACCCATCGCCTGCTGAATCACCATGAAGCCGCCCGGCAACAGTCGGAGTGCGGTGTCGGCCTGCGTGATGGCTTCGAGCTGCTTGCGGATGCCGGCGGCAATTTCGACCCGGCCCGCACGCAAAGCGTCGACCACGGCCTGGGCGTTGAAGAGGCGCTCGATGTGCGCGGCCTGGAGCGATCGGGTGAGGAACAGGTCGTAGGCACTGCCCGAGCCCACGCCGACGCGCAACCCTGCGCGGTCGACCTCGTCGTTCGAAAGAAAGGCCGAGGCGGAGGGGACCAGATAGCTGCCCTCGATCAGCAGGTAAGGCGCTGTGAAACGGAGGCCCTCACCGCGTGCAGGATCGATCGCGAAAAAGCCGACATCCGCCTTTTCGGAGCGCACGGCCTCCACGGATTGCGCGGCCTTGTCGAATGCGATGAGCTCGACGGGAACGCCGAGGCGTCGTCCCAACGACTGCGCGAGGTCGACCGAAACGCCCACCGGGGGGGCGCGTTCGGCATCTCGCCGCGCAAGCATCGGATTGCCGAGGTTGATCGATGCGCGGAGGGTGCCGGTAGGTGCCATGGTGCTGGCGAGCACGGCGAGATCGGACGAGGGAAGAGGTCGGTTCATGCGATGCACCCGCAAGGCGGTCCAAGTCGATGGGGCGTCAGTTTAGGTGCAGCGCGCGCCGGACCCGTCGCTTCAGTCAATGTCGTCTTCCGGATCGATGTCGTCTTCGCCGTCGTCGTCCGTCTGGAAACTGCCGCTGAGCGATTGCACTTCGGCGGCGCTGAGATCGTGCCCGCCCGGGCCGATGATTCTGTCCGGAAGTATGTCGGCGCCGTCGTGCGGCAGGTCGCCCTCGGCATCGGCACGTTCGCCGGTACCGGCGGCGTCGGTGCCGCCGGTCAGGGGTTCGAGTGCGGGGCCGGAGGCGCTGTCGTCCGGCTGCGCGAGATCGGCGCGCTGTCCAAGCGTGTCGCTGCCGCTGTCCGAGTTGTCGCTCGGCCCGAGCAGCGCGGTGTCGTTGTCCGAGGGGCGGGGTGAGGTGCGGGGCGTGCCGGTAAGGCTGCTGTTGGCCATGAGGTCTCCTTGGAAAGTCGTCGGTCCCGCACCGTCCACTGCAAGACACCGGGCGCGTGTGAGAACGGGCCGACGTCGGGTGTCAGGCCCTGCGAGCGGCCAGCCGACACCCACGCCTCCTATTCGGTTTTTCCTACTCCGTCCCATGACGTGCGTCGCAACATCGGGCCATGTGCAACCGGCGAAGAGAAAGGATGCGCCATGCCCCAAGGTGACAAATCAGCCTATTCCGAGAAGCAGAAACGCAAGGCCGAACACATCGAAGAAAGCTATGAAGACCGCGGCGTCGGAAAGGGCGAGGCCGAGCGCCGCGCCTGGGCGACGGTCAACAAGGAATCAGGCGGAGGGAACAAGAGCGGGTCTGGCCGCGGCAAGCCCGACACCCATGCCTCGTCGCGCAAGGGCGGCCGCGCGGGCGGTGCGGCGTCGTCCTCTCGCACGGCGGCAGAGCGTTCGGCTTCGGCAAAAAAGGCCGCGGCCACGCGCAAACGCAACGCCCAGCACGGCTGAGGCGCGCCGACGTCACTGGCGGAAGCCGGGATCGGTACGGTCGAGCTTGCGTATCAGCGCTGGCCACACGAAGCTGCCGCCGAGCCCGCCGGTTTGCACCTTCATCGCATGGCCGACGCCTTCGACGATGCGAGGGTCGACATGGGTCAGTTCGCTGCCGCCAGTCTGGGCAGCGATCTGAATCTGGCAGGTGTTCTCGAAGGTGTACATCGACAGGAAGGCGTCGGCGATCGTCTTTCCGACAGTGAGCAGGCCGTGGTTGCGCAGCACCAAGAAGTTGGCCCTGCCGAGATTGGCCTGAAGCCGCGCCTTCTCGTCATCGCGGATCGCCACACCTTCATAGCCGTGGTAAGCGAGCGAGCCCAACACGAAGGTCGACTGCTGGCTGATGGGCAGTACGCCATTTTTTTGCGCACTCACCGCAATGCCGGCGCGGGTGTGCGTGTGGAGCACGCACTGCGCATCCTCGCGCGCTTCATGCACGGCGCTGTGAATCACGAAGCCTGCGGGGTTCACGGGGTAGGGCGAGTCGATGATCTTGTTGCACTGGGCATCGATCTTCAGCAGGTTCGACGCGGTGATCTCGTCGAACATCAGGCCGTAGGGGTTGATGAGGAAGTGATGCTCGGGGCCCGGCACGCGCGCCGTGATGTGCGTGAAGACGAGGTCGCTCCAGCCGTGCATGGCCACCAGGCGGTAGCAGGCGGCGAGGTCGACGCGCAGCTGCCATTCCTCGGCGCTGACAGCGTTGCGGACGGCGTTCGTTTCAGTGGATGTCGATGCGTTCATGGGGTCTCCTGGCGAGGTGGTTCGCCAGGCACTGTAGATCGCGCCTGCACGCAGCGCTGTCGGCAACCCGACAGCAGGCATGCTCGTTTTCCCGAGGCCGCGGCTAAAGCAGGTGGCCGCTGGCCACGGCAACATCGCCATGCCGCGGTCTCAGGACGTCTGAGCCGATGCAAACCTCCGGCT
This sequence comes from Variovorax ginsengisoli, assembly GCF_006438845.1. Taxonomy (GTDB): domain Bacteria; phylum Pseudomonadota; class Gammaproteobacteria; order Burkholderiales; family Burkholderiaceae_C; genus Variovorax; species Variovorax ginsengisoli_A. The sequence continues at coordinate 610,480 of NZ_RCZJ01000001.1, forward strand.
ATGAACGCAGCGACTGCGGCAGCCTTGATGCGCAGCGCTGCGTGAGCCGTCGCGACGGGCCGGCCTTTTGCCTTGAATGCGTTGCGGTGTCGCCACGCGTGCCGGCGACCCTGGATGATCAGCCACTGACCGCGAAGCGGCGGCGCGGCGATCGTCAACCGCGCCCGCTACGCCCCGATGCGCCCGCCTTGCTGTCGAACGAATTCCTGCAGGCGGATTGAGAGCGCAGGACCACCGCTGTGCGATGCGACAGTGGCTTCGAGCCGATCCGTGACGATGTCGACAGTGCGGCGAATCACGTCTTCGGCTTGGTGCGGGAGAAGCCCGAAGTGCGGCGCCGCCAGGCGCGCCAGCGCCAGGCTCGACGCATGCTGGCCCGGGAGGATCGCCAGTTCCTGGTAGCCCGTGTGGGCGTCCAGTTGCGAGACCAGGTCGAAGGCCGGCGCCAGCTGCCAGCCTTGTCCTTCACGGTGCAGCACGCCGTGGTTCTTCACGTGGTCGTCGCTGTTGCCGATGACCAGGTTGAACACCAGCCGGCGGAACAGTTCGTTCGTGTCTTGCTCGGGTCGTGTCGAGAGCCGTCGCAGTGTCTGGGCGAACTCGACGTAGCTTCCCCGGCTGGATTCATAAGGCACATCGAGCAACGCTGACGCCGAGAGGTAGGGATGGCGCCGCTCGTCGTCGACGCGCCCGTCGCGATCGAAGCGCGCGAGCAGCAGCGCGTGCCCGGCCGCCAGTGGCTGCAGCACGAAGGCCGGCACGTCGATGCCGCACAGCCCGGCCAGGCCCAACGTGACGGATTCGACCAGCGCCATGTCGTGCGTGTCGCCGCGCGACGCGAACTTGGCGATGTGGCGACGACCTTCGTGGATGAAGGTGGCCTTGGGGCGCGCGCCGCCCAGGCTGCCACCGCGCAGCAACTGCTGCATGCGCGGCGTGACCGCGAGGCCGGTCTCGATGCGCCGCGACGCCTCGGCCAGGTCTTCGAGCGACAGCAGTGCCGTGGCGGGCGCGTCGCTGCGGATCGGGAGTTCGGCCGCGAACACCATGGCGCCGACGCGGTCCTCGTTGGTGAGGAGCAGGGTCTCGACATCGCTCAACGGGCGGCCCTGCTGAACTTCCAGCACCTTGCGGCCCCAGCTGTCGGGCAGCGCGTCGCGCAAGGTCAGCGGCAAGGCGCCGCCGTCGCGCACGCGCTGTGCTGGCAGGACGAAAGGCGCGTCGCGCAGCGGCATGTGTTCGGGGTTCAGCGCCAGGGGCGTGGGCGCGGCAAGGTAGCGCCGGCCGTAGGCGAACTCTCCCGCCTCCATCACGCCGCGGCGCGCCAGCTTGAGCAGTCCGACCGGAAGCACCTCGTCGCCGCGACCCTGCGCGAGCCCGACGTAAAGGCTGGACTCGGTGAGGGCGTCGTCAGAAGTCACGTTCGTCCTCGCCGACGACGCCTGGTTGACGGCGGGCACGCCGTACGCGTTTGTTCGCCGCGAGCGCGGCCGGCGCCGGGGCGACGGCGTCCAGCGCGTCCAACTCGCCGAACAGCCACAGCGCATGCACCCACAGCCCGACGCTCGCCCCGGCCTTGCCCGACTCGACCGCGCGCCAGGTCGTGGGGGCGCACAGCATGCGTTCGGCCATGTCGGCGACCGTCCATCCGCGCTGCACCCGATGGGCCCGCAGGCGCGCACCCAGACGCACCAGCGCGGCTTGGGCGGGTTCGGGCAGGACCGACAGTGAAAGGCTGCTCTTTGACACCAATAAACGATCTATTAAAGCTGTTAATAGTCAGTTTATTGGTTTTTCTGTGCTCTGGCAAACCTGGCAAAAAAACGTCACAGGCGATCAGCGCACGCAAAGCCGTCGCCCGCGCGGAGCGCGTCCCGTGTGCGTCGCTCAGCGCGCCGGCGTCATGCCCTTCGCCGCCAGCACGGCCGCGGCGTCCGGGCCGGCCATGGTCGCGAGAAAGCTGCGGCCAGCCGCCGCGTGGACCGTGTCGCTGGACACGGCTCCCGCGTAGGTCGTGGTGTTCTGAATCTCCTCCGGCAAAGGGCCGACGAGCACGGCGCCGGACACCGGCAGAATTTCGCTGATCTGGTGCACGGCCAGATCGGCCTCGCCGGTGACCACGCGCTCGGCCACCAAGCCGCCGGGGACCAGCACCGCCTTGGCGCGAATCGCGTCGGCGATGCCCATTTTCTGGAACAGGCCGTCGAGGTAGATGCCGCTCGAGCCTCCGGCGGCCGGGTCGATGTACGCGACCTTGCGGGCATCGAGCAGCGCCTGCTTGAAGTCGGCCACGCTGTCGATGCGCGGCCTGGGCGCGCCGGACTTGACCGCCACGCCGATGCCGACCTGCGCCAGCGGCGTTACGCTGTCGGGCACCACCCGACCTTCGGCCGCCAGCGTCTTCAGTGCGCCTGGCGTGAGCATCAGCACGTCGAAGCGTTCGCCTGCGCCCACGCGCTTGACGAGGGCGCCTGCGGTGTCGTTCTGGATGTCGAGCGTGTGGCCGGTGCGGGCTTCGAAGGCGGGTGCCATGGCGACGACCACCTGCTTGAAGGCGCCGGCGGTGAGCACCTTGATCGTGTCGGCGTGGCTGCAAGACGCGACGAGCGCGCCGGCCGGCACCAGGAGGGAGAAAAGCAACCGTCGCATCGGAGGGCCTTGGGGTGAGTGAGGAGCCGCGCGCAGTATGCCGCGCCGGGCGCTCTCTAGGTGGGCTTGCGGGCCTGCAGAACGAACGCTTCCGCCTCCGCATAGGAGTGCAGGATCAGGTTCACGTCGCCTTGCACCGTGTCTTCGGATGCCGCTGCTTCGTCGAGCGGCAGGCGGATGGTGGCAATGAGCGCGTCGGGCAGCGCCGCACGCATCTCGGCCGCCACGGTGCGCCATTGCGCCAGCGCGTCTTCGGTCGGGTAGGTGAGAAAGGCGGTGCCGACAAGCACGGACTTGTCGGCCCGGGCCGGATCCTGCGGGTCGGAAAGCGAGGCACTGCGCGCGTCGATGGCATCCTGGCGCAGCGCCCGCACCAGCAGTTCCGTCAACAGGTCGTCGCGCTCGGTGCCGAATCCGAAGCACAGCACGATCGACTGCGGCGGAACGTCGAGCTCGCCCTGCCACGGACCGAGGTTCGCTTCCCGCATCTGGCGCAATTGCGCGCCGACGTTTGCCGAGGCGAGCGACACGGTGGCGCGACGCCGGCGCGCGGCGCGCCGGTCTGGTCGGGTGCCGGCCAGCTCCTCGGTAACGCGCACGATGACCTTCTTGATGCGTTCGCTCTGCTGCTCGTCGATGTGCCCCAGGCGGAGATCGGACCCCGCCAGCGACAGGCCCGGCAGCAGCACCCGATCGCAGTACTTCGCGAACGTGGCGCGGCGCATGTAGCTGCGGGCGTCCTGGATGATCAGCGCCGTGTTGCCCGACAGCGCGCGCTGGTAGAAGCGCTGACCGGCATTCAGTCCCGGGCCTTCGGTCAGCAGGATGGCGAAGGGTTCGAGCGCGCGCACGTGCCGGCCGACGACCACGATGCACAGCGTGAGCGGCGTCGAAAGCAACAGGCCGACCGGTCCCCACATCGCGCCCCAGAACAGCGCCGAGACGATGACCGCGAGCGGCGCGAGGCCGGTGCTGTGACCGTACACCTGCGGCTCGACCACATTGGCGACCAGCAGCTCGAGCGCGGCGAACAGGCCAAGGCTCCACAGCACCAGCGACCACCCTGGATCGACCGCCGCGCCGAAGACGGCGATGAGCGCCGCAGCGCCCAGCACGCCGACATAGGGAATGAAGCGCAGCAGCGCGGCGATCGAGGCCCACAGCGCCGCATGCGGAATGCCGATCACCCAGAGCCCGGCGCCCAGCACCACGCCGAAGGTGAGGTTCACCACGAACTGCGAGAGGAAGAAGCGCGACACACCCTCGGCCGTTTCGCTCAGCGCCTGCACGGTGGGGCCGAGCCGCGCCACGCCGATCACGCGGATGAAGCGGTCGCTGAGGGACTCGTGCTCCAGGAGCACGAACACCAACAGCACCAGCACGATGCCGGCCTCGCCGACGGGCCCCCATACCGACGAGAGCAGCTTCGACACGATGTCGCCTGCGGTCGGCGGGGCCTGGCGGATCTGGACTGGCACGGGGTCGCCGGGAACCGCGGGCGTCGCGGCGGCTGCAGCGGCCGCCGCTGCGGCTGCGGCTGCGGCGGCTGAGCGGGAGCGTTGCGCCCCCGTCGGCACAGGTGCCGGTGCGGACGCGGGCCTGGCTTGCGGAGCGACGCCGCGGAATTCCGCCTCGAGACGCTCGAAGGGCCGCACCGTCACCTCGCGGATCGACTGGACCTTCGAGGTGATCGCCGCGCTGTAGCGCGGCAGATCCCCGGCCACCGCGACCAGTTGGATCGCCAGCACGGCGCTCATCCAGACCACGCCGACGGCAACGAGCAGCACGGACAAGAGCGTGGCGGCCGTACGGCCCATGCCGGTGCGAGCAAGCTTGCGCACCAGCGGCGCGATGACCAGGCTCAGGATCGCTGCGATGGCGATGGGCCGCAGCACGTCCTGCCCGAAGTGCAGCAGCAGCAGGATGCAGGTGGCCGGCACGATCCGGCCGAGGGACAGGCGTTGCGGGGCGGGTGGCTGCGGCAGGTGCGAGGGCATGGGTGTGTCTCAGCGCTGGCCCGCATGCAACAGCCGGGCCAAGCGCGCCAGCGCTGCTTCGGCCGATTCGGCAATCGCGGTCGAGCGCGTCAGCATCAGGTTGAGGCGCTGGCCCAGCCCTTCGACCATCACGCCACTGGCGCGCTCGCGGATCACGCCGTCGGCGCCGGTGTGGCAGTCGATCGTGGCGCACACCCGATCGGCGTACGTGCCCGGCGCCACACCGTACGCCACCACCGGCTTGCCCAGCGCGGTGGCGAAACCAACCTCGAACACGGTGCCCGAATCGGGCTCTTGTCCGCGAAACGGCGCGAGGTTGGCGATCACGCCGTCGGCCTCGCGGATCAGTTGGATGTTGCTTTCGTAGATGCGCTGTGCACGCTCTTCGTCGCCCAGCCGCTGGTCGGCCGCGATGCCGCCGTCGGAGGGCGGCACACCCTGCAGGCCGAGCGTTTCACAGAACGCGACGAGGCTTTTGAAGATCGCTTCGCTGTCGCGAAAGAAGACGTCGGGCCCGGCGAGGTAAATGCGTGGGGGAGGGCGGATGTGAAAAGGATCGGAAGGGCTGCGCAGGCTCATGGGCGCATTGTCGCGCTACGTCGTTCAACGGATTCGTCGATGCGTGACGGGCTGCTGCACCCGACGCGACAGGCAGCGCCTCGACCGCCCCAGAGCCGGCTTCCGCAACGACGCTCCCCATCCGCGTGAGGCAGAGGCTGATTCAGGGACGCACGCTTGCTGCCGGTGCCTCTGGCCAGCGCTGCGGCACACGGCGGAGGTTGTCGACGGAATAGCCGAGCTGCTTCAGCCGTGTCACTGCCGCTCGGTATGACGCTTCAGAAATTTCAGGCGTCCGCGCCATGATCCACGCGTAGTCGCGATCGCTGCGTCCGATGATCGTCAGCTGGTAATCCCGGTCGATGTCGACAATCACGTATTCGGCCTTGATCGGCCAGATGAACTGCATGCCCCAGACCGCGTTGTTGGTGTCGGGCACCACGGTGCCGACCGGGTTCATCGTCTTGAGCTCGCCGTCAAAGCCGCCCTCGCGATACCGGAACCGCGTGGCGATCGTGCCGTCGGGCTGCAGCGTGTACGACTCGACCGCGTTGAAGGCGTTGCGCTCCGGCCGCGTCGGGATGTTGCCGATGACGTACCAATCGCCCATGAAGCGCTGCAGGTCGACCTGCGGCACCGGCTGGATCTTGGGCTTCGACGACACGGCACAGCCGGCGACAAAAAGCGCTGCAATCAGGGCAGCAGCGAGCAGGAAGGGCGGCTTGGCGAGATGTCGGGACAGGGATGGTTTCATGGTGTCGGCTCCGGAAGTTGGCTGCAAGGTATCGACCGTTCCGCGCCGGAAACGTCGGACGGCGCCCTGCGGCGCTGCAAGCGCGCCCGATGCTTTGCGTGACTTGCTCCTCGGGCCTCCGCCGAACTGCCGTCGATTGCTTCGACGTTTCCGCCGGTCGATTGCGAGGCCTCGACGCTGCTGGCCTTGCCTGCGGGCTATCAAACAGCAGCGCAGCGTTCGTACGGCATCGCTCTCAGGAGCTGCCGTGCATCGATCTCGTCATGAACAGCTCGCGGCCCTTCACATCGGCAAGGCCGTATTGAGATGGACGCGCCAGCGCTGCATGTGCGCAAGCAGAAGTCTCGGCACGTGCGTTCCACGTCTCGACCCAGCTTTGGTTGCGCCGTGCGCATGCGCATCGGTTCGACGTCGTGGCATCCTTCGTCCGTTTCCGGCCAGAACCGGACGGTTGCCGAGAATGCAGCATTTGGCCAGAAGACAACTTCGGTCAGACTGCTGCAAGCAAAGCACGCGGCGCGACATCTAGGGCTGCTTTCAGTCAGAGTCACTTGTCTGGCAATCCACAGCTTCAACTCACGCTGGCCTCATGCCAGTCTCCGGAACATCCCTAGCCGTTCTCTGCATGTAGCTCGTGAAGCTGTCGAGCGCCGGCCCTTGGCCGTGGTGCGGAACAAGAAGGCCGATCGGCGAGAAAGGAAATCGCTGGGGCCACGAGATTTCCGCGAGCAGGCCGGATTCGACACGACTTCGCACGATGCTGGCGGGAACGAAGGTCAGCAGATACTGTTGCGAGAGCAGGCTCGAGAGCATGGTGGCTGAGTTGGTAACGACACCATGCGTCTTCATCGGAGTTGGGGCGTGCGCGAAGAACGTATCGAATGCTTCCCGTGCGGCCATCGATGTCGGTGTCACGAGCCAGGTGGCCGCCATGAGGTCCGACATTGTTACGCGGCGCTTGCGAGCGAGCGGATGGGCATGACCGGCGACGATGGCAAACCGGTCAGGCCATAGAGGTGTGAAGGACCATCCGTTCGGCAAGACAGGAGGTGCACGGCAGAATGCGCAGTCCACGTCGCCGTCTGCCACCAGTGACGCCTGACGGGATGCATCGGCCTCCTGTAGATGCACAAGCACTCTCGGATGCAACTGGGCGAAATCATGAACGGTTTTGCCCAAGTGACTTTCGATGGCGGCCGAGATGGCAGCGACTCGGACCACCTCGTTGGCGCCTTGCGCCAGCGCAGCGGCTTGCGTGGCAGCGTCATCCATGATGGCGAGCGTTCGGCGGGCAAGTGGCAGCAACTTTGCGCCCGCTGGCGTCAGGGCCATGCCTCGCGCATGTCTCAAGAACAGCTTGCATTCAAGCAAACGCTCCAGTTCAGCGAGCGCCTGCGTGGCGGACGGCTGGCTGATGCCCACGGTCTCGGCGGCGCGTTTGACCGTCTGCAGCTCGGCCACCGTGACGAAGACGTGCAGGTGTCGCAATCGAGCACTGCTCAGAAGGCGGTTGCGAAGGGTACTTGCGGAGATATGCATGACGGGCGATGAGCGGACGGTCGTCTGAGCGATGGTATTGGATACTCCTATACCTCCATGAAATTTTTGATTAGACGGCTATCCCCGAAGCTTCGACACTGGCTCGCACCACACGCAGGATCAGCAGCCCACCCATTGGCCACTCCACCCGAGCCGAGATCTTTCGCCAATCAAATCTTGCCGACTTTCACCGGCGCCTGGAGAGTCTGAATGAAGCGCCACCTCACTCGTCGATCGCTGCTGATCGCCATCGCGGTCGCCACCGCCGCCCCCCTTGCCTTCGCACAGGCTTACCCTGACAAGCCGATCACGCTGGTCGTTCCATATCCCGCTGGTGCCTCAGTGGATCGCATCGGTCGGGCACTTGCAGTCGAGCTTGGCAAGCGACTCCAAGGCTCCGTTGTGGTTGAGAACGTTGGTGGGGCCTCAGGCACCCTTGGCGCCAAGAAAGTGCAGCGGGCGCAGGCCGATGGTTACACGTTGCTTTTGGGATCGGTCAATGACTTGATAGTCGGGCCTGCAGCGCTTAAGTCGGGCTACTCGATTCGAAACTTTACGCCCATCGCCAAACTCTCGACCAATAGCACGGTGTTGGTCGCGCACACCGGGCTCGCTGCCAGCAACGTCGACGAGCTAACGGCCATGGTCGCGCGGGCCGAGGAGCCCTTGCTCATAGGTGCCACCGGGGTAGCGATGATTCAGACCATAGGCGGCACGCTCATTGCGGATGCCGCAGGATTCAAGGTCAGCCCGGTCGTCTACAAGGGCGGCGCTCCGCTGCTCAACGACCTGATGGGCGGCCAAGTTCAAGTTGGCACCATGGCTTTGACCGGAGCCCTGCCGATGATCCGGGCCGGCAAGCTCAAGGCTCTCGGCATCATTTCGGCACGGCGGGATCCCACCGCGCCCGAAATTCCAACGGTGAATGAGAGCAAGACGGTCAAGGGCGCCGAGGCGGATCTATGGACAGGTTTATTTGGTCCCGCAAACCTTCCCGCTCCCGTAGTCGCGCGGCTGGCGGCAGCAATGAGGGAAGTACTGGCAGACCCGACGTACCAGGCGGGTGAGTTCAAGGCCGGCAGCATCGCTTCAGAACCTGGCGATCCAAAAGCCTTCCAGGAGTATTTGCAGCGCGAGGAGTCACGCCTGAGCCCCTTGCTGGCAAATCTGAAAGTCGAATGATGAGCGCTCTCGAACAGCGGCTGCTGCAACGCGCCGTGATCGCCGGCGGCATAGACATCCACTATGCCGAGGAGGGCTCGGGATCGACGCTCGTTTTCGTGCACGGCGGGATGGGAGACTGGTCGTCCTGGGCGCCGCAATGGGCGGCCTTCACACCGCATTTCCGCTGCATCACGTACAGCCGACGCTACAGCAGCCCGAATCAGAACACGATCGACAGCCGGAGCCATTCCGCGATTGCCGAAGCGGAAGACCTGTCAGCGCTCCTCGACCGCTGGCAAGCCGCCCCGGCCGTCTTGATCGGCACCTCCTACGGCGCATTCACAGCGCTCCAGCTCGCTTTGGCGCATCCAGGTAAGGTCCGCGCCCTCGCGCTGACCGAGCCCCCCGTCCTGCCGTTTGCTGACCGCAGTGAAGGAGGCCGCGATGCGAGGCTGCGTTTCCAGCGACAGGTGCTAGACCCCGCCGCCGAGGCTTTCGCCGCGGGTGAAAGTGAATTGGCAGTACGCCTGCTCACCGAAGGCATCAATGGCTCGGGCCCCGGCGAATCCAGTACCCCTGCAGGGCGCGAGCGGCGGATGCGCAATGCCGAGGCGATGCGCGCGCTCTCACTTTCCTCGGAACCATATCCCTCACTCGACGAGGAGGCGCTGCGGCAATTAAATGCGCCGACACTTCTTCTATACGGCGACCGCACGCTGGAAGTGCATCGCGCCACGACCATGGCCTTGTCCCGTTTGATGCCTCAGGCACAACTGCTGGAAGTACCGGACAGCGGACACGGCATCCACAGGGATAACCCGGCTGTCTTTAACTCAGTGGTGCTCGACTTCCTGCAGCGCGACGTAAGTAGCCTTGGCCCAGGCCAAGCCTGGCAATCGGGCGATCACCCAATCATCATCAGTGCCGATCGCCAACTGACAACGGAGACAACATGCTTTTAAAGATTTCTCGATTGGCTTGCGCGGCCGCGGTTGTCATTTCTTTTCTGCCACACCATGCGGAAGCTCAGACTGTGAAAAAGCGGGACGATTTCTTCTGGCTCGGAGAGATCAATAAAGCCACGGCGGTCATCAACACCGATGAAGGTCTGCTCGACAAATCGTTGTCCCCACTGGTCTACAAAGGCATCACACAGGTGCTGGCCGACGGCGAAAAGCCGGGTGGCAAACGGCCCAATCTGGTCATCACTTTTGAGCCGTTGTTGATCGAGGCCGCCGGCCCGCAGATCACGCTGCTGCACGCCGGCCGCTCTAGTCAGGACATGGTGTTCACAGCGCGTTCCGCCATGCTGCGCGACGAGATGCTCAATCTCGCCGAGGCACTCAACAAGACCACTGCAACGCTGGTCAAGCTGGCCGACAAGCACAGGGCCACGGTGGTCCCCAACTACACCAACGGCGTCGCGGCCCAGCCCAACAGCTATGGCCACTACTTGCTGGGGATCGCCTCCGGGGTGGAGCGCGATGCCCAGCGCATTCGCGAGGCCTATGCCCGTATGGACCGCTCGCCCATGGGTACCACGGTGCTCAACGGCACCAGCTGGCCGCTCAACCGCAAGCGCATGGCTGAATACCTGGGTTTTTCCGCGCCCGTGGACAACGCCTACGACGCCGCACAGATCTCAGCGGTCGATCAGCCCGTCGAAGCCGGCGCCATCGTCATGGCCATCGCTCTGCATGCGGGCAGCTTTATCGAGGACGTGATGACGCAATATGCCCAGCCGCGGCCCTGGATCCTGCTGCGCGAGGGTGGCGGCAACACCTACGTATCCAGCGCCATGCCGCAGAAGCGCAATCCGGGCTTGCTCAACAGCACCCGCAGCGACGCCTCAACGGCGCTCAACCTGGGCATGGGCCCGGTACTGCAGGCGCACAACATACCGCCGGGCATGAGCGACGCGAAGGACATCCGCTCCAACGCCGCGATGGTGCAAGCAGCCACCAGTGTCCTGAACAACTGGACCCGTATCCTAGACAACCTGGTCATCGACCCCAATCGAGCGCTCGAAGAACTCAACAACGACTGGACCGCGTCGCAGGAGCTCGCTGATGTGCTGATGCGCAAGTACAAGCTGCCTTTCCGCACGGGCCATCATTTTGCGTCGGAGGTGGTGGCGTACGCCAAAGCCAAGGACATCAAGCCGCTCGTCTTCCCCTATAGCGAGGCGCAACGCATCTATGCCGAGACGGTGAAGGGCTCGGAGTACGCGCAGGCTCTGCCAATGTCGGAGGCCGAGTTCCGCTCGACGCTGGACCCGGCGGCAATCGTGAACAACCGCCAGACTTCCGGCGGACCTCAGCCTGCCGAGATGGAGCGCATGATCAGGGAAGCCACCCAGCGGGTGGCCCAGCAGGACGGCTGGATCAAGGCGCGGCGTGAGCAAATCTCTGGCTCGCTGGCGCGGCTGGATGCGGACTTCGAGAAACTAGGAGACGTGCGATAGCTGTAGTTTCTCGAGGTCGATCACCCGAGGTGAAGGAGGATGACGACGGCGACTCTCGATTGGAAAAAATATGCAGTGCGCTGCGCCTTCGTGGAGTTGAGTGCTCCAACTGACCTGAGCGACCGCTTTCGAGCACGTTCACTGACTGCTTCGGGCCCAGAGCGGCCAGCCGCTACCAGCGGCTACGCAAGGCCAACCACTCCGGTCCATCGAGCGCGCTCTGCGTAAAGCTTGACTGTTTCACCGCCGCGCTTCCACAACGCCGAGGCCCAATTCATCGATTGCCCAGGCGAGCGGCCTCTGCCCCCAAGCGCGTCGCAATCGGCCCGCTCAGCGCACCACGCGTCCGTCGGCGGTCACGGTCACCAGGTCGATCGCCCACGCCGAATCGCGCACGCCTGCGCGCAGGTTGAGCCGGAAGCCGCCCACGTCGTAGGAGGTCATGCTCGTGAATGCGCGCTGGAGTGCCGCGACGCTGAAGGCGCGACCAGTGCGGCGCACGCCTTCGCCCATCGCCTTGGCCGCGATGAAGCCTTCGAGGCTTTCGTAGGTCGGCGTCTGGTCGGAGTTGTCGATGGCGGCGTTGTACTCGCGCACCACCGCGATCGACGTGCTGCGCGGCGAGGGCACCACCTGCGACACCACCACGCCGCGGATGTCCTTGCCGAGTGCGACGAACAGCGGGTTGATGCCGACCACCGAGTAGTTCATGAACAGCCCCACGTAGCCGGTCTTGCGCATCGCCTGGATCGCGGCGGCCGTGGTCTGGAACAGCGCGGCCTGGATGATGACCTGTGGCTTCAGGGCGGCGAGCGATGCGGCGGCTGCGTCGACCTGCGTGCTGTTGGCCGGCACGAAGGCCGATCCGAGCACCGGCGGCAGCTTGAGCTCGGCGATCGCGTCGTTCACGGCCTGAAGTCCGGCACGTCCCAGCGCGTTGTCCTCGGCCAGCACGGCGATGCGCGACTGGCCGATGGTGGCGCAATGGCGCACCATCTTGAAGGCCTCGTCGGCCATGCTGGGGCGCACGTGGAAGACATTGGCGTGCGCTGCGTCGCGCAGTGCATCGGCCGCGCCGAACGGGGCGAACAGCAGCGCGCCTTTCTGCTGTGCGACGGCGGCGGCTGCGTTGCTGCTGCCGGTTCCGACGAAACCGAAGAGCAGGTCGGCGCCGTCGGCCAGCAGCTTGAGCGCGTTGGCGCCCGCACGTGTCGGGTCGCCGCCGTCGTCGACCTGGCGCAGCTCTAGGCGCCATGCCGGATTGGCGGTGTTGAAGGTGTCGACGTACAGCTTGGCGCCGGCCGCGAAGGCGAGGCCGATCTCGCTCGCGGCACCGGTCAGCGGCACCGATTGGCCGAGAACGATGCGGCGCGCGGTCCCTGGCGCCGTCGCCACTTGGGCGTGGACGGCGCCTGCCCACACGGCGCCGCCGAGCCAGCCACCGGTGCGGGCCAACCATCGCCTGCGTGAAATCGCCATCGCGTCCTCCTTAACAAAAAGTAACAAGTAGAGAAATGTATGCAATCGCTGTGCCATGCACCAGCGATCGACCCGGAGGCCAAGAGGCCATCGCGCGCCGTCCCATAATCGACGCGATGACATCCGTTGCCATTCCCGTAATTACCGCGTTGGCGATCGTGCTCGCGGGCTGCACCATGCCCCGCAAGGCACCGACCGACGACGAGGCACGAGAGGCCGCCACGCCGTCTGTCGAGGCCGCCGCCTCCGCGGCCGCGGCCGCGCGCATCGATATGGGCCCGGCGCCTGGACCGGACGCGCAGCCCCCGGCGGCGCCACCGGCCGATCCTGCGGTCACGCCGCCCGCGCCGCTGCATCGGCCGCCACCGGCGTACCCCGCGGCGCTTCAGGACGGCGGAGGCGAAGGGCGGGTGATCGCGCGTTTCATCGTCGACGTGCGGGGCGTACCCGAGACGGTGCGCATCGTTCAGAGCAGCGACCCGCTGTTCTCCGACGCGGTGACGCAGGCGGTGCGTGCCTGGCGCTACGTGCCGGCACGCGACGCGGCCGGCCGGGCGGTGCCCGCCGACGTGCGGGCGACGTTCCAGTTCCGCCTGGAAGACTGACGCCTGGCGGGGCCGCCCGTGCGTCGGCTCAGGTGCGCGTGAAGACCAGGTCCCAAACGCCGTGGCCCAGCTTGAGGCCGCGGTTCTCGAACTTGGTGAGCGGGCGGTAGTGCGGCTTGTCCGCGTAGGCAACGGCCGTGTTGTGCAACAGGGGTTCCTGTGCGAGCACTTCCAGCATCTGCTCGGCGTACGGCTGCCAGTCGGTTGCGCAGTGCAGGTAGCCGCCAGCGCGCAGGCGCTCGGCCAGCTTCTTGACCAGCGGCGGCTGCAGCAGCCGGCGCTTGTTGTGGCGCTTCTTGTGCCACGGGTCGGGAAAGAACACGTGGACGCCGTCCAGCACACCGTGCGGCAGCATGTGGTCGAGCACGTCGACCGCGTCGTGCGCGCAGATGCGGATGTTGGTCAGCCCCTGTTCGCCGATGCGCTTGAGCAGGGCGCCGACGCCCGGCTCGTGGACCTCGCAGCAGAGGAAGTTGGTCTCAGGCATCAGTGCGGCGATGTGCGCCGTGGCTTCGCCCATGCCGAAGCCGATTTCCAGAACCGTCGGCGCCTCGCGCCCGAACGCGTCGGCCAAGTCGACCGGCGCGGCGCGGTAGGGCAGCAGGTACTGCGGGCCCAGCTCGGCGAAGGCGCGCTGCTGGCCGTCGGTGGTGCGGCCGTTGCGCCGCACGAAGCTTTTCAGGCGCTCGCCGTGGCGCGGGTGTAGGGGCGCGTCATCGTTCGATTCGGTGGGGCCCGGTACGTCGGGAGGGAGGTCGGTCACGGGCAGGTTCATCACGGGCGCGGATTGTAGAGAACCCGCCACGCCCCGACCCATCCAGCGAGCGCCTGTGCGGGTTCGGCGGCGTCGGGCGACGGCAGACCGAGCGCCCGTGCCGCCGCATCGAGAGCGGCGAGCGCCGCGCCCGGCGTGCCGGTATCGAGCGGCTGCGCACCGTTCTGCTTGGACAGTTTCTGGCCGTCGGCGGCGAGCACCAGCGGCGTGTGCAGATAACTGGGCGTGGGCAGCCCGAGCGCGCGCTGCACGGCGATCTGTCGCGCCGTGTTGTCCGCCAGGTCTTCGCCTCGCACGATGTCGGTCACGCCCTGCTCGGCATCGTCGACCACCACGGCCAGCTGGTAGGCCCACGGGCCGTCGGCCCGGCGCAGCACGAAGTCGCCGACGGTGGCCGCCACGTCCTGGCTCTGCGGGCCGAGGCGCCGGTCGTGCCAGCGCAGGTCGTGCACGGCCGGGTCGAGCGGCGGCGCCAGCGCATCGATGGCGAAGCGCCACGCGCGGGCCGGTCGGCCGTGCAGGCCGTGTCGGCACGTGCCGGGATAAGGCCGCTCGCCATGCCGCACGAGCGGAACGCCCTGAGCCGCAAGCGCGATCTCGATGTCCTTGCGCGAACAACCGCAGGGATAGGCGCGGTGCATGGCCGTCAGCCGGTCGAGCGCGTTTTGGTAGAAGGCCGTGCGCCGTGTCTGCCACACCGGCGCTTCGTCGGGCTGAAGGCCGCAAGCCGCGAGCTGGCCGAGGATATGTTCGCCAAGCCCCGGCAGGCAGCGCGCCGTATCGGCGTCCTCGATGCGTACCAGCCAGCGTGCCTGAGGGCCGCGGGCGCGCACGTCGAGCCAGCTGGCGAGCGCCGCCACCAGCGATCCCGCGTGCAGCGGCCCGGTGGGCGAGGGCGCGAAGCGGCCGGTCGGCGTCACGCCACCGCGAGAGCGAGCGAGAGTCCGGAGAGGAACGCGTCCTCGACGCGATGGCCCATGCACCAGTCGCCGGCCAGGCCGATGCGGGACTTGGCGTCCCACAGGTGCGGTTTGCCCAGCGGCGCCTGGGTCTGCGCTTCGGGCCAGCAACGGGCACGCGCGTAGTTGGGCGTGGCGTAGATGCCGGTGATCTCCGAGAAAGCGCGCAGCAGCTTGGCTTCGACGCGAGGAGCGTCATCGCGCAGATGCTCCTGCGACCAGGTCGGGCTGGCTTGCAGCGTCCAGCGCTCGACGGGCTCACGCCCCGGCTTCGACGACTCGCGCGCCAGCCACGCCACGCGGTGGTGCGTGCTGCGCGCCGCGTTCCACTGCGGGCCGAGGTGCGACAGCGTCGGCTGATTCGCCTGCGGGAAGGCGATCATCAGCGTCCAGCAGGGCGAGGCCTGGACCTTGGCGATGCTGCGTTCGAGCGACGCCGAAGCCTTGCTGCGGGCCAGCAGCAGGCGCGCGCGTGCCGGCGGCACGGCCAGCAGCACGGCGTCGAAGCCCGAGTACACCGGCGCGGCGTTGCTGCCGTCGGTGCGCACCTGCCAGCGGCTGCGGTCGAGTGCATCGGGCTCGATCTGAACGACCTGTGCGTTCGTCACCAGGCGCTCGCCCAGCGGCTGGGCCCAGTGCGCCACCAATGCGTCCATGCCCGGCTGCGCAACGTAGTGCGGTTCAAGCGAGGGCAGAGCGGCCTCGGCCACGCGGCCGTGCGGGTCGAGCACGCGCACCAGGTTGGCGCTCCAGGGCCGGCAGATCTTGGTGGCGGTCTGCAGTGCCAGCGCAAAGCGTTCGTCGCGCACGGTGAAGTACTGCGCACCGCTGTCGAAGCGGCCGAAGGCAGTGGACTCACTGGCCATGCGGCCACCGGCACCGGGCTCGGCCTCGAACACCGTGACCTGGTGGCCGGCTTGCACCAGCGTGCGGGCGCAGGCGACCCCCGCCATGCCGGCGCCGACGATGGCGAAGTGGCGGGGTGCCGAGAAAGAGGACTTGCGGGAGGCGGCAGCAGGCATGGTGAAAGGCTGGGAGGACAGCGAAGAGGTGGATGCCTGCCGACTCTAACCCTTCCCCTCCGCCGCTCAGCCCGGGTTTTCAGCGCCCGCCGAATGGCGCCGAAGACAATGGGCGCGCCGACACGAACCCGCCATAAGGAACGCCATGCAGACCGACGCCATCGACTTCCGCGAAGAATCACCGTTCAAGGTGGTCGACACATTCAGCCACCTGCGCCTGAGCGATGTCGCCTCGCTGGCCGAGGTGCTCGCCTGCCTGGACGACCTGCATCGGCGTGATCCGGCGCACCGCTTTCTGTGCACGCTCGACGACCTCGGTCAGTGCTGCTACACCAGCATGCACGCCAGTGAAGACGACCTGCTGCAACCGGAGGACGACGATGTCGAAGTCGACTTCGACGACCCGGTGTCGCTCCATGCCCATGAGGCACGCAGGCTGACGCATGTGCTCGCCCAACTGGATGCCCCGGCCTTGCGCCGGGAATGGCGCGACCTGGCCGACGCACGCCAGAGTGCACAGGCGGACGTGGACGCGCTGGTCGCGATGAACCGGGATCCCGACCGGGTGCTGGCACACGACGACGTCGTATACGTGCAGCGCCTGCCGGCGCCACGCAACGATCTGCTCATCGCTGGCCTGCCCAACGGTTACTTCAGTGCCGACTGGAACGTGTTCCAGAACCACGCGCTCATCCGCCATCTCGAAGCGTCGCATGGCTATCGGTTCTTCGGTATCGGCGCCTCGTGGCTCGGCTTGGTGCGTGCGCAGGCGCCGGTTGTCGACGAGGCGCGGCGCCTGGTGGACGACCTGGCGCTCATTTACCCCTCGGAGGACGCGGCGGGAGCTACCAAAGCCTGGAGCGATCTCGCCGGGCTGCTGACCGCGCGCCGCACGCTGATGCTGGGCTACACCGAGAACTTCGCGCAATAGCTCAGTACGCGCCGCGATGGCGATGCAGCAGCGCCTGTCGCGTGCCCTCGTGCTCGAACTGCGAAAGCCACCACTGCAGTGCGCGGCCCGGGCTGGCCGCCGAGCGCGCGCGCCAGGCGAGATGCATCTGGCCCACCGGCAATCCCCGTTCGGTCTTCAGTTCAACCAGGTGGCCGGCCTCGATATAGGGGCGCGCCATCGCCTCCGGCAGAAAGCCGCCTCCCAGTCCGTGCAACTGGGCCGCGAGCTTGGCGTTCATCGTCGGCACGGTGAGCACGTCCTGCCCGCCGATCAGGTTGACGTTCATCGTCGGCCCGGCGCGGGAGGAGTCGGCCGCGGCGACGGCGCGATGGGCCCGCAAGGTGGCGTCGGTCAGCGGCTGCGGCGCCCGGGCCAACGGATGGTGCGGCGCCACCGCATAGACGAAGCGCAGTTCGCCCAGTGGGCGGGTTCGGATGCCCGGTGCCGTGAAGCCGAGGCTCGTGGCGTCGAGCACCGAGCCCACCGCCAGGTCGGCCTCGCCCCGGGCCAGCGCCTCGATCGTGCCGAGCAGCGTCTCGTCGCGCAGCTTGAGGCGCGTGGGCGGTTCGAGCGCATAGAAGGCGCCCACCAGGTCGAGCATCGGGTCGCGGGCGATCACGCTGTCGATCGCGATGGTGAAGAGCGGCTCCCAGCCGGTGGCGACGCGCTTGACGCGGTTGGCGACGGCGTCGAGGTCGGCCAGCAGGCGAGGCGCCTCGCGCAGCAGTTCGGCACCAGCCTCGGTGAGGCGCGCCTGGCGAGCGCTGCGGTCGAACAGCAGCACATCGAGCGCGTCCTCAATCTGCCGCACCCGGTAGCTCAGCGCGCTGGGCACCATGCCCATCGCGCGTGCCGCCCCGGCGAAGCTGCCCGTGCGCACGACCGTCTGCAGCATCTCCAGCGCTTCGGGGGTGAGCACGTCGCGCGGGCTGGCCATGAAGGATCCTTCATTCAAAAAAATCGAATGATGCCATCAAAAACCGACAAACGCAGGCCAACGGTGGGGCCCTAAAGTTCACTTCACCCGCTGCACATACGGTGCGGCAGTTCGAAGAGGCCTCAGGCCAAGGAGTTCAACGATGTTGACGATTCGCAAATCCCAGGAACGTGGCTACGCCGATCACGGCTGGCTCAAGTCTTTTCACAGCTTCTCTTTTGCCGGCTACCACGATCCGGCGCACATGGGCTTCGGCAACCTGCGCGTGATCAACGAAGACCGCGTCGCGGCGGGCGCCGGGTTCGGCACGCACGGCCACAAGGACATGGAAATCATCAGCTACGTGCTGTCGGGCGAGCTGGCGCACAAGGACAGCATGGGGAACATCGAAAGCATTCCACCGGGTGATGTCCAGCGCATGAGCGCCGGCCGCGGCGTGATGCACAGCGAGTTCAACCACAAGAAGGACGAGACCACGCACTTCCTGCAGATCTGGATCCAGCCGAACGTGCACGGCATCGAGCCCGGCTACGAGCAGAAGCAGTTCGACACTGCCGACAAGCGCGGCCGCCTGCGCCTGGTGGCGTCGCCGGACGGCAGCGATGGCTCGGTCACGGTGCACGCCGATGCCAAGCTGTATGCCGGCCTGCTCGACGGCGACGAGAAGGCGTCGTTGACAATCGACCCTCGGCGCAAGAGCTATGTCCACCTGGTGCGCGGCGAGCTCGACGTCAATGGCAAGAAGCTTGCTACAGGCGATGCGGCACTGCTCGAGGGTGAGACCCAGATTGCACTCTCGGGCGGCAAGGACGCCGAAGTGCTTGTGTTCGACCTCGCCGCCTGATGGTTTCCCTGGCTGCCTTCGGGCGGCCTTTTCGTTTCTCGTCTGCTTTTTCAACTCAGGAGTTTTCATGACCGCTATCACTGCCCGTTCCACCGGCGTCACTACCACCTCGACCCAGGACGTCATTGCCCTGGTCGGCCGGATCCTCATCGCCTACCTCTTCATCCCCGCCGGCTTCGGCAAGCTCATGGGTTTTGCCGGCACCGTGGGTTATGTCGCATCGAGCGGCCTGCCGCTGCCGCAAGTGGGCGCCGCTCTCGCGATCCTGGTCGAATTGGGCGTCGGCATCGCGTTCCTGCTGGGCTACAAGACCCGTGTCGCGGCCATCGTGCTGGCGGTGTTCACCGTGCTCGCGGCCTTCTTCTTCCACAAGTACTGGGCCGTGCCGGAAGCCATGAAAATGATGCAGCAGATCAACTTCAACAAGAACATCGCCATTGCCGGCGGCCTGCTCGGCTTCGCGGCCTTCGGCCCTGGCCGTCTGAGCATCGACAAGCGCTGATCCACCGATTCAGGAACCACCCACCATGTCCAAGATCGCCATCGTCTTCCACTCCGGCTACGGCCATACCCAGCGCGTGGCCCAGGCCGTCGCCGACGGCGCGAGCGCCGAACTGATCGCCATCGACGCCGACGGCAACCTGCCCGAAGGCGGATGGGAAACGCTTGCTGCCGCCGACGCCATCGTCTTCGGCTCGCCGACCTACATGGGCGGCCCGAGCTGGCAGTTCAAGAAGTTCGCCGATGCGTCGTCCAAGGTCTGGTTCACCCAGGGCTGGAAGGACAAGCTGTTCGCAGGCTTCACCAACAGCGCGTCGATGACGGGCGACAAGGGCATGACCATGGCGAGCCTCTGGACACTGGCGATGCAGCACAGCGGTCTCTGGATCAGCCAGGGCCTGATGCCGGCCAACACCAAGGCGTCGGCGCGCGACGCGATCAACTACGTCGGCAGCTACGGCGGTCTGATGACGCAGTCGCCGTCGGACGCCAGCCCCGCCGAGATGTCGAAAGGCGATCTCGAAACCGCGCGCGTCTTCGGCGAGCGCATTGCGGCCGTGACAACGTCGCGCGCCGCCTGAACCCCCGGAGCACACGATGACCGAACCCACGCTTTTGCGCCCCGCCGACAAAGATCTCGGAGGCGGCTTCAAGGTGCGGCGGCTGCTGCCCTCGGCCAAGCGCCGCTCGGTCGGACCCTTCGTGTTCTTCGACCATTTCGGCCCGGCGACCGAGAAGCCGGGCACCGAGCACGACGTGCGGCCCCATCCGCATATCGGGCTCGCCACGGTCACGTACCTGTTCGAGGGCGCGATGATGCATCGCGACAGCCTCGGCAGCGTGCAGGAAATCCTGCCGGGCGCCATCAATTGGATGACCGCCGGCCGCGGCATCGTGCATTCGGAACGCAAGCCTGAGCGCCTCCAACACGAAGACTATGTGAATCACGGGTTGCAGTTGTGGGCGGCGCTGCCGCAGGCCTTCGAGGAGGTCGACCCGAGCTTCATCCATACCGCTGCCGATGCCATCCCCGAAGTCGACGAGCAGGGCGTGCGGGTGCGGGTGCTGATCGGTGAAGCATTCGGCGCCGCTTCCCCGGTAGCGACCTTCGCACCGACGCTCTACCTGGACATCGCGCTGCCGGCGGGTGCGTCTTTCGCGCTGCCCGCGCTGGCGGATGAACTGGCGGTGTATGCCGTGAATGGCGGCGTGACGATCGACGACACGCGGGTCGAGGCCCACGTCATGGCGGCTTTGCCAGATGGACAAGGCGCCACCTTGACGGCCAGCGAGCCTGTCCGGGTGATGGTGGTCGGCGGCGCGCCGCTCGATGGCCCGCGCTTCATCACCTGGAATTTCGTCTCGAGCCGTCGAGAGCGGATTCTTCAGGCCGGCGAAGATTGGTCGGCCCAACGCATGGGCCATGTGCCGGGCGAGACCGAATTCATTCCACTGCCTGGCCATCCGTTCGAGGTGCAGAGTCCGACGCCGGATACCGGCACGACGCCAACCTGAGATTCGTTGGCCGCGCTCAGCTGCCCTTTTCCGGCGTCTTGGACTCGCGGTCGCCGGGCTCGTGCAGCTTCTTGTTCTGCACCTTCTTCATCATCTCTTCGCCCTCGGTGTCCTTGCCGTCGCTGGGCACGGCTTCTTCCTGGGTCGGTTCCGGTTCTTCATGCTTCGTGCTGGGGGGTGTCGGGTGGGTCATGGTTCTCTCCGAATGGATGGCGTGACCATCGGTCAGCCGCTCGGCTTGCCCGTTCGGCGAAGCGCCTCAATGCCCGTCAGCGAGAACCCACAATGCAGTGGCGGCTTCAGCTCCGCTGCAGTTGCGGATGCTGGGAAAACAGCTCGGCCGTCCAGTCGACGAAGGCGCGCACCTTGGCGCTGAGATGTCGGTTCGGCGGGTAGACCACGTAGATCGGCAGCGGCTCGCGCGTCCAGTCGGGGAGGATCTGCACGAGCTCGCCCGCGTCAAGGTAGGGCTGTGCGACGAAGGTCACCATTTGCGAGGCGCCCAAGCCGGCCAGCACGGCCACCGTGTGCGAGTTGCTCTCGTTGACGGCCAGTCGGTACGGCGCGTTGGGCTCGATGTGCTCGCCGTCCTTGTTGAACTCCAGCGGATACATGCGCCGGGTGTTGCCCGAGAAGTGATTCACCACGCGATGGCTCTTCTCCAGGTCATGGGGATGCATCGGGGTCCCGTGGCGCCGGATGTACGCCGGTGCGGCGACGTTCACGAAGGGCAGGTGGCCGATGCGGCGCGCCACGAGCGATTGGTCGGTGATCTCGCCCACGCGGATCACGCAGTCCACGTTGTCGGCGATCAGGTCGACGATGCGGTCGGACACGCCCATGTCCAGCTGGATGTCGGGATAGCGCTCCTGGAACCCCTCGATCGCCGGTATCAGCAGCAGCGTGGCCACGGACGACCCCACGTCGATGCGCAGCCGCCCGGACGGGTTGGCCTGCGCATTGGTCATGCTGGCGTCGAGATCGTCCAGGTCGGTGAGCAGCCGAGAGGCGCGTTCGTAATAGGCCGCGCCGTCGGGCGTGACGGTCACGCGGCGGGTGGTGCGGTTGAGCAGCTTCACGCGCACGCGTGCCTCGAGCGCCTGGATCTGCTTGGTGACGGTGCCCTTGGGCAGCGCCAGCGAATCGGCGGCCCGCGTGAAGCTCCCGGTCTCCACGACCCGGGAGAACACCCGCATTGCCTGGATCTGGTCCATGGGTTTTCCTGCTTCTCTGTCTTATGGGTTTGTGGCAGCTCCCCGCTGCGTGGGCGGATTCTCACACGCACATGCGCCCCGATTGTTGTCCGCAAGGAAACGGTGAGATGGCAAAGTGCCTGTTTGGATGCGATGCAGCACCCGTACATTTCATCCATCGTTCATCCACCTCCGTCCACAGGTTCACCATGTCCACCCGCTCGATGCCCAGTGCCAAAGAACAGCCGGCCATTGCCTCCAACCAGGCAGGGGAAAGCGACATCACGATCCTGCTGCCCAAGCGCGAGCCGGTGTCCGCGCGCACTTATGGCGTGTCGAACGCCAAGGGCGTCCGTGGCGCCGAGGCAGAGCGACCTCTCGTCCTGCACTTTCACGGCGGCAACTTCGCCAGCGGTGACCTGGACGACGGTCGCTGCGTGGCACGCATGCTGGTGAGTGCGGGTGCGACGGTGGTGTCCATGGCCTACCCGCTGGCTCCCCTGCACCCGTTCCCGGATGCGATCGAGGTGGGTTACGAGGCGCTGGAGTGGCTCTACAAGCAGCGTACCAAGCTGGCGGGCAAGGGCGCGCGAGTCTATCTGGCGGGCGAAGAGGCAGGCGGCAACCTGGCGGCATCGCTCGCGCTGATTGCTCGCGACCGGGCCCACCCGCCGCTCGCCGGGCAGATCCTGCTGTCGCCGATGCTCGACCCGTGCGCCGGCACGGCCTCGCTTCGCAAGGCCACCGGCGACGCCACCGACTGCAAGTACAGCGAAGGCTGGCAGCAGTACCTGCGGTGTCCGCGCGACGCCGAGCACCCGTACGCGGTGCCGGGTTCGTCGCGTCGGCTGGCCGACCTGGCGCCCACGCTGGTCCTGGTCGGTCAGGACGATCCGATGCGCGACGAGGCGCTGCTCTACGCCAAGCGGCTCGAAGGTGCGGGCATCCCGGTGCGCAGCGAGGTGCTCGGTGCCGCGCAGGGCTGGCCCGAGGCACTGACCGATCCGGCAACCGCCTCGGAATGTCCTTGCGCCATCGCAGTGGCAAAGCAGTTCCGCGATTTCTTCGCTGTCACGCGGGCGCCGTCCGCCCCGCAACCGCCGCACTAGGCGCCGGCCGGTCTGCGCTCTCGCGAGCCGCCGGCATCGACCCTCACTGAACCGATCAAGGCCACCGGCGACCCCGGCGGCCCGACCCCTTGTCGCCCGACGTACCGCGTCGGATGGCCCTTTGCATTCAAAAAACTCTCAAGAGGACGGAAACCATCATGAACAAGCACAACGCACAACCTGTCGCTACCACCCGCCGCGGTGTCTGGCCCGCCGTCACCGCGCTGACCGCGGCGGCCGCCATCGTCTCGGCCGTGTTCGGCCTGCGCCCCACCGAGGCCGAGGCCAACACGCCGACGGCCAGTGCGCCGCAAGCCACGCCGGTTTCCGTCGCCAACGTCGCGCAGACCGACATCACCGCTTGGGACGAGTTCTCGGGGCGGCTCGAAGCGGTGGAGCGGGTCGACGTGCGCTCCCGCGTGGCGGGCGCCGTGCAGGCGGTGCACTTCAAGGAAGGTTCCCTGGTGAAGAAGGGTGATCTGTTGATCACCATCGATCCGGCGCCGTACGCGGCCGACGTCGATCGCGCCGAGGCGCAGGTCGCGTCGGCCCAAGCCCGCACGGCCTTCAGCCGCAGCGAGCAGGAGCGCGCCAAGCGTCTGTGGGACGAGCAGGCGATCGCCCAGCGCGAGCTCGACGAGCGCACCAATGCCGGCCGCGAGGCCGAGGCCAACCTGCGCGCTGCACAAGCCTCGCTGCAGAGCGCGCGCCTGAGCCTGGGCTACACGCAGGTGAAGGCACCGGTCTCGGGTCGCATCGGCCGGATCGAGGTCACGGTCGGCAATCTGGTGGCCGCCGGCCCCGGCGCGCCGGTGCTGACCACGCTGGTGTCGGTCAGCCCGATCTACGCGAGCTTCGACGCCGACGAGCAGATCGTCGGCAAGGCGCTCAAGGACATGGCCGGCAATGGCGCCACCGCGCGCATGGCGGTCGACCAGATTCCCGTGCAAATGGGCACCGCCGCGAGCAACGGCACGCCTTTCGAAGGCAAGCTGCAGCTCATCGACAACCAGGTCGACGCCCGCAGCGGCACGGTGCGCGTGCGCGCCGCGTTCGACAACAAGGACGGCGCGCTCATTCCCGGCCAGTTCGCCCGCATCCGCATGGGCCAGGCCCACACCAGCAGCGTGATGCTGGTGAGCGAACGCGCCATCGGCACCGACCAGAACAAGCGCTTCGTGATGGTCGTCAACGCCGAGAACAAGACCGAGTACCGCGAAGTGACGCT
Organism: Variovorax ginsengisoli; assembly: GCF_006438845.1. Classification (GTDB taxonomy): domain Bacteria; phylum Pseudomonadota; class Gammaproteobacteria; order Burkholderiales; family Burkholderiaceae_C; genus Variovorax; species Variovorax ginsengisoli_A. Next base: position 634,724 of record NZ_RCZJ01000001.1, read on the forward strand.
CGGCGCGCCGGCCAACGGGCTGCGCGTTGTCACCCAGGGCCTGAAGGCAGGAGAGCGCGTGGTGGTCAATGGACTGCAGCACGTGCGCCCGGGCAGCCTGGTCGCGCCGACCACGGTGCCGATGGACGCGGCCCAGGCCAAGGCGCAGGCCGCCGCCACCAAGGTCGCCGCGAACTGATCGGCGAAGCCGCCCTGCGGCCTCAAGAAAGAACACCATGAACCTCTCCAAATTCTTCATCGACAGGCCGATCTTTGCCGGCGTGCTGTCGGTGCTGATCGTCATCGCCGGGCTGATCGCCATGCGCGTGCTGCCGATCTCCGAATACCCCGAAGTCGCACCGCCCCAGGTGGTGGTCCGTGCCCAATACCCGGGCGCCAACCCCAAGGTGATTGCCGAGACGGTGGCGACGCCGATCGAGGAGCAGATCAACGGCGTCGAAGGCATGCTCTACATGGGCAGCCAGGCCACGACCGACGGCGTCATGACGCTGACGGTGACCTTCAAGCTGGGCACCGACCCCGACAAGGCGCAGCAGCTGGTGCAGAACCGCGTCTCGCAGGCCGAACCGCGCCTGCCCGAAGAAGTGCGCCGGCTCGGCATCACCACCATCAAGAGCGCGCCCGACCTGACGATGGTCGTGCACATGGTGTCGCCCAACGACCGCTACGACATGAACTACCTGCGCAACTACGCGGTGCTCAACGTCAAGGACCGGCTGGCGCGCATCGGCGGCGTGGGCCAGGTGCAGGTCTTCGGCGGCGGCGACTACGCGATGCGGGTCTGGCTCGATCCGCAGAAGGTCGCGCAGCGCGGCCTCTCGGCGAGCGACGTGGTCGCGGCCATCCGTGGCCAGAACATCCAGGCGGCGGCTGGCGTGGTTGGCGCTTCGCCGGGCCTGCCGGGCGTCGACATGCAGTTGTCGATCAACGCACAGGGGCGTTTGCAGAGCGAAGAAGAGTTCGGCGACATCATCGTGAAGACGGGTGCCGACGGCGGCGCCACCCAGGTCACCCGTCTGCGCGACATCGGCCGCCTTGAAATGGGCGCGGCCGAGTACTCGCTGCGTTCGCTGCTGAACAACGACGCGGCGGTCGGAATGGGCGTGTTCCAGTCGCCGGGTTCCAACGCGCTCAACATCTCGCGCGACGTGCGCGCCACCATGGACGAGCTCGCCAAGAACATGCCCGAAGGCGTGGAATACCGCATCGCCTACGATCCGACGCAGTTCGTGCGCGCCTCCATCGAATCGGTGGTGCACACGCTGCTCGAGGCCATCCTGCTGGTGGTGCTGGTCGTGATCCTGTTCCTGCAGACCTGGCGCGCGTCGATCATTCCGCTGCTGGCCGTGCCGGTGTCGGTGGTCGGCACGTTCGCGGTGCTGCACACCCTCGGCTTCTCGATCAATGCGCTTTCGCTGTTCGGGCTGGTGCTGGCGATCGGCATCGTGGTCGACGACGCCATCGTGGTGGTGGAGAACGTCGAGCGCAACATCGAGGCTGGCTTGAGTCCGCGCGACGCCACCTACCGCGCCATGCGCGAGGTGTCGGGGCCCATCATCGCCATCGCGCTGGTGCTGGTCGCCGTGTTCGTGCCGCTGGCCTTCATCAGCGGCTTGACCGGGCAGTTCTACAAGCAGTTCGCGGTGACCATTGCGATCTCGACGGTGATCTCGGCGATCAACTCGCTCACGCTGTCGCCCGCGCTCGCCGCCTTGCTGCTGCGCGGCCATGACCAGCCGAAGGATGCGCTCACGCGCTTCATGGACAAGTACCTCGGCTGGCTGTTCCGCGGCTTCAACACGCTGTTCCATCGCGGTTCGGAGGCCTACAGCGGCGGCGTCAAGAACGTCATCGGCCGCAAGGCGCTGATGCTGGTGATCTACCTCGCGTTGATCGGCGTGACCTTCGGCCTCTTCAAGGCGGTGCCGAGCGGCTTCGTGCCGGCGCAGGACAAGCAGTACCTGATCGGCTTCGCGCAGCTGCCCGACGGCGCCACGCTCGACCGCACCGAAGACGTGATCCACCGCATGGGCGAGATCATGAAGAAGAACCCGAACGTGGAAGACGCGCTCGCGTTCCCCGGCCTGTCGATCAACGGCTTCACCAACAGCTCGAACTCCGGCATCGTCTTCGCGACGCTCAAGCCTTTCGCCGAGCGCAAGAACGCCGACCAGAGCGGCGGTGCGGTGGCGGGCCAGCTCAACGGCGCCTTCGCCAGCATCCAGGACGCGTTCATCGTGATGTTCCCGCCGCCACCGGTGGCGGGCCTCGGCACCACCGGCGGCTTCAAGCTGCAGCTGGAAGACCGTGCCTCGCTCGGCTACGACCAGATGGACGCCGCGGTGAAAGGCTTCATGGCCAAGGCGGCGACCGCGCCCGAACTGGCCGGCATGTTCACCAGCTGGCAGGTCAACGTGCCGCAGCTGTACGCGGACATCGACCGCACCAAGGCGCGCCAGCTGGGCGTGCCGGTGACCGACATCTTCGACACCATGCAGATCTACCTCGGCAGCCTGTACGCGAACGACTTCAACAAGTTCGGCCGCACGTACTCGGTGCGGGTCCAGGCCGATGCGCCGTACCGCGCACGCGCCGAAGACGTGGGCCTGCTCAAGGTGCGCTCGAACACGGGCGAGATGGTGCCGCTGTCGGCACTGATGAAGGTCAATTCGACCTTCGGCCCCGAGCGCGCCATGCGCTACAACGGCTATCTCGCAGCCGACGTCAACGGTGGCGCCGCGCCCGGCTACTCGTCGGGCCAGGCGCAGGACGCGATCGAGCGCATCGCCAAGGAGACCTTGCCGCAGGGCATCACCTACGAATGGACCGAGCTGACCTACCAGGAAATCCTGGCCGGCAACTCCGCCTTCCTGGTGTTCCCGCTGGCCATCCTGCTGGTGTTCCTGGTGCTTGCCGCGCAGTACGAGAGCCTGACACTGCCGCTGTCGATCATCCTGATCGTGCCGATGGGGCTGCTCGCCGCCATGACCGGCGTCTGGATATCGGGGGGTGACAACAACGTCTTCACGCAGATCGGGCTGATCGTGCTGGTGGGCTTGAGTGCGAAGAACGCGATCCTGATCGTGGAGTTCGCGCGGGAGCTCGAGTTCGCCGGGCGAACGCCGGTTCAGGCCGCGATCGAGGCCAGCCGGCTGCGGCTGCGCCCCATCCTGATGACCTCGCTGGCTTTCGTGATGGGCGTGCTGCCCCTGGTGCTCTCGACCGGTGCCGGTGCGGAAATGCGCAGCGCGATGGGCGTGGCGGTGTTCGCCGGGATGATCGGCGTGACGGCCTTCGGCCTGTTCCTCACGCCGGTGTTCTACGTGACGCTGCGCCGCCTCACCGGCAACAAGCCGCTCAAGCAGCACGGCGAAGTGCCGCACGACGTCGAGGCTTTCGCCCCGGCCGGCGACCTCTCCGTGTCGCACGCCTCCCATGCCGTCGGCGGTGGCGCGCTGCGCCCGCAGCCGTCGGCCCCGCGCCATCCCCAAGAGTGAGCGCGCTCGCCTCACCGATTCAGGAGTTCCTCATGACAAGCTCATCTCTCTCCAGGGCCGGCGCGCTGCGCGCCGCCTGGCTGCCGCTGGTCGCCGCGCTGGTGCTGGCCGGCTGCGCATCGACCGCCGAGCTGGCGCCGACCACCGTGGCACCGCTGCAATTCAAGGAGGCCGTGGCCGGCTCTGCGACGTCCGGCACGCCCGCGGCGCCGATGCAGAGCGCCGGCACCTGGTGGCACAGCTTCGGCGACCCGGTGCTCGACGGCCTGGTCGACCGCGCTGCGGCCAACAACACCAGCATCCAACAGGCCGCCGCCCGACTGGCGGAGGCGCGCGCGCTGGCGCGCACGGTCGATTCGGATCGCTCGCTGCAGGTCGGCGTCGGCGGTGGCGCGAGCCGCGCGCAGGGGCTCGACCGCAACCAGAGCAACCGGCCCTCGACGCTGCTCAACGCCGGCGCCAGCGTGTCTTACGAGATCGACCTGTTCGGTCGGCTGTCGGGTGCGAGCAATGCAGCATCGCTCGACGCGCAATCGCGTGAAGCGCTGCTGCAGAGCGCCAAGCTGCTGGTGCAGGCGGAAGTCGCGCAGAGCTATCTGGCGCTGCGTGCCATCGACGACGAGCGCGCGCTGATGCGCGACACTGTCGAGGCCTACCGCAGCACGCTGCAACTCACTGAACGCCGGCAGCGGGCCGGGGACCTCGCGGAGCTCGATGTGGCCCGGGTGCAGACCGAATTGGCATCCACCGAATCGGACGCGCTGGCGCTCGATCGCCAACGCGCTGTGATGGAGCACGCGCTGGCGGTGCTCACCGGTGAGCTGGCGTCGAACTTCAGCTTGCCGTCGGCCCCCTGGACGACCGCATTGCCGAGCATCCCTGCAGGCCTGCCGTCGAGCGTGCTGGAACGCCGCCCCGACGTGGCGGCCGCGCAGAAGACCGTGATGGCGGCACAGGCCCGCCTCGGCGTGGCGCAGACCGCGTGGTTCCCGCAGATTTCGCTGACCGGCGGCGGCGGCTTTGCCTCGCCGGACCTCGGCGACCTGTTCAAGTGGTCGGCCCGTTCGTGGGGCATCGGCGCGCTGCTGTCTCTGCCCATCCTCGATGGCGGCCGCCGGGAGGCCGGGGTACAGAGCGCTTCGGCCCAACTCGACGGCGCCTTGGCCAATTACCGCACCGAGGTGTTGGTGGCTTTCAAGGAAGTGGAAGACCAGCTCGCATCATTGCGGCTGTTGGACGAGCAGGCTGCCGTGCAGGGCAGGGCGGTGAGCTCTGCCCGGCGCGCCACGACGCTGTCCGATTCGCGATACCGCAACGGGATGGTGAGCCAACTCGATCTGCTGGACGCTCGTCGTAGCGAACTTCGCAACCGCCGCCAGGCACTGCAGGTGAAGTCGGCCCAGTATCAAGCGACCGTCGGGTTGATTCGCGCGCTAGGCGGTGGCTGGGGTCAAGTTCAGCCGTTGGCGGCCGCGCCGTCATCGCCCGATGCCACCCGCCTGAGCGCAGCCATGCCGAGCGCCAGCGCGCTCGAATAGCTCCGCTGCGCCTCGGTCGCGCGGTGCCAGGGCCGGTAGTGCAGCGCATCCGATGTCTGCACGTCGCAGGCTTCGAGCAGCACCCAGTGGAACAGGCCCCTCACGGGCTCCTCGACGGTCAGGGCGATTTCTCGGGAGTTCAGAGAAGTTTTTTGCATTGGCAATCAGGGTACGAAACAGACCTGAAAGTTACGCAAGCTCTCGTCAAATGGCTGTCTGCGGCAGCGCCGGCCTCGCGTCCAGCCGCGCGCCCATCGTTGTAGGCGGGAGGCTTCGATCGCCGTCCTCCACGACAATGCCCGGCATGAGTGAATCGGACCGGGGCGCGCGCGCCCGTTGCGTGATGGTGCTCGGCACCACCAGCGGTGCCGGCAAGAGCTGGCTCGCCACGGCGCTGTGCCGCTGGTACGCCCGCCAGGGCCTGCGCGTCGCACCATTCAAGGCGCAGAACATGAGCAACAACGCGCGCGTGGTCGCCGGTGGGGCGAGCGAGGCGGGTGGCGAGATCGGCAGCGCCCAGTACTTCCAGGCACTGGCCGCCCGCACGTTGCCCGAGGTGCGCATGAACCCGTTGCTGCTGAAACCCGAGCGGGACACGCACAGCCAGGTCGTGCTGCTGGGGCAAGTCAGTGCAGAGCTCACCGGCCTGCCGTGGCGTGGCCGCAGTGAGCGCGTATGGCCGCAGATCGCCGCGTCGCTCGACGCGCTGCGGGCTGAGAACGACGTGGTGGTGATCGAGGGCGCCGGTTCGCCGGCCGAGATCAACCTCATGGCGAGCGACATCGTCAACCTCCGCGTCGCGCGCCACGCCGATGCGCGCTGCCTGCTGGTGACCGACATCGACCGCGGCGGCGCCTTCGCCCATCTGTACGGCACCTGGGCGCTGATGCCAGAGGCCGATCGCGCCTTGCTCGCGGGCTTCGTGCTCAACCGTTTCCGCGGTGACGCATCACTGCTCTCGCCCGCGCCCGAGCAACTGCAGGCGCTGACTGGCGTGCCGACCGTCGCCACCCTCCCGATGTGGTGGCAGCACGGTCTGCCGGAAGAAGACGGCGTCTTCGACGACCGCAGCACGTCGAAAGGCGAGGTGACCTGCACGGTCGCCGTGATCGCCTACCCACGGATCAGCAACCTCGACGAGTTCCAGCCGCTGAAGAACGTGCCCGGCGTACGTTTGCGCTGGGTGCGCAGCCCGGCCGACCTGGCCGACGCTGACTGGGTCGTGCTGCCCGGCTCCAAGCACACCAGCGGCGACCTTGCGTGGCTGCGTGCGCAGGGGCTCGACCGCGCGGTGGCCGCGCATGCCGCGCGCGGCGGCCGCGTACTGGGCGTCTGCGGCGGGCTGCAGATGCTGGGCGAAGCGCTGATCGACCCGCACGGCATCGACGGCAACGCGCCCGGGCTGGGTCTTCTGCCGCTGGTCACGGTGTTCGCGCCCGACAAGACGGTGCGGCAGCGCCAGGCCACGTTCGCGACCGTGCACGGCGCCTGGGCTGCGCTGTCGAACGTCGCCGCACACGGCTACGAGATCCACCACGGCCAGACCGCGGAACACAGCGCGATGGCCGCCGCAGGCGATCGCGCGCATGCCGTCATGCCCGAGGGCCTGGCTTGGCAGAACGCCGCGGGCAACGTGCTGGGCGTGTACATGCACGGCCTGTTCGAAGACCCCGCGGTGCTGCAGGCGTTGTTCGGCGCCACCGCACCCACGCTCGACGCCGTCTTCGACGGCCTCGCCGACTTCATCGATGCGCATTTCGCGCGCGGTTTCCTGTCCTCCCTGATCGACTGAGTCATGCCTCTTCTCACGCTCCCAGCCATCACCGACCTGCACGACGACGCCTTGGCCGGTCGCCTGCAACACGCGATCGACAACAAGACCAAGCCGCTCGGCGCGCTCGGCAAGATCGAGGCGCTGGCGTTGCGCATCGGCGCGATCCTCGGCGACGCGGCGCCCGTACTCGTGCAGCCGCAGATGCTGGTGTGCGCCGCCGACCATGGCCTGGCCGCGCGCGGCGTGTCGGCCTTTCCGAGCGACGTGACCTGGCAGATGGTCGAGAACTTCCTGGCTGGCGGCGCGGCGGTGAGCGTGCTCGCGCGCCAGCACGGGCTGGCGCTGACGGTGGTCGACTGCGGCGTGCGCCGCGACTTTGCGCCGCGCGACGGCCTGGTCGTGCGCAAGGTGGCTGCGGGCACGGCGGACGCATCGGCCGGTCCGGCCATGACCGCTGCGCAATGCGCCGAGGCCATCGGCAACGGCATGGCCGTCGTTCGTGCGCTGCCGGGCAATGCGCTGCTGCTCGGCGAGATGGGCATCGGCAACAGCTCGGTGGCGGCGATGCTGCTCGCGCGCCTGGTCGGCCATGACGTCGAGGCCTGCACCGGTGCCGGCACCGGTCTCGATGCGGCAGGGCGCGCTCACAAGGCACGCGTGCTGCGCGACGTGCTGGCGCTGCACGCTGGCGCCACGTCGCCGCTCGACGCACTGGCCGCGTTCGGTGGCTTCGAGGTCGCGACGCTTGTCGGCGCCGTGCTGCAGGCGGCTGAAGAGCGGCGCGTGATCGTGCTCGACGGCTTCATCGCGAGCGCGGCCGTGCTGGTGGCGCAGGCACTGCGGCCGAACGTCGCGCAGCGCTGCGTCGCGGCGCACGTGTCGGCCGAGCCGGGCCATGCATTGCTGCTGGCGCACCTGGGACTCGACCCGTTGCTGCATCTGGACCTGCGGTTGGGCGAAGGCTCGGGCGCCGCGTTGGCCTGGCCGCTGCTCGAGTCGGCCTGCGTCATCCTGCGCGACATGGCCAGCTTCGAGTCGGCGGGCGTCGATCGCAAGGGCGCCGCGTGAGTGCCTTGCGCCACTTTCTGCTGGCGCTGCAGTTCTTCACCCGCATCCCGGTCACCGGCCGGCTCGCGCAGTGGGTCGGCTACAGCCCGGCGATGCTGCGGGCAAGTGCGGCGCACTTTCCGGCGGTCGGCTGGGTGGTGGGTGCCATCGGCGCGCTGACACTGGCTGGCGCGCTCGCCCTGTGGCAGCCGCTGGTCGCCGCGGTGCTGTGCACAGTGGTGACCGTGCTCGTCACCGGCGCCTTCCACGAAGACGGCCTGGCCGATGTGGCCGACGGGCTCGGCGGCACCTCGAACCGCGAACGTGCGCTCGAAATCATGAGGGACTCGCGCATCGGCGCCTTTGGTGCCATCGCGCTGGTGCTGGCACTGGGTCTCAAGTTCGCCTTGCTGGCAGCGCTGGCCGGGCAGGGCGCCTGGGTCGCGTGCGTGGCGCTGCTGGCGGCCCACGTGCTGTCCCGGCTCGTGCCGCTGGCGGTGATGCGCGCGCTGCCCTATGTCGGCGCGGAAGGCGGCAAGGCCAAGCCGATGGCCGATGCGGTGAGCGGCAGTGCCGTCGGCATTGGTGTGCTGTGGTCGTTGCCGGCGGTGGCGCTGCTGGCGCTTGCAGGCGGTGCGGCGAACGGCCTCGCGGCACTGCTCGCGGCTGCGCTGGTCGGCGTCGTCATGGTGCGGCTGCTGCGTCGCCGGCTCGGCGGCTTCACGGGTGACGCGCTGGGCGCCACGCAGCAACTGAGTGAGCTCGCGATCTACCTTGCCTTGGCGGCACAGCTGTGAAGCTCTGGCTGCTGCGCCATGCGCCGGTCGATGCCGCGGCCGGGCTTTGCTACGGCGCGACCGACCTGTCGTGCATTGCGGGCCGCACAGAGGCGGTGGCGGCGGCGATCGCACCGCTGCTGCCGGCGGACATCGCCGTGCACAGCTCGCCCCTGCAACGCTGCGCGACGCTGGCCGCCGCCGTCGCGCGGGAGCGGCCCGACTTGCTGCCGCCGAGCCTCGATGCGCGGCTTGCCGAGATGAACTTCGGTGCCTGGGAAGGTCGACCGTGGGACGCCATTGCGCGCACTGATTTCGATGCGTGGACGGCAGATTTCGCACAGGCGCGCGCCGGTGCGCATGGCGAAAGCACAAGCCTCTTCATGGCGCGTGTCGGCGCGGCATGGGACGACTGGCTGCGTTCGAAGCGCGACGCGCTGTGGGTCACACACGCCGGCGTGATGCGCGCGGTGCTGCTGTTGCAGCGGGGTGTGCGCTGCCCCGCGAATGCCGGTGAATGGCCGCGCCAGCCGATCGCCTTCGGCGAGTGGCTGACGGTCGACGCCTAGACCTTGCCCCAGCCCGGCAGCGCGGCCGCCTGCCGGATCCACGTCGCCATCTGCGCTTCATCGAAGTCGTCCTCGTGGACGTCGATCCAACGCGCCTCCTCGCCCGTGCCGCCGGTGGGAGCGGGTTGCAGCGAGGTGCCCTTGAAGAAGGTCACCTTGACGTAGTTCTTGAAGACGTGAAAGCCCAGCAACCAGCCCTGGCCATCGATGCCGTAAAAGGGCGAGTTCCACTTCACGGCCTTGCGGACGTGGGGAATGTTGTGCACGACCAGCGCGTCGAGCCGCTGTCCAATGCCGCGTTGCCAGCCCGGCATGGCCGCGATGTAGGCCTGCACCGGTGCGTCGCCGTCGGCCTTAGCGATCTGCGGATTGCCGCCGGAAAGCAGGACCACCGGCTTTGCTACGGCCACCTTGGCGGCGACCTTCCTGGCCGGTTTCGATGTTTTTCTGGCGGTGCTGTCGCTCATGGTGTCTCAGCCTTTCGGTGCCGGCGTCTTCGGCTTGTAGTCGCAATACCGCGCTACCGCGCATTCCCAGCACTTCGGCTTGCGGGCCACGCAGATGTAGCGCCCGTGCAGGATGAGCCAGTGGTGCGCGTGAAGCCAGTACGCAGGCGGCACGCGCTTCTCCAGCTTCAGTTCGACCGCCAGCGGCGTCTTGCCAGGCGCCAGGCCGGTGCGGTTGCCGATGCGGAAGATGTGCGTGTCGACGGCGATGGTCGGCTCGCCGAACGCCACGTTGAGCACCACGTTGGCCGTCTTGCGGCCGACGCCCGGCAGGGCCTCCAGCTCGGCACGCGTGCGCGGCACTTCGCCGCCGTGCAGCTCGACCAGCATGCGGCAGGTCTCGATCAGGTGCTTGGCTTTGCTGCGGTACAGGCCGATGGTCTTGATGTAGCCCTCGAGCCCTTCCACGCCCAGGTCGTAGATGGCCTGCGGCGTGTTCGCGACCGGGTAGAGCTTACGGGTGGCCTTGTTCACGCCCACGTCGGTGGCCTGCGCCGACAGCAGCACGGCGGCCAGCAGCTCGAAGGGCGTGGTGTATTCGAGTTCGGTCTCCGGCGTGGGGTTGACCGCCTGCAGCGTGGCGAAGAAGGGCTCGATGTTCTCTTTCTTCATGACAGGCCTACTCGGCGATTTCGGTGTCATGAAGGCGTTGCGCCGTCGTCGTCACGCCGTCGAAGATCGCTTGCGCCAGCGCCGGCGGAAAGCCCTCGGGCAACTCCGCCTCGACGGTACGCAGCACGCCGGGCAGTTGCTGCAGCAGTTCGTCGCACAGCGCGCGCGCGTCGCCCAGACCCGCCAGCTTGGCGACGCCGTCCCAATGCCGGGCCTGGATATCGACCAGCCCCCAGTGCGCGCTCTTGGCGCGCAGCGCCATCGCCAACTTCGCTTTTTGTTTGGCGAGCTGGTGGGCGCCGCCGCCGATGATCGGCCAGGCCGAGAGCACGTCGTAGAACGGCGTCAGGCGGTAGCTGTCGCCACGCTCCAGGAAGATCGAGAAGTTCTTGGCGTGGCCGTCGGTGGCGGCCAGCAGCCAGAACACCATCTGCGCCTTCACGAAGGCGGTCTTGTCGGCCAGCGCGTTGGCGCTGGCGTCGAGCACCCGCAGGATGTCGCGCATGCCGGGGCCGCCGTCGGCCTCGTACTTCTGCGCGCCGGGCAGGCCGAGCGCCTGGCAGAAGTCCTCCTGCGGCAGCCGCGCGATCCATTCGGCATCGGTGCCGGCGTTCTGCAGCGCACGGTCGAAGCGCTGCACGGCCAGCACCTTGCGCTCGCCGAAGGTGGCGATGTCGCAATGCGCCGTGGGCAGGCCGAAGGCCGTCATCACGCGCGAGCAGAGCCATTCGTTCTCGACCGACTGTGGCATGTCGGCCTGCATGTTGCCCACCAGGCCCAACGGCAGCTTGAGGATGTGCGTGGTCGGCGTAGCGCCCAGCGGGCAGAACCAGTCATCACCGCGGCGCAGCAGCGCGGTCTTTTCCTGCGCGCCGGCGATCGCGACACGCGGGGCATCGCCCGCACGGTCGATCGTCGTGGCAGCGTCGATGACGCGGCCGATGGCCGCATCGTCCAGCAATGTCGCTTCGATCCGATCGACGCCATCGGGCGTCGAACCAGGGGCAAGCATCTGGATGGCACCGGCGCAGTCGCTGCCGAAGAGGGTCAGCAGATCGAACGCGTCGGCCTCTGGCTGGCGAACACTGGCGCGCCAACGCTGCCGGATGGTGTCGCTGTCAGGCAGAAGGTTGTCGAACCAGTCGCGCACAGCCGGACCGGTGTGCGCGGTGTTGCCCGCTGTGAGAGGCAGGGAGAGCGAGAGCGGTGTCGCCGAAGCCGATGTGGCCCATGCCTCGGCGTACTGGAAGCGGTGTTCGCCCTCTCGCACGGACCATTCGCCAACCATCTGGCCGTTGCACCAGGCGACCAACGGGTCGGGATGTCGCGCGCCGCGGCGCTTTTTGGGGGAACTCATGGGTGGGTATTTTGCGTTGCGGCTTCGTTGGACAATAAGGGTCCAGAAAGTGAGACCTCCATGCAATTCGCTTCCCGCCTCGACAACGTCGAAACCTCCGCCATCCGCGAACTCTTCAAGCTGCTGGGCACACCCGGCATCATCAGCTTTGCCGGGGGCTTCCCGGACAGCGCGATGTTCGACGTCGAAGGCCTGAAAGAGGCCAGCGCCAGAGCGTTGGACGAGGAACCCGGCGGCGCGTTGCAGTACGGCGCGACCGAAGGCTACGAGCCGCTGCGCACGCAGCTCTCGGCCTTCATGAAGACCAAGGGCGTCGATGTCGCGCCGAGCGGCCTGATCGTCACCACCGGCAGCCAGCAGGCGCTCGACCTGCTGGGCAAGACCATGATCTCGCCCGGCGACAAGGTGATCGTCGAAGGCCCGACCTTCCTCGCGACCATCCAGTGCTTCCGCCTCTATGGCGCCGAACTCATCAGCGCGCCGGTCGACGCCCACGGCGTGAAGACCGACGAGCTCGAAAAGCTCATCGCCGAGCACCAACCCAAGTTCGTCTACCTGATCCCGACCTTCGGCAACCCGAGCGGCGCGATGCTGAGCCTGGAGCGCCGCAAGAAGGTGCTGGAGATGGCGGTGAAGTACCAGACGCTGATCGTCGAGGACGACCCTTACGGCGACCTGTACTTCGGCGAGGCACCGCCACCGTCGATCATGGCGCTGAGCCAGGGCGTGCCCGGCAGCCGCGAGCTCATCGCGCACTGCGGCAGCCTGAGCAAGGTGCTCAGCCCCGGCTTGCGCATCGGCTGGATGATCGCACCGCCGGAACTGCTCTCGCGGGCGACCATGTGCAAGCAGTTCAGCGATGCACATACCAGCACCTTCGCGCAGGCGACCGCGGCGCAGTACCTCAAGAGCGGACGCATGCCCGCGACGCTGGCCAACGTGCGCAAGGTCTACGGTGAACGTGCGCTGGCGATGGGCGCCGCGCTGACGCGCGAGCTGGGCGATGCCATCACGTTCACGCAACCGAACGGCGGGCTGTTTTTCTGGGCGCGCCTGACGGGCGCCAACGGAAAGATCGCCGATGCCAGCGTGCTGGCCAAGAAGGCGATCGCGCAATTGGTCGCCTTCGTGCCCGGTGCGCCGTTCTTCGCCGAGAACCCGGACCTGGCAACGCTGCGCTTGAGCTTCGCCACCGCCAATGTCGAGAAGATCGAGGAGGGCATCGCCCGCCTCGGCAAGGCCCTTTGACCGTTCAAGGGGAGCGGTGCAGCCGTGGCGCAGCGAGAAGCGCCAGGTTCTCCGTGATCGCGGCGTCGACCTGACGGTGTTTCCCGGTCAGGCGTGAGAGCGTCATGATGGTCTGAAGCGCCTTCAAGTCCTTCACGCTCGGCGCCACCTTGATCTGCGCGATGGCGGCTGCCGTGTTGCCGCCATTCACCAGCGCCATCACCTTGCCTGCCCAGTCGTTCGCTCGCGCCATTGTTTTCACCTGTTGTCTGTCGGAGCGCCGACTGTACACACGCAGTTAGGATCACCCATGAGAAAAACATTTCCGCTGAAGCCCGAGGGCAAGCACCCCGACCGCCATCTCGAAGCGGTCAAGCACGAGATTCGCAAGTACATCCAGCGCGAAAAGCGCCGTGACCTGCCGGCAGATACGGATTACTGGGCCTTCGATTGCCGCTTCGGCGCCGAGGCCGAGTCCGCGGAGACCATTCACGTCGAGGAGATCACCAAGTCGATCGACACGGTGGTGGAATCGGGGGGCGCGCAGTTCTACATCGAGATCCTGGCCAGAGCGGCCAAGCGTGGGCCGCGCGGTGAGCGCAAGGTGATCGACGAATCCGCCGACAGCACCGAGGCCGGCGACGCGGACGCCCAGGACTGACCCGCTTCGATCAGCGCAGCGCCTGCACCAGTTCCAGGCCGTAGCGCGCTTCGGCCGCCTGCAGCGAGGTGGCGATCGACGGGTGCAGCCGCACGCCGTCCTGCTCCTGCAACACGCGGCGCTTCAAGCCGCCTTCACCTGGCAACCGCACCGGCTTGCCGGCATCGACGGGGCGATTGTCGCGGCAGCGGACCGCCACGTGGTCCATCTGACGCAGGAAGGCCTCCTTGCCGCCGAAGGCTTGCAGGTCATGCAGCGTGATGTGCACCGTCGCACCCCAGCCTTCGGGCGGGTCGGCCCGGCCGTGGCCGGCGAGCCCGGCGGTCAATGTCTCGACCAAAAGTGCCATTCCGTAACCCTTGTGGCCGTGGCTCAAGCCGCCGACGGGCAGCAGCGTACCCGGCGGCTGGTCGAACAGGGTCTGCGGATCGTTGGTGGGACGGCCCTGCGCGTCGATCAACCAGTCCTCCGCAAAGCGTTCGCCCGCAGCGCGCTTGCGGTTGCTCATGCCGTTGGTCGTGATCGAGGCCGAGATGTCGACCATCACGCCGCCTTCTGTCAAAGGAAAACCCATCGCCAGCGGATTGGGCGTGAACACCGCCTGGGTGCCGCCAAAGGGAGCGACGCTTGCAGCGTTGGGGTCGGAGCAGGCCAGCAGCATCAGCATGTCCTCGTCGAGCGCGCGCAGCATGTACGCAGCCAAACAGGCGATGTGGTGGCTGCGCCGGATGACCAGCGAGGCAGTGCCGAGTTCACGCGCACGTGGAATCAGCAGGTCGAGGGCCTGGTGCACCAGCCAAGGACCGGGCAGGCGGCGGCCGTCCCACAGCACGGCGGCAGGGCGGTCGGAGAGCATCGCGGGTGCGCCGTCGCGCGTCATGCCGCCCGACTCGATTTCCTTGACGTAGCCGGCGAGCAAAGCCAGCCCGTGAGTGTCGTGGCCGAGCAGGTCGCCGTCGACCAGCGTGTCGGCCACGCATTCGGCCATCGGCGCGGCGAGGCCAGCGCGCTGCAGCAGATCGGTTGCGAAGCGGCGCAGCGCATGCGCGTCGTAAAGGGAAGCGGCGTCGTTGGAGGCGGTCATGCGGGAACGGGGTCGGTGACGGGGCGCAGCTTGCGGCGGCGCCAGGCCAGCCAGCCCGAGCCGCCCCACAGCAGCAGCGTGAAGATGGCCAGGCCGGCCGCGATCGGCCGCTCGACGAAGGCGAGCCAGCTGCCGTCGGACTTGATCATCGAGGTGATGAAGTTCTCCTCGAGCATCTTGCCCAGCAGCATGCCGAGGATGGCCGGCGCCACGGGGAAGCCGTTCTCTTCGAGCACCCAGGCGGCCACGCCGAAGCTCAGCAGGATCCACAGGTCGAACAGCGAGTTGTTGATGGCGAAGGCGCCAACCAGGCAGAACACCAGGATGATCGGCATCAGCACGTTGCGCGGCATGCGCAGGATGCGTGCCGACGCCTTGATGCAGGCCCAGCCCAGCGGCAGCATCAACAGGTTGGCGAGGATGAAGACGATGAACACCGCGTAGACGTTCTGCGGGTTGTTCATGAAGATCATCGGGCCGGGGTTCATGTTCTTCATGTAGAGCACGCCGATCACGATGGCCGTGATCGAGTCGCCCGGAATGCCGAACACCAGGGCCGGCACCCAGGCACCGGCCAGCGCGCTGTTGTTGGCGGCGCCGGCCTCCACCAAGCCTTCGGGGTGGCCGGTGCCGAACTTCTCGGGTTCCTTCGACAATTTCTTGCTCATCGCGAAGGACATCCATGCCGCGATGTCGGCGCCCGCGCCGGGCAGGATACCGACCGCCGTGCCCAGCACGCTGCCGCGCAGCGTCTGCTTGGGGTACTTGCGCATCAGCGCGCCCATGCCCTTGAACACCGAGCCGATCTGCGCCTTGAACTCGGCCACCTTCGAGGTGTCGAGCGTGAAGCGGATCAGTTCCGAGATGGCGAACATGCCGATCATCGCGGGGATGAGGCTGAGCCCGCTCAGCAGGTCGGGGCTGTCGAAGGTGAAGCGCGGGTGGCCCGCGGGGTTCTCCAGCCCGACGCTGCCGAGCAGCAGGCCGAGGCACAGCGTGATCACGCCCTTGAGCGGCGTGTCGCTGGTGATGAAGACCGCGCAGCTCAGGCCCAGCAGCACGAGCCAGAAGTACTCGAAGGAGCTGAACTTGATCGCGACCTCGGCCAGCGCTGGCGCGGCGACGATCAGGACCACCGTGCCGAACAGCCCGCCGATGCACGAGAACACCAGGCCGATGCCCAGCGCCTCTTCGCCGCGGCCCTTGCGCGTCATCGCGTACGACTCGTCGGTGTAGGCGGCAGAGGCCGGCGTGCCCGGGATGCGCAGCAGCGCCCCGGGAATGTCGCCCGCGAAGATCGCCATGGCGGTCGCCGTGACGATCGCCGCGACGGCCGGCACCGGCGGCAGGAAGAAGGTAATCGGCACGAGCAGCGCGGTCGCCATGGTGGCGGTGAGGCCGGGCACGGCGCCCACGAACATGCCGAAGATGCCCGAGAGCAGCATGACGACGAGCACGGTCGGCGTTGCGACCATCTGTAGCGCGAGGAAAACGGCGTCCATCAGTGGTCTTTCACCAGGCGAATCGTTGCAGCAAGCCCCAGGGCAGCGGCACTTTGAGGAGCTTGTAGAAGCAGGTATGGATCACCAGCGTTGCAGCGATGGCCACGGCCACGGCGAGCAGCGGCCGCACCCCGCAGGCCCACTGCAGCGCCACCAGCACCATCAGGCTGCACACGATGAAGCCCAGCGTCTCGGACAGCAGGATGTAGAACACCATGCTGCCGACGGTGATGGCGAAAGCCGCCAGGTGCCGTGGCGAGCGCAGACCCTCGCTCAGCACCAGCAATGGCTGCTTCGTGAGCAGCCCCTGCCACGCCAGCACGGCCGATGCCGCGCCGAGGCCGATGGCGATCAGTCCCGGGAACAACGCCGGCCCATACTGCTGGCCGGCCGCGGGTGGAAAGCCCTGGATGTGCCAGAGCACGGCCAGGGACAGCAGCAGCAGGACGCCGCCGATCAGGCTGTCGTGGATGCGCATCGGTGCTGCGCGCTCACTTGGCGATGCCGACGGCCTTCATGGCCGCAGCGGACGCGGCGTCCTTCTCCGCCATGAACTTGCCGAAGTCGCCGCGATCGGCGTAAAGGGCACCGAAGCCGCGCTGCCCGAGGAAGTCCTGGTAGGCCTTGCTGTCATAGATCTTCTTGAGGGCGCCCGCCAGCTTGTCGGTCATGTCCTTGGGCAGCCCCTTGGGGGCGGCGATGCCGCGCCAGGCGCCGATGTTCCACATCGTGCCGTCGGCAGCCTTGTAGAGCGGCACCTTCGGGAAGATGCCGTCGGGCTTGGAGCCCATCAGCACCAGGGCGTTGGCCTTGCCGGCTTCGATCAGCGCGCGGGCCTCGGGCAGCGAGCACGAAACGACGTCGATGCCGCCCGCCAGCAAATCCTGCAGCCCGGGCGCGGCGCCCTGGCTGGGGACCCAGGCGATCGCGTTGCCTGGCAGCTTGTTGTCGACCAGCCATTGCGCGAGGCCCAGGTGCCAGATGCCGCCCTGGCCGGTGCCGCTGGCCTTGAGCTTGCCGGGGTTCGCCTTGGCGGCGGCGAGCAGGTCCGCTGCCGACTTGATGGGCGAGTCGCCCCGCACCATCAGGGCGTTGGCGTCGAAGTTCATCAATGCCAGCGGCGTGTAGTCCTCGCTGGAGAGCTTGGTCAAGCCAGCGTGCCGCATCATGCCGATCTCGACGGTGAGGATGCCGATGGTGTAGCCGTCGGGTTGGGCCGAGGCGATGGCCTGGTGGCCGACCACGCCGCTGCCGCCGGTTCGGTTCACCACGTTGATCGGCTGCTTGAGTTCCTGCTCGAGTTCCGCCGCGATGATGCGCGCCACCGCGTCGGTGCCGCCGCCCGCGCCCCACGGCACGATCAGCGTGATGGGGCGTTCGGGGTAAGCCGCGAAGGCCAGGCCGGGGAAGGTGGCGGCGGCCGCGGCCGCAGCCAGGACGCTCAGGGATTGACGGCGCTTCATAGTGTCTCCTGCTCTGTGGATCGAAATGTCCCGCCGCATTCTTCGACGCGGCAGGGCATTCCAACACCCCCGCAAGATGACCGTCACCTGAACAACCCTAGGTGTCGGGCGCGCCGTTTTCCCTTAGGAAGAAACCGGTTTCGTCGCCATCGCCCGCACCGGTGTCAGCGCAGCAGCTCGAGCAGGCGGTCGAGCCCGCCTTCGTTGATGGCCACCATGGCCTGCTCGCGCACCTTTGGCTTGGCGTGGAACGCGACCGACAAGCCGGCCTCGCCCATCATCGGCAGGTCATTGGCGCCATCGCCCACGGCGATGCACTCCTGTGCAGACGCACCCAGCAGCGAGGCCACTTCCAGCAGCGTCCGGCGCTTTTCGGCGCCGTCGCAGATGTCGCCCCAGGCCTGCTGCACCACGCGGCCGGTGAGCTGGCCGTCGGCCTCGTCGAGCAGGTTGGAGCGCGCGAAGTCGATGCCCAGCCGCGCCTTCACGCGGTTCGCGAAGAAGGTAAAACCGCCCGACACCAGAAGAACCTTGAGGCTGGCCGCCTTGCATGCGGCGACCAGTTCGCTCGCGCCCGGGTTGAGCTGCAGCCGCTCGTCGTAGACCTGCTGAAGCGCCGACACCGGCACGCCTTCGAGCAGTGCGACGCGGCGGCGCAGGCTTTCCTTGAAGTCCTTGATCTCGCCGCGCATCGTCGCCTCGGTGATGGCGGCCACTTCGGCCTTCTTGCCGACGGCGTCGGCGATCTCGTCGATGCACTCGATGTTGATCAGCGTCGAGTCCATGTCGAAGGCGATCAGCTTGAAGTCGGCCAGCGCGAGCGGCGGCGTGAAGCGCTGCACCACGAGGCCGGGCGCGAATTCGGTGGAGCTCATACGGGGGCGGGTTCCTGGTGGGTCTTGGGTTGGCCGAGGCTGCGCAGCACATCGCGCACCATCTGCGCACGGTCCTTCGGCTCCTTCAATTCGCGCTCGATGCGCAGCTTCTCGTTGCCCGCCAGCTTGATGTGCTTGTTCTTCTGGATCAGATGGATGATGGCCATCGAATCGATCGGCGGGTCTTTCTTGAAGGTGATGTTGATCACGCCCGGCGCCGCATCGACCTTGACCACGCCGTAGGGCCGCGCGAGCACGCGCAGGCGGTGCGTGTCGATCAGCGTCTGCGCCTGCGGCGGCAGTTTGCCGAAGCGGTCGACGATCTCTTCGAGCAGCGTGTCGATCTGGTCCGGGGTCTTGGCGGTCGCGAGCTTCTTGTAGAACGAGAGGCGCAGGTGCACGTCGCCGCAGTAGTCGTCGGGCAGCAGGGCGGGTGCGTGCAGGTTGATCTCGGTCGTGACCGACAGCGGCGCGAGCAGGTCGGGCTCGTGGCCGGCCTTCAGGGAACGCACCGCTTCGCTGAGCATCTCGTTGTAGAGCTGGAAGCCGATCTCCATCATGTTGCCGCTCTGGTTCTCGCCCAGCACCTCGCCGGTGCCGCGGATCTCCAGGTCGTGCATCGCGAGGTAGAAGCCCGAACCCAGTTCTTCCATCTGCTGGATCGCCTCGAGCCGCTGCGAAGCGTGCTTGGTCAGGCCTTCGATGTCCGGCACCATCAGGTAGGCATAGGCCTGGTGGTGCGAACGGCCGACGCGGCCGCGCAGCTGGTGCAATTGCGCCAGGCCGAACTTGTCGGCGCGGCTCATCACGATGGTGTTGGCGGTCGGCACGTCGATGCCGGTCTCGATGATGGTCGAGCACAAGAGAATGTTGTAGCGCTGCGCCACGAAGTCGCGCATCACGCGCTCCAGCTCGCGTTCGGGCATCTGGCCGTGGGCCACGGCGATGCGCGCTTCGGGCAGGATCTCCTCGAGCTTCTGCCGCCGGTTCTCGATGGTCTCGACTTCGTTGTGCAGAAAGTAGACCTGCCCGCCGCGCTTGAGCTCGCGCAGCACGGCCTCGCGGATCACGCCGTTGCCTTCGGTGCGCACGAAGGTCTTGATGGCCAGCCGGCGTTGCGGCGCGGTCGCGATCACGCTCAGGTCACGCAGGCCTTCGAGCGCCATGCCCAGCGTGCGCGGGATGGGCGTAGCCGTCAGCGTGAGCACGTCGACCTCCGCGCGGATGGCCTTCATCGCCTCCTTGTGGCGCACGCCGAAGCGGTGCTCCTCGTCGATGATGAGCAGGCCCAGGTTCTTGAAGTCGATCGAGGGCGACAGCAGCTTGTGCGTGCCGACCACGATGTCGACGCTGCCGTCGGCCAGTCCTTTGGCGGCGGCGGTGATCTCCTTGGCAGAACGGAAGCGGCTCATCTCCGCGACCTTCACCGGCCACTTGCTAAAGCGGTCGACCAGCGTCTGGTAATGCTGCTCGGCCAGCAGCGTGGTCGGCGCGAGGAACGCGACCTGCTTGCCACCGGTGATGGCGATGAAGGCGGCGCGCAGCGCGACCTCGGTCTTGCCGAAACCCACGTCGCCACAGACCAGGCGGTCCATCGGCTGCGGCGAGATCATGTCCTGGATCACGGCGTGGATCGCGGCCTTCTGGTCGGCCGTCTCGTCGAAGCCGAAGTCGTTGGCGAACACCTCGTAGTCGGCCGCGGAGTAGCGGAAGGCGTGGCCCTGGCGCGCGGCGCGGCGGGCGTAGATGTTGAGCAGCTCGGCGGCGGAATCGCGGATCTGCTCGGCCGCCTTGCGCTTGGCCTTGTCCCACTGGCCCGAACCCAGCTTGTGCAGCGGCGCCTCGTCGGCGCTCACGCCGGTGTAGCGGCTGATCTGGTGCAGCTGGCTCACCGGCACATAGAGCGTTGCCTTGTCGGCGTACTCCAGGTGCAGCATCTCCTGCAGCAGCGAATTTCCCTCGGCGTCCTTGCCTTGGCCGAGGTCCATGTTGATCAGGCCGCGGTAGCGGCCGATGCCGTGCGCGGTGTGCACCACCGGGTCGCCGACGTTGAGCTCCGACAGATCCTTGATCAGCGCCTCGACGTCGCTGACCTGTTCCTGGCGCTTGTTGCGGCGGCGCGTGGTCGGTGCGGCGGCGAACAGCTCGGTCTCGGTGACGAAGTCGATGTTGCGTTCGCGCCAGGCGAAGCCCGAGGCCAGTGCGGCGGTCGCGATGCCGATCTTCTCGGCGTCGTCGGCCTCGAATTCGGCCAGCGATTCATACGCGGGCGGGCTGATGCCGCTGGCCCGCAGGAAGTCGAGCAGGCTTTCGCGCCGGCCGTCGCTTTCGGCGATCAGCAGGAGGCGGCTGGGCGTCGCGCGGATGTAGTCCTTGAGCTTGACGAGCGGGTCCTCGGCACCGCGCACCACGGCAAAGGGCGGCAACGTATCCAACTCGGCATAAGGCGCTTCGGTGGCCGCGCCACGGATGGCCAGCTGCGCGTAGGACTTGGCGCGGGTGTAGAACTGCTCGCCGTTCAGAAACAGCGACTCGGGCGGCAGCGCGGGCCGCTCCGGGTCGCCGCGCACCAGGCGATAGCGCTCGGCGGCGTCTTGCCAGAAGTGCTGGAAGGCCGGTTCGAGGTCGCCGTGCAACACCACGGTCGCGTCGACGCCCAGGTAGTCGAACACCGTCGCAGTCTCCTCGAAGAACAGCGGCAGGTAGTACTCGATGCCGGCGGTGGCCACGCCGTTGCCCATGTCCTTGTAGATCCGGCTCTTCGTCGGGTCGCCTTCGAGCAGTTCGCGCCAGCGGCTGCGGAAACGCGCGCGGGCGTCGTCGTCCATCGGGAACTCGCGCCCGGGCAGCAGCCGCACCTCGGGCACGGGGTACAGGCTGCGCTGCGTGTCGGGGTCGAAGGTGCGGATGGTGTCGATCTCGTCGTCGAACAGGTCGACGCGGAAGGGCACCAGCGAGCCCATCGGAAACAGATCGATCAGCCCGCCGCGCACCGCGTATTCGCCCGGGCTCACCACCTGCGTCACATGGCTGTAGCCGGCCAGCGTCAACTGCGCCTTGAGCTTCGATTCCTCCAGCTTCTGCTTGGTCTTGAAGTGGAAGGTGTAGCCGGCCAGGAAGGCCGGTGGCGCGACGCGGTACAGGGCGGTCGTCGCCGGCACCAGCACCACGTCGGCTTCCTTCTGGCTGATGCGCCAGAGCGTGGCCAGCCTTTCGCTGATCAGGTCCTGGTGCGGCGAGAAGCTGTCGTAGGGCAGCGTCTCCCAGTCGGGAAACAGCGCGCAGCGCAACTCGGGCGCGAAGAAGGCGATTTCGTCGATGAGCCGCTGCGCGTCGTTGGCGTCGGCGGTGAAGATCGCCGTCGCTCGGCCGGCCTTCTTCTCGCGTTCGGCCAGCTGGGCGAGCAGCAGCGCGTCGGCCGACAGAGGAGGGCGCGGCAGCGTGAATCGCTTGCCGGCATTGAGAACGGGAAGGTCCATGAAGTGCTTCGGAAAATGCAGAACACCCCGCGCCGACGGGCGAGGGGTGTGAGACGGTCGATTCTAGAATGGCGGCCCCGTTGCTGCTGGCCGCCGTTCAAGCGGCCTTGCGTCACTCTCCCCTATGACAGCGCCCCGATTCCACGTCCTCATTCCCTGCGCCGGATCCGGCAGCCGTGCGGGCGGCGAAGGCCCCAAGCAGTACCGACCCATCGCCGGCCGGTCGATGGTCGCGCACACCCTCGAGGCCTTTCGTGCGCTCGGCGCCCGGTTCGCCACCCTGGCGTTGGTCGTCGCCCCGGAAGACGGCGAGGTGTCGGCGGCGCTGCCGCACTTTCCTGCTGCCGGCGAGCAGCTTTTCCGCGCGGGCGGGCCGAGCCGTGCAGCCACGGTGCGCAACGGGCTGCGGGCACTGCGCGCGGCCGGCGCGAGCCCCCACGACTGGGTGCTGGTGCACGACGCGGCGCGCTGTCTGGTGACGCCGACGCAGATCGAGGCGCTCATCGGTGCCTGCGAGCACGATCCGGTTGGCGGCCTGCTGGCGCACCGGCTGCCCGATACGCTGAAGGTCGCCACGCCGGAGGGTCGCGTCTCCACGACGCTCGGCCGCGCCGACAAGTGGCTGGCGCAGACGCCGCAAATGTTCCGCATCGCTCTGTTGCTCGATGCGCTGGACAAGGCTGGGGACGCGGTGACCGACGAGGCCAGCGCCATCGAGGCGCAGGGCCTGGCGCCACTCCTGGTGCCGGGCAGCGCTCAGAACTTCAAAGTCACCTACGCCGACGATTTCGCACTGGCCGAAGCCGTGCTGCTCGCGCGCCGCAACCCGGATCTTTCATGACCGCTTCCAAACCTTTGTTCGACATCCGCGTGGGCGAGGGCTGGGACGTCCACCAGCTCGTGGCGGGGCGCAAACTGATCCTCGGCGGCGTCGAGGTGCCCCACGTCACTGGCTTGCTCGGCCACTCCGATGCCGACGTGCTGCTGCATGCCATCACCGATGCATTGCTGGGCGCCGCCGGCCTGGGCGATATCGGCCGACACTTTCCCGACACCGACGCCCGGTTCCATGGCGCCGATTCGGCCGTGCTGCTGGCCGAGGCCGCAAGGCGTGTGCGTGCGGCAGGGTGGGAGATCGGCAACATCGACAGCACCGTCATCGCGCAGGCGCCCAAGCTGGCACCACACATCGCTGCCATGTGCGTGCGCATCGCGCAGACGCTCGGCATCGCGGTCGACCAGGTCAACGTGAAAGCGAAGACGGCGGAGAAACTCGGCCCGGTCGGCGAAGGTCGCGCGATGGAAGCGCGCGCCGTCGCCCTGCTGCACCGCTAGCGCGGCGCACGCCCGGACTACGGCTTCTTGCCCGGCACCTGCATCGGCTTGCCGGGCATGGCGCGCGGCATGCGGATGTGGGCGGCAAAGCCGCGGCCCGGCGTGCTGGTCAGCGCGAAGGTGCCGCCCATCCGCTCGATGTTCTTCGCCACGATCGACAGGCCCAGCCCGGCGCCCGCTGCCGACGTGCGTGCCGCATCGCCACGGAAGAACGGCTTGGTCAGCTGCGACAGGATGGCGGGCGCCACACCCGCGCCGTGGTCGCGCACCTTGATCAGCACCGCCTCGTCGTGCGCTTGCGCCTGGATCGTGATGTCGGCGATGCCGGTGGCAAGCGTGCGGCCATAGCGCCGCGCGTTCTCGACCAGGTTGGAGATCACGCGCTGGAGCTCGACTTCGTCGGCCATCACGCGCAGGTCGGACGGCACGTCGACCTTGATCTTCATGTTGTCATGGTCCTGAACCGCATAGGTGCAGGCGTCGACCACGTCGCGCAGCAGCACGGGCTTGAAATCGACATGGTCGGGCCGCGCGTAGTCGAGGAACTTGTCGATGATGCCGTCGAGCTGGGCGATGTCGGCCGCCATGTGTTCGCGCGCGTCTTCGTCAGCCACGCTCATCTCTGTTTCCAGGCGCAACCGTGCAAGGGGCGTGCGCAGGTCGTGCGAAATGCCCGCCAACATGATGGCGCGGTCCTGCTCGATCTTCGCCAGCTGATCGGCCATCCGGTTGAAGCCGATGTTCACCGCGCGAATCTCGTTCGTGCGGGCGCGTTCGTCGAGACGGTGCGCCTCGTACTCACCCTCGCGCACCTGCAAGGTGGCGCGCGAAAGCTGCTTGAGCGGCCGGTTGATGAAGCGCGTGATCACGGCCGCGCCGGCCAGCGAGAGCGTGATCGCCGAAAGCAGCCACACCAGCCAGGTGCGCCCGCCCACGCGGCTGAAGCGTGTGGGGTCGAGCAGCAGCCAGTAGGTATCGCTCTCGATCGTGAATCCGATCCACAGGCCAGGCGCGTCGTTCACGCGACTGGCCACGGTCGTGCCTTCGCCGAGCTGTGCGATCAGCTCCTCCGTCACCCGCAGGTCGAGCGTGCCGGTGGTGTAGGTCTCGAACCGGTCGTTGGGCTCGCGCGGCAAAATCCGGACGCCCTCCTGATCGGCCAGCGTCTTGATCAACGACACCCGGGTGATCGCGTCGGAATACACCAGCGCCGCACGCGTCAGATTCACCAGTGACGCGATCTGATGGGCGGTCTGGATGGCGCGCGGTTCGTATTCGAGCGCCCTGAAGGACTGGAGCCAGGCGAAGGTGCAGCCGAAAAGCAGCAGCACCAACAGAAAGAACGTGCGCCAGAACAGGCTTAGGCCCAGCTTCAGCCCCATGCGACGCCGGACCGGTGCCGTGCCCTCCAGCGGGCTGGGCATCGTGATCTGCGGTCCGTCGTCGGAGAAGGGGGCCGGTTGGGTGGTGTTCGGGCCGGCGGCCTCCGCGTGCATCAAGCGCGCTTCAAGTCGTGCCGTCCGGCACGAACACATAGCCGACGCCCCAGACCGTCTGGATGTAGCGCGGCGCCGCGGCATCCGACTCGACCAGCTTGCGCAGGCGCGAGATCTGCACGTCGAGGCTGCGATCGAAGGGTTCGAACTCGCGGCCACGGGCGAGTTGCGCCAGCTTTTCGCGAGACAGGGGCTGGCGTGGATGACGCACCAGCGCCTTGAGCATCGCGAACTCGCCGGTGGTCAGCGAGAGCTCCTCGCCGTCCTTCTTGAGCGTCCGCGAGCCGAGGTCGAAGCTGAAGGGTCCGAACGCGACGGTTTCGTTGTCCGTCGAAGGCGCGCCTGGTGCCTCGAGCGGCGGACGCCGGCGCAGCACGGCGTGCACGCGTGCCAGCAGTTCGCGCGGGTTGAAGGGCTTGCCGAGATAGTCGTCGGCGCCGACTTCGAGACCGACGATGCGGTCCACGTCTTCGCCTTTGGCCGTCAGCATGATGATTGGCGTGCGGTCGTTGGCGGCGCGCAGACGGCGGCAGACCGACAGTCCGTCCTCGCCCGGCATCATCAGGTCCAACACGATCAGGTCGACGGTATCGCGCAGCAGGATGCGGCTGAGCGCCTTTCCGTCCTCGGCGACGATCACCTCGAAACCTTCCTGGGTCAGGTAGCGGCGGAGCAGGTCACGGATGCGCGCGTCGTCATCGACGATCACGACTTTGTCGGTGCGGGCGGAAGTCTGATTCATTTCTACAACAGTGAATTTGTAACAGGCGCGATTCTGAAGGCGTTGCACGCCCATTCGTCTGCTTTCTGTGCTTGTCTGACACTAAGTTACAAAACTTGCCGTCTCTCGCTGTCGGTTTATCAGGGGGACAAGGCTTGATGGCAAAGTGAATGAGTTCCCGCTCAACGCCATTCATGAAATCCTCCGAACGCCTTCTGATCGCTCTCTTCATGTCGCCTGCCTGCGCTTCGGCTTGGGCGCTCAATCCGGGTGTGATGCAGGTCGGGGGGGCGACGCGTGTCGAGGTGCGGAGAGCTGTCGAGTTGCACCGCGCTTCGCAACAGGAGGAATTGCGGCGAGAGGAGGCCGAGGCCGGCCGGCGGCTCACGCCGGCCGAGCTGGGCGAACTGCGCAGCCAAGTACGCGGCGCCTGGTCGCCGCGCTACCATGCGCCCCGGGCTGGCGAGGTGACAACGCCAGAGCCGACCTTGTCGCCGCCGACACAGCGCTCGCTCACCATGCCGCGCAGTCAGCGGCCTTGACCAGGGAGGGCCCCCATCGCGGGCTCTGTCTGTATTTCAATCTAGGGAGAAGAATTTGAACGCAATGAAGACCATTGCCGCGCTTGCCATGCTGGCTTGTGCCGGCGCAGCCGCGGCCCAGACACCGCCGCCTCAAAACGTGTTGCAGCTTTCTGCCAACGGCACCGTCGAAGTCCAGCAGGACATGCTGAGCATGACGCTGAGCACGACGCGCGACGCCGCCGAGGCGGCGACCGTGCAAACGCAACTCAAGGCAGCCTTGGATGCGGCATTGACCGAAGCGCGCAAGAATGCGCAACCCGGCCAACTTGATGTGCGCACTGGCAATTTCAGCCTTTCGCCGCGCTACACGCGCGAAGGCAAGATCAACGGCTGGCAGGGCTCGACCGAACTGGTGCTCGAGGGTCGCGACTTTCCGCGCATCACGCAGACCGCGGGTCGGATCAGCACCCTCACGGTGGGCAACGTCGGCTTCGGGCTGAGCAATGAGCAACGGGCCAAGGTGGAAACCGAGGCGCAATCCATCGCGATCGAGAACTTCAAGCAGAAGGCCTCGGAACTGGCCAAGGGTTTCGGCTTCAGCGGGTACTCGCTGCGCGAGGTGTCGGTGAACGCCAATGAAGGGGGCCCGATTCGCCCGCGCATGATGGCCGCGCAGGCCAAATCCATGTCGGCCGACGCGCCGGTTCCGATCGAGGCCGGCAAGACCACCGTCGTGGTCAACGTCTCAGGGGCTGTTCAGCTCAAGTAGCCGGGTGCGCCCGCACGCGCGCACCGGCTAGCCGGCCTTGCTGGTCTTGCTGGCCTATTGTGCCGTCCAGCCTCCGTCCATTTGCCAAGCGACGCCGCGCACCTGGTCGGCAGCGGGCGAGCACAGGAACACGGCCAAGCCACCCAGTTGCTCCACCGTGGTGAACTGCAGCGAAGGCTGCTTTTCGCCAAGGAGTTCGACCTGGGCCTCGGCCAATGAGATGCCGTCGCGCTTCGCCCGAGCGTCGATCTGCTTCTGCACCAGCGGCGTCAGTACCCAGCCGGGGCAGATGGCGTTGCTGGTCACGCCGGTCGTCGCGAGTTCGAGGGCCGCCGATTTGGTGAACCCGACGATGCCGTGCTTCGCGGCGACATAGGCCGACTTCTGCGCCGAGGCCACCAGGCCGTGGGCCGACGCGATGTTGATGACGCGGCCCCAGTTGGCTTCGCGCATTGCAGGAATCGCCAGGCGCGTGGTGTGGAAAGCGCTGGTCAGATTGATCGCGATGATCGCGTCCCATCGCTCGACCGGAAACTCCTCGATCTTCGCCACGTGCTGGATGCCGGCGTTGTTGACGAGGATGTCGACCCGTCCGAAGCGGAAAGCGGCAAACGTCATCATTTCCTCGATCTGCTGCGGCTGGCTCATGTCGGCACCGTGATACGCCACATCGACGCCCAACGCCTCGATTTCCTTGCGCGGCGCCTCGGCATCGCCGAAGCCGTTCAGCACGATGCGCGCACCTTGTTGCGCGAGAGCTTTGGCGATGGCCAGCCCAATGCCGCTGGTGGACCCCGTCACGAGGGCGGTCTTGCCTTTGAGCATGATGATCAATCTCCGGATGAATTAGGATGCAACGAGCCGATTATCAGTACCCGCAGCGCGCCCCGCTCATGACCGAACCGACCCTTTCTTTTGCCGATTGTGCGGACGCACAGGGCGGTCATCGCATGGCCTATTGGCAATGGGGCGACTCGGACAGCGCGCACGTTGTCTTGTGCGTGCATGGCCTGACGCGCCAGGGACGCGACTTCGACGTGTTGGCGCGAGACCTCGTCGAGCGCGCCAACGGCGACGTCCGCGTGGTGTGCCCCGATGTCGTCGGCCGCGGCCAGAGCGATTGGCTGCGCGATCCGCTTGGCTATCAGTTGCCCCTGTACGCGTTGGACATGGTCGCGCTGCTTGCGCGCCTTCATTCGGAGCGAGCCATCGAATCGCTCGATCACGTGGGCACCAGCATGGGAGGACTGATCGGCCTGCTCGTCGCAGGTCACCGCGGGCTTCCCTTGCCATCGCCGGTACGGCGCCTGGTGCTCAACGACGTCGGCCCGACGATCGATGCTGCGGCGCTCCAGCGGATCGGAAGCTACCTTGGCAACGTGGGGCGCTTCGCTACGCTTCAGGAGGCAGCGGACGCAATGTGGCAGGTATCGCAAAGTTTCGGGCCGCACACGTCGGCCGAGTGGTTGGCGTTGTCGGAGCCGATGGTGGCGTCGGCGTCGCAACGAACGTCGGACGGGTCGGCCAAGACGCCGGGTGACGTGAATCAAGGCCCCTTCGTCCTGCATTACGACCCGGCCATCGCCGTGCCGTTTCGGGCCATCACCGCCGAAGCGGCTGCACAGGGCGAGGCCGTCATGTGGGCGCTGTACGACGCGGTCACTGCGCAGACCTTGCTCACGCGTGGCGCGCAGTCCGATCTTCTGTCCGCGGCCACGGCGCAGGCCATGACCCACCGCGGTCCGCGCGCGCGCCTGGTGGAGTTCCAGGGCGTCGGGCATGCGCCGACCTTTGTCGCGCCGGCACAGAGTGCTGCGGTGGTCTCTTTTCTGTTCGACCAGTGAAGCGCGATTCTTCCGGCGTGCAGGCACGTGGGGGCAACGACGCGGTGGTGGTCGACTATCCGCTGTCGGCCGCCACCGCCGAGCGCACGCCGGTGATGGACAACATGCTCGCGCGTGCCCGCGCCTTTGCCGCGCCGCTGATCGCCGACGAAACGCTCGAAACCGGCGAGAACACGCTGGCTCACGCCGACGCCGTGGCGGGCATCGTGGCTGCGATGGGCGGGTCGGAGGCAATGCAGGCCGCAAGCTACCTCGTTTATTCCTGTCAGCATCTGAACAGGCCACAGGAAGTGATCGCCAAGGTGTTTGGCGAGAACTTCGCGGCGTTGGCGGTCGAGACCACGAAGCTGGTCCACGTCCAGAAGCAAGCGCGTTCGGCCACCGCCGGCGCGCACACGGCAGACGGCAATGGCGCGCAGACCGAGAACGTGCGCAAGATGCTGCTGGCGTTCTCTCGCGACCTTCGCGTCGTGATGCTGCGGCTCGCTTCGCGATTGCAGACGCTTCGCCATGCCGCTGTCATCAAGCAGCCGGTTTCGGAGAGCGTGGCGCGAGAATCCTTGCAGGTCTTTGCGCCGTTGGCCAACCGGCTGGGCATCTGGCAAGTGAAATGGGAGTTGGAGGACCTGTCGTTTCGGTTTCTAGAGCCCGAGACCTACAAGCTCATCGCTCAGCTGCTCGACGAGAAGCGCGTCGAGCGCGAAGGCTACGTCGAGCAGTTGCGGCTCCAACTCGAGCGCGAACTGCAAGGCGAAGGCATTGCGGCCACGGTGCAGGGTCGCCCCAAGAACATCTACAGCATCGTGAAGAAGATGCGCGGCAAGTCGCTGGACTTCGCGCAAGTCTTCGACATTCTCGCGCTGCGCGTCGTGGTACCAAGCGTGAAAGACTGCTACGCGGCGCTGGCTTGGGTGCACTCGCACTTTCAGCCGCTCGATGAGGAGTTCGACGACTACATCGCACGCCCCAAACCCAACGGCTACCAGTCGCTCCACACCGTGGTCCGCAAAGCGGCCGACGGCAAACCTGGCAAGCCCATCGAGATCCAGATCCGCACTGAAGAGATGCACGATCACGCCGAGCATGGCGTCGCTGCGCACTGGGCTTACAAGGAAGCCGGCCCCAAGGGCTACGCCGGCGTATGGGCCGGTGGTGAGTACGACGCGAAGATCGCGGTGTTGCGGCAACTGCTGGCCTGGGAGCGAGATCTGTCGGACGGACAGCAGGGACAGGGCCTGTTCGAGGACCGCATCTATGTGCTGACGCCCGACGCTGCCATCGTCGAACTGCCGCAGGGCGCGACCGCGGTCGATTTCGCCTACACGGTGCATACGAGCCTGGGTCACCGCTGCCGCGGCGCGCGCATCGACGGCGCCATGGTGCCGTTGAACACGCCGCTGCAGAACGGCCAGACCGTCGAGATCATCGCGGCGAAGGAGGGCGGTCCATCCCGCGACTGGCTCAATGCCGAACTCGGCTATCTCGCCAGCCATCGCGCGCGCGCCAAGGTGCGCGCGTGGTTCAACGCGCAGGTCATGCACGAGACCATCGCGAAAGGTCGCGAGGCGGTGGAGAAGCTCCTCCAGCGAGAGGGCAAGACCTCGACCCGTCTCGAGGATCTGGCATCGCAGCTTGGCTTCAAGTCGGCGGATCACCTGTTCGAGGTGGTCGGCAAGGACGAGTTCTCGCTGCGCAACATAGAGACTTTGCTGCGTCCGCCAGAGCCGGCCCCTGGGCCCGACGACGGCGTGCAACTGAAGAAGTCGCGCGCCAGCGACAAGGCGTCGAAAGGCGGCGTGCTCGTGGTCGGCGTGTCGTCGTTGATGACCCAACTGGCCAAATGCTGCCGGCCAGCGCCGCCCGATGCGATCGGGGGCTTCGTGACGCGCGGCCACGGCGTGAGCGTGCATCGCCGTGATTGCAGCAATTTCCGCACGATGGTGGGTCACAACCCGGAACGCGTGATCGATGTCGAGTGGGGCCTTCCCAAATCCGAAGACGGTTCGCTGTATGCGGTCGACGTGGCGGTGGAAGCCGCCGACCGCCAGGGCCTGTTGCGCGATATTTCGGATGTGTTCACGCGCGAGAAGATGAATGTGATCGGCGTGCAGACGCAGTCTCTCAGGGGCACGGCATGGATGACGTTCACCGTAGAAATCACCGACACGGCGCGTCTTGCGCAGGTGTTGAAGATGGTCTCCGCCGTGAATGGCGTGAGATCTTCTCGTCGCCGCTGAAAAACGTCTTTTCAGCCTGCTACAATTGCGGCTCTCGGACACATCCTTAGGCGCGTAGCTCAGCTGGTTAGAGCACCACCTTGACATGGTGGGGGTCGTTGGTTCGAGTCCAATCGCGCCTACCAGAATTTCCCGCTGAAGAAGACCAGTCTTCAGGCTCTCGGGAATTCTTTTTTCCTTCTTTGCACCCATGCCGTCGCGCCATTCGCGCACGCAAGGGTTCGATCTTTCCTCCGGTTCTAGGCACTTCAACGAATGGCGTGAATGTCATCGATTGTGGTACCTTGGATGTCCGACTTTCACCGCCTAGAACGTGATGCCCCAGCCTGCAAACGCGATCGACTCGGCGCTTGAAACGTTGCGCGTTGCGGCATTGCTGCGACATGCGCCACTGGAATTTGCACGTGTGGTCTACGGCCTTAACGACCATGCCAACGGGCGGGGTGCCACGATGGCAGCCGAAGATGTCGCGCGGACCATCCGCCAAGGAACGCCGGTCACGCGCGAGCGCGCAGAACAGCGTGCCCGCGCCTACCTCCCGGCGGCAGGGCATGAACATTGCCCACGCTGTTGGGTGTTCAACGGTATCAAGAGCCCATTGCATTACCGTGATCACAGCGACGATCGGCCTGAGTCCGCACTCTGCAGGGTGTGCGCGGCCGAATACGTCACCGCGCGCTGAGGCTGACGCCTCGGTCAGGGTAAACCTTGGCGCGGTGCAGCAAATCGGCTCCCTAGAATCGTCCGCACGCCTTCGGCGCGAACACTCAAGGAGTCCTCAGTGCAGAGCAAGAAGTCCGGTACGAAGCCGGTGCAGCGCGTCATCAAGAAGTACCCGAACCGAAGGCTCTACGACACCGACACCTCCACTTACATCACCCTTGCAGAGGTCAAACAACTGGTGATGCAAAGCGCATGCTTCGTGGTGCGCGACGCGAAGACCGGGGACGATTTGACGCGCAGCATCCTGCTGCAGATCATCCTGGAGGAAGAGGCCGGAGGTGCGCCGATGTTCACCGAGCCGGTGCTTGCAAGCATCATCCGTTTCTACGGCCAAGCCATGCAGGGCTACATGGCTCCCTACCTGGAGAAGAACATCCAGGCGATGACCGACATGCAGGCGCAACTGGCCGAGAAGGCGGAGGAACTCACGCCGGAGATGTGGGCCCGTTTCATGACCATCCAGTCGCCGATGCTTCAAGGTCTGATGGGCAACTATGTCGAGCAGTCCAAGGGCATATTTCTGCAGATGCAGGATCAAATGCAGAAGAACACCGAGCAAGTCCTGGGTGCCTTCGGCATCAAGCGCCCTTGAGGCCAACGACCCTGGCTGCGCGCTCAAGGGCTTCGTCCGGGCGGGCATCGCTTTAACTGGGACAATAGAGGCATGAGTGAAGTTGCCTCCCCCGAACGAACCGCCACGTCAGCCGCACCCAAGGTCGGTTTCGTGAGCTTGGGCTGCCCCAAGGCCCTGACCGATTCCGAATTGATCTTGACCCGGTTGAGTGCCGAGGGCTATCAGACTTCGAAGACTTTCGAGGGCGCCGATCTCGTGATCGTGAACACCTGCGGATTCATCGACGATGCTGTGCGAGAGAGCCTCGACACGATCGGCGAAGCGCTGGCGACCAACGGGCGAGTGATCGTTACGGGCTGCCTTGGCGCCAAGTCCGGCGATCAGGGTGGCAATCTGGTCCGGCAGATGCATCCCAGCGTTCTCGCCGTTACGGGCCCGCATGCGACGCAAGAGGTGATGGACGCCGTCCACGCCAATCTGCCCAAGCCGCACGATCCCTTCGTCGATCTTGTGCCGAATGCGTTTGGTATCGCCGGTCTCAAGCTCACGCCGCGCCACTATGCCTACTTGAAGATCAGCGAAGGCTGCAACCACCGTTGCACCTTCTGCATCATTCCGTCGATGCGCGGCGACCTCGTATCCAGGCCGATTGGCGATGTGCTCGGCGAAGCCAAGGCTCTGTTCGAAGGCGGCGTCAAGGAGTTGCTGGTCATCAGCCAGGACACCTCGGCCTACGGTGTTGACGTGAAGTACCGAACCGGCTTCTGGGACGGCAAGCCCGTGAAGACGCGCATGCTGGAATTGGTTCGCACACTCGGCGAGATCGCGGAGCCTTACGGTGCATGGGTTCGCCTGCACTACGTTTATCCGTACCCGAGCGTGGACGACGTAATTCCCCTGATGGCAAGCGGTCAGGTGCTGCCTTACCTGGACGTTCCCTTGCAGCACAGCCATCCCGATGTGCTGCGCCGCATGAAGCGGCCCGCCAGCGGAGAGCGCAATCTCGAACGCATTGCCCGCTGGCGCGAGGTGTGCCCCGAACTGGTGATTCGCAGCACTTTCATTGCAGGCTTTCCTGGCGAGACCGAAGCCGAATTCGAGCATCTTCTCGACTTCGTGCGTGAAGCCGAGATCGATCGTGCCGGCTGCTTCGCTTACAGCCCTGTTCAAGGCGCGGCAGCCAACGAGATTCCGGGCATGTTGCCGGAGGCGGAGCGCGAGGAACGGCGAGCGCGCTTCATGGAGGTTGCCGAAGCGGTATCGATTGCCAAACTGCGTCGCCGCGTCGGTGCCACCATGCAGGTGCTGGTCGATTCGGCGCCTGGAATGGGGCGCAAGGGCGGCGTGGGTCGTACCTATGCCGACGCGCCTGAAATCGACGGCACCGTGCGACTTCTGCCACCCGAGAAGATCAGCAAGACGCTGAAGGTGGGGGAGTTCACTCGCGCTCGCATTGTCGGCGTCGAGGGGCACGACCTCGTCGCGCTGCCGGTCTGACCCGAGGTGGCGCGTTTCGTGCAATCAAGGATCGTGCAGACAACAAAAAAGCCACCGGAAACCGGTGGCTTGTTTTGCAAAGAAGCTTATTCGGCTTCTTTAAACTTGGTGCCCAGAAGAGGACTCGAACCTCCACGATGTTACTCGCTAGTACCTGAAACTAGTGCGTCTACCAATTCCGCCATCTGGGCCCACATCGCTGCCGAAGCAGTTCTGTTTTGAATTTCAGGAAAGAAGGAGATCATATCAAAAATAATGGCCATCCCAGCGGCTTGCTGGATGAATTTGAAGGAACCGTTCAAGGTCATCGCGACGGACACGGTTTTGTGCAACGCGACGACGGTGAAGCGGACATCTACCTTCCGCCTAACGAGATGCGTGCCGTGCTTCACAAAGATCGCGTCAAGGCGCGCATCGTGCGGCAAGACCGCCGCGGACGCCCTGAGGGACGTGTCGTAGAGATCGTCGACCGACCGGAGCAGCCGATCATCGGCCGCTTGCTGCACGAAGGTGGCGTCTGGCTCGTCGCACCCGAAGACAAGCGGTACGGGCAGGATGTCCTGATCCCCAAGGGAGCCACCGGGCCGGCGAAGGTCGGGCAGGTCGTCGTGGTGCAACTCACAGAGCCGCCGGCGCTGTTCGGTCAGCCCGTGGGGCGCGTGAAAGAGGTGCTCGGCGAGATCGACGACCCGGGCATGGAGATCGAGATCGCCGTGCGCAAATACGGCGTGCCCCACGAGTTCTCCGAGGCCGGCATGGCCGAGGCGAAGGCAATACCCGACAAGGTGCGTCCGAGCGACAAGAAAGGTCGTGTCGACCTGACCGATGTGCCGCTCGTCACGATCGACGGGGAAGACGCACGCGACTTCGACGATGCGGTGTATTGCGAGCCGGCCAAGGTCGGCCGTGGCAAGGGTTGGCGGTTGCTGGTGGCGATTGCCGACGTCAGCGCCTATGTGCAGACCGGCTCGCCGATCGACATCGACGCCTATGACCGCGCGACCAGCGTCTATTTCCCTCGCCGCGTGATCCCGATGCTGCCTGAGAAGCTCAGCAATGGCTTGTGTTCGCTCAATCCCGAGGTCGAACGCCTGTGCATGGTCTGCGACATGCTGGTGGCCGCCGACGGCGAGATGTACGCCTACCAGTTCTATCCCGCGGTGATGTTCAGCCACGCACGCTTCACGTACACCGAAGTGGCAGCCATCCTCGGCAACACGCGCGGCCCGGAAGCAGCCAAGCGCAAGGAGCGCGTGAAGGACCTGCTGAACCTGTCCGACGTTTACAAGGCGCTGTTGAAGCAGCGCAGCCGCCGCGGCGCCGTGGACTTCGAGACCACCGAGACGCAGATCGTCTGCGACGACGCTGGTCGCATCGAGAAGATCGTGCCGCGCACACGCAACGAGGCGCACAAGATCATCGAAGAAGCGATGCTCGCAGCCAACGTCTGCAGCGCCGACTTCATCAACGAGAGCAAGCACCCGGGTCTGTACCGCGTGCACGAAGGCCCGACGCCCGAGAAGAAAGAGGTCTTGCGCGGCTACCTGAAGGCAATGGGCGTGGGTCTTTCGATCACCGACGACCCGAAGCCGGGAGAGTTCCAGGCGATCGCCGAAGCCACGAAGGACCGCCCCGATTCGCAGCAGATTCACACGATGCTGCTGCGTTCGATGAGCCAGGCCATCTACACGCCGATCAACAGCGGCCACTTCGGCTTGGCCTACGAGGCTTACACGCACTTCACGAGCCCGATCCGGCGCTATCCCGATCTGCTGGTGCACCGCGTCATCAAGGCCATTCTGGGCAAGACGAAGTACACGCTGCCGATGCTGCCGACACCGGGCGAGGCGCATGCGAAGCTCGCGAAGCGGCTGGCTTCGCGTGTCAAGGCGCCGACCCAGAAGCCACAGAAGGCGGTGGTCGCCCCGACCAAGGAAGTCCAGGCATGGCAGGCGGCCGGGCTTCACTGCAGTGCCAACGAGCGGCGCGCCGACGAGGCGAGCCGCGACGTCGAGGCCTGGCTCAAGTGCAAGTACATGCGCGAGCACTTGGGCGAGGAGTACGGCGGCGTGGTCAGCTCGGCCACCACCTTCGGCATCTTCGTCACGCTCGATGCGATGTACGTCGAGGGCTTGGTCCACATCACCGAGCTCGGCGGCGAATATTTCAAGTTCGACGAAATGCGCCAGGAACTTCGCGGCGAGCGCACCGGCATCCGCTATGCCATCGGCACGCGCGTGCGGGTGCAGGTCAGCCGCGTCGATCTGGACGGTCGCAAGATCGACTTCCGCCTCGTGCGCGAAG
Organism: Variovorax ginsengisoli; assembly: GCF_006438845.1. Lineage (GTDB taxonomy): Bacteria > Pseudomonadota > Gammaproteobacteria > Burkholderiales > Burkholderiaceae_C > Variovorax > Variovorax ginsengisoli_A. Next base: position 670,715 of record NZ_RCZJ01000001.1, read on the forward strand.
GCGAAGACCTGACCGCCCGTGCCATGAAGGACAAAGGCGTGTCCTCGGGTGGCGCACCGACGAAGGCTTCGGCCAAGCGCGGTGCGCGTGGCAAGAGTGCCGATTCAGCCCCCGTTGCGGCCGAGCGCATGGAGGCGGGCCCGCAGTCGGCCATGCAGGCATTCAAATCCGCGGTGAAGAAGGCCGCCAACAAAATGAAGGGGCGCAAACCGCGCCGCTGAGAAGGAGACAAGACATGACACAGAACACTGCCCCGCGCACCGCCATCGTCACCGGTGCCGGCACCGGCATCGGACGTGCCACCGCACTGGCGCTGCTGGCCGACGGCTGGAACGTGACGCTGGCTGGACGTCGGCTCGAGCCTCTTGAAGAGGTGGCCGATGCATCGGGTGCCGCATCACGTGCCTTTGCCGTGCCTTCCGACGTCGCCAATGCGGATTCGGTGGCTTCGCTGTTCGCCGCAACTGTCGAGCGATTCGGCCGCGTCGATCTCCTGTTCAACAACGCCGGCGTGGGCAACCCGCCGGGTCCTTTCGAGGACTGGACGCCGGCCCAGTGGCAAGGTGTGGTCGACATCAACCTCACGGGCATGTTCTTCTGCATCCAGCAGGCCTTCCGCGTGATGAAGTCGCAGACGCCGCGCGGTGGCCGCATCATCAACAACGGGTCGATCTCGGCGACCACGCCGCGGCCCAACTCGATCGCGTACACGGCCACCAAGCACGCCGTGGAAGGGCTGACCAAGACCGCTTCGTTGGACGGACGAAAGTACGACATCGCCGTCGGTCAGGTCGATGTGGGCAACGCGATGACGGAACTTGCTGCGCGCATGGCCAAGGGCGTGCCACAAGCCAGCGGCGAATTGGCGATCGAACCGTTGATCGACGTGAAGATCGTCGGCCAGTCGGTGCTCTACATGGCCAACCTGCCGCTCGAAGCCAACGTGCTGTTCCACACGATCATGGCCACCAAGATGCCCTTCGTCGGGCGCGGCTGAGCGGGCGCTTCGGGCGCTTCAACCCAGTGCACTGCGGGCGAGGGCGTCTGCGGTGAGGGTCGAAGTGGGTGGCCAACGGTCCGCCAGTGCGCCGTGGTGCCAAACGGCATCGCGCGCAGCCAGTTCCGTCGATTGACCGGCTGCGAGGCGTGCGCCGATCATTCCGGCCAGCACGTCGCCGGTTCCGGCGGTCGCCAGGCGTGCATTGCCGGTGAGGTTGATGTAGGGCGTCTCACCCGGTGTCGCGATGACGCTGCCTGAGCCTTTGAGCACCACGCTGCATCCGAAGCCATCGGCGAGTCGTTGCGCCGCATGAATGCGATCGGCCTGCACCTGCGTCGTGTCGCTGCCCAGCAGGCGAGCGGCTTCGAGTGGATGCGGCGTGAGGACCGTGCGCCATCCGCGGCCCGAGCGGCGGCGCAGTTGGGCTTGCAGTGATACATCCGAAGCGACGGCGTTGAGTGCATCGGCATCGAGAACCAGTGTGTGCGCGCTTGAGAGCACGCGCGGGAGCACGGCGCGGACCGCCATGCCGCCGCCACACCCGCAGACGACGACCGACGTCGCGCAATCGATCGTTTCAGGGCGCCTGAACATCAACGCTGGAAGTGCGTCGTCTTGCATGGGCGCAGCCGGATCAAGCGGCGCGACGAAGACCCGTCCCGCACCGGCGTGCAGCGCCGCGGACGCTGCCAGGCGCGCCGCACCGGCCATGCCAGGCGCGCCGCCAATAACGGCGACGTCGCCACGGCTGCCTTTGTGGCTGGCATGTGGCCTCTGATGGTCAGCGGGCCGCCCGCCTAGCTTTGCGGCTGCCACCTCGGCACGCGACACGGCGCAACCCAGGTCGTCGAACCAGACTTCACCGGCGGCATCGCGGCCGCGCGCGGTGAAAAGACCAGGCTTGAGAGTCAGCAGCGTGAGGCAGTAGCAAGGCGTCGCGTTCGGCCGCAACGTCAGCCCGTCAGTGCCGGTGTCGGCGTCCAGCCCCGAGGGCAGGTCGACGGCCAGCACCGGTGCGGCGCCAGCGTGCATCCGACGCAGCCAGTCGGCCATCTGCCCCTCGGGTGCGCGCGAAGCGCCGAGGCCGAGCAGTGCGTCGATGGCCAGTTCATAGGACGGTGGCGGTTGCTCCGCAAAAACAACGCCGGCTCGGTGTGCAGCGTCATGCGCTGCGCGCGCATCCGCGGGCAATCGATCAGGCAAGCCGATGGCCGTCACGACGACGTCGAAGCCCTTTTGGTGCAATTGCGTGGCGGCCACGAAACCGTCGCCCCCGTTGTTGCCTGGCCCGCAGGCAATCCAGACGGTTCGCGCGTCGGGTGCAAGGGCCATGGCCAGGCGTGCAACGGCCTGACCGGCCCGCTGCATCAGCGTGTGTGGCGGCAGCGTCGCCGCTGCATCGCGTTCAACACGGCGCGTGACCGCCGTGTCGAACAGAAGGGCGATGGAATCTGCGGTGATGCGATGCATGACGGCGATTGTGCGGCGCCTGCCGCGTTTCAGAGCAGGCGTTCGAGCCCCAGGCCTTCGAGGTCGATGCCGGCATCGCGACCCGCCATCAGGTCGGCCAGCACACGCGCACTGCCGCAGGACAAGGCCCAGCCACTGGAGCCGTGGCCAAGGTTGAGCCACACGCCGGGCACGCCGCTGGGGCCGATCACCGGCGGGCCGTCCGGCAGCATCGGCCGGGCGCCTTTCCATTGCTGCACGCCGGCCTGCAGCGTGGCGGCGCCAGGAAACCAGTCGTGCAGGACCTTGTAGAGCGTCTGCAGCGCCGCAGGATTGATGGCATCGAGCGAACCGCCGATCTCCGCGCTTCCGGCCACGCGCACACGAAGGCCCATGCGGGAGATGGCAACCTTGTAGCGCTCGTCCATCACGGCGCTGCGCGGTGCGTTGAGCGGCTCACGGATGTTGGCGCTGACCGAGTGCCCGTAGATCGGCGCGAGCGGAATGCGCATGCCGAGCGGCCTCAACAAGCGCGACGACGCGACGCCTGCGCACACCACGACGGCGTCGAAGTGAATGGCAGGTGAACCCGATGACAGCGACAGCGAGCGCGGGGCCGAGCGCGTCAGCGGTGCGATGTCGCAATTGAAATGGAATTGCGCGCCCAGCGATTCGGCTTCCCGCTTGAGCAGCAACGCGAACTGACGGCAGTTCGCGACCTCGTCTTCGGGCAGGTGGATGGCGCCGGCCAGGTCGGTGTCCGTGCTGAGCGCCGGTTCGATGCGCCGCGCTTCGTCGGCGTCGACCTCGCGAAAGGCGCTGCCGACGGCGCGCAGCATGTCCAGGCCTGGCTGAACCATTCGTTGGTCGCGGCGCGACCGAAGCAGAACCAGGTAGCCGTCGCTTCGCTCGTAGCTGAGCTCGCGCGCCTCGCTGATCTCATGCAGCCTCGTGCGGCTGTAGAAGGCCAAGCGCTGCATGCGTGCGCGGTTCGCCAGATAACTTTCGAGCCGGCAGGCACGTTGCCATTGCGCCATCCATCGCAGGTCTCGGCCGACGAGCGGCCATCGCACCTTGACGGCGCCGTGCGCCGACAGCAGCGAGCGCAGCACCTTCAGTCGCATGCCGGGAGCGGCCCAGGGCGTGACGTAGCCAGGAGCGACAACGCCGGCGTTGGCGAAGCTCGCTTCTTCGGCGGCGGCGCCGCGGCGTTCGAAGACGGTCACCTCGTGGCCGTCGCTGGCCAGTTCCCAGGCGGTGGTGACGCCGATGATGCCGGCGCCCACGATCGCGATTTTCATGAATTCTTTGGTTGGAAGGAAGCCGGCGGCAATGAGCGCCGCAGGAAAGGCGGCAGCCGCAGCCCTATTGTTGCAGCGCAGCTTCTGCCTGTTCGGCGATCGCCAAGACAGTGTCGTCGTGCAGCGCGGCGTGCCACAGCATCAGGCCCACCGGCAGTTCGCCATGTGTCTGGCAGGGAATGGAGATCGCGCATCCGTCGAGCATGTTGACGACCGATGGATTGCGCAACAGCAGCGCGTTGACTCGGAAGAACTCCGCATCGCGTTCGGCGCCCGAGGCCACGCTGGCGATGGTCGGCGCAGTGATCGGCACCGTGGGCGACAGCACCGCGTCGAACCCTTCGATGGCTGCTTCGATGCGCGCAATCCACGCGGCGCGAGCCTGGATCAGATCGATGTATTCGTGCGCCTTCATCGCGGCGCCCTTGAGAATGCGTTGCGCCACACGAGGGTCGTAGCCTGCGCCGCTGCGCTCGAGCAGCAGGCGGTGCCACGCGTAAGCCTCGGGCGCGGAAAAGCCTCCGGTGGCATTGATCGCCGGCAACTCGGCGAGCGCCGGCAATGCGATCTCTTCGATGCGGGCGCCTGCAGCGCGCAGCGTTGACACGGTGCTTTCGAACGCGTGAGCGACCGGGGTGTCGATGGCGTCGAAGAACAAGTCCTTGACCACCGCCAGCCGGTAGCCTGCCAATGGCAGGGTCGACCGGGTCACGCGTCGAGCGGCCAGCACCTCGTGAGCGATGATTGCGTCGCGCACCGAACGGGTCATGGCGCAAACCGTGTCGAGCGTGGTCGATAGCGGCAGGGCGCCATCGGCCGGCACCCAGCGTGCGGTGCTCTTGAAGCCCACGATCCCATTCAGCGCAGCCGGGATCCGGATCGATCCGCCCGTGTCCGAACCGAGGCCAATGAACGCTGCGCCCGTGGCGACTGAGACGGCAGCTCCCGAAGACGAGCCCCCCGGGATGCGCGGCGTGATCGGATCGCACGGGTTCACTGGCGTCCCGTGGTGAGGATTGACGCCCACGCCGGAAAACGCGAACTCGCTCATATTGGTGCGCCCGATCAGCGCGCCGCCTGCAGCGCGCAGGCGTGACACCGCGGTGGCATCCACCGGCGCTGCAGGTGCATGCGCGAGGACGATCGAACCGGCCGGCGTCGGCTGTCCGGCAACGTCGAAAAGGTCCTTGGCCGAAAACGACAATCCAGCCAACACCGTGTCGGTGTCGGCTGCGGCGGCCTCACGATGCGCCTCCGCGAAAAGCGTGCGGGTAAAGACGTGCTCGCAAGCGGGCGACTCGGCCGCCGCGATGGCACGCGCCATTTCGGTGCGTGCATCGGCGGTGCGCGCTCGGAGTGCAAGTCGGCTGGCGTAGAGGTCGGGTCGCATGGACAGTGGCCCGGCGGGGCAGTCAGAAGAGGAGGGGAGTGGGTGCTATACTCTTTGGGTTTCGCTCTCGGGATTACCCGGTGAGAAACACATCCGCAAACCAGCCCACTCAAGGTGTTGCAGGCTCCTCTTCAAGGGCTGCAAAACGGGCTGGATTTTAGACCCAACCTTTGGAGTTATTCCTATGTCGACCACCATGCGCGAAATGCTGGAAGCCGGTGTCCATTTCGGCCATCAAACCCGCTTCTGGAACCCCAAGATGGCGCCGTTCATCTTCGGCCATCGCAACAAGATTCACATCATCAACCTGGAAAAGTCGCTTCCGATGTTCCAGGACGCGATGAAGTACGCCAAGCAGCTCACCGCCAACCGCGGCACGATCCTGATGGTCGGCACGAAGCGTCAAGCCCGTGAAATCGTCGCGGCCGAAGCGCAACGCGCCGGCGTGCCTTATGTCGACACCCGCTGGCTCGGTGGCATGCTGACCAACTTCAAGACCGTCAAGACGTCGATCAAGCGTCTGAAGGAAATGAAGGCGCAGCTCGAGGGCGGTCTCGACAGCCTGAGCAAGAAGGAGCAGCTGACGTTCTCTCGCGAAATCGCGAAGCTTGAAAAGGACATCGGCGGCATCCAGGACATGACCGCGCTGCCCGACGCCATCTTCGTGATCGACGTGGGCTTCCACAAGATCGCCGTGGCCGAAGCTCAGAAGCTGGGCATCCCGCTGATCGGCGTGGTCGACTCCAACCATTCGCCCATCGGCATCGACTACGTGATCCCCGGCAACGACGACTCGTCGAAGGCCGTGACGCTTTACGCCCGTGGCATTGCTGACGCGATCCTCGAAGGCCGCAATAACGCTGCCAACGATGTGGTCAAGGCCGTGAGCGAAGGCGGCAGCGACGAATTCGTCGAAGTCGAAGAAGGCGCATCGGCCTGATCGCTGTCTTCTCGAGCCTTGAAGAAGGGGCTTTGCGGCCCCTTTTTTTGATCTGATTTTTTGAATACGGAGTACGAATAATGGCTGCTGCAATCACCGCAAGCATGGTTGGCGAACTGCGCGCGAAAACCGACGCGCCGATGATGGAATGCAAGAAGGCTTTGACCGAAGCCGAAGGCAACATGGAAAAGGCCGAAGAGCTGCTGCGCATCAAGCTCGGCAACAAAGCTGGCAAGGCTTCGGGCCGCATCACCGCCGAAGGCGTGGTCACGGCTTTCGTCGACGGCGACGCCGGCGGCATGATCGAAATCAACTGCGAAACCGACTTCGTCACCAAGAACGACAGCTTCCTCGCCCTGGCAAACGCCTCAGCCATGCTGGTGGCGAAGAACAAGCCGGCCGACATCGCTGCACTGGGCGCATTGCCATATGAACAAGACGGTTTCGGTCCGACGCTCGAAGACGTGCGCAAGGGCCTGATCGGCAAGATCGGCGAGAACATGAGCTTTCGCCGCTTCAAGCATTTCGGCGGCAATGGCAAATTGGCTTCCTACCTTCACGGCACGCGCATTGGCGTCATGGTCGAGTTCGAGGGTGACGATGCGGCTGCCAAGGACGTGGCGATGCACATCGCGGCGATGAAGCCGGTCGCGATTTCCAGTGCCGACGTGCCTACCGATCTGATTGAGAAAGAACGCGCTGTTGCAGCGGGCAAGGCCGAAGAAGACCGCAAGGTCGCCGAGGCCGCGGGCAAGCCGGCGCAGCCTGCCGACATCGTTGCCAAGCGCATCGAAGGCGGCGTGCAGAAGTACCTCAAGGAGGTCTCGCTTCACAACCAGCCGTTCGTGAAGAACGACAAGCAGACCGTCGAAGCGATGCTCAAGGCTGCAAACAGCTCGATCAAAGGCTTCACGCTTTATGTGGTCGGCGAAGGCATCGAGAAGAAGGTCGACGACTTCGCGGCCGAAGTGGCTGCGCAGGTCGCTGCAGCCAAAGCCGCTGCCTGAACGGCTCGCCCCCAAGGCTGCGGTGCACTTCGTGTCGCCTGCGCCTTTTCCCTGCCGGGGGCGACACCAGCGGCCCGGCTCAGCCGGTTCCCGCGGTGCGCCCCGGCTGGACTTCCACTTAAACTCGCCCCCTGTCATCCCTGAAGGAATCTGCCCATGTCCGAACCTCGCCCAGCCCACAAGCGCATCTTGCTGAAGCTGTCGGGAGAGGCGCTGATGGGCGACGATGCGTTCGGCATCAACAGGGCGACCATCGTTCGCATGGTCAGCGAGATCGCTGAAGTGGTGAACATGGGCGTCGAGGTGGCGGTCGTGATTGGTGGCGGGAACATCTTTCGCGGCGTTGCCGGGGGCTCGGTCGGCATGGACCGCGCCACGGCCGACTACATGGGCATGCTGGCCACCGTCATGAACGCGTTGGCCCTCGCCGACGCCATGGACAAGCAGGGCCTGATCGCCCGCGTGATGTCGGCGATCGCCATCGAACAGGTGGTCGAGCCTTACGTGCGTCCCAAGGCCTTGCAGTACCTCGAAGAGGGCAAGGTCGTGATCTTCGCGGCCGGGACCGGCAACCCCTTCTTCACGACCGACACGGCCGCCGCATTGCGCGGTGCCGAAATCGGCGCGGAGCTGGTGCTCAAGGCGACCAAGGTCGACGGCGTCTACAGCGCCGACCCCAAGCTGGACCCCCACGCCACGCGTTATGCCTCGTTGACCTTCGACGAGGCCATCGGAAAGAATCTCGGCATCATGGACGCCACGGCTTTCGCGCTGTGCCGCGACCAGAAGTTGCCGATCAAGGTGTTTTCGATCTTCAAGAACGGCGCCCTCAAGCGCGTCGTGCTCGGCGAGGACGAAGGCACCCTGGTGCATGCCTGAGGAGCAAAAAATAATGACCATTGCAGACATTCGAAGCGCGACCGACGCGAAGATGAACCAGTCGATCGCCGCTTTCCAGAACAACCTTTCCAAGATCCGCACCGGGCGCGCCAACTCCGCGCTGCTCGATTCGGTGCACGTCGACTACTACGGCTCTTCCGTGCCGCTCAGCCAGGTGGCCAATGTGTCGGTGCTCGACTCGCGCACCATCAGCGTCCAGCCGTGGGAAAAGGGCATGGGCGCCAAGATCGAGAAAGCGATTCGCGAGAGCGATCTGGGGCTCAACCCCTCGTCCATGGGCGAACTGATCCGTGTGCCGCTGCCGGCCATGAGCGAGGAACGCCGCAAGGAAATGACCAAGTTGGTTCGCAACGAGGGCGAGAACGCCAAGATCGCGACACGCAACCTGCGCCGCGATGCCAACGAGTCGGTAAAGAAGCTGGTCAAGGACAAACTTGCTTCAGAGGATGACCAGAAACGCGCCGAGGCCGACATCCAGAAAGTCACCGACCGGCACATTGCCGAGATCGACCGGCTGATTGCGGCCAAGGAAGCCGAGATCATGGCAGTCTGATGAGCACCTTTGCCGCCGCGCCGAACCACATTGCCATCGTCATGGACGGCAATGGCCGCTGGGCGACACGGCGTTTTCTGCCTCGCGTGGCGGGGCACAAGCAAGGCGTGGAATCGCTGCGCCGCTGTGTCAAGGCCTGCGTCGACAGAGGTGTAGGGGTGCTCACGGTGTTTGCCTTTTCCTCCGAGAACTGGAATCGCCCGGTCGAGGAAGTGACCGGACTGATGGAACTGATGGTGGGCGCGCTTGGCCGTGAGGTGCCGAAGCTGCGCGAAGACGGTGTGCAACTGCACTTCGTGGGCGAGCGCGGCGGCCTGACCGAAAAGATGGTTGCGGGTCTGGTGCAAGCAGAAGCCTCTACGGCGCACAACACACTGCTGGTGCTCAACGTTTGTTTCAACTACGGGGGCCGATGGGACATCGCGCGCGCTGCCGCGCGGCTGGCGGAGCGCGGAGAGCCCTTGACCGAATCGAATCTCGATCGTGCAATGGCCTTGGCGCACGTGCCCGATCCCGATCTTTTCATTCGCACTGGCGGTGAACAGCGACTGTCGAATTTTCTGCTGTGGCAGAGCGCCTACACCGAGCTGTTTTTCAGCGACAAGCTGTGGCCGGAATTCGATGAGGCGGCGCTCGACGAGGCGATCGGCACTTTCCAGGGTCGGGAGCGCCGCTTCGGCAAAACCTCGGCCCAACTGAACGCCGGGCACGCAGATCGGCAGACAGCCTGATGCTCAAGCAACGCATCTTTACGGCGATCGTGCTGCTGGCCATTCTGCTGCCGGCCCTGTTCTATCCCTCGCGCGTGCCGTTCGCCTGCGTGATGCTCGTCCTGATTGGCGCTGCTGCCTGGGAGTGGGGGCGGCTCAACGGCTACGGTCCGAAAATGTCGGTGTTCCTCGGCGTCGAAATGGTCCTGCTCTGTGCGCTTTCGTGGTGGCTGGGTCTGCTCGAGCAGAGGCTTCTCGGCGTGTGGATCGCAGCGAGTGCGGCTTGGGTGTTGGGCGGTGCCGCCTTGCTGCGTGGCGGTGTGCCAGGCTGGCCGCGCATTCCCAGAGGCGTTCGCCTGGTCGCCGGGCTGCTGGCGCTCTGGGTAGCCTGGCTCGCAGCGGTTCAGGCGCGCAGCGTCGGTGGTGCTGCCATGGGCGGCATCAATTTCCTGCTGTCCCTTCTGGTGTTGGTCTGGGTCGCCGACGTGTTCGCCTATTTCGCCGGGCGACGTTTCGGACTCAAGTTCACGCGCAACAAGCTGGCGCCCTCCATCAGCCCCGGTAAAAGCTGGGAAGGTGTTTGGGGCGGCATGGTCGGCGTGATGGTGCTCGCGCTCGCATGGGTCTGGGCCGATGCGGTCACGCAGACGACGGTTGCCAGTCTCTACAGCCGACTGGCCGAACGTGGCTGGTGGCTTCTGCTGATCGGCGTGGCGTTTCTGGCGGCCATGAGTGTCGTGGGAGACCTTGTCGAATCACTCGTCAAGCGGAGCGCCGGTGCCAAGGACAGCAGCGCCCTTTTACCGGGCCATGGCGGCGTGCTCGATCGCGTCGATGCGCTGCTGCCGACTCTCCCGATCGCCATGATGCTGGCCTCGTTGTGAGTCAGACCGACCGACAAAAGGTGACGGTGCTGGGGTCGACCGGCTCCGTTGGCGTCAGCACCCTGGATGTCATCGCGCGACATCCAGATCGCTTCGAGGTTTTTGCGCTGTCGGCAGCCACGAAGGTCGAGGAAATGCTGGCGCAGTGCGCGCTTTTCTCTCCCCGTTTCGCGGTGATGGCCAGCGCGCCGCATGCCGCCGTGCTTGCCCAACGTTTACGGGCGAACGGTCTCGCTACCGAGGTATTGGCCGGCCCGGGCGCCTTGGAAACCATCGCCTCGCATGAAGCGGTCGACAGTGTGATGGCGGCGATCGTCGGTGCGGCGGGGCTGGGTCCGTGTCTTGCGGCAGCCAACGCAGGCAAGCGCCTGCTGCTGGCCAACAAGGAGGCGTTGGTCGTCGGCGGCGAGCTGTTCATGCATGCCGTGCGTGAGGGCGGTGCCACGCTGTTACCGATCGACAGCGAGCACTCGGCGATCTTTCAATCGCTGCCTGAAGACGCGACGACTTGGGCGCGGCGCATCGAAAAGATCATCCTCACCGCATCGGGCGGGCCGTTTCGTACGCGCCAGGCCGGCACGCTGCAGGGGGTCACGCCCGAGCAGGCCTGTGCCCATCCGAATTGGACGATGGGCCGCAAGATTTCGGTCGACTCGGCCACCATGATGAACAAGGCGCTCGAGGTCATCGAGGCGTGCCATCTCTTCGGCGTGGCGCCGGAGCAGATCGAGGTGGTGATTCATCCGCAAAGCGTGGTTCATTCCATGGTGCAATTCACCGATGGGTCGGTCATCGCCCAACTTGGTACGCCCGATATGCGAGTGCCAATTGCCGTCGGATTGGCTTGGCCCGAACGCATCGAGAGTGGTGCCGCGCGGCTGGATTTCCGCCAGATGGCAGCCATGACTTTCGAGGCACCGGACGAAGCGCTGTTTCCTGGCCTGGCGCTCGCATGGCATGCACTGCGTGCCGCGCCTGGCACGACGGCGGTGCTCAACGCCGCCAACGAGGTGGCGGTCGAGGCTTTTCTCGACCGTCGATTGCGCTTCGATCGCATTCATGCGGTCAACATGGAAACTTTGAGCGCGGTGACATCCTCGAAGCCGGGGTCGCTGGCGGACCTGCTGGCACTCGACGCCAAGGCGCGCTCGGCGGCCCGTGCCGCCGCTTTGCGCTTCGCGGCCTGACGCTGTCGCTTTGCCACCTCTCACGGAGTTCCGATGCTCACCGTCGTCGCCTTCATCGTTGCGCTCGGCCTTCTGATTGCTGTGCACGAGTACGGTCACTACCGTGTGGCCGTGGCTTGCGGCGTCAAAGTCTTGCGCTTTTCCGTGGGTTTCGGCCACACGCTCTACCGCTGGAAACCCAAGCATCAGAAGCCGGGGCAGGACACCGAGTTCGTCATCGGCGCGTTCCCGCTGGGCGGCTATGTGAAGATGCTCGACGAGCGCGAGGGCACAGTCCCGCGGGAAGAGCGCCACCTCGCGTTCAACACGCAGCCGCTGCGTTCACGCGCGGCAATCGTGGCGGCCGGTCCGATCGCGAACCTGCTGCTGGCGGTGCTGCTCTATACATTGGTGAACTGGATTGGCGTCCAGGAGCCTGTTGCCACATTGGGCCGACCGGTGGCCGCATCGCTGGCCGAGCAGGCCGGGCTGCGTGGCGGTGAACGCGTCACGCAGGCCGGCTTCGACGGCGAACTGGCGACCGTGCAGTCCTTCGAGGACCTTCGCTGGCGCATGACGCGTGGGGCACTGGACGGGCGCGACCTCACATTGGAAATTGCGGGCGATGGCGCGCAGCCCAACCGCACCGTTCTGCTGCCGCTCAGCCGCATCGAAACCAGGGACGCTGACGCGCAGATGTTCCGAAAGATCGGCGTGATCTCACCTTTGACGCGACCCGAGATCGGTGAGCTCGTGGCCGGTGGTGCCGGTGAGCGCGCCGGCTTGCAAAAGGGCGACCTGGTGCGCTCTGTCGGCACGACAACAGTGGTCGATGGCCAACAGTTGCGCGAACTCATCAGAGCTTCGGTCGATGGCGCCAACCCGCGCACGCAAGCTTGGCAACTCTTGCGTGGTGGCCGCGAAATCATGCTCGAGGTCACGCCTGAAGTGCGTGACGAGAGCGGCGCCAAAGTCGGGCGCATCGCGGCGTACGTCGGTGCGCCGCCTGCCATGGTCACAGTTCGCCAAGGACCGATCGACGGAATCTGGCGCGGCGTCGTGCGCACATGGGAGGTTTCGGCGCTCACTGTCCGCATGATGGCCAAGATGGTCATTGGTGAAGCCTCGCTCAAGAACTTGAGCGGTCCACTGACGATTGCCGACTATGCAGGCAAATCGGCCAGCCTGGGCGTCACGCAATATCTGGTGTTCTTGGCTCTGATCAGCGTCAGTCTCGGAGTGCTCAACCTGATGCCGCTGCCGGTCCTCGATGGGGGGCACCTGATGTATTATCTTTGGGAGGGCCTGACCGGCAAAAGCGTCTCCGATGCATGGATGGAACGGTTTCAGCGCGGCGGCGTTGCCTTGTTGCTCGTGATGATGTCCATCGCACTTTTCAACGACGTCAACCGACTCTTCGGGCTCTTTGGTTAACTCTTGCCGGCCCTTCGTGCGCCGTCTCAATCACAAATGAACAAAACATTCAGTCGCTTCCGTCTGCGTAGCGTGGCCGCGGTCATCGCCAGCACGCTTGCCGCCACTGCCGCCTGGGCCGTCGAGCCCTTCACGGTGCGCGACATCCGCGTCGAAGGTCTGCAGCGCGTCGAGCCCGGCACCATCTTCGCATCGCTGCCGCTTCGCGTGGGTGACACATACAGCGACGAGCGTGGCTCTGCAGCAATCCGGGCCCTGTTTGAACTGGGGCTGTTCAAGGACGTGCGGCTGGACGTCAGCGGCAATGTTCTGGTCGTGATCGTCGAAGAGCGGCCGACTGTGGCCGATGTCGATTTCGTCGGCACCAAGGAATTCGACAAGGCGGCGCTCCAGAAAGCGCTGCGCGAAGTGGGGCTGGCCGATGGCCGCCCCTACGACAAGGCGCTGACCGATCGCGCCGAGCAAGAGCTGAAGCGCCAGTACGTGAGCCGCAGTCTCTACAACGCCGAGGTCGTGACCACGGTGACGCCAATCGAGCGCAACCGCGTGAATTTGACGTTCACCGTCACAGAAGGCGACTCCGCCCGCATCCGCGAAGTGCGCGTCGTCGGCAACAAGGCCTTCAGCGAATCGACACTGCTCGATCTGTTCGACCAGGACAGCGGTGGCTGGATGAGCTGGTACACCAAGTCGAACCAGTATTCGCGCGCCAAGCTCAACGCTGACCTGGAGACACTGCGTTCGTACTACCTGACGCGTGGCTACCTCGAATTCCGCATCGACTCGACGCAGGTGGCCATTTCTCCGGATCGGACCGACTTGACGGTGACAGTGAACATCACCGAAGGCGAGAAATTCGTCGTCGCGGGCGTAAAACTGGAAGGCAATTACCTGGGTCGCGAAGAAGAATTCAAGTCATTGGTGACGATCAAGCCGGGTGAGCCCTACAACGGCGAGCAACTCACGGACACCACCAAGGCGTTCACCGACTATTTTGGGACTTTCGGCTACGCGTTCGCGCGCGTCGAATCGCAACCGGAAGTCGATCGCACCAACAACCGCGTAACCCTGACGCTGAAAGCCGAACCGGCACGCCGCGTCTATGTGCGTCGCGTCAGCATCGGCGGCAACAACCGCACGCGCGACGAGGTGATCCGGCGCGAATTCCGGCAGTACGAAGCTTCCTGGTACGACGGCGACAAGATCAAGTTGTCGCGAGATCGCGTCGACCGACTGGGCTTCTTCACGGACGTCAATGTCGAGACGCAGGAAGTCGCCGGGTCACCCGACCAGGTCGACCTCACGGTGACCGTGGCTGAAAAGCCTACTGGCTCGCTACAACTGGGTGCCGGCTTCTCGAGTTCGGAGAAGGTGTCGTTCACCTTCGGTATTTCGCAGGAAAACGTGTTCGGCTCGGGCAATTTCCTGGGCCTTCAGGTCAACACCAGCAAGTACTACCGCACGATCTCGCTGACTGCGACCGATCCCTACTTCACGAGCGACGGCATCTCGCGCACGTTCAGTCTGTTCCATCAGACCACGCGCCCGTACTACACGGTCGATGGCGACTATTCGCTGGTCAGCGAAGGCGGCAGCATCAAGTTCGGCGTCCCGTTCAGCGAAGTCGATACTGTGTTCTTCGGCGCAGGGCTGGAGCGCTTCACCTTCGAGCCGGGCACGAATGTGGCTCGGTTCACGCCGCAGGCGTACCGCGACTATTTCCAGTGCACGACGAATGCTGGAGGCCTCATCAATTGTTCCGAGAACAGCAAGTGGGGCATCCCACTGACCATCGGCTGGGCACGCGACGACAGAGACAGCGCGCTCGTTCCGACCCGCGGCCGCCTGCAGCGCGCCAATGTGGAATGGGGTGTGGGTGGCGATTTGAAGTACATCAAAAGCAGCTACCAGTATCAGCAGTACTTCCCGCTGTCCAAACAGTACACGCTGGCACTCAACGGCGAGGTCGGCTACGGCAAGGCATTGGGCGGCAACGTCTATCCGATCTTCAAGAACTTCTACGCCGGTGGTTTGGGTTCTATTCGCGGCTTCGAACAGAATTCGCTTGGTCCGCGTGACGGCATCACCGAAGCAGCGCTGGGCGGTACGAAAAAGGCCATCTTCAATGCGGAATTGAGCACGCCGTTCCCAGGCGCAGGCAACGACCGCACGCTGCGCCTCTATGGTTTCTTCGACGTCGGCAATGTCTTTACCGAACGCACTGGCCAAAGCGATCTGCAGTGGGATGCGCAGAGAAAGCTGCGAGCTTCGGTCGGTGTCGGCATCAGCTGGATTTCACCGCTCGGCCCGCTGCGCGTAGCATTTGCGAAGCCCGTTCGTTCGCAGAAGGAAGACGACTTTTCCGACCCGGCCCATCCTATCTACAAGGATAGAATGCAAAGCTTCCAATTCCAGATCGGTACCTCTTTTTGATGAACCATTCGTACCGCGCAGTCGGCGCGTTGCTGCTCTCGCTTTCGGCCCTGGCGGCTGTACCTGCTCATGCGCAGGAAAGCTTCCGGATCGGCTTCGTGAACCCAGATCGCGTCCTGCGTGAAGCACAGCCGGCGAAGGCGGCCCAGGCGAAGCTCGAGGCGGAGTTTCTCAAGCGCGAGCGTGACCTGGCCTCCCAAGGCGAGGCATTGAAGGCGGCGTCGGAAAAGTTCGAGCGTGAAGCGCCCACCTTGGCTGAAAGCCAGCGCACTGCGCGTCAACGCGCGCTGGTGGATCAGGATCGTGAATTCCAGCGTAAGCGCCGGGAATTTCAAGAAGACTTGAATGCCCGCAAGAATGAGGAACTGCAGCAGGTTTACGACCGTGCCAATCGCGTGGTCAAACAGGTGGCGGAGTCCGAAAAGTACGACGCGATCTTGCAGGAAGCGATCTACATCAATCCCAAGCATGACATCACCGAAAAGGTGATCAAGGCGTTGAACGCGGCCGCTCCAGCATCCGCAGGCGCCAAGTAGTCTGCACTCGCGTGGCACTGCGGCTCGGAGCCATTGTCGACGCCCTGGGGGGCGAGTTGCACGGCGATCGAGATTTGGGTATCGAGCGGCTCGCCCCATTGCAAAATGCACGCTCGGATGCGCTGAGCTTTCTGAGCCACCCCAAGTACCGCAAAGAACTGGCGGCCTCATTGGCCGGCTGCGTCATCGTGTCGCCGGCCATGCGCGAGGCGGCCGCGGCACGCGGTGCGTTCATCGTCACGGACGATCCCTATCTCTATTTCGCGAGATTGACGCAGCTTTGGAAGCGCGCGCATGCCAGGCCTGAAACCGTTCGGATTCATCCGAGCGCCGTGGTGGACCCCGGTGCGTTCGTCGATCCGACCGCCCGGATCGGCGCGTTGTGCGTGGTCGAGCGCGGGGCACGCATCGGCGCCGGAACAATACTGAAATCGCGCGTGACGGTGGGCGAGGATTGCCATCTTGGCGCTCGCTGTCTACTGCACCCGGGCGTGGTGATCGGCGCTGACGGGTTCGGCCTAGCGCCGCACGCCGGCACATGGGTCAAGATCGAGCAGCTCGGTGCCGTGCGCATCGGCGATGACGTCGAGATCGGCGCCAACACTTGCATTGACCGCGGCGCGCTCGAAGATACGGTGATCGAAGACGGCGTGAAGCTCGACAACCTGATCCAGATCGGCCACAACGTGCGCATCGGCAAGCACACGGCGATGGCGGGTTGCGTTGGCGTGGCGGGCAGTGCCGTCATCGGGGCGCATTGCACGGTGGGCGGCGGTGCCATCGTGCTGGGCCACCTGACGCTGGCCGACGGTGTCCACATCTCAGCGGCCACGGTGGTCACCCGCTCGATCCTCAAGCCCGGCCAGTACACGGGTGTGTTTCCCATCGACGACAATGCCGCCTGGGAAAAGAACGCTGCCACGCTGAAGCAACTTCACAGTCTGCGCGACCGGCTCAAGGCGCTCGAAAAAAAAGACATTGCCGGATAAAGAAACATGACGACGCTCGACATCCATCAGATCCTCAAACTCCTTCCGCACCGCTATCCGTTTCTTCTGGTGGACCGTGTGCTGGACTTGGAAAAGGGCAAGCGCATCACCGCGCTCAAGAACGTGACGATGAACGAGCCTTTCTTCAACGGGCATTTTCCGCACCGCCCCGTGATGCCCGGCGTGCTGATGCTCGAAGCGATGGCGCAGGCCGCGGCCCTGTTGTCGTTTCATTCGTTGGACATCGTGCCCGACGACAACACCGTCTACTACTTCGCTGCAATCGACGGCGCGCGCTTCAAGCGGCCCGTCGAGCCCGGCGACCAGCTGACGCTGGAGGTGGAGATCCTGCGCATGAAGGCCGGTATTTCCAAGTTTCAGGGACGTGCGCTGGTCGGTACCGAGCTGGCCTGTGAAGCCACGCTGATGTGCGCGATGCGCCAGCTCAGCTGAAGATCTCCTCGCGCATGACGCAGGTTCACTCGACCGCCATCGTCGACCCCAAGGCCGAGCTCGACACTTCGGTGAAGATCGGGCCTTACGCCGTGATCGGTCCTCACGTGCGCATCGGCGCCGGTTCGACAGTTGGGCCGCATTGCGTGATCGAAGGTCACACCACCATCGGCCGGGACAACCGCATCTTTCAGTTCGCGTCGCTCGGTGCGGTGCCGCAAGACAAGAAGTACGACGGCGAGCCTACGGAACTCGTCGTGGGCGACCGCAATACGGTGCGCGAGTTCTGTACTTTCAACCTCGGCACAGCGCAGGATGCGGGCGTCACCCGCATCGGCAACGACAACTGGATCATGGCCTACGTGCACATCGCGCACGACTGCCAGGTCGGTAACCAGATCACCATGGCCAACAACGCCACACTCGCGGGACACGTCGAAGTAGGGGACTGGGCCACGGTCGGTGGCCTTTCCGGCGTGCTGCAACGCATGCGGATCGGTGCGCACGCAATGATCGGTTTCGCCAGCCATGTGGGAAAGGACGTTCCGCCATTCATGGTCGTCGACGGGCATCCGCTCGCGGTGCGCGGCGTAAACCTCGTCGGGTTGCGCCGGCGCGATTTCTCTGCCGAACGCATCGGCGCCATCCGTGAGATGCACAAGCTAATCTATCGACAGGGCAAGACCGTGGAAGAAGCCCGTAGCGCTCTTGCCGCTTTGACGGCCCAGTTGCCGGAGGCCGCTGCCGACATTTCGTTGATGGATGCCTTCCTTGCCACCTCTGCAGCAGGCATTGCCCGCTGAGGCCCGCATGACGGGCGAATCCGCAGCGCGACGCTTCGCGATGGTGGCCGGAGAGCCTTCTGGCGACTTGCTCGCGGGACTGTTGCTCGATGGGCTGCAAGCGCGTTGGCCCGGCGTCGAAACGGTCGGCATCGGTGGGCCGCACATGCTGGCACGCGGTTTCGAGAGTTGGTGGCCGCAGGAGAAGCTTGCGGTGCGCGGGTACATCGAAGTGCTGCGTCACTACGCCGAGATCGCAGGGATTCGCCGCCAACTCAAGGCACGGTTGCTGCGGGAGTGGCCCGGCCTCTTCATCGGCATCGATGCGCCCGATTTCAATCTTGATCTCGAAGCCGGACTCCGCGGCCGGGGCATCAAGACTGTGCATTTCGTATGCCCCTCCATCTGGGCGTGGCGCCCGGATCGCATCGAGAAGATTCGTGCGGCCGCGGACCATGTGCTGTGCATCTTTCCGTTCGAGCCGGCGTTGCTGGCGGAGCAGGGCGTGGCTGCCAGCTATGTCGGCCACCCGTTGGCCAATGTGATCCCGATGACACCCGACAGGTCCGCTGCGCGTGCGACGCTGGACCTGCCGCCCGACGCTCAGGTGGTGGCGTTGCTGCCGGGAAGCCGACGTTCCGAGGTGCGCTACCTTGCCTCGCGCTTTTTTCAGGCAGCGGCGTTGATGGCAAAGCTTCAGCCAGCCATCCGCTTCATCGTGCCGGTGATTCCGAGCTTGCGCACGGAAGTCGTGGCGATGTTGAAAGCAAGCGGTATGGAAGGCCGCGTGACCTTGCTGGACGGGCAGTCGCACACCGCATTGGCCGCCTGCGACGCGACGCTGATCGCGAGCGGGACCGCCACCCTCGAGGCAGCGCTGTTCAAGCGGCCGATGGTCATCGCCTACAACATGAATCGCGTCTCCTGGCATTTGATGCATCGCCAGCAGATGCAGCCGTGGGTTGGCCTGCCCAACATCCTGTGCGGCGATTTCGTCGTGCCTGAATTGCTCCAGGAGGCTGCGACGCCCGAAGCCCTGGCGTCGGCCACCTTGCGCTGGCTCACCGAGCCGGACAAAGTCCAGGCTCTGCAACACCGTTTTACCGCGCTGCACGAAGAATTGCGGCGCGACACCCCGACACTGTGCGCCGATGCGATCGAGCAAGTTCTTGAAGGCTGAACAAGCCGCGCTGACCTGGGACGTCCCGGGCCTGATGGCCGGTGTGGACGAGGCCGGCCGTGGGCCGCTGGCTGGCCCCGTGGTGGCGGCCGCCGTGATCCTCGACGACCGGCGGCCGATCCGCGGCCTGGCCGATTCGAAGACGCTGACCGCCCTGCAACGCGAACGGCTGCATGACCAGATCATGGCGCGGGCACTGTGCTGTTCGGTCGCACAGGCCAGCGTCGAAGAAATTGACACCCACAACATTCTCCAGGCGACCATGCTGGCGATGCGCCGGGCGGTCGAAGGATTGCGCCTGAAGCCGGCCAAGGTGCTGGTGGACGGCAACCGTCTGCCAACGCTCGACGTCTTGGCCGAAGCCATCGTCAAGGGCGACGCGCGCGTCAAAGCGATTTCAGCTGCATCGATCTTGGCCAAGGTCCATCGCGACCGGCTGTGCCAAAGCCTGCACCTCGAGTTTCCGCACTACGGCTTTGCCGGCCACAAAGGCTACGGCACGCCCGAGCACCTCGAGGCGCTGCTGCGTCACGGCGCCTGCGTCCACCACCGCCGGTCGTTCGCGCCGGTGGCGGCCGCCTTCGAGCGCATGGCGGCGCGGCCGGCGATCGACGTCGTTTCGGTCTCAGTCTTTCCATGAGCAGCACTGCACCCGACCGCATCAGCGCACGCGACAACCCGCTGTTGAAAGAGCTCAGAAAGCTGGCGCAGGACCCCGGCGCCTACCGCAAACTGGGCCGCATCTGGCTCGAGGGCGATCATCTTTGTCGCGCTGCGCGACTTCGCGGCGTGCGTCCGGCGCTTGCCGTCTTTGCCGAATCGTTTTGGCCGAAAGCGCAGTTCGAATGGTCTGACGCGGCCGATCGCACCGTGATCGTGGCCGACGCGCTGCTCGCAGGGGTCAGCAGCCTCGAATCACCGGCCCCGATGGGTTTCATGCTCCACCTGCCGATGCGGCCGGAGCTCGTTGCCGACGCGCTGACCGTGGTGCTCGACCGCCTGCAGGACGCCGGCAACGTCGGTTCGGTGCTTCGCAGCGCAGCGGCTTTCGGATTCACACAGGTCGTGGCGCTCAAGGGCACGGCTGCGCTGTGGGCGCCGAAGGTGCTGCGGGCCGGCATGGGCGCGCATTTTGGCCTGCGACTGATTGAAGGGGTCGAGCCTGAAGTGCTCGACGGCCTGCGCGTGCCGCTGCTCGCCACCAGTTCGCATCACGGCGACTGGCTGCACCAGGCGCGGCTGCCGTATCCGTGCGCCTGGCTGCTCGGCCACGAAGGGCAGGGCGTTTCGCCCGCGTTGGAAGCGCGCGCCACCCAGCGCATCCGAATCGCGCAACCCGGCGGCGAGGAGTCACTCAACGTGGCGGCGGCGGCCGCGATTTGCCTTCACGCCAGCGCGGCTACGGCCAAATCCTGAGCACCCGAAGGTTATAATCGGGGGCTTTCCCGCTCACACCCCGCCCACAGCGCACACAAGCCTACCCTTCGACGAAAGCCGCAGCCCGTCCCCGTTCTCACGTCGGGGCATCTTGGGTTCGCTTTGGGCGTCATCCATCCGGAGAACCCAGTGCTTTTGTCTCTCAAGGGAGCTTTTCCTCCCGCCATCCTGGCGCTCGCAGACGGCACGGTCTTTCTCGGCAATTCGATCGGAGCCAGCGGCTCCACGGTCGGCGAAGTGGTGTTCAACACCGCGATGACCGGCTATCAGGAAATCCTCACCGACCCGAGCTATTGCCAGCAGATCGTGACCCTCACGTATCCGCACATCGGCAACTACGGCGTCAATGAAGAGGACATCGAAGCCGACAAGGTCCATGCCGCCGGCCTGATCATCAAGGACCTGCCGATCCTTGCTTCGAACTTCCGCCAGACCGAGACGCTCGATGCTTATCTCGTGCGCAACAAGACGGTGGCCATCGCCAACATCGACACGAGAAAACTGACCCGCCACCTGCGCACCCATGGTGCGCAAAACGGCTGCATCCTCGGCTTGGCGGCAGGAGAGGCCGTCAGCCAGGCGCAGATCGACCAAGCCGTGGCAGCGGCCCAAAATGCGCCGAGCATGGCGGGGCTCGACCTGGCCAAGGTCGTGTCGGTGCAGCAGACCTACGAGTGGACGCAGACCGAGTGGAAGCTGGTTCATGTCGACGGCAAGCCTGGCTACGGCGTGCAGATCACCCCGAGGTTCCACGTCGTTGCCTTCGACTACGGCGTCAAGAAGAACATCCTGCGCATGATCGCGCAGCGCGGCGCGCGCATCACAGTGGTGCCGGCGCAGACGCCGGCGGCCGACGTGCTCAGACTCAAGCCCGACGGCATCTTCCTGGCCAACGGCCCCGGTGACCCGGAGCCCTGCGACTACGCGATTGCCGCGACACGCGAGCTGATCGAGACCGGCATCCCGACCTTCGGCATCTGCCTGGGCCATCAGATCATGGCGCTCGCGCTGGGTGCCAAGACCTACAAGATGAAGTTCGGCCATCACGGCGCGAACCATCCAGTGAAGGACCTCGACACCGGCCGCGTGAGCATCACCAGCCAGAACCACGGCTTCGCGGTCGACGAGAAGTCGCTGCCGGCCACGCTGCGCGCCACGCACGTCAGCCTGTTCGACAACACGCTGCAAGGTCTCGCCCATACGTCGAAACCGGCCTTCTGCTTCCAGGGCCACCCCGAAGCCTCGCCCGGCCCGCACGACATCGGCTACCTGTTCGATCGCTTCACGGCATTGATGGAAAAGCACAAAGCAGGAAACAAGAATGCCTAAGCGCACAGATCTCAAGAGCATCCTCATCATTGGCGCCGGCCCGATCATCATCGGCCAGGCCTGCGAGTTCGACTACTCCGGCGTGCAGGCCTGCAAGGCATTGCGCGAAGAGGGCTACAAGGTCATCCTGATCAACAGCAACCCCGCGACGATCATGACCGACCCGGACACGGCCGATGTGACCTACATCGAGCCGATCACCTGGCAGACGGTCGAGAAGATCATCGCCAAGGAACGTCCCGACGCGATTCTGCCGACGATGGGCGGCCAGACTGCGTTGAATTGCGCGCTCGACCTGTGGCGCCACGGCGTGCTCGACAAGTACAAGGTCGAGCTGATTGGCGCCAAGCCCGAAGCCATCGACAAGGCCGAAGACCGCCTGAAGTTCAAGGACGCGATGACCAAGATCGGTCTGGGCTCGGCGCGCTCGGGCATCGCCCACTCGATGGACGAGGCCTGGGCCGTGCAGAAGACGCTCGGCTTCCCGACCGTGATCCGCCCCAGCTTCACGCTCGGCGGCACCGGCGGCGGCATTGCCTACAACCCGGACGAGTTCGAGACCATCTGCAAGCGCGGCCTGGAAGCCTCGCCGACCAACGAGCTGCTGATCGAGGAGTCGCTGCTCGGCTGGAAGGAATACGAGATGGAAGTGGTCCGCGACACCGCCGACAACTGCATCATCGTCTGCTCGATCGAAAACCTCGACCCGATGGGCGTGCACACCGGCGACTCGATCACCGTGGCGCCCGCACAGACGCTTTCCGACAAGGAATACCAGATCCTGCGCAACGCCTCGTTGGCCGTGCTGCGCGAGATCGGCGTCGACACGGGCGGTTCGAACGTGCAGTTCTCCATCAACCCGAAGGACGGCCGCATGGTCGTCATCGAGATGAACCCGCGCGTGTCGCGCTCCTCGGCGCTGGCGTCGAAGGCCACGGGCTTCCCGATCGCCAAGGTCGCGGCCAAGCTGGCCGTCGGCTACACGCTGGATGAGCTGCGCAACGACATCACGGGTGGCGCCACGCCGGCGTCGTTCGAGCCGTCGATCGACTACGTGGTCACGAAGATTCCGCGCTTCGCCTTCGAGAAGTTCCCGCAGGCCGACTCGCGCCTCACGACGCAGATGAAGTCGGTGGGCGAGGTGATGGCGATGGGCCGCACCTTCCAGGAATCGTTCCAGAAGGCCCTGCGTGGCCTCGAGGTCGGCGTCGATGGCCTGAACGAGAAGACGCAGGACCGCGAAGTGCTCGAGAAGGAACTGGGCGAGCCCGGCCCTGAACGCATCTGGTACGTGGGCGACGCCTTCGCGATGGGCCTCTCTGTGGACGAAGTGTTCGCGCTGACCAAGATCGACCCGTGGTTCCTCGTGCAGATCGAGGAGATCGTGAAGATCGAGCTCGAACTGGAAACCAAATCGCTCGACGAGATCGACAAGGACACGCTGCTCGCGCTCAAGAAGAAGGGCTTCTCCGACCGCCGCCTGGCGCGCCAGTTGAAGACCACCGACACCGCGATCCGCGAGAAGCGCCGCGCGCTGGGCGTCCGCCCGGTCTACAAACGCGTTGATACGTGCGCTGCCGAGTTCGCGACCAACACCGCCTACATGTACTCGACGTATGAAGACGAGTGCGAAGCCGACCCGACCGACAAGAAGAAGATCATGGTGCTCGGCGGCGGCCCCAACCGCATCGGCCAGGGCATCGAGTTCGACTACTGCTGCGTCCACGCCGCGCTCGCCATGCGCGAGGACGGCTACGAGACCATCATGGTCAACTGCAATCCCGAGACCGTGTCGACCGACTACGACACCAGCGACCGCCTGTACTTCGAGCCGCTGACGCTCGAGGACGTGCTCGAGATCGTCGACAAGGAAAAGCCGATCGGTGTGATCGTGCAATACGGTGGCCAGACGCCGCTCAAGCTCGCGCTCGACCTCGAAGCCAACGGCGTGCCGATCATCGGCACCTCGCCGGACATGATCGACGCTGCCGAAGACCGCGAGCGCTTCCAGCAGCTGCTTCACAAGCTCGGCCTGCGCCAGCCGCCGAACGCCACGGCGCGCGCCGAGCCTGAGGCGCTTGAAAAAGCGGCCGAACTCGGCTACCCGCTGGTCGTGCGCCCGAGTTATGTGCTGGGCGGCCGCGCCATGGAGATCGTGCACGAGCAGCGTGACCTGGAGCGCTACATGCGCGAAGCGGTCAAGGTCAGCAACGATTCGCCGGTGCTGCTTGACCGCTTCCTCAACGACGCGGTCGAGTGCGACGTCGATTGCATCCGCGACGCCGAAGGCGGCACCCTGATCGGCGGCGTCATGGAGCACATCGAACAGGCCGGCGTGCATTCGGGCGACTCGGCCTGCTCGCTGCCGCCCTACAGCCTGAACGCTGACACCATCGCCGAACTCAAGCGCCAGAGCGCCGCGATGGCTGAAGCGCTCAACGTGGTCGGCCTGATGAACGTCCAGTTCGCGATCCAGCAGAAAGACGGCAAGGACGTCATCTACGTGCTCGAAGTGAACCCGCGCGCCTCGCGCACGGTGCCTTTCGTGAGCAAGGCCACCGGCATCCAGCTGGCGAAGGTCGCGGCACGCTGCATGGCCGGCCAGTCGCTCAAGTCGCAGGGCATCACGAAGGAGGTGACGCCGCCGTACTTCAGCGTGAAGGAGGCGGTGTTCCCGTTCGTCAAGTTCCCGGGCGTTGACACCATCCTCGGCCCCGAGATGAAGTCGACGGGCGAGGTGATGGGCGTGGGCAAGACCTTCGGTGAAGCCTTCGTCAAGTCTCAGATCGGCGCCGGCACCATCCTGCCGAAGTCGGGCAAGGTCTTCATCTCGGTGAAGAACAACGACAAGGCCCGTGCGGTCGAGGTGGCCCGCGGCCTGGCGAAGCTCGGCTTCGAGCTGACGGCGACCAAGGGCACGGCCGCTGCGATCGCTGCGGCGGGCATCGCATGCGCCACCGTCAACAAGGTGACCGAGGGACGCCCTCACATCGTGGACATGATCAAGAACAAGGAAATTGCCTTGGTCATCAATACGGTGGAAGAGCGGCGCAACGCGATCACCGATTCGCGGCAGATCCGCACCTCGGCGCTGCTCGCGCGCGTGACCACGTTCACCACGATCTTTGGCGCCGAAGCGGCGGTGGAGGGCATGCAGCACATGGACGAACTCGGCGTGATTTCCGTGCAGGAGATGCACGCGCAGTTGGCCCAGGCCTGAGGCGGCCGATGGAAACGCAGCTCGTCGAACTCGACCTGGCCGACTGGGCGGCAGCCACGCCTGAGGCGGAGTGGATCGCGGCGCTCGAGGCCGGCAAGGTGCTGTATTTCCCCAAGCTGGCCTTTGCGCTGCAGCCTGAAGAGCGCGGGCTGCTGACGCCGAGCCTCTTGGCGCCCAAGGTGCGCAACATCAGCCTCGACGCGTCGGGCACGCTCAGGGGTGCGGCCGGCGACGAGGCGATGCAGCGTTCGGCGGCAGCGATGGTCGGTCGCTTTCGCACGCAGGCGACGCAACTGATTCATGGTCTTCTGCCGCACTACGTGCCGGCGCTGCGCTTGGCGCCGACCAGCTACCGCCCGGCGCAGGTCGAAACGCGGGTGCAGTCCTGGCGCGCAGACGACAAGCGCATGCACGTCGATGCGTTTCCGTCGCGACCCAACTACGGCGAGCGCATTCTCCGGGTGTTCACCAACGTCAATCCTGTCGGCGCTCCGCGCATCTGGCGAGTGGGCGAGCCCTTCGAGACCGTGGCCAAGCGCTTCCTGCCGCGTGTCAAGCCGTATGCGGCATGGCAGGCGAAGGCGTTGCAGGCCTTGCGGGTCACCAAGTCGCTGCGCAGCGAGTACGACCACCTGATGCTGCAGTTGCACGACGCCATGAAGGCCGACCTCGACTATCAGAAAAACGGCCCGCAGCAGACCGTGCCGTTCCCGGCCGGCTCGGTGTGGGTGTGCTTTTCCGATCAGACGTCGCACGCCGTGATGTCGGGACAGTACATGCTCGAGCAGACGCTGCATCTGCCTGCAGCCAGGCAATACAATCCCGAGGCGAGCCCGCTCGCCATCCTGAGCCGGCTGACCGGACGAACCCTCGTCTGATCCCACTCCCTCCCATGCACCGCCGAACGGCAGCGTTCGGCGTTTTCGCTTTCTGGAGCAACAGAACATGAGCACCATTCCCGTGACCAAGCGCGGCGCCGAAAAGCTGCGCGAAGAGCTGCACCGCCTGAAGACCGTCGACCGCCCCTGGGTCATCAACGCCATCTCCGAGGCCCGTGCCCAGGGCGACCTGAGCGAGAACGCCGAGTACGAAGTCGCCAAGGACCGTCAAGGCTTCATCGAAGGACGCATCCAGGAAATCGAAGGCAAGCTTTCGGCGGCCCAGATCATCGATCCGACCGAGCTCGACGCTGGCGGCAAGGTGGTGTTCGGCGCGACGGTGGAACTCGAAGAGGAGAGCACGGGCGAAGCGGTCAAGTACCAGATCGTCGGTGAAGACGAGGCCGACTTGAAGCTCGGCCTCATCAACATCTCCAGCCCGATCGCACGTGCGTTGATCGGCAAGGAAGAGGGCGACACGGCCGAAGTGCAGGCGCCCGGCGGCCTGAAGCATTACGAGATCGTTGCGATCCGCTACATCTGAGCCTGCGATGAAAGACCGTGTCGCGCTGTTGCTCGCTGCCTTCTGGTGGGGCAGCCTGAGCACTGTCGGCTTTCTGGTCGTGCCCATCGCCTTCGCGCGGCTCGGCAGTCCGGCGGTCGCCGGCAATTTCGCCGGACAGCTGTTCGCAGCACAGAGCTGGGTCGCGCTGGTCTGCGGAATGATTCTGCTGGTGCACTTTCGGCAGAAGGCCGACCCAGGCTTCAACGACGCCATTCGTCTCTCGATCGGATTGATCCTCGCTGCAATGCTGTTGGCGCTGCTTCAGCAATACGCCGTGGCGCCGCGCATCATGGCGCGCCAGAACCTCGGGTTGTGGCATCCGGTGGGCAGCGCGATGTACCTGCTGCAGTGGGCATGCGCTGGCATGCTGCTATGGCGCATGGGCGGTCGAACGGCGGCGTGATCGGGCCCGGCGACTGGGGAAAAACGGCCGCCGTCAGCCCCGTCAGCCCCGTCAGCCCCGTCAGCCCCGTTACGTTGTCCAGTGCCGGGCAATCCAGCGCGCGGGCCGTATGAAGCGAAAGGCGCGGTTGCGACGGCCGGCCAATGCATCGGGCGGGTTGCATTCGCCATGGAACACCACGATGCGCGCGCCTTCCGGCACGAAGGGCTCCTGCCAGTAGTTCGTGGGCCAGGTCGGGATGCCGTGGTACTTGAAGCTCGGGCACCAGGCGTCGGGCCAGTACTGCAGCTTGCCCTGGGCGTGCAGGAAGTCCGACAGGTAGGCCTGCTCGTTGCGGAATTTCGCTTGCACCGTGTCCATGTTGGCGCGGAAATGCGCAAGTACGTCGGCATGCGCGCCGAGCTCGAAGCGATAGACCGAAGAATTCCCCGTGATCCGCTCGGTGCGCCAGGGCCGGGCGTAATCGTGAATGATCAGGAATTCGCCTGGCTGCTCGAAGAACGCATCGAGACTGCCCACCACTACCACGTCCACATCGAGGAAGAGGGCGGTGCCGTGCAGCCCGTGCAGGTTCGGCTCGAAGGTCGTGAGCTTCTTCCATGCGCGATCGGGCTGTCCGGCAGGCACTTCGAGGTCGAGCGGAGGGATGGGCAGGCACTGCACCTCGCTGCGAATGCCTTCACTGTCATCGGTCAGGCAGACGAAGTTGAAGTCACCGCTCAAGTGGCGACGCACCATGGCGTAGAGGCGATTGACGTAATCGGGGCCGTATTTCCGGCCCCATTTCATGCACAGAACGTGACGCCGACGCTCTGAGACCGGCCCTGTCGCCATCCTCAATCGGCCTGATTGCGCTTCTTGGCAGAAAGCGGGCGTGGCGGCTTGGCGCGCTTGATGGTGCCACCCGGCGTCAGGCGCTGGTTGCCCAGAACGCGCAGCGTCTTGATCTCAGGGCGTTGGCCGCCGCGCTTGCTGTACTTCAGCACCTTCACGTCCCGTGGGCCGGGCATGCGGTTCTCGTCGACTTCCTTGACCTTTTCCACCTTGGGGCGCCAGAGCACCAGCAGCTTGCCGATGTGCTGGATGGGTGCGGCGTCGAGTTCGTCGGCGAGTGTCGCCAGCATCGCTTCGCGGGCTGCGCGGTCGTCGGAAAAAACGCGGACCTTGATCAGGCCATGTGCCTTGAGCGCGGCTTCCGCTTCTTTCGTGACAGCCGGGGTGAGCCCGTCGCCACCGATCATGACGATCGGATCGAGGTGGTGGGCATCGGCGCGATGCACCTTGCGTTGCGCGGGGGTAAGTTGAATGGCTGGCATCCCCGTATTATCGAGGCGAATGAAAGTCAAGACGAAAAGCAACAAGGTCAACAAGGCGTGGTTGAACGATCACGTGAACGACACGTACGTCAAGTTGGCCGCCCGCGAGGGCTACCGCGCGCGGGCGGCTTACAAACTCAAGGAGATCGACGAGACCCTGGGGTTGATTCGGCCGGGGCATTTGGTGGTCGATTTGGGCTCGACGCCGGGCGCTTGGAGCCAGTACGTGCGGCGCCGGCTTTCTCCCAGCGGCGCGGCCGCAGGCACACTCGACGGCACCATCATCGCGCTCGACCTGCTGCCGATGGAGCCGATCGAAGGCGTGATCTTCCTCCAGGGGGACTTTCGCGAGGACGAGGTGCTGGCGAGGCTCGAAGCCGCGCTCGCCGGCCGCAAGGCCGACGTGGTGGTGTCGGACATGGCGCCGAACCTCTCAGGCATCGCGTCGGCCGATGCGGCGCGCATCTCGCATCTGGTCGAACTCGCCATCGACTTCTCGCGTCGTCACATGAAGCCAGAGGGGGCGTTGGTGACCAAGCTGTTCCATGGTGGGGCTTATGCCGAGTTGACCCAATTGTTCAAGGCGAATTTCCGCACCGTCAAGCCAATGAAGCCCAAGGCTTCTCGCGACAAATCGTCGGAGACTTTCATGGTCGGCATGGGGTTGCGTGAGCTCGACACGAATTGATACCGGCCCCCGCCGCGCGGATCGCGCTTCAAACCCGTGCGTCCGCTGTGGCTGCTCCAGTGGAATCGACGGTTTTCGCAGCTTGAAAAGCCTAAAATGGCCTTCAGTTGCGTGACCTGGGCGAAGTTTCATTTCGCTGTCACGCGCTTTTGACTGGAGCTTCGTTTGAACAATCAGTGGTTTTCCAAAGTTGCCGTATGGCTCGTCATCGCGATGGTGTTGTTCACTGTGTTCAAGCAGTTCGACACTCGCGGGGCTGCCGGTGCTGGCAACGTCGGCTATTCGGACTTTCTCGAAGAAGTGCGTGGCAATCGCATCAAGAGCGCCACCATCCAGGAAGGTCAGGGCGGTAGCGAGATCGTCGCGATCACCAACGACGATCGCCGCATTCGCACCACCGCCACCTACCTCGACCGTGGCCTCGTCGGCGACCTGATCGCCAACAACGTCAAGTTCGACGTCAAGCCGCGCGAAGAAGGCTCGCTTCTCATGACGCTGCTGGTCAGTTGGGGCCCCATGCTTCTGTTGATCGGCGTCTGGGTTTACTTCATGCGGCAGATGCAGGGTGGCGGCAAGGGCGGCGCCTTCAGCTTTGGCAAGAGCAAGGCCCGCATGCTCGACGAGAACACCAACACCGTGACCTTTGCCGACGTCGCCGGCTGCGACGAGGCGAAGGAAGAGGTGAAGGAGGTCGTGGACTTCCTGAAAGACCCGGGTCGTTTCCAGAAGCTCGGCGGACGCATTCCGCGCGGCCTGTTGCTTGTCGGCCCGCCAGGCACCGGCAAGACTTTGCTTGCCAAGTCGATCGCCGGTGAAGCCAAGGTTCCGTTCTTTTCGATCTCCGGCTCGGACTTCGTCGAGATGTTCGTCGGCGTGGGTGCTGCACGTGTGCGCGACATGTTCGAGAACGCCAAGAAGAACGCGCCATGCATCATCTTCATTGACGAAATCGACGCAGTCGGACGCCAGCGCGGCGCAGGTCTGGGCGGTGGTAACGATGAACGTGAGCAGACCCTGAACCAGATGCTGGTCGAGATGGACGGCTTCGAGACCAACCTCGGCGTGATCGTGGTGGCCGCCACGAACCGTCCGGACATCCTGGACGCAGCCTTGCTGCGCCCGGGCCGTTTCGACCGGCAGGTCTACGTCACGCTTCCCGACATCCGCGGTCGCGAGCAGATCCTGGCAGTGCACATGCGCAAGGTCCCGTTGGGTCAGGACGTCAATCCGAGCATCATCGCCCGCGGCACGCCAGGCATGTCCGGCGCAGACCTCGCCAACCTGTGCAACGAAGCCGCGCTGATGGCAGCCCGCCG
Source organism: Variovorax ginsengisoli (assembly GCF_006438845.1). Lineage (GTDB taxonomy): Bacteria > Pseudomonadota > Gammaproteobacteria > Burkholderiales > Burkholderiaceae_C > Variovorax > Variovorax ginsengisoli_A. The sequence goes on from NZ_RCZJ01000001.1 coordinate 700,974, forward strand.
CAATGCGCGCGTGGTCGAGATGCAGGACTTCGAGAAGGCCAAGGACAAGATCTTCATGGGCCCAGAACGCAAGAGCATGGTCATGCCTGAGGAAGAGCGTCGAAATACGGCCTATCACGAGTCCGGTCACGCCCTCATCGGCAAGCTTCTGCCCAAGTGCGACCCTGTGCACAAGGTCACGATCATTCCGCGTGGCCGTGCGCTGGGCGTAACGATGAGCCTGCCGGCGCAAGACCGCTACAGCTACGACCGCGACTACATGCTCAACCAGATCAGCATGCTGTTCGGGGGGCGCATTGCCGAGGAGGTGTTCATGAACCAGATGACCACCGGCGCGAGCAACGACTTCGAACGCGCGACTTCCATTGCGCGCGACATGGTCACGCGTTATGGCATGACCGATGCGCTGGGGCCGATGGTCTACGCAGAGAACGAAGGCGAAGTGTTCCTCGGTCGCTCGGTCACCAAGACGACGACGATGAGCGAGCAGACGATGGAAAAGGTCGACGGTGAAGTCCGCCGCATCATCGACGAGCAGTACAACCTCGCCCGCCGCCTGATCGAAGAGAACAGCGACAAGATGCATGCCATGGCCAAGGCGCTGCTCGAATGGGAAACCATCGACTCCGAGCAGCTCGACGACATCATGGCCGGCCGTGAACCGCGTCCGCCGAAGGATTGGACGCCTCGCATCCCGCCGTCGAACAGCGGTGGCAGCGGCGGCACGCCGGCGGTCAATCCGGATCCGGCGCCCACTGCCGCCTGACATGGCGCAGTGCAGATCAACGGGGCCTTGGGCCCCGTTTTTTGTGGGCACCGGGCAGCGATGACACCGTCCGTCTGGCGTACCTCGCGCTTCGCCATCAACCTGTCGCGGCCGCGAGTGATGGCGATCGTCAACCTCACGCCCGATTCATTTTCCGACGGCGGCGCTCATGCCTCGGCAGCGGCAGCGATCCAGCATTGCGAAGCTTTGGTGGCGCACGGCGCTGACATCCTCGACCTCGGTGCGGAGTCCACGCGGCCTGGAAGTCCCGCCGTGCCGCTGCACCAGGAGCTCGAGCGACTGTTGCCTGTGCTGAGAGAGGTTCTGAGGCTCGGGGTGCCCGTGTCGATAGACACCTACAAGCCCGACGTGATGCGCGCCGCGCTCGACCTCGGTGCCGACATCGTCAACGACATTTGGGCACTTCGCCAACCCGGCGCTCTGGCCGTTGTCGCGCAGCATCCCGCGTGCGGCGTCTGCCTGATGCACATGCATCGCGATCCGCAGACGATGCAAACAGCACCGATGCAAGGCGACGTGCTGCCACAGGTACGCAGCTTTCTCGCTGAACGGGCGCAGGCGTTGCGTGCGTTGCAAGTCGACGGGTCGCGCATCGTGCTCGACCCCGGCATCGGCTTCGGAAAGACCGTCGCGCAGAATTTCCGGCTGCTCGCGCACCAACGCGACGTGGCGGAGGAGGGCTATCCGCTGTTGGCGGGTTGGTCGCGCAAGTCGTCGCTCGGCGCGGTGACCGACATCGGCGAAGCCGCCGAACGGATGGTGCCCAGCGTGGCAGCCGCGTTGCTTGCCGTGGACCGCGGCGCCGCCATCCTGCGCGTGCATGATGTGCGCGAAACCGTCGCGGCACTGGCCGTACGGCAGGCAGTGCTCGTTGCAGAGCGACAAGATCACAACAAAGAGAAGACAGCATGACCAGAACCTATTTCGGCACCGACGGCATTCGCGGCACGGTTGGCCAACCCCCCATCACGCCGGACTTCGTGCTGCGTTTGGCCCATGCGGTGGGACAGGTGTTGAGGAAGACCGAGAAGCGGCCCACCGTGCTGATCGGCAAGGACACGCGCATCTCCGGCTACATGCTCGAAGCAGCGCTCGAGTCCGGCTTCAACTCCGCCGGCGTCGATGTGGTGCTGCTGGGCCCGCTGCCAACGCCTGGAGTGGCTTACCTGACGCGAGCGCAGCGCGCCAGCCTGGGCGTGGTGATCAGCGCCAGCCACAACGCCTTCCCGGACAACGGCATCAAGTTTTTCAGCGCCCAGGGCACGAAACTGGACGACGCCTGGGAGGAGGCCGTGGAGGCCGCACTCGAAGAAGCGCCCGTGTGGGCCGACTCTGCACAATTGGGCAAGGCGCGGCGACTCAACGACGCGGCGGGCCGCTACACCGAGTTCTGCAAGAGCACCTTCTCGAACGAGCTGAGCCTGCGCGGCGTGCGGTTGGTGGTCGACGGCGCCCACGGCGCGGCGTACCAAGTGGCGCCGCAGGTGTTTCACGAGCTCGGTGCCGACGTGACCAGCATCGGCTGCACGCCCGACGGACTCAACATCAACAAGGATGTCGGTGCGACGCATCCGCAGGCGCTGATCGAAGCGGTCAAAGCGCATCGTGCCGACTACGGCATCGCGCTCGACGGCGACGCCGACCGGCTGCAGCTGGTCGATGCCGAAGGTCGCCTTTTCAACGGCGACGAGCTGCTCTACCTGATGGTGCGTGAACGCATCGAGCGCGGCGAAAAACCCGAAGGTGTGGTCGGCACGCTCATGACGAACAAGGCCGTGGAAGTCGCATTGCGCAAACTGGGCGTGGACTTCGTGCGCGCCAAGGTCGGCGACCGCTATGTGCTGGAGGAACTCGAGAAGCGCGGCTGGTTGCTTGGCGGCGAAGGCTCCGGGCATTTGCTCGCGCTCGATCGCCATACCACCGGCGACGGCATCGTCAGTGCGCTTCAGGTGCTTCAGGCTTGCCAGCGCAGCGGCAGCACGGTGGCGCAGCTGCTCGCGGACGTCGTGTTGTTCCCTCAGACGTTGATCAACGTCCGCCTCAAAGCCGGCCAGGACTGGGCCACGAACGCGGCGTTGAAGCTTGAGGCGCAACGCACCGAAGCCGAGCTGGGCGATGCCGGGCGCGTGCTGATTCGGGCGAGCGGTACGGAGCCGCTGGTGCGCGTGATGGTCGAGGCACGCGATCCGGCGCAGGCCGAATCCTTCGCGCGCCGCATTGCCGCCACGCTCGAGGCCTGAGATGCAAGCGCCGGTGGTCAGCGCCGTGCACGCCAGCGGGCTGCACAGTTTCTCCAAGTTCACCGAGCCCGTGATCCGTCTGATCGCCGGCCTCGGCGTCGAAGGCGACGCCCACGCAGGCGCGACCATCAAGCACCGCTCACGCGTCGCGCGCGACCCGCGGGCGCCGAATCTGCGGCAAGTGCATCTGATCCACGCCGAGCTCTTCGATGAACTGATGGCCGACGGTTTTGCCGTCTGGCCGGGTGACCTGGGCGAAAACCTGACGACTCGCGGCCTGAACCTGCTCGGCTTGCCGACCGGCACCCGGCTGCATCTCGGCGACATGGCCGTGATCGAGCTCACGGGTCTGCGCAATCCGTGCAGCCAGCTTGATCGCTTTCAAGCCGGCCTGATGGCGGCCACGCTGGCGCGCGATGCGCAGGGTGGTCTGGTGCGAAAGGCGGGTGTCATGGCGGTCGTGCACCAGGGCGGCGAGGTTCGCGCGGGCGACGGCATCCGTGTCGTGCTTCCGGCAGGCGAGCCGCAGCGGCTGGAGCCAGTGTGATCGACATTGTTCTCGTCGGCTGCCTCGATCCGCTGCAAGCGACAGCGGCTTTCGTTCAGAAGAAGCGGTAGGCGCCAACGAAAAAGCCGCCGGCGCAGTGCGCGGGCGGCTTCGTGGAGAGGGTTGGATCAGAAGCGCGTCACGGGCGCATCGGCCTGAGGCTTGTCGACGGCGTACCGGCCCAATTCCCATTTGGCGATCGCGTTGCGGTGGACTTCGTCCGGGCCGTCGGCGAAGCGCAGCGTGCGGGCGTGCGCATAAGCGAATGCCAGCGGGAAGTCGTCACACATGCCACCGCCGCCGTGCACCTGCATGGCCCAGTCGATCACCTGGCAGGCCATGCTGGGCGCGACCACCTTGATCATCGCGATCTCGTTTCTGGCGACCTTGTTGCCGGCCGTGTCCATGAGCCAGGCCGCCTTCAAGGTCAACAGGCGCGCCATGTCGATCTTGCAGCGGGCCTCGGCGATGCGTTCCTGCGTGACGGTCTGCGATGCGACGGTCTTGCCAAAGGCGACACGCGACGAAGCGCGCTTGCACATCAGTTCGAGCGCGCGCTCGGCCAGGCCGATGAGGCGCATGCAATGGTGGATGCGTCCGGGGCCGAGCCGGCCTTGCGCGATCTCGAAGCCACGACCTTCGCCCAGCAGCATGTTGTCGATCGGCACCCGCACGTTCTCGAAGGTCATCTCGACGTGGCCGTGCGGCGCGTCGTCATAGCCCATCACGTTGAGCGGACGGAGTACCGTGATGCCCTTGCTGTCGGCCGGCACGATGATCATGCTCTGCTGCGAATGCCGCGGTGCCTCAGGGTCGGTCTTGCCCATGGTGATGAAAACCGCGCAACGCGGGTCAGCGGCACCGGAAATCCACCACTTGCGGCCGTTGATCACGTACTCGTCGCCCTGGCGCTCGATGCGCGTGGCCACATTGGTCGCGTCGCTCGATGCAACGTCGGGCTCGGTCATAGCGAATGCCGAACGGATCTCGCCGTCGAGCAGCGGCTTGAGCCAGCGCGCCTTGATGGCTTCCGAGCCGTAGCGGGCGATGGTCTCCATGTTGCCCGTGTCGGGCGCCGAACAATTGAAGGCCTCGCTGGCCCATGGCACCCGGCCCATGATCTCGGCCAGCGGCGCGTATTCCTGGTTGGTCAGGCCCGCGCCTTCGTAGCCGGAGGCAGCGGCGCTGTCGACCGGCAAAAACAGGTTCCACAGCCCTTGCGCCTTGGCCTTTTCCTTGACCTTCTCGACCGTCTGCAGTGCCGTCCAGCGCTTGCCTGCCGCGGTGTTGGCTTCCAACTCGGCTTTGTATGCGGGCTCGGCCGGGTAGATGTGCGCGTCCATGAAAGCGCTCACGCGTTGCTGCAGTTCCTTGGTCTTGGCGGAATATTCGAAGTCCATCGTTTGTCTCCTGGGTGTGATCGTGTTTGTGCGGCTCAAGCCTTGCTGGCGAAGGCCCATGCCATCTCGGCCATGGGACGCGCGCCGCGGCCCGACGCCACGGCCTGTTCGCTCGATGCGGTTCCGGCCTCGACCCGCTTGGCAATGCCTTGCAGGATGGCCGCCATGCGGAACAGGTTGTAGGCGAGGTAGAAGTTCCAGTCGGGCGCGAGCGCCTCGGGCGTGGTGATGCCGGTTCGCTCGCAGTAGCGGCGGATGTAGGCGCTCTGCGTCGGAATTCCGAGCGCCTCGACGTCGAGGCCGCCGATGCCGCGGAAGGCCCCCGGTGCGATGTTCCACGACATGCAGTGGTAGCTGAAGTCGGCCAAGGGATGGCCCAGCGTCGACAGTTCCCAATCGAGCACGGCGATGGCGCGCGGCTCGGTCGCGTGGAACATCACGTTGTCGAGCCGGTAGTCGCCGTGCACGATCGAAGTCATCGACTCGTCGCGCGCACTGGCCGGCATGTGAGTCGGGAGCCATTCCATCAGCCGGTCCATCTCGGGAATCGGCTGAGTGACCGAAGCCACGTACTGCTTGCTCCAGCGGCCGATCTGGCGCTCGAAGTAGTTGCCCGGCTTGCCGTAGCCGGCCAGGCCGCGGTCGGCGAACTTCACTGTGTGCAAGGCAGCGATCACGCGGTTGAGCTCGTCGTAGATTGCCGCGCGTTCGGCGTTGCTCATGCCGGGCAGGGACTGGTCCCACAGCACGCGACCGCTCTTGAACTCCATGACATAGAACGCACGCCCGATGACCGACTCGTCCTCGCACAGGCAATGCATCCGCGGTACGGGCACCTCGGTGCCGGCCAGCCCGCTCATCACCTTGAACTCGCGTTCGATCGCGTGGGCCGAGGGCAGCAGCTTGGCGACAGGGCCCGGCTTGGCGCGCATCACATAGCTCTGGGACGGTGTGACGAGCTTGTACGTCGGGTTCGACTGGCCGCCCTTGAACATCTCGACGCTCAGCGGGCCTTGAAAACCGTCGAGGTGCACCTCGAGCCAGGCAGCGAGCGCGTCGATGTCGAAGGCATGCTGCTGCGAGACGGCGCGCGTGCCGATGAAATTGCTGAAGTCCTGGGTCATGGCGTCGGTGTGCAGTTCAGGTATCGGCATCGGCCAGCCGCATCAGGGCTGCCCGATCGAGGACCACGAGTCCGCCCGGTTCGATCCGGATGATGTGCTCGCGCTCCATCGCCTTGAGTTCCTGGTTGACACGCTGGCGCGACGCGCCGAGAAGCTGCGCGAGCTCTTCTTGCGCCAGGTGCAGGCCGATGCGCATGTGGTTGCCATCGTCCAACGCCGGTGTGCCGTAGCTGCGCACCAAGTGCGTCAACTGCTTCGCCAGCCGCGCGCGCAAGGGCAGGGTGTTGAGGTCCTCGACCAAGCCGAAAAGCTGTCGGATGCGACGTGCCTGAAGGCGCATCAGTGCCTCGTAAAGCTCTACGTGCGCGGCCAGAATTTTCTGGAAGTCGGCGCGCGCGACGTTGAGCGTGGTCGTGTCGCCATGCGCATACGCGTCGTGCGTGCGACGGTCCCCGTCGAACATCGCCACGTCGCCGAACCAGATGCCCGGCTCCACGTAGGTCAGCGTGACCTGCTTGCCCGACACCGTCGTCGAGCTCACGCGAACCGCGCCCTTGGCACAGGCGATCCACTGTTCGGGCGGATCGCCGCGGGCGGCCAGAAGGTCGCCGTCCTTGTGACGTCTGACAAATGCGCATCGGAGAATGTCGTGCCGCAGCGAGGGTGAAAGTGATGAGAACCAGCGACCGCTGTTGATCGCTTCGCGTTCGTCGATGGTAAGAATGGGCTCGTCCATGGGGCTGTCCTGTCGGCGACTGAGGGGCGGGAAGGGTGTCTCGGGAGCGACGCGTGTGCTCACGGATAGCGCGGCTTTTCCTTGGCGAGGAAGGCCGCGATGCCGATGCCGGCATTGGCGTGATGCAGATTGCGCACGAAGTGGTCGCGCTCCTGCGAAAGCTGCGCGGCAAGGCTACCGGTGCGGCCCTCTGCGAGCAGTTCCTTGATGCTCGCGATGGCATTGGGAGCCTTCTCGCCAAGTCTTGCCGCGAGTTGCAAGGCCGTCGACAGCGCCTGCCCGCTGTCGGCGAGCTGGTTCACGAGGCCGAAGGCGTGCAGGCGCTCGGCCGCGATGCGCTCGCCGCCCATCATCCATTCGCTGGCCACTTGGCGCGGCAGGTATTGCGCGAGGTGCCAACTCATGCCGCCGTCCGGTGACAGGCCGACGTTGGCATACGACGCGGCGAAGACCGCATCGCGCGCGGCGACGATCAGGTCGCAGGCCAACGCGAGCGAGAAGCCTGCGCCCGCGGCCGCGCCTTCGACCGCGGCGATCACCGGCTTGGGGAAAGTGCGCACCGAATCGATCCAGTTGTGCAGTCCCTCGATCGACTCGGCCTGCGCCGATGCCGGCTGCTGCCGATTGGCCTGCAACCGTTGCAGCGAACCGCCAGCGCAGAACCACGCGCCCTCGCCGACAAGCACGACGCTGCGTATGTCGGCGCTGTTCTCGGCACCGTTGAGCGCCTCGATGCCCGCGGCATAGATGGCCGGGTCGAGCGCGTTGCGCATCGACGGGTTGGAGATGGTGAGCACCATCGTGCTGCCTTCGGTTGTGCTCTTGAGTTCGGCGGTCATGCGGATGTCGTGTTCATTCTTCTTCGTGCATCAGGCTCAGACCCAGCGCGCCGCGGCGGCGCAGCCACGGGCTCGGACGGTAACGTGGGTCGCCATACACCGTCTGCAGGTTGAAGAGCACCTCCAGCATGTTGGTGGGGCCGTGCAGATCGCCCATGGCCAGCGGGCCGTGCGGATAGCCCAGGCCGAGCCTGACAGCAGTTTCCAAATCGGCGGGCGAGCAAACGCGTTGTTGACACATGTCGGCCGCGATGTTGACGATGGTGCCCACCACGCGTTGTGTGACGAAGCCGCCGCTGTCGCGGATCACGCTCACGGCCTTGCCGTCACGCGCGAAAAGGGCGTGTGCGGCGTCGCGCATGTCGCGTCGCGTGGCGGGGTTGGAGGCCAGCACGCGCCGCTTGGTGGCCGCGTCGTCGATCAGCATGTCGATGCCCACGGTGCGCGTGGCGTCGAGCCGTTCGACAGCGGCCACGGTGGTGACATCGAAGCCCAGCGGCGCGACGAGGATCAGCGCCGTGGAGGAGGGCGCCGCGCCGGTTTCTATCTGCCCGCCCAAGGTGTGGATGAGCTTGAGCAGTTCGGCACGTCGCGCCGCGCGCGGCGACACCCAGACCGGCGGCAGCACGTCGACGGCAGGCGCTGTGGGTTCGGGCGAGATCTGCGCAACGCCGTCGGCATAGCGGTAGAACCCTTCGCCGGTCTTGCGGCCCAGCGCGCCCGCCGCAAGACGTTGGGCGGTGATCACGCTGGGCCGGTAGCGTGGCTCCTCGTAATACTGGCGGTAGATCGACTCCATCACCGGGTGCGACACGTCGAGCGCCGTCAGGTCCATCAATTCGAAGGGGCCGAGGCGGAAGCCGGCCTGGTCCTTCAGGATCCGGTCGACGGTCGCAAAGTCGGCCACGCCTTCTCCGACGATTCGCAACGCTTCGGTGCCGAAGCCGCGGCCTGCGTGGTTGACGATGAAGCCCGGCGTGTCCTGAGCCTGAACGGCGCTGTGGCCCATCTGGACCGCGTAACCGGCGAGTTGCCGGCACACCTCGGGGTCGGTCTTGAAGCCTGCCACCACCTCGACAACCTTCATCAGAGGCACCGGATTGAAGAAATGGAAGCCTGCGATGCGCTCGGGTCGTGAAAGGCCCGCGGCGATGGCCGTGACCGACAACGACGAGGTGTTGGTTGCAAGCGTCGCCGTCGCGGCCACCACGTTCTCGAGCGCGCGGAAGAGCGTACGCTTGACCGCGATGTCCTCCACCACCGCTTCGATGACCAGGTCGCAATCGGCAAGTTCGCTCAAAGCGCCGACAACCCGCAGGCGTGCGCTCAACGCTTCGAGATGCGCAGCGTCGAACCGGCCTTTCTCGTGGAGCTTCTGCCACTGCGCCAGCACGGCCCCTCGACCGCGTTCCGCGGCGCCATCGAAAGTGTCGAACAGCACCACCGTGCTGCCTGCCTGCGCGGCGATCTGGGCAATCCCCCGACCCATGGCGCCCGCGCCGACAACGGCTATCTTCGAATAATTCACAGTCATTTGATAAATGTTCAGATATGTAAAAAAGCCAGTGACAAGCGTGTCAGAATGTGTTTACTTTCGGTTGCCTTCTGGGTTCATCTTGTACTTTCACCGACTCGCGGCGCCCCTGTTTTTACTCGGCTTCGCCCTGCCATCGCTCGCTCTGACGCTCGGCCAGCCGCAAGGCGCGGCCTGGGTCGGTCGTCCGCTCGACGTGGTGATACCGATTTCGCTGGGCGAGGGCGAGCGCCAGGATGCGCTCTGCGCGGAAGCCGAAGTGCTTCAGGGCACGACCCGCATCGAGGACAAGCGGGTGACTGTATCCGTCGGACCGGGCGCACAGTCGGGTCAGCTGCGTCTGCATGTGCGTTCGACCGTCGCCGTCGATGAACCCGTGGTCCAGTTGACGGTGCGTGCCGGCTGCGAGATGAACTCGACGCGGCAGTACGTGTTGCTCGCCGACATGCCCGCCGAGGTGGGCTCGGTCGCGGCCGCGTCGATGCCAGCGCGCGCTTTGCCAGCATCAGGTCTGGGCGCGGAAGCTTCGGGCACGGGCCGTGGAAATGCCTCTTCCAACGCCAGTGCCGGTCAGGCTCCATCGACCACGCCAGCGAATGCGCCTGTGCGACGCGCGCGTCCGGCTGCACCGCAGCCTGCGCCCGTTCGAAATCGTGACAACGATCGCGCCGAGGGAAGCCGTCCGGCATCGGGCGCCACACCGCAGCGCCGCGCACCCGCCGCAGCCCGGCCGCCCGTCGCAGCGGCGCCGCGCGTCGTAGCCAGCGCGCCCGCGTCGCAACGTGCCGCCAACACCAACACCAACGCCACCGCAGCGACGCCTGCCGCCAGCGCAGCAACCACCGGCGCGCGGCTCCAGCTCGATGCGCTCGACCCGGCCTCCGTTCGCAACCCAACGTTGGCGGCGTCGGCGCCGGGCCTCACCTTGCCAAGCGGCGGGGATGCGGCCATCGCCGCCGCCGCCCTGGCCGCCAGCGCCGCCGCCAACGCAGAAGAACTGCAGCGTGCCACTCAGCGCATGCAGGCGCTCGAGGCCACTCTTGCGGCGCTGCGCGAGCAGAGCACGCAGAACCAACGCATGCTGGTGGAAATGCGCAGCGAGCTGGCTGAAGCCCGCGACAGCCGCTATCGCAATCCGCTGGTGTACGTGCTGGTGTTGTTGCTGTTGCTGGCGCTCGTTGCGCTGGTGATGTTGTGGCGCATGGCGCGTGGCAGTGCCCGTCCCGCCTGGTGGGGCGATGCGCCTCTGAAGGACGACGGCGGGCCGACATTCGGTCAGCCAGTGGCCAGTGCTGCAATCGATGAAGAGCGCGCCGCGGCGACACCACCAGTGGCCGCCAGCACCGTTGCTGCGCATGCTGTGGCTGAGTCTTTCGACGAAGCGCCCGACACGGTTCCGCCGGCGCACGAAGCCGACAGCACGCCTGCGCGCTACGTCAATACGGAGGAGCTGTTCGACGTGCAGCAGCAGTCGGACTTCTTTGTTTCGCTGGGCCAGCACGACCAAGCCATCGCGGTGCTCAGCGAGCACATCGCGGACAACCCGGAAACCAGCGCGCTGGCCTACCTCGACCTCCTGCGGATCTACCATTCGCTCGATCGGCGCGACGACTACGCCCGCGTAGGGCGCGAATTCGAACGCGCATTCAACGCGCAGGTGCCCGTGTTCGAGCAATTCGCAGAGGTGGGCAACGGGCTTGAACACTACCGCGCGACGCTCGCCCGCATCGAGGCGCAATGGCCCCAACCCTCGACACTCGGGCTGATCGAAGAGCTCGTGTTCCGCAAGCCGGGTACGCGCGGGGACGAAAGCTTCGATCTGGCGGCCTACCGCGAACTGCTGCTGCTGTACTCGGTGGCAAAGGAAGTCATCGATCCGGACAGCGCACCGCCGACGCCCGTCACACCACTGTCGTTCCTCGACACCCATGACGCCGAACTCGAGCCGTCGAGATTGGCCATGGTCGCCCCGGAAGGCTACTTGGAGGATACGCAGCCTGATGGGCTGCACGACGACATGCTCACGGTCCCGGGTGCAGCATTGCCATCTTTCTACAATGCCATCGACAAGGACTTGGCGCACGACACGGTCTTGGGTTCGGGCGACACGGTGCTCAGCAGTCCAGCCGACGTCGCACCTCGCGACATGAGCGACCGCGGCAACGAGATCGAATTCGACACCACGGCCTTCGAAACGGTGCCAGGCGCTCTCGAGGCGCCGGTGTGGCCAAACGAGCCAACCGTGCCCGCCACCGAGCCACCGCTGGACCTGGATCTGTTCGACCCGCTGACCGAAGCCGAGATCGCTCCGAAGCCGAAGCGTCGCAACTGAAGGGTCCCCCACGAGCGGACCTGGCTTCAAACCTCGTGGATCCGGCGACCTTGCAGAGCGCCGGAGTGCGACTTCAGCGCCGAACCTGCAGTGCGCCGGGGTTCACGATGTTCGTCGGATTACCCTTGATAAAACTCACGACGTTGTCGAAGGCTTGCCCGAAATATTGCTCGTAGCTGTCCTGCTCGACATAACCGATATGCGGCGTGCAGATGCAGTTTTCCAAGCGCAGCAACGCATGCCCTTGCAATGGCGGCTCGCTCTCGAACACATCGATGGCGGCCATGCCAGGACGCCCGCGGTTGAGTGATGCCAGCAGCGCATCGGCCTCGACCAGCTCGGCGCGGGAGGTGTTGACGAACAGGGCGGTCGGCTTCATTCGCGAAAGATCTTCCAGGGTCACGATGCCACGCGTTTCCTCGTGCAGACGCAAGTGGACAGTGAGCACGTCGGCCGCGGCAAAGAACGCCTCGCGACTCGGCGCGACCTGGAAGCCATCGGACCGCGCCTGCTCGCGGCTCTGTTCACGGCCCCAGATCACGACCTGCATGCCGAAAGCCTGGCCGTAACGTGCCACCAGCCGCCCGATGCGGCCATAGCCCCATATGCACAGCGTCTTGCCCTTGAGCACCGAGCCAAGGCCAAAGTTGGGCGGCATCGACGCCGACTTCAGACCCGCTTGCTGCCAGGCGCCGTGCTTCAGGTTGCTGATGTACTGCGGCAGCCTGCGCATCGCGGCCATGATGAGCGCCCACGTCAGTTCGGCCGGCGCCAGCGGCGAGCCAGTGCCTTCGGCCACCGCCACGCCTTGCTCGCTGCAGGCGCTCACATCGATATGGCTTCCGACACGGCCGGTTTGCGAGATCAGCTTGAGCTTCGGGAGCTTCTCGATCAGCTGCCGAGAAATCTGGGTCCGCTCGCGAATCAGCACGATGACGTCGGCGTCCTTGAGGCGCACCGACAGCTGTCCGATGCCCTTGACCGTGTTGGTGTAGACCTTCGCCGCGTAGGCATCGAGTTTGGCGGCGCATTGCAGTTTGCGCACCGCGTCCTGGTAGTCGTCGAGGATCACAATGTTCATGGCGTGCCATTGTGCCTCGCGTGCTGCCATGGAGACCGACCTGTGCCCTCCAATGAGCCTACCTGCTACTCAGGCACCGTGCCGGCGGTGAAGCAACGCGCGGTGCCTGAGCCTTCGCGTCAGTGCAGCGAGTGCGAGCCGCGCAGCATCTCGGCCGCTTCGAGCGCCGCCAGCCTATCCAGCTCCGCGCACACGTCGGCCATGCGCCCGGAGATCACCACACGCCCTGCGCGCAGCCCCGGTCGCTGTGCGTCAACAGTACGCACGACCCGCAGCGGCCGAACCGCAGCGGCCGCACCGCCAGCGTGGTCACTCGAACGCGCGGCACCGCGCGACACCGGGCTGGCCGGCCGCACCGCCACATATCGCAAGTCCGAGCGAAGGTCGACAGCGCTGCTGCGGCGCGTGGGGTGCGCGGGCATCCAGCGACTGGCCAGCGCTTGCAATGGCGAGAGCAGATCGACAAAAGTGAGCAAAACGATTCCCATGCGAACTCCAAAAGTCAGAGGTTGAACATAGGCAGGATTGCGTCTTCGGCTGCGACAGGGTGATGGCCTCATGCCATACGCCCGCCACCTGTTGCAGCAGTGTTGATCTTCTTTGGCCTACATCAGCATGGTGTTGCGGATAAGTCCGACGGCCAGGCCTTCGATCTCGAAAGGCTCGCCAGGCTGAACCACGATGGTTGGGTAGTCGGGGTTTTCCGCGTGCAGCTCGATCACCAGCTTGTTGCGCTTCAGACGTTTCACGGTGACCTCGTCGCCCAGCCGGGCGACCACGATCTGGCCGTTGCGTGCTTCTTTGGTCGCCTGCACCGCGAGCAGGTCGCCGTCCATGATGCCCACGTCGCGCATCGACATGCCGCGCACCTTGAGCAGGTAGTCCGGTTGATGCTGAAACAGCGTGTTCTCCACGTAGTAGGTCTGGTCGACATGCTCCTGCGCCAGGATCGGTGAACCCGCAGCCACCCGACCGACGAGCGGCAGCGCCAGTTGCGCCATGCCCGGCAACGAGAGTGAAAACTGGTTATCGCGCGACTCGTTCAGCGACCGCAGCGCGTCGCCCTTGAGACGGATGCCGCGCGACGTGCCGCTGAGGAGCTCGATGACGCCCTTGCGCGCCAAGGCCTGCAGGTGTTCTTCAGCCGCGTTGGCGGATTTGAAGCCTAGCTCGGCGGCGATTTCGGCGCGCGTCGGCGGCGCGCCGGTGTGGGCGATCGTGCTGCGGATCAGATCGAGAATCTGCTGCTGGCGGGCGGTAAGCTTAACGGCGAACTGCATGTTGAACTCCTTGGCACTGGTTGCATATCCAGTAGCTGTATTTTTAAACAGTTTCCCGGACTTTGCAAGCTATGGTGACGAAAAGTGAACTGAACCGACGTGTGGTGGTGCTCGGCACCGGCGGCACCATCGCCGGGCGCGCCAGTTCGGTCAGCGACAACATTGGGTACAGCGCGGCGCAGGTCGGCATCGAAGAGTTGGTGCGGCATCTCGATCTTTCTGACGAGATCACGCTGGTGTGCGAACAGATCGCTCAGATCGACAGCAAGGACATGACGTTCGCGGTGTGGCAAGCGCTTGCCGCGCGCTGCGCACATTGGTTGGCGCAAGACGATGTTCAAGGCATCGTCATCACCCATGGCACCGACACCCTGGAAGAAACCGCGTTCTTCCTCCAGTCGGTATTGGCGCCCAGCAAGCCCGTGGTGATCACATGCGCCATGCGCCCGGCGAGCGCCTTGGCGCCGGACGGCCCTCAGAACGTTCGCGACGCCATTTTTGTCGCGGCGAGCGACGGCGCGCTTGGCGTGACCGTCGTCTGCGCAGGCACGGTGCACGGAGCGCTCGACGTGCAGAAAGTCCACACGTACCGCCTCGACGCGTTCACATCGGGCGACAGCGGTCCGCTTGCCTATGTGGAGGAGGGCGCGCTGCGGCAGTTGCGGGTCTGGCCGAGGGCGGAGGGCACGGCGCCCCCCTTGCTCGCCCGTGTCGTAGATACCGATGCCGCGCTGTGGCCGCGGGTTGAGATTCTGACCAGCCATGCCGGTGCGCGCGGCGACCTGATTGATGCGTTGGTCGAGGTCAAGCGCGCCGGCGCACCGAACGCGCTTCAGGGTTTGGTGCTGGCTGCGACGGGCAACGGCACGCTGCACAGGGACCTGGAGGCGTCGGCGATGCGAGCCCAGGCGGAGGGCGTGTCGGTGGTGCGGGCCACGCGTTGCGCCGAAGGCCGCATCCTTGCGCTGCCCGGCGCATCGGTGCGAGACGCGGGCGGTCTGACACCCGTCAAAGCCCGCGTCGCGCTGATGCTGGAACTGCTGCTAGCTGAGCCGCTCGACTGAGAGGCCGCCCGCGACGGCGACCGATCAGTCGCCGAGCGCTGCCAGTGCGCGCTGCGTGATCTCGTCGACGCCGCCGACGCCGCTGATCGCCCGGTATTTAGGCGCCACGCCTGGCTCGGCCTCGGCCCAGGCGGCGTAGTAGTCCACCAGTGGGCGGGTCTGCTGGCTGTACACGTCGAGGCGCTTGCGAACTGTTTCTTCCAGATCGTCGTCGCGCTGGATCAGGTCTTCACCAGTCTCGTCGTCCTTGCCTTCCACCTTTGGCGGATTGAACTTGACGTGGTAGATCCGGCCGGATGCCGGATGCGAACGGCGGCCGCTCATGCGCTCGATGATGTCGGCGAAAGGCACGTCGATCTCGAGCACGTAGTCGAGTTTCACGCCGGCAGCACGCATCGCGTCGGCCTGGGGAATCGTGCGCGGGAAACCATCGAAGAGAAAGCCACTGGCACAGTCCGACAGTGCGATGCGCTCTTTGACGAGATTGATGATCAGGTCGTCGCTCACCAGCGCACCCGAAGCCATCACGGCCTTGGCTTCAAGGCCGAGCGGAGTGCCCGCCTTGACCGCGGCACGCAGCATGTCGCCGGTGGAAATTTGCGGGATGTTGTACTTGCGGCAGATGAAAGCGGCTTGCGTGCCTTTGCCTGCCCCGGGGGCGCCCAACAAAATGAGTCTCATGGTGTCCTCGGACGGTTCTTAGATTTCTGTCGCGCCGTGCCGGCCGAAAGGGCAAAAGGCAGGGCGGAATTGCATCGAGGATAGCACGCTGTTTTCGTGACTAAATGCCGTTCCGCGAGGCGCTCAGGGCGTGCTGAACAGCGCGCGGACACGGGCCAGATCTTCCGGTGTGTCGACACCGGGCCCCGGGTTGTCCGCACTCACATGCACCGCGATGCGATGCCCGTGCCACAGTGCACGGAGCTGCTCCAGCGCTTCGGTGGCTTCGACCGGTGCCGGCGCGAGATGGGGAAATGCGCGAATGAATCCGGCGCGATAGCCGTAAATTCCAATGTGCCTCAGCGGTGCCTGCGCGGTTGGCACGGCGCCCGCGCCATCACGCCACCAGGGGATCGGTGCGCGGCTGAAATACATCGCATGGCCGCGTGCATCGAGCACCACCTTGACCACGTTCGGATTGCCGAATTCCTCGGCCGTTTCGATCGCATGCGCCGCGGTGCTCATGACCGCATCGCGCTGCATCGCCAGCACCGTCGCCACGGCGTCGATGAGGGCGGGCGCGATGAGCGGTTCGTCGCCCTGCACGTTGACCACGATCGCATCGTCCGGGAGGGCGAGTTGCGTGCAGGCCTCGGCCAGCCGGTCGCTACCGCTCGGATGGTCGGTGCGTGTGAGCAGTGCCTCGATGCCATGTGCGGCGCATGCATCGACAATTCTGGCGTCGTCCGCCGCCACGACCACGCGCATGGCGCCCGACGCCGAGGCGCGCTGGGCCACCCGCACGATCATCGGCATGCCACCGATGGCGGCCAGCGGTTTGTCGGGCAGACGCGTGGATGCGAGCCGGGCAGGAATCAGGACGGTGAAGGGCACGTTCATGGCGTGAGCGATCGGCGGAGTCGCCGACGGTGGCGAGGCAGCAAAGGGGATTTGGGTCGGCTCAAAGGCCCAGTTCTTCGTCGGAGAGCGTGCGCGCTTCGTTTTCGAGCAGCACCGGGATGCCGTCGCGAACAGGGTAGGCCAGTCGAGCGCTGCGGGAGATCAGCTCGCGCTTGTCGGCGTCCCAATGCAAAGGCCCCTTGGTGACGGGGCAGACGAGCAGTTCAAGAAGCTTGGTGTCCATCGAGCGATGATAGCTTTGCGTCGAGCGCCGCCAGGAAGGCCGGCTCGGGCGTGAAGCACAGCGGCACGGCGAGCGCATCGGGTTGGCGCCGCCAGAGTTTCAGTGCATCCTTTTCCGTGCAAAGCACCGTGGCGTCGGCGCTGGGCACCAGTGCCCAATCTTCGAAGTCATGGTGATCGGGCAGCGCGATGCATTGGCGCAACGCCAGCCCGCGTTCGCTCAGCATGACGAAGAACGAGGCGGGCTTGGCGATCGCCGCGACCGCCACCAAGGTGCGGCCCTGCAGCGTCGCCAGCGGCACGCGGGTGCCATCGCTGCGCACCGCGTCGTCGGCCAGAGAGCGTCTAGCCGTGTAACCCGCAAAAGCGGGGCGAACGCCAGTGTGCAGCACCAGATCGCTGCGGCGCGGCCAGCGCTCCCGCAATGGGCCCGCCGGCAGCAGCCAGCCGTTGCCCACCCCCCGATCGTCGAAGACGCAGATCTCGACATCGCGTGCCATCGCCAGATGCTGCAGGCCGTCGTCACTGACGATCACACGAACGTCGGGGTGGGCGTGGCACAGCGCGCGGGCTGCATCGATCCGCCGGCGCGCCACGAACACGGGCGCCCCGGTTCTGCGCAGCAGCGCCGGCTCGTCGCCGACATCGCGCGGATCGCTGTCCAGCTGCACCTCGCGGCAGTCGGTAGTACGGCGGCCGTAACCACGCGAGACAATGCCGACTGCCATGCCTTCGCTTCGAAGATGCTCCACCACGGCCATCACCACCGGCGTCTTGCCCGCGCCGCCTGCCACCACATTGCCGACGACAACCACCGGCACACCGGCGCTTTCTGTTGCGAGCCAACCCGCACCGTAGAGTGCGCGCCGCAGCGCCGTCAGGGCTCCGAAGAGTTGCGAGACCGGCCAGAGCAGCCGCGCGACTGTGCCGCGCGCGAGCCAGACGCGCTGGAGCGTCAAGCTAGCGCCCCGCCTGTGCGGAGGATTGGGTGGCGAACGTGATTTGGCTCAGGCCGGCGCGGCGCGCAGCTTCCATCACCGTGATCACGGCCTGATGCGCCGCGCTCGCGTCGGCGCTGATGATCACCACGCTGTCCTTGCCGCCGCCGGTCGCTGCGCCCAGCGCCGCCACTACGGCCTCGATGCTTCGGTCGGGCAATGCGGTCTTGTTGATCGCATAACGGCCGTCGGCAGCCACAGCCACGATGACTTCCTTGGGGTGGTCGCGCTGCGCATCCACGTCGGCGACCGGAAGACGCAACTGCATCTCGGTGAACTTGCTGTAGGTGGTCGACAGCATCAGGAAGATCAGCACGACCAACAGCACGTCGATGAACGGAATGAGGTTGATCTCCGGCTCGTCGCGCGCGCCGTGGCGGAAGTGCATGCGGGGCGGCTTCATGAGTGGCTCACTTGCGCAGGGTGTTCAGGTGCCGGGCAAACCGTTCGCCAGCGAGTTCCAGATTCATCAGGTACTCGTCGACACGGGTGCGGAAGTAGCGCCAGAGGATCAGCGTCGGAATCGCGACGATCAAACCGAAAGCGGTGTTGTAGAGCGCGATCGAAATGCCGTGCGCAAGTTGCGCCGGATTGCCCGAGCCGACCGCACCACCCGTCGGCGATTGCGCGCCGAAGATCTCGATCATGCCGATCACCGTGCCCAGCAGACCCAGCAAGGGCGCCGACGAAGCGATGGTGGCCAGCGCCGGCAGCCAGCGCTCCAGCCGATGAGCCACGCTGCGGCCGGAAGCCTCCAGCGCGGCGCGCAGGTCTTCCTCGCTGCAGCGGGGGTTGGCATTCAACGCGCGAAAGCCGGCTGCCAGCACTTCGCCCAGTGCCGAGTTGCGTTCGAGCTTGGTCACCACATCGGGGCCGGGAACATTGCTGCGCGACACCGTGATCGCCTCATCGAGCAGCTTCGCGGGGAGAACGCGCGACGTCCTAAGACTGGTGAAGCGCTCGATCACGAGGGCCAAGGCAAGCACCGAACAGGCGAGGAGTGGCCAGATGGGCCAACCCGCAGCAACTATGATGGAAAACAAGGAATTCCTCCGGCCCGTGGACTGCAAATGCGCGGCGATTATCACCGAGCGCCGGGTCTATGCAGCGGGGTGCTTTCTGTAGGCAACGGCGCACAGATTCTGTGGATAACTTTGTGATTAACCGCGCTGGGAACTCGCCCAAACCCGCATGAACAGGGGCTCGCATTGGGTCGACTTAATTTTGAGCAGCTACTTTTCCTTTGAAATCATGGACTTGCACCACGACTCGTGCACGCTTTGGGGCTTAAAGCGCTCGGTGATCGGGCTGGGACACGATTGTGGAAGAGTCGCTGCCTTCAGGACTGTGCGCGCATGAACAACTCGGACACTGCGGTTGCTTCAGGCCCGCGCGTTTGGGACGTCGGCGCGTTGTGCCATGCGGTGGCCGATGCGCTCGATGCGCGCTTCAACCCCGTCGCGGTGCGCGGCGAAATTTCGGGCTTCTCGCGTGCAGCCAGCGGCCACTGCTATTTCTCTTTGAAGGACAGCAGCGGCCAACTGCGCTGCGCGATGTTTCGGCGCGCGGCGGGCCTGATCGATTTCTCTCCACGCGAGGGTGACCAGGTCGAGGTCCGTGGTCGTCTGGCGGTGTATGAGCCGCGTGGTGATCTGCAACTCATCGTGGAGAGCCTGGTGCGCGCGGGACAGGGCGCACTGTTCGAGCAGTTTCTGCAACGGAAGGCCATGCTGGAGGCGGAGGGCCTTTTCGACATGGCGCGCAAGCGCCCGTTGCCTACGCTGCCACGGGCGATCGGTTTGGTGACCTCGCTCGGCGCCGCAGCCCTGCACGATGTCGTGACTGCGTTGCGCCGACGCGTGCCGCACATCCCGGTGGTGCTCGCGCCTGCAGCCGTGCAGGGCGCTGGCGCGCCCGCCGAACTGACACGCGCCTTGCGTTCGCTTTACACGCTCGACGTGCCGATCGACGTCGTCTTGTTGGTGCGTGGCGGAGGCTCGATCGAAGACCTGTGGGCCTTCAACGACGAAGGCCTTGCGCGCACCATCGTGCAGAGCCCGGTGCCGGTGATCAGTGGCATCGGCCACGAGACAGACTTCACCATCGCCGATTTCTGTGCCGATCTGCGCGCGCCGACGCCGACCGCCGCAGCCGAACTCGTGTCCGCACCGCGCGACGTCTGGCTTGGCGCGCTCGATGTGATCGCCCAGAAGCTCAGCGACGGTCTGGGTGAGCGGCTTGACGCACTCGGGCAGCGGCTCGACCTGGCCTCCGGGCGATTGGGCCGGCCCTCGACCGCGGTGCTGCGGCAGCGACTGCGGCTCAGCCATGAAGCGCAGCGGCTGCGCTATGCGGTGACGTCGCAGCGTGAGCGGTCGGCACAGCGTCTTCAGAGGCTCGAGCAGACATTGCCATCGGCATGGCAGAGCCCATTCAAGCGTCAGGGCGAAGCGCTCGACCGGCTTGCCGCACGCTTAAGACTTGTCGATCCGGCGCTGGTGCTTCAACGCGGCTACGCCTGGCTGACCGACGCAAACGGCCAAGCGATCACGCGGACTGCGCAAGCGAAGCCAGGCGATACCGTGCGTGCGAGATTGGTCGACGGCAGCGTCGAGCTGAAAGTCGAGCGCAATGCAACGCGCCGCAAGCCGACGCAGGGCCATTGAATCCTTTCTAGAATCATTGGTCCGACAACCAACCCACGAGCACAAATATGGAACACGTCCTGCCCCCTCTCCCTTACGCCCTCGATGCGCTGGCGCCCGAATATTCGAAGGAAACCCTCGAATTTCATTACGGCAAACACCACAACGCGTATGTCGTGAATCTGAACAACCTGCAGAAGGGCACGGAATTCGAGAGCATGACGCTCGAAGAAATCGTCAAGAAGTCCAGCGGCGGCATCTACAACAATTCCGCGCAGATCTGGAACCACACCTTCTTCTGGAACTGCATGAAGCCACAAGGTGGCGGCGCGCCGGCTGGCGAGTTGGCCAAGGCGATCGATGCCAAGTGGGGCGGCTACGACGCCTTCAAGGAAGCTTTCGTCAAGTCGGCGGTTGGCAACTTCGGGTCCGGCTGGACGTGGCTCGTGAAAAAGACTGATGGCAGCGTCGACATCGTGAACACCGGCGCTGCCGGAACACCTTTGACCACCGCCGATGTGGCCCTGTTGACGGTCGACGTCTGGGAGCATGCCTACTACATCGACTACCGCAACCTGCGCCCGAAGTTCGTCGAAACCTTCCTGGCCAAGCTGGTCAATTGGGAGTTTGCGCAAAAGAACTTCGGCTGAACGTCGCTGTTGCGCATCAAGAACGCCGGCCCTGCGCCGGCTTTTTCTTTTTGGGGTGCGCGCCGCTAGCGGCGGGCCTTGAAGGCCTCGCCAGCGAGCTTTGCACCTTTCTTGATGTTCTTCTTTGCGAACCAGCCCTGGTTCATCTCCAGCACGAAGCGCACCGGCTCTTCGGAACAGTGGGAGTCGAGCGACAGCGGCTGCATATCGACCAGGTTGACGATGCGCCCATCGTCCGCGACGAATGCGGCGGTGAGCGGCAGCAGCGTGTTCTTCATCCAGAAGCACTGCGTCGTCGCCTGATCGAAAACGAAGAGCATGCCTTCGGCCTGCGGCATCTCTTTGCGGTGCATCAGACCGGTCTGTTGTTGCTGGGGCGTCAGTGCGAGTTGCGCATCGATCTGATACATGCCGGCGGAAATACGCGTGCGTGGTAAATCCAACTGTGGACTTTGGGCGAATGCAGGAACAACGGACATCCACAATGCCAGCAATGCGGGAGCGAAAATCTTGAGACGCGGGAACATCGGATAGGACTTTTCGAAAGGGTCGGATCTGCGAGCGTACCGAAGATGGGACGGCTTTGCCGACGGCATGGCGTGGACGAAAAAAAAGCGCTCCGAAGAACGCTTTTTCACTGCGACGGCGTCGCTTACTTGGGCGTGCCGCCTTGCATCGACTTGGCCTTGACGCCGCCATTCTTGGCTGGGCGACGGGCATCGCGCGTTTCGGCGCGCTTTTCACCGGCCATGGCTGCCTTGTCGGTGCCGATGGCGCCGCCTTCAGGCGTCTTGTTGATGTCGCCACCGGCGCCCATCTTGACCTGACCAGCCGGCTTTGCAGCAACCTTGGCGTCTGCGCGCGCTTGCGGCTTGGTGTTGGTCACCGGCGCTTGCTCTGCCGCGGCACCGGGCGGGTTTTGAGCGTAGGCGCCCGCTGCAAAGAGACCGGCGATCATGAATGCGAGTGCTTTGTTCATTTGGAATTCCTCGAGAAGTTGGATGAATACGCCTTCTGGCCAGCAGAAGGTGTGCAAACAACGAAGCCGAACCGGTGGCGGTTGACACAGGCTCGTGCATTGGTGCTTGCGTCTAAAATTCTACGGCTATTACGAGGCCGGCGATTGCCTCGGCCCTCGAACGTTTCCCGGAAGTCCCTGAGTTCATGTCCAGCTACGCGCACATTCAAGTTCCGACCGAAGGCCAGAGGATCAAGGTCAATGCGGACGATACGCTTGATGTGCCCGACCAGCCGATCATTCCGTTCATCGAGGGCGATGGCACAGGGCGGGATATCACTCCAGTCATGCTGAGGGTGGTCGATGCGGCGATCTCGAAAGCTTACGACGGCCGCAAGAAGATCCATTGGATGGAAGTGTTCGCTGGTGAGAAAGCCACGCGGCTTTATGGACCTGACGTGTGGCTGCCGGAGGAAACGCTTCAGGCTGTCCGCGACTGTGTCTTGTCGATCAAGGGCCCGCTAACGACGCCCGTGGGTGGCGGCATCCGCTCGCTCAACGTCGCTTTGCGGCAGCGGCTTGACCTCTACGCCTGCGTCCGACCCATCCAGTACTTCAAAGGCGTGCCCAGTCCGGTGCGAGCGCCGGAAAAGACGAACATGGTCATCTTTCGCGAGAACTCGGAAGACATCTACGCCGGGATCGAGTTCGAGGCAGGAAGCGACAAGGCTCGTCAACTCATCCGTTTTCTTCAGGAGGAAATGGGCGTTCGCTCGATCCGGTTCCCCGACACCTCCGGCCTCGGCATCAAGCCGGTGTCCCGCGAGGGCACAGAGCGCCTCGTGCGCAAGGCCATCCAGTACGCCATCGACAACGGCAGGCCGTCGGTCACGCTGGTGCACAAGGGGAACATCATGAAGTTCACCGAGGGTAGCTTCCGTGATTGGGGCTACGCTCTCGCTGCCAGGGAATTCGGCGCCGAGTTGCTCGACGGCGGCCCGTGGATGCGGTTTCGCAATCCGAAGACCGGCAAGGACATCACTATCAAGGACAGCATCACCGACGCCTTCCTTCAGCAGATCCTGATGCGCCCAGCGGAATATTCCGTGGTAGCGACGCTCAACCTGAACGGAGATTACATCTCGGACGCCTTGTCGGCCCAGGTCGGCGGCATCGGGATCGCGCCGGGTGCGAACATGAGCGACACCGTGGCGATGTTCGAGGCCACCCATGGAACGGCACCGAAATATGCGGGCAAGGACTATGTGAATCCTTGTTCAGAAATCCTTTCGGCCGAAATGATGTTGCGCCACATGGGGTGGACCGAAGCGGCCGACCTGATCATCAGTGCCCTCCAGAAGTCGATCGCCAGCAAAAAGGTCACCTACGACTTTGCCCGGATGATGGACAGCGCCACGCAGGTGAGTTGCTCGGGCTTCGGCCAGGTGATGATCGAACACATGTGAAGGCCGCGGTCGAGCGGCGACAATCGAAGCGCCGGTGAAAGCCGGCAGTACCCAGACCATATGACATCAAGGACGTAGGCGAATGAGCACGACGGAACCCACCATCATCTACACGCTGACCGACGAGGCACCCGCGCTCGCGACCCGCGCTTTTCTGCCCATCGTGCGTGCCTTCACGGCGCCCGTCGGCATCAAGGTCGAGACGAGTGACATCTCCGTCGCGGCCCGAATCCTTGCCGGTTTTCCGGAATGCCTCAGCGACGAACAGAAGGTGCCGGACAACCTGGCCGAACTCGGCAAGCTCACGCTGCTGCCCGACACCAACATCATCAAGCTGCCGAACATCAGCGCGTCGGTGCATCAGCTGACCAGCGCGATAAAAGAACTGCAAGCCCGCGGCTACAAGATCCCCGACTATCCGGAAGACCCGAAGACCGAGGAAGAGAAGGGCATTCGCGCCCGCTACTCCAAGTGTCTCGGTAGCGCGGTGAACCCGGTGCTGCGCGAAGGCAACTCCGACCGTCGCGCGCCGAAAGCGGTGAAGGAGTACGCCCGCAAGAACCCGCACAGCATGGGCGAGTGGAGCATGGCCTCGCGCTCCCACGTCGCGCACATGAAGCACGGCGACTTCTATCACGGCGAAAAGTCGATGACCATCGACAAGGCGCGTGATGTCCGCATGGAACTCGTCGGCGAAAGTGGCAAGACCACGGTGCTCAAGCCCAAGGTTCCACTGCTGGCCGGCGAGATCATCGACAGCATGTTCATGAGCAAGAAGGCCTTGCTGGACTTCTACGAAGAGCAGATGGAAGACGCGCGCAAGACGGGAGTCATGTTCTCGCTGCACGTGAAGGCGACCATGATGAAGGTCTCGCATCCCATCGTCTTCGGGCATGCCGTTCGCATCTTCTACAAGGAAGCTTTCGAGAAGCACGGCAAGCTGTTCGACGAGCTGGGCGTGAACGTGAACAACGGCTTGGTCGACCTCTACTCGAAGATCGAGTCGCTGCCTTCGACCAAGAAGGAAGAGATTGTTCGTGACCTGCACGCCTGCCACGAGCACCGGCCGAAGCTGGCCATGGTCGATTCGGCCAAGGGCATTTCCAACCTGCATGCACCCAACGATGTGATCGTCGACGCATCCATGCCCGCGATGATCCGCATCGGCGGCAAGATGTGGGGCGCCGACGGCAAGCCCGACGACACCAAGGCGGTGATCCCGGAGAGCACCTTTGCCCGCATCTACCAGGAGATCATCAACTTCTGCAAGACCAACGGCAACTTCGACCCGGTGACGATGGGCACCGTGCCCAACGTCGGCCTGATGGCCCAGCAGGCCGAGGAATACGGTTCGCACGACAAGACCTTCGAGGTCGCCGAAGGCGGCGTGGCGAACATCGTCGACATCGCCACCGGCGAGGTGCTGCTGTCGCAGAACGTGGAAGCCGGCGACATCTGGCGCATGTGCCAGGTCAAGGACGCGCCGATCCGCGACTGGGTCAAGCTGGCGGTGACGCGAGCCCGCAATTCGGGCATGACGACGCTGTTCTGGCTAGACCCTTACCGTCCGCACGAAGCCGAACTCATCAAGAAGGTCCAGACCTACCTCAAGGACCACGACACGTCAGGCCTGGACATCCAGATCATGTCGCAGGTCCGCGCCATGCGTTACACGCTGGAACGTGTGATCCGCGGCCTCGACACTATCTCGGTCACTGGCAACATCCTGCGCGACTACCTGACCGACCTGTTCCCGATCATGGAACTCGGCACCAGCGCCAAGATGCTGTCGATCGTGCCGCTCATGGCCGGCGGTGGCATGTACGAGACGGGCGCCGGCGGGTCGGCGCCGAAACACGTCAAGCAACTGGTGGAAGAGAACCATCTGCGCTGGGATTCGCTGGGTGAATTCCTGGCATTGGCGGTGTCGCTGGAAGATTTGGGCCTGAAGACCGGCAACGCGCAGGCCAAGATCTTGGCCAAAACGCTCGACACGGCAACCGGCAAGCTCTTGGACAACAACAAGAACCCGTCCCCCAAGACGGGGCAGCTCGACAACCGCGGCAGCCAGTTCTACCTGGCGATGTATTGGGCGCAGGAACTCGCGGCCCAGTCCGACGACAAGGCGCTGCAAGCCAAGTTCGCCGGCCTGGCCGACGCATTGACGCGCGACGAGCAGAAGATCGTTGGTGAACTGCTGGCAGTGCAGGGTGCCGCCGCCGACATCGGTGGCTACTACCTGCCGGACGCGGAGAAATGCGACTCGGTGATGCGGCCGAGCGCCACGCTCAACGCCGCGCTCGCAAAGGCCCAGGGCTGACCGAAGGCGCAGGGGCTCGGCCCCATGCGCCGATCCGGTGCCCGCAGCGCCCCGACGCCTCTCAAGCGTCGGGGCGTTTTCGTTTCAGCAATAAACCTCGCTCGATGGCAACGGACGCCCTTGTTTTCTTCGTAACATGACGCCAAATCCAATGGCGTCGGCATGGCGCTTGCTCGCTCGATAGAATGAATTTCATGGCAACCCGAATCCCCTCGAAACCCGCAACGCCACCGGCTCAGAAGCCCGGGCGCGGTGACGGCGATGCGGTCGTCCTGGAGCGCCGTCCGCAGAAAACCGCGCCACCTCAGATGTTCCAAGTGGTGATGCTCAACGACGACTACACCCCCATGGAATTCGTGGTGGTGGTCATCCAGGAATTTTTCAACAAGGACCGTGAAACGGCGACCCAGATCATGCTGAAGATCCACCTCGACGGGCGTGCCGTCTGCGGTGTGTATTCGCGCGACATGGCCGCCACCAAGGTCAACCAAGTGATGGAAGCGGCCCATCAGGCCGGCCATCCGTTGCAATGTGTCAGTGAACCGGTTGAATAAAGCCGACTCCGACCCATCTGAGACTTTATTTACAGCAAGGCAAAAGGAAATCTCATGATTGCCCAGGAACTGGAAGTCAGTTTGCACATGGCCTTTGTCGAGGCCAGGCAACAGCGCCATGAGTTCATCACTGTGGAGCATCTGCTGCTCGCTTTGCTGGACAACCCGAGCGCCGCAGAAGTTTTGCGCGCCTGCTCGGCCAACGTCGACGACCTTCGTGGGTCGCTGACGAATTTCATCAAGGACAACACGCCTCAGGTGGCAGGGACCGACGACGTCGATACCCAGCCCACCCTTGGGTTCCAGCGCGTGATCCAGCGCGCCATCATGCATGTGCAATCCACCGGCAATGGCAAGAAGGAAGTGACCGGCGCGAACGTGCTGGTCGCGATCTTCGGCGAGAAGGATTCGCACGCGGTGTACTACCTCCACCAGCAAGGCGTGACCCGGCTCGACGTCGTGAACTTCATCGCGCACGGCATCAAGAAGAGCGATCCGCCGGAGGCTGCCAAGGGCGGCAGCGAGGCGCCTTCCAATGAAGGCGAAGAGGGCGGTGGCGAGAAGAACGAGAAGGCATCGCCGCTGGAGCAGTTCACGCAGAACCTCAACCAGATGGCCAAGGACGGCAAGATCGATCCGCTGATCGGCCGCGAGTACGAAGTGGAGCGTGTGATCCAGATCCTGTGCCGTCGGCGCAAGAACAATCCGCTCCTGGTTGGTGAGGCCGGCGTCGGCAAGACCGCGATCGCCGAGGGCCTTGCCTGGCGCATCACGCAGGGCGACGTGCCGGAGATCCTGGCTGAAGCACAGGTGTATTCGCTGGACATGGGTGCGCTGCTCGCCGGCACCAAGTACCGCGGTGACTTCGAGCAACGGCTCAAGGGCGTGCTCAAGTCGCTGAAGGACAAGCCAAATGGCATTCTGTTCATCGACGAAATCCACACGCTGATCGGTGCGGGTGCTGCATCCGGCGGTACGCTGGACGCGTCCAATCTGCTCAAGCCGGCCCTCTCCAGCGGTCAGCTCAAGTGCATCGGCGCGACCACCTTCACCGAATACCGCGGCATCTTCGAGAAGGACGCGGCCCTGTCGCGTCGGTTCCAGAAGGTCGACGTGGTCGAGCCGACGGTGCAGGAAACCGTCGATATCCTGAAGGGCCTGAAGTCGCGCTTCGAGGAACACCATGGCGTGAAGTACGCAGTGGCGGCCTTGCAGGCTGCGGCCGAGTTGAGCGCCAAGTACATCAACGACCGTCACTTGCCCGACAAGGCGATCGACGTGATCGACGAAGCCGGCGCGGCCCAGCGCATCCTGGCGCCGAGCAAGCGCAAGAAGACCATTACCAAGGCCGAAGTCGAGGAAATCGTGGCGAAGATCGCGCGCATTCCCCCGGCCAACGTGTCGAACGACGACCGGGGCAAGCTGCAGACGCTCGAGCGCGACCTCAAGAGCGTGGTCTTCGGGCAGGACAAGGCGCTCGAAGTACTCGCTTCCGCCGTCAAGATGGCGCGTTCGGGCCTGGGCAAGGGCGACAAGCCCATCGGCTCGTTCCTGTTCTCCGGTCCCACGGGCGTCGGCAAGACCGAAGCGGCAAAGCAGCTGGCCTACATCATGGGCATCGAGCTGATGCGCTTCGACATGTCGGAGTACATGGAGCGTCATGCCGTGAGCCGGCTGATCGGTGCGCCTCCCGGCTATGTCGGTTTCGACCAGGGGGGCCTGCTGACCGAGGCCGTCACCAAGAAACCGCACGCGGTGTTGCTGCTCGACGAGATCGAGAAGGCGCATCCGGACATCTTCAACGTGCTGCTGCAGGTCATGGACCACGGCACGCTGACGGACAACAACGGGCGCAAGGCCGACTTCCGCAACGTCATCATCATCATGACGACCAACGCGGGTGCCGAGACCATGAACAAGGCGACCATCGGCTTCAACAATGCACGTGAAGCCGGCGACGAAATGGCCGACATCAAGCGCCTGTTCACGCCGGAGTTCCGCAACCGCCTGGACGCGACGGTGAGCTTCAAGGCGCTGGACGAATCGGTCATCCTGCGGGTGGTCGACAAGTTCCTGCTCCAGCTCGAAACGCAGCTCGCTGAGAAGAAGGTCGATGTGACCTTCACCGACGCCCTGCGCAAGCACCTGGCCAAGAAGGGCTTCGACCCGCTGATGGGCGCGCGGCCGATGCAACGGCTGATCCAGGACACGATTCGTCGTGCGCTTGCCGACGAGTTGCTCTTCGGTCGCCTGCAGGATGGTGGCCGGTTGACCGTCGATCTCGACGACAAGGACGAGGTGCAACTCGACATCCAGCCTTTGCCGAAGAAGGAAGGCAAGTCGAAGCCAGAAGCAGAGGAAGCGGCGGCAGGCTGACCCACTGCGACGCGGCCCCTCGGCCGTTTCGTCAGCAAAGGCCGGTAGCATTCGTGCTGCCGGCCTTTTTCGTTGCGCCAATCGATCGTCATCATCTCGCCCCGTCTCTTGATCCTTCCCGACATCAGCCAAGAATGGAAAACAGGCCTCTCGCTGGCCTGGAGCGGCTACATCGCCGTACTGTCGATCTGGATCGTGATGCAGAAACGCGCGCCGGTATCGACGTTGAGTTGGATCCTTTCGCTCGCCTTGGTGCCCTTCGCCGGCTTCCTTGTCTATTATTTCCTCGGTCCGCAGCGCCTCAAGAAACAACGGCTGAAGCGCCTGCGCAGCCGTGCCATCGCGCAGGCGCCGGCGGACCTGGCGCTGCTCCACGAAGCCAGCGAGGACGCGCCCCCGGCATTGCGACACCTCGCCGCGCTTGGCACGGCGGCGTGCGGCATTCCCGTTTCCAGCGCCACCCGCGTCGAACTCCTGTCCGGCGGCGCGCGCACTTTCGACGCGATCTTCGAGGCAGTGCGCAGCGCGCGGCACCATGTGCATCTCGAGTACTACATCTTCGAGCCCGATCGCATCGGGACAGCGCTGCGCGATCTTCTGATCGAGCGTGCCCAGCAAGGCGTCGCGGTGCGTCTGCTGCTCGACGCGCTCGGTTCCAAGCGCATCGGACGCAAATTCATGGCGCCGCTGCACGCGGCGGGCATTCACGTCGCACTGTTCCACGACACCCGGATCGGCCGCCGGCTGCGGCCGGTGACCAACTACCGCAGCCACCGAAAGATCGTCGTCGTCGACGGCAGCATCGGATTCACCGGTGGCGTGAACATCACGGACGAGGAAGACCGGCGCACCCGCCCCGATGCCTACCACGACGTGCACCTGCGGATCGAGGGCAGCGCCGTGCGATGGCTGCAGACCACCTTTCTCGAAGACTGGAGCTACGCCACTGGCGAGAGTGCCCGACGGATGGTCGATCAGTCGCTCGACGACATGCTGCCGCGGATGCAAGCAGGGAAGATCGGCGCACAGATCGTCACCAGCGGCCCCGACAGTCCGCTCGAAGCGATCCACCGGATGCACGTGGAAGCGATCCACTCGGCGAGCGAGCGCGCCTGGCTCACCACGCCTTATTTCGTGCCGGGCGAGCCCGCGTTGATGGCGCTCACCAGCGCCGCGCTGCGCGGTGTCGACGTGCGGCTGCTGGTGCCGCGCCGGAGCGATTCGGCGATCGTCAGTGCCGCTGCGCGTTCCTACTACGACGAGCTCATCACGGCCGGTGTGAAGGTGTGGGAGTACAAGGCGCGCATGCTGCACTCCAAGACGCTGGTGGTGGACGATCACTGCGCGATGATCGGCACCGCCAACTTCGACAACCGCAGCTTCCGCCTCAACTACGAAGTGATGGCGGTGGTCTATGGTCCGACGCTGGCGCGGCCGTTGGCGGCGCAATTCGAAACCGATCTCCACAGCGCGGCTGCCGTGCGCCTGAACCGGCCGCAGAGCTTCGCGCGCCGCCTGGGCGACGCATTGGCCCGGCTTTCTTCTCCCTTGCTCTGACCGACCCGACGCGCCCCATGTCCGCTCACACTTTCCTCTGGCACGACTACGAAACCTTCGGCGCCGTGCCGCGCCGCGACCGGCCGTCGCAGTTCGCCGCCATCCGCACCGATGCCGAACTCAACGAGGTCGGCGAGCCGCTGATGCTCTATTGCCAGCCGGCGCCCGACTACCTGCCGAGCCCCGAGGCGTGTTTGATCACCGGCATCACGCCGCAGCTCGCGCTGGAGCGCGGCGTGCCCGAGCACCAGTTCGCCGCCGCGGTCGAACAAGCCTTCTCGCAACCCGGCACCATCGGCGTCGGCTACAACACGATCCGCTTCGACGACGAGGTGACGCGCTTCCTGTTCTGGCGCAACCTCATCGACCCCTACGCGCGCGAATGGCAAAACGACTGCGGCCGCTGGGACCTGCTCGACGTCGTCCGCCTCACCTATGCGCTGCGCCCTGACGGCATCCAGTGGCCGACCAAGGAAGACGGCAAGCCCAGCTTCAAGCTCGGCGACCTGGCGCGCGCGAACGGGCTGCTGCACGAGGCGGCGCACGACGCGCTGTCGGACGTGCGCGCCACCATCGCGCTGGCGCGTCTCATCCGCAACGCGCAGCCGCGGCTCTTCGACTTCGCCTTCGGCCTGCACCGCAAGGACCGGGTGTCGAACGAACTCGGGCTGCCGGCGACGCGCGAGACGGCCAAGCCGTTCCTCCATGTGTCGGGCATGTTCGCGGCCGAGCGCGGCTGCCTTGCCGTGATGTGGCCGCTGGCCAGTCACCCGACCAACAAGAACGAAATGCTGGCGTGGGACCTGGCGCACGACCCGAACGAGCTGCGTGACATCGACGTGCCCACGCTGCGCCAGCGCCTCTTCACGCGCACGGCCGATCTGCCGGAAGGCGTGGTTCGGTTGCCGATCAAGGGCATCCATCTGAACAAGTCGCCGATGGTGGTGGGCAACCTCAAGACGCTGACGCCGGCGATGGCCGAGCGCTGGAAGGTCGACTTCGACACCGCGATGCGCCACGCGGCCATCGCCCGCGATCTGCCCGACATGAGCGCCATCTGGACGCAGGTGTACGAACGGCCGAAGGAGGCGACGCCGGATGTCGACGAAGACCTGTACGGGGGCTTCGTCGGCAACGCCGACCGTCGGCGCCTGAACCAGTTGCGCGGCCTGTCGCCGACCGAGCTGGCGCTGTCGCGCACCGGGTTCGACGATGCGCGGCTGGAAGAGATCGTGTTTCGCTACCGCGCGCGCAACTTCATCGACACGCTCACGCCCGACGAGGCGGAGCGCTGGGAGGCGCACCGTGCGGCCCGGCTGCTGGAAGGCGAGGGCGGTGCCCGCAATGTCGACCAGTTCTTCGCGGAAATCGACACCGCGGCCGAATCTGCTGACGAGCGTGGCGAAGAGCTGCTCGGCCTGCTCTACGAGTACGCCGAGGCGATTGCGCCGTCGCCCTGATTCGAGCAACGGCCGGTCGGCTTCACATGGACGCTTCGAGCATCTCGCGGTAATCGTCGCGCGTGGCGAGGCGGGGATTGGTCTTGTGGCAGTGGTCGGCCATCGCGCCGTCTATCACCTTCTCGAACAGCGCTGGCGTCACGCCGATCTCGGCCAAGCCGGTCGGAAGGCCCAGCCGCTTGCTCATGTCACGGACGGCGTCGCCGAGGTCGCCGGCCGAATCGAGGTTCATCGCCCGGGCCATGCGCTGCAGGCGCTGCTCCTTCTGGACCGACTCGGCACCGGCGTTGAAGCGAATCACGGCCGGCAGGAAGAGGGCGTTGAGCGTGCCGTGGTGCAGGCGTGGATCGGCGCCGCCGAGGCTGTGGCTGAGCGAATGCACGCAGCCCAGGCCCTTCTGGAAGGCCATCGCGCCTTGCATGGATGCGCTCATCAGGTTGAGCCGCGCCTCGCGGTCGCTGCCGTCTTTGGTGGCGCGCTCGATGTGGCCCCACGCGCGTTCCAGGCCGTCGAGCGCGATGCCGTCGGCGGGCGGATTGAAGGCGGCCGACATGAAGGTCTCCATGCAGTGCGCGATGGCGTCCATTCCGGTCGCGGCCGTCAGGCGCGGCGGCAGGCCGAGGGTCAATTCAGGGTCGCAGATGGCGGCCTTGGGCATGATGTGCCAGCTGTGAAAGCCCAGCTTGCGGTGGTCGTCCACGATGAGGATGGCGCCGCGCGCCACTTCGCTGCCGGTGCCGGCGGTGGTGGGCACGGCGATCAGCGGTGCGACGTTCTCGGTGATCTTGGGCGAGCCGCCTTCAATGGTCGCGTAGGTCTTGAGCGGGCCTTCATGCGTGGCCGCGATGGCCACGCCCTTGGCGCAGTCGATGGCCGAGCCTCCGCCGACCGCAATCAGCCCGTCGCATCGGCCGCTGCGGTAGAGGTCGACGGCCGCACGCACGGCGGCTTCGGTCGGGTTCGATGGCGTGGCATCGAAGACCGATACCTCCAGGTCGCCCAGCGCGTCGAGCGTGGTCTGCAAGATGCCGGCGGCGCGCACGCCGGCATCGGTCACGATCATCGGACGGTGGATGCCCACGCGCGCGCACTCGGCGCTGAGCTGGCGGATCGCGCCGAATTCGAACTGGATCTGGGTCAGGTAAGTGATGAGTGCCATGGCGAGTGCGTCGGTGCTGGAGGGCGGTACGATTTGCTGAAGCGAACGAGTGAATCTAGCAACAGGACCCCATCTTGCCCATGAACAAAACCCTTGCCGATGTCGCGGCGGTAACACCTTCTCGTCGGGCGCGCACCCGCCGAGGCGACCGATGCTGACGCCGAAGATGGCGAGCGTGGTCGAGCGCATGGCGCGCGCCGGCCACCCGCCCTTCAATGAACTGACTGCCGCCGAGGCCAAGGCCTCCTACGAGAAGGGCGCGGGCGTGCTCGAGGTGCCGAAGCCGGCGCTGTCCCGCATCGAAGACTTCCACATCGCCGCGCGCGACGGCTTCGCGTTGCCGGCGCGTCTCTATGCACCGTCCGCGGACGTGCTGCCGGTGCTCGTCTTCTTCCATGGCGGCGGCTTCACCGTCGGCAGCATCGCCACGCACGACACGCTGTGCCGCGTGCTGGCCAGCCGCAGTGGCTGCGCGGTGGTGTCGATCGATTACCGGCTCGCGCCCGCGCACAAATTTCCGACCGCCTCCAACGACGCCTGGGACGCAGTGCTGTTCATCGCGCGCGAAGCGGCGTCGCTCGGTCTCGACGGCAGCCGCCTCGCGCTGGGTGGCGACAGCGCCGGCGGCACGCTCGCCGCCGTGTGCGCCGTGATGGCACGCGACGCCGGCATCCCGGTTGCGCTGCAGCTCTTGTTCTACCCGGGCACCACCGCCCACCAGGACACGCCTTCGCACCAGCGCTTCGCCTGCGGGCCGCTGCTCGACGAGCCACTGATCAGCTGGTTCTTCAGCCAGTACGTGTGCACGCAAGCCGACCGCGACGACTGGCGCTTCGCGCCGCTGAACGCGGACGACGTCGACGGCGTCGCGCCCGCCTGGATCGGGCTGGCCGAGGCTGACCCCCTGGTCGACGAAGGCGTGGCCTACGCCGACAAGCTGCGCGCCGCCGGCGTGCAAGTCGATCTGGAGATCTACCGCGGCGTGATCCACGAATTCATCAAGATGGGGCGCGCCATTCCCGAAGCGCTGCAGGCTCACGCCGACGCCGCGAAAGCCATGAAAGAAGCGTTGAAACCATGACCGAACTCCGACACCGCGGCGACTTCCGTTTCTTCCACCGCCTGCGTGTGCGCTGGGCGGAAGTCGACATGCAGAAGATCGTCTTCAACGCGCACTACCTGATGTACTTCGACACCGCCATGGCCGACTACTGGCGCGCGTTGGCGCTGCCGTATGAGGAATCGATGGCCTCGCTCGGCGGCGATCTTTACGTGAAGAAGGCGACGATCGAGTTCAACGCCTCGGCCCGCATGGACGACGTCCTCGACGTCGCCATGAAGTGCGTGCGCGTCGGCACCTCGTCGATCGTGTTCCACGGCGGCCTGTTCCGCGGTGACGATCTGCTCGTGACCTGTGAGTTGATCTACGTCTTTGCGGACCCGGCCACGCAGACCTCGCGACCGGTGCCGGACGAACTGCGCGCGATCTTCGCTGCCTACGAGGCCGGCGAGCCCATGGCCACGGTCGAAACGGGCGACTGGCAGAAGCTCGGCAGTGGTGCCGGCGGTCTGCGTCGGGCGGTGTTCGTCAAGGAGCAGCGCATCCCCGATGAGCTGGAATGGGACGAGCACGACGCGACCGCGCTGCACGCCGTGTCGCGCAATCGGCTCGGGCGGGTGATCGGCACCGCACGGCTGATCCGTGAATCGACCGGGCTGGCACGCATCGGCCGCATGGCTGTCGAACGGACGCTGCGCGGTGGCGGCCACGGTGAAAGTGTGCTGCGTGCTTTGGAGGCCGTGGCCGGTGCGCGTGGCGACGGCGCGGTGACGCTGCACGCGCAGCGCAGTGCTGAATCCTTCTATCGCCGGCTGGGCTATGCCCCGCAGGGCGAGCCGTTTGAAGAGGCCGGCATCGCGCACATCGAGATGCGCCGACCGCTCTGAATCAGATGTCGGCCAGCAGCGGGTAGGGCAGCGGCTCGACCTGCAGCGTCGGGCCGGTCGCGCTGCCAGCGTGCAGTGGACCAGCGTCCAGCGCCGCGATCTGCATCGACACGAGCGCAGCCCACCGGCCGTCCGGCGCCGAGGCGGCCTGCACCACCGTGCCCACCGGCTGCTCGGCGTCGCCGGCCGCGAACACTTCTTGCCCGGCCTCGACCGGCGCATCGGCCGTCGCGACGTAAGCCCGACGCTTCAGCGTGCCGCGAAACTGGCTGCGCGCCACCACCTCCTGGCCGGGATAGCAGCCCTTCTTGAAGTTCACGCCGCCAATCGACTCGTAATTGAGCATCTGCGGCACGAAGGCGTCGAGCACTGGGGTCGTCAAGGTCGCGACGCCACTGCGCACTTCGCTCCACTGCCAGATCGCGAGGTCGACATCGCCACCGACCGGCCGGGTGGCGTCTGCCGGCCCCATCCAGAGCGCGCGTGGCACGCCGTCGGCTGGGTAGAGCGGCACGATGCCGACTTCCTCTTCGCTGCCGGGCACTGGGCGTGCAATGCGCAAGCCGGGCGCCGCTGCGGCATCGATCTCGTTGGCCGCGAGCGCCGTGCCGGTCAGGCCGAACAGCGCGATCGATTCGCTCGCATCCGTCAGCTTCACCTTTGCGCGCAGCACGTACATCGACAGCCGCTTGAGCGTGGCCGCCAGGATGTCGCGGCTGCACACCAGCAGCACGAGGTCGGGCCGGGGACGCACGCCGATGAAGCTGGCAATCATCCTGCCCTTGGCGGTGCAAAGCGCAGCGAGGCGCGCCTCGCCGGGTTTGAGCAGCGCGAAATCCTGCGTGAGCTGACCATGGAGAAAATTGGCGGCGTCGGCGCCTTCGGCGCGAATCACGCCCAGATGGGAAAGTGCGGTTACACCATTCGGAAGGGCAGAGGTCATCGCTGAATTATCATGGCCGACGCGCTTCCGCGTGGGCCGCAGGGCTACCGTTATCGATGCGGCCGCGCGCCGCGTTCCCTCCCATTTATCCTCTTGGCATACGTTTGCGTCGCTTCTTCCTGACCCTTTTTCTGCTCTCCGCACTCATGGTGCTGGGCGCCGGCGCGTGGGGCCTGTGGTGGGTGCATCGCCCGCTCGATCTGCCGGCACCGAGCGTCGACCTGTCGGTCGAGCCCGGCACCACGCCGCGCGGAGTGGCCGACGCGATCGCGGCGACCGGCGCACGCGTGCAGCCGCAGCTGCTCTACGCCTGGTTCCGTTTCTCGGGCCAGGACCGCCAGATTCGCGCCGGCAGCTACGAGCTGGAGCGCGGCGTGACACCGCGCACTCTGCTCAACACGCTGGTGCGCGGCGAGGAGGCGACTCGCAGCATCGTCCTTGTCGAGGGCTGGAACTTCCGACAGGTGCGCGCGGCGCTGGCCAAGGCCGAGCAGCTCAAACCTGAAACGGTCGGCGAGAGCGACGTTGCGCTCATGACCCGGCTCGGTCGGCCGGGCGTCCCGCCCGAAGGACGGTTCTTTCCGGACACCTACACCTACTCCAAGGGCTCTACCGACACCGCGCTGTTGCAGCGCGCAATGCGCGCGATGGACAAGAAACTCGAGGCTGCATGGGCGGCCCGCGCCAGCGACCTGCCACTGAAATCTGCCGATGAACTGCTGATACTGGCCAGCATTGTCGAAAAGGAGACAGGCCAAGCCAAGGATCGGCCCGAGGTTGCCGCGGTTTTCGTGAACAGACTGCGCGTCGGCATGCCGCTCCAGACCGACCCGACCGTCATCTACGGCATGGGTGCCGCCTTCGACGGCAACCTGCGCAAGAAGGACCTGCAAACCGACACGCCCTGGAACACCTACACCCGTGGCGGATTGCCGCCGACGCCGATCGCGATGCCGGGCAAGGCCGCGCTGCTGGCCACGGTGCAGCCGGCGCGGAGCAAGTCGCTGTACTTCGTGTCGCGCGGCGATGGATCGAGCCAGTTCAGTTCGTCCCTCGACGAGCACAACCGCGCGGTCAACCGCTACCAACGCGGCATCGAACCCAAACCGACCGGCAACGGACCATGAGCGGACTGTTCCTTACGTTGGAAGGCATCGATGGCGCCGGCAAGTCGAGCCACATCGACGCGCTCGAAGTGCTGTTCAAGGCATCGGGCCGTACCGTCACGCGCACGCGCGAGCCCGGCGGCACGCCGCTGGCCGAAACCTTGCGCGGGCTGATCCTGTCGCAACCGATGGACGCATTGACCGAATCGCTGCTGGTCTTCGCCGCGCGTCGCGACCACGTCGTGCAAGTGATCGTCCCAGCGCTGGCACGTGGCGACGTCGTACTGTGCGACCGCTTCACCGACGCCACTTTCGCCTACCAGGGTGCGGGGCGGGGGTTCGACGCCGGTGTCTTGTCGACGCTGGAACGCTGGGTGCAGGCGGGGCAGGGCGCCGACGCCGATGCCCTGCTGCAGCCGCACATCACGCTGTGGTTCGACCTGAATCCCGAGGTGGCGGCCGAACGGTTGGCTGGCGCCCGGCTGCCCGACAGGTTCGAGGCGCAACCGGTCGAGTTCTTCCGGCGTGTGGCCGCCGGTTACGCCGCGCGCGCCGCCGATCCGCGGTTCGCGCGCATCGATGCCGACCTGCCGCGCGATCAGGTGTGGCACCAGGTCGAGGCGGTGTTGCGCCAGCGCGGACACCTCGCATGAGCGTGCTGGCGCCCTGGCTCGCCCGACCCCTGGCCGATCTGCTGCGCCAGCGTGGCCACGCTTGGCTGCTGCAGGGCCCGTCCGGGCTGGGCCAGTACGAACTGGCGCTCGCGCTGGCCAGCGCCTGGCTCTGCGAGGCGCCCAGTGAGCACGGCGCCTGCGGCCGCTGCACCAGTTGCCACGCGATCGAGGTCCGCACCCATGCCGATCTGTGCGTGTTGATGCCCGAAGTCGCGATGGTCGAGCTTGGCTGGCCGCTCGACGAGAAGTCGCAGGCCGACATCGACGACAAGAAACGCAAGCCGAGCCGCGAAATCCGGGTCGAGGCGATGCGAGACGCGGTCGGCTTCGCCCAGCGCACCAGCGCGCGCGGCCGCGGCAAGGTGGTGTTCGTGTACCCGGCCGAGCGCATGAACGCGATCACCGCCAACGCCTTGCTGAAGACGCTTGAAGAGCCTGTCGGTGACGTGCGATTCGTGCTGGCCAGTGAAGCCGCATGGCAACTGCTGCCGACTATCCGCAGCCGTTGCCTCGGCTTCACGTTGCCCTGGCCGCAGCAGGCGGAAGCCGTGGCATGGCTGGCTGAGCGCCAGGTCTCTGCCGACGACGCGCCCGCTCTGCTGCGCGCCGCAGGCGGACGACCTTCGGATGCCCTGCGGCTGGCGCGCAACGGCCAGTCGCCGAAGGCTTGGTCGCTGCTGCCCAAGGCCATGCTTCGCGGTGAAGTCGGCGCCCTGAGCGACCATGCGCCGGCCCAGGCCATCGACGCGCTACAGAAGATCTGCCACGACCTGATGGCCGTCGGCAGCGGGGCAGAACCCCGTTTCTTCGCGGCCGCCGAGCTGCCACCTGCGCCCTCGACTGTCGCGTTGGCGCGCTGGTCGAAATCATTGGCGACTGCGGCTCGCACGGCGGAGCATCCCTTCAATGCGGGCTTGATGCTCGAGGCGCTTGTGAGCGAAGCGCGAAGCGCCCTAAACTCGGCGCGTCGCCCATGAACACACCCGCTTCCGCCACACCCGCACCACCTCGGCCCAGCGTGATCCAGCTGGCGATCAAGGAGAAGGGTGCGCTGTATGCCGCGTACATCCCCTTGTTCGCGGAAGGCGGCATTTTCATTCCGACGTCACGCGAGTACCGGCTGGGCGATGACGTCTACGTGCTCCTGACCTTGCCCGACGATCCCCAGCGCTATCCTGTGGCCGGCAAGGTCGCGTGGATCACGCCGGCGCGCGCCGCTGGCAGCCGGGCGCCGGGCGTGGGCATCCGTTTCCCGGCGGACGAGAAGTCGCGCCAGCTCAAGGCACGTATCGAAGAGGCCTTGGGTGGCTCGATGGCGTCTGACCGGCCGACCCAGACCATCTGATCCTGCGAGCCCCGGCCTCCGTGGCGGGCATCTTTGCGGTACGCACGCGCCGCCAATTCCGTTGCACCGATGTTCACCGACTCCCACTGCCACCTCACCTTTCCCGAATTTGCTGCCGAGATGCCGCAGATTCGCGCCGCCATGGACGCAGCGCAGGTCGACCGCGCTTTGTGCATCTGCACCAAGCTCGAGGAGTTCGATGCGGTGCAGGCGCTGGCGGCGCAGTACGACAACTTCTGGGCCAGCGTGGGGGTGCATCCGGACAACGAGGACATCGCCGAGCCCAGCCTCGACGACCTGGTGCGCCGGGCATCGCTGCCGAAGGTGGTCGCCATCGGGGAGACGGGGCTGGATTACTACCAAATGGAAGAACGCAAGGGCGGCCGCAGCATCGCCGACATGGAATGGCAACGAGATCGCTTCCGGGTGCACATCCGCGCTGCGCAGCATGTTTGTATGCCGCTGGTGATCCATACCCGCGACGCCTCGGCCGACACGCTGGCGATCCTGAAGGAGGAGGGCGAAGATGGCACCGGCGCGGCGGCAGGCGGCGTCTTTCACTGCTTCACCGAAACGGCCGAGGT
This sequence comes from Variovorax ginsengisoli, assembly GCF_006438845.1. Lineage (GTDB taxonomy): Bacteria > Pseudomonadota > Gammaproteobacteria > Burkholderiales > Burkholderiaceae_C > Variovorax > Variovorax ginsengisoli_A. The sequence goes on from NZ_RCZJ01000001.1 coordinate 740,483, forward strand.
GGCGCGCGCGGCGCTCGACCTGGGCTTCTATATCTCGTTTTCGGGCATTCTCACGTTCAAGAAAGCGCAAGACCTGCGTGACGTGGCCGCCTTCGTCCCACTGGACCGCATGCTGATCGAAACCGACAGCCCCTATCTCGCACCGGTTCCGTATCGCGGGAAAACCAACAATCCGTCGTACGTCCCGCTCGTCGCGCAACAGATCGCGCAAGTGCGAAATCAAACCGTCGAAGCCATTGCCGCGGCCACCAGCGCCAACTTCGAATCTCTGTTCAGAGGCGTCCGCTCATGAGACTTCACATGAAGAAAATCGTTTATCTGCTTGTCGTTGTCGCGTCTTTTTCGGCGAACGCTGATTCTTTCAGCGATTTTTTTCGGGCCGTGAGAGGCGATAACGCCGGCGCGATCCAGTCGCTGCTCAAGCGCGGGTTCGACCCCAACACGCGCGACGAAAAAGGTCTTACTGGTCTGCTGATCGCTGTGCGGGAGCCGTCGCCACGCGTGATCGATGTGTTGCTGGCGTCACCCAAGACCGACGTCGATTCGCGCAATGCAAGCGATGAAAGTCCGCTGATGCTCGCTGCCATCAAGGGTCAGCAGGATCTGGTGACCAAGCTGATCGCGCGCGATGCAGACATCAACAAGCCGGGTTGGACGCCACTCCATTACGCGGCCAGCAGTGGCCAAGTGGCAATCATGAAACTGCTGCTCGACAAGTACGCCTTTATCGACGCGCAGTCGCCCAACGGCACCACGCCGCTGATGATGGCTGCGATGTACGGCTCGATCGACAGCGTGAAGCTTTTGCTCGATGAGGGCGCCGACACGGCAATGAAGAACCAGCAAGGCATGACCGCGATCGACTTCGCCAAGCGTGGCAACCGACCCGATGCAGTTGAGATGCTGTCTGGGTTCACGCGCAAAAAAGCGGGCGACGGCAAGTGGTGACGTGTGCGGCCTGACCGCTATGGCAACGAGAAGAAAGGCTGAGAGTGCCAGTCGGCGCAGCTTCCAAGTCCGCGTTTCCGGGGTGCTCACATGAGACGTAGAACCGGTTCGACGACCGGTCGTGAGGCCCACGCTGACCGAATAATACAATGTATATTATGTTAAGTCATGGGCGCTTGTTGGCTGGCTCTCGATCACAGCTCGTGGACTTAGCTTTCAACGTCGCGTCCTCCTGAAAGCACGTTGCCATCGAAAGTGCTCGACCGTCCTGCGCAGCAGACACGCTCAACGAGCGTCGCGCCTCGACAGCAGCAAGTTTCCACCGGTCGTGTTGAACGCGATGGTCGGTGCGCTGAAATCGCTCAAGGGTGCGCCGAGACCTATCTCGCCGCTGCCGTGCAGCACGCACTCGTCTCGGCGCAGCGCTATCTCGCCGCTGGGGCCACCGCTGCCATGGAAGCGGACCCAGGTCCCATAGGTGCTGACGTCGACCAGCACACAGCTGCCCTGGCGCGCCTCGATGCGCGCATGCAGCCGCGAAACCCGAGGGTCGTTCACCACGAACTGCGCTTCGTCGACGCGTCCCAGATGAATCGGCAGTTGCGCCGCGCTGAACATCGAGCGCACGTCCAACCAGGCCAGCTCGATCTGTCCGAAGCTCGAATCCTGTGATCGGGCTGTGTGCGCCAAAGCAGCTGGCATCGTAAGAAACTCCGAGAGTTCTTCTTGCCAGTCGATGCGATGCACCACCGGCATCTCGCTCTTTCCACGGATATTGATGGGTCCGAGGCTGCGATGTCGCACTTCACCCTCGCGCAGCTGCGCGACGACCGACTCGGTCGCCCAGATCTGCCCGGGGCCTGCCAAGTCACTCAGACGCGAGGCCAGATTGACGGCGTCGCCATAGCAGTCTCCGTCGACCTCCAGCACTTCGCCGCTCGCCACGCCAATCTGCAGATCCATACGCAATGCCGCAGGCCAGGCCTGCAATCGCTTTTGGTGATTACGCTGCAGTTCGAGCACCGTGGCGCTCGCACCATCGGCGGCCTCGAAAATCGCCAGAACGCCATCGCCGAGCATTTTCACGACCCGACCCCCGTGGGCCTCGCAAACACCGGCAATCCACTGCGTGAGGCGCGTGACCGTATCGGTGGCGCGCTCATTCCCCATTGCCTCGAAGACCCTGGTGCTTCCCGTCAAATCTGCAAAAACGACTGTCGAATTGGCGCCCATGTTGTGCAGTTTTTGGTAGCAGTAGCTGGCTGATTATGGCAAAGCGGCAGCCGATAGGTGACGTCTTGTCTAACTTTCACGACGTCTTGGTAAGCACATCGCAGTTGACATTCAGGTGTTCGATTCAGGTCCGAGGAGACTCATGGCCACAAAACCCGCCGTCGCTGCGTAGGCCCTTGGTATTCATTTGAAGGAGCCACTTGCAGAAAACCGTGAAGTATGTTGTTTTAAAACATGTTTAAGTGTGTCGGCACTTGTGGCAGTCACAGCCCGCAATTAACGTAGCGTTGTCAATGGCTTCCGGCGTTATGCCTTTTGTTCCATGTTTCCCAGCAGCTTCTTTCGCCTTCTGTCCTTTCCCGGCTTGAATCTGCGCCGGTCGGCAGACCGCCGGTTGGGCCAGATCCGCACGGCGATGCTGACTTTGCTGGAGGCCTCGGGCGGACACCGCGTGCAGCGCATCGCACAGCGCGTGCGTTTCGCCGATGACCTCGAAGCGCTCTGGTATCTGCGCCAGGACCTGATGTCCGCACTGGCTGAAATCGACGGAGAGCACGTCGCTCAGCGCCGCATGAAGCAGATCAATCGGCTGTTCAAGGGGGGTCTGCCCCAGACCATGGGCCCTCGGGTCCACCACCGTTTCACTGTCTGATTGCGCCCCTGGCCGCAAGGCGCACCGCCCCGCCCTCAGTGGGCGTGTCGATGTCCCCAGACCATGAAGATTTCGCGGCCTTCGATCGCCATCTCAATCCTCGCGCCCACCGGCAGCATCACCTTCGTTGGCACATGGCCGAACGGCAGGCCCGTCAAAACCGGCACCTTCACCAGCGTGCGGAGCCTTGTCACCACATTTTGGAGTCCGAAACCGCGGTCGTGCGGCACCTTCTTGAACGAAGTGAACTGCCCCAGCACCACCGCACGTTGGCGCGCGAGCACGCCGGCATGACGCAATTGATCGAGCATGCGTTCGAGCCGGTAAGGGTGCTCGTGCACGTCCTCGAGGAACAGCACGCCCTTGTCTACAGCCGGGAAATAAGGCGTGCCCAGCAAGCTCACGAGCACCGACAGGTTGCCGCCCCATAGCACGGCGTCTTGAAACGGGCGAAGCGTCGGAACGTCGCCGTCGCGGGCCGCGATACGCCACCCCGTGCCTTCGCCCTGCCCGCTGACCATGTCGTCGAAGCACGCCTCCATGATGTCGTCGGGCCCACCCTCGGCGCCGAAATCCTCGCCCACAGAGGGGCCGGCCCAGGTGCACGCACCGGTCTTTGCGAGCAGCGCATTCTGAAACGCCGTGAAGTCGCTGAGACCGACGAACGCGGTTCCCTGATCGATGGCCTTGGTGACGGCTTTGTAGGGGATGGCGTCGAGGATGCGCGTCAGACCGTAGCCGCCGCGCGAGATCAACGCCACGTCTGCACCGCTCGCAGCGGCACGCGCAATGGCTGCAAGCCGGGTCGCGTCATCGCCGGCAAAACGCTGGTGGCTGGACAGTGCAGTCTCGTCGATTTCGACTTCGTGGCCGAGTGCCTGAAGGCGCTTCACACCGCGGCGAAACGCAGCCTTGTCGCGCACGGCGCTGGAAGGCGAATAGATGTAGATATGTTTGCTCACGGCGTGAAGTATCCCATTGCGGTTTCGATCCAGGCACGCGCCTGGGCCGGCGAGGCGCCCGAAGCGTCGGGCGTTGGGTCGCCCCAGGCACGCAAAGCCGCGGCATGTCCCCGATCGGGAAACGGCGCCTGCCAGGCCGCTCGGGCTGCACCGTCCATCGCGTCGGGAACAGGCAGCACTCCGACGAAGCGCCGTGACCCGGCGTCCTGCAGCAGCATGGCGAGCGGCGCCGCACCATCGGCAGGGGCCAGCAGGACCGGGCCTGGTTGGAGCCGTTCTAGCCAGCCGATCAGCACATCGCGATGCCACGCCAGCGTGTGCACGGCGGCGCGTTTGGGCTTGTCGCTCCGGCCGAAACCGATCAGGTCAGGCGCCAGCCAGCGCGGTCCAGGCAAAGCGATCAGATGACGAAATTCGTAGGCCCATCGGCCCGGTCCATGAAGGCACAGGACCGTCGCCTCAGGCTCGCGAGGCCCCTCGTCGACGTAGTGCATGCGCCAACCACATTGCACGGGCAGGCCGGAAACGTAGTTCGATGCGAAGCCGTCATCGGCAAGGCCTGCAAAGCGACTGTCGGGGGTCCGCAGCGCGTCGTCACGCAGCGGTTGAGCACTGTCGCGGGTTTGCGAGCGTCGCTGCTGAAAGAAGGCCTGCAGGACGGTGGCGCATTCGTCCGCCAAGACGCCGCCTTGCAGCCGGGTACGGTGGTTGAGTTGCGGCTGCGCGAACAGATCGATCACCGACCCCGCCGCACCCGTCTTGGCATCGGGTGCGCCGTAGACCACGCGCGCCAGCCGCGCATGCAACATCGCGCCAGCGCACATCGCACACGGCTCAAGCGTGACGAACAACTCGCACCCGTCGAGACGGTAGTTGCCCATGGCGGCGGAGCCAGCCCTCAGCGCAGCGATTTCAGCATGCGCGCTGGGATCGTGCAGCGCCACCGGCGCGTTGCGTCCGACGGCGATCCGCTGGCCGTCCTTCACCAACACCGCACCCACAGGCACTTCACCCGCCGCACCCGCCAGCCGTGCCTCGGCGAGCGCCTGTTGCATCCAGTCGATGTCGGTCATCGCCGTGCGTTTCATTGGGCCTCGTCAGGCATCGCACGTTGCTGCTGCACGGCGGCATCGAGCGATTGTTTGAAGGCCTCCTGCACTTGCTGGCCCAGTGCCCGCGCCGTCGGCGTGGAGGTGCTGGCAGAGGGCGGCGCGGCGAGGGCGGCAGGTGTTGCGAGCTCGCTTGTCTGCTTCTTGATCAGCACGCCGACGATCAGCGATGCCAGCACCAAACCGACCAGTCCGAACATCCGCATTTCAGCGCCCTTCCCCGCCACACAACGCGGCGTGCCTGTCCGACCACCTGGGCTTGGGTCTCAAGTTAGGCTTGGCATTGAACTGGGATGGAAGGTGCATGGCGATGTCTCCGAGTTTCGATTGTCCCCTGGCTCGGAGTGTGGCAAATCGAAAGCGACAATGCCGCATCGATCAGACCATGCAGGACTTGCTCTTTCCCGATGGCGACGCGGCGCTGCCACCGTCCGCGCCGTCCGCGCCGTCGCCCTCCCTCCGGCCCGCGAAGGCTGCCGCGCCACGCTTGGCCCGTACCGCCGCGATTGAGGCGCAGGTGCCCGATCCTGCACTGCAAGCGCTGGCAGAAGGCTTGCCTGCCCACGTGCGACTCGGCACGTCGACGTGGTCCTACCCCGGCTGGGCAGGCATCGTCTGGGACAAGGCTTGCAGCGAGACGTTGCTGGCCAAGCAGGGCCTCTCAGCCTATGCACGCCATCCGCTGTTGCGTAGCGTGTGCGTGGACCGCGCCTTCTACCGCCCCTTGAGCGCCAGTCAGTACGCCCGTCTGTCCGCCATGGTCCCGCCCGACTTCCGATTTGTCGTGAAGGCGCCCAGCCTCGTGACGGACGCGCAGGTGCGTGGCGAAGAGGGCCGCGGGCGACAGCCCAATCCGGCTTTTCTCAGTCCGGACATCGCCGTCCGCGAGTTCGTCCAGCCCGCCCTCGAAGGACTGGGCGCCAAGATCGGTGCGCTGGTGTTCCAGCTGAGCCCGCTCCCGATGTCGATGCTGGCGCACTGGCCTCAGTTGTTGGATCGCCTGGCCACGATGCTGCGCGCCCTGCCCTCGCTGCGCGCCACGGCGCCCGACGCCGTGATCGCGGTCGAGGTGCGCGACGCAGCGCTGCTCACGCCGGCGCTGGCGGATGTCCTGCGCCAGACCGGTGCGACCTATTGCCTGGGCTTGCATCCGAAACTGCCTCCGATCGAAGCACAGTTGCCGATGCTTCGCGCCCTGTGGCCCGGGCCGTTGGTGTGTCGATGGAACTTCAACCGGCGACATGGCGCCTATGGTTACGAAGCCGCAGAGAAGCTGTACGAGCCCTTCGACCGCATGGTCGACCCGGACATCGAAACCCGCGCCGCGCTGGCGCGCGTGGTGCTCGGCACGGCGAATGCCGGGCAGAACGTTTACGTGACGATCAGCAACAAGGCCGAAGGGTCTGCACCTTTGAGCGTGCGGGCCCTCGCGGAAGCGCTTCAGCGTCCATAGCCTGTTCGTGGCGGCAAAAAAAGAGCGCCGAGGCGCTCTTCGTTCACTCCCACTCGATGGTCGCCGGCGGCTTGGAACTCACGTCGTAGGTCACCCGATTGATGCCGCGCACCTCGTTGATGATCCGACCCGACACCTTCTTGAGCAGCGCGTACGGTAGCTCTGCCCAGTCGGCGGTCATGAAGTCGCTGGTCTGCACGGCGCGCAATGCGACGACGTACTCGTAGGTGCGCCCATCGCCCATCACGCCCACGCTTTTCACCGGCAGGAACACGGTGAAGGCTTGGCTGGTGAGGTCGTACCAGCTCTTGCCGGTCGACTGATCGGTGAAGTTGCGCAACTCCTGAATGAAGATGTCGTCGGCACGTCGCAGCAGTTCGGCGTACTCCTTCTTCACCTCGCCGAGGATGCGCACGCCCAGGCCCGGGCCAGGAAACGGATGGCGGTAAACCATGGCGTGCGGGAGGCCGAGTGCCACACCGAGTTCCCGCACTTCGTCCTTGAAAAGGTCGCGCAGCGGCTCAAGCAGCTTCAGGCCGAGTTGCTCCGGCAAGCCGCCTACGTTGTGGTGGCTCTTGATGGTGACGGCCTTCTTGCTCTTGGCGCCGCCCGACTCGATCACGTCCGGATAAATCGTGCCCTGTGCCAGCCACTTCGCGCCTTTAGCACCCGCGCTGGTGAGCTTGGCGGCTTCCTGCTTGAACACGGTGACGAACTCACCGCCGATGATCTTGCGCTTGGCTTCCGGATCGCTCACGCCGGCCAGCTTGCCGAGGAACAGATCGCTCGCGTCTACGCGAATGACCTTCGCGTGCAGCTTGCCGACGAACATCTCCATCACGAGGTCGCCCTCGTTCAGCCGCAGCAGACCGTGGTCGACAAAGACGCAGGTGAGTTGGTCGCCGATGGCGCGGTGGATCAGCGCCGCAGCCACCGAGGAGTCGACACCACCTGACAGGCCGAGGATGACTTCCTCGTCGCCCACCTGCTCGCGGATCTTCGCAACCGCTTCGGCGACGTGGTCGTGCATGACCCAGTCGGGCCTGGCCGCGCAGATGTCGAGCACGAAGCGGTCGAGGATCGCCTGGCCCTGCACGGTGTGAGTCACCTCAGGATGAAACTGAAGCGCGTAGTAACGGCGGTCCTCGTCGGCCATGCCTGCGATCGGGCAGCTGTCGGTGCTGGCCATCAGCTTGAAGCCGGGCGGCAGCTCGGTGACCTTGTCACCGTGGCTCATCCAGACGTTCAACATGCCGTGGCCTTCCGGTGTCGTGAAGTCCACGATGTCTTTCAAGAGCGCCGTGTGGCCGTGGGCACGCACCGCAGCGGCGCCGAATTCGCGGGTTTGGCCGCCTTCGACCTTGCCGCCCAGTTGCTGCGCCATGGTCTGCATGCCGTAGCAGATGCCGAGCACCGGCACGCCGAGGTCGAACACGGCCTGCGGACACCTGTCGGTGGTTTCCTCGTAGACGCTGGCGTGGCTCCCCGAAAGGATCACGCCCTTCAGGTGGCCGTCTGCGGCGTAGGCGCGCACCCAGTCGTCGGTGACATCGCACGGGTGCACTTCACTCAGCACGTGTGCGTCGCGCACGCGGCGTGCGATGAGTTGAGTCACCTGCGAGCCGAAGTCGAGAATCAGAACCTTGTCGTGTTGCATGCGTGGATCACTCCGCCCGGTAGTTGGGCGCTTCCTTGGTGATCTGCACGTCGTGCACATGACTCTCGCGGATGCCGGCCGTGGTGATCTCGACGAACTCGGCCTTGTTCTGCATGTCGGCGATGGTGGCGCAGCCGCAGTAGCCCATGCTAGCGCGCACACCGCCGGCCATCTGGTAGACGATGGAGACGATCGAGCCCTTGTACGGCACACGGCCTTCGATGCCTTCGGGCACGAGCTTGTCGGTGTTGGGGTTGCCGGTGGTCGATTCTTGGAAGTAGCGGTCGGCGCTGCCCTGCTGCATAGCGCCGATGGAGCCCATGCCGCGGTAGCTTTTGTAGCTGCGGCCCTGGTACAGCACGATCTCACCCGGTGCCTCTTCTGTGCCGGCGAACATGCTGCCCATCATCACGGTGCTCGCGCCCGCGGCGATCGCCTTGGCGATGTCGCCCGAATAGCGCACGCCGCCGTCGGAAATGAGCGGCACGCCTGTGCCCTGTAGCGCCGTGGCCACGCTGTCGACCGCCATGATCTGCGGCACGCCCACGCCGGCCACGATGCGGGTGGTGCAGATCGAGCCCGGACCGATGCCCACCTTGACCGCATCAGCGCCTACGTCGGCCAATGCACGCGCCGCATCGCCGGTCGCGATGTTGCCGCCGATCACGTCGATCTGTGGATAGTTCTTCTTGACCCAGCGCACGCGCTCGATCACGCCGGCGCTGTGGCCGTGCGCGGTGTCGACCACGATGGCGTCGACACCGGCGGCCACCAGCGCTTCGACGCGCTCTTCGGTGCCGTCGCCCACACCGACGGCAGCGCCCACGCGCAGACGACCGCTGCCGTCGCGTGCCGCGTTCGGAAAGCTGGTCTGCTTGGTGATGTCCTTGACGGTGATCAGGCCCTTCAGTTCCCAGTCGCTGTTGATGACCAACAGACGCTCGAGCTTGTATTTATTGAGCAGCGCCTTCGCGTCGGCCAGCGTGGTGCCGTCCGGCACGGTGATGAGCTTGTCGCGCTGCGTCATGATCTCGCTGACTGGCACGTCGTAGCGCGTCTCGAAACGCAGATCGCGGCCCGTCACGATGCCGACCACCTTGCCGCCGTCGACCACCGGAAAGCCCGAGATGCCCAGCTGGTCGGACAGGGCCATCACTTGCCGCACGGAGTGCGTCGGCGTGATCACCACTGGGTCGCGCAGCACCCCCGACTCGTAGCGCTTCACACGGGCTACCTCGGCGGCCTGCTGTTGCGCAGTGAGGTTCTTGTGGACGATGCCCATGCCTCCCTCTTGCGCGATCGCGATCGCGAGGCGAGCCTCGGTCACGGTGTCCATTGCCGCGGAGACCAGGGGAAGGTTCAGCGTGATGTTGCGCGAAAGTCGGGTGGCGAGGGAGGTGTCCTTGGGCAGGACCTGGGAGTACGCTGGCACCAACAACACGTCGTCGAAGGTGAGCGCTTTGCCGAGAAGGCGCATGGGGAAGGCTCCAAAAGACGAATTGTAGCGAGGCCTCCGTGATAACCCGAGCCCGCTGCACCGTGTCCCTGCGGCGGCTGCGCCATCCCTACCCCCGCGCCGCCGCTCGGCGAGGGCGAGAGGAACGCAAGAGACCACCGGCCCGAGATATTGCAAAACGTAAGGGAGCGCTAAACTGCCGGCCATGAAATTCGCGCATTTGTTTTTCTTGGGTTTGTGGTGCGCCATGCCGCTCGTGGCGGACGCGCAGTGGGAGTGGATCGACAAGGGAGGCAAGAAAGTCTTCAGCGATCAGGCGCCCCCGCCCGATATCCCCGACAAGAGCATCGTTCGCCGCGCCGGTTCTCCCAGCCCGCGGTCAAACTTCGCGCCGGCCGGCGCGGCGCCGGAAGCGATGCCCGTACCGGCCCCGTCGGCAAGCGCAGCCAGTGCGCCACGCCCGACGGGTGTCGACAAGGAGCTCGAGGAGAAGACGCGCAAGGCCGAAGAAGCGGAGAAGGCCAAACAAGTTGCGGAGGCCCAAAAGGTCGCAAAGGCGAAGGCCGACAACTGCGGACGCGCGCGCCAAGGCAAGGCGACCTTCGACAGCGGCATTCGCGTCGCGCGGCTCAACGCACAGGGTGAGCGCGAGATCATGGACGACAAGGCGCGCGCCACCGAGCAGCAGCGCCTGCAGTCCGTCATCGACAGCGACTGCAAGTAAGGCGCGGCGCCCTCCATTCGGGGGTGGCGCCGCATCCTTTCAGTAGCCCGATTTGCCGCCCTCGCGCTGACGCGCAAACAGTCCGGTCCCGCGCGCACCCTGCTGCTGGAAACGCTCGCGGCGCGCCACCTTGGGGTCGACAGTCAGTGCCCGGCAGAGTTCCAGTCGGTCCCCCTCGTCCAGCACCCGGTCCCATGCGGTCGCTTTTCCCCAAATGCCGGGAACAAAGTCGACTGGGTCGCGCAAGGTTTGCGGGGCCCAAAGCGCACTGGCATCGACGGCCTGCCGCACCGTCGTCCCTTCGGGCAACGCCAAGAACTCTTCGAACACCCGCCGCGGGGCGGGCGCACAAACCAGCGTGACGCGGATCATCGCGCCCTTCACGTCTTGCCGTAGACCTGCTCGGCGCGCTGCACGAAAGCTTCCACCAAACTTGACGCCACCTTGTCGAACACCGGCCCGACCAGCGCCTGCAACGCGAAGTTGCTGAAGCCGTAACGCAGGTCCAGTTCCACCCGACAGGCGCGCTCGCCCTGCTCGCCGACGGGATTGAATTTCCAGTCGCCGTCCAGATTGGAGAATGGCCCTTCGACCAATTTGAGATGCACCTCACGTCCAGGTACATGGGTGTTGCGCGTCGTGAACTGCTGGCGGATGCCGCCGAAAGCAAGGCCCACTTCGGCGGTCATGCCGGCCTCGTCTTCTTCGATAACGCGCGCGCGATCGCACCAGGGCAGGAACTCCGGGTACTTCGCCACATCGGTGACCAGGGCGTACATCTCTTCGGCGCTGTACCAAATGAGGACGGACTTGTGAACGGTTTTCATAGAATCGGCACGGTATGTGCGTTTCGATTGTATTGATGCCATGCGCCCCCAAATGAGACCGCCATGGCCACCAAGAAACAAGACACCTCCTCCCGCATCGCCGACAACAAGAAGGCCGCCTACAACTACTTCTTCGAGGAGAAGTTCGAGGCCGGTCTTGTGCTCGAAGGCTGGGAAGTCAAATCGTTGCGCGAAGGCAAGGTCCAACTCACCGACGGCTACGTCGTGATCCGCGATGGCGAGATGTTCGTCGTCGGCCTGCAGATCAACCCGCTGCGCAGTGCCTCGACCCACACGACGCCTGATTCGATCCGAACGAAGAAGTTGTTGCTTCACAAGGAGCAGATCCGCCGTTTGACCGGCAAGATCGAGCAGAAGGGCTACACGCTGGTGCCGCTCAACCTCCACTGGAAAGCCGGCAAGGTGAAGTGCGAGATTGCGCTGGCAAAGGGCAAGGCCGAACACGACAAACGCGACACGATCAAGGACCGCGAAGGCAAGCGTGAGGTCGAGCGCGCAATGAAGACCCACAACCGCTGACAGTGGCTAACGTCCGACGCTGGTATATCGTCGGCAGGTGCGAGATGTCGATCGATGTCCCGCGTTCTGTTTTTCAACCCAAGGAGAACCCTCCATGAAATTGCTCAGCGCCTCTATCCTGGCCGTCGCCCTTCTCGCCGGCTGCGGCAGCATGTCCAGCAAGACCGCCGGTATGCCCGACACGCCGACGCGCACCGCCGACGGCGTGCTGGTCGGCCCGAATGGCATGACGCTCTATACCTTCGCCCGCGACACCGCGGGCAGCGGCAAGTCGGCCTGCAACGGCCCCTGCATCACGAACTGGCCTGCGCTCGCAGCGCCGGACGCCGCGAAGCCCATGGGCGACTACAGCGTGGTCGTGCGCGACGACGGCAAGAAGCAGTGGGCCTACAAGGGTGCGCCGCTTTACTACTGGTCCAAGGACATGAAGGCCGGCGACCGCACGGGTGACGGCTTTGCCAACGGCAACTGGAAGATCGCGCGTCCTTGATGCCACCTGACGTCAACGAAAAAGCCGGCATATGCCGGCTTTTTTTATGTGCGCGTGATGCAGGTCAACCGGCCTGCCGCTCCCGCACACCGAGCAGCTCGTTGAAGACCAACGCACCGACGACGAGTGCGCCACCGATCAGGACGCTGGCAGCCGGCACTTCCGCAGCACCGCCCCACGCCAGGGCGATGCCGAAGATGACCTCGAGCAAGGCCAGCAACGACACCTCCGGCGCGCTGAGCACGCGCGCGCACAACACCGATCCCACGCACGGAATCGCCAGCTGGAATACGCCGAGATAGGCCAGCAGCAACAGGTCGCGGGTCGTCGCGCCAAAGGGCCAAGCCAGTGGCAGCGTCATGAGTGCCGACAGTGCGGCACCGATCAGCACCGCTGGCACGAGGTCGATGCGCTGACCCTGCTCGTTCGCGTGTTGAACCACCGTCCAGTTGGCGGCCGCAGCGACGGGCACGCACAGCGCGACCAGCGTCCCCACCCACTGGCCATTGCCCAGTTGCGTGCCGTACATCCAGCCGATGCCCAGCCCCGCCACGGCGATGGCGCCCCAGGTGCGAGGCGGCAGGCGGTGCCCGATGAAGAGGCGCGCTGCCAGGGCAGTGAAGAGCGGCCCGATCGCCAGCGTAACGAGCACATCGGCGGTGCTGGTGAGCGTCAATGCCACCATGAAGGCGGTGAACATGACGCTCCAGCACAGGCCGGAGATCCAGAGTGCGCGACCGCCGCGGCGGATTATCGCGAACACCTCGCGCCCCTGCCAGGCAGGCAAGATCACGAGCAGCGCCAACGCTGTGAACGCGCTGCGCCAGAAGGTCACCTCGAAGCTGCGCGCATGTTCGAGCTGGCGCGTGACGACACCGGCGGTGCCCCACAAGAGGGTCACGCCGACCATCACCCAGACTGCGCGACCGTGCGTCAGCCTCAAGAAAGCCTCGAAGGCTTATTTAGCGGCTGGCGCGCTTGCGGTCGCTTTCCTTGAGGAAACGCTTGCGCAGGCGCACGCTCTTCGGCGTGATTTCGACCAGTTCGTCGTCTTCGATGAATTCCACGCCATATTCCAGCGTGAGTTCGATCGGCGGCGTGATCTTGATCGCGTCTTCCTTGCCGGACACGCGGAAGTTCGTCAGCTGCTTGGTGCGCGTGGCGTTCACCACCAGATCGTTGTCGCGGCTGTGGATGCCGACGATCATGCCTTCGTACACCGGATCGTTCGCCTTGACGAACATGCGGCCGCGGTCGTCCAGCTTGCCCAGGGCGTAGGTGAAGATCTCACCGTCGTCCATCGAGATCAGCACGCCCTGCTTGCGGCCACCGATGTCGCCCTTGTGAGCTTCGTAGCTGTCGAAGATGTTGCTGATGAGGCCCGAGCCGCGCGTCAGGTTCAGGAACTCGTTGGTGAAGCCGATCAGGCCCCGCGCAGGAATGCGGTACTCGAGGCGCACGCGGCCGCGACCGTCCGGTTCCATGTTCACCAGTTCGCCCTTGCGCTCGCCCAGCGCCTGCATCACGCCGCCCTGGTGCTGCTCTTCGATGTCGGCCGTCACCAGCTCGATGGGTTCGTGCTTTTCGCCGTCCACGTCCTTCATCACCACGCGTGGCTTGCTCACGGCCATCTCGAAGCCCTCGCGGCGCATGTTCTCCAGGAGGATGGTCAGATGCAGTTCGCCGCGACCCATGACTTCGAAGATGCCTTCTTCGTCGGTCTCGGAAACGCGCAACGCCACGTTGTGCTGAAGTTCCTTCTGCAGGCGGTCCCAGATCTGGCGGCTGGTGACGAACTTGCCTTCGCGGCCGGCCAGCGGGCTGGTGTTCACGCAGAAGTTCATGGTCAGCGTCGGCTCGTCCACCTTGAGCATCGGCAGCGGCGAAGGCTTGGTCGGGTCGGTCACGGTGACGCCGATGTTCAGGTCGGCGATACCGTTGATCAGCACGATCTCCCCCGGGCCGGCTTCGGTGGCCTGCACGCGCTCCAGACCCTGAAATGTCAGCACCTGGTTGACACGGCCCTTGATGGCCTTGCCGTCCGGACCTTCCATGACGACGACGTCCATCATCGGCTTGATGGTGCCCTGGCTGATGCGGCCCACGCCGATGCGGCCCACGAAGGTCGAGAAGTCGAGCGCCGAAATCTGAAGCTGCAGCGGCGCGGCAGGATCGCCCTTCTGAGCCGGCACGTGCTTCAGGATCGTGTTGAACAGGGCCGACATGTCGGGGCCCCATTGTTCACCCGCTGCGCCCTCTTCCAGCGAAGACCAGCCATTGATGCCCGAGGCGTAGACCACGGGAAAGTCGAGCTGTTCGTCGGTCGCGCCGAGCTTGTCGAACAGGTCGAAAGCGGCGTTGACCACGAAGTCAGGGCGCGCGCCTGGCTTGTCGACCTTGTTCACCACCAGGATGGGCTTCAGACCCAGGGCCAGCGCCTTCTTGGTGACGAAGCGCGTCTGCGGCATCGGGCCTTCCTGCGCGTCGATCAGCAGCACGACACCGTCGACCATCGACAGCGCGCGTTCCACTTCACCGCCGAAGTCCGCGTGGCCGGGGGTGTCGACGATGTTGATGTGCGTGCCTTCCCAGGTCACGGCGCAGTTCTTCGCCAGGATGGTGATGCCGCGTTCTTTTTCGATCGCGTTGTTGTCCATCACGGTGTCGACGACCTTCTCGTGCTCGGCGAAGGTGCCGGACTGGCGAAGCAGTTGGTCGACCATCGTGGTCTTGCCGTGGTCGACGTGGGCAATGATGGCGATGTTGCGGATTTGCTTGATGCTCATGATGTCGTTTCGCAGAAAAAATGGGGAACGGGGGCGTTCAAAAGGATTTGCTGGATTTCGATGGGGTTCAGCAAGCGCCCCGGTATCAGTTCATTCGCCACGATGTGCGCCGTGCCGAGGAAAGCGGGCGGTTCGCTGCCGAACACGGCCACGGTTTCGTTGTCGGCCCAATCGCCGCGCCGGCGCAGACCGGCCAGGAAACGTGCCGCATCTTCCGTGCCCAGCGTGACGCGGGTGTGGCCGGCCACGAGCGCTTCGGCAGGCAGAAGCTGAGCGAGGCGCTCCTCCTCGCTCAGCGCCTCGAGCGCCTCGAGCGTGATGCAACGGGCGAGGTCGAAACCGCCGGTCGCGGTGCGACGCAGGGAGCTCAGATGCGCGCCACAACCGAGTGCCTCGCCGACATCTTCACCGAGCGTCCGGATGTAGGTGCCCTTGCTCACGTCGGCTTCCATCTCCAGGAAGTCCGGGGCCGTCGCGTTCAACGACAGGCGGTGGATCAGCACGTCCCGCGGCGGCCGTTCGATCTCGACGCCCTCTCTGGCGTACTCGTAGAGCGGCTTGCCGTCCTTCTTCAACGCGCTGTGCATCGGTGGCACCTGCCGGATCGGGCCAGTGAACTGCGCCTGCACGCGAGCCAGATCGTCTGCGGTCACGGCCACCGGGCGCTCGGCGATCACATCGCCCTCGGCATCGCCGGTCGACGTCTTGAAGCCCAACTGCACGCCTGCGACGTAGGTCTTGTCCGCATCGAGATGCAGCTGACTGAACTTGGTGGCGGCACCGAAGCACAGCGGCAGCACGCCGGTCGCCAGCGGATCGAGCGTGCCGGTGTGGCCCGCCTTCTCCGCGCGCAGCAACCACTTGGCCCGTTGCAGGGCCTGATTGCTGGAAAGACCCAGCGGTTTGTCGAGCAACAACACCCCGTGCACAGGGCGCCGTTGCACCCTGGTGCGCGGCGCGTTCACGTCATTCGTCTTTCGAACGGGAGGCGACGGCCTGTGCGATCAGCGCGTTCATGTCGGCCGCACGCTCGGTGGTGCGATCGAACAGGAAGTGCAGGGTTGGCACGGTATGGATCTGAAGACGCTTGAAAAGGCCGTTGCGGAGAAACCCCGCCGCCTGGTTCAGTGCCTCTGTCGTAACGACCGGGTCGCCCACCAGCAGGCTGAAGTAGATCTTCGCGTGCGCATAGTCGGGCGTGACCTCGACCGCCTGGATCGTGACCATGCCCACACGCGGGTCCTTCAACTCGCGCGCGATCAGCTCCGTCAGATCGCGCTGGATCTGATCGGCAACCTTGAACGCGCGGTTGGGGGCGGCGGCTTTGCGCTTGGGCATCTTGGTTCTCGCAGGGGCGCCTTACAGCGTCCGCGCGATTTCCTTGATTTCAAAGAATTCGAGCTGATCGCCCTCTTTGATGTCGTTGTAGTTCTTGAGCTTGATACCGCACTCGAAACCTTCGCGCACTTCGCGGACATCGTCCTTCATGCGCTTGATCGAGTCGACTTCGCCCGTATAGACCACCACGTTGTCGCGCAGCAGGCGGAAATGCGCGCTGCGGTTGACCGAACCTGCGGTGATGTACGAACCCGCGACCGTACCGATCTTGGAGGCCACGAACACCGTGCGGATCTCGGCTTGGCCGATGATCTCTTCGCGTCGCTCGGGCGCCAGCATGCCAGACATCGCCACCTTCACCTCATCCACGGCGTCGTAGATGATGCTGTAGTAGTTCAGCGTCACGCCATTGCCTTCGGCCAGCTTGCGCGCACCGGAGTCGGCTCGCACGTTGAAGCCGATGACGACCGCCTTCGAGGCGATGGCCAGGTTGATGTCGTTCTCGCTGATGCCGCCGACACCGGCGTACACGATCTGCACCTTGACCTCTTCGGTCGCCAGCTTGAGCAGCGACTGGGCCAGCGCTTCCTGCGAACCCTGCACGTCGGCCTTGATGATCAGGCGCAGCGTCTGCACCTCGCCCGCCGACAGGTCGGTGAACATGCTCTGCAGGTTCGATGCCTGTTGGCGCGCCAGCTTGGTGTTGCGGAACTTGCCGGCACGGTAGGTCGCGATTTCGCGCGCACGGCGCTCGTCGGCCATCACCATGAATTCATCGCCGGCCTGAGGCACTTCGGTCAGACCCTGGATTTCCACCGGGATCGACGGTCCTGCCGCCTTGATCGACTTGCCGTCCTCGTCCAGCATGGCGCGCACGCGGCCGTAGGTCGAGCCTGCCAACACGACGTCGCCGGTCTTGAGCGTGCCGGATTGCACCAGGACGGTCGCGACGGGACCACGACCCTTGTCGAGCCGCGCTTCGATGACCAGACCCTTGGCAGCGGCATCGACCGGCGCCTTGAGTTCCAGCACTTCGGCCTGCAGCAGCACCTGTTCGAGCAGTGCGTCGATGCCCTGGCCGGTCTTGGCCGACACCGGCACGAACGGCACGTCGCCGCCGTACTCTTCAGGCACGACCTCTTCGGCCACCAGTTCCTGCTTGACGCGGTCCGGGCTGGCATCGGGCTTGTCGATCTTGTTGATCGCGACCACGATCGGCACACCCGCCGCCTTGGCGTGCTTGATGGCTTCCTTGGTCTGCGGCATGACGCCGTCGTCGGCCGCCACCACCAGGATGACGATATCGGTGGCCTGCGCACCGCGGGCACGCATGGCCGTGAAGGCCTCGTGACCCGGGGTGTCGAGGAAGGACACCATGCCGCGTTCGGTTTCCACGTGGTAGGCACCGATGTGCTGGGTGATGCCGCCGGCTTCGCCCGAGGCGACCTTGGCGCGGCGGATGTAGTCCAGCAGCGAGGTCTTGCCGTGGTCGACGTGACCCATGACGGTGACCACGGGCGCGCGCGGCAACGACTCGGCCGTCAAACCGGCGACGTCGTCGTCGGTGAAGGCTTCCGGGTCGTCCAGGGCTGCGACAACAGCCGTGTGGCCCATGTCTTCCACGATCACCATCGCGGTGTCCTGGTCGAGCGACTGGTTCATGGTGGCCATGATGCCGGCCTTCATCAATTGCTTGATGACTTCCTGCGCCTTGACGGCCATCTTGTGGGCGAGCTCGGCCACCGTGATGGTTTCGGGCACGTGCACTTCGAGCACGCGCGCTTCCACAGGTGCGGCCTGCACGTGTTCTTCATGACCGCCACGGTCGTTGCTGCCACGACGGCCGCGCGGGCCTCCGCGCCAGTTGCCGCGACCGACACCACCCGAGGCATCGCCGCGGGTCTTGATTTCCTTCTTCTTGGCCGGATCGCCCGCCCAGCTCGAGGAGAGCTTGGCCGACTTGACGTCCTTGCTGGCGCCCGGCGCCGCAGCACCCGGAGCCGCAGGCGCACCCGGGCGGGCCGGAGGCGCGACCGGCTTGTGCAGCGTGCCCTTGACGGCCGGCTTCGGCACTTCCTTCTCGGGCGCCTTGTGCGGCACCAGCACACGAGCCGGTGCATTCATCATGGCGCGGATGGCTTCGGCTTCGGCCAGCGCCTTGCGGCGACGCTCGTCCAGGTCCTTGGCGCGTGCGGCTTCTTCGTCGGCACGCGCCTTCGATTCGGCGGCGGCCTTGGCCTTGGCGTCTTCCTTGGCCTGGCTCGCAGCAGCGGCTGCTGCTGCGGCGTCGGCATCGGCCTTGCTCACGGCGGCATCACGGTCTGCAGGGGCAGGTGCGTCGAACCCCGGCGCCCTGCTGCCGACCACGGGGGCGGGTGCAGAGGCCTTTTCCTTGGCTGCCGCAGCCGCCTTGGCTTCGCGTTCGGCTGCCTCGGCCTGTTCCGCACGGTCGGCCTTCTCGCGTTCGCGGGCTTCGGTTTCTTCGCGCTGACGACGCTTCTCAACCAGCTCTTCTTCCTGGCGGCGAATCAATTCGGCTTGGCGACGCGCGTCTTCCTCGCGGCGAGCCAATTCGGCTTCGTCGATCTTCGGTGCGGCCGGCTCGGCGGGCGCTGCGGCCTGCACGGGTTCGGGCGCCGGGCCCTCGTCGCGCTGGATGAAGGTGCGCTTCTTGCGCACTTCCACCTGGATCGTGCGGGCACGTCCCATGGCGTCTGCCTGCTTGATCTCGCTCGTCGATTTCTTGACCAGGGTGATCTTCTTGCGCTCGGGCTCGGCCGTGCCGTGGCTGGCCTTCAGAAAGCCGAGCAGGCGCTGCTTGTCCGCCTCTGTGAGAGCGTCGGTCGGCGCGGCTTTGGCCACGCCGGCGCTCTTGAGCTGGTCAAGCAAGGTTTCGGGGGTCTTCTTGAGTTCGTTCGCGAACTCGGCGACTGTGGTGCTGGACATATGTGCTTCGTGCTCCCATGACCGTCACTCTTGGCCCGCGAACCAATGTTCACGGGCTTTCAAGATGAGGGTTTTGGCGTCATCGGCGCTGTGGCCGGTGATCTCGGTGAGTTCATCGACCGCGAGGTCGGCGAGGTCGTCACGGGTGTGGACACCCGCCTCGGCCAATTTCGGAATGAGTTCGGCGTCGAGGCCTTCGAGGTCGCGCAGGTTTTGCGAGACGCCTTCGGCGCTTTCTTCCTTGGCGATTTCCATCGTGAGCAACGCGTCCTTCGCACGGGTGCGCAGCTCGTTGATCGTGTCTTCGTCGAAGCTCTCGATTTCCAGCAGCTCGGAG
Organism: Variovorax ginsengisoli; assembly: GCF_006438845.1. Lineage (GTDB taxonomy): Bacteria > Pseudomonadota > Gammaproteobacteria > Burkholderiales > Burkholderiaceae_C > Variovorax > Variovorax ginsengisoli_A. The sequence goes on from NZ_RCZJ01000001.1 coordinate 759,941, forward strand.
ATGGGCACGTAGGCCACTTCTTCCAAGCTGGTGAAACCTTCGTTGATCAGGATGTCGGCGATTTCCTCGTCGACATCGAGTTTCTCGATGAACAGCTTGCGGCTTGAATCGGTTTCGAGTGCCAGCTTCTGGGCCGACTCGTTGGCATCCATGATGTTGATCTTCCAACCGGTCAGGTCGGAAGCGAGCCGAACATTCTGGCCACCGCGGCCGATGGCGATGGCGAGGTTCTCCTCGTCGACCACCACGTCCATGGCGTGCTTCTCTTCGTCCACCACGATCGACGACACATTGGCCGGGGCCAACGCACCGATCACGAATTGCGCCGGGTCTTCCGACCACAGCACGATGTCGACGCGCTCGCCGGCGAGTTCGTTGGTCACGGCGTTCACGCGGGTGCCGCGCACGCCGACGCAGGTGCCGATCGGGTCGACGCGCTTGTCGTGCGAGAGCACCGCGATCTTGGCGCGCGAGCCCGGGTCACGGGCACAGCTCTTGATCTCGAGCAAGCCTTGTTCGATCTCGGGCACTTCCTGGCGAAACAGCTCGATCATGAACTCGGGCGCGGAGCGCGACAGGATGATCGGCGCGCCGCGCAGCGTCAGGTCGACCTCCATGATCATGGCCCGCACACGGTCGCCGCTGCGCAGGTTTTCCTTGGCGATCATCTCGCTGCGGCGCAGGCGGCCTTCGACACGCCCCGCTTCCACGATGATGTCGCCCTTGTCCAGGCGCTTGACGGTACCGACGAAGATCTTGTCGCCGCGCGACATGAAGTCGTTGAGCAGCATCTCGCGCTCGGCGTCGCGGATCTTCTGCAGAATCACCTGCTTGGCGGCCATGGCGCCGATGCGGCCGATCGGGACCGAGTCCACCGTTTCCTCGATGTACTCGTCGACCTCGATGTCGGGCATTTCTTCCTTGGCTTCGAACAGGAGGATTTCCTGGTCGGGTAGTTGCAGGCCGGCTTCATCCGGAACGACGTGCCAGCGACGGAAAGTTTCGTAGTCGCCGCTGTCGCGGTCGACAGCCACGCGGATGTCCACGTCGCCCTGGTGGAGCTTCTTGGTCGCCTGCGCCAGTGCGGATTCGACCGCGCCGAAGACCACGTCACGTTCGACGTTCTTCTCGCGCGAGATCGCATCCACCAACATCAACATTTCGCGATTCATGCCACTACGCTCCTCTTGTCAGTCCGACACTTCCGTGCCGCCAATGTCCGTAAGTCCCTCAGGGGCCTTGTCCAGCGAACCCTCTTGGGTTCTGGGCCTGCGCCCCTTGAAATCCACGAGCGGCGCGAGCCGTGCCTCGCGCAGTTCGTCCAGCGTGAAGCCCAACGCATGCAACGGTGCAGGCGCGCGCTTCTTGCTGACTTTGTGTCCAGGCTTGGTTTCGGGGGCATCGCTCCAGACGATCTGCCAACCACCACCGTCGGCACGCTCAAGCGTGCCGCGAAACTTCTTGCGGCTGGCGGAAACCTGCCCGCCCGCCGCGGCACCCATTGGCGCCTTGAGTGTCACGTCGATCACCTCGCCGACGAAACGCTCGAAATCCTGCTCGCCGCGCAGCGGGCGGTCAATACCGGGCGAGGAAACCTCGAGCCGCTTGTATTCCGCACCGTCCACCTCGAGGGTGAACTGCAACTGGCGCGTCACCTTTTCGCAGTCTTCCACCGTCAGATAAGGCTCGGGCACGCCCGCAACTGCAGCTTCAGAGCTGGGGCCTTTCCAAGGCAAATCAATCGTCACACGCAGCAGCCCACCCGCCGAGCGTTCAATCTCGATCAGGTCGTAGCCGAGACCGGCCACGGTTTGTTCCACTACTTGCTGCAATGCCACGTGTCTGTATATGCCCTTGAATTGCTCTTGACCGTCGCTCACCGAGCGCACCCTGCTCGTCTTCAAAAGAAATAGCGAGAAATGCTTCGCCCAATAAAAAACGGGCGGTTGGTACCCGCCCGTTTGGTCGTGAGCCTCGAATTATATGCCAAAAGGTTCTCAAATGAGTGACGCCTTAAGCCGTGAAAGCGTCGTTGCGCATTCGTGCTTTCCGCCAGACCGCCAGGAACAGCACCGAACCCAGTGCCAGAGCGGCTGCAGCCACCAGCAGGGGCACGGCGAAAGAGCCGGTGCGCTGCGCCAGCGGGGCGGCGAAGAGCGGTCCGAGGATCTGCCCGACGCCGTAGGAGGCGGTGGCGTAGCCGATCAGCCCGGCCGCCGCATTGCCGCGCAGCCGACGCGCTTCCCGCACTGCGAACAACGTGATGGCAGTGAATGGCATGCCCAACAGCAGGCTGCCCACGGCGAAGCCGGCGATATTCGGCCACAGCACCGACAGCACGACACCTGCCGCCTGCAGTGCATAGGCGATGGCCAGAAGCAACCGGTTGTCCCATTGCGCGCGCGCACGTGCGCCGATCAACGCGCCGGGCACGATCGCGAGACCGAACAGCGGCCAGAAGAAATCGGGCCATGGCGAACCCGGCAGCGCCTGCCGCGCGATCACCGGCAAGAAGGTCGCGGTGATGATGTAGCCGAAACCGGCCAGGCCATAGAGGCCGACCAGCCAGCGCGCATCGCTGCGGTGGCGGGGCGATGGCGCAACCGGTGGCACTTCAGGCGCCTTGCCCGCGCCGGTCGAAGCGGCGGCGCCATCGTCGAACACCTGCCAGATCAGCGCGATGAGCACCAGTGCCAGCAGGCCGTAGCCGACCCAGGCCGCATCGGATCCCCACTGCCCGGTCACGCCGCCGAGCAGACCCGTGATCGCGATCCCGAGTCCGGGGCCGGTGTAAATCACGCCGGCGAGCGCCGGCGAATGGGTTTCCGCCAAGCGCCGCAGCCCCCAACCCGAGGCGAAGACGAAAACCCAGGCGCTCACGACGCCCGCGGCGCCGCGCAGTGCGCCCCACATCGTGAAGCCATGCAGCAACCCCATGCCCAGCAGCAGTGCGGCCGTCGCCAACAAGCCGCTGCGAACCATGAAGGCCGGCCGCAGCCGGATCGACGCGCATGACACGGCGCCAATGAAATAGCCCAGATAGTTCAGCGAAGCCAGCACGCCGCCCGCCTGCAGATCGAGCTTGCCCTCGTGCAACATGATGGGAAGCATGGGCGTGAAGGCGAAGCGGCCCAACCCCATCGCCACAGCCAACGTGACCATGCATGCCAGCGCCGCCCGCCACGCGGCCCGCGAGTCTTTTCCGATATTCGACATTCTTCAGGGTTCTTTTTTTCTAACCGGCCACAGTGGCCGCCACGAGCTTGCGCGTGTAGGGGTGTTCGGGCGCTTCGAGAACCTGCTCAACTGGGCCGTGTTCGAGAATTGCGCCGTCCTTCATCACGATGACCCGATGAGCCATCGCGGCGATGACTTCGATGTCGTGCGTGATCAGCAGGTAACTCAGCCCGCGCTCTCGCTGCAGCCGCTGCAGCAGGCCGAGCACCTGCTTCTGGATGGTGACGTCGAGCGCGCTGGTCGGTTCGTCGAGCACCAGCAGCGACGGATCGACGATCAGCGCGCGCGCGATCGCCAGACGCTGACGCTGCCCGCCCGAAAATTCGTGGGGATAGCGGTCGAGCAAGGCCGGGAATTGCGCCTCGCCCAGACCAACATCGGCCAGCGCCGCCAACACGCGCTCCCGGCGCGCCGCGCGGTCGAGTTCAGGCGAATGCACTGTCAGGCCCTCCCCAACGATCTGCTCCACCGTCATGCGCGGCGACAACGACGAGAACGGGTCCTGGAAGACGACCTGCATGGTCCGTCGCAGCGTGCGGTCCTGTGTGCTGCCGGCGCCCCACCGTTGGCCGCCGACCTCCAGTGCGCCGTCATGCCGCAGCAAGCCCAAGGTCGCGAGCGCCAGCGTCGACTTGCCCGAGCCCGATTCGCCGACCACGCCCAACGTCTCTCCCGGGGCGATCCGGAAATCGGCGCCCTGCACCGCCACGAAGGCGCCTGAACGAAACCAGCCGGCGATGCCGGGGCGCGGCACCGGGTAGGTCACCCGCAATCCCTGCGCCGCCAGTACCGGCGGCGCATCGGTGGTCGGTGGCGGCACGACATCGCGTGTCGGACGGCTGTCGATCAGCCGGCGCGTGTAGGCGTGCTGCGGAGCGCCGAACACCCCGCCCACCGGCCCCTGCTCGACGATATGCCCGCTTTCCATCACGGCGACTCGGTCGGCGAAACGGCGCACCAGGTTCAGGTCGTGCGTGATCAGCAGCACCGCCATGCCGTGCTTCTGCTGAAGGGCGCTCAGCAGGTCGAGGATCTGCGCGCGCACGGTCACGTCCAGTGCCGTGGTCGGCTCGTCGGCCAGCAGCAGGCGCGGCTTGCAGGCGAGCGCCATGGCGATCATGGCGCGCTGCCGCTGGCCGCCCGAGAGCTGGTGCGGAAAGGCCCGCGCGCGGCGTTCCGGCTCGGTGATGCCGGTGTCCGCCAGCAGTTGCACCGCCGCCGCCTGCGCATCGCGCTTCGACAACCCTTCGTGCAGCTCCAGCACCTCGGCGATCTGGTCGCCCACGCTGTAGAGCGCGTTCAGCGCGGTCATCGGCTCCTGGAAGATCATCGCGATCTCCTTGCCGCGGATGCCGCGCAACGCGTGCTCGGACAGCGCCAACAGGTCGCGCTCGCCACCTGCCGCACCGGCAAAGCGCGCGGCGCCTTGCACCTGGGCGTTCTGCACCAGCCGCAGCAGGCTCAGCGCCGTGACGGTCTTGCCCGAGCCCGATTCGCCCACGAGCGCCAGCTTTTCGCCAGCACCGATGTGGAAGTCGATGCCGTGCACCACTTCCTTGCCGCCGAAGGCGACGCGCAGTCCTTGAACGTCGAGCAGCGGTGCGGTCACGTGTCTGTCTTTCGGGGATCGAGCGCATCGCGCAGCGCGTCGCCCATGAAGGTGAGCAGCATCAGCGTGATCACCAGCACCGCGAAGGTCGACAGCGAGATCCACCAGGCGTCGATATTGGCCTTGCCCTGGCTCAGCAGTTCGCCCAGCGATGGCGTGCCCGGCGGCACACCAAGACCGAGGAAGTCGAGCGAAGTCAGCGCCAGGATGGCAGCGCTCATGCGGAACGGCAGGAAAGTAACGACCGGCGTCATGCTGTTGGGCAGGATGTGGCGCCACATGATCTGCAGGTTGCTCACGCCGAGGGCGCGCGCGGCCCGCACGTAATCCATCTGCCGGTTGCGCAGGAACTCGGCGCGAACGTAGTCCGACAGGCCCATCCAGCCAAACAGGCTCAGCAGCACCAGCAGCAGCGCTACGCTGGGTGCGAAGATGGCGCTGAAGATGATGAGCAGGTACAGCTCGGGCATCGAGCCCCAGATCTCGATGAAGCGCTGGAAGGCCAGGTCGGTCTTGCCACCGAAGAAACCCTGGATCGCGCCAGTGATCACGCCGAGCACCACGCCGATGACGGTCAGCGCCAGCGCGAACAGCACGCTCACACGAAAGCCGTAGATCAACTGCGCCAACAGGTCGCGCCCGCGGTCGTCGCTGCCGAAGAAGTTTTCGCGCGAAGGCGGCGCGGGGTTCGGTGAGCTGGCGAAGTAGTTCAGTGTCTTGGGGCCGTAGGGGTTGGGAGCGTAGACCGCCCAGTTGCCGCCCTGCGTGATTCGCTTGCGGATGAAGGGATCGAGGTAGTCGGCCGGCGTCTCGAAGTCGCCGCCGAAGGTCTTCTCGGAGTAGTCGCGCAGCACCGGGAAGTAGGTCGTGCCTTCGTACCGCACGACCAGCGGCTTGTCGGTCGACAGCACCTCGGCGAACAGGCTCAGCGCGACCAGCACGCTGAAGAGCACCAGGCTCCAGAACCCCAGGCGGTTGCGCTTGAAGCGACGCCAGGCGCGCCGGCCGGGCGATGGGCTGACGGTGGGCACAGCGCTAGTCAAACTTCACCCTCGGATCGACCCACACATAACAAAGGTCGCTGATCAGCTTGGTCACGAGCCCGATCAGAGTAAAGAGATAGAGCGTGCCCAGAACGACCGGATAGTCGCGCCGGATCACGCTTTCGTAGCTCAGCAGGCCGAGGCCGTCGAGCGAGAACAGGGTTTCGATCAGCAGCGCGCCGGTGAAGAAGGCGCCGATGAAGGCTGCAGGAAAGCCAGTGACGATCGGAATCAGCGCGTTGCGAAACACATGCTTCCACAGCACCTGACGCTCGCTCAGCCCTTTGGCGCGGGCGGTCAGCACGTACTGCTTTCGAATTTCCTCGAGGAAGGAATTCTTGGTCAGCATGGCGGTCACCGCGAAGCTGCCGAGCACCATCGCCGTGATCGGCAACGTGATGTGCCAGAGGTAGTCGACGATGCGCGCGCCCCACCCCATCGAGTCCCAGTTGGGCGAGGTGAGCCCGCGCAGCGGGAACCACTGCAACTGCCCGCCGAAGACCACGAGCAGCGCAACGCCCAGCACGAAGCCCGGAATCGCGTAGCCGATCAGCACGATCAGCGTGGTGACGAAGTCGAAGCGCGAGCCGGCACGCACGGCCTTGGCCACGCCCAGCGGCACGGCAATCAGGTAGCTGATGAAGAAGGTCCAGAGGCCGAGGCTGATCGAGACCGGAAGCTTTTCCTTGATCAATGTCCAGACGGCCTTGTGCTGGAAGAAGCTGGTGCCGAGGTCGAAGCGCGCGAACTGCCCGATCATTTGCCAGAAGCGTTCGGGCGCGGGCTTGTCGAAGCCGTACAGCGCCTTGATTTCGGCGATCTGCTTGGGGTCGAGTGCACGTGCCGTCGGGCCACCCGCCATGCGGCTCTCCTTGTTGGAAAGCTGCGAAAGCAGCTGCTCCGCCGGCCCGCCAGGCACGAACTGCATCACGGCGAAATTGAGCAGCAGCACGCCCAAAAGCGTGGGAATGATCAGCAGCAGGCGACGAAGCAGGTAGGTGGCCATGGCTCAGCGGGGCGCATCCCACCACATGGTGAGCAACCATGAGCCAGCCAGCAGCCGCTGCGGCAAGGCGGGCTCGGGCCGGCGAAGGTGGCCCTTGCGGGCAATGAAGTACTGCTTGCCGTAATACATGGGGATCACGTAGTGCTGGTGCAGAAGGTAACGATCGAGCAATCGCGCCGCGGCCGAAAGCGCCGCGCGATCGTGGCTGTTCACGATCGACTCGATGATCTCGTCGATCACCGGATCGCTGATGCCACTGAGGTTCTGGCTGCCCTTCTCGGCAGCGGAGGCCGAGCCCAGGTCATCGTAGAGCTCGTTGCCCGGGCTCGACGAACCGCCCAGGATATTGACGGCCAGATCGAAATCGAAGTCGTCCTGCTTCTTCTTGATCAGGCTCGGGTCACGCAGTCGCAACTGCAGCGTGATGCCCAGCTTACCCAGGTTGCGCGCCCACACCGCCAGCACCGGCTCCGAACTGCGATCGGGAATGTCGATCTCCATCGCGAAAGGCTGCCCCGCCGCGTTGCGCAAGGCGCCATCGCGGTAGGTCCATCCGGCCTCACGCAATAGGGCTTGCGCCTGCACGAGGTCGCGGCGCAGGCCGGTGGGCGTGTCCCCGGTCGAGGCAGGTCGCGGCAATCGACCTTGAACCTGCGCGAGGTAGCGCTGCTTGCTCTTGAGCTGATCGATCAGCGCCTGCTCTTGCACGCTCACTTCCGGCTGCGCCATCAGGTCGTCGCTGTTCTGGAAATAGCTTTGCGTGCGCGCCCGTCTCCCGTAGAAGATGTGCTGGTTCAGCCAATCGAAATCGAAGGCGAGCGCCAGTGCCTGCCGCACGCGCACGTCCTGAAAGCGTGGCTGGCGCAGGTTCATCACGATGCCTTGCATGCCGGTAAAACGACGGTGCGAAATTTCGTCCTTGAGAATCTCGCCGGAATCGAAGCGCTTGCCCTTGTAGCGGCGTACCCACGCACTGATGGAGCCTTCCTCGAGCGCGTCGAGCCCTCCGGTCTTCAACGATTCTTCCTCCCCGAGCCGGTCCTTGAAATACTGGTAGCTCACCTCGCCGAAATTGAACATGCCCTTGCGGCTCGGCAGATCGGCGGCCCAGTAGTCGGGCCGCAGCTTGTAGCTGATCGATTTCCCGAAGTCGACCTTGTCGATCACATAGGGTCCGGTGGCGATCGGTGCTTCCGACACGATCTCATCGAAGGGCTTGCCCTTGCCCCAGGCGCGCGAGAAGACCGGAAGCTGGCCGACGATCATGTGCAGCTCGGCATTGCGACGCTTGAAATCGAAACGGATGGTTCGTTCGCCGACGACCACGGCTTCCTTGACGTCGCCCCAGTACGACCGAAAGGTCGGACTGGCCCGCTTGCTCATCAGGGTGTCGAAGGAGTACTTCACGTCGTCGGCCAGCACCGGCGTTCCGTCCGAGAAGCGCGCCTTCGGATTGAGCGTGAAGGTCACGCTCAGCTGGTCCGGGGCGAGTGCCACGTCTTCGGCCAGCAGGCCGTAGTTGGAAAAAGGCTCGTCTTCGCTGTGGGTCATCAGCGAATCGAAGAGCAGGCCGTATTCGGCGAACACGAAACCGTTCGAGCTGTATCCCATGCCCACCGGGGGGCGCCCCTTGAGCGTGAAAGGATTGAGCTTGTCGAAGCTGCCGCTGGCCGAGAGCGTGAGCGAACCGCCCTTGGGCGCATCGGGATTCACATAGTCGAAATGCGTGAACGCCGGCCCATATTTGGGCGCATAGCCCATGCCCATGCCGTGCACGGCCCACGACGGGCTGCTGGCGCAGGCCGCGAGAAGCATCAGTGTCGAGAGCAGCCAACCACGCATGCGAGAATTCTGCCCAAGATTTCTACGAGGCAACTTCATGGGCTTTCTTTCCGGCAAAAAACTACTGATCACCGGTGTGTTGAGCAATCGCTCGATCGCCTATGGCATCGCCAAGGCCTGTCACGAACAAGGCGCCGAACTGGCGTTCAGCTATGTCGGCGAGCGTTTCAAGGACCGTATCACCGAATTTGCCGCCGACTTCGACTCGAAGCTGATTTTCGATTGCGACGTGGGCGACGATGCGCAGATCGACAAGCTCTTTGCAGACCTCTCGCAAACGTGGCCGCAATTCGACGGCTTCGTGCACAGCATCGGCTTCGCACCGCGTGAAGCGATCGCAGGCGACTTTCTCGAAGGTCTTTCGCGTGAAGGCTTTCGCATCGCGCACGACATCAGCGCCTACAGTTTCCCAGCCATGGCCAAGGCGGCCCTGCCCTTCCTGCGCGACAAGTCGGCGCTGCTGACGCTGAGCTATCTCGGCGCCGAACGCGCGCTGCCCAACTACAACACCATGGGCCTGGCCAAGGCCAGCCTCGAAGCGTCGGTGCGGTATCTGGCGCAGTCGATGGGGCCGAAGGGCATGCGCGTCAACGGCATCAGCGCCGGCCCGATCAAGACGCTGGCGGCCAGCGGCATCAAGGGTTTCAGCAAGATCCTGTCGGCCGTGGCCGAGGTGTCGCCGATCCGCCGCAACGTGACGATCGCCGAGGTCGGCAACGTCGCCGCGTTCCTTCTGAGCGACCTGGCCAGCGGCGTGAGCGCCGAGATCACGCATGTGGACGGCGGCTTCAGCCAGGTCGTCGGCGGCGTCGACGAATAAGGCCACGGCGCCATCTTCACGGTGATCGGTCGGCGACGTCTTCTCTGGGCAAGCCTGCTGGCTCTGGCGGCTGGCCGACCGGCACAGGCTGCCCCACCGGCGTTGATGCTGGCCGAGGTCTACCGCCAGGGCATCGCGCTCGACGACTATTGGGTCAGCGAAAAGTACGACGGCCTGCGCGGCTACTGGGACGGCAAGCGGCTCTGGACACGCGGTGGCGAGCCTGTTGCCGCGCCGGCCTGGTTCACGGCAGGGTTGCCTGCCACACCGATGGACGGCGAGCTGTGGGCCGGCCGTGGTCGTTTCGAGCTTGCGACGTCGACCGTGCGCAGCCGCACCCCCAACGACACCGCGTGGCGCGAGATCAAGTTCATGGTGTTCGACTTGCCAGCACAGCCAGGCGATTTCACTGCGCGTCTGGCAGTGCTTCGAAAGCTGCTTCCGCTGACGGCCGCGCCTTGGGTGCTGCCGGTCGCGCAGCAGCGCGCGACCACGCACGCCGCGCTCAAGGCGTTGATGGACAAGACGGTGAAGATGGGTGGCGAAGGCCTGATGCTGCATCGCGGCGCTTCGATGTACCGGGGCGAGCGCAACACCGACCTGCTCAAGCTCAAACCCTACGACGACGCAGAGGCCCGGGTGATCGGCCACGTCCCCGGCAAGGGCCGGCACGTCGGGCGGCTCGGTGCCTTGCTGGTTGAGATGCCCACAGGCCAACGCTTCAAGCTCGGCGGTGGATTCACCGACGCGCAGCGTGACGATCCGCCCGCTATCGGCCAGCAGGTGACTTACCGCTACAACGGCACCAATGCCAGCGGCCTGCCGCGCTTCGCGCGCTTTCTGCGGGTCCGCGGCGACACGGCTCCCTGACGCCTTACTCAGCCCGGCGCACGCAATCGGCGTAGTAGCGCTTCTTGCCGGTCTCGTCGACGCGTGCCACGAGGCCATGAATGTCGGTCTCGAAGCCCGGGCACTCCTTGTTGAACTCGCGCGCGAACTTCAGGTAATCGACGATCTTCTTGTTGAAGACTTCGCCCGGAATCAGGAGCGGGATGCCCGGAGGGTACGGCGTGATCAGGCTGGTGGTGATACGGCCTTCGAGCTCGTCGATCTCCACACGCTCGGTCTTGCGGTGGGCGATGTGCGCGAAAGCGTCGCTGGGCTTCATCGCCGGCGTGAGGTCGCTCAGGTACATCTCGGTCGTAAGGCGTGCCACGTCGAAGCGCGCATACAGCTTGTGGATGTGCTGGCACAGGTCGCGCAAACCGAGCTTCTCGTAGCCTGGATGCTGCTGGCAGAACTCAGGGAGGATGCGCCACATCGGCTGGTTGCGTGCGTAGTCGTCCTTGAACTGCTGCAGCGCGGTGAGCAGCGTGTTCCAGCGGCCCTTGGTGATGCCGATGGTGAACATGATGAAGAAGCTGTAGAGCCCTGTCTTCTCCACGATCACGCCGTGCTCGGCGAGGAACTTGGTGACCACGCTGGCCGGAATGCCGGTCTCGGCGAACTTGCCCTGCAGGTCCAGGCCCGGCGTGACGATGGTCGACTTGATCGGGTCGAGCATGTTGAAGCCATCGGCCAACTTGCCGAAGCCGTGCCAATTGCGCTTCGCGCTCTTGGCCTTGCTATCGGTGCTGCCCTCGCCCTTCATAATCCAGTCTTCGGCGCGACCGATCCCTTCTTCGACGAGCTTCTCCGGTCCCCAGACCTTGAACCACCATTCGTCTTTCCCGAATTCTTCTTCGACCTTGCGCATGGCGCGCCGGAAGTCGAGCGCTTCCAGGATGCTTTCTTCAACAAGCGCAGTGCCGCCGGGCGGCTCCATCATGGCAGCGGCCACGTCGCAGCTCGCGATGATCGCGTACTGCGGGCTGGTCGACGAGTGCATCAGGTAGGCCTCGTTGAAAAGGTCGCGGTCGAGCGCGCGGTTCTGCGAGTCCTGCACCAGCACGTGGCTGGCCTGACTGATGCCGGCGAGCAGCTTGTGGGTGGATTGCGTGGCGAACACCAGCGATTCTTTGGGCCGCACGCGGCGCTTGCCCATCGCGTGGTAGGCGCCATAGAAAGGGTGGAAGGCCGCATGCGGCAGCCACGCTTCGTCGAAGTGCAAGGTGTCGACGTAGCCATCGAGCATGCCCTTGATGGTCTCGGTGTTGTAGATCACGCCGTCGTAGGTCGACTGCGTGAGCGTCATCACGCGCGGCTTGATCTTTTCATGGTCGACGCCGGCCAGCAGCGGGTTGGCCTTGATCTTGGCCTTGATCGCGCTCTGCTCGAATTCGCTCTTGGGGATCGGGCCGATGATGCCGAAATGGTTGCGCGTGGGCTTCATGAAGACCGGGATTGCGCCGGTCATGATGATCGCGTGCAGGATCGACTTGTGGCAGTTGCGGTCGACCACCACCACGTCGTCGGGCGCCACCGTGTGGTGCCACACCATCTTGTTGCTCGTGCTCGTGCCGTTGGTCACGAAGAAGCAATGGTCGGCATTGAAGATGCGCGCCGCGTTGCGCTCGCTGGCCGCCACCGGGCCGGTGTGGTCGAGCAGCTGGCCGAGTTCTTCCACAGCGTTGCACACGTCCGCACGCAGCATGTTTTCGCCGAAGAACTGATGGAACATCTGGCCGACCGGGCTCTTCAGGAACGCCACACCGCCCGAGTGGCCCGGGCAGTGCCAGGAATAGGAGCCGTCTTCGGCGTAGTCGATCAGCGCCTTGAAGAACGGCGGCTGCACGCCTTCGAGGTAGCTCTTGCACTCGCGGATGATGTGGCGCGCCACGAACTCCGGCGTGTCCTCGAACATGTGAATGAAACCGTGCAACTCGCGCAGGATGTCGTTCGGGATGTGGCGCGAGGTGCGCGTCTCGCCATAGATGTAGATCGGCACCTCGGCGTTCTTGCGGCGCACCTGCTCGATGAAGCTTCGCAAGTTGAGCACGGCCGGGTCGAGGTCAGGACCGGGCGTGAATTCCTCGTCGTCGATCGACAGGATGAACGCGCTGGCGCGGCTTTGCTGCTGCGCGAACTGGCTCAGGTCGCCGTAGCTCGTCACGCCAAGGACCTCGAAGCCCTCGCTTTCGATGGCCTGCGCCAAGGCGCGGATGCCCAGCCCCGATGTGTTCTCGGCGCGGAAGTCCTCGTCGATGATGACGATCGGGAAGCGGAATTTCATGTGCAGGGCTCGGTCAGGGAGAAGAGGCGCGAAGTGTAAGGAATTCAAAAGACGGTTGCCGGAAGCGGGTGTCCCACAATGCAGCTTGTTACGACATCAAGGAGGCATGCATGGAGAACTCCACCATCTGGTGGTTGATAGCGGGCTCGGCCATCGTTCTGGAGCTGTTGTCCGGCACCGTCTATTTGCTGCTGGTTGCCTCGGGCTTCGCTGCCGCGGCGCTGGCGGCGCACATGGGCGCAGGTCTGATCGTGCAACTGCTCGTGGCAGCCGTCGTCGGCGTGGGTGCGGTGGCCGTCTGGTACCTGCTGCGACACCGGCGACCGGCGCGGGCCAACAAGGACGTCAACCTCGACATCGGACAGCGCGTCCACGTCGAGGCGTGGGGCTCGGACGGTACGGCCACGGTGCGCTACCGTGGCGCGCAATGGACGGTGGTGTCGCGCGCGGGCGCGGCGACAGCACCCGGCGAGCATCGTGTGGCCGAAGTGATCGGCAGCCGGCTCGTCGTCGAAAAGATTTAACACGCAACAAGCACTCAAGGAGCCATTTATGGATTTCGCAGTTCCCCTTGTCATTCTGGTCATCGCGATCCTGTTCATCAGCCAGTCGGTCAAGTTCGTGCCGCAACAAAACGCATGGGTGCGCGAGCGCCTGGGCAAGTACCACAGCACCATGACGCCCGGTGCCAACTTCCTGATCCCTTTCATCGACAAAGTGGCCTACAAGCACAGCTTGAAGGAAATTCCGCTCGACGTGCCGAGCCAGATCTGCATCACGCGCGACAACACGCAGCTTCAGGTCGACGGCATCCTGTATTTCCAGGTGACCGATCCGATGCGCGCGAGCTACGGTTCGTCGAACTACATCGTCGCAGTCACGCAGCTGGCGCAGACCTCGCTGCGCAGCGTGGTCGGCAAGCTCGAGCTCGACAAGACCTTCGAGGAGCGGGACATCATCAATGCCCAGGTCGTCGCCGCGATCGACGAGGCCGCGCTGAACTGGGGCGTGAAGGTGCTGCGTTACGAGATCAAGGACCTGACACCGCCCAAGGAAATTCTGCTGGCGATGCAGGCGCAGATCACGGCCGAGCGCGGCAAGCGCGCCCTGATCGCCGCCTCCGAAGGCCGCCGCCAGGAACAGATCAATATCGCCACCGGTGAGCGCGAGGCCTTCATCGCCCGCTCGGAGGGCGAGAAGCAGGCGCAGATCAACAACGCGCAGGGCGAAGCAGCCGCCATCACCGCGGTGGCCGATGCGACGGCCTTCGCGATCGAACGCGTGGCCGCCGCCATTCGGCAGCCCGGCGGCGAACAGGCTGTGCAATTGAAAGTGGCCGAGCGCGCCGTGGACGCCTACGGCAAGGTCGCAGCCGATGCGACCACCACGCTCATCGTGCCAAGCAACATGGGAGAGACCGCGGCACTGATCGCCTCGGCGATGCGCATGGTGCAGGCTGGCAAACCAACGCCGACGGTCTGAAAGCGCTCGGGCGCTGCTACAATCGCGGGCTTCGCGGAGCGGTGGATGAGCGGTTTAAGTCGCACGCCTGGAAAGCGTGTGAGGGGTAAAACCCTCCGCGGGTTCGAATCCCGCCTGCTCCGCCAGAAGAAATCGATGTCGAGACCTTCCATCCCGACACAGCATGTTCATGAAGGCCCCTTTACCGGGGCCTTTTTTGATGCCCACGGCATCCGCGCATTCCCCCACCCGTTTCGACTCGCTACCATGGCACCCATGTCCGCACGCCAACCTTCTGTTTCTGAAGAGACCGAGACACTCGATCGCACGTTGGCGAAGAACGAGGAGATCGCGGCCGACGTTCAAGACGCATCCGACCATCTCGCGGTGGTCGCGACGGTTCTGGAAAAGGAACTGCCCGACAACGTCCAGGTCGACGACGTGGCACAGGCCATCGAACATGCCAACCAGATCGAGAAACAGTTGGCACGCTCGGCACAGGCACTCGCCGAGGTCAATGAGGCCTTGGCCAACCAAATCGAGAAGCGCAACGGTTGATCGTCCTCCCTCTGCGCCCCCCTCCTTGCTGGAGGCGGAGATTAAACAAAAAAAGGGCCCGAAGGCCCTTTTTTGCTGCGCGAGAAACTCAGCGCACCACGGCGATCTGCGTGCGAGCACCACCCTTGTAGGTATACAGCGTGAGCGCGCCGTTTTTGATGTCGCCCTTCTCGTCGAAGGTGATGGGACCGGTCAGGCCCTTGTAGTCGACCTTGCCCACTTCCGGCAGGTACTTTTCGGGGTCCGACGAACCGGCCTTGACCATCGCAGCGGCCAGCACTTGGACGGCGTCGTAAACGTAAGGTGCGTAGATCTGAACGTCGACACCGTTCTTTTCCTTGAACTTCGCCTTCCAGGCGTCCAGAGGTGCCTTGAAGTCGCCGTCGACGCCGCCCGCTTCCGCGCAGACGACCATGTCTTCGCCGATCGCGTCGCCAGCCAGCTTGGCCAGTTCGCCGGTGCAAAGGCCGTCGCCGCCCATGAACTTGACGTTCATACCGAGTTGCTTGACCTGCTTGAGCATCGGGCCGCCGACGGCATCCATGCCGCCGAAGAACAGCACGTCGGGCTTGGCGCCCTTGAGCTTGGTCAGGATCGCGTTGAAGTCGGTCGACTTGTCGGTGGTGAACTCATGGCCGACGATGGTGGCGCCGGCTGCCTTGGCTGCCTTCTCGAACTCTTCGGCAACGCCCTGGCCATAGGCCGTGCGGTCGTCGATCACGGCGATGTTCTTGCCCTTGAGCGTTTCGACGGCGTACTTGCCGAGCGTGCCGCCCAATTGCGTGTCGTCGGCCACCACGCGGAACGTGGTCTTGAAGCCCTGGCGCGTGTACTTGGGGTTGGTCGCCGATGGCGAGACCTGCGGAATGCCGGCATCGCTGTACAGCTTGGAAGCGGGGATGGTAGTGCCCGAGTTCAGGTGACCGACCACGCCGTTGACCTTGCTGTCGACCAGCTTCTGGGCGACGGCCGTGCCTTGCTTCGGATCGGCGGCGTCGTCTTCGGCCAGAAGTTCGAATTTGGCGGTCTTGTCGCCGATTTTCACGCCCTTGGCGTTCAAGTCCTCGATGGCCATCTTCGCGCCGAATTCGTTGTCTTTGCCGAGGTGAGCAATCGCGCCGCTGGTGGGTGCGACATGACCAATCTTGACGATCAGCGTTTCGCCGGGAGGTGCAGCAGCAGGTGCGGCCGCCGTCGGCGCCGGCGCAGCGGCGGGTGCAGCGGCTTCTTCTTTCTTGCCGCAAGCCACTAGCGTGAGAGCAGCCAGTGCGACCGCAGTCCATTTCATTTGCATGGGAACCTCCAGAACATGTTGGATAGAGTAAATAAACCGGCTCCTCGAGCCGGGTACGACAGCAGAGCAACTTCCGCGCCGGACTGTGTTGGAAGCAGTCCCCCATGTCGAACCGGGCGCAGTTTAGCCGAAGGAAGAGGGCTCTTCGGGTGGGTTCGACCCGTGTTTTTCGCGCAATTCGTGGGCCAGGGATTCGGTCACCAGCGTGCGCAGAACGACTTCGATTTCGCCACGCAGGCGCGGCACCATGGCGTCGAGCTGGACCTGCACCGCAGCGGACACCGCATCGCTCAGTCGCTCCTCGAGCGAGAGGTCGACGCGCTGTAGCACGCGATGCAACAGCTGCTCTTCGATGGCGAGGCCTTCGAGTTCGGACAGGCGTTCGGTCGGTTGAAGAGCGACGGCCTCTCGCGGGTCGATGGTTGGCACTGGCTTGTCGGCGTTGGCTACCGCACCCGCCGTCTGCTCGGCAGGCCCAGCGCCCTCTTCCGGCGCTTCGAGCACCGTAGTGAGCGTCGGCACGAAACGCGGCGGAGTGCGCGGCGCATTCATCGCGCAGCACCTGCCTGAAACTGGTGACGCGTGATCGCATAGCCGCGATCTGCGTAATGACGCCAGCGTGCCCTCGCCCGGTGCCTGTCCTGTTCGTCGTCGGTCACGATATCGATCAGGCGTTCGAAGCGCTCGAAGCCTGGGGGCACATGCGGCGCCAGATTCAACAGGACCTGCTGATGCGGCGACGCGGACGCCTCGCCGTCCATCAGAACCACGGGCGAGCGCAACAGCAACGCGGGGTCCGCGCTCGCACGGCAATGCGCCACGAAGTCCACCGCCGAAACTTGCCAAAGGGCCAGATCGATGGCCTCGATCGTCTCTGGCTCGGCGACCACCACCACCCGCGCGCCGCGCGCACCGACCGCCTTGCGCAGCAGCCGGCAGGCGTAGTTCACCTTGTCAGGCGTGTTGAAGTGGAAGTCGATCTCGGTCACGAGCTTGCGCGTGACTTGCGGGTTGCCTTGCGCGGCGCGGCAGGCGCGCCGCTTCCGTCGGCGGCGCGCGCCGTGAGGTAGCTCACCAGCAAGCCCACAGGGCGGCCGGTCGATCCCTTGGCGCCGCCGCTCTTCCACGCGGTGCCGGCGATGTCCAGATGCGCCCACGGAAAGTCGCCGACGAAACGCTGAAGGAATTTGGCTGCAACGACCGCACCGCCGGCGCGGCCGCCGATGTTGGCCATGTCGGCGAAATTGCTCTTCAAGCCTTCGCCGTACTCGTCGTCCATCGGCAGCCGCCAGCAGCGGTCTTGCGATTGCTCGCCGGCGACGTCGAGCGCAGCCGCCAGCGCATCGTCGCTGGAGAACAAACCGCTGCGGACACCGCCCAGCGCGACCACACAGGCGCCGGTAAGCGTCGCGATGTCGATCACCGCAGCGGGCGAAAAGCGCTGCGCATAGGTCAGCGCATCGCAAAGAATCAGCCGCCCTTCCGCGTCGGTGTTGAGCACTTCGATGGTCTGGCCGCTCATGCTGGTGACCACGTCGCCGGGCTTGAGTGCCTTGCCGTCGTTCATGTTCTCGCACGAGGGGATCAGGCCGATCACGTTGATGGCGGGCTTGATTTCACCCAAAGCGCGAAACACGCCCAGCACGCTGGCAGCGCCGCACATGTCGAACTTCATCTCGTCCATTTCGGCGGCCGGCTTCATCGACACACCGCCCGTGTCGAAAGTGATGCCTTTGCCGATCAGCACCACGGGCGCCGCGTCCTTCGCGCCGCCTTGATAGCGCAGCACGATGAAGCGCAACGGCTCCGACGAGCCTTGCGCGACCGAGATGAAGGAACCCATGCCGAGTTTGGCGACTTCCTTGGGGCCTAACACCTCGCACTGGATGCGCGGCAGCGTGCTCAGTTCCTGGGCGGCGCCGGCGAGCCGCGTTGGGGTGCAATGGTTGCCGGGCCGGTTGCCCCATTCCTTGGCCAGCTCGATGCCGGCCACCGTGGCGCTGGCTTCGGCAAAGGCGGTCTTGACCGCCGCAGCATCGGCCACGCCGATCACCAGCTGGCGGACGCTGCGCGCGTCGGCCTTGGGTTTGGTGGTGGTGTAGACGTAGCTCGCATCGGCCGCTGCCAGCACCGCAGCGCGCACGGCCGCGGCCTGCGCGTCCTGTGCGAACACGATGGTCAGGCGCTTGGGGGCGTTGGCCTTGGCCGCCTGGACGGCGGCGCCGACGGCGCTGCGCACTGCCGCTGCGCTGCCGTCGCCGATGGACGCGATGCAAACGCGCGGCGCCGCCACGCCGGATGGCCGGTACAGCGCCAACAGCTTGCCCGCCTTCTGCGGCAGGTCGCCTGCCTTGCGGGCACCGTCGATGTGCGCCACCAGTGCATCGGAAGCGTTGGATTTCGAAGCCATGGCGGTCGTGCCGCCATCGGCGACGAGCACGATCAAGGCGTCCGTCTTTTCATTGGCCGCCTGCGCGGTGCCGAGGGTCTTGAGTTGAAAGTCCATAATCCTTTTCTTTCGCTCGACGATGTTATTCCATTCCTCCTTGCGCAAAGAGCTGTCGCGCAGCTTCGGCGCCACGCTCGTCGTACTGGTCACCATCGTGATGACCATGATGCTGATCCGCACGCTCGGCCTCGCGTCCAAAGGCAGCGTGAACCCCTCCGACGTGCTGCTCGTGATGGCCTATACGGTGCTCGGCTACATGCCGACCATCCTGAGCCTGAGCCTTTTCGTCGCCATCGTGGGCACGCTCTCGCGCATGTACCGCGACAGCGAAATGGTGATCTGGTTTTCCAGCGGCCGCGGCCTCGTCGACTTCGTGCTGCCGCTGTTTCGCTTCGCGTGGCCGGTGCTGCTCATGATCGCTGCGCTCGCTTTGGTCGGTTGGCCATGGGCGAACGCCCAGACCCAGGGTATGCGCGAGCAATACGAACGCCGCGGCGACCTCGAGCGGATCGCACCCGGCGAGTTCCGCGAATCGTCCGGGCGCAACCGTGTGTTCTTCATCGACAAGGACACGCCTGACAGTGCCACCGCCAACAACGTGTTCATCTCATCGATCGAGCGCAACCTGCAGATCATCACTTCGGCGCGCAGCGGTCGCATCGAAAGCCAGGGCGATACGCGCTACCTGATGCTCAACAACGGCCAGCGTCTGGAGCGGTCGCTCGATGAAAAGAGCTTGAAGATCAGCGAGTTCGACACCTACGGCGCCAAGGTCGGCAGCGACGTGGCCACGGCCTCCGACGCGACCCCGTTGCGGGCACGGCCGACCTTGCAGCTGATCGCGGACCCGACATCCGCCAACCTTGGCGAATTGGCTTGGCGCGTCGGCCTTCTGTTCGCGGGCGCGAATTTCGTGCTGCTGGCGCTGACGTTGTCCAACGTGAACCCGCGCGTCGGACGCAGTGGCAACCTGCTGCTCGCGCTGTTTGCCTTCGTGGTCTATTTCAACCTGCTGAACCTGGGCCAGAGCTGGATCGGCTCGGGCCGCATCGGCATGGTCAGCTTCCTGCTGGCGCTGCACGGAGGCATCTTGCTGGCTTCGATGCTCTGGCTGGCCAAACGCAACAACAACTGGGGCTTGCGCGCGCGCCGTGCGGCCTCGCCCTCGCTGCCGGTGCACCGCACGTGAAGACCATCCGCCGACTGATCTACAGCGAGGTACTCAAGGCCGTGGCCTTCGTGACCCTCGGCTTTCTCGCCCTCTTCTTCTTCTTTGACTTCGTCGACGAACTCGGCGACATCGGCAAGCCGGGCAACGTGGGATACGGCGGCGCGCAGGCGCTGGCCTATGTCACGCTGCTGATTCCGAGTCACTTGTACGAGTTGCTGCCCATCGCAGTGCTGATCGGCACCATCTTCGTGATGGCTCGGCTCGCCCAGAGCTCCGAGTACACCATCCTGCGCACCAGTGGCCTCGGGCCGTGGCGCGCCCTGCGCTCGCTGTTGGTGCTGGGTGCCGGCTTCGTGGTGCTGACCTTCGCGGTCGGTGATTACCTGGCGCCCATCGCCGACCGGACGGCGCAGACGCTCAAGGCCCGGTTTCGCGGCGACATCCTCGCCACGACCGGCGCCACGGGCGCTTGGCTGAAAGAGCGTCAAGGCGCGATGTCGTATGCAGTCAACGTGTCGGCCATGAGCCGCAACGGCACGCTGGCGTCGCCGCGCATCTTTGAATTCGACGACAAGGGTTTCGTGGCGACTCAGACGCTGGCGACCTCGGCGCGCATCGTCGACGGCGCCTGGATTCTTAGCGGGGCCGAGCGTCAGCAGTACGACACGCGAGACGACGACAAGGCGCGCGTGGTCACCACCCAGCTGACCGAATTTCGCTGGCCGACGTCGCTCACCAGCGAAATGGTGTCGGTGGCGCTCCTCAAGCCGGAGCGCATGCGCACGCTCGACCTGTACGACTACATCGGCCACCTCGAAGCCAACGGACAGACGGCGCAGCGCTACGAGATCCAGTTCTGGCGCAAGGTGTTCTATCCGCTGTCGTGTCTGGTGATGGTGGTGTTGGCACTGCCATTCGCCTACCTGCACTTCCGCCAGAGCGGCGTGACGACGTACGTCTTCGGTGGCGTGCTGATCGGAATCAGCTTCTTCCTGCTGAACAACGTCTTCGGCTACATCGGCAATCTGAGCCACTGGATGCCCTGGCTCACTGCAGCGGCGCCGGGCTTGATATACACCCTGCTCTCCCTGGCCGCTTTCGGGTGGCTGGTGCTCAGGCGCTAGCGATGAAGACGCTTCACTCCGCAGTGATCGTCTTTGCGCATGGTTCTCGCGATGCGCGATGGCGCGAGCCCGTGGAAGCCGTGGCACGCCGCATGGCGGAACTGAGCCCGGAGGTGGCCGTGGCCTGTGCGTATCTCGAACTGGTCACGCCCGACCTCCCGACCGCCGTCGAGCGACTGGTGGCCGACGGCGCCCGTGCCGTGCACGTGGTGCCGCTCTTCCTCGGCGTGGGCAAGCATGTCCGCGAAGACTTGCCACGCCTCGTCGATGAACTGCGCGCCCGTCATCAAGACGTCGATTTCTCCCTGGCACCGGCGGTCGGCGAGACGCCCGAGGTGGTCGATCTGTTGGCCCGAATCGCACTTCGAACCTGAGGCCGGCGCAGATCGATAGACCGCGAAGGCATAATGAATACCGCAATAAGACGGAATTTGTTATGAATCTTCATCAATTCAAGTTCGTGCAGGAAGCAGTCCGCCGGAACCTGAACCTCACCGAGGCCGCCAAGGCACTGCACACCTCGCAGCCGGGCGTGTCGAAGGCGATCATCGAACTCGAAGAAGAACTGGGCGTCGAAATCTTCGCGCGGCACGGCAAACGGCTCAAACGTGTGACGGAGCCTGGTCAGCATGTGATCGCCAGCATTGAACTGATCATGCGCGAGGTTGGCAACCTCAAGCGCATCGGCGAACAGTTCAGCGCGCAGGACAGCGGAACGCTCTCCATCGCAACCACCCACACGCAAGCGCGCTACGTGTTACCGGTGCCCGTGGCGAAGTTGCGCGAGGCCTATCCGAAGGTCAACGTCAGCCTGCACCAGGGCTCGCCCGACCAAGTCGCCCGCATGTTGATCGACGAGATCGCCGAGATTGGCATCGCGACCGAGTCGCTCGCCGACTACGCCGAGCTTGTCACCCTGCCGTGCTACGAATGGCAGCATGTGTTGGTGCTCCCGAAGGACCACCCGCTGGCGGCCAAGGAGCGCGTGTCGCTCGAAGACTTGGCAAGCGAGCCGATCATCACCTACCACCCGTCGTTCACCGGCCGCACGCGCATCGACCATGCCTTCGCGCAGAAGAAGCTCACGCCGCGCATCGCGCTCGAGGCGATCGATTCGGATGTGATCAAGACCTACGTGCGGCTTGGACTGGGTATCGGCATCGTCGCCGAGATGGCCGTGCGCGACAGCACCAACGACGACCTGGTGGTGAAGCCGATGGGCCAGATCTTTGGTCAGAACATCGCGCGCATCGCCTTCAAGCGCAGCGCCTATCTGCGCAACTTCGTCTTCACCTTCGCCGAGTTGCTGAGCGACCGGTTGGACCGCAATCTGATCGCCAAGGCGCTGAGCGGCCAGCAACAGGACTACGAGCTCTGAGCTCGCTCCCGAGGCGTCGCGCCCGTCGTGTCATGCGCGCCTTCCCTCTTTCGGGGCGACACCGGACGCCCGGCGAAGCCGGTTCCTCGGCGTCTCACGAAACCACGAATCATCGATCCCGACCACCATGAGCACCGTTCCAGCATCTTCTCGCACGCCCGCCATCGGCACCAAGTTCCCCGCCATGGGCACCACCATCTTCACCGTGATGTCGGCGCTGGCCGCCGAAACGAACGCGGTCAACCTGGGTCAGGGTTTTCCGGATTTCAACTGCGACCCGACGCTGCTCGCGGACGTGAGCGCGGCGATGGCCGCCGGCCACAACCAATACCCGCCGATGCCCGGCGTGTTGTCGCTGCGCCAAGCCATGGCCGCCAAGATCGAGGCGCTCTACGGTCGGCGCTATGACGCCAACAGCGAGATCACGGTCACCGCCGGCGCCACACAGGCCATCATCACCGCGGTGCTCGCCATCGTTCGCCCCGGCGACGAGGTGATCGTGCTCGAGCCCTGCTACGACAGCTACGTGCCCAACATCGAGTTGGCCGGCGGTGTGGTGGTGCGCGTGCCACTCACACCAGGCACCTTCCGCCCTGACTTCGCGAAGATCGGCGCGGCGATCACGCCCAAGACGCGCGCGATCATCGTCAACACACCGCACAACCCCAGCGCCACCGTGTGGACCGCCGCGGAGATGCGTACGCTCGAGGAACTGCTTGCCCCCACCGACGTGCTGGTGATCAGCGACGAGGTTTACGAGCACATGGTGTTCGACGGTGCAGCACACGAAAGCGTCGCGCGCTATCCCGGGCTCGCCGCGCGCAGCTTCATCGTGAGCAGCTTCGGCAAGACCTACCACGTGACCGGTTGGAAAGTCGGCACAGTCGCGGCGCCCGCCGTGCTGACCGCCGAGTTTCGCAAGGTGCACCAGTTCAACGTGTTCACCGTCAACACGCCGATGCAGCATGCGCTGGCTCGCTACATGGACGACGCGGCGCCGTACCTTGAACTGCCCGCCTTCTACCAGCGCAAGCGCGACCTGTTCGCCGCCGGCCTGGCCAAGACCCGCTTCAAGCTGCTCCCGAGCGGCGGGACGTACTTCCAGTGCGTCGACATCACGGCCGTGAGCGAACTGCGCGAAGCCGAATTCTGCCAATGGCTCACCCGGGAGATCGGCGTGGCCGCCATCCCGCTGTCGGCCTTCTATGGCAGTGGCTTCGACCAACGCGTGGTGCGCTTCTGCTTCGCCAAGCAGGACGAAACGTTGAACCGCGCGCTCGAGCGACTGGCGAAGCTCTGACACGGGCTGTAGGCATGACCTGACCGGGGGAGGCGCCGCCCGGCCTAGGCCCGGCGTGCTCCGGCAGCGACGATCAGTGTTCATTACAAAGCCTGAGGGCGTTAGGAGAAGCTGATGTCGACGATTCTGATTGTCATTCTGATTTTGTTGCTGATCGGCGTTCTGCCCACGTGGGGACACAGCCGTAGCTGGGGCTACGGTCCGAGCGGTGGACTAGGGCTCGTGCTGGTCGTGGTCATCGTGCTGCTCGTCATGGGTCGCATTTAGGTCTGCGCTGCGCAATGAAAGAACCCGCTTCGGCGGGTTTTTTTATGCCTGGAGCTGCGCCCAGGCCTTGTCCAGCCGCTTCACGCTCACCGGCTGGGGCGTCCGCAGCTCTTGCGCGAAGAAGCTCACGCGCAGTTCCTCCAGCAGCCAGCGGAACTCCAGCATGCGGTCGTCGACGACGCCCTTGCGCTCCGCCACCAATCGCCAGTAGCGTTGCTCTTGCGGTCGCAGTTCCGCGAGCTTCGCTGCATCGCGGGCCGGGTCGGCACGCAGCTTGTCGAGGCGCGCGGTGATCGCCTTGAGGTAGCGCGCGAAATGCTGGAGCTGCGACCACGGCGTGTCGACGATGAAGCGCTTGCCCACGAGGCGTTGAAGCTGCTGTGAAGCGTCGGCGGTGGCGTCGGGCTGGATTTTCGTGTCCTTGATCTTGCGCACGGCCGCGGCGTAGTCCACCAGGATCAGGCCAGCCAGGCGCGCCACTTCATTGGCGATCAACGTGAGCCGGCCGCGACCTTCCTCGATGCGCTTCTTGAACGCGAACGCGTCGGTCGGCAGCGGGTCCTGCAGGAAGGCGCGGTCGAGCGCCACATCGACGATCTGTCCACGCAGTTCATCGGCGGTGCCCAGCGGCATGAAGGCCACGGCCATCTTCTGCAGGTCCGGAATGTTCTTCTCGAGGTATTTCAGCGCGTCCTTGATCTGCAGCGCGAACAGCCGTCGCAGGCCGGCGCGGTGCTTCGCCGCAGCGACGGCCGGCTCATCGAAGACCTCGATGCTCACGGCATCGCCGCCGTCGACCAGCGCCGGGAAGCCGATGAGGGACTGGGCGCCTCTCCGGACTTCCATCAACTCAGGCAACTCGCCGAAAGTCCATGCCGTGTAGCGTGCGCCCGCCGGCAATGAGGGCGCCGCGGGCGTCGTTGCCACGCGCGCGGGCCTCGGCGTGTCGATGGCCGCAGGCGCCCCGGCCGGCGCCGCCCGAACATTCAGCCCCGCCAGTGCCTGGAACGCGCCCCGCGCCTGGCTGCCCAACTCGGACTTCAGTGCGCCCAGGTTGCGCCCCATGCCCAGTTGCCGGCCATGCTCGTCGACGACGCGCAGGTTCATGAAGAGGTGCGGCGGCAGCATGTCGAGCTTGAAGTCGGCGCGCAGCACGTCGATGCTGGTCTGCGCCCGCACGCGCTTGAGCAGCACATCGGTCAGCGAGCCGGCGCCGAAGAGCTCGGGCGCCGACAGCGCCTCGGAGAGCTTCGAGGCGGATTCGGGCAGCGGCACCAGCCGCGAGCGCGGGCGTTGCGGCAGGCTCTTGAGCAACGCCTGAATCTTGTCCTTGAGCATGCCGGTGACCAGCCACTCGCAGCGCTCCTCGCTGACCTGGTTCAGCACGAAGAGCGGCACGGTGACGGTCAGGCCGTCCTTCGCGTCGCCGGGTTCGTGCAGGTAGGTGGCAACGCAATCGACGCCGCCCAGGCGAATCGTCGGCGGGAACGATTGCGTGGTGATGCCTGCCGCCTGGTGGCGCATCAGCTCGTCGCGCGTGAGGTACAGCAGGCGGGGCTGGGCGCGCGACTGTTCCTTGTACCAATGCTCGAAGGCGGCACCGCTGGCCGCATCGGGCGGCAGTTGCGCGTCGTAGAAGGCGTAGATCAGCTCGTCGTCGACCAGCACGTCTTGCCGGCGCGCTTTGTGCTCCAGGCCCTCGACCTCCTTGACCAGCTTGCGATTGGCCGCAAGGAAGGGGAACTTGGTCTCCCACTGCCCGCCCACCAGCGCTTCTCGGATGAAGATCTCCCGCGCCGCGACCGGGTCGACCTTCGTGAAGTCGACACGCCGCCCGCTGTACACGACCAGCCCGTAGAGCGTGGCGCGTTCCAGCGCCGTGACCTGCGCGCCCTTGCGCTCCCAGTGCGGGTCGAGCAACTGCTTCTTCAGCAGGTGCCCGGCGATCTCTTCCAGCCACTGCGGCTCGATGTTGGCGATGCCGCGGCCGAAGAGCCGCGTGGTCTCGACCAGCTCGGCTGCGACGATCCAGCGCCCGGGCCGCTTGCGCAGGTGCGCCCCAGGGTGCGGGAAGAATTTGATGCCGCGCGCGCCGAGGTATTCGCTGTTGCGGCCGCCGCCGCTGCCGCCGGGGGGCGCACCAACGCCCGGCCCTGCCGCCGGATCCTCCATCTTCCAGCCCACGTTGCCCAGCAGGCCGGCCAGCATCGACAGGTGCAGCGCCTCATAGCTGGCTGGCCGATGGTTGATCTGCCACTTGTGCTCGGAAACGACCGTGAGCAACTGCGAGTGAATGTCGCGCCACTCGCGCAGCCGGCGCACGTTGATGAAGTTCTGCCGCAACAGTTGCTCGTACTGGCGGTTGCTGATCTTGTGCGTGGGCAAGGCCTCGGCCACGGGTTCTGGCGCCGCCGCGGTTGTGCGCTGCGAGATGGGCAGGAATGCAGCGTTGGCGCGCTTCTTCGGGTCACCGTGCAATTCACGCCGGGTTTGCGGTGCGTTACCACCGCGGGCGTCGGCGATCCATTTCCACAAGGTCAGGTAGCCGCTGAACTCGCTTTTCTCGTCGTCGAACTTCGCATGCGCCTGGTCGGCCTGCTGCTGTGCTTCCATCGGGCGGTCGCGCACGTCCTGCACCGACAGCGCCGAGGCGATGACCAGCACTTCTTCCAGCGCGCCGCGCGAGCGCGCCTCCAGAATCATCCGGCCGACGCGCGGGTCGAGCGGCAGCTTGGCGAGTTCCTGGCCGATGGCGGTCAGCTCGTTGGCATCGTCGACCGCACCCAGTTCGTTGAGCAGCTGGTAGCCGTCGGCGATCGCGCGCGGCGCGGGCGCTTCCAGAAAGGGAAAGCGCGCCACGTCGCCCAGGTGCAGCGACTTCATCCGCAGGATGACGCCGGCGAGCGACGACCGCAGGATTTCCGGATCGGTGAAGCGCGGCCGGCCGAGAAAGTCTTTCTCGTCATAAAGCCGGATGCAGATGCCATTGGCCACGCGGCCGCAGCGGCCGGCGCGCTGGTTGGCCGCTGCCTGGCTGATCGGCTCGACCAGCAGCTGCTCGACCTTGCTGCGGAAGGAATAGCGCTTGACCCGTGCCGTGCCGGTGTCGATCACGTAGCGCGTGCCGGGAACCGTCAGGGAGGTCTCGGCGACGTTGGTGGCCAGCACGACGCGGCGACCGGTGTGGCCTTCGAAGATGCGGTCCTGCTCGGCCGGCGAGAGACGCGCGAACAGCGGCAGCACCTCGGCGTTGCGGTGCATCGGCTGGTTGGCCAGGTGGCGACGCAGATGGTCGGCCGCCTCACGGATTTCGCGCTCGCCGGGCAGGAAGACGAGGATGTCGCCGCCGTTGTGCGGGTCGCGCCAGAGTTCGTCGACCCCGTCGGCGATGGCGTCGTTCAGGTCGTGCTCGCGCGACTCCTCGAAGGGCCGGTAGCGCTGCTCGACCGGAAAAGTCCGGCCCGACACGTAGATGATGGGCGCAGGGCCGTTGCGCGACGCGAAGTGCGTGGCGAAGCGGTCGGCGTCAATCGTCGCCGAGGTCACGATCACCTTGAGGTCGGGGCGGTGCGGCAGGATCTCGCGCAGGTAACCCAGCAGGAAGTCGATGTTCAGCGAGCGCTCGTGCGCCTCGTCGATGATGATCGTGTCGTAGGCCTTGAGCAGCGGATCGGTCTGCGTCTCGGCCAAGAGGATGCCGTCGGTCATCAGCTTGACCGAAGCGTCGCGGCTCAGCCGGTCTTGAAAACGCACCTTGAAGCCGACGACGTCGCCGAGCGGCGTCTTCAGCTCTTCGGCGATGCGCTTGGCGACCGAACTCGCAGCGATGCGGCGCGGCTGCGTGTGGCCGATCAGCTTGCCCTGCCCCGGCGGCTTGTTCAGCTTGCCGCGGCCCAGCAGCAGCGCGATCTTGGGCAACTGCGTGGTCTTGCCCGAGCCGGTTTCGCCGCAGACGATGACGACTTGATTCGCCGAAATGGCCTCGGCGATCTCGTCGCGCCGCGCGGAAACGGGCAGCGACTCGGGGAATTCGATCTTCAGCGCGATCTGGGGCGGCGTGGGGGGGGCGGTAGCGGACAAGACAGGCGGTCGGGCACGGGGCACATCGGAGAGAATCGCGAATTATCCCCGCCCCTGCGCACCGCCGCGCCGGCGCGCCGCCCGACTCCTGCCACCCTGCCCGCATGTCCACTGTCTTCAACTTCACCTTCGTTCCCTGGTTTCGTTCCGTCGCGCCCTACATCCACACGCACCGCGGCAAGACCTTCGTGGTGGGGGTGACCGGCGAGGCGATCGCGGCGGGCAAGCTGCAGAACATCGCGCAGGATCTGGCGCTGATCCAGTCGATGGGCGTCAAGGTGGTGCTGGTGCACGGCTTCCGGCCGCAGGTGAACGAACAGCTGCGCGCCAAGGGCCACGAGGCGAAGTACTCGCACGGCATGCGCATCACCGACGAGGTGGCGCTCGACTCGGCGCAGGAAGCCGCGGGCCAGCTGCGCTACGAGATCGAGGCGGCCTTCAGCCAGGGCCTGCCGAACACGCCGATGGCAGGCTCGACGGTGCGCATGATTTCCGGCAACTTCATCACCGCCCGCCCGGTGGGCGTGATCGACGGCGTCGACTTCAAGCATTCGGGGCTGGTGCGCAAGGTCGACGCCTCGGGCATCCGCCGCACGCTGGAGTTCGGCGCGATGGTGCTGATGTCGCCGTTCGGCTTCTCGCCGACCGGCGAGGCCTTCAACCTCACGATGGAAGAGGTCGCGACCAGCGTGGCGATCTCGATCCAGGCCGACAAGCTGATCTTCCTGACCGAGATCCCGGGCATCCGCATGGACAGCGAACTGCCCGAGAGCGAAGACAACCCGATCGACACCGAACTGCCGCTCGATGCCGCGCGCAAGCTGCTGGCCGCCCTGCCGCCGCCACAACGCCCGACCGACACGGCCTTCTACCTGCAGCACTGTGTGAAGGCCTGCGAAGCTGGCGTGGAGCGCAACCACATCCTTCCCTTCGCGGTCGACGGCTCGCTGCTGCTGGAGGTGTATGTGCACGACGGCATCGGCACCATGGTGATCGACGAGAAGCTCGAGTCGCTGCGCGAGGCGACGGCCGACGACATCGGCGGCATCCTGCAATTGATCGAGCCCTTCGAGCGCGATGGCACGCTGGTCAAGCGCAGCCGCACCGAGATCGAGCGCGACGTCGCCCAGTACACCGTGATCGAGCACGACGGCGTGATCTTCGGCTGCGCGGCGCTCTATCCCTTTCCCGAAGCCAAGACCGCCGAGATGGCCGCGCTCACGGTGTCGCCGCAGTCGCAGTCCCAAGGCGACGGCGACCGCATCCTCAAGCGCGTGGAACAGCGCGCCAAGGCCATGGGCTTCGACAGCATCTTCGTGCTGACCACCCGCACCATGCACTGGTTCATCAAGCGCGGCTTCGTGATGGTCGAGCCGGACTGGCTGCCCGACGCGCGCAAGAAGAAATACAACTGGGACCGCAAGAGCCAGGTGCTGGTCAAGAAATTCAAGTAAATCGCCATGAATCCGCTCCTCGCCAAGCTGCAGCCCTACCCCTTCGAGCGGCTGCGTACGCTCTTCACGGGCGTCACGCCCAACCCCGACTTCACGCCCATCAGCCTGGGCATCGGCGAACCCAAGCACCCGACGCCGGCGTTCATCCGCCACGCGCTGACCGACGGGCTTGCAGGCCTCGAGGCCTACCCGGCGACCGCTGGCGACCTGAAGCTGCGCGAGTCCTTCACCGGCTGGCTGCAGCGCCGCTACGGCGTCGCGGTAGATGCCGCAACGCAGGTGCTGCCGGTGAATGGATCGCGCGAGGCGCTGTTCGCGCTGGCGCAGACGGTCGTCGATGCGAGCGGTCCCGTGCCGCCGGTGGTGATCTCGCCCGATCCGTTCTATCAAATCTACGAAGGCTCGACCCTGCTGGCGGGCGCCGAGATCGTCTACGCGCCCAGCGTGCCCGAGCGCAACTTCGCGGTCGACTGGGACAGCGTGCCCGAAGAAGTCTGGGCCCGCACGCAGCTGATCTTCGTCTGCTCGCCTGGCAACCCGACCGGCGCGGTGATGCCGCTGGACGAATGGCGAAAGCTGTTTGCGCTGTCAGACCGCTATGGCTTCGTCATCGCCGCGGACGAGTGCTACAGCGAGATCTACTTCCGCGACGAGCCGCCACTGGGCGGCCTGGAAGCCGCGACGGAGCTCGGCCGCACCGACTTCAAGAATCTGGTCATGCTGACCTCGCTGTCCAAGCGCAGCAACGTGCCGGGGCTGCGCAGCGGCTTCGTGGCGGGCGACGCGGAGATCATCAAGGCCTTCCTGCTCTATCGCACGTACCACGGCAGCGCCATGGGCGGCGCGGTGGCTGCCGCCAGCATCGCGGCCTGGGGAGACGAAGCGCACGTCGTCGAGAACCGCGCCATGTACCGCGCCAAGTTCGCCGCCGTCACGCCCCTGCTGGAGGCTGTCATGGACGTGCGCCTGCCGGATGCGGCCTTCTACCTGTGGGCCGGCGTGCCCGCCGCGTGGAACGACGACGACCAGGCCTTCGCCCGCGCGCTCTACGCTCAATACAATGTGACGGTGCTGCCGGGCAGCTTCCTGGCGCGCGAGGTCGGCGGTGTGAACCCGGGCCAGGGCCGCGTCCGAATGGCCCTCGTGGCCGGCACCGACGAGTGCACCGAAGCCGCCCGCCGCATCGTTGATTTCATCCAGAACCGAGCCCTTTCATGACCGAACAACTCCAGCAGACCATCGACGCCGCGTGGGAAGACCGCGCCAACCTCTCGCCCTCGCAAGCCTCCGCCGAGGTGCGCGAAGCGGTCGAGCACGTGATCTCCGAACTCAACAACGGCAAGCTGCGCGTCGCCACGCGCGAGTCGGTCGGCCAGTGGACCGTGCACCAGTGGATCAAGAAGGCCGTGCTGCTGTCCTTCCGCCTGAAGGACAACGAGCAGATCCAGGCCGGTTCGCTCGGCTTCTACGACAAGGTGCAGACCAAGTTCTCCCACCTGTCGGCCGCCGAACTGAAGGAAGCCGGCGTGCGCATCGTGCCGCCGGCCGTCGCCCGCCGCGGCAGCTACATCGCCAAGGGCGCGATCCTGATGCCCAGCTACGTGAACATCGGCGCCTACGTGGGCGAAGGCACGATGGTCGACACCTGGGCCACCGTGGGTTCGTGCGCGCAGATCGGCGCCAACTGCCACCTGTCGGGCGGCGTCGGCATCGGCGGCGTGCTGGAGCCGCTGCAGGCCGGCCCGACCATCATCGAGGACAACTGCTTCATCGGCGCGCGCTCCGAAGTGGTCGAAGGCGTGGTGATCGAAGAGAACTCGGTGCTGTCGATGGGCGTGTTCATCGGGCAGAGCACACCGATCTACGACCGCGCGACTGATAGCGTGAGCTACGGCCGCGTGCCCGCCGGCTCGGTGGTGGTGGCCGGCAACCTGCCCAAGCCGGGCGGCAAGTACAGCACCTACGCCGCCATCATCATGAAGAAGGTCGATGCCAAGACGCGCTCGACCACCAGCCTGAACGACCTGCTGCGCGACTGACCTGCCCTCCGACCGCCGCCCGGCGGTCTTTCTTCGGCCCCCCCCGACCGCCCGAACCGCCCCAGGAGTGAGAGAACGATGAGCACGATGGAACGCATCCTTCGACTGATGGCGGAGCGCAAGGCGTCCGACATCTACCTCTCGGCCCACTCCCCGGCACTGATCCGCATCAACGGGAACTGCCTGCCGATCAACGCGCAGGTGCTGCCGCCCGAGGCGCCGTTGGGCCTCCTGTCGGAAGTGGTGCACGAGAGCCGCGTTGCCGAGCTCGAGCGCACCGGCGAGCTCAACATGGCGATTCAGCTCGAGGGCGCCGGCAACTTCCGCATCAGCGCGATGCGCCAGCGCGGCAGCTACGCGGTCGTGGTGCGGCATATCTCGCTGACCATTCCGTCCTTCGACGACCTGCACCTGCCGGAAATTCTGAAGACGCTGGTGATGGAGCGGCGCGGCCTGATCCTGATGGTCGGAGCCACCGGTGTCGGCAAGTCGACCACGCTGGCCTCGATGCTCGATTACCGCAACGAGCACGCCTCGGGACACATCCTCACGGTGGAAGAACCGATCGAGTTCACCTACACCAACAAGAAGTCGATGGTGAACCAGCGCGACGTCGGCAGCGACACACAGTCGCTGCAGGTGGCGCTGAAGAACGCGCTGCGCCAGGCGCCCGACGTGATCCAGATCGGCGAAATCCGCGACCGCGAGACCATGACTGCGGCCATCGCGTATGCGCAATCGGGCCACCTGTGCGTCGCCACGCTGCATGCCAACAACAGCTATCGCGCGCTCAACCGCATCCTGAGCTTTTATCCGGTCGAGGTGCGCCCCACATTGCTGGGCGACTTGGCGAGCGCGCTGCGCGCCGTGGTGGCGCAGCGCCTGCTGCGCACGCCCAAGGGCGAGCGCTGGCCGGCGATGGAAGTGATGCTCAACACCGCGCTGATCGCAGAGATGATCGAGAAAGGCGACTTCACTGCCGTCAAGGAGGCCATGGTGCAGTCGATGGCCGAAGGCTCGCAGACTTTCGAGGAAGACATCGCCCGCCTGATCACCGAAGGCCGCGTCACGCGCGAAGAAGGCCTGGCGCAGGCCGACTCGCCGACCAACCTGATGTGGCGACTGCAGAACCGCCAGCAGCCCGCCGCCCGGCGCGACGAAGAGCGCGCCCTGATGGACCAGGACGACGAGCCCAGCTTCACCGACATCACGCTCGACGTGCGCCATTGAATTTCTCGAAGATGTCCAGAACTCTCCAGCTCGCCGAACACCTCATCTCCCGCCCGTCCGTCACGCCCGACGACGCCGGCTGCCAACAGATCCTCGGCAAACGCCTCGCCGCGCTGGGTTTCCTGCTCGAAACCATTGAAAGCGGACCGGCCGATTTCCGCGTGACCAACCTCTGGGCGGTGCGCCACGGTGCACCGGGCGGCAAGACGCTGGCGTTCGCCGGCCACACCGACGTGGTGCCGACCGGCCCGCTCGATCAGTGGACCAGCCCGCCCTTCTCGCCCACGCACCGAGATGGCAAGCTTTACGGCCGCGGTGCCTGCGACATGAAGACTTCCTTGGCGGCCTTCGTGGTCGCCATCGAGGAATTTCTTGCTGCGCATTCTGAACCGCGTCTCTCGCTCGCCCTGCTGCTGACCAGCGACGAGGAAGGCCCCGGCGTCGACGGCACGGTGGTCGTCTGCAACACGCTGGCCGCACGCGGCGACGTGATCGACTACTGCATCGTCGGCGAGCCGACCTCGGTCGAACGCTGCGGCGACATGATCAAGAACGGCCGCCGCGGCACGATGAGCGGCCGGCTCACGGTCCACGGCGTGCAGGGCCACATCGCCTACCCGCATCTGGCGAAGAACCCGGTGCACGCGTTGGCACCGGCGCTGGCCGAACTCGTCGCCATCAACGCGGCCGGCGGTTGGGACGCGGGCAACGCCTTCTTCCAGCCGACCAGCTGGCAGATCAGCAACATCCACGCAGGCACCGGAGCCAGCAACGTGATCCCGGGTGCGGCGGTGATCGACTTCAATTTCCGCTTCTCGACCGAGTCGACGCCCGACTCGCTGCAGCAGCGCGTGAAGACGGTGCTCGATGCGCACGGCGTCGATCACGCGCTGACGTGGACGGTGGGCGGCCTGCCCTTTTTGACGCAGCCGGCCGAGCTGGTCGACGCGGTGCAGCAGGCCATCGAGGCGGAGACTGGCCTCACGACCGAGCTCTCCACCAGCGGCGGCACCAGCGACGCGCGCTTCATCGCCAAGATCTGCGCTCAAGTGATCGAGCTCGGCCCGGTCAACGCCAGCATCCACAAGATCGACGAGCACATCGCGGTGGACGCCGTCGATACGCTGAAGAACATTTACCGCCGCGCGATCGAAGCCCTCGACGCAAGGCTCGCCGCATGAACACCGTCATCGCGCTCATCGAAGCCGGCGCCAAGCAGCTGACCGACGCCGAGGTTGCCTTCGGCCACGGCACCGACAATGCCTTTGATGAAGCCGCCTGGCTGGTGCTGTGGCACCTGCGCCTGCCGATCGACGATCTCGACGCCGTGGCCGACCGGCCCGTCTCGATGGCCGACCAGGCGCGTGTCGACGCGCTGATCGCCACCCGCGTCCTGACGCGCAAGCCGGCGGCCTACCTCACCAAGGAAGCGTGGCTGCAAGGCGTGCCCTTCTATGTCGACGAGCGCGCGATCGTGCCACGCAGCTTCATCGCCGAGCTCTTGATCGACGGCGGCATCGACTACTGGCTGGGCGAGCACACGCGCAAGGTGCTCGACCTGTGCACCGGCAACGGTAGCCTCGCGGTGCTGGCTGCGATGACGTATCCCGACGTGGCCGTCACCGCGGCCGACATTTCCGTGCCGGCGCTGGAAGTGGCGGCGATCAACGTCACCCGCCACGCGCTCGACAGTCGCATCGCGCTGGTCGCGTCCGACGGCATGGCCGCAGTGCCCGGCCCGTGGGACCTCATCCTGTGCAACCCGCCCTACGTCAACGCCGACAGCATGGCGGCCTTGCCGGCCGAGTACCAGGCCGAGCCGGCGCTGGCACTGTCGGGCAACGCGGCCGGTGGCACCGATGGCATGGACTTCATCCGCGGGTTGCTCGTGGATGCACCGGCGCGCATGAGCGAACAGGCGGTGCTGGTGCTCGAGATCGGCAACGAACGGCCGCACTTCGACGCCGCCTTTCCGCGGCTCGAAGCCGTGTGGCTGGAGACTTCTGCCGGCGAGGATCAGGTGCTGCTGCTCACGCGCGACGCCATCGTCCGCGGCCTGCCGTAGCCGCATCACCATGGACGTGCTGCTCGACGTCCGCATCCGGCGCACGCTCGACGCCTGGGTGAGCGAACTCGGCACCGGCCCGGTGCCCGGTATGGCGGTCGAGGGCTGGCTTTTCGAAGGGCGCACCGCTCGCCGCGGTGCCGAGGCGAAGCTCGCCGCGCTCGGCATTCGGGCGCGCCTGCGCAGCGCCTACAAGCCGCTGGTCCATCACTTTCTCGAGGAGGTGGACCGTGCCGGGCTGGCCGAGGTCACGGTGCACTGGCCGGTGCATCCGCAGGCCTCGCCGCGCCGCTTTTTGCTCGAGGCCTACCCGCTGGCAGAGATGCTCGACGGCGTCGACCTGCACTTCGTGGCTCTGCCCGCGTCCGCAGGCCAGCCGGTGTACCGGGTCGACCTGCGCTGGCGCGACGGCCGAACACGCAGCGACACCGTGCTCGCACCCAACCGCGTGCACCTCGACTTTCTCGGCGAGACCCTGCTGTCGCCCACGGCCTGGCTGCGCGTCACGCGGCCGGGTGAGATGGCCCAGGAAGGCCGGCGCGAGTCCGAGCACGAGGCGCTGTTTCGCCAGGCCGTCGCGGCGGTGGAAAGCCACGACTGGCCCGTCGAAGAGCCGTATTTCGAACGTCTCGAACTGCGCATCGACATGCCCGGCATCGCGTACGCGCCTTCGCGCGAGAGCGGCTGGATGAACAGCCGCGAGGCGATGCACGAAGACCTGTACTTCGCGTTGCTCGAACTCTTCCAGCGGCGCAGCGGCCGACCGGCGGGCGACCGGCGGCTGCAGCCTGGCCAGGTCGTCCCCGATGTTCGCCGCGGCCGCGGCGATGCCCGGCTGCGCATCACAAAGAAACCACATGGAGCGCTGGCGCCGACGGTCGATGCGTCGCTTGCGATACGAATCCCGGCACTCGATCGAAGTCCGTCACCGCTCACGCCGGATCGCATTCGCCAGGAACTCGAATCGATCTCGGGCCAGCGTTTCAAGGCCACCAGCCGCGAAGGCCGCGTCGTACACGGCGTGCATCACCCCGGCGCCAGCCCTGCCGTGCTGATCACCGGCGCCCAGCACGCCAACGAGACGTCGGGGGTGGTCGGCGCGCTCCGTGCCGCGCAGCAGCTGGCGCGCCAGGGCGCCAACTTTGCGCTGATCCCCGTCGAAAACCCCGACGGCTATGCGCTGCACCGAGCGCTGTGCGCCCACTCGCCGCGTCACATGCACCACGCCGCGCGCTACACCGCGCTGGGGGACGACCTGGAGTACCGCGACGCGCCGCCCTGGTACGAACGCGAAGCGCGGGAAACGGGATTGGCGCTCTCGGGCGCTGCGCTGCATGTCAACCTGCATGGCTATCCGGCGCACGAATGGACCCGTCCCTTCAGCGGCTACGTCCCGCGGGGGTTCGAGGCGTGGATGCTGCCCAAGGGCTTCTTCCTGATCCTGCGCCATCACGCGGGCTGGGGCGATCGCGCGCGGCAACTGGCCGATCATGTGTGCAGCCGTTTGGCCGAACGGTCTTTGTTGATGGCCTTCAACGCCCGGCAGCTCGCCAGTTACAATGCCCACGCCGGCGATCTGCCGTTCGAGTTGATTCGCGGCACCGCCTGCATGATCAGCGAAGTCAACCGTCCGGGCCCGCCCCTGACATTGATTTCCGAGTTTCCCGACGAAACGATCCACGGCGATCCTTTCATCCTTGCCCACGACAGCCAGACCGCGACGGTGCTGGCGGCCGTCGAAGCCCTGGGCCTCATATCGCCGATTCCATGATCTCGCTGAAGAACGTCATCCTGCGCCGCAGCGCCAAAGTACTGCTCGACGGTGCCAACGCCACCATCAACCCCGGCGAGCGCGTCGGACTGGTGGGGCGCAACGGCGCCGGCAAGTCGACGCTTTTCGCGTTGTTCAACCGCACGCTGCACGAAGACGGCGGCGACTTCTTCCTGCCCAAGCAGTGGCGCATGGCGCAGGTGGCACAGGACATGCCTGAAACCGAAGAGGGTGCAACCGATTTCGTGGTCGGCGGCGACACCCGGCTGGTCGAGCTGCGCGAGGCGCTCGCCAAGGTCGAAGCCGCCTACACCGAGCACCCCGACGACGCCGACCTCGGCATGGCACTGGCCCATGCGTACACCGACCTCGCGGATGCGGGCGAGCACGACGCCGCGCCGCGCGCGCAGGCGCTGATCCTCGGCCTGGGCTTCAAGACCCACGAGCTCGACGCGCCGGTCAACAGCTTCTCCGGCGGCTGGCGCATGCGCCTGCAACTGGCCCGCGCGCTGATGTGCCCGAGCGATCTGCTGCTGCTCGACGAGCCGACCAACCACTTGGACCTGGACGCGCTCGTCTGGCTCGAAGCCTGGCTGCAGAAGTACGAAGGCACGATGATCGTCATCAGCCATGACCGCGAGTTTCTCGACGCGGTGACCAACGTCACGCTGCATGTCGCCAATGCCCAGCTGACGCGCTACGGCGGCAACTACAGCAAGTTCGAAGAGATGCGTGCGCTGCAGATGGAGCAGCAGCAGGCCGCATTCGGCAAGCAGCAGGAAAAGATCGCCCACCTGCAGAAGTTCATCGACCGCTTCAAGGCCAAGGCCAGCAAGGCCAAGCAAGCCCAGAGCCGCGTCAAGGCGCTCGAGCGCATGGAAAAAGTCGCGCCGCTGTTGGCCGAAGCCGACTTCACCTTCGAATTCAAGGAGCCAGGCAACATCCCCAACCCGATGCTGTCGATCACCCACGCGAGCTTCGGCTACATGGTGGACGACGCGCCCAAGACCATCCTGACCAACGTGAGCAAGTCGGTGCAGGCGGGCCAGCGCATCGGCATTCTGGGCGCCAACGGCCAGGGCAAGTCGACGCTGGTGAAGACCATCGCGCGCGAAATGGGCGCGCTGGCCGGCACCGTGACCGAAGGCAAGGGCCTGAACATCGGCTACTTCGCCCAGCAGGAACTCGACGTGCTGCGCCCGCAGGACACGCCGCTCGAGCACATGGTGCGCATGGCGCGCGAGATGGGCGCCGCCGCGAAGGAACCGACCGGCGAGCAGAACCTGCGCAGCTTCCTGGGAAGCTTCAATTTCAACGGCGACATGGTCAAGCAGCCGGTCGGCACCATGAGCGGCGGCGAAAAGGCCCGGCTGGTGCTGGCCATGATGGTTTGGCAGCGCCCCAACCTGCTGCTGCTGGACGAGCCCACCAACCACCTGGACCTCGCCACCCGCGAAGCGCTGGCGATGGCCTTGAACGAATTCGAAGGCACGCTGATGCTGGTGAGCCACGACCGTGCGTTGCTGCGCTCGGTGTGCGACGAGTTCTGGATGGTCGGCCGCGGTGGCGTGACCGACTTCGACGGCGACCTCGACGACTATCAGCGCTACCTGCTCGAAGAGGCAAAGCGCTTGCGCGAAGAAGCCAAGGAAGCTGTTCGCAAGGCAGCGGAACCGGCCCCGAAACCGGCCGCCGCCGCGCCCAAGCCCGCGGCCGAAGCGCCGGCCGCCGGCCGCGACGTTCGCAAGCAGGACGCCCAGAGCCGTCAGCTCCGCACCGACCAGGCCAAGCCGCTCAAGCGCGAACTCGGCCAGATCGACGAGCGCTTGGCCGCCGCCGGCCGGGACAAGAGCACCATCGAGGCCCGCCTGGCCAAGTCGCTGCCCGCCGCGGAGATCGCGGAAGCCGGCAAGCGGCTCAAGGCGCTGAACGAAGAAATCGAAACCCTTGAGGAACGCTGGCTGGCGCTGTCCGGCCAGCTGGAAACCCTCGCCGCCTGAAGGAGTTGCCATGCCCTCTGCGATCGAACTGGCCCAGGGTGATCCGGCGCTGATCGCGGCAGTGCAACGCAGCCGAAAACTCATCACGCGCAAGGCGTTGATGTCGGCCGCTGCCAGCGCGGTGCCGTTACCGGGCGTCGACTGGATGGCCGATGCCGCCCTGCTGTCGCGGTTGGTGCCGCAGATCAGCGAGGAATTCGGCCTGTCGCTGACCCAGATCGAGCAGCTCGCGCCGCAGAAGCGGGAGCGCATACAGAAAGCGGCCACGACCCTCGGTGCGCTGCTGGTCGGCCGGCTGGTGACGCGCGACCTTCTGATCACCTTGGCCAAGCACGCGGGCTTGCGCCTGACGACCAAGCAAGCGACCAAATACGTGCCCTTTGCCGGTCAGATGGTGTCGGCGGCGCTCGGCTACGCGGCCCTGCGCGCATTGGGCGAACAGCACATCAAGGATTGCGTGAAAGTCGCGCGCTCGGTGCAAATGGTATTGCCTGGCCCGACACAGACGGCCATTGCGAATGAGGTCAAAAGACCTAATTTTTTGAAGCGACTTCAAGACTTCCGCCGCAAATAAGGGTCTTTGCAGGCAAAGCGTCAATACATTGTGCAGATTCAGTTCACTTTGCATGACATAGTTCTCAGAGAGTTCAATCTTGCCGTGCTACCCTGCCCCGCATGCGCTTTAGAGGGTCCGCCCTCTGGAACGCGACGGGAGAGAGATAAAAAAATAGCACTGCATTGGCGGAGGACCCCAGGATGAACGAGGCAGAAATTGCCGCATCGATCGAGCGAGTCATGGAAAAAGTCGACTATTACTTGCACTGCGAGTTGGACGAGGAATACGACCATGACCGGCCAGACACGGCACGCGACCATTTGGAATCCGCGCTACGGCAGGAATTGCTTCGCGCCAGCGCCATCGGCCTGGTGACTTCCATTTCCACCACCGCCCGAGTGGGTTCGGGCAGTGACGATTTGATCGCATGATCGACTGATCACCTTGCGCAGCGCCGCGGGCCGACGCTGCCGTTCTCACCGCGCGTCTCGGCGGTTCGACATCCCATTCTTCCTCGCGCTACGGCGCGGTCGGCGCCGGCACCGGGAAGACGCAAACCGGGTCGCCCGGCTTCCAGGGCGGTTGCTTGTGCATCGCGCGCTCCCACAGCGGCGAAGCCGTCAAGGCCGCCAACCATTCCCGAAGCGGCGCAGCGGCATTCGCATCGAACCAAGCCGAATCCACTCGCGCGAACTGCCGGACGAAAGGTGCGATCGCCATGTCGGCCAAGGCGGGCCGTGCGCCGAACAGGAAGCCGGCCACGACGATCCGCCGATCGAGTTCGTCCAGAAACGCCATGGAGGC
This sequence comes from Variovorax ginsengisoli, assembly GCF_006438845.1. Lineage (GTDB taxonomy): Bacteria > Pseudomonadota > Gammaproteobacteria > Burkholderiales > Burkholderiaceae_C > Variovorax > Variovorax ginsengisoli_A. Next base: position 799,671 of record NZ_RCZJ01000001.1, read on the forward strand.
GTCCCGATGCTGCCCGGCGTCGGCGCCCTGAAAACGATTCGGATACTTGTAGCGATCGAGGTCGTGCTTGAAGCCGCTGTCGCAGCGGTCGATCAGCGCCAGCATGGCCGCCAGCGTGCCGTGCTCCAGTTGCAGCCACTGCAGCGGGTCGCGCTGTCGCAGTGCCCACAGCATGATCTCCAGGCTCTGGTCGATGACGTGGCCGTCGGGCTCGACCAGCACCGGCACGGTCGCCTTGGGCGATGCCTCGCGCAGGGCGGCAGGCTTGTCGCGCAGCAGCACTTCCCGCCACTCGCAGGCGCAGTCGGCCGCCAGCAATGCGAAGCGGGCCCGCATCGCGAACGGACAACGGCGAAACGAGTAGAGGACCGGCAGCGACATACGTCGATTGTGCGGTCGCACGGCGCTCGGCTCTCCGCTCAGTAGACGAGCTTCGAGGTGCCGCAGTCGATCGACAGCAGATTGACGTCGGTTTCTCCGAGCGACAGGCCGAGCACACCGAGCAGCCGCACCAGGGCGGTGCTCAGCAGGTCGAGCAGCGGGTCGAGGATGGCCAGGACGAGGGTCAGCGTGCTCGACAGCAGGTTGCTGCCGGCTTTGAGCGTGTTGTTCTGCACGTAGTCAACGCGGCAGGCGTGCACGGCACTGGCCGCGCCGAGGCCTGCCAGGTTGCACACCACATCGGCCAGCGGGTCGAGCAACACGCTGCCGAGCGTGTTGCCCACCCCTTGCAGGACCCCGCCGAGAAGCCCCGTGAGCCCGCCGTTCGCAACGCTGGCCTGCAACTCGGCCACCGCCTGCGCGGACCATCGCATCTCGTTGCCTACGTCGGTAATGCTGCGACCCCGGCCGCCGTTGCCGGTACCGACCAGGCCCTCGGCCAACGTCTTGCGCGCAGCGGGCGTGGCAACCGCACCCTGCCCCAGCAAGTCGCCCAAGACCCCGACCGCGATCGCGTCGGAAATGTTCGCCGCGGAGCGAGCCACGTCGAGGTGGGCCGCCGTGACCGTGGCGCGCTCCGCGCCGTCCGACGGTGCCACGGGCTCCTGCAGCAACGGCGTGACGACAGCGCTTTGCGATTCGAGCACCGGCAGCCCGACGCGCACGCTCAGCGGCATCACTCCCAGCACGCTGAGGAGCTGGTGGCGCCGCACGCCGTCGGCCGAATCCGGGATGGTGCCGCCGGCCCCCGGGGTGCAACGGTTGGCGGTGTGAAAGAAGTGAAGCGGATTGGGGTCGCTGACGCTCGTCATCTGGTTGAAGCGGCCCACGCACACGTTCGCCTGCGACGAGCTGACCGCCACGGTGGTCATCTTGCGCGGCGCGCGGCAATCGATCGGTCCGAGCGTTCCAGTGGACTGCGCGAGTTCGAGCACCAGCGGCAGGTCGACCTGCGTGCCGACAATGCCGAGGATGCTGCCGACGATCGATGTCGACGTGTTGACCCGCAGGTACACGCGCACCTGCGCCGTCTTTGCCACGGTGCCGGTGCCGCCGATGCCGATCGACGGCGGCTCGATGATGCTGGCCTTGGCCTGCACCCCCAGAATGCCCACGCTGAGGTTGTCGAGTGCGATCAGGTTTCGCCCGTTGGCCACGCCCAGCGTCGTGGTCACCAGGCTGAGCAGGTCGACGTCGGCCGAGAGCGCGTCGGCACCGGTCGAGTCGAGGCCTACGAGAATGCCCGGCGTGGTGCCGTTGCCAAAGAGCGGCACGCGCGTCTCGAGCATGGCGGCCCCGAGACCGGCGCGCAGGCTCTGCAACACCGCGAGTTGCGCGTCGATCGCCGGTCCCTGCTTCTGGAGTGCGGTGATCGACGCATCGAGCAGGCCGCCCACGCTGAGGTCGGCGATCGACGCCACCGCGCTGAGCGTGCCGACGTCGAGGTCGCTCGACACCGGAACGTCCAGTGCATCGAGCAGGCCCGATGGCTTGATGCTGGCGTTGGCCAGACCGCGGTAGCTGAGCAGGTCGGCGCTGCCCAGGTCGAGGCCGGCCGTCTTCAACAGGTTGGGCAGCAGCGTGCCGCCTTCCAGCCGCAACAGCCGCGAACCCACGGTGAATGCCACCACTGGCGCAGCGCGCGACGCGACCGCGCGCACGGCGATGGTTCGGTTCGCGTCGAAGAACGGGAGCAGCCGCACCGGCGGCGCCGCGACGATGGCGACGCGCAGCGCATTGGGCTGCGGCGTGCCGGCCACGAAATGGTCTTCACCCGCAAGTTCGGGCGCCCAGCGCCCGCATTCCAGGGTGCCGAGCGGCACGCCGGGCAGGTTGAGCGCGGCGCTCGCCACCGCGGTGCTCTTGGCGTCCGTACACCCGTCGTTGCTGCCGTAGGGCGTGAACTTCTGCGCGCCAGACAGGGCCGCCAGGTCCACTGCCTTCTGGAATTCGCGCTTCATGAAGAAGAGGTAGCCGAGCTCGGTGCCGACCAGCGCGATCACCACCAGGCTCAACGCGATGGTGGCGTTGACGACGATCGAGCCGCGCTGGCGGCGGGCCGTCGGGCTCGGGGCCTGCGGCCGGGACGAAAGCAGGAAACGCATGCGGCGGGCTCGGTCAGGAATGAAGGGCCGCGACGGCGCGGCTGGTCAGCTGCGTCGGCATCCACGGCGTCAGCAGCGGCAGCGACGGCAACAGCGGAAATGCGGCGTACGGATAGCCCACGGTGACGGTCACCGAAGGAAGCGCGGTGACGACGCCCACCGTGACGTTGGCGCTGACCCAGGCCAGCCTCGACGCGGGCGTGGCGGCGTTCCCGGGGGGCACGACCAGCGACCCGGCGACCGCCTCGTGCACCAGCTGGCGGATTTCGGCGATGGCGATGGCTTGGTCCGACGGCAGCACCAGCCGCGGGCGCATCGGGGCGGCGCGGGCGCCCTCTTCCGCGGCACGCGACACCACCTGCTGCGTGTAAAGCACGGCGCCGAAGGTCGCGATGCCGTAGAGCGCGACGAAGAGCACCGTGAAGACGATCGCGAATTCGATCGCCGCGACGCCGCCTTGCGTAGACCGTCGATGCGCTCTCACAGTGCCCGCCCGTCGAGCAGCAAGCTCGCCTGGCCGACCAGCGTGTCGGGCATCGCGAAAATGAACACCGGCAGCAGGCGGTTCATGCCGTTGGCGCGCACCGTGACTTCCACGCGGCAACGCTGCGACCATTCGGCCCCGCACACCGGGTCGTCGCAATCGTCGCCTTCGATCCGGCAGACGCGCGAGACGATGACCGGCGCCATCGGCAGCCAACCGGCCGTGCGCTGCAAGGCGACCGCTTCGGCCGTCGCCCTGCGTTGCGACAGGCTGGGTTGGTAGCGCAACGCGGCACGCGCGCCATCCTCGGCGGCGTTCTGCAGGCCGAACCGGAACGTGAACTGCAGGCCCACGCACAGGATGCAGTAGAGCAGCGTGAAGAAGAGCATGAAGACGAAGGCGAACTCGATCGCGTACACGCCACGCTGGAGGCGCGCTCCGATGCCGCGGCCGGCTGCCATGGTCCCCACCGTGCGCGCATCGGCCCGCTGCGGGTTCGTCTTCATGTCGATCGCTCCTTCTCAGCCGCCGGCCGTCACCGGCTGCCGGCGCTGCCCGACGCCTTCACTGTCGTGCCAAACTGCGCGGGAATCGGATGCTTGGCGCCGTCGAAACTGTCGAGGTAGCGCTGGTAGCTCAGCTGCGCCACATCGCCCGCGATGGGGCGCGGCGTGGCCGACGCCGCGCTGCCTTCGCGTTGCAGCGCGAGCAGGCCCTGCGTGGCATCGCCGACCGGTACGCGACGCGCGGCCAACGCCTGCTCGGGCTCGGAGGTCGTCTGCGCCTGCGCCTGGGCGTCCTGCGTCGTTGAAAGCAGCAGCAATGCCAATGCCGAGGCGACGGTGGATGCGAAGAAGGCAGCCGTGCCCTGCGGCGTGAGATGGCGATGGCTCATTGGGAAACTCCTGAGTTGGTGGGGGGCGCCGGGGCGGCAGCGGCGGCAGCCACGGTCGCGCGGACGCGGCGGCGTACGGGTGCCGCAGCGGCCGGCTGCATGGGTGCCGCAGCGGGCGCACCGGCCAGGCCGCGTGCCGCCGCCAGCACCGCCGCCTGCGTGGAAGCCGGCAAGCGCTGCGCCTCCATCAGCGCGCGGGCCTGTTCGGGCTGACCGCTGGCCAGCAGGTACAGCGCCAGGTTGGCCTGCACCTGCGTGTTGTCCGACTGCAGCTGCATGGCCTGCATCAAGGGCACACGTGCCTGCGCGACACGGCCGGCGCGCAGGTTGGCATAGCCCAGGTCGCTCAGCAGCAACCCGTCGGTCGGGTTGATGCGCTGTGCCTTTTCCAGCAGTTCGATCGCCTTCGGAAAGTCGCCAGCGCCGCCGGCCAGCAGGCCGAGACCTCGGTAGCCCGCGCCTTCGAGCGGCGTGCCTATCAGCTTGGCGTAGGCCGCACTCGCCTCCGCCGGCTGCTCGGTCTGGCGCAGGGCGTCGGCACGCAACCGGGTCGCATCGGCAGACGCACCCCATCGCTTTTCGAGCGCATCGAGGTGCGCCAGCGAAGCGAACCACAGGCCGTCGCGCTGCATCTGTTCGACCAGCTTCAGGTACACGCCCTGGCTGTCGGCCGCCGCCGCTGCGTCCTGCGGCGATGCGGCCGCAGCGGCATCGCGCATCTGCTGCTGTTCGCTCGCACCGGGATAGTTGTTGCGGGTGGCGCAGCCGCCCAGCACGGCGGCCAGGCACAAGGCCACCACCGCGAACGGGCGCACGTGCCTATCGACGTTTTTCATTTGGACATGGCTCCCAGTGAGCGGAGCACCGCGATGAAGCCCGGCCCCGCAGTGACGATGACCAGCGCGGGCAGCAGCGTCGTGACCATGACGCCGGTCATCTTGACGGTGATCTTTCCGATGCGACCCTTGAGCTCCGAGCGGCGATGCTCGCGCAGCCGGTCGCTGTATTGCTGAAGCGGTTCCTGCACCGCGCCGCCATGCCGATCGACCTGTACCAGCAGCGCGACCAGGCCGGCCAGATGTTCGTTGTCGTGCAGCGTCGCCAGCCGCTGCAGCGAATGCTCGCGGGTGCGGCCTTGCGCGTACTGGCGGTTGGCGATCGTGAGTTCGCCGCCCAGCACACGCATCACATGGCTGAAGTCGTCGGCCATGACCTGCAGGCTCTGGTCCAGGCTCAGGCCCACGCCCTGCAGCAGCCGCAGCAAGTCGACGAACAGCGGCAGCTCCTGCGCGATGCGCTCGCGGCGCGCAGCCGCCATTCGGCGCAACACCCACTTCGGCCCCATGAAGCCGATCGCCGCGGCGCACGCGGCGTAGGTCACGCCGCCCCGGCCGTTGGCGGGCACAAACAGAAGCCAGGCCAGCAACGGCAGCAGCAGTCCGAGCACCACGCGCAGCACCAGCAACACCAGTTGGGCCTGGGCCGACGGCAACCCGCACTGGTCGATCAGCCGACGGTCTTCGTCGGCCACCAGAAGACGGCCGGCCCGGGTCTGAAGCCAGTGGACGGGCAGGTCGCGCGCGTTGGCGCCGGCAGCGTCGGGGGCGCCTTCCGCTGCGGCGACATCGTCCGCCGTGCGTCGCAATGCGCGGCCCAGCACGCGGCCGCTGCGGGCGCGGCGCACTTCGGCGCCGATCAGCAGCCCGGCTGCGAGCAGCAGGCCGGCCGCGAGCAGCGCCAGGCTCCAGAGCGTGAGTGGGTGGCTGTTCATGGTCAGGCGATGCGCGCCAGCCGGTAGAGCAGGAAGGCGCCGAGCGCCTGCAGTCCGGCGGCGCCGAAGACCAGCAGTTGCCCCGTCGGGTCGGCCCACATGCGGGCGAAATAGGCGCCATTGACCAGCACGATGACCGACCCGACCCCCACGGGCAGCAGCCCCAGGATCCAGGCCGAAAGCCGGGTCTCGGCGGACATCGCCACCAGCTCGTGCTCGGCCTGCTCGCGGTCGCGCATGAAGTTGGCCACACGCTCGAGCAGCACCTCCGAACGGCCGCCGTAGCGCACGCCCAACCCGACGATCGAGGCCAGCAGGTGCAGTTCCTCGACGGCCACGTCGCTTGCGGTCTGGTCGAGCGCCTGATCGAGATCGACGCCCGCACGCACTCTGCGGCTGGCCGCTTCCAGCGGTTCGCGCAACGGCGCCTTGGCGAACCCGACGGCCTGCTGGAAGGCGGCATGCATCGAATTGCCGATGGTGATGAGCCGCACCATCGCATCGATGAAGCCGGGCAACTGACTCGCGAGCTGCTTGCGAAATTTCTGCAGCCGCCACCACAGCCCGAAGCCACCGCCGAGCAGCAGCAATGCGGCCATCGCCGCAGCCGCGAGCCCGCCGGCGAACGTGAAGACCAGCGCGCAGACCGCGAACGCCGCTGCGCCGAAGATGCCCAGTGCGCGCGCCGAGGCCACGTGGCTAAGCCAGCCCGGCAGCGCGACGGCTTTGCGCCCGCCCTGCCCCGCGGCCTGTGCGGCGTCGGTACCGGCTTCGGGAGGCGCTCCGGAAGCCGCGTCGTCGCCGGGGCGCGCCCAGGGGTCGGTCAGCACCTTCGACGGCAGCGCACCGGCGCGTGTGTCGTAAGCCGGCTCGGGCCTGGCGATGCGGGTCAGCAGCTGGCGTTCGACGTGCAGCGCCGCCCGATTGCGGGCCTGCCGCCCCGCTGCCCATTGCCAGAGGAGCAGCGCAGCCGCCAACATCAGCAGCGCCACCATGCCGAGCATCAGGAGGGCTTCACGCATGGCGCTCTCCCGCGGCGCGTTGCAGCGACTGCCGCAGGCGCGTGACCTTGGGCGAGTGCGGCGCGATGCCGAGCGTGGCCCATGCATCCCGCTGCTCACCGTCGGGACCGGTCACGGCCTCGTAGCGGTAGAGCTCCTGCATGGCCACCACGTTGTCGTTGGCCCCCGTGATCTCGGCGATCGACAAGATGCGCCGTTGCCCGCCGGGCAGTCGGCCGATCTGCACGATGAAGTCGATGGCATTGGCGATCTGGCGGCGCAGGCTGGCTTCGCTGCCCTGGTAGCCGGCGAAGCCCGCGAGCATCTCCAGCCGATAGACGCATTCCCGCGGCGAACTGGCGTGAATGGTGCCCATCGAGCCGTCGTGGCCGGTGTTCATGGCCTGCAGCATCTCCAGCACCTCGGCGCCGCGCACCTCGCCGACGATGATGCGGTCGGGTCGCATGCGAAGGCTGTTGCGCAGCAGGTCGCGGATCGACACCAGCCCGGCACCGTCGAAGCCGCCAGGGCGGCTTTCCAGCCGCACCACGTGCGCGTGCCCGAGCGAGAGTTCGGCCGTGTCCTCGATGGTCACGACGCGTTCGGTCTCGGGGATGTAGGTGGCAAGGGCATTGAGCAGCGAGGTCTTCCCGGAGCTGGTGCCGCCGCTCACCAGGATGTTGCAGCGCGCCCGCACCGCAATCTCCAGCAGTTGCGCCATCGCGGCATCGAAGGTGCCGAGCTTCACCATGTCCGCGGGTCCCAGCGGGTCCTTGCGGAACTTGCGGATCGACACCGACAACCCGTCGATCGCCAGCGGTTCGATGATCACGTTGATGCGCCCGCCGTCGGGCAGCCGCGCGTCGACCATCGGGTTGGCTTCGTCGAGCCGCCGCCCGATCGGCGCCAGGATGCGCCGCACGATGCGCAGCACGTGCGCCTCGTCCGTGAAGCGCACCGCTTCACGCTGAAGGATGCCGTGGCGCGACACATAGACCTGCTTGTGGCCGTTGATCAGAATGTCTTCGACCGTCGGGTCGTTCAGCAGGTCTTCCAACGGGCCGAAGCCGGCCAGCTCCTTGGTCAGCGCATCGGCGATGAGCTGCATCTCGCGGTCGTTGATCGGCACGCGCTGCATGCGCACGAAGCTGTCGACCTCGAGCTCGACGAACTGCTGGATCGAGCCGCGCGACCAGCGGCCGAACTCGGCGCCGAGCTCCTCGATGCGGCTCAGCAGATGCTCGTGCGTCCAGCTCTTGATGTCCTGGAACTGCTGCGAGCCGAGAAAGGTCTCGTTGTCGTCGGCGAACGCGATGTCGGGCGACATCCTCAGCCCTCTTTCGCGCCGCGGCGCCTGCCGGTCAGCTGCGTCATGAGCGTGTTCCACGACAGGCGACCGGCGGGCGCCGCGACCGGTGCGCCGCCGTACTCGCGCTGGAGTCCACGCGTTATGCCCAGCACCGCTTGCACGTACGGATCGCCCCGCGACTCGCGCGCCAGCATGGTGCCGCGGCTGGCGGCGCTCAGCAGCGCGGTACGTCGCATCGGCAGCACATGGGCGAGCGGCAGGCGCAGGCGAGCCGCGATGTCGCGCGCCGACAGACCCACCGCCGGATCGATCTTGTTGACCACCAGCGACAGACGCTGCGGCTCGATGCCGCGTGTCTCCAGGTCGCGCAGCAGGTTGGCGGTGGACACGATGGCGCCGATGCTCTGGTCGCAGACGATCCAGGTCTTGTCGGCCTCCTGCACGGTCTGCGCGATGAAGTCGACGGTCGAGAAGCCGCCCAGGTCGGCGATCTGGTAGCTGAAGAATTCGGAAAGCCGCTTCACGAGCGCGACCGAATCGGCATGCGAGATTTCGCGGATCTGCGCCAGGCTGGAAGGCAACGGCAGAACGGCGGTGCCGCTGGTGTGGTGCGCCAGCGCGGTGTGCAGCAACGTCTGGTCGAGCCGGCGCAGGTTGTGCACGCCGTCGACAAAGCTGAACGTACTTTGCGTGTCGAGGTAGAGCAGTCCGTCGCGCGCCGGCAGCCCGAGGTCGAGCAGCGCCACGCCGCCGCGCTGGGTTGCAGGCGCTGCACCCGGCTGCGCATCGGCGGACGCGCGCGAACCGAGATTGACCTCGTCCTGCAGCAGCAGCGCGAGGTGCGTCGCCAGCGTCGTCACGCCCACGCCGGCGCGCGCGCCGAGCAGTGCGATGGTGCGGCCGCGCGTCTCGGCCTGCTGCGCCTTGCGGCGCTCGATCAACGCTGCCAGCGTGGCGCGCGCCTCCTGCACCGAGCCGGTCAGGTCGATGAAGTCGTCGACGCCGGCACGCAGCGCGGTGAGCATCGACGCAGGTTCGTTGGCACACCCGGTGCCCAGTACGGGCAGCGAGGGCCAGTCGCGCTGGAGCTGCTGCCGCAGCAGCGCGGCGCCTGGCGCCTGATCGCTGGAGAAATCGAGAAACACCGCCTGCGGGTTGAGCGTGGCGATGCGTTCGTCGAGCGTTTCTGCGCCCGGCGTGACTGGAAACACCGTGCCGTTGCGCTGCAGTGCATGCAGCAACCATGAGATGTGGCCGCCGTTGTCCGATGCGAAGAGATAGGTGTCGGTGGCGACACCCAGCGAGCGCTGATCGTTCATGTTCATGGTCGCGGGGCGCACAGCGGTCGGCATCAACGCGAGAATCCCGGCACGGCATCGCCGCCTGCGCCACCCAGCAGGATCGAGCGCCACACGGGCGCGTCGCGCTGCACGCCGGCACCGGGCAAGCGGGCTGAGAGGTCGGTGCCGCGTGCCAGGGGCTTCACGAGGTGCGGCGTGACGACGATCACCAGCTCCTTCTCGTTCATCTGGTAGTTGGTCTGCTTGAAGAAGGCGCCGAGCACCGGCAGGTCGCCGAGCATCGGCACCTTGTTGACGCTGGACGAGGTGCTGCGGCTGACCAGCCCGCCGATGATGAAGCTCTCACCGTCGCCCAGCTCGACGGTGGTGTCGGCGCGACGCGTGGAAATGGCTGGCACCGGCACGCCGTTGAGGCTCAGCGCGTTGGCGTAGTCGAGGTCGCTGGCCTCGGGCGCCACCTTGAGCACGATGCGGTCGTCGGCCAGCACCGTCGGCGTCACGCTCAGTCCGATGCCGAAGGGCTTGTATTCGATGGACGTGGTGCCCAGCCCTTGCGGCACGGGGATCGGCAACTCGCCGCCCGACAGGAAGCTTGCGCTTTGCCCGGACAACGCCACCAGCGTGGGCTCGGCCAGCACGCGCGCCATGCCGTTGCCTTCGAGGAAGCCGACGTTGAGGCCGAGCCCGGCGCGACCGAAGTTGAACAGCAGGCTGAAGGCCTGGGCCAGCGGGTTGTTGGCTTCGACGGCAATGCCGCCGTTGCCGTCGAGCGTGCTGGACTGCAAGGACGACGGCGAGAACACGCCGAAGCTGAAGCCGTGCGTGTTGGCGCGGGTGCTGAACAGGTTGAGCCCCAGCTGCTTGAGCACGTTCTTGTTGAACTCCACCACCTTCACTTCGACCTGCACCGTATGGCTGCGCACGGCGACGCTCGAGCGGTCGCCCAGCACGGCCTTGTCGGGCTGCATCGAAGCGGCCGCGTCGCGCGCGAGGCGATGCGCCGGCAGACTCGAGAACTGGCCGTCGAGCACTGCACCGCGGCGCTGCACATCGATCGTGTAGGTGGTCGCGGCCGGTGCTCCCTTGGGCCACACCATCAGCGTGGTGCGCCCGGCGGACTTGCCGTTGACCAGCAGGCGCGCGCCCTCCACGCCCGGCGTCTTGCGCAGCACCAGCACGCTCGCCACGGCCTCGTCGGCCACTGCGATGCGCTGCACGCCGGCCTCGACCACGATCTCCTGCTGCGTGCCGGCGGCCAGCGTCACGGCACGGGCGCCGGGCGCATCCGCCGCGGGTGCAGAAGTCGGAGCAGTAGCGATCAGGGCCATGCCGAGGGCCCAGGGCGCAGCACGTGAGGTCTTGAACATCGGGAGTTTTTCAGTCGTGGCGCACATGGCGGGCTTGGACATCGTCTTGTTCATCGCGGTCTGTTGGGCGACACGCCAGCAGGGTTCTGCATATCAATAGGTCGCCGTTTCGCGCCGGTCGCCGCGGATGATTTCGAACTCGGTGCCGCCGACGGGTGTTGCGCTGCGAACGGCGCGCACCGGGGTGGCCACGTTGACGGTGCGTGCCGCCTGAGAGCGCGGCACATTCGCCGATCCGCCGTCGGCCAAGTCGGACGCCCGCAGGCCGGCTTGCGCGACGTCAATGCCCTGGAGCGGTGGCTGTGCGGCCGTGCCCGTCGCCAGCACGCGGGGGCGCAGTGCGGTCGGCAACTCGGCGAACAGGGCGGGGTCGGGCACGGCGGTGTCGGTCGGATTTCGCAACGCCAGCTGGAGCCGACCCGCCGATTCCGCCAACGCGATCCGGTTGACGGCCATGACCGGCACCGCCAGCACGGCAGTGCGCGCAGCCTCCGGACGGGCGGCCTGCGCGTTCGCCGCCTTGGCATCAACGGGTTTTGTATTAGGCAGATGATCGAGCGAGGTGCTGCCGAAGGCGAGCACCCGGGCGCGCGGCAGCAACAGGCGCGCCTGCGTGTGCTCGACGTCCTTGCCGTCGGACTTCAGAACAAAGAACACATCGACGAAATCGCCTGGGCGCACCCGGTTGCCGACGCCGTTCGCCTCGTCGGCCTTGACCGCGATCGCGCGCTCGCCGTCTTGCACATGCAGCGCAAGCCCCGAGACCAGTTGCCCTTCGAGCAGCGGCGTGCCCTCACCCAGGTCCGCGACCGGCACCCTCCCCTCCGCCGAAGCGACATCCTTGAACGCTCCCGGCGGATTGATCGGCAGGCGCTCGACGCGCAGCGCGTCGGCACCGATGGCCTGTCCGGCCGGTACCGCCTTGCTGGTGACCACCACCGGAAACGTCGCGGTGCTCTTGGGCGCCTCGACCGGCAATGAGCTCACCGCGGGCGGCGCCGGTTTGGTGCGGCTCAACATCCAGGCGTACGTACCCAGCGCGAGCGCGAGCAGGACCAGAACGACGGCGACGATGCGGGAGAGATGGAAGATCATGGAACTAGGCTCTGGACCAAGACGGTGGCGTTGCGATGCGTTGAGACGTTGAACCGCGCGGGCTAGAAGCCTGTGCGCCCGCCGGCGGCCATCCACAGCAGCGTTGCGATGGCCAGGTAGGCCGCGAGCGGAACGTGGCGCTGACGCCGGATGGGACGTTCGGCCACGCCGGGGCTGGTGTCGGCGGCAGACAGCATGTTTGCAAGTTGCGGAAGCACAGGCCAGCGCTGCAGCGCCACCCACATCAGCGAATGAACGCCGGCCAGCACGCTGGCCAGGAGCCAGATCGGCAGCAAAGGCGAGGCGCCGACCCAAAGCCCCAACACCCCGGCGACCTTCACGTCGGCTGCGCCCATCACGCCGGCCGCGTAGAACATCAGCAGGACACCGAAGCCGACGACAGCGCCACCCAGCGCGGCACTCCAGCCAAGGCCGAAAGGCTGGAGGTTCGCGACCAGGGCGCCGAGGCCGAGTACGGCGCCGGCAAGAACCAAGCCGTTGGGGATTCGGCGCTCACGAAAGTCGTAAGCGACGACCATCAGCAACCACGAGCTCCAAAGAGTAGACATGCACCCGAGGCAGATGCTTAAGTCATCGCAGTGATAAGGGCCGCCGTGATCCGGGTGAAGACGTTGGTGAGCTGATCGGAAAGACCTCCAAAGACGCCAATAAGCGCAAGCGAAATGAGCCCGGCAATAATTCCATATTCAATGGCCGTCGCGCCTTCTTCGTCTTTGATGAATTGTGTAAACAGTTTTTGCATGATCGTTCCGTGCGTTAAGTGGAGTGCCACGTCTGAAGCGATGGCGAGACGAATGTTAATTTCGCGGGAAACATTCGCAATTCCTCCGAAAGTATTCAATGAAGAACCTGAGTCAGCAAGCCCGAATAATCCAAGGTATTCATTAAGCGCAAACACTCACAACATATAAGGCCCGCAAATAATTCCAAAGTATTACAGCCAAAAGACCATCTTCAGCAAACTTTGTTTCGTATCAGACACTTACACGAAGACGAGCAATTGACCTACATTCGTAGAACTAAGGCATTATTTTTCGTTTTGCCCTCGGTTCGAGACCAGTTCCACGGTGTGAACTCTATGAACCAAACGTGAGAAATGCCGCACGCTGTGTCGGCAGCGAGACGCAATGCAGTTGGCTGAGCGAGGGTGATCGCCCATTGACGCGGTTTTCTTGAGGTGGCTGCGCCCTTGGCAGTGCGCCGAGCCGACACGGAAACAATCGCAAACTCAGCAGAACGTTCCGAGCATGATGCTAGGATCACAACCTCAAGCTGCCTGAACGGATTAAGTCTCACGTAGCGGGCATCGCGCGTTCAATTGCCAAATCAATTCACTGAAAATCGAGAGAATGCCCAAATCGAAGACGGATCCCACGCCAAGAAGCGCAATGCGCTTTGTCGTTTTCATGGATATCAACCGCCGCTGGTATTGGGAGCTCCGCAGCGAGGACGATCAGGTCGTCGCAAAATGCCAGATGGGCTTCGCAGACAAGGCGCAGGCGCTGGAGAGCATCAATCGTGTCCGCACGAGTGCACCTAAATCATTGATTTTTGACCCGATTGGGACGCTCGTCGATCGCACTTAGAGTCTGCATCTGCATTCGAGCTTGGGGCCTCGACCGAGCCGCCGAGCGTGCGTCTGGTTGGGTCAGACGGCGTGAGCGAGAAATTTGCGTTCGCGAGCCATGGCGATCCGCATCGTCGCTTGACCGTTCGAGAGGTGACGCGGAGCGCCAGCGAGCCCCGGTAAATTTAGCTGCTGATGCAAGGCGTCATGGACGCCTGCTTGGGGGCAAACGCAGGCGAATGCCGCGCTGCAATGAATGGTGGGACGTGCGGGGGTCGAACCCACGACAAACGGATTAAAAGTCCGCTGCTCTACCAACTGAGCTAACGTCCCGGGATCAGGCGAGGCCCGATCTTGGGTTGCCGACTGCATGTCCGGCAAAGCCTACGATTATAGCGTGATGCCGATCGCAATTTTGTCCATGGCCCATCCTGCAGCGCATTGCCCAAACGTTGCCGTGACGCTGACCACCGAGCCGTAGCCGTGGCAATTGAGCGACCCGTCACCGTCGATGGCACACGACGCGTCAGGCGGCGCGACGTTTTCCCGACTGAAGACGCACATCACGCCGATCTTCTTGCCATCCCGCGGCGCGCCATGCTCCTTTCGCAGCCTTTGGCGCAGTTGGGCCAGAAGCGGGTCGTGCGTGGTGATCGACAAGTCGTCGATCTCAACGCGGTGCGCGTGGCGCTTGCCGCCAGCTGCGCCGACCGTGATGAACGGCAAGCGCTTGGCGCGCGCCCATGCACTCATCGCCAGCTTGGCTCGCACCTGGTCGCAAGCGTCTACTACTGCGCACAAGGGGCCCTGCGTGCGCTCGGCGGTTTCCACCATGGCGAGCCAATTGTCGGGCTCGACGAAATCGTCGATGGCCAGTACCTGGCAGGCGGGATTGATGTGCGCAATACGTTCACGCATTGCATCGACCTTCGATTGGCCGACGGTAGAGTCGAGCGCGTGGATCTGGCGGTTGATGTTCGATTCGGCGATGTGGTCGAGGTCCACGAGCGTCAGGCGCCCCACGCCGCTTCGCGCCAGTGCTTCGACAGTCCAGGAGCCAACGCCGCCGATGCCGACGACAAGCACATGGGCAGCCCGAATGCGCTGCGCGCCCTCGACGCCGTAGAGTCGATCCAAGCCACTGAAGCGTCGCGCCAGATCGGCGTCGGGTGCAGGCGCAAGCCCGACGTCGCTCATGGCAGGATCCAGGCTACTTCAGCCGCGACAGCCGCTCGCGGCCAGCCTGTGCAGCCTCGGACTGGGGATAGGCCTTGGTCAGGTCTTCCAGCGTCCGCCGGGCGGCGCGCGTGTCCTTCAACTCGATTTGGCAATTGGCGATCGACAGCACTGCCTCTGGCGCCTTGGCGTGATCAGGTGCCAACGACAGCATCGAGCGGAAGTTGGCGATGGCCTCGTTGTAATTTCGGGTCGCGTACTGTGCGTTACCCAGCCAGAACAACGCGGAGGCGTTGTAGCCGCTCTGCGGGTAGCGCTTCACGAACTCAGCGAAGGCGGTCTGCGCCTGCGCAAACTGCCCGGCGCGGAACACGCCAAGCGCGGCATCGAAGTCAGCCTTCTCGCGCGGATCGGCGGTGAATTCGCGTCCGTCGACCGAAACCTTCGCAGGCTCGCTCTTCTTCATGCGGTCGTCGATGTCAGTTTGCCGCTGCTGCAGTTCCGACAACGTCCGCGTGAGTTGTTCGTTTTGCCCGGTCATGCGCTGCATGTCGCCGCGCATCGCCTCGATCTGGGTCTGCAGATCGAGCAGGCTGCGACGCAACTGTGCGTTGTCGTCGGTCAGGCGCTGATCAGTCTGCGTCCGCATTGCCTCCACGCGCTGACGAAGGTCGAGAATGGCGCGGCGCGCCTCGTCATCCTCGAACAGCGCCGCTTGAGCGCCGAGCGACGCGCAGAAAAGCGCTGCGGCGATCGCAGCGCTGCGCAACCCTGAACTGCGCATCATCAACGGTAGGTGATCTCGGCGCGACGGTTTTGCGCCCAGACCGACTCACCCGAACCTTGTGCCGCAGGCTTTTCCTTGCCGAAGCTCACCGCTTCGACCTGGTTGTCGCTGATGCCCAGAAGGTTGAGGGCGCGACGCACGGCTTCCGAACGCTTCTGGCCGAGTGCCAGGTTGTACTCGCGGCCACCGCGCTCGTCGGTATGCCCTTCGATCGAGATGCGGCGCTGTGCGTTGGCCTTCAGGAAGCGCGCGTGGCCGTCGATCAGAGCCTGGTATTCGGGCTTGAGCGTGTAGCTGTCGTAGTCGAAATACACGATGCGTGCGACGCCGACCGGACCCGCCGCGTTTTGCGCGTTGGGGTCGATCGTGACCGGTGCGACGCCGCTGGCAGCGCCCCCGCCGGTACCTTGGCCGGTGCCGCCGCTGCGGTCCACGACAGGGGTGTCGTTGAGCTTCGTGCCCGACGAGCAACCAGCGATCAGGGCCACGATGGCCAGCGAATAAAGCGTGCGTTTCAACATTTTCAAACTCCTCAAGTGAATCATTGCTTTTGGAAGGGACCCCAGTCCGGTTCCCGAATATCACCCGCCTGGCCAGCCAGTCGAGCTTTGATCTTTCCGTCGAGCGTCGTGGTCATCAGCGCTTCGCGGCCGCCGAGCTGCGTTGCATAGACGATGAGCTTGCTGTTCGGTGCGAAACTGGGATTCTCGTCAGCCGATGTGTCAGTGATCGCCGTCACATTGCCGCTCGACAACTCCATCACGTGGAGTTTGAAGGCACCACCCACGCGAGAAATGTAGGCCAACCACCGCCCATCACCGCTGACAGAAGGTGAAATGTTGTAAGACCCGCTGAAGGTCACGCGCGTCGGCGCACCGCCGCTGGCCGCCATCTTGTAAATCTGCGGTGCGCCGCCTCGGTCGCTCACGAAATAGATCGTGCTGCCGTCGGCCGAGAACACCGGCTCGGTGTCGATGCTGTTGCTCTGCGTAAGTCGGCGTGGCTCGCCGCCGCTGGCAGCGATCGTGTAGAGCTGCGAGCCGCCATCGCGGCTGAGCGTGACGGCCAGCGAATTGCCGTCGGGCGCCCATGCCGGCGCGCTGTTGGAACCGCGGAAGTTGGCCAGCAAACGGCGCTGACCACTCGACACGTTGTGCACGTAGACGACCGGCTTGCGCGATTCGAACGACACATAGGCCAGTTGCGAGCCATTGGACGACCAGACGGGCGAAATGATGGGCTCGGGGCTGGCCAGCGCCGCCTGCGCGTTTTCACCGTCGGCGTCCGCCACCCACAGGCTGTAGCGGCTGCCGCCTTTGGTGACATAGGCGATGCGGGTCGAAAAGATGCCCTTCTCGCCCGTGAGCTTCTCGTAGACGTAATCGGCAATGCGGTGCGAAGCGAGGCGAAGGTCACCCTGTGGCACCGTGAAGCTCTGACCGCCGAGATCCTGACCCCGCACCACGTCCCAGAGGCGAAAGCGAACGTCGAAACGACCGTCGGCGAGCTTCGAAACGCTGCCGACCACCAACGAATCGGCGGTGCGTTGACGCCAGAGCGTCAGATCGGGTCGCGAGGCCTCGTCGAGCGCCTGGCCGGATGCGTCGACACCGCGGAACTGGCCGCTGCGTTCGAGATCGGCCTGGACGATGGCGGAAATCTTTTGCGGAGATGCATCCTGGCCCTTGAACGGCGCCAGGGCGATCGGGAGCTGGGTCAGGCCGACGCCCGACACCTCGACCCTGAACTGGGCCAATGCAGGAATCAAGGGCGACGAAGCCAGGGCCGCCACCAGCGTGCGGCGCGCGTTGAAAGATGAAGAAGAAGGCAGGACGGTAACGGGCAACAGCTTTTTCATGCAATTCGGAGAGGTTTCCGGCGACAAAGTTTCGCCAAGGGTTTCTACCGGGCGTCGGCAACCCGCGATGGTACACATTGACGCCGCCCCGTTTTGCATTCGACCGCAGGCATCTGCGTGGTCCTACAAAAAACGCGCTGGGGACGCGCCCGTAGAATCCGCCGCCATGCAGCCTTCACCCACCGGCGACACCGTGCGCGCTCCCCTGACGCGACGCCTCGCCCGACTGATGAGCTGGTTCGGGGGCGCGCGGCGTTGGTGGTCGCTGGCGGTCGGCGCGGCGATCGTCGCGGCCATCACAGAGCCGCTCATGCCCGCGCTTCTCAAGCCTCTGCTCGACCGCGGCTTCACCCGTGGGCAGCTGGCGTTGTGGATGGTCCCTGCGGCCATCGTCGGGCTGTTCGCGGTGCGCGGGCTTGCGCAGTTCGTCTCCCAGTACGCACTCGCGCGCATTGCCAACGACGGCATGCAACGCCTGCGCCGTGTGCTGTTCGAGCGGCTGCTGGCCGCGGAGCTGGCGCTGTTTTCGCGGCAATCGGCCAGTGCGCTGTCGAACACCGTGGTGTACGAAGTGCAGACCGGCTCGATGCTGCTGGTCCAGGCGTTGCTGGGCCTCACGCGCGACGGCTTCACCCTCATCGCCCTGCTCTTCTATCTTGTCTATCTCAACTGGAAGCTCACGCTCATCGTGGGCGTGCTGGTACCGGGCGTGGCCTGGATCATGAAGGTGCTGTCCAAGCGGCTCTACCACCTCACGCGGCTCGGACAGACCGCCACCGACGACCTCGCCTACGTCGTGGAAGAGAACGTGCTTGCGCACCGCATGGTGCGGCTGCACGGCGCCGAGGCCGGCCAGACGCAGCGCTTCGAACGCCTGAGCCAGACCCTCAACCGCCTGGCCGTGAAATCGACGATCGCCTCTGCCGCGATGACGCCGCTGACGCAGTTGCTCGCCTCGGTGGCGCTGTCGGTGGTGGTGATGATCGCGTTGTGGCAGAGCAATGAGCAGGGCCTGACGGTGGGCGGTTTCGTCGCCTACATCACGGCCATGCTGATGCTGATCGCCCCGATCCGCCGATTGGCCGACATGGCCAACCCGATCACCCGCGGGCTCGCTGCGCTGGAACGCGGCGTCGCCCTGATCGACGAAGTGGCCTCCGAGACCGGTGGCGGCTTCGAGCGCGAACGCGCCGAGGGGCGCATCGAGCTGCGTGGCGTGCAGGTGCGCTACCGCGGCGACGACGAAGCGCCGGCACTCGACGGGGTTAGCATTTCCATCGCACCGGGCGAGGTGGTGGCCTTCGTCGGCCCGTCCGGATCGGGCAAGACCACGCTGGTCAACCTGCTGCCACGCTTCGTGCTTCCGACGGCAGGCCAGGTACTGCTCGACGGCGAAGAGCTCGCAAGCTGGCGCCTCGGCAGCCTCCGCGCGCAATTCGCGATGGTCAGCCAGGACGTGGTCATGCTCAACGACACGCTCGCGGCCAACGTGGCGTTGGGCGCGGTGGTTGACCGCGCGCGCGTCGAGCGCTGTGTGGACGCCGCAAACCTAAGCGAGCACGTGGCGGGCCTGCCGCAGGGCATCGACACGGTGCTCGGCCACAACGCGACGCAACTCTCGGGCGGCCAACGGCAGCGCCTCGCGATCGCCCGTGCGCTGTACAAAGATGCGCCCATCCTGCTGCTCGACGAAGCCACGTCCGCGCTCGACACCGGCTCCGAGCGCCTGGTGCAGGAGGCTCTGCAGCGGCTCATGCAAGGGCGCACCACGCTGATCGTGGCGCACCGCCTTTCCACGATCCAGCACGCCGACCGCATCGTCGTGATGGAGCGCGGCCGCATCGCCGAACAAGGCAGCCACGCGCAGCTGATGGCCCTCGACGGCCTCTACGCGCGCCTGCAGACACGCGCCGTCGTCACGACGCCCGCGGGCCAAACTCCAACGATTTGACTCGTTGAAGTGCGTCAGAGCAAGACGATGTCGAACTGACCCTGCCCCATGGCGGGCTCCGACTGCAGCGAGATCGGCTTGCCGATGAAGTCGCTGAGGCTGGCCAGGTGCTGGCTCTCCTCGTCGAGCAGCAGCTCTATCACCTGCGGGGCCGCGACGATGCGGAACTCCCGCGGTGTGAACTGACGGGCCTCTCGCAGGATCTCGCGCATCACGTCGTAGGCCGCGCTGCGCGCCGTCTTCACGATGCCTCGGCCGCCGCACGCCGCACAGGGCTCGCACAGCATGTGGGCCAGTGACTCGCGGGTGCGCTTGCGTGTCATTTCGACGAGTCCCAGCGGCGAGAAGCCGCCTGCACTGGTCTTCACGCGGTCGCGTGCGAGCTGCTTGCGAAACTCGGCGAGCACCTGCTCGCGGTGGCCGTCGCGCGACATGTCGATGAAGTCGACGATCACGATGCCACCCAGATTGCGCAGCCGCAGCTGCCGCGCAATGGCCTGTGCCGCTTCGAGGTTGGTCTTGAAGATGGTGTCGTCGAAATTGCGCGCGCCGACGAAGCCACCGGTGTTCACGTCGACGGTGGTGAGCGCCTCGGTCTGGTCGACCACCAGGTAGCCGCCCGACTTGAGGTCGACGCGGCGGCCCAGCGCCTTGGCGATTTCTTCGTCGACCGCGCACAGGTCGAAGATAGGTCGCTCGCCCTTGTAGTGCTGCAGCTTGCCGGCAGCCTGCGGCATGAATTCGAGGCCAAACTTCAGCAGCGATTCGAACTGCTCGCGAGAATCGATGCGGATGGCCTGCGTGTCCTCGCCCGTCATGTCGCGCAGCACGCGCTGCAGCAGGCTCAGGTCCTGGTGCAACAGCGACATCGGCGGCAGGCGCCCGGACAAGTCGCGGATGCGCGACCAGGTCTTACGCAAATACGCGATGTCCTCGGCCAGCTCGGCGTCGCTCGAATCCTCGCCGTTGGTGCGCAGGATGAAGCCGCCGGTGCTCGCCGGCACCGCCCCGCCGCTGTCGGCCGCGGCGGCAGCGTCGATCAGGGTCTGCATGCGCTTGCGCAGGCTCTCGCGCTGCTCGACCGGAATCTTCTGCGACACGCCGACATGGTTGTCCTGCGGCAAAAAGACCAGCAAACGACCGGCGATGCTGATCTGCGTCGACAGCCGCGCACCTTTGGTGCCGATGGGATCCTTGATGACCTGCACCAGCAGCGACTGCCCTTCGAACACCTGCTTCTCGATCGGCACGATCGCGCCGCTGTTGCGGTGATCGCGCTCCGCCGGCTGCGCGCTCGGCCGAGAACCGGGCGTGAACGGCGCGACGATGTCGGCCACGTGCAGGAAGGCAGTGCGGTCCAGGCCGATGTCGATGAAGGCCGATTGCATGCCCGGCAGCACGCGCGACACCTTGCCGAGATACACGTTGCCGACCAGCCCGCGCTCGAGCGTGCGTTCGACGTGCAGCTCCTGCACCGCGCCATGCTCGACCAGCGCGACGCGGGTCTCCTGGGGCGACCAGTTGATCAGGATGTCCTGCATGGGTTGTCTCTTGCCTAGAACTTCAGGCCGGCTTGCCGCAGCAGCGCTGCGGTTTCGAAGATGGGAAGGCCCATGATGCCCGAATAGGAGCCGCTGATGTGTTCGACGAAGGCGGCCGCAGCACCCTGGATGCCGTACGCCCCGGCCTTGCCGAGTGGCTCGCCGGTGGTCAGGTAGCGTGCGATCTGCGCCCGCGTCATCGGTGCGAAGCTCACGCGGGAAATGCTCAGCGCGGCGTGCCTGCGGCGACCCTGCTGCACCGCGACCGCCGTGAGCACGCGGTGCGTGCGGCCGGCCAGCTGCGCCAGCATGCGCTCGGCATCGCGCGCGTCGTCCGGCTTGCCAAGGATGGTGCGGCCGAAAGCCACGGTGGTGTCGGCGCAAAGAATGGGCGCAAGAGGCAGCGCCAGTCGGCGATGTCTGGCGACGGCCGCATCGAGCTTGAGGGCGGTCACGCGCTGAACGTAGGCCGACGGCGCCTCGCCGGGCAGCACCGCTTCCAGCGCCTCGGCATCCTCGTCGGGCGTCGCAAGCAACAGCTCGTGGCGAACGCCGAGCTGCCCGAGCAGCTGTGCGCGTCGCGGGCTCTGCGACGCGAGGTAGACGAAAAGGTCGCTCATTCGCGGTGGTAGGGATGGCCGGCGTTCACAGACCAGGCGCGGTAGAGCTGCTCGACCAGCAGCACGCGCGCCATGGCGTGCGGCAGCGTGAGGTCGGACAGGCGGATGCGTTCGTGCGCCGCGGCCTTGAAGGCCGGATCGAGCCCGTCGGGCCCGCCGATGACGAGCGCCACGTCGTCGCCTTCCAATTGCCAGTTTTGCAGCCGGGTGGCGAGGGCCTTGGTCGTGAGCGCGGTGCCGTGCTCGTCGAGGGCGACGACGCGCATGCCCTTGGTGAGCGCAGCTTCGATGCGCTCGCGCTCCGCGGCGTAAAGGGTTTCGAGGGTCTTGGAGCCGCGGGGCTCGGTCTTGACGGCGCGCAGCTCGAGCTTGAGCTCGGGGGGAAAGCGCTTGGCGTAATCGTCCCAGGCGGTCTGCGCCCAGTCGGGCATGCGTTGCCCGACCGCGACCACCAGCAGCTTCATTTGCTGCGCGGAGCGGTCTTGCGCGCAGGCGCCTTCTTGGCGGCGGGCTTGCCTGCCGTCTTGGCAGCGGTCTTTTTGGGCGCGGGCGCGCCGATCTTCTTGACGGGGATCTTGCGGGCTGGTGTCGCCGCGCTGCCGGCCGGCTTGCGGCTGCTGGTCTTGCGAGCGGGCTTGGCCTTTTCCTTTTCGGCCTTGGCGGCCTGCTCGGCGGCGCGGATCGCGGTCTTGGCGGCGCTGGCACGGCGCAGCGTCGTGGCCGGCGCGGCCTTCTTGGCAGGCGCTTCGTCGACTTCGCTCACTGCGGCTGCGGGCTTGGCAGCGCCGAGCTTGGCGCGAACCGGCTTGTCGCCCCAGATCTCCTCGAGGTGGTAGTACTGGCGAATGGCCGGCTGCATGATGTGTGCGACCGCGGCACCACAGTCCACGATGATCCATTCGCCGTTCTCTTCACCCTCGATGCGCGGCTTCGAAAAGCCGGCTTCGCGCACCGCGTCGCGCACGCTGGCAGCCAACGCCTTGGTCTGGCGGTTCGAGGTGCCCGACGCGATGATCACGCGCTCGAACAGCGGCGAAAGATGCTCGGTGTCGAAAACCTGGATGTCCTGCGCCTTGACGTCTTCGAGCCCATCGATGATGGCTCGCTGGAGTTTCTGGGTGTCTTTCTTGGCGGCGGCTTCAGTGGTCATCAGGCGGGGACGTAGAGGTGGTGTTGGTCAATATAGCGCGCAACGGCGAGAGGAACCAGCGACGCGATGTCCTCGCCGCGTGCGGCACGGGCGCGAATGTCGGTGGCACTGGTGTCGGCCGGGGGAAGCGCGAGGCTTTCGAAGCGCGCGCCGGTCGGCAAGCCGGGCAGCGTCCGCGGATCGAATCGGGTCGCCGATCCATCGGAGCCGGCGGATTCTAACCGCTCAGCTATGGAAACAATAGCAATGCCGAGGATCTCCTGCCAGCCTTGCCAGCGCGGCAGCGCGGCGGCCTGGTCGCTGCCCATGATCAGCACCGGCTGCGCTGTGGGAAATTCGCGCTGCAGTTCGCGCAGCGTATCGAGCGTGTAGGTCGGACCGGCGCGGCGCATTTCACGGTCGTCGACCACCACGCGCGGCAACCCACCGAAGGCCAGACGCGCCATGGCCAGCCGATCGGCCGCGGGGCTGAGCGTTCGGTCCTTGTGCCAGGCATCGCCGGTCGGAAAAATCCGCAGTTCGGCCAGATCGAGTTGGGCCAGGGCCGCGGCCGCGAGGCGCAAATGGGTATTGTGCGGGGGGTCGAAGGCGCCTCCGAACACGCCGATCCGCATGGCTGTCAAAGCCATTCGCGGCGCACGATGAAGTCGCTGTACAGCGCTGCCTCGGGCGTGCCGGCGGCAGGCTCCTGCCGGTAGGCCCAGCTGGCGAGTGGCGGCATCGACAGCAGGATCGATTCGGTGCGTCCGCCCGACTGCAGGCCGAAATGCGTGCCACGGTCCCACACCAGGTTGAACTCGGCATAGCGTCCGCGCCGGTACAGCTGGAAGGCGCGCTCGCGTTCGCCGAAGGGCGTGTCGCGGCGCCGCTCGACGAGCGGCATGTACGCCGGAAGAAACGCATCGCCGACCGAACGCAGCATTCCGAAGCTGTCGTCGAAGCCCAGCTCCGAAAAATCGTCGAAGAAGATACCGCCGACGCCGCGCTGCTCGTTGCGGTGCTTGAGAAAGAAGTAGTCGTCGCACCAGGTCTTGAAGCGCGGGTACTTGTCTTCGCCCGAAGGCGCCAGCGCGTCACGGCAGGCGCGGTGGAAGTGCACCGCGTCGTCCTCGAACCCGTAGTACGGCGTGAGGTCCATGCCGCCGCCGAACCAGCACACCGGCGCAGCGCCGGCCGGCAGCGCCGCCAGCATGCGTACGTTCATGTGCACGGTCGGCACGTAGGGATTGCGCGGGTGGAACACCAGCGAAACCCCCATCGCCTCGAATGGGGCGCCGGCAAGTTCGGGTCGGTGCTGCGTGGCCGACGGCGGCAGCTTGGGGCCGCGCACCTGCGAGAAGCCGCAGCCGGCACGCTCGAACAGCGCGCCGCCTTCGAGGATGCAGGTCAGGCCACGCCCTTGCAGAGACGCCCCGGGTTCCTTCTCCCAGGCATCGCGCACCGCCACCGCGCCGTCGGCGGCTTCGACCGCCGCGACGATCCGCTGTTGCAGGCCGCGCAGGTAGTCGCCGACTGCTGCCGGATCGGCCTGCATCAGCCGTTGCGCGCCTGCAGCGCGCGGTAGCCGATGTCCTTTCGGTACTGCACGCCATCGAAGCGCACCTGTGCGGCGACTTCGTACGCGCGCTGCTGGGCCAGCTTCACGCTGTCGGCGAGCACGGTCACGCAGAGCACGCGGCCGCCGCTGGTCTGCAACTCGCCGCCGTTCAACGTCGTGCCGGCATGGAACACCATCGCGTCAGGCGTCTCCGCCGGGATACCGGCGATGCGATCGCCCTTGCGGGGCGACAGCGGATAGCCATGGGCTGCGAGCACCACACCCAGCGCGACACGCCGGTCCCACTGCAACTCGACCTGGTCGAGCGTGCCGTCGGTCGCATGCCAGAACACCTCGAACAGATCGGACTTGAGCCGCATCATGATCGGCTGCGTCTCGGGGTCGCCCATGCGGCAGTTGAATTCGAGCGTCTTCGGCTGGCCGGCCGCGTCGATCATCAGGCCGGCATACAGAAAACCGGTGAACGGAATGCCGTCCTTTTCCATTCCGCGGATGGTCGGCAGGATGATCTCGCGCATCGCCTTGGCGTGCACTTCGGCCGTGACCACCGGCGCTGGCGAATACGCGCCCATGCCGCCGGTGTTGGGGCCTTCGTCGCCGTCGAGCAGTCGCTTGTGATCCTGGCTGGTGGCCATGGCGGCCACGTTCTTGCCGTCGCACAGCACGATGAAGCTGGCCTCTTCGCCCTGCAGGAATTCCTCGATCACCACGCGTGCGCCGCCGTCGTTGTGAGACACGCCGAACTTGTTGTCGACCAGCATGAAGTCGACCGCCTCGTGCGCCTCGGCGAGCGTCATGGCGACGACAACGCCCTTGCCCGCCGCCAGGCCGTCGGCCTTGACCACGATGGGCACTCCCTTCGCGTCGATGTACGCATGCGCGGCAGCGGCATCGGTGAAGGCCTCGTACTCGGCGGTCGGAATCTTGTGGCGCTTCATGAAGGCCTTGGAAAAGGCCTTGGAGCTTTCGAGCTGCGCCGCTGCCTTGGTCGGGCCGAAGATGCGCAAGCCGTGCGCACGGAACTCGTCGACCACGCCAGCCGCCAGCGGACCCTCCGGGCCGACGACCGTCAAGGCGATCTTTTCCTTCTGCGCCCATTCGCGCAGTTGCACCGGGTCGGTGATGTCGACGCTCTCGAAGCGCCGATCCGTCGCCGTTCCGCCGTTGCCGGGTGCCACATAAAGCTTGGAGACCCGCTCCGACTGGGACAGGCGCCATGCCAGGGCGTGTTCGCGGCCACCGCCACCAATGACGAGAGTTTTCATTCGGAGATCACTGCGTTGTGGAACACGTCCTGGACATCGTCGAGGTCTTCGATGATGTCGAGCAGCTTCTGCATCTTCGCGCCCTCCTCGCCCGACAGCTCGATGGTGTTCTCGGCCCGCATCGTGACCTCGGCCACTTCGGGCACGAGGCCGGCCGCCTCGAGCGCGTTCTTCACGGCCTCGAAATGGGTGACGGCCGTCAGTACTTCGATGGCGCCGTCTTCGTCGGTCACCACGTCCTCGGCGCCGGCCTCGAGCGCGACTTCCATGACCTTGTCTTCATCGGTGCCGGGTGCGAACACCAGCTGGCCGCAATGCTTGAACTGGAAGGACACCGAATTCTCGGTGCCCATGTTGCCGCCGTACTTAGAGAAGGCATGCCGCACTTCGGCCACGGTGCGCACGCGGTTGTCGGTCATGGTATCGACGATGATCGCGGCGCCGCCGATGCCGTAGCCCTCGTAGCGGATCTCCTCGTAGTTGACGCCTTCGAGGTTGCCCGTGGCCTTGTCGATATTGCGCTTCACCGTGTCGATGGGGAGGTTGACCGCCTTGGCCTTTTCCACCGCGAGCCGCAGGCGCGGGTTGATGGCCAGGTCACCGCCGCCGAGTCGGGCGGCCACCATGATTTCGCGGATCACCCGCGTCCAGGCCTTGCCGCGCTTGTCGTCCTGTCGGCCCTTCCGGTGCTGAATGTTCGCCCATTTGCTGTGTCCGGCCATGGCTTCTCTCTCTCGCTGTCGTATGTTGTCAAAGCAGCGGCGAGTTTACTGTCCGGCGCGCACAACGCCGGCCGCCGGAACGCCGGGACGGCCAGCGCTTTTGGGGATAATCCGCCGATGACGCCAACGCCCGCCCACGCCCCCGCCGACACCGCGCTGCTTGCCCCGCATGCGCCGTTGCCGCTCTACTACGGGGACGAGGACGAGCACCAGGCCTTCCTGCGGCGCATCTTCGATGACACCGCACCCGACTATGACCGCATCGAACGCGTGCTCGCCTTCGGCTCCGGCCCCTGGTACCGCCGCAGCGCGCTCAAACGCGCCGGCCTGGCCAGCGGTGCTCGGGTGCTCGACGTGGGCATCGGCACCGGCCTGGTGGCGCGCGAGGCACTGGCCCTCATCGGTGCCCAGGGCCGACTGGTCGGCGTCGACCCCAGCGCCGGCATGATGGAAGAGATCGACCTGCCCGGGGTCGAGCTGGTCGAAGGCAAGGCCGAAGCCTTGCCCCGCCCCGACGCCAGCAGCGATTTCCTGAGCATGGGCTACGCGCTGCGCCATATCAGCGACGTCGCCTCCGCCTTCGGTGAATTCCATCGCGTGCTGCGCCCGGGTGGCCGCCTGCTGGTGCTCGAGATCAGCAAGCCGGAGAGCCGCTGGGGCACGCGCCTGCTGAAGGGCTACATGCGCGCCGTGGTGCCGCTCATCGCCCGCGTCATCGGCCAGCGGAGCGACACCGCCGAACTGTGGCGCTACTACTGGGACACCATCGAGGCCTGCATTGCGCCGCAGCAGGTGATGGAGGCGCTGCGAGCAGCGGGCTTCACCGACGTGCAACGCCACGTCGAGCTGGGCATCTTCTCCGAATACACCGCCGTCAAACCCGAATGAACATGCCAAGGCTTTTCCTGTTGGCCGGAAGGATCGACCATGAGCGCCCGTGACCTTTTGAAAGTGCCGCCGCTTCGCCTCGAACGCCTGACGCTGGCGCAAGGCATGGCGATGGCCGCGAGCGGCAGCGCGCCTTTCGGTGGCCTCGGTTACGGCACGTCCGACAACCTGGCGTGGATGCCGGGCGTCAACGCGCAGGTACTGTCCGAAGGCGGCCCGATGGCCGACGTGTGGCATGCAAGCGGGCAGGTGCGTTCGGGCACCACCGGCGTGGTGCGCTGGCGCACCGACGGCCACTGGCTGCTGGGCGCGATCGATCTCGACGAGGCCGCTGAAGGCCAGGGCGTTGCCCAGCTCGCCGAGCGTGCGTACACCGACCTGTTCCGGGCCCTGGCGCAAGGCGGCTGCCCGCACCTGCTGCGGATCTGGAATTACCTGCCGCAGATCAACGGCGACGGCGGTGGTCTGGAGCGCTACCGTCAATTCAACATGGGACGCCAGCAGGCCTTTCTGGATGCCGGCCAGGCCGCCTTCGAAGGCGCTCCGGCCGCGTGCGCGCTGGGCATTCGCCAAGGCGCGCTGTGCATCCGCTTCCTGGCCGGACAAATCGCGCCACTGCCGGTAGAGAACCCGCGGCAGGTGTCGGCCTACCGCTACCCCGAGACCTACGGCCCACGCTCGCCGACTTTCTCGAGGGCGGCACTGGCCGAACTCGGTGGCGGCGATGTCGCGCTGTTCATCTCAGGCACCGCGAGCATCATCGGACACGAGACGGTGCACCTGGGTGACGTGCGCGCGCAAACCGCCGAGACGCTGCGCAATCTCGAAGCCGTCATCGGCGCCGCCAATGCCCGCACCGACGCGCGCTTCAGCCTGCCAGCGCTCGAGGCCGTGGTCTACGTGCGCCACGTGGCCGACGCACCGGTGGTGCGTGAGGTGCTCGCGGCCGCACTCGGCAGTACGGCGCCCACTGTGCAGCAGGCCGTCTATCTGGAGGCCGACATCTGCCGGCAGGATTTGCTGGTCGAAATCGAGGCGCATGCGGTCGCAGCCGGCACCCTTCGTTCATGACGACGATGGCAGCGGGGCGAGCCGAATGAAACAGCTGCTGCGCCAGGGCCGCCTGTTCGCCCTTGCACCGCCGCTCTACGCCCTGCTGCTCGGCCTCGGCCTGATGTCGCTGGCCTGGAACCTCGTGGCGATGCTGTTGCATCCACTGCTGCCGCCCGACACCGGGCGGCAGCTCGGGCGACGCGTGATCGCCGGCGCTTACCGCCTTTTCTGGGCTGTCGCCTCGGCGACCCGGATGATGCGCATCGACGCGCGCTGCCTCGACGCCTTGCGCGACGAACCCGGCCTCATCCTCGCCGCCAACCATCCCACCATGCTCGACGCCCTGCTGCTCGTGGCGCGACTGCCGCGGAGCGCCTGCATCATGAAGGCCGGGCTGATGAAGAACGTGTTTCTCGGGGCTGGCGCCCGTCTGGCGCATTACATCCGCAACGACTCGGCCCACACGATGGTGCGGCTGGCCGTGCAAAACCTGCGCCGTGGCGGCCAGCTGGTGATCTTTCCCGAAGGCACCCGCACCGTCACGCCACCGCTCAATGCCTTCCGGCCCGGCGTCACGCTGATCGCCAAGCTGGCGCAAGCGCCGATACAGACCGTCTTCATCGACACCGACTCGCCCTATCTCGGCAAGGGCTGGCCGCTGTGGCGCGTGCCGCCGCTGCCGCTGGTCTTCACCCTGCGGCTTGGCCAGCGCTTCGCGCCCACGCAAGACAGCGCCGCGCTGCTGGTCCAACTCGAACACTACTTTCGCCACTCCATGGAACAGAGCGCCCTCGATGCGCCTCCCGAATGCCAGACCTTTCGCGCACCCATCTCGTCCTGATCCCCAGCTACAACACCGGAGAGCGACTCTTCTCGACTGTCAGTGCGGCCCGCGCGCAGTGGAACCCCGTCTGGGTAGTGATCGACGGCAGCACCGACGGCACCGGCGAACGGATGCAGCGCATGGCGGCGGACGACCCAGGCCTGCGCGTCTGGCTGCTGCCCGAGAACCAGGGCAAAGGTGCGGCCGTCCTGCACGGATTGAAAGAGGCGCACAGGGCCGGCTACACGCATGCGCTCGCGATGGATTCCGACGGCCAGCATCCTGCCGACCTGATTCCGTCATTCATGCAGGCGTCGCAGGCGCGGCCCGACACCATGGTGCTGGGGCGTCCGATCTTCGATGCCAGCGCACCCAGGGCGCGTGTCTGGGGCCGCAAGCTGTCCAACGGCTGGACCCACATCGAGACCCTCTGGGCCGGCGTCGGCGATTCGCTCTACGGCTTTCGCATCTACCCTGTCGCCGCGCTGATCGATGTGATGGAAAGCCAGCCCTGGATGCGCCGCTTCGACTTCGACACCGAGGCCGTGGTGCGGCTGGTGTGGGGCGGTGCGAAGCCGGTCGACATCGATGCGCCGGTGAAGTACCTGAGCAAGGCCGAGGGCGGCGTCTCGCATTTCAATTACGTCCGCGACAACATCCTTCTCTCGTGGATGCACGCACGCCTGATGGGCGAATTCTTGCTTCGGCTGCCGCAGTTGCTGATGAAGCGAGCCCGCCGGCTGCCGCCGTTCCAACCGTGAGCGATCCGGCCGGTCATCCTTACGCCCTGTCGCCGTGGACCGCCGAGATCGGCTTGCGCATGCGCAAGCTGTTCTGGCTCAAGTTGATCGGCACCACGGCGATCACCTGCTTGTTCTTCGTCGGCTACTTCCATGTGCTGCGCAATCCCGTGCACCCTGTGGCGGTGATGCCGTTGACGGCACTCGACCGCTGGGTCGGCTTCCAGCCAGAGGCGTTGTACGTCTATCTCACGCTGTGGCTATACATCGGCTTCGGCCCCGGGTTGCAGCGCAGCTTTCGCGAGCTCAACGTCTACGGCCTGTGGCTGGGCGCGATGTGCGTCACCGGGCTGGGCCTGTTCTACCTGTGGCCGACCGCGGTGCCGCCATTGGGCTTCGACGCCTCGGGCTTTCCGGGGTTCGCCATGCTGCAGGGCGTGGACGCTGCCGGCAACGCCTGCCCTTCGCTGCACGTGGCGACAGCGATGTTCACCGTCATCCGCGTCGACCACGTGTTTCGCGAAGCCGGCACGCCGCGCGTCCTGCGGCTGCTCAACCTGCTGTGGTTCGTCGCCATCGCCTGGTCGACGCTGGCGGTCAAGCAGCACGTGGCGCTCGACGCGCTGGCCGGCGCGTTGCTCGGCATCGCTTTCGCCCTGCCCTCTCTCCGCTGGCGGCCCGCACCGCAGCGGCTATCATCGAACGCGACTCGCACATCGGAAAAAACATCATGAGTTCGTTGAAGGAATTGCAGGATCTGATCCAGGAAAAATACGGCATTCCGCCGTCGGAACTCGATCCCCAAGCCTCCATGCGCGAGAAGGGCCTCGACTCCCTGGCCCTCGCCGAGTTCATCTTCGAGATCGAAGACAAGTTTGGCATCGAGGTGCCCGACGACAACCCGAACATCGACACGCTGGCCGAGCTCGCCGCCTTGGTCGACCAGGTCCGCGCCGCCAAAGTCGCGTGAGCGCTGTCGAAGTCGCCGTCACCGGAATGGGCGTCGCCGCCCCGCACGGCGACGATCTCGAAATGCTGTTCGCCGCTTTGATGCGCGGCGAGTCGGCCGTCCATCCCGTGTTCCCCGAGTTGCCCAAGCCGGCCGCCGCAGCCACTGTCGACTTCGACGCCGCGCGCTGGTTCACCAAGCTGCAACTCGCTGGCGTCGACCGTGTGAGCCAGCTCGCCGTGGCCGCCGCCGATCTGGCGATGCGCGATGCCGGCCTCGACACGAACGCGGTCGCCCCTGAACGCATCGGTGTGTTCGCAGGTTGCGGCATGGGCGGCGCCGCCGCGCTCGAAGCCGGCTACCGCGGCAACGGCCGCGTGCCGCCGCTGACCATCCCCGCCTTCATGCCCAACGCGCCTGCCTCGCACGTGGCGATGCGCCACCGCGCGCAAGGCCCGGTGCTCACCTATTCGGTCGCCTGTGCATCGTCGTCGCTGGCGATCGCCGAAGCTGCCAAGGCGGTGCAGCGCGGCGAGGTCGACGTCGCGATCGCCGGTGGCAGCGAAGCGCTGATCGTCCCGGGCGTGGTGCTCGCCTGGCAAGCCATGCAGACGCTCGCCGGCTTCGCGCCAGGCGAAGCGGCCACCGCGGTGCGGCCGTTCGCGGCCGATCGCGCGGGTTTCGCCCTGGGCGAAGGTGCCGCTTTCGTGATCCTCGAATCCGCGGACCACGCCCGCGCGCGTGGCGCACGCCGCTGGGCCACCCTCTCGGGTTGGGGCAGCAGCTGCGACGCCACGCACCTCACCAAACCCGATGTCGAAGGTCAGGCGCGTGCGTTGCGTGCGGCCCTTCACAAAGCCGGCCTGCAACCGGGCGACGTGGGTTATTGCAATGCCCACGGGACCGCCACGCGCATCGGGGATGCGGTCGAGTTCGAGGCGCTGGCGACGGTCTGGGGCGGCGAACTCGACCGCTTGCGCGTCAGCTCGACCAAGGCTTTGCACGGTCACCTGCTTGGCGCGGCAGGCGCGCTGGAGGCCGTCATCACGGTGATGGCGCTGCAACGTCGCCACTTGCCGCCGAACGCGCACTGCGACGTGCCCGATCCGGCGTGCCGGTTGAACCTGGTGCGCGAACTCGGCGCGACGGCGCCGCAACTCGAAGCCGCCATCAGCAGCTCGTTCGCCTTCGGCGGTACGAACTCCGTCCTGCTCTTCACCCGCTGACATCGAGCGCGTGCGAGACGCGCCATGCAGTGCGCGCAACCTGGGTGAGAGCTAGATCATCCCGCCATTGATGGAGATCACCTGCCCGGTGATGTAGGCCGCGTCGGCGCTGGCCAGGAAGCCGGCGAGCGCGGCCACTTCGTCGGGTGTGCCGGCGCGCTTGGCGGGCACCATCTGCTGGATCACGGCCGGGTCGAACACCGCGTCGGCCATGGGCGACGCGATGATTCCGGGCGCGATCGCGTTGACCGTCACGCCGCGTGCAGCCACTTCGAGCGACAGCGCCTTGGTCGCGCTGTTGAGCGCGCCCTTGGCAGCGGCGTAGTTCACCTGGCCCTTGTTGCCCGTGAGCGAGGCCACCGAAGAAATGTTGAGGATGCGGCCCCAGCGCGTGCGCAGCATCGGCAGCAGCAGCGGCTGCGTCACGCGGAAGAAACCGTTGAGCGACACGTCGATCACCTTGTGCCACTGCTCGGGCCGCATGCCGGGCAACACGGCGTCGTCGTGCACGCCGGCGTTGTTCACGATGATCTGCACCGGGCCGCCGGCCAGCATGGCGGCACAGCCGGCCGCCGTGCCTTCGTCGCTGCGCAGGTCGAACACATGACATTCGGCCGTGCCACCGGCCGCGCGGATGGTGGCGGCCAGGGCCTCCACGGCCTCGGGCCGAGAACTGGCGTGCAGCAGCACCGTGGCGCCGTCGCGTGCCAGGCGTTGCGCGATGGCCGCGCCGAGGGCGCCGCTGGCGCCGGTGATCAATGCACGTTTTCCGGAGAGGCTCATGGCGGTCATTCGGTGAGGGAGGCAAGCGGGGTGTTGAGCACGACGACGGCGCGGCCTTCGGCCAGCGAGCGCCCTTCGCCGTCGTTCACCGCGAATTCGTAGAGCACCTGCCGCGCATCGCCGGACAAGCGTCGCGCGTGCACCTGCAGGTCGCCCGCGATGTCGTCGAAGCGTTCCACCGCGAAGCGCACGTTGCGCGCACTGGCCAGGAAGCCGGCCGACGGTTCGGCGCCCTCGGGCGCCAGCAGCCCGCCGTGCAGCGCCATGGCCTGCGCGGCGTACTCGATCAGATTGGGGGCCATCAGGCCGCTGGCCGTGCGCAGCGGGTTGTCGACTTGCGTGTGGCTGTGCGTGGTGCAGTGGATCGCATCGGCGTCCCAGGCCTGCAGGCGATCGAGCAGGCACATGCTGCCGCTGTGCGGAATGCGGCGGGCGATGCCGTCGCGGTCGAGGGTCAAAGGGGTGGTCATGGCTGTACCGGTTCGACGTCGGCGACCAGCAGCACGTTCGCGAACGGCGTGCCCTGGCTCATCGGAATGCTCTGCACTGCGAAGCCCAGGCGCTGCAGCAATGCCTTCCACTCCACCAGCGTGCGGCCCCAGGTCGGCGACACCCGGTGGCCGCGCACGCGCGTCACGGTGCGGTCGACCCATTGGCTGATGGCGAAGCCGCGCGTGCTGCCCGCATCGCCGACACGCAGCAGCAGCCGGCCCCCCGGCGACAGCGCCTGGTGCACGCGCTGCAGCACGCCCTCCTGCGCGGCGTGGTCGACGTAATGCAGCACGTCGAGGATCACGACCAGGTCGCAGGCTGGCAGCGCTGCGCTGCACATGTCGGCGCACAGGATGCGCGGCGTGGGCTCGAAGTGGCCGATGGCGGCCTGCGCGCGGGCCACGTCCTTCGGCATGAGTTCGATGCCCGTGTATTCGATGCGCGCCGGCGTGGCTGGCCAGCCGGCGGGCCAGTGGCCCGCGGCCTGCATCGCCGCCGCCTCGGTCAGCAGGCTGGCCGTCAGGCTCTGGCCGCTGCCGATGTCGAGAATGCGGCCGTGCCGAGCCCCGATGAGCCGGCGCTCCAGCATGCCCCGGAAAGCCGGGTCGCGCCCGAGCTTGCCGCGTGCGAAATGCCAGCCGAATTTGCCGGCCTGGCGGTACGGCGCGCTGGCTTTCTCGTGCAGGCGGCGCCAGGCCGCGTCGGTCGACAGCGTGCTGCTCGTGGTCATGGGGTCTTCAGTCCTTCGGGCAATGTGACGGCGCGCAGCCGGTCGGTCGCGAGGCGGTCCAGCAGCGGCGGCAGCACCGCCAGCACGATCGGCTGGCCGCTCGCGGTGCGGGCGGCGTTGCCGTCGTGCAGCAGCAGGATGTCGCCGGGCGCCAGCCCGCGCACCAGGCGGTCGAGCACCTTGGCCGGGTCGCGCTCTCGCGTGTCGAACCCGCGACGGGTCCAGCTCACCAACGACAGGCCGAGCCGTCGCAGCACCGGTGCGAGAAAGGGGTTGCGCAGCCCGGCGGGCGCGCGAAAGCAGATGGGGCGTTCACCGGTCGCGTGCGTGAGCAGGTCCTGCGCACGCGAGATCTCCGTCGCGTAGCCGCGCGGCCCGAGGAACGAGAAGTTGTGCCGATGGCGTGCCGTGTGGTTCTGAATGCTGTGCCCGCGCGCGACGATTTCGCGGGCCAGTGCCGGGTGCGCCGCGACGCGTTCGGCGATGCAGAAGAAGGTGGCGCGCTGGCCATGCGCATCGAGCAGGTCGAGCACCTGAGGCGTCACGTCGGGGTCGGGCCCGTCGTCGATCGTCAGCGCCACTTCGCGGCGGGCCACGGCGGCGGCCGGCAGCCGCGTGACGTTCGGACCCAGCAGCCGGCTGCGCGGTGTGAGCCCGGCGGCGGTGATCAGCGCATGGTTGAGAACGATGGCGCCGATCGCCCACGGCCAGGCGCCCGGCAGCCAAAGCCCGGCTCCCAGCGCCGCCAGATGCACGACCACGCTGACGGTGAAGACCGGTGGCAGCGGTGCCGCGGGAATCGAAGGGGCATGGGACATGGCGCGCTTTGTACCTCAGCGCGCTCGCCGCTTGCCGAATGCCGCCGAGAGCAGCAAGGCCAACAGCGCACCCGGCGCGACCACGCGGCCGATGGCCGAGAGCGCCGGGATGTCGGAGATCGCGATCAGCCCGAACGAGACCACCGTCGTGAGGTTGGCGAGCATCAGGGACGCCAGCGTGTCCTCGTCGGCACGCCCGGTTTCCTGCAGCTGGTCGAAGAAGAGCGCGTAATTGGAGCCGACCGCCACGATCAGCAGCAGCCCCACCAGGTGCAAGATGCCCAGCGGCACCTGCAGCGCCGCCATGCCGCCCAGCGTCAGCACCACGGCCAGCAGCAGCGGCTGGCAGACGGCGACCAACCGGCGCAGCGAGCGCAGGTAGAGGCCCAGAAGCACCACCACGGCCAACGCGCCTAGCATCACCTGGACAAAAGCTTCATGCAGATAGCGGTCGTACAGGCTGCCGAGTTCGGCACCGATGTCGACCACCTGCACTTCCGGCAGTGGTGCCAGCGCCGTCACGAGCTTCGCTTTCTCGAAGCGATCGGTCGTGTGCAGCGCGATCAGCGACGACCACCCGCCGCCCGGTCGCTCGAACATCAACGCACGCACCACGGGCGCCATCGGGCCTTTGGCGAGTTCTTCTCGCGTGATGGGTGCCAGGCTGCGTGCCGCCTCGACCGAGGCCACGAAGGGCTCGAGCCGATCGGGCGCCAGCGGCATGCCTTCGGTTGCCTGGGCCACGCGTGTGCGCAGGGTGGCGGCATCGGGAAGGCTGCCGATGCGCGCCTGCTGCGCCGCGACGCTCGGCAGCATGCGGGTGACGGTTTCGTAGCCGCTCAGCTGCCCCTCACCGACCAGCGCGTCGAGCCGCTGGCCAGCGGCCTCGGTGATGCGCAGTGTCGCCTGCTCGTCGGCCGCCTGGATGACCACCAGCGTGCCGCCGTCGCTGGCGCCGATGTCTTCGCGCAGCGAGGCGTCGAGTTCTTGAGAAGCCTTCGAGATCGGGCTCATCGAGGAGAGGCTGGCGCGCCACAAGGTCCCGCCCTGCCATGCCATCAGGGCGACGGCCCCCACGGCGAGCACCAGGAAGCCGATGCGAAAACGCGGCATCGCCTCGACGATGCCGCTCGCCGCGCGGGCCATGTGCCGGCGCATGCCCATCCCGGTGGCGCCGTCCGGCGCCAGCATCGGCAGGCCGTGGCGCGTGACCAATGCCGCGGCCACCAGCCCGGCGATCGAGAACACGCCCAGTTGCGCCAGGCCAGGGAAGCCCGAGAACAGCAGCGCCGCGAAACCGCACACCGAGGTCAGCAAGCCCAGCCGCACCGTGGGCCAGTTGAGGTCGCGCCAGCGCTGCCAGCCGGTGCCACGCACGGCCGCGCCTCGCGCCTGGATGAGGTAATAGATGGCGTAGTCGACGGTCTCGCCGATCAGCGTGCTGCCGAAGCCCATGGTGAGACCGTGCACCGACCCGAAGACCAGCGCCACCGCGGCCGTGCCGGCCACGACGCCGGTCAGCACCGGCAGCACCGCGATGACCAGCGCCTTGGGCGATGCGAAGGCGGCCAGCAGCAGGCAGCCCATCACGATGGCGCCGACGATGGCAAGGTGGATCGCCTCGCCCTTGATCTTGTCCCGGCTCTGCACCGAAAACACCGGCGCGCCACTCAGTTGCAGCTTCGGCGCGTCGGCCCCCATGCCCTGCGTCGCCTTCGCGTACTCGGTTTCGATGCGGGCGATGCCGATCGCCTGGGCATCGATGTCGCTGCCCGAGGCCTTGGTGGTCGCCAGCAACATCGCACGCGGCGCGGTGCGCGAGACCCAGACGCCCTCCTCCGTGCGCGGTGAGGTCGCGGGGATCAGGCCTTCGGCGATGCGCTGCGTCTCGCCGGTCGGGTCGCGCTCGAACAGCGGCCGCACCAGGTTGCCCGCCGGCGTGCCGAGCATCGACATCGTGTCGGTCAGCGCATCGCGCAGGCCGTCGACGCTGAAGCGCTCGGGCGTCACGTCGGGCGACAGCTGGTAGCGCCGATCGAAGACGAAGGTACCGGCCTCCTGCCACTCGCTGTGGTCGCCGTTCTGCACCTGTTCGTAAAGGCCGCTGGCGCGCATGCCCTTGCCGAGCGCGCGCGACACTTCAGCGCGCTGCAGGGCGTCCTTGCCGCCCTCCAGGCCCACCATCAGCGTGCGAGAAGCGACGCCGCTCTGCAGCTGCTCGATGAGCACGCGCTGGCGTGCGTCCGGGCTGGCCGGCAGGAAAGCCGACAGGTCGGCGCTGAATTGCGTACGCGAAATGACGGCGACGCCGGCCAGCACCGCGGCCAACCAGAGCAGCAGGACCCACGTGCGCCGGGTGCGACTCGGGCCCGCGCTCATCGCTTGGGAACGATGGTCATGACCGACCGGTCGCCGCCGCGGAATTCCATCTCGACGCCCAGCACCTCGCCGGCCTTGCCGCTCAGGCGCAACACCGCGATCTGAGACGAAAGGCGTGAGTCGACGGGCGCCAGGTCGAGTGTCCAGGCGTCGGCACCGCCGCTGACGGTGCTCTTGAAATAGCGCTCGAGCACCTGCGAGTTGCCTGCCAACGTGGCGCGCATCGCTTCGACCAGCCCCTGCAGTTCGGGCACGCTGTCGAGCGTCATGCTGCGCGTGCGGCCGCTGCGCGACAACACCAGGTTGTTGCCGTCGACCGCCATGGTCTCGGGGCGCGGCGTGAGCGTGCGGCGCACCAGCTGGTCGGGCGCGGTGAAGCTCAGCGTGCCGCTGGCGGCCAGCGGACCGTCGAACCCGCGCACATAGCGTTGCTCGGTGAAGGTGGCTTCGCCCTGCTTCTGCTTGGCGAGCAAGCCCATCAGTTCGCCCAAGTCGAAGGCCCAGGCCGGCGCCGCAGCGCACAGCAGGCTCACCAGCATCCAGCGGGCGCGGCGCAGGCCGCCGTCAGTGAACGTCTTCAAGCCAGAAATCATGGAAGTTGAACCAGTTGTAGGGGTGCTCTCGGCACAGTGCCTCGAGGCGCAGAACATAGGCTTGGACAGCGGCATGGATGCGGCGTTCCCGCTCAGCGGGATCGGCCACGCGTTCGCTGAAATCGGCGAGCGGCTCGAAGCGGACATCGTAGCGGGCGCCGCCCACATAGATGCCGGCCATGAAGAACACCTTGCGCCGCAGCATCGCCGCCAGACGGAAGGGGCCGTCGTTGAAGGTGGCTGGCTGGCCGAGAAACGGCAGCACCACGCTGGCGCTGCGCTGCGCCGCCTCTTCGCTGCCGGGCAATGTGCGGTCGGCCAGCATGCCGCCCAAGCCACCGGTGTCGAGCCAGTCGCGCAGTTCGAGCATCGCGTGCGGACGGCCCAGAGCGATGATGTGCGGCCGCAGTTCGGGCAGGCTGATCGCCTCGAGGATGGCCGAGATGCGCTGCGCGTTGTCGGTGAACATCAGCATCGCAAGGCGCAACGCCGCCTGGTCCGGGCTGTGCTGGCGGCAGGCACCCATCGCCTCGAAGCTGCCGACGTGCGCTCCGAGCAGGAAGGCACCGCGGCCGCTGAAGGCCTCGGCCTCGACCGGCGCCTGCCCGCTCACCTGCACGTCGAACAGGTCCATGCGGCCGCGCAGGAAATAGACGCGGTCCAGCACCGTGGAAGCGAAAGTGTGGAGCAGCCGATAGCCGTCGGCCCAACCGGCGCGCGGGCCAATGGCCCGCAGCAGGTAGCGCTTGATGTGGCGCCGCGGCGTGGGGTCGAACAGCAGGAAGTACAGACAGATCGGCGGCAGCACCAGCCGCGCGATCGGGCGACCACATTTCAGCGCGATCCAGCAAATGACGCGCAGCGCGACCATGTTGCTCCGCTCGGGGCGGGTGGCCCAGCCTCCGGCCTTGGCCGCGGTCTCGCCCGTCGATGGCACGCTGGTTTCCGGCACGGCCATCAGGACGCTTCCGCCGCGGTCCAGCGGCCGCTGGCAGCAAGCGCGTCGCCGCAGCGCACCTCGAACTTCACGCCGCGCGCCGCGCCGGCCTCCGGCAGCAAGGCGATCGAAAGGGTCGCACCCGGACGCACCGGCGACAGGAACTTGACGGCCGCCAGTGCGGGATGCGGGCCCAGGCGGGCCGCCATCGCGGGCACGCGCTGCATCGCCTCCATCACCTCCGAGACCAGCAGCGCGCCGGGCACCAGCGGCTGGCCGGGAAAGTGGCCGGCGAACACCTGGTGGTCAACCGGCACCTCGTGGGTAACGTGCACCGGCGTGTCGTCGGCGGCCAGTTGCGACAGCGCGAACTCGCGCAACGCACGCACGGTGAGCTTGCCGGTGCCTTCGCGCGGCAGCGACGCCACGTGCACCACGCGACGCGGCACGAACACCGACTCGAGCCGTTCGCGCAGCGCCGCGACGACCTGCGCTGCCGACAACGAGGGCGAGACCACGAACGCCACAGGGCGCACCACGCCGTCGCTCACCTCGTCGGGCAGCCAGAACGCGCCGTCCTCGATGCCGGGAATGCTGTTGAGGTGGTAGTTGAGATGGCCGAGCGAACTGCGCTTGCCGGCCACGTGGATCAGGTCGTTGGCGCGGCCGAACAGTCGGAACCGGCGGTCGTCGAGCAGTTCCAGCACGTCGGCCATCGGCGTGGGCTGGGGAATGAAATCGCCGTCGAAGACGAACTGTTCGGCGCCGTCTGCGCCGGCCTGCGCACTCACGCGGATCTGGCCGAAGGTTTCCCAGACTTCGCTCTGCGTGGGCCGCCGCGTGGCGACCTGTCCTGACTCGGTGCTGCCATAGATTTCAACCAGCACGCCGCCGGTGGCCTGCTCGGCCTGCGCGGCGAGCTGTGGCGACAGCGGTGCCGTCGCCGAGAGGATCAGGTCGACCGGCGGAATGTCGATGCCCGCCAGCAGCAGCGTCTTCAGATGGAAAGGCGTGGTGACGAGTGCGCGGGGGCGTGGCACCGCCGCCAGTGCCGCAACGATGTCGGCCGGAAAGAATGGGCGGCCGCTGTCGAAGGCGGCGCCGCCGAGCAGTGCGAGCAGCGCCGAGGATTCGAGGCCGTAGCTGTGCTGCACCGGGACCGTGGCAACCAGGGTCACCCCGGCCAGCGACGGGCGCTGCAGGAAATCGGCCAGCCGGCCGACGGCGGCCTCCACGTCGCCGACCAGCGTGCGCCACTGCTTGGCGTGCGGCTGCGGCGCGCCGGTCGAGCCCGAGGTCAGCAGGCTGACCGCATGCAGGCTGCCATCGATGACGGGCACGGCCAGCGGAGCGCGCTCGCCTGCGTCGGTGCCCGCGCGCACCTCGACCAGCACCTTCGGCAGGCCGGGCGTGGGCAGCGTGGGCTCGTCGGTGACGGCCTTCAGCGCGCCGTGCAATTCGCTGAGCCGCGCCATGGTTTCAGGCCGGGCGTCCGGCGGCAGCAGGCTGGGCTGGCCGCGCAGCAAGGCGGCGCCCAGCGCCACGGCGAAGGCATAGCGGTCGTTGCAGAGATTGACCACCGGGCCGTCGCCGGCCGGCATGCGTTCGGCCTGCCGTGCGACATCGGCCAGAAAGGCATGGCCCGACACCGGCACGCCGGCGCGCCAGGCCAGCGGTGCGTCCAGGTCGCGGGGCGCCAACAGGGGGTGGGCAGAGGAATCGTCGGACATGCGCGTACCGGGGCTCATGGCTGGGAGGGCTTGGCCGTGGGCTCGGAGGCCGAGGCTGCCGTGCTGTGGCCGTAGAAGGCGCGCACCGCATCGATCATGCGGGTGCGCTCGAATTCAGGGTGCAGGCGGTAGCGCAGCAGATGCTCGCCGACGAACAGCACCACCACCATCACGGGGCTGATCACGTTGGCCAGCAGCGACCACACCGAAAACGGCAACCAGAGATAGACCGGGATCGATATCGCGGCGGTGACCGCGAAGTAAGCGGTCCACACCCACGTGACCTGACGCGTGTACTCGCGCATGCCGGGACCCATGACGTGCACGCGTTGCGCGAACTGGCCGATCAGCGAAAGCCGGTCGCCGCGCAGCGTGCCGCCGAACCAGCACCCGAGCACCGCGTTGATGCCGACGTGCTGAAGCACATAGAGCCGGTTCGGGTCGCCAGCGCCGCCGCGCCACAGCAGCACGAAGACCAACACGCCCGCGACCGTCGCCGCGACGAGGCCCCAGCCACCGAAGCGGGCGCCGCCCAAGCCCAGTGCCGTCAGCCAGAGGGGACCGAGCAGCACCGCCATGGCCCAGGGCGCATGAGGGTGGAACAGCATCATCCAGTGCGAGAGTCCCGCGTAAGCCGCTCCTGCCAACAGCAGAAGCGCCAGGCGCCATTTCGACACCGCTTCAGCCCCGCGCCGGTGCGCGGCCCGCGAGGGACCGGCCGCCGATCTGCACGCGGCCCGGCGCGTTCATCAATCGACGGTCTTGTTCTGTGCCACGTGCGTGGCGAGCGTGCGCAGCGAAGTGAAGATCTGCTGGTTGCGCTCGTCGTCGGAGCGCAGCTGGAAGCCGTAGCGGCGCGAGACTTCGAGTGCCACTTCCAGGATGTCGATCGAGTCGAGGCCCAGGCCTTCGCCGTACAGCGGCGCATTCGGCTCCACATCGGCGGGCGCGACCTCCAGATTCAGCGACTCGACCAGCAGCGTGGCCAGCTCGAGCTCGAGCGGCGTCTGTTCGGAAGCGGCGCCATCGGCGGTAACGGGGGAAATGGGGGTCGATGACACAGAGACTCCTGGAACTATTTCACGGAACAAACGTTGAAGGCCGCGAATTATAGGAGCGCGCCTTGGATAGACTGCCCGTTTCGACCCGACCGGAGCCCCCATGGCCGACCCCCTTCTCATCGCCCGACACGACGGCATCGAATGCTTTCTGCTGCCGGCCCTGACCAACCGCCATGGTCTGATCACGGGTGCCACCGGCACCGGCAAGACGGTCACGCTGCAGACACTGGCCGAGCAGCTGTCGGGCATTGGCGTGCCGGTGTTCATGGCCGACGTGAAGGGCGACCTCACCGGCATCAGCCAGGCCGGCCACATCGGCGAGAAGCTGGCCGCCACGTTGAAGGAACGTGGCATCGAGCCGCCCCCGCCCCTCTCCTGCCCGGTGACGCTGTGGGACGTGTTCGGTGAACAGGGCCACCCGGTGCGCGCCACCATCTCCGACATGGGCCCGCTGCTGCTCGGCCGCATGCTCGACCTGAACGAGACGCAGGCCGGCGTGCTGAACCTGGTCTTCAAGGTGGCCGACGACAACGGCCTGCTGCTGCTCGACCTGAAGGACCTGCGCGCGATGCTGCAGCACGTCGGCGAGAACGCGAGCCAGTTCACCACCGAGTACGGCAACATCAGCGCGGCCAGCGTGGGAGCGATCCAGCGCGGGCTGCTGCAGATCGAGAGCCAGGGCGGCGACAAGTTCTTCGGCGAGCCGATGCTCAACATCCAGGACTTCATGCAGACGGTCGGCGGCAAGGGGGTGATCAACATCCTCACCGCGGACAAGCTCATGAACTCGCCGCGGCTGTATGCGACCTTCCTGCTGTGGATGCTGTCGGAACTGTTCGAGCAGTTGCCCGAGATCGGCGACCCGGAGCAGCCCAAGCTGGTGTTCTTCTTCGACGAGGCCCACCTGTTGTTCAAGGATGCGCCCAAGGCGCTGGTCGAGCGCATCGAGCTCGTGGTGCGGCTGGTGCGTTCCAAAGGGGTCGGCGTGTTCTTCGTCACGCAGAACCCGCTGGACATTCCGGACACCGTGCTGGCGCAGCTCGGCAATCGCGTGCAGCACGCCTTGCGCGCCTTCACGCCGCGCGACCAGAAGGCGGTGAAGGCGACTGCCACCACGATGCGGCCGAAGCCCGGCCTGGACATCGAGGCCGCGATCACCGAACTGGCCGTAGGCGAAGCGCTGGTGAGCCTGCTCGACGCCAAGGGCCGCCCCAGCGTGACCGAGCGCGTGTTCGTGCTGCCGCCCGGCAGCCAGCTGGGCCCGATCACGCCCGCGCAACGCCAGCAGCTGGTCGCCAATTCGCTGGTGGCGGGCGTGTACGAGAAGACGGTCGACCGCGAATCGGCGTACGAGAAGCTCAAAGGCCGCGCCGAAACCGCGCCGGCAGCACCCGTTGCGACCGGCAAGGCGGGCGCACCGGCATCGGACGATTCGGGGGGCGGCCTCATGGGCAACCTCAACGAGATGCTGTTCGGCTCGACCGGCCCGCGCGGCGGCAAGCGCGACGGCCTGGCGCAGACGATGGCCAAGTCGGCGGTGCGCACCATCGGCACCAACGTCGGCAAGGA
Organism: Variovorax ginsengisoli; assembly: GCF_006438845.1. Classification (GTDB taxonomy): domain Bacteria; phylum Pseudomonadota; class Gammaproteobacteria; order Burkholderiales; family Burkholderiaceae_C; genus Variovorax; species Variovorax ginsengisoli_A. The sequence goes on from NZ_RCZJ01000001.1 coordinate 842,427, forward strand.
AATCCTGCGCGGCGTGCTGGGCGGCATCTTCGGCGCGAAGAAGCGCCGCTGAAGCCGGCCTGGGCCGACAGCCCGCGCCGCGTTCCTGCAACGTAATCAGGCGCAATGCACATCCTCTGGACCTACCTGCGACCGCACCACCGGCTGGTGCTGCTCGCCCTGCTGCTGGCGGCCACGAGCCAGATCCTTGCCTTGATCGACCCGATCATCTTCGGCCGCATCATCGACGGCTATGCCATCCACCGGGGCGACAAGACCGACGACGAACTGGTGGTTGGCGTGCTGCGTCTGCTCGGGCTCGCCGTGGTGGTGGCCATCGGCTCGCGGCTGGCCAAGGCGCTGCAGGAATATGTGACGCGACTGGTGGTGCAGAAGCTGGGCACCCAGATCTTCAACGACGGCCTGCGTCAGGTCATGCGACTGCGCTTCCAGGAGTTCGAAGACCTGCGCAGCGGCGAGGTGCTGTCGCTCTTGCAGAAGGTGCGCGCGGACAGCGAGCGCTTCATCAACACCTTCATCAACACGGTGTTCGCCGCGCTGGTCGGCATCGGCTTTCTCACCTGGTACGCGGTGGCGAAGAACTGGATCCTGGTGCCGGTGTTCCTGGTCGGCGTGCTGCTGCTGGGCGGGTTGACCGGCCTGCTCAGCCGCGAGATCAAGACCCAGCAGCGCTCGATCGTGCGCGAGACCAACCGCAACTCGGGCTTCATCACCGAGTCGCTGCGCAATATCGAACTCATCAAGAGCCTGGGCCTGACGTTCGCAGAAATCCGTCGGCTGCAGGCACAGACCGCACGCATCTTCGCGCTCGAGATGCAGAAGGTGAAGCGCATCCGGCTGCTGTCATTCCTGCAGGGCACGACCCTGAGCCTGCTCAAGCTGGCGATCCTGTTCGCGCTGCTGTGGCTGATCTTCCGCAACGTGCTGAGCACCGGCGAACTGATCGCGATGCAGTTCATTTCGGTGGCCATCTTCGCGCCGCTGCAGGAGCTGGGCAACATCATCCTGGCCTGGCGCGAAGCCGACGCCTCGCTGCAGAACTTCGACGCGCTGATGCGCCGACCGATCGAGCGCCGGCCCGATTCGCCGGTCGAAACCGGCCCGATCACCGACCTGCGTTTCACCGACGTGGTGTTCCGGCACCGCGGCGCGGTCGAGAACTCGCTCGACGGCGTTTCCTTCGCGGCCGGCCTGGGCCAGACAGTCGCGTTCGTCGGCCCCTCGGGCTCGGGCAAGTCGACGCTGGTCAAGCTGCTGGTGGGGCTGTACACGCCGGCCAGCGGCGAGGTCTTCTACAACGACATCTCGACGCGCGACATGCGCTACAACCGCGTGCGCCGACAGATCGGCTTTGTCACGCAGGAAACGCACCTGTTCGCTGGCAGCATCCGCGAGAACATGCAGTTGGTGAAGCCGGATGTGAGCGACGCGGAGATCCTGGCGGCGATGGCGCAGGCGTCGTGCGCCTACCTCGCCACCGCGTCGCCCGACGGCCTCGACACGGTGCTCGGCGAAAGCGGCACCAAGCTGTCGGGCGGCGAGCGCCAGCGCTTGTCGATCGCACGGGCGCTGGTGCGCCAGCCACGGCTACTGATCTTCGACGAAGCGACCTCGGCGCTCGATTCGCTCACCGAAGAGCAGATCACCGACACGGTGCGGCAGATCTCGGCGCGCGCCACGCAGATCACGATCCTCATCGCGCACCGGCTGTCGACCATCCTGCACGCCGACACCATCTTCGTCTTGGAAAAAGGCCGCGTGACCGAAAGCGGCAGCCACGCCGCGCTGCTCGAGCGCAAGGGCCTTTACTACGCGATGTGGCGCCAGCAGATCGGCGAGCGGCCGGTGCCGCACCCGGCACCGTCGGCCGAAGAAGACTTCAGCGTGCTGCCGTCCGAATGAAGGCCTCGATCGGGTCGAGCTGCGCCGGCACGTTGAGCGCCGGCGCGTGGCCGCAGTCGGGCACCTCGATCACCTGAAGCAACCCTGCAGCGCCCGGGCCGCGCGCATGCATCTCGGCCACCGCGGCCGGCAGCACCAGGTCCGAGTCGATGCCGCGCAGGCACAACACGGGGATATCGATGGCGTCCCAGTGGTCCCAGATCAGGTAGTCGTTGTCGTGCGCGGTGAACTGGCGAACCATCGCTGGGTCGTAGTGCGGGGTCACGCGGCCGTCGGGGAGACGGCGGGTCGAGGTTTCCGTGAGCCGGCGCCACTGCGCATCGCTCAACCAACCATACGGTTTGTAGACCGTGCGGAAGAAGGCTTCGAGTTCGGCCACGGTGGCGAAGGCCGGCGGGTTGCCGGCGTAGGCCTTGATGCGTTCGACGGCGACGGTCGCGAGTTCGGGCGCGTTGTCGTTGAGCACCAAGCTGGCGATGCGCGCCTTCATGGACGGCGCGAACAGGCCCGAAGCGCAGACCGTGCCGATGGCACCGCCCATCGACGTGCCGACCCAGTGCACACGCTCGAGCCGCAGTTCGTCGCACAGCGCCTCGGCCAGCCGGGCGTAGAACGAAAGCTGGTACTCGTCGTCTGGCAATGGGCTCCACTGGCTCAGCCCGCGGCCGAGGGTGTCGGGGCAGATGACGCGGAAGCCGTGGCCCGACAGGTGCCCGGCCAGTTCGTCCATGTCGCGGCCGGTGCGCGCCAGGCCATGCCAGGCGATGACGGCGACGCCCTCCTTCGGGCCCCAATCCATCCAGTGGATCTCACGGCCCAGCAACTGCGCGTAGTTCGAAGTGGGTGTCATCGCTGCGCTCTCGTTCTCAGTTTGCCGACGATGCCCGTCGGGAAGTAATAGACAGACAGCACGAACAGCACGCCCAGCCACAGCAGCCAGCGGTCCGGCGACAGCAGCGCCGCCAGCCATGGCAGGCCGCTTGCGGCTTCGCTGCCGAGCTTGAGCAGGTCTTGCAGGTAGCTCTGCGCGATCACAAACAGCACCGCCCCCAGCGCCGCGCCGTAGATGGTGCCCATGCCGCCGATCACGACGATCAGCAGCACGTCGACCATGATCTCGAAGCTCAGCGAGGTGTCCGGCCCGTTGTAGCGCAGCCAGATCGCGAGCATCGCGCCGGCCAGCGTGGCGAACAGGGCCGACAGCACTGCGGCGGTGGTGCGGTACACCACCACGCGGTAGCCGATGGCCTCGGCGCGGAATTCGTTCTCACGGATGGCCTGCAGCACGCGGCCGAAAGGCGAGTTCACGATGCGCAGCAGCGCGAGCACCAGCACGACCGCCGTCCCGAACAGCAGGTAGTAGCAGAGCAACCGCCCATCCAGCGAAACGCCGAGGAAGGGTTCTTCGGCAAACTCGAAGCTCGGCGAGATCAGCTCGGGCAGCTTGAAGGTCAGGCCGTCCTCGCCCCCGGTGAAGTCCGACAGCTGCGAGGCCAGCGTCTGGAAGGCCGAAGCCACCGCCAGCGTGATCATCGCGAAGAAGATCGCGCGCACCCGCAGCGAGAACAGCCCGATGGCCAACGCCAGCACGAGCGACACGACCAGCGAGGCGCCCAACCCGATGAACAGCGCATCCCAGCCCGCGCCCAGCCGGCTCGCCGAGATGGCGATGCCGTAGGCGCCGATGCCGAAGAACATCGTGTGCGCGAAGCTCACGATGCCGGTGTAGCCCAGCAGCAGGTCGAAGCTGGCGACCAGCACGATGAAGACCAGGATCTTGGCCGCCACGCTGAGCGCCTTGACGCCCGGGAAGATGAAGGGCGCGAAGGCCAGGCCCAGCAGCACGGCCAGCAGCAGCACCGCGAGCACGCGGCTGCGCGGCATGTCGTTGGAGAGGAGTCTTTTGATCATCGGCTGCTCGCCACGGGGTAGACCCCTTGAGGACGCCAAAGCAGAACCGCGACCATCAGGAAGATGCTCGCGAACTGCGTCAGCGTCGGCACCAGGAAGCCGATGTAGTTGGTCATCAGCCCGACCAGCAGCGCGCCGATGAGCGCCCCGCCCGTCGACCCCAGCCCGCCGATGATGATGACGATGAAGATCAGCACGTTGACCTGCGCGCCCATCTGCGGGATCAGGTTCTGCTGGAACAGCCCCCACATCACGCCGCCCAGGCCCGCGAGCGCGCTGCCCACCACGAACACGCCGACGAAGAGCCGGCCGATGCGGTAGCCGAGCGATTCGACCATCTCGCGGTCCTGCACGCCGGCGCGGATCAAGAGGCCGATCTTGGTGCGGCCGAGCGTCCAGGCCAGCAGGCCGAAGACGACGAGGCCGACGGCCACGGCCAGCAGCCGGTACTTGCTGATCGCCGCGTCGGCCACGAAGACCGAGCCGCGCAGCGCCTCGGGCAGCGGCAGCGGGATCTGCGCCGGGCCCCAGATGACCTTGATCAGCTCCTCGCCGATGATCATCCCGCCCATCGTGATGAGGATCTGCTTCAGGTGCTGGCCGTACACCGGCCGCACGATGAAGCGCTCGAAGGCCAGGCCGACCGCGCCGGCCACGAGCATCGCCACCAGCATGGCCGGGAACACCGCGACCAGGTTGCGCCACAGCTCGCCCGAGCCGGTCCAGTCGCCCATCAGCCCCAGCACGCTGCTCGCGACGAAGGCGCCCAGCGCGATGAACACGCCGTGGCCGAAGTTGAGCACGTCCATCAGCCCGAAGATCAGCGTGAGGCCCGAGGCGATGATGAAGATGATCATCCCCATCGCCAGGCCCGCCACCGTGAGCGTGAGCCAGGTCGACAGCGAGCCGGTGAGCGGCAGCGCGATGAGCGCGAGCACCGGCACCAGGGCCAGCGGCTTCCAGTCCAGATCGGACGTCTTCATAGTGCCAGTCCGAGCAGCGACCGCTGCAGTTGTTCGTCCGCCGAGAACGCGGCCATGCTGCCGCTGTGCACCACGCGGCCGTTGTCCATCACGGCCACGCTGTCGCCCAGGCGCTGCGCGAAATGGATGTTCTGCTCGACCAGCAGGATCGTCACGCCGCTCGCCTTGAGCTGCGCGAAGGCGTCGATCATGTTGTTGATCATCACGGGCGCCAGGCCCTTGCTGGGCTCGTCGATGATGAGCAGCTCGCGCGGCTCGACGATGGCGCGGGACACGGCCAGCATCTGCTTCTGCCCGCCCGACAGCTTGCCGGCCGGGTGGTTCCAGAACTTCTCGACCGCGGGGAAGAGCTGGAAGATCCACTTCAGCCGCGTGTCGTCGATGCCGTCGGCGTTCTTCGCGCTGCGCGCGGCCAGCAGCATGTTCTCCTTGACCGTGAGGTCCGAGAAGGTGCCCATGGTCTCGGGCACGTAGGCGATGCCGAGCGCGGCGATGTCGGGCGTGCGCAGCGCGGTGATGTCCTTGCCCCCGAACTGCACCCTGCCCTGCGACGCATGCCACAGCCCCATGATGGTCCGCAGCGTCGTCGTCTTGCCGGCGCCGTTGCGGCCCAGCAGCATCGTGAGCTGGCCCTTGGGCACGGCGAGGTCGACGCCGTGGAGGATGTGGTACGCGCCGATGTGCGTCTGCACGCCCTTCAATTCGAGCAAGTTCATGCGGCCTCCTTCGCGACGCCGAGGTAGGCCTCTTGCACGATGGGCGAGGCGATGACCTCGGCCGGTTCGCCGTCGGCCACCAGCGCTCCGTTGTGCAGCACGATGATGCGGTCGGCCAGCTCGCGCACCACGTCCATCTTGTGTTCGACCAGGAGGATGGTCTTGGTCTTGTCCTGCTTCAACTTGCGGATCAGGTCGAGGATGACGGGCGCCTCGGCGGCGTTCATGCCCGCGGTCGGCTCGTCGAACATGAAGACCTGCGGCTCCAGCGCCATCAGCAGCGCGACTTCGAGCTTGCGCTGGTCGCCGTGCGGCAGGCTCGCCACGGTCGCATGTTCCTTCGACTTCAGGTTGATCTGCGTGAGCAGCTCGTCGCCCCGCGCGGTCAATGCCGCGTGGTCGCTCCAGATGCTCCACAGGTTGAGCCCGCACCGATGCGCGCCGTCGCGCGTCGCCTGCACCGCGAGGCGCACGTTCTCCAGCACCGTGAGGTTCGGGAACAGGTTGGTGAGCTGGAAGGCACGGCCCAGGCCGGCGTGCGTGCGCGCCGAGGGCGACAGGCCGGACAGGTCGCGCCCGTTGAGCGACACCGTTCCCGCGCTGGCTTTCAGCTGCCCCGAGATCAGATTGAAGTAGGTCGTCTTGCCCGCCCCGTTCGGCCCGACGATGGCCGTCAACGTGCCGGGTGCGAAGGCGCACGAGACAGCGTTGACGGCCACGTGGCCGCCGAAGCGGATGGTGAGATTCTTGGTTTCGAGCATGGGATGTTCATTCCAGAAACACCGCGGAACCGGCTTTGCCGGGCCGCTGGTGTTGCCCCCGGAAGGGGGTTGGCGAAAGGCGACACGCAGTGCGCCGAAGCCTGGGGGAGAACCAATGCTTCAGCGCTTGTTCTTGATGGGGATGTTCATGTCTTCCGGCTTGATCTCGCGCACGAGTTCCGGCACGCCCCACGCAAACGCCGGGTCCACCTTGATCTTGAAGTGGTACATCGACTGCATGGCCTGGTGGTCTTCCTTGCGGAAGGTCATCTTGCCCTTGGGCGTGTCGAAGCTCATGCCCTCCATGGCCGTGATGAGCTTGTTGGTGCCGGTGTCGCCACCCGTCTTCTTGAGCGCCGTGACCACCGCCATCGCGGCCGAGAAGCCACCCGCCGTGAAGAAGTCCGGCGGCGCCTTGAACTGCTTGTAGTGCGCCGCCACCAGCGCCTCGTTCACCGGGTTCTTCGGGATGCCGAAGTAGTAGTAGGTCGCGCCTTCCATGCCCGGCAGGCTCTTGTAGGCGGCCATGGCCGGCAGGATGTTCCCGCCGGTGGCGATCTCGATGTTGTAGCGCTTGAGGTCGAGGTCGACGATCTTGAAGGGGTTGCCCGCGCCGGCCCAGACGATCCAGATGATCTTGCGGCCGGGTTGGTCTTTCAGCTTGTCGATCAGGCGCTGGGCACCGGCGGTGAAGTCGGTGGTGGCCGGCGGCAGGTATTCCTCGTGGGCCAGCTTGGCGTTCTTCAGCGCGGCGCCGAAAGCCTTCACACCGTCGCGGCCGAAGGCGTTGTCCTGGGCCAGCGTGGCGACGGTCACGCCGGCTTTGTCGATCGCCACCGCATTGCTGATCGCGTCCTGCGACGAATTGCGCCCGGTGCGGAAGATGTACTTGTTCCACTTGTCGCCGGTGATCGAATCGGCCACGGCCGGCTCGACGATCAGCACCTTCTTGTATTCCTCGGCGACCGGCAGCATGGCCAGCGCCACGCCCGATGCGGTCGGGCCGACAGCCAGCGCCGCCTTGTCGTCGGAATAAGCCGCCGCCAACAGCGACTTGCCGAGGTCGGGCTTGCCCTGATCGTCCTTTTCGATGACGACAAGCTTCTTGCCGTTGACTTCCATCGTTCCGCCAGTGGCGTACTCGAGGCCCATCATCAGGCCGGTCTGCGTCTGCTTGCCGTAGGCCTCGAGCGCCCCGGTCTTGCTGTAGACGTGGGCGATGCGGATTTCGTTGGACTGCGCGTGGACGGGGGCGGTGGCGCAGGCGGCGAGCGCCGCGAGAGCGACGAGTTGGCGACGTTGGATCATGCAGGTCTCCTGTTTTGGAATGCCTGAATATTGCACAGTCCGTGCCAACGTCGGGACTGTTGATTTCATTGGAGTTTCTCCAAATACCATGGTGTTGAGGCCGCTCGCCAAACAGAAGCATTGTCTTTCTTTTAGACATTTGTCTGTGATTTGTTCAGGGTTTTCCAGAACGTAGGACGCTCTGAACCTGCACGCTCCCGCTTGGCGCGACATGGCGTAGGCCGCCGCCGGCTCCGTCGAATCGGGGCTCCGCGTCGACTTAGCATTCATCCCGGCTTGATCGGCGAGCCGTCGCAACGATGCAGACGGCCGCCGGATCACAGACCTGATTCATCTAAAGAAGAGGACCTCTCATGAACACGCAAAAGCTTCGCACTCTCGCCACCGTCACCGCCATCGCCGCCGCCGGCGCGCTCTTCGCTGGCTGCACCACCACCCGCCCGGGCGACAGCGGCACCAACACCTCCTCGCGTGCATCCATCGACGCCCAGGTCGACGCTTCGCTGTCCAAGCTCTATCAAACCGTGCCGGGATCGCGCGAGATGGTCGCCAAGTCGGCCGGCGTGCTGGTCTTCCCGTCAGTCGTGGGCGCCAGCCTCGGCGTCGGCGCCGAATACGGTCGCGGTTCGCTGCGCACCGGCGGCCGCACTCAGGCCTACTACAGCACCACCGCCGGCTCGATCGGCTTCCAAGCCGGCGCCCAGTCGAAGGCTGTGATCTACCTGTTCAACACGCAGGAAGCCCTGACCAAGTTCCGCAACAGCAAGGGCTGGACGGCCGGTGCCGACGCCACCGTGGCCGTGGCCAACATCGGCGCCAACGGCTCGGTCGACACCAACACCGTGCGCCAGCCTGTCGTCGGCTTCGTGCTGACCAATGTGGGGCTGGAAGCCGGCGTGTCGATCTCCGGCGCGAAGATCAGCGAAGTCAACCTTTGATCTGAACCTGGCCCCCGAGCGCTACCGCTGCCGGCAAGCCGGTTGCTCTGCGCTCAAAGGAAACGGCCTCGCTTGCGAGGCCGTTTTTCATTGGGAGGCGCTCAGCTGCCGGCCACCGTCATCCGGTCGTACAACGTCGCCCGAGAAATGCCCAGCAGCCGCGATGTCGCCAGCTTGTTGCCGCCCGTTGCGCGCAGGGCAGCGGCAATGGCACGGTGCTCCAGCTCGGCGATCTGCTCGGCCATCGGGCGCAGCAGGCGGGCCTGATCGGCATCGTCGACGGAGGGCAGCGGCTCCGGCGCGGCGATCTGCTCGAGGCCGGTTTCGGCCAGCACGCGCTTCACCTCGGCTGCGTCGATGCGCGTCGAATCGCTGCGCATGGCCAATTGCTCCAGCACGTTGCGCAGTTCGCGCGTATTCCCGCGCCAGTGCTGCGCGGCCAGCAGCGCGAGCGCGTCGGGCAGCAGTTCGGGCGGCGCCTCGCCGCTGCGCTGGGCCATGTCCTCACCCAGCGCTTCGACCAATGCAGGGATGTCACTGCGCCGCTCGCGCAGCGGGGGCACGCGCAAGGGCAGCACGTTGAGGCGGTAATACAGGTCTTCGCGAAAGCGGCCGTCGCGCACCAGCGCCGGCAGGTCGCGCGACGTGGCCGCGATCACGCGGGCGTCGAAAGGCAGGAGCTTGTTCGAGCCCAGCGGCTCGATCTCTCCTTCCTGGAGCGCCCGAAGCAGCTTGGCCTGCAGCGAGAGCGGCATGTCGCCGATCTCGTCGAGGAACAGCGTGCCGCCGTCCGCGAGCTTGAACTTGCCTTCCCGGCCCTTGCGGTCGGCGCCGGTGAAGGCGCCGGGTGCGAAGCCGAAGAATTCGGCTTCGAGCAGCGTGTCGGGCACGGCTGCGATGTTGAGGCTGACGAAGGGGCCGTGCGCGCGCGCCGATGCGGCGTGGATCGCGTGCGCCAGCAGTTCCTTGCCGGTGCCGGTCTCGCCCAACAGCAGCACCGGGCTCGACGACTGCGCCGCGCGGCGCGCATGGCGCTTCACGTCGACAGCCGCCGGGCTGCTGCCAATGAAGCTCGCGAAGGTGTGCTTGGCGCGGCGCTGGCCGTCGGCGCCGGCCTGCTTCCAAAGCGGGTGGTTGCGTTGCGTGGCCAGTTCACGCCGTGCGTCGTCGAGGTCGCGCTGGAGCATCGCGAACTTGCTGATGAGTGGCTGCAGCGTCGTCTCGGGATGGTCGAACAGCACGATGCCGATGGCGCCGATCACCTCGCCCAGCGCCGCATCGCCCGTCGCGCCTTCGATTTCCGCGTGCAGCGGGATGCGGCTGACGACGAAGGTGCCCGCCTTGTTGGTCAGCAGGTCGATAAGGATCGGCTTGCCGCTCTCCAGCACCTCGCGCATCTGCGTGTTGTGGATCACCGCCTCCACGGGCTGCCCGACGAACTCGTCGACCGACGAAAAGCCCAGTGCCGGCAGGAAGCGCTTGTAGCCCTCGTTCACCCAGACGATGCGCCCGCTGCGGTCGACCAGGAACATGCCCTGGCTGATGCTGGAGAACAGGTGGAACATCGAGCGCGCGGCGAGCGCGAGGATGCCTTGGGCATCGAGGGGAAGCGTGGGAGCGCCATTCATCGCACGACGCTCGAGTGATGCAGCACGCCGAACCGCTCGGCCAGCTCGGCCAGCTCGGCCAGGCGCCTGTCGAGCGTCCACAGCGCGGAGCCCTTCGTCAGCAGCGTCGAATCAAGTCGCCCGATTTCGGCCAGCGTTCCGGAGCGCGACGGCAGCGTGCCGCAAGCGAGTTCGCCGAACACCATCGGGGGGATGGCTACGCGGTCAAGTCCGAGCAACTCGGTCAGCGCCTCGTCGTGCTGCGGAAAATGACGGACCCACACGGAGGTATCGACCAGGACGCGCATCACGGCGCGGCGCCCGCTCGACGGCGAGGCACATCGGCCATGTCCGGCGCCGTGCTGCCCAGCGCCGACAGGCGTTTGGCCGACTGCTCCCGCACCAAGGTCTTGATGGCTTCACGGAACAGGTCGCCCCTGTCCATACCGCGCGCGGCCACCGCCAACGCCTCCTCGTCCAGGACATCGTCGATCGTCACGGTGGTTCGCATCGCATTGCTCCAGCATCAAATGTGATGCGATTTTGAATCACTCGGTCATCAGCACAACGGCGGTCTGCCTTTCGGGTGGAGATCAATCGCAGCCCGCAAAGTCGCGACGGAGGCGGACGATCGGCAGAGTCGCAGCCTCTAGTTAAATCAATCGTTTGATCTGTGGTCTAATCCGGCCGCAATGAAAGCGCCCTCTTCTCCGTCCACTCCCATCGAGCGAGCTTCGCGCAGCGACGGCGCCGAGTCGCGCACCCGCATCCTGTATGCCGCACTCTCCCTGTTCGCCGATCACGGCTTTGCGAAGACCTCCACCCGCGAGATCGCCAAGGCGGCCGGTGTCAACATCGCCGCCATCAGCTACTACTTCGGCGACAAGGCCGGCCTTTACAACGCCACATTTTGTGAACCGATGGGGGGCAACGCGAGCGATTTCATCGCGCTGTTCGAGCGGCCAGACCTCCCGACCAACGAGGCGCTGCGCATCTACATGGCCGCCTATGTCGAGCCGCTCAAGCTTGGCGAGGTGGTGCGTCAATGCATGCGACTGCACATGCGCGAGATGCTCGAGCCGACCAGCCGATGGGCTGAAGAGGTGGAGCGCGACGTCCGCGGCCCCCACGAGGCACTGGTGCGCATCCTGTGCCGCCACTTGGACCTGACGAAAGCCGACGACGACGTGCACCGCCTCGCGCTGGCCATCAGCGGGCTGGCGATCCAGCTGTTCGTGATGCAGGACATCGTCGACACGCTGCGGCCTGCGCTGCGCAAGTCCGACGCCAGCATCGACACCTGGGCCGAGCGCCTGCACCTGTATGCGATGGCGATGGTCGACGCCGACGCGGCACGGCGTGCCGCGGGCCGTCTCGGCACGACAGCAGCAACAGCGGCGACAGCGCCATCGATTTCCGATCTCTCCGTCCTGCCAGCCTCGAAGCCAGCGTCTCCCAAGACTTCCAGGAAAAAAAATTCCATGAACCTGTGTTCGATGATGAATCCCTTCGACACGGCACCGCGCCGACTGGCGCTGCTGTGCCTGCCGCTGGCCTTGTTGGGGTGCGGTCTCACACGGCCGCCGGCCGTGGCGAGCGTGCCGATCCCCGCACAGTGGAACGCGCCACTGCCGACCGCCACGGTCGACGCCACCCGGCCGACCGACCCCGCCGCCCTGCCCCACGCCGGCTCGCTGCCGTCGCTCGCTGGCTGGTGGCGCCAGCTCGACGATCCGGTGCTGAGCACGTTGATCGACGCCGCACAAGCCGCCAGCCCGACCGTGGCCAGCGCATCGGCCCGCATCGCCGAGGCGCGCGCCACGCGGGTGCAGTCGGGGGCGGCGCTGCTGCCCACGCTCGACGGCACGCTGTCGGCGCAGCGCAGCAATTCGCCGCTGGGCGGCACCGGCAGCGGCAACGGCACGGGCGGCGCGAGCACGTCGCTGCCAGCCGTCACAACGCTGCAGGCTGGCCTGCAGTCGAGTTGGGAGATCGATCTTTTCGGCGGCCGTCGCGCCACCCGCGACGCCGCCGACGCACGCCTGCAAAGCGCCACCGCCAAGTGGCACGATGCGCGGGTGTCGGTCGCGGCCGAAACGGCCAACCATTATTTCGCCGAGCGCGCCTGCCAACGCCAGTTGACGGTCGCCGAGTCCGATGCGCGCTCGCGTGGCGAGACGGCGCGGCTCACCGACCTGTCGGCCAAGGCCGGCTTCAGCGCGCCGGCCGACGCGGCGTTGGCCCGCGCCAGCGCGGCCGACGCCTCGGCGCGGCTCACCCAGCAGGGCGCGCAGTGTGCGGTGCTGCGCAAGGGGCTGGTCGCGATGAGCGGGCTCGACGCGCTCGAACTCGACCGCCAGCTCGCCACCGTGCCCGCCGACCGCACGCTGCCGCCGGTGCAGGCCGTGGCCAGCGTGCCCGCGCAGATGCTGGCGCAACGCCCCGACGTGTTCGCCGCCGAGGTCGCGGTGGCCGCGGCCAGTGCCGACGTGGGCGCGGCCGAGGCCGACCGCTATCCGCGGCTCACGCTGCAAGGATCGGTCGCTGCGCTGCAATTGCGCAGTGGCGGCGTGCACCAGAGCCTGCAGACCTGGACGATCGGCCCGCTGGCGCTCACGCTGCCCCTCTTCGACGGCGGCGTGCGCGCGGCCAACGCCGAGTCGGCCAAGGCGCGCTACGCCGAGTCAGTGGTGCTCTACCGCGCCAACGTGCGCACGGCGGTGCGCGAAGTCGAGGAGGCGCTGGTCAACCTGCAGGCCACCGACGCCCGCACCGGCGACGCCGACACCGCAGTACAGAACTACCAGGCCTCGTTCAACGCCACGCAGGCCCGCTACGAGAGCGGCCTGGCCAGCCTGTTCGAACTCGAAGACTCACGGCGCACGCTGTTCGCTGCGCAGACCGCCCGCGTGGCGCTGCAGCGCGAACGGGCCGAAGCCTGGATCGCGCTGTACCGCTCGACCGGCGGCGGCTGGATGCGGCCCGACGCCGCACTCGCCGCCAACACCTCCTCCCTTTCCTCGACGACGCCATGAAAAGACTCCACCGCCCCACCCTCATCGCCGTGCTGCTGGCCGTCGTGGTCGTCGCGGCGCTCGCCTTCTGGCTGCTGCGCAAACCTGACGACAAGGCGCCGCCGGCTGGCCAGGCCGCTGCCAGCACCGGCAAGGACGGCGCGCCACCCGCTCGCCCCGCGCTCACGGTGTCGGTCGCCAAGGCCGAGCCCAGCGAGCTCAACGTGACGCTCACGGCCAACGGCAACGTGGCGGCGTGGCAGGAAGCCAGCATCGGCTCGGAATCGAACGGTCTGCGCCTGTCCGAGGTGCGCGTGAACGTCGGCGACGTGGTGAAGAAGGGCCAGGTGCTGGCCGTGTTCTCGCCCGAAACCATCAATGCCGACGTGGCGCAGGCCCGCGCCTCGCTCGCCGAGGCCAAGGCCACGGCGGCCGACGCGGCCGGCAACGCGGCGCGCGCACGCACGCTGTCGCAGACCGGCGCGCTGAGCCAGCAGCAGATCAATCAGTACCAGACCACCGAGCAGACCGCCAAGGCGCGCGTCGAGGCGGCCGTAGCCGTGCTGGCCGCGCAACAGGTGCGCGGCCGCAACACGCAAGTGCTGGCGCCGGACGACGGCGTGGTCTCGGCGCGCACCGCCACGGTCGGCAGCGTGGTCGCGGCCGGCACCGAGCTGTTCAAGCTGATCCGCCAGGGCCGGCTCGAATGGCGCGCCGAGGTCACCTCGGCCGAACTGGGCCGCGTGACGGTCGGCACGCCGGCGGTGGTGATCAGCGCCAGCGGCGCGCAGGTGCAGGGCAAGGTGCGCAGCATCGCGCCGACGGTCGATCCGCAGACGCGCAACGCGCTGGTCTACGTCGACATCCCGAACGTGCTGCAGAACACGGGCATCAAGGCGGGCATGTTCGCCAACGGCGAATTCCAGCTGGGCAAGAGCAGCGCGCTGACGGTGCCGCAGGCGGCCATCGTGCCGCGCGACGGCTTCAACCACCTGCTTCTGCTGCAACCCGACAACCGGGTCTCGCAGATCAAGATCGAGACCGGCCGCCGTGTCGGCGAGCGCGTCGAGATCCTCACCCAACTGCCGGCCGATGCGCAGGTGGTGGTGCAAGGCGCCGGCTTCCTGAACGACGGTGACCTGGTGCGGGTGGCGGACGCCGCGACGGCGGCTGCGGCCGCGCCGGCCACGATCCGACCCGCATCGGCCGCGGCTTCGGCCCCGGCCGCCAAGTAAGGAAATTCGTCCATGAACGTTTCTGCCTGGTCCATCCGCAACCCGATTCCTGCGGTGATGCTGTTCGTGCTGCTCACCTTCGGCGGGCTGCTGTCCTTCAACGCGATGAAGGTGCAGAACTTTCCCGACATCGACCTGCCGACCGTCACCGTTTCGGCGGCGCTGCCCGGTGCCTCGCCATCACAGCTCGAGACCGATGTCGCGCGCAAGCTCGAAAACTCGATCGCCACCATCACCGGCCTGAAGCACATCACCACCAAGGTGCAGGACGGCGCCGCCACGCTGATCGTCGAGTTCCGGCTCGAAAAGCCGGTGCAGGAGGCGGTCGACGACGTGCGCTCCGCGGTGCAGCGCGTGCGTGCCGACCTGCCGGCCGACGTGCGCGATCCGGTCGTCACCAAGCTCGACCTGGCCGGCCAGCCGGTGCTGGCCTTCACCATCGCGTCGACCAAGATGGACGCCGAAGCGCTCAGCTGGTTCGTCGACAACGACGTGACCAAGAAGCTGCTGGCCATCCCGGGCGTGGGCGCGGTCAACCGCGTGGGCGGCGTGACGCGTCAGGTGCACGTCGACCTCGACCCGGCCAAGCTGCAGGCGCTGGGCGCCAGTGCCGCCGACATCTCACGCCAGCTGCGCCAGGTGCAGACCGAAAGCGCCGGGGGCCGCTTCGACCTGTCGGGCAGCGAGCAGCCGGTGCGCACGCTGGCCAACGTGGCGTCGGCCGACGAGTTGCGCAGCCTGCAGATCGCATTGAGCGACGGCCGGCGCATCCGGCTCGACCAGGTGGCTCGCATCACCGACACCATCGCCGAGCCGCGCGCCACTGCCCTGCTCGACGGCAAGGTCGTGGTCGGCTTCGAGGTGGCGCGCAGCCGCGGCGAGAGCGAAGTGGCCGTGGGCGGACTGATCCAGAAGGCGCTGGTCGAACTGCGCGCGCAGCACCCCGACATCCAGCTGACCGAGGCCTTCAACTTCGTCGACCCGGTGCAGGAAGAGTACGACGGCTCGCTGCACCTGCTGTACGAAGGCGCGATCCTGGCGGTGATCGTGGTGTGGCTCTTCTTGCGCGACTGGCGCGCCACGTTCGTGTCGGCCGTGGCGCTGCCGATGTCGGTGATTCCGGCCTTCATCGGCATGCACCTGCTGGGCTTCTCGATCAACATCATCTCGCTGCTCGCGCTGTCGCTGGTGGTCGGGATCCTGGTCGACGATGCGATCGTGGAGGTCGAGAACATCGTCCGACACCTGCGCATGGGCAAGTCGCCTTATGACGCCGCGATGGAAGCGGCCGACGAGATCGGTCTCGCGGTGATCGCCACCACCTTCACGCTGATCGCGGTGTTCCTGCCAACCGCCTTCATGAGCGGCGTGGCCGGCAAGTTCTTCAAGCAGTTCGGCTGGACCGCATCGCTCGCGGTGTTCGCCTCGCTGGTGGTGGCGCGGGTGCTCACGCCGATGATGGCGGCCTACATCCTGAAGCCGATCGTTGGCGCCGAGAAGGACCCGCGCTGGATGACGATCTACATGCGTGCGGCCGAGTGGTGCATGAAGCACCGGCTCGCCACGATGGCGATGGCCACGCTGTTCTTCATCGGTTCGCTGGCGATGATTCCGTTGCTCAAGACCGGCTTCATTCCGCCCGACGACAACTCGCAGACGCAGGTCTATCTCTCGCTCGCGCCGGGCGCCACGCTGGCGCAGACCACGGCCACCGCCGAAGAAGCGCGGCGCCGCGTCATGGGCGTGGCGCACGTGAAGAGCGTCTACACCACCGTCGCAGGCGGCAGTGCCGGCGGCGACCCCTTCGCCAGCTTCGGCACGCCCGAGACGCGCAAGGCCACGCTGACCATCAAGCTGGCGCCGCGCGGCGACCGGCCGCGCAAGCAGGTGATCGAGAACGAAATGCGCGCCGCGCTCGAATCGCTGCCCGGCGTGCGCAGCACGGTCGGCCTGGGCGGCTCGGGCGAGAAGTACGTCCTGGCGCTGTCGGGCGAAGACCCGGTGGCGCTCACCACCGCCGCCCGGGCCGTGGAGCGCGACCTGCGCACCATTCCCGGCCTGGGCGCCATCACCTCGACCGCCAGCCTGATCCGCCCGGAAATCGCGGTGCGGCCCGACTTCGCGCGCGCCGCCGATTTGGGCGTGACCAGTTCCGCCATCGCCGAGACGCTGCGCGTCGCCACGTTGGGCGACTACGACCAGTCGCTGCCCAAGCTCAACCTGGCGCAGCGACAAGTGCCGATCGTCGTGAAGCTGGAAGACTCTGCACGGCAGGACCTGGCCCTGCTCGAGCGGCTCGCGGTGCCGAGTGCGCGCGGGCCGGTGATGCTCGGCCAGGTGGCCAAGCTCACGGTCGAGGGCGGCCCCGCCGTGATCGATCGCTACGACCGCTCGCGCAACGTCAACTTCGAGATCGAGCTGTCGGGCACGGGCCTGGGCGAGGCGAAGTCCGCCGCGATGGCGTTGCCCTCGATCCAGAACCTGCCGCCCGGCGTGCGCGTGGCCGAGGTGGGCGACGCCGAAGTGATGACCGAGCTGTTCGCAAGCTTCGGCCTGGCGATGTTGACCGGCGTGCTGTGCATTTACATCGTGCTGGTGCTGCTGTTCAAGGACTTCCTGCACCCTGTCACGATCCTGTGTGCACTGCCGCTGGCGTTGGGCGGCGCCTTCGTCGGCCTGCTGATCGGGCAGAAGGCGCTGTCGATGCCCTCGCTGATCGGGCTGATCATGCTGATGGGCGTGGCCACCAAGAACTCGATCCTGCTGGTCGAGTACGCGATCGTCGCCCGGCGCGGTCATGACGGAAGCGATGGACGACCTGCCGTCGCTGGCATGAGCCGCTGGGACGCATTGCGCGACGCCTGCCACAAGCGGGCTCGGCCGATCATCATGACCACCATCGCCATGGGCGCGGGCATGGCGCCCATCGCCTTCGGATGGAGCGCGGCCGACTCGAGCTTCCGCTCGCCGATGGCGATGGCGGTGATCGGCGGCCTGATCACCTCGACGGTGCTGAGCCTGCTGGTGGTGCCGGCGGTGTTCACCTACATCGACGATATCGAGCAATGGATCGGGCGCACGGTGCGGCGGATGCGCGGCCATCCGGCCGAGGCAAAGCCGCTTGTCGCACCTGTCGCCGCGGGCCGTGCGCCGACCGAGCCGGATGCGCCACGCGCCTGATGCCACACCGATGCGTCGGGCGCGCTTGCTCATCCGAGACTGCGCTCTGCTGCTCGCAGCGGGGTTGATCGCCTGGATGTCTGCGTCGCACGGGACGCGTCGCTGAAGCGCCATCGGCCTACCCGCGCTGGCGATGCTTCTCCCGTGCTGGGCGCGGCGTGTCGCACCAGCATCGGCACCTTGTTGCCACCAGGAGATGTCGATGCCCGCAAACCGAATCCGATTCGCCTTTTTCGGCACCGCGCTGATGCTGAGCATCAGCGGCTTCGCGCAGCAGCCTGTCGAGCGCAACGAGGCGCAGGCGCGCTATGACGCGCAGGTGGCGGCTTGCAACCGTGGCGACTTGGCCAATCCGGCGCGTGAAGCTTGCGTGCGCGCTGCCGGCGCGGCACTGGATCGAACGAGGGGAAGCCCGCCTGTCGAGGCGCCGGTGCCTTCTGCAGACGGCCGTGCAACCGTCGTCACACCGATGGGTTCGACCACGCCTCCGGCTGCGTCGGACACCATCACCTCGGGCGACGGCCGGGCGACGATCGTCGTCCCCGCCGATCGCGTGCCGCGCTGAGCGGCACGGCGCTCAGACGTACGCTGCGCGCTCTTTCTTGAGCGCCATCGCCTTGGCCACGCGCGGCAGGATGAGGACAGCCAACACCACCACGATGAGCGCGATCGACATCGGCCGCTGGAAGAACACCGCGGCGCTGCCCTCGCCGATCGACATTGCGTTGCGCAGCTGCGCTTCGGCAAGCGGGCCGAGGATCATGCCGACCACCACAGGCGCGGTCGGGAAGTCGAAGCGCCGCATGATCACCCCCAGCACACCGATGGCGTAGAGCAGGAACAGGTCGAACGCGCTTTGTCGCATGCCGTAGGCACCGACCGTCGCGAAGATCAGAATGCCTGCGTAGAGCTGCGGCTTCGGGATCTTGAGCAGCTTGACCCACAGGCCAACCATCGGAAGGTTGAGCACCAGCAGCATCACGTTGCCGATATACAGCGAAGCAATGAGCGCCCACACCAGCGCCGCCGACGTTGTGAACAGCTGCGGGCCCGGCTGGATGCCGTAGTTCTGGAAGGCGCCCAACAGGATGGCCGTGGTGTTGCTGGTCGGAATGCCCAACGTCAACAGCGGGATGAGCGCGGCGGTCACGGTCGCGTTGTTGGCGGCTTCAGGGCCGGCCACGCCTTCGATGGCGCCGGTGGTGCCGAACTCGGCCTTGGCATCTTTGTCCTTCGCAAGCTTCTTTTCCATCGCATAGCTCAGGAAGGTCGGGATCTCCGTGCCGCCGGCCGGAATGCAGCCAAACGGCGTGCCGATAGCCGTGCCACGCAGCCACGCTGGAATCGACCGCTTCCAGTCGCGCTTGGTCATATGCACGCGGCTGAGCGTGTTCTGGGCTTCGACGACCTTGCCTTCGAACAGCACGGCGTACAAAACCTCGGCCACGGCGAACAGACCCACCGCGACCAGCACGATCTCGATGCCGTCGAGGAGCTCCGGCACGTTGCCAACGTAGCGGCCCTGTCCTGAAATCTGGTCGAGACCGACGCAACCCACCGCGAGACCGACGAACAGCGCCGTCATGCCGCGCAGCGTGCTCTTGCCCAGCACCGCGCTCACCGTGGTGAAGGCCAGCAGCATCAGCAGGAAATACTCCGGCGGGCCGAGCTTGACCGCAAACTCGGCCACGAAGGGCGCGAACAGCGTGACCACGACGGTGGCGATGGTGCCCGCCACGAACGAGCCGATGGCTGCAGTCGCGAGCGCAGCGCCCGCCCGCCCGCTTTTGGCCATCTTGTTGCCTTCCATGGCTGTCACCATGCTGGCCGTCTCCCCGGGCGTATTGAGCAGGATGGAGGTGGTCGAGCCGCCGTACATCGCGCCGTAGTAAATGCCCGAGAAGAAGATCATCGATGCGGTAATGTCGACCTTGCCTGTGATGGGCAGCAGCATGGCCACCGCCACCGCGGGGCCGATGCCGGGCAGCACGCCGACGGCCGTGCCGAGGGCACAGCCCACGAGGCACCAGAGCAGGTTGGTAGGGGTGATCGCCGCGGCGAAACCCTGCATGAGTGCGTTGAAGATGTCCATGTCAGAGCCAGCCGGTGGAAGTGAGGCCCGGCAGGTTGATGGCCAGGAACTGAGTGAACATCCAGAACACCGGCGCCGAAATCAGCACGCCGGTGACCGCATCGACGAGCCAGGTTCGCGGGCTGTTGACGCCGCCCTGCCCGCTCGCGCGGCGCAGGCCCTGCACCGCCAGCAGGTAGCACAGCATGCAACTGAAGATGAAGCCAATGGTGGTGATGAGCGCCGCGTTGAGCAGCAGCCCGGCCGACACCCAGACGAAGCCCGACCAGTACGTTTCGACGGCACCGGAAGGCGCATCCATGTCGCGGAAGCCGCCGTTCCGCGCTTCCCACACGATCCAGGCGCCGCAGACGGTGAGCACGATCGACACCAGCCACGGCAGGAAGTTGGGCCCGACTCCGCCGTAGCCGGCCTCGGACGAAATGCCTATAGCGCCGAATGCGAGCGCCAAGCCAGTCGCCAGCACACCGACGCCGACCAGCGTCTGCGGCCAGGTGGCGCCGCGCGCCGCGATCGGCGAATCGGCGTCGACCGATTCATCCATGGGTTGCGAGGTGGGAGTCATAAGTTCTTTGAAGAGAGCAAAGATCCCTTCCAGAAACACCGCGGAACCGGCTTTGCCGGGCCGCCGGTGTCGCCCCCGGAAGGGGGTTGGCGCTGCCACACGCAGTGGGCAAGCCTGGGGGCGAGTCAACTCATCAAGCCTAGGGGGGAGTCAAGTTCAGATCATTCCAGACTTGGTCATGATCGCGCGCAGACTGGCGAAGTCGTCGTCGACGAACTTGGCGAACGCATCGCCCGACAGCACCGCCGGCGTCCAGTCGTTCTTCTTGAGCGCCTCGGCCCACGAAGAACTCTTGAGCGCAGCCAGCAGCATGTCGATGGCGCTCTTGCGCTGTTCGGCCGTCAGGCCCGGGGCGCCATAAACGCCGCGCCAGTTGCCAATCTCGACGTCGATTCCCTGCTCCTTGAGCGTGGGCACATTGATGCCTGGCAGCCGCTGCGCCGAGGTGACGGCGATCGCGCGCATCTTGCCGGCCGCGATGTATTCCGCGAACTCGCTGTACCCACTGCCGCCCACGGTCACGTTGCCACCCAGGACAGCCGCCGTGGCTTCGCCGCCGCCGCGAAACGCCACGTAGTTGATCTTCGACGGGTCGGCGCCGACCTTTTGCGCGATCATGGCCGCCGCGATGTGCTCCGTGGAGCCGCGCGAACCGCCGCCCCACTTGACGCTGCCCGGGTCTTTCTTGAGCTGGTCGACCACGTCTTTCATGGTCTTGAGCGGCGAACTCGCCGGCAGCACGAACACGTTGTATTCGGTGGTGATGCGTGCGAGCGGCGTGGCCTGCTCGAGCTTGACCGGCGGCTTGCCGGTGATGATGCCGCCCAGCATGACGGAGCCCATCACCATCAGTGCATTGGCATCGCCCTTGGAACCGTTGACGAACTGCGCCAGGCCCAGCGCACCGGCGGCACCACCCTTGTTGTCATACGTCACCGTGTCGGCCGCTTTGGCGTCGGTCAGGGCCTTTCCCAGGGCGCGGCCCGTGGTGTCCCAGCCTCCGCCTGGATTGGCCGGGATCATCATCTTGACGTTCGCAGCGGCATGGGCCGACAACGGCAGGGCACCCACGGCGGCCAGTGCGGCCAATGACTTCAAAAAGGTATCGCGACGCATTGAATGTCTCCTTCTGCTTGGAATCTGAGGGGAAGCTGAACGCCGCTATGATGCGCCGCCCCGCTGTCAGTTGGCTGTCCTGCACACTGGGGTAAACACCGAACCGACCTCGCCATGAAACTGCTGCTGGTCGAAGACGACCCCACGATGCAAACCACGCTGCAACGCACGCTCGGGCGGCGTCGCATCGACGTACGGGTGTGCGGCGACGGCGCCCAGGCGCTGGCGCACTGGCAAGCACTCGAACCCGACGTCGTCGCGCTCGACCTGAACCTGCCCAACCTCGACGGCCTGCAGGTGTTGGCGCAGGCGCGCGCGGCCGGCTTGCGCACGCCGGTGCTGCTGCTGACGGCGCGCGGCACGGTCGGCGACCGCATCGTCGGGCTCAACGCCGGTGCCGACGACTACCTGCCCAAGCCCTTTGACCTGGACGAACTCGAAGCCCGGCTGCGCGCGCTGCGGCGACGCCATCAGGGCGCAGGGGCCGAACCGGCCGACGGGCCGCAGCCGGTCGGCGGCCTGCGCTACGAAATGCAAAGCGGCGCGATCTACCACCGGGCCGAGGTGCTCGAACTCACGCCACGCGAATTGGCACTGCTCAAGGCATTGATGATGAATCCCGGCCACGCCGTGACGAAGGAACGCCTGTTCGAGCTGGTGTTTCCCGGCGAGATCGACGTGCAGTACGAGGCGGTCGAAGTCGTGGTGTACAGGCTGCGCAAGAAGCTTGCCGGCACGGGCGCGGCGCTGATGACGCTTCGCGGACTGGGCTACCTGCTGCGCGAGGAGCCGTGAGGCGGGGGACCATGGCTTCGGCAAGCTCGCTGCGGGCGCGGCTGCTGTTTGGCATCCTGGTGCCAGTGGCCATTCTGATCGCCCTCAATAGCGTGAGCCTGTACCGCCAGAGCCTCGCAGCCGCGACCCTCGCCTACGACCGCACGCTGCTGGCGTCGGCCAAGACCATCGGCGAACAACTCGACGTGACCGGCTATGACGACGCGGCGGTGCTGCGCGCGATGGTGCCCTACTCTGCGCTCGAGGCCTTTGAAGCGGACAACCAGAGCCGCATGTATTACCGGGTCTCCAACATGCGCGGCGACATGATCTCCGGCTTCGAAGAGGTGCCCTTCTGGCGCGGCACGCTGCCGATCCGACCGCCCTACGCGTCGCTGGTCGATTTCTACGACACGGAGTTTCGCGCGCAACCGGTTCGCGTGGCGGTGCTCTTGCAACCGGTGGCAAGTTCGAGCGGCCGCGGAATGGCGGTGGTTCAAGTCGCGGAAACGCTCGAGCTGCGCGAGACGCTGGCGCGCAAGCTGCTGCTGGACACGCTCTGGCGACAGGCGGTGCTGCTCGGCGTGATCGCCGCCGTGACAGCGCTGGTGGTGCAGCGCGCCACGCGCCCTGTGCGCGCGCTCGGCGAGGCTATCGAGGCCCGCGCCGCGGACGACCTTTCGCCGATCGACGCGCCCGACGCGCCGCGCGAGTTGCAACCGCTGGTCGACGCCACCACCCGCGTCATGGGCCGGCTGCAGGCGCTGCTCGACCACCAGAAGCGCTTCGTGCGCGACAGCGCCCACCAGTTGCGCACGCCACTGGCGGTGCTCAAGGCGCAGGTGCAGTCGGCACGCCGCGGCGATGTGCCTGCCGCGCAGGCCCTGGCCGAGATCGACGGCACCGTGGCGCGTGCCACGACGTTGGCCAACCAGATGCTGTCGCTGGCCAAGGTCGAGCAGCTGCGCCAGCAGCCCGAATCGACCCCGCTCGACCTGGGCGACGTGGTGCGGCAGATAGCATTGGACGTGTCGCCGCTGATCGCGGACAAGGCGCTCGATTTCGAGTTGCATACGTCGCCGGCGCCGGTGCATGCGCACCAATGGATGCTCCAGGAACTCGCACGCAACCTGCTGCACAACGCGATCAAGCACAGCCCGCCCGGCGGCCTCCTTTCGGTGCAGGCGCATGCAGAGGGCGACAGCGTGTTGCTGCGGGTCTGCGATGCAGGGCCTGGTATTTCCTCCGAGTTACGCCAGCGACTTTTCGCACCCTTCGCTGCCGGTGACATGGCAAGCGGCTCGGGGCTGGGGCTGGCGATCTGCCAGGAGATCGTGCACGCGCTCAACGGCAGCATTGCGTTGGACAATCGACATCAAGCCGGCGCTGTCGCCGGGCTGGACGCCACGGTGCGTCTGCCGTTGCATCAGGAGTGAGGACAGGAATGGAACGTCTGCGCATCGACAAATGGCTGTGGGCCGCGCGCTTCTACAAAACCCGCTCGCTGGCGGCCGAGGAGATCGGCAAGAACCGCGTGCAGGTCAACGGCGACGTGGCCAAGGCCTCTCGAGAAGTCAAGGTCGGCGACACCGTCGCCTTACGCCAGGGCAGCTTGCAACGCACCGTGAATGTGCGCGGCATCAGTGGCCAACGCGGTCCGGCGCCCGTGGCGCAACAGCTTTACGAAGAAACCCTCGAAAGCATGGCGGCACAGGCCGCGGCGCGGGAACAGCGCCGCCTTGGCAGCGAGCCGGCGCTCAGCATCGAGCAAGGTCGCCCGACCAAACGAGAGCGGCGTAATCTGGACGAGGCTTCACGCGACTGGGGACCGCGATGGAGCGCGAGCATCGACGAGGATGCCCCATAGCGCCCCATTGTGTGACATAAGTCCTATTTGAAAGGGCTGGCCCTCTTGCCGAGAGCCCGTCGGCACGATGGCCAAATGGCGTATTGAGCTGTTGCGCAGCCCAGTGGCAGACTGCCGTTCTTGCCCGACCCGGGCGCTCGACGTCAGAGGCAGACACCATGGAAACGGTTTCTCAGGCAGAGTTCTTGGCAGCCCTCTTCACGGCAGCGGCGGCGGGTGTGGGTATGCTGATCGTCATGAGCCGGGCGCATGCGGTTCTGACTGCCGAAATGGCCGAACGCGTGGCCCAATCGATCGCCATGCTCCAAGAAGCCTCGCCGAAGCCTTCTCGCTAGCCGCGGCACGGCCGCAGCTTCAAAATGCCAGCGCCCTCCGCTGGCTCGGCGATGCCGCAGAAGCCGCGCGCTGACGATTTGCTGCCGGAAAGCGCCTGATCATTCGAAGGCCGAGCGGCGTGACCGCCTGGACGGTCGCGGGGGGCTGATCGAAGCCGTAGAGCGTTCGAACCGGCAAGGGGATGACCGCTCTGACATGCCCGGCCAATTGAAGAACGCGCAAGCGGTCGACCTCTTCACCCGCGAAAAGATTGACCGGCAATTGCGCTTGGGCGAGTTGATGAAGCAGATGGAGTGACACCGGGCGATTATCGCGGGCGCCACCGTGCGTTTCCGGCGGAGAGCTCATACGATTTCCGCTGGCTTCGCGGCAAAGTGCATCACATGTCGCTGTTCGGCATCGTCAAATCAACGCGGAACGCACCCGGCGCAAGTCGCACTCCTACCTGCGCTGATCGGGTTGCCGCACGCGCGGACAGGCACCCGGCTCACCCGAAAACTAAAGGCGCGCGCTCGTGAAGAAGTTAACATTGAGTAACACTCCTCGGCAACGATACTGACGAGCCAACCGGAGATCTTAATGAGTCAGTGGGAAGTTGAATTTGCAGCCGCAGTGGCTGCGCTTGAGGCGGCTTACCATGTCGACCAACGTGCCTACGACGAGCTCATCGATCCGCTGAAAGCATCGTGGGCCTTGCTGCCGACATGGATGTGGCCAGAGCCTGAGCGCGTTGGACTCTTGTTGCGTGCAAGGCATGCGCTGGTTGCAGCCGAAGACGGCGTTCGTAACCTGGTCCGGCGCCAGAGCATTGCCGTTCGCAATGCCCGTGCTCGCCGCCTGGCCATGTACCAACGTCGAGCATCAGCGCTGCCTGAGGCCGGGGTGGTGGCGGAGGCGATCGAGATACCCGATCCCGCGAACGCTCGAACGTCGTCCGTGGCTGCACCGAACTCCCATTGAAAAAGGCCCCACGGGGCCTTTCTTCTTTTTCGGCTTGGGCTTATTGGATTGTCGTGTGCATCACGTCGATCGAGGGACTGATGAACAGCGGCACGCCCTGCTCTCCCTGCCGCGGCCCGGCGGAACCACACAACGATTGCAGCGCAATGTACCCCGCTGCCAAGGCCGCGTGGTAGCTCTTCGCGGGGGCGTCGGCCGCGTCGATCGGCTCGTAAATGCCCGCGTCATCGTTCTCCTCCTGCAGAACCCAGAAGTACAGCCCCGGCCAAGGCTCGTCCACGGTCAGGGCAATGCGACGCAGATCGGTTGTCATGTTCGTTTTTCCTGCAAGACGCTCAAGGCGCCTGGCGCTCTGAGGGGTTCGAGTCGCGCAAGCTTAAGTTCACGTTTGAGTGACAACAGTCACTCTCTATCCTCTCCCGGATTAAGCAATACTTCAAAGCGAAAATGGTGTGCGATGAGAAGTTTGTAATGCTTTTCAGTGACAAATCTCCGTATCCGAGCGTCGCGCGATGACGGTTTTGCGGCTGTGCCGCGTCCAATGTCAGCGAGCTGAGGAGGCCCGCATGACACACAGAGCAACGACCGTCGCAGAAACGCCGTTCGACTACGAATACACACTTGCCGCGGTGGAGGTCAGGGTCTCCGAACTCATCGTCGTCACGGCAGAACAGGACGATCCTCTCATCGATGAGGCAGTACGCATGGTTCTGAGGATTCTGCGTCAACAGCACAACACCGAAGCGGCGTTCGTGTCCGAATTCATCGATGGCAAACAAGTCCAACGCGCCCTCTCCAGCCCTTGGCGCGGAGGCTTTCACAACGAACAGGAAGGCGATCTGCTGGAGTTCGTGGTGGGCCGTCAGGTGGTGCCGGAGTCAGCGGCCGCCAAGGGTTACTTCAGTGTCCCGGTCGTGCTGTCCGATGGCCGGCTCTACGGCACTCTGTACAGCGCCTGTTTTGCGCAGAGCGAAGACCTGCGGCAGCACGCGCTGAAGCGCCTGGAAATGACCGCGCAGCTTGCCGCTCGATTGATCAATGCGCGCCGCAACCAGCTTGGCACCGGTGCGGCATCAACGCCGCACGGTGCATAAAGCTGCAGCGCGGAGCTTGCGCGCTCTGCCTCTCATGGCGATGGGCGGGGCCACGCGCGGCATCCGTGACACGCATCCATCGCGGGCATCAAATCAACCAGCCGCCCGCATCACGCTGGCGAGTTCGCTGTGTCCTCGCGCCTCCAAGGCGGTCTCGACACCCGCGCGGTCGCGCGCCTCCCTGTTTTGACTCAACTTGAACTTGCCCACGAGGGAAGTGATCTCGACCTCGATGCCTACGATGCTTCTCAGCAATTCGTCGATGAATTCAGGCGCCGACTCGCCCATCTTCCAGGGCTTCGGTTCATCGGCTTCGTGCTGCCGCGTCAGGCGAGCAACCACGCGCCGCATGAAGCGCTCGTCATCCTGCACAGTGAGGATTCCATGCGCATGGACCACTTCGTAGTTCCATGTCGGAACCTGACGATGGGCTTCTTGCTTCGTCGGATACCAGTTGGGCGAAATGTAGGCTTGCGCGCCTTGAAAGATCACCAGGACGCGGGTCCCTGTCGGGCAGCGCTGCCACAGCGGGTTGGCGCGGGCCACATGTGCGGTGAGCAGCCCATGATCACCAACGTGCGCGTCGAGTTCGAAGGGGATGTGATCGGCGTCCAGCCCCTCCGACCCGTGCGTCACCAGCGCCCCCAACGGATGTTCTTGGATGATCCGATGAAGCGGCTCACGGCTGTTCACGGCGAAATGCGAAGGGATGTACATAGAGCAGAAAAAGAAGTCGACCCTTGACTATCGTCTTCACGCCACGCAATGGGAAGAGCCGACGCCCACGTTTTTATGGAGCAGCTTGCCTCTCCATGCCATGAGCAGACTGATACGCGATGCCTATGGTCGCTGAGCCTGCGGTGGCCATGTCGCCGGAACGCCCGTTGGTGTCGCTCGACATTGCAGCACAGAAATGCAGATGCGAAAAAGCCCGCTTGATGCGGGCTTCTTGGCGCTAATTGGCGGAACCGGAGGGATTCGAACCCTCGATGAGGCTCTACACCCCATACTCCCTTAGCAGGGGAGCACCTTCGGCCACTCGGTCACAGTTCCTTTGGAGGCGTGATTATGCCAGTGTTCAGACCGTTTTCAGGCGGTCGGCTGGTCGAGATCGAAGGCTTTGTGCAGTGCCCGCACCGCCAACTCCATGTACTTCTCGTCGATCACCACGGAGGTCTTGATCTCGCTGGTCGAGATCATCTGGATGTTGATGCCCTCTTCGCTGAGCACGCGGAACATCTTGCTCGCCACACCGACGTGGCTGCGCATGCCGATGCCCACGATGCTGACCTTGCAGATCTTGGTGTCGCCGACGATCTCGGCGGCGCCCAGCGTCGGAAGCACCTTGGCCTTGAGCAGGTCGGTGGCCTTCGCGTAATCGTTGCGGTTCACAGTGAAGCTGAAGTCGGTCTTTCCGTCCTTGCTCAGGTTCTGGATGATCACGTCGACCTCGATGTTCGCGTCGGCGACGGCTCCAAGGATGTGGTACGCGATGCCCGGCTTGTCTGGCACGCCCAGCACCGAAATCTTCGCTTCGTCGCGATTGAACGCGATGCCGGATACGACGGCTTGTTCCATGTTTTCGTCTTCCTCGAAAGTGATCAGCGTGCCGGACTTGGCCTCTTCATTGATGTCGATGTCCCAGGGCGTGAAGCTCGACAGCACGCGCAACGGAACCTTGTACTTGCCGGCAAATTCCACCGAGCGGATCTGCAGCACCTTGGAGCCGAGGCTCGCCATCTCGAGCATTTCCTCGAAGCTGACGGTCTGCAGCCGGCGTGCGTCGGGTTCGACGCGCGGATCGGTCGTGTAGACGCCGTCGACGTCGGTGTAGATCAGGCATTCAGCAGCTTTCATGGCCGCGGCAATGGCCACGGCCGAGGTGTCGCTGCCGCCGCGGCCCAGCGTTGTGATGTTGCCGGCGTCGTCCACGCCCTGAAAGCCAGTGATGACCACCACCTTGCCAGCGGCCAGATCGGCGCGCACGCGAGCGTCGTCGATGCTCTCGATGCGGGCCTTGGTAAAGGCACTGTCGGTACGCACCGAGACCTGCCAACCGGCGTAGCTGACCGAAGGCACGCCCTCGGCCTGCAGCGCGATGGCCAGCAGCGCCGATGAGGCCTGCTCACCGGTGGACGCGAGCATGTCGAGTTCGCGGTCGTGACTCATGTCGGTCTTGCTGGACGCGAGTTCTTTCGCGAGGCCCAGCAGCCGGTTGGTTTCGCCGCTCATGGCACTCGGGACCACGACCATCTGGTGGCCGGCGCGTGCCCACTTGGCGACGCGCTTGGCGACGTTCTTGATGCGCTCGGTCGAGCCCATCGACGTACCGCCGTATTTGTGAACGATCAATGCCATGGGTGATGTCAAGGAGAGGAAAAACGGACGCCGCAAAGTCGGCGACGGTCCTGCGGACCGCTTCGTCGATGGCTCGTTCAGCGTGAAGGCTGCGAGCTACGGCTAAGGCGCGACATTGTACCAACGCAGCTCTGCGCCCTCTCGCTCCACGAAGCCGTCGGCCACCTTCAATCGGATGCTGTGGCCGCGGGTGCGGCAGGCGTCGACCTGAGCAAGCAGCTGCTGCAGTTGGGCTTCGCTCGGCACCGCGCGATGTGCGGTGCGCAGCCAGTGGCGCAACGCATTGGCGCAGCGCTCGCGCGACAGAGCCTGCAAGGCGCTGATCGACGGAGGAACTCCGACGTTCGCCAAATCGATCTTCGCCAGATCCGCCAGCAACGCCGACGCACGCGCTGCGTTGCGGGCACTGCGCGCGAAGGTATCGCGAAACTGCGGCAAGGCTTCGGCGATGGCTGGCAGCACCCGATGCCGGATGCGGTTGCGCGTGTAGCGCTCGTCGGAGTTGCTGGGGTCTTCGATGAACGGGACGCCGCCGGCCACAAGCCAGCTGCGCAGTTGGACTGCCGGCACGTCGAGCAATGGTCGATGAAAGCGAATACCGTGGCGCATCATCTCTGGTGGCATGGCCGCCAGACCATCGAGGCCCGCGCCGCGGCCGAGAGCGATCAGCATCGTCTCGACCTGGTCGTCAGCATGCTGTGCCAGCAGCACATCGCGCACTCCCTGCCCCGATGCAAGCGATGCCAACGCGGCATAGCGCGCGCGCCGCGCTGCGTCCTCGGGGCTCTCGCCACTGCCATGGCGCGCGTCGACGCGGCCGGTGTGCAATGGCACATTCAGCGCGCCGCAGGTTGCCGCACAGTGCCGCTCGAAATCGTCGGCCGCCGATTGAAGCCCATGGTGCACGTGCAGCGCCTGCACCTGACCCGGCCAGCGCGCCGCCGCCGCATGCAGCAGGGCCGTCGAGTCGGCGCCACCGCTGTAGGCAATGCCCAGCGGAAGCGAAACCGCCCACGAGGCAAGCGCGTGGGCGGCGGGATTGTCCATGGTGAAGCGCGGACCGGAACCGGTCCGCAAGCACGTCAGCGGGTGCTGTCGGCCTTGGTGTCCGAGAACCGGCCGTAGCTTTGCAGACGCTCGTACCGGCGCTCCAGCAGTTCCTTGACCTTCAGGTCACTGACTTGGCGGAAGGCGTCGTTCAACGCACGCTTGAGGAAGGCGGCCATCTGCTTGTGGTCGCGGTGCGCGCCACCGACCGGCTCGTTCACGATCTTGTCGACCAGCCCCAGCGCCTTCAGGCGATGGGCCGTGATGCCCAGCGCGTCGGCCGCTTCCTGCGCCTTTTCGCTGGTCTTCCAAAGGATCGATGCGCAGCCTTCGGGGCTGATCACCGAATAGATCGAGTACTGCAGCATCACCAGTTGGTCGCCCACAGAGATCGCCAGCGCGCCGCCGGAACCGCCCTCGCCGATGATCGTGACGATGATCGGCACCTCCAACTGCGCCATCTCGAAGATGTTGCGGCCGATGGCTTCCGACTGGCCACGCTCCTCGGCGTCAATGCCCGGGTAGGCACCCGGCGTATCGACGAAGGTGAACACCGGCAGCTTGAACTTCTCGGCCGTCTTCATCAGGCGCAACGCCTTGCGATAGCCCTCGGGCTTGCTCATGCCGAAATTGCGCGCAGTGCGCTCCTTCGTGTCGCGGCCCTTCTGATGACCGAGGACCATGCACGGTGTGCCGTTGAATCGCGCCAGCCCGCCGACGATCGACAGGTCGTCCGAGAAATGACGATCGCCATGCAGTTCGACGAAGTCGGTGAAGATCTCGTTGACGTAATCGAGCGTGTAGGGGCGTTCCGGGTGCCGGGCGATCTTGGTGATCTTCCAGGGCGAAAGTTCGCTGTAGATGTCCTTGGTGAGCTGCTGGCTCTTCTTGCTGAGCTGGTCGATCTCGTCGGAGATGTCGACCGCTGATTCCGTCTGCACATAGCGCAGTTCTTCGATCTTGCCTTCGAGTTCAGCGATGGGCTGCTCGAAGTCGAGGAAGGTTCGTTTCGCCAACGTCTTCTCCTGTTTTAGTACGCGACCGGTACTGGGTCGAGCGATCGCCAAATATACCAAGTCGCCACGCTGCAATACGGCGCCCAGGCCACGCCCACCTCGCGCAAATCGCTGCGGCTCACCGGTTCGCCGGAAAAGTAGTTCTGGCTGACGCCGTTGATGAGCCCGATGTCGTCGAGCGGCATCACGTTGGGCCGCATCAGATGAAAGATCAGGAACATCTCGGCGGTCCAGCGCCCGATGCCCCGGATCGCCACCAGCTCGGTGATGATCATCTCGTCGGTCATGTCTTTCCAAGCGTCGATGTGCACGGCGCCCGAATCGAAATGGATGGCAAGGTCGACCAGGTACTCGACCTTGCGTGCCGACAGCCCGGCCGCGCGCATGTCGTCGACCTTGAGCTTGAGCACATTGGCCGGCGTCATCTTCCGTGGCAGCTTGTCGAAGCGGTCCCAGACCGACTGGGCCGCCTTCACCGAAATCTGCTGTCCCACGATGCTGCGAGCGAGCGTCACGAAAGCGTCGCCGCGCGACTCGAGGCAGGCGTCTCCGAACTGCGGAATCAACCGCTTCATCACGCGGTCCTTCTTGGCCAGGTGCCTGCAGGCCTCTTCCCAGTAGTCGGGCGTGATGATCTTGACGGAGGGTGCAACGACGGGCGACATGACGCTCTTGTCCTTCACTGCGCAGCAGCCCAGGTGGTTCCGGTGGGCGAGTCCTTCAGAACAATGCCCCGCGCCAGCAGATCGGCACGAATGCGGTCGGCCTCGGCGAAGTTTTTAGTGCCCTTCGCTGCGGCACGCTGCGCGATCAGCACCTGGATGGCCGCATCGTCGAGCGCACTGCCGGCTTGAAGGTACTGCTCGGGATCTCCTTGCAACAAGCCGAGCGTGCCGGCCAGCGCCTTGAGCAGGCCAGCACTGTCGGCAGACGCCGTACGGTTCACATCGCTTGCAAGGTCGAAGAGCACGGCGATCGCTTCCGGCGTGCCGAAATCCTCGTTCATCGCTGCCTCAAAGCGCGCGGCCTGTGGTTGCGCCCAGTCGATCGCAACGGTGGCCGGCACGACGGAATGCAGCGCCGTATAGAGCCGCTTCAGCGCATTGCGCGCGTCGTTCAGGTGGGCATCGCTGTAGTTGAGCGGACTGCGGTAGTGCGTGCGCACGAGGAAGAAGCGCAGCGTCTCGCGGTCGTACTTCTGCAGCACCTCGCGGATGGTGAAGAAGTTGCCCAGGCTCTTGGACATCTTCTCGTTGTCCACCCGCACGAAGCCGTTGTGCATCCACACGTTGGCCAGGGGTTTGCCATGTGCGCCTTCGCTCTGCGCGATCTCGTTCTCGTGGTGCGGAAACTGCAGGTCGGCCCCGCCGCCGTGGATGTCGAAGGTCTCGCCCAGCGTGGCACAGCTCATCGCCGAGCACTCGATGTGCCAGCCCGGACGCCCCGAACCAAAGGCGCTGGCCCACTTCACTTCCGCCGGCTCGGTCGGCTTGGATGCCTTCCAGAGCACGAAGTCGAGCGGGTCGTCCTTGCCGTCTAGCACCGCGACGCGTTCGCCGGCATGCAGTTCGTCGAGCGACTTGCCGGACAGCTTGCCGTAGCCAGAAAACTTGCGCACCGCGTAGTTCACGTCGCCCATCGGCGAACGGTAGGCCAAGCCCTTCTGCTCGAGCTTTTCGATGATGCCGAGCATCTGCGGCACGTACTCGGTGGCGCGGGGCTCGATCGACGGCGGCTCGATGCCCAGTGCGGCGATGTCCTCGTGCATCAACGCGATCATCTCGTCGGTCAGCGCGCGGATCGTGATGCCGCGCTTGACGGCACGTTCGATGATCTTGTCGTCGATGTCGGTGATGTTGCGAACGTACGTGACGTCGAAACCGGTGGCGCGCAGCCAGCGCTGCACCACATCGAAGGCCATCATCATGCGGGCGTGCCCGATGTGGCAGAGGTCGTAGACGGTCATGCCGCACACGTACATGCGCACGTGGCCGGCTTGCAGCGGGGAAAACTCCTCCAGCTCACGCTTGAGCGTGTTGTAGATGCGCAGACTCATGAAATTCGGGAAGCGTCGATGGGCGACTCGCCCGGCGCTGGCGAACGACGGACAGGCAGGCAGATAGCGGGTTTTTCAGGGGTGTAGAGACCGTCGCACGAGGGGTTGGGCGCGGCCCCTCGGCTACAATCGCACTCAGTATAAACGGCCCCTGCCGGGCATCTTCCGGGTGTTTTCGAAGCCCGCGTCAGACCTTCTCCCCGAGCCTCATGAAGCACGCCGTCACCCTCTTCCGTTTTTCTTCCCTTTCTTCCCGTGCAGCGCTGCGCGCGATCGGCGTTGTGCTGCTTGCCGCCGTCTGCACCGGTGCGATGGCGGACGACTATGCCGATGTCAATCAGCTGCTGCGGCAAGGCAAGGCGCCCGAGGCACTCGCCAAGGCTGATGCCTACATCGCCGGCAAACCGCGCGATCCGCAGATGCGTTTTCTGCGCGGCGTGATCCTCACCGAGCAAGGTAAAACCGCCGAGGCGACAGCCACTTTCACGCAGATCACGCAAGACTTTCCCGAACTCCCCGAGCCCTTCAACAACCTTGCGGCGCTCTATGCGCAGCAGAGCCAGTTCGACAAGGCGCGCGACGCGCTCGAGACTGCCATCCGCCTCAATCCGAACTACGCGACCGCACACGAGAACCTCGGTGACGTGTACGCGCGGCTGGCCGCCCAATCCTATGGACGCGCGCAACAGCTCGCGTCGACCAATGCCAGCGCGGCGCCCAAGCTGGCGCTGATTCGCCAGATATTCCTCAATGCACCGACCGCGGCCGCATTGCCGGCTGCACCCGTCGAAGCCCGCAAGCCAGTGCGAGCCAAGTAGCCTTGATGCGACGTCGCGCCGCGTGCGCTGCAACGCCTTTGCGCATTTCAGAAAGCGAGAACCTCTTGACCTTGAACCACCCTTCGCGCCGCACGGCGCTGATCCTTGCAGCCACGCTGGCGCTGGCCGGCAACGGTTGGGCGCAAGGCGCTGCACCGCGCGTGAAGCTCACCACGTCCGCTGGCGACATCGTGCTCGAACTCGCACCCGACAAGGCACCCAAGACGGTGGCGAACTTCCTTCAATACGTGAAGGACAAGCACTACGACGGAACCATCTTCCACCGTGTCATCGATGGCTTCATGGTCCAGGGCGGCGGCTTCACGGCCGACATGCGCCAGAAGCCCACGCGCGCACCCGTCCCGCTCGAAGCGTCCAATGGGTTGAAGAACGCCAAATACACGATCGCCATGGCGCGCACCGGCGACCCAAATTCCGCCACCGCGCAGTTCTTCGTCAACGTCAAGGACAACGCCATGCTCGACGCACCCAACCCCGACGGCCACGGCTATACCGTGTTCGGCAAGGTCGTGAGCGGCGCCGAGGTGGTCGACAAGATCCGCGTCGCCCAGACGGGCAACAAGGGCGGCATGCAGAACGTGCCCCTCGAACCCATCACCATCCAGTCCGCCACCGTCGTGGCGAAGTAAAGCAGAAGGAGCTTTCCATGAGCAATCCCCAGGTCGAACTCAGCATCAAGGGCCAAGGCACCATCACTCTCGAACTCGACCGCGCCAAAGCGCCGAAGTCGGTCGAGAACTTTCTCGCCTACGTGAAAAAGGGGCACTACGACAACACCGTGTTCCATCGCGTGATTCCGGGGTTCATGGTGCAAGGCGGCGGTTTCGAGCCCGGCATGAGCCAGAAGCCGTCGGACGCCGAGATCGAAAACGAGGCCAACAACGGCCTGAAGAACGACAAGTACACCGTCGCCATGGCCCGCACCAGCGCGCCGCACTCGGCCACCGCGCAGTTCTTCATCAACATCGCCGACAACGCTTTCCTCAACCACACGGCCCCCTCGGCGCAAGGCTGGGGCTATGCCGTGTTCGGCAAGGTGATCGCAGGCACCGACGTGGTCGACAAGATCAAGGCCGTGAAGACGGGCCGCAAGGGCTTTCACGACGATGTGCCGCTTGAAGACGTGGTGATCGAAAAGGCCACCATCACCGTCGAATGACGCGGCGGGGCGGCGCGGCATGAGCGACGATGTTTTCGCCGACCTCGTGTCGCCGGCTGCCTGGCGCACCGTCGACCTGCTGTCCGACCTGCATCTGCAGGCCAGCGAGCCCGCCACCTTCGAGGCGTGGCGAGGCTATCTCGAGACCACGCCGGCCGATGCGCTGTTCATCCTCGGCGACCTGTTCGAAGTGTGGGTGGGCGACGACGCCGCAGCCCATCCCGGCTTCGAAGCCGAGTGCGCCGACCTTCTGCGACAGGCGAGCGCTCGCCGGCCTGTGTTCTTCATGCACGGCAATCGTGACTTTCTGGTCGGCGCCGACTTCGCGGCGCGCTGCGGCATCACGCTGCTCCACGACCCCACCGTGCTGAATTTGCACGGCGAGCGTTGGCTGCTCAGCCACGGCGACCTGCTTTGCCTGGAAGACGTCGAGTACTTGCGGTTTCGCGCCCAGGTCCGCACGCTCGGATGGCAGCAGGGCTTTCTCTCGCAGTCGCTCGAAGAGCGGCGCAGGCTGGCCCGCGCGATGCGGACGCAAAGCGAAGAGAGAAAGTCCGCGCCGGACAAGGTATGGGCCGACGCCGACGCTGGCATGTCGCGCGATTGGTTGCGAAAGGCCGGCGCGCGCACCCTCATCCACGGCCACACCCACCGGCCCGCCGAACACGCGCTCGGCGATGGCCTGCAACGCATCGTGCTCAGCGATTGGGACGCCGCAGCGCATCCACCGCGGGCGCAGGTGCTGTGCCTGTCGGCCACCGGCGCACGGCGCGTCGACGTGCGCTGACCCGGGCGCGCCGATGTTGAAGTGGTTACGTGGCCTGCGCGCCGCCCCTGTGCTTCCAGACGCCGCATGGCAAGCGGCACTGGCGCGTTATCCGTTTCTGGTGCAGCACGACGCCAGCGACGACGAGCGCCTGCGCACCATGGCGGCTGAATTCCTGCGCGACAAAGAATTCCACGGGGCGCACGGCTTCGTCATCACCGACGAAGTGGCGCTGGCGATCGCGGCGCAAGCCGTGCTGCCGGTGCTGCACCTGCCCGGTGGGTTGGATTGGTACGGCGATTTCGTAGGCATCGTGGTCCACCCCTCCGAAGTCGTGGCGCGCCGGAAGACCATGGACGAGGCCGGGGTGGTTCACGAATACGACGAAGTCGTCGCCGGCGAGGCGATGGAGCGGGGACCGGTGATGTTGAGCTGGCAGGACGTGCTGGCCGGCAGCCTGACGGCCGACGTGGGCTACAACGTGGTGGTTCATGAGTTCGCCCACAAGATCGACATGCGCGACGGTGTGGCCGACGGTTGCCCCACCCTGCCCGCCCGATTCGCCGGCACGTCGAGCGCCCGCGAGGCGCGCGCTGCATGGACCGACGTCATCGAGCCGGCGTACCAAAGCTTTCGAGAACAAACCATCGTGGCCGAGCGCTTCGGCGGCGAAGCGCCGTGGCTCGACGCCTACGGCGCCGAGTCGATCAGCGAATTCTTCGCAGTGGCCTGCGAGGCCTACTTCGTGAACCGTCTGCGTTTCGGGGAGGAGTTCCCTGCGCTCTGCGCACTGTTCGACGCCTTCTTCAGGCCAGAAAAGGCCTGAAGAAGGCGTCGCACGCGCGACGCGTGCGGCCCCGGCTTATTTGCGCAGCAGCGCCTTCAGTGCGTTCTGCAGGCGGCGCGCAGTGGCTGCGTCGTGGGGCGAAGCCAGCACCTTGCCAGCATCTTCACCCCAGGTCTGCACAGGGGCCGGATCGCCGCGCTTGGTCAGCAGCTTGAGCTGCAGCGCACGGCGTGCGTCGAGCTGATCGGCCGGCGTGGGCACCTCGGCGGCCATCTCCAGACGCAACAGCGCTTCACCCGCTTCGCCAGCGGCCGGCTTGGCCACCGCCTGGGTCCAGGCGCTGCGAACCGCCGGGCTCACCGCGCGACCGAGTTCCTGCACGCTGGGCAGTTGTGCTGCGTCGCGCTTTTCCCAGGCGCTCAGCAGGTGCGTCAGCGCCTCGCCGTGCGCTTGCGCCGCCAGCTTGCGCAGCGCCAGATCGGCGCGCTCGAGCGCTTCGCGCTGGGCACGGAATGCGGCATCGCCCAGCCGGGGTCCCCGGTCTTCGAAACGCGGCGGACGGTCGCCGAAACGGCCCCCACCCGGCGCGCCACGGTCACCACCTGGGCCACCGGGACGCGGGCCGCGGTCGTTCGGACGGCCACCCGCGCCCGGACCGCTTCGGCTGTCGCGCCGATCGCCGAAGCGGCCGGCCGCTGCCGCCGGCTCGGCCTTGCGGCTGCCCGGACGGTCGTCGCCGCGCCGCGCAGCCACCACCGGCTTGGGCGCCGGTTTCGGTGCGACCGCCGGCGCAGCGACGCCGCTGTTGTCGCCTTCGTCGGCACGGGCGCCGGCATCGGCGCTGCCGACCGGGGCGACCAGATCGCCGGCCGGGGCCGGGCTGGCAGCGACATCGCCTGCGTCTTCCGGCGCGTCGGCGGTAACAGGCGCGGGCGCGTCGGTTTCACCCGGCACCGGTTGAATCTGGGCGCCTTCGCTGAATTCGGCAGCCGCCTGGCCGGGCGCGACGACCTCGGTCGCGCCGACGGCAGGACCGTCGGCTTCGCGCTTGGACGGTGCAGGCGCAGGTGCGGGCGGGCGGGCCTCGCCACGGATCGCCGCCTCGAGCTGCGCCACCGCGGCGCGGATCTTCTGCACGTCGCCAGTGGCATTGGCTGCATCGAGCGCCTTGGACGCGTCGAGCACGTAGCGGTCGTGCTCGCTCATGGCCGACGACGCCTTCTCGCGCTCGCTGGTCTTGCGATTGAAGGCATCGTCGATGGGGGCGCGGAAGGCGTCCCACAACTTCTGTTCCTGGCGGCGATCGAGCGGCACACCTTGTGCCTCCGCCTGCCAGCGCTGCTGCAGCGCCTTGACTGCGTCGATGCGCAGCATCGGCTGGGCACCGAGTTCGACGGCCTCGGCGATCATGGCTTGCCGGCGTTCCAGGCTGGCGCCCTGAGCGCTTTCGAGCGGCTCGCGCGCCGCACCGAAGGCCTCGTTCCACAGCGGCTGCAATTCGGCGAAAACCTTCTCGCCCACATGGCCGGCATCGCGCCAACGGTCGGCGAACTGATGCAAGGCGCGGTTGTGCGCCTTCAGGTCGCTGCCCGCAGCGTGCTCGACGGCCCAGGCCTTCACTTCCTCGATCAGCGCCACCCGGTGCGCACGGTGCTCGGCAGCGTCGGCTCGCACCTTGTCGAGCCACGCTTCGACCACCTTGTGGGCCTCGTTGCAGGCTTCGTCGAAGCGCTTCCACAGCGCATGGTTGGGCACGCCGCCCTGGTCGGCCTGCTTCCATTGCTCGCGCAGGGCCCGCAGCGATTCCTGCATCTTGCGGCCACCGAGCGCTTGGCCTTCAGGACGCTTGAGCAGGCCTTCGGCCTTCGCCACCAATTCTTCGCGCACCTTGTCGGCACTCCAACGCTGCCAGCCTTCGAGTTCGCCCGCGGCCACCAGCGCGGCGTGCACGCGCGCCTCCAGCGGCGCTTCGACGAGCTTGCCGTGCTCCTTCAGCACGGCACGCAGCGCGGCGGCGGCGCCGGCGCTGGCCTTGCCATGGCCTTCGGCGGTTTCCTGTTCGAGCTTGGTCAAGGCAGCCTCGACGGCCGCCTGCGCCGTGGCGCGCTTTTCCGGGTCGACCTTCGGTCCGGCGGGCTTGGCCGGGGCCGCAGTCGCTGCCGCCGTGGTGGACGCCTCGGTCGGCAGGCCACGCGCAGCGCGCAATTCGTCGGCCCACACGGGCACAGGTGGCAGGGGCGCATTCGCATCCGCGGCGGCCGTCGAGGCCTGCGCCAGGGCGCCGTGAAAGGAGTCGGACACCACCAGCAACTGCGCCTTGGACGCGTCGAGCTGCGGCGCGAACTTGGCGTCGAGGCTGCTCCAGTTGGCGTCGGCGGTCAGCTCGGCGGCCTGCTGCTGCCAATGCACGACATCGGCGCGCAACGCTTCCTCAGCGGCCTGCGCGTCGCGCCAGCCCTTTGTAGACAGCACCTCGAAGCGCTGGGCCAGCAAGACGGCGGCTTCACGCTGGACCTGGGCACGATGCTGAAGGTCTTCGATGCCCTTGACGCGTTCGGCCAACTGCACCTTGAAACCGGCCAACGGCTCGCGAGACAGCGGTGCGCCCGCTTTCGCGGCATCGCGCTGCCAGGCGAGCGCATCGGCGATGTTGAGCTTGGTTTGGGCCAGCAGGGCCTCGGCCTTCTGCGCCCACTCCGCAGCGATCGCCTCTTGCCCCTTCGCGCGCTTGAGCTCGTCGAGCTTTTCGCGCAGGAGACGCGCAGCGCCCTTGTCACGCCCGCTCAATTCCTTGAATACCTCCTGCATCTGTTCTGGCGAGGGGCTCTTCGCCAGCCACTCGCGGATGCGCTGCGCGCGCTCTCCGGAAGTGGGCGCGGTAAAGGCGCCGCCGGTGAGCGTGTCGAGGGACTGGAGGTCTTGGTGCTTGGAGGAATTAGAGGTCACTGCGCGCTGATCGTTGTCGGATAGAAGGAAAGCGAAGGCGCCGGCAAAGGCCGGCGCACTCCGCCATTTTCACCGACCCGCGGCCATTTCCGCTCAACGGCTCGCGAGATTGAGTTCGGCGCCGGGTTTCCAGTCGGCTGCAGACGGGTTGGTGCGCACCGCACCAAGGAACAGACGCTCACTCGGCAACTGCTTGCCCAGCAGGTAATCCCGCACCACGGCGCCTCGCTCCACGGCCAACTGGCGGATGGATTCTTCGTTCACGGTCAGGCCGGCCAGCAGCAGATCTTCCATCTCTTTGACGGAAAGGTCTTTGGCCAGGCCGATCAGATTGCGCGGCTTGGTGATGTCGGCGCGCTTGTACACGGCTGTGAGCAGTTCGGGGTATTCGGCATCGGTCAGCGGCGCGACTTCGGCTGCATTGCCGCCCGCGCGCGCGGCCACCCGGCGCTTCTCCGCCTGCAGCAGTTGACGAAGGCGCTGGCGCTTGGCGGCCTCGCGCTCCTGCTCGAGACCGGCCGTGCCGACCACCGTGAGCTGCAGCGCGGGGCGGTCGGTCAGTGCCTTGGCGACCTTGTCGAGATTTTCCTTGGCCGCGGGAGACAGCGCCGCGCTGCCCGGCTCGAAGGCAATCGCGCTCGTTTCACCGGCACCGCCGCCACCGAAGCCGCCGGTCAGCAGGCTGAACGGTGCGGTCACGGCCTTGACGATGAGGTTGCCGAGTGCTTTGAAAATCAGCGAGCCGATGCTGAACTGTGGATCGTTGAGCGAGCCGGTGAGGGGCAAATCGACATCGATCACGCCGTTGCGGTCGGCCAGCAACGCGACGGCCAGCTTCACCGGCAGGCTGGCCGGGGCGCCCTGCACTTCGTCGCCAAACCGCAGTTGATTGAGCACCAGCTTGTTGGCAGCGGTAAGCCGGCCCTCGGGGGTGATCTTGTAGTTCACGTCCATGCTGAGCTTGCCGCGCTCGATGCCATGGCCGGCATAGCGCACGGCATAAGGCGTGAGCGGGGCCAGGTCGAGGTCGCGCATCTTGGCCGTGATGTCGAGTTCGAGCGGCTTGGCCAGCGGATTGATCTTCCCGAAGATTTCGAGCGCTGCCGTCTGCTGCGCCTTGCCGCGCAGTTCGAGGTCGGCCATCGCCGGCTTGTCGGACGCGAAGGCACTGAGCTTGCCCGTGAGCTCGCTCAAGTCGGCGGAATAGTTGGGCTTGACGAACAGGTCGGTGAAGTCGATCTTGCCGTTCACCAGGCTCATTGGCCCGAAGCGGATAAGGGGCGCTGGGCCCCCAGGTGCCGGCGGCGCGGTTGCGGCTATGGGGTCGGTGGCGGGGCCTGCCGGCAGCGGTTTGGCGGTGGTGGT
This sequence comes from Variovorax ginsengisoli, assembly GCF_006438845.1. Classification (GTDB taxonomy): domain Bacteria; phylum Pseudomonadota; class Gammaproteobacteria; order Burkholderiales; family Burkholderiaceae_C; genus Variovorax; species Variovorax ginsengisoli_A. Next base: position 883,125 of record NZ_RCZJ01000001.1, read on the forward strand.
GGTTCCGCCGCCCAGATTGCGACGCGTATCGACTTCTTTGGCGGCGGCGCTCGCATCGGCTTCCTGCTGCGCCTTCTTGGTCAGGTTCTGCAGATTCAGGCGCCCTGTAGGGTCGACGATCACGCGCGCGAAGAAATCGGTCAACGTCGTCTCGCGCACGTCCACCGACAGGGGCGCGCCCGGCGCCATGCCCACCTGCATGCCGCGCAGGCTCAGCGTCTTCCAACTGAGCAGTTGGCTATTGCCACGCTCGAGGCCGGGCGCTTCTGATTGCGTCAGCGAGGCGCTGTTGGCGCGGAAATCCTCCAGCGCCGAATCCCCTGCAAGCTGCAGACTCGGGCCCGCCGGAAGCGCAGCGTAGCGCACGGTGCCGCGGTAGCTGGCGAACGCGCGGCGCAGATCGATGTTCAGAGCGTCCGCGTAGTAGGTCTTGAAGGCATGCGCGGGAAACGCCGCGACTTCGAGACGGCCCTCCGCCGCCAACGGCTTGAGCACCACCGTGCCCTTGTAGTCGAAGCGGCCTGGGTCGGCGCGTCCCGCCGCGATGCGGCCCGACAGCTGCAGCGGCGACGCGGTCGCCGAGCCGGGCGAGACCTTCTGCGCATTCAGCTTGAGCGCGGTGATCTCGACCGCCACCGGCGACGCACTCGCCTTGTCGGCATAGGACACCGTTCCGCCTTCCACGGCGAGGGTGCCGATGCTGAGCTTCCAGGGCTGGGTATTGGCGCCGGGTGCCGGCGTGGACGCCTCGGCGGGCTTGGGCGCGGCAACCTTCGCGGCGTCCTGGCTCGTGCTCTCGGCCGGTGCGCGAAGCCAGCGTTCGAACATCCAGCGCTTCTCGTTGTCGCGCTCGATCCGCACTTTGGGGTTGGTCGCGGTGAACGATGCGATCGCTAGGGTGTGCTGGGTCATGTCGACCTCGGCATCGACCAGTTCGAACCGGCCCACGCTGGCCAGCGCCGTCTTGGCCTGGGTCAGCGCCAGGCCGTCGGCCGCCAGGCGCCGTGCCTTGAACTTGAGGCTGGGCGCGTTCCAGGCAACTTCGATTTCGCCGCTCAGCTTGCCATCCAGCGTCGGCTGCAGGCTCTGGGCGAGGTACGGTGCGGCGAGCGACAGCGGAATCCCATCGAGGTCAGCCTGCACGTTGGCCACCTTGTCGGTGGCTTCGCCCCGGAACTTGAGGCTTGCACCGGCAACTTGCGTGGACCCACTGAAACGCGCCGGCTTCTCCATTGGCCAGGCGACGGCGGTGACCTCGACGGCCAACTGCGTGAGGTCGACGGCAGCGGCCGGCTGCGTGGTCTCGTCGCGCCAGCCGATCTGACCGCGGCTCAGCACGAACTTGTCGACCGCAATACGCAGCGGCTTCTTCTCGGTGGCGGGCGCGGTCGCCGCGCTGGCGGGCGCCTTGGGCGCGGTGACCTTGTCCACAGCGCCCGTCGAAGGATCGGTGGCGAGCAGGTTCAGTTGGCCGGCGCCGTCGCGCGCCACTGAAAGTCGAGGCGCTGCCAGGACCACTTCGCCCAGATGAACGACGCCCTCGAGCGGCCGCACGTCGGCCAACGTGACCTTGAGGGAATCGAACCCGAGCAGGTCGCGTCCCCTGGCATCGGCCAGTCGTGCCTGGTGCGCTTCGAGCGTTCCGCTGATCTGGAGACCCGCGGTGGCGGCACGTTCGAAGTCGATCTTCAAATCGGCGTCGAGCAGGCCCGCTTGCAGCTTGACAGGCAAACCTGCGGGGAGATAGCCGAGGTACGGCGCGAGGTCGAGCCCCTTGAAGCTCAGCTGCGCATCGGTCTTGCGGCTCTCCGCGAACGGCGTGGAAAAGGCGGTGGAGTCGAAGGCGCTGCCGTTGAGCTTGAATGCCAGCTTCGGCTCTGTCTTGACCTCGCGCTGGGACGCCAGGTTGCTCAGGAAGGGAACGTCGAGCACGAGGTCGCGCAGCTCATGCTTGCGCTTGACGGTCTGATCGTCGAAATCGACCGTGCCCTCGGACACGCGGATGTTGTAGATGGCGAAGCGCGCCGGTTCGCCAGGCGGCGCGGCCGGCGTGCTGGAAAGTTTGGCGATGATGTCGTCGATGTCGTACTTGCCATCGGCCAAGTGCGTGAGCCGCAAGGCCGGGGCTTCGACCTGTACCGCATCGATCACCGGCGCCAGGCGCAGCAAGGATTGGAGCTCGGCGTCGACATAGATGCGACGCACGGCGAGTTGCGATTGGCTGCCGTCAGCCGTGGCGACCCGAAAATCGCTCAGAGCAAGCTCGAGTGACCAGGGTTTGAAGTCGATCTTGCCGATCGTCACCTGCCGGCCCAGCTTTTCGCTGGCGATCTTCTGCACCTGGCTTTTGGCGATAGGCGGTACCGCCAGCCAAGTGATGACCCAAAGAACCAGGAGGGCCAGAACGGCCGTGCCGCCTCGGCGGACCCACTTGTTCTGTTTCAGCGAAGCGGCATTCATCGGCCGAGTGTGCCGCAATTGGGGCGTCCTCCAGAGCGCAGAGCGACCAGACCACAAGTCCCGTCAACTATGTCGCGCTGCCCAGCCGATAAATCTCGATGTACTGAACTTCGCTCGGATTCAACGGTCGATTCGATCGCGCGGAGCCAGCCTCGGTGCGATTGATGGCTTGCGGTCCAGCGAGCAACGGAAGGCGGTTAAACTGCGCCGTATCGAAATATAGAAGTGATTCTTTATAGTTGACCGGATATTTAGACGCTTCTAAAATCCGGATCGCCCGCGGCAAACCTCACACGCCGCCGGTCTTTCATATCCGCCGCCGAATACTTTCGGCTTCATCAGGCGGCAGCGCTTCTTCTGATCGCGCTCGCCTGATACCTACCAATCCAGCGCAGTCGTCAGAACTTCATTGCCCCGTTTCCGCGGCGTCGAGGTTCAGTCGCCGCAAAGAAAGGAAGAGCGATGAACAAGGCGTTGGAGGCCACAGCCCGCGGGCTACGGACATTTGGATCCGATGTGGTCGACGGCTTTTTCGAGATCACGCACAACGGCTTCGCGCTCCTCGGGCTGGCCACGGTGTTCGCCGTGCTGGCTTTGATGGCACGACCGGACCTGCGGGCGAACGGAGAAGCCGAACTCATGAGTTGGCTCGAATCCCGCAAGCCGGCGCCCGAAGCGACGGCGCTGGAGCCGAACGCGATCGACCGGACTACGGCGTCGAGCCCGCTCGAATTACCGAAGCAGCAGGCAGCCGTCGCGTTCTGGCTGAGCAAGAAGTACCGCGTGGCCGCCGAACCGCTCAGTGTGCTTGTGGCAGAGGCCTACCAACTGGGCCAGCGCACCAAGCTCGACCCGACGTTGATCCTCGCGATCATGGCCGTCGAGTCCAGCTTCAATCCCTTCGCACAAAGCCAGGTCGGCGCGCAGGGGCTGATGCAGGTCATGACGCGCATCCATGTGGACAAGTACGAAAGCGCCGGCGGCACGCTCGCGGCCTTCGACCCTGTTACCAACATGCGGGTGGGCGTCAAGGTTCTGCAGGAGTGCATCGCCCGCGCCGGCTCGTTGGAGGCTGGGTTGCGCTACTACGTCGGCGCAGCCAACCTCGACGATGACCGGGGCTATGCGAGCAAGGTGATGGCCGAGCACGAGCGCCTCCGTATGGTGGCTGCCGGCCGGAGCATGCCTGTGACGCCACCTGCGGCGCGCTCGCAGCCGGTTCCGATCGTGGCTCCGGCCAAGCCCGAAGTCGCACCGCCGCAGAAGGTGGCGTTGCTGGCCGACTCCTGACCGTTTCGGTCGACGGCCTTTTGCTGCAGACGCAAGGCCCTCGGCTACACTCGAACAGCACGCGACTGGCGATAGGTGCCGCCCCTTTTTCAGGTGGATGGCGCTGACGTGGACCACCACTGGGAAGCGTGCCGCCCGGCTTCGAAGCCGGGCGATCAGCCGTTCGCCTGGGCAGCCCTTGTTTGATCGAAGAACAAGGACCACCGTCTTCAAAGGACTGCCATGTACCACCGCAATATCCTGGTCGAACACACCGACCCCGAAATCTGGGCTGCCATCCAGGCCGAAAATGCCCGCCAAGAGCACCATATCGAGCTGATCGCGAGCGAGAACTACGCCTCGCCGGCGGTCATGCAAGCCCAGGGTTCTCAGCTCACCAACAAGTATGCCGAGGGCTACCCCGGCAAGCGCTACTACGGCGGCTGTGAACACGTCGACGTGGCTGAGCAATTGGCCATCGACCGCGTCAAGAAGATTTTCGGCGCCGACGCCGCCAACGTGCAGCCGCATTGTGGTGCCTCCGCCAACGAAGCTGTGATGCTCGCGTTTCTGAAGCCGGGTGACACCATCATGGGCATGAGCCTGGCCGAAGGCGGCCACCTCACGCACGGCATGCCGCTGAACATGAGCGGCAAGTGGTTCAACGTCGTCAGCTACGGCCTGGACGCCAACGAAGCCATCGACTACGACGCGATGGAGCGAAAGGCGCATGAACACATGCCCAAGTTGATCATCGCGGGCGCGTCGGCCTATTCACTGCGCATCGATTTCGAACGTTTCGCCAAGGTTGCCAAAGACGTGGGCGCGATCTTCATGGTGGACATCGCTCATTACGCGGGCCTGGTCGCCGCGGGCGTGTATCCGAATCCCGTGCCTCACGCCGACATCGTGACCTCGACCACGCACAAGAGTCTGCGCGGGCCGCGCGGCGGGATCATCCTGATGAAGGCCCAGCACGAGAAGGCCATCAACAGCGCGATTTTCCCGGGCCTCCAAGGAGGTCCACTGATGCACGTCATTGCAGCGAAGGCGGTCGCGTTCAAGGAGGCAATGACGCCCGAATTCAAGGCCTACCAGCAGCAGGTCGTCAAGAACGCGCAGATCGTTGCCGATACGCTCACGGAACGTGGCCTCCGCATCGTCAGCGGCCGCACCGAAAGCCATGTGATGCTGGTCGACTTGCGCTCCAAGGGCATTACCGGCAAGGAAGCCGAGGCGGTGCTCGGCAATGCGCACATGACGATCAACAAGAACGCGATTCCCAACGATCCCGAAAAGCCTATGGTCACGAGCGGTGTGCGTATCGGCACCCCGGCGATGACGACACGCGGGTTCAAGGACGACGAAGCGCGCATGACGGCGCACCTCGTCGCGGATGTTCTCGAGAACCCCCGCGATCAGGCCAACATCGATGCCGTCCGCGCCAAGGTGCACGCCCTGACGAGCCGGTTCCCGGTCTACCGTTGAGCCTGCAGTCTGGGCGGCCCGCATGAAGTGCCCTTTCTGCGGTCATGCCGAGACCCAGGTCGTCGAAACCCGCGTGTCGGAGGACGGCGACTTTGTCCGCCGCCGCCGGCAATGCGGTGACTGCGACAAGCGTTTCACCACCTACGAGCGACCGGACGTCAACTTTCCGGTCGTGGTCAAAAAAGGCGGCAGTCGCGCCGATTTCGACTCTGGCAAGGTTCGGGCATCGATGATGCTGGCCTTGCGCAAGCGGCCGGTCAGCATCGAGCAGATCGACGGCGCATTGCTACGCATCGAGCAGAAGTTGTTGGCGAGCGGACTGCGGGAGATCGAGTCGACCAAGCTTGGCGAATTGGTGATGCGCGAACTCAAGAAGCTCGACAAGGTTGCCTACGTGCGCTTTGCCTCGGTGTATCGCAGTTTCGAAGACGTGGACGAGTTCAGGCAGCTGTTGCGGGACATTTGAGCATCGGCGCGGTGCGTCGAAGAGCGACGCAGTCAGCTCCCTGAACCCGCGCATTTGCTCTCTCCGCAATCGCCCTTCTTGTCGGGGTCGCAGACCCTCGGGCGTCCAGACGCCGAGACGACGACAGCGCTGCGTCGCCCAGTCTCCGCTTTGAGCGCCACGCAGCCCATCAAATACGCATCGCCGTTCCTCGAGAAACCATTGGCGTCGTAGCTGACCTTTCCGTTGAAGGCGCTCCCCAGTGCAGGGTCCACGGTCACACCGGCAGGCAAGGCGTTGAAGGTGCGCAGCGTCGTGGGAACGCCGTCGATGGCGCCGTTCACTTCCCAGCCACTGTTCCAGTCCTTGCCGGCTTTCGAGGTCAAGGTGATCGTTTGAGAGCGCTTGAGTGCCTCTGCGCGGGCGAGGCTCAGTGCGGCTACGAACTCGCTGATGCTCGAGGCCAATCGCTGGTTCAGAAGCAATGTTCGAAAGCCGGGAACGGCGATGGCGCTCAGCACAGCCACCAGCGTCACGACGACCATCAGTTCGATGAGCGTGAACCCCCGAGCGGGAGCATTCCGAAGGTGAAGGACCGTCTTCATTTCCAGCACCGGTCAAGCGCACCGCCACTGCAACTTTTCTCACCGCGGCTATTGAGCCAGATGTCGCCGACCTGTGGATCGGAGAACCCGGCTCTCAGCCGGGCCGTCAGCGTCACGCAGTTTTTGATCGCGGCAGAGCCCTCGCAACGGCTTGCTTCCAGCGTGTATTTGCTGTCGGCAGGCGTGTCGCCGGACTCGGCCTTGAAGACGGGCGTCTTGTAGCTGCTGACCTGCGTGTAGAAACGTTCCTGCTGCTGCATCTCTTGCATCAGCGCCGTGCGTGCCTCGGCACGCCAGCCCCGTCGTACCGCGTCCATGTACGACGGATAGGCAATCGCCGCGAGGATGGCGATGACGGCCGCCACGATCATCAACTCGATCAATGTGAAGCCGCGCGCTCCGGTTTCATGCCCAGAACCGTGGTGACGCTTCATTGCTTGATGTCCTTGTAGTTAATGACCTGTCGCCAATTGAGCCGCCCTGCAACCCGGGAAACCTTGCCGCCTTCGATCGGACGCGCGATCGTCACACCGGGGCCCTGGCCGGCTCCTGTTCCCAAGTTGATCACGGCGACTTTCTTCGTTTCCTGTCGGCGACCGAACGCGTCGGTCGAAGTGAATGCGCCGTCGCCCTCCTGAACGATGAGCGGGGCGCTGAGCAGCCCGACCGTCGACGGGATGCAAGTCCCCCCCGACGACAAGCCGGTCATCGCATTGACAGCACAACTGTGCCCGCCACCGCCGACACCACATGCGTTCGGGTTGGGCACGAGGGTGTTGAAAAGCAGATAGCCGTCGCTCAACACCATCTGGGACACCTGGCGCTCACCGCTGTCGACGGCGTCCGGCAGGTCGAAATACCAGCCGCGGCGCTGAGAGGTCTTGCTGTTGTAGGCAGCGTGGGCAAACGCGTCGCCAGTGATGGTGAACTTTCCAGCGCCGTTCGCGGTCACCGTGCGGGCTTGCAGTTGCACCCGCGCTTGGCCTGCAGGGATGGCCGAGCCATCGTCGTAGAAACCGTAGATCGTTTGCGCCCGCCGGGTCGAGAGGTCGCTCACTTCGACGAACTTGCCGGTGCCGAAGAGGACGACGGCGCCGCCATTCGGTCCCGCGCCCACTTCCGGGGCAATGGTGATGGGCTGGCGCTGCCCGCCCGCATCCTGCGCGACCATCATCGGAGGGCTCGAAAGGCCGAGCACGCTGCCGCCCTCCTTCCACGGCGCGTCACCGGCAAAGTCGAACTTCCACAGGTTTCCCTGCGTGTCGCCGGCATACAGGAGGCGCGTGGAACGGTCGGCGCCGGCATAGTCGCCGACCGGGCCGAGCGCATTGACCAGGGTGGTGTCAGCCGGTTTCGGCAAGACGATCTTTTGATAATTCACACCGCGTTGCCACGGTTCGCCGGGCGGCTTGTCCATTGCCACGAGAAACAGCGCCGCAGCTTTCTTCGAATTTTGGTTGTTGAAACCCGACGGGACCACGGCGAACCAGCGGTAGACCGCGGGTGCACTGCCCTTGGCCGCGACAGTACGAAACTTCAAGATCCGCGGCGCCTGGGTGACGTGTCCCATGTCGGCGTCATCGTCGCCGGTGAATTCCCACAGCACGTTCTCTGCGCGGAAGTCGGAGGGCCGGGTCACGTCGAGGGCAAAGATTCCACGAGCACCTCCACCCATTCCTGACACGAGCGCGGTGCGCCACGCGCCGTTGGACAATTGCACTTCGTCCGCTGCGGGACTGCCGTCGACATAGGGCCGATGTACGTAGTCGGGGGAGGTGTAGCTTGAGAGCGCGGTAGAAAGCGAACTCGGCACGTAGGCGAAAAGCTCTTCGCCGGTGTCGGCCGCAAAAGCGTGCAGCATGCCATCGTTGGCGCCGACGTACACCGTGTGGCGACGGCTCTTGTTGCTGGCGACGAACGCGTCATATCCGGCACCCTGCACAGCACTGCTTGGTGCGCCGACCAGCAGCGGTGTTGAATTGACAACATCACCCATCACCGAATCACGCACGCGGAAGACTCCGCCGGCCTTGTCGGACTCCTCGGTGCGGCCACCGCGAAGGTACGCCACACGCTTTTCACCGAGTCCGTCCTTGGCATCGTCTTGGCCGAACGGTTGCGTATTGAGCGCATCGGCCCATCGCTTGTCGTTGGACAATCCCTTCCAGCTGAACGCCGCGCCAGAACGGCTGCTCGACTGGGTGAAGATCTTCCGGTCGTCCGGCCTCTTGTGCGTGGTCAGCAGGCTGCCGGCACTCCACGTCGGTCTGTCTGCCTTGGTCACTGCACCGACTTTCGGGTCGTAGCTCAGCGGGTATGCCTCCAGAGAGCCGGACCAGCGCGTGCTGTCGAGTTGGGGAATGTAGACGCTGGTCCCGCTGGCCGCGACGCGCGTGCTGGACAACGCGCCGCCGGCGATCGTGCCACTGGCCGCCCCGGCCTTCGCAAAGATCTGGCGGATGGCCGCGATCATCTCTTCGGGCTTGCTGGCAAGAAAGTAGTTGGCTGGCTTCGGCAGTCCGTCATCGTCGACGCCCGACTGCCACTCCGCATTCGCGATCACTTCCGCATCGCCAGTCGAGGCGGACGTCACGAATGGATTGCCGTCCTTGTTCTTGTCATCGAAGCCACCGTACTTGGCGGCAAGGTAGTACGCGCTGCCACGCTTGCCCTGACGAATCGTTCCATCGCCACCTTCATCGACGTCGACGGTGTAAGTCTTCACCCGTACATCCGGGTAGTCCTCGCCAATTTTCTGCGTATTCGCCCAGTAGGCCAGCCCGGCCCAACCGAGCGAACCCTGGTCGGAACCGGTGTGCAATGTCGCGATGTTGCTCGACGTGATCTGGCTGCCGTTGTTGTAGGCATAGGCACGGGGACCCGATGCATTGCCACGCATCGTCAACGGCTCCTTGCGCGACGGGACCGTGTAGCGCAGCGCTTCTGCGTTCTCGAACCCACCGACAAGCCTCGACCAATACGCGGTGTCGGGTTCCAGCTTCGAGAGATCGACGGCGCGTACGCCAGACGGCCAACCATCCAGACCGTCGTTGGGCAGCCCTGGCAAAGAGTGCTCGTGGTGCGTGTTGAGGTCACCAATGGCCACGACGTAGTTCCGTTGACAGCTGGCAACCACGGGGTCCCACGCCTTCTGGAGCCCGGCACCCCATCCGGCGCTTTTGTTGTAAACCGGGAAACCGTCCTTCATCGCTTCCGTCATTCCCGCCGTCGCCTGCTCGCTGGGCGGCTGACCCTGCAGATATCGCAGCGATTCGTAGTACAGCTCACCGATCGTGTCGAGCGACTTGTACGTCCCTGGCGACGGGCCGGTACGGCCGAACTGATTCAGATAGTTCACAACGCCGCTCAGGCCTTCGGTGCTGGCGAGCGGATTGACCACGAAGACGCCCGTGCGTGCGTCCCACTCAGCCGCTTCGTTGACGACCCTCTCGAACTTTGCGTTCTCCGCATGCGGGCCCGCAAACTTCATCGGTGCGCGAAGCACGCCGCCATACCGCGCGTTGGTGTTGTCCATCAAGTACCCGAAAGCGGCGAAGCGCATCTTCTCGGCGTACGTTTGAATGGTGCCTACAGGCTTGAAGCGACCGCTGGATTGCTTGACGCACAGGTCCCTGCGCAGCGGCCCTTCTGCGGCCGAACAGACTTGTACGCGCGCGAAATACGCCCCTGGTCCGCCGGGTCCGTGGACTTGATCGGTTCCAGGCTTTGCACAACTGCCGGTCGACGTCGAGCCCACGAACAACATCTGGCGGCAGTTCGCGATCCGCACCGTGCCTGCCGCTCCCAGCGTTGCAGAAAGCGGCGTCAGTTTGTCCAGGTTGCCGCGAAGCACGCGCGCGGGAAAGTTGTAGCCGGCGTTGTAGAAGTTGTCCTGCAGCACAGCGCGTTGCAACACCGTTTGGTCCAATGTGTCGACGACCCGGTCGCCTCCGGTCATGGCGTAGCGCAGCATGTCGATGGCCGAGGACGCAGCCCAATTGAGCATGTTGCCACTCCACTTTTGCGCACAGACGATCGCGCCAGCGGAGACAGTGGCGCTTGCGGTCCGCTTGAAGTAGCCGTCGGCAACGGTGTAGTCGTAGCAACCCATCGGGTCCCAATAGCCGATGTACGACTTGGTGATGTCGAACTCACTGCGGTAGGCGGCCCCCGTGGTCGGAAATTCCACCGAAAGGTCAAGCACCATGTTGGGCTTGACGCGCGAGGTGGTCGAGAACAACGGTTCATCGGCCAACACGGCATCTGGAGGGACGGCGGCGGTTTCTCCAGCGTGTGCAAGAAGCGAGGCCGCCCCCAGACTCAGAACCAAGGCCACGGCAGCACTCTTCGATTTGCCATGTCGATTTTGGACCATGCGAGCTCCTCTCAGGGACAGCCGGAACTGATTACCGGCTTGTATAGATTCGTCTGAAGAACCACCTGCGTTTCGGCATCGACGCCGAAGCCGATGGCTGTGACACGGAAGATGTGGGTTGCACGGCCAGCACTGGCGTTCTCCAGGCGATCGGCCTGCCACCCGCCCCTGTTTCGCACGACTTCGACGATGTAGCGCGGCAACGCTGCTGGCGTAGCGCCCTTCCCGACGAGGTATTTCTGTCCGGTGAAACTTCCATAGGGGACCGATCTCGCACCGCTCGGCGAAAGATCGACCTTCATCCATGTCGGCGTGGTACCGGGTTCGGTCGGCGCGCACAGGCCGAGATTCGCACCGGTGCCGCATCCCTCTACGAACGGTGCGACGTCCTTGTCGTTGAACAGACAGAGCCTGGCCGCGTTGTCGGGGTTGGGACCGAGGATGTCGAGCTCGGCATCGATCAGCGCGGCCTCGGCGGCCTGCAGCGCGATCTCGCTGTCTCTGTCGCTGCGCGCACCCCGTTCGTTGACGAGCGACAGTTGCGCTGCACCGATGCCGAGCACTGTCACGACGACCAGCAGCAACATCACCATGACCAACGAGAAGCCGCCAGACCGACGACGTCCCCACAGCCTCTTGGCAACGCGCGTCATGCCGGATCCTTCATGACATTGCGCAGCATCAATGTGAAGGTCGACACCAGCCGAAAACGACCATCGTCGGGCGGGTCGAAAGAGACGCTGTCCTTGAACTCCTCGCCCAGGGGGTAGAGCTTGTCGTCGTGGCCCTTCAACTTCCTGAGATCGCCATTCGGCCGATCGCTGCGCACCACGATGCCCACGCGGACGGCCACCACCTTCTGCCACGCCGCATTGGTTGGCGCGCCCGACTCCTGGGCTTTGGCAGCAATGCCCTTGGCGTCGAGCCATGCATCGGGAACGCTGTCGCCATCGGCGTCGTAGCCGTAGGCCACCTTGAACTTTTCGACACCGCGAGCCAGCGGCTCGGACCTGAAGTCGCCGCTGGCGGCCCTGTACTTGCAATAGAGCGCAGGTTCTCCGTCTCCCGTCGACGATACGAAGAAAAAGCTCCATGCCCGGTCTGCAGCGGTCGGTGACGCAGACGGGCCTTTCTGCTTGTTGCCCAAACAGTCGATGATGGTGCTGTCGGCTGCATCTTCGTCTGCCTTGCTGCGCCCGAAGAACCGGACCAGCAACGAGTCGTTCAGCGATGTCTTGTCCGAATCGTTCGCCCCCACGCCACGGTCCGTTCTGTTGACGACTGCGTTGGCGGCGCCCACCACATTGAGGTCGTCCGCGCTGTTGGATTCCTGGAGCACTGCGCTGCTCGCGGCGACGGCCATGCCGTCGGTCATACGGTCCGGTGCGTAGTCTACGTAGCCGGCCTGACGGACCACGCTCTGCACGACATGGCGCGCAAACCGGAGCGAATCCTGCGCGCCCTGAATGTCGGCGTCGGTGTTGAAGAGCTTCTTGCCGGCAAGAAAGGCGACCGTGGCGGCAAGAACGACGACCAGGCCGATCGTCATGGCGACCATCAGTTCGACGAGCGTGACACCGCGCTGCTGCGCACCGCACCGCTCAGAAGCCGTCGGGCGAGAAAGCATCGTAGGCCTGTCCGGCAACGATCTGCATGACCACCCGTGGCGGACGCGTGCGGATTTCTTCTTTCTCTGCCTTCGTCGGCAAGCGAGACGTCCAACCCAGCTTGACGACGAGATTGCGTCCGTTGCCGCTGCAGGACCATGCCTGGCTGCCGTCCTCCGCGGGCGGCGTGTCGTCGAAGCACACGACGACGCGGGCGTCGGGCAGCGTGTCGTCCACTCGGCTCAACCAGCCTCGAATGTCCCAGGCCGCTAGCCTCGCCGGGGTGCAAGTCGCTGCGAGCCCGGTGCAGCCATCACCTGGATCGCCACCGGGCAGCGCGTCGCCGCTCTTCCAATCGGAAATGACGTAAGCGTTACCTGGCCCGTTGCGCGCAGCGATGCGCTTGTTGATTCGGGCCTTTTCGGAAAGCTCGCGAATCAGATTGACCGCCGCAGTGAACGACCCCGACTCGTGGGTGCTGCGCACGGCGGCCATCAGCATGCCGACCGCCCCCAGCAATCCGATGCTGAGAACGATGATCGAGATCAGCACCTCGACAAGAGAAAAGCCCTCGACGGCGCGCGGGGGCCTGAAAGACGCCATTTGTTTTTCCTCCCTGACTTTGAGCTGTCGCAGTCAGAGGCCCTGCGCAGTCGTTTGGCGAAGTCTAGGTTGGAACTCTTCGGCTGTTTCGGCCGTTCGTCCGGGCGCGTCGACCGCTCGTATCATCTGAGCGCTGGCGTGCGCGCTTCTTGCATTTCGATGACTTTCGCGACGCGTTCTTCGGCGCCGCACACGGGCTTCTCTTCCATGGCACCTCCTCTTTCAGACCTGCAGCATGTCGACTGTGCGCGTCGGCTTTCGACGAGCGCCTTGCTGTCGACAGATCCCAATCCGCGGGTCGGCTGCGTGATCGTCGATGCGCTCGGTCGGCGACTCGGGAGCGGCTGCACTCAGCCCGTCGGCGGCCCGCACGCCGAAGTCATGGCCCTCCGCGATGCTGCGGCCGAGGGTCATTCGGTTGTCGGCGCCACGGCCTATGTCACCCTCGAACCGTGCGCCCATCACGGACGCACCGGTCCGTGTTGCGATGCGCTGATCGCCGCAGGCATCCGGCGTGTGGTGGCGTCGATCGCCGACCCCAATCCCCTGGTCTCAGGCCAAGGCTTCGATCGCCTGCGCGCAGCGGGTGTAGACGTCGAAGTGGGCCCTGGCGCCGTCGAGTCGCGCGAACTCAACATCGGCTTCTTCAGTCGCATGGTTCGCAAGACGCCGTGGGTGCGCCTCAAGACGGCCGCCTCGCTCGACGGCAAGACCGCGCTGTCCAACGGCGTCAGTCAATGGATCACCGGCGAGCCGGCACGGACCGACGGCCACGCCTGGCGCGCCCGCGCCAGTGCGGTCTTGACCGGCGTCGGAACGCTCATGGAAGACGACCCACGGCTCGACGTGCGTCGGGTCGAGACGCCACGGCAGCCGCATCTGGTCGTCGTCGACAGCCGACTCCAGACGCCGCCCGACGCGAAGATCTTCGACGTGCCGCATCGACAGGTCTGGCTCTATGCGGCCACCCGCGATGAGCCCAGGGCCCGTGCGCTCGAAGCACGCGGCGCCACGGTCACCGTCCTCGCCAATGCCGACGGCAAGGTCGACCTGGCGGCGATGCTCCAAGACTTGGCGGCGCGTGAAGTCAACGAACTGCATGTCGAGGCCGGGCACAAGCTCAACGGCTCGCTGATGCGCGAGGGATTGGTCGACGAGTTGCTGGTCTATCTGGCGCCGAAGTTCATCGGCAGCGGCCTGGAGATGGCGAGCCAGCCGAATGCGGGCGGTGCCCTGACGACGCTGGCTGGCGCGTTGCCGCTCGAATTCCGTTCGGTCGACAGGTTCGGCCCCGATCTGCGCATCGTCGCGCGCGTTGCCGGGCGCGATCGGTTCTGACGCCGCAAACACCGCGCCGCGAGCCGGGGCCGGTCAATCTCTGCGAAAATGCGGCGATGTTCACCGGAATCATCACCGGCGTGGGGCGCATCGCCGCCGTACGCGACCTCGGAAGCTCTTCGACCTACGGCAAGCGGCTCAGCATCGCAGTGCCCGACGGCTATCTCGACGACGTCGGGCTCGGCGACAGCATCGCGCTCAACGGCGCCTGCATGACCGTCACCTCGCTGGACCCGGCACAGCAGCAATTCACCATCGACATCTCCGCCGAATCGCTCGACAAGACCGCCGGCCTCACCGAAGAAGCCGGCCGCGTCAACCTCGAGAAGGCGCTGCGCGCCAACGACCGCCTGGGTGGCCACATCGTCTCGGGCCATGTCGACGGCATCGGCACGGTCAGCCGATTTGCATCGGTCGGCGAAAGCTGGGAACTGCGTGTGCTCGCGCCCCCTGCCCTCGCCCGCTTCCTGGCATACAAGGGCTCGATCACCGTCAATGGCGTTAGCCTGACCGTCAACAGCGTGGACGACGTGGCAGAAGGCAGCGAGATCAGCATCAACTTGATTCCGCACACGGTGGAAAACACCGCGCTGGGCGCGTTGCGTGAAGGCAGCCGCGTGAACCTCGAAATCGACACCGTGGCGCGCTATGTGGAGCGCATGCTCCAGGCCGGCATGCTTCCCACCGCACAGAAAGACTCCGCACCATGAACGCTTCCGTCACGCCCATCGCGGGCACCCGCAACGGACGCGCCCCGGCGCCCATCTCGCCCGTGAGCGAGATCGTGGCCGAACTCGCCGCCGGCCGTATGGTCATCCTGGTCGACGAGGAAGACCGCGAGAACGAGGGCGACATCGTGATCGCCGCCGACCATGTCACGGCCGAGTCGATCAACTTCATGGCGCGCCATGCGCGCGGACTGATCTGCCTGACGCTCTCGCGCGAGATGTGCGAGCGGCTTCAGCTGCCGCCGATGGTGGCGCGCAATGGCGCCAAGCATTCCACCGCGTTCACCGTGTCGATCGAAGCGGCGGAGGGCGTGACCACCGGCATCTCCGCGGCCGATCGCGCGCGCACCGTGCAGGCCGCGGTCGCACGCGACGCGGTGGCGACCGATCTCGTGCAACCCGGCCACATCTTCCCTCTGCAGGCGGTCGACGGCGGCGTGCTGATGCGGGCCGGCCACACCGAAGCCGGCAGCGACCTCGCCGCGATGGCCGGCTGCTCGCCCGCCTCCGTCATCTGCGAGGTGATGAACGACGACGGCACCATGGCCCGCCTGCCCGACCTGCAGCTGTTCGCCGCAGAACACGGGCTGAAGATCGGCACCATCGCCGCGCTGATCGAGCACCGCAGCCGTACCGAGACGCTGGTGCAGAAGCTCGGCTCGCGCGAGATCGAGACGGCCTACGGCCGCTTCACCGCGCATGCGTTTCAGGACAAGCCGAGCAACGGCGTGCACCTCGCGCTGGTGCGGGGCACATGGAGCGCCGACCAAGCCATCGCCGTGCGGGTCCACGAACCCCTCTCGGTGCTCGATGCGCTCGAAATCAAGCGCTCGCTGCACTCCTGGGGGCTGGACGCCAGCCTGGCCTACATCGCGAAGCAGGACCAAGGTGTTGCCGTGCTGTTGAACTGCGGCGAGACGGCCGCCGAATTGCTCGCGCAGTTCGATGGCACAGCACGGCCCGCGCAAGCTCCCGAACGCGGCCGCATGGACCTGCGCAGCTACGGCGTGGGCGCGCAGATCCTGCGCGAATGCGGCGTGCACAAGATGCAACTGCTGGGCACGCCCCGCCGCATGCCGAGCATGGCGGCCGGCTACGGCATCGAGATCACCGGCTACATCCAAAAGGACTGACACGTGCTTCATGCAAACAAGGGCGCCGAAGCGCCGCTGGACGGACGCGGTCTGCGCATCGGCATCGTGCAGGCCCGCTTCAACGAGGACATCACCGACGCGCTGGCCGCCGCCTGCCTGGCCGAGCTGTCGGCGCTGGGCGTTGCCACGGAAGACATCACGCACCTGCGCGTGCCGGGCGCACTCGAAGTGCCCGTCGCACTGCAGGCGCTGGCGCAGCGCGGCGGCTACCAGGCGCTGGTCGCGCTGGGCTGCATCGTGCGCGGCGAGACCTACCATTTCGAACTCGTGGCGAACGAGTCCGGCGCGAGCGTGAGCCGCATCGCACTCGACCATCGCCTGCCCATCGCCAACGCGATCCTCACCACCGAAAACCTCGAACAGGCCGTGGCGCGACAGACCGACAAGGGCCGCGACGCAGCGCGCGTCGCTGTCGAGATGGCGCGACTGCTGGCCACACTTTCATGACCGAAGACTCTTCCCCCGACACCAAGCCGCGCCAGTCGCGCACCGGCCTCACCAGCACCGGCGCACGCAAGGCCGCGGCCAAGTCGAACCGCAGTCGTTCGCGCGAGTTCGCCCTGCAGGCCCTCTATCAGCACCTCGTGGGCCGCAACGACGCGACCGACATCGACCATTTCACGCGCGACCTGGCAGGCTTCCACAAGGCCGACGCCGCGCACTACGACGCCTTGCTGCACGGCTCGATCCGCGAAGAGGCCGAGCTCGACGCGCTCATCCTGCCGCTGCTCGACCGCAAGTTCACCGAGATCTCCCCCATCGAGCACGCCGTGATGTGGATCGGCGTCTACGAATTCCGCCACTGCCTCGACGTGCCCTGGCGCGTGGTGCTCAACGAGTGCATCGAGCTCGCGAAAGAGTTCGGCGGCACCGACGGCCACAAGTACGTCAACGCCGTGCTGAACGGCGTGGCGCCGCAACTGCGCGGCCTCGAAGTCGAGGCCGATCGGGCATCCGGCAAGGCGCGTCCATGAGGATCTCTGCGCGTGCGGAGAAGATCGAACCCTTCTATGTGATGGAGGTGGCCAAGGCAGCCTCCGCCTTGGCGCGCGAAGTGGCCGCCACCGATCGGCCGATGATCTTCCTGAATATCGGTGAGCCCGACTTCACCGCGCCGCCGCTGGTGCAGGAAGCCGCCGTGCGCGCCGTGCGTGCGGGCGCGACGCAGTACACGCAGGCGACAGGCCTGGAGCTGCTGCGCGAGCGCATCAGCGGCTGGTACGGCCAACGCTTCGGTGTCGACGTGCCGGCGCGCCGCATCGTGATCACCGCCGGCGCATCGGCCGCGCTCCAGCTCGCATGCCTCGCGTTGATCGATGCCGGCGACGAGATCCTGCTGCCCGACCCGAGCTACCCGTGCAACCGTCATTTCGTGACGGCCGCCGACGGCCGAGCCGTGCTGATCCCGACCACGGCAGCCGAGCGCTTCCAGCTCACCGCCGACAAGGTCGAAGCCGCCTGGACCGACAAGACCCGCGGCGTGCTGCTGGCGTCACCGTCCAACCCCACCGGCACCTCGATCCCGCCCGACGAACTGCGGCGCATCCACGAGGTGGTGTCCAAGCGCGGCGGCATCACATTGATCGACGAGATCTACCTCGGCCTCTCCTACGACGACCAATTCAGCCAAACCGCACTCGCCATCGACGACCAGGTCATCAGCATCAACAGCTTCAGCAAGTACTTCAACATGACCGGTTGGCGCCTGGGCTGGCTGGTGGTGCCCGACGCGCTGGTGCCCGCGGTCGAGCGGCTGGCGCAGAACCTCTTCATCTGTGCCAGCACGATCGCGCAGTACGCCGCGCTCGCCTGTTTCGAGGCCGACAGCCTCACCGAGTACGAGCGCCGGCGTGCGGAGTTCAAGGCACGGCGCGACTGGTTCATTCCGCAACTGAACGCGCTCGGGCTCGATGTGCCGGTGGTCCCCGACGGCGCCTTCTACGCCTGGGCCGACTGCACGTCGTTCGCACGCAAGCTCGGCATCGAGGGCAGCTGGGACTTCGCCTTCGAGTTGATGAAGCGTGCGCACGTGGCGGTCACGCCCGGTCGCGATTTCGGCATCGCCGACCCCGAACGTTTTGTGCGTTTCTCGACCGCGAGCTCCATGGCGCACCTCGAGGAAGCGGTCGCACGGCTGAAATCGTTGGCCGGATGAGCTTCCAGTTTTCGATCCGCGTCTACTGGGAGGACACCGATGCCGGCGGCATCGTGTTCTATGCCAACTACCTCAAGTTCATGGAGCGCGCCCGCACCGAATGGCTGCGCTCGCTCGGGATCGAACAACGCCTGTTGCGCGAGCAGACCGGCGGCATGTTCGTAGTGAGCGAGACGCAGCTCAAATACCACCGCCCTGCCCGGCTCGACGATGAACTCCTTGTTACGGCCGACTTGCGGCAGATCGGCTCTGCCTCGGCCATAATCGCGCAGCGCGTGCTATCAAAAGAAGAGCAACCCGCTTTGCTTTGTGAAGGCACGATCCGCATCGGCTGGGTCGACGGCCTGAGCCTCCGCCCATCGCGCATTCCCTCCCACGTCGCGGGAACCCTCGAGCGCTATCGCAGCTCCATGTCTCAACCTCACACGCCATGAACCAAGACCTGTCGATCCTTACCCTCCTGCTGCACGCCAGCCTGCCGGTGCAACTCGTCGTGCTGTTGCTGGCCGGCATCTCGATCGCGAGCTGGGCCGCGATCTTCCGCAAGTTCTTCGCCTTGAAGCGCATGCGCGCGCTCAACGACGAGTTCGAGCGCGAGTTCTGGTCCGGCACCAGCCTCAACGAGCTGTTCTCCTCCGCCGCGCAGAACGCCAAGTTCGCTGGCCCGATGGAACGCATCTTCGCCTCCGGCATGCGCGAGTACCAAAAGCTGCGCGAACGCCACGTCACCGACACGCCGACCTTGCTCGACGGCGCCCGCCGCGCCATGCGTGCCAGCTTCCAGCGCGAACTCGACGTGGCCGAATCCAATCTGTCGTTCCTCGCCACCGTCGGTTCGGTGTCGCCGTATGTCGGCCTGTTCGGCACGGTCTGGGGGATCATGCATGCCTTCACCGGCCTGGCGGCGCTCACGCAGGTGACGCTGGCCACCGTGGCGCCTGGGATTGCCGAAGCGCTGGTCGCCACGGCCATCGGCCTGTTCGCCGCCATCCCCGCAGTCGTCGGCTACAACCGATTCGCGCGAGAGATCGACAAGATCGCCATCGCGCTGGAAACCTTCATCGAAGAGTTCTCCAACATCCTGCAGCGCAACCTGTCGACCCACCAGCCGCCGCAGGGCACCGCCGCGTCGACCTCGGTTTCGGCCACCGGCCGCTGAGCCGCACCACGGAGCCGAGCGCATGCCCGCCATTTCATCCCGAGGCCGCGGTCGCCGCACGATCAACGAGATCAACATGGTCCCGTTCATCGACGTCATGCTGGTGCTGCTGATCATCTTCATGGTGACCGCACCGCTGATCACGCCCAGCGTGATCAACCTGCCGAGCGTCGACCGCGCCAACAAGCAGCCCGACCGGCCGATCGAGATCGTCATCAAGACCGACGACGAGATCCAGATCAAGAAGGACCCGTCGACCGGCTCCGGTGGCACCAACATTCCTTTCAAGCAGATCGGCACCGCGGTGAAGACGGCACAGGGCGGTGACGCCCAACGGCCGGTCGTCATCAGCGCCGACAAGTCGGTGAAATACGAGACGGTCGTGAACGCCATGAACGAACTCAAGAAGAGTGGCGTCGAGCGCGTCGGCCTCTCCGTCACCACCACCGGCGCGAAGTAAGGCATGTCGCTCGCTGCAGATCGTCCGGAGTTCGCGCCACCGCCCCCGCAAGGCACGCCGCGCGCCATCGCTTTCGCCTTGGTCGCCCATGCGCTGCTGATCGCGGCGCTGACCTGGGGCGTGCATTGGAAGCGTGACGCCGAGAGCGACGCGGTCGAGGCAGAAATCTGGTCGACCACCGTGCAGCAGGCCGCGCCGCGGCTGTCGCAGCCGCCTACGCCGACCCCCGCGCCGGTGCCGCCGCCACCCGCACCGGCACCGCCGCCGCCGCCTCCTCCGCCACCGCCCGCGCCGCGGGTGCAGGCGCCCGAACCGGCGCCAGCGCCACGTCCGCCCGACATCGCGCTGGAACGCGAGAAAAAGCTGAAAGAGCAGAAAGAGCGCGAGCGCGAGATCGAGCAGGCCAAGCAGGAAAAGAAGATGGAGGCCGCAAAGAAGGCGGCCCAGGAAAAGAAGGCGCTCGACGCCAAGCGCCAGGCCGAGGAAGACGCCGAAGAGAAGCGCGAGGCGCAGGAGAAAGCGCAGGCCGACGCCCGAAAGAAGAAGGAAGCCGAGGCCAAGGACGCTAAACAGCAGGCCGAAGCCGCGAAGAAGAAGGAAGCCGACGCCAAGGTCGCCGCGGCCGACCGCGCCGCCACGCTCAAGCGCATGCAAGGCATGGCCGGCGCGAGCGGCGACGACAACGCCACCGGCAATGCGCTCAAGTCGTCGGGCCCGTCGGGCAGCTACGGCGGTCGCGTGGCGGCTGCGGTGCGGCCCAACGTGGTGTTCCCCGATGCCGACATGGTCAGCGGCAACCCGGGCGCCGAGTTCGAGGTGAAGCTCGCGCCCGACGGCACCATCGTGGGCACGCCCCGCATGGTCAAGTCGAGCGGCCTGCCGGCCTGGGACCAGGCGGCGCTGCGTGCGCTGCAGAAGACCGAGAAGCTGCCGCGCGACGTCGACGGGCGCGTACCGTCGGCGCTGATCGTCGAGCTGAAGCCGAAGCGCTGAGCGCGCCGCGAGGCGCTCTCACCGTCGGCGTCTATTCGTAGACGACCACGGCCTGCCCGGCCTCGGCCTGCGCGGTCCAGCTGGCCAGCGCCGCATCATTGGGGAAGAACTTGGCGCGCTCTCCCAACTGCAGTTCGACCTTGGCGCCACCGCGCGCCAAGGTCAGCCGCACCGGCAGTCCCTGGCGCAATTCGCCGTGCTCGCTCATCTCGGTGCGCGGCGGGAAATCCTTCACCAGCCGCGCGATGTCGGGCGCCTTGCCGTTGACCGCCACGCGGAGGAACTTGCCGAAGCGGCAGCGCGCCGACGCCAGGTCCCACACTTGCTGCACCTGGAAGCGCGCCTCGAAGCCACCACGCCCGGGCTGCAGCCGGCCGCTCACGATGACCAGTTCGTCGTCCTTGAGCGTGTTGCGGTTGGCGTTCATCACGGCCTCGTCGGCGGTGGCGTCGATGGCGCCCGACTTGTCGTCGAGCCGGAAGATCGCCAGCCGGCCACGCTGTCCGTTGATGACGCGCATGTCGCTCACGATGCCGGCGATCACCTGCTGCTCGCGGCTGTCCATCAGGTCGTCGATCTCGCGCTTGCAGAAGCGCCGCACCTCGTGCGCCACCTCGTCGAACAGATGGCCCGACAGGTAGAAGCCGACGGCCGTCTTTTCGTAGGTCAGTCGCTCCTTCACGCCCCACGGGGTTGCGTCGATCAGGTCAGGCTCCTGCGTGGCCGAGCCGTGATCGCAGTCGCCGAAGATGTCGACCTGCGCCGCGTTGGCCTCGGTCGCCGCGGCGAAGTCGAAAGCGCGATCGATCGACGCGACCAGCGACGCACGGTTCTGTTGGATGGCGTCGAAGGCGCCGGCCTTGATCAGCGCCTCGACCGTGCGCTTGTTGATGCGCTGCCGATCGATGCGCACGCAGAAGTTGAACAGGCTGGTGAAGGGGCCGCCCTCCTCCCGCGCCTTGACGATGGCCTCGACGGCGAGCTGGCCGGTGCCCTTGACCGCGCCGAGGCCGTAGCGGATCACCTTGTCGGTCACCGGCTCGAAACGGTAGCGGCCGCGGTTCACGTCCGGCGGCTCGAAGGTCATGCCGAAGTTCTTGGTCGCGTCTTCGAACAGCACCTTCAGCTTGTCGGTGTCGTCCATTTCCACGGTCATGTTCGCGCAGTAGAACTCCGCCGTGTAATGGACCTTGAGCCATCCCGTGTGGTACGCCAGCAGCGAGTACGCGGCGGCGTGCGACTTGTTGAAGCCGTAACCCGCGAACTTCTCCATCAGGTCGAAGATCTCGTCGGCCTTCTCCTGGACGATGCCGTGGGTCGCGAGCGCACCGGCGCGGAATTTCTCGCGGTGCTCGGCCATTTCCTCCAGCTTCTTCTTGCCCATCGCACGGCGCAGCAGGTCGGCACCGCCGAGGCTGTAGCCGCCCAGGATCTGCGCGGTCTGCATCACCTGTTCCTGGTAGACCATGATCCCGTAGGTTTCCGACAGCATCTCGGCCACCGCCGGGTGCGGGTACTCCACGGTTTCGCGACCGTGCTTGCGCGCCACGAAGCTGGGGATCAGGTCCATCGGGCCCGGTCGGTACAGCGCGTTCAGCGCAATCAGGTCTTCGAGGCGGGTCGGCCGTGCGTCCTTCAGCATGCCCTGCATGCCGCGGGATTCGAACTGGAACACGGCCTCGGTCTTGCCGTCGGAGAACAGCCGGTAGGTGGCCGCATCGTCGAGCTTGATGTCTTCGTAGTTGAAGTTCTCCTGGCCCTTGTGCCGCT
Source organism: Variovorax ginsengisoli (assembly GCF_006438845.1). Taxonomy (GTDB): domain Bacteria; phylum Pseudomonadota; class Gammaproteobacteria; order Burkholderiales; family Burkholderiaceae_C; genus Variovorax; species Variovorax ginsengisoli_A. The sequence goes on from NZ_RCZJ01000001.1 coordinate 905,734, forward strand.
GGGCGACGAACTCGCGCGCGATCTCCAGGATGGTCAGCGTGGCCAGGCCCAAGAAGTCGAACTTGACCAGGCCCACGGCCTCCACGTCGTCCTTGTCGTACTGGCTCACGGCGGAGTCGCTGCCGGGCTGCTGGTAGAGCGGGCAAAAGTCGGTCAGCTTGCCCGGCGCGATCAGCACGCCGCCGGCGTGCATGCCGATGTTGCGCGTCATGCCTTCGAGCTTCTGCGCCAGCTCGACGAGCATGCGCACTTCCTCTTCCTTCTCGATGCGCGCCGCCAGTTGCGGCTCCATCTCGATGGCGTAGTTGTTCTTGTCCCCTTCCACCTTCGGGTTCGGCGGGTACTGAATCGTGACGGGCTGGCCGGGTTTGTTCGGGATCAGCTTGCTGATGCCGTCGCAGAACATGTAGCTCATGTCCAGCACGCGGCCCACGTCGCGGATGGCGGCGCGTGCAGCCATGGTGCCGAAGGTCGCGATCTGGCTCACCGCGTCGCGGCCGTACTTGTCCTTCACGTAGTCGATCACACGGTCGCGATTGCCCTGGCAGAAGTCGATGTCGAAGTCGGGCATCGAGACGCGTTCGGGATTCAGGAAACGTTCGAACAGCAGGTTGTATTCGAGCGGGTCGAGGTCGGTGATCTTCAATGCATAGGCCACCAGCGAGCCTGCCCCCGAGCCCCGGCCCGGGCCGACCGGGCAACCGTTGTTCTTGGCCCACTTGATGAAGTCGCCCACGATCAGGAAATAGCCCGGAAAGCCCATGCCGAGGATCGTCTTGATCTCGAACTCGAGCCGTGCGACGTAGCGGGGTCGCTCCGCATCGCGCTTGGCGCCATCGGGATAAAGGTGCGCCAGCCTCTGCTCCAGGCCCTCGAAGGATTCGACCCGAAAGAACTCGTCGATCGGCATGCCGTTGGGCGTCGGGAAGTCGGGCAGCTGCGGCTTGCCGAGCACCAGCGTCAGGTTGCAGCGCTTGGCGATCTCGATCGTGTTGGCGATGGCGCTGGGCACGTCGGCGAACAGCGCCTCCATCTCGGCGGCCGACTTGAAGTACTGGTCGCGCGTGAACTTGCGCACCCGCCGCGGGTTGCCCAGGATCTCGCCTTCGGAAATGCAGACGCGCGCCTCGTGGGCCTCGTAGTCCTCGGCCGTGGCGAACTGCACCGGATGCGTCGCCACCACCGGCAGGTTGAGCCGCGCGGCCAGCTGCACGGCGGCGATCACATGCGGCTCGTCTTCAGGCCGGCCGGCGCGCTGGAGCTCGATGTAGAAGCGATGTGTGAACAGACTGGCGAGCTGCAGCGCGATGTTTGCAGCGCGCTCGGCGTGCCCCTGCAGCAGCGCCGCACCCAGAGGCCCGGCCTGTGCGCCCGACAGCGCGATGAGCCCGCCGTTGAGCTCCTGCAGCCACGCCAGCTTGCAGACGGCCTGCGCCTGTCCGCGCCCGACGTTTTGCGTCCAGGCGCGTGCCAGCAGCTCCGACAGATGCAGGTAGCCTTCGGTGCTCTGCACCAGCAGGACGATGCGGGTCAGCGCGCCGATTTCTGCGCCCAGCCCCTCGAGAAAGACTTCGGCGCCCAGCACCGGCTTGATGCCGGCGCCGCGCGCTTCCTTGTAGAACTTGACCGCGCCGAACAGGTTGTTCAGGTCGGTGATGGCCAGCGCGGGCTGGCGGTCGGCCTTGGCGGCCTCGACGACTTCGTCGATGCGGTTGGTGCCGTCGACGACGGAGAATTCGGTGTGCAGACGCAGGTGGACAAACATCGCGTCATTGTAGGAAGCCACGCCATTCGCGGCACCGGTGAAGGGCGCGCCCGGTGTGCTAGGGCGTGCCGTCGACGCCCAAGCGCGCAGCCAGATCGGCCAGCGATTTCCAGCTGCCTTCGCCCAGTTCGATGTGCGTGGCGTTGCGAGCGCGGTTGCGCGCTTCGTACTCGCCCGGGTACTGGACGCCTTCGCTGCCTGGTTGGGGCGGGCACGACAACAGGTATTCCATGAAAGCGCCGGTCTCGTGCGCCTGCCAGGACGCCGCGCCGGCGCGTGCCGGATCGAACACCAGCGCGAACAGATTGTTGGTGGCGAGCCCGCTGCGCGGATTCTCGGGCTGCATGGTGCCGCCGCCCGACAGTACCCCTGCGAGAAGTTCAGCCACCACGCCCAGCGCATAGCCCTTGTGCCCGCCGAAAGGCAACAGCGCGCCGGGTGGCTGGCCGAACATCACGCCCGGGTCTGTGGTGGGGCGGCCTGCGCTGTCGATGAGTGCACCCTCGGGCGCCGGCTCGCCGTTGTCGGCCAGCACGCGCGCCTTGTTGAGCGCGATGGTGCTGGTGGCCATGTCGACGATCAGAGGCGGGCGCCCGTCGGGCAGCGGAAAGGCGAAACACAGCGGGTTCGTCGTGAGCCGGGCTTCGGCGCCGCCAAAGGGCGCCACCATCGGCGGCCGGTTGACGACGTTGGTGAAGGCCATGAAGACCATGCCTGCCGCCACGGCCTGCTCGCCGTAGTGGCCCATGCGGCCGAGATGATGGCTGTCGCGCAGCGTCAGGATGCAGTGGCCGTGCGTCCGCGCCGCCTCGATGGCACCGGCCACCGCCTGCTTGCCCACCGACTGCCCGAAGCCGTGGTGGCCGTGCCAGGCCTGCAGGCTGCCGCTGTCGTTGACCCGTTCGGCGCGTGCGGTGCCGTCGAGCTGGCCGTCGGCCAGCGCCTTGGCATAGCCCGGCAGGATCGAGATTCCGTGGCTGGCGTAGCCGACGCGATCGGACTCGACCAGGTGCAGCGCCACGTCGTGAGCGATGTCCTCGGGGACCTGCTGCTTGCGCAGGATGTTCTCGACGAACCGAAGGGCGGCGGGAACGGCAATGCGGATGCTCATGCGGGGTCTTTCCGTGATGGTGCGGCGGGCTTGATCGGCCGGAACATGCTAGCCCGCACGACAACGCCATGGCTTGCGCCCCATCAAGCGCCAGGCCGATGCGATGGGCGCCTTGCACAGCCGCGCTTCTACAATTCCGCCCGTGCTTCCCATCCTCAACATCGCCGCCTACCTCTTCAGCGCCATCGAAGACCCCCTCACCCTGCGCGACGCGCTGCTCGCCAGCGCCAAGTCGCGGCAGCTCATGGGCACGATCCTGCTCGCGCCGGAGGGCATCAACCTCTTTCTCGCGGGGGCGCCGGACGAGGTGCGCGGCTTCGTCGGCGAACTGCGCGCCGACCCGCGCTTCGGCACGCTCGAAACCAAGGAAAGCTGGTCGGAGGCCCAACCTTTTCGCCGCATGCTGGTGAAGGTCAAGCGCGAGATCATCCGCATGGACCACCCCGCGATCCAGCCCGCTGCCGGCCGTGCCCCGGGGGTCGACGCGCCCACGCTGAAGCGCTGGCTCGACCAGGGCCACGACGATGCGGGCCAGCCGATCGCGCTGCTCGACACGCGCAACGCCTTCGAGGTCGACCACGGCACGTTCGAAGGCGCGATCGACTGGCGCATCGCCAAGTTCACCGAATTCCCGCCGGCACTGATGGCGCACAAGGACGAGCTCGCCGGCAAGACCGTGGTCAGCTTCTGCACCGGCGGCATCCGCTGCGAAAAGGCCGCCATCCTGATGCGCGAGGCCGGCGTGGAGAACGTGCTGCAGCTCGAAGGCGGCATCCTCAAATACTTCGAAGACGTCGGCGGCGCGCACTACCAGGGCGACTGCTTCGTGTTCGACGGCCGCCGCACGCTGGCGCCCGATCTGAGCGCTTCTGGCAACGCCGCCAGCGCCCGCGCCGCCGAAGACCCGGACTGGGCGCTGAAGGTCTGAGCGCGGTCCGGCGTCAGCCGATCGACGTCAATGCCTCACCCAGCGCGCGCTGTGCCGCCGGCCCGAGCACGCCGAGCCGGACCCGGCCGGGCAAGCCGAACGAGGTGGTGTCGCGCAACTTGATGCCGCGCGCCCTGAGGCCGGCGCACAGCGCAGGCACATCGGCCGCTGGTGGCGTCGCGCAGAAGAAGTTGGCAACGCTGGGATCGCAGCGCCAGGCGAACGATTCGCACAGTGCCTGCTGCGCGCGCTTCCAGCCGCGCAGCGTGTCCAGGCTGTCGGCCAGCCATTGCTGCACGCCGCTCGACGTCCATGCCTGCAGCAACGCGACACCGTGCGCCCCGACAGGCCAGGAAGGCGCCATCGCCCGCACGTCAGCGACGATGTCGGCGGCATCGATCGGCGTGATGACGTACGCCGCTCGCACGCCCGTGAGGCCGAGCGCCTTGTTGGGCGTCCAGAGCTGCCACACGCGGTCGCGTTGGCGCGCGTCGAGCGCCGGCACGCCGTCCAGGCGCAACGGATCGTAGGCAAGGTCGAGCACGCAGACGTCGGTGTCGTGCAACTGCGAAAGCTCTGCGCCAAAGTGCGCATCGCCCTGCCCCAGCGGGCTCGACGGGTCGCAGCGCCAGACCAGCCTCGACCCATCTTTGCTCCCGTCGACACCGGTTCGTCGCACCGGCAGCCGCCAGGCTCGCGCGGCCTTCTCGTAGTCGCCATAGCTGTGCACCGGCAGCAAGGCCACGCGTGCGCCGCGCGCTGCCATGACCGCGGTCATGCGAAAGATGAATTCGCTGGCGCTGGCCGCGAGGACGATGCGCGCGTCGGCCACACCGTGAAAGCGCGCGAGCGCGGCCCGCAATGCGGTGTAGCCCGGATCGGGATAGCGGCTCGCGTCCGCATCGCGCACGGCCGCTGTGGCCAGCGGGCACGGGCCGCAGGCGTTCGCGTTGGTGGAAAAGTCGTGCAGTGGCACGCCCCAGCGGTCCGGTCCGCCATGCGTGTCTTCAGCGTCGTTCATGAAGCCCTCCGATCAGACGCGGTTCAGCCACGCGAGCACCAGGGCCGAAGGAAGCACCCCGATCGCGAGCACCACCACGGCGCGCGTACAGCCGGCGGCGGCATGCGCCACATCCTGCGCAGATGGGCTTTGTCCCGCGGCATTGAGCGTGTAGACGCCCGGCTTGCCCAGCCGAACGTCCAGCAGCAGCGCCATCGCGGCCATCGGCCAACCGCTGTTGGGCGACGGCGTGCGGCGCGCTTCCGATGGCAGCCTCCTGAGACCTGGTCGCCAAAACGCCAGGAAAAGCAGCAATGCGGTGAGCCGCGCCGGGACCCACGACAGCACGTCGTCCGCCCTGGCCGCCCACTTCCCGGCCCAAGTCCAGTCGCGCCCGTTGCGCAAGCCGATGTAGCCCCACATCGCATCGGCCGTGTTCGCGAAGCGGTAGACCGCCGCGCCCGGCAGGCCGAGCAGCACAAACCAGAAGATCGGCGCGACCACCGAGTCGTTGAGGTTCTCCGACAGCGATTCGATGGCGCTCTCGCGCACTTCCGACGCGCTCAGCGCACGCACGTCGCGGCTGACGAGGCGAGCCAGTTGCGCGCGGCCTACATCGAGCGACACGCCCAGCGCGTCTTCGACCGCCAGCACTTCGTCGCGCAGCATGCGCCACGCGAGCAAGGGCTTGAGCAGGAGGCCGAGGCCGATGGCCGTGGCCCAGAACGGCAACGCCCACAAGGCGCGCTGCACGATGAAGGCGACGCCACCGAACACCGCCACGCCGACGCACCAGGCGAGCATCCCGCCGATGAACGGCGCGACGCGTGCCGTCGACGAACCGATCGGTGCGATCCGTCGGCCGATCGCTCCGAGGTAGTTTCCGATCCACACCACCGGGTGCCACCGCGCCGATGGCTCGCCGAAGGCGTGATCGACCAGCAGCGCGATCCACAGCGCGGCGCCCGTCGTGCCGACGGTGAGCAGCGCGTCGATGGTGCTCGCAGACATCGTCATGCCGGCACCACGCGGCGACCGCGCCGCCATTGGCTCAGTGCGCCCAACGCCACCAGCACGGCCACGCCGAACGCAGACCACAGGCCTTGCACAGCCGATGGCGTTTGGTTCGGGGGCCGCTCGGGCACGGGATCGAGCTTGAGACCCTGGACGCGTTCGGTCGGAGCCGCTGATTCCGCTTCGGGGGCGGTCGGCGACGGTGCGACTTCGACCGGCGCAGGCGCGTCGCGCGCCGTCGTCACTTCGGTCGGACGCGGCGCTGCTGCCGGCCGGCGCGGCGCGGGCTGCAACTCGGCCTGCGCGAAGCGCTCGACTGCCACGTTCCCTTCACGCAGCCCGCTCGCCCACGCGGCCTCGGCATACGCCTGCGACAGCTCGCGCCGCGTCGCCGCATCGGGCTGCCAATAGGCGAGCCGCACCGCGTCGAGCATGCGTTCGAGCGTCTGCGCGAAGGCGGCGCGGTTGGCCCCTTCGAGCCACGCCCGCGTGCCAAGCTGGTAGCGATCCCGCACGTACACGTCGTGCAGCGACTGCCATTGATCCTGCCGCACGGCCGCCGGTGCCGTCACCTGCCAGCCCCAGAGAAACTGCGCGGTCTTCAGCACCTGCAGGCTGCCGCTGTAGCCCTCGGCCTTCTGCGCCTCGATCCACTGCGGGTGCAGGTAGCGCGTCTGCATCTCGCGGGCGATGGCGCCGGCGGCGGTGTCGGTGCGCACCGCCGTGCCTTCTCGCAGGTTCTGCACGTACAGCGCCGGGTCCTTGCCTGTCAACTGCCGCACCGCCTGTGCGATGCCGCCGAGGTACTGGAATGGGTCGTCGTTCGTCAGCACGCCGTAGAGGTTCGATGTGCGCGACATCAACGCCGCATCGACCTGCGCCAAGTTGCCGGCGAAGGCGCCGGGCGGCGCGGCGCCGTCGAGCTCGTCACCGTAGGCATGGCCCATGCGGTCCATGAAGAGCTGCGCCATCTGCGCATCGCCACCGCCACGGCGCTGCGAGCGCCAGAGCTCGCTGGCCAGCGCTGCTTCTTCCAGGCCGGCGCCGTAGCTGCCGGACTCGTTCGAGAACACGCGGGCGGTCGACCAGCGCTGCGCATCGGCAGGTGCCGCGCCGCTGGCCGCCATGCGCCGCGCGAGCGCCTCGCTGTGACGCGCCACGAAGTTGTCTTTGCCCGGCAAGGCAGCGACCTGGCGCGCCGCCTCGTCGAGCCAGCGCATCACGGCCGGGAACTGGTCGCGGTAGGAGCCCGTGACGCTCACCAGTACATCGATGCGCGGCCGTCGCAGCACGGCGTCCGGGATCACGTCGACGCCCGTCATGCGGCCGGCGTCGTCCCAGCGCGGCTTCACGCCCATCGCATGGAAGGTCTGGCTTTCCATCACGCCCTGGTGGCGCAGCGTTTCGCCGGCCCACAGGGTGAAGGCGATCTTCTCGGGCGGCTTGCCGGCGTGCGTCATCGCGTGCTCGGCGATCCACGCATCCAGCGCCGCCGTGCCAACGTCCCAGGCCGCGCGCGTCGGCACGCGGCTGGGGTCGAAGCCGTAGAGGTTGCGGCCGGTGGGCAGGCTGTCGGGGTTGCGCACCGGGTCGCCGCCGTAGCTCGCCTTGAGGTAGCGGCCGTCGAGTGCGGTCAGCAGACCGTCGATTTCCTCGTTGTGCGCCAGCACATCGTCGAGCTGCCGCGCGCGTTCGGCGAGTGCGCGCAAGGCGTCCGAGTCGGCGGCTTCTTCGTGCCGCATCGCGCGCTCCAGCCACTGCGCGATCGGCGACGCGGCAAGGTTCTTCGGCTCGAGCAGGAAGGCCTCGTCGACGTCGAGGCGCAGCGCCTCGGCCAGCGGTTTGCGCAGGATCTGCAGCACGGTCATGCGGCGTCGCGTGGGGTCCGGCGCTTCGCCGAAGGTCGCGAGGCCGAGCGGCTGCGCCGTCTGCGCCAGCTCGTCGAGGTACGGGTGCAGCACGGCGATGAAGCCGGCGAAGTCGGCGCGGATGCGGGCGGGCGTCCATTGCAGGTCGCGGTCGTAGTGCTGCGCGATGAAGTCCCTGGCGAGCCCGGCTTCCATCGCACGTTTGACCGGGCCGGGCGACAGCGTTTCCCAGTCGTGCATGCGCTCGTGCATCGCCTGCACGCCAGGGCGGAAGCCCGCCGGCGCGAACATCGGCGTCGAGTGGCTCACCATGGTCGCGCGGCCGCGGCGCTTGGCCGTGGTCGCTTCGCCCAGGTTGTCCATCACGTAAGGGTAGACGTTGGGCAGGTCGCCCAGCGCGAGCATCGGGTCGTCCTGCACCGACAGCCCGCGCTCCTTGCCGGCCGACCATTCGACGGTGCCGTGCGTGCCCAGGTGCACCACGGCATCGGCACCGAACTGCGTGCGCAGCCACAGGTAGGTCGCGAGGTAGCCGTGGCTCAGCGGCACGGCGGAGCGGTGGTCCACCTGCGCGGCCTTGTCGCGCACGGTGGTGCCAGGCTCGAAGCGCGGCGGCTGGCGCAGCACGACGACCTGGCCAAAGCGAACGCGCGGGACCACGAAGGCGGCTTCGCCATTCACCGGGCGCAGCATCGTCGAGCTTTCCGGCGGCCCCCAGTAGGCCTCGGTGCGCTGCTGCGTGGCGGCCGGCAGCGCGCGGAACCACGCGAGATAGCGAGACAGCGGCAACGCATCGGCCAGGTCTTGCGCCAGCAACGGCTGCAACGCGTCGCTGCCGGGCGTCGGGTAATACGCCTGCATCGTGGCCTGCACCTTGGCGATCAACGCGTCGCTGCCCGGCGCGTCGGTGCGGTAGCCGGCGCGCTGCATCGCCGTCAGCATGCCGTCGACGCTGCGCGGCACGTTGAGGAAGGACGCACCGAAGTTCGCCTCGCCCGGCGGGTAGTTGTAGACCAGCATCGCGATGCGGCGCTCGGCCGGCGGTGTGCGCTGCAGGCGCACCAGCGCCGCGGCCTTGTCGGCCACGGCGTCGATCTGCGCGGGCAGGGGCTGCAGCGAGCCCGTGACACCATCGCGCGCACTGACCAGCATCGCGTCGGTCATGCCGGCCAGCTCGCTCGGGCTGTAGTAATAGGCGATGTCGGTGGCCGCCAGGCCTTCGGTGCTGCGGGCCCATTGGTCGGCGTCCATCGCAGCGGCAGGCAGCGTCTGCAGCACCGGCACGCCGATGCGTTCCAGCTCGGCCTTGCGGTCGTTCGGGTTGAACACCAGCGCGGCATTGACGATCACGTCGACCCCACGTCGCGCGCTGCCGTCGGCGCCGGTCGCATGCGTCATGCGGAAGAACAGGTCCTTCTGCTGCCGCGGGCCGTAGAAGGCATAGGCACGCAGGCCGCGTTGCTCCAGGCTGCGGATCATGCGGTCGAGCCATCCGGTGTCGTCGCTGGTCAGCGTGGCGACGTTGACGGCGATGGCGACGGTGGCTGCGCTCGGCGCGCCGGGCAAGCGGTCGAGCGACGCGACATCGGCTTCGACACGCGGCCATTCGGGGTGGTAGAAGCCGGCCAGCGGCAGCACGACCGGCGCTGGCAGCCCCGCCATGTCGCCGACCCGGCCCAGCGCCGTCATCGCCGCGCGCAGGTTCTCGTTGCCGGAAAAGCGCCAGTACTCGCGCAGCCGCTGCGCCCACGCTGCGTCGATGCCGCGCTCGGCGGCAATGGGCGGCGCCGCCGACAGCTGGCCCTTGGCGACCAGGCCGAATTCGCCGACGACCACGTAAGGCGTGGTGCTGCGCGCGATGACATCGCCAAAGCGCTCGGCCGCGGCTTGCGTCAGGCTCAGGTGCGGTGCGTCGATGAGTAGCAGACGTGCGCCGTCGAGCGCAGTCGCGAGGGTCTCGGGCGTGCCGTCCGTGGCCGACACCACCTGCATCGACACGCCGGCGTCGCGGGCCGCGGCCTCTTGATGCGCCAGTCGCGTCGGGGGCACCAGCCGCGTGCTGAGCAGCACGATGCGCGAAGGCGCGCCAGCCGTCTGGGCGAGTGCGCCAGCCGGGCCGAACGCCCACAGCGCCAGGCACAGCCACACAGCCAGCCACCGTTTGCCCACACGCTGCATGCGCCTCACCGACCGCCTTGCGGCGCCGCCGTTGCAGGAGCAATCGGCTCTGGCGTTGCATCGGCTGGCACGTAGACCATCGTCCCGTCCTTCAACCGCCAGGCGGTGCCGGCCTTTTCGCCGTTGCCCTGCCCCGTCGCCCCGCTCGCCTTGAAGCGCGTGAGCTTCTGGCCGTCTTTGGTGATGATCTCCATGTCGGGCCGGCCTTCGTTGCGGATGATGGTCAGCGTGTCCTGCGCGAACGGGTTCATCGGGTTGTCGATGACGGCGATCATCAGCATGCCGATGACCACCAGGAACACGTCGATCAGGTTGATGGTCGACAGCACCGGGTCGTCGTCCTCCGCGTCGAGGCTGTTCAGGATGCTGAACTGGCGCCGCGTCATCGCACGTCCTCGGCGTCGCGGGTATCCAGCACCGTCACCAGCTCGCGCATCAGCCAGCGGCGGCGCACCGTGTAGACCACGAAGGTGATGGATGCCGAGGCCAGCGCGACGATCACCGCCGCAAAGGCCGGCGCCAGGCTCTGTGCCACGCCTTGCGACTGGCCGGAGGCCACCGCCACCAGCGCCGGGCCCATCGGAATCATGGTCGCGATCAGCCCGAGCATCGGCGCGACGCGGCTGCACAGGCGCACGCCCTCGAGCGACTTGAGCACGGCCAGCTCCATCTGTTCCTGTCCCTGGTCGGCCACGCGCTGGAGGACCAGCACGCGTGCCGGGTCGCGGCGGCGCTGCAGCGCTTCGATACCGAAGGCGCCCAGGCTCCATACCGCGTAGACGAAGGACAGCAGCACACCCAGCGTGACCGGCCAGAGAAACAGCCGGGCGAGCTCGAAGAGCACAGTGTCGAAAGCCAGCATCAATCCATCTCCTTGTCCTGCGTCGTATTGACCCCGAGGGTCGGGCTAGTCTTCGATGCCGCGCTGGGCGGGAATGCCGGCCTTGAAGGCGTGCTTGACCAGCGTCATCTCCGTGACGGTGTCGGCCAGCTCGATGATCTCGGGCGGGCAGCGTCGGCCGGTGAGCGCCACGTGCACATGCTTGGGCCGGTCGCGCAGCGTGGCCAGCACGTCGTCGAGCGGCAGCCAGCCGTAGATCAGCGGGTAGGTGATTTCGTCGAGCACCACCAGGAAGAACTCGCCCGACAGGATCGACGCCTTGGCGCGCAGCCAGCCATCGCGCGCCAGCTGGCCGGAATGTTCGAGGTCCTGGCTCTTCCAGCTGAAGCCGTCGCCCAAGCCTTCGATCGGCATCCCGATCTGCTCGAACATGCGGTGCTCGCCGAAGCGCGCCGTCGGCACCTTCATGAACTGCCAGATCTTCACGGCCTTGCCGCGGCCGTGCGCGCGCAGCGCGAGGCCGAAGGCCGCGGTGCTCTTGCCCTTGCCGTCGCCGGTGTTGACGATGACGATGCCGCGGCGTTCGCCCTCGGGCTTCTCGTAGGGCTTGGCGCTGGGTGGGGTTTCGATCTGCATGAAATTCCTTCGTTGTCTACCGGGGTAGTGCAATCCATTGGTCGGCGACGTGGTGGATCGCCACGCGGTCGTCGAAGACGCGTTCGAGCGCCCGATGGGTCGATGCATCGGCGGAGGCGCCGTGGTGGCGCACGCGGCCGTCGGCCATCACGACCACGGTGTCGGCGGCGAGCGCCATGGAGAGTTCGTGCAGCACGCTGACCACCGTGCGGCCCCGGGCCACCAGGGCGCGCACCGTGTGCATCCAGTCGGCCTGGTGCGGCGGGTCGAGGTTGGCCAGCGGCTCGTCCATCAGCAGCACGTCGGCCTCGACCGCCAGCGCACGCGCCAGCAGCACGCGCTGGCGCTCGCCGCCCGAGAGCTGACCGAGCGGTCGATCGCGCCAATCCCACGCCTGCGTGCTGCGCAAGGCGCGCTCCACGGCATCACGATCGGCAGCGCTCGGTGCCGCCAGCCAGCGCTGGTGCGGCAGGCGCCCGAGCATCGCGACGTCGTAGACCAGCAGGTCGTCGGCACTGTTCTCGCCCACTCCGCCCTGCCCCAGCCAGGACAGCCGCTGCGCGCGCGCACGACCGGGCATTCCGGCCATCGGCTCGCCGAGGAGATGCACCGTGCCGTCATGGGCCAGCAGGCCGGCGAGCACGCGCAGCAGCGTCGACTTGCCCGCGCCGTTCGGGCCGACGATGGCGCTCCAGCGACCGGCCGGCAGCGTCAGGTCGATGCCGTGCAGCACGACCGTCTGCCCCAGCGAGGCGTGCACGCCGTCGCATTGAAGCGCCGGCACGGATGTATTCGCCGCGCTCATGCGCCGCCTCGCAGGCTGCGCCGGTGCATCAGCCACAACAGGTAGCTGCCGCCCAGCACCGCAGTCAGCACGCCGACCGGCAGCTCCTGCGGCGCGACCAGCCAGCGTGCGCCGAGGTCGGCCGTCATCAGCAGCAGGCCGCCCATCAGCGTCGAGAGCACCAGCAGCCAGGCGTGGGTGGTCTTGACGACCGAGCGCACCAGATGCGGCGCGGCCAGGCCGACGAAGGCGATGAGTCCGGTCTGCGCCACGGCCGCGCCGGTCGCCAGTGCCAGCACCGCGACCAGCGCGGCGCGCATTGCGCCCAAGGGCAGGCCCAGGCTGGCGGCGGTCGACTCGCCGAGCGCCAGGCCGTCGAGCACCGGCGCCAGCGCCCAGCCCAGGAGCAGGCAGCCAGCGCCGAAGATGGCCATCAGTGCGCAGGCGCTCCAGCCGACCAGTCCGGTGCTGCCCAGCATGAAGCCGGTGAGCGCGACCAGGATGTCGGCCGACTGGATGGTGATCAGGTCTTTCACCGCGCCCAACACCACGCCGACGATCACGCCCGCCAGTAGCAGCCGCAGCGTCTGCTGCACGCCGCGCGCCAGTGCCAGCGTGAGCAGCACGGCCACCACCGCGCCCACGAAGGCCGCGCCGGTCAAGCCCAGGCGCACCACCCATTGCGTGGTGCTCGGCGACGCGCCGAACAGCAGCAGCGCCACGGCGACCCCGAGCGACGCGCCGGACGCACTGCCCAGCAAATACGGGTCGGCCAGCGGATTGCGGAACAACCCCTGCGCGACCGCGCCCGCCAAGCCGAGCAGCCCGCCCGCCAGCCAGGCGCCGAGCGTGCGTGGCAGCCGGATGTCCCACACGATCTGCAGCGCGATGGGGTCGTGCCGCGCCGCCAGCACGCTGTGAAAGCCGGTGCTGCCGATGCCCAGCCCGAAAAGCAAGGCGGCCACCGACAGGGCCAGCAAGGCGAGTGCGAAGAACAGCGCGCGACGGCGTTGCCGGTTCATGGCGCCTTGTCGTTCAGGCATTTCGCCATCAGGCGGGCAGCCTCGCCCATGCGGGGGCCGGGTCGCACGAGCACGTCGGACTCCGCCGCGGTGAAGCGGCAGATGCGGCCCTCGCGCACCGCGCGGATGCCGGCCCAGCCCGGCCGCTGCTCCAGCCCCGCGGCGCTGCGCTCGCCCACCATGATCAGGTCGGGATTGGCGCGCACCACATATTCCGGGTTGATCTTGGGAAATGGCCCAAGGGCTGCCGGCACGATGTTGCGCACGCCCAGGCGCGCCAGCGTCTCGCCGATGAAGGAGGTTTCGCCGGCCGCGTAGGGCCCGTTATTCACCTCGAAGTAGACGCGCATCGCCCGCGCCGTCGGCGGCACCGACTGCGCCGCGGCCGACACGCTGGCGTCGATCACCCGCCAGACGCGCGGTGCCTCGTGCGTGCCCAGCACCTCGTCGAGCTTGGCAAGCACGCGCTGCACGTCGGCATGGTTCTTCGGTTCCAGCACCAGCACTTTCAGGCCGAGCGACTCCAGGCGCTGCGTGACGCGCGAAGACTTCGCCAGCAGCACCGCGTCGGGCTTGAGCGCGACGATGGCCTCGACATTCGGATCGAGCCCGCCGCCGACCTGCGGCAGTGCGCGCACCGCCTCCGGCGAATTGGAATAGCGGTCGACGCCCACCAACCGCGCACAGGCGCCCATCTCGCAGACGGACTCGGTCAGCGACGGCAGCAGCGTGACGATGCGCTGGGGCGGGCGCGGCAGATCGACCGCGACGCCGCGCTCGTCGGTCACCTGAATGGCCTGCGCGGTGGCGATGTGCATCACTACCACGGCGCAGGCCGCCAGCGCGCGCGATAACAGCTTCATGCGGGCGCTTTCAACGTCAACGGCAAGCCGGCCGCCATCAGCGTGACGCGGTCGCACGCCGTGGCCACCGCCTGGTTGAGCTGGCCGAGCGCGTCGACAAAGGCGCGCACCTCGCGGCCCATCGGGATCACGCCCAGGCCGATCTCGTTGCCAACGAGCACGACCGGCCCGCGCGCATCGCGCAACGCGGCGACCAGCGACGCGGCCGCACCGCCCGCGTCGGCCGGTTCACCCTGCAGCGGCATCGTGAGGTTGGTGAGCCACAGCGTCAGACAGTCGACCACCACGAGGGTGCCCGGCGCCGACAATGCGGCGACCGTGGCCGGCAGCGCGCGCGGTTCCTCCACCGTGCGCAAGCCGGGCACGCGCACGGCGCGGTCGGCCTGGTGGCGCGCGATGCGCTCGCGCATCTCGGCATCGTGCGGCTGGCCGGTGGCGATCAGCACGGCGTCGTGCGCCGGGTCGGCCGCCAGCCAGCCGACGGCGATCATCTCGGCGCGGCGCGACTTGCCGCTTCGCTGGCCGCCGAGGATCAGTTCGCGTTCAAAAGGCATCCGTGCGCTCCAGCGGTTTGGGAAGAAAGAGGCGCGCAGTGGCCTCGGGGCTGGACGGGAACCAGGCGTGGAAGTAGCTCGCGCGCAAGGCGCCCTTCACATAGACCGCTTCGCCCGCACCGACCGCCTGCACCGCGCCCGGCTTGACGGTGCGCAGCGCTGCGGGCTGCGGCGTGTCGCACGACGAGTAGTGAAAGGTGTGGCCGCGCAGGGCGAGCGGGCCGATGTCGAGCTGCTGCGGGCCGAGGCCCGACAGGCGCTTCTGCATCGTCACGCGCCCCGGCAGCAGGCCCCACATGCGGTGCTCGGCGCCGTCCGCCGTGACCAGCGTGTCGAACAAAGACATCATGCCGCCGCACTCGGCCCACAGCGGCCGACCGGCGGCGACGTGTTCGGCGAGCGCATCGCGCAAAGGCGCGCAGCGCGACAGCGCATCGGCATGCAGTTCGGGGTAGCCGCCGGGCAGCCAGACGGCATCGCAGACCGGCAGCGCGTCGCCGGCCAGGGGCGAAAAGAAATCGACGCGGGCACCCAAGGCGGTCAGCTGATCGAGGTTGGCCGGGTAGATGAAGGAGAACGCGGCATCGCGCGCGACGGCGATGGTGCGGCCGGCGAGCCACGGCTGCGCCGCGATGGCCGATGGCGCCGGCAGATCGTCGAAACGAAATTGCGGCAGCGCATCGAGCGCGCGCTGGCCCAGCGGCGTTTCGGCCAGGGCGTCGGCAGCGGCGTCGAGGCGCGCCATCGCATCGCCGATCTCGCCGGCGCCGACGAGGCCGAGGTGGCGTTCGGGCAAGGCGAAGGCCTCGCTCTTCGGCAGGCCGCCCAGCCATTGCGCAGGGTCGCGCAGCGCGTCTTTCAGCATGCCGGCATGGCGTTCGCTGGCCACGCGGTTGGCCAGCACGCCGGCCCAGGGCAGGCCCGGGCGGAAATTCTGCAGGCCGAAGGCCAGCGCCCCGAAGGTGCCGGCCATGGCGCGCGCGTCGATCACGGCGATCACAGCGAGGCCGAATCGCTCGGCCAGGTCGGCCGCGTTGGGCGTGCCGTCGAACAGGCCCATCACACCCTCGACGATCACCAGGTCGCAGGTCGCCGCAGCCTCGTTCAGCCGCGCGCGGCAGTCGGCCTCGCCGGTCATCCAGAGGTCCATCGAATGCACCGGCGCGCCGGTGGCGAGCGCCAGCCAGTGCGGGTCCAGGAAGTCGGGCCCGCACTTGAAGGCGCGCACGCGGTGGCCCTGCCGCGCATGCAGGCGCGCGAGCGCGGCCGCCACCGTGGTCTTGCCCTGGCCGGACGCCGGGGCCGCCACGAGAACGGCCGCGCAGCTTGCGCGCGGAGTTACTGCGGCGACCACTTCAACCCGACGTAAGCCGTGCGGCCCGCGGTCGCATACAGGCGGGCGTACTGGTAGTCCTTGTCGCCCGCGTTGTCCAGGCGCGCGATGACCGTCAACGACGGCGTCAACTTGGTGCTCGCCACCAGGTTGAGCAGGGTGTAGCCGCCGAGTCGGCGGGTGTTGGCGGCATCGTCGTAGCGCATGCCCGAAGTCTGCACCTCCGCGCCCAGCGTCCAGCCGGCGACGGCCCAGTCGGCACCCAGCGTGCCGTGCCGGCGTGCGCGGCGCGCGAGCTGCTTGTCGGTCACGAGGTCGCGCGGGTCCTGGAAGTCGGCCGACGCACGCAGCGTGACGTCGCCGATGCGATGGCCGGCGCTCAGCGTGAGGCCCTGGTACTCGGCGCGCGCGGTGTTCGCGTAGCAGCCGAAGGCCGACGGGCAGCCACCGGCCGCACCGAAGGCGATCAGGTTCGTCACGCGGTTGCGGTAGACCACCACGCCGGCGTTGGTGGCGCCTTCGGACCAGCGCAGGCCCAGCTCGACGTTACGGCCCTCCTCGGGCTTCAGACTGGCAAGACCGTATTCGCTGAAGCGCTGGTACAGCGTCGGCGCGCGAAACGACGTTCCGGCCGAAGCCGTCGCGCGCCACTGCGGCGTGATCGCGAAGCCGTAGGCGGCACTGCCGGTGGTCTTGCCGCCGAACTCGCTGTCGTCGTCGTGCCGCGCCTGCAACTGCAGCGAGTGCGGTCCCTGCACGAAGCCGTAGCCCAGCGACAGCGCGTTCTGCGAACGGTCGCGCGCCAGCCGCGGCGAGGCGGCCGAGGTGGCGGCGTTGTCGAGCGCGTCCTCGCGGCGCTCCAGCGTCGCGTTGAAACGGTGCGCACCGAACTTGAAGTCGTTCTGGAACAGGTAGCCGCGGGTCTCGGTCTCGGTCCGATAGAACGAGGGCATCGTCTGGTACGTCGTCTTGCCGTCGGTCACCTGCAACCGGGTGCTGTAGATCTCGTTCCACTTGGCGACCCAGGCCAGGCCGGCGGTACGCAGTGTGTTGGTGCCGGTGTCGTCCGGGAACACGGCAGGCGGCCGGGCAGTGCGCGCGGCGTTGTCGTATTGCGCTTCGGTGTCGCTGTACAGGAAAGTGCCTTCGAGCCGGTGGGCCGGGTTGATCTGGAAGCCCAGGCGCGCGTTGGCCGAGGTGTTGCGGTAGCCGTCGCGGTCGGGGCTGGTCCAGCCGTCGGCGCTGTACTGTGCGGTGCGCACCGGGTTTCGCTTGTCGAGCGGCTGCAGGTTGAAGCCGTCGCTCTCTTCGCGCGACACGCCCAGCGAGTAGTCGAAGGCACCGCCCTCGCCCGCCGAGCCGCTCAGGCCGGCCTCGGCCTTGCGCAGTTGGTGGCTGCCGATGCCCACGCCGACGTAGGGCGTCGCCGGGCCCTCGCCGCGCTTGGTGAAGAGCTGGATCACGCCGCCGATGGCGTCGGAGCCGTACACCGCCGCGGCCGGGCCGCGCAGCACTTCGATGCGATCGATCTGCCCGAGCGGGATGCCTTCCCACGCGGCGCCGCCCGTGGATTGCGAATCGATGCGCACGCCGTCGATGTAGACCGCGGTGAAGCGCGACTCGGCGCCGCGGATGAACACGCTGGTCGCGTTGCCGATGCCGCCGGTGCGGCCGATCTCGATGCCGGGCAGGCGCGCCAGCACGTCGGCCACGCCGGTGGCGCCGCTGCGCGCGATGGTGTCGCTGTCGACGATGGACACGTCGGCCACCAGGTCCGACAGCGGTTGCTCGACGCGCGTGGCCGTCACGACGGTCTCGCGCAACGACGGCGCAGTCGTGGTGCCCTGGGCGAGCACCGCCGCCGGAAAGGTGGTCGCGACGGCGAACGGAAGCGCGGCAAGGCAGAAACGCGCGCGCGCACGCACAGGCAGGCTGGAGCCCACGGAAGAAAAACGATGGATCATGAAACGAACTCGAGAACAAAACCCCTGTCCGGCTTCCCCGCCAGACGCTTGGGCGTCATGACGACGCGTTGCGCGCGTCGTCTCCTCGTTGGCCGGTATCCGGGCTGACAGAGCGACCTTCATCGCCTTCCCAGGCACCTGTTTCAGGGCACCCAGTGGCTGATGATGAAAGCGGAACCGTGACCGATTCCGTCTGTTTGACCGTTGCGGGGGCAGCGCAGGCTGATCGCGGCCCGAAGGGCTCTGACTCCTGCTTCCCGTTGAACTGCGCCGCGTGAACCGCGGTGCGAGCACCAACGCGGCCGATTCTAATGGCCGCGGCCGCGGCGGCGTACCGTGAAAAAGCACCCGCTGCGGCCGCCCGCGAGCCACCTACAATCCTCAGCCATGCCCGCACCGAGCCCCCTCGATCAGATCGCCGAGCGCGTCGAACGTTTGCTCGTGCGCCACGAAGAAATCCAGCGCACCAATGCGCTGCTGCAGGAACAGGTCGAGGCGCTGACGCGCGAACGCGACGCGCTCAAGTCGCGCCTCGCGGCCGCGCGCACCCGCATCGACGCGGTGCTGGAGCGGCTGCCGGTCGAACCCTCACAGGATCCCGCCTCGCCATGAAACAGCTCGAAGTCCAGATCATGGGACAGAGTTACCTGCTCGGGTGCCCCGACGGCGGCGAAGCCCAGTTGCGCGAAGCGGTCGAACGGGTCGACACGGCCATGTGCAAGATCCGCGACGCCAACAAGGTGAAGGCGCGCGACCGCATCGCGGTGCTGGCCGCGCTGAACCTGGCCTTCGACCTCGGTCAGCAACCCGTGGCCGCCGCACCGGCGGTGGTGCCTGCCGCAGCGCCTGATTCGATGTCCGCCACGCCGGAGGACGAACGCGCCGCGCAACTCATCCAGCGCCTCGACCACGCCCTGGCCGGTGACGGCCACCTGCTCTGACAAATGGCCCGACGGCCTACACGTCGGGCACGATGCGGGCGTAAAATCAGAACGGTCTGCAGTGCGCGTCGGGCTTAATATTTCCTTGTTCCAATGCTCTCCGGAGCCGGGCTTGGTACATCGCTTGACGGGCGTGATCATCTCGCGTTAGATGAACCCGAAGTCTTGCTGCCCTCGCCCACCTGAACCCTGGTTCAGGATGCGGGTCCGGCGCACCCCACTGCAGACACCTTTTTCAATCCGCTGCGGCCCCTTGATCGGGGCCGTCGTCTTTTTCGCCGGAATCCCCGCATGTCGCTCGAACCCCTGTTGATCCTCGAACTCGCCGTGCTGGGCATCGCCACCGGCTTTCTGGCGGGGCTGCTGGGCATCGGCGGCGGCATGGTGATGGTGCCCTTCATCACGATCATCATGGGCCACCGCGGTGTGCCGGCCGATCTGGCCGTGAAGATGGCGATCGCCACGTCGATGGCGACCATCATCTTCACCTCCATCTCCAGCGTGCGCGCGCACCACAAGCGCGGCGCGGTGCGTTGGGACATCGTGCGGCGGCTGTCGCCCGGCATCGTGATCGGCAGCCTGGTCGGCAGCCTCGGCGTGTTCGCGCTGCTCAAGGGCACCGCCCTGGCCATCTTCTTCGCGCTCTTCGTCGGCTTCTCCGCCACGCAGATGTTCCTCGACAAGAAGCCCAAGCCGACGCGCCAGATGCCCGGCACCGCGGGCCAGCTCGGCGCGGGCGGCGTGATCGGCTTCATCTCGGGCCTGGTCGGCGCGGGCGGCGGCTTCATCAGCGTGCCGTTCATGACCTGGTGCAACGTGGCGATCCACAACGCGGTGGCCACCAGCGCGGCGTTGGGCTTTCCGATCGCGGTGGCGAACGTGGCCGGCTACATCGTCAGCGGCACCAACGTCCAAGGACTGCCTGCCGGCTCCTTCGGCTACATCTGGCTGCCGGCGCTGGTCGTGATCGCCGCGTGCAGCGTCTTCACCGCGCCGCTCGGCGCCAAGGCAGCGCACAGCCTGCCGGTGAAAAAACTCAAGCGGGTGTTCGCGAGCATCCTGTACCTGCTGGCCGCCTACATGCTCTGGAAGGGGCTGGCCGGCTGAGGGCCGATCGAACGAAGCCGACAAGAAGGAGCACAGACATGGGCGCACAGTGGAAAGCAAAGCACAAGGACCTGGCGGCCAACGCCAAGGGTCGCGTGTTTGGGAAATTGGCCAAGGACATCATGATCGCCGCGCGCAGCGGTGCCGACCCGGCCTCCAACGCCCGGCTGCGGCTGGTGGTAGAGCAGGCGCGCAAGGTGTCGATGCCGAAGGAAACGCTGGACCGCGCCATCAAGAAAGGCGCCGGCCTCACCGGCGAGGCGGTCCATTTCGAGCACGTGATCTACGAAGGCTTCGCGCCGCACCGCGTGCCGGTGATGGTCGAGTGCCTGACCGACAACGTGAACCGCACCGCGCCCGAGATGCGGGTGCTGTTCCGCAAGGGCCAGCTCGGCACCTCGGGCTCGGTGGCCTGGGACTTCGACCACCTCGGCATGATCGAGGCCGAGCCGTCGACCGCCGGTGCCGACCCTGAGCTGGCCGCCATCGAGGCCGGTGCGCAGGACTTCGAGCCCGGCCCTGAAGACGGCGTCACGGTGTTCCTCACCGAGCCGGCCGACCTCGACCTGGTGAGCCGCGCGCTGCCGGCGCAAGGTTTT
Organism: Variovorax ginsengisoli; assembly: GCF_006438845.1. GTDB lineage: Bacteria > Pseudomonadota > Gammaproteobacteria > Burkholderiales > Burkholderiaceae_C > Variovorax > Variovorax ginsengisoli_A. The sequence goes on from NZ_RCZJ01000001.1 coordinate 926,242, forward strand.
CAGGTGCTGTCGGCCAAGCTGGGCTACAAGGCCAAGAACCCGGTCGATCCGGCCACCTTGAGCGCCGAGCACCTCGAAGAAGTCGAAGTGTTTCTCGCGGCCATCGACGCCAACGACGACGTGCAGACGGTGTACGCCGGCCTCGCCGGCTAGCCCCGAGCTCGCTGGCCCTGCCCCTTCACTGGCACCAGATCGCGATCTGGCGGCTCAGGTCGTGCCAGACGGCCTGCAGCGCCACGGCGGCGAGCACCGCGCCGGCGAAGCGCGTGCCCCACGCTCGGCGTGCGACGCCGAAGCCCATGCGCAGACGCTGCAGGAGCCAAGGGGCGAGCAGCAGCGACACGCCGCTGCCGGCCGCGAAGGCCGCCATCACCATCCCGCCTTCCAGTGCTCCGTTGCCCAGCGCGGCCAGCATCAGCGCCGAATACAGCAGCCCGCACGGCATCGACAGCCACAGCGCACCGGTCGCGAGCACGCCCCAGCGTGAGCCGGCCAGTGGCCGCAGCCCGCTCACCGCCAGTCGGCCCAGGGCATGCGCCCACAGCGGCTGACGACCTGCGACCGCCAGCACCACGCCCCACGCGAACACGAAGATGTGCAACAGCAGCCACAGCGGCCGCAACGCCGCCACGTGCTCGCTCGCGAAGGCCAGGCTCTGCACCGCGCTCGCCGCGATCGCACCGCCCGCTGCGTAGCCGGCGAGCCGCCCGGCGTGGAACGCGAGCGATGTCGACAGCGCCGGCATCGGCAGCGCCGCGACGCCGCCGCCCAAGGGCGTACGCACGATGCGGATCACGCCGGCGCACGCCGCACCGCACATCGCCACGCAATGCGGCCCGCCGGCCAGGCCCATCAGCAGCGCTGTTCCGACAAGGGCGGTTTGCATTGCCGCCCTAGATGATTCGAGAAAACCGCGTGCGGTTGCGGTCGGCCTGCAGGTAGCGATCGAACACCATTGCAATGGCGCGCACGAAGAACCAACCGGTCGGTGTCACGTCGATCTCGTGCGCGCCGATGGTCACCAGGCCCTGTGAAACGAGCGGCGAGAGGGCTTCGAGCTCGGCAGCGAAATGCCGGCGAAAGTCGACCAGGTGCGCCAGTCCGATCGCCTCGAAATTCACCGTCCCTTGGCACATCAGCGCCATGATCACCGAGCGCCGCAGCACGTCGTCGCGCGACAAAGCCAGGCCGCGCACCACCGGCAGGCGGCCCTGGTCGAGCAGGTCGCAGTACTCCTCCAGCGTCTTCGCGTTCTGGCTGTAGGTGGCGCCGACGCGGCCGATGGCCGAGACGCCGAGCGCGATCAGGTCGCAATCGGGCTGCGTGCTGTAGCCCTGGAAGTTGCGGTGCAGGCGCCCTTGCCGCTTGGCGACGGCAAGCGCGTCGCTCGGCAGCGCGAAGTGGTCCATGCCGATGTAGACGTAGCCGGCCGCGGTCAGGGCGGCGATGGAGCGCGACAGCATGTCGAGCTTGGTCGCCGCGTCGGGCAGCTCGGCCGCCTCGATGCGCCGCTGCGGCTTGAAGCGTTCGGGCAGATGCGCGTACGCGTAGAGCGCGATGCGGTCGGGCCGCAGTTGGCAGATCTGCGCCAGGGTGCGGTCGAACGACGCGGCCGTCTGCTTCGGCAGGCCGTAGATCAGGTCGATGTTGACCGACGCGAAGCCGAGACGCCGCGCCGCCGCCATCAGGTCGAACACCTGCGCCGCCGGCTGGATGCGGTGCACCGCCTTCTGCACGGCCGGGTCGAAATCCTGCACGCCAAAGCTCAAGCGGTTGAAGCCCATCGCCGCCAGCGTCTCGAGCCGGCTCTCGTCGATGGTGCGTGGGTCGATCTCGATCGAATACTCGCCATCGGGCGCCAGCACGAAAGCGCTGCGCAGCATCTCCATCAGTTGTGCGAGCTCGGCGTCGTCGAGGAAGGTCGGCGTGCCGCCGCCCAGGTGCAGCTGGCTCACCAGCGCGCCGTGGCCGAGCTGCGCCACCTGCAGCTCGACCTCGCGCGCCAGGTAGCGCAGGTAGTCGTCGGCGCGATCGTGGTGCTTGGTGACGATCTTGTTGCAGGCGCAGAAATAGCACAGCGAGGCACAGAACGGCAGATGCACGTAGAGCGACAACGGCAGCGCCCGGGCGCCCAGCGCGCGCTGTCGCAGGGCCTGCGCGTAGGCGTCGGCACCGAAGGCGTCGACGAAGCGGTCGGCGGTCGGGTAGGACGTGTAGCGCGGCCCGGCGACGTCGAAGCGGCGCAGCGTGGCGGGCGTGATCGCGGCCGTGCCGCCCGCCGAGGGCGTGGCAACGGTCGACGTGGCCGCGAGATCGGTGCTCGGGCCGGCGGCGGCTTCGGAGAGGATGGAGGTGGACATGGTGGATGGGGCACGCGGTGCGCTGTGACTGTGCCGCCAACGGCGCTTCGCTCCATTGACCTGCGTCAAGCCTCGCGCGTGTGTCGTTTAGGACAATCACGACACGCCCATCGACACGCCGGCAGCGCTCTCCCCGGCCTGCGCGCGTCGGCATTGCCATGACGCCCGAAACTATCAAAGTCGCCTGTTCCAACTGCAACCTGCGCGAGCTGTGCATGCCGGTCGGCCTGCAGCCCGCCGAGCTCCGGCGCATCGACGATCTCGTCGCCACGCGGCGCAAGGTGAAGCGGCGCGACACGCTGTTCCACAACGGCGAGCGCTTCACCTCGCTCTACGCCATCCGCACCGGCGTCTTCAAGACCCGCGTGACTTCGGAAGACGGCCGTGACCAGGTCACCGGTTTCCAGATGGCCGGCGAGATCATCGGGCTCGACGGCATCGTCAACGACCGCCACACCTGCGACGCCGTCGCGCTGGAGGACGCCGAAGTCTGCGTGATGCCTTTCGAGCGCATCGAGGAGCTGTCGCGCGAGGTGACCGCCCTGCAGCGCCACGTGCACCAGATCATGAGCCGCGAGATCGTGCGCGAGCACGGCGTGATGCTGCTGCTGGGCAGCATGCGCGCCGAGGAGCGGTTGGCCGCCTTTCTGCTGAACCTGGTGCAGCGCCTGCACGCGCGTGGCTTCTCGCAGTCGGAACTGGTGCTGCGCATGACGCGCGAGGAGATCGGCAGCTACCTCGGTCTCAAGCTCGAGACGGTGAGCCGCACGCTGTCGAAGTTCGTCGAGGACGGCATCGTCGCGGTGCAGCAGCGCCACGTGCGCATCGCCGACGCCGACAAGCTGCGGCGCATCGTCAATCCTCCGGCTTGTTGACCTCGCGCCGCGACATCGCCAGCAGCGCGGTGAGCGCGCTCGAACCCATGGCCAACACCCAGAAGACGAAGAAGGCCACGGTGTAGAGGCCCTGGCGCGACAGCGGCAACGGCTCGCCACGCCAGTGCACGTCGCCCGGGTCGACCAGCGCGAACATCCCCATCTCGACCACGCAGGCCAGCAGGAACGACGGCCAGAGGATCCAGGCCAGGCGGCGAATGCGGCGTTTCATTTTACACCCTCACTTCTTGGGCAGCGGCACGTCGTCACTGGGCGTCGCGGCGTGGTTGCGCCCGGTCTGCGCGGGCAGCAGCTTCTTGTCCGCCAGCGTCTTGTTGATCTCCACGCCGCGCCGGTAGTAGTCCTCCGCCACCACCGGGTCGGGCGTGCGGATGGCCAGCCACAGCGTGACGAAGCCCGCCACGACCACGATGGCGGGGCCGGCGATCACCATCCAGACCAGCGGAAATTTCCACCAAGGTTCGGCGGCCCGCGGCGCGGTGTCGGATGCAACGATGTTCATGGCGTGTCCTGTCGATGTTCAGCGGGGAACCAGAAAGATGGCTTTCTCGGAGACGCGCGCCGTGCCGTCGGCGGCCTGCACGTCGAAATGCACGGTGTGCGAACCCGCCGGCGCGGTGCCGTAGGGCAGCTGCAGCCGCACCGCGACCCAGCGCGATTCCGCGGGCAGCACGTCGAGCGTCGCGCCGGCGGCCACGCTCAGCCCGTCGAGGCCGCTGGCGGTGATGGCGTAGCGCTGCGGGCGCTCGGTCGCGTTCATGAGCTGCAGGCGGTAGACGTTCTCCAGCATGCCGCCGTCGACGATGCGCGAGAGCGAAGCGCGGTCGCGCACCACGTCGACCTTGAGCGGCGTGCGCACCACCAGGCTGGCCAGCAGGCCGATGCACAGCGCCGCGAGCACGGCGCTGTAGACCAGCACGCGCGGTCGCAGCACGCGGCGCAGCACCTGGCGCGGCGACCAGCGGCCGGCCATGCCGTTCTGCGTGGCGTAGCGGATGAGGCCCGGCGGGTAGTCCATCTTGCGCATCACGCCGTTGCAGGCGTCGACGCAGAGGCCGCAACCGATGCACTCGTACTGCAGGCCTTCGCGAATGTCGATGCCGGTCGGGCACACCTGCACGCACAGGGTGCAGTCGATGCAGTCGCCGAGGGTGCTGCGATCGTGCTGCTTGCCGCGGGGGCCGCGGGGCTCGCCGCGCGCGACGTCGTAGCTGACGATCAGCGTGTCGCGGTCGAACATCGCGCCCTGGAAGCGCGCGTACGGGCACATGTACTTGCAGACCTGCTCGCGCATGAAGCCGGCGTTGCCGTAAGTGGCGAAGCCGTAGAAGAAAGCCCAGAACACTTCCCACGAGCCCATGCGGGTCTGCAGGAAGGCCATGCCGAGCTCGCGGATGGGCGTGAAATAGCCGACGAAGGTGAAGCCGGTCCACAGCGCGATGCCCAGCCACACCAGGTGCTTGAAGGTTTTCTTGACCGCACGCTCCAGCGACAGCGTTCCCTTGTCCAGCCGCATGCGCGCGCTGCGGGCGCCTTCGACCTTCTCCTCGACCCACATGAAGATCTCGGTGTAGACGGTCTGCGGGCAGGCGTAGCCGCACCACAGCCGGCCCGCCACCGCGGTGAACAGGAACAGCAGCAGCGCCGACACCACCAGCAGCCCGGTGAGGTAGATCAGGTCCTGCGGATAGAGCACCAGCCCGAACAGGTAGAAGCGCCGCGCGCCGAGATCGAACAGCACCATCTGACGCTCGCCCCATGCGAGCCACGGCAGGCCGTAGAAGACGATCTGCGTGACGAACACCATGGCCCAGCGCCAGCGCGCGAACACGCCCTGAACGCTGCGCGCATAGATCTTCTTGTGCGCTTCGTAGAGACCGACGCCCTCTTCCGCAGCTGGGGCGGTGGGCGCCGCCGGTGCGATCGGGATGACGCGTCGCGGTTCGGGTCGTGGGGAGGCGGACATGCGGATGGGCAGTGTCTGTTCAGCGCGGCGCGGACTGCGCCTTGTTCGACAGGCCCCACACATAGGCCGACAGCACCTGGATCTGCGCCTCGGTCAGGCGGCCCTGCTGCGCCGGCATCTGGTTGGTCTTGCCGGTGTTGATGATCGAGACGATGGCGTCCTGCCCGTAGCCGTGCAGCCACACGCGGTCGGACAGGTTGGGCGCGCCGAGCATCGGGTTGCCGCCGCCGGTCATCCCATGGCACGCCGCACAGGCGGTGAACTTGCTCTTGCCGAGGCCGGCGCGCACCGAGTCGTGCGGGCTGCCTGACAGGCTCAGCACGTAGTTGGCGACGTTTTTCACGTCCTCCGGCGAGCCCACCGCCGCGGCCATCGGCGGCATGACGCCGGTGCGGCCGAGCGTGATGGTTTCCTGGATCTTGGCGGGCTCGCCGCCATGCAGCCAGTCGGCGTCGGTCAGGTTCGGAAAGCCCTTGCTGCCGCGCGCGTCGGAGCCGTGGCATTGCGCGCAGTTGTTCAGAAAGAGCCGCTCGCCGATGGCCATGGCCTGCGGGTCGCCCGCCATCTGCTCGGCCGGCATCGCCGTGTACTTGGCGTACACCGGCGCGAGTTCGGCTTCGGCCTTGGCCATGTCCTTGCGGTATTCGCCGGCCGTGCTCCAACCCAGTTGACCTTGCATGCTGCCCAGCCCCGGGTACGCCACCAGGTAGCCCAGCGCGAAGACGATGGTCAGCACGAACAGCCCGACCCACCAGCGCGGCAATGGGTTGTTCATCTCACGCAGGTCTTCGTCCCAGACGTGGCCGGTGGTGTTGTCGCCGCCGATGGGCGCGCGCGCACGGTTGGTGATCCACAGCAACAGCGCGCAGGCCGCGATGCTGGCCAGCGAGATGAAAGTGACGTAGTGCGACCAGAAGCCGCTGATGAAATCGCTCATGGTGTGGCCTTCATTCCTGTTCGAAGGGCAACTGCGCGGCTTCGTCGAAGCCCGCGGTGTTGTGGCGGGCGAAGGCCCAGACCAGGATGCCGATGAAAGTGACGAAGGAGGCCAGCGTGGCCGCGATGCGCAGGGTGGTGATGTCCATGGGGGGCTCTCTTGGCGTTACTTGAGTGCCAGGCCGAGCGACTGCAGGTACGCCACGATGGCGTCCATCTCGGTCTTGCCGGCTACCGCGTCCTTGGCGCCGGCGATCTGCTCGTCGGTGTAGGGCACGCCCACGCGCCGCAGCGCCGTCATGTGGGTGCCGATGCTGGCCGCGTCTGCCGGCGAGGTTTCGAGCCAGGTGTAGGCCGGCATGTTCGACTCGGGCACCAGGTCGCGCGGGTTGTTCAGGTGGATGCGGTGCCACTCGTCGCTGTACTTGCCGCCCACGCGGTGCAGGTCGGGGCCGGTGCGCTTGCTGCCCCACTGGAACGGGTGGTCGTAGACGAACTCGCCCGCCACCGAATAATGGCCGTAGCGCAGCGTTTCGGCGCGGAACGGCCGAATCATTTGCGAGTGGCAGTTGTAGCAACCCTCGCGCGTATAGATGTCGCGGCCGACCAGTTGCAGCGCCTCGAGCGGCTTCACGCCGGTCACGGCCTCGGTGGTCGACTTCTGGAAGAACAGCGGCACGATCTCCACCAGGCCGCCGACGGCAATCACCAGCAGGATCAGCACGATCATCAGGAAGTTGTTGGTCTCGATCTTCTCGTGCGAGAAGCCGGTCTTGGGTGCGTTCGAACTCATGGTGTTTCCGATCTCAGGCGTGGACCAGCGTGGGAATGCGGGCGGGCACCGAGCGGCCCGAGACCACCGTCATCCAGACATTCCAGGCCATGACCAGCATGCCGCCCAGGTACAGCAGGCCGCCGAGCAGGCGCACCACGTAGTACGGGTAGGTGGCCTTCACGCTTTCGACGAAGGTGTAGGTGAGCGTGCCGTCGGCGTTGATGGCGCGCCACATCAGGCCCTGCATCACGCCGGCGATCCACATCGCGGCGATGTACAGCACGACGCCCACGGTCGACATCCAGAAATGCACCTCGATCGCCTTCACGCTGTGCATCTCGGTGCGGCCCCACAGGCGCGGGATCAGGTAGTAGAGCGAGCCCATCGTGATGAAGCCGACCCAGCCGAGCGCGCCGGCGTGCACGTGGCCGATGGTCCAGTCGGTGTAGTGGCTCAGCGCATTGACCGTCTTGATGGACATCATCGGCCCCTCGAAGGTCGCCATGCCGTAGAAGGACAGCGCGACGATCAGGAAGCGCAGGATGGGGTCGGTGCGCAGCTTGTGCCAGGCGCCCGAGAGCGTCATCACGCCGTTGATCATCCCGCCCCAGCTGGGCGCCAGCAGGATCAGCGAAAACACCATGCCGATGGACTGCGTCCAGTCGGGCAGCGCGGTGTAGTGCAGGTGGTGCGGGCCGGCCCACATGTAGGTGAAGATCAGCGCCCAGAAGTGGACGATGGAAAGCCGGTACGAATACACCGGCCGGCCGGCCTGCTTGGGGATGTAGTAGTACATCATCCCGAGGAAGCCGGCGGTGAGGAAGAAGCCCACCGCGTTATGGCCGTACCACCACTGCACCATCGCGTCCTGCACGCCCGCGTAGGCCGAATAGCTTTTCATCCAGCCGGCCGGGATGGCAGCGCTGTTGACGATGTGCAGCAAGGCCACCGCGATGATGAAGGCGCCGTAGAACCAGTTGGCCACGTAGATGTGGCGCACCTTGCGCATCGCGATGGTGCCGAAGAACACGATCGCGTAGGCCACCCACACCGCCGTGATCAGGATGTCGATCGGCCATTCGAGTTCGGCGTATTCCTTGCCGCTGGTGTAGCCCATCGGCAGACTGATGGCCGCGGCCACGATGACGATCTGCCAGCCCCAGAACACGAACGATGCCAGCCCCGGCGCGAACAGCCTCACCTGGCAGGTGCGTTGCACCACATGGAAGCTGGTGGCCATCAAGGCGCAGCCGCCGAAGGCGAAGATGACCGCGTTGGTGTGCAGCGGCCGCAGCCGTCCATAGCTGAGCCACGAGATGCCGAGGTTGAGTTCCGGCCAGGCCAGCTGCGACGCGATGACCACGCCGACCAGCATGCCGACCACGCCCCAGACCACGGACATCAGGGCGAACTGTCGGACGGCGGTGTCGCTGTACGCCGCCGCGGGAGGGTTGGGAACTTGCATCGTCGGGCCTTTTCTATGGAACCCGGTCAGTGTCTCGGCGCGACACCCGCTGCAGCTTGATGCAGATCAATCGTCGTGAAGAATGCGCTCGCCTTCGCGCTGCACGTCGTCGAACTGGCCACGGTCCACCGCCCACCAGAGGCCGCCGAGGATCAGCAGCACGAGCACGACCGAGAACGGGATGAGCAGGAACAGGATGTCCATCAGGCGGCAGCCTTGATGACCGGCGGGCGCGCCAGCCGCGCGGCGTTGAGCACCACCACCAGCGAGCTGCCCGCCATGCCCAGCCCGGCGAGCCATGCCGGCAGCCAGCCGGCCAGCGCCAGCGGCACGCACAGCGCGTTGTAGCCAGCGGCCCACCACAGGTTCTCGCGAACGATCGCGAGCGTTCGGCGCGCTTGCGCGATGGCGTCGGGAATCGCGCCGAGCCTGCCGCCGAGCACGATGAAGTCGGCGCGCGCCTGCGCCAGCGGCACGGCCTGGCCGAAGGCGAACGACGCGTGCGCGCAGGCCAGCACCGGCCCGTCGTTGAGCCCGTCGCCGACCATCGCCACACGCCGCCCCGCGGTCTGCAGATGCTGGAGTGCATGAAGCTTGGCCTCGGGCGTGCAGTCGCCGCGCGCGTGCGTGATGCCCGCGCGCCCCGCCACCTCGCTCGCCGCGGCGCCACGGTCACCGGAGAGCAAACGCACGTCGATGCCCTGCCCCACCAGCGCGGCCACGGCCGCGGCGGCGTCTTCGCGCAGGTCCTCGGCCAGCACGAAGCTCGCGACCCAGCCGTGCGCGTCGCAAAGATGCACCTGCGCCGTATCGACGTCGAGCGACGGCACGCCGCAGAACGCCGCCGAGCCCAGGCGCAGACGGCGCGGTGCGGTGTCGGCCGACGATCGCCGCACGGTGCCTTCGAGGCCCTGCCCGGCGTGCTCGACGACCCCGGTCGTGGTCCATGGCGGCGGCAGCCGGTGCGGGTCGGCCCAGGCCTGCACCAACGCGCGTGCCGCGGGGTGCAGCGATTGCAGGCCCAGCGCCGCAGCCAGCTCCACGGCCTCGCCCGGCAGCGTGCCGCGGCGGCTGTAGACGCGGTCGAGCCGCGGCGTGTCGCGCGTGAGCGTGCCCGTCTTGTCGAACACCACGGTGTCGACCGCGGCGAGCGCCTCCAGCGCCTGCAGGTCGCGCACCATCACACCGCCACGCGCCAGCGCACCGGCGCTGGCCAGCATGGCCGCGGGCGTGGCGAGCGAGAGCGCGCACGGGCAGGTGACGATCAGCACCGCCACCGCGACCATCAACGCCTGGCCAGGGCCGGCCTGCCACCAGAGCGCCGCGGCCAGCGCCGCCGCCGCCAGCACGCCAACGAGAAACGGCCGCGCCACCCGGTCGGCCAGTTGCGCGAGCCGCGGCTTGCCCAGCGACGCGCTCTCCATCAGCGCGACGATCTGTGCGAAGCGTGTGTCGGCGCCCACCGATTCGATGCGCACCTGCACCGTCGCCGCAATGTTGTGGCTGCCGGCCAGCACGCGCGCGCCGCAGGGCCGGGGCACCGGGCGCGACTCGCCGGTGAGCAGTGCCTCGTCGGCGGCGGTGTCGCCGAGCGTCACCACGCCATCGGCCGGAAAAGCCTCGCCCGGCAGCACGCGCACCACGTCGCCCGTGGCAAGCCGACGCACCGCCACGCGTTCGAAGCGGCCGCCCACGCCCAGGCGTTCGACGCTGTCGGGCAGCCGGTTCATCAACGCCTCCAGCGCGCCGGCCGTGCGGTCGCGCAATCGCATTTCGAGCCAGCGTCCGGTGAGCAGGAAGAACACGAACATCGTGAGCGAATCGAAGTACACCTCGCGGCCCAGCGGGCCGGCCGGGTCGAAGGTGCCGGCGGTGCTCACCGCGAAGGTGATCGCCATGCCGAGCGCCACCGGCAGGTCCATGCCGACGCGCCGCTGCCGCAGGTCGCGCGCGGCACTGCGGAAGAACGGTCCGCAGGAGAACAGCAACACCGGCAGCGTGAGTACCCAGGAAGCCCACCGCAGCAGTTGCGCTGCGTCGGGGGACATGTCGCCGGGCTGCGCGATGTACGCGGGGTAGGCGTACATCATCACTTGCATCATGCAGAAACCGGCCACCAGCCAGCGCCACAGCGCGACGCGCCCTTCGCGCGTGCGCCGCGCCCGCGCCTGCAGGTCGCCGGCCGGTACCAGCGGATAGCCCGCGGACGCCGATGCGGCGAACCAGCGCGCCGGCCGCACCGCCGCCGCCGACCACACCACGCGGGCGCGTCGGCTCGCGGCGTTGACGTCGGCGCGCAGCACGCCCGGCACCTGCCGCAGCGCCGCCTCGACCGTGAACGCGCAGGCGGCGCAGTGCATACCCTCCACGACGACCTGCGATTCCCAGCGGCCGGTGGCGGCGTCGGCGTCGAGCGCGTGGCCGAACGCGGACCACTCGGACGGGTCGTCGAGCACGGCCCAGGCCGCATGGGACGCGTCAAGCGTCACGGCCGTGGGCGGCGTGATCGAGAAGGCTGCGTGCATGCGGCAAGGCTAGCGGCGGACTTCGAACACCGGCTTGATCTGCGTCAAGGCACGACCCGGGCCGCAGCCTAGGCTCGAGACCGTGGCTGCACAGACCCGCTCGATGCACGCGGTGCGACATCAAAACCGTAGCGCTGTCGGGGGCTTGCTCGGCCATGGCGCGGCACGCTGTGGTCACATGGCAACCGTGCCGCATCGAGCCGCACCCTCTTCAGTCACAACGAAAGGACCCTCCATGAAAATCCTCGTCGCCGTCGACGGCAGCCCCTACACCCAGAAGGCCCTCGCCTACTTGAGCGCCAACCGCACGATGTTCAGCCAGGGCTCCGACCTCGTGCTGGTGAACGTGTCGACCGGCCTGCCCAACAACGTCACGCGCCACGTCACGAAAGACGTGGTCGATGCCCACTACGCCGAAGAGGCCGGCAAGGTGCTCGACCCGGTGAAGGCCTACCTCGACGAGCAGGGCGTGTCCGGCTACAGCGTGCAGGTGCGCCACGGCCACACGGCCGAACAGATCGTCGAGGCCGCCAAGGAAGCCGGCGCCGGCCTGATCGTCATGGGCACCCACGGCCACGGAATGTTCGGCCGCGCGCTGATGGGCTCCGTCGCGACCAAGGTGATCGCCGAGAGCCCGGTGTCGGTGCTGCTGGTGAAGTAGCAGGTCCGGAACGCTTGCCCAACAAAGACCCGCCCGCGCCCGCCGGCGGGTCTTTCTCTTGGCGCGGGCGCTACCGGCCAAGAAGTCGACGCATCACGTGTGAAGGAACCGCCGCGAGCGCCGCGAGCTTGCGTCGAGGACCGGAGCCGCAGTCCCGTGCGATGAGGACCGCAGATGCGAGATCGGGGTGCGCAGCAGGTTCATTCACACGTGATCAGCGCGGCTGGAACATGATGAGCCCCATGCCGGCCAGCGCCACGGCGACGCCTGCCGCATCCCATGGCGTCGGACGCACCCCGTCGACCGCCCACAACCAGACGATCGCGACGCCGATGTAAACGCCACCGTAAGCGGCATACACGCGCCCGGACGCCGTCGCATGCAGGGTCAGAAGCCACGCGAACAGCGCCAGGCTCAACGCTGCCGGCACCAGGAGCCACGCCGACCTGCCTTGCTTGAGCCAGAGCCAGGGCAAATAGCAGCCGACGATCTCGGCAAGGGCCGTGACGACGAACAATGCAAGGGTTTTCATGCGCGCATTGTGCTGGCGGCGGACGCGCCGTCGTTGTTCATCGCCCCCGAGTCACTTTCGGCCTGGTTCGGACCGGTCCTGAGCACCGGCCAGCGTGGCAGAACAGCGCACGCTACCGGTTCCACCGGCGCAGGCCAAGCTCGTCGACAGTGCGTTGGTACTTTTCGATCTCGTCGGTGACGAAGCGCTCCAGTTCAACGCCCACCAGCGAGAAGGGATACAGGCCGTGCCTCGCCCGCAGTGCGGCGTAACCCGGTGCGGCGAGGGCATCGCGAAACGCAGCCACCCAGCCGCGAACGACACTTTCCGGGTTGTTCGCACTGAGGTAGACGCCGCGCACCGTCGGCCAGACCAGGTCGACTTTCTGTTCTCGTGCCGTTGGCACGCCGGCCAACGCTCCCCCGAGCCGTTCATCAGCCAGAACAGCCAGAAATCGGATCGTGGCCCCGCCGGCGATCGCCTGTGTTGCCTCCGCGGCATCGCCTGGGAATACATGCACATGCCGCCCTTGCAGTGCACGCAGTGCATCGCCTCCTCCCTCGAACGAAACGAAGCGCATCGCCTTGGGCTCGCGCCCCGCAGCGCGCACCAGAAGCGCCGCTTTCACCCAATCCTGGCTCCCGACGGTTCCCCCGGCCCCGAACACGACCGCTGAGGGATCGCTGCGCAAAGCGAGGACCAGATCGCCGAGCGTCTTGTAAGGGGAATCGCGGTGCACCGCGACGACGCCGTAGTCCGTGCCCAGCGTTGCAATCCACCGCACCGCTGTCAGGGGGTGCGGTCCAAATCGACCCTGTGCAAGATTAAGCAAAGAGCCTCCTGAAAAGGCCACCAGCAAACTCTCGCCGCCCATGCGGCCACTGGCTACCCTGTCGAAGGCGACCGCGCCGATGCCACCGGGAAGAAACCGCTGAGAGAGCGGCGGTCGCAAGGGGCGAACAAGCTGCAGCGAATCACGGGCCAGCGAACAAGTGAGATCGAAGCCACCGCCTGCCTTGGCAGGGATGATGCATTCGGCCGCGCCAAGGCTGGGATCGGAGGAAGAACCCAAGCCCCAGACCGATGGCGCGATGCTGCCCGCTGCGAGTCCAAGCAGCGCGCGCCTGGCCCAAAATTCAGATCGATTCATGGTGTCTCCTGCTACTGCGGCCGTTGCGATGGCTTTGGCCACCAGATCACGGCTCTGAGCCCCTGTTCCGGGCTTTCTCTTTCGCACAAGTCCAAACCACCCGCATGGCGTTGGGCGATCGACCGTGCAATGGCAATGCCGAGCCCAGTCCCTCTTCCTGCGGCTTGTTTCCCGCGTTGGAAGCGCTGGCCGAGCGTCGAGCGCTCTTCGAGCGTCATGCCGGGTCCTGTGTCTTCCACGACGACACGCCAGACGGTTTCGTCGCCGGATCCATGGAGAGTGACCGCACCGTGGGGCGGCGTGTACGCGATCGCGTTGGCGACCAGATTGCTCAGTGCCTCCCGAAGCAACGAAGCGTCACCGACCGCAGGCTGAGAAGGTGCCGCAGGATCGATGCCGAGATCGAGCTGCTTCGCTCGAGCCATCGGGAGGTGCTCGACGGCAACGCCGCGAAGCAGGTCCTCGAACGTGAATTCGGTCAGCTCCAACGACGCGGTGTCGCTTCGACCGAGTGCAAGAAGCTGCTGGGTGCTTCGCGTGACACGCGATATTTCCACACCAATGGCCTCCAGCGTGCTCCTGACGCCTTCGGGATCTTCCTCTCGCTTTGCATAGTCGACCTGCATCTGGAGCGTGGTCAGATGCGTGCGCAGTTGGTGCGACGCATCGTCGAGAAACTGGCGCTGTTGGGCGATCAGGTCACGCGTACGGTTCATGTGCTGGTTGACGGCAGCCACCAGGGGTTCCAGATCGGCTGGAAGCGCCTCGTCTCCAATCCGTGTGAGATCGTCCGGGCGGCGCGCCTGCACCTCGCGGGCAAGTCGAACGAGGGGATGAAACGCGGCAGCCAGTGCAACCGCCGTGCATCCGATCAGCAACAGGAGAACCGCGATGTCCCGCACTGCCGCGCGGCGCACGAAGCGCGAAGTGAACTCCTGACGGGACCGCGTGCTTTCACCGACTTGAATCAATACATTCTGGCGCTCCGCGGCGTCTTTCACAGAGCCATCGAGCACACGCTGATAGGCGGCCAAACGGACAGCCTCTCCAAAGTAAATGGCGTCGTAGAACTCGGGGCGTCCCAGGGTGAGCGGAGAAGGTGGAGCGGGCAAGTCGGCGCTGCCAAGCTCGACCAGACCGTCGGACGTCGAGACGCGAAAGAACACCTGCCCGCTGGCCGTCAGCTCGAAGAACTCGAACATCGTGTACGGCAGTTCCACCGCCAAGCCGCCGGAGGCGATCGAGATATTCGCGTCGATCGACTTGAGTGCGCCCAGCAGCGAGCGGTCATACGCCGAGTTCGCAGCCTCGAGCGCATCGTGTCGTGTCATCCACAGCTCGATCGTCGTCAAGACGAGGAGGCACGGCAGCAAGAGAAAAGCCAAGCGCTTCCACAGGCTCGCCCGTGCCAACCATGCACGAAGGCGTCCGACACGACGCATGCGGCTCACCTACTCCGCTTCCAGCACATACCCGAGGCCGCGCATCGTGACGATGCGAACACCCTTTCCATCAAGCCGCTTGCGCAGCCTGTGAACCAGGACTTCGACCGCTTCCAGTTGTACGTCCTGCTCGTCCGAAAACACCCTGTCGAGGATCTGCTGCTTGGACAGCGGCTGTCCACTGTGATGCGCAAGTGCACGGAGCACGGACAGTTCACGCGGTGACAGCGCCAGGGGTTCTCCGGAGAGAAGAAACTGCTTGCGGGCCACGTCGTAAGCCAGCGGCCCGCAAGCGATCCTGGGATGCTCCACGCCGCGTGCACGTCTGACCAGCGCGTGCAGTCGCGCTTCCAGCTCCGCCAGTGCGAATGGCTTGGCCAGAAAGTCGTCGGCACCTGCATTGAGAGAGCCTACGCGCTCGGCCAGCGAGTCTCGCGCCGTGAGAATCAAGGTGGGCAAGCGTTGATCCCGCTCCCTCAGCTTCTGAAGAACGGTATGGCCGTCCATGCCCGGCAGTCCGAGATCGAGCACGAGCGCATCGTGATCTCGCCGTTGCAATGCGCGATCCGCCAGCCTTCCATCGTCGACCCATTCGACCTGGATGCCGGCGTGCTCGAGCGCCCTGCACAGCCAGGTGCCCAGCGAGTGTTCGTCCTCGGCCAACAGAATGCGCATGTCTCGAATCTCGGCGTCAGCTGCGGGGCGGCCATCCTACCCGCTGGCTGCGGGCGTTGATTGTTGGACTAGTCGGGCTTGATGTTGGCGCGAGCGATGACTTTCTTCCAGCGCTCCTGCTCCACCGAGATGAACTTCGCAAATTCTTCCGGCGTTCCGCCGACGGACTCTGCCGCATCGCCACGCAGGCGCTCGAGAACGGCGTTGGTCTTCATGGCTTTCATCGTCTCAGCCGAGAGCTTCGCCACGTTGGCTGGGGCCATGGTCGTTGGGGCGAGCAACCCATACCACTGTGTCATCTCGAAGCCGGGGAAGCCTTGCTCCGCGACAGTCGGGACGTCGGGCAGTTGCGGCAACCGCTTGGCCGATCCAGTGGCGATGCATCGGACCTTGCCCGACTTGATGAACGGGATGATGGCCGCCGCGCCGATGGCAGATGCCTCGAGCCTGCCCGACAGCAGGTCGGTCAGCATCGGACCCGTGCCGCGGTAGGGAACGTGCAGCATGAAGACGCCTGAAGTCACTTTCAGGTATTCGAACGCCAGGTGCCCAGCGCTCCCATTTCCAGCGGATCCGTAGCTGAGCTTGCCAGGCGACTTCTTGGCCAGCGCAATGAACTCAGTCAGGTTCTTGGCCGGTACGTCTGGATGCACGACGTAGAGGCTTGGAACCTTGGCCAGAAGGCTCACCGGTTTGAAATCCTTGTTGGCGTCGTACGGCAGCTTGTCGAAGATGTAGGGGTTCACGGCCAGCGTGCCGATGTGACCCAGGATCACCGTGTGCTGATCGTCACTGCGCGCGACTTCAGACATGGCAATGTTTCCCGCAGCCCCCGGCTTGTTGTCCACATAGACGCTCTGGCCGATCGTGTTCGAAAGCTCGGCGGCCGCAGAGCGGGCAATGATTTCCGAGCTGCCACCGGGCGCAAACGGGACGACGAAGCGGATCGACTTGCTCGGCCATGTTCCCTGGGCGCCAACCGAAGGCAGGAGGCCCGCAAGGGCGAGACCGCCGCCCAGCTGCAGCAGTTGACGACGACCCGTGCGCGTGTCGTCGGGTGATAGGTGAATGTTCATGTGCCAGTTCCTCTAGAGTTTGACGGCTATGCGGCGACGCGCGCGTCGCCGCGTGAAGTGAGGGCGCGTTGGAACGCTATGCCCTCGTGGAGTGGGCTGCGGTCAGTCGTTGACGCATTCCAGCTGACCCGAGCGTGGATTGGGTCCTTGCTTTCCCGGGCCGGGACCGGTTGCCGGCAGGCCGTAGTCGGCCTTGACGTCCGCGTTGTCTACCGGCTTGAAGCCGTCCGCATTCAAGACCCACGCGTCGAAGTAGTTGACCGGGTTCATCGGTGTCGTGCCGACGCTCTTCATGAAGGCGGTCAACAGTGGCACTTCGGATTCCAGGTAGGGGAAGTGAAGGCCGTATTCCAACTTGTAGCCGACGCTCACGCCGTCGACCTGGGTGGCTCGCGTGCCGAGGTGGTGAGGCTGAAAGTACTTGATGCCGAAGGCGGGCATCAGAACGCGGGCCTGGTTCACGACGCGCGATTCGGGCCCGCCTTGCCAGACATCGATGTTGGGGACCTTGGCTGCACGGAAGGCGTCGGCGAGGTTGGAGAACGGTGCGCCATAGACGGTCTCGGAAGGCGTGCCCTTGCCGACGACACGCGGAATGAACAGGTCGACGCCACCCGCGCCGCTGTCCGACGCGTACAGCGTGAGCACCTTGTCCTTGTCCTTGGTTTGCGCCGTCACGAGGAAGCCGAATGTCTCGACGCCTGCGGTGCCGTTTCCGGCTTGGCCGCAGTCCAGGCTGTGCAGCCAGCGCACCACGCGGACCGTCACGAAATCATTCATCTTCAGCGTCTCGCCGCCCTTGAGCGTCGTGCACTGCGATGCGGGATTGCCGTAGGCGAGCACAGCGGCGCAAACCGCGGCAGGCGCATAAATGGGTTTGCCAGTCTGCTTCGCGTACTCGGGGATCTGCAGCGCGTGATCGCCGTGCTCGTGGCCCACGAGGAAGAAATCGACCGACCCACGCTTGGTCAACGCAGTCAGTGCTTTCGTCACGGCAGCCGGGTTGGGCGTACGACCGGAATTGACAACCTCGCCGTCCAAGATGAAACCAAGATCGCCAGCCTGGTAGTGCCAGTTGCTGATGCCGAACCAGGTGGTTCGGAGCTCCGAGGGCGCCTTTGCCAAGGGATCGATCGGCTCCTGCACAGGCGGCTCCGCAGGGGTGACGGGAACCTCGGTGGGCGGGGTATTCGTGCCCGTGCCGCCGGCCGGCGGATCGTTGTTGTCGGAGCCGCCACCGCATGCGGTCAGTGTCAGAGTGAGCACCGCGGCGGCCGCAAGTGAGGTGTACGCAAACATTCTGAGTTTCATTCTTTGCCTCGGTATTTTTTCAAGTTGACTTCGGATCCCGCTCTGCCGCTCTCGCGGATCGACCGCTGAGCAGAAGAAGCACGACGGCTACATCGCGCTTTTCCAGCAGAGCCGCAATCGTCTCGTTGGGAGGCTGTCAAACAGCTGTCATCGTTGAGGGAACGGTGTCAGTACAAACCCTGCGCGATGGGCCATGCAACTCGGCTTTTTGGGCGCTTTCTTCAGGGCCGAAGGCTGGCCCACCGTCCAACACGTGCACTGGCCAGCCGACTCGCACGCGACGGCTCAACCATGGCGCCTCTGGCCGTCATTGGCAGTTGCGTCGCTTTATGCGTCGGCGATTTGGTGGATGTCTTTGTCCGTTCGGTATCTGGAAGTCGGACTGGCCTATGCGGTATGGGCCGGGGTTAGCACCGCACTCACGGCGGTGGTGGTGGGCATGCTGTGGTTCGGCGAGCCGTTCCATTCGACACGTCTGATCGGCATTGCCTTCGTCGTGGGCGGAGTGATCTGCCTGAACCTCGATGGGCGGTAGTTCCGCGCGAACCACGGCGCCGTCTGTGCGCTCCTTGGCGGTACGCCGCCAAGCCTTCACTTTTTCGTCGGGTTGACGTAGTACTCGATCTTCGTGCGGTCCTTGTAGGGATCGTTGTCGAAGAATTTCGACTCTTGCAGGATCTTGATGTCGTAGCCGTAGCGCACGCCGGCAAGAGTGGTCGCGGTGTCGTCGGTCACAGGCGCAAGCGTCGGCCTGTGAAACCCGGCGACCGTTTTGAAGTCGTCCGTGCTGAAGGCCTTGATGGACGCGCTCGTCAGGCGTCCGGCGCCATCGGTGTCGGCGCTGACGTCGGTCATCGCGGTGTTCGGCGGCACCGGGATCAGGCCTGCCAGGGCGGGCGGCAGCGCCTTTGCGCCACTCTTCTCCTGAATGCGGTAATGCAGTCCGCCCTTGTCATTCGGCTCGCCCTCTGCCGCAGCGGATGTCTCCATCCGGCTCACCACCCACGCAGAAACGGCAAGGATCGGCACAGCGATCGCCCCGACGAACAACAGGAACCGGAGGCGATCCTTGGTATGAAAAAATTCGATCATCGGGCCTTCTCTAGGTGGATTGAACTGTGCCGGCGACGAAGTGGGGCAATTCCCTCCCGCCGCGACATCGATTCTCTTCGTCAAATGCGCACCGGAAGCGTCAGCGTCGATGCTTTCATGATCCCGCCGACAGCCATCGACAACGAACTGTCCGACACAGCCCGGGACGGCTGCCCTACGCGAGCTTCAACGGGCACTCCGAATACTCCCACGTCAAAGCCGCCATCCGCTGCGGCCCCACGACATGGCCGCCTCTGTGAGCGAAAAACCCAACTTCGAACCTTACGAACATCCTTCCGGCGGCTGGGGCTCGATCAAGGCCGTTGCCACCATCCTGCGGCGTGAGCGCATTCCCATCCAGGGCGCCAAGGCGCTGGCTCGTCAGAACAAGCACGGCGGTTTCGCCTGCGTGAGCTGCGCATGGGCGAAGCCGGCCAAGCCGCGTGCCGCCGAGTTCTGCGAGAACGGCGCCAAGGCGACGGCTTGGGAACTGACCGCCAAGCGCATGCCACCAGGTTTCTTCGCGGAGCACACGCTGAGCAGCCTAGAAACGTGGAGCGACCACGCACTGGAAGAAGGAGGCCGGCTCACGGCACCGCTGCGGTGGGACGAGGCAAGCGACCGCTACGTCGAAGTGAGCTGGGATGAAGCGTTTGCCGGTATCGGCGCAGAGCTGCGCGCCCTGCGTGCGCACGACCCGAAATCGGTCGTCTTCTACGCATCGGGCCGGGCCTCGCTGGAGACCAGCTACATGTACCAGCTCCTCGCACGCCTCTACGGCAACAACAACCTGCCTGACAGCTCGAACATGTGCCACGAGAGCACCTCGGTGGCGCTGCCGCAGACAATCGGCGTGCCGGTGGGCACGGTGACGCTCGACGACTTCGAGCACACCGACGCGATCTTCTTCTTCGGCCAGAACGTGGGCGTGAACAGCCCTCGCATGCTGCACCAGCTGCAGGAGGCGCGCGAGCGCGGCGTGCCCATCGTCACGTTCAATCCGTTGCGCGAACGGGGGCTGGTGAGCTTTGCGAATCCGCAATCGCCCATCGAGATGCTGACACCGGCGCAGACGGCCATCAGCACGCAATACCTGCAGGTGAAGGTCGGCGGCGACATTGCCGCGATCACCGGCATGTGCAAGGCGCTGGTGGCCGGCGACGACGCGGCCGTGCGCGACGGCACACAGCGCGTGCTCGATGCCGACTTCATCGCCACCCACACGCACGGCTTCGAGGCCTTCGCCGACTTCGTCCGCGCCACCGACTGGAATGACATCGAGCGCGAGTCCGGCTTGTCGCGCGGCGAGCTGACCGAGGCGGCCGTCGTTTTCGCGCGCGCCAAGGCCGTCATCGGGGTCTACGGAATGGGCCTGACACAGCACCGCAAGGGTGTTCAGAACGTGCAGATGCTGTCGAACCTGCTGCTGCTGGGGGGCCACATCGGGCGGCGCGGTGCGGGCATCTGCCCGGTGCGCGGCCATTCGAACGTGCAGGGTCAGCGCACCGTCGGCATCAGCGAAAAGCCCGAACTGGTGCCTCTCGACAAACTGGCGGCGCAGTACGGTTTCGAGCCACCGCGCGAGAAGGGGCTGAACACGGTCGAGACCTGCGCAGGCGTGCTCGACGGCTCGGTGCGCGCCTTCATCGGCCTGGGCGGCAACTTCCTGCGTGCCGTGCCGGACACGGCGCGCGTCGAAAAAGCTTGGCGGACATTGCGCCTGACCGTGCAGGTCGCGACGAAGCTCAACCGCAGCCACTTGGTGCATGGTGAGGTGGCGTACCTGCTGCCCTGCCTCGGCCGCATCGAGATCGACCGCCAGGCGAGCGGCGAGCAGACGGTGTCGGTCGAAGATTCGACCGGATTCATGCATGCCTCCGACGGCGTGGCCGAACCGGCCGAGTCGACCCTGCGGTCGGAGCCGGCCATCGTGGCTGGCATCGCCAAGGCGACGCTGGACGCGAACCCGCGGGTGCCATGGGACGACTGGGTCGGCGACTACGGCCAGGTGCGAGATGCCATCGAAGCCACGTGGCCCGAGATCTTCAACGATTTCAACGGCCGCTTCCGCCAGCCCGGTGGCTTTCCGAAGCCTATTGCCGCGCGGCAACGCGAATGGAAAACGCCCAACGGCAAGGCGAACTTCATCGTGCCCGACGCCCTGGTTTCCGACCCCGACACGCCCGACGGCGGCCCCGACGTGCTGAGGCTGACCACCGTGCGCAGCGACGACCAGTTCAACACCACGGTCTACAGCCTGGACGACCGCTTTCGCGGCATCTATGGGACCCGCTCGGTCCTGCTGCTCAACCGGCACGACATCCAGCGGCTGGGCTTCGCCGAAGGCGATGTCGTCACCGCGACGACGGCCGTCGACGACGGCGTGCTGCGTCGCGTGCCCGGCTTGCGCGTGACGCCGTACGACATCCCGCCAGGCTGCGCCGCCGGCTATTTTCCCGAATGCAATCCATTGGTGCCACTGGCGCATCACGCCGAGGGCAGCCACGTGCCTGCGTCGAAGTCGATTCCGATTCGGCTCTCGCTCGACGCCAAGGCGGCAACCCAGAACCTCGACCCTTCCCCTCTTCCGTAAAGGCCCTCCATGAGCGACCCCACCACCCTCCCCATCACCCCGCTGCACTACCAGCCTTCTTACGAGTCGCTGGAAGAAGACGAGGCGGACACCACCCGCGAGCTGATGGAGACGCTGCACAAGATCGTGGAAGTCGTGCACAAAGATGAAGGCCACGCCTACCGCGGTGTGCATGCGAAGAGCCACGGCATCTTGTTCGGCGAGTTGCATGTCGCGGCTGGCCTGCCGGCCTATCTCGCGCAGGGATTGTTCGCCGAGCCCGGCGCGTACCCTGTGGTGATGCGTCTGTCCACCGCGCCCGGCGACCTGCTGGACGATGCCATTTCCACGCCCCGCGGCCTCGGCCTCAAGGTGATTGGCGTACCCGGCGCGCGCGCCGATGGTTCGGAAGGCGACCTCACGCAGGATTTCCTGATGGTCAATGGGCCGGTCTTCAGCGCGCCAACCGCCAAGGCCTTCCTGCGGCCGCTGAAGTTGCTGGCCGCCACCACCGACAAGGCGCCCGGGCTTAAAAAAGTGTTGGCCGCCGCGCTGCGCGGGCTCGAAGCCATCGTCGAGAAAGCCGGCGGCGAGAGCGCAACACTGAAGACCATGGGCGGGCACCCCGAGACGAACATCCTGGGCGAAACCTTCTACACCCAGGTCCCGATGCTTTACGGCCCCTACATGGCCAAGCTGTCGTTGGCCCCGGTCTCACCAGGCCTCACTGCGCTGACCGATGCACCGGTCGACCTCGATGGCAAGCCCAACGGCCTGCGCGAGGCGGTGAGCGCGCATTTCTCGCAACAGGGTGGCGAGTGGGAATTGCGCGTTCAGCTGTGCACCGACATCGCGTCGATGCCGATCGAAGACGCCTCGGTGCAGTGGCCCGAAGACCAGAGCCCCTTCGTGACCGTGGCGCGCTTGGTCGCCGAGCCCCAGACGACCTGGAGCGCTGCCCGGTCCGAGGCCGTGGACGACGGCATGGCCTTCACGCCCTGGCACGCGCTCGCAGCCCACCGCCCGATCGGCTCAATCATGCGGGTGCGTCATGCGGTGTATCGCATGACCGCCGGCTTTCGCTCGGAGAACAACGCGACCCCCGTGCGTGAGCCGCGTGAACTCAGCGGCCTGCCCGATTGACCGACCCGGCGGCTGTGTGCCGTCGTTGCCGCCTCAGCTGCGCGCGAACAGTGCCTTGTGCTGCTCGCGCAGCAGCGCTTTCTGAACTTTGCCCATTGCATTGCGCGGCAGCTCGCTCACCACGAAGCAGCGCTTGGGAATCTTGAAGTTGGCGAGCTTTGCCTTCAGGTCCGCAACGACAGCCTCGGCGTCGACGATGGCACCGGCCTTGGCGGTGACGACCGCGACGCCGACTTCGCCGAAGTCGGCATGCGGCACGCCGACCACCGCACTTTCTGCCACGCCCGGCATTTCATTGATGAACCCCTCGATCTCGGCCGGGTACACGTTGTAGCCGCCGCTGATGATGAGGTCCTTGCTGCGCCCGACGATCGTGATGTACCCGAGTCCGTCGATCTTGCCGACGTCGCCGGTCTTGAAGAAGCCGTCGGCGGTGAATTCGTCCTTGGTCTTCTCCGGCATGCGCCAGTAACCCGCGAACACGTTGGGACCGGCGACCTCGATGTCGCCGATCTCGTCGGTGCCGGCGTCGCGGGTGTCGCCGTGTTCGTCGCCGATCCGCACACGCAGTTGCACGCCGGGCAACGCGAAGCCCACGGTGCCGCCGCGCCGTTCCCCCTGCACCGGGCTGTACGGGTTCGACGTGAGCATGGCGGTCTCGCTCATGCCGTAGCGCTCGAGGATGGTGTGCCCGGTGCGCGCCTGCCATTCGTTGAATGTCTCGATCAGCAACGGCGCCGAACCGGCCACGAAGAGGCGCATGTGGCTGCAGGCCTTTTTCGTGAGGCCGGGCTCGGCCAGCATGCGCACGTAGAGCGTGGGCACGCCCATGAACACGGTGGCCTCGGGCAGTCGCGCGACCACGCGCTTGGGGTCGAACTTGTTCAACCAGATCATCTTGCTGCCGTTGATCAGCGCGCCGTGGATGGCGACGAACAGCCCGTGCACGTGGAAGATCGGCAGTGCGTGGATCAGCACGTCGCCGCGGCCCTCCGGCCCTCCGGTAGCGGTCCAGCCCCAGTAGTCCTTCAGCACCTCGGCGTTCGACAGCAGGTTGCGGTGCGTCAGCATCGCGCCCTTGCTGCGGCCGGTGGTGCCGCTGGTGTAGAGGATGGCGGCGAGATCGTCTTCGCCGCGCGCCGCCACCGCGTGCTGGTCGCTGCACTGCGCGGCGATCTCGAGCAGCGTGCCGGTGCGGTCGTCGTCGAGCGTGAAGACGTGTCGTGTTCCGGCCGCTTGCGCGATCGGACCGACCCAGCCCGCATTGGCGCTGCTGCACACCACGACAGACGGCTCGGCGTTGCCGATGAAGTACTCGATCTCGGCACCGCGGTAGGCGGTGTTCAGCGGCAGGAAGACGTAGCCGGCGCGCAGCGTGGCCAGGTAAAGCACCAGCGCCTCGACGGATTTTTCGACCTGCACCGCGATGCGCGCGCCCTCTTCGAGCTTCAGCGCTGCGAAGAGGTTGGCCATCATCGCGCTGCCGCGGTCGAGGTCGCGCCACGAGTACAGCAGGCCGTCATCGGTTTCGACGGCGACCGTGTCCAGATCGGCAGGAAATGCGGCGCGCAGGGCGGCGAAGAGATTGGTGTTGGCAGTCATGGCGTGTTCAGAAGACAGGCGGTCGTTTGGCAAGAAAGGCGGTGATGCCTTCGCGGTGTTCTCGGGCATCGGCGTAGTCGTAGGCGGTGGGCAGCAGATCGGCCACGCGGCTGATCGCACTGCCCGCCAGCGCTCCCAGCACGCGCTTGTTGGCGCGCGCGGCGTCGGGTGCGAGCGCTGCGATGCGGTGCGCATACGCGATGGCTTCGTCGGCCACGGCGTCGTCGGGCACTATGCGCAACAGGAAGCCGGCATCGAGCATCCGCTGCGCGCCGTGCACGCCGGCGGCGAGCAGCATGTCACGCGCCAGCGCGTCGCCAACGGCGCGGTGGACCACCGCGGCCTCGCGCGGCGCCATCGGAAAGCCGAGCTTGGCGATCGGCGCGCCGAACTTCGCGGACCTGCCAGCCAGGCGGATGTCGCAGCAGCTCGCGATCTCCAGGCCCGCGCCCATGCAAACCCCTTCGATCTGCGCGACGACGGGGACGTCGCAGTCGAGCATGGCCCGTAGGGCGGTGCCGACTTCGTCTTCGTGGAAGGCGCGCAGCTGCAACGGGTCGAAGCGGAACGTGGGGTACTCCGAGATGTCCCCACCGGCGCAGAAGGCGCCACCCTCCCCGCGCAGCACCACGCAACGCAATGCATCGTCGGCCGAGAACCCCTCGAAGGCCGAACGCAGCGTGCGCCACATGGCGCGCGTCATCGCATTGAGTCGCCCTTCATGCGCCATCGTGACGAGCGCGACGGCACCGTCCCGCGCGATCCGGATATCACCCGCCATGTGCGCCGATCACTCCAGCTTGGCGCCGGAAGCCTTGACGACGGTGGCCCAACGCTTGACTTCGGTGTTGACGAAGCTGCCATAGGCCGCCATGGTGACGTTCGGGATGTCCGACCCGTTGGCGGCCCAGATGGTCTTGAGCTCGTCGGTGGCGAGCGCCTTCTTCATCTCCTCGACGATCTTCGCCTGCACGTCGGCCGGCGTGCCCTTTGGGGCCCACAGGCCATACCAGGTGGTCACGGTGTAGTCGGGCAGCCCAACTTCGGCCGCACACGGCACGTCGGGGAACGCCGGGTTGCGCTTGGCGCCGGCCATCATCAGCGCCTTGATGCGCCCACCCTTGATGTGGGTCGACGAGGAGCCCAGGCCGTCGAAGCACACGTCGACGTTGCCAGCGATCAGGTCCTGCAGCATCGGGCCCGCGCCGCGATATGGGATGTGGGTGATGAAGGTGCCGGTTTGCTGCTTGAAGAGCTCACCCGCCAGATGGTGCGACGTGCCCGCGCCCGCGGAGCCGTAGTTCATCTTGGCCGGGTTGCGCTTGGCGTAGGCGATGAATTCCTGGATGGTCGGCTGCGTCACCCGTTTGGGATTGACCACCACCACCTGCGGCGCATTGGCCAGCAGCATCAGGGGTACGAAATCCTTCTCGATGTCGTAGTCGAGCTTCGGGTAGATCGACGGCGCGATGGCGTGATGAACCGCACCCATGAACAATCCGTAGCCGTCGGCGGGCAGCTTGGCCGCGATGCTTGCACCCAGCGTGCCGCCGGCACCTCCGCGGTTGTCGATCACCAGCGTCTGGCCCGTGGTCTTGGAGAACTGTGCCGAGAGCGGCCGTGCGAAGGCATCGGTGCCGCCGCCTGCAGGGAACGGAACGATCATCGTCACGGGCTTGCCTGGCCAGCCCGACTGCGCGCGGGCCGCGCCGCCGAGGACGGCAGCCGCGGCGGCGGCGATGCGCAGCACGTCGCGCCGCTGGATGCTTTGAATCATTGTCTTGTCTCCTGTCGTTGGTATGAAAGCGTGGCGCCGGGGCCCTCGACGCATTCTGCGGCCCTGTGAAATGTGCGGGGTCAGCCCTTGAGGAACAGCCCGTCGACGTCGCCCGACACCGCCACCTTGCCCTGCGAGAGCAGCGCACGGTGCTTGTCGAGCCGCTTGAGATCGTAAAGATAATTCACCATGAGGCCGTAGGACTGCTTCAAGCCCTTGGCCGACGGGTCGCCCGCCCAGTTGAGACGCTCCACGCGCGCCCCGTTTCCCAGATGAAAGCGCGCGACCGGATCGGTCGGCTTGCCGTCGACCGTGGCGCGGCCCAGGTATTCGGCGGCGCATTGCATCAACGCCTGGCGCACCGGCGATTTCGCGTCGAGCGCAAGCGCCTCGTCGGCAGCGGCCAGCAGCCGATCGGGGGTCGGCGGCAGGGAGCCGAGCGCGCGGCCGAGCTCGGCGGCGCGCTTGTCGTCGAGCCGCAACAGCATGTCGGCGGCGTGCTTGCCCAGCCATTGCCGAAAGCCCGGAATCGGCGACAGCGTGGCGAAGACCTTGAGCTTCGGGAACTCCGACTGCAACGTCTCGACCACCCGCTTGATCAGCGAATCGCCGAAGCTCACCCCACGCAGGCCGACCTGCGTGTTGCTGATGGAATAGAAGATGGCGGTGGTCGCCTTGTCGGCGGTGGCCAGCGCCGCGGCCTCGTCGAGCAGCGGCTCGATGCCGTCGCTGATGTGGTCGACCAGTGCGACCTCCACGAAGATCAGCGGCACGTCAGGCAGGCGCGGATGGAAGAAGCCATAGCAGCGGCGGTCGCTGTCGAGCCGGTTCTTCACGTCGGCCCAGCTCTTGATGTCGTGCACCGCTTCGAACTGGATCAGCTTTTCGATCAACGACGCCGGCGAATCCCAGCTGATGCGGCGCAGGTCGAGAAAGGCCACGTCGAACCAGGTCGAGAACAGATGCTCCAGCTCCGCGTCGAGCGGCACGAGACGGCGTTCGCCCTTCACCTGCGGCAGCAATTCGGCGCGCAGGTCGACCAGGAAGCGCATGCCGTCGGGATCGATGGTGAAGCGCTGCAGCAGACGCGCGCGCGGCGACGCCAGCGCGCGGCGCAGGTGTACCTCGGCCTGCCCCTCGTCGGCGGTGCCCGCTGCCGCCTCGTGGCGCGCGCGTGCGCTGCTGAGCTTTTTGGCATCGGGTGCGAAGCGTTCGCTGATCAACAGCCAGACGTCGCGGCGCTCGGCAGCGTCGAGCTCGGCGTACCAGCGCATCACCTCGCAGGCGCGGCGGCCGGCCTCGACCTCGCTGACACGGGCGTCGACGACCGCCTGAAGGTCGGTCAGCGCACGGCGCAGTGCGCGCGGCGCCATCGCCTCGCCATGGCGGCGCAGGGTGGCGGCGAGCCGCTCGGTCAGCGTACGCGGGGGGAGCGGGGCCCTGTCTGGCTTGTGCGCCGTGGGCTCGGTGGCAGCCGGCGCTGATGTGCCGGGCGTCTTCGCAGAGGGCGTGCGCAGGCGCGACACGCCGCGCGAGATCCAGGTGGATGCGTTCATGAAGCGAGCCTCGATTTCTGTTGAAGCGCCACGGCGCGCAAGGCTTCACGCTGGCGATGGAGGTGGGTGCGCATCGCCGCCTCGGCGCCGTCGCTGTCACGCGCTTTCAACGCAGCGAACACGGCGAGGTGCTCCGACAGGCTCTGTGCCAGCCGGCCTGGCGCGTTGAGCTGCTGCAGCCGCGCCAGCTTGAGGATCTTGCGCAGGTCACCGATCACCGAGGCCAGCCAGCGGTTGTCGGCCAACGTGATGATGGCCTCGTGGATGATGAAGTTGGTCGCGTAGTAGTCGTTGATACGCTTGGCGCGCGCATGCTTGGCGAGCTTGTCGTGCAGCGCTTCGAGCGCCGCGATGTCGGCGTCGCTGGCGTTGCGCGCCGCCTCCCAGGCGCAGCGCCCTTCGAGCAGCGCGATCACCGGAAAGATCTCGTCGAGGTCGCGGTCGGTGACTTCGGCCACGAAGCAGCCGCGTCGCGGCTCGTGCCGCAGCAAGCCTTCTGCCGTGAGCACCTTCAGTGCTTCGCGCAGCGGCGTGCGAGAGATCGCAAGCCGTTCACACAACGCCGCCTCGTCGAGAAAGCTTCCGGGCGCCATCGTGCCCGCGAAGATCTCCTCCCGCAAAGAGGCGGCGACTTCATCATGCAGGGAATTGGGGACGACGCGCATGGGTGCAGAGCCTTGAAAAGGCCACGGAGCCCTTCTGTAATTACGCGTAATTATGCGAAGTGCGGTGGGGGGTGGCAATGCCTGCGCGCTCGGGGAAACCCTTTGCATGTGCGCACCCCACCCGGCGTTCTCGGACTCGATCAACGCTACAGTCGGTGTCCTTGTCCCCCGCCCGCCTCCCTCCCGACGTCACCCCGATCCCGCTGCCGACGCGCGATGGGGTCGGCCCAAGCTGCGTCGGCTTGCCCGCCGGGCACTGGCCCACATTCCTCGACTTCTTCCTTGATCGCTTTCCCGCGGTGTCGCGCGAGACCTGGATCGCGCGCATGGCGGGTGGCGAAGTGGCCGACGAGCATGGGGGCTTGGTGACGGAAGATCGGCCCTACCAGCCGCATCAGCGCGCGTACTACTACCGCTCCCTGCCCGACGAGCCGCCGGTTCCGTTCAGCGAGACGGTGCTGTTTCGCGACGCCCATCTGCTGGTCGTCGACAAGCCACACTTTCTGCCGGTCGCGCCGACCGGCAAGTACCTCCAGCAGACCCTGCTCGTTCGCCTCAAGCGCAGCCTCGGCATCGAGACGCTGGTGCCGATCCACCGGCTCGACCGCAGCACCGCCGGGCTGGTGCTGTTCTCGGTGCAGACCGAAACACGCGGCGCCTACCAGACGCTCTTTTCACGGCGCGAAGTACGCAAGTCGTACGAGGCGATCGTCCACTGGCCGCCGGGCAGCGTGTTGCCGGCGGTGCGCCAGAGCTGCCTGGTGCGCGACGAAGCCTTCATGCGGACGCGAGAGGCGCCCGGCGCGCCCAATTCGGAAACGTACTTCGAGCTGATCGAGACGATGGGCGGCCACCGTGCGCGCCTGCGGCTCTCGCCCGTCACAGGCCGTCAGCATCAATTGCGCGTGCATTGCGCGGCCATCGGCCTGCCGATCGTCAACGACCCGATGTACCCGGTGCTGCTGCCCGAGGGCGAGGAAGACCACGCGCATCCGCTGCAACTGCTGGCGCGCAGCCTGGACTTCCGCGATCCGGTGACGGGCGAACAGCGCCACTTCGACAGCTCGCTGTCACTGGCGCCGGTCAGTTCGTCAGGCGGCTGAAACCGTTTGGCGCCGGCCCGGCGCGCTGAGATAGAGCCAGATGCCGAACGCGATCATCGGCACGCACAGCCATTGGCCCATGCTCATGTCGAACGCCAACAGGCCCAGGTAGTCGTCGGGCTCGCGGAAGTACTCGGCGATGAAGCGCATCGCGCCATAGCCGATCAGGAACACCGCCGACACCCGACGCTCGAGCCGGTCCTTGCGGGCATAGAGCCACAAGACCACGAACAGCAACAGGCCTTCGAGCAGGAACTGGTAGACCTGCGACGGGTGCCGCGGCAGCATCGATCCGCTCTGCGGGAACACCATGCCCCACGGCAGGTCGGGGCTGGAGAAGCGGCCCCACAGCTCGCCGTTGATGAAGTTGCCCACCCGTCCCGCGGCCAAGCCAGTCGGCACGCAGGGCGCGACGAAATCCATCACCTGCCAGAAGGGCCGCGCACGCGACTTGGCGAACCACACCATCGAACCGATCACCCCGAGCAGGCCACCGTGGAAACTCATGCCGCCCTGCCAGACCATGAAGATCTCCAGCGGGTGGGTCAGGTAGTAGCCCGGCTTGTAGAACAGACAGTAGCCCAGCCGCCCGCCGACGATGACGCCGAGCACGCCGAGGAAGAGGATGTCCTCCACGTCCTTGCGGCTCCAGACGCCCTGCGCCGCCAGCGCGCGATAGGGTTCGTGACCGAGCCGACGCGTGCCGAGGAAATAGAAGAGCCCGAAGGCGGCGAGGTAGGTCAGGCCGTACCAATGGATGGCCAGGGGCCCGATCTGCAGCGCGATCGGGTCGATGTGGGGGTACATGAGCATCCGGCGATTGTGCCTATGCCGTGTGCCGCTTCGGCGACGCCGGGAGCAGCCCACGTTCGGCCACGAAGCGGACGAATCGCTCGAGCGCGGCGTTGTCGGCCGCCGCCGGCCAGACGAGGCTGGTCTCGCAGCGCGGCAGCGGGGCGGCCTTCTGGCGGCGACCCGCCGGCGCGAAGGCATCGGCGGCGCGGTAGACCACGCCGGCTCGCTGGAACTGCGTGACGCTCTCCGGCACCCACGCCACGCCGAGGCCGCCCCAAACCAGGTTGACGATGGTCTGCATCTGGATCGCTTCCTGCGCGACCACCGGCGCACGGCCGGCTGCGTGGTAGAGGCCCAGGATGGCGTCGTGCAGCGACGGCACGATGCGGCGCGGGAACAGGACCAGCGGTTCGGCGAGCACGTCGGCGAGCGCCAGCCGGTCCCTCTGCGCGAGCGAATGCGACGCCGGCATCGCGAGCACCAGCGGTTCGTCGGCCACGGGCAGGCGCTCCAGGCCGGGCGGCGCGAAGCCGGGCGAATGCAGCATCAGACCCGCATCGATCTCGCCGCGGGCCAGGGTTTCGAGCTGCAGGTCGCCGGTGGCCTCGACCAGTTCCAGCGCCACCTCAGGGCACAGCGCGCGGAATTCGCGCACCCAGATCGGCAGCCGCTCGAAGCCGATGGTCGAGACGAAGGCCAGGCGCACGCGACCGACCTCCCCTGCCGCAGCAGCGCGCGCGCGGGCCGGCAGCGCCTGCGCCCGCTCCAGCAGTTCACGCACGTCCGGCAGCAGCGCCTCGCCCGCCTGCGTGAGCGCGACGCGGCGGCGCGTGCGGTCGAACAGCACGATGCCCAGCGTCTTCTCCAACTGCGCGATCGCCTGGGTGACCGGCGGCTGGGTCATGTGCAGGCGCTGAGCGGCGCGGCCAAAGTGCAACTCTTCGGCCACTGCCACGAACTGGCGCCAGGCCCGAAGGTCGATCAGCGTCTCTTTCATAGGCCGAGCATATCAATCGACCGCTCCAAATGGATTGGAAGCAATCAATCAAAGGGCGGATACTTGGCGCCGCTCATCGAAGCCAAGACAACCCCACGAAAAGAGACCGCCAT
The DNA here is from genome assembly GCF_006438845.1 of Variovorax ginsengisoli. Lineage (GTDB taxonomy): Bacteria > Pseudomonadota > Gammaproteobacteria > Burkholderiales > Burkholderiaceae_C > Variovorax > Variovorax ginsengisoli_A. The sequence continues at coordinate 957,406 of NZ_RCZJ01000001.1, forward strand.
GGCCACCACACCCCTCCAGATCAACCGCCGCAGCGCCAACATCGTCGAAGGCAAGTCGCGCGCGCCCAACCGCTCGATGTACTACGCGATGGGCTACGAAGAGAGCGACTTCAAGAAGCCGATGGTCGGCGTGGCCAACGGCCACAGCACCATCACGCCGTGCAACTCGGGCCTGCAGAAACTGGCCGACGCGGCGATCGAAGGCATCGAGGAAGCCGGGGGCAATGCGCAGGTGTTCGGCACGCCAACCATCTCCGACGGCATGGCGATGGGCACCGAAGGCATGAAGTACTCGCTGGTCAGCCGCGAGGTCATCAGCGACTGCATCGAGACCTGCGTCGGCGGCCAGTGGATGGACGGCGTGCTGGTGGTCGGCGGCTGCGACAAGAACATGCCCGGCGGCATGATGGGCATGCTGCGCGCCAACGTGCCGGCCATCTACGTCTACGGCGGCACCATCCTCCCCGGCCGCTACAAGGGCCAGGACCTGAACATCGTGAGCGTGTTCGAAGCGGTCGGCCAGAACGCCGCCGGCAACATGAGCGACGAAGACCTGCTGGAGATCGAGAAGCGCGCCATCCCCGGCACGGGCTCCTGCGGCGGCATGTACACCGCCAACACCATGTCGAGCGCCTTCGAGGCCCTGGGCATGTCGCTGCCCTATTCGTCGACCATGGCGAACCCGCACGACGAGAAGCAGAACTCGGCCAAGGAATCGGCCAAGGTGCTGATCGAGGCGATCAAGAAGGACCTGAAGCCGCGCGACATCGTCACCAAGAAGGCGATCGAGAACGCGGTGGCGGTGATCATGGCCACGGGTGGCTCGACCAACGCGGTGCTGCATTTCCTGGCCATTGCCCACACGGCCGAAGTGGACTGGACCATCGACGATTTCGAACGCATGCGCAAGAAGGTGCCGGTCATCTGCGACTTGAAGCCCAGCGGCAAGTACCTCGCGGTCGACCTGCACAACGCCGGCGGCATCCCGCAGGTCATGAAGGTGCTGCTGAAGGCCGGCCTGCTGCATGGCGATGCCATGACGATCACCGGCCAGACGATCGAGGAAGTGCTGAAGGACGTGCCAGATGTGCCGCGTGCCGACCAGGACGTGATCCGCCCGATCGACAAGCCGATGTACGCCGAAGGCCACCTGGCCATCCTCAAGGGCAACCTGTCGCCTGAGGGCGCGGTTGCCAAGATCACCGGGCTGAAGAACCCGGTCATCACGGGCCCGGCGCGCGTGTTCGACGACGAGCAGTCGGCGCTCGCCGCCATCCTGGCCGGCAAGATCAAGGCCGGCGACGTGATGGTGCTGCGCTACCTCGGCCCCAAGGGCGGCCCCGGCATGCCGGAGATGCTGGCGCCGACCGGCGCGCTGATCGGCGCTGGCCTGGGCGAAAGCGTGGGGCTCATCACCGACGGCCGCTTCTCCGGCGGCACCTGGGGCATGGTGGTCGGCCATGTCGCGCCGGAAGCGTATGCAGGCGGCACCATCGCCTTCGTGAACGAGGGCGACTCGATCACCATCGATGCGCACGAACTGAAGCTGGAACTGAACGTGCCCGAGGCCGAGATCGCGAAGCGTCGCGAAGGCTGGAAGGCCCCTGCCCCGCGCTACACGCGCGGCGTGCAGGCGAAGTTCGCGTTCAATGCGTCGAGCGCCAGCTCCGGCGCGGTGCTCGACAAATATTGATCTGCGCGAGGCGCCTCGGCATCAGCGCCGGTGGTTGCGACTCGACTTGCTCGTGAGCAGCCCGAGGTTGCTCTTCTGCCGATCGATGCGGGCTTGTCGGCGCCGGTCTTCGCGCTCCACCACCTTGCGCTTGGTATAGCCCGACCAGTCCGCCCACGACCACCAAGCCAGCGCGAGACCGAATGGAATCAGCACGATCCACCAAGACCATTGCGCCACGGGGTCGACGGCCAGGTATTTCAGGAGCGCGCCGAGCACGCCCAACATCAGGAACCACATCGCCCATCCTCCAGAGTGTTCTTGGCCAAAGGTGGCGCCGCGGTGGCGCTGCCTAGAATGCCTCGGAAGAATGTAACCCACCGTCTCCACGAACGCCCCCTATGAAAAGAGCATTTGTGCTTGCTGCGCTCAGCCTCGCCGCCGCCGCCCCCGCGCTCGCCGACCTCGCGCTCGCAGCGTCGAAGAACTGCATGAGCTGCCATGCGGTCGAGCGCAAGGTGCTCGGCCCGTCCTTCAAGGACGTCGCGCTGCGTTACAAGGACGACAAGGACGCCGCCGCCATGCTCGCCAGCAAGATCATGAAGGGTGGCAAAGGTGTTTGGGGGCCGGTGCCGATGCCGGCCAACAACCAGGTCAGCGAAGCCGACGCGAAGAAGCTGGCGGGCTGGATTCTCTCGACCAAGTAGCCCGGTTGGGCTTCTCAGAACCGCGGCGGCGGCGTCACGACGGTTGGCGTGACGGGCGCAACCGGCGACACGGCCACTGTGGCACGACGGTCCAGACGGTCTTCCAGCTGGCCAACGTGCGCAGCCAACGTGTTTTCCAACTGCTCGACCCGTGCGATCAACGCGGTGTGACGCTCGGCGTTGCGGCTCATGTGGATGTTCTCCTGGGCCTCCAGGAAATTGCGCAGCTCGGTGAAACGCGAGGCTTCGGCCTTGTCGGCCAGATCGCGCTGCACCTGCATTTCCTTGGTGTGGCGTCGGGTCTCCAGCAACACCGAACTCTGCAGATAGATCACATAGGCGATGAAGAGGATGCCCAACAGCACGGTCAGCCCGAGCATGATCATGCCGAGCGGCGCTGTGACCTGCATGAAGCCCAACGACATCAGCGTCGGCGTCGCCAGCGTGCCCCAATTGAGCGCGGCCAAGGCGGCGATCACCAACACCACGAAGAGCAGGACGCCCGTTCTTATTCCCATGAGATTCTCCCGAGGGCCCATTCAGGCCGTTGTATCGAAGGAGAGGTTTTAGCGCATCGGCACCGGCGACCGTTGTGGGACACCGACGCCGCGCACGGACGGCCGTGTTCAGTAGGCCTTGCCGAGCTGTTCGAGGATGGCCGGGTTTTCCAACGTCGAGGTGTCCTGCGTGATCGCCTCGCCCTTGGCGATCGAACGCAGCAGCCGCCGCATGATCTTGCCGCTGCGCGTCTTCGGCAGGTTCTCGCCGAAGCGGATGTCCTTCGGCTTGGCGATCGGGCCGATCTCTTTGGCAACCCAGGCGCGCAGTTCGGCCGCGAGCTTCATGGATTCCTCGTCGCTGGTCGGGCGTCCGCGCTTGAGCACGACAAAGGCGCACACCGCCTCGCCGGTCACATCGTCGGGACGACCGACCACCGCGGCTTCTGCCACCAAGTCGGTCTTGGCGACCAGCGCCGATTCGATTTCCATCGTGCCCAGCCGGTGGCCGGACACGTTCAGCACGTCGTCGATGCGGCCGGTGATGCGGAAATAGCCGCGGTCTTCGCTGCGCACCGCGCCGTCGCCGGCCAAGTAGATCGTGCCGCCCATCTCCTCGGGAAAATAGCTCTTCTTGAAGCGCTCCGGGTCGTTCCAGATCGTGCGGATCATCGAAGGCCAAGGCCGCTTGATGACCAGCATGCCGCCTGCGCCGTTGGGCAAGTCCTTGCCGGTCTCGTCGACGATGGCGGCCGCGATGCCCGGCAGCGGCAGCGTGCACGATCCCGGCACCAGCGGCGTAGCGCCCGGCAGCGGCGTGATGACGTGGCCACCGGTTTCGGTCTGCCAGAAGGTGTCGACGATCGGACACTTCTCATGGCCGATGTTTCGGTGGTACCACATCCAGGCTTCCGGATTGATCGGCTCGCCCACCGAACCCAGGATGCGCAAGCTCGACAAATCCCAATTCTTCGGATGCACCTTCTCGTCGGACTCGGCCGCCTTGATGAGCGAACGGATCGCCGTCGGCGCCGTGTAGAAGATGCTGACCTTGTGCTTCTCGATCATCTGCCAAAAGCGGCCCGCATGCGGGAAGGTCGGGATGCCCTCGAAGATCACCTGCGTCGCACCGGCCGCGAGGGGGCCATACGCGACGTAGGTGTGGCCGGTGATCCAGCCGATATCGGCGGTGCACCAGAAGACGTCGTCAGGCCGCAGGTCGAAGGTCCAGTCCATCGTGAGCTTGGCCCACAGCAGGTAGCCGCCGGTGGCGTGCTGCACGCCCTTGGGCTTGCCGGTCGAGCCCGAGGTGTAGAGGATGAAGAGCGGATGCTCGGCACCCACCGGCTCGGGCACGCACTCGTCCTGGCCTTCACTGGCATTGAGAGCCTCGGTGAAGGTCTTGTCACGGCCCTCGACGCGCTTCCAGTCGCTCAGCGTGCGCTCGTACACCAGCACGCTTTTGATCGACTCGCAGCCGCCCATCGCGATGCCGTCGTCGACGATGGCTTTCAGCGGCAACTCCTTGCCACCGCGCAATTGGTAGTTGGCGGTGATGACGGCCACTGCGCCGGCGTCGATGATGCGTTCCTGCAGCGCCTTGGCCGAGAAGCCGCCAAACACCACGCTGTGCGTCGCACCGATGCGCGCGCACGCCTGCATCGCGATCACGCCTTCGATGGTCATCGGCATGTAGACGATGACGCGGTCACCCTTCTGGATGCCTTCGGCCTTGAGTGCGTTGGCGAACTGGCTGACGCGCGTGAGCAGCTCGCGATAGCTGATGGTGGTGACCGAACCGTCGTCGGCCTCGAAAACGATCGCCGTCTTGTGCTCGACCGGCGTGCCCATGTGCTTGTCGAGGCAGTTGGCCGATGCGTTGAGCTCCCCGTCGCCGAACCATTGGTAGAACGGCGCATTGGACTCGTCGAGCGTGCGGGTGAAGGGCCGTGTCCAGCTCAGGTTCTCGCGCGCCAGACGGGCCCAGAATGCATCGGGGTCCTTGGCGGCTTCGGCGCACAGCGCGTCGTAGGCTGCCATGCCGCTGATGCGAGCGCCCTGCTGCGCGCGCGCGTCGGGCGGAAACACCCGGTTCTCGACCAGGACGGATTCGATGTTCGATGCTTGGCTCATTGTTGTCTCCTGCCAGGGTGGAATGCGGCCGTAATGTCGGCGCGGGCACTTACGGCCGACTGACGGGCAGCGGTAGGCGGCCATCAGAACATGGTAGCGGGCGTAAGGGGATCGCGGCCGCGACGCGGCCCCCCGCCTAAAATCGCCGATCCGCCACAACGCGCCTTCCGATGTCCGCTCCCGACCCTCTCGACCCTCTGAACCCGCCCGCCGTACGCCGCGGTTCCCCGATGCGCCCACTTCCCCGGCTGATCTTCGCCAGCCGATGGCTCCAGCTTCCGCTCTACCTCGGACTGATCATCGCGCAGGGCGTGTACGTCGTGCACTTCCTGGTCGAACTGCTCCACCTCGTGGAAGCGGCATTCGGCAACCAGACCGCGCTGGAGGCCTTGGTCAACAGCATCGGCTACAAGCCGGACGTGCCCGTCACATCGCTCAACGAGACCGTGATCATGCTGGTGGTGCTGGCGCTGATCGACGTCGTGATGATCTCCAACCTGCTGATCATGGTGATCGTGGGTGGCTACGAGACCTTCGTGAGCCGCATGGATCTCGATGGCCACCGCGACCAGCCCGAATGGCTGAGCCACGTGAACGCTTCAGTGCTGAAGGTCAAGCTGGGCCTGTCGATCATCGGCATCAGCTCGATCCATCTGCTCAAGACCTTCATCAACGCCGACAACTACACCGACCGTGTGCTGATCGCGCAGACCGCCATTCACATCGCGTTCCTGCTTTCGGCCATCGCCATCGCCTATACGGACAAGCTGATGAGCAGCACGCCGAACGGCAAGTCGCACTGAGCCGACGCACGACAAAAAAAGCCCCGGTCTTCCGGGGCTTTTTCGTTGGCGCGCGCTCAGCGACCGGTCATGTTCTCCGGCACCACCCACTGGTCGAACTGCTCGCCGGTCAGGTGGCCCGATGCCACCGCTGCCTCGCGCAGACTGGAGCCTTCCTTGTGCGCCTTCTTGGCGATGTAAGCGGCCTTGTCGTAGCCGATGTGCGTGTTGAGCGCGGTCACCAGCATCAGCGAACGCTGGACCAGCTCGGTGATGCGCTCGCGGTTGGGCTCGATCCCCACCGCGCAGTGGTCGTTGAAGCTCACCATGCCGTCGGCCAGCAGGCGCACGCTCTGCAGGAAGTTGTGCGCCACCATCGGGCGGAACACGTTGAGCTCGAAGTTGCCCGATGCGCCGCCGAAGTTGATGGCGACGTCGTTGCCGAACACCTGCGCGGCCAGCATCGTGACCGCTTCGCTCTGCGTCGGGTTGACCTTGCCCGGCATGATCGAAGAGCCGGGTTCGTTTTCCGGGATGCTCAGCTCGCCGATCCCGCTGCGCGGGCCACTGGCCAGCCAGCGCACGTCGTTGGCGATCTTCATCATGCTGGCGGCCAGCGTCTTGAGCGCGCCGTGGGCGTGCACCAGCGCGTCGACCGAAGCCATCGCCTCGAACTTGTTCGGCGCCGTGACGAAAGGCAGGCCCGTGAGCCCAGCCAGCTCGGCAGCCACCTGTTCAGCGTAGCCCTGCGGTGCGTTCAGGCCGGTGCCGACCGCCGTGCCGCCCAGCGCCAATTCGCTCAGGTGCGGCAGTGCGGCGCGCACATGCGCCTCACCGTGCGCGAGCTGCGCGACATAGCCCGAGAACTCCTGTCCGAGCGTGAGCGGCGTCGCGTCTTGCAGGTGGGTGCGACCGATCTTCACGATGTCCATGAAGGCGAGCGACTTCTGCTCCAGCGTGCCCCGCAGCTTGGAGATGGCGGGCAGCAGCTTGTGCGTCAGCGCCTCGACCGCCGCCACGTGCATGGCCGTCGGGAACACGTCGTTGCTCGACTGGCTCCGGTTCACGTCGTCGTTCGGATGCACCAGGCGCCCTTCCCCGCGCTCGCCGCCGAGGATCTCGCTGGCCCGGTTGGCCAGTACCTCGTTGACGTTCATGTTGGTCTGCGTGCCCGAGCCGGTCTGCCACACCACCAACGGAAACTCGTCCGGGTGCTTGCCGGCGATGACCTCATCGGCTGCGGCCACGATGGCCTTCGTTTTCTTCTCGTCCTGCAGGCCGAGCGCATGGTTCACCACGGCCGACGCGCGCTTCACCTGCGCCAGCGCCTTGATGATCTCGCGCGGCTGCTGCTCGCCGGAGATGTCGAAGTTCTGCAGCGATCGCTGCGTCTGTGCGCCCCAGAGCTTGTCGGCGGGTACCTCGATGGGGCCGAAGGTGTCGCGTTCGATGCGTGTCGTCATGGATTTTTGCCCTTCTGGGCACAAAGATTCGAGCCTGCCAGTATGAACGCGATGCGAAATATTCTCATCGCCTGGGGTGATTGGGGTCACTGGGGTCACAGCGAAAATATCGATAAAGCGCTGGCCTCCCACAAACTTTCTTCCTACACTTCCTCGGCCGTGAAATCCTGTCTGCGACACGTCGTGCGGGCACTTGCCACGGTAACAACGCACAGAGCGCTCAGCGCCGGCACACAGGGAGTGAAGTCATGAAACGAAGGTCTGTCACACAGGACCTGCGCCGCGCCTTGCCGCCGACGCAGATTTCATCCGGCGCGTTTCTGCGACATGCCGAAGTGCTGATCCATCGCCCGCCTGCGTCGCGCTGAGGCCGCATGGACTTCGTGCAAGCCCTCGAAGATTTCCAGGCCGTATCGGCATTCCGCAGCTTTTCGCTGGCCGCAAAGGCCCGTGCCGTAACCCAGCCGGCCCTCAGTCGGCGCATCCAGCGCCTCGAGGCCTGGGTCGGCGCCGAACTGATTGACCGACGCGGCAAACCCATTGTGCTGACTGGAGCCGGGCAGCTGTTCCACGATCACGTCACGCCGCTGCTGAGTTCGCTCAATCTTGCGTGCCAGCTGGTGCGCGGCGACACCGGCGACGGGGATGTGCTGTCGATCCAGGCGGCGCACTCGCTTTGCCTTGGAATGCTGCCGCGATGGCTGCAGGAAATGCGCAAGCAACTGCCGGCGTTGCGCGTGAAGGTCGTTCCCGCCCACATGGATGCCTCGATGCAAGAACTCGGCACAGGCGCCAGCGATCTGGTGGCCTGCCACGGCCACGACGCGCTTCCCTGGATACCTCACCGCGACAAGTTCGATTGCTTCCTGCTTGGCACCGACCGACTTGTACCGGTTGCCCTCGCGGACGAAGCGGGGAATCCGATCTTCAAGCTGGACGATTCAAGGATGGTGAGTTACCTGGCCTATACGGAAGACACCTTTCTGGCCCGCGCCGTGAGCTTCTTGATGCTGAGTTCGCCCCGGCGACTCGATCTCATTCGGATCGCGGAATCATCGATGGCCGAGGTCTTGAAGCACATGGCCTTGCAGGGCTTCGGCCTCGCCTGGATCCCGCACAGCTGTGTGGAAGACGAATTGCGCAACGGACGGCTCGCGCTTGCCGGCGGTCAGGAATGGCAATTGCCATTGCATGTCCACCTCTATCGCCGCGGGGCAGCCACGTCCTCATGCAGCGTGCTGGATGCGTTCTGGGCCTTGTTGGAATCAGGGCCGCGACTCAACGGCGACGCGCCGCGCGCTGTGCCGCCGACGCTGCATCACTGACACGGACACCCCGCGCGTCGGAGTCAATGCCGGGAGCCATCCGTTGTCCAAGACGCATGAACGGCCGCTCGATCCCCCGATGCACGGCGAGCGCCAACAAGGTGGCAGGCCCGAGCGCCACGGCCAACACACCCAGCATCACCGGCAGCGGCCATTCGGAGAGAACGGCCTGCGGCACATGGGCCGACACAGTCCAGGCGAGCAAGTACATCACGATGAAGTGGCACAGGTAGAAGCTGTACGACAGCGCGCCGCAATGCAGCACCAAGGCTCGCCACGCAGGGGGCATCGCCCAGCAGGCCCCGGCCGGTCGCTCTTCCACGATCACCAGAATCAGCACCAGTGCGCCGAGCGCCATTGACAAGTCGGCCAGCGGATGATGTTCGAGCGTGACAAAGCCCGGCACGCACAGGGCCGCAATGCACACCAGAACGCGGGGCTGACGCCCAATGCCCCAGCGACGCACCACCGCATCGAGCTCGGCGCGGAACACGCCGCCGTAGACGCCAAGCAGGAAGACGTACAAGAAGTGTCCGGCCCCGTCATATCGGCAAAACGGCGCCACGATGAACGCTGCAACGATCTGCCCCAGCGCCACGATCCCGCCCAGATGCCGCGCCGTGAGCACCAGCAACGGCAAACAGGCACTCATCGCGATCTCGACGCTCAGGCTCCAGGCCACGGGGTTCAACGCTGTGCTGAGCAAACCCAGATTGGCCGGCCAATCGACGCTCGCTATGTCGCTGCGGTAGAACTGCACCAGCCAAGACGCAGCTTGCGGCCAGACTCGAAAGTCTCCGCGTAGCCCGAGACCTACCGCCACGAGCGCCAACGATGCGACATAGGCCGGCCAGAGTCGCAGCACGCGGCGCACGTAAAACGCCACGACCGAGCGCGCACACATCCCTCGCGCCGAGATTGCGCCGGACAGCAGGAAACCACTCAGCACGAAGAACAGATCGACCGCCATCGCGCCGTTGAAAACGGCGAGCAGGCAGCGCACCACGGCGCCCTGAACGGTCGAAGCCTGCCAGGGAGGCAGCATGAGCAGCCTTTCATCGCCGACAACGCGCAGCCACATCAGCGAATGGAAGACCGCCACCGTGAGCGCCGCGATCGCACGCAAGGCAGCGAGGTTGACGTCTGGCGACGATGAGCGCCACCGCTCGCTCGCAGCGTCGATCATGCGGGCGCGATACGGGCCCAGAAAGCTTCAAGCCAAAGCGCGGGATCTTGTCCCTTCTGCGCCATGATTTCGGTCGCCAACGCCACGTTGGCCGTGGTCCCCGACAGCACCGCCAACTCGCGCGCCATGCCGTTCAGATCGAGCTCGCACAGCGCCGCGTCATGCCCCTGCTTGACCAAGAACCGCCGAGACTTCTCTGGGGTCGTGGAGATGATCTCGAACTCGCGTCGCGTGCACTTGAAACCTTCCATGTAGTCACATTCGTCTGCAAATGGGTTCGGCAGGAAAATTTTTGTAGCCGACTGCTCGATGATCGATGCCGAGAACGGGCTGCGCAACACGTCCGCCGGGCTCTGGGTACCGGCGATCACGAAGCCATTCATTTTTCGGATGGTCTTGTTTTTGGCATGCACGCGCTGCGCCAAAAAATCGTCTTCCAGCATCTTCCAGAACTCGTCGTAGCCCTCGTAGTGCCTCTTGCCCAGCATGCTGGCATCGGCCCGATGCGCGATGTAGCGCAGGATCGGGGTTCGCAGTTCCGCATCGTCCAGGAACACTGTCGTATCGAAGCCGTTGGGCACGCCAGCGTTGAACGACAGGACATCCTCGTCGTTGTCGAAAACCCAGTGGTTGGCACCGCGTCCGCACCACTTCTGCAGGCGTGCAAACATCCCGTCGGATTCGGTCGGATCCAGGAACTGAAGTACCGACGCAAGCTTCTGCAACGGTGCTGGGAGCGAAAAAACCCCGACCACCGCGTCGTACAGCGTCTTCTCCTCCGCCGCCTTGAAGTGCCGCTCCTCACGGCCCGACACGAGGATCTTCAACAGGCTCTGGATGAACAGCACGTTGGTCTCATCGAACGTCATCCGAAAGGGATTGAAACCAGTGCGTTCGCCCTTCTTCAACGAAAGGTAGCGACCACCCAATGCGCGGATCGTGAGGTGCATGCCCTCGTCCTTGTCGAAGTAGAGCCCGGTGGCGCCGAAACGCGACAGCATTGCCAGCATGAAGCCTTGGAGTACGGTCTTGCCGGCCCCCGAGGGGCCGATGATGATGGTGTTGCCGAGACTTTCCTGGTGAAAGTTGAAGTAGTACGGCGCGCCTGCCACGGTCTTGAGCAAGGCGACCGATTCGCCCCAGTGGTTGCCCGTGCGCCGGCCCTCGGCATAGTTGTAGAACGGGCTCAGCGACGCGAAATTGCGGCTGGTGAGGGGTGCCACCCGCGGACGGTAGGCGAAGTTTCCGGGCAGCTGCGCCCAGAAGGCGCCCTCCAGCGCAATGTCTTCGCGTGCCACCACCATGCCACTGTCGGACAGCATGGCGCGCGCCGAAGCGATGTTGTCTATCAGCTCGCGCTGCGTGCTGCCTTTGACGAAGAGGCTGATGTGGTGGTCCCCCACCGCGTAACGACCTGCGGTGAGGTCGTCGAGCGCCGTGTCTAGCTCGGCAATCTGCGACTTGGCAAGGTCGCCCGCACTGATCATTCGGCCCTGTTGGCGCCGGAAGATCCCGATGGCGAGTTGCCGATTGAGGAATGCGAAGCTTTGGGTGAAAACGAACTCGCACGGCAGCGCCAGCAGCCCGTTCATAATGCCCGGCGACGTGCTGGCCGGATACTCCTTGACGCACAGCGCACCCATCAGCACCGTGCGCACCGGCGTCCGTAACTCCATGGTGTCGCCCGAGAACAGGGGGCGGCTCGTCGGCAGCACCTCGTTGATGGGCGTGCGTGTCACCGGGACCGGCTGATGCTCGCCGTTGAGCACGTGGCCGAGAAATTCGAGCAGCGACGAGCGCAGGACTCCTTCCGATTCATAGGTTCCGAGCGGCACCGGCGCGTAGCGGGCAAGCCCTTCTTTGCTGATCGAAAGGATGCTCTCTAGCGCCTCGATCGCTCGGCTTTGCTCCTGCATCAGCGCCTGAGGATCGAACCGGTCGAGCCTGCCGAAAAGACGCTTGATCGGCGCGGCGCGACCGTAGACGAAGGTCAAGTAAAGCTCGTTGGTGTACATGCGTACGCCTGAAAGCCGCTCGTAATAGCGATCGCCGAGCTGCTGAGCAAAGGCATTGTCGAAGGTGGGCGTTCGATGCTGAGGTGTACGCGATCGGATCACGTGCACCCAGACTGCGAGCTCTGGTGCCGCGATATTTCGCAGGAACACGTTGAGCTGTTCGTGCCACGCGTTGCGCACCTCGATGTCGGCGCTCTCGAACGCGATGCCGGCGAAGCGCAACGCCATCACGTAATTGCCGTCGAGCGTCTTGACGATGTGGCGCGCGATATGCGCGCCATATGGCACGCAATCGGAACACGAGAGTTCCTTGCTGAGCAGCTTGGCGGAGGTCATGGATGTGCGGGCGCCTACTGCGCAAAAGTGTCGGAAGCCTTGAACCACGGGTCGAAGTACACCCCGGTCACCACTCGCCGCCGCTCGATGACGTGCAATTGCACGATCACATCCACATTGCAGCGCAGCAGGTAGAGGATGTCCTTGCGGTCCAGGCTGCGACCTTCTGGCGATTCCTTGACGCGCAGCATCAGCATCTCGAAGGCCTCGCGATAGCTGCCCGCATGAACGGTGGTGATTGATCCTGGGTGGCCCGAGCCGACATTCACAAGGTATTCGTAGGCTTCTTCGCCTCGAATTTCCGCCAGCAGAATCCGGTCGGGCTTCATCCGCAGGCACGACTGCAGCAGCTGCTTGGCTGTGACATGCGCCATGCCCTGCGAATCCTTGGAATAGATCAGATTGATCTGGTTGAGATGCCGAGGCAAAAGTATCTCTCGCGTGTCCTCGATGGTGATGATGCGTTCGTCGAGCGCGATTTCCTTTGCGATGCTCTTGCCCAGCGTGGTTTTGCCGGAGCCGGTCTTGCCGGCGATGACGATGTTCTTGTTGGCCCGAGTGGCGGCGCGCAGAAAGCCGGGCCAATCGCGGCGGTCGATCATTCCGACAAGACGACGGTCGACGTCCAGCAGTTGCGTCATGGCGACCTGCTCGGCAGACAGCTGGGGTCGGTGCCAGGCGGTGTCGTGAAAGACGCCATTTTTCTCGAAGACCTCCAGCGCCACCTCGCGCACCGAGGGCTTACGGATCGTGATGCTGATCTGACCGCTGTCACACGCGGGCGGCAGTACCACCTGCACCCGCTCCTGGTCGGGCAGGCTCGAAGAGAGAACGGGGGCCGACGTGTCGATCTTCTGGTGGGAGGCAGTGGCGATCAGGCGAGCCAGCTTCTGGCAGTAGTCCTGCGTCAGCGCGGGACAGTCATGACGCGTCCAACCGACGCCGTTCTCTACGAACACCTCCAGCGGGCGGTTCACGCAGACTTCGGTCACGTCCGGATCGCCGAGCCAGGCTCGAAACGGCGTGAGCCACTGACGCAGCGCGCCGTTTTCACGGAGATCTTCGTGCATGAGGTCAGCGCTTGAGCGCCAAAGCGTAGATCGAGCTGAAATCCAGGTCTCTCGAAACCAGAATGCTCACCTTGTCACCCTGGTTTTTGCGCAGCACTGGAGGGACGATCGTGCCCTGCCGGATGATCTCCGACCCCATCTGGTTGCCGGCCGATTGCGTGGCGCTGGCACTTCCCATACCGCCGTTGCCGCCCGCTCCGTTGTCGACCAAGCCGGAGATGCGCAGTGCCTTGTTCGACGCCGCCTCCACCACGGGCGGCACCGCATCGGCCAGGATGGAAACCAGCAGCGCTGTGCCAAAGCGCTCAAAGTACCGGTTATCGATGTAGCCGTCGACACCGGCTCGACCGAGCATGTCGGTGCCAGGCGAATTGAGCCGAATGGCCACGCCCAAAGGCGTCACTATGCGTGACCAGATTAGGAAGAGGCGCTCGTCTCCGTTACGAAGGGCGCCACGGTACTCACCCACCAGTTTGCTTCCTTTCTCAAGCAGCAGTACTCGGCTGTTGTCACTGTAGATATCTCGGCTAAGAATGCAGGTGGTCAACCCGGGCACGGTCGTATCGATGGCGGTTTCCAGGATGCATTCCAGGCTCGTGCCCTGCGCGAGCAAATAAGACCGATTGGACATCTTCGCGGCTGGCTCGCCCTGTAGTACCGATGGCTTGAGCATGTCGTCGATACCGCGATTTGGCTGTGTCACCGGCATACCGCGCTGCGCAGCGGCAAGGAGCGCACCTTGGACGTCGGGCATGCTCTCCCCGCCGCGTCCACCCGAACTGGGATCGGCCGCTTGGCTGGAGAGGCCTGAATCAGCCGCGCCGTCGGCCGGACGCGACGGCAATCCGCCTGCGTTGCCGCTCGAGCCGATGAGTGTGTAGATGACCGAAGCAAGGTCTGGCGGCTTCGGTGGAGCCGGTGGCGGTCGATTCAGCAACCGGTCGTACGCCGCAAAGCGCTCATTGAGATAGGCCATCAGCTGTGCATACTTGTCTTCCTTCGGTGCCTCCTTGGGCATCTCGGGCGCGGGCAACGACGGCAGACGAATTGCGGAGACGGCGGACACGGCGGGCTCCGGCCGAAGCGAAGGCTCGGCGCGCACGTTGGCGCGCATCAGATGGTAGGCCAGCCAGAGCATGCAGGCCAACGCCGCCATCAGCATGATGACGAAGGCAATTCTGCGCCCACCCTGTCCCTGGTGGCTCGGCTTGGCGAAACGCTTGCGCGGTCCGGGGTCGGCACCGGAAGGTGCTCGGTCAAAAGCGTCGTCGGTCAAGTTTGGCGTGGTCATGGATATCCCTTCATGGCTGAGACCGCGGCCGTCATTTGATTCGCCGTTCCACTTCGCTCGACACGGTGCCGCTGCGCTGCAGATCAAATTCGTATCGGAAATCGCCCTCGTTGTAGACGCAGGCCACATCGTTGCCGCGACGCATAGTGAACTGGCGGGAGATCGAGCGGACGATCGTCACGTTTCCTTCGATGCCGAAGTTAACCAAGGCCTCATCGCCCGATGCGTCAACCTGGTAGATGGCAGGCGCCGGTTGGTTGTCGGCGAAGCGGAAGTAGGTAAAGCGACCGTCGTCCCAAGCTTCAAAGGGGGCGACGTCGGCACTTCCACGGTAGCTGTACTTGCGATTGGCAAGGCGGTCTTGCAAGCCTCGGCCCAATTGCTCGCCAATCTCGCGGCCGCTTTCGGCGCGCCGCTGCGCTTCGATCTGCGCAGCCACTTCCTCGGCGCTCGGCTCGTGCGTGAAGCGGATGCCGTGACGTGCATCATCCAGATTGCGCCGGCCCGCTTGAGCGAGCTCGAAATAGTAAGTGCGACGGTCCGTGGCGACCGTGAGATTGGTCGATGCCAGCCACGTCCTAGGCTTTAACACCAGCCGGTTGGTGAGCGGTGTGACCTCCCAGGAACCCGGCACGCCGATCGCAACACTGCTGATTTTCTCGCGCTCCTCCAATTCGATCGAGGTCGTGTAGCCGAAACGCCCCCAGACCTTGACGACTTGATTGGCGTCGTAGCGCACGACGCTCAGGCGGTTAGCCTCGAACGGAACGCTCGGCAGTGGTGGCTTTGCCGGCAGGGCGATCGGCTCGTCTGCAGAGGCCAACGCAACGGTGAAGGCGGCCAGCAATCCAGCGCACAGGCAGACCCGTGGCGATTTCCATCGGCACTGAGCGGTCATGGCCCAACCCCAGCGCCGCTCTCCGGATCCGTTCGGAAGGAGACGACCTGGAACCCCAATGGATTGTGTTGCCGCGCCTCTTCCATCGCAGGCGCATCGAGATAGCGAAACTCTGCGGTCGCCACCCAGTGCGTGACGGTTGGCCGATCGACGCCTGTGATGCTCTTCATGTAGCGCACCGACGCGATGTTGCTGCGCAGGAAAGAGATGGTCTTGATCTGGACCGACACCTCACCCTGCTTGTAACGATTGACCGGCGATGCGGCGTTGGCTGGGTTGAATTCCTCGTAGAGGGCATCGCGCATCGTCGAAGACGAGAGGTAGCCGGCCTCGGTGTAGGCCAGGTTGAAAGTGGCCGCGTTGTAGCCCTCCTTGGCTCGGATGTAGCGAGACAGGAAATACTTGGAGATCGATTCCTCGTAGGTATTCTTTGACGTGCGCAGCGAGTTGACGACGTCGACGATGCCGGTCGCGTTGTCCACGCGGATGACGAAGGGTTCTACCGTCTTGAGCGGCAGCATCAGCACGATCGCCGCCATGCTGGCCGCGGCCACAACGGCGAACAGCACCGAGAACAGCCAGGCTCGTCGCTCCGAGCGTTGGAGGATGCTCATTCGATCGAGGTCCCATCCGGTGGCGGCACGGAAGTAGGCGTCCTCGGAGCTCGTGCTCGTGTCAACGGGCGCATCTGCAACAGCGTCGCCCAGCGAGGGATCGGCCGCGCGGCGCTTGCGGGTCAGCCAGTTCGGCATGCTGTGCCTTCGAAAGTGTCGTGGGTCATGTCGTCTTTCATGCGATTCGTCTTTGAGCGCTCAGGTAGACCGACTGCACGGCCCCTCGCAGGTTGGTGCTGAGCCGGCCCGCCAGGAACGGGATGGCGATGGAGAAAAGCAAGGCCACCACCGAGACGCTGAACAGCCGCACGACGTTGATCAGCCGTGGATCGGCGATCGCGATGTCGCAGGCCAGGGCCCAGAAGCTGAATACGATGCGGCTGGCCACGGTGAGGATCACTGTCATGAGGAAGAGCTGCAGCAGCACCGACACCCAAGCATCGAACCAGCCCCGTGTTCCTCGGTAGAGCAAGAAGAGCAGGAACACGGGGCCAATCACCAGCAACAGGCGCAGGGCGACCTGCGACAAAAGGATTACTCCACCCGCCACGCTGGTCGGAACCACGGTGCCGGCCATCACCATCAGGCCCATCCAACTCGACAGCTGGTCGGTCGTGAGCGGCACCCCGCGATCGAGAAAGAGTTTCGTGAGCGCATTGCCCTTGCTCGTGACCTCGTCGAGAAAGCCGAGGTAGCCTATGACTCGCCCGCTGTCGCGCTCGCTGGAGCCACGGGCATTGCGGTCGAGCACGGCCAGCAACCCTTCGAGCGATTGGTTGAACTGGTCGACCAATTCGTCCAGATGGCTTTGCAGGTAAAGCGCGATGAGGAAGATGGCCGAGAGCCACAGGGCCCGGATCACCAGGTCCATCATCCGCACCGATCCGTTGCCGCTGGCATACCCCAGGCCGGCAAAGATCACGTTGACCACCAGCACGCCTGTGATGAGCGCGGTCACCAGACCGCCCGCCGGCGCCAGCACGTACAGCCCAAGGTAGGCCAGTGCGTAGCTCCACAGATCGCTGAAGACGACGCTGGTGACATCCATGACCGTTCCGCTCAGCGCGCCGCCACACGCACCGTGTCGACGAGATAGCGCGCGGGCGCACGGGTGCGGCGGTAGGCCAGCGGCGAGCTGGACGCCGCTCCCCACGCCAGGCGGTTGCGGGTCCGACCGCTTGTGAGCAACCACAGCTTGACCAGACCGAAGAAGCGCGGCTCGCGCAGGCAGATGAGGAAGCAGACCAGGTGGATAGGTAACGCTACCAGCCCTGACAGCAGGTTGCCCGACCCGAGGAAGACGATGGTCGAGAACAGGAAGTTGAAGACGAAGGCCTCGTAGGTCACGCCCAGCAGCATCGTGGGCCGCGTCATGCCCTGGAACAGCGGGTCCTTGACCAGTGCGACTGTGGCCATCGCGTCAAGGCCTCGCCGACGGCGCTGAATTCGGCGCGCGTTCGTTGACCGGGTATTTCGGGCCGCTGCAGCCGGCGGGGGCCTTCGAAGCGCAACCGGCGAACAGCGGCAACAGGATGGCGAGCGCAAATGCGCAGGCTCGCGCCGCCGTGAAACGTGAAGTCAGCATGGGGTTGATCTCAAATTGGGAGCGGCGGGCTGCCGCGGTGCTGCCGGAGCGCTTCCGGTCTGCGCGGTCAGGAAGAGTGAGACGCTGTTGCAGAAGCCACTACCCGTTCCAGAACCGCCCCCGGGGCTCGGCTGTGGTAGTCGGTGTTGCCGGACTTGCCGGTGATGAGCCCGACGATGGACGAGGCCCCAAAGACAAGCACGATGCCGACCACCACCCGCGTCGCCATGATCCAGCTCAGCTTGCCGGCCATCGCCGCAAGGCCGAGGCCTATCACCGCGAGGATCGCGAGCATGCGCGCCAGCCCACTGTTGAAGAGGTCGAGGATGCTCTGCACCACCGTCATGAACGGCTTCTGGAATTCCGCTGTGCCGCTGCTGGTGGTGGCCCATGCGTCGGCGGGCACGGCACTGGCCACGGCGACGGCGAGAAGGGCGAGACACAGCATGTCGTGGCGGCAGGCGGTCGACCCGCTCAAGGCCGTAGCTTTCATCGTGCGATTTCGCGAGATCATTGTTTTCCTTTTCCCTTTAGTTCTTGAAGCTGATGCGCTGCAGCGACAGCGGTGACTTGCCCGAGCTGGCGCTGGGTGCCGCGCTGCGCGTGTCGGTGAATTCCGCCATGCGTTGGATGACGGGTGCCTGGGCCGTGGACGCAGCGTTCTCGCGGATCATGTCGCGCGACATCTCGAAGGCCATGCGCTGGTTGGCGCCGATCTCCTGTTCCATGGCGATCAGCGTGCCGATGGCCGTGACTTCTCGCTGCAGCGTCGACGCATTGAGCATGTCGCTCAGGATCGACATGCGCTGGCGCCGCTGTTCCATTTGGTTTTCGAAGCCAGCCAGCAGGTTGGCATACGCCGTCGCCGTGTCCGTCTTGCTGCTGAGGACCTGCACATAGGGCGAATTGGCATTCCGGTACTTCTCAAGTTCTTGCGCATAGACGGCGGCCAGCGATTTCACCGTTCCACGGCCCGCCGCGTCGGTGGTGCGGTACTTGTCGTATTCGATCAGCGCGTCGCGGGTGGCGTCCTTGGTCGACTGGCCGGATGTCCAGCCGGTGCCCGCCGTGGCGTATTTCTTGGAGAGGTCGATCCAGTCGCTCGGGTACTTCGCGAAGAACAAGGCCTGTTCCATGATGTTCTTGGCGTTGGTCGCGGCTTCCTTGATGGTGTTGAGCGTGTTGGCATTGGCAGCCGCTACCTGCTGGGCCGAGTTCTTGTTCGCGGTTGCGACGTTAGTCGCACCTGCACTCTGCACCGCGTTGGACACCTGACCGGCCGCAGGCAGCGCCATCATGTCCATCGTCACCATGAAGGCATGCGACGAGGTGCTTGCGGCGAAGAGCGATGAGAATGCGAGCAGCAGACGGCCGAAGATGTTTTTCATGGGGATTCCTGGATCAGCGTGGAGAGAAGTTGGGAGCGAGTCACTGCGGGGCTACGAAGATGACGGACGAGTTCACCGGTGCGGCCTTCGGTGCCGCAGGCGGCGCATCGGCGCTGCGCAGACCGCCAGGTTTGGACGGCATCGGCGAGCCTTCCCTGTTCGCGAGCAGTGCGGGGATGACGCGGATGGGCTTCACATCGACGGCCGATACGAAGGCCGTCAAACGCTCGGCATCCGCCCCCGTTTCCGCCTGCAGCGCAACGGCGTTGCTGGACACGCGTTCCACATAGCCTTCCTTAAAGCCGGTGCTGAAGTTTCCGCTGTAGTAGGCTGAGAGCGCCGCCTTTAATGCACTCTGTTCATCGGGGAAACGCACACGGGCGCGGTCAAATGCCTCGCCCAGAATGGAAGAAGCCGCTTTCAGGTTCTTGCAGGGGTCGAAGACCGTGACGAGGTCGAGGGCGTGGGCCGAAAGGTTTGACAGATTGATCTGGCCCAGACCGAAGCTGGCGTTCCACTTGGCGTCGACCAGGGCCTTGGCGGTCGCGACCGCTTCGGGCAGCGATCGCGGCTGGCGTTCAAGCCGCCCCTTGACCACCCCGATTGCGAACGGATTGAAGCCGGACTCCGTCCGAACAATGGCAGCCAGTGTTCGTGGATGAACATCCGGCGCGCAGGCTTGCGCGACAGCTAGAAAATCGAGCACTTTCTTCTCCCTGAAACCTGCGACCAAGCTTGTTGCTCGTGTGGGGAGAATTCTCGTCATGCGCGGCGCCAATGCATAGCTCCGGTGGCTTATATGCCGACACGGAATACTGGGATGCGTATGGGTCATGCTCGCGCAAGCAGCGGCAGGACATGTCGTACGACGACGGATCCGACGCCGTCCAACGATAATGACCGGCTGCATCCCCCACGATTCCAAGCAAAAAATTCGATGACCACGATTCGCCAAGCCGACCTGATTGAATCGGTCGCAGCCGCACTGCAATTCATCTCCTACTACCACCCTGCCGACTACATCGCCCACCTGGCCAAGGCCTACGAGCGCGAGCAGAGCCCGGCGGCCAAGGACGCCATTGCGCAGATCCTGACCAACAGCAAGATGAGCGCGACCGGCCATCGCCCGATCTGCCAGGACACCGGCATCGTCAACGTGTTCCTCAAGGTGGGCATGGACGTGCGCTGGGGCGGCTTCACCGGCAGCCTGGACGACGCCATCAACGAAGGCGTGCGCCGCGGATACAACCACCCCGACAACACGCTGCGCGCCTCGGTCGTGGCCGACCCGCAGTTCGACCGCAAGAACACCAAGGACAACACGCCCGCCGTGATCTTCACGGAGATCGTTCCGGGCGATAAGCTGGAAGTCACCGTCGCAGCCAAGGGCGGCGGCAGCGAGAACAAGAGCAAGCTGGCCATGCTGAACCCCGGAGACAGCATCGTCGACTGGGTGCTCAAGACCGTGCCGACCATGGGTGCCGGCTGGTGCCCGCCGGGCATGCTGGGCATCGGCATCGGCGGCACGGCCGAGAAGGCCGCGCTGATGGCCAAGGAAAGCCTGATGGACGATCTCGACATGCACGAGCTGCAGGCGAAGAAGCAGTCGGGCTCCGAGCTGACCAAGGTCGAGGCGTTGCGCATCGAGCTTTATGAGAAGGTCAACGCATTGGGCATCGGCGCGCAGGGCCTGGGTGGCCTGGCCACGGTGCTCGACGTGAAGATCCAGATGTACCCGACGCATGCGGCCAGCAAGCCGGTCGCGATGATCCCCAACTGCGCCGCGACCCGCCATGCGCACTTCACGATGGACGGCAGCGGTGCGGTCTACCTCACCCCGCCCTCGCTCGACCTGTGGCCCGACGTCGACTGGAAGCCCGACTACAACAAGAGCAAAAAGGTGAATCTCGACGCGCTCACGCCCGCCGAAGTCGCGAGCTGGAAGCCGGGAGACACGCTGCTGCTCAACGGCAAGATGCTGACCGGCCGCGACGCTGCGCACAAGCGTATCGCCGACATGCTGGCCAAGGGCGTGACGCTGCCGGTGGACTTCACGAATCGCGTCATCTACTACGTCGGCCCGGTCGACCCGGTGGGCGACGAGGCCGTCGGCCCGGCCGGCCCGACCACCGCCACGCGCATGGACGGCTTCACCGAGATGATGCTGGCGCAGACCGGCCTGATCGCCATGATCGGCAAGGCCGAGCGCGGCCCGGTCGCGATCGAGGCCATCAAGAAGCACCAGAGCGCCTACCTCATGGCCGTAGGTGGCGCCGCCTACCTGGTGAGCAAGGCGATCAAGACCGCCAAGGTGGTCGGCTTCGCCGACCTGGGCATGGAAGCCATCTACGAATTCGACGTCGTCGACATGCCCGTGACGGTGGCCGTCGATGCCGGCGGCACTAGCGCGCACATCACCGGCCCGGCCGAGTGGCAGAAGCGCATCGCCAGCGGCGAGTTCAAGACCATCGCGTTGGAAGCGGTCTGAGTTGAACCTGCAGGCGAGCGACCCGGCTCCCGGAGCATCGAACGCCGGTCGCCCGATCGGCGTGTTCGACAGCGGCATTGGGGGACTGAGCGTGCTGCGTGCGCTGCGCGCTGAATTGCCGAACGAACGCTTCGTCTATTTCGCCGACACGGCCCATGCACCGTATGGCGAGCGCAACGAGGGTCACGTGATCGCACGCACGCGCGCGGTGAGTGCCGACCTTTCTGCGCGGCACGCCATCAAGGCGCTGGTCGTGGCCTGCAACACGGCAACCGCAGCGGCCATTCACCTGCTTCGCGCAGAGCACCCCGGCGTCGCCGTGGTGGGTGTCGAGCCGGCCCTCAAGCCGGCGGTCGCGGCGAGTCGCACGCGCCGCATTGCGGTGCTGGCGACGCGCGCCACCTTGGCCAGCACCAAGTTCGGCACCTTGCACGCCGCGCTGGCCGAGGACGCACAGTTCACGCTCGTGCCTTGCGACGGACTGGCGCGCGCCATCGAAGCCGACGACCGCGCACAGATCGCCGCGCTGTGCGCCCGCTACGTCGGCGAAGCCGGCATCTTCGGCACCGACGATGGGCAGGTCGACACCCTGGTGCTGGGATGCACCCACTACCCCTTCGCAGCCGACGAGTTGCGCCGCCACACCGGCGCGTCGGTGCGGCTGCTCGACACCGGCGTGCCGGTCGCGCTGCAGACGCGCAGGCTGCTCGCTTCCTCCGGCCTTCTGGCCGAGCGTCGTGCAGCCGAAGACGACGGCCTGCTGCTCGAATCGAGCGGCGACGTCCGCCCCTTGCAATCAGCGGCCCGGCGCTGGCTCGCATCCGCCGACGCTGTCGTCGGCGCCTGAGTCACCGACCGACCCATGCGAAACCTTCATCGCCACCTCGTCGCGCTGTGCCTGTTGGCGCTGACGACGGCTGCGCAGGCGGCCTGCGAGAGCGGCCTGGCCGAGCGCATGCATTCGCGGCTGTACCCCGACCGCGCGCTCGACGAGCAATTGGCTGCCTGCAAACCATGGCCGGCCTTCCCCGGCCGTATCGTGGTCGTGCTGCCGATGCCGCGGCCCTCGGACGATCCGGCAACCAAGGCTTACGACATCGAAGTGCTGCTGGTGCAGCGGCCAGACAACGGCAACAGCGAGCGCGACACGGTCATCGGCAGGCTGTTCCAGCCATCGGCGCTGGAGGAAGACGTGGCCGCCATCCAGGACATCCTGATCGACACCTCGCGGTATGTGTTGGCAGCCGATGCCCGCGCATTCGGCCTGCGCGTGCGCTACCGCAGCGCGACGCGCGGCAATCCGTTCGCGAGCGAAACGCTGCGTTTGTACATGTTGCAGGGCGCCAAGCTGCGCGAGGTGCTCGAAGAAATCGAACTCGACAGCGACAGCGGTGCCTGGAACGCCGATTGCACGGGGCGGTTTCGGCAACTGCGCACCATGCTGTCGACACAGCCCAACCGTGGCGGTGTCGCCGATCTCGTGCTGGCCCGCACGCGGACTGCGAGCCAAGGCCAATGGCAGGACGACGGAAGCTGCACCGAGAAGTCCCAGCCCGCGCAATACAACACGGTGGTGTTGCGCTACGACGGCGAGCGCTTCCGCGTACCCAAGGCCTTGCGGGCGCCCTGACGATGGCGTGCCAGGTGGGCCTGGTAGGAATCTGAGGCCTCGGTTCGACAGGCCCTTTCACGACGCTGTCACACCGGCCGGCCAGCATGCGCGGTTTCGTCCATCCACCGCTCACACATGATTTCCCTGCATCGCTCCGCCGTCGTTCCGCCTTTCAAACGCCTGCTGATCGCCAGCGCACTGGCGCTGACGCTGTCGGCGTGCGGCGGCGATGGCAGCGGGAGCGACGGCAGCGCCGGCACCGCGCCAGCGCCGGCGCCGACGACACCGGTGGTCGTGCCGCCGCCGGTGACCATGCCGGCCGAACCGACACCTGCGCAGTTAGTGTCGGCGCAAACCTTCGAGCCGAACCCACGCACCACCCAAGGCTCGTCGGACGCGTCCACCGCTTTCGCCCTGCCCGACAACTTCATGGTCGTGGCCGACGATGAAGCCAACGTCCTGCGCGTCTATCCGCGCGCCGGCGGTGCCGCCGTTCTCGAATGGAGCTATGCGCTGAACGGTCCGAAGCTGACGAAGGAACTCGACCTCGAGGCCGGCACGCGCATCGGCGACACGCTCTACCTCACAGGCTCGAACAGCAACAGCAAAGACGGGGGCGAAGCGATGGCCGATCGCTCGCACCTGTTCGCCGTCAAGGTGGCCGGCACCGGTGCCACCACGACCTTCGACTACGTGGGCAAGTTCAGCGCGCTCGACTCGCAGCTGGTGGCTTGGGACGCCGCCAACGGGCACGGATTGGGGGCCAACCGCTTCGGCTTCGCCGTCTCGGCGGCCGCGGGCATCGCGCCCGAGCGCGTCGACGGTTTCTCCATCGAAGGCATGACGAGCGCGCCGGGCGATGCCGCCCTTTGGCTCGGTTTCCGCGCGCCTCTCACGGACACCGCTGCACGCGACAAAGGCTTGATCGTTCCGCTGCAGAACGCCAACGCGTTGCTGGCCGGCACCGCCACCCAGGCCGCCTTCGGCACGCCGATCGAACTCGAGCTGGGCGGCCGGGGCATCCGCTCCATCGACAAGGGCGGCGACGGCAACTACCTGATCGTCGCCGGCCCGTCGGGCGCGAGCAGTGCGCTGGTCGACCGCAACTTCGCGCTGTTCAGCTGGAACGGCAATCCGCAGAGCGCACCGATCGAACTGTCGAACGATCTCGATGCACTGCGCAAAGCCACTGGCGGCAGCTTCGAATCCGTCGTCGGCGTGCCCGGGCCGGTGACGGCGGGCACCGAAGTGCAGCTGCTCATGGACAACGGCGACACGGTCTGGCCCGGCCAGAGCGCGGTGTCGAAAGACCTTCCGCCGGCCGACCAGAAGTTCGGCGGCTTCGTCGTGCGACTCGGCGCACCACGGGTCGACACGGCCGGACCGCGACTGCGCCGCGCCGCGCCGGCGGACGATCGCGTCGGCGTCAACCGCGATGCGTCGATCACGCTGAGCTTCGACAAGGCGATCCGTCTCGGCGCCGGGAACCTCGTGCTGCGCAAGGGCGACGGCAGCATGGTCGAGACGTTCAACGCCGGCAGCTCGACCGCGCGGGTGCAACGCAACTTCAACGTGCTGAAGCTGGTGCCCTCGCAGCCGCTCGACGCCGACACGGCCTACCACCTGACGGTCGACCCGACGGCCGTCACCGATGCCGCGGGCCATGCATTCGCAGGCATCAACGACGCGACGACGTTGAACTTCGTCTCGGCCGGGGCACCGACACCGCTGGTCGTCGGCGACATGCTCTTCGTCGGCGCCAACGCGGAAGCGCCCGACGCCTTCGCCTTCGTGCTGCTGAAGGCCGTGAACGGTGGCACCAAGATCACTTTCACCGACCGCGACCGCAAGGCAGGCAACGCCGAATTCACCGGGCTGACCAACGAGACCGCGTTCGTCTGGACGGCCGATCGCAACCTGCCGGCCGGCGCCATCGTGACCATCCAGACCGACGTGACAGGCAGCCCGATCGCGGACCTCGGCTTCACCCTCGGCGCGCCGGGCGGGCTCGGCAAGGAAGAAACGATCTACGCCTTCACCGGCGGCAGCATCGCGAAGCTCGGCGAAGGAACGGCCGGCGAGATCACGGCGGTGGGCGACTATCTGGCCAGCATCACGCTCGGCGGCACCAAGGACAACACGATTCCGCCACAGCTCACGCTGGCCGGCACCGCCTTCAGCTTCGTGGTGTCTCCGACCAACCAGACCAGTGCGATCTACGCCGGTTCGATGGACCGCACGGACCTGGGCGCCTTCGCAGCGCGTGTGAAGTTCGCCGGCAACTGGAACCGCCGCTACAAACCCGAGGTCGGCTATCCGCTGGTCGACGACAGCCTGTTCGGCGGCAAGCAACTGCCCTGACGAAGCCCCGAGCGCGGCCGTGGTCGCTCAGCGTGATGCGCCCGATGCCGCCAACGCGGCGTCGCGGCCGCGCTGTATGCGAATCGGCAACAGCAGGAGCAGACCGCCGACGAAGAACACCGACGTCGCGAGGATCGCCACACGCTGGTTGCCGCCGGTGGCCCAGGTGATGGCGCCGTAGCTCAAGGGGCCCACGATGCTTGCGAGGCGCGTCGCAAAGGTCCAGAGGCCGAAGAACTCGGCGGCACGGTCCGGGGGCGCCAGGTAGCCTGTCAGCGCACGGCCGGCCGATTGGCTCGATCCCATGGAAACGCCCGCGAGCGCCGCGGCCCACCAGAAGCCGCCCTTGCTCGTGACCGAGGCCGCGATCACGCACACACCGATCCACGCGATCAACGTGCCGGCCAGCGACAGCTTGTGGCCGAGCCGATCCTGCAGGTAACCGAACACGAACGCACCCAGCGCGGCGGCGAGGTTGAGTACGACGATCAGAACCATCGTCTCTTGCGCGACAAACCCAATCACCTGCTCCGCATAGATCGCCGCGAGCGTGATCGCCACCGCGACCCCAGCTTGATAGGACACGGTGCATGCGAGCAGCCACATGAAGTCGCGATAGGCACGCGCCTCCTGAAAGGTACTGCGCAATTGGGCCCATGGGCCTTGCCCCGGCCGTTGCAGACGCGGTCGCGCGCGCTCGGGCAGCAACACGAAGGTGACGCACGCCGCCACGCCGTAAAGCGTGGCCGTGATCAACATCGTCACCGGCACGAAGTGCGAAGCCGGGAGTCCACGCGACTGCGACCACAGCACATAGGCCAGGCAGATGCCGAGTGCGAGCATGCCGCCGATGTAGCCGAAACCCCAGCCCCAACCGCTCACCTTGCCCATGCCCTCGGCCGTGGCCAGCTCGGGCAGGAAGGCGCCGGTCAGCGACTCGCCATAGGAATAGAAGGCGTTCGACAGGATCACCAACGCCATCGCCAGCGCGACACCTGCCGCACCCGAGAAGCGCGGCGTGACGGCGAGCGACAGCGTGGCCAGCACGCAGGCCGCCGTGCTCCACATGAGCGCGCGTTTCTTGGCGCCGTGACGGTCGGACCACGCGCCGATTGCTGGCATGGTCACCATGACGATCGCGTACGAGATGGCAAGCGCTGCCGTCCAGGCAAACGTGGCCCAAGGTGCGCTGCCGGCGATGCCGCCGACGAAGTAAGCAGCGAAGACCGCGGTGATGACGACGGTGGTGTAGCCCGAATTGGCGAAGTCGTACATTGCCCACCCGAACACCTCGCGCTTGCGCACCCCAGGGCGCAAGGCGGAGGCGGGAAACAGGCTCAAAGGGGGCTCAAAGGGGGCAGTCCGTGAACGGGCTGACGTCGACTAGTGCAGGTGCCGCGGGCGGCGACCACCGCCGTGGCCGCCCGTGCCGGGGCCGCCCGGGCCGCCGCTTCCGCGCGGGCGCTTGCCAAGCTCGAGAGAGTTCACCAGCGCATCGAAACGGTCGCCGAACAACTTGTCGATCTCGGCCACCACGCCGCCGAGTTCGGCGCCGTCGAAATGACGCTCCATGAGATTGACGACGTCCTCCACGAGCAGGTCGCGCTGGACCTGCATGATCGCCGCCGGGTTGGGGCCGACGAACAGCATGATGAAGTCGTCGCGCGATTCCTCGTCGGCGTCGCCCTCCTCCTCGTCGAAGTCGGTGTCGTAGAACGTGATCTCGATCGCGGCGCCCTGCTCTGCGAGCTCGTTGAGCGCCATGCACATCTCGTCGAGTTCCTGACGGAAGTCTTCGTCACCGGGAACGGTCCAGCACATCTGCAGCATGTGCTCCTTCTGATCGAAGCGGATTCCAGGCTCTTCCTCGTAAGTGCTGGTGGCGCCGTCGGCGAGTGACCGCGCACCGGCGTATTTCCACAGAGGCTTGAGCGCTTCCTGGATTTGCGCAAAGGTGACGTCGCCGCGCAGCGGTACGTCGCCGTGCACGTGAATTTCGAATGGAGCGTTGTAGCGAGGCATGTCTAGCTCCCTTGTAGTAGGTGGTGCCCGGAACGGGAATCGAACCCGTATGCCCGTCTAAAGGCGGCGGATTTTAAGTCCGATGTGTCTACCAATTTCACCATCCGGGCCGGATCTGAGAACGAAGATAACCCAAAACAAAAGAGCCCCGACAACGTCAGTTGGCGGGGCTTGCTTTTTGGTGGAGGCGCGACCCGGAGTCGAACCGGGCTACACGGATTTGCAATCCGTTGCATAACCGCTTTGCTATCGCGCCACGTTTGTTTGGGATGACTTCGACATCGCGAAAAAAAGGGAAGCAGAGCTTCCCTTTTTCAAAACTGGAGCGGGATAAGAGACTCGAACTCTCGACCTCAACCTTGGCAAGGTTGCGCTCTACCAACTGAGCTAATCCCGCGTTTCGAGCCTCGAATTATAGAACACTTTTTCAGTGTCCCGCAACTCGGTCACGTTCAATGTTTGATCGATCCCTCGGGCGGCTGCGCTGCGCGCTGCTTCGAAAGCTCGGCCAACGCGGCCGCCGAAGCCGCCACCTCTTCGTCGGACAGCGGCGTGGGCATCTTCTCGAGCGCAATCTCCAACACCTTGTCGATCCACTTGACCGGGACGATTTCGAGCCCGTTCTTCACGTTCTCTGGAATGTCCTGCAGATCTTTGGCGTTCTCTTCCGGGATCAACACCGTTTTGATGCCACCGCGCAGCGCAGCCAGGAGCTTTTCCTTCAAGCCGCCAATGGCCGTGACTTCGCCACGCAGGGTGATCTCGCCCGTCATCGCCACGTCGCCGCGCACGGGAATGCCGGTGAGCGCCGACACGAAGGCTGTCGTCATCGCAGCGCCTGCGCTCGGACCATCCTTGGGCGTCGCGCCGTCGGGCACGTGGATGTGGATGTCGCGCTTCTCGAACATCTCGTCCCGGATGCCGAGCCGGCGTGCGCGACTGCGCACCACGGTGCGCGCCGCTTCGACAGACTCCTTCATCACGTCGCCGAGCGACCCGGTGCGGCTGATCACGCCCTTTCCGGGCATGGTCACGGCCTCGATGGTGAGCAGGTCGCCGCCGACCTCGGTCCACGCCAGGCCCACGACCTGTCCAACCTGGTTCTGCTTTTCGGCCAAGCCGAAGGTGTACTTGCGGACACCGAGGAATTCATTGAGGTTCGACCCATCGACAGTGACCTTGGGCGTCATCTTCTTGAGCAGCAGCCCCTTCACCACCTTGCGGCAGATCTTCGACAGTTCTCGCTCGAGCGAACGCACACCGGCTTCACGCGTGTAGTAGCGAACGATATCGCGCACCGCCTCTTCAGTGATCAGCAGTTCCTCGTCCTTCACGCCGTTGTTCTTCATCTGCTTGGGCAGCAGGTACTTCAGCGCAATGTGCGTCTTCTCGTCCTCGGTGTACCCCGACAGACGGATGACCTCCATCCGATCCAGCAATGCCGGCGGGATGTTCATCGAATTCGACGTCGCCACGAACATCACATCGCTGAGGTCGAAGTCGACCTCGACGTAGTGGTCGCCGAAGGTGTGGTTCTGCTCGGGGTCGAGCACTTCGAGCAGCGCGCTCGACGGATCACCGCGGAAGTCCGTGCCCAACTTGTCGATCTCGTCGAGCAGGAACAGCGGATTGCGCGTGCCGATCTTCGTCAGGCCCTGCAGCACCTTGCCCGGCAGCGCGCCGATGTAGGTGCGGCGATGCCCACGGATCTCCGCTTCGTCGCGCATGCCACCCAGGGCCATGCGCGTGTACTTGCGCCCGGTCGCCTTGGCGATCGACTGCCCCAGCGACGTCTTGCCCACGCCGGGCGGGCCGACCAGGCAGAGGATCGGCGCCTTGACCTTGTCGACGCGCTGTTGCACCGCGAGGTATTCCAGGATGCGGTCTTTGACCTTGTCGAGTCCGTAGTGGTCTTCGTTGAGCACCGCCTCGGCGTTGGCGAGGTCGTGCTTGATCTTGGTCTTCTTGCTCCATGGCAGGCCGATCAGCACGTCGATGTAGTTGCGCACCACCGTCGCTTCCGCCGACATCGGCGACATCAGCTTGAGCTTCTTGAGCTCTGCCTCTGCCTTCTTCAGCGCATCCTTCGGCATCTTGGCGAGCTTGATCTTTTTCTCGATCTCCTCGATGTCGGCACCGTCTTCGCCCTCGCCCAGTTCCTTCTGGATCGCCTTGACCTGCTCGTTCAGATAGAAGTCGCGCTGGTTCTTCTCCATCTGGCGCTTCACGCGGCCACGGATCTTCTTGTCGACGTTGAGGATGTCGACTTCTCGCTCCAGCTGGCCGTAGAGGTTTTCAAGACGCGCCTTGATGTCGTCCAGATCCAGCACGGCCTGCTTGTTGTCGAGCTTGAGCGGCAGGTGCGCGGCAATCGTATCGGCCAGGCGACCGGGATCGTCGATGCTGGAGATCGACGTCAGGATCTCCGGGGGAATCTTCTTGTTGAGTTTGACGTACTGGTCGAACTGCTGCATCACCGCACGACGCAGCGCCTCGATCTCGGTGCCCTTCTGCGCGGTGCCGTCGGCCAGTGCAAGCGGCGTGACATTGGCCGTGAAGTGCGTCTCGCCGTCATCGATGCCATTCACGCGGGCGCGCTGCTGACCTTCGACCAGCACCTTGACCGTGCCGTCGGGCAGCTTGAGCATTTGAAGGATGGTCGACACGCAGCCGACCTCGAACATGTCCTCGACCGAGGGTTCGTCCTTGGCGGCCGCCTTCTGCGCGACCAGCATGATGCGGCGCTCCGCTTCCATGGCCAATTCGAGCGCCTTGATGCTCTTGGGGCGTCCCACGAAGAGCGGGATCACCATGTGGGGAAACACCACGACGTCACGCAGCGGAAGCAGCGGCAGGTCGATGGCGTCGGGTGGCAGGGGGATATGGCCAGACATGCGAATCCTCGTAGTGATCAGGCGAAGATGGAACGCGCCGCGCGGATTTCAAGCCCGCGCGGCGCGTTCATCGTAGGGGCACGCGCAACGCGCGTGGCGTGGAGAGCCGGAATGACCCCGGTCACTCAGGCCTTCTTGGCCGCCTCGCGGTACACGAGCAGCGGCGGCTTGTTTTCCTCGATGGTCGACTCGTCGACCACGACCTTGTCCACATTGGTGGCGTTCGGCAGCTCGAACATCGTGTCGATCAACGATTGTTCGAGGATCGAGCGCAAACCTCGGGCGCCGGTCTTGCGAGCGAGCGCCTTGCGAGCGATCGCCTTGAGTGCCGCAGGACGGATTTCGAGATCGACGCCCTCCATCTGCAGCAACTTGGTGAACTGCTTGACGACGGCGTTCTTCGGCTCGGTCAGGATGCGCACCAGCGCGTCTTCGCTCAGCTCGGCGAGCGAGGCGACGACGGGCATGCGGCCGACCAGCTCGGGAATCAGTCCGAACTTGATCAGATCTTCCGGCTCGACCTCGCGGAACACCTCGGTGATGCTGCGCTGCGCCTTGCTCTTGACCATCGCGCCGAAGCCGATGCCTGAGGCCTCGGTGCGGTTTTCGATCACCTTCTCCAGGCCGGCGAAGGCGCCGCCGCAGATGAACAGGATGTTGGTCGTGTCGATCTGCAGGAAATCCTGGTTCGGGTGCTTGCGACCGCCTTGCGGCGGCACGCTGGCCATCGTGCCTTCGATCAGCTTCAGCAACGCCTGCTGCACGCCCTCGCCCGATACGTCGCGCGTGATCGACGGGTTGTCAGACTTGCGCGAGATCTTGTCGATCTCGTCGATGTAGACAATGCCGCGCTGCGCCTTCTCGACCTCGTAGTTGCAGCTCTGCAGCAGCTTCTGAATGATGTTCTCGACGTCTTCGCCCACATAGCCGGCCTCGGTCAGCGTGGTGGCGTCAGCCATCACGAAAGGCACGTCGAGCATGCGCGCGAGCGTCTGGGCCAGCAGCGTCTTGCCGGAGCCCGTGGGGCCGATCAAAAGGATGTTGCTCTTGCTGAGTTCAACCTCGTCGCCCTTCGTGTTCTTTTCCTTGTGACGCAGCCGCTTGTAGTGGTTGTAGACCGCCACCGACAGCATGCGCTTCGCCGGCTCCTGGCCGATGACGTAGTTGTCGAGATTGGTCTTGATCTCCAGCGGTGTCGGAAGGTCGCTGCGCGCGTCGCGCGCTTCTTCGCCGGCGGGCAATTCGTCGCGAATGATCTCGTTGCAGAGATCGATGCACTCGTCGCAGATGAAGACCGACGGGCCGGCGATCAGCTTCTTGACCTCGTGCTGGCTCTTGCCGCAGAAGGAGCAGTAAAGCGTTTTCTCGCTGGAGGAGCCTTTTTTATCGGCCATGGGCAAATGCCTCGTAACAGGGGTGGATCAATGATAACGAAGATGACAAGACGCCCCGCCGTAACAAAAACGGCGTTCTCCGCATGGAAAACGCCGTGGTTGCGCAGGCGCCGCAGCGCCGGGCGGGATCAGCCGCGCTTCGAGATGACCTGGTCGATCAGGCCGTAGTCCTTGGACTCGTCGGCCGTGAGAAAGTAGTCGCGCTCGGTATCGCGCGCGATCTTTTCCAGCGGCTGGCCGGTGCGCTCGGCCAAGATGCGGTTCATCTGGTCCTTGGTGCGCAGGATGTCGCGCGCATGGATCTCGATGTCCGTGGCTTGGCCGCGGGCGCCGCCCAGCACCTGGTGGATCATGACCTTCGAGTTGGGCAGCGAGAAACGCTTGCCCTTTTCGCCGGCCGCCAACAGGAAGGCGCCCATGCTGGCGGCAAAGCCGATGCACAGTGTCGACACCGCCGGCTTGATGAACTGCATCGTGTCGTAAATCGCCATGCCCGCGCTCACGCTGCCGCCCGGAGAGTTGATGTAGAACGAAATGTCCTTGTCCGGGTTCTCGCTCTCGAGGAAGAGCAGTTGGGCAACCACCAGGTTGGCCGTCTGGTCGTTGACCTCGCCCACCAGGAAAATCACGCGCTCCTTGAGCAGACGCGAGTAGATGTCGTAGGACCGCTCGCCGCGGCCGGATTGCTCGATCACCATCGGCACCATGCCGAGACCTTGGATGTCCTGTGCGCTCATGAATAGCTCCGTTCAGTGCTTGACCTTGCCGGGAAGCCCCGGTGAAGGATCAGATGGGGATGGTGCGGGCGGGTGCAAGCCCCGCCGCGGAAGGCAATCGAACGCCGATCAGCCTTGCTGCGCCATCAGTTCATCGAAGGACACCGACTTGTCGGAGACCTTGGCCTTGCCCAGCACGAAGTCGGTCACGTTGTTTTCGATGACGACGGCCTCGACTTCGGCCAGACGGCTGTTGTCGCTGAAGTACCAGCGCACCACGTCGGCCGGCTTTTCGTAGCTGGCGGCCAGCTCGTCGATGTGCGCCTTGATCTGCTCGGGCTTGGCCTGCAGCTCGTTAGCGCGCACCAGCTCGGCCACCACCAGGCCCAGGCGTACGCGGCGCTCGGCTTGCGGACGGAAAACTTCCTCGGGGATCGGCGCCTTGTCGGCGTCCTTGATGCCGCGCTGCTTGAGTTCGGCGCGTGCGCCGTCGATCATGCGGGCGACTTCGGACTGCACGCTCGCGTTGGGCAGGTCGAGTTCGGCATTGGCGATCAGCGCGTCCATCACGGCATTCTTGTTGCGCGCCAGCAGGCGGAACTTCACTTCGCGTTCCAGGTTGCGCTTGATGTCGGCGCGCAGGCCTTCGACGGTGCCTTCTTCGATGCCGAGCGACTTGGCCAGCTGCTCGTTCACTTCGGGCAGATGGGTGGCCTCGATCTTCTTCACGGTGACCATGAAATCGGCCTGCTTGCCGGCCACGTCCTTGCCGTGGTAGTCGGCCGGGAACGACAGCGGGAAGGTGCGGCTGTCGCCGGACTTCAGGCCGCGCACGGCATCTTCGAATTCCTTGAGCATCTGGCCTTCGCCGATGACGAATTGGAAGTCCTCGGCCTTGCCGCCCTGGAAGGTTTCGCCTTCGATCTTGCCTTCGAAGTCGACAGTCACGCGGTCACCGTCCTGGGCGGCGGCGTCTTGTGCGCGCTGCGCGAAGGTACGGCGCTGCTTGCGCAGGATGTCGAGCGTCTTGTCGATGGCTTCGTCGCTCACGTCGGCGGTGACGCGCTCGACTTCGGCGTTGCCCAGATCGTTGATCTTGACCTCAGGAAACACCTCGAACACCGCGTCGAAGGCCATCTCGCCCTCGGGCGACTCTTCTTTTTCGGTGATGCGGGGCTGGCCGGCGACGCGGAGCTTGGCCTCGTTGGCCGCCTGCGAGAAGGCTTCGCCGACCTTGTCGTTCATGACGTCGTAGTGCACCGAATAACCGTAGCGCTGGGCCACGACATTCATCGGCACCTTGCCCGGACGGAAACCGTCCATCTTCACGGTGCGAGCCAGCTTCTTCAGGCGGGCATCGACTTCAGACTGGATGGTGCCGACGGGCAGCGTCAGCGTGATCTTGCGCTCGAGCTTCTCGAGGGTTTCAACGTTCACGGTCATTTCTGTCTTCCTTGTGAGAGTGTGCTGGTGCGCGGGGCCGGACTCGAACCGGCACGTTCTTGCGAACGTCAGGACCTAAACCTGGTGCGTCTACCAATTTCGCCACCCGCGCGGTCAGGTGAATCAAGCAAAAAACGGGCGGCCTCTGAATGCAGACCACCCGTTTCGAAATCGGCAACCGCGCATTTTAGACGCTAATAGAGGCCGGCTTTTCTTCGCGCTTCACGCGGAACGCGGCGGCATACATCGCCGGCAGCGCCAGCAGCGTGAGAACCGTCGCCACGATCAGCCCGCCCATGATGGCGACGGCCATCGGGCCCCAGAACACGCTGCGCGACAACGGGATCATCGCGAGCACCGCCGCCGCGGCGGTGAGCACGATGGGCCGCAGCCGGCGCACCGCCGATTCGACGATGGCGTCCCAGGCCGGCACGCCGGCCGCGCGGTCGCTTTCGATCTGGTCGATCAGGATCACCGAGTTGCGCTGGATCATGCCCATCAGCGCGATGACGCCCAGCAGCGCGACGAAGCCGAAAGGCCGGTTCAGGATCAGCAGTGCAGCCGCGACGCCCGCGATGCCCAGCGGGCCGGTGACGAACACCAGCAGCGAGCGGCTGAAGCTGTGCAGCTGCAACATGAGCAGCGTGAAGACAAGGAACAACATGATCGGCACGCCCGCGACGATCGAGGACGAACCCTTGCTGCTTTCCTCCACCGCGCCGGCCACTTCGATCCGATAGCCGCCCTGCCCGGCCGCGCGCCACTTGGCCTCGATCGCACGCAACTGCGGCAGCAGTTCGGCGGTGACCGTCGCACCCTGCATGCCCTCGACGATGTCGGCGTTCACCGTGATGGCGTAGTCGCGGTTCTCGCGCCACATCACGCCCGGCTCCCAGCTGAAGACCGGCTTGGCGATCTGCGCCAGCGGAATCGAGCGGCCCGACGCCGTCGGCAAGTAGGCGTTGCCGATGTCCGAGATGGCTTCTCGCTCGTCGGGCGACTGGCGCAGCACGATGTCGATCAGCCGGTCGTTCTCGCGGTACTGGCCCACCGTGGTGCCGCTGAACATCGTGCGCGAAGCCTGTGCGATCGCCTGGCTGGTCACGCCGAGCGTGCGCGCCTTGGCCTGATCGACCTCGAGCCGGATCACCTTCACCGACTCGTTCCAGTTGTCGTTGACCCCACGTGTGTGGGCGTTGTCGCGCATCTGCGCCTTCACCTCGTCGGCGCGCTGGCGCAACACCAGCGGGTCGGTGCCGATGACGCGAAACTGCACCGGGTAGGCGACCGGCGGCCCGTTGGGCAGCAGCTTGGCGCGGCCGCGCACCTCCGGAAACTCCTGCGCCAGCAACACGGGAAGGCGGCGGCGCAGCGTTTCGCGCTGCTTCAGGTCCTTCGTGAGCACGATCATCTGCGACACGTTGCTCTGCGGGAAGATCTGGTCGAGCGGCAGATAGAAACGCGGCACGCCGTTGCCGATCCAGGTGGTCACGGTGGCGACCTCGGACTCTTTCATCAAACGCTGCTCAACACGCCGGGCGATGTCCTCGCTGGCTGCGAAGGACGTGCCTTCCGGCGACCAGAGGTCGACCAGGATCTCTGGCCGGCTCGAATCGGGAAAGAACTGCTGCTGCACCCGGCCCATGCCGAAGATGCCCAGCGCGAAGATCAGCACCGTGGCGCCGATGGTGAGCCAGCGGTATTCCACGCACCAGTTCACCGCACGGCGGAAGCCGTTGTAGAAGCGCGAGTCGAACAGTTCGTGCGGCGGTGCGTCGGGGTCGTGCGGCTTCACTTTCAGCAGCAGCGTGCCGAGGTAAGGCACGAAGTACACCGACACGATCCACGACAGCACCAGCGCGATCACCGTGACCGCGAAGATCGCGAAGGTGTACTCGCCGGTGACCGACTTCGCGATGCCGATCGGCAGGAAGCCCGCCGCGGTGATCAGCGTGCCCGTCAACATGGGCTTGGCGGTCACGTCGTAGGCGAAGGTGGCAGCGCGGGTCTTGTCGTAGCCCTCTTCCATCTTCCGCACCATCATTTCGACGGCGATGATTGCGTCGTCGACCAGCAGGCCCAGCGCGATGATCAGCGAACCGAGCGACACCTTGTGCAGCCCGATGTTGAAGTAGTTCATCGCCAGGAAAGTCACGGCCAGCACCAACGGAATGGTGATCGCCACCACCAGCCCGGGCCGGATGTCGATGTACCAGCCGAAGCGCCCGCCCTTGTGCAGGCCGAGCGCGATGAAGCTCACGGCCAGCACGATCGCCACCGCTTCGATCAGCACGTGCACGAACTCGTTGACCGACGTCGCCACCGAGACCGGCTGGTCCTGCACCTGCGTCAATGCGGCACCGGCCGGCAGGCGTTGGCTGATGTCCGCCACGGCCACGCGCAAGGCCTTGCCCAGCGCGATGATGTCGCCGCCCTTGGCCATCGACACGCCGAGCGCCACGACTTCCTTGCCCTGGTGGTGCACCTTGGTCACCGGCGGATCGACGGTGCCGCGCCGGATCTCGGAGATGTCGCCCAGCCGCAGCTGGTTGCCCGAACTGCCGCGAATCGGCATCTCGCGCAATTGCTCCACGCTGGTGAACTGCCCCGCCACGCGCACCTGCACCACGTCGAGGGGGGACTGGATGGTGCCGGCGCTCTCGACCGCGTTCTGCGCGCCGATCTGCTGCAGCACCGCGTTCATGTCCAGGCCGAGTTGCGCCACGCGCTTCTGCGAGACCTCGATGTAGACCTTCTCGTCCTGCACGCCGAACTGCTCGACCTTGGCCACGTCCTTCACCCGCAGCAGGCCCTGGCGCACGTCGTCGGCGAAGGTCTTGATCTCCGCGGGCGTGTAGCCCTCGGTCTCCAGCGCGTAGATCACGCCGTAGACATCGCCGAAATCGTCGTTGAAGAACGGTCCCTGCACGCCGCCCGGCAGCGTGCCGCGCATGTCGCCGACCTTCTTGCGCACCGTGTACCAGACGTTGGCCACCTCGCTGGCCTTCGACGAATCCTTGATCTCGAAGATGATCTGCGACTCGCCCGGCTTGGAATAGCTGCGGATCTTGCTGGCGTAAGGTGCTTCCTGCAGCGTGCGCTCCAGCTTGTCGGTCACCTGCTCGGCCACCTGCTGCGCGGTGGCGCCGGGCCAGTAGGTGCGCACCACCATCACACGAAAAGTGAAGGGCGGGTCTTCGTCCTGCCCGAGCTGGAAGTAGGCGGCGAAGCCCAGCACCATCAACGCCACCATCAGGTAGCGCGTCAGGGCCGCGTGCTCGAGCGCCCAGCGGGAGAGGTTGAAACCGGGCTTGCCGGTTGCTTCATGGGGGGTCGTCATCGGGGCGACCTCAGCGCGAACCGGCCGACGCAGAGGCCGTTGCCGCCGGGGCCGCCGGCACGACGGCCGCCGTTGCGGGCGCCGAAGATTTGCCCTGGTACAGCGAAACCTTCTGCCCCGGAGCCAGCACGTGCACGCCTGCCACCACGACCTGCATGCCGGGCGTGATGCCGGCTGCGATCACCGCCTCGTTTCCATCCGCCGTGGCCACATGCACCGGCTGCAGGCGGACGGTCATGGTGTCCTTGTCGAGCACCCACACCGCGCTGCCGCTGCCTTCTTGGCGCAGAGCGCTGGTCGGCAGCTTGAGCACCGCGGCGCCGGTCTGCGACAGCGCCTTCGGCCGTGCGTACACGGTGGCGCCCAGCGCCGGCGACGTGGCCGCGTCGATCGCGACCTTGACCGCGTAGGTGCGCGTGACCGCATCGGCGCTGGCGGCCACTTCGCGCACCTTGCCCTCGAGTTCGGCGCCGCCGGCCCAGCCGCGCACGGTCACCGGCGAGCCTGGCCGCATCAGCGCCGCGCGGTCTTCGGGCACCGCGAAGACGACATCGCGCGCGCCGTCCTGCGCGATGCGCACGACCGGCGTCCCGGCCGACACCACCTGGCCCGGTTGCGCATCGATCGCGGTGACCACGCCGGCCACGTCCGCCACGAGCGTGGTGTAGCTGGCCTGATTGCCCTGCGAGGCGAGCTGCGCTTGAGCCTGCTCGAACTGCGCCTGCGCAGACTTGAAGGTGGATTCGCGGCGCTCCAGTTCGGCGCCGCTGATGAAGTTCTGTTCGCGCAGCTCTCGGTAGCGCTTGAGGTCGGCCGAGGCCAGATCGCGATTCGTCGCTGCGGCCGTTTGCTGCGCGCGCGCTGCATCGGCAGCCAATCGGTAATCCTGCGGATCGAGCTGCGCCAAAACCTGGCCGGCCTGCACGTGCTGGCCCAGCTCAGCCTGGCGTCGCAGGATCTTGCCGGCCACGCGGAAGCCCAGCTGCGATTCGATCCGCGCGCGCACCTCGGCCGAATACTCGGGCGCCGTGTCGAAAGTGCTGGTTCCGACCGTCATCACCTTGACGGCACGCAGCGGCTCTTCGACCGGCGGCGGCTTCGAGCACCCCGCGATGGCCGCCGCCAACAGCAGCGCCATCGGCGGAAAGGAAAGCGCTGAACGAAGAGACGATGCGGTCATGAACCAACCTTGAAGGACGCGGAAAGGCCATTACTGACCGGAGGGTTAGTAATTTTGTGGGATGCGTCCGACGCTGTCAACGAATCAAGCGGCCATGCGGCCGACCGCGCGTCGTGCCCGACAATCCGGCGGTGTCACGCCCCGCCCCCACCGACGTCGCGCCCCCGCCGACGCACTACGAGAATTTCCCCGTCGCCTCGTGGCTCTGCCCGCCGCGCCTGCGTCCGCCAATCGCTGCCATCTACGTCTTCGCGCGCACCGCCGACGACATCGCCGATGAGGGTGACGCCACTCCAGCCCATCGGCTGGCCGACCTGCACGCGTTCCGCGCGGACCTTGCGGCCACGGCGCACGGCGGCAGTACCTCGGGGCGCTGGCCCCAGGTTTTCGGCCCGCTCGGCGCTGCCTTGCTCGACTTTGCCTTGCCGGAGCCGCTGCTGGCCGACCTGCTCTCGGCGTTCGTGCAGGACATCGAGAAGACACGCGACGGCGAGCGCTATACCGATCGCGCCGAGTTGCTGGCCTACTGCGCGCGCTCGGCCAACCCGGTCGGGCGCCTGCTGCTGCACTTGTACGGTGTCGACGACGCCGCATCCCTTGCACAGAGCGACGCGGTCTGCAGCGCGCTCCAGCTGATCAACTTCTGGCAAGACCTCAGCGTCGACCTGCGGCGCGGGCGCTTCTACCTGCCTCTGGCGGACTGCGCCGCGCACGGCATCGCGCCCGCTGCGTTCGACGACTTCCGCCCGCTCGGAGCCGCGCCGCCCGAGCGCGCCGCCCTCGCCCTGGTCGCCCACGAAGTCGCCTGGGCCCGCGCTCTCATGCAGCAAGGCGCACCGCTGGTGCATGGCCTGCCTGGGCGTATCGGCTGGGAGCTGCGACTGGTCGTCCAGGGCGGGCTGCGAATCCTCGACAAGATCGAGGCACTGGACTTCGACACCTTCTCGCAGCGCCCCGCCGTCGGCGCGGCCGATGCGCCGCTGCTCGCCTGGCGCGCGCTGCGGATGCGGAGACAATCGGTTCGATGAAACAAGCGAAGCGAAACGACACCCCGCGATGAATCCTGCGCAGTACGTTCAGGAAAAGGCTGCCGCCTCGGGCAGCAGCTTCTATTACGCCTTCCTGTTTCTCCCCAAGCCGCGCCGGGCCGCGATCACTGCCTTCTATGCGTTCTGCCGCGAAGTCGACGACGTGGTCGACGAGGTGCGCGACCCCGGCGTGGCTGCCACCAAGCTCGCTTGGTGGCGCACCGAGGTGGCCCAGTCCTTCGCCGGGCAGCCGCACCATCCGGTGATGCTGGCGCTGATGCCGCTGGCCGCCGAGCACGGCATCGAGGCCCGTCACCTGCAGCAGATCATCGAGGGCTGCCAGATGGACCTCGAGCAGACCCGCTACCTCGATTTCCCCGGCCTGCAGCGCTACTGCCATCTGGTGGCCGGCGTGGTCGGCGAGGCCGCGGCGCACATCTTCGGCCAGACCGACCCGCAGACGACCGCCTACGCCCACAAGCTGGGGCTGGCGCTGCAGCTGACCAACATCATTCGCGACGTCGGCGAAGACGCTTTGCGCGGCCGCATCTACCTGCCGGTCAACGAGCTGCAGCAGTTCGACGTGAAGGCGCACGAGCTGCTCAACCGCGTGCATTCGGCACGCTTCGTCGCGCTCATGAAGTTCCAGGCCGAACGCGCGCACCGTTGCTACGACGAAGCCCTGGCGCTGCTTCCCGCGGCCGACCGCCGCAATCAGAAACCGGGGTTGATGATGGCCAGCATCTACCGCGCGCTGCTTCGCGAGATCGAGCGCGACGGCTTCCAGGTGCTGAACCAGCGCGTGAGCCTCACGCCGCTGCGCAAGTTCTGGCTGGCCTGGCGCGTGCAGGCCCTGGGGCGAATTTGAAGGTCGCCGTCATCGGCGCCGGCTGGGCCGGGCTGGCCTGCGCGGTCGACGCCACGCGCGCCGGCCACCTCGTGACGGTGTTCGACGCCGCACGCACACCCGGCGGTCGGGCGCGACGCATCGACGCCGGCCACAACGGTGCGCCGCTCGACAACGGCCAGCACATCCTGATCGGCGCGTACCGCGAGACGCTGGCGCTCATGCGCACCGTCGGCGTCGACCCCGCTACAGCCCTGCATCGGATGCCGCTGTCGCTGCGCTTTGCCGACGGCGGCGGGCTGGCCTTGCCGCGCATGACGGCCCCACTCGATCTGCTCGTGGGCATCGCGACCGCGCGCGGATGGACTTGGCAAGACAAGGCCACGCTGCTGCGCGCTGCCTTCCAGTGGCGCCGCGCGCGCTTCAAGTGCACGCCCGAAGCCACGGTCGCGATGCTCTGCGCCGGGCTCACGCCACGCGTCATGCAAGAACTGATCGAGCCGCTGTGCGTGTCCGCGCTGAACACGCCGGTGGCCGCGTCGAGCGGCAGCGTGTTCCTGCGCGTGCTCGACGACGCGCTGTTCGGCGAGCGCGGCGGCGCCGACCTGCTGCTGCCGCGCGTCGACCTCGGCGCCCTGCTGCCCGACGCCGCAGTGCGCTGGCTCAACTTGCGGGCGGCCACCGTGCGTACGGGCTGGCGCGTGCACTCGCTGGTGCCTCGGGTCGACCATTGGCAGGTCGACGGCGA
The DNA here is from genome assembly GCF_006438845.1 of Variovorax ginsengisoli. Lineage (GTDB taxonomy): Bacteria > Pseudomonadota > Gammaproteobacteria > Burkholderiales > Burkholderiaceae_C > Variovorax > Variovorax ginsengisoli_A. The sequence goes on from NZ_RCZJ01000001.1 coordinate 998,441, forward strand.
GCCGTTCGATCGCGTGGTGATCGCCGGCGCACCGTGGGACGCATCACGCCTGGTGCGTGGCGCGGGGATCGACGCCGAACGTTGGCTCGCCGACACCGAGGCGTTGCGCTTCGAAGCCATCGCCACCCTCTACGCCGACGGCGCACCGCCGCTTGCCGCTCCGATGGTGGCGCTGCGCAGTGGCGCCGGCGCGCCGGCGCAGTTCGCCTTCGACCGCGGCCAGCTCGGCGGCGCGCCCGGGCTGCTCGCACTGGTCGTCAGCGCCAGCGATCTGCCGCGTGAGCAACTGCAGTCTCAGGTGCTGCGGCAGGCCGCCGCGCAACTCGGCGCATCGCGCCTGCGCATCGTGCAGACCGTGATCGAGAAGCGCGCCACCTTCGCCTGCACGCCGGGTCTGCACCGCCCGCCGATGCAGGTTGCGCCCGGGCTCGCGGCCTGCGGCGACTACATCGACGGGCCCTACCCCGCCACGCTCGAAGGTGCGGTGCGCAGCGGCCAAGCCGCCGCCCAATGGATCGGACCCTGATGACGCCCGACTACCTCGATTTCGACTACAGCGAAGACGCCGACGGCAATGGCAGCTTCGACGCGATGGCATCGGTCGCGCCGCAACAGCTACCCGCCGTGCATGCCGAGATCGCCGCCGTCTTGGCCTGGGCGCACGACGCCTTCGCAGGCCGGCGCGGTGCGACGGACGACGGCTGCGAATGGGACTTCGACCTGCAATCGCATCAGGAATTCAGCGTCCCCGAGACGATGCGCTTCGAAGAGGCCACAGGCATGCTGACGGTACAGCCGGGCGAGCCCGGCGCGGCGCGCCACGTCGTGAGCCTGTCGATCGGCGGCTCGCCCGCTTTTTGCGACGCGTTGCGCACGCAGTTCGAGATTGCCTAGCGCGACACGGATTGCGCCGGCCTCACCAGCCCCAGACGAGCCGGCTCGCCACCCAGCCGGTGCGGCCGTTGGCGTGACGCACCTTGACCCACGCGCCCTTGCGCTCGATCGTTCGCAGCACCTCGCCGCGCGTGGCCTTTCCGACGAGGCGCCCGCGCGTGCTCGGCGTGGCGCGCAGATTGGCGACCGGCGCCTTCACCACGTGGTGCGGAGTACGGGCGGTGAGCGAACGCAGCACCCAGCCGCGGTCGTTCTCGAAGTCGCGCACCTGCAGCCACCCCCCGCGGCGCGACAGCACCTGCAAAGGGTAGCCGCGACTCAGCGCCCACTGGACTTCGCTGCGCGTGCCGGGCGCCGATCGCATGTTGACCTCGCCACGCGCCACGCTGACCATGTCTCTCGCATGTGCTGTGGAAACGGCGCCCAGCAGAAACAGGGCGGCGGCGAGGAGAAATGCGGAGAAGCGGCGGTGCGTCATGCGGCAGAAACCTTTCGAAGAAAGCCAAAAAAAGCGGCCACGCGAACCGTGGCCAGCCCTTCCGGGTCGCTCGTCTCGAATTAGTTCCGCCGTCGCGGCGTCGAAGTCAGCGTGCGCCGTCGAGCGCCATGCACAGCGCGTGCAGGTTGGGCACGATCAATTGCGGCCGTGCGCCGAGCGTCCAGGGCGTGCGTTCGTCGTCCGCGTTGCGCACCAGCCAGGCGGCCTGCATGCCGCAGTCGAGCGCGCCCACCACGTCGAGCGCCGCATCGTCGCCCACATGCAGCACGTCGCGCGGCAGCAAGCCGACCGACGCCGCGGCCGCCCGAAAGATCGGTGCATGCGGCTTGCCGCTGCCGAATTCGCGTGCGTTGAACGCGGAGCGAAACCAGCGGCCCACGCCGGTGCGATGGACGTCGGCGTTGCCATTGGAGATGGCCACCAGTGGGTAACGCTCGCTCAGCCACTTGAGCGCCGGCAGCGCGTCGTCGTAGAGCTCGACGCGCTGGCGCTCTGCGAAAAAGGTGTCGAAGGCCGGCTCGGCCAACGCCGGGTCTTCACCAGCGCGCGTGAGCGCGGCGCGGATCGATTCGCGACGCAAGGCGCTCAAGTCATGGGCCAGATCGGAGCGTTCGCGCGCCGTGGCCTCGCGCAGTTCGCGCAGCACGCCGGGCGTGAGCAGCAACTCGGCGGTCTTCGGTGCTTCGCGCAGCAGCCACGCATGCAACACGCGCTCGGCGCGTTCGATGGTCGGCCAGATCGGCCAGAGCGTGTCGTCGAGGTCCAGCGAAATGGCCTGGATGCGCTTCACATCCAGCCCGCCATCGCCCGCGAGGGCCGGTGTCTCCAAGGTCATGCCCCAGAATATCGCATGCCTTCGAAAGACCCATCCGGCGCCGGAATGCCCCTCTCCCCTCCAGCCGCGGAAGAACGCACCGCCGTGCTCTGGTGCAACCTCGGTTCGCCCGACGAACCCACCGCACCGGCGGTGCGTCGCTACCTCTCCCAATTCCTGCACGACCCGCGCGTGATCGAGATTCCGCGCGCGATCTGGTGCCTGATCCTGCACGGCATCATCCTGCGGGTTCGCCCCGCCAAGTCGGCTGCGAAGTACGCGAGCATCTGGCTGCCCGAAGGCTCGCCGCTCAAGGTCTGGACCGTGAAGCAGGCCAAGCTTCTGGCCGGCTGGCTCGGCGAGCGCGGTCACCGCGTGTCGGTGCGCCCGGCGATGCGCTATGCCAACCCGTCGATCGCGTCGCAGCTCGACGCCGCGCAGGCAGACGGCGCAACGCGCGTGCTGGTGATGCAGGCGTATCCGCAGTACTCGGGCACCACCACGGCGAGCGTGATCGATGCCGTGGCAGCCTGGACCCGCACGCGGCGTCGCCTTCCCGAATTGCGCTTCGTCAACCAGTACCACGACCATCCGCTCTATATCGACGCGCTCGCGCAGAGTGTCGAGACCTGGTGGAAGCACAACGGCCGCCCCGACCAATTGGTGATGAGCTTTCACGGCATCCCCGAGCGGAACATCCGGCTGGGCGACCCCTACCAGGGCCAGTGCCTGGAAACGGCGCGCTTGCTGACCGAGCGCCTGGGTTTGCCAGCGACCGACTACCGCGTGACCTTCCAGTCGCGCTTCGGGCGTGCCAAGTGGCTCGAGCCCTACACCGAACCGACGCTGCGAGAGCTCGGCGCGGCCGGCGTGGGTCGGGTCGACGTGATGTGCCCTGGCTTTCCGGCCGACTGCCTCGAGACGCTGGAAGAGATCGCCATGGAAGGCCGCGAGGCCTTCCTGCATGCCGGCGGCAAGGACTTCCGCTACATCCCTTGCCTCAACGACAGTCCAGCCTGGATCACCGCGCTCGCCGCCATCGCCGAACAGCATCTGGCAGGCTGGCCGACGCAGCGGTCGGCCGCCGCGACCACTCAGAACGTGCCGAGGTAATCCATCTTGCCGAGCGGCACGCCGGCGTGTCGCAGCACGCCGTAGGCGGTCGTCAGATGGAAGAAGAAGTTCGGCAAGGCGAACTGCAGCAGATAGCGGTCGGCGGTGAAGTGCATCTCGCCGCGGCGGCTCTTCACGACCACGGCACGGCTCTCGAACCCGTCGATCGATGCGCGGTCGACCGTCTTCAGGAAGTCGAGCGTCTTGGCGACACGCGCCTGCAGTTCCTCGTAGGTCGTCTCGGTGTCGGCAAAAGCCGGGGCCGTGATGTCCGCGAGTCGCACAGCACCCAGCTTGGAAGCGTCGCTCGCGCTTTGCACCTGGCCGGCCAGCGTGAACATGTCGGGAGCCAGGCGTGCGTTGACCAGGGTCGCGGTGTCGATCTCTTGCGCCGTGGCATGCGCCAGGCCTTTGTCGAGCACGTGGCTGAGCTGGCCGAGGCCGCGGATGAAAACGGGCACGGAAAGGTCGTACATCGAAAGCGCCATGGGAATCTCCGGGGTGAAACAGCGCGCGATTGTCGTGCGGCCCGCCGAAGTCTGCAGGCCGTGCGCTCAGCGCGGACTGAATCGACTCACCAGCGCAGCAAGCGTGGCCCGAGCGCGGCGCCCAGCAACGCCACGAGTGCGATGCTGCCGACATACCAGACGGCCAGAAAGGGAGCGGCCAACTCCATGCAATGCAGCGCGTAGACCGATGCGCCCACGCCGCCGGCCAGCACACCGGCCGCAGCGCCGGCCAGTGCAGGCCGCGTCGGCGCCATGCTGCGCAGAACGCCCATGGCCGCGACGAAGACCGGCGCGGCCATCAACACGATGCTGCCCGCGCAGATGCGCCAGGACACGCCCCACAGCATCGCCGGTCGCTGGGCCTCCGACGCGCCGATCCAGACCGCGAGCGCGAGCACCCAAATCAATGCCACCGGCGCGACGAGCGCCAACCACGCGGCGCCGACGCGCACGCCCGGTCGGGCCAGACGCTGCACCGCCACGAACGCTGCGAGCGCCATACAGGCCGGAAACAGCACCTTGACCCAGAACATCGGCCAGCCCATTGCCACGCTCAGGTCGCGCCGCACACCGTAGGCCGCGAGCATCACCGCCAACGACACAGGCAGCGCCACGGCCAGCGCCAAGGCCAGCCGGCGCGACGCCGCACGAGGCGGCACCGGGGCCGCATCGGCGGCGAGCCAGGTGATCAGTTCATCGGTCTTCATCGGGTCTCCCTGATTTTCAGCATCAAGGCCTTCAGCCCGCGGTGGATGCCCACCTTCACCGCCGATTCCGACATGCCGGTCTTGCGCGCCGCCTCGGCGATCGACAGGCCCTCGAGCTTGACGTGCACGATCGGCAGCCGATGCCGGTCGGGCAGCCCGGCGAGCAGCCCGCCCAGGTCGCGCCGCGCATCGCTGGCCTCGATCGCGGATCCGGCGAACACTTCGAGCTCGTCATCGAGAGGCACATGCCGTGCCTCGCGGCTGCCCTTGGCGCGCAGCAGGTCGATGACCTTGTAGCGCGCGATCGCGTGCACCCAGGCCGTCAGCGGCTGGTCGCTCTGGTAGGTGTGGCGCTGGTTGTGCATGGCGATCAGGCATTCCTGGACAAGGTCTTCGACGTCGTCGGGCCAGCCGAACAGCCGGCGACCCAGGAAGCCCCGCAAGTGCGCGGCCAGCCGGACCAGGAAGTCGCGGTAGGCGGCGGCATCGCCGGCTTGGCCGCGCACGAACAGGTCGTGCAAGGCTGCCTCGGTGTCGAGCAGCGCCTGCGGGCTCCCGGATGTTGTTCGTTTCATTCGCTCTGCGGGTTACAGCCGACGCGGGACCGGTGAAAAATGACCCCACCGATTGTGCCGCTGCCAAGCCGGCCGGCGCAGGCTACGGCGAATGGCGTACGCCACGGCTTGCCAGTCGCGAGGTCCGTCGGTACATTGCATTTTTTGAGGGCCTGCAATGTCTGTCGACGCTGTTCCGAGTTCTGCTTCCGCTCCCGCCACCATCCCCCTGCCTCTTGCCTCGCCGCCCTCCGCGTCGCCACCGCGCTCCGAGCCCGCGGCCATTGCGCCCGGCACCCCGCCCTCCATCTCGCTCTCGCCGATCTACGCCGCCAGTGCCGCCGTCGCAGCGGCGCCGCGGCACATCCGCCTGACCTCGCACAGCGGCGGGTTCGGTGCCCTGCCGATTCACTGGGGCGCAGCCAGCGCCGCCGAGCGCGGTCCGATCGTCGGCACCACCACGTCGCGCGCGCACCGCAACGTGATCGGCACCCACAGCGGTTCCTACAGCGTGTACCGCGCACTGGCCGTGGCGGCCGGTGCGCTCAAGCGGGAACACAAGGCCGACCTGACCAACACCTCGCCGACCGACGTGATCGGCCCGTATCCGCAGTGGAGCGAGCCTGGCCGTATCGTGTCGCTGGACCCCTGGGGCGCTATCGTCGCCGACGTGTTCTCGGCCGAACTGGCCGCCGGCTACGACATCCGCCCGACGCTGGCCGTGACCAAGGCGCACGTCATCCTCCCCGAGGTGATCGAGGCGTTGCAGACCGGTCGGTTGAAGGCCGACGGCAAGTTCCTCACCGATGGCGGCGCGGCCATGGTCACCAAAGTCGCGGTCGAGCCGGCCTGGTACCTGCCCGAGGTCGCCAAGCGCTTCGGCTGTTCGGAGACCGACCTGCGCCGCACGCTGTTCGAGGAAACCGGCGGCATGTACCCGGAGCTGGTGACGCGCTCCGACCTTGAAGTGTTCCTGCCGCCCATCGGCGGGCAGACGCTCTACATCTTCGGCAACCCGCGCGACCTGGCGAACCCGCAAGTCGAGCTCACTGCGCGCATCCACGACGAGTGCAACGGCTCCGACGTGTTCGGCTCCGACATCTGCACCTGCCGGCCTTACCTCACGCACGCCATCGAGGAATGCATCCGCGGCGCACAGCGCGGTGGCGTCGGGCTCATCGCCTATTCGCGCAAGGAAGGCCGCGCGCTCGGCGAGGTGACCAAGTTCCTGGTCTACAACGCGCGCAAGCGCCAGGTCGGCGGCGATACGGCCGACCAGTACTTCGCGCGCACCGAGTGCGTTGCCGGCGTGCAGGACATGCGCTTCCAGGAGCTGATGCCCGACGTCTTCCATTGGCTGGGCATCACCAAGATCCACCGGCTGGTGTCGATGAGCAACATGAAGTTCGACGCCATCACCGGCTCGGGCATCGAGATCGGCGAGCGAGTCAACATCCCCGACGACCTCATTCCCGCTGATGCCAAGGTCGAGATGGACGCCAAGAAGGCGGCCGGCTATTTCACGCCGGGCCACGTGCCCGACGCCAACGAACTGAAGCAGGCCAAGGGCCGGGGGTTGAGCGAATGAGCAGGGACAACTACGGGCTCAAACCCGTTCCACCGGACGCAGACGCCGCCGTGCCGCAAGTCGATGGGCAAGGGCGTGTCGATCCGCTGCAGGAACTGCGCGTCGATTTCAATGAGCCCACCGCCGCGGCCGGCTGGCTGCGCACCACTGCCGCAGTGCGCGAACGTGCGGCGCAACTGCTGGCACGCGCGCGGCGTGGCGAATCCGAGTGGTTCACGATCGGCGCCGACAGCGCGCTCGACGAGGCGGCCCGAAGCGTGGCCGACGTCACGCGGGAGCGCTATCCGTCGGGCCGCATCCCCTTCCACAGCCGTTGGCGCCACTTCGAGGCGGGCGGCGTCGACCGCCTGGCCGAACTCGACAAACTGCTGGGCGACCACGTGTCGGCGCGCGAACGCGCGCGCATCCAGATCGACCTGGTGCTCGTGAGCGTGCTGCTCGACGCCGGCGCCGGTGCCGACTGGCACTACGTCGAATCGGCCACCGGCCAGCGCTTCACGCGGTCGGAAGGCCTCGGCGTGGCGAGCTTCCACGCCTTCACCAGTGGCCTGTTTTCATCGAACCCCGACCGCCCGCTGCAGGCCGATGCCGCCGGCTTGCGCGCGCTGGTGACCGACCGGTTGGCGCAAGCCTTTCAGCTGAGCGACGTCAACCCGCTCGTCGGCATCGCCGGCCGCGCGACGCTGTTGCGCCGCCTCGGGGAGGCGCTGGGTGAGCAGCCCGAGATCTTCGGCGACGATGGCCGGCCCGGTCGGCTGTTCGACACGCTGGTCGGCGCCTATGGTCCCGAGGCCCCACCGACCGCCGAAGTCAAGGTGCATGAGCTGCTCTCGACCGTGCTCACGGGCCTGTCGGGCATCTGGCCAGCGGCCAACAGCATCGACAGCATCGCGGCCGATGGCAGCGACATGGCCGGCGGCATCGTCTCGAGCGACCCCGCGCACGCGCTGGGCGATTGCTGGCGGCACGGCGCAGCACACGGCCCCGGCCTGACCAACGGCTGGGTGCCCTTCCACAAGCTCTCGCAATGGCTCACCTACTCGCTGCTCGAACCGTTCGACCGGGCCGGTGTCAGGGTGAGCGGCCTCGACGCGCTCACCGGCCTGCCCGAATACCGCAACGGCGGGCTGCTGATCGACACCGGCGTGATCGTGCCGCGGAGTGCGGCGCTGCTGGAGCGCAGCTGGAAGGTCGGCGACGAGTTCATCGTCGAATGGCGCGCGCTGACGGTGGCCCTGCTCGACGAACTGGCACCGCGCGTGCGCACGCTGCTCGGCCGCAGTGCCGAAGAACTGCCGCTCGCCTGCGTGCTCGAGGGCGGCACCTGGGCCGCTGGCCGTGTGCTGGCACAGCGCTTGCGTAACGGTGCACCACCTTTCCGGATCGAGAGCGACGGCACGGTCTTCTAGACTCGCACCCTTCGTCACGCTTTTTTATGCACGGCCAAGCCGCAACGCCTTCACTCTTCTCCGATCTATGAGCAACGTCCACGTCCTCGACCACCCCCTCGTCCAGCACAAACTCACGCTGATGCGCCGCAAGGACGCCTCGACCAACAGCTTCCGCCGTCTGCTCAATGAGCTGAGCATGCTGATGGCCTACGAAGTCACGCGCGACATGCCGATGCAGGACATCGAGGTCGAGACCCCGCTCGAGACCATGACCTCGAAAGTGATCGACGGCAAGAAGCTGGTGCTGGTGTCGATCCTGCGCGCCGGCAACGGCATCCTCGAGGGCATGCTGAGCGTGGTGCCGGGCGCGCGTGTCGGTCACATCGGCCTCTACCGCGACCCGAAGACGCTGACGGCCGTCGAGTACTACTTCAAGATGCCCAGCGAGATGCAGGACCGCGACATCATCGTGGTCGACCCGATGCTCGCCACCGGCAACTCCGCCAGCGCCGCGGTCGAACGGCTGAAGGAAATGAACCCGAAGTCGATCAAGTTCGTCTGCCTGCTGGCCTGCCCGGAGGGCATCAAGAACCTGCAGACGGCACACCCGGACGTACCGATCTACACCGCGGCGATCGATCGCGAGCTCAACGAACACGGCTACATCCTGCCGGGCCTCGGCGACGCCGGCGACCGCATTTTTGGCACGAAATAACACACAACCTCGAGGAGAACCCCCTGTGCATGCACGCCGTCAGTTGATCGTCCGTTCCATCGCCCTCGCCGCGGCGCTTGCTGCCGGCGCGCCGGGCCTGGCCCTGGCTCAGGCCAAGCTCAAGGTGGCGGGGGTCTACACCTCGCCCTTCGAGCAGCAATGGGTCAGCCGCCTGCACAAGGCGCTGAAAGCCGCCGAAGCGCGTGGCGAGATCGAATACAAGGCCACCGAGAACGTCACCAACGCCGACTTCGAGCGCGTGATGCGCGAGTACGCGACCGGCGGCAACCAGCTGATCATCGGTGATGTGTTCGGCGTCGAAGCGGCGGCGCGCAAGGTGGCCAAGGACTTCCCCAAGACCTCGTTCCTGGTCGGTTCGTCCGGCAAGCCGCAAGCGCCCAACCTGAGCGTTTTCGACAACTACATCCAGGAACCGGCCTACCTGAGCGGCATGGTCGCGGGCAGCATGAGCAAGTCGAACAAGATCGGCATGGTCGGCGGCTTCCCGATCCCCGAAGTCAACCGCCTCATGAACGCCTTCATGGCCGGCGCGAAGGAGACCAACCCGAAGGTCGAATTCACCGTGAGCTTCATCAACAGCTGGTTCGATCCGCCGAAAGCCAAGGAAGCCGCCTTCGCGATGATCGACAAGGGCGCCGACGTGCTCTACGCCGAGCGATTCGGCGTGAGCGATGCCGCCAAGGAAAAGGGCAAGTTCGCGATCGGCAACGTGATCAACACGCAGGCTCAGTACCCCGACACCGTGATCGCCTCGGCGCTGTGGAACTTCGAGCCCTCGGCCGACCGCGCCATCAAGCTGGTGAAGGAAGGCAAGTTCGCCGCCGAGGACTACGGCCCCTATTCGATGATGAAGCACAAGGGCTCCGAGCTCGCGCCGCTGGGCACGTTCGAGAAGAAGGTGCCGGCCGACATCGTCGCCAAGGTGAAGGCCAAGGAGGCCGACATCGTGGCAGGCAAGTTCACCGTGAAGGTGGACGACGGCCAGCCCAAATCAAGCAAGTGAACCGCCGCGGCAGCGCGCAGGGCGCGCCCGTTCTGCGGCTCGAAGGCATCACCAAGCGCTTCGGCGCGCTCACCGCCAACGACGCCATCTCGCTCGACCTGCATGCGGGTGAGGTGCTGGCGCTGCTGGGCGAGAACGGCGCGGGCAAGTCGACGCTCATGTCGATCCTGTTCGGCCACTACACCGCCGACGAAGGCCGCATCGAGGTCTTCGGCCAACCACTCGCCCCGGGCAACCCGAAGGCCGCCTTGGCCGCGGGCATCGGCATGGTGCACCAGTACTTCACGCTGGCCGACAACCTGAGCGTGCTCGACAACGTGCTGATGGGCACCGAGCCACTGTGGCAGCCGTTCTCGCGCCGCAGCGCCGCGCGCGCCCGGCTGCTCGACGTGTCGCAACGCTTCGGGCTGCCGGTGCGGCCGGAGGCGCGCATCGGCGACCTGTCGGTCGGCGAGCGGCAGCGGGTGGAAATCGTCAAGGCGCTGTACCGCGGCGCGCGCATCCTCATCCTCGACGAGCCGACCGCCGTGCTGACGCCGCAGGAGAGCGAGGCGCTGTTCGCCACGCTCTCGCAGATGGTGGCGCAGGGCCTGTCGATCATCTTCATCAGCCACAAGCTGGGCGAGGTGCTGCGCGTGTCGCAGCGCATCGCCGTGCTGCGGGGCGGCAAGCTGGTGGCCGAAGCGCGCGCGGCCGACACCACGCAGGCCGAGCTGGCGCTGTGGATGGTCGGCCATGCGGTCGAGAAGACCGCGCGGCGCCCGGCCAAGACGGTGGGCGATGCGGTCTGCGTGCTCGACCATGTGTCGACCACCGGCAGCGGACACGACCGGCTCGACGACGTCACGCTGACGCTCAAGGCCGGCGAGATCGTCGCCATCGCCGGCGTCTCCGGCAATGGGCAGGTCGCGCTCGCCGAGCTGCTGAGCGGCACGCGCAAGACCACGCACGGCACGGTCACGCTGATGGGCCGCGCGCTTCCGCCCTCACCGTCCAAACTGGTGCCGCGCGGCGTCGCGCGCATTCCCGAAGACCGCCACGCGGTGGGCGTGATCGGCGACCTGCCCGTGTGGGAGAACGCGGTATCCGAACGCCTGCGCAGCCCGGCCTTCTCGCGCTGGAGCCCGATCGGCCGCTGGGTGCGACGCGCTGCGGCACGCGCGCATGCGCTGCGCGTCGAAAAAGCCTACGACGTGCGCGGCGCGGGCCTGCAATCGGCAGCCCGTTCTCTTTCCGGCGGCAACATGCAGAAGCTGATCCTGGGCCGCGCGCTGATGGCGCCCGAATCGGCCAGCGGCCAGCGCAAGCCGCCGCGGCTGATCGTGGCGCACCAGCCGACCTGGGGCCTGGACATCGGCGCGGTCGCGTACGTGCAGCAGCAGCTGATCGCTGCGCGCGATGCCGGCGCAGCGGTGCTGGTGATCTCCGACGACCTCGACGAGGTGCTGGCGCTCGGCGACCGCGTCGCCGTGATGCACGGCGGCCAACTCGGCGAACCGCGCCCGGCCGCGGCGTGGACCCGCGAAGCCATCGGCCTCGCGATGGCAGGGACGCACGCATGAGACTCGAACGCCGTCATGAAACATCGCGCGCAGCGCTGGTGCTCGCGCCCATCGGCGCGGTCGCGTTCACGCTCGCCATCAGCGCACTGCTGGTGCTGTGGGCCGGCGCGCCGGTGGGGCGCACTTACGCATTGCTGCTGCAGGGCGGCTTCGGCTCGGTGTTCGCGTGGAGCGAGACGCTGACGCGCGCCATTCCGCTGATCCTCACCGGCCTGGCCGCGACGGTGGCCTTCAAGGCAAGACTCTTCAACATCGGCGGCGAGGGCCAGCTCTATGCGGGCGCACTGGCCGCGGTCGCGGTCGGCGGCATGCATGGTGGCACCGGCTTCGAAGCGTCGCCGTGGCTGCTGTTCCCGCTGATGATGATCGCCGCCGCACTGGCCGGCGCGCTGATGCTGCTCGGCCCGGCGCTGATGAAGAACAAGCTCGGCGTCGACGAGGTGGTGACCACGCTGCTGATCAACTTCATCGTGCTGCTGGCGGTATCGGCCATGCTCGACGGCCCGATGAAAGACCCGACTGCCATGGGGTGGCCGCAGAGCGTGTCGCTCCAGTCCGACCTCGAACTCGGCAAGCTGATTGCGCAGACCCGCGTGCACACCGGGCTGGTCTGGGCCGTGTCGCTCGCGGTCATCGTCTGGGCGATCTTCAAGCACACGGTGCTGGGCTTCGATATCCGTGCGGTCGGCGCGAATGCGCGCGCCGCCGCCTTCGCGGGCGTGCCGGTGACGCGCACGGTGGTGATGGTGGCGCTGCTCTCGGGTGCGCTCGCTGGGCTGGCCGGTGCCATCGAAGTGGCCGGGCGCACCAGCTACGTCACGCTCGACATGTCGCCCGGCTATGGCTACACCGGCATCGTGATCGCGATGCTGGCGGGGCTGCATCCGCTGGGCGTGATCGCAGCCGGCGTCTTCGTCGCCGGCGTCCTGGTCGGTGCCGACACCATGAGCCGCGCGGTGGGCGTGCCGACGTACATCGCCGACGTGATCGTCGCGGCCTCGCTGATCGCGGTGCTGGTGGCGACGCTGCTGACGCAATTCCGCGTGCGGATGAAATGAGCGACCTCTTCGACATCCTCTCCAACGCGTCCTTCTGGGTCGCGACGCTGCGCATCGCCACGCCGCTGATCTTCGGCACGCTGGGCGTGCTGCTGTGCGAGCGCGCCGGCGTGCTCAACCTCGGCATCGAAGGGATCATGGTCGCGGGCGCCTTCGCCGGCTGGCTCGCGGTGTACGCGGGTGCGCCGCTGTGGTTCGGGGTCGGCGTGGCGGCGCTGACAGGGGCGGTGTTCGGGCTGCTGCACGCCTTTCTCACGGTCGGGCTCGCGCTGTCGCAGCACGTCTCGGGGCTGGGCATCACGCTGCTGGCGACCGCAATCAGCTACTACGGCTACCGCGTCACCTTTCCGAAGGTGAACACGCCGCCGACCATCATGCCCTTCGCGCCGATGGAGTGGCTGCACATCCCGGTGCTGGGCGCGCAGACGCCACTCACCCTGCTGGCCTTGCTGCTCGTGCCGGTGATCGCATGGGTGCTCTACCGCACGCCGGTCGGGTTGGCGGTGCGCATGGTCGGAGAGAACCCGCAGGCCGCCGAAGGCCAGGGCGTGTCGGTCGCGGCCACGCGCACCGGCGCCATCGTCGCCGGGTCGGCGCTGATGGGCGTGGCCGGTTCCTTCCTCACCTTGTCGGCCTTCAATGCGTTTTTCTTCAACATGGTCAACGGCCGTGGCTGGATCTGCGTGGCGCTGGTGGTGTTCGCCTCGTGGCGGCCGGGCAAGGCGCTGCTCGGCGCCCTGCTCTTCGCCTTCTTCGACGCGCTGCAGCTGCGCCTGCAGCAGTCGGGCGACGCCGCGCTGCCCTACCAGCTCTACCTGATGCTGCCATACGTGCTGTCGATCCTGGCGCTGGTGCTGGTGGCGCGCAAGGCGAGCTATCCGCAGGCGCTGATGAAGCCCTACCGCAAGGGCGAGCGCTGAGCCAGACCCTCGCTGGCAAGGGCGCCACAATCGAGACGTGACGCCTGCTGAAGATTCCACCGCGAAGACGACCCATGCCGATACAGCCGGACCGGCAACGCGCCTCCCGCTGTCGCGCCCGGCACGCTGGGCGCTGCTCGCGCTCGCGGCCACATGCCTGTTGCTCGGCGTGATCGGCGTGGTGGTACCGGGACTGCCGACCACACCGTTCATCCTGCTGGCGACCTGGGCGGCGGCGCGCAGTTCGCCGCGCCTGCATGCCTGGCTGCTGCAGCACCGCCTGTTCGGCCCGATGGTGCGCGATTGGCAGAACGGCGGCACCGTGAGCCGCCGCGCCAAGTGGAGCGCGACCATCGCCATGGGCGTTTGCGCGGCCATCATCGGCTTCACGGCGCCGCGCCCGTGGATGACTGCCGTCGGCATCGGCTGCATGGCCGTGGTGCTGGCCTGGCTGTGGCGCCGCCCCGAGCCTTCAGCCTGAAACGCGCGGCCAGTCCCGCACGACGCCGATCACTTCGTCGCGACAGGCTCCAGGCCGGTCTTGGCGATGGTCGGTGCCGCCGCCGGTGACGCCAGATACCGAATGAGTTCCGCGGCCGCCGCCGGCTGCTTCGATCCGGTGGCGACACCGGCCGAGAACACGGTGACGCGCTGCACCTCGGCCGGCAACGGACCGATGTAGTCGATGCCTGCGATGGGCAGCAGCTCACTGACCTGCTGCAGGCCCAGCGCCGCATCGCCCCGAGCGACGACCGTGCCCACGCGCTCGCTCAGGATGCGGCGGCTCTTGGGCTTGACCTGGGCTTCGATGCCGAGGTTCTTGAGCAGTTCGGTTTCGTAGTAAGTGCCGCTCGCGCTGGCCGAATAGGCGATGGACGGCGACGCGAGCAGCGTGCGCTTGAGCGCCTCCACGGTCGATATGTCCGGGCGTGGCGCACCGGTCTTGACGGCAAAGCCGATCGACGACCGCACCAGATCGACCTGGCTGCCGGCGACGACCTTGCCGTCCTTGACGAGCGCATCGAGCGCCGGGCGGGCAAGGATCACGACGTCTGCCGGCTCGCCGCGCGCCAGGCGAACCGGAATGGCGTCGGTGGCATTGCCCATCGACGCGCCGTAGGCCGTCTGCACCGTGTGGCCGGTGCGCTGCTCGAAGTCGGGCCGCAGCGCGTTGTAGGCAGCGGTGAAGCCTCCCGAGGTCATCACGTGGATGTCGGTCCCGGTGGGCTTCCCGACGAGGCTGGTGCAGCCGGCGAGCGCGAGGGCGCCGGCCAGGAGCGCGACGCGGCGGGTGATCGAAACGGTGGTCGGCATGGTGTCTCCGGAGGGTGGATGGCGTCGAGCCATCGTAGGCAGCCAAGCTGTCAAACGGCCGGCACCGGAGCCAGGGTTATCCCGCGCGGCCGGCGCGCTGCGGCTAGGCCTGTAAAGCCTCGTCCCACGCAGCCAGGAGATCGGCGCGGCGCAGCCGCTTGAGCGCCTGCCGCAGGTGCGGGTGGTTCGCAACGCGGCCGAGCAGTTGCTGCTTCTGCCGCGGCGTGAGACCGCTCGCCAGGATCGGTGCCAGCCATTGCCGGCCGGCCTCGGCCGCCACGTCGCGCACCACCTTCGACGCACCCGCCACCTGCAAGCCCAGGGCGTTGCAGAAGGCCTGCAGCCGGGCCGGGTTGAAGATCGGCTCCTCGTGCTGCTTCTGCGCATCGGGCATCAGCACCAGCGCATGGCCGCGCGCGCCGGCGTAGAGAAAGGTGGCGGTGATGTCGTAGGCCGGCGCCAGTTCGGCGTGGCGCCGGTCGCGATAGATCAGGCCCAGGTTCTTCAGGTGCATGTCGGCGTTGCCGAGCAATTCGTTGACCTCGATGCGACGCAGCAGTTCGTACACCGCCGATTCGCCACACTGCGGCAGGCCCAGCAGCACGGCCGCGATGGCGAGGTAAGACTCGGTGTACTTGTGCTCCGGCGGCTTGCCGAAGACCTGCGCGAAATCCTCGAAGTGCACCTTGTCGCCGTGGTCGCGGTCGAAGCGCGTGACCGCTAGGAACTGGCCGTCGACCTCGTCGCCCAGGTCGTAGCGGTGCGGTGCCGTCAGCGCGGTCATCGGCACCAGCTCGAAGCGGCACACGTCGACGCCAGCCAGGCCGGCCAGCGTCATGCCCAGGTGCTCGAGCTGCGGCATGCGCGGGTATTCGGCAGAGGGCAGCTTGGCGATGACGGCGGCGTCGCCCTGCGAGGTGCGGCCGACGAAGCGGCCTTCGGCAGTGCGGTTGACGCCGATCTTGGGTTGCACGCCGGAGATCGACAGCGCGTCCTGGAAAGGCTCCGACCAGACCGAGGATTCGAGCGCGTCCTGGTTCTGCGTGACCAGGCGCTGCAGCGTGTCGCGCGAGATGTCCTCCCACTCCGCCGTGACCGCCCCCGGCATGTTCTTGCCGCAGGCCGCGATCATCGCCATGTGGTCCATCGGATCGATGGCCGCCTCTTCGGCCACGAAGCGCCGGAAGATGCCTTCGGGCAGCAGGTTCTGGAAGAACGGCGGCAGCTGGGCGTCGCCCTTGCTGCCGGTGGTGCTGTTGAATTCGGGCCGGGTCACGTCGAGCCAGAACGACTGCTGCTGTGCCGGCTGTTCTGCGCGCATCGACTCCGATAGCACGTCGGCCTCGGCCCAGGGCACGCGGGCATAGGCCTCGTCGGCGACGAAGCGCAGGATCGGCGGCAGGCCCGGCTGCGCGTACTTGAACAGGCAGCCGATGCGCCGGCCGTGCAGCTTGATGACCAGCACCGGAACGTTCATCGCTGGCCCTCCTTGATGCGCGCCAGCCGCTGCTGCACCGCCGACAGCGCATGCGACGGGTTGCCCTCAGCGGCCGTGCGCAGCTCGGGCAGACCGCGCTCCAGCGCGCGGGGCACGGTGACCAGATCGAGCTGCAGCACGTCCATCACGGCCAACAGGGTCGACACCTGCACGTCTTGGCCTTTCAGCAGCCGGTAGACGGCCTGGCGGCTGACGCCGGCCTTTTCGGTCAGCGCCTGCCGCGTCAGGCCGCTCGCCTGTCGCGCGGCTTCCAAGCGGTCTGCGATGTCCAATGGCGTGCTCATATGTTGCGTATTCAATGGATTAACGCAAATAGTATTGTATTCGCAACATTAAAGGGGTTGCTTTTTCGATACATATCGCACAAATGTTATTTATTCGATACGTTTTTGACTGACAGGAGGCCGCTTCAGCCGCTGCGCGCACCGCTTATGCTTGATCGCTTCGGCCTCTCGCCGCGCACTTTTTTTCCATGCCTTCCATCGACACCGCGCGCGGCCTTCGTGCGCTGATCTTCGCCTTCGCGCTCAGCCAGTTCTTTCGCACTTGCCTCGCGGTCATCGCGCCCGAGCTTCAACACGACCTGTCGCTCTCGCCGGCCGGCTTCGGCACCTTGTCATCGTGCTTCTTCCTGGCCTTCGCAGTCGCGCAGATCCCCATCGGCATCGCCTTCGACCGCTACGGCGTCGGCCGCCCGACCCGCCTGCTGAGCACCATGGGCGTGCTGGCCGCCCTGCTCTTCGTGGTCGCGCCCAACGGCCCGACGGCCATGGTGGCGCAGGCCGGGCTCGGCCTGGCCTGCGCGCCGGTCTTCATGGGCCTGATGCACTACGCATCGGAGCATCTGCCGGTGCACCGCTACGCCACGGTGGTCGGCCGGGCCAACGCGATCTCGATGGTCGGCGCCCTGTGCGCCACCGCGCCGCTGGGCTGGGCGGCACACCGGTTCGGCTGGCGCACGGCGATGGCTGCGGCCGCCGTCTTCATGCTGCTGGCCTGCATCGGCGTGTGGCGCCACGTGCACGACGAAGGCCATGCCGACGCCCAGAATGAAAAACTGGGCGACCTGTTCGCCGGCAGCGCACGGCTGCTGACCGTGCCCGCGATGTGGACGCTCATCCCCCTGTGCGTGGCGCTGGCCGCCGGCACCACTTTCCGCAACGCCTGGGGCGGCCCGTACCTGGCGCAGGTGTACGGGCTCGGCGCCGACGCCCGCGGCCTGGCGCTGGCCTTCGTCAGCCTGGGCGGCTTCGCGACCGCCTTGCTTCTGCCGGTGCTGGCGCGCCGCCACACGCTCAAGGCCACGGTGATCGGCTGGGCGCTGATGTCCCTGGTCGGCGGCCTGGTGCTCTCGGCAGCGCCCGACGTCGGCCTGCTGCCCGGCGTGCTGCTGCTCACGCTGCTCGCGACCTTCGGCATGTGCCACCCGATGGTGATGGCGCACGGTCGCGGGCTGGTGCCGCAGGCGCTGCGCGGTCGCGGCCTGGGCGTGCTCAACAGCTTCGTCTTCCTGGGCTCCGGGCTCACGTCCTCGGTCTTCGGGCTCATCGCCGACGCCGGCCAGCGCAGTGGCGCCGAGGCCTCGGCCACCTACACCGGCATCTTTCTTTGCGCGTCGGCGCTGGTCGTGCTGGGCACGGCCGTCTACTGGTTCAGCCCGAAGCCAGCACCGCACTGACCGGCCACTCGCCACGCTTTCCTACGCCGTCACGCGGCATGCGCGTGCGCTGCCGTGCCACCCCTGCTGCCGACCATGGCGCTCCACTTCAGGAGAAGACCTTGCCCGCCAAGAAACAAGGCCTGTACGCCAACATCCACGCCAAGCAGGAACGCATCAAGAACGGCAGCGGCGAACACATGCGCAAGCCCGGATCGCCCGGCGCGCCCGACAAGGAAGACTTCGACAAGTCCGCGAAAACCGCGAAGTCGAAGAAGCAATCCCACTGAGCACGGAGGCCATCATGAAAGAACTCTTCCTCGCTGCCGCCGTCGGCATGACCGTGTTCGCGCTCGCCGCCTGTGAACCCACGCCCAAAGCACCGAAGGCCGTGGTGATTCCGGCGGTGATGACTTGAGCGCGAACAAGGCCCTCATCGTCGGCGTCAGCGGCGTCATCGGTAACGCACTGTCGGAGCATCTGCTCGGCCAAGGCTGGGCCGTCCATGGTCTGTCGCGCGGACGCACTGCCGTAGCGTCGGGCTGCGTGCCACTCACCGCCGACCTCACGAATCCGGAACAGCTGCGCGATGTGCTGCACGGCCTAGACGTCGACCGCGTGTTCTTCGCCGCCTGGTCGCGCCAGGCCAACGAGAAGGAAAACATCCGGGTCAACGGCGCCATCGTGCGCAATGTGCTCGACGCCGTCGGGCCTTCGTTGAAGGGCGGCCACGCGGCGCTGGTCACCGGGCTCAAGCATTACCTCGGCCCGTTCGAAGCGTATGCGACCGGCACCGTCCCCATGACGCCGTTCCGCGAGGAACAGGGGCGCCAGGCCGTCGACAACTTCTACTACGAGCAGGAAGACCGCCTGTTCGAAGCGGCGGAACGCCACGGCTTCAGCTGGAGCGTGCACCGCCCGCACACCATCATCGGCTTTGCCATCGGCAACGCGATGAACATGGGCGTGACGCTCGCCGTGTACGCGACGCTGTGCCGCGAAACCGGGCAGCCGTTCGTCTTCCCCGGCTCGCCCGCGCAGTGGAACAGCCTCACCGACATGACCGACGCGCGGCTGCTGGCGCGGCACCTCGAGTGGGCGTCGACCAGCGATGGTGGCCGAAACGAAGACTTCAACGTCGTCAACGGCGACGTCTTCCGCTGGAAGTGGCTGTGGCCGCGCCTGGCCGCGTACTTCGGCATCGAGGCTGCGCCTTTCGACGGCACGACGCGTCCACTGGCCGACCGCATGGCCGATGCACCTGCCCAGTGGGCGGCCATCGCCGCGAAGCACCAGCTGCGCGAGCCGAACATCGACAAGCTCGCCTCCTGGTGGCACACCGACGCCGACCTCGGCCGGCCGATGGAAGTGCTGGCCGACATGACGAAGAGCCGCAAGGCCGGCTTCCTCGACTTTCAGAGCACGCCGGACGCTTTCTTCGACCTGTTCCAGAGGCTCGAGGCCGAGCAGATCATTCCGAAGCGCTGAGCGTCCCATGCGCGCCTTCGGGGCGCGATGTTAAGGTTTGCGGCTCCCCTCAGTGGATCGCCACGGCCCATGTCATTGCCCTCGCCTGCCCCCAGCGAACCCGACGCCGCCGCAGAGGCTGCGCTCGCCGAAGCCGAGCGCGTGGTCGCACGCTTGCTGCCGCTCACCACGCCGGCCGACAGCGCCTCGCTCGATCTGCAGGAACACCTGGCCTCGGCGTGGTTCCGGCAGATCGAGGTGCTGCACGAACGCGACAGACCGGCCGATGCGGTGCGCGTCATCGATGCGCTGCTCGCGCACTTCGAACCCGGCGCGCTCCACGCGGTCGAGCCCGTGTTCGCGGCGCCGCCGCTCTGGCCCTGGATCGCGCGGGCGCTGTGCGAGAAGGTGATCGCGCTCGGCGCCCTCGGCCGCACCGATGAAGCCCTCGCCCTGGCGCAAGCCGTGCAGCGACGTTTCGAACAGGCCGAGGCGCCCGCCCTGCGCGAATGGGTGGCGCGCACCGGGCTCGAAGAGGCCAGGCTGCGCGGCCGTGCCGGCGCCACCTTTGCGCGCGTCGACATGGTTCGGCACTGCCAAGCCCTGATCCAGACCTTCGGCCGCGACGACTGGCCCGCCACCCGCGCCGTCGTGGCGCGCACACGTGCGTGGCAAGCGCACCTGTTGGCGCAACTCGACTACCACGAGGAGGCCCTGAAGAACTACACCGCACTGCACGACGACCTGTGCCATGCTACGGAGCCGGCCCTGCAGGAACAGGCCGCCGATGCCTTGCATGCCAAGGCGCGCCTCCTAGAAAAAATCGGCCGCCGCACCGAGGCGCGCGCGGCCCTGCAGACCCTCGTCCACACCTATGCCGACGCGTCGTCGCTGGGCTTGCGCCAGACCCTGGCACTGGCCCAGGCGGACCAGATGCTCGGCCTGGCGCTCGATCGCATGGCGGTCGCGGAAGAAGACGAGGCAGACGCGGATGCCGATTTGGATGCGCCCCTTCTCGCGGCCTGCGACGCGCTGCTCGCGCAGCACGAGGGCAGCACCGACACGCTGGTTCTGCGCTGCGTCAACCAGGCGTTGCGGCTCAAGGCCGAGGTGCTGCGCGAGCGAGACGACGAGCCCACGGACCGCATGCAGGCCGATGCCTTGGCCGAACGGCAGTGGGCGCGCTTTGCCGATCATCCGGACGAGCGCATCCGCGGCGAAGCGCTGCGCGCCATGATCGACCGCCTGGCCTTTGGCGACGACGAGCCAGAGCAGGATGTGGAGGGCTATCGGATGGTGCTCGCCCGCATGGGCGATGCGACGGCCGAATCGCTGCAGCCGCATCTGGCACGCGCGCGGCTGCTGCAGGCCTGGGCCTTGCGCTGCATCGAGCGCCAGGACGAAGCGCTCGACGTGCTCGACGCGCTGGACCAACGCCACGCGCAGTCGAGCGATCCGGAGGTGCGTCTGCAGGTGGTGTACGGCCGAACCGAGCGGGCCCGCATCCTGCGCGGTCGCGGGGATCACGCGGCCGCACTGGCGGCCCTCGACATGCCGACGCCGGCCATCGAAGCGCCGGACGTCACGCTGCGCAAGGCCCTCGCCATCGCCCTGGACCTGCAGGCCGACCTCTGGCAAGACCAGTCGCCCAAGGCGCACCCCCAGCAGAGCGGCAAGGACGCATCGGGGGCGCGCATCGAGGGGGTGGTCACCGATGCCCAGCTGCACTATGCCGAGGCCGTGGCTGCGCTCTTCGAACGCTTCGCGACCGACGCTGCGGCCGAGGTTCGCGTGATCGTCGCGCATGCGCAATACCAACTCGCCATCCATTGGCGCGAGTGTCTACAGTTCCAGCGGGCGGACGATGCGTATGCGGTCTACCTGCAGGCCTTCGCCGCGGATCGGGAACCGCGGATCGAAGAGCTCACCGCCGCTGCGTACCTGAATCACGCCTACCTGCTCATGATGCTGATGGACCGCGAGGCCGACGCCCTGCCCGTCTACGACGCGCTCATCGCACGCTTCTCCAAAGCCACGAGCGCGGACATGCGCGACACGTTGGCCAAGGCCGCCGCCAGCCGCCTGACCTGCCAGAACCGATTGCAGCGACAAGGGGTCGCCGTGAACTACGGCGACCAGTACGAAGACCTGTCGCTGGAACAGCGCGATGCCATCGGCGCGACCATCGAACGGGGCCGTGTGCTGGCGGTCGAAGGCAAGCACCGTGAAGCCATCGCCTGCTATGAAGAGGTGCTGAACGCGCACGTCGAATCGCTGCACCCCGAACTGCGTCGCCAGTGTCTCGACGCCATGGTGCGCAAGGGCTACAGCCTGGGCACCCTCGCCCAGCGCGAGGCCGCGCTGGCGGTGAACGACGAGATCATTGCGCGCTACGGCAACGACCTGTCGACCGAGGTCGAGGAAGACGTCGCGCTCGCCATGTCGAACCGCGCGGTGCAGCTCGACAAGCTGGGCCGCCGCGATGAAGAGCTGCAAACCTACGACCACATCATCGATCGCTGGCGCGGTTCGGCCGTGGCCTGCCTGAAACAACGCGTGGCCGTCGCCCGCTACTGCAAGGCGATGACGATTGCAGACACCGACCTCGACGGCGCGTTGGCGCTCTACCAGCAGGTCATTGACACCTGCCTGCGGGCACCGGAGGTCGCGATCCGGCTGCAGGCAGCCAAGTCGACCGTCAACCGCAGTTACCGCCTGCGCAACGCCGGCCGTTACGACGAAGCCGTGGCCTGCGCCGAGAGGCTGCTTCAGGCCTGCGGCGAGGAGACCGACAAGGACATCGCGGCCCAGGTCGTCAAGGTCCGCATCGGCCTGGCACGCGCCTGCGGCAAGACCGGGCAGACAGCGCGGCAAGTCGAAACGCTGGAAGTCTTGCTGGCCCTGCCCCCCACCGCGCTGGATGCGACCGTGCGCACCGAGTTGCTCGCCGAATACCGGCAAGCCAAGCCAACCTCCACGGCCATCGGCAAGGCCGCGCATGCGCTAGGCAGCTGGTTCGGCAAGAAGAAGTAGCCCTCGGCGGCCTGCGCCGGCAGGTCACGTTGATGCGCTGAGCGACTGCGCCACTGCGGCTTCCATGAAGCGCAGCGACGTGTCGAGCTTCAGGGCGCGGTGCGCGGCCTGCGCGTCAGCCGCGTCGAGTTCAACCAGCAGCGCCGTCTCGCCTGCGATGCTCGTCGCGACCGGCACGCCGTCGCGCCACAGCACGCGCGAGCCGGCGACGCGTGGCACCTTCGGCCCGTTCACGATCGTGCCCAGCAGGTTGGCCGGGTCGCTCGCGGCCAGTGCGATGAAGGCACCGTCGTGCGGCTCGCGGCGGACGCGGCGCATCGACGCGACCGCCTCGGGCAGCGCGAACTGTTCGCCCGACACGCCCGCGATGAAGCGCCCGCCACGGATCTCGCCGCGCGCCTCCAGCCGGCGGCACACGCGCACCAGGTCGCGCCAGGGCGGCAGCCAGGCGGCCTCGCGTTCCAGCAGGCGCCAGCAGATCACGCCATATCGGCGCAGCAGCACGTGCACGACCTGCTCGTTGGCTTCGGCTGAGCCCGGGTTGGCCGATTCGCTCGCCGACGGCGGGCGCACCAGCGTCCATCGCCCCGCGTCCTCGATGCCGAACAGCGGCACGCGACGCCGCCTCCGCGTGTCGGCCGAGGCGCGCTTCGACGCGGGCACCAGCAAGGCGCGCAGGCCAGCGTAGCTGTCGCAGCGCACGCGCCCCTTGGCGACCAACTCGGTCAGCGCCTCTTCGATCTCGACCGGCAGCAGCCGCGTGCAGCCCGCGATATCGTCGAAGAAGCAGGCGCCGTGCTGCTTCAAATGCTCGGCCACGCGTGAGGCGCGCGAGCCGAGGTTGTCGTCACTTCCCTGTTCCGATGAGGGCGCGGGCGCCAGCGCCGTCCACAGCGCGGCGCTGCGGCGCGGCAGCAGCACGACCGGCGTGGCGCGCAGCGAGAGGCTGCCGGCGCCCTTGCGCCCTTCTGCAGACACGACGTTCGGCCGCAGTCGCGTCCACAGCACGCGGCCGGCCGTGCACAGGTCATCGAGCCACGCGCCCGCGTAGTCGGTCACGCGCGCGGGCAGCACCTCGGCTTCCCACAGCGGCGCGGGCGCCTCGTAGCCTTCGAGCTGCGACAGCACACCCGACAGCGCCTCCGGCCCGCTCACGCGCGACGCGGCGCCGACGTGTTGCCACTCGAACAGGAAGCGCACGAAGTCGCGCGGCTCCACCGGCTCGATCTCGCGGCGCAGGCGCTTGAGCGTGTAGCGGTGGATGCGCGCGAGCAGATGGCGTTCGCACCATTCGATGCTGTCGGTGTCCGGCGTGAAGCGGCCCTGCAGCACGCTGCCTTCGGCCTGCAGCGCGAGCAAGGCGGCCTCGACATCGGCGACCGGCAGGAACAACGGCGCCGCCAGTTGCGCGACCGTGACCGGGCCGAGCCCGCCGAGGCGCGAACGCAGCAGTTCACGCAGCGCGGCGTCGCGGTCGTCGGGCCGCTCGGCATCGTCGGGTGCGGTGATGGCGGGCTGCATCGGCGCGTCGGGCGCGATGGCCTGCAGTAGCGGCAGGCGCTCAGCCGACACCCACAGGCCCCGCGCGCTGCGGCCCTTGCCGTCGAGCAGCAGGCGCGTCGCGCGCCCGGCCTTGGCCAGCGCGGTCAGCCATTTTTTCCAGTCCGCCTGTGCAGTGACTTCGTCGTCGCTCACCGCGCCGAGCATGCCCAGCGCCTCGTGCATCTCGTCAGCACTGCGCGGCTGCGGCCAGGCTTCGTCGCGCACGCTCGCGATGGCGTCGGCGTCGAGCTGGCCGACGTCGTCGGCGCTCTCGGGGTCGGTGTAGCGGCGGTTTTGCACGGCCTGCGTGCGGCGTTCTTCCAGCGGCGCATCGTCGAGAAAGGCGTACGGCCGCGCGTTGAGCGCTTCCATCGCCAGCGGCGACGGCCCGGGCAGGTCGCGCGCCAGCACGCGCACTTCGCCGGACTCCATGCGGCGCAGCAGCGCGAGCCAGCCGTCGGCGTCCATCGCGTCGTGCAGGCAGTCGTCCATCGTCTGCGCGACCAGCGGATGCTCGGGCACCTCGCGCTCGCCGACGATGTTCTCGAGGCAGGCGACCTGGTCCGGGAACACCGCGGCCAGCAGGTCTTCGGAACGCATGCGCTGCAACTGCGGCGCGACCTTGCGCCCGCCGCTGAAGCGCGGCAGCGCGAGCGCCGTGGTCGCGTTCCAGCGCCAGCGCACGCCGAAGAGCGGCGCGTCGAGCAGCGCCTGCACCAACACGTCGAGGGCCGAGTTGGAATGCAGGTAGCGCGCCACCTCATCGAGCGGAAAGCTGTGGCTGGTCGACAGCGACAGCACGATCGCGTCTTCGGTCGCCGCGGCCTGCAGTTCGAAGTTGAAGGTGCGGCAGAAGCGCTTGCGCAGCGCCAGGCCCCAGGCGCGGTTCAGCCGGCTGCCGAAAGGCGAATGGATGACGAGCTGCATGCCGCCGGATGCATCGAAGAAGCGCTCCAGCACGATGGTGTGCTGCGTCGGCAGCGTGCCGAGCACGGCCGCCGCATGCGCCAAGTGCTCGACGATCTGGCGCGCGGCTTCTTCCGCCAGGCCCATCGTCGTCGTCAGCAAGGCCATCGCGCCGTCGCGGCCGCTCAGCGCCAGCACCATGCCCACTTCTTCTCGCAGCCGCGACACGCCGAAGGAGAGTTCGTCCGTCCGCCCCGGCGCCTCGCCGAGCCAGAAGGGAATGTTGGGTGCCGCGCCCTGCGCGTCTTCCACCCGCACGCGGCCGGGCTCGATCTTCAGGATGCGGTAGCTGGTGTTGCCCAGCTGGAACACGTCGCCCGCCAGGCTCTCGACCGCGAAGTCTTCGTTGACCGTGCCGATCTTGTCGGCCTGCGGCTCCAGCATGACCGTGTAGTCGCCCGTCTCGGGGATGGTGCCGCCGGAGGTCAGCGCGGTCATGCGCGCGCCCTTGCGCTCGCGCAGCAGGTGGTTCACCGCGTCGCGATGCACGTAGCCGGCACGTTGACCTTGTCGCGTGGTGAAGCCGTCGGACACCATGCGCACCACTTCCATGAAGCGCGCGTGCGTCAGTTGCGCATAGGGCCAGGCGCGGCGCACCAGCGCGAAGAGATCGTCCTCATGCCATTCGCGGCAGGCCGTTTCGGCCACGATCTGCTGGGCCAGCACGTCGAGCGGCGCGGGCAGCACGCGCAGCGCGCCGAGCTCGCCGCGGCGGATGCAGTCGAGCAGCGCGGCGCATTCGACCAGCTCGTCGCGCGACTGCGGAAAGAGCCGCGCCTTCGGCACGCCGCCCACCGCGTGGCCCGAGCGCCCGGCCCGCTGCAGAAAGGTCGCGATGGAGCGTGGCGAGCCGAGCTGGCAGACCAGGTCGACGTCGCCGATGTCCAGACCCAGCTCCAGCGAGGCGGTCGCGACCAGCACCTTGAGCTCGCCGCGCTTGAGCCGCTGCTCGGCGTCGAGCCGCGTCTCTTTCGAGAGGCTGCCGTGGTGCGCCGCCACCGCGTCCTTGCCGAGGATATCGCCCAGGTGCCGCGCCGCGCGCTCGGCCATGCGGCGCGTGTTGACGAACACCAGCGTCGTCTTATGCAGCCACACGAGTTCGGCCACGCGCGCATACACCTGCGTCCACTGCTCGTTCGACATCACCGCGGCCAGCGGCGTGGGCGGCAGTTCCAGCGCCAGGTCGCGCTGCTTGGCGTAGCCGATGTCGACGATGGCGCAGTCGGCGACGCCATCGTTCGTCGCCCCCGCGCCGACCAGGAAGCGCGCCACCTCGTCGATCGGCTTCTGCGTGGCCGACAGGCCGATGCGCACCGGCCGCGCGCCGCCCGCTTCCATGCACAGCGCCTGCAACCGCTCCAGCGACAGCGCCAGGTGGCTGCCGCGCTTGCTCGCGGCGATGGCGTGGATCTCGTCGACGATCACGCTGCGCACCGTCGCGAGCATCTTGCGGCCCGACGCCGAGCCCAGCAGCACGTAGAGCGATTCCGGCGTCGTCACCAGGATGTGCGGCGGCCGACGCAGGCTCTGCTGCCGCTCCCGCTGCGGCGTGTCGCCCGTGCGCACGGCAGTCCGAATGTCGACATCGGGCAGCCCCAGCGCCGCCAGCTCCGCCCGAATGCCGGCCAGCGGCGCGTCGAGGTTCAGGCGGATGTCGTTGGAGAGCGCCTTGAGCGGCGAGACATAGACGACCGCCGTTTCATCCGGCAGGCCACCCGGCGAGAGGCCACGCACGACCAGATCGTCGAGCGCGGCGAGGAAGGCGGTGAGCGTCTTGCCTGAGCCGGTGGGCGCCGCGACGAGGGTGTCGCGACGGGCACGGATGGTCGGCCACGCGGCGGATTGGGCGGGTGTGGGGGCGGGGAAGGTTCGGGTGAACCAGGTGGTGACGGCGGGGTGGAAGGACTCGGAGGGCACGGGTTCATCACATCAAGGCGTTGTGAGCGATGTCAAGTCACCATCCGGCCACGCCAGTGAAGCCGTCGACCCTCTCTAGCATAAAGGCGCCAGAGCAAGTTGGATCTACAGCAGTCGCGAGCATGCATATGCACAAGCACAGCCGCCGCTTTTGGCGATACCGGAACTCCGTCACCGCCAGAACAACAACTCCAATTGATCTACTAAATTTTAGTAGCCGCAGGCACCATTAATCACACTTTTTATAAGACACTCCGAGACTGCGAAACCAAGGGCACCAGCCGCCTTGTCAGTCAGGCGGCAAAATTTGACCCCTTAGACGGAACGACTGCAAATCACCGACAATAGCAATATGAAATTCAAAATTCTTACGCGTTTCGAGCATGACGGTTCCAGCTTAGATACCGTGTATCTTAGGATCGATAGCTGGAATGACCACTCTTTTGTTACGATGTTTCACATGTCATATCGAGACTCGCATGGTCAAGAAACAGACATTGGCGCAGTGAAGATTGGATTCAAAGGGCAGACCATCAGTCAATCCACATATTCAACTCTCAAAACTGAATTTCCTGAGCTCGATGAAAATTATTTTTCACTCGGTCAAGATGTTAATTTCTATCGCGTGGCCGCTCAACTTTCAGATGGAATAGGAAACCGAATTCTCTCCGCTATTCGAGATATTGTCCGGCACCCGGAGATAGTTGACGCCATAAAGGATGAGAAAGTGCTCAGCATTTCTCTACTGCGCGAAATCAGCCTATCCCTCGTAAAAGGTCAATTTTCTCGCGCCCTTACTGGCTCCGCAGAGCGGACCGATTTCAATTTTCAATTTACAAGACCCGAAACTGAGTTCGAGGGATCCATTTCACTGGATTTCATGGTTAAGGTTGGCTCAACGCCCAGCACAAACATTCACGCGGTTATTGGCCGCAACGGTGTGGGCAAGACGACTTTGATGAATGGAATGATTGACGCCATAACAAAGCGTCCGAACACAGCCAAATTCATCAATATTGAAACTTCAACGGCCAACGAGATTGGCACTGATTATTTCAGCAGCCTCGTCTCAGTTTCATTCAGCGCTTTCGATACATTTAACCCACCGAAAGAGCAACCAGACCCGGCAAAAGGCACTTGCTATTTTTATATTGGACTAAAAGACGGCAAGGCTCCAGACCACCACCGCACCCTTCCTGATCTTCGGGCTGATTGTGTGAAGTCGCTAGCAGAATGCTTCCGAAACGATGGAAAGACTGCGCGATGGTTAAAAGCGATTGAAAAGCTTGGCTCTGACGAAAACTTCGCCGCCATGAATTTGACACAACTGCGCTCAGCATATTTAAGTTTGAAAGAAAGGAGGCAGAACGAACAATCTGACTCCGCCAGCTTCGTGGAACAGTATGCGATCGAAGTTGATAAATATCTCGAACGCATGAGTTCAGGCCATGCAATCGTGCTCCTGACGATTACACGTCTCGTCGAAACCGTTCAAGAAAAGACGCTAGTGCTCCTTGACGAGCCCGAGAGTCATCTCCATCCACCCCTTCTCTCCGCATTCGTTCGGGCCCTTTCAGATCTGCTTCACGATCAAAATGGCGTGGCCATCATCGCGACGCACTCTCCAGTTATATTGCAAGAGATTCCTCGTGTGTGTGTCTGGAAAATCTATCGCGTTCGCAAAGCGGTTACTGTTGACCGACCGAAAATTGAAACATTCGCTGAAAACGTGGGGATGTTGACGAGCGAAGTTTTCAGTCTTGAGGTAGCTCGCTCCGGATTCCATGCAATGCTTGAGACGTCCGTCAGAGAAGGTGCGGCATTCGACCAAATACTAAATCAATACAACGACCAACTCGGCTTGGAAGGCCGCGCAATTCTCGCGGCGCTAATCGCAGAGCGTGACGGGGCGATCTAAAATGATGCGTCTAAATGACCCAGAACGTGACTTTAGCGCCACACTGGACGAATGTATAGAAGGCATATTAGGGAACAATGCCTTCAAAGCCAAGATGGTAGCAGCGAAGCCCGACCTGCTTCAAGCAGGGGCGAACTATATCATAGCAGGAAATTCTGGAGCACTTTTTTCGATTCCGCCAAGCGCAAATGAAAAGGAAAAAGACACGGTAATCTTGGGGAATTTGACCAAGGCAGAACTAGTAAATCTATACGAATATTACTTCAGAAATGAGGAAAAGGCTTCGAGAACAACCTATGACAAGCTACTAAATTCAGCCCAGGAGCAGTGCCCATTTTGCGGTGGGATCGGGACGCCCAGAAATTTGGATCACTTTCTTCCTAAATCTCGCTTCCCACAGTTTTCAACCTTTCCTAAGAACCTTGTGCCCTCATGTCGCGATTGCAATATGGACGGCAAGGCTGAATCGTTTGCAACGCGAGCAGAGGATCAGCTTATTCACCCATATGTCGATCATGACCGGTTTTTCAACAAGCAATGGATATTCGCAAAGTGTCTTCTAGACCCATCAAACAGGCCTATTTCGGTGCATTATTTTGTAGCTTCGCCTGACGAATGGGAGCAGGTCAATAAAGACAGGGCCCAAAAACACTTCCATGATTTTGGCTTGGCAAAGCGATATTCCGTCAAGGCCGCACAGCTACTCGAAACTACTCTTGCGCAAATTGCCGGGCTCAAAAAATTAGGACTCTCTAACGCAGCAATTTGCACCTCAATAATAAGCCCCGGCATTGACAAAGCGCCTTTTATCAATCATTGGCAAAAAGGAATGTTCCAAGCGATTTACGCGACCCTCCAAAACTAAATCGCGAGTTTCCTTGTATTGCTGGATTGCTGGAGAATTTGCAAGCAAATTGGTCGGCGCACCCCGGCCACCGGTACGCACTGTGCATCGGGCGATATCGAACCGATTGGCCAAGTAGCGCCGGCCGATGCACGGGAGGCAGCCCAGGCTGGGAATGACCGTGGTGCGCAACTTGACCACCAGAGCAATGAAGATAAAGCCGCGTCCGCGTTGACCGGGAAAATCTCGACAGCTTCCAGGCGCTCCGGAAAGCTCGCGGTCAGTTCGACCCGTTACAGCGGGTCAGCCACGCTTCTTGACGAGCTTAGTGGGGCTGGCGTCTTGGCCGCGGCGGTGCGGCGCTGCTGAAGCTTGGCGAGCGCACTATCGGCCTCGACGGTACCGCCCGTCGCGATATCGGCCAGACCGCGTTTGGCATCGTCAATCAAGAGCAGGTGAATGCGCTCCCGTTCCAGGCGGTGGTAGTAGTCCAGCCGGTCGGCATCGATCAACGCGACTTAACTCACACCGTTCTTGGTGATGATCTTCTCGGCACCCGCCTTGGCCTGGTCCGCCAACTCGGACAGGTTGGCACGGGCCTGTGTGAATGTGACGACATCAGTGAATGCAAAGACCATGGCGACTCTCCCAACGAAATGACGACGGAATCCTGTGTGAGCCCAGTTGAAAAGGGTCGGTCGCTCTGTCACCAGAGCACGCCATCACACCTTCGCTCAGGCAGGCAATGCCTATGATTCTTCACATCGTAAGGAATCCGATGACCATCGCCACTTTGACCAGCAAAGGACGAATCACGCTGCCCATGTCCGTGCGCAAGGCGCTGGGACTTCGCCCGGGCGCCAAGATGGAGTTCATCGCCCAGGGCGACGGCTTCAAGGTGGTCGCACTTGACACCCATGTCTCCACGCTCAAGGGTCGCTTCGCCGGACGTGTTGCCAATCCTGTCAACCTCGAAGCCATGGATCCGGCATCGGACCTTGATCCAACGCTTTGACCAGACACCGCTTCGGATGCGGACATCACGCTGCTGAGCTGACTCAGCGCCCATGCAAAAGGCCCGACGCAAGTGCGCCGGGCCTCTTGAGTTAAAGCGATATCAAGCGATGTCGAACCGATCGAGTTCCATCACCTTGACCCAAGCCGCCACGAAGTCGTCCACGACTTCGCCTGGCTGTCCGCGCTGCCGTAGACCTCGGCGATCGCACGCAGTTGCGCGTTCGATCCGAACACGAGGTCGGCGCGCGTGCCGGTCCACTTCAGCTCGCCGCTCTTGCGGTCGCGGCTTTCGACCTGCTCGCCGGCGCCGGCCGGCCTCCGACTTCCATTCCGTGCCCATGTCGAGCAGCTTGACGAAGAAGTCGTTACTCAGCGTGCCCGGCTTCTGCGTGAAAACGCCGTGCTTGCGCTGCGCGGTGTTCGCGCCCAGCACGCGCAGGCCGCCGACCAGCACGGGCATCTCGGGTGCGGTGAGCGTCAGCGGTTGCGTCTTGTCAATGAGCAGAGCCTCGCGGGCACTTCGTATAGGCTTTTCGCGCTCGCACCTCAGCCGATCCAGTCGCGCCAAGACACGTCACCTCGCACCCGCCGCGCAACGTCATCGAGCCGACGCCCGAAGATCGCCCAGCGACTTTCACCGCCGAACTCGTCGTGGAGCGTCCTCACGAACAGACGCGCCTGATCGACCTCGTTTTGGCTGAGGTACCAACCGAACACACGTTCGTACTCAGCGAGCTTGCGGCGGGCAAGATGCGCAATCGCAGCCTGCGGCGTCGTCAGGCCGTCGAGCATGTCGAGCAGCGCCGTGACATCGCGTGCGACCTCCGCGCCGAGGGACTCGGCATCCGTGTCCAAGGTGACGTCGTATTCCCGGCGAGCGCCGGGGTCGGCGTCGTTCGGTCGAAGGCGCACATGACACGACGGCTCGTCGGGGTCTTCGATGAGGGGCTCGCCGATCACCGCGTCGAGCGCATGGAGGTACACGGACCCGTTGATGTAGAACCGCGCCGCGAGCGCACCGTTGCGCGAGCTGCGCTCCACGTTGACGACCTGTGTGGCCTCCCCCACCCGACGCTTGAAGGTCGAGCCCGAGGACGTGAATCCTCGGGCGGCCAGGAGGGGCTTCAAGTGGGTGCGAACGACCGCTGTGATCAGGTTGGCAGGTGACATGGTTGCCAAGAATAAGCCGCTGGAGCGTGCAGCCGACCTGCGTGCGTTCACGCCGCAACGACAGGCCA
Source organism: Variovorax ginsengisoli (assembly GCF_006438845.1). Lineage (GTDB taxonomy): Bacteria > Pseudomonadota > Gammaproteobacteria > Burkholderiales > Burkholderiaceae_C > Variovorax > Variovorax ginsengisoli_A. The sequence goes on from NZ_RCZJ01000001.1 coordinate 1,030,200, forward strand.
TGACGCATGCGTGATCCGATAGGCCTCTTGTATCCTCGTCACGCCCTTTTCCCCAGGCAACGCCGTAGCCGGACCCCTCAATGAAGATCGAAGTGCACCGAGAAGCCTGCTGTTCCCAAGACGACCAGATGGGTCCGCTCGACCAGTCGTTCGAGTTGCCCGACGCATCCACCCTGGCCGATTTCCTCGATGCCGTGGCCAGCTCTCGCTTCCTGCAGTACTCGTCCACGCACGTGACCATGGACTGCCACATCGGCGGGCAAGTGGTCGCGGCGGTCTCCAGCCCGTCGTTGTTGTGGCGCCCTGCACCGGTCTTCACGACGCCAGCTCAAACGCCGATGCGGCAGATTGCCGTTGATGGCAAGGCGGAGTTCATCTTTCAGCGCGGGCGACGCGTTGCGCTGAACGCGGGCTGAAAGAAGAACGCCTGCCGATCACCTGACGCTGGACGTCGTGGCGATCGAGCAGGCGCGGGGCCGCAGGGCCGCTAGGCTCAGGCGATATCGAAGCGATCCAGCTCCATCACCTTGACCCAAGCCGCCACGAAGTCATCCACGAACTTCGCCTGGCTGTCCGCGCTGCCGTAGACCTCGGCGATCGCACGCAGTTGCGCGTTCGATCCGAACACGAGGTCGGCGCGCGTGCCGGTCCACTTCAGTTCCCCGGTCTTGCGGTCGCGGCCTTCGAACTGCTCGCCGGCACCGTCGACCGACTTCCATTCCGTGCCCATGTCGAGCAGGTGAACGAAGAAGTCGTTGCTCAGCGTGCCCGGCTTCTGGGTGAAGACGCCGTGCTTGCTTTGCGCGGTGTTCGCGCTCAGCACGCGCAGGCCACCGACCAGCACGGTCATCTCGGGCGCGGTGAGCGTCAGCAGTTGCGCCTTGTCGATGAGCAGTGCTTCGGCCGGCGCGGCGAACTGCGCCTTGGTGTAGTTGCGGAAGCCATCGGCGACCGGTTCCAGCGGCACGAAGGACGCCACGTCGGTCTGGTCCTGCGACGCGTCGGCGCGGCCCGGGGTGAAGGGCACCTTGACGTCTCGGCCGCCGTCGCGGGCGGCTTGTTCGACGGCGGCACTGCCGGCCAGCACGATCAGGTCGGCGAGCGAGATCTTCTTGCCGCCAGCTTGCGCAGTGTTGAACTCGGCCTGGATGCCTTCGAGCACCGACAGCACCTTGGCGAGTTGCTCGGGCTGGTTGACGGCCCAGTCCTTCTGCGGCGCGAGGCGAATGCGTGCGCCGTTGGCGCCGCCGCGCATGTCGGAGCCGCGGTAGGTCGATGCCGAGGCCCAGGCGGTCGCGATGAGCTGCGACGGCGTCAGGCCCGAGGCCAGCACCTTCTTCGACAGCGCGGCCACGTCCTGCGCATCGACCAGCGCGTGGTCGACGGCGGGGATCGGGTCTTGCCAGACGAGCACTTCGGCCGGCACTTCGGGGCCGAGGTAGCGCACGCGCGGGCCCATGTCGCGGTGGGTCAGCTTGAACCAGGCGCGGGCGAAGGCGTCGGCGAATTGGTCGGGGTTCTGGTGGAAGCGGCGCGAGATCGCCTCGTAGGCCGGGTCCATGCGCAGCGCCAGGTCAGACGTGAGCATGGTCGGCACCAGCTTCTTCGATGGGTCATGCGCATGCGGGATGGTGGCGTCTGCGCCCTTGGCGGTCCACTGGTGGGCGCCGGCGGGGCTCTGGGTCAGCTCCCACTCGAAGCCGAAGAGGTGGTCGAAGAACTCGTTGGTCCACTGCGTGGGCTTGCTCGTCCACGTCACTTCGAGGCCGCTGGTGATGGTGTCACCACCCTTGCCGGTGCCGAACTTGTTGTGCCAGCCGAAGCCCTGCGCTTCCAGGCCGGCGGCTTCGGGTTCGTCCGCCACGTTGTCGGCGGGGCCGGCGCCGTGGGTCTTGCCGAAGGTGTGGCCGCCGGCGATGAGCGCCACGGTTTCTTCGTCGTCCATCGCCATGCGGGCGAAGGTGTCGCGGATGTCGCGGGCCGAGGCGATGGGGTCGGGCTTGCCGTCCGGGCCTTCGGGGTTGACGTAGATCAGGCCCATCTGCACGGCGGCCAGCGGGTTCTCGAGGTCGCGCGATTCGGGCACCTTGCTGTCGTCGTCTTTCACGAGCACGCCGCCGTCCTTGTCGACGCCGGGCGAGCCTTGCGAATAGCGCACGTCGCCGCCGAGCCACTTGGTTTCGCGGCCCCAGTACACGTCCTGGTCGGGTTCCCACACGTCGGCGCGGCCACCGGCGAAGCCGAAGGTCTTGAAGCCCATGGTTTCGAGCGCGACGTTGCCGGTGAGGATCATCAGGTCGGCCCACGAGATCTTCTGGCCGTACTTCTGCTTGACGGGCCACAGCAGGCGGCGCGCCTTGTCGAGGCTCACGTTGTCGGGCCAGCTGTTGAGCGGCGCAAAGCGTTGTTGCCCGCGCCCTGCCCCGCCCCGGCCGTCACCGATGCGGTAGGTGCCGGCGCTGTGCCAGGCCATGCGCACGAAGAGCGGGCCGTAGTGGCCGAAGTCGGCCGGCCACCAGTCCTGCGAATCGGTCATGAGCGCGGCGAGGTCGGCCTTCACCGCGGCGAGGTCGAGGCTCTTGAAGGCCGACGCGTAGTCGAAGCCATTGCCCAATGGGTCGGACTTGGACGAGTGCTGGTGCAGCAGATCGACGCGCAGCTGCTTGGGCCACCAGTCACGATTGGTGGTGCCGGCACCTGCGCTGGCGTGGAACGGGCACTTGGCTTCGGTTTTCAGGTCGTTCATGGGAATCAGCTCCTGCTCGGTTCTTGCTATGAAAAGGGGTCGGTCGATTGTGTCTGCGGATCGGCCCCCGACGCATAGACATCCTTCATCTGGCCGATAGGGTGAGCACCTACAGAGGCTGTCGTTCGATGCGACGGCTGCGTCCGCGGCGCGGCACTCAGCATGTGCCCATGCCCCCGATCGACCCGCCGCCGCCCGATGCCCGCCTTCTCGCGGGCGATGCCGGGTGGCTGGTCGACCGCGCGGTGCACGAATTGCGCAATTCGCTGTCGGCCATTCGCATCGGTGTCGAGCTGATGAACCGCAGCGACGACGGTTGCGCTTCGACGTGCGCGCCGGTGCTCGCGCACATCGACAACGCGGCGCAACGCGCCAACGCGCTGTCCGACGAGTTGACCGATGCGTGCCGCCTCGCGTCGGGGCGGCCGCTGCTGCTGCATCCGCAGCGCTTCGGCCTGCACGCGACCGTGCAACAGGCGCTCGATGCGCTGCTGCGCGAGATGCCGGGGCCGGCGATCGAACACGACAGGCTGGGCGACGGCGAATGCGCCGGCGACCCGCTTCGCATCGCGCAGTTCGTCGGTCTGGCGTTCGCGGAAATCCGTGCGGATGCGCCGTCGGCGCTCGTCATCGTGATCAGCGAGGTGGCGGCAGACCGCTTTCGCATCGCCATGCATGCAGACGCCGCGCCTGCGACAAGGCCGGGCGTGGCGCAGCAGCATGCAGCGCGGCAAGCGCAGGCCGAGTCGCGGCGCCGCACGCTGTTGCTGCAGGCCATTGCGCATGCGCATGGCGGGTGCGCGCACGTTCGCAGCGAGGGCATCACTGGTCGGACGGTCGACGCGAGCTTTTCGAGCATCGCGCTCGTGCCCGGCGCCGCCTGAGCGACTCCCCTTTTCAACCTTATCAACCATCCACACGAGAGAACCTATGGAACCGATGAAGCCGATGGAACCCATGAAGCCGATGGCCCCGATAAAGACCGACGATTCGTGGTGGCCCGAGGGCCTGTCGAGTCCCAGTTCGAGCGGTGGACAGAACGGCCTGAAGTACGCCTTCTTCCCCAATCAGCAGCGCCTCGCGATCGAACGCAACGGCCAGGTCGAACAGTTCGACACGGGCAGCCATCGCATCTCGGGCGTGGCGCAGAGCCAATCGGGCAGCGGCGGCGGTGACCCGGTGTTTTCGGCAGACGGCGCCAACGTGGCGCTGTCGGACCTGCGCAAGGTAGGCTGAACGGGCCTGCCTTTCAGGCGCTGCCGTCGGCCAAGCCGTTCAGCGCCACCGCCCGAATCAGTTGCGTCGCCGGTTCGACCAGCCGGCGCAGGTCGGTCGAGCGCTCTTCCTCGACGGCCTGCAAGATCAGTTCGTTGATGCCGCCCACGACCGTCATGGCGAGTTCCGGCGTCAGGCGCGCGCCCTGCTCTCCCACCGTCGCCGCCAGGATGAAGCCCGCGATCTGCGCATTGACCTTGCGGCGCACCGCCAGGCCCGGCAGGCCCAGGCCGAGGATCTCGACGAACAGCGTCTTGAGCAGTGCCGGGTCTTCGGCGAGGAAATCGAGGTAGGCGGTGACGGCGTGCTCGACCTGCGTCTGCCACGGCTGCAGCGGATCGACGGCGCCGATCAGCACCACCAGCGCCTGCTCGCTGGCCGCTTCGTACAGCGCGAGCAGACAGTCGGCCTTGGTGGCGAAGTGCTCGTAGAAGCTGCGCCGCGATACCGCCGCCTCACGCACGATGTCGGCGATGGTGGTGTCGGCATAGCCTTTGGCAGCCAGGGCCTTGGTCATGCCTTCGAGCAGGCGCGCATGGTGCGCATGACGCTCCACAGCGCTTTCCTGGGAGGCATCGGCGGCGGGGAGATCGCGTGCAGTCATGACACTGGTGGAGCCGTAAAAAAGCGGTGGAAACGGTTTGGTACTTGACAGTACCAGATGTCGGCATGAAGATCTTGGTACGCACTCGTACCACGCCCACACATTCTGGAAAACGCCATGACCGAACTCGTTGTCCGCCGGCTTCTCATCGATCTTCAAGAGCCCTTCGCCCGCGACTGGTGCGGCGGCGACGCCTTCGCCACCGCCTTCTTCAATGCCTTGTCGATGAGCTTTCCGTTCGGGGAGCAGTTCTTCATCGACTCGGTGCGCGACACCGTCGCCACCCTCCCGGCGCACCTGCAGACCCGCCACCAGGCCGAAGTTCGCGGTTTCATCGGGCAGGAAGCGACGCACCGGCGCATTCACGGCCTGTTCAATGCGCACCTCGAACGCCAGGGCCTGGTCGACCGATGGACGCCGCGTGCCAAGAAGCGGCTCCAGCGGCTCGAGGGCAAAGACCCGCGCCATGCGCTGGCCATCACGGCCGCCACCGAGCACTTCACCGCGATGTTCGCCGACTGGCTGCTTGCCCATCCGCAGGTGCTCGACCGCGCCGAGCCGCGCCTGAAAGCGATGTGGATGTGGCACAGCGCGGAGGAGTCGGAACACAAGGACACGGCTTTCGACCTCTACCGCGCAGCCGAAGGCTCGCATGACCAGCGCAAGCGCTGGTTCCGCCGCGTGACGACCATGTTCCTTGGCGACCTGACGCGCCAGACGCTGTCGAACCTGCGCCACGAGGGCCAGCTGTGGAAGGTGTCGACCTGGCGCAGCGGCGCGCGCATTCTCTTCGGCGCGGGGGGGCTCTTCCGCAGCAATGTCAAGCCGTGGCTCGCCTACCTGCGCGAAGACTTCCATCCGTCGCAGCAGCACAGCGGCCTGGCCGAACGCTGGTTGGCGGACAACCGGGCGCTGTTCGAGCCGGTGAACGGGTCGCGCGCGGCAAGCATCTGAGCCTTCAGGCTAGGCGCACCACCAGGGCACGAGCGAAGCGGCAAGGGCCAGCCCTTGCGCCAGGCCGGCGTCTGCAGACGGCGCGCGCCGCGCCGGGTCCAGGACGTTCTCCCCCATGGCCTCCACCGATTCGTCGTCGGGCACGGTCACATGCACCACGCTGCCCGCGGCCTCGAGTGCGGCGACTTCGGCACGGAGGTGCCCGCTGACCGGGTTGCCGTCGCTGTAGCCCAGCGGGGCCAGAACAACGACCTGTCGAGCGCCCGCGGCCACATGCGCGTTGGTGATGGAGGCGATGCCGCCGTCCATGTACATCGCATCGCCGATCGGCACGGCAGGCCAGGTGCCGGGCACCGCGCAGCTCGCGGCGACGGCATCGGCCAGCGCGACGCCGTCGTCCGCACCGAACACGCGGGGGGCACCGGAATGCACGTCGACAGCCACGACCTTGAGCAAGCGCTGCGGCCAGGCGGCCACCGGAAGACGCGCCGCCACGATGGCCCGGCGCTCGGCGAGCGAAGGCGTTTCGCTGCGCAGGGCGAAGGCGCCGATGCGCTGCCGCGCGCGGGTGAGGTCGCCATCGACCTTCTCCATCAGCACACGGTTCTGCGCGTCGGCCGCAGCCTGCGAGTACGGTCTGAAGCGCTCCGCCGAATCGGGCGGCGGCCGTTGCTGGTCGCTCAGCAGGCGCTCCAGGTCGGCACCGCCCGCGAGCTGGGCACCGGCCACCGAGCCGGCCGACGTGCCGACGAACAGATCGGCCGAGCGCAGGTCGACGCCACCGCGCGCCAGCCCCGCGGCCACGCCGATCTCCCAGGCGATGCCGGCCACGCCGCCCCCGCCGAGCACCACGGCGCGCTGCACCGGCGGATGAGGAATGGCCGTGAGCGACGCCATCAGATGATCCCGCGCGCACCCAGCGCGCTCTGCTCTTCGCTGCTCAAGCCGAGCATGTCGCCGTAGATCTCGGCGTTGTGCTGGCCCAGGTCGGGCGCGGGCGCGATCGGCTTGTTGGGCACGTTGGAAAAGCGCGGGAACACGCCGGCCATCTTGACCGGGCCGATGCGCGGATGCTCCACCGTCGCGATGCTCTCCCGCGCTGCGTAGTGCGGGTCTTTCATGATGTCGTCGATGTCGTAGATGAACGAATAGGCCAGCTTGGCATCGTCGAGCCGACGGCACAGCAAGTCGACTGGCAGCGACTCGATCCACGCGGCCACGACGGCATTGAGATCGTCCACGTGCGCCCAGCGCAGCGAATGGCTGGCGTAGCGCGGGTCTTCCGCGAGGTCGGGCCGCTCCATGACCGCGCACAGCCGCTGGTAGCCGGCATCGGCCGACACGGTGAGGATCAGGTAGCGCCCGTCGCTGGTTCGAAAGTGCTCGCCGGGCGCCGCCGCGAAATGCTTGTTGCCGCGCCGCTGGCGCACCACGCCGAGCCGGTCGTACTCGGGCACCAGCACCTCGGTGAAGCGGATGACCGATTCGTACATCGAAAGATCGATCTCCTGCCCGCCGCCGCCCTTCAGGTCGCGGTGGTAGATGGCCATCATGAGCGCGAAGGCACCGAGGATGGCGGTCTGGTAATCGGCGGTCGAAGTGCCGCTGCGCACGGGTGGCCGGTCGGCATAGCCGGTGATGCCCATCAGCCCGCCGAAGGCGAGCCCGATGCGGTCGTACCCCGCCCGCGCCTTGTAGGGCCCGGTCTGGCCGAAGCCCGACACGCGCAGCATGATCAGGTCGGGGTTGTGGCGCTTGAGCTCTTCGTAGCCGACGTTCCACTGCTCCAGCGTGCCGGGCCTGAAGTTCTCGACCACCGCGTCGGCCTCCTTCACCAGCCGGCAGAGCAGCGCCTGGCCTTCGGGCTCGCGCAGATTCAGCGTGATGGATTTCTTGTTGCGCGCCTCGACGCTCCAGTAGAGGCATTCGCCGTCGACGAAGGGGCCGAGGTCGCGCACCGTGTCGCCCCGCTCCGGAACCTCGACCTTGATGACATCGGCACCGAAGTCGGCGAACAGCGTGCACGCCACCGGCCCGGCGACCATCGTGCCCAGGTCGAGGATGCGCAAGCCGCTGAGCATGTGCGGCCCCGGCACGCGCTCGTCGTCGTCGCGCTTCATCGGCCGGCCTCCGTCATAGCGACCCGCGACGCGCCGGCCGCGGGCGGTGCGACCCCAGCGGCGCGCACCGTGTAGTCGCCGAGGTCGGCCTTCTGCGCCATGTGCCAGTAGTCGTCGTTGCGGAACGGCGTGGTGGCCACCACCCGCCCCTGCGCGTTGCGGTACCAGTTGCTCATGCCCTTGTGCGTCCAGATCATCCGGTTGTGGGCCTCCTGCACGCGCACGTTGTAGGCATCGTGGCGCTCGCGCTGCACTTCGATCTCGAAGCGGCCGGGGTGCCGGTCCATCGCCTGGCGCAGCAGGTTGAGCACGTAGTTGGTCTGGGTTTCGAGCAGCGCCACGACGCTCCCGCCGTGCCCGAGCGCGGTGTTGGGGCCGGCCAGCATGAAGAAGTTGGGGAAGTTCGGCATCGCCACACCCATGAAGGCCTCGGCGCCGTGGGCGTCCCACACCTCGCGCACCGAACGCCCGCCGCGGCCGTACAGTTTGAACGACGACAGCATGTTGATGGCGTCGAAGCCTGTGGCGATCACCAGCACGTCGGCGCGGTGGCGCTCGCCCTGGTCGGTGACGATCTCGTCGCCATCGATCTCGGCGATGCCGCCCGTCACGAGCGTCACGTGGTCGCGCGCGACGGTGCGGTACCAGCCGTTGTCCATCAGCATGCGCTTGCCGAAGGGCGGATAGTCCGGCAGCACCTGCGGCAGCAAGTCTTGCCGAGCGCCCAGTTCGGCCTGGATGTAGTCGGTGAAGTGCGCGCGATGCCGGTCGTTGGTCTTGTTGATGGCGCGTTCGGGATGCGGCCACGCCGGGTCGATCTGCAGCGAGCCGTGGATGCGGTCGTTGAAAATCCAGGCCAGCCGCTGGCGATACCACTCCTGGTAGTAAGGCACCTCGCGCAGCAGGAAACGCACCCCGTCGGCGACCGGCTGCTTGAACTTCTCGAACGGCGCGGCCCACTGCTTCGATCGCTGGAAAACGGTGAGCGATTTCACCTGGTCGGCGATGGCCGGCACCACCTGCATCGCGCTGGCACCGTTGCCGATCACTGCAACGGACTTGCCGGCGACGTCGAGCCCTTGGGGCCAACGCGCCGTGTGAAAGCATTCGCCCTTGAAGCGGTCGAGCCCCGGGATGGCCGGCATCTTCGGCACGTTCAGCAGACCGACCGCGCTGATCACCAGGTCGGCCTGCAGCTCTTGCGTCTGGCCGCCGGCGTCGGTCGTGCGCACGGTCCAGCGCATCGTGTCTTCGTGATAGCACGCCGATTCGACGCAGGTGTTGAAGCGGATGTTCTTGCGCACCGCGTAGCGATCGGCCACGTCTTCGAAGTAGCCCTGGATCTCGCCCTGGAGGGCGAAGTAGCGCGACCAGTCGTGCTTGGCGAAGGAATAGGAGTAGATGTGGTTGGGCGTGTCGACGCCGGCGCCCGGGTAACGGTTTTCGTACCAGGTGCCACCGACCTCGGCGTTCTTTTCGATCAACACGTACGGAATGCCCGCCCCCTGCAGCCGGATGGCCGCGCACAGCCCGGCCACACCGGCACCGATGATGAGCACGCGGTAGCCCTCGGGCACGTCGAAGGCACCATGCTGGTCGACCTGAAAGTCCGCCTCCAGGCCGAGCCAGGACGCGATCATGTGGCCGTAAGACGCGGGCACAGGTTCGCCGATGCTGGTGCGCAGCATCTCGACCAGCGTCTCGTGCGATGGCGAGGGCAGCACCGGCGCCTTGCCTGCTTTCCACGCCAACACGGCCTCACGCGCCGCCAGGCGAACCTCCTGCTGCACCTCCGTCGTCAGCCCGCCGGGATCGTTGTCCTCCAGCCCGCGGATGCGGGAGCATTGGTAGCGCTCCGAGAGCCATCCCCGGTCGCCGGTGAGGTGCAGCAGCACCATCAGCAACGTGGGCAGGTTGGCGGCAGGCAGCGCATCGTCGAGCGCCTGCGTCCAGCGGGTGTCGTCGAAGGCGTCGGAAGCGGAAGATTCGGAAGAGGATGTCATCGGGGTCGCTTTCAGAAATCGAGGCCAAGCGCTCCGCCCACTGCACGCGGCAGCCCGGACGAGCGGCATGGAGGAAACAGGCAGCACCGGGCCGCCTCGCGTCACTGGGCGCTGATGCCCGCGGCCTTCACCACGTCGCCCCACTTGGCGTACTCGGTGCGAATGCCCTGGTCGAAGGCTTGCGAGGTGCCGGTGCTGGGCTCGAAGCCGAGCAGCGTCAGCTTCTCGTTGATGGCGGGCATCGCCATGATGGTGCGCAGCTGGCCGTTCAGCTTGGCGACCACCTCCTTGGGCGTGCCCTTGGGCGCGACGATGCCGACCCAGCCCACGGCCTCGTAACCCGGCACGCCGGCTTCGGCCACGGTCGGCACATCGGGCAGCACGGCCGAGCGCTTGCTGTCGAGCACGGCGACGGCCTTGAGCTTGCCGGCCTTGATGTTGGCCTGCTGAGCGCCGATGGTGTCGACCATGATGGGCACGCGCCCGGCCATCACGTCGATCGACGCCTGTCCACCGCCAGGATAGGAGACCGAACCGATCTTGACGCCGGCCTTGGCATTGAACAGCTGCATGGCGAGTTCGAACGCCTGCGCGCCCGACGCGAACATCAGCTCCCCGGGCTTGGCCTTGGCCTGCTGGATGAATGAACGCACGGTCGGGTCGGCCACCGCGGGCGACGCCAGCATCACCATCGGCGCCTTCGCCACCATGCTGATCGGCTCGAAGGCGGTCAGCGGGTCGTAGGGCGTGTTCTTCTGCAGGTGCGGCCCCGTGACCATCGTGCCGCTCACCGCCACGCCCAGCGTGTAGCCGTCGGGCGGGCTCGTCTCGACGTTGTTGAGCCCGAGCATGCCGCCGACGCCGGGCCGGTTCTCGACGATGACCGGCTGGCCGTTCATGGCGCTCAGCTCGTTCGCGATCAGGCGGCCGATCACGTCGGACGCGCCGCCGGCCGTGTAGCCCACGATGAGGCGGGTCGGCTTGCTGGGATAAGGCTGTGCATGCACGACGCCGGTCGTGGCGGCGACCAAGCCGGCGACGAAAGCCACGGCGAACACCGGGCGCGAAGGCAGTCGAAATTTCATGGGTCTTGTCTCCGATGTGTAGATTTCAGCTCGGGTTTGATTTCATCGCCGGCACCGTCACATAGCAATCAAAAACGGCTCGAACATTTACTATGTGAACACCATGCCCACTTCGCTTCCTGACGGCCCCCGCGTGAAAGGTGCCCAGACCGTCTTCCGCGCGCTCGACCTGTTGCAACGCGTGGCCCGCATGCATCCGACGGGCATCACGGTCGGCACTTTGGCGGACGGCGCCGGGCTTGACCGCGCCACCGCCTACCGGCTCGTGTCCAGCCTGGTGGAGTCGGGCTTCGTGGAGCGCGACGCGCACAAGATCTATCGCCTGGGACTGCAGGCCATGCAACTGGGCCTCGCAGCCATGACGCGCGCACCGCTCATGGATGCGTGCAAGCCGCTCATGCAGCGTCTGGCGCGGCGCACCGAAGACACCGTGTTCCTGGTCGTGCGCAATGGCGACTACGCGCATTGCGTCCATTGCGAAGAAGGCGTTTTTCCCGTGAAGGCGCTGGTGCTGCAGATCGGCGGCATGCGGGTGCTGGGCATCGGTTCGGCCGGCATGACGCTCCTGTCGCGCCTGAGCGATGCGCAGATCGATGCGCTCTACCACCGGCATCGCGCCGAGTTCGAACCGCACGGCCCGGCGCTCGCGCAACTGAGGAAGCTGGTGGCCCAGACGCGCAGGCAAGGCAGCGCCATGACCGATGGACTGGTGACCGCGGGCGTGGGGGGTGTGGGAATGAGCTTCGAGATCGGCTCGGGTGGGCACGCCGCCATCAGCATCGCGGCGATTTCCAGCCGAATGCAGCCTCAGCGCAAGGTGGAGATCGCTCGATTGATCTCGGACGAACTGCGCGGCGCCGGCTTCATGCCCACATCGTGAGGCCCACGCGGCGCGATCAGTGCGCCGCGGCGATCAGATCGCGAATGTCCTGCGCATAGGCCTGCAGCCGGCGGACCGCCTGATCACGCTGCGCGGGGCGCGTGGCGTTGTGCAGTTGCGCAATGTTGTTGCAGCTCTCTTGCAGCACGGCGCGCTGGTGATCGCGCCATGCGCCGGCGGGTGGCTCCGCGATGCGTTGGGCGTACGCCACCAAAGCGGCCTGGACATCGGCCGGCCGCGCACCGCTGTTGGCAAAGCCGCGCAGCATCGTCAGCCCCTCACGCTGGCGCTGGCGGCGCTCGGCGTCGACGCGCCGTGGGTCGAAGATCGAGCGGTCGGCCATCTGGCGGAGCAGCTTGCGCTGCGCATCGTCCAGCGTGCCGTAGAAATCTTCGCTGCGTTCCAGAAAGGTGTCGTACCGCTTGCGGTGCTGGCGCTCGACGCTGCGCTCGAGCCAGTCGCTCGCGTACTGGGCATTGTTCTTCGCAAGCTTGGCCTCGATCTGCTTGAGTTGCGCATCGCCCAGGCCGAGCGCCAGTTCGGCAGCCGGAACGGAGGCGTCGACCGCCGTGGCCAGCAGGCTGTCACGCAGCGCATCGCTCGCCGCGCACACCTGGGCCGGCGTGACGTCCGACGAGGCCAGCTTCTCGGCGCTCTCGACCAGCGCCAGGATCTTGGGCAGTTCGCTCCGACGGTGCCGTTCGAGCAACTGGGCCAACTGCTCCTTCACCCGCGGCGTTTGCGCGCCGTTGAAGTCGACGTAGCCGTCAAGCCACCAGTAGCTGAACTCGGGCAGGTTGTTGTAGGCCAGCTTGACGGCACTGCAGCCGATGAGCGATGCGCCGAGCAGCAAGGCACAGCCGATCTTGGTCAACGTGGCACCGGAGGGCAAAGACAGTCGCATCGGTGTCCCGTCGAAAGAGGTGGTGAGTCGGCCAGTACGCGCGAAGGCCGCGGCTTGCCTTGTAGGCGACCCCCGCTTTCGCATGCGGTCGCGTGGCATGGACTTTCTAGAGGACCTTGACGGCGCGGCCGATGAACTGGATCGGCCCTGTCGGCCGGTCCAGCGGCGATCCGTTGGCGGGCTCCAGCGTCAGCTCGAACAGCTGGTTGGCCTCCAGCGCCGGCAGCTTGTCGATCGGCACGCGCAACGCCTTGCCCGGCTCTACCAGGCCGAGCGACACCGGCCCGCGCCAGGCGTCGGCCTTGGTCCAGAACTGCAGCGACTTGTCGGATGGCACGGCCACCGTGCCGAGCGGAATCAGGCTGAGTTGCTCCTGCTGGCGACCGCCGGTCTGCACCACCCAGCCGGGCGCCTTGTCCTGCGGCGCGACCAGCACCACCATGTACTGCGGCGTCGCGGGCGCCTGCATCCGCACGACCAGCAGGGCCGCCATCACGGCGGCGGCAGCGAAACCGGTGCCCGCGAGGCCACGCCAGAGGTTCAGGTTGTTCCACCAGGTCTGTACGTCGGCGGCGGTGCGCTTCATGTTGGCGGCAGCGGCGGCGGCCGGCGACGCCACGCTGCGCTCGATGCGCTTCCACAGCGAGGGCGGAGGCTCGATCGGTTCGGCCAACGCGGTCAGCGGCAGCAGGCGTGCTTCCCAAGCGTCGACGGCGTCGCGCAGTGCGGGCTCGTGCGCCATGCGCGCTTCGACATCGCGCCGTCGGGCGGCAGAAAGGGTGCCGAGCACGTACTCGCCCGCCAGCGACTGGATGTCGTCGCTGTCCGGCGGAAGCGTGGCTGTGTTCGGGTTCATGTCATGCATTCGCGCAGGGCGCGCATGCCGCGCTGGATCCAAGCCTTGACGGTGCCCAACGGGGTCTGGGTGCGCTCGGCGATCTCGCCGTGCGAGCATCCGTCGACGTAGGCGAGCACGATGCACTCGCGGCGGCCCGGTTCGAGCCGGTCGAGGCAGCCGTCGAGCCGACCGAGGTCGACGCGCGTCTCTCCGGCGTCGCGTGTGCTGGCATGGTGTTGCACGGCCATTTCGTCTTCGAGCGCCGCACCGGTCTCTTCGTCGACCGGCACGTCGCGCGCGTTGTTGCGAACCCAGTTCAGCGCGGTGTTGCGCACCACGCTGTAGATCCAGCCGCGGCCAGCGCCGCGAGCGGCGTCGAAGGTGGTGGCGCGCTGCCAGATGGCGACGAAGGCGTCGTGCAGCACGTCTTCGGCATGCTGCCGTTGCCGGACGATGCGCAGCGCCACGCCCAGCAAGTAGCGGCTCTCGCGCGCGTAGATCTGCGCCAGCGCCTGCCGCTGCCCCTGGGCGCAGGCAGCGAGCGCGGCGTCGTAGTCGAAGTCGTCTGGAGCAGGCAAGGCAGATCGGGAGGGACGAAAGGAGCCCGGATGTTAGTCGAGGCTGTCGCCGCCCGGCCCGAAGGCCTGCCCTCCTCTGAGCGCTTTAGAAGCGGATCAGGCTGCCTTCCAGAAGATGTAGTCGGCCTGGTACTTCACGGTTGCCTTCTGGCCCTTGGTCATCGGCGTGCAAGGCATCGACGCGGGAGCCACGCCGCCCGTCAGTGCCACGCGCTGGATGTAGGTCACGCCGGTCATCGCGCCCGAGCCCATGGCGGGGTTGGCCTTGACCAGCTGGTACGGCAGGCTGGTCGCGCCCGAAGGTGCCACAGCGAGTTGCGTCGCGGTGAGCTTGGAACCGTCCATCGCTTCCCAGGTGGCCGGCGGGCCGTAGTACTTGCCGACCTGCTTGCCCATGCGGTCGTTCAGCACCGCGTTCGGGCCGACGAAGACCCATTCGGTCTGGCCGGGCATGTTGGCCTTGTCGCGGCATTCGTAGGTGATGTCGCCCACGCCCACGGTTTCCAGGGCAACGCGATTGCCTGCGGGCACCTGGATGCTCGGCGGCAGGTTGGTCTGCGAATACATCGACATCGGCTTGCCGGCGTTCATCGAGCCGCAGGCGGCCAGGAGCGCCGCGCTGGCGACGAGTGCGGACAGGGCGACGGGACGGGCGGAGAGAAGTTGACGCATGAAAGGCTCCTTCGAAGTTGCTGTGAGGGGGTCGGCAGCTGTGTGCTGCTGGTGGTACTACCCGTGAAGTCGCCGATTGGATGCACCGCGCGTCAAAAAAAATCTCGCGCCCGATCGGCCGGCTGCAACGCTTTATTACGCAAACGTCGCATCCACTTGCAACTCATCGGCCGTATTGCTATCGGGCTGGCTAGTTTTTGCGAGCCCATGGGTCCGCGGCACAAGCCGCGGGTGTTCAACGTGGATTGCGGCGACCGCGTCGGAAGCGAAGCGCCTGCCGCTCAGGAGATGTGATGCTTGGAATTCCTGTGACTCTGGATCTTTTGCAGAAACGCACCGAAAAGCTGGCCGAACGACGGCGCTTCTTTCGCAAGAGCGGCGGCTTCGCGGTGGGCATGGCCGGCGGCGCGATCCTGGCGGCTTGCGGCGGCGGCGGCAGCGATGCCATCGGCCAGGCGACGCCCAACAACGGCGGGCCGTCGGACATCGACATCCTCAACTTCGCGTTGAACCTCGAGTACCTCGAAGCGCAGTTCTACCAATATGCCGTCTTCGGCAAGGGCCTGCCCGACAGCGACTTGGCGGGCACCGGGCGGCGCGGGGTGGTGCGTGGGGGACATGCCGTGCCCTTCAAGGACCCGGTGGTTGCGCAGTACGCCCGCGAGATCGCCAAGGACGAATCCGACCACGTGCGATTCCTGCGCAAGGCGCTGGGCAGCGCTGCAGTGGCGCAACCCGACATCGACGTGAGCGCCGACATGAATGGCGCCTTCTCATCGGCGGCACGCGCAGCCGGCTTGATCAAGGCTGGCGAGGCATTCGATCCGTACGCGAGCGACGAGGCCTTCCTGTTCGGCGCCTTCATCTTCGAGGACGTCGGCGTCACCGCGTACAAGGGCGCCGCACCGCTGATCAGCAACAAGACCTACCTCGAAGCCGCGGCCGGCATTCTTGCGGCCGAGGCTTACCACGCGGGGCTGGTGCGCACGGTGCTCTACGCCAAGGGCATCGAGACGCCGTCGCTGCGCTCGGGCGCCGACGCGATCTCGAACGCACGCGACACGCTCGACGCCGGCACCGACGTCGACCAGGGCATCACCGGCACGGCCGACACATCGAACATCGTGCCGCTCGATGGCGACGGCATCGCCTACAGCCGTTCGCCCGGCGATGTGCTGAACATCGTCTACCTGAACCCGGGTGCGGTCGACAAGGGCGGCTTCTTCCCCAACGGGGTGAACGGCACGTTGAACCTGAGTTCGGCTTTCGCCTGAACCCAGCCCCCTCCGACGCGGCGCGCAGCTGCGTCGGAGGAGTCACTCGAGATCTGCACGTGTTCAGGAGTCGACGATGAATCGTTTTCCGGTGCCTGCTTCTTCCATGGATCCGGCGGGCCATGCGCCCGCTGCGGCGCTGGCGCGCTGGACGCGTGTGGGCCGACGGTGGGTCGGCCTCGGCATCGTGCTGGCCGGACTGACGCTCCTCGTCTGGCAAAGCGCCCAGGCCATCGACGGCACCGATCCGCGAATGAGGGGCGCCTTGATCGGCGGCCTCTTCGCGGCCCTGGCGACCGCACTGGGCACCCTGCCCGTGCTGCTGTCCCAGCAGTTTTCCCAACGCACCTACGACAGCATGCTCGGCTTCGGCGCCGGCGTGATGCTGGCTGCGAGTTCCTTTTCCCTCGTGATTCCCGCGCTGGCAGCAGCCAAGGCGCAAGGCGCAGGCGGCTGGGGCGCCGGCGGCATCGTCGGTGCCGGCATCCTGATCGGCGCGGCGATGCTCCTGGCCATCGACCGGCTGGTGCCGCACGAACACTTCGTCAAGGGGCTGGAGGGACCTCAGGCGCGCGCGCTCAAGCGCGTCTGGCTCTTCGTGCTGGCGATATCGCTGCACAACCTGCCCGAGGGGCTGGCCATCGGCGTCGCCTTCGGCGGCTCCGACCCGGTGGGCGCCACGGCGCTCGCCACCGGCATCTCGATCCAGGACGTGCCTGAAGGCATGGTGGTGGCACTCGCCCTGCGCAGCGTGGGCTACGGGCGCTGGATGTCGGCCGGGCTCGGCGTGCTCTCCGGCCTGGTGGAGCCGATGGCCGCGGTGTTCGGCGCCGCCGTGATCGGGATCTCCGCCAGCCTGCTGCCTTGGGGCCTGGCGCTGGCCGCCGGCGCGATGCTCTTCGTCATCAGCCACGAGATCATCCCGGAATCGCACCGCAAGGGACACGAGGCCTTCGCGACGGGCGGGCTGATGCTGGGTTTCGTCGTGATGATGCTGCTGGACACGGCGCTGGCCTGAGCCGTGGTTGCCTGCACGCGGCGGCAGGTCGATGTGGGCGTGGTCCCACGCCGCGACGCGCGCTTTGCCCGGAATCCAATTCGTGCATCGCGCCGTATCAGTAGTACCAGCGCTTTGTTGGAGCGACGTTGCAACCGCACGAAGTTCCGGGGGTCGCAAGGTACAGGCTCTTTCGTTTTTCCCCAACCTCAGGAGTTCTCATGAACAAGCTCATCACTGCCACGGCCATCGGCCTCTTCGCTTTTGCTGCGCACGCACAGTCGAACCCGCCAGGCGCACCGGTTCCGCCGAACACTCCCGGCTACGCCACGGGCAAGTCTGAGATGGCCGGCGAGGCCAAGAAGAACATGCGTCCGAAGGGCATGGTTCCTGCGCGTGGTGGCGACATGCCCAAGGTCGCAGAAGGCGGCGCCATCGGCACCGACCGTGCTGCTGTCGCCGGCGAAGCACGCGCCGAGACGCGCGATGCACGCCGCCCGGGCAAGCCGCACTCGATGCAGGGCGGCACACCCAAGTAAGACCCGCCGCAATACGCCCGCGCAAAGCGCGGCACGCAGACACTGCGTGCCGCGCTTTTTTTACGGCTTCTGAACCAGCTTGATGACGCTGGAGAAATCCAGCGCGCCGTGGCCGGCGAGGCTGTGCGCTGCGTAGAGACTGCGCGCGAGACCACCCAATGGCGTCGCAGCACGCACGGCAGCCGCGTTTTCTTGCGCCAGACCGAGATCCTTCAGCATGAGGTCGGTGCCGAAGCCGCCCGCGTAGTTCTTCGATGCGGGCGCCGTTTCCATGACGCCTGGCAGCGGGTTGTATTTTTCCAGCGCCCAGTTGCCCCCAGAGCTGCGCCGCATGATCTCCGACAACACCTTCGGGTCGAGCCCGTTGGCCACACCCAGCGCGATGGCTTCGGAGGTTCCGATCATCAGGACGCCCAGCAGCATGTTGTTGCAGATCTTGGCGGTCTGCCCGGCGCCGGCCGCACCGGCGTGGAAGATGTTGGCGCCCATCTTTTCGAGCACGGGCCGCGCGCGCTCCAGGTCGGCTTCGCTGCCGCCGACCATGAAGGTCAGCGTGCCAGCGATCGCGCCGCCGGTGCCGCCCGACACCGGGGCGTCGATGACGGCAACCCCCCGCTTGGCTGCGGCTTCGGCGACCTTGCGCGATGTGGCGGCGGCGATGGTGCTGCTGTCGATCACCAGCGTGCCCGGTGCGATCTTCTCGAGAATGCCGGGCTGGCCGTCGCTGCCGAGGTAGAGCCCTTCGACATGCGCGCTGGCCGGCAGCATGCTGACGACGACCTCGGCGCCTTCGAGCGTGGCCACGGCCGACGCGGCGATCGGCAGGCCGTCGGTCGCGAACCGGTTGCGCGCCTCGGCCGAGAGGTCGAAGGCGCTCACGGTGTGGCCGGCCTTCAGCAGGTTCATGGCCATCGGGCCGCCCATGTTGCCGAGGCCGATGAATGCGATCTTCATTGTGTTTGTCTCCGTTGCTTTTGTTAATGCGTGCTCAGACCAGCGAGACCAGTTCCGGCGCCATCTCGCCGCGCGCGCGCAGGTGGTCTTCGACGAAGGCCGGCGTGATCTCGGCGAGCGTCGCGGGGCTCCACTTGGGATTGCGGTCCTTGTCGACCAGCACTGCCCGAATGCCTTCGGCGAAGTCGGCGTGCGCGCAGAAGCCCAGCGAGGCCCAATACTCGAGCCGGAACACCTCGGCCAGCGACATGCGCGGCACGCGTTGCCAGAGCGCCCACGACAGCGCCACTGAACTCGGTGCGCCCTTGGCGTAGGTCTTTGCGGCGGTCTGCAGCCACGTGTCATCGCTTTGCAGTGTGCGGATGCGCTGGTCGATCTCGAGCAGGTCGTCGCCCGCCAAGGTCGCGTTGATGAGGTCGAAGTGCTCGCGCAGTTTCGACGCCGGCATCGAGGCGCCCTCACCGGCCTGTGCCAGCAGCTTCGACATCAGCGCGCGGTCCGCATCGGGCTCGCCCTTCCATGGCGCGGTGGTGATCGCCTCGATCACCTGCGACTTGGCCGCCTGCGGCACCAGCACGTCGGCCAGGCCGATGAAGATGGCGTCCGCCGCGTTCACCTGCGCTGCCGTGAAGGCCAGAAAGAGCCCGGTACGCCCCGGCGTGCGACGCAGGAACCAGCTGCCGCCGACGTCGGGGTACAGGCCGATGTTGACTTCGGGCATTGCGACGCGGCTGCCCTCGGTCACCACACGGTGCGAGCAACCCGCCATCAGGCCGACACCGCCGCCCATCACGATGCCGTGGCCCCAGCAGACGAAGGGCTTGGGGAAGGTGTGGATCAGGTGGTCGAGCTCGTACTCCTCGCCGAAGAAGCGCTCGGCGTATTCGTTGCGTTCGGCCTTGCAGTCCAGCAGCGTCTGGTAGAGCTGGCGAAGGTCGCCGCCGGCGCAGAAGGCCTTCTCGCCGGCCGCGTCCATCAGCACGCCGACGATGCCGGCATCGGCCGCCCAATCGCGCAGCTTGGGCGTGAGCAGGCGCACCATCTCGACCGACAGCGCATTGAGCGAGGCCGGCGCGTTGAGCGTGGCCACGCCGAAGCGCTGGCCGTTGGCGGTGGGGATTTCCTTGAAGAGGACGACGGGTTCGGTCATGAGCAATGAGATGGTTGAGGTCAGCGGATATCGCTGTCACCTTCGAGCAATTTTCGCGCGACGATGACCCGCATGATTTCGTTGGTGCCTTCGAGGATCTGGTGCACGCGCGTGTCGCGCACCAGCCGCTCCAGCGGGAACTCGGCCAAGTAGCCGTAGCCCCCATGCAACTGAAGCGCGTCGTTGCAGACATTGAAGCCCGCATCGGTCGCGAAGCGCTTGGCCATCGCGCAATAGGTGCTGGCGTCGGGGTGCGCCGCATCGAGCTTGCTCGCGGCCATGCGCACCATTTGTCGCGCCGCGACCAGCTCGGTCGCCATGTCGGCCAGCTTGAACTGCAGCGCCTGGAAGCTCGCGAGCGGCTTGCCGAACTGATGGCGGTCATGCAAGTAGTTGCGCGCCGCGTTCAGCGCACCCTGCGCCGCGCCGACCGAGCAGGTCGCGATGTTGATGCGCCCGCCGTCGAGCCCTTTCATGGCGATGCGAAAGCCCTCGCCTTCGGCGCCCAGCAGGTGGTCGACCGGCACGCGCACGTTGTCGAACGCGATGGTGCGCGTGGGCTGGCTGTTCCAGCCCATCTTGTGTTCCTTCTTGCCGTAGCTCACGCCGGGCGCGTCGGCCGGCACGGCGAACGCCGAGATGCCGCCCGCGCCGCCACCGCCGGTGCGCGCCATCAACACCAGCACGTCGGTCGCGCCCGCGCCGCTGATGAAGGCCTTGCCGCCGTTGATGACGTACCCGCCGCCCTGCAACTCGGCCCGCGTCTTGAGCGAGCCGGCGTCGGACCCGGCGCCGGGTTCGGTCAGGCAATACGAGGCCAGCTTGCGCCCGCTCGTCAGGTCTTCACCCCAGGTCTTGCAGATGGCGTCGGTGCCCCAGGTGCCGAGCATCCATGTCGCCATGTTGTGGATGGTGATAAAGGCGGTGGTCGACGGGTCGATTGCGGCCATCTCCTCGAACACCAGCGTGGCGTCGAGCCGCGGCAGCGCGAGGCCACCGATATGCTCAGGCGCGTAGAGGCCGCAGAAGCCGAGTTCGCCGGCCTTGGCGATGGCGTCTTTCGGAAAGATCGACTCGGCGTCCCAACGCGCGGCGTGCGGCGCGAACTCCGCCGCGGCGAAATCGTGCGCGGTCTGCGCGAAGGCCAGTTGCTCTTCGGACAGTTCGAAATTCATGGCTGGCGGCCCTTCCAGAGATCGAGCGCGGCGGTGCGCTCGCGGGTCGATTGTTCCAGGCAGGTGTAGAACGCCAGTGCCCAGATCGAACCGCCTTCGCTCTGCTTCGACGCGCTCTTGCAGCCGGGGTCGCGGCCCTTGAGCCAGGCGCGTTGCTCGGTGCGCAGCGCGATGCGCTGTTGAGACGACAGCGACTTCATCACTTCGCCGTATCGGATGTTGAGCGCAGCGTCGGCGGCGCGGTAGTCCCGCACTGCGCAGGCATTCATCTCCTGCTGCGTGCCGTCGGGCTTGCACGCGAGCGGGTTGGCGTCGTCGGCCGCCTGCACGCCGCCGGCGAAAAGAAGCATCGAGGCCGCGACAACCAAGGTCGCAGCGCGAGACCCGCCCCTCACTTGAGACTGATCGTCGTGTTGACGCCCTGGCTGACCGTGCTGTCGTCGAACCAGCGCGCCGTCACCGTCTTGGTCTGCGTGTAGAACATGATGACCTGCTTGCCGTACGGGCCCAGGTCGCCGAGCTTGGAGGCGCGCGAGCCGGTGAACGAGAACATCGGCACCGGCACCGGGATCGGTACGTTGATGCCGATCTGGCCGACGTCGATCTCTTCCTGGAACTTGCGCGCCGCCGCGCCCGACTGCGTGAAGATCGCGGTGCCGTTGCCGTTCGGGTTGGCGTTGATGAGTTCGATGGCTTCGTCCATGGTGGCGGCGTTGGCCAGGCACAGCACGGGGCCGAAGATCTCCTGGTCATAGATGGTCATGCCGGGCTTCACATCGGCGAAGATCGTCGGGCCGACGAAGTTGCCCTTTTCGTAGCCGGGCACCGTCGGCTTGCGGCCGTCGAGCGCCAGCGTGGCGCCGTCGGCCACACCACGTTCGATCAGGCCGTTGACGCGGTCGTAGGCGGCGCAGGACACGAGCGGCCCCACATCGACGCCCTTCTCGGTCCCGGCACCGAGCTTCAGCGTCTTCGCCTTGGCGACCAAGTCGGGCACCCACTTCTGCGCGTCACCGACCAGCACTGCGACCGACACCGCCATGCAGCGCTGGCCGGCCGCACCGAAGCCGGCACCGGCCAGCGCATTGAGCGTCTGCTCCTTGTTGGCGTCGGGCATGACGATGGCGTGGTTCTTCGCGCCCATCATGCATTGCACGCGCTTGCCGGTCGGGATGGCGCGGTTGTAGACATGCGTGCCGACCTTGGTCGAACCGACGAAGCTGATCGCCTTGATGTCCTTGTGATCGCAGATCGCGTTGACCACCGCTTCACCGCCGTGAATCACGTTGAGCACGCCGGGCGGAATGCCTGCCTCGAGCGCGAGTTCGCACAGGCGCATCGTGACCATCGGGTCCTGCTCCGACGGCTTGAGCACGAAGGTGTTGCCCGTGGCGATGGCCATCGGGAACATCCACAGCGGGATCATTGCGGGGAAGTTGAAGGGCGTGATGCCCGCGCACACGCCCAGCGGCTGCAGCAGCGTGTACGTGTCGACGCCGTTGGCCACGTTGTTGGCCAGCTCGCCCAGTTGCAGGTTGCCGATGCCCGAGGCGTGCTCGACCACTTCGAGGCCACGGAACACGTCGCCTTCGGCGTCGGGCAGCGTCTTGCCCTGCTCGGCCGTGAGGATCGCCGCCAGCTCGGCCATGTTCTCGCGGATCAGCTGCCGGTACTTCAGGAAGATGCGCGAGCGCGCGCCGATGGGCGTCTTCTTCCAGGTCTTGAACGCTTCCTTGCCAGACGCGACGGCTGCGTCGACTTCGGCCTGCGTCGCGAAGGGCACGCGGGCCAGCACTTCCTGCGTGGCCGGATTCACGACATCGCGCCACTCGGTGGTCTTCGATTCGATGAACTTGCCGCCGATGAGCAGCTTGACGGTGGCGACCTGGGTGGCGGGTTTGACTTTGGCGTCCATGGATCTGTCTCCTTGTTTGTACGTGGCCGGATGGCGGTGCGCGGACGATGCTAGCTTTGCACTTTTGCGATGGCAATAGACAAATACGCACTCACGATCTGCATAATCGCAACCCATGGATTGGGACAACCTGCGCTTCTTCCTCGAACTCGCCCGGTCGGGCACATTGCAGAGCGCAGCACGCCGTCTGGCGGTCGACCACACCACCGTGGCGCGTCGCATCCAGGCACTCGAAAAACAGGTCGGCGCTCCGCTCTTCTCGCGCGAGGCCGGCGGGCATAGGCTGACCGAAGCAGGCCGGCGCCTTCAGCCGCAGGTCGAGGCGATGGAGAACGCGTTCCGCACGGTCGAGAGTGCGACAACCGCCTCTCAGGAAGGCCTGTCGGGCGTGGTCCGCATCGGCGCTACCGAAGGCTTCGGCACCGTGGTGCTCGCACCGCAGCTCTCGCTCTTCGCGCGCCAACATCCGAAGCTGGTGATCGACCTGCTCGCCATGCCGCGGCTGGTGCACCTGTCACGGCGCGAGGCCGACATCGTGATCTCGCTGGAACGTCCTGCGCGCGGCCCGGTGGTGGTGACCAGGCTCGCCGACTACACGCTGCGGCTCTACGCATCGAAGGGCTATCTCGCGAAGCACGGCGCCATCAAGACGCGCGACGACCTGCGGGGCCACACCTTCATCAGCTATGTCGACGACCTGCTCTTCAGCAAGGAGCTGCAGTACCTCGACGAATTGCACAAGCCCGACGCCTTCGCGCTTCGCAGCACCAGCATCCTGGCACAACACGCGGCGGTGGCTGCCGGTGCGGGCATCGCGGTGCTGCCCGCCTTCATCGCCGAGCGCGACACGTCGCTGAAAGCCGTGCTGCCGAAGCATGCGCACTTCACCAGGACCTTCTGGATGTCGATGCCTGCCGAAAGCAAGCACCTGAGCCGCATGCAGGCGGTGTGGGGCTTCGTGCGGCAGACGGTGGAGGCCCAGCGCGCGACGCTCTGGATCCAAGCGCCCGCCGACGCGGCCGCCAAGGTGAAATGAAGGCGCCCGGTCAGCCCAGGCTCGAGCCGCACGCGGCACGGACGATACGGCGCGTCGGGTTGGGCGCCATGTCGCGAAACATCATCGGCTTGGGATCGTTCGTGTAATCGGTCGTTCGGTGCGGCGTGCCTTGCCACAGCGGCTCGGCGTAGAAGCTGGCACGGCGGTAGTCGGCGCGCCCCGTGCGGCAGTCGAAAGCCACTTCGGACTCGTAGGAGCGGTAGGGCAAGCCTTCCCAGTTCCGACGCAAACCGGCGCGGCTGACGCGCAGGCTCAGC
Organism: Variovorax ginsengisoli; assembly: GCF_006438845.1. Lineage (GTDB taxonomy): Bacteria > Pseudomonadota > Gammaproteobacteria > Burkholderiales > Burkholderiaceae_C > Variovorax > Variovorax ginsengisoli_A. Next base: position 1,054,177 of record NZ_RCZJ01000001.1, read on the forward strand.
ATCTTCAGCGCGCCGTCGCTGCGCAGCGCCACAGGATCGACCTGAACGGTATCGACCGCGGCGTCGGCCGGATTGCCGGCGACGGTGAACCACCTGGATTGGGCCTGCGCCGAAGAACAACATACCAGGCCCGCCCACAGACCCATCACCCACATTTTCACGTCCGCTCCTCGTTCGAAGTGCTGGCGATTTTAAGGAGGCGGCCTGAGCGTCGGGGCGTCTGTGGAGTCTTCAGGGCCAGACAGGCGCGTGGCTCCCGGGCGGCATCGACGGCCGGGACCAACCGGCAGGCGTGCGCGCCAGTCCAGCGCTGTGCCCCACGCCCTGCAGCACACCGAAACCGGAGGGCTCGGATGCGATACGGGGCCCGATGTCGGGCTTGGCGATCGAGAGACCGCCGGGGACGCGGCCGAGCCCCCGCAGCCACAGCGCCGTCTGCGCCAGCGACAGCTGCACGTGCCAGCTCCCGCCTTCGCGCTGTTGGCGCCAGAGCGTTGCGGCCGCGGCGAAAGCCATCAGGTAGCCGGTGGCTTCGTCCAGGATCTGGATCGGGATCGCGCGTGGCTGGCCGTCGCCGGCGGCGTCGCCTTCGGCCTGGTTGAAGCCCATGGCGGTTTGCAACAGCGAGTCGAAGCCACGCCGCCCTGCCCACGGGCCCTGCGTCCCGTAGGCACTGAGCGACACCGCCACGATGCCGGGCCGCCGTCGTGCGAGCGCCTCCGGCCCGAAGCCCAGCGCAGCCAACCCGCCCGGGCGATAGCCCTGCACGAAGACATGCGCATCGCCGACCAACTGGTTCAAGGTGCCACGCCCGCCATCCGTGCGGAGGTCGATGTGCGCGGAGAGCTTGCCGCGGCTGGTCTCCGCGATGGCTTCGATGTTCGGCAACTTCGGCGAGTTGACCAGCATCACGTCCGCTCCGTAGGCCGCCAGAGCGCGGCCGCATACCGGGCCGGCGAGGATGCGCGTCAGGTCGAGCACGCGCAGACCGGTGAGCGGCCGCTGGTCGTCGGTAAGCGGTGGCAGCGCCCGCGGCGGCGCATCGCCGATGCGTTGGATGGTGAAGAGCGGTTGCGCGGCAACGGCCTGGCCTTGCGGCGTGGCGTCCCAGTCTGCGAAGCCGCGCAGCGCAGTGACCACCAGGCCACGCTCGGCCGCCGCCTGCTCGAAGTCCAGCGCTTTCCAGGTCTGCAGCGCCTGCTCGGCATCGCTGCGCTGGGCCCGCTCGGGATCGAGCCCGAGCAGGTGCAGCGCACCTTCGCGATGATGGCGGAAGTTGGCGTGGACGCGCACGTGCCCGTCCGCGCACCGGTACAGCCCGGAGAACGCGTCCCACAGGTCGGGCACGCGACCATCGAGGCTGAACCAGCCGGTGCACTCCAGGGCCGCGTGCTGCATGTCGACCGCAACCGCCTGCCGGGGCGTGCCGCGCGCATGGCCCAACTCGCACGCGGCCAGTGCCGCGGCCGCGATGCTCGTCTGTGCGGCAGTGCCGACAGCGAAGGACGAAGGCATGACCGGATCGGCGCCGGAGAGTCGCGCGAAAGCGAGCGCTTCGTCGGGCAGGCCGGCCTGCTGCCAGAGCGGCCGAAGATGGGACAGGGTGTCGGTCGCAGGCAACGCTCGGGCGCTCGGTGTTGCAGCGTTACTGCAGGTCGAAGCTCTTCTGCTTCACGGCCTGCGAATCGAGACCGATCTGCACGTTGAAGGTGCCGGCCTCGGCCACGTTCTGCAACTGCGCGTTGAAGAATTTCAGCTTGGACTCGTCGATGGCGAAACGCACGACCTGCTCTTCGCCAGGCTTCAACATCAGCTTGCGGAAGTCCTTGAGTTCCTTCACCGGACGAACCACCGAGGCGGCCACATCCTGGATGTAGAGCTGCACCACGGTCTCACCGGCACGCTGTCCCATGTTCTTGACCGTGATGGCGGCTTCGAGCTTGCCGCCGCGTGTCATCGACGCGCCGGACAGCGCCACGTCCGACAACGCGAAATCGGTGTAGCTCAAGCCGTAGCCGAAGGGGTACAGCGGCCCGGTGACTTCCTCGAAATACTGCGAGGTGTAGTTGCCCGGCTTGCCTTCGGTGAAAGGCCGGCCCAGCCGCGCGTGGTTGTAATAGGTCGGGATCTGGCCGACGGAGCGCGGGAACGAGATCGGCAGCTTGCCCGAAGGGTTGTAATCGCCGAACAGCACGTCGGCGATCGCGTGGCCGCCCTCGGTGCCGGTGTACCAGGTCTCGAGGATCGCGTCGGCCTCCTGCTGCTCGCGCTGCAACGCCAGTGGACGGCCGTTCATCAGCACCAGGACCAGCGGCTTGCCGGTGGCCTTGAGCGCGGTGATCAGGTCGCGCTGGCTCTGCGGCAGGTCGAGGCTGGTGCGGCTCGACGACTCGTGCGACATGCCGCGCGCCTCGCCCAGCGCAGCGACGATCACGTCGGACTGGCGTGCGGCAGCGACCGCCTCTTCGATCATCGCGGCGGGCGTGCGCTTGTCCTGCGTGACCTCGGGCGTGTCCCAGTTGAGGAAGTTGAGGTACTTGACGATGCCTTCGTCGTTCGTGATGTTGGCGCCGCGCGCGTAGACCACGCGATCCTGCCCCACCGCGGCACTCAAACCTGCTCGCAGCGTGACGGCGTTCTTCGAGTTGCCCGCAGCCGACCAGCTGCCCAGCATGTCGATCGGCGCGTCGGCCAGCGGGCCGACGAGTGCGACGCGCTTCGACTTCGCGAGCGGCAGCGTGGAGTTGCGGTTCTCCAGCAGCACGATCGACTTGCGTGCGACATCGCGCGCGGCTGGGCGGTGCAGGCGGCTTTCGGCGTCGAGGTCCGGCGGATCGTCCTGGGCCACGCCGATGCGCAGGAAGGGGTTGTGGAACAGCCCCATGTCGTACTTGGCGCCGAGCACTTCGCGCACCGCGTTGTCGATCTCGCGCATCTCGACCTCGCCCGACTTGACCAGACCGGGCAGTTCGTTGAGGTAGACCGAGTCGGCCATGCTCAGGTCGATGCCGTTCTTGATGGCCAGCTTGGCTGCCTCGCGCTCGTCCTTGGCGACACCGTGGCGCATCAGCTCGACGATGGCGCCGTGGTCGCTCACGGTCACGCCCTTGAAGCCCCAATCCTTGCGCAGGAGGTCTTGCATGAGCCAGGTGTTCGACGTGGCCGGCACGCCGTTGATGGAGTTCAGCGCCACCATCACACCGCCTGCGCCCGCATCGATGGCGGCGCGGTAAGGCGGCAGGTAATCCTGGTACATGCGCATCGGGCTCATGTCGACCGTGTTGTAGTCGCGCCCGCCCTCGACCGCACCGTACAGTGCGAAGTGCTTGACGCTGGTCATGATGCGATCGGCCGGCACCGGCAGGCTGCCCTGAAAGCCCTTGACCGTGGCCCGCGCGATTTCCGACACGAGGTGCGGGTCTTCGCCGAAGCCTTCGGACGTGCGGCCCCAGCGCGGGTCGCGCGCGATGTCGACCATCGGCGCAAAGGTCATGTCGACCGAATCGCCCGCGGCCTCTTTCGCCGCCGTGCTCGCCATCAGCTGGATCGCGCCCATGTCCCAGCTCGATGCCAGCCCGAGGCCGATCGGGAACGTGGTGCGGTGGCCGTGGATCACGTCGTAGGCGAAGAACATCGGGATCTTCATCCGGCCCTGCATCGCCGCGTTCTGCAGCAGGCGGTTGTGCGGGCGGTTGACCGAATTGAAGGTGCCACCGACGCGGCCGGCCTTGATCTCCTCGGCCAGCTGGGCGATGGGCATTTCAGGGCCGATGCTGATCAGGCGCAGCTGCCCGATCTTCTCGTCGAGCGTCATCTTGCCGACCATGTCGGCGACGAACGCGCCCTTGTCGTTCAACAGGGCGGGCTGGGGCTGCGCAAAGGCCAGCGGGCTGGCCAGACCGGCCACGAGGACCAGCCAAGGGGACATCTTCATTCGGCGACTTTCTTTCGGTGACGCAACACACGACCCACTCGGTGTTGCCTGCTCCGGCACGATGCTAAGCTAAGGCCCGAGGTCCCTGTCCGGCGTCAGGCTTCATGCCGATGCCGGCACCGCCGCATGCCGGACCCCGCTGTCGCACACCGCTGCGACGACCTGCACGGCACGAATATCGCTTCGCTGGTGCTGCAGGCAAGCCTCACCGTTTCAACGCGCATCCTGGAACCCTCCTCCATGAAACTACCCGCCGTTTCCCGCAAGATTTCCACCGCCTCGGTCACCGGCCTCGCTGCGTCGCTGGCCTTGTTCTGCGCCGGCCAGGCCCATGCCTTTTCGCTCGACGACGTGACGGCCCGAGCCAAGGCGTTGATGGAAAAGCCCTACGCCGCGCCGGTGAAAAACCTGCCGCCGGTGTTCAGCGGCATGCAGTTCGCCGACTACCAGAAGATGCAGCCGCGTGCCGATCGCTTCGAGTGGCGCGATCTGCCGACGCCCTTCAAGCTGAATTTCTATCACCAGGGCATGCACTTCAATGCGCCGGTGCGCATCAACGAGATCAACGGCACCGACGTGCAGGAGATCCGCTACGACACCGAGCGCTTCGACTTCGGCAACCTGAACTTCGACAAGAACGCGACCAGCACCCTCGGCTACGCGGGCTTTCGCGTGCTCTACCCCATCAATCAGGAAGGCAAGAGCGACGAGATCATGAGTTTTCTCGGCGCCAGCTACTTTCGCGTGGTCGGCAAGGGCCAGGTCTACGGGCTGTCGGCGCGCGGCCTGGCGATCGACACGGCCCCGCCGGGCGGCGAGGAGTTTCCCGACTTCCGCGAGTTCTGGGTGCAGCGCCCGTCGGGAGACGACAAGCAACTCGTCATCTACGCCCTGCTCGATTCGCCGCGTGCCACGGGCGCCTACCAGTTCATTCTGACCCCTGGCGGCAAGGATGCGGTGGTCGACGTGCAGGCCAACATCTTCGTCCGGGGCGACGTCAAGATGCTCGGCATCGCGCCGCTGACCAGCATGTTTCTTTACGGCCCCAACCAGCAGTCGGACCTCAAGCGCAACTTCCGGCCGGCCATTCACGATTCGAACGGCCTCGCCATCCATACCGGCGGCGGCGAGTGGCTGTGGCGCCCGCTGAACAACCCGCGCAACCTGGCGATCAGCAGCTTCGAGGTCGAGAACCCGAAGGGCTTCGGCCTGCTCCAGCGCGGCCGCGAGTTTTCGCGCTACGAAGACCTGAAGGACCGCTACGACCTGCGTCCGAGCGCGTGGATCGAGCCGCACGGCAGTTGGGGCAAGGGCAAGGTCACGCTGATGGAGATTCCGACCCCGGATGAGACCAACGACAACATCGTCGCTTTCTGGACGCCCGAGGCCCCGCCCCTGAAAGGGCAGATGCTGCAGTTCGCCTACCGCATGCACTGGACCACCGACGAACCCGCGCTGCACGGCAAGGACAACGCCTGGGTGCGCCAGACCTTCCACACCGACGGCGAGCAGCTGCAGGCCAACCTGATCCGCGCGCTCGACGGCAACAGCGCCTTCCTGATCGATTTCGAGGGCCCCGTGCTGGCCAAGCTCCCGGCGGGCGCCGACGTCAAGGCGCAGGTGAGCGTGGGCGACAACGCCGACCTGGTCGAGAGCAGCGTGCAACCCAACCCGGCGATCAAGGGCTGGCGTCTGGCGCTGCGTGTGAAGGTGAAGAATCCGGCCTTGCCGGTGGAGATGCGCGCGGCTTTGACGCAAGGCGACAAGCCGTTGAGCGAGACCTGGAGCTACCAGTTGCCGCCCAATCAGCCGGCAACAGCGGTGTCTGTGCCGGCCGCCCCGTCGGTCCCTGCTGCAGCCGTACCGCCGGCAGTGAGAACGGCCCCCTGATTCACCGGACCGCGGCCTGGTCCGCGGCGATCCACCGCACCGCGGCATTGGCCGCGGCGAGGCAGGCTCACCCCGAGAAAAGCTTAGCGGGCCAGATCACCAGCCACGGAAAAAGCACCATCAGGAACATCACCGCGAACTCCGCGATCATGAAAGGAATAACGCCGCGCGTGACGTCGTCCATCTTCATGCGCCCTACCCCGGCGACGACGTTGAGCACCGTGCCCACGGGCGGCGTGATCAGGCCGATCGAGTTGTTGATGATGAACATCACGCCGAAGTAGACCGGGTCGATGCCCGCGGCCTTCACCACCGGCATCAGCACCGGCGTGAGGATCAGGATGGTCGGCGTCATGTCCATCGCCGTCCCGACGATCATCACCAGCACCATGATCGCGATCATCAGCAGGATCTTGTTGTCCATGAAGGGCTGCAGCAGCGCGATGACCTTCGACGGCAGGTCGGCCACCGTGATGAGCCAGGCGCTGACCATGGCCGCGGCGATCAGGAACATCACGATGGCACTGGTCTTGGCGGCGCTCACGAACACCCCGTACAGGTCGCCCCAGCTCAGCTCGCGATAGATCGCGGTCGACACGAACAAGGCGTAGACGGCGGCCACCACCGCGGCCTCGGTCGGGGTAAAGACGCCCATGCGCAACCCAACGAGGATGATGACCGGCAGCAGCAGCGCCCAGAGCGCCTTGCGGAAGGCGGTCAGCACCTCGGCGCGCGACTTGCGCGGCGGTGGCACGATCGTCTCGCGTCGCACCAACCACGCCCAGGTGACCCACAGCGCGCCGCCGATCAGCAGGCCCGGCACGATGGCGGCGAGAAACAGCTTGGAGATCGAGACGTTGGCCGCAACCCCGAAGATCACCAGCCCGATGCTCGGCGGGATGACCGGCCCGATCACGCCGGTGGCGGCGATCAGGCCGCCGGCGCGGGCCTTGTCGTGGCCGGCGCTCACCATCATCGGCAGCAGCAGCGCGGTCAGCGCCGCCGCATCGGCGACCGCCGAGCCCGACAGTGCCGACAACAGGCAGCCGGCCATGATGGTCACGTAGCCGAGCCCACCCTTGACGTGGCCGACCAGCGCCAGCGCGAAGTCGACGATGCGCTTGGACAGGCCGCCCACGTTCATGATCTCGCCGGCCAGCATGAAGAAGGGCACGGCCAGCAGCGGAAAGCTGTCGGCCCCGCCGATCACGTTCTGCGCGAGGATCTGTGCATCGAACAGGTCGAGATGCCACATCAGGGCGACGCCGCTGGCCAACAGCGAAAAGGCGATCGGGATGCCGAGCGCCATTGCCAGCAGCAAGGCGCCCACGAAAACGAGAATGGTCATGGGTTCACCTTGGGTGGCGTTGCCACCGGGCCCGGCGGCTTGGAGACATCACCGAGGATCTGCTGCAACTGCACGGCTTCTTCCGACTCCTGCACCATCACCAGGTCGTCGTCCGACAGCCGGCCGGTGAGCAGGCGAAACAGGTCGAGCGCCAGGATGAAGGCCGCCAGCACGGCGAAGACGATGCCCGACGCATAGACGATGGCCATCGAAGCGCCCGTGGTCGGCGCCGTCACGTCCCAGTTGATGCGCGCCTGCGCGACGCTGCCCTGGAACAGCAGCCACACCACGTAAAGCATGACCACGTGGCCGATCGCCAGGCAGGCCTTCTTGCCTGCCTTGGGCAGTCGCTGGACCACCATGTCGACGCCCAGATGGCCGTGCTCTTTCAGCGCGACCACCGCGCCGAGAAAGGTCATCCAGATGAAGAGCCAGCGCGAGACCTCTTCGGACACCGTGATGCCCGAGTTGAAGCCGTAGCGCAGCACGACGTTGCCGAAGACCAGCACCACCATCACGGCCAGCATGAAGGCGATGACGGCCTCGATTCCCCTGCAGATGCGATCGATCGTCAGATTCATAGAGAAGAAGAAAGGTGTTCAGGCGCCGTCGGCGGTCGCGCGCACGGTCTCGACCAACGCCCGCAGGGCGGCGAGGTAAGACACCGGCCCCAGGCCCTGGATGGTGGCCTTGACCGCCGGCGAGATGATGGAATGCGCGCGCCAGGCTTCGCGTGCCGCGATGTTCGACATGTGGACCTCGATGGTCGGAAAGGGCATGGCCTTGATCGCGTCGTGCAGGGGAACGCCATGTTGCGTCAGACCGGCCGGGTTCACCAGCGCGCCCTGAGCGGTATCGATGTGGGCGTGAAGAAAGTCGATCAACGCGCCCTCGTGGTTCGACTGCATGATCGCGATCTCGACACCGAGTTCGGCGGCCAGGCGCTCGAGCCGGTCGTTGATCTCGGGCAGCGTGGTCTTGCCGTAGATGTGCGGTTCGCGACGCCCGAACAGGTTCAGGTTCGGGCCGTGGAGGACAAGGATTTTCATGGGGTCTTCGCGTCCTGCATTCACTTCCGGATGCGTGCCAGCTCGTCGTTGTAGAGCTTGACCAGCACGGGGTCGTAGCTCGCGGCGAACTTGTCGACCACCGGCTTGGCGATCTGGCGCATGCGCGCCTGTTCGGCCGGCGCCACTTCGTTGAACTGCAAGCCCTTGGCCTGCAGGTCGCCGACCGCGCGCTGAGCGGCGGCGCGGCTCACTTGCCGCTGGTAGCCGCGTGCTTCATTGGCCGCGTCGTTCATCATCTTCTGCTCGGCCGGGCTCAGCGAGTCCCAGAACTTCTTGCTCACCAACACGATGTTGGCCGCATAGACATGGTTGGTTGCGCTGACGAACTTCTGCACTTCGAAGAACTTGTTCGACAGGATTACCGCATAGGGATTTTCCTGGCCGTCCACCGCCTTGGCTTCGAGCGCGCCGTACAGCTCGGCAAAGGGCATCGGCACCGGATTGGCCTTGAAGGCCTTGAAAGTTTCGAGGAACACCGGGTTGGGAATCACGCGGATCTTCAGACCGTCGAGGTCTTCCGCCTTGGCGATGGCGCGCTTGCTGTTGGTCACGTTGCGGAAACCCAGGTCCCAGTAGCCCAGCGCCACCAGGCCCTTCTCGGGCAGCTTGGCGATCAACGCCTGACCCAATGGGCCGTCGAGCAGCGCATCGGCCTGCGCGAACGTGCTCACCGAAAACGGAAAGTCGACGAGGCCGAACTCCTTCACAATGCCGGCCAGCGACGTGGTCGCCGGCGCCGACATCTGCTGAACACCGCCCTGCAGGGCTGATTGCTGCTGCATCTCGTTGCCGAGCTGCGAAGCCGGGAATTCCTGCACCTTCATCTTGCCGCCGCTCTTCGCCGCCAGCAGTTCTGCGAAGCGCTTGACGCCGAAGCTCACTGGGTGATCGGCGTTATTGAGGTGACCGAAGCGAATGACGCGTTCCTGGGCGGGCTGCGCAAAGGCGGGCACGGCCAGGAGCAAGGAAAGGCCGGCGGCGGCCAGCAGGCGGGCGGTGTTTTTCAAAGGAAGTCTCCAGTCGAAGTCGAACGAATGACCGACACGAAGGCCGGCGACGTGCGAATGGTAGGAATTTGTGGAAATAGTTTCCATAGTGGAAACCCTTTGACTCTTCTTGATACAGTGGCGCCCCCGCCTTCTCTTTCCAACCCTGAGAAATTCCGATGAGCAGCATCCTGGAGCGCAGCTTCAAAGTCCTCGAACACCTGGCGGCCCATCCGGAAGGCAAAGCCCTGTCGGCCCTGGCCTCGGCCATGGACATGCCGCTGAGCGCCACGCACCGCCTCCTGTCGGAACTCATCCGCTGCGGCTATGTGCGGCAGGACCAGAGCCACGGCGACTACATGCTCACCATCAAGATGGTGTCGCTGGGCCTCGGCTTTCTGAGTGCGAGCGGCATCGTCGACATCGCGCAGCCGCTGCTCGACCGGCTCGCCATCGATTCCGGAGAACTTGTGCGCTTGGGCGTGGTCGACGGCGACGCGCTGACCTTCGTCGCCAAAGCGCAGGGCGCCACGCGTGGACTGCGGTACGACCCGGACATGGGCCTGTCCGTCAACCTCTCCTGCAGTTCGGCCGGCCACGCGTGGCTCTCGACGATGAGCGACGAGCGCGCGCTGGCGTTGGTGTCCGCCCAGGGCTTCGGCAAGCCGGAAGATTTCGGGCCGCGCGCCCCGACCTCGGTCAAGGCACTGCTGGCGCACATCGAGGCCACCCGCGAGCGCGGCTTCAGCATGATCGTCGAAGTGTTTGCGCCCGCCATGACGGCCATGGCGGCGCCGATCCGCAATGGCGCCGGGACCGTCGTCGGCGTCGTCACGATCGCCGGGCCGATGGTGCGGCTGACCGAAGAGCGCATGTTCGCGCTCGGTCCCGCACTGCTCGCCACCACCGAGCAACTCGCTCTCTCGAGCGGCGCCTCCGCCCTGCTCAGCCGGCGCGTCGCCTGAGGCCCCTTGCGATCGGTGCGCACGTCACTTGCGCAGTTTTGCCAGTTCGGCCATCAGGTCGGCGAGTGTCGTTTCACCGACGCTGGCGCTGTACTTGGCGATCACCGGCTTGATCCGCTCGCGCAGCTTGGCCTGCTCCGCGGGCGGCAATTCGGTGACCTGCATGCCGGCCTTCTTCAACTCGTTGAGCTGCGACGCCGCGAGTTCGCGGGACACGGTGCGCTGGTACTGGCCCGCCTCTAGCGCGGCCGACTGGATGATCTGGCGCTCGGCGGCACCGAGCGTGTCCCACAGCTTCTTGCTGATGATCACGGACTGCGGGTTGTACTGGTGGTTGGTCAAGGCCAGGTGCTTCTGCACTTCGGCGAAGCGGTTGGCCAGGATCACACTCACCGGATTTTCCTGGCCGTCCACGGCGCGCTGCTCCAGCGCGGCGTAGAGCTCGGGGAATGCCAGCGGCGTCGGGTTGGCGTCCAGCGCCTTGACCCAGTCGATGTTGATGGGGCTCGGGATCACGCGCAGCTTGAGTCCTGCAATGTCCTCGACCTTCAGGATCGGACGCTTGCTGTTGGTCAGGCTGCGAAAGCCGAGCTCCCAGTAGGCCAGGCCGATGATGCCCTTGTCGGCCAGCTTGGCATGCAGCCCGGAGCCGAATGGCCCGTCGACCACGGCATCAACTTCGCGCGACGTGGCGAACAGAAAAGGAAAGTCGTAGATCGCGAATTCCTTGACCTGCGCGGCCAGGATGCCTGAATTGAGCACGGTCATTTCGATGGTGCCGCCCTGCACCGCCGACACGGTCTGTGCATCGCCGCCCAGCACGCCCCCCGGAAACAGCGTCACCTTGATCTTGCCACCCGACTTGGCGCCCACCAGCTCTGCGAATTTCTCGCCACCCATCACTGCAGGATGACCCTTCGGGTTCTGCAGCCCGACCTTGATCGTGCGTTCCTTGATGTCCTGCGCCGAAGCGACGCCGGTCGCCAGGAGGCTCAGCGCCGCCACGGCTGCACCCAGCGTGCGAATGAAAGAACGGCTCATTTGATTTGTCTCCTTGATGGCGGATCGCGCAGCGGCGAATAATGTACGAACTAGTTCGTTTGCACAGCCCGGGGTTTTCCCTGGCGATGGCAACGCCCGCCTCGCGCAAGCCGTCAGAGGCGCACGTAGCGCACCATCATCTCGGCGATGGCATCGCGCCGCGCGGCAAGGGCGCTGCGCGAGTCGAGGTCGCGCTTGAAGATCAGCGAGAAGGTGTGGCGGTTGGAGACATTGAAAAAGCTCAGCGCGCTGATCGACATGTGCAGGTCGACGGGGTCGATGCCCGCGCGAAACACCTTGGCCGCCACGCCGCGCTCGTACACCGCGCGCACCGCGTCGATGGCCGGCACGTTCAGCTGCTGGATGCTCTTGCTCTGGGCCAGGAATTCGCCGCGATGAATGTTCTCGTTCATCACGAGCCGGATGAAATCCGGATTGGCGAGCTGGTAGTCGACCGTGAACTCGACCAGCTTGCGCAGCGCCGGCTCGGGCGCCAGGTCTTCCAGGTGGAGCTGGGCCTCGATGGTCCGGATGCGGCTGTATGACTGCTCCAGCACCGCGCGGTAGAGCGCTTCCTTGCTGCCGAAGTAGTAATAAATCATCCGCTTGGAGGTCCGCGTGGCCTCGGCGATGACGTCGATGCGCGCGCCCGCCAGCCCCTTCTCCGCAAACTCGCGGGTGGCGATCTCGATGATGTCCGCGGTAGTGCGCTCGGGGTCGTTGGTGCGCTCGAGTTTGGCGCGGGTCGGCTTCTTACCAAGGGGCGTCGGGGGCGCGGTCGTCATGGCGGCAGTTTAAGGACCTGCGCGCACCCCAGGCCCGGCGGCCCTCCGAGCCGCGGGCATGCAGGCGCCTCAGCGGACGAGCTTGACGCCGGTCTTGGCCTGCAGCGCCTCGAAGGTCACGCCGTCGGCCAGTTCGACGAGCTTCAGGCCCTCGGGCGTCACATCGAGCACGGCGAGGTCGGTGATGATGCGGTTGACCACGCCCACGCCTGTGAGAGGCAGCGTGCATTCCTCGAGGATCTTCAGGTCCTCGGTGCCGTCCTTCTTCTTCGCGACGTGCTCCATCAGCACGATGACGCGCTTCACGCCGGCCACGAGGTCCATCGCCCCGCCCATGCCCTTGACCATCTTGCCGGGGATCATCCAGTTGGCGAGATCGCCCTTGGCGCTCACCTGCATGGCGCCGAGGATCGACAGGTTGATCTTGCCGCCGCGGATCATCGCGAAGCTGTCGTGGCTGCCGAAGATGGCGCTGCCCGGAAGCGTGGTCACCGTCTGCTTTCCGGCGTTGATGAGGTCGGCGTCGACCGCGTCCTCGGTCGGGAACGGGCCGATCCCCAGCATGCCGTTCTCGCTCTGCAGCCAGACTTCCTTGTCGCCGGTGTGGTTCGCCACCAGCGTCGGGATGCCGATGCCCAGGTTGACGTAGAAGCCGTCTTCGAGTTCTTGCGCGGCACGGGCCGCCATCTGGTCTTGGGTCCAGGGCATGTCAGGCTCCCTCTTTCTTGTTGGCGACGTTCGCGGGGACTTTGGGGACAGGCACTTCGTCGATGACCGCAGCTTGCGCGATCACGGCCTGCGCCTCGACCTTGGCGGCCTCGACATCGACCGGCGCCGCGGCGCTCACGGTGCGCTTTTCGATGCGCTTCTCGGGCGTGGCGTTGAGCACGATGCGGTGCACGTAAATGCCCGGCAAATGGATGTCGTCGGGGGCCAGCTCGCCGACTTCGACGATCTTCTCGACCTCGACGATGCAAACCTTCCCCGCCATGGCGGCCGCCGGGTTGAAGTTGCGCGCCGTCAGGCGAAAGCGCAGGTTGCCCGACTTGTCGGCCACGTCGGCCTTGACCAGCGCCACGTCGGGAACGATGGAGCGCTCCATCACGTACGTTTCGCCGTCGAAGTCGCGGAGCTCCTTGCCTTCGGCCACCAGCGTGCCGACACCGGTCTTGGTGAAGAAGGCCGGGATGCCGGCACCGCCGGCCCGCAGCTTTTCGGCCAGCGTGCCCTGCGGCGTGAATTCCAGCTCGAGTTCGTTGGCCAGGTACTGCCGCTCGAACTCCTTGTTCTCGCCGACGTAGCTGGCGATCATCTTCTTGATCTGCCGCGTCTCCAGCAGCTTGCCGAGGCCGAAGCCGTCGACGCCCGCGTTGTTCGAGACGACGGTCAGGTTTTGCACATTGCTTTCCTTGAGCGCATCGATCAGCGCTTCGGGAATGCCGCACAGGCCGAAGCCGCCGACAGCGAGCATCTGGTCGTCGGCGACGACGCCGGCCAGCGCCTCCTTGGCGGAGGCATAGATCTTGTTCACCATGGGTCGTGATCCTTGCGAGATGGAGGGGATGAATGCAGGCAACAGCCTCGGACGATACTACGTACCCACATACGTAGTATTTCGTAATGGAGACACCTGAGCCCATCGCCGCCCACGGCACCGGACCGATCGACTACCGCGCCGCCTTCGAGCACGCACCGGTCGGCATGGTGCTGTCGCGCAACCGCACGATGCTCGACTGCAACCAGCGCCTGTGCGAGATGTTCGGCACCGCACGCGACGCGCTCATCGGCCGCTCTTTCCAGGTGCTCTACCCGAGCGTGGCCGAATTCGAACGCATCGGCAGGCGCATGGTGCCGATCCTCAACCACGGCGGCCGCTATGCGGACAACCGGATGATGCGGCGTCTCGGCGATCTGCATGGCGCCTTCGCCGGCGAGACCTTCTGGTGCCACGTCACCGGCCATGCGCTCAATCGCGCGGCGCCGCACGAGGCCGGCATCTGGACATTCGAGGACCTCGGCTCCCGGCGCAGTGCCAAGGCCGCCCTCACCCCTCGCGAGCGCGAGGTGGCGGCGCAGGTGATGCAGGGGCTGACATCGAAGGAGATCGGCCGCGTGCTGGGCATCAGCCATCGCACGGTCGAGCTCCACCGCGCCCGACTCATGCGCAAGTACACCGCAGCCACCACCGCTGAATTGGTCCAGAAGCTCATGGCGGGCTGAGCCATGGAACCGTCAGAGCGCCGGGGGGCGAGATCGGGACGAGTTGGCATCGTCCGACAGCCGCATACGCCATGTAGCCAATTGTTGCGGTGCTGGGAGGTGGCTAGATTTGCTGGCAAGTCGCGTCGCTCGCTCCTCTTTTTCCTCTTCAGCCATGCTCACCACTGCCCAGAAAGCCGACATCCTCCGCAAGAGCGGTTGTGCGGTGCCAATTGCCGAAGAACCATCGACGGCATGGAGCCACGCGGTCGACACGCTGTTCGTTGAGTACGTGGCGGCGCGAGCGGCCAAGAGCCTGCGGGATGCGGAGGAAGCGCGACAGCTCGACCGTCTGCGCTGCATGTCGGCGACAAGCCACAGCGGTTTCGGCGCGCCGACGCAGTTCGCCTGAGCGTCGGTCGACTTCGCCTTGCGTGCGCCGGCGCGGTTAGCGTCGCCGGCGCTTGGGCACGCTGGCCGGCTTGACCGAAAGCCCCAACGCTGCGCGCGCCAGCGCATCCGCCTCACCGTTGCGGTGGCGCGGAATCCATCGAAGTTCCAGCCGCTCGAAGTCGCCCATCAGCAAGCGCGCCGCATCCAAAGGGGCCGCCAGTCGCGCGACCGGACGCACGGGCGTGCCGACGAGCTGTTCGACGACCACGCTGTTGTCGCAGTACAGCGTCACCGCCGTCGCCCCCTGGCGCTTGGCTTCTCGCAACGCGTCGGTCAGCGCCATGAGCTCGGCCTCGTTGTTGCACCCCCGCTCGTTGCTGACTCTCGAGATGGCGTGGCGCGTGCCGTCAGGCGCGAGCAGAACGGCGCCGATGCCCATGCGGCCCGGATTGGGCACCGCACTGCCGTCGCTGTGGACGACCCAGGGCTGGCTGGTGCTGACCTCGGAGTTCATTCGGCAGAAGCTACCACCAATGCATGGGCGCATGGCCCCGCTTGCTACGCACGACGCACGAGCGGTTAGATTGACCGCATGAACGAACTGTTGTCCCTGGCCACCGAGCGCGGTGTCATGGTGGTCTTTCTGGCCACGTTGGCGGCGCGCTTGGGGGCGCCGGTGCCGGCATCTGCCGTCCTCGTGGTGGCGGGTGGGCTCGCATCGATGGGGCAGATCTCGCTCTGGGCCATCGTGGCGGTCTCGCTGGCGGGCAACCTGCTCGGGGATGCGGCCTGGTTCTATGCCGGACGCCGCTTCGGCCATCGCATCATGCGGCTGCTCTGCAAGGTCTCGCTCTCGCCCGACACCTGCGTCCGGCAAAGCGAATCGCTCATCACGCGTTGGGGCGGCACCTCCCTGATCGCGGCCAAGTTCGTCCCAGGCGTGTCGGTGGTGGCGCCGCCGATGGCCGGCGCATTGCGCATGTCGACCGCGCGCTTTCTCGGTTTCGACACGCTGGCGGCGGCCATCTGGTCGGCCGCTTTCCTCGCACCGGGCTGGCTTTTCAGCAGCCAGATCCAGCAAGTGCTCGAGGCGATGGCCGAAGCCGGCGTGGCCGCGCTGCTGGTGCTCCTGCTCGCGGTCGGTGCCGGGCTCGGTCTGCGCTACTGGCGCCGCCGGGCCATGCTGATGCAGATCGACATCCCGCGCATCGGTGTGGACGAGTTGATCGGCCTGTTGGACTCGAACAAGCCGCCGCTGTTGATCGACGTGCGCTCGCAAGCGGGGGCCGAACTCGAGCCGCGCCGCATCCCCGGCTCGATCGTGATGCGCCTGGCGGACCTGCGGAAACACCGCGGCATTCCCGACCTGCCGCGCGACCGCGACATCGTCGTGTACTGCGACTGTCCGAACGAGGTGACTGCGGCCTTGGCTGCAAGGCTGCTTGCCGAGGAAGGCCTGACGCTGGCGCGCCCTCTGGCCGGCGGCCTCGACGCATGGCTGGCCACCGGCCGGCCGACCGAGCACGGCTGACGCCATCGCACGGTGTAGATCGCCGCGATCGCAGCAATGCGGCAATGTCCGACTTCTCCGACGTTGACCCTGCGGAAGAATCGGCGCTGACGGGCGGCCAGCGTGGCGGTCGGTCCTAAGTTCTCAGGGGCTTTGCTTTCAAATTGCCGACCGACGTTGCGACGCGGCACGTCCATCCAATCCCATGATCAGAAGCCCCATGCGCCATCTCCGTATCACTCCTCGCCGCATGGTTCCGTCCGTGCTGACCGCCCTCCTCGCCACCGGCCTCGTCGCGTGCGGCGGTGGTGGTGGCGGTGGCGGTGACTCGGCCGCCAACGGCGGCGCCGCTGCACCGGATGCGCCGGCCACGTCCGTGAGCGCTGCGCCTGCAGCCACGTCCGATGTACCCGCCTCCACCTACGCCGAGGGGTCAGACACGCTCGCGGCCTGGGCCTACCTGCAGCGCGCGCGCATCCAATGCGGTTTCGGCGCCATCGCCCAGAACGCGCAACTGGACGCTGCATCCCGCGCCCATGCAAACTACCTGATCGTCGAATCGACCGGCACGACGCCGATCGCCGGCCACGGCGAGCCGAACGTCAATAACCCCTTCTTCACCGGCAATGCGCCCAGCGACCGCGCGTTGCAGGCCGGCTACGGCCCCGACGTGGTCGAAATCCTCTCGGCATCGATCGAGGTCTATGGGCCCAACACCCGCCGAGCGCAACCGACCAGCACCGTGCGCGGTGAAAGCGCGATGCGCAGCCTGCTCAATTCAGTAGCGCACTTGAGCGCGGCGGTGTCCGGCGCACGCGTGATCGGGATCGGCGCCCAGACGTCGAGCCAAGACGAGCGCAGCACGAACACGCTCACGGTGAACCATCGCCTGGGTGCGCTGCTGGGCATGGCAGAAGGCACGCAGCTTCTGGGGGCCGGCAAGGTTGCCACGTATCCGTGCGCGGGCAGCGTCGATATCGACTACGCGTTCGCCCCGGCGACCGAAGCGCCCAACCCCTTTCCCGAGATCACCGACCGCAGGGTCGAGGTCGGGCCGCCGATCTATCTGCGTGCCGACGTGGGCGCGACACTGGCCGTCACGTCCCGCAGCCTGAAGGACGCCGCCGGCGTCGAGCAAGCCCTGCGCACCGCCGTGGGGCCCATCGCTGCGCACGAATTCTTCATGGTGCCCGCCAGCAAGCTCGCACCGGGGGCCACCTACACGGTGAACATCGCGGGTTCAGCCAACGGTGTGGCTTTCGACCGCAGCTTCAGCTTCAAGACACGGTCCTGATCGGGGCTCGCGCATCCCCCGCCGGCGCCGATAACGCGCGGGCTTGCGGCCACCGAGCGGGTGCGATTGTGGGCGAAGCGGAAACACAGCGCTGGCGTGCGGCGTCTTGGTGGTCAGACGGTCGATCGCCACACTCGGTGCTCCGGCAGCTCAGGCCGCCAGCTCATTTTCCCCATCGATGACCACCTCTTCCTGCTCCACCTGCGACGATCTTGTCGCGCCCGCACCCGCCTCCGCAGCTGCCGCTCTCGCGCCCGGCGCCACGGCGTCACGCTCCGCCTGGCTCGCCGTCGGCGCCATCGCGGTCGGCACATTCGTGATGGTCACGACCGAATTCCTGCCGGTCGGCCTGCTCACCGACATCGCGCGCGGGTTGAACGTTTCGGACGGCACCGCGGGGCTGATGGTGACGATGCCGGGCGTGCTGGCCGCTTTGGCAGCGCCCGCGCTCACGGTGGCTGCCGGTCGGCTCGACCGACGCACCGTGATGATCGCGCTCACCGCATTGCTGTTGGTGTCCAACCTCGCGGCGGCGCTGGCGCCGAGCTTCACAACCATGCTCATGGCGCGCCTGTTATTGGGGCTTTGCGTCGGCGGCTTCTGGGCTTTCGCGCCAGGCGTCGGAACCCAGCTGGTGCCGCCTGCTGCGCAGGCACGCGCTGTGGCGTTGATCCTTGCGGGCATTTCGGCGGGCACGGTGCTTGGCGTGCCCGCCGGCGCGCTGCTCGGCAGCTATGCCGGTTGGCGCTCTGCCTTCGCGGTGTCGGCAGGGCTCACGCTGGTCGTGCTGCTCATGCAGATCTGGCTGCTGCCCGCACTGCCGGCGGCGCGCGCCATCCGGCCGCGTGACCTGCTCCGGCCGCTGACGCAGCGCATGTCGCGGGTCGGCCTTGGGGCCGTGATGCTGCTGGTCGCCGGCCATTTCGCGGCCTACACCTACCTCAAGCCGCTGCTGCAGCAGGTGTTCGGCCTGTCTCCGGGGCTCGTAACCGCGCTGTTGCTGATCTACGGCGCAGCCGGATTCGCCGGCAACTTCATCGGCGGCCAGCTGGTGGGCCGCAGTGCGCGCCTGGGCATGGTCGTCACTGCGCTTCTGCTCGCAGCCGCGCTGGCGATGTCGACGCTGGTGGGCGACGGACTGGTGGCCGGCGTCTTGGTGGTGGTTGCATGGGGCATGGCCTTCGGCATGGTGCCGGTGTCGGCCACTGGCTGGATGCTGAAGGCGCTGCCCGACGCACCCGAAGCCGGCCAGGCGATGCTGGTGACGGCCTTCCAGGTGGCCATCGCCACCGGTGCGCTGCTGGGCGGCGTCGCAGTCGACGGCAGCGGCATCGCGAGCGCCATGCTGCTGGGCAGCGCCCTGGTGATGGGCGCGGCACTGGTCGCAGGCGCGCTCGGCGGAGCGCGGCCCGCGCAGGCGCTCAGCGCCCCTTGACCGAGATCAGCTCGACTTCGAAGTTGAGCGTGGCGTTGGGCGGGATCACGCCGCCGGCGCCGCGCGCGCCATAGGCGATGTTGGGCGGGCACACCAGCTTGGCCTTGCCGCCCGGCTTCATCTTCTGCACGCCTTCGGTCCAGCAAGGAATCACGCCCGAAAGCGGAAATTCGATCGGCTCGCCACGCTTGTAGGAGCTGTCGAACTCCTTGCCGCTGTCGGGGAAGGTGCCCTTGTAGTGAACTTTGACGGTGTCGGCGGCTGTCGGCGAGGTGCCGCTGCCGTCCTTGAGCGATTGATAGACCAGGCCGCTGGGCGTGGTCACCGGCGCGCTCTGGGCGAAGGCGGCGCACGACAGGGACAGGAGGCTGGCACACAAGAGAAGACGCACGGGAGATCCTTGGAAGGTTGGAAACGGTCCATTATTGCGTTGTCGCTCGACCGTTCGAGCGCGGATGGCACCGGTCTTGCTGCAAACCGGCGCCGCCATCTTCCACCGCAACACCCGCTTCATTGAACGATGCGCTACCGCACCACCATCGACGCCCAGGTCTTCGCGTTCGAGGACCTGAAACAGGTCATGGCAGCCGCCAGCCCGGCGCGTTCGGGCGACTACCTGGCGGGCGTGGGCGCGGCCACGGCGCAGCAGCGCATGGCGGCGCGCCACGTGCTGGCCGACACGCCGCTCAGGCAGTTCCTCACCGAGGCGCTGGTGCCTTACGAAGCCGACAACATCACGCGGCTGATCATCGACAGCCACGACGTGGCCGCCTTCGCATCGGTGGCGCACCGCACGGTCGGCGACTTCCGCAATTGGCTGCTGTCGGACGATGCGACCACCGACGCACTCAGCGCGCTCGCGCCCGGCCTCACGCCCGAGATGGTCGCGGCCGTTTCCAAGCTCATGCGCAACCAGGACCTGATCGCCGTCGCGCGCAAGTGCCGCGTGGTCACGCGCTTTCGCAACACCATCGGCCTGCCCGGCCACATGGCGGTGCGGCTGCAGCCCAACCATCCGACCGACGACCTGCGAGGCGTGGCCGCGTCGACGCTCGACGGCCTGATGATGGGCGCGGGCGACGCGGTGATCGGCCTGAACCCGGTGTCCGACAGCATGCCGGTTCTGGCCTCGTTGCTGCACATGCTCGACGAGGTGATCCAGCGCTTCGAGATCCCGACGCAGAGCTGCGTGCTCACGCACGTCACCAACACGCTCGCGCTGGCCGAAGCCGGCGCGCCGATCGACCTGGTGTTCCAGTCGATCGCCGGCACCGAAAAAGCGAACCTGTCCTTCGGCGTGACGCCGGCGCTGCTCGACGAAGCCTATGCCGCCGCGTTGGCGTTGAAGCGCGGCACCCTCGGCGACAACGTCATGTACTTCGAGACCGGCCAGGGCAGCGCGCTGTCGGCCAATGCCAACTTCGGCGTCGACCAGCAGACCTGCGAAGCACGCGCCTATGCGCTGGCACGGCGCTACAAGCCCCTGCTCGTGAACACCGTCGTCGGCTTCATCGGGCCGGAGTACCTCTACGACGGCAAGCAGATCATCCGCGCCGGCCTCGAAGACCACTTCTGCGGCAAGCTGCTGGGCCTGCCGATCGGCTGCGATGTCTGCTACACCAACCACGCCGAGGCCGACCAGGACGACATGGACACGCTGCTGGTCCTGCTCGGCACCGCGGGCCTCACCTTCCTGATCGGCGTGCCGGGCGCCGATGACGTGATGCTCAACTACCAGAGCACCTCCTTTCACGACGCGCTGTTTCTGCGCGACACGCTGGGCCTGCGGCGCGCGCCGGAGTTCGAAGCCTGGCTGCAGCGCATGCAGATCACCGGCGCCGATGCATGCCTGCTGCCGCCGAACGCGAACCGGCTGCTGGCCGACATGGGCGGCCTGGCCGCGCTGGGGCGCTGATGGCCGACGAACTGCCCGACCCGACGCCGTCCGCCGCGCCGGGAGACGCGCCCTCCCCCGTCACCGACAGCCCGTGGACCGCCTGGCGCGCCGCGACGCCGGCGCGCCTCGCGCTCGGCCGCGCAGGCGCCGGCATGCCGACCGACGAGACGCTGCGCTTCGGCTGGGCGCACGCGATGGCACGCGATGCCATTCATGCACCGCTGGATGTCGACGCGCTGACCGCCGATCTGCGGTCGCTAGGCTGGGCCGTCGAGCGCGTGCGCAGCCGCGCCGACGACCGCGCGACCTACCTGCGCCGACCTGACCTCGGCCGCCAACTGTACGCGGACGATGCCGTGCGGCTGCGCGAAACCGGCAACAGCGGTGCCGACGTGTGCATCGTGGTCGGCGATGGCCTCTCGTCGTTGGCGGTGGCACGCCATGCCGCGCCGTTGCTGGCCGCCCTGCGCAGCCAGCTGTCGCCCGAGACCCGCTTTGCACCGGTCGTGATCGCCACCCAGGCGCGCGTGGCGCTGGCCGACGAGGTCGCCGAATGCTTCGGCGCGACGCTGTCGGTGATGCTGATCGGCGAACGGCCCGGGCTGAGCTCGCCGGACAGCCTAGGCATCTACCTCACGCATGCTCCGCGTCGCGGCCGGCACGACGCCGAGCGCAACTGCATCTCGAACGTGCGGCCCGAGGGCCTGAGCTACCCGCTGGCTGCATTCAAGCTGGCCTGGCTGATGCGCGAAGCCCTTCGCCGCAGCCTCAGCGGCGTCGCTCTCAAGGACGAGAGCGACCTCGCCGTGCTGGAAGCGAGCGACGGGCTGCCGCGGCTGGACTGAACAGAGGATTCGAATCGGAAGGCGCGCGTCGGCACGGCGGCTTACAAAGGCCGTGCCGGCGGTGCTGCGGCGCCCGCAAATTCGGCGCCGCGCAGGTCGGTCGCCGAGTAACCGCGGTTGACGTCCAGCCCGGTGATGCGCCAGTCGTGCGCTGGCAGGCGGAGAGGATGCACGATGCGTTCGTACGATCGCATCGGCCAAGTCACGCCGAAACGGCGCTCGTGCTCGAAGGTGTCGACTTCGGCCACCGCCCCCTGGGTGCTCACGAAGCCTTCCAGCGTGAAGCGGACCCGGCGGGTGAGCTTGTCGACCCGGTCGATGCACAGCGCCACCCGATCGCTCGCCACCCGCCCAAGCCCCGGCGTCAGCCAGACCTCGACCACGTCGCAGACACGGCCGTCGACGCGCTCGGTGCCTGCCATCTGCGCACGCAGCCCACGGTCCGCCAACCACAGCGGGCCGAGCAAAAAGAGCCCGTAGCCTTCGGCCACCAACGCGGATGCGTCGCGGGCGGCCGCATTGTTGCTGGCGACGCCGTTGACCCAGACGGCGACCTCGCCCAGATCGCCTGACGTGCCGCTGCCTCGGCGCCACACCACCTGCTTACGTCCCATCGAACCGGTGTAGGCCTGGGCCACGACACCCGCCCCGGGAATCAGGCGCTCCTGCGAACTCCCCCGGAAGCCCTGGTCGACGACCTCGGGCTGGATGCGGTTCACCAGCGGCCGCCACTCGCCGCTGTAGCTGACGTTGATGTCGCGGATAGCCCGGTACGCATCCAGGCCGTGTGCGTCGGCACTCTCGCGCAGCCGCGCGGCAGCGTCGGCGTCGCCAGCGGGTGGGGGGACGATCGGCAACGGCGTGCTGCAGCCACCGACCAGCCACGGCAAGGTGAGCGCACCCAGCCAGGCGCGACGGGAGAGGGTGTGTGGAGGAGTCATGGTGTGCCCTGGAAGGTTGTGGCGACGTGCGCGCCACGCGATACGCATCCAGCGACGTCATGGATCAGCCCCCAGCAGTCAGCGTCCCGAAGCCTGCTGCGACTTCTCTTCGGGAGCGATGGCTTTCCGCACCTTGGCGACCTGCGCCGACGTGACGGCTTCCCCCCGATTCCCCCAACTGCTGCGCACGAAGCTCAGAAGCGCCGCCACGTTGTCGTCGCTCAAGCGCCAGCCAAAGCCGGGCATCGCCAGCGCCGCAGGTCGCGCTTCGGTGCTCGGCATCGAGGAGCCGGCCAGCACGATGCGGATCAGCGAGGTCGGGTCCTTCGCGTTCACCACGCTGTTGCCGGCGAGCGAAGGGAACACGCCGTCGGCACCCGCGCCGCTCGACCGGTGGCAGGCGTTGCAGTTGTTCAGGTAGACCATGCCGCCCGCGCCTTCGACCGTGCCGGCGCGCAGCTTCTGCGTGCTCGGATGGGTTTCGGCCGCCGCCACCACGGCGGCCTGCATCGGTGCCGGCGTCGACGGCGGCGTGCCGATGGACTGCAGGTAGGTCGCGATCGACGCCAGGTCTTCGCGGCTCATGTACTGCGTGCTGTTCTGCACCACCTGCGACATCGGACCGAAGGCCGCGGTGTGTGCTGTGCGGCCCGTCTGCAAGTAGGCGACCATGTCGTCGGTCGACCACTGCGCTGCGCTGCCGCGCTCGGTGTGGCGCAGCGGTTGTGCCAGCCAGCCGTCGATGAGCGCACCCGCCAGGTAGCTGTCGCCCTTGCGCTCGTTGGCCGCCTTGACGCCGCCGGCGAGGCTGCGCGGCGTGTGGCAATCGCCGCAGTGGCCCAGGCCTTGGACGAGGTAGGCCCCGCGGTTCCACTCGGCACTGCGCGCGCTGTCGGGTTGGTAGACGCCCTTGTCGAGGTACAGCATGTTCCAGCCCATCATGAGCCAGCGCATGCTGAAGGGCCAGGGAAGATCGGTCGCCGGCGGCTTGTCGGCCGAAGCGGCCACGCCCTGCTGGAAGTACACATACAGCGCGTGCATGTCCTCGTCGTTCAACCGCGCGAACGACGGATAAGGCATGGCGGGGTACAGGTGCTTGCCGTCGCGCCGCACGCCTTCGCGCAACGCGCGGGCGAAGTCGGCCTCGGTGTACTCGCCAATGCCCGCGCCCTTGTCGGGCGTGATGTTGCTCGAGACGATGGTGCCGAAGGGCGTGGCCATTGGCAGGCCGCCGGCAAAAGGCACGTTCGAAGGGCCGGTGTGGCAGCTGATGCAATCGCCCGCCCGGGCAAGGTAGCGGCCCCGCTCGACCGTCGGGTCGGCCGACGCGGCCGAGGTGGCCTTCGACGCGGTGGCCGTCGGTGCCGAGGGCACGCCGCCGGTCACCGGGTTCGCCTTTTGCCCGAAGGCCCAGGTCGACACCAGCGCCGCGACAACGATGCCCAGCCCGGTGATGCGCAGGCGCTTCTTGGCGGCGGCGTTCATGCCAGGGCTCCCGGATTCTTCAGGTACTTGTCGCGGATGGCGGCCGCCGACCAGTAGGCCAGCGCAGCCACCACGGCCGTCGGGTTGTAGCCGAAGTTCTGAGGGAAGGCGCTGGCGCCCATGACGAACACGTTGGGCACGTCCCAGGTCTGCAGGTAGCGATTGATCGCGCTCGTGTTGGGGTCGGTGCCCATGATCGCGCCGCCTGTGTTGTGGGTCGACTGGTAAGGGCGCACGTCGTAGTGGTCGCCCTTTTTCTTGAAGCCCATGCTGATGTGCTTCGGATTCATGGCCTTGGCGATCTGCTCGACCTTGGTGCTGATGAAGGCGGTCATCGCCATGTCGTTGTCCTTCCAGTCGAAGGTCATGCGCAGCAGCGGCTGGCCGAAGGCATCCTTGTAGGTCGGGTCGAGGTCCAGGTAGTTGTCGCGGTAGGCCATCACCGAGCCCTGGCTACCGACGCTGGTCTGGTAGACGTAGTTCTCCTTGGCCGCTTTCTTCCAGCCGGCGCCCCAGGTGGGCGTGCCGGCCGGCAGGCTCAGCTGCTGGATCGGGCGGCCGCCGGTGTTGATGCAGTTGATGGTCGCGCCGCCGACGAAGCCGAGCGGACCGTGGTCGAAGTTGTCGCCGTCGAAGTCGTCCATCGCGTGGCCGCTGGCGCCGGCACCGACGAAGGGATTCATCGGCTGGTCCTTGTCGAAGTGCAGCGCGGCGCCGCCGTTGAGCTGGTAGGCATAGCTGCGGCCGACCACGCCCTCGCCCGTGGCGGGGTCGTACTTCTTGCCGATGTTCGACAGCAGCAGCAGGCGCACGTTGTGCATCTGGTAGGCGCACAGCACCACCAGGTCGGCCGGCTGCTCGACCTCGTTGCCCTGCGCGTCGATGTAGGTCACGCCGGTGGCGCGCTTGCCGTCCGGCGACATGTTCACGCGCTGCACATGCGAACGCGTGCGCAGCTCGAAGTTCGATCGCTTCATCAGGCTCGGCAGCAGCGTGGTCTGCGGCGCCGCCTTGGCGTACATGTAGCAACCATAGCGTTCGCAGAAGCCGCAGAAGTTGCAGGGGCCGAGCTGGGCACCGTGCGGGTTGGTGTAGGCACGCGACGCATTGGCTGCGGCCTGCGGGAACGGGTGGTAGCCCAACTCGCGTGCGGCCTTCTCGAACAGCACCGCGCTGTTGGGCGACGCCAGCGGCGGCAGCGGGTATTCGTTGGAACGCCAGCCTTCGAAGGGGTTGCCGCCCGCCTGAATCTGGCCCTTGACGTTGCCGGCCTTGCCCGAGGTGCCACAGATCTTCTCGAACTGATCGAAGTGCGGTTCGAGCTCGTCATAGCTCACGCCGAAGTCCTGCAGGTACATGCCCTCGGGGATGAACTTCTTGCCGTAGCGCGCTTCGTAGGTGCTGCGCAGCTGCAGGTCGGCCGGCAGCGCGCGCCAGTGGTGGCCGTTCCAGTGCACGCCGGCACCGCCCACGCCATCGCCCAACAGGAAGGAGCCGTGCTGCCGATACGGCACCGCCACGTCGGCAGGCGTGTGGCGGATGGTGACGGTCTCTTTCGACAGGTTCTGGAACAGCTTGCCGCGGATGCCGTAGCTCAGCTCATCGGTGATGCGCGGGTACGCGAAGTCGGGCACGGTGTCGCGGTTCTCGCCGCGCTCGAGCGCCAGGACCTTCAGGCCCGCGGCGGTGAGTTCCATGCCCATGATGGCGCCGGTCCAGCCGAAGCCGACGAGCACCGCGTCGACGCTGGGTTTCTTGATGGTGGCCATGTCGCGCGCCTCAGCCCTGCGGCCCGTTGATGCTGACGGGGGGCAGCGGATAGTGAACCCCAGGCTTGTTCACCCAGTCGAGGAAGTCGGCGCGGGCGCCTGGGAAGCCGATCATCTTCCAGGATGCGGCGTTCTTGTTGCCGCCGTGGATCGGGTCGCTGAAATAGCCTTCCTTGGTGTTCTGCAGGAGAAACGTGAAGAAGTCCTTGGCGCCAACCTCGGCGAACTGGATCGTGCCGCCGTCGAGCCCTTTGAGCACCTCGTCCTGCGTCGCCGCATCGAGCTCGGCGAATCGCTTGCCGGCCTTCTGCTGTTTGCACCATGCATCGGTGGCGGCGATCCCAGCACGGTAGACCTCGCGCGGCAGCATCTTCCCTTGATAGCCGAACAGTGGCGAGCTCGGCACGAAGGGGCCTTGCATGTACCAGGTGGCGGCTTGGCCGAAGCCCCCTTCCATCTGACGATCGATGAACTCGGGCACACCGGCTTCGATGGCGCCGGGGCCGGTGTCGTCGGAGGGGATCAGACGCGCCACCGCGGCCTGGATGAAGGCCCACTCCTCGGTGTGGAAATACACCGGGGTGTAGGGCGGGCCCGCGGGCGCGGGGCTCGCCGCCGCTGGCGGCACGGCGGCGTTCTGCGCCACGACGAAGCCGGTGGCCGTCAGCGCAGTGGCTGCGGGCACGATGGCAATGGAACGGCGCAAAAAGCCGCGTCGCCCCGGTTCAGGCAGATCGGTCATCGATGTCTGGACGGCCGAAACCGTCTGTTGTTATGCGTGACGCCAGCATGCCATCCAAAAGGATCGGCGGACGTAGGAACTGGCCATCGTGCTGCCTATGATCCTCTTTCAACGAAGGAGACACGCATGACAGACCGATACCCGATGGTTGAACTCAAGGACTTGCCTGACGACATCCTGACCGCCGTGCTCGCGGTGCAGGAAAAGGCCGGCTTCGTGCCGAATGTGTTTCTCGCATTGGCACGCCGCCCCGCCGAATGGCGCGCCTTCTTCGCGTACCACGACGCGCTGATGCTCAAGGAAGAAGGCTCGCTCACCAAGGGCGACCGCGAGATGATCGTGACCGTCACCAGCGCGGCCAACCAGTGCCTGTACTGCGTGGTGGCCCATGGCGCGCTGCTGCGCATCTACGAGAAGAAGCCGCTGGTGGCCGATCAGGTGGCGGTCAACTACCGCAAGGCCGACATCACGCCGCGACAGCGTGTCATGCTCGACTTCGCGATGAAGGTGTGCGAGCGCTCGCACGAGATCGACGATGCCGACTTCGGCGCCCTGCACGCGCACGGCTTCGACGACGAAGACATCTGGGACATCGCAGCCATCACGTCGTTCTTCGGGCTGTCTAACCGCATGGCCAGTTTCGCCGGCATGCAGCCGAACAACGAGTTCTTCCTGATGGGCCGCCTCCCGCGCAAATAGGCTCGCCCCCAGGCTCCGCGCACTTCGTGTCGCTTCTCCTACCTCCTGCCGGGGGCAACACCGGCGGCCCGGCGAAGCCGGTTCCACGGTGTTCCTGGTGAAGGCGATTCAGCTCGTTGCCTTGCAGTGCGCGAAGGCGTCGAGCGCCGGCTTGTAGGTCGGCGTTTGCACGTCCATCACGCCAAGCACCGTGTGGTACAGGTTGTCGTGCGTCAGGGCAACGTCCTGATCGCTGCGCAGGCAGGCCGTCGACAGCTTCTCGCGTGCACGCAACCCATCGCCGAACCACACCACCATGGGCACGTGTTTTTGAACGTCGGGCGCGATGTTGTAGGGCAGGCCGTGCAGGAAGAGTCCGTACTCGCCGAGCGACTCGCCATGGTCGCTCATGTAGAGCATGCCGGTGTCGTAGCGTGACGATTGCGCCTGCAGCCAATCGATGGTGCGTGAAAGGAACCGGTCGGTGTGCGCGATGGAGTTGTCGTACGCGTTCATCAGCTCACCGTGGCTGCAGTCGGCCAGAACGTTCGTCTTGCACTCCGGCGTGAAACGCTTGACGTCGGGTGCCGAACGCTTGGCGTATGCCGGGCCGTGGCTGCCCATCTGGTGCATCACAAGCAGCACGCCGCGGGCCCGGCGCTCGGCCGGCAGTGCGGCGATGCGCTGGTCGATGTTGCGCAGCATGACGTCGTCGAGGCATTCGTCGCCGTCGCACAGCACGTCCTTGACGTCGGATGAGAGGCCTTCGCTGGCAGAAGCGTTCGGCACGCGATCGCACACGCCCTTACAGCCGGACTGGTTGTCGATCCACAGGACCGCGAGCCCGGCTGCCTGCGCCACGTCGAGCAGGTTCTCGTGGTCGTCTCTGCTGCCTTCGTAGCCCGCCTTGCCGAGCGAGGAAAACATGCACGGCACCGAAGCCAGCGTGTTGGTTCCGCAGGAATGCACGTTGCGCCAGCTCGTCACCCCACGGCCGGCAAGCCCCGGCGTGGTGTCGCGGCCGTACCCGTTGAGCGCGAAGTGGTCGGCCCGCGCCGTTTCGCCCACCACCACCACGAACATCGGCGGGCGCGCCTGCGCGGCGTAGCTCGCACCC
This sequence comes from Variovorax ginsengisoli, assembly GCF_006438845.1. GTDB lineage: Bacteria > Pseudomonadota > Gammaproteobacteria > Burkholderiales > Burkholderiaceae_C > Variovorax > Variovorax ginsengisoli_A. Next base: position 1,082,501 of record NZ_RCZJ01000001.1, read on the forward strand.
AACGCCGCGCCGCCGGAGATCGGGATCAGTTGCCGCCGATGCCGGAACAGCGGCTTGACGACGACGGCCCCCGCCGAATAGACGCTGGCGAGCGGATTCATCATGTAGCGCAGCGTGACGTGGTTGCGCATGAGCGGCGCGAGCTCGCGCGACATCAGCGCCGCGCCGCCGGCCGCGACCGTCACGGCGACCGCCAGCATCGCGCCGTTGCGCCAGAGCTGGCGCCAGGCGCGCATCGGAGGCACCTGCACGCGCAGCAGCCACCAGCCCGCCGGCGCACACACCAGCAGCACATCGATCAGCATCCGCCAACTCATCAGGTCGCGGGCCTCGTGCAGGTCGGTCTGCAGGGCATTGGCTGCCATGCTCGGGTCCATCACGACACGGTAGGTCAGCATGTAGTGCTGCGCCACTGCGGCCAACAGCACCACGGCGAACCACAGCGGTTTCATCCAGCGCGTCCAGGCCGTGAGCGACAGCAAGGCGACTGTTCCTGCGACGGTCAGCACCGCCATCGCGCCGATCGAACGCATGTAGACGCTGGGCGCACCCCCGATGCGCGCAAGCGCCAGCCACAACGGCCAATTGGCGGCCAGCAGCAGGTAGATCGAGAGGCCCACGATCGCCGCCTGCGCCGAGCGCGGCTGCGACATCCATGCATCGACGGCGCGTGCCCAATGGGGAAGCGCTGCAGCGCTCGGCGCCGGCGACACCGGCGTCACCACGCGCTCGTCGGGGCGCGCGGCTGGCTGAAATGTAGAAGTCATCCACCGATGGTGGAAACCAGGAATGAAGTTTCCCTGAATGCCCGGCTCAGGATTCGTTCAGCTTCGGCACAGCCCCGCTCGCGCCGGGCGTGCGGCGCCAGCGCGCGTGCGCCAACGCATCGACACAGGCGCCGACCGCAACGCACAGCCAAGCGCTCCACAACGTGTGGCTCATGTAGTGCGCGCCCCGCCATTGCTGCGCCAGCCCCAGGACGAGACCGAACACGAGCGCCGCCGCAAGCCACCACCGGGCGGCACGCGGGGCATGCCGGTGCAGCGCGAACCAGCCACCCGCGTAGGCGAACGCCGCGGACGCGTGCCCTGCCGGAAAGCACCGGCCGGGACCGCCATCGTCGACACCCCAGCTCCAATGCGACACATGGCGTGCGACGCCACCGAACGCCTTCAGGTCCCACGGGCAGCTGGTGTGGCTGATATTCTTGATGAGCGACACGGCGATGACCGAGGCCAACACCGTCAGTGCAAGTTGAATGCGCTCCGCCAGCGCCAGTTTCCGCAGCACGCCAAACGGCCAGCGGATCGCGGCGAACAGCGTCGCCATGCACGCCCAGCTCAGGAAGCGCGGCACCTCGTGGAAGGCCAGCACGAAGCGGTGGTCGTGCTGCAACGCAAACCCGTCGGATCCGCCGGCCCAGCGCGCCATCGGCAGGTCGAGGCCGGACGCGTCCCAGAGCAGAACGAGCAACAGCGCGGCAAGAAGCGCGGCAGCGCGCCGCGATGAAAGGAAGGAGGACATGCACAGCGGGCCAGGTGCCCGACCGAAAGGAAAAGGACCATCGGCGATGGCGGCAGAGCCTAGCCACCGCGCCTGAACGCAGGCTGAAGGGCCGGATCGCTAGACTCGATCCCTTTGAGGATGATGCCCATGCGCGTTCTGCTGGTCGAAGACGATGCGGCGCTGTCCGAAGCGGTCTGCGGCTACCTGCGCGCCAAGAGTTTCGTGGTGGACGCGTGTCCCACGCTGGCCGAGGCCGGCGCCGCGCTGCGCGCCGCGCAATACGCCGCGGTGTTGCTCGACCTGCATCTGGGCGATGGCGACGGCCTGTCGCTGCTGCCGCAGATCCGCGCCATCAAGGAGCGGCCCATCGTCATCGTTCTCACGGCGCGCGACCAGGTCACCGACCGCATCCGCGGCCTCGATGCCGGTGCCGACGACTACCTCATCAAGCCCTACGACCCTGGCGAACTGCTGGCCCGGTTGCGGGCGGTGGAGCGCCGCCGCAGCACCGCCAGTGCGCCGGTGGTGGCGCTGGGCGACCTGGAGATCGACCTCACGCGCGAACTGGTGCGCCGCCGCGGCGTGCCGGTGGCGCTGACGCAGAAGGAATGGTCGCTGCTGCGCGTGATGGCGACGCGGCCCGACCGCATCCACACACGCGAGAACCTGCAGGACGCCCTCTACGGCTTCGACGACGAAGCCGACAGCAACACGCTCGAGGTGTTCGTGAGCCGGCTGCGCCGCAAGCTCGGCCGCGATCACATCCAGACGCTGCGCGGCCTGGGCTATCGGTTGGTCCACGCTGCCGGAGACGGTGATTGAGCGGCGACGGAACATTGCAACCGACCGCCTCGCAGGCATCCGCCGTGCAGACGCTGGCCGGCCGGCTCATTCGCACGCTGATCCTGTGGGTGGGGGGCGTGTGGCTGCTGTGCGTGATCGGCGTGGTCTGGTATGTCGACCGTGAGATCAACTACAACTTCGACAGTGAGCTGGTCGAGGTGTCGCACCGCATGTTCGACATCGCGCTCGACGACCTCGACCGCCAGGCCAGCGAGCGGACGGACGACCGCTTTCTGGTGGCGCCGACACCCACCTTCGCCGATGCCGCCGTGATGTTCCAGGTGGTCGACGCCGGCGGGCGCGTGCTGTTGCGATCGGCCGAAACGCCCGGCAACGTGTTCGATGTACCGCTGGCCGCGGGCTTTTCCAACGACGACGCGTGGCGCGTTTACACCGTCCGGCATCCGACACGCGAACTGTTTCTGCAGGTCGCCGATCCGCTGGACGAGCGGCGAACGGCGCTCAACCGCACGCTGTTCGGGTTGGTCATTCCTCTGGGCGCGGTGCTTCCGATCCTGGCCTGGGTGCTGCGCAGGATCGCGCGCCAGGAGCTTCAGGTGTTGCAACGGCTGGCCATCGAGATCGGCGAACGCGACGGCACCGACCTGCGCCCGATCGCCCTGCCCGGCCTGCCGCAGGAATTGCAGCTGGTGGGCGACCACGTGAACCGCCTTCTCGAAAGGCTGGCGCAATCGCTCGACGTGGAACGCGCGCTCGCGGCCAATGCCGCCCACGAACTGCGCACGCCGCTGGCGGCCGCGCGCCTGCGACTACAGACCGCGCTCGAGCATGAACTGCGTCGCGAGGACGTCGAAGCCGCGCTCGACGCATTGCGCATGCTGAGCCACCGCACCGAGAAGCTGCTGCAACTGTCGCGCGCCGAATCGGGCGCGTCTTTCACGCGGGATCGCGTCGACCTGGGGTCACTGGCGGCCACTGTCGCACAGGAGTTCTGGCAAGACGCGGGCACGCTCGAACGGCTCGGGCTGAAGGTGCCGGACCGCGGCGCCGCGCCGGTGGCGCTGGGTGATTTCGATGCGCTCGCGATCGCCTTGCGCAACCTGGTGGAAAACGCGCTGCGCTATGCCGGAGGGCGGGTCGAAATCGAGGTCGAGCCCGACTGCACGCTGGTCGTGCGCGATTTCGGCCCCGGCGTGAACGATGTCGAACTGCGCACCTTGCAGCTTCGCCACGTGCGCCACAGCGCCGAGCGGGCCGGCTACGGACTGGGGCTTTCGATCGTCGCGACCATCGTGCAGAAGCACGGTGCTGCGCTCACGCTGCTGTCGCCACCACGCGGGTCAGCCACGGGCTTCGAGGCGCGCATCGCTCTGAAGCCGGCCTGAGTCCTTTGCCGCAGCGAAATGCTGCACGTCAAACCGTGACGAGTTCGCGCAGCCAGTCGGGCAGGTTCATCGCCTTCTGCTTGGGAAAGTCGACCCAGATGGTGGTGGCGCCGCCAGCGGCACAGATCACATCGGGGGCGTCGGCACGTGCCATGGTGGCCCACGTTTCGAAGGTCGTGCGAGCCGGATCGCTGGCGTACATTTTCAGCAGCACGTCGCCCGGGTATTCGAGCTGGCGGTAGAAATTGCAGAAGGCGTTGACGATCACCATGCCCTCGCCTTTCGGGTCGGGCTCGAAACCGATGGAACGCATCCAGTCGATGCGGGCAGTCTCCATGTAGCGAAAGTAGCTGCCGTTGTTGAGGTGGCCCATCGCGTCCATGTCGCCCCAGCGGATGGCGATGGACATCTCGTAGACCAGTTTCTTGCGCTCGGGGATGTCGATCTTCATCAGGTGTCCGGAGGAAAAAGGTCCAGTGTCGCACCGGCCCGCCTGACGCGAACGCGACACGTGAGGCAATGCGATCGGCGCTGGCGGCTGACAAGGGCCACTGCGATGCGCCGCATAAAATGCAAGGCGATCTGCGGTGCCGAGCGGTGCCGGGCCAACCCCATCCTATCGACGAGAACTCCAATGACCCACGACGAAATCCTTGCCCAGTTCGGCCCGCGCGAAGCCATGGAGTACGACGTCGTCGTGGTCGGCGGCGGTCCCGCCGGGCTGTCCACAGCGATCCGCCTCAAACAGCTCGCCGCGCAGAACGACAAGGAGATCTCGGTCGTGGTGCTCGAGAAGGGCTCTGAGCCCGGCGCACACATTCTGTCAGGCGCCATCATGGACCCGAAGGCGCTGTCGGAACTGTTCCCCGACTGGAAGCAACGCGGTGCACCGCTCAACCAGCCGGTGACGGCCGACACCTTCCTGATGCTGAGCGAGACCGGCGCCACGCGCACGCCGAACTTCATGCTGCCGCAGAACTTCCACAACGACGGCAACTACATTGTCAGCCTCGGCAACGTGACGAAGTGGCTGGCCCAGCAGGCCGAAGAGCTCGGCGTCGAGATCTTCCCCGGCTTTCCGGCCGCCGAAGTGCTCTACACCGACGACGGCAAGGTGCGTGGCGTGGCGACCGGCAACCTGGGCATCGGCAAAGACGGCGAGCCGACCGACAACTTCCAGCTCGGCATGGAGCTGCTCGGCAAATACACCGTGTTCGCCGAAGGTTCGCGTGGCCACCTGGGCCGTCAGCTGATCGCCAAGTACAACCTCGCCGACGGCAAGGACCCGCAAAGCTACGGGATCGGCATCAAAGAGCTCTGGGAGATCGATCCCGCGCGCCATCAGCCGGGCCTGGCCATCCACACGGCCGGCTGGCCCCTGTCGTCGGATGTGTACGGCGGCTCCTTCGTCTACCACGCGGAGAACAACCAACTCATCATCGGCTACGTCGTCGGGCTGGATTACCAGAACCCGCACATGAGCCCGTTCGAAGAATTTCAGCGCTTCAAGACGCACCCGAACATCCGCTGGTACCTCGAAGGCCAGGACAAGGGCTTGAAGGCGCCCAAGCGCCTGAGTTACGGCGCGCGCGCCATCACGGCGGGCGGCCTGCTGTCGCTGCCCAAGACGGTGTTTCCGGGCGGCGCCCTGGTCGGCTGCGAAGCGGGCTACCTCAATGCCAGCCGCATCAAGGGCAGCCATGCCGCGATCAAGACCGGCATGCTCGCCGCCGAAGCCGCGTTCGAGGCGGTGATCGCAGGGCGCCAGCACGACGAACTGAGCAGCTACCCCGTGGCCTTCGAAAAGAGCTGGCTGCACGCCGAGTTGCACAAGGCACGCAACTTCAAGCAGTGGTTCAAGAAGGGTCTGACCGTCGGCACCATCATGACCGGCGTCGAACAGCTGGTGCTGCGCGGCCACATCCCGTGGACCATCCACCGCACCGAGGCCGACCACGCGCGGCTCAAGCCCGCCAGTGCGTGCAAGAAGATCGTCTACCCACGCGCCGACGGCAAGCTCACTTTCGACCGGCTCTCGAGCGTGTTCATCAGCAACACGAACCACGAAGAGAACCAGCCGGCGCACCTGACGCTGAAGGACGCGACGGTGCCCACGCGCATCAACCTGCCCGAGTACGCCGGCCCCGAGTCGCGCTACTGCCCGGCCGGCGTGTACGAGTTCGTGCCCGACGAGGCGAATGCCGGCAAGGAGCGGCTGCAGATCAACGCGCAGAACTGCGTGCACTGCAAGACCTGCGACATCAAGGATCCGACGCAGAACATCGTGTGGGTCACGCCCGAGGGCGGTGGCGGGCCGAATTACGTAGGGATGTAGCACGCCACGTTTGCGCTTGATCGGCTGACCGACGGGTCGCCGGCTTGGAGCGGCGCTGTGCATGGGCTTGTAGTTCGTGCAGTGGGATGTCTCGTCCACGTGGCCTTTGCCTGACGCGGAGACGAAGGCCGCATCGCCCTTGGCTTCCTGTCGGCTGGCCGCGTCGATGGTGGTCTGGTGGCGAAGATCAGCTTGCCGCTGGCTTGAATGTCCAGGGTGCTGGCGTTGGCCTCGATCGCCGCGAGCAAGGTGTCGTTGCCACTGTGCAGGCGGATGTCGGTGGCACTGAGCGTGGTGCGCGCCAGGCTGGTCTGCTGGCTGGTCGCATCCAGGCTGTAGTGGTTCATGCCGCTTTTGGTGGCGTGTCTGGTCTCTGCGCTGATCCGGTTCTGCCCAGCGTACAGCGTGAGGTCGCGGCCCGCGTCCAGCGTGAGCATGTCGCCCGCGCTCAGGGTGGCGGCACGGGCGGTGATGTCACGGTCGGCCTTCAGGGTCACGCTGCCCGCGCCCGAGATCGTGGTGCCGGTCTCGGCGCTCTCCATCGTGCTGCGGCTCATCTTGCTGTTCCAGCGGATGTCCTTCTGGCGTCCGGTGGTCACGCTGTCGATGTTCAGGTCGCAGGCTGGCGTCCAGCAGGATGTCGCCCGCGCTCTCGATCTGCGCGCCGACCAGCTGAATGTCGCGCCCGGCCGTGGCGCTGAGCGTGCCGCCGGGGTTCGTGACGTAGACGCCTGCCACGCGGTCGAGCGTGACGGCGCCCGGGTCCACGCCGCTCTTGCTGCCCTTGCCAGGCAGTGCACCCGTGCTGCTGGTGGCCGTGCGCGTGGTGCTCTCGATGCGGATGTCGCGGCCCGCGTCGAGCTTCACGCGGCTGGCCGCGTCGATCGTGCCGCCGATGTTGGTGAGGTCGGTGCGGGCCTTGATGCCTACGTCGTTGCCGGTGGTGCGCCCGCCCAGGTTGTGGACGTTGTCGGCGTGCAGGCGCACCGTCGTTGCGCCGGCCCTGGCCGTGGTCAAGTCGTGTAACTCACGCCCCGACTATGACTTTTTATGGCGCCTCCAGCGGCGAAGCCTTATCCGGGATTTTCGAAAGCAAACAGCGGTCTTTTTCTTAATGATGGCTAGTGTTTCCTCAATGAGTTCTTGGCCTGTATCTTTTTGCCCCATCTGCGCCATTTGTGCACCGTAACCTGATATCGCAGTCAGTACCGCTCCCACGAGCATTACTACATACACGAGTGCATTGAACCTCAAGCCCAGCAGCCAAGGCCCAAATACTAAGAGAATCCCGATGGCAAGCAGTGCGTCGCCCTTGCTGAATTTCATCGAACCCCTCCGACGTATTTATTGAGCTCATCTTTTGGGACTTGCATGCGCGGCTTGATTTCGCACTCCGCGATTTCTACTGCCATAGGAGGAGGTATATTCATCTTTGCGGCAACTCGCTTTACTGCTTCATCAACTGCGGAATCGAAGAAGACCTTTCCTGTGTTTGGCAGAAAACTTTGCTCGAGAAGACCTGCAATGGCCGCCGCCACTTCAAAACTGGCTGCAACTTGTGGATTTCCCGCGGCAACGGCTATTGCCGCAGCCCTCTGATAATCAGTGCCAGCCTTTCCGAAGTATTCGCCCCCCATCTTTTTCTGCGCTGGCGTCAGCGGTGTGTTTTGCTGGACCCCCACGCCGGAAATGCATCCTAAGTTCAAGTTCGCACATGGTGCGGTGTTTATGTCGGGAGGGCTTCCCTTCACATCGCCAAACCCCGTGTTGCTCGCTACATAGGGCGAGGCTCCTGGAATGTAGCTCGTGTTGTCTTTGGTGTTGATCGCGACAAAAGATTGAATCGCAGCATTGGGCGTGCCGATAATTTCATAGACGCTGTTGCCCTCTACCCACTTGGGCATCGACGGATCGTTGGCCAAGTTTCTTTGTAAAGCCTCCATTGCTTTCGGATCGTTCGCAGTATTCCAAAAGATCTCGCCGTGGTTCGGGCTAACGCCTTTGGCGTCATTGCCCATCAACGCATCTGTGCCTCGATTTCTTGCAATGTATAGGGCAATCCATCCTTCTGGGCCTTCGCGTACAAGGTCTTTGCAAGTTCAAGCTCTGAAGGGTGCAACTGCCGGTTGTTCGCCACCGCATTGCCCGCAGCCCCCGCGCCGATGTAAACACCCTGCTCCCCTTGTCCAGTCACGGCCCCCGCCAGTCCGCCGATCAACTGCGACACGGCCAGCACTTCGTTTGGGTCCATGCCGGGCATGGCGCCCGAGGCCAGGTGGCCGGCCACGGCGCCCAATGCGCCCGCCGCGCAGCCACCGCCGTTGCCTGCCCTTGCAGCACCGATTCCACAGCCGACGATTGCATGCGCCGCCTCTACAGCAAACGCGTTGAGCGTCTGGTTCCCCTGCGGCCCGTTGTCGCCGATCCAGTTGGCCCCTTGCGCCGCCGCCGTATTCAAGAACGCCGTAACGATCCCCTGCTGCAGCTCGTCTTCGAGACTCGTCCCGTTGATCCACTGCGGATCACCGCACTGGCGGTGTTGTCGATGAGCTGGCGCCCCAGCATGTTGGGGAAGCTGGCCTTGCCGTTGGTCGCATTCGCCAGGTTGTCCGGCAGCAGGCCCGAGGTGCTCAGCCCCTGGATCGCACCGGCAGTGACCATCGACGTGGCGATGGCCTTGATGCTCGCGCTGCTGCCCAGCTCGTCGAATACCTTGCCCAAGTTGCCGCCGTTGTTCATGAAGGACACGGTGGCCTGGCTGGCCATGCTGGTGATGCCGGCCTGGATGGCGGCGGTGGTGGCCGGATAGGCTGTGGCGCTTGCGCCCATCACCGCAGTGCCAGCCCCGGCTGTCGCCACGCCCACCACCAGACTCACGACCGCTGCCGCCACCGGCCCCAGCCCGCTCTGGCGGTACTGCCACTTGTCGTGGGCCTCCTGCACCTGCTGCCAATCCACCCGGCCCAGGGCCGGATCGTTGGCGATCTGGTCGACCCAGCCCATGCCGGGTTGCTGCGCCAGCGTGGCTTGCGTGTCGTGCTCGCCGATCTGCGCGGTGACGCCGCCCTTGGCGACGATCTTGAGCGTGCCCACGTTCAGCTGGTTGTAGTGGGTCGTCTCGTCCACGTGGCCTTTGCCTGACGCGGAGACGAAGGCCGCATCGCCCTTGGCTTCTTGCCGGCTGGCTGCGTCGGTGGTGGTCTGGGTGGCGAAGACCAGCTTGCCGCCCGCCTGGATGTCCAGGGTGTTGGCGTTGGCCTCGATCGCGGCCAGCACCGTGTCATTGCCGCTGCGCAGGCGGATGTCGGTGGCACTGAGCGTGGTACGCGCCAGGCTCGTCTCCTGGCCGCGTCGGTGGTGGTCTGGGTGGCGAAGATCAGCTTGCCGCCGGTCTGGATGTCCAGGGTGCTGGCGTTGGCCTCGACCGCCGCCAGAACCGTGTCGTTGCCACTGCGCAGGCGGATGTCGGTGGCACTGAGCGTGGTGCGCGCCAGGCTCGTCTCCTGGCCTGTGGCGTCCAGGCTGTAGTGGCGCATGCCGCTCTTGGTGGCGTGGCTGGTCTCGGCGCTGGTCTGGTTCTGGCCAGCGTACAGCGTGAGGTCGCGGCCTGCGTCCAGCGTGAGGGTGTCGCCTGCGCTCAAGCTGGCGGCGCGGGCGGTGATGTCGCGGTCGGCTTTGAGGGTCACGCTGCCGGCTCCGGCGATGGTGGTGCCGGTCTCGGTGCTTTCCGTGGTGCTGCGGCTCATCTTGCCGTTCCAGCGGATGTCTTCTTGGCGCCCGGTGGTCACGCTGTCGATGTTCAGGTCGCGGCCGGCCTTCAGGCTCAGGTCGCCAGCGCTGTCGACTTGCGCACCGATCAGTTGGATGTCGCGGCCTGCCGTGGCGGTGAGCGTGCCGCCGGCGCCCGTGACGTACACGCCGGCCACGCGGTCGAGCGCGACATCGGCGAGGTCCACGCCGCTCTTGCTGCCCTTGCCCGGCAACGCGCCCGTGCTGCTGGTGACCGTGCGCGTGGTGCTCTCGATGCGGATGTCGCGTCCGGCATCGAGCTTGACGCGGCTGGCTGCGTCGATCGTGCCGCCGATGTTGTCGAGGTCGGTGCGGGCCTTGATGGCCACGTCGTTGCCGGTGATGCGCCCGCCCAGGTTGTGCACGTTGTCGGCGTCGAGCCGCACGGTCGTGCGTCCGGCGATGGTGCCGCTGGCATTGCGCAGGTCGCCGCTGAGTTTCATGTCGACGCTGCGACCCGAGATCAAGCCGCCGCTGCCGTCGATGTCGCCGGGCTTCACGCGCACGTACACCTGGGGCACCAGCACGCGTTGGGTGCTGCCGTCGGGCAGGGTCACGCTTTGCTCGACCAGCCAGACGATGTCGCTGGTGAGCTGCGCCATCTGTGCTGCGGTGAGCCCGATGCCGGGGCGCAGCCCATAGGCTCGCGCGAAAGTGACGCCCGCGTTCATCAGCGCCGTGTACTGCGCGTTGTCGCTGGTGAAACCGTCGAGGTAGCGATGGCCCGTGAGCTGCGCGATCTGTTCGCGAATGAGCTTCTGTTCGTAGAAGCCGTCGCCCAGGCGCTTGAGGATGTTGCTCGGGTCGAGCCCCAGGTTGTTGAGCAGGTAGTCGCTGCTGAGCCACTGACGTTGGTTGGCGAAGCGCGGGTCGGTCTCGATCAGGTAGTGGCCGCTCGATGTGGTCCGAAACAGGCTCGCGCTGGGCAGGCCGCTCGGTGGTGTGCTGGTGCGGATCAGCGTCGGCGTGCCGGCACCGACTTCGGCCTGCACTTCGACGATCGGATTCACCCGCACGCCTGGAGCCACGCTTGCGCTTCCCTGGGCGCCCGGGCCAGCTGGCCCCATTGCCACGCCGTCAATCACCTTGCCACTGCCGTTGATAGCCTGAGTGCCTTCTTGACGCGCCGCGACCAGCGTCACGGTGCGCGGCGTTGTCAGGTTGTACGCAGCCGACTCGTACACCCGCTCGTCGCTGCCGAACGTGTGCTCCTTGATCGAACTGTGCACCGTTGCGCCGGAGCGCACCGTCAGGGCGTCGACCTCTTTGCCGACGTTGGCGATCGCACCGCCGGTGACGGTGAGAGCGCCGCCCGCGAGGATCTGGCTCATGTCGTTGAGGCCGTGCGCCACGTCAATGCGCATCGTGCCGCCTGCCAAAATCTTCGCCGGGGCTGAGCTTTGCATCAAAAGGGCGTCGGTGCGCGCGGTGTAATCCCATGCGTCGTAGATCGCGTGCATGCGCCCCTCTTTGAACAGCGTGCCGATCATGGTCGACGTGAACTTGGCGGTCGCCTGATCCAGCTTGGCGTGCGCCTGACGATAGGCCTGCCATTCGTCGTACTCGGCCTGCGTGACCGGGTGGTCGAAGGGAATGAGTTGCTCCACCATGCCGCCAGGGTCGCCCACCAGGATGGTGGTGCCGATTTGGCCGACCGTCATGTTCGGCGCGCTGCGCCCAGGGTTGCCGGCCGAAAGCTCGGCGGTCGGGGGCGTCACGCCGAAGTCGGCCCAGATCGGGTCACCGATCGCAAACCACGTACCCAGCAGCGTCACGGTCTCGCAATTGTCGCTGTCACCGCCTGTGCAATTGACATAGCTGAAGTCGGCGCTGTTCTTCGGACTGTCCGCGTAATAGCGCGCGAACTTCGTCAGCGGGTAATCGGGCGATGGCAGCAGGAGTTTGTAGTTCGGGTTGCTGCCCGTGGCATACGGATCGGACGCTGCGATGCCGCTGAAGCGGCTCCAACCGCCCAGCGAAACGAGTTCGGCAAAGAGCACATCGGACGCCTTCCAACGTTGTGCGCTGCCCGACACCGCGTACTCCACGACATGCGTGCTGTCGCCCGGCACCATCATCCAAGTCACGCCGCCATTGGTGTTTTTCAGCGTGCCGGCCGAGATGTCCAGATTGCCGAGCGCCTCGATGGTGGCGGCGTGGTTGGTCAGCACGCCGGCCTTGCCGGTGGCATGGCGGTCGGCATCCAGGGCGCCGCCGATGGCCATGTCGCCGGCGCTCAGGATGAGTGCGCCGTTGCGGTTCTCGATGCTGCTCGCGCCGATGTCCAGGCGTTCGCGTGCCGCGATGGTGCCGCCGCGCGTGCCGTCCCCGTCGTTCAACACGCTGCCGGCGGCGATCGAAAGGTGGTCGCCGTAGATGCGGCCGGTGACGCCGTTGACGAGCGCGCCAGCGTCGATGCGCGTGTCGTGGCCGTCGATCAGCCCCTGGTTGGTGAGCGTGCCGCTGGCGCCGACGGTCGTGCTGTCGCCGCTCATCTCGGCGCCCTCGGTGTTCTCCACCTCGGCGCCATGGACGTCGAGGTGCTGCCCCGCAACGAGCTTGCCGCGGTTGGTGAGCTTGCCGCCACTGCGGTAAGTCAGGTCGCCGACCGCGCTGATCTCGCCATCGTTCAGCACGTCCTGGCCGAACGCCAGGGCCAGGTTTTTGCCCGAATGCAACTTTCCGTTGCCCTGGAGGGTGGCGGCGTCGAGTTCGATGCCCTTGTTGGCGACCAGCGTGCCGCCAACGTTGACGACAGCCAACGTCTTGGCGCCCGTGCCCGGATCGATCACGCGCACCGTATCGACTGCGGAGATCAGCCCGCCGCTGTTGTCGACGCGCGTGCGTGCCTCGACCGTCGCGCTGGCGTCGGCGCGGATGGCGCCGGCTACGTTGTCCAGAGTGGCCGTGCGGATGGTGATCTTTCCGCCCTCGATGCCTTGATCGGTGCCCAGCGTGGCGCCGTTGTCCACGTGCGCCGCGTCGATCGTGACGTCGGCGTCGGCGCGGATCAGACCGCCCCGGTTCATCAGGCTGCCGACAGCCCCTGCATCGAGGTGCAGCGCCCCCACGCTTTGCGTCTGGCCGCCGCGGTTGTCGTAGTCACCGTCGTGGGTCCGCATGCTCAAGGTCGACTCGCTCAGCACCACGCCGCCCTGCGCATTGACCAGCCCGCGCGTGTTGGCGTCCAGCGGTGCCTTCGCGCCGATGAAGCCGGCGGTGTTGTCGACCTCGCCGCTGCGCAGCCACAAAGCGCCACCACTCGTGATGCCACCCTGGCCCTCGAGGTGGTCTACGGCACGTCGGTTGCTGATGCGTGCAGTCCCGGTGTCGATCGTCATGGCGCCGCCCGACTGGATCAGCCCGGCGTCGTTCATCAGTTCACCCGATTGCAGTCCCAAAGTCGTGGCAGCAACGACCGTGCCTTGCGTGTTGTCGAGCGCGTGGCCACGGACATCGAGCGTGACGCTGCGGCCGCTGATCGTGCCGGCCACGTTGCCAACGCCGCTCGCGGCGATGACCGTGCTGCCTTCCGCCTGGAGCTTGCCGGCAGCATTGTCGACGCCGTCGTCGGTAGCGACGCGCAGGTCGCCGTGTATGGCCGCAATGCTGCCGCTCGCGTTGGACAGGTTTTTGGCCGTGACGGCGACGCCAGTGTTCGCGGCCAAGGTACCTGTGCGGTTGTCGAGCGCGCCGCGCAAGCGGACTGACAGCGCTGCTGCAGCAGTGGCCGAGCCGCCTGCGTTGTCGAATCCCTCGGCCTCGATGCCCAGGTCGCCGCCAGCGAGGATGGCGCCCGCGGTGTTGACCAGCGCGCCTGTCGTGCGGACATCGAGCCGCGCGCCGCTGGCCGATTGCAGCTTGCCGCCTCGGTTGTCGAGACTGCGTGCTCCGAGCGCGAGCCCTTGTGTGGCGAAGACCTCGCCGCCGGCGTTGCGCAGTGCATCGCCTGCGCGTGCGTCAATGGCACCGCCTGCGGCCATGCTGCCGCGCGTGTTGTCCAGACTGCCGCCGGCGGTGATGTACGCATTCGACGCGCTGCTCGACGTGCCATCGACGTTCAGCACGTCCCCCGTGGCCGTGATGGCAAGGCTCCCGGCGCGCAACGTCCCGCCCGTGTTGTCGAAGCGCCCCACATCGGCGCTGAAGCTGCGTGCCACATTCAACGTCCCGCCCGCGTTGCTGAAGCGCTCGCCCGTCACCGCCATCGTGCCCACGGTGAGCGAGCCGCCGGTGTTGTCGATGCGCGGCGTGTTCAGTGCAATCTCGCCGCCCGCGTAGATGCGCCCGCCGTCGTTGAGCACGCTGCCTGTCGCCGTGATGGCGCCCGGCCCCGTGGCGGGTGCCGGCTGCAGCGGTGCGGGTTCGCCGATCGCGGGCGTGGCCGCGCCGGTGGTGGTGCTCGTGCCCGTGGTCGGCGCGACCGAGCCGGTACCGGCGTTGTTCGCGGTGTCCGGGTTGCTCGCCGACGGCGATCCGGGTTCCGGCTGCGCCACCGGCTCCGCACCGATGAAGCCGCCGGCCGTGTTGCTCAGCACCGGCGCCGTGATCGCCAGCTCGCGCGTGCCGGCTTGGCGGATGGTCCCGCCGCGGTTGTCGATGTCCGCCGCGCTGCTCAGCGCGACCTTGGCACCTTCGAGCGTGCCCTTGTTCTCCAGCCGCCCGGCGGCGGTCACCACCAATCCGCCCGCACCGGCGCCGATGTGGCCCGCGTTGCGCACGCCGACCCCAGCCTCGGTGCCGACGAGCGTGATCTTGCCGGCGTACATGCCGCCCAGGGCGGCCACGTCGAGTGCGAAAGCAGGCGCAGCGCCGCTGCCGGCCAGGGGGCCGGTCTGTGCAGCGTCCGCACTCAGCTGGGCCGCCCCGGCGACCACCTTCAGCTCGTTGGCCCAGATGCCCGCATTGACTTCGACCGCCCGCGCCAGGATGGCCGCGTAGTCGGTCTTGCTCGCGTCCAGCCCGGCACCGTCAATGCGCACGCTGCCGCCGCGCACGGCAAAGTGCGTCGAGGCTGCCTTGCGCGCCGAACTGCGGCGTTCCGGTGGTCAAGGTCGCGCGGCTGGCATTGATGAAGCCGCCTCCATCGACCTGGATGCCGGCCGGGTTGGCGATGATCACCTCGCTGCGCGGGCCGGCCACTTCGACGTAGCCGCGTAACTGGCTCGGGTTGGCGCTGTTGACCTCGTTGAGGATGACGCGCGCCGAGCCGCCCGCGAGCCACGGGTTGCCCTGCACCCAGCCGCCGAGCTCGGTCTGGGCGTTGGTGCGGCTGTTGTTGAGCACCACGCCGTTGCGCTGCACGTCGAACTGCGAGTACGTGTTGCGCGAGACGCCGGCGGCGCTGGGGGTCTGGATGTTGACCAGGGGCACGCCGTTGGGCGCGGCCAGCACGGTCGGGCGCTGGCGGCCGGGCGCACTCGGGTCGGCCACGATCTGCGCGTGCAGCGGGGCGCTCATCAGGGCACCGGCCAGGGCCGCGACGCTGAGCACTGCACCGGTCGCGCCACTTCCGGCCTTGCCGCAGCTGCGTGCGGTTTCCTGCACCACCATGCGCGTGCCGCGCGCGGCGTTGAAGACGATTCGGTGTAGATGCTTGTTCATTTTCCCCCCTGCCCAAACAGGCTCACGAAGCGCAGATGTGCGCCATTCCGAGCGAAGGGAAAATTGTCTTGTTACATCATTGGAGGCATTGTCAAGAATCTTTAACTCGACCGCGAAGCAGTCAGATTCCTAACCTTTGTGCGAACTAGTTGGATGGCGCGTCCTGCGACACGGCACCCGACCCAGCCGCGGGTTCGATTTACCGCCCGACCAGCTGCGTCAGCTTTTCGGCCTCGAAGCGTTCTTCTCGCGCCGCGTCGCAGGGCACGCAGTCGCCGTTACCAGGCGCCCGCAATGAGAGCTTCGTGATCGCTTCCCAGATCAGCGCGATCTGGTGCTCTTGGCCCTTGGCGCTGTCGATCAGCCCGCGCATCGCCTGGCTCAACGGGTCGTCGTCCAGCGTGATGCCGTAGGCCGAGAACTTGCGCTCGCTGCCGGTCACGTCGGCGCTGGCACCGTTCTTCGACGGGATGATGCGCGCCGGAATGCCCACCGCGGTGGCACCCGCGGGCACCGGCTTGATGACCACGGCGTTGCTGCCGATCTTGGCGCCGTCCCCCACCAGAAAGCCGCCCAGCACCTTGGCCCCGGCGCTCACGACCACGTCGCGGCCCAGCGTCGGATGGCGCTTGGCACCTTTGTAGAGCGAGGTACCACCGAGCGTCACGCCCTGGTAGATGGTGCAGCCGTCGCCGATTTCGGCCGTTTCGCCGACCACCACGCCCATCGCGTGATCGAAGAAGACGCGCTCGCCGAGCTTGGCGCCCGGATGGATCTCGATGCCGGTGATCCAGCGCGAGAACTGCGAGACAAAGCGGCCGACCCACTTGAGCCCGTGCGTCCAGCACCAGTGCGCCGCGCGATGCAGCACCACGGCGTGGAAGCCGGGGTACAGGGTGATCACTTCCCAGCGCGTGCGCGCCGCGGGGTCGCGGTCGAGGATGCACTGGATATCGGAACGCAGGCGCGAAAGCATGGATGTTGTCGTGAGATGGACAGAGCGGGCGGCGAGTCTATCGGCTCGCTCACTTGGAAGGCGCGGCCGGAGTGTCGGCGCTGCCCGCGCCTTTTCGCGTGTCGGCCATGGATTTGGCGATCCCGCGCAGGATATGGATCTCCTCCGGCGTGGGCTGGGCACGGTTGAAGAGCTGCTGCAGCCGCGGCATCAGCTTCTTGGGCGCCTCGGGGTCGAGGAAACCGATCTGCACCAGCGAGCGCTCCCAGTGTTCGAGCATCCCGGCCACCGCCTTGGCGTCGGCCGCCTGCGTCGGCGCGACCGATTCGTTCAATGGAAAGCCGCCGAGCGCGAGCCGCCATTCGTAGGCGATCAATTGGATCGCTGCGCCCAGGTTCAGCGAGCCGAAGTTGGGGTCGGCCGGAATGCTCAGCGCCACGTTGCAGCGGTACACGTCCTCGTTGCGCATGCCGAAGCGCTCGGAGCCGAAGAGAAAACCGACGTGCTGCGGCGGATCGCTCTCGGCCAGCGGCTCGAGGTGTTCGCGCGGCGTGCGCGTCGGCGGACCGAAGTCGCGCGGGATCATCGCAGTGGCGCACAGGTGGGTGACGCCATCGAGTGCCTCGTCGAGCGTCTCGACGATGCGCGCATTGGCCAGCACGTCGAGTGCGCCGCTGGCGCGCTGGATGGTCTCCTCGCGACGCAGCACGTTGGCCCAGCGCGGCGCGACCAGCACCAGATCGTCGAAGCCCATGGTCTTCATGGCGCGGGCAGCGGCGCCGACATTGCCGGCGTGGCTGGTCTGGATCAGGATGAAGCGGGTGCGCATGAGGGTGATGGGTGCGGCAGGAAGCCCGCCGCGCGGCGAGCCGGTAAAATCACGCGATTCTCGCCGCCCGCATCGCCGGACGGCATCTCCGGGCCTCAGGGCTCCGCGTGCTCTTCCCACAATCCAATGTCGTCGCCCAACCTCCATCCCATGCTCAACGTGGCCGTCAAGGCCGCCCGCGCCGCCGGTGCCATCATCAACCGCGCCGCGCTCGATGTCGAAGCCGTTCGCATCTCGCAGAAGCAGGTCAACGATTTCGTGACCGAGGTGGATCACGCCGCCGAGCAGGTCATCATCGAGACCCTCCTCACCGCGTACCCGGGCCACGGCATCCTCGCCGAAGAATCGGGCAGCGAATACGGCGCAAAGGATTCGGAATTCGTCTGGATCATCGATCCGCTCGACGGCACCACCAACTTCATTCACGGCTTCCCGGTGTATTGCGTGTCGATCGCCTTGGCGGTCAAGGGCAAGGTCGAGCAGGCCGTGGTCTACGACCCGAGCCGCAACGACCTGTTCACCGCCACCAAGGGCCGCGGCGCCTACATGAACGACCGGCGCATCCGGGTGAGCAAGCGCACCAAGCTGAGCGATTCGCTGATCGCCACCGGCTTCCCTTTCCGCACCGGCGACAACTTCAAGCAGTACCTGGCCATCATGGCCGACCTGATGCCGAAGATGGCAGGCCTGCGCCGCCCCGGCGCCGCTGCGCTCGACCTCGCTTACGTGGCGGCGGGCTTCACCGAAGGTTTCTTCGAGACCGGCCTGAGCCCCTGGGACGTCGCCGCCGGCTCGCTGCTGGTGACCGAGGCCGGTGGCCTGATCGGCAACTTCACCGGCGAATCCGATTTCCTCGAGCAGCGCGAATGCCTGGCCGCTGCGCCGCGCATCTATGGGCAGCTGGTGCCGCTGCTTGCGAAGTATTCCAAGTTCGCCGGCGTCGACGACAAGATGCGCGCCAGCGACCGTGTGCGCCAGGTCGCTGCGTCCGCCAATCCCGACGCGGATGCATCGGTCGACCTGTACGCCCGCACCACCACGTCCGGCCTCGACGCCGACGTCGCCGACGAGCAAGCCTCGGCGCCAGCCGCCCCGGTTTCACGCAAGCTCACTCGCATCAAGCGCGACGCGCCCGGCGCCGCTATTGCGTCCGCCGACGGCGACCCGACAGCGCGCTGATGCCGGCGCCGCACGCCGCCGTCGTGCGCAGCCTGGCCGCCTTGCGGATCGCGCTGAGCCACTACATCGCCAACGGTTTGTCGGTGGCGCTCGGGCTGCTGCTGATTTCCGCCGGTGTGCATGCCTGGCTGGGCGCCCTGGCCGGCGCGGCCGCGGCGGTCGGCGTGATCGTGACGGCGCCGCCCGACCTGCCCGGCCCGCGGCGCGGCAAGTTCCTGCAGATGCTGCCGGCACCGCTGATCGGCATCCCGCTGTTCTTCGCGGTGCAGATGCTTCACGCCGCACCCATTCGCCTGGGCCTCGTGCTGGTGCCCGCCACCTTCCTCGCCTTCATGGCGATGGCCTGGGGCAAGCGCGGCATCCCGATCGCCATCGCGGTGATGTTCTCGATGATCTTCTCGATGGCCACGCCCACGCCCGACGGTCTGGCCCAGGCCGTCGAGCGAACGCTGCTGTTTGCGCTCGGCGCGGCGCTTTACGTGGTCTACGCGGTGCTCGCCAACCTGGCGCTTAACGGCCGTTACCGCGTGCAGGCGATGGCCGACGTGCTGCTGTCGCTGTCGGCGCTGATGCGCACCGAGGCCAGCCAGTTCAGTTCGCGCGACGAGTCGGGCGACGTGCGCGAGGTGCCGGCCTCGCTGCTCGGCGGCTTGCTGCGCCAGCAGGCGGCGCTGGCCGACCAGCTCCAGGCCACGCGCGACATCGTGCTCGAATCGCCGCGCACCGCATACCGCCAGCGGCTGGCCGGCATGCTGATCGTCGTGCTGGAGATGCGCGACCAACTGCTTGCCAGCGAGCTCGATCTGGAAGCGCTTCAGTCGAACCCCGCACACGCCACCGCGCTGATGGAAATGCGCCGCGTGCTCGAAGCCCTGGCCGACGACGTCGCCGCGCTGGCCGACGCCATGCTCCTCGGCCGCACGCCCGGGCGGGTGCCTAATCGCCGGCCTCAGCTCTCGGCCATTCACGTGGCCACGGACGCACTCTCCTTGCACGCCCAGCCCGGCCCCAACGCCGCGATGCTGGCGCGCGGCCTGGCCAGCCGCATCGGCCACATCAACGACGAGGTGCTGCGGCTGGTGGCGATGGCCCGCGCCGAAACGGCGCCCAACCTGGCCGTGGTGCGCGCCAACTGGCAGATGTTCGTGAGCCCGACCGACTGGTCGTGGCGCCCACTGCTCACGCTGTGGCGCTGGGACGCGCCACCGCTGCGCCACGCGATCCGCGCTTCGCTCGCCATCGCAGCCGGCTACGGCATCGCGCTGCTGCTGCCCTGGGGCTCGCACGACTACTGGATTCTGCTGACCATCGTGGTGGTATTGCGAGGCAGCCTGTCGCAAACGCTGGAGCGGCGCAACAGCCGCGTGGCCGGCACGCTGCTGGGCTGCGTCTTCGCCGTGGCGCTGCTGTCGGCGCACCCCTCGGCGCTCGGCATGCTGGTCGCGTCGGTGGTGGCGCAGGCGATCGCGCACGGATTCGCGGTGCGGCGCTATCTCATCACGTCGGTGGCGGCGACGGTGTTGGGCCTGGTGCAGGCGCACCTGCTCAACGTCGGCGCAGCGCCCACGTTCGCGCTGTTCGAGCGCCTGGCCGACACGCTGATCGGCGCCACGGTCGCGTGGGCGTTCTGCTACGTGCTGCCGTCGTGGGAACGCAGCCAGATTCCGTCGCTGGTGTCGCGCGTCCTGGAGGCGCAGGCGCGCCATGCGCGGCTGGCGCTGGGCCTGGGGCAACTGCATGCCGTCGACACCAGCCCCGAGCTCGCGTGGCGGCTCGCGCGCAAGGAGGCTTTCGACAGCCTCTCGGCGCTGGTGCAGGCGACGCAGCGTTCGCTCTCCGAGCCGCGCGCCGTACGTCCGCCCATCGCCCCGCTCGAACACCTGCAGGCCCACAGCTACCAGCTGCTGGCGCAACTGAGCGCCGTGAAGTCGATGCTGGTACTGCGACGTGACCGCCTGACCACGGCCGAGATCGAGGGCCCGCTGGAGCGCACGGCGGCACGCATCGAAGCGTTGATCGGCAGCGCTCCGATCGCCGGCACCCATATGCCTGCCAGCCCGCCCGCCACCACGCTGGCCGGTCCCATCCCGTTGCCGGACCCCTTCGACAACGACATCAGCCCCTGGCTGCTGCGCCGGCTCGACCTGGCCACGGCCATATCGAGCCAGCTGCGCGACGATGCGGCACGCATCCTGCAATCGCTCGACGACCCCGACGCCGTCGACACCCCCCATTCCTCCACCGCAACCTTGAAAGGCCCCCTCGAACGATGACCAAAGAAATGCTGCTCGGCCACCCGTGGTTTCCGCCCCTCCTCTCCGCCCTCATCGCCGTCTGCCTCGCGCTCATCGTGCATCGGCTGGCCAGCGTGGTGCTTCAGCGGGTGACACGCCACATGCCGGTGCTGCATGCCCTGTTGGTCAATATCAAAGGGCCAGCACAAGCGCTGTTGCCGCTGATGGCACTCCAGGCGGTGTGGCAGGCGGCCCCTGACGACCTGCGCTTCATCGACAGCGTTCGCCACGTCAACGGCCTGGCGCTGATCGCCATGGCCACCTGGGTGCTGGTGCGCGCCGTCAATGGCTTCGCCGACGGCCTGATCGCCAAGCACCCCTTCGACGCCGCCGACAACCTGCAGGCGCGCCGCGTGCTCACCCAGACCCGCGTGCTGGCCCGCTCGGCCAACAGCGTGCTGCTGGTGGCCGGCGTCTCGATGATGCTGATGACCTTTCCCGGTGCGCGTCAGGTCGGCGCCAGCCTGCTGGCCTCGGCAGGTGTGATCGGTATCGTGGCCGGTCTGGCCGCCAAGCCGGTCTTCAGCAACCTGATCGCCGGCCTGCAGATCGCGCTGGCGCAACCGATACGCATCGACGACGTGCTGGTGGTCGAAGGCGAATGGGGCCGCGTCGAAGAGATCACCGGCACCTTCGTCGTGCTGAAGATCTGGGACGACCGCCGCCTCATCCTGCCGCTGAGCTACTTCATCGAGAAGCCCTTCCAGAACTGGACGCGCACCGGCTCCCAGTTGCTGGGTTCGGTCTTCATCTATGCCGACTACGGCATGCCGCTGGCGCCGCTGCGCGAAGAGGTCGAGCGCCTGGTCAAGGCCGCACCGCAATGGGACGGCCGCTTCTTCAACCTGCAGGTGACCGACGCCACCGAGCGCACCATGCAACTGCGGGTGCTTTGCACCGCGGCGAATTCGAGCCTCGCCTTCGACCTGCGCTGCGCGGTGCGCGAAGGCGTGATCGCGTACATGCAACGCGAGTACCCGCAGTTCCTGCCACGCCTGCGCGTGGAGGATGGGGACGCAGCGGCCAACGCCAAGTCCGCACCGGACCTGGCGCCGCAGCCCGCCTGATCAGGGCAGCAGGCGCAGCTGCTCCACCTCGAACTCCATGCTGCGGAGACCCTTGTCGACCTCGCCGACCAGCTCCACACGCTGCGTCGCTGTCACCGGCTGGCCGGGCGGAAAGTGCTTGGCGGAAATCTCCACCGGCAGGCGGCCGCTGTCGTCGGCGAAGGTGTAGTTCTTGCCGCCGTCGTGCGACACGATGCGGCCCTGCAGGCGCACGTGTTGGTCATCGGTGGCGGTGTCGAGCAGTTGCTTGACCGTCATCGTCGGCACCGAGCTCGGGCCGGTGTAGCCGGCCGCGGCCGGTGCCGCCGTCTGCGCGCCCGTCGTGGGTCCGGTGTACTGCGCAAGCGCGGGTGCAGCGGCGCCGAGCAGGCCGAGCGCGAGAACGAAAGTGGTGGTGGTCTTCTTCATGGCTTCACTCCTGAGGATGGTTGAGCTGCCCGGTGCCGGATGCACCGAAGGCATGGGCTCATTGAAACGTCTGAAGATGAAGGCTTTCTGATGTCGGGAGCCCTTGCCGCTGCTGCTCCCGCTCGGCCAGCAGATCGACGAACGCGCGGACCTTGGCCGGCCGATGGCGCGCCGCTGGAAACACGGCATGAATGCCGCCCGAAGGCAGGCGCCAGTGCGGCAGCACCTCGACCAGCCGCCCGGCGGCGAGATCCTCCGCCACCGCATAGTCGGGCAACACCGACAGACCGGCGCCCAGGCGCACCGCCTCGCGCACGGCGAGCGTGGCATCCAGGCCGATGGACGCCTGCACCTGCACCGTCTGGTGCTCTGCCTCGCCGCGCGTGAAGACCCACACCAGCGACTCACGCAAGGCTGTGTTCGCCACGAAGGGAAGCGCCGCGATGTCTTCCGGTCGATCCAGCGCCGCCATCTGCCGACGCATCGACATCGGCGCCACGAGCACCTGACGAAAGGCGCCGATCCGACGCGCCTGCTGGCTCGTCTCGGCCAGCCAGCCGACACGGATCGCCAGCTCGATGTTGCCGGCCATCAGGTCGAGCGTCTGGTCGCTCAGCACGGCGTCGACCTTGCACGCGGGATGGCGCTCGGTGAAGGCAGCGATCGCCGGCACCACGACACCGACGCCGTAGTCGAAGGGAGCCGTCAGGCGCAAGGTGCCCGAGGGTTCGGCGGCGCGCTCTCCCAGATCGTCGAACGCATGCTCCGCCGCCTTAAGAATGCCGGCGCACCGCTGGTAGAAGGCCTGTCCCACTTCGGTCGCCTGCACCTTGCGCGTCGTGCGCACCAGCAAGGACGTGCGGAACTCACGCTCGAGCCGCGCCACCTGCTGACTGACCACCGCCTTGGTGATGCCGAGCCGATCCGCGGCGGCGGTGAACGACCCGGTTTCCACCACGGCGACGAAGTAGGCCAAGCGCCGCAGATTGCCCAGCCCGTCGGGGCCTCGCTCGCCTTGATTGTTTGTTTTGAACATACGGATTGTTTATCACGTATGTATTTAAGAATCAATGTGGGCTGCCTACGATCGTGTTCAACGAAAGATGCCCGCCATGAACACCACCCTTGACTACCTGTTCGACCCGCTGTGCGGCTGGTGCTACGGCGCCCTGCCTGCGATGGTGGGGCTGGCCCGCACGTCCGATGTGAGGCTCAGGCTGCGACCGACCGGTCTATTCTCCGGAAGCGGCGACAGGCCGATGAGCGACGACTTCGCAGCCTACGCGTGGTCGAACGACCAGCGCATCGAAGGCCTCACGGGGCAGCGCTTCACCGAGCGCTACCGCGTGCGGGTGCTCGGCGACCGCCGGCAACCCTTCGACAGCGGTTGCGCCACCGTGGCGCTCACGGCGGTGGCGTCGAGCGCCCCCGCTCGCGAGTTGGATGCCCTCTCAGCGATCCAGCAGGCGCGCTACGTGGACGGCCTGGACGTGACTTCGTTGACGACGCTGGCCGGACTGTTGGAAGGCCTCGGACTCGCGCAGGCCGCCGCACAACTCGCGACGCCGGATGCGGCTCTTCTCGCTGCCAACCAGGACCGCGTGAAGCAGGCGCAGGCCCTGATGCAGGAATTCGGCGCGCGCGGCGTGCCGACCTTGATTGCCACGTCCGGCGCGAAGCGCTGGCGGGTGGATGCCAGCGCGGCCTACGCCGATCCCGGCGCACTCATCGCCCAACTGCGAAACACCTGAGCGAGCAGAGGCCAGAAGGCCAAAAGGCCGTCCGCTTTCCTCTTGCAACTTCTTTCTATTTTTCCAAGAAGAACCCCATGCAAACACGCAGAAATCTCATTCAAACCTTGGCCGCCGCGGGTGTCGCGACAGCCTTCTCAGGAGCTCAAACCGCCATGGCCGCAACCACCCCACTCACCTGGAAGCACTTCCCCGCCGGCGAGCACGGATTCTTCCGTGCCCCGGTGCTGATCTCCGGCGCGCGCGAAGCCGTGTTGATCGATGGCGGCTTCACGCTGCCCGACGGCAAGGCCCTCGCCGAAGCGATCAAGGCCAGCGGCAAGACGCTGACCACGATCTACATCAGCCAGAGCGATCCCGACTACTACTTCAGCCTCGGCCCGATCAAGGCCGCGTTTCCCGCAGCGCGCGTCATCGCGGCATCGGCCACCATCGCGGCCATCAAGGGCAACGTCGAGAAGAAACTCGCGACCTGGGGCCCTCAGCTCAAGGACAACGGCCCGCAAACCCTGGCGGACATCGTGATGTCCGAAGCCTTCGACGGCGCTTCGATCACGCTGGAAGGCCAGTCGATCGACATCGTCGATGCGGACGGCCTGGCCAACCGCCGCTACCTCTGGGTGAAATCGCTCGACGCCATCTTCGGCGGCGTGCTGGTGTTCTCCGGCGTGCACGTGTGGACCGCCGACACCCCGGGTGTCGAAGGTCGCAAGGCCTGGATCAAGACGCTCGACGCGATGGCGGCGCGCAAGCCAGCCGTGGTGATCCCGGGCCACATGGCACCCGGCGCCGCGACGGACGCATCGGCGATCCGCTACACCCGCGACTACCTCGTCGCCTTCGAGGAAGAGCTGGCCAAGGCCGCCGACAGCGCCGCGCTGATCGCCGCGATGACGAAGCGTTATCCGACGGCCGGCATGGGCGTCGCGCTGCAGATTGGTGCCAAGGTCGCCAAGGGCGAGATGAAGTGGGGTTGAGCTGACGCTCGGGGTTCAGGGGACGGATCATCCCCGGTGCGCCAGCCGGGGGTCCGACGCTGGCACGGGAAAGTCCATCACGACCCCCAGCCCGCCCCTGCCATGCCCACCCGTTTCGAGCCCGTCTTCGAAACGCAGCGACGCCCCATGCAGCGCCGCGATGCGCGCGACGATCGACAGGCCCAACCCGCTGCCCGTCTGCTCCGTGCCGAGCACGCGGAAGAAGCGTTCCGTGAGCCGGGCGCGATCGGCCTCGGCCACGCCCGGCCCGTCGTCACGCACGGCGATGCGAACGCCCTGCGCCGTCGTTGTCGCATCGACCGTCACCTGCGACGCCCCGTAGCGCCAGGCGTTGTCGACGAGGTTGCGCAGCGCGCTTTCGAGCAGCGCCGGGTGGGCCTGCAGCGCCAGGCCGCGCGCGTCGACTTGCAGCGCGCCGACCGAGACGTCGCGCTGTTCGGCCGCCAGCCGATCGAAGAGCGCATCGAGCGCCACCGCCTCCTTGGCCAGCGACTCCGGTCGCTCCGGATCGAGCCGCGCCAGCGCGAGCAGGCTTTCGGTCAGCGCGGTGCAACGGTCGACTTCGTTGCGCAGGCCCCGCAAGTCGACCGGCGCGCCGCTGCCCGCGGCCTGCTGGCGCTGCATCAACTGAATGCGCATGCGCAGCGCCGCGAGCGGGGTGCGCAGTTCATGCGCCGCGTCAGCGGTGAAGCGCCGCTCGGCCTGCAGCGCATGGCCGAGCCGGGCGAACACGCCGTTGAGCGCCGTCACGATCGGCAACAGTTCGCGCGGCTCTTCGGATGAAGGCACGGGGCTCAGGTCATCGGGGGACTTGGCAGCGATGCGCCCGGCGGTGCGTTCGAGCGGCTTCAGCAGGCGACGGATCACGAACCAGCAGAACCCGCCGAGCAACAGCAGCAGGCCGAGCATCGGCCACAGCAGGTCTTCGGCGATGTCTTCCAGCAGTTCGAGCCGCTCGTCCCAGGGCTGGCCGATCTGCACTTGCAGGTCCTGTCCTTCAGCACGCAGCAGGTAGACACGCCAGGCGCGGCCGTCGACCCGCACGTTCTCGTAGCCCTTGCGCGTCGAGAACGCTGGCGAGAAGGGCCGCTCAGGGGCGTCCTCGCCACGGCCCAGCACGCGGCCATCGCCCGAGACCAGCTGGTAGTGCAGTTCGAGCTTCGCCGCCTCGCCCCGCGACGCGGGTTCGCGCGTTGTGCCGTTCGATGTCTGCGGGCCGCCGAGGGCCAGCACCAGGCGCGCGCTTTCCTTGAGCGCGTCGTCGAACACATCACTGGTCTCGCGCCAGGCCACATGCACCACCACGGCCAGACTCACCAGCCACACCAGCACGCTGGCACCGAGGACGGAGGCGATCAGCCGGCGCCGCAGCGAGTAGGCGCCGCGCGCTGCGCGCCGTTCGTCACGCCAACGCTGAAAGCGCGCGCGCATCACGCGGCGCCCAATAAGTAGCCCTGGTTGCGCACCGTCACGATGAGCTTGGCGCCGAGCTTCCTGCGCAGGTTGTAGACATGCACCTCGATCGCGTTGCTCTCCACTTCCTCGCCCCAGCCGTAGAGCGCCTCCTCGAGCTGGGCGCGGCTCAGCACCTGCCCGCTGCGCCGCATCAGCGCGTGCAGCACGTTGAACTCGCGCGCCGTGAGCTGCACCGGCAGCCCATCGAGCGTCACGCGCTTGGCGGCCGGGTCGAGCTCGACGCCGCCGTGCTTCAGCGTGGGTGATGGCGCGCGGGCCTCGCGGCGCAGCGCGGCACGGATGCGCGCGGACAGTTCTTCCAGGTCGAAGGGCTTGACGAGGTAGTCGTCCGCGCCCAGGTCCAGGCCCTCGACGCGGTCGGCGAGCGTGTCGCGCGCGGTGATGACGATCACCGGGATCGCCGCCTGCCGCGCCCGCAGCCCTTCCAGCACCGCCTCGCCCGTCATGCCGGGCAAGCCGCGATCGAGCAGCAGGCACTGGTAGTCGTGCGTACGCAAAGCCGTGTCGGCTTGGTCGCCGCGCCGCACCCAGTCGACCGCATAGCCATCGAGCTGCAGCCACGACTGGACCGTGGCGCCAAGGGAGGGATCGTCTTCGACCAACAGGATGCGCATCGGGGGAAGGCTATCGCAACGAGATGAGGCGAATCTGATGTCATGCGCTTCGACATGGCCTTGGGACGTTTGACTTAGACTCTATTTAGATATATCTTTATCAACTTAGATACAACGAAGAAACGACATGCACCACTCTCACCACCTCCATCACCATGCCCACGGTCATCACCACGCCTGCATCCGCCGCGGCGATCACGACGACGGCCTGGGCGGCGGCCGCGGCCATCGCGGCGACGGCGACAGCCCGCGCGGCGGCCGGGTCTTCGGCCATGGCGGCCTGCGCTTCGTGCTGCTGCAACTGATCGCCGACAAGCCCAGCCACGGCTACGAACTCATCAAGTCGATCGAAGACCGCCTCGGCGGCGCCTACAGCCCGAGCCCCGGTACGGTCTACCCCACCCTCACGCTGATGGAAGAACAGGGCTACCTCAGCGTCGAGGAAGCCGACGCCGGCGGCCGCAAGCGCTACCGCATCACCGACGCCGGCCATGCCTTCCTGGCCGACAACCGCGCCACGACCGACGCCATGCTGGCTCGCATGCAGGGCGGTGTCGACGGTGCCGGCCCGCGTGCCGGCCGCCCGCCGCAGGTCACGCGCGCCATTGAAAACCTCAAGCTCGCCATGCGGATGCGGCTGTCGCGCGAAGCGCTGACGCCCGAGCAAGCCAACGCCTTCGCCGCGGTGCTCGACCGAGCGGCCCAACAACTGGAACAGATCTAGACATGAACGACACCACCCTGCTCCCCGACCGCACGCCGCAGCGCGTGCGCCACGCGCTGCGCTTTC
The DNA here is from genome assembly GCF_006438845.1 of Variovorax ginsengisoli. Classification (GTDB taxonomy): domain Bacteria; phylum Pseudomonadota; class Gammaproteobacteria; order Burkholderiales; family Burkholderiaceae_C; genus Variovorax; species Variovorax ginsengisoli_A. The sequence continues at coordinate 1,110,285 of NZ_RCZJ01000001.1, forward strand.
GCGAACTCGAAGTGCGCCAGGTGCAACGCATCACGCCGCACCTGGTGCGCGTCACGCTCGGCGGCGACGCGCTCGAAGGCTTCACCAGCCCGGGCTTCGACGACCATGCCAAGCTCTTCTTCCCCGACGAGACCACCGGCGCGCTGACGCTGCCGGCCGCCGGCCCCGACGGGCCGGTCTGGCCCGAAGGCCGCAAGCCGACGATGCGCGACTACACGCCGCGCCGCTTCGACGCCGCTACGCAGACGCTGGAGATCGATTTCGCGCTGCACCGGGCCGGGCCTGCCACCCGCTGGGCCGAGCAGGCGACGATCGGCCAGCGCATCGGCGTGGGTGGACCGCGCGGATCGTTCATGGTGCCGACCGACTTCGATTGGCACCTGCTGATCGGCGACGACACCGCCCTGCCCGCCATCTCACGCCGTCTGGCCGAGTTACCGAAAGGTGCACGTGCCGTAGTGCTGGCCGAGGTCGACAGCGTGGCCGACCACGTTGATCTGCCGAGCGCCGCCGACGTCGACATCACCTGGGTGCACCGCGACGGCGCGGACGCCGGCATGCCACCGCTTCTGGCCGCGCTGCACGCCGCGCGACTGCCGACGGGAGACTTCCACGCGTGGATCGGTTGCGAGTCGTCGCAGGCCAAGGCGCTGCGCGCGCACCTCGTCGACGAATGTCGCGCCAACCCCAAGTGGGTTCGAGCGTCGGGCTACTGGCGCGCGGGCACGGCCGCGACGCACGACTCGCACGACGACTGAGGCCGCGCGGCTTCGGGCACGGGCCGATCGCGCTGCCACGGCGCCAGCACGTAGCAAGATCGACCGCCCTGCTTGGCCTGATACATGGCTTCGTCGGCGGCGGCAAGCAGTGCCTTGGGCGCCGCACCGCCCTCCGTGAGCACGATGCCGATCGACACGCCGACGGTGATCTCGGTCGAGTCCAGATGCAGCGGCTCGCCGATGGCCTCGATGCAGCGCTGCGCAAGGCGCTGCACAGCCTGCTCGGCCGGTGCGTCGAAACCTGCGAGCAGCAGCACGAATTCGTCGCCGCCGATGCGCGCCACCGTGTCGGTCGACCCGACCAAGGCCAGCAGGCGTTTCGCGATGCGCCGCAAAGCTTCGTCGCCCGCATCGTGGCCGAAGGTGTCGTTCAGCGGCTTGAAGCCGTCGAGGTCGAGGTAGAGCACGGCCATCGGGCCGCCGCCCTGCCCACTGCATGCCAGCATCTGCCGCAGCCGGTCATCGAGCAACTTGCGATTGGGCAGGCCGGTAAGGATGTCGTAATGCGCCAGCCGTTCGAGCTCGGCCTGCTGCTCGCCCAGCTTCGCCAGCAAGCTGTTGAAGGCCCGCGTCAGATGACCGATCTCGTCGTCGCGCACCACTTGCAGCGGCGAGAGCGGCATCTCGCCACGCGCCATCTTCTCGGCCTGCCTGGCGGCCTTCAGCAGCGGACTCAGCAGCCAGGCCACGATCAGGCCGATCAGCACCAGCACCGCCAGTACGGCCGGTGCGCGTTGCTTCAGGATGAAGTGCTGCATTCGCGCGACCGGCGCCAGCGCTTCCGCAACAGGCAGCCGCGCCACCACGAACCAGCCGCTGAGGGGCACCGACGCAATGGCCGAGATTTCCTCGACGCCCTTGGCATTGATGGTGATGCCATTGCCGCGGAAACCCGTCATGGCCCGGTCGTGCAGCAGATTCACGCCCAAGGCCGGCGTCGGCTTCAGCGACATGGCGGGGTCCGTCGAAGCGACGAAGAGCCGATCGCGCGGCGACACCACCAGGAGGCCGCCGGCATGACCCACACGTCCGTCGTCGGGGTGGCCGAGCAACCCCTCGGCCGCCAGGTCGGCGGTGCCGAGCAGCACTGCCACCACCTCGCCCGCGGGGCTGCGGATCGGCGTGCCCATCGGCAGCGCCGCATTCGGCGAGCCTGCCATCTTGATCGGCCGGCCCAGCGCAGGCTGACCGCCAAGTGCGTTGCCGAAGGCCATTGGATCGACGGTGAAAGCGGCGGTGCCGTCGAGGCGCTGGCCCGAGCGGTCGAGCACCATCAGGCCCAGCGGGAACACCGGGCTCAGCGCAGCGTGGCGCGTCAGCCATGCGGCCAGAGGTGCGGGCTGGGACAGAAGTTCGGGTGGGAGGCTGGCCGCCAGACGCCCCAGAAACTGCAGCCGCTCGTCCAGGTAGCTGTCGATATCACGCGCCACATACTCGGCCAGTGCCGTCTGCTGCGCGGCAACGGATTTCGTCAAGTCTTCACGGAGAAAACGGGTCAGTTGGAAGTAACTGGCGGCCGTGCCCACTGTCGCCATGGCGAGCCCCATCACGACCAGGCGCGTCACCAGTCCGGTTGCAATCCGCTTGAAATTCACTGGGATGCCGAACCGTGTGCCAGAGACATATTCTTCTTCCTCGTGAGCCGCTCATGCGGGGCCGGGAAGTCAAAAGCGACGCTGCGTCCGGCCTCGGAATATAGCCATGTGCAGGGGCGTGAAGACATCGCTTCGAAAAAAGTCAGCCCACCGATGCCTCGCTCGACAGTGCCCACGCCACGTGCTCGCGCACCATTGCATCGGGATCGTCGATGCGTGCGGCCAGGGCTTCGCGGCTGCCGGGCTGACCGGCGCGCACTGCATTGCCGAGCGCAACCGCGATGTTGCGCAGCCAGCGCGCATGCCCGATGCGGCGGATCGGGCTGCCTTCGGTGTGGCGCAGGAACTCGTCCTCCGTCCATGCAAAGAGTTCGGCCAGCTGGCGGCCCGTGAGCCCGTCGCGCGCATCGAAATCCGGCAGCGCGCTCTTCTTGGCGAACTTGTTCCAGGGGCAGACGAGTTGGCAGTCGTCGCAGCCGTAGATGCGGTTGCCGATCAGCGGCCGCAGCTCGACCGGGATCGGCCCCGGATGCTCGATGGTCAGGTACGAGATGCAGCGCCGCGCGTCGAGCCGTTGCGGCGCGACGATGGCCTGGGTCGGACAGATGTCGATGCAGGCGCTGCAACTGCCGCAGTGCGGCGTGACCGGCGCGCTTTCGGGCAGCGCCATGTCAACGTAGATCTCGCCCAGGAAGAACATCGAACCGGCGTCGCGGTCGAGCACCAGCGTGTGCTTGCCGCGCCAGCCCTGGCCGCTGCGTGACGCAAGTTCGGCTTCCATCACCGGTGCCGAATCGGTGAAGGCGCGGTGGCCGAAGGGCCCGACCTCCTCGGCGATGCGCTCGGCCAGTTTCGCGAGGCGGTTGCGCAGCACCTTGTGATAGTCGCGGCCCCGCGCATACACCGACACGATGGCTTCCGAGGGCCGCTCGAGCCGCGCGAATTCGACAGCCTGCCAGTCGGCGGGCGTCTTGCGCGGCAGGTAGTCCATGCGCGCGGTAATGACCGACACCGTGCCCGGCACCAGCTCGGCCGGCCGGGCTCGGCGCGTGCCGTGGGTGGCCATGTAATGCATCTCACCGTGGAACCCCTGGGCCAGCCACTGCATCAGACCATCCTCGGCACTCGACAGATCGATGCCCGCGATCCCGATTTGGGAGAATCCGAATTCCCGGGCCATGGCCTGAATACGAAGAACGAGTGGATGGCTGCCGATCACCTGCCGATTGTAGAAAAGCGCACGCTCACCCTGCGGTGGCGCGACGAGGCCGACACGGAAGCCTTCGCGCGTGCGCTGGCGGCGTCGCCGGCGCTCCGCGACGCCTTCGTGTCACTGCAGGGCGACCTGGGCGCGGGCAAAACCACCTTCGTGCGGCATCTGCTGCGCGCGCTGGGCATCGCCGGGCGCATCAAGAGCCCGACCTACGCGGTGGTCGAGCCGCACGAGGCGCCCGACGGGCTCGCGATCTTCCATTTCGACTTCTACCGCTTCAGCGATCCGCGCGAGTGGGACGACGCCGGCTTTCGCGACATCTTCGCCGGCCCCGGCCTCAAGCTGGCCGAGTGGCCCGACAACGCCATCGGCCGACTGCCGGAGGCCGACCTCACCCTTAGGATCGAACCCATGACCGACGACACCCGCACCGTGACTCTCAGCGCCGGCACGCCGCGCGGCAACGCTTTGCTGACCGCCGCCGCATGAGGAAAACACAGCCCGCCGCCGACACGCCCCGTCGCACGTTCCTCAAGGCCGGCAGCCTCGTGCTGCTGCTGGGCGTGCAGGAAATCGCGCATGGCGCCACCATCATGGCGGTGCGCGTCTGGCCCGCCAACGACTACACCCGCGTCACGATCGAGTCCGACGGGCGGCTGCAGACGCAGCAGCTCACGGTTGGCAGCCCGCCGCGGCTGGCGGTCGACATCGAGGGCATCGAACTCAACCCGGCGCTGCGCGACCTGGTCGGCAAGATCAAGCCCGGCGACCCCTACATCAACGGGTTGCGCGTGGGCCAATACGCGCCGAACGTCGTACGCATCGTGTTCGACCTGAAGCAGTCGGTGCAGCCGCAGGTGTTTTCGCTGGCGCCCATCGCCGCCTACCAGCACCGGCTGGTGCTCGACCTGTATCCGGCACAGCCGGTCGACCCGATGGAGGCGCTGATCGCCGAGCGCCTGCGCGACGCGCCGCGTGCCGGCAACGCCGACGCGCCGGTGGCGGGCATCGCGCCGCGCGACCTCGGCGCGCCCGGGGCCGCACCGCCACCCACACGCGCCGCGCCGTCGGCCACCGATCCGCTGGGCGACCTGATGGCGCAGCAGTCGACACGGCCGGCACCGCCGCTTTCAGGCGGCGGACGCAACCCGGTGCCGCCGCTGGTCGCCCCGCCACCGTTGCCGCCCGTGGTGGCGACCACCCCGGCGCAGCCGCCGGTCGCGGCAGCACCGGCACCGCGCACGTCGGCCACCGCCAGCCGCACCGACCGCATCATCATCGTCGCGCTCGACCCCGGCCATGGCGGCGAAGATCCCGGTGCGATCGGACCCAACGGCACCCGCGAGAAGGACATCGTGCTGCAGGTGGCACATCGACTGCGCGACCGCATCAACGCGGGCAGCGTCAACGGCAGCCCGATGCGCGCCTTTCTCACGCGCGACGCCGACTTCTTCGTGCCGCTGGGCGTGCGGGTGCAGAAGGCGCGGCGCGTGCAGGCGGACCTGTTCGTGAGCATCCACGCCGACGCCTTCACCACGCCGGCCGCACGCGGCGCCAGCGTGTTCGCGCTGAGCCAATCCGGCGCGTCGAGCAGCGCGGCGCGCTGGATGGCCAACAAGGAAAATCAGGCCGACAAGGTGGGCGGGCTCAACGTCGGGACGCACGAGGTGCAGGTGCAGCGCGCGCTGCTCGACATGAGCACCACGGCACAGATCAACGACAGCCTGAAGCTCGGCAGCGCCATGCTCGGTGAGATTCGCGGCATCGGCGCGCGGCTGCACAAGCCGCAGGTCGAGCAGGCCGGCTTCGCTGTGCTGAAGGCGCCCGACATTCCGAGCGTGCTGGTCGAAACGGCCTTCATCAGCAACCCGGAAGAAGAAGCCAAGCTGCGCAGCACGCAATACCAGGAAGACCTCGCCGATGCGCTGATGCGCGGCATTCAGCGCTACTTTGCGCAGAACCCGCCGCTGGCGCGCAGCCGGCAGCTGTAGTCTTTCTGCCACCTCTTTCAGATGTCCACCCCGATGTGGCCACAGATGTCCGGCACCGATGACGCTTCTGGGCGCGCAGGGGTCTGCGGCCTGCGCCTACAGGTCAGGCTGCGTGGATCCACAGAATAGGGCCATCACATCATCGAAAGGTGCACACCATGAAGACACGTCTCTGGATCAGCGCGGCAGCCGCCGCTTCCGTCATGACCCTGGCCGGTTGCGCCGGCAACGGCCCGAATCAGAACATCGGCCTTGCTGGCGGAGCTGTCGGTGGCGCGCTGCTGGGCAATGCGCTTGGCGGCAGCACGGCGGCAACCGTGGGTGGCGCTGCGATCGGCGGCTTGGTCGGGAATGAAGTGGGCCGCAGTTCCGACCAGCGGAACCAGCAGCGCTACTACCCGAACAACGGACCGCGGTACTAGCTCTTCTCCGGGTTGGCGCACTTCGTGTAGCCGCCCATCTCTCTCCGTGGGGCGATATCCTGCAGCCCGGCTGACCCCGTTCCGCGGTTTTTCTCGAACAGTCGAAAGCGCGCCTCTGGCGCGCTTTCTCCATTTGGGATTAGGGTTGTGGGGCGGCGCGTGCCTTCTCGGCACGACCGGCGCGCCAGGCGCCGAAAATGGCGATCAGGCCCGGCACGAGGATCAGACCCCAGATGATCTTTTCGAGATGCTCCCGCACCAGCGGCAGATTGCCGAAAAAGTAACCGGCCGTGCCGATGCCCAGCACCCAGATCAGCGCACCGACGACGTTGAACATCGTGAACTTGCCGCGGTTCATTTCGGCAACGCCGGCCACGAACGGGGCGAAGGTGCGAATGAAGGGCATGAAGCGCGCCAGGATGATGGTCACGCCGCCGTAGCGTTCGTAGAAGCCATGCGCTTGGTTGAACGCCTTCTTGTTGAAGAAGCGCGAGTCTTCCCACTGAAACACCTTGGGCCCGAAATAGCGGCCGATGCTGTAGTTGCATTGGTCGCCGAGGATCGCCGCGACGATGAGGACCGTACAGGCGATCGGAAAGCTCATCAGCCCGATGCCGCACAGCGCGCCGACGATGAACAGCAGCGAATCGCCCGGCAGGAAGGGCATCACAACGACACCGGTCTCTACGAAGACGATGGCGAAGAGCAGCGCATAGACCCAGGGGCCGTAGGCGATCACGAACGCCTCCAGGTGCTTGTCGATGTGAAGGATGAAATCCAGGAGAAAGTGCACGATGTCCATGCCGCGCATTATCCCGGTGCCGACTTCTAGAATGCCCCTGGTGAGCGCCCTCCCATCTTCCTTCCCCCCTTCGATCGACAGCAGCCGCCGCCCGATCCGAGAGCTGCCCGACGAGCTGATCAGCCAGATCGCTGCAGGCGAAGTGGTCGAACGGCCTGCCTCGGTGGTGCGCGAGCTGGTCGACAACGCACTCGATGCCGGCGCGTTGCAAGTGACCTTGCGGCTGTCGGCGGGCGGTGTGCGGCTCATCTCCGTCGAGGACGACGGCCAGGGCATTCCGCGCGAGGAACTGCCGGTCGCGTTGCGCCGCCATGCCACCAGCAAGATCGCGAGCCTCGGTGACCTCGAGACCGTCGGAACGATGGGTTTTCGCGGCGAGGCGTTGGCCGCCATCAACGCGATCGCGGAGCTGACCCTCCTTTCGCGTGCGCAAGGCGCCGACGCCGCGTGGGCGCTCGATGGCCGCACCGGCGAGTTGCGGCAGGTGGCACGCGCCGCCGGCAGCACGGTCGAGGTCCATGAACTGTTCTACGCCACGCCGGCACGCCGCAAGTTCCTGAAGACCGATGCCACCGAGCTGGCGCATTGCGTGGAGGCGGTGCGTCGCCACGCGCTGGCGCGCCCCGACGTCGGCTTCGCCATCTGGCACGAAGGCAAGCTGGTCGAACAGTGGCGCGCCACCGCCGCCCGCGACCCGCGGCTGGCCGATGCGCTGAGCGACGACTTCGTGGCGCGCAGCGTCGCCGTCGCGCATACGCGGGGCGCGGTGCGCGTCGAAGGCCGCGCCGGCATTCCCGACGCGGCGCGTTCGCGCGGCGACCAGCAGTTTTTCTACGTCAACGGGCGCTTCGTCCGCGACAAGGTGCTCAGCCACGCGGTGCGGAGCGCCTACGAAGACGTGTTGCATGGGCAACGTCAGCCGGTGTTTGCGCTGTACTTGACCATTGACCCGGCCCGGGTCGACGTGAACGTGCACCCCACGAAGATCGAAGTCCGTTTTCGTGATGGCCGCGAGGTGCACCAAGCCGTGCGCCAAGCCATCGAGAACGCGCTGGCGGTTCCCCGCGCCGGCGAAACGGCGACGCCGGCCGCGACCCCACTGTTCACCTCTACGGCGCCGAGGTCGATGCCGGTTTGGACGCAACCTGCGATTCATTTCGTGGCGGAGCGCGGGCCGGGCGACCTGGCGGCGATGTGGCCTGCTTCCCCTGCTATGCCGGCTGCCGACACGACCGGTGAGGCGGCAACGGCCGGCGCGCCACCGTGGCACATCGCCGGCGCCCCGATGCCGTCGCCGCTGCAGACACCTGTGTCGCCGCGGACGGCCGACGCAGACACGGCAGCGGTCTGGCCACTCGGCCGCGCGTTGGCGCAGCTGCAAGGCATCTACATCCTGGCCGAGAACGCCCAGGGTCTGGTGATCGTCGACATGCACGCCGCACACGAGCGCATCGTCTACGAGCGGCTCAAGACGCAGCTCGACGGCGCTGCCATCGGCAGCCAGCCCTTGCTGATTCCCGCTACTTTTGCGGCCACGCCGCAGGAAGTCGCCACGGCTGAAGCCTGCACCGCCGTTCTGACCGCCCTCGGCATGGAAATCACCCCGTTCTCGCCACGCACCCTGGCGGTGCGCGCGGTGCCGGGGACCCTGGCCGACGGCGACCCGGTGGAACTTGCACGCAGCGTGCTGGCCGAACTGGCGCAGCACGACGCCAGCACGGTCGTGCAACGCGCGCAGAACGAACTGCTGTCAACCATGGCGTGCCACGGCGCCGTGCGGGCCAATCGCAAGCTGACCCTCGACGAAATGAACGGTCTGCTGCGGCAAATGGAGGCCACCGAGCGCTCCGACCAGTGCAACCATGGCCGCCCGACCTGGCGCCAGCTGAGCATTCGAGAACTCGACGGCTTGTTCCTGCGCGGCAGGTAACAAATTCGAGCGAGGGTTTCCGAGCGTCATCGGCAAGGCCGGCACGCACGTTGCATGGACTTGTTGTCGGAACTTTCCGACGCCCCGACCTGTCTGTCACCCACGCATGAAACATTGGTCCTTGTTCGCTTCGGCCACCGCGCTCGTTGCCCTGCTGGCAGGTGGATGTTCGACGCTCGACGAACGGCAACGGGAGTGGATTTTCCAGCCCAGCGACCGGAGCTGGGGCAATTCGGAAGCCATGACCGAGGGCATGGAGCACGTCTGGATCGATTTCAAATCCAACGTCACCGGTGAACCGGCCCGTCTTCATGGCTTGTGGCTGGGCGGCGCGCCCGAGTCGGCCGACACACCGGTGCTGCTCTATTTGCATGGCGCGCGTTACAACGTCGCCGGTTCCGCACCACGCATGCGCCGGATGCATGAGCTGGGCTTTTCGGTCTTGGCGATCGACTACCGGGGTTTCGGCAAGAGCTCCGCTGGCCTGCCGTCCGAGGAAACCGCCCGCGAAGATGCCCGCGCGGCCTGGACCTGGATGGCGGCCCGCCACCCGAAACAACCGCGTTACATCTTCGGTCATTCATTGGGCGGGGCGATCGGCATCGATCTCGCCGCGCACGTGTCCGACGAGAGCGGCACCATCGTCGAGAGCACGTTCACTTCGATCGCCGACGTGGCGAGCAGCTTCAAGTGGGGCTGGTTGCCGTTCGGCCCACTGATCACCCAGCGCTTCGAGGCGATCAGCAAGGTCAAGGACATCGGCGCGCCGCTGCTGGTGGTGCACGGCACTGCCGACAGCCTGATCAACCCCACGCTCGGTCGCAAGCTCTACGAAGCCGCCAAGGTGCCCAAGATGTTCGTGCTGGTCGAAGGCGGCTCGCACCACAACACCAATTCGGTGGGTGCGGCGCAATACCGAGCCGCGCTGTCGCAGCTGTTTCGCATGAAGCCGCCCGCCACCGAACTGGCCGGCCAACCTCCGCACGCGATCTGAAGGGTTTCGGGGTTGGACGCGCGCCAACGGCGCGTGCGGCATTTGTTACCCTCGAACGCATGCCGCCTTCTTCCCCCGCACCGGCGGTCGCTCCCGCCGCACCGCGTGCCTTCGGCATGCCGCCTGCGCTGGTCGTCCTGACACTGGCGCTGCTGCTGGGCATCCAGCCCGTCACGACCGACCTCTACCTCCCGGCATTGCCTGCGCTGACCACCGGTTTCGGCGCGCCGGTCGCGCATGCCCAGCTCACGCTCACGGCACTGCTGCTGGCCTTCGGCCTGTCGCAGTTGGTGCTCGGACCCTTGTCCGACCGCTTCGGCCGGCGGCCGGTGCTGCTGTGGGGCCTGGCTGCCTATGTGCTGGCCGCCGTCGGCGCGGCTTCAGCCCCCTCGATGACATTGCTGATCGTCTGGCGCACGCTGCAAGGCGCGGCCATGGGCGCAGCGGTGATGGCGGCGCGCGCCATCGTGCGCGACCTCTACCAACCGGCCGAAGGCGCGCGCGTGATGTCGCGCGCACTCACCGGACTGGGCGTGATCGCCTGCCTGTGCGCACCCATCGGCGGGTTCGTCTCCGACTTGGCCGGCTGGCGTTTTGCGATGCTGGTGCCCGCGCTGTTCGGTGCGGCGGCGCTCGCGCTGATTGCCTCGCGCTTCGACGAATCGCTGGCCCAACGCAATACGAATGCGCTGCAGATCGACACGCTGCTGCGCACATGGACCACGGTGCTGCGGCACCCGACGTTCCTCGCGTTCTGCGCGCTCACCACCGCCTCGTACGCGTTGCTGTTCACTTTCCTGGCCGCCTCGTCCTTCGTCTTCATTCAGGTGCTGGGACTGACGAAGACGCAGTACGGGCTGGTGATGCTCTGGAGCTCGCTGGCCTACATCGCGGGCACCTTCGTCTGTCGCCATTGGCTCGCGCGCCACGGTGTGCGCGGCAGCGTGGCCCGCGGCGCGGTGCTGACGCTCGCGGGCGGTGCGGCGATGGCCGGGCTGGCGATGGCCGGCATTCACTCGACCCTGGCCATCGTCGGCCCGCTGACCTTGATCATGCTCGGGCACGGCGTGCACCAACCCTGCGGCCAGAGCGGCGCGGTCGGCCCGTTTCCGCAGGCGGCGGGCGCGGCGTCGGCGCTCAATGGGTTCGTCATGATGCTGGCGGCCTTCGGCGTCGGCGGCTGGCTGGGCACGCAGCTCGACGGCTCGGTGCTGCCGCTGGCCTACGGCATGGGTTTCTGGAGCTTTTGCGTGGCGCTCGTGGCCTGGACGCTGGTGCAGAAACATGGCTGAGCCGACGCTGCGCTACGCCGCGATCGCCGGCCCGACCGCTGCCGGCAAGACGGCCGCTGCGCTCGCCGTGGCACGGCAGCGCGCGGTGGAAATCGTCAGCGTCGACTCCGCGCTGGTCTACCGCGGCATGGACATCGGCACGGCCAAGCCCACGCCGGCCGAGCGCGCCGCCGTGCCGCATCACCTGATCGACATCCTCGACCCGCGCGAACGCTACAGCGCGGCCGCCTTCGTCGCCGATGCGACCCGGCTCATCGCCGACATCTCGGCGCGTGGCCGGCTGCCGCTGCTGGTGGGCGGCACGATGCTGTACTTCAAGGCGCTGGCCGATGGCATCGACGCCATGCCCGCCGCCGACCCGGCGCTGCGCGCGTCGCTCGAGGCCGATGCCGCGGCGCACGGCTGGCCCGCGATGCACGCGCGCCTCGCCGAAGTCGACCCGGTCACCGCGACCCGGCTGGCGCCCAACGACAGCCAGCGCATCCAGCGCGCGCTCGAGGTCTGGCATGCGAGCGGCAGACCGCTGTCGCATTTCCATGCGGCCGGGCGCGCTGAGCCGAAGCACGGCCGGCCCATCTGTGCGCTGCTGGTGTCGCTCGAACCCACCGACCGAAGCTGGCTGCACGGCCGCATCGCCGAGCGCTTCGACGCGATGCTGGCCGGCGGCTTCATCGACGAGGTGAAAGCGCTGCGTGCACGCGGCGATCTCGACGCCGACCTGCCCGCCCTGCGCTGCGTCGGCTACCGCCAGGCGTGGCAGGCGCTCGACGGCGAGTTTCCAATGACCGAACTGCGCGAGCGCGGCATCGCGGCCACGCGCCAGCTCGCCAAGCGGCAGATGACGTGGCTGCGCAGCATGCCGCAGCGCCGCATCGTGGCCGCGGAAGCGCCCGATGCGATCGCGCTGGCGGTCGACCTGCTGAGAGAGATCGAATGACCTTGCGCATCGACAAACTGGCCAAGCGCTACGGCGAAGCCACCGTGTTCGCCGACGTCACGCTGGAAGTCGCAGCCGGCGAATTCGTCGCCATCGTCGGCGAGTCCGGCGTGGGCAAGTCGACGCTGCTCAATTGCATGGCCGGGCTCGACCGCTGGGATGCCGGGCGCGTGACGCACGACGGCACCGACATCGGCGCGCTCGACGCCGAGGCCTGCGCCATCTGGCGCCGCAGCCACGTCGGCTTCGTGTTCCAGGCCTTTCACGTGCTGCCGCACCTCGACGTGGCGCAGAACGTGGCGCTGCCGCTGATGCTGCTCGGGCAGCGCGACGACGCGCGCGTGGCGCGCATGCTCGACGTGGTCGGCCTGGCTGGCCTCGGTGCACGACTGCCGCAGCAGCTGAGCGGCGGACAACTGCAGCGCGTGGCGATCGCGCGCGCCTTGGTGCACCGCCCCGCGCTGCTGCTGGCCGACGAGCCGACCGGCAACCTCGACCCGACCACCGCCACCAAGGTGATGGACGTGCTGCTCGCGCAGACGCGCGAGCATGGCGCGTCGCTGGTGCTGGTGACGCACTCCGAAGCGGCGGCGGCCCGCGCAGACCGCGTGCTGCACCTGCGGGCCGACGGCATAGCGGCCTGAACCGCAGCCGCGACAGGATCAGCTGGCGCTCAGCAGCGCCGCATAGCGCACCAGGTCGACGTTGCCCCCGCTCACGATCACGCCGACCTTCTTGCCCTGCAGCGACGGCGCATCGGCCACGGCGCCCGCGAAGGCCAGGCAGCCCGTGGGCTCGACCACCATCTTCATGCGCTCGGCGAAGAAGCGCATGCCCTCGACCAGTTGCGCGTCGGTCACCGTGCGGATGTCGGTGACGTCGCGCCGGATGATGCCGAAGGTGAGGTCGCCCAGGTGCTGCGTTTGTGCGCCGTCGGCAATGGTGCGCGGCGTCTCGATGTGCACGATGCGGCCGGCGCGCAGCGACTGATGCCCGTCGTTGCCGGCCTCGGGCTCGACGCCGTAGACCTTGCAGGCGGGTGACAGCGCACGCGCGGCCAGCGCAGAGCCGCCAGTGAGCCCACCGCCGCCGAGGCAGACATAGAGCGCGTCGAGCGGGCCGGCCTCGTCGATCAGTTCCTTGGCTGCGGTGCCCTGGCCGGCGATCACGTCGGGGTGGTCGTACGGCGGGATCAGCGTCATGCCGCGTTCGGTCGCCAGCCGCTGCGTGAGCGCCTCGCGGTCTTCGGTGAAGCGGTCGTACAGCACCACCTCGGCGCCGTAGCCGCGCGTGGCCGCCAACTTGGCGGCGGGCGCGTCTTGTGGCATGACGATGACGGCCGGCATGCCGAGCAGCCGCGCCGACAGTGCCACCGCTTGCGCATGGTTGCCCGACGAGAAGGCGATGGCGCCGGCCTTGCGTTGCGCGGCATCGAAGCGCGACAGCGCGTTGAAGGCCCCGCGGAACTTGAAGGCGCCCATGCGCTGGAAGTTCTCGCACTTGAAGAAGAACTGCGCGCCCCAACGGGCGTCGGCCGTGGCCGAGCGCAGCACCGGCGTGCGGTGGGCGTGGCCTGCGAGCCGCTCGGCAGCGGCTTTCACATCATCGTAGGTGGGCAATTGCATCGGTCGTGCACTTTCTTGAAGAGAAAAGAAAATCGCCATTGCAGCTTGAGCGCCGCTTCGGGCTTCAGGCCGCCGGTCTCGCGGACGACGGGCGCCAGTAGTCGTAGGTCCAAGCGAAGGTGAAGTCGGCCCGACGGTAGAGCGCAAGCGCGGCACCGTTGGCGGCGTCGACCTGCAGGAACACCGAATCGATATGCCGGGCGTGCGCTTCCTCGGCCAGCGCTGCCAGGATGCGGCCGGCGTGCCCTTGGCCGCGGTGGGCCAGCGCGGTGCGCATGCCGTGCACGCTGGCCCAGCCATGGCTGAAGCAGCCCACGCCGGCCGCCACCACCCCATCGTCGCGCCGCACGCTCGCGAAGACTGCGCCTTCGGCCTGGGAAAGAAGCCGCACGCGGTGGGCGCCATCGACCGGGTCGAAACCTTCGCCGAGAAAGACGGCGGACCAGGCCGCGTCGGGCGCAGGCGCCAGGGTGACGCCCTCGCTGCGGAAGCGCTGCCGCATCGCGCCTGCGGTGCCCGTCATTACCTGCGTCGGCTGAACCGCGGCATAGCCGCGAGGCTTCAGCATGGCCCGAAAGCGTTCGAAGCTCGCCACGCGCGGCAGGCGGAACGCAGGCGACAAGCCATGGGCCCGGTAGCGCGCCTCGATCAGCGCCAACATGGCGTCGTCCGGCGCGCTGTGCCGCAAGGGCACCGCGCTGTGCGCCCGGCCGACAGTTCCCGGATCCAGCCCGAGCAGCCAGCCCGGGAGTTCCTCCACGGCGGCCGGGCACACGGCCGCCAAGGTGGCGCGCTCCACGTCCTCGATTCGAATCATGTCCATGCCGATCATTGTGGCGCCGCAGGGCGGCCCCATGGATCGAGGGCGCAAGAAGCCAACGGCACAATCGTCCCATGCGCGCCCTGCTCCTCACCTTCTCCTGGCAGGAACTCCGCCACCACCCGTGGCGCAACGCGGCCGCCGTGGTGGCGGTGATGCTGGGCGTGGCGCTGGCGTTCTCGGTGCACCTGATCAACGCGTCGGCGCTCGACGAATTCTCCAGCGCGGTGCGCTCGGTCAATGGCCAGCCCGACCTCGAACTGCGCGCTGCGCAAGGCAGCTTCGACGAGGCGCTCTTCGCGCGCGTGGCGACGCATCCGCAGGTCGCACTGGCGAGCCCGATCGTGGAGATCGCCGCCAGCGCCGTCGTCGATGGCACGCGCCTGCCCTTGCGCATCGTGGGTGTCGATGCGCTCGCGCTGCCCACGCTCGCGCCGGCGCTGATGCCCGTGCCAGCCGAAGGCGCGGCGCGCTTCGCCCTGTTCGCGCCCGACCAACTGTTTCTCAATGCGGCCGCGCGCACCGCGCTCGGCGACCACGCACAGCTCGACATGCAGGTCGGCACCCAGCGCCATCGCCTGCAGATCGCCGGCAGCGTGGCGGCCGGCGGCAGCGCCTTGGGCGTGATGGACATCGGCGCCGCGCAAGACCGCTTCGGCCGGCGCGGGCAGCTCACGCGGATCGACCTGCGCCTGAAGAGCGGCACCGACCGCGCCGCCTTCATCCGCGCGCTCGAGGCCACGCCCGGCTGGCCGTCGAACGTGCGCATCGCCGAGCCGGGCGACGCGGCCGAGCGCGTGAGCAACCTCTCGCGTGCCTACCGCGTCAACCTCACGGTGCTGGCGCTGGTGGCGCTCTTCACCGGGGCCTTCCTGGTGTTCTCGGTGCTGGCGCTCAGCGTCGCCAAGCGGGCGCAGCAGTTCGCGCTGCTGGGCGTGCTCGGGCTCACGCCGCGCGGCCGGCTGGCGCTGGTGCTGGTCGAGTCGCTGATCCTGGGCGTCGTCGGCAGCGCGGCCGGCATCGCGCTGGGCACCGGGCTCGCGCTGTTCGCGTTGCGCGTGCTGGGCGGCGACCTGGGCGGCGGCTACTTCGCAGGCGTGGCGCCCACGCTGCAATGGCGCCCGACGGCGGCCGCGCTGTACGGCGTGCTGGGCGTGGCCGCGGCGCTGGTCGGCGGCTGGTGGCCGGCGCGGGCGGCGCAGTCGCTGCCCGAGGCGCAGACGCTCAAGGGCCTGGGCGCGGCACCGGTGCAGCGCGGCGGCCGCCTCGTGCCGCTCGCGCTGCTGGTCGCCGGCGTGCTGCTGGCCAACGCGCCGCCGCTGTTCGATATCCCGGTCGCCGCGTATTTCTCGGTCGGCTTTCTGCTGGTCGGCGGCATCACTGCACTGCCCTGGCTCATCGCACTGCTCTACGACCGCATCGCGCCGGCCTTCGCGCAACGCGTGCTGCCGATGCTGGCGATCGAACGCGCGCGGCGCATGCGTGGCACGGCGGCGGTCGCAGTGAGTGGCGTGGTTGCAAGCCTGAGCCTGGCGGTCGCGCTGACGGTGATGGTCGCGAGCTTCCGCGACTCCGTCACGCGCTGGCTCGACGTGGTGCTGCCCGCCGACCTGTACCTGCGCGTGGCCGGCGCCACCGCGGCCGACGATGCGGCCTTCACCCCCGCCTTCGTGCAGCGCCTGGCGCAACTGCCCGGCGTGGCGCGCACCGGCACGCAACGCCTGCGCCCGCTGCTGCTCGACCCGGCACGGCCCGCCGTGACGCTGATCTCGCGCGGCCTGGAAGACGGTGCCGCGCAGACGCTGCCGCTGGTCGGCGCGGCGCTGCCGGTGCCCGCCGGCCAGATCGGCATCTACGTGAGCGAGGCGATGGTCGACCTCTACGGTGCGCGGCCGGGCACGGCGTTCGCGCCGCTGGCGCAGGCGCTGGGCACCGGCACTTCGGCGGCACCGACCTTCTTCGTGGCCGGCGTGTGGCGCGACTACGTGCGGCAGTTCGGCGCGATCACGCTGGACGCGCGGGACTTCGAGCGCCTCACCGGCGACCGCGGCGCCAGCGACGTGTCGTTGTGGCTGGCCGATGGCGCGTCCGACAGCGAAGTGCAAGCCGCCGTGCGCACGCTCGCGGCCGACGAGCCCGGCCTGGCCGATGCGCTGGAGCTGGCGTCGGTCGGGCAGATCCGCGCCAACTCGTTGCGCATCTTCGACCGCAGCTTCGCCGTGACCTACTGGCTGCAGGCGGTGGCGATCGCCATCGGGCTGTTCGGCGTGGCCGCCAGCTTCAGCGCTCAGGTGCTGGCGCGCCGCAAGGAGTTCGGCCTGATGGCGCACCTCGGCTTCACCCGCCGCCAGGTACTTAGCGTGGTCGCCGGCGAAGGCGCGGCGTGGACCGCCATCGGCGCGGTCGCTGGGCTGGTGCTCGGTCTCGCGGTGTCGGTGGTGCTGGTGAAGGTGGTCAACCCGCAGAGCTTCCACTGGACCATGGACCTGCTCGTGCCGTGGTTGCGGCTCGCGGCCCTGTGCGCGGCGGTGGTGGCGGCGGGCACGCTCACCGCGTGGCTCGCGGGTCGCGCCGCCGCAGGTCGAGATGCCGTGCTGGCGGTGAAAGAGGACTGGTGAGGTGGATCCCATGACGAACGACGACATCGCCGGCCGCAGTGCTGCGGCCTGGCGCGCGGAGATCCCGCTGATCGACACGCTCTCGGCGCTCGAGCAGACGAGCTGGTTCAACCCCGGCATCGCACTGGCGTCGGAAGCGCTGCGCGACGTCGGCCTCGGCGCCGACGACGTGGCCGCGGCCAGCGCCCGGCTCGACCGCTTCGCGCCCTGGATCGCGCGCGTGTTTCCGCAGACGCAGGCGGCCGGCGGACTCATCGAATCCGGCATCGTCGCCATGCCCGCGCTGCAGGCGGCGCTGTGCCGCGAAGCCGGCATCTCGCCTCTCGGGGCGCTGTGGCTCAAGCAGGACAGCCACCTCCCGATCTCGGGTTCGATCAAGGCGCGCGGCGGCTTCTACGAAGTGCTGGCTCACGCCGAGCGCCTGGCCGTCGGCGCCGGCCTGCTGCGCGAGGACGAAGACCACGCCCGACTCGACAGCGACGCCTTCCGCGCCTTCTTCGGGCGGCACCGCATCGCCGTCGGCTCGACCGGGAACCTCGGCCTGTCGATCGGCCTGATGGGCGCGAAGCTGGGCTTCGATGTCACGGTCCACATGTCGGCGGACGCGCGCGCCTGGAAGAAGGCGCGGCTGCGCGCGAACGGCGTGCGCGTGGTCGAATACGCGAGCGACTACAGCGCCGCAGTGACCGAAGGGCGACGACAGGCCGAGGCCGACCCGCAGTGCCACTTCGTTGACGACGAGAACTCGACCGACCTGTTCCTCGGCTATGCGGTGGCGGCTGAACGGGTGAAGGCGCAGCTCGACGCCGAGCACATCGCCGTCGACGCGGCGCACCCGCTCTTCGTCTACCTGCCCTGCGGCGTCGGCGGCGGGCCGGGTGGCGTGGCCTTCGGCCTGAAGTTCGTCTTCGGCGACGCGGTGCACTGCGTCTTCGCGGAGCCGACCCACGCGCCTTGCATGCTGCTGGGCGTGCGCACCGGCCTGCACGACGCGGTGTCGGTGCAGGACTTCGGCATCGACGGCACGACCGCCGCCGACGGCCTGGCGGTGGGCCGCGCGTCGGGCTTCGTCGGGCGTGCGATGCAACGTCTGATCGACGGCTACATCACCGTGAGCGACGACACGCTGTTCCACCATGTCGCCCAACTCGACGCGTTGGAGGGCCTGCGCCTGGAGCCGTCGGCCGTGGCCGGTGTGCCCGGCATGGTGCGGGTGTTGACCGAATCGCAGGGCTACCGCGCGCGCATGGGCTTCGACGACAGCGCGCTCGCGCGGGCCACGCACCTGGTCTGGGCGACCGGCGGCAGCATGGTGCCGGATGACGAGATGGCGACTTATCTTGCGCGTGGCCGCGCGCTGCTGCGATGAGCCCATGAGCCCGATGAACGCGAGTAGCCCCATGCACCCGATCGGCGCGACCCTGCGCCGCCGCCCCCTGTTGCTCGCACTGCTGGCAGCGCCACTGACGGCCTGGGCGCTGCCGCCGCGCACGCTGCAGTTTCCGCGCGACTTCGGCAGCCATCCCGACCTGCGCACCGAGTGGTGGTACATCACCGGCCATGCACGCTCGGGCGCGCGCGAGTTCGGTTTTCAACTGACTTTTTTCCGCTCGCGCGTGGATGCGACGCAAGCCATGCAGTCGGCCTTCGCGGCCAAGCAGCTGGTGTTCGCGCATGCGGCGGTCACCGACCTGCAGGGCCGTCGGCTGCTGCATGACCAGCGCATCGCACGCGCCGGCTTCGGTGTGGCCGAGGCCAGCGAAACCGACACCGCCGTGCGCCTGCGCGACTGGAGTCTGGTGCGTGCCGCCAACGGCGGCTACCAGGCCCGCCTGCCGGCTGCCGACTTCGCGCTGGCGCTCGATTTCACGCCGACACAGCCGGTGCTTCTGCAGGGCAACGCCGGACTGTCGCGCAAGGGGCCGCAGCCCGAGCAGGCGAGCTACTACTACAGCGAACCGCAACTCGCCACGCGCGGTCGCCTCACCGTGCAAGGCCAGGGCTTCGACGTCGAAGGCACAGCCTGGCTCGACCATGAATGGAGCGAGGCGCTGCTGCACCCCGAGGCCGTGGGCTGGGACTGGATCGGTATGAACCTCGACGACGGCAGCGCGCTCACCGCGTTCCACCTGCGCCGCGCCGACGGCAGCGCGCTGTGGAGCGGCGGCTCGTGGCGCCCGCGCGGCGCCGAGGCACGCAGCTTCGGCGGCGACACAGTGCATTTCGAAGTTGAGCGGCGCTGGACCAGTCCGCGCACCAAGGCTGCCTACCCGACACAGTGGCGCATCGATACGCCGGCGGGACGCTTCACGGTGCGCGCCCTGCTCGACGACCAGGAACTCGACAGCCGCGGCTCGACCGGCGCGGTGTACTGGGAAGGGCTGAGCGAACTGCTCGATGCGCGCGGGCAGCGTGTCGGTCGCGGGTATCTAGAGATGACGGGGTACGCGGGGAAGCTGCAGATGTGAGGCGGGTCGGATGCCCGGACATCTGAACTGGGGTTCGGGTTCGGGTTCGGGTTCGGGTTCGGGTTCGGGTTCGGAGTTTCGGCGTGCGGGACGGGGCTCATGCCGCCGGGGTGCACTGCTTCGTTCGTGTCCCCCGGCCTGCGGCCTCCTCCTTGACCTCACTGCGCAGTACACCCCACCGGCCTGAGCCCTGGCGACACTGGCGGTTGATCGCGCTGAACGACTCGGTGAGTCCAGGGCCGAGGGTGGTGGGTGTCCCCTGCAGCGAAGTCAAGGAGGAGGCCGCAGGCCGGGGGACATGAGCGGAAGGGGGTACCCGCCGCGCTCGGCCCCGCAACGCGCGCCACCTGCATCCAAATACTTGAACCCGACGAGGTCCGATCGTTACGCCCTCTTCCCGCGCCGCCGATCGATGAACGCGATGATCTCGCCCATGATCCCTTTGCGGAAGGCCAGCACGCAAATCACGAAGATCAGGCCGGTCACCATGGTCACCGACTCGCCTAGCGTGTTGAACCAGTCCACCGTCGTGACGCGGGCCAGGAAGTTGCCCAGCTCGCCGATCTTGTTCTCGAGCAGCACCACCACCGCCGATCCGACCAGCGGGCCAGACAGGGTGCCGAGCCCGCCCACCAGCGTCATCAGGATGACTTGGCCGGACGCCGTCCAGTGCACGTCCGACAGCGTCGCAAAACCCAGCACCAGCGTCTTGAGTGAGCCCGCCAGGCCCGACAGCGCGGCCGAGATCACGAAGGCCAGCAGCTTGAAGCGGGCCACGTCGTATCCCAGTGACAGCGCACGCGGTTCGTTTTCCTTGATGCCCTTAAGCACCTGGCCGAAAGGCGAGTGGATGGTGCGCACGATCAGCAGGAAGGCAACCACCACCACGACCAGCGCCACGTAATACATGGTGAGGTCGTTCGACAGATCGATCATGCCGAACAGCTTGCCGCGCGGCACGCCCTGCAGGCCGTCCTCGCCACCGGTGAACTTCGCCTGCAGCGCGACGAAGAACATCATCTGCGCCAGCGCCAGCGTGATCATCGCGAAGTAGATGCCTTGCCGCCGGATCGCGATCGCGCCGAACAGCCAGCCCATCAGCGCGCCAGCGAGCGTGCCGGCCAGCAAGCCGAGCTCGGGCGTGAGGCCCCACACCTTGATCGCATGGCCCGCCACGTACGCCGAACCGCCTAGAAAGGCGGCATGCCCGAACGACAGCAGGCCGGTGTAGCCGAGCAACAGGTTGAAGGCCGCGGCGAACAGGGCGAAGCACATCAGCTTCATGACGAACACGGGGTACGCGCCGGCGAACGGTGCGACCAGCAATGCGACGAGCAGCAGCAGGTAGATGACAGTGGAAAGCTTCTTCATACCGCGCTTCTTATTTCTCTTTGCCAAACAGGCCGGCCGGACGAATCAGCAACACGATGACCATGATGACGAACACGACGGTGGAAGACGCCTCCGGGTAGAACACCTTGGTCAGCCCCTCGATCACGCCAAGGCCCAGTCCGGTCAGGATGGCGCCCATGATCGAGCCCATACCGCCGATCACGACCACCGCGAACACCACGATGATCAGGTTCTGCCCCATCAGCGGCGACACCTGGATCACCGGTGCCGCCAGCACGCCGGCGAAGGCCGCCAGCGCGCAGCCGAAGGCATAGGTCAGCGTGATCATCAGCGGCACGTTGACGCCGAAGGCCTCGACCAGCCGCGGGTTTTCAGTGCCGGCACGCAGGTAGGCGCCCAGCCGGGTCTTCTCGATCACGAACCAGGTTGCGAAGCAGACCACGAGCGAGGCGACGACCACCCAGGCGCGGTAGTTGGGCAGCACCATGAAACCGAGATCGGTCGCGCTCGACAGCGCGTCGGGCGCGTCGTAGCCCAAGCCCGACACCCCATACACAGAGCGGAAGACGCCTTCGATCAGCAGCGTGAGTCCCAGCGTGAGCAGCAAGCCGTAGAGATGGTCGAGCTTGTAGATCCAGCGCAGCAGCAGCCGCTCGATCAGCACGCCGAACAGCCCCACCACCACAGGCGCGACCAGCAGCATCACCCAGTAGCTGATGCCGAAATACTCCATCGCCATCCAGCTGAGCACCGCGCCCAGCATGAACAGCGCACCGTGCGCGAAGTTGATCACGTTGAGCAGGCCGAAGATCACGGCCAACCCCAAGCTCAGGATCGCGTAGAACGAGCCGTTGACCAGCCCGAGGAGGAGCTGGCTCAGCAAGGCTGACATGGAGATATTCATGAAGAACGCTTCAACAACGACGATAGGGTTTCAATTCGAGGCGGCCGCCGCGCCCGGCCGCCCGAAGCGGCCGGCCCGCCGCCGGTAGGGGATTGGCGAAGCGACACGCAGTGCGCGCAGCCTGGGGGCGAGCAACTACTTCCAGAGTGCGCAGCGTGACTCGGCCTTGGTCGTGTACACGTCCTCGCCCTTCAGCTTCTGCACCACCTTGTAGTAATCCCAAGGCTGCTTCGACTCGGCTGGCGACTTCACTTGCATCAGGTACATGTCGTGCACGAAGCGGCCATCGGCGCGGACGTAGCCCTTGGCATAAAAGTCGTCGATGGGCGTCTTCTTGATGTACTCCATCACCTTGTCGGCGTCCGTCGTCTTGGTGGCCTGCAGCGCCTTCAGGTACGTCATCGTCGCCGAATAGTCGGCGGCCTGGATGTCGGTCGGCATGCGCTTGGTCTTGTCGAAGAACTTCTTGCCGAAGGCACGCGTCTTGTCGTCGAGATTCCAGTCCCAGCTGGTGGTCAGCAGCAGGCCTTCGGTGTTCTTCAGGCCGAGGCTGTGAATATCGGTGACGAACACCAACAGCCCGACCATCTTCATCGACTTGGTGATGCCGAATTCGCGCGCCGACTTGATCGAGTTGATGGTGTCGCCGCCCGCGTTGGCCAGCGCCAGCACCTGCGCCTTGGAGTTCTGCGCTTGGAGAAGGAATGACGAGAAGTCGGAAGTATTGAGGGGTGTCTTGACCGAGCCCACCACCGTGCCGCCCTTCTCCTTCACCACCTTGCTGGCGTCGGCTTCGAGCGCATGACCGAAGGCGTAGTCCGCGGTCAGAAAGAACCAGCTCTTGTCGCCGCGGGCGATCACCGCACTGCCCGTGCCCTTGGCCAGCGCCACGGTGTCGTAAGCGTAGTGCACGGTGTAGGGGCTGCACTGCTCGTTGGTCAGTGCAGAGCTGCCGGCGCCGTTCACCATGAACACGCGCTTCTTCTCCTGAGCCACCTTGGCCATGGCCAGGCCGGTGCCTGAGCTGGTACCGCCGAAAAGCATCGTCAGGCCCTGGGTGTCGATCCACTCGCGCGCCTTCGACGCCGCGATGTCCGCCTTGTTCTGGTGGTCCGCCGACAGGAGCTCGATCGGCATGCCGTTGACTTTGCCGCCAAAGTCGTCGATCGCCATCTGGATCGCCAGCGCGCCGTTCTTGCCTTCCACATCGGCGTAGAGGCTGGACATGTCGGTGATGAAGCCGATCTTCACTTTGTCAGTGGCTTGCGCGTGGACCGCGCCCGTCGCGAACGCCACGGCGAGTGATACGGCGGAGAGTGCGATGGCTTTTTTCATGTCAGGTCCTGGGAAATGGTGGCGGAAGGCGACGGAAGCTTCACTTCCAGAGCGCGCACTTGGTTTCGGCCTTGGTGGTGAAGACCTGGTCGCCCGGCAGCTTGGCCACGACCTTCAGGTAATCCCACGGCTTCTTCGATTCGGCTGGCGACTTGGCTTCGACCAGGTACATCTCGTGGATGAAGCTGCCGTCGGCGCGGATCTGCCCCTTGCCGTAGAAGTCGTCGATCTTCATGCTCTTGAGCTGCGCCATCACCTTGTCGGCATCGACCGTCTTGGCAGCCGTCACGGCCTTGAGGTAGGTCATGGTGGCGGAATAGTCGGCGGCTTGCACGTCGGTCGGCATGCGTTTGGTCTTCTCGAAGAAACGGTTGGCAAACTTGCGCGTGTCGTCGTTCAAATCCCAGTACCAGCTGGTGGTGTGGAGCAGGCCTTCGGTGTTCTTCAGGCCCAGGCTGTGGATATCGCTCAGAAACACCAGCAGGCCGGCGGTCTTCATCGTCTTGTTGATGCCGAACTCGCGCGCCGCCTTGATCGCGTTGATGGTGTCGCCGCCCGCGTTTGCCAGCCCGAGGATCTGCGCCTTGGAGTTCTGCGCCTGCAGCAGGAAGGACGAGAAGTCCGACGCATTCAGCGGATGGCGCACGGCGCCGACCACATTGCCGCCTTTCGCCTTGACCACCGTCGTGGTGTCGGCCTCGAGCGCATGACCGAAGGCGTAGTCGGCGGTCAGAAAGAACCAGCTCTTGCCGCCCTTGTCGACCACCGCACCGCCGGTGCCCTTGGCCAGCGCCACGGTGTCGTAGGCGTAGTGCACGGTGTACGGGCTGCACTGCTCGTTGGTCAGCGCCGAGGTGCCGGCACCGTTGTTGAAATAGACGCGCTTCTTCTCCTGCGCCACCTTGGCCGTGGCCAATGCCGTGCCGGAATTGGTGCCGCCGAAAATCATCGTCACGCCGGCGGTGTCGATCCACTCGCGTGCCTTCGAGGCCGCGATGTCGGCCTTGTTTTGATGGTCGGCCGTGACCAGTTCGACGGGCTGGCCCAGCACTTTGCCGCCAAAGTCGTCGATTGCCATCTGGATGGCCACCGCGCCGTTCTTGCCCTCGACGTCGGCATACAAGCTCGACATGTCGGTGACAAAGCCGATCTTCACCTTCTCCTGGGCGTGCACGCCCGTCACGCCCAGGAGCATTGCTGCAGTTGCCAAACTCAATGCGCTCAGTTTCTTGTTCATGTGTTGTCTCGTGCTGTTGTTGTGAAAGAAAGAATCAGACGCCAAGCAGCTCGTTGAGCACCGGCATCTTTGCCTGGAGCTCCGAGGCGCCGAAGGTCTCGACGATGCGGCCGTGCTCCATCACGTAGAAGCGGTCGGCCAAGGGGGCTGCGAAGCGGAAGTTCTGCTCGACCATCACCACCGTGTAGCCCTTGCCGCGCAGCATGTGGATCATTCGCGCCAGCGCCTGCACGATGACCGGGGCCAGGCCCTCGGAAATTTCGTCGAGCAGCAGCAGCTTGGCGCCGGTGCGCAGGATGCGCGCGACTGCCAGCATTTGCTGCTCGCCGCCTGAGAGCCGCGTGCCCTGGCTGTGTCGGCGCTCCGCCAGATTGGGAAACATCTCGTAGATCTCTTCGACCGACATGCCCGGCCCCGCGCCCTTGAGCGCGGGTGGCAGCAGCAGGTTCTCCTCGGCCGACAGGCTCGCGAAGATGCCGCGTTCTTCGGGGCAATAGCCGATGCCCAGGTGGGCGATGCGGTGCGTCGCCATCGAGATGGTCTCGACGCCGTTCACCTGGATGCTGCCCTTGCGAGCGCCGGTGAGACCCATGATGGCGCGCATCGTCGTGGTCCGGCCTGCGCCGTTTCGACCGAGCAGTGTCACCACCTCGCCCGGCTGCACCACCATGTCGACGCCGTGCAGCACGTGCGATTCGCCATACCATGCGTGCAGGTCCTTGATCTCCAGTGCCGGTGCGCTCATCAATGCGCTCCGACCAGTTGCCCGTCGGTGGTGCCCATGTAGGCCTCCATCACCAGCGGGTTCTTCGATACGACGGCGTACGGGCCTTCGGCCAGCACCGCGCCGCGCTGCAGCACGGTGATGGTGTCGGCGATGGTCGACACCACACTCATGTTGTGCTCGACCATCAGGATGGTCCGGCCGGCCGACACGCGCTTGATGAGCTCGGCCACGCGGTGCACGTCCTCGTGGCCCATGCCCTGCGTGGGCTCGTCGAGCAGCATCAGCTCGGGCTCCATCGCGAGCGTGGTGGCGATCTCCAGCGCGCGCTTGCGGCCATACGGCAGGTTCACCGTCAGTTCGTCGGCAAGGTCCTCGAGGCCGACTTCGGCCAGCAAGGCGCGCGCACGTGCGTCGAGCGGCCGCAACGACTTCTCGCTCTTCCAGAAGTGGTACGACGTGCCGAGCGCGCGTTGCAGGCCGAGCCGCACGTTTTCGAGCAAGGTGAGGTGCGGGAACACGGCCGAGATCTGAAACGAGCGGATGATGCCGCGCCGCGCGATCTGCGCCGGCCGCTCGCTCGTGATGTCTTCGCCGTTGAAGAGAATGGTGCCCGACGTCGGCTCGAGGAACTTCGTGAGCAGGTTGAAGCAGGTGGTCTTGCCTGCGCCGTTGGGGCCGATCAACGCGTGGATCGATCCACGGACCACTTTCAGGTCGACCTTGCTGACCGCGGTGAAGCCCTTGAATTCCTTGGTGAGCTGGCGCGTCTCGAGAATGATGTCGCTCATCTCGCGCGGGCGTCCGGGGGACGGTGGGGAAGGTGGGTCATGCGGTCGGTCTGGGCGCGCCCACTGTGAGCGCGACCGCATTGTTGGCGACCCCCTCCCCCCTGCCTACTGGGGCAAATGCCTATGCTGCACTGCAACCTGCGCGCGTTGTAGCGCAGGCCTGTCAGCGCAGTGTCAGCTGCCGATCAATGCGCGCCTGCCGCTGCATCGGCGCCGCCGCCGCCCATCGCCGGCCGCGCCAGCCAGATCAGTGGAATCAGGAACACGAACAGCACGGCGGAGGCATAGAACACGTCGTTGGACGCCAGCATGAAAGCCTGCTGGTCGATCAGCCGATTGAGCTGCCCGAGCACCTGCTCGCTGCTGAGCCCACTGTTGCCGAGGTTCGAGATCGCCGCCGTCGCTGCGGGGTTGCCCAGGTTGATGGACTCGGCGAGCTGCGCGTGGTGCACCGTCGCGCGGTTGTCCCAGACCGTTGTGACGATCGACGTGCCCATCGCACCCGCAGTGATGCGCAGGAAGTTCGACAGCCCGGAGGCCGCCGGGATGCGGTCGGGGGTCAGCCCTGAGAGCGTGAGCGTCACCAGCGGGATGAAGAAGAAGGCCATGGCCACGCCCTGGATGATCGTCGGCACCATGATGGTGGCGATGTCAGCCTGCGTGTTGAAGTTGGAACGCATCCAAAGCACCAGCGCGAAGACCATGAAAGAGAATGTTGCGTAGCGCCGCGGATCGACCTTGCCGACGGTCATGCCGACCAGCGGCGACAGCACGATGGCCAGCGCCCCCACCGGCGCCAGCACCATGCCGGCCTGCGTCGCGGTGTAGCCCATGTACTGCTGCAACCACAAGGGCAGCAGCACCACGTTGCCGAAGAACAGGCCGTACGCGACCGCTGTGGCCACCGCGCCCGACCAGAAGTTGCGCCGCTTGAAGAGCGACAGATCGACCACCGGATGCTTCTCGGTCAATTCCCAGACGATGAAGAAGGCGAAGCCGACCACCGCGACCACCGCCATCGCCACCACCTCGGCCGAATGGAACCAGTCAAGCTCCTTGCCCTTGTCGAGCATCAGCTGCAGTGCGCCGACCCAGAGAATGAGCAGGCTCAGGCCGATGGTGTCGATCGGCAGGCTCTTGGTGGGGCTGTCTCGCTTGCGGTAGATGGCCCAGGCAATGGTCACCGCCGCCATGCCGACCGGGATGTTGATGTAGAAGATCCAGGGCCAGGAGATGTTGTCGGTGATCCAGCCGCCGAGCAGCGGTCCCATCACCGGCGCCACCAGCGTGGTCATGGCCCACATCGCCATCGCCAGCCCCGCCAGCGCCCGCGGGTAACTCGCGAGCAGCAGCGTCTGCGACAGCGGGATCATCGGCCCGGCCACGAAGCCCTGCAGCGCGCGAAAGCCTATCAGCGTGGTCATGTTGGGCGCCAGGCCACACAGCCATGAACTGACGACGAACAGAATGATGCTGGCCATGAAGAGCCGCACCTGGCCGAAGCGCTGCGTGAGCCA
Source organism: Variovorax ginsengisoli (assembly GCF_006438845.1). GTDB lineage: Bacteria > Pseudomonadota > Gammaproteobacteria > Burkholderiales > Burkholderiaceae_C > Variovorax > Variovorax ginsengisoli_A. Next base: position 1,137,632 of record NZ_RCZJ01000001.1, read on the forward strand.
GCCGGTAAGCGGCACCGCGATGGCGTTGGCCACCGCGAAGCTGGTGATGACCCAGGTGCCTTGGGTCGAGCTGACGCCGAGGTCGCCCGAGATGGCGGGCAGCGACACGTTCGCGATGGACGAGTCGAGCACGTTCATGAAAGTCGCCGCCGAGAGCGCGATCGTGCCCCAGATGCGGGCCGATCCTTCAAGCGGCGGATGAGCGGGTGGCGCAGCGGAGGCTGGAGCGGTGGCCATGGCGCGTGTGTCCGTGCCTGGGCTCAGCCGCGCGCGGCGGACCGCATGGCCACATGGGCACCACGCCCATGCTGCGCAGCGGGATGCAACGCACTGCCTTTCTCGACCTTCTCACTCTGCGACGCTGGATTCGCTGTCACGCCGCGCGCCTGCACAGGCCGGCCCATGTTGGCCGAAATGATGCGGTCGACTTCGACATCGGCGTCGTGCTCGGACCCTGCGTACACCTGCGTCTGGGCGAAGGCATTGGCACGCGGGGCGTCGGCCAGCGACTTCCCGCCCTTCTGAGTGACGTCGATCTCGGCAACCATCGAAAGCCCGACGCGAAGCGGATTGGCCTTGAGCTGCTCCGGCGAAAGCGCGATGCGCACCGGCACGCGCTGAACCACCTTGATCCAATTGCCGGTGGCGTTCTGCGCCGGCAGCAGCGCAAAAGCCGCACCCGTGCCGACGCCCAGGCCAGAGACCTTGCCGTCGTAGGTCACCTTCTTGCCGTACAGGTCGGCGGTGAGCTTCACAGGCTGGTCGATGCGGATGTTGCGCAACTGCACTTCCTTGAAGTTGGCGTCGACCCACAGCTGGTTGAGCGGCACGATCGACATCATCGGCGTGCCCGCGGCCACGCGCTGGCCGAGCTGCACCGTGCGACGCGCCACGTAGCCGTCGACCGGCGCCGGCATCGCCACGCGCTGCGTCGCGAGCCAGGCTTCGCGCACCTTGGCCGCGGCGGCCTGCACGCTCGGATGCTGCTCGACGCTGGTGCCTTCGGTGAGCGACTGGTTGCTGGTGAGCTGCTCGCGAGCGGCGAGCACACCGGCCTGCGCCGCGGCCAGCTCGCTCTTCGCGTTCGCGACGGCCGTCTCGGAATGGTTGAGCTCTTCCTTCGACACGGCGCCGTTGCCCGTCAATGCCTGGCGGCGCTTGAGATCGTCCTGCGCGCGCGCGATGTCACTTTGCGCCTTGGCGATGTCGGACTGCTTCAGGGTCACCTGCGCAGCCAGCGAGCCGTTGTTGGCGTACAGCGTGCGCACCTGGCGCACCGCCTGACCCAGCGCCGCTTCCGCCTGCGCGAAGGCGAGCTTGGCATCGGCCGGATCGAGTTGCACCAGCGGCTGGCCGGCTTTCACGAAGTCGGTGTCGTCCGCCATGATCGACATCACGGTGCCGGCGATCTGAGGCGTGATCTGGATCACATTGCCCTGCACGTAGGCGTTGTCGGTGTCTTCGTAGTGGCTGGCGACCAGCCATTCGTACAAGCCCCAGCCGCCGCCGACCACCACCACCACCGCCGCCAGCGCGGTGAGCGCGCGGCGGCGTTTGTTGTTGCTGGCCGGCGCGGGCGCTTCCGTGGTGGAGGCGGCGGCGACTGTGTTGTTGTTGTCCATTTTCAGTGTCCTTCCGATGCGATAGAGGTCGCCCGCGACACGGCACGGGCCAATTGTTCAAGGGTGGGCTGCGTGGCTGCCTGCGCCAGCGACGGCCACCGTCGGCTGCCAGCCGCCGCCCAGCGCACGCGCCAGACCGACCTGCGTTTCGAGTGAACGCGCGGCGAGGTCCACTGCCAGCCGACGCTGTGCCAGCACCGCACTTTCGGCCGTCAGCACGTTGAGGTAGTTGCCCAGGCCTGCCCGGTAGCGCTGCACCGCGATCTCGTAAGCGCCTTCGGCCGCGGTTTGCGCATCGCGCTGCTGCGCCTGCTGACGGACCACCGATTGCGCGCTGCTCACCTGGTCGGCCGCGTCGCGCACCGCGTCGAGCACGGTGCCGTTGTAGCTCTCGATGGCCGCATCCAGGTCGGCGGCCTTGCCGCGCAGGTTGGCGCGCAGCCGGCCGCCTTCGAAGATCGGCAGGCGCACGGCCGGACCGAACCCCCACTGACGGCTGTCCGACTTCAGCAGGTTGTCCAGGCCCAGGCTCTGCGTGCCCACAAAGGCGGTCAGGCTCACATTCGGATAGAACAACGTGCGCGCAGCCGCCACGTCACCCGTGGCCGCCTCGACGCGCCACCGCGCCGCTGCGATGTCGGCACGGCGCCCTAGAAGATCGGCCGGAATGGCGGACTGCAGCGCCATCGCGTGCAACGATGCGAGCGTCGGTGCGGCCAAGGCCTGAGATGCACCCGGCCGCGCCACCAACGCGTCGATCGCGTGCTGGGCCAGCGCGATCTGCTCGCCCAGGGCTTCGATCTGCTGACGCGCCTCGGGCAGGCCGCCCTCGCTCTGGCGCAGTTCGAGCCGCGTGTCGAGGCCGGCCGACACGCGGTCGCGCACCAGCTGAAGCGTCTCGTCGCGCTGGGCCAACGTGCGGCGCGCCACGGCCAATTGCTCGTTCAGGCGCGCCCACTGGACGTAGCTGCGCGCAACGTTGCTGGCCAGCAGCACGCGCGACGCGTCGGCCTCGGCAGCCGCAGCGTTCGCGCTGCCCATCGCACTGTCGAGCGCCGCGCGGTTCTTGCCGAAGAAGTCGATCTCCCAGCTTCCGTTGAGCTGCAGCGTACCGAGCTCCTGGATCGACCCGCCGAGCGGGGCCGGGTAGATGTAGTTGCCGCTGAAGCGCTGGCGCGACGCGTCGAACGCGCCGTTGAGCTGCGGCTTGTCGGCCGCTTGCGCCGTGGCAATGGCGGACTGTGCGCGCGCCAGCCGTGCACGCGCCACCGCGAGGTTCGGGTTGCCGGCGAGCGCCTCGTCGATCAGCGCATCGAGCTGCGCGTCGCCGAAGCCCGTCCACCAGCGCACATCGACCGCGCTCGGGGCCAAGGAGCCTTCGTGTTCCGCGACAGCGCGCTGCAGGCCCAGCGACTCGGCGTCGCGCAGCTTCGCGATGCTGTCGATGCCGGACATGTCGGCGCAGCCGGCCAGCGCGATCGCCAAGACGGCCGCCAGCGGCAGTGCGCGGCGGGCCAGCGAAGGAAATGCAAAGCGGCGATTCATTTCTTTTCTCCACGGGCCGACAGGGCCTGTGCGTTGTCGAGGATGCGGCGCAAGAAACTCTTGAGCTGCTCCCATTCGGCTTGGGAGAAGCCGGCCAGGTGCTCGTTCTGCACCTTGCTTAGGATCTCGGGCACCTGCTGCGCAGCGACCCGCCCCTCGTCGGTGAGTTCGATGTTGACCACGCGGCGGTCAGACACCGAGCGCACGCGCCGGCACAGACCTTTGGCCTCCAGCCGGTCGAGCAGGCGCGTCATGGCGCCGGTGTCGAGCAGGCATTCGCGCGCCAGTTCAGCCACCGTGGTGGCCGTGCCCATGTGCAGTTTGTGCAGCGGAATCCATTGCGGGTAGGTCGGACCGCCCGGCTCGCACATCTGGCCATCGACCGCCTGGCTCACGCCCGTGAGGATGCGCCGCATCAGGTAGCCGATGCTCTCTTCGGCACGGTAGTCCTGGGCCGAATAGAACCGGGGGATCTCCAGTGGCAGAGCGTCGGAGGTCGGAGGGCTTTGCGCGTTGTCGTTCATCGGGCGGCGATATTAGTTGCCTAAGCAATTACTGTCAAGGCGACCTTTGCAGGGGCAAGCGGTCGGTAGAATCGGCGGATGGCCGACTCCGTCTCTCGAACCTCCGAAAAAGGTTCACCCAAGTCCCTCTCCGGGCTGTTCCCCTTTCTCCGCCCCTATCGCTGGCAAATCGCCCTGGCCGGGGTTTTCCTGGTGGCCGCGGCGGGCGCAACATTGGTGTTTCCGCTGGCGCTGCGCGGTTTGATCGATGGCGGTCTGGTCACGGGCGACAAGGGCGCCCAAGCCATGGCACTGCGCGAGCACTTCTTCGCCCTGTTCGGCGTGGCGGTGGCACTCGGGCTGTTCTCGGCCGCGCGCTTCTACACGGTGAGCTGGCTCGGCGAACGCATCACGGCCAACCTGCGCAATGCGGTGTATGCGCACGTCCTGCGCCAGAGCCCGGTGTTCTTCGAGACCACCCAGACCGGCGAGGTGCTGTCGCGTCTGACGGCCGACACGACGCTGGTGCAGACCGTCGTCGGCTCTTCGCTCAGCATGGGCCTGCGCAACGCCGTGATGGGCATCGGGGCCCTCGGGATGCTGGTGTGGAGCAATCCCTACGTCATGGGCCAGGTGTTGGGCGTGTTGGTGTTGGTGGTGCTGCCGAGCATGTGGTTCGGCCGACGGGTGCGCAAGCTGTCGCGCGCCAGCCAGGACCGCATGGCCGATTCGAGCGCGATCGCCGCCGAGGTGCTCAACGCGATTCCCGTGGTGCAGAGCTACACGGCAGAGCCGCGCGAGGCGGCTCGCTTCGATACATCGACCGACAACGCTTTTCGCACCGCGGTGCGGCGCGCCAAAGCCCGCTCGGTGCTGGTCGCTTTCATCATCATCGCCACCTCGGCGGCGCTGCTGTGGGGCCTGTACCAAGGCACGCAGGCGGTGCTGCAGGGCACGATCACCGCCGGCCATCTGGGCGAGACCGTCGTGTACGTGATCATCCTGGCGGGCGCAGCGGCCGTGCTGGGCGAGGTCTACGGCGACCTGCTTCGCGCCGCCGGTGCGACCGAACGTCTGATGGAACTTCTGCACGCCAAGTCGGCCATCACCTCCCCGGCGCGGCCCATGACGGTGCCTCTCACGCCGGGTGGCAGCACGATCGCCCTCGAGGCGGTCACCTTCCACTATCCATCGCGTCCGACGACGCCCGCGTTGCGCGACTTCAGCCTGGTGGTCGCGCCGGGCGAAACCGTGGCGCTGGTCGGCGCCAGCGGTGCGGGCAAGAGCACGGTGTTCCAGTTGCTGCTGCGCTACTACGACCCGCAGAGCGGCAGTCTGCTTCTCGATGGCGTACCGCTGGCCGACCTGGCACTCGACGACCTGCGCCATCGCATCGGCCTGGTGCCGCAAGACGCCGTCATCTTCTCGGCCAGCGCGTTCGAGAACATCCGCTACGGCCGGCCCGGTGCCACGGCCGACGAGGTGCATGCAGCCGCGCGTGCCGCCTTCGCCGACGATTTCCTCAAGGCTCTTCCGGAGGGTTACGACACCTTCCTGGGTGAGCGCGGCGTACGCCTTTCGGGTGGCCAGCGCCAACGCATCGCGATCGCGCGTGCGATGCTGAAGAACCCACCGCTGCTGCTGCTCGACGAAGCCACCAGCGCGCTCGACGCCGAAAGCGAACGCATGGTGCAGGCGGCGCTGGAATCGGCGATGACCGGCCGCACGACGCTGGTGATCGCGCACCGTCTGGCGACGGTGCAGAAGGCCGACCGGATCATCGTGCTCGACCAGGGCGCGATCGTGGAGCAAGGCACGCACGCCGCGCTGGTGGCGCGCGGCGGCGTCTACGCCAAGCTGGCGGCGCTGCAGTTCACGACGCCGACCGCTTCGGCAGTGGCCGCGTAAGGCGCGCCATCTGCCTGGAGCTGGTCAGAAGAACGGCTCGGCGTTCAGGTCGTACAGCGGCCAGGCGGCGTCCTTGTCGGAGATGTTCGACACCGGCAGCGGCCACGCAATGTTGAACAGCGGGTCCGAATAGCGCAGGCCCCACTCCGCCGCCGGCGTGTACGGCGCCGACACCAGGTACGTCACCTCGACGTCGTCGGTCAGCGTCTGGAACGAATGCGCGAAGCCCGGGGGCACGTAGAGCTGCCGGTGGTTCTGCGCCGTCAATTCGAAAGCTTCGTGCTTCAAGTAGGTCGGCGATTCGTGGCGCAGGTCGACGATGACATCGACGATCGCGCCGCGGGTGCAGCGGATCAGCTTGGCTTCGGACGCGTCGCCGCGCTGGAAATGCAGGCCACGCAGGGTGCCCTTCTCCGCAGACGCCGAGGCGTTCTGCTGCACGAAATGGCTGCGCATGCCGTGCTCCTCGAACTCTTCCTTGCACATGGTGCGCGCGAAGAAGCCGCGCGCATCACCGCGCTTCTCGAGCTCGACAACCCAAGCTTCGTGCAGGGTCGTAGGCAGAAATAACATGGAATCACCTGAAGTATGAAAAAGAAAACGTGGACTCAGGCCCGCTGTGCGGAGGGCGCGAAAAGCTGCTCCTGCTCGGCGTACAGCGCGTCGATCAGGCGGTCAGCCGGCACGTCGACGTCGTCGAAGGTCAGCGCCGTGTCCTTGGCGATCGCGCGCCGCGCCTTGCAACCGATGGCCAAGCCGATCGGCAGCAGCTTTTCGGCACGGATGGCATCGATGTTCTCCGCCACGCCATAAACCTCGTAGCCGCCGAGTTCGTCGATCAGTTCGCCCTCTGCGAGATCCTTCTTGGCGACGGCGATCACGCCCACGCGCGGGCCGGCGATGGGCGTGAGCACCGCGTCGTCGAAGAGCACCGCGCGCGCCACCGACGTCGGCACCTCGAAATGGCACAGGTGGTACGGTGTGTAGAAGCAGTAGTACGGGCCGGTGCCGAGCTTGTACAGGTTGAGGTAGTGAGCCTGCCGCGCGTCGCCGATCGTGGCCAGCACGAACACGCCAGGACCTGGCCGTGCGCCGACGACGTAGTCGACGATGCCAGGGCCGCCGCCATCGAGGTGCGCGGCGAACGAGGCCACGGTGTCCTCCAGCGGCACCAACGGTGCGCCCGGATTGCCGCCCGAGAAGTCGGGGCCGAGCATGCCGCGCCGTGCCACCTGCATGCCGGTGCCGTTGGCGACGATGGCCTGCTCGAAAGAGATCTTGGTGCCGTCGGCGAAAGACGCGACCATGGCGGCCTTCTGGCCCCACTTCTCGGCGAAGGCGCGCTGCGTGGTCGGGTTGCGGTACGGATCGTGCAGACCCTTGATGTTGCCGCACAGCACCGGCTTGGCGCCGATGCCTTCGACGAAGCGGAACAGGTTCATCTGCACGCCGGGCTGGTCGCCGTCAGCGAAGGTGAACACCACGCCCTTGGCTTCGGCCTTGTGCTTGAGGATCGGGCCGACGGTACCGTCGAGCTCCGCGTTCATCTGCACCACATGCTTCCCGGCCTCGATGGCCGCGAGCACCGCCGCGGCGGCGTACTCGAGCGAACCGGTGACTTCGATGATGGCGTCGAGCCCTTCGGCCTGCGCCAGTGCGATCGCATCGTCGGTCACGGCGGGCCGACCTTCGGCGATGGCCTGTTCGAGGTGCGCGCGGGTCGCGCATTCCACCGGTTGCACGCCGGCCTCTGTATAGGCGGCGATCGCCGGACCGATGTTCCGGTTGGCCACGGCGCAAAGGCGCATGCCCGGCGTCGAGGCGATGATCTGCAGCGCGATGCCGCGCCCCTGGAAGCCGGCCCCGATGAGCCCGACCTTGATCGGGTTGCCTGCGGCCTCCCGCTTCTTCAATGCTGTATCGACAATGATCACGCTAAATCTCTCTGTGTTCGGCCGGCGCGCCGAAAGGGCCGCCGGCGATGGTCGTCTTCAATCGCGCCACACCTTCCATGGCGCTTCGCCCTTTTGCCAAAGGCTCTCCAGCACCTGCTTGTCGCGCAGCGAATCCATGCTCTGCCAGTAGCCGGTGTGGTGGTAGCTCGCCAGCTTGCCGCGCTCGACCAGCCGCGCCATGGGCGCTTCTTCCCACATCTGGTGATCGCCGTCGATGACTTCGAAGATCTCCGGCTCGCAGACGAAAAAGCCGCCGTTGATCAGGCCGCCGTCGGTGGCACCCTTCTCGCGGAAACCTTGCACCTTGGTGCCATCGTCGGTCAGGTGCAACGCGCCATAGCGGCCCGGTTGCGTGACCGCGGTGAGCGTGCAGTGCGCGTTCGAGGCCTGGTGAAAGGCCATGAGCTTGTCCATGTCGACGTCGGCCACGCCGTCGCCGTAGGTCAGGCAGAAGCGTTCGTTCTCGAGGTGCTTCTGCGCGCGCTTGATGCGGCCGGCTGTCATGGTCTCGATGCCGGTGTCGAGCACCGTCACGCGCCAGTTCTCGGCCCTGGCTTCGAGCCAGTCGACCTTGCCGGTGCCAAGATCGATCGTGAAGTCGTTGCCGCGACCCTGGAAACTCAGGAAGTACTCGCGGATCGCCTCGACCTTGTAGCCACCGAGCACCACGAAATCGTTGAAGCCGTGGTGCGCGTAGATCTTCATGATGTGCCACATGATCGGCTTGCCGCCGATCTCCACCAAAGGCTTTGGCCGGACCGTCGTCTCTTCGCTGAGACGCGTTCCGTAGCCACCTGCAAGCAACACGACCTTGACCATCTTTGACTCCTTTGAGAATGAGGGACTTGCAGCGACCGCTCAGCTCAAGCGCTGGTCGTTTGCCATTCGAAGGCCTGGTTGATGCGCTTCGCGTCGACGTGCCCCTGGAGGACGTGCAAACGGATCAGCTGCGAGGAGCGGAACTCTGCGTCGCTGAAGTTCATCCGGCGAAGGCCGTCGATGAGGTTCTGGATCGATTGCTGCAGATCGACTTGCGGCTGGTGGGCCGGAGCAAGCGATCGATACAGGCCGAAATTCACTTGGTAGGAGCGGCTGTCAGCAGGGGCGTCGAGATTGATGGCAACCTTGGTGCCAGGCACTGCTTGCGCCACTGCATTGGCAAGATCGCGAACCTGGTAGTTCCGATCGTCTGATCCGACGTTGACTGCGAGGTAGCGGCCGCCATTGGAAGCCGGGCGGTGCACGGCCCAATCGATGGCGCGCGCCATGTCGGCCACGTCGATCAACGGGCGCCAGGGTGAGCCGTCGGAGAGCACCGTGATTTCGCCTTTGCTCAACGCGCAGGCGGCAAAATCGTTAAGCACCAGATCGAGCCGGAGGCGATCGGACATCCCGCAGGCGGTCGCGAAGCGCAGCGAGGAGATGGTCATCTCGGAGTCGATGGCCGCCAACTCGCGTTCGGTCCCGATTTTTGATTTGGCATAGGCGGTCACCGGATTGAGGGTGTCGGTCTCCTTCCGCGCGCCGCCAAGCGCGACGCCGTACACGCTGCAGCTCGATGCGAAGACATAGTTCTTCACTCCTGCGGCCGCAGCCGCTTTGGCAATCGCCACCGCAGCGTCCTGGTTGATCGCCATCGTCGGGCCGACAAAGCGGTCTCCCATGGGGTCGTTGGAGATCGCTGCAAGTTGCACGACGGCATCGTAGCCATGCAGGAAATCGTGCGATAGCGTGCGCACATCACCGTAGAACTGCTGATCGAGACTGCGCTCGGGCACGACTGTCGTACCCGTGAGGCCATGGGCGAAATAGGCGTTGTCAAAGCCGTGAAGCACCGCGTCCGGATGAGCGTGCCGGAGGTATTTGGACAAAGTCGAGCCAACGTAGCCCAAGTTGCCAGTGATCAGAATTTTCATTTTGCTACGCACCTTGAAGGGTCAGGAAGATGGGGTTGTTGCCTTGACGCAACCAACGCTGCGGCACCGCGGGCCGTGGTGGTTGCGACCTTGCGCAAAGTGTACACAAAAGTAATACTTTGACAATTCGTATTAAGTTTGTCTCCTTATGATCGTGACTTACTGCGGAAATGCCGTCTCACCACCGTCCTGTGACCGTTGCTCCAAGCCACCCATGTCTTGGTCGATAGATATAGAACCAAATGCTTATGGCGCACGAAGCGATCTGATGCAAACTTTCAGCTGACGGCGTCCGATGGCGCGCACCAGATGCCGCATTAGGCCGTTGCCGTTTTGCAACATGCGCGTCGGCACTTTGGCAAGAACACTTCACTACAACGCCATGGCTTTACAGATTTCCATCCTCATTCCGACCTACAACAGGCCAGGGCAACTCGCCGAGGCGATAGCAAGCGTCGCGGCCCAGGATTTGGGGCTGATTCGCGAGGTCTTGATCGGGGACAACAGCAACGCCGCCATGCGGCAGGAAAACAGCGACGTGATTGCAAGGAGCCCCATTGCGTCCCTGATTACGCACGTGCGTCACGATCCTCCACAGGGAAACTTCGAAAACCAATGGGCTCTCGCCAAGCTCGCCGGCTCCGATCACGTCCTGTTCCTGCACGACGATGACACGCTCGCGCCTGATGGCCTCGCCCGCTTGGCGGACGCTGCGCGAAACGAGGAAGACGAGCGCGTCAAAGTCTGGTTCGGTCGCAACTACGTCATGGACGAGAAAAGTCGCGTTGACATGGCAACCACGAAAACGTGGGACGCCCTGTACGGCAAGGACGGCCCCAGCGAGGCCCGGCCAGTTTGGCGATGGTGCTTGACGCAGTCGCTCCCTCCCAACAGCGCATTGCTCGTCCGCGCAACCTACTTGAAGTACATGGAGGGCACGCGGGACGGTAACGTTGGTGACTGGGGCCTGTGGGTGCGGCTCGCCAACGGAGGCGCATGGGGGCGTTTCGTCGCTGAGTACATCTGGTCGTACCGGGTGCAGGAGGCGTCGCAAACCCAATCAGGACGTGGCATGGACATTCATCTCTGGTATGAAATCGGCACGCAGTTGCAAGTGCCGCCTGAGGCAGAGGCCGAGAAGTTGCTCCTGGTGACGCCCAAGGCCCAAGTGGCGACCATGCGTTATTTGCGCGATGGTGAGCGCAGACGCGCTCTGCGTTGCATGGCGTCGTCGCACTGGACCTGGCGTCAGCGTTTGTCACCCCGCGGGCTTACCACCGCCCTCTTCCTGCTCACGCCACGACCGCTTTGGATGTGGACGTTGCGATACCGCGCCTGAGCGAAGTCGCAGGCGCTACTGAAGCGTCTCTTTGAACGCGGTGGGCACCGACACCGCCAGCACGGGAATACCTTCATCACGCAGCGCTTCGGCCTGTTCGGCGGACGCCTGGCCGCGGATGCCGCGCTCCTCGGTCTCGCCGTAGTGCATTCGTCGGGCCTCTTCGGCAAAGCGCTGGCCCACGTCTTCGGTCTTGGCCATCACTTCGCGAACGGCACGCATCCAACGCGCCTCCGGCGAATCGACGGCGATCGGGTGTTCCGCACTCGGCGCTGCAGCGGCAGGCGCCGTAGCGCCACTCAGGTTCAGGCGCGGTGCCGACAGCAGCTTGACGATGGCGGTGTCCGCGCAGATCGGGCACTCGACGAGCCCGGCGGCCAGCTGCTTCTCGAAGGCTTCGGCAGACGCAAACCAGCCTTCGAAGCCGTGGCGGTGCGTGCATTGCAGGTCGAGAACCTTCATGCGCGCATTATCGGATGCGAGCTCCCTCGGGCATCGTCTGCCAGTCGAGCGTCCATGCGCCGGACAGGACGTTCTGCAGCCACAGGGCGCAGCTGTGCGTCTTGGCATCGGTCACCGTGCCGTCACGGCAGCCGTCGAAGAGCGCTTGCGGCGTCGACGTGAACACGTCGACGAACTCGCCCTGATCGAGTTGGCGCTCGCCCAGGCTGAGCCCACGCGCGAAGTACACGTGGATGATCTCCGTCGAATAGCCGACGGCCAGATGCATCAGGCCGGCACAAGCCCACTCGCGTGCGGTGTAGCCGGTTTCCTCGAGCAGCTCGCGCTGGCCGCACACCAGCGGGTCTTCGCCGGCGTCGAGCTTGCCAGCAGGAAATTCGGTCATCACCCGGCCGACCGGGTAACGGTACTGGCGCTCGAGCACGATGCGTCCGTCGTCCAGCAGAGGCACCACCACCACGGCGCCGGGATGGATCACGTACTCGCGGGTGGCCGTCTTGCCGTCGGGCAGCCGAACCGTGTCGCGCTTGGCATGCAGGAAGTTGCCTTCGAAGAGCGTCTCGCTCGAAATGCCCTCTTCGTTCAGGTGCGCGTCGTCGGCCATGGTGTCAGTTCCTGTGTTTGAGGAGATAGCGCCAGGTGAAACCCGGGAACGCCAGCACGATGAAGAGTGCCCCGGTCACGGCATAGAACTCCCAACCCTGCGGAGCGATCTGTCCGACGCGGCGCTCGAACAGCAACCCGACCCCGCCGACGACGAAATACAGAATCACCAGTTCGAGCAGTCGCAGTGCGAGCGATTTTTTCCAGCCGCCGCTGACGGGCAGCAGCCCCATCACGCGGTCGTTGGCAAACGGCAGATTGGCCGCCACGAGCGCGAATGCCAGCACCAGCCAGACCGAAGCGCTTTGCGACACGCCGGCGTCAGTTGGCCAAAGTGGCCACGATGGCCTGCGCGCAAAGCGTCATCAGCCCGCCGGGGACGATGCCCACGATCAGGATCAACGCGCCGTTGAGCGTCAGCACGGCGCGCACGTCGCGCGGCGCCGACACGGTGGTCGCCGTGACAGGAGCGTCGAAATACATGACCTTCACGATGCGCAGGTAGTAGAAGGCGCCGACGAGCGACATCAACACGGCGAACACGGCCAGGCCGATGTAGACGGCTTGCCCCGAGGCGATCAATGCCTGCAGCACGGCCAGCTTGGCATAGAAGCCGACCAGCGGCGGAAGGCCGGCGAGCGAGAACATCGCGACCGCCATCACACCAGCGTACAGCGGGCTGCGCTGGTTGAGTCCGGCCAGATCGGTGATCTCTTCGCTTTCAAAGCCTTCGCGCGCCAGCAGCAGGATGATGCCGAAGCTGGCTAATGTGGTCAGCACGTAGGTCACGATGTAGAACATCGACGCGCTGTACGCGAACTGTGCGTTATAGGTGTTGCCGTTGACCACGCCTGCAACCAAGCCGAGCAGCATGAAGCCCATCTGCGCGATGGTCGAATAAGCCAGCATGCGCTTGAGGTTGGTCTGAGCAATGGCGGCCAGATTGCCCACCAGCAGCGAGGCGACGGCCAGCACGGCCAGCATTTGCTGCCAATCGATGGCGAGCGGCAGCAACCCCTCCACGAGCAAACGAATGATGATCGCGAAGGCGGCGAGTTCAGGCGCCGCGCCGATCAGCAGCGTGACCGCGGTGGGTGCGCCCTGGTAGACATCGGGCACCCACATGTGGAAAGGGGCGGCACCGACCTTGAAAGCAAGTCCGGCCACGATGAAGACCAGCCCGAACACCAGCACTTGATGGTTCACCTTGCGGCTTGCAATGGCCTTGAAGACTTCGTTCACGTCGAGCGAGCCGGTCGCACCGTACATCATCGACAGCCCATACAGCAGGAAGCCGCTCGCCATCGCGCCGAGCACGAAATACTTCATGGCAGCCTCGCTGGCCACCGCGTTTTCGCGCCGCAGCGCCACCAGGGCATAGCTGGAAAGCGTGAGCAGTTCCAAGCCCAGATAGATCATCAGGAAGTTGCTGCCCGAGATCATCACGAACATGCCGAGCAGCGAGAACATGCTCAACGTGAACATCTCGCCGCCGCGCAACATGCCGCGATCCGCCGCATAGGGTCGGCCATACACCAGGCTCACCATCAACGCGATGCTCGCGAAACATTTGAGCCAGTTGCCCATCGGGTCGCTCACCACCATGCCGCCGAAGCCGTAGACCGTCTGGCCGTTCGAGGCGTTGAGGCCGGTCAGAAAAGCCACCACCGCCAGCGTGAGCAGGGTCAGGATGTACGTGCGCGTGCGGCGGGCGCCGGCGGTCGACAGGTCGACCAGCGCAATGATGCAGGCCATGACCAGAAGCACCACTTCCGGGTAAATCGCCATCCAGCTGAGTTTGTCAATCATCTCGTTCTCTTGTTCAGCGTGGGCTCAAGGCAGCTTGGGCAGCTTGGACTCGGCAACGTGCTGAAGCAGGTTGCCGACCGAGGCGTCCATCACGTCGGTGAAGGGCTTCGGATACAGGCCCATCCAAAGGACAGCGATGGCGAGCAGTGACAGCATCAGGAACTCGCGGGCGTTGATGTCCTTCAGTTCCTTGACATGGTCGTTGCCGACGGGGCCCAGGTAGACGCGCTTGTACATCCACAGTGTGTAGGCCGCGCCGAAGATCAGCGCGGTGGCGGCACCGAAACCGACCCAGAAGTTGGCCTTGACCGCACCAAGGATCACCATCCACTCGCCGACAAAGCCTGCCGTGCCCGGCAAGCCGCAGTTGGCCATCGCGAACAGCAGCGAGAAAGCGGCGAACTTGGGCATGGTGTTGACCACACCGCCGTAGTCGGCGATCTGGCGTGAATGCACGCGGTCGTACAGCACGCCGATCCCCAGGAACATCGCGGCGGACACAAAGCCGTGCGCGATCATCTGAACGACGCCGCCGGACACGCCGAGGTCGTTGAAGATGAAGAAGCCCAGCGTGACGAAACCCATGTGCGCGACCGATGAGTACGCCACCAGCTTCTTCATGTCCTGTTGCACGAGCGCCACGAGGCCGACATAGATCACGGCAATCAGCGAGAGCGCGATCATGAGCCATGCCCATTCGCGCGAAGCGTCTGGCGCGATCGGCATCGAGAAGCGAAGGAAGCCGTAGGCGCCCAGTTTCAGCATGATGGCGGCCAGCACGGCCGAGCCACCGGTGGGCGCCTCGACGTGCACATCGGGCAGCCATGTGTGCACTGGCCACATCGGAACCTTGACTGCAAAGGCCGCGAAGAAGGCGAAGAACAGGAAGGTCTGCGCCCCGCTTGCGAGCGGCAATTGATGCCATGTCGCGATGTCGAAGCTACCGCCCGACTTGTTGTACAGGTAGACCAGCGCGACCAGCATCAGCAGCGAGCCAAGCAGCGTATACAGAAAGAACTTGAACGCCGCGTAGATCTTGTTCGGGCCACCCCAGATGCCGATGATGAGGTACATCGGGATCAGCGTGGCTTCGAAGAACACGTAGAACAAGATGCCGTCGAGCGCCGAGAACACGCCGATCATGAAACCCGAGAGGATCAGGAAGGCGCCCATGTACTGGCTGACGCGCTCGGTGATCACCTGCCAGGCCGAGATCACCACGATGACCGTGATGAAAGCGGTCAGCAGCACCATCCACAGCGACAAGCCGTCCACGCCAACGTGGTAATTGACATTGAAACGCTGAATCCAGCTGAACTTCTCGACGAACTGCATCGACGCGGTGCCGAGCTCGAAGCGCATATAGAGCGGCAGCGTAACCACGAAGCTCGCGATCGAACCGATCAAAGCGGTCCAGCGCACGAGATTCGCGCGGCCGTCCCGACCAAAGGCCAACAGCAGAATGCCGACCGCGATCGGCATCCAGATGGCAAGGCTCAACAAACCCATTTTTCTTTTTCTCCAGCGAGAGCGCTTACTTGTTGAACCATACGAAGTAGGTCATGAGCACGAAGACGCCCAGGAGCATCGCGAAAGCGTAGTGATAGATGTAGCCGGACTGGATCCAGCGCACGGCAGCGGAGATGCGGCCGATGGTCTTCCAGGAACCATTGACGATGGCGCCGTCGATCAGGGCCTGATCGCCGCCCTTCCAGAACGCGGTACCGAGTGCACGGGCGCCGCGCGCCACGATGTTCTCGTTGATCCAGTCGAGGTAGTACTTGTTTTCGAGCAGGCGGTAGATCGGGCCGCAGGCGCGCTTGATCGCCGTCGGAATCGCCGGATACATCATGTACATGACATACGACGAGACCACGCCCGCGAGCGCCAGCCAGAACGGCATCGTCGTGAGGCCGTGCACCGCCATGGCCCAGGGACCATGGAATGCTTCTGCAAGCTCGCGCATCGCATGGTGCTTGTCGAGATTGAAGAAGATGGCGTCCTTGAAGAAGTCACCGTAGAGCATCGGCTGGATGGTGAAGTAGCCGATCACCACCGACGGGATCGCCAACAGGACCAGCGGCAACCACACCACCCAGGGTGACTCGTGCGGCTTGTGCGCGTCCTGGCCGTGGCCGTGGTCGTCGTGACCGTGATGGTCATCGTGGTGCGCGTCCGGATTCTGGTCATAGCGTTCCTTGCCATGGAACACCAGGAAGTACATGCGGAACGAGTAGAAGGCAGTGACGAACACCCCCGCCAGCACGGCGAAGTTGGCGAAGCCGGCGCCCCACAGGTGGCTCTCGTGCACCGCTTCGATGATGCTGTCCTTGGAGTAGAAGCCGGAGAACAGCGGCGTCCCGATCAGGGCAAGCGAACCCAGCAGCGACGTGATCCAGGTGATCGGCATGTACTTGCGCACGCCGCCCATCCAGCGGATGTCCTGGTTGTGGTGCATGCCGATGATCACAGAGCCGGCGCCGAGGAAAAGCAGTGCCTTGAAGAAGGCGTGCGTCATCAGGTGGAACACTGCGACCGAGTAGGCCGAGGCACCGAGCGCGACCGTCATGTAGCCCAGCTGCGAGAGCGTCGAGTACGCAACAACGCGCTTGATGTCGTTCTGGATGATGCCGAGAAAGCCCATGAACAGCGCAGTGATGGAGCCGATCACGAGGATGAAGCTCAGCGCGGTGTCGCTCAATTCGAACAGTGGCGACATGCGCGCCACCATGAAGATGCCGGCGGTCACCATGGTCGCCGCGTGGATCAGCGCCGAGATCGGGGTCGGGCCTTCCATTGAATCGGGCAACCAGACATGGAGCGGAAACTGCGCGCTCTTGCCCATCGCGCCGATGAACAGGCAGATGCAGATCACGGTCACCAGCATCCACTCGGTGCCCGGGAAGGTCAGCTTGGCCAGGTCGTCGGCCTTGGCGAACGCTTCGCCGTAGTTCAGCGTGCCGGCGTAAGCCGCGATCAGGCCGATGCCGAGGATGAAGCCGAAGTCACCCACACGGTTGACCAAGAACGCCTTCATGTTCGCGAAGATAGCGGTCGGCTTGTTGTACCAAAAGCCGATCAGCAGGTACGACACCAAGCCCACCGCTTCCCAGCCGAAGAACAGCTGGAGCATGTTGTTGCTCATCACGAGCATCAGCATCGAGAAGGTGAACAACGAGATGTACGAGAAGAAGCGGTTGTAGCCTTCGTCTTCCTCCATGTAGCCGATGGTGTAGATGTGGACCATCAGCGACACGAAGGTCACGACGCACATCATCATGGCCGTGAGGCCATCGACCAGGAAGCCGACTTCCATCTTCAGGCCGCCGACGATCATCCATTCATACAGCGTCGCGTTGAAGCGCGCGCCGTCGACCACCACACTCTTGAGCGTCATGGCAGAGAGGATGAAGGCGATGGCGACGCCGAGGATGGTCAGCGAATGGGTGACCTTGCGGCCGATGTGATTGCCGCCGAACTTCGTGCCGAAAAGGCCGGCCAGCACGGCGCCGACCAGCGGCGCCATCGGGACCGCCAGGAGGGTGGATGCGGAAAGGGTTGCGCTCATTGACTCAGCCTTTGAGCGAGTTCAGTTCGTCGACATTGATGCTCGACTTGTTGCGGAACAGCAGCACCAGCAGCGCCAGTCCGATGGCCGACTCGGCCGCGGCCACCGTCAGGATGAAGAACACGAAGATCTGGCCGTGCATGTCGCCGAGGTAGTGCGAGAAGGCGACGAAGTTCATGTTGACCGCCAGCAGCATCAGTTCGATGCACATCAGCAGCACGATCAGGTTCTTGCGGTTCAGGAAAATGCCGATGACCGACATGGCGAACAGCATCGCGCCGAGCGACAGGTAGTGAGGGAGCGTCAGTGTCATGCCTTCTTCTCCGGAACGGCTGCGGCGGGCGCCACGGGCGCGGGTTCGGCGGGCGGTGGCGGCGGTGCCGGACGCGTCGCGTCGAGCTTCACGACCTGCATACGGTCACGGGCCTTCACATGCACCTGATCGCCCACGTCGATGAATTTGGTGTCCTTGCGCTGGCGCAGCGTCAGCGCGATGGCCGCGATCATCGCGACCACCAGAATCACGGCGGCGATCTGCACTGGATAGACGTATTCGGTGTACAGCAGGATGCCCAGCGCCTTGGTGTTGGAGCCGCCTTGCGTCATCGCGACCTGAGCCGCTGCAGGCAATTCGCGGAAACCGCCCATGAGCACATACGCCATTTCGAGTGCGATCACCACACCTACCAATGCTGCCAGCGGGAAATGCTTCCAGAAGCCTTGCCGCAGGCTGTCCATGTTCAGGTCGAGCATCATCACGACGAACAGGAACAGCACCATCACGGCACCGAGGTAGACCAGAACCAGCACGATCGCAAGGAATTCGGCCTGGAGCAGCAGCCACACGGCAGACGCTTGCGAGAAGGCCAGCATGAGATAGAGCACCGCGTGCACGGGATTGCGCGCAGTGATGACCCGAAAGGCCGCGAAAAGCAGCACGAGCGAGAACAGATAGAAGAAGCCGGTCTTGACGTCCATGGATTGTTTCTTTGCGGGCGCCTGCCGTTAACGGTACTTCGCGTCCGCCGCCTTGTTGGCGGCGATCTCAGGTTCGTAGCGATCTCCGACGGCGAGCAGCATTTCCTTGGTGAAATACAGGTCGCCGCGCTTCTCGCCGTGGTATTCGAGGATGTGCGTCTCGACAATCGAGTCGACCGGGCAGCTCTCTTCGCAGAAGCCGCAGAAGATGCACTTGGTCAGGTCGATGTCGTAGCGCGTGGTGCGGCGCGAACCGTCGTCACGCACCTCGGACTCGATGGTGATCGCGACCGCCGGGCACACGGCCTCGCACAGCTTGCAGGCGATGCAGCGTTCTTCGCCGTTTTCGTAGCGGCGCAGCGCGTGCAGGCCGCGAAAACGCGGTGACAACGGCGTTTTTTCTTCGGGGAACTGAACGGTGATCTTGCGACGGAACGCATAGCGACCGGTCAGGACCATGCCCTTGAACAACTCCGTGAGCATGAAGCTCTTGAGGAAGTCCTTGACCGAGAAGGGCGAGGCAGCAACAGCTGAAGTCATCGTGTGTTTCTCCGCTTATTTCCAGATGTTCCAGGGCGTCTGCATCCAGCCCCCGACCACCAGCAGCCACACCAAGGTGACCGGAATGAAGATCTTCCAGCCCAGACGCATGATCTGGTCGTAGCGGAAGCGCGGGAAGGTGCCGCGGATCCAGATGAACAGCGAGAGCACGAAGAAGGTCTTCAGGCCCAGCCAGATCCAGCCAGGGATGAAGTCGAGGAAGCCGATCGGCGACAGCCAGCCACCGAGAAACATCAGCGCAGCCAGGATCGACACGAGCCACATGCTGGCGTACTCGGCCAGGAAGAAGATCGCGAAGCCCATGCCCGAGTACTCGACCATGTGGCCCGCCACGATTTCCGCTTCACCTTCGACCACGTCGAAGGGGTGGCGGTTGGTCTCGGCCACGCCGGAGATCACGTAGACCACGAAGATCGGCAGCAGCGGCAACCAGTTCCACGACAGGAAGCCCAGGCCCATGTCCGCACCCATGCCCCGGCCTTGCACGGCCACCACGTCGCCCAGGTGCAGGCTGCCCGTCACCATGATCACGACCACGAGGCAGAAGCCCATGGCGATCTCGTAGCTCACCATCTGTGCCGAAGCGCGCAGTGCGCCCAGGAACGCGTACTTCGAATTCGACGCCCAGCCCGCGATGATCACGCCGTACACCTCGATCGAGGTGATCGCCATGATCAGGAGCAGGCCGGCGTTGACGTTCGCGAGGATGGCCTCGGGGCCGAAGGGCACCGCGACCCAGGCTGCGAGCGCCGGCATGATGGCCATGACGGGACCGAGCCTGAAGAGGCCCTGGCTGGCCGCTGTCGGACTGATGATTTCCTTGGTCAGCAGCTTGACCGCGTCGGCGATGGGCTGCAGCAGCCCGAAGGGGCCGACGCGGTTGGGGCCGTGGCGCACCTGGATGAAGCCCAGCAGCTTGCGCTCCCAGAGCGTGGCATAGGCGACAGCACCCATCAGCGGTGCGAGCACGCAGACGATCTTGATCAGTGCCCAGATCACGGGCCATCCGCCTGCCGTCCACCAATGGGCGGCGATCAGGCCTTGGCCGAAGCCGAAGATCGAATCGATCATGCCGCCACCTCTTCGAGCGAAGGATGGGGCCCGGGGCGCACACCGGTGGCCGCATGAACGGCGCCGCGCGCATCTGCGGTCAATTGCAGCGACGTGGCACGCCGCGTGAGGCCGTCGAGCTGGTAAATCGAGGCCGTTACCGGCGTGGCCGAGGCATCCGTCAGCGCCGACGCAGCGATTGCCGTGGTCGACACGTTGCTCAACCGTTCGGCCGAGACGTGGGTCGCGATCGAATCGGTCCCCCGCACGTGTGCAAGCACCTCTTGTGCTGTTTCGAAATCGAAACCGGGCAGACCCAGCAGATTGGCGAGCACGCGCAGCACTTTCCAGGCTGGGCGGGCTTCGCCGCGCGGTTTGACCACGGCGTGAAAACTCTGGATGCGGCCTTCGGCATTGACGAAGGTGCCGGGCGTCTCGCTGAAGGGGGCGATCGGCAGCAAGACATCGCTGAAGGCGAGATTGGCCTTGAAGGGGCTCAACGTCACGACCATCTGCGCGTGCTCCAAGCCGGCGGCAGTGCGTTCACCCACCGCCGAGTCGAACTCAGGCTCGTTGTTGAGCAGCAGCACCGCCTTGAGACCGCCCGACAGCATCTGCGCGGCGTTCAAGCCGCCCTGCCCCGGCAACGCGTCCACCCACTGAGCGCCCACGGTGTTGGCGGCTTCGGTCAGAAAGCCGACGCTGGCGCCGGTCTGTTCGCCAATCCATTGCGCGAGGGCCAGCAGCTGCGATGCCTCGGCGTGATGCGCGGCCGCATTGCCGAGCAGGATCGCCTTGCGTTCCCCGCCCAGCAGCGACTGCGCGAAGGCCTTGGCCTGGGCGCTCGCATTGCCTTCAGCGGGCACCGAAACACCCTTCTCTGCCCCGATGGCAGTCGCCACATCGGCCAGGGCTTGTGCCCAGCCGCCGGCGGCCACCGTCGTGACACCGGCCAACGACATGGCCCAGGCATCGCGCGTCGCCAATTCGGTCGACGAAGCGATCACGCTCACGGCCGCGCCCTTGCGGACCGCCTGGCGGATGCGTTGAGCGAACAGCGGATGGTCCTTGCGCAGGTTCGAGCCCACGACCAGCACGCGCTGCAGGTTCGACAGCGACGCGATCGAGGTGCCGAGCCAGCGGATGCCGCCGGCCGGCGTGAAGTCGGCGGCGCGCAGGCGGTAGTCGATGTTCTCGCTGCCCAGGCCACGCACCAGCGCGCCGGCCAGCGCCAGTTCTTCGACCGTGCTGTGCGGGCTCACCAGCGCGCCGATGGCGGACGCGCCATGGTCGGTCTTGATCTGGCGCAGGCCATTGGCCACGTACTCGAGGGCGGTCTGCCAGTCGACGGCCTGCCATTGGCCGCCCTGCTTGAGCATGGGCTGCGTCAGGCGCTCGTCGCTGTTGAGCGATTCGTACGAGAAGCGGTCGCGGTCGGCGATCCAGCATTCGTTGACGTCTTCGTTTTCCAGCGGAACGACGCGCATCACCTGGTTGTTCTTGACCTGGACGATCAGGTTGGCGCCGGTCGAGTCGTGCGGGCTGACCGACTTGCGGCGCGAGAGCTCCCAGGTGCGTGCGCTGTAGCGGAACGGCTTGCTCGTGAGCGCACCGACCGGGCAAATGTCGATCATGTTGCCCGAGAGTTCGGAGTCGACGGTCTCGCCGAGCACCGTCGTAATTTCGGAGTGCTCGCCGCGGTGGATCATGCCGAGCTCCATCACGCCAGCCACTTCCTGGCCGAAGCGGACGCAGCGCGTGCAGTGGATGCAGCGGCTCATCTCTTCCATGCTGATGAGCGGGCCAACGTCTTTGTGGAACACGACGCGCTTCTCTTCCTCGTAGCGCGAGGACGAGCCGCCGTAGCCCACGGCCAGATCCTGCAGCTGGCATTCGCCGCCCTGGTCGCAGATCGGGCAATCCAGCGGGTGGTTGATGAGCAGGAACTCCATCACCGACTGTTGAGCCTTGATGGCCTTCTCGCTCTTGGTGCGGACGATCATCCCCTGGGTCACGGGCGTGGCGCAGGCCGGCATCGGCTTGGGCGCCTTTTCCACATCGACCAGGCACATGCGGCAGTTGGCCGCGATGCTGAGCTTCTTGTGATAGCAGAAGTGCGGGATGTAGGTACCCGCCTTGTCGGCCGCATGCATGATCATGCTGCCTTCGACGATGTCGACCTTCTTGCCGTCGAGTTCGATTTCGATCATGTGTCTTTTCTTCCCGCTCAAGCCTTGGCGGGCGTCTTTGGGACGTAACCCGGAATCAGCGCCTCGAACTCGTGACGGTAATGCTTGATCATGGCGCGCACCGGCATCGCCGCAGCGTCGCCCAGCGCACAGATCGTGCGGCCCTGGATGTTGTCGGCGACCGAGTTGAGCAGGTCCATGTCGGTGGCCTTCCCCTGGCCGTTGTGGATGCGGTCCACCACGCGCCACAACCAGCCCGTGCCTTCGCGGCACGGCGTGCACTGGCCGCAGGACTCGTGCATGTAGAAATACGAGAGGCGCTTGAGCGACTCGACCATCGAGCGGCTGTCGTCCATGACGATGACCGCGCCCGAGCCCAGCATCGAGCCGGCCTTCGCGATGGAGTCGTAGTCCATGGTGCAGGCCATCATGATCTCGGCCGGCAGCACCGGCGACGACGACCCGCCCGGGATCACCGCCTTCAACGTGCGACCCTTGCGCACGCCACCGGCGAGTTCGAGCAGCTTGGAGAATGGCGTGCCCATCGGCACTTCGTAGTTGCCAGGCAGTTCGACGTCGCCGCTGACCGAGTAGATCTTGGTGCCGCCGTTGTTCGGCTTGCCGCACTCGAGGTACGCCGGTCCACCGTTGCGGATGATCCAGGGCACCGCCGCGAAGGTCTCGGTGTTGTTGATGGTGGTCGGCTTGCCGTAGAGGCCGAAGCTCGCCGGGAACGGCGGCTTGAAGCGCGGTTGGCCCTTCTTGCCTTCGAGCGATTCAAGCAGCGCGGTCTCTTCGCCGCAGATGTAGGCCCCGAAACCGTGGGCAGCATGCAACTGGAAGTTGTAGGTGCTGTCCATGATCTTGTCGCCGAGGTAGCCGGCGGCACGCGCTTCTTCCAAGGCCTCTTCAAAACGGTCGTAGCTCTTGAAGATCTCGCCGTGGATGTAGTTGTAGCCGACGCTGATGCCCATCGCGTAAGCCGCGATAGCCATGCCTTCGATCACGATGTGCGGGTTGAACTGCAGGATGTCGCGGTCCTTGCAGGTGCCCGGCTCGCCTTCGTCCGAATTGCAAACCAGGTACTTCTGGCCGGGGAACTGGCGCGGCATGAAGCTCCACTTCAGGCCGGTCGGGAAACCCGCACCGCCACGGCCGCGCAAGCCTGAGGCCTTCACTTCGGCGATCACCTGGTCGGGCGTCAAGCCCTCGGTCAGGATCTTGCGCAGGGCCTGGTAGCCACCACGCGCTTCGTAGTCGGCCAGGCGCCAATTGGTGCCGTCGAGGCCGGCATAGATCTGCGCGCCGATGTGGCGGTCATGGAAGCAGGTCTGGACACCCGTGGCCTGGAACTGCGAGAGGACTTGTTCGGGCGTCATGCGGCATCCTCCTTCGACGAGGCGCGCAGGCCATCGATGAGCTGGTCGAGCTTCTCGTTGCTCATGAAGCTGCACATGGTGCGGTCGTTGACCAGCATCACCGGCGAATCGGCACAGGCGCCCAGGCATTCGCTCTGCTGCAGCGTGAACATGCCGTCGTCCGTGGTGCCACCCATCGTGACACCGAGCTTCTTCTCGAGGTGACTCAGCGCTGTGACGCCGTCGCGCAACTGGCAAGGCAAGTTGGTGCAGACGTTGAGCTTGAAGCGCCCGGTCGGCTGCTGGTTGTACATGTTGTAGAAAGTCGTGACCTCGTGCACCGCGATCTGCGGCATGCCGAGGAAGTCGGCGACGACCTTCTCACTCTCTAGGCTCACGAAGCCCTGCTCCTGCTGCACGATCGCCAGACAGGCCATCACTGCGGACTGCGCCTGCTCGGCGGGATACTTGGCGACCTCGCGCGCGAAGCGATCGAACGCTGAAGCCGAAAGCGGTTTTGCGCCTGCGGGGAAATGGGGGTTGCTCATCGATCGATTTCTCCGAACACGATGTCCAGGGTGCCGATCACGGCCACGGTGTCCGCAATCATGTGGCCGCGCGTCATTTCGTCGAGCGCGGCAAGGTGCGCGAATCCGGGCGCACGGATCTTCAGGCGATAGGGCTTGTTCGCACCGTCGCTCACCATGTAGATGCCGAACTCGCCTTTGGGATGCTCGACGGCGGCATACGCCTCGCCTTCGGGCACGTGAAAACCTTCGGTGAAGAGCTTGAAGTGATGGATGAGCTCTTCCATGTTGCCCTTCATCGACTCGCGCGAAGGTGCCGCCACCTTGTGGTTGTCGGTGATCACCGGGCCGGGGTTCACGCGCAGCCAGTCGACGCACTGCTTGATGATGCGGTTGGACTGGACCATTTCTTCCATGCGGACCAGATAACGGTCGTAGCAGTCGCCGGTCTTGCCGACCGGAATGTCGAAGTCCATTCGGTCGTACACGTCGTACGGCTGCTTCTTGCGCAAGTCCCAGGCGATGCCGGAGCCCCGCAGCATCGGGCCGGTAAGGCCGAGGCTCAACGCACGCTCGGGCGTCATGACGCCGATGCCGACGGTGCGCTGCTTCCAGATGCGGTTGTCGGTCAGCAGCGTGTGGTACTCCTCCATGTGCTTCACGAAACGCTTCGTGAAGTCTTCGATGAAGTCGAGCATCGAACCCTGGCGGTTCTCGTTCATGCGCTCGAGTGCCTTGGCGTTCTTGATCTTGCTGACCTTGTATTGCGGCATCGTGTCCGGCAGGTCGCGGTACACACCGCCCGGACGGAAGTACGCCGCATGCATGCGGGCACCAGACACGGCTTCGTAGATGTCGAACAGGTCTTCGCGCTCGCGGAAGGCGTAGATCAGGATGGTCGAACTGCCGCAATCGTTGCCGTGCGAGCCGAGCCACATCAGGTGATTGAGCAAACGAGTGATCTCGCCGAACATCACGCGGATGTACTGCGCTCGAATCGGCACCTCGATGCCCATCAGTTTCTCGATGGCCAGGCAGTAGGCGTGTTCGTTCGACATCATCGACACATAGTCGAGACGGTCCATGTACGGCAGCGACTGGATGTAGGTCTTGCCTTCGGCCAGCTTCTCGGTCGCGCGGTGCAGCAGCCCGATGTGCGGATCGGCGCGCTGAACGACTTCGCCGTCGAGCTCGAGCACCAGGCGCAGCACGCCGTGCGCTGCCGGATGCTGGGGGCCGAAGTTGAGCGTGTAGTTCTTGATTTCAGCCATGTCAGTGCAGCCCGCCGCCGTAGTTTTCTTCCCGAATCACGCGCGGCGTGACTTCGCGCGGCTCGATGCTCACCGGCTGGTACACAACCCGCTTGAGCTCTTCGTCGTAACGCATCTCGACATGCCCCGACAGCGGGAAGTCCTTGCGGAACGGATGGCCGATGAAGCCGTAGTCGGTCAGGATGCGGCGCAGGTCTTCATGACCTTCGAACACGATGCCATACAGGTCGAAGGCCTCGCGCTCGAACCAGTTGGCCGAGTTCCAGATCTGCATCACCGACGGCAGCATCGGGAAGTCGTCGTCTGCACAGAAAACCTTCACGCGCACACGCTGGTTCAGGCTCACCGACAGCAGGTGCGAGACGGCGCAGTAGCGCAGTCCTTCCCAGTCGGTATCGCGGTAGGCCGAGTAGTCCACGCCGCACAGGTCGATGAGTTGCTCGAACTTGCAGCCGGGCGCATCACGCAAGGTCTGCATGGCCGCCAGATAATCCGCAGCCCTCACCACCAGCGTGACTTCACCGAGCGCGACATCAATGCGCTTGACCTTGTCGCCCAGCGCCAGAGAAATGGTGTCCTTGAGGACATCGGGATCGATCGCAAAAGCTGTCATGGCTATCCGTCAGGCGCGGGCAATGGTGTTGGTGCGGCGCACCTTCTGCTGCAGTTGGATGATCCCGTAGATCAACGCTTCGGCCGTCGGCGGGCAACCCGGTACATACACGTCGACCGGCACGATGCGGTCGCAGCCGCGCACCACCGAATAGCTGTAGTGGTAATACCCGCCACCGTTGGCACAGGAACCCATCGACAGCACCCAACGAGGCTCGGCCATCTGGTCGTACACCTTGCGCAGCGCCGGCGCCATCTTGTTGCACAGCGTGCCGGCCACGATCATCAGATCGGACTGGCGCGGGCTGGCGCGGAACACCTCCGCACCGAAGCGGCCGATGTCGTAGCGCGCGGCGGCCGCGTGCATCATCTCGACCGCGCAGCAGGCCAGACCGAAGGTCATGGGCCACAACGAGCCGGTCTTGGCCCAATTCACCACCGAGTCGTACGACGTGGTGACGAAGCCTTCTTTGAAAACGCCTTCAATGGCCATGGCTGTCCCTTGTTGCCGGATTCCGGCTATTCCCAGTCAAGCGCACCCTTTTTCCATTCGTAGGCGAAGCCCACGACGAGGATCGCCAGGAAGATCACGACCGCCCAGAAGCCTGCCAAACCCACTTCCTTGAGCGCGACGGCCCACGGAAAGAGAAAAGCGATTTCCAGGTCGAAAAGAATGAACAGGATGGCCACCAGGTAATAGCGGACATCGAACTGCATGCGGGCGTTTTCGAAAGCTTCGAAGCCGCATTCATAGGGAGAATTCTTGGCCGCGTCGGGCCGGTTCGGCCCGAGGATGTAGCCGAGAACCTGGGGAGCGATGCCGACCCCGATGCCGACCAGAATAAACAACAGGACGGGGAGGTAGGAATCGAGGTTCATCAGGGTTCTATCACCGCTTGACACCGACAGAAGCCAACCTTGCGCTGACTCCTGCCGATGAGATTTGGTGCGGTCGGCGAGACTCGAACTCGCACAGCTTTCGCCACTACCCCCTCAAGATAGCGTGTCTACCAATTTCACCACGACCGCGGTTTTTGCTGCCCGGATGGCATGAGGAACCTAAGAGGTTTTTGGCTTTCCGGAACAGCTTTAGAGTTTACCCTGAAATGCAGCGCTTTTCACTGGACCACTGCATCGAATGCATGCAGTTTACTTCGCAGGAATCTGCGCCGCGCCCGAAGTCGGCGCAGCAGGGGCCGATGCAGGCGCGGCCGGTGCCGGGACTGCCGCGGGAATCTGCGATGCCGAGCCCGATGCAGCCGGTGCAGGCGCACCGATGGCCGCGCGCTCGAGCAAGCTGTTGCCGCCTGCTGCAGGGCGCGCGTGGCTGAAATAGGCCAGCAACAGCGTGGTCACGAAGAACACGGCGGCCAGAACCGCCGTGGTGCGCGACAGAAAGTTCGCGCTGCCGCTGGCGCCGAACAAACTGCCGGCGCTGCCGCTGCCGAACGCTGCGCCCATGTCGGCGCCCTTGCCGTGCTGCACCAGGATGAGGCCGATCATCGCGAGTGCGGTCAGCATCTGCACGCCGACGAGGATATTGAGGACCATGTTCATTTCTTGTTTACTCCTAAGGGGGCGACAACGCTCAGCGCGCGGCGCCGATGATCTGCAGAAAGTCGGGGGCCTTGAGCGACGCGCCGCCGATCAGTCCGCCATCGATGTCGGGTTGGCTCAGCAGTTCAGAAGCGTTCGCCGCATTCATGCTGCCGCCATAAAGGAGGCGGATTGCCGCGGAATGCTCGCTGGCGGCATGGTGCAGCTGCGCGCGCAGCACCGCATGCACGCCTTGCGCCTGTTCAGGCGTTGCCGTCTTGCCCGTGCCGATGGCCCAGACCGGCTCGTACGCCACAACGATCTCACTGATGCAATGGCCATTGACGTGAATCACCGCGGCGAGTTGACGCTTCACCACCTCTTCGGTGCGGCCGGCGTCGCGTTCGGCAAGCGTTTCGCCCACGCACACGATTGGCGTGATGCCGTTGGCGAGTGCGGCAGCCGCCTTCGCTGCAACGATCTCGTCGATTTCGCCGTGGTACTGGCGCCGTTCCGAGTGACCGACGATGGCGTAGCGCACACCGAAATCCTTGAGCATCGCTGCCGACTGTTCGCCGGTGAACGCCCCATGAGACTGCGCGGAGATGTCTTGCGCCCCGAGAGCAACCTGCGAACCCGCAACCAGTGACTGCACCTGCGAAAAGTAAGGCGCAGGGACACAGACCGCGACATCGCAGCCAGGCCTGCCCACGTCGTGCAGCAGCGCATTCAAAAGCGCCTCGTTGGCAGACAGGCTGCCATTCATCTTCCAGTTGCCGGCAATCAGCTTCCGTCGAGTCATCGTCATGTGATTCCGTTGTTCACCAGGTCAGCACGATCTTGCCGATGTGGTGGTTCGACTCCATGAGGACATGGGCCTGCGCTGCGCCGCTGGGATCGCCAACAGCGGCGAAAGTGCTATGCACGACCGGCTTGATCGCGCCGCTTTCCAGCAGCGGCCACACCTTGTCGTGGAGCGCCTTGGCGATCGCACCCTTGAACGCGATGGGACGTGGACGCAGTGTCGAGCCCGTGATCGTCAGCCGGCGGCGCAGCACCAGCCCGGCATTGATTTCGGCCTTGACGCCACCCTGCACCGCGATGATGACCAGCCGGCCGTCTTCGGCCAGGCAGTCGATCTCGCGCGCTACGTAGTCACCGGCCACCATGTCCAGGATCACGTCAACGCCCTTGCCGTCGGTGATGCGCTTCACTTCGGCGACGAAGTCATTCGACTTGTAGTTGATCGCATGGTCGGCACCCAGCTTCAGGCAGGCCTCGCACTTGTCGTCGCTGCCTGCCGTAACGATGACCGTGGCGCCCATGGCCTTGCCGAGTTGGATCGCGGTCACGCCGATGCCGCTCGAACCGCCCTGGATCAGCAGCGTCTCGCCCTTCTGGAGGCGTCCGCGATCGAACACGTTGCTCCAGACGGTGAAGAAAGTCTCAGGAAGCGAAGCGGCATCGAGGTCGCTCCAACCCTTGGGCGATGGCAAACATTGCGCGACGGGCGCCACGCAGAGTTCTGCGTAGCCGCCACCCGCCACCAGAGCGCAGACGCGGTCGCCGATGGCCAGGCCGGCGTCGGCCAGCGCTTTGGCGTCGCCCGCCACGATCTTGCCGGCGACTTCGAGGCCCGGAAGGTCAGAGGCACCCGGCGGTACCGGATAGTTGCCCGTGCGTTGCAGCACGTCGGGGCGATTCACGCCGCTGGCGGCGACACGAATGAGTAGTTCGCCCTCGCCCGCAACCGGGTTGGGCCGGTCAGCGACGCGCAGCACGTCCGGCGCACCGAACGAAGTGATTTCAATGGCTTTCATGATGGGAACGAGGGACGCGGCTCACGCCGCCGCCCTCTTCTTTCTCAGCCTTGCTGATCGCCGCCGCGGTTGGCGTCCTGCGCCGGCTGCGGTGCGCCCTGCTCGGGTGCCTGCTCGCCGCCGTTGCCACGCTCTTCGAAGCGCGGAGGACGATCGCCGCGCGGTGCGCGGTCGCCACGGTCTTCACGCGGGCCGCGGTCGCTGCGCGGCGGACGGTCGCCACGGTCTTCGCGCGGTGCGCGTTCCTGGAACTCCATGCCGGCCGGACGCTCGGTCAGCGCTTTCATGGAAAGCTTGACGCGACCCTTTTCGTCGGTCTCGAGCACCTTGACCTTGACGATCTGGCCTTCGCTCAAGTAGTCCTGCACGCGCTCGACGCGCTCATGGGCGATCTGGCTGATGTGCAGCAGGCCGTCCTTGCCGGGCAGCAGGTTGATGAGCGCGCCGAAGTCCAGGATCTTGGTGACCGGGCCTTCGTACACCTTGCCGATTTCGACTTCCGCCGTGATCTGTTCGATGCGCTTCTTGGCCAGTTCCGCCTTTTCAGGGTCGACCGAGGCGATGGTGATGGTGCCGTCTTCGTCGATGTTGATCGTCGTGCCGGTTTCTTCCTGCAGGCCACGGATGACCGCACCGCCCTTGCCGATCACGTCGCGGATCTTCTCGGGGTTGATCTTCAGCGTAGTCATGCGGGGCGCGAAGTTCGAGACTTCGGCCTTGGCCTCGCCCATCGCTTCCTGCATCTTGCCGAGGATGTGCATGCGTGCTTCCTTGGCTTGCGCCAGGGCGACCTGCATGATTTCCTTCGTGATGCCCTGGATCTTGATGTCCATCTGCAGCGCGGTAATACCATTGGTCGTGCCGGCCACCTTGAAGTCCATGTCGCCCAGGTGATCTTCATCGCCCAGGATGTCGGTCAGCACCGCGAAGCGGTTGCCTTCCTTGATGAGGCCCATGGCAATGCCGGCGACGTGCGCCTTCATCGGCACGCCGGCGTCCATCATCGACAGGCAGCCGCCGCAGACCGAAGCCATCGACGACGAGCCGTTCGACTCGGTGATTTCCGAGACGACGCGCACCGTGTACGGGAATTCTTCCTTCGACGGCAGCACGGCGACGAGCGCGCGCTTGGCGAGTCGGCCGTGGCCGATTTCACGGCGCTTGGTCGAGCCCATGCGGCCCACTTCGCCGGTGGCGAACGGAGGCATGTTGTAGTGGAACAGGAAGCGGTCTTCGTACTCGCCCATCAGCGCGTCGATGCGCTGTGCGTCGCGCTCGGTACCGAGCGTGGTAATGACCAATGCCTGCGTCTCACCGCGGGTGAACAGCGCAGAACCGTGGGTGCGGGGCAGCACGGAATTGCGGATCTCGATCGGGCGCACGGTGCGCGTGTCGCGGCCGTCGATGCGAGGCTCGCCTTCGAGGATCTGGCTACGAACGATCTTCGACTCGATCGCGAACAGCAGATCGCTGACCTTGCCCGAATCGAAAGGCTCGCCGCTTTCCTTGAGCGCAGCCATCACGCCGGCGTTGGCTTCGCGCAAGGCTTGGGTACGGGCTTGCTTGCTGCGAATCTGATAGACGGCGCGCAACTTCTCTTCGGCCAGGCCGTTGACCTTGGCGACGAAGGCTTCGTCTTCGACAGGCGCCTTCCAGTCCCACATCGGCTTGCCGGCTTCGCGGACGAGCTCATGGATGGCGCTGATCGCGATGTTGGCCTGTTCATGGCCGAACACCACGCCGCCCAGCATGATCTCTTCGCTCAATTGCTGAGCTTCCGATTCGACCATCAGCACGGCTGCTTCGGTGCCGGCAACGATCAGGTCCATCTGCGAATCCTTGCGGGCGGTCTGGCCCGGATTCAGCACGTACTGGCCATTGACGTAGCCCACGCGCGCAGCGCCGATCGGGCCGCTGAACGGGATGCCGGAAATCGACAGCGCGGCGGACACGCCGATCATGGCGGCGATATCGGCATCGACTTCAGGGTTGAGCGACAGCGTGTGGATCACCACGTGCACGTCGTTCAGGAAACCTTCCGGAAACAACGGGCGGATTGGGCGGTCGATCAGGCGGCTGGTCAGCGTTTCGTGTTCGCTGGGCTTGGCTTCGCGCTTGAAGAAGCTCCCGGGGATCTTGCCCGCTGCGTAGGTCTTCTCGATGTAGTCGACGGTCAGCGGGAAGAAATCCTGGCCGGCCTTGGCGGTCTTGGCAGCGACGACGGTGGCGAGCACCACGGTACCGTCGATGTTGACGATGACGGCGCCGCCGGACTGACGGGCGATCTCACCGGTTTCCAGAATGACGGTCTTGTCGCCCCATTGGAAGGACTTCGTGACTTTGTTGAAGAGGCTCATGTGTTGCTCCTGTTGTGGTGCGGCCACCGTCGATGGACGGCTCCGCAGGGTTGGAGCGCTTCGCAGAACACGATGCCATTCCAACGAAATTCAGCTTGAACTTCCTTGGAATGACACAGCTTCGCTCTGTTCTGACGCTCCGAAAACTTGTTCGCGAAGTAAAAAACGCCTGAGCTAGCGGACTAACCCAGGCGTTTTTTGCATGCGATTCGAATTACTTCCGCAGACCCAGCTTGGCGATCAGCGCGGTGTAACGGTCGGCATCCTTGGACTTGAGGTAGTCCAGGAGCTTGCGGCGGCGACTCACCATGCGCAGCAGGCCACGGCGACCGTGATGGTCCTTGGCGTGGGTCTTGAAGTGAGGGGTCAGCTCGTTGATGCGAGCGGTCAGCAGTGCGACTTGCACTTCCGGACTGCCCGTGTCGTTGGCGGCGCGGGCGTTGTCCTTGACGACTTCGGCCTTGATGGAGGCTGCGATCATGATGATTTCCTTCGTTCCAAATAGTTTGACTTGCGGTGTGCGCTGGAACTGCACGCACCGTGTGCCTTGCGGCGAATAGCCAAACATTATAGCTCGAGCTTGGCTCGCCCCCAGGTCGCGCTCACTGCGTGTAGCGCTCCGCATCCCCTATAGGGGGGGGGTAACACCAGCGGCCCGGCGAAGCCGGTTCCGCGGTGTTTCACGAACAGGCAACGGCCTACGACCGGGGCCCGCTCATCGAATTGGCACGCCAGTTGCCTATTTTTGACCGGCAAGCCAGGTTTGGAGGCGGCGGACGCCTTCGACCAGGCGCTGTGGATCTTTCGACGCGAAGCACCACCGCAGCCAACCCTGCGCCTCCGGCGCAAACGCGTTCCCCGGCGCCAGGCCAAGGCCAGCTTCAGTGACCAGGCGCTTGGCCACATCCAGAGAGTCGTCAAAGCCGTCGAGCTTGAAGAATGCATACATGCCGCCTTTGGCGGGTGCCACTTGCACGCCCGGCACTGCCGCCAGCAATGGCACCAGCACGTCGCGACAGGCCTTCAGATGGGCGACGACGCGGGGCGTGATGTCCTTGCCATGCTGGATCGCGGCCACGCCCGCGCGCTGCGTGAAGACGCTCGCACAAGAGGTGTTGAACTCGATCAGCTTGCCCATGCCGTCCATCAATGCCGGCGGCAACACCAGCCAGCCCAGTCGCCAGCCGGTCATCAGGAAGCTCTTGGAGAAACTGTGCGCCACCACGAGGCGATCGTCCGGCGTGGCCACATCCAGGAAGCTGGGCGCGCAGCCGTTCGGCGTCGGCTCGAAGTACAACCGCTCGTACACCTCGTCGGCCAGGATCCAGGTGCCAGTCCCGCGGCAATGATCGAGGATGGCTCGCTGCTCGTCGCCGGTCAGCGTCCAGCCGGTCGGGTTGTTCGGCGCGTTGACGATCAGCAGCTTGGTTCGCGGCGTGATCGCCGTGCGCAGCGCGTCGAGATCGAGCGTCCACTCTCCATCGACCGGCTTCAGCGCGACGGTGCGCACCGTCGCGCCCATGATCGCCGGCTGCGCTACCAGGTTCGGCCACACCGGCGTCACGGCGACGACCTCGTCGCCCGCATCGACCAGCGCCTGCACCGCCAGCATCAACGCGTTCACGCCACCGGAAGTCACCGCGATGCGCGACGCATCGATCCGAGGGTGCAGCGCGCTGGCGTAACTGGCAATGGCTTCGCGCAGTTCCGGCAGGCCGAGGTTGTGCGCGTAGAAGGTTTCGCCGCGCTGCAGCGAATCGATCGCGGCCTGGCGTACCACGTCGGGCGTGATTTCGTCACTCTCGCCGAACCAGAAGGCCAGCACGTCGTCGCGGCCGATGCCGGCGTTGGCGACTTCGCGGATCTTGGAAGCTTCGAGGTCGAGGATGGCTTGGCGCATGTCTTTTTCTCCTGCCCGTCAGGGCCGTTGCATCTTGCAAGTGGTGGGCATTTCGGCGCGCTCGGCAGCGACGGTTTTCACGACCCGAAAGCCGTAGCCCGAGCCTTCAACGTCGAACTTCACACCCGGCGCGCCCAGCTTGTCCATCATGCCCACGACGAGCTGCTGCTGGAACTGATGGTCGGCGGCGCGCATGCGGCCGCGTTGGCCTGCCAGGGTGACGTCGGCCTGCTCCATCGCGCGCGCCACTGCGACCGTGTCGGTACTGCCCGCCCGTTCGATGGACTGCGCGAGCGACTCAACCAGCAGTTGCATGCGCATGTGCACGTAATCGTCGGCCGCCTTGGGGAAGCGCGCGCGGAACGACTGGTAAAAGGCTTCGGACTGCGGCGTCTGCACGTTCGGAAGCCAGTCGGCCACGGCGATCACGCGGCCGATGCCCGCGTCGCCGATGGCGGCCGGCGCGCCCAGCGCGTTGCCATAGAACGTATAGAACGTGCCGTTGAAGCCGGCCTCGCGCGCCGCTTTGACGAGCAGCGTGAGGTCGTTGCCCCAGTTGCCCGTGACGACCGCCTGCGCCCCGCTGGCGATGATCTTGGTGGCGTAGGGCGAGAAGTCTTTCACCCGTCCCATCGGATGCAACTCATCGCCAACCACCTGGACGTTGGGCCGGAGCGCACCGAGTTGCCGCTTCGACTCGCGCAACACGGCCTGGCCGAAACTGTAGTCCTGCCCGATCAGGTACACGCGCTTGAGCGACGCGTCGTCCTTCACTACGTCCATCAGCGCCGTCACGCGCATGTCGGCATGCGCGTCGAAACGAAAGTGCCAGAAGCTGCAGCGCTCGTTGGTCAGCACCGGGTCGACGGCAGAGTAGTTGAGGAAGAGCACGCGGCGCGACGGATCGCGTTCGTTGTTCTTGTCGATGGCATCGACGAGCGCGGCCGCCGTCGCCGACGAGTTGCCCTGCAGCACGATGCGAGCGCCGTCGTCGATGGCCGCGCGCAGTGCCGACAAGGCCTCTTCGTTCTGGCCTTTGCTGTCGTAGCGCTCCAGCGCGAGCATCCGCGCGCCGCCCGGCAGTTTGATGCCGCCGCGCGCATTGACGCGTTCGACGGCCCACAGGATGTTTCGGAAAACAGCTTCGCCGGTGTTGGCGAAAGGCCCACTCATGCTCTCGATCAGCGCCAGGCGGACGGGGCCTGAAGGCTGGGCCTGCGCGGTCCGCGAAAGGGCCGCCGCGCATAGCGCCGACGCCGCGAATTTCAAGGCCTGGCGGCGCCAAATAAAGCTCTGATTCATTCTCTTGAAACGCTTGCCCGCATGCCTAGATGAGGTGGCAAGCGGCACTCATGTTGAAAGGCCGCGCAGTGTACGGGACACACCTTCTTGTCCCCATTGTTCATCCTCTGGAGTCTCACCATGTTCTTCGCCCCCGCCGTCCGCACCGCGCGCTTCATCCCACGCTCGTTCGACCGCAACTTCGAGCGCTTCGTCAACGACGCCTTCACGAGCGGCTCGCAGCGCTCGCTCAACGTCGAGCAGGACGACACCACCTGGACGCTGTCCCTCGACGTGCCCGGCCTGTCGCGCGACGACTTGAGCATCGGCATCGAAGGTGCCGTCGTCCGGATCGAAAGCAAGGCCGACGCCAAGCGGCAGTTCAAGGCGGCCTACGAACTGCCGCAGGAAATTGAAACGGCGACCAGCGAGGCCAAGCTGGAGAACGGCGTCCTGACGCTCAAGCTTGGCAAGCGTGTGCCGGTCAGCAATGTCCACACCCTGACCGTCAACTGAAGCGCGGCGGACTTACCGCCACAAATTCGGCCCTTTGCAAGTCAGCGCGGAAGCCGACCACGACTCGTGGTCGGCTTTTTTATGCTTCAATCTGAAATCTGTGTAAAACATCACGCTAAACGGTTGTTTTACAAAACTTTTTTCTTAATTTGAGGTCGCGGTTCCGCTGACAACCCGTGCTCAGCGGGTCCCCGATACAAGGGGATACCGTTGGATACACACTTGCACGCTGCGCGTCCTGGCCATCGTTCGAACACGCTGCTGGTGTTCCTGCCCGGCGCGTTCCTCCAGCCGGAGGAATTCGAGCGCGAGGGTTTCGTGAACGCGGTGCGCGAGCGCGACGTGGCGGCGGACGTGCTGCTGGTCGACGCCAACGTTTCCTACTACTACGACCAAAGCTTCGTACAGCGGCTCAGCGACGACGTCCTGGCCCCGGCGAAGGCGCAGGGCTACGGCGCGATCTGGCTCGTGGGCATCTCGATCGGCGGTTTCGGTGCACTGACGCATGAGTTGAGCCGGCCTGGACTGGTCGACGGCATCGTCGCGCTGGCGCCCTACCTCGGTCGCCGTCCGATCGGCGCGGAGATCCACAAGGCGGGTGGCCTTCGCGCCTGGAAGGCGCCCGAGGCGCCGTCCGATGACGAAATCGACCGCAAGCTCTGGCCATGGCTGCAACGCTACGCCTACCCCGAACCGTCCCATCCCATGCCGCCGCTCTACCTGGGTTACGGCCTCGCCGATCGATTCGCCTCCAACCACCAACTGCTGGCGGAGGCCCTGCCACAGGGGCATGTCTTCACCACCGAGGGCGGCCACGACTGGCCTCAGTGGTCGCGGCTGTGGCGCAGCATGCTGCACGTGCTGCCACTGCCCCTGCACGCCCCGCACGACGCAGAGCTCGCACTGAACTGAGCGGCCACCGCCGACACGCAGCCGCTCTGCGTGACAGCCCGACAATGCGGGTCGGGCAGCGCACGGGTGCTGCCGCACCTCTGGGAGTCATCCGTCCAATGAAGCGCCTACACGGCCTCGCCCTTCTCCGCTTCTTCCGCCTCGGCGGCCTGCTGGCAGCCACTATGGCATCGCCGCTGCAGGCGAAAGGCATCGACATCACGCTGCCGCCTCCCGCCTCTGGCGCCAGCGCACAGGTCTTCTTCTCGCCCGACGCCGAAACCGATCAAGCGATTGCGCAGGCCATCGCCGATGCGCGCCGACGGGTCTGGGTCGCGGGTTACTTCTTCACCTCGTCGGCCCTGGCCAAGGCGCTGGACCAGGCCAAAGCGCGCGGGCTCGACGTTCGCGTGTTGCTCGACCGCTCCCAGGTCACGCTGAAGTACTCGAGCGCCACGTACTTTCACAACAAAGGCGTGCCGCTGTGGATCAACGCGCGCTACCCGGTGATGCATCACAAGTTCGTACTGATCGACGCCGACACGGTGGGCTTCGGCTCGATGAACTTCACGCGGGCCGGTGCCCAGCAGAACGCCGAGAACTTCAACCTGTTCCGACGTTGGCCGCAGCTTGCGTCCACCTATGCGAAGGAATTCGAGCGCCTCCAACAGGAATCCGAGCCATACCGGCCGGGCATGGCCTTCGACAGCGCCACGCAGCCGAAGCCGTGACCGATCAAGACGCGACAGGCTCCGTCGCCTGCGAACTTTCTTGCAAGCTGTACAACGGCCAGCGCGGCTTGACGTCAAAAGCGTAGACATCGGTCGGCCGCTGCATGCCGGCCTGAAGACGCATCGCGGCGGCCATCGCGATCATCGCGCCGTTGTCGGTACACAGATGCAGCTCCGGGTAGTGCACCCGCACGCCGCGCTGCGCGCAGGCCGCGTCGAGTTGCTGGCGCAGCATGCGGTTGGCGCCGACGCCGCCGGCCACCACCAGGCGCTTCAAGCCCGTGTCCCTAAGGGCGCTCAGGCTCTTCTTCAACAGCACTTCGACGATGGCAGCCTGCGTGGATGCCGCCAGATCGGCCTTGCGTGCCTCCAGTTCGTCGCCCAGCTTCTTGGCCTGGGTGAGCACGGCGGTCTTCAGCCCCGCAAAGGAAAAATCGAGGTCGCCGCTGTGCAGCAGCGGACGCGGCAGCTTGAAGGCCATCGCGTCACCCTGCTCCGCGAGCTTGGCCAGCCACGGACCGCCTGGATAGGGCAAGCCCATCAGCTTGGCCGACTTGTCGAAGGCCTCGCCCGCCGCGTCGTCGATGGTCTCGCCCAGCATGTCGTAGTCGCCGACGCCGTCGACGCGCATCAATTGCGTGTGGCCGCCCGACACCAGCAGCGCCACGAAAGGAAACTCCGGCGGATCGGCGCTCAGAAAGGGCGATAGCAGATGGCCTTCGAGGTGGTGCACGCCCAGCACCGGCTTGTTCAGCGCTGCGCCCAGGGCACACGCCACGCCGGCACCGACCAGCAGCGCACCTGCCAGGCCGGGACCGCGCGTGTAGGCGACGACATCGACATCGGCCAGCCGCTTGCCGGCTTCGTCGAATACCGTCTGCGCGAGCGGCAGCACACGGCGGATGTGGTCTCGGCTCGCGAGTTCGGGCACCACGCCGCCGTAGGCCTGGTGCATGGCGATCTGGCTGTGCAGCGCGTGCGAGGCCAAACGCGGCAGGGTCGCGCCCTCCCATTCGACCAGCGCCACGCCGGTTTCGTCGCACGACGATTCGATTCCCAATACGAGCATGGCCACGAGTGTAGGATGCGCCCGCTTCGAGGGCATGGATGTTGCTGCATGCCCCTTCACCGCGACCCTCCGACTGCCCACGACACCATGAAATCCGGACTGAGCTTCCTGATTGCCGCACTGCGCAGCGAGATCGACGAGCTCGATCAGTTGTCGCGCATGAGCGAACTGGTCGGCACCATCGGTCGGCTGGTGCACGCACTGCAGCGCGAGCGCGGGATCTCGAATGTCCTGCTCGCTTCCGGCGGCCAGCGCTTCGTGGCCGAACGGACCGCCCAGATCGCCGAGTGCGCCACGCTCGAGCAGACGGTGCGCGAGCGCTTCGATGCGCTCGAGGCCGATCCGCGGCGGCTGGGCAACAGCGCCCGCCTCTTCAGCCGCATCGCGTGGGTGGTGCCCGGCCTCGACGCACTGCCGGCGCTCCGGCAGCGGGTCGGTGGGCTGAAGATGCCCGCCACCGAAGCGACCAGTGCGTTCGTCAAGGTGGTCGCCGGCCTTCTCGCGGTGGTGTTCGAAGCGGCCGACGGCGCGACCGACCCCGAAATCTCGCGCCTGCTGGTGGCGATGTTCAATTTCATGCAGGGCAAGGAGCTCGCCGGGCAGGAGCGCGCCTGCGGTGCCGCCGCGTTCGCCTCGGGCCAGAACGATGCCGCACGCCAGCAGCAATGGCTGCACCTGATCGAATCGCAAGAACGCTGCTTCCAGGTTTTCTCCGAATTCTCCGGCCCCGAACTCGAAGCGCAATGGCTCGCCCACCTGCCGCCGGCCCAGACTGCCGAACTCGAGCGCCTGCGTCGCATCGCCTGCGCCGCGCCCGCTGGCGTGGCGCTCGATGCCGACCTGAGCCCGCTGTGGTTCGACTGCTGCACGCACCGCATCGACGCGATGCAGATCGTCGAGGAGCGCCTGGCCGACGACCTGCGCCAGCTGTGCAGTGCCAAGATCGCCCGCGCCCGCACCGATCTGCAAACCCACGAGTCGCTGCTGACGCAGATCGCCCACGCACCACCCGCTGCGCCGGCCGCCTTCTTCGAGCAGCCGGCCACGCCGCTGTTCGCTGCTTCGCCGGCCCATGGCGCCCCACCGTACGGCCGTCAGCTCGAACGCTCCATCCTCGACATGGTCCAGGACCAGTCGCAGCGCCTGCAGGCGATGAGCGACGAACTCGACACCGTGCGGGCGTCGCTCAACGAGCGCAAGCTGGTCGAGCGCGCCAAGGGCCTGCTCATGGCGCACCGCCGAATGACCGAGGCCGAAGCGCACAAGATGCTGCGCCAGACCGCGATGAACCAGAACCGGCGGCTGATCGATGTCGCCGAGTCGGTGCTCGCCATGGCCGAATACCTGCCTGCAAGCGGCAAAGCCTGAACGCAATTGGTGCGCTGCACGACAAGCGTGCCAGTTCCACGCCACGCCTCCAACGGCGCACCGCCTTCTGCGCGCATTGGCAAAAACGACTCTTTCTGCTGCAGCAAAGCCGTGCCGCCACGGCTGGCACAACGCTTGCATGTCTCGCTGCCATAGACCGACGTAGGTCTGCAGGCAGGCGGCATCCAACGCAGGGGGTCGCCCACCGAACCGGACAAAGGCGTCCGTATCCGTCGAAGCTCGCGCGCACGCAGCTTCGACGCGATGCGGACGCCTTTTTTGTTTTTTTCGACCTTGTCCCTTCCTTCCGGAGTCCGCCCATGTCCGATCTGCTGAAAACCAAATTGAGCCGCCGCCGCGTGCTGCAGGCCGCCGCCGTCGGTGCCGCAGGCATCGACCCGGCGCTGCGCGCCCTTGCCTACGCACAGGGCTCCGACAAGCCCGAGAAGGAAGAAGTCAAGATCGGCTTCATCCCGTTGACCGACTGCGCCAGCGTGGTGATGGCCTCGGTGCTGGGCATCGACAAGAAGTACGGCGTGAAGATCGTGCCCAACAAGGAAGCCAGTTGGGCCGGCGTGCGCGACAAGCT
Source organism: Variovorax ginsengisoli (assembly GCF_006438845.1). Classification (GTDB taxonomy): domain Bacteria; phylum Pseudomonadota; class Gammaproteobacteria; order Burkholderiales; family Burkholderiaceae_C; genus Variovorax; species Variovorax ginsengisoli_A. The sequence continues at coordinate 1,177,466 of NZ_RCZJ01000001.1, forward strand.
GGTCAACGGAGACCTCGACATGGCCCACGTGCTGTACGGCCTGGTCTACGGCGTGCATCTCGGTCTGAGCGGCCCGAAGAAGGACATGGCCGTGCTCATGACCTTGAACAACAACGGCCAGGCGATCACGCTGTCGAAGAAGCTGGCCGACAAGGGCGCGGTCGACGCACCGTCGCTCGCGAAGCTCATCGCGAAGGAAAAGGGCGACTACACCTTCGCGCAGACCTTCCCGACCGGCACGCACGCGATGTGGCTGTACTACTGGCTGGCCTCGGCCGGCATCGACCCGTTCAAGGACGTGAAGAACATCGTGGTGCCGCCGCCGCAGATGGTGGCGAACATGCGCATCGGCAACATGGACGGCTTCTGCGTGGGCGAGCCCTGGAACCAGCGCGCCATCATGGACGGCATCGGGGTGACGGCCATCACCACACAGGACATCTGGAAGGACCACCCCGAAAAGGTGCTGGGCTGCACCGCCGACTTCGTCAAGAAGTACCCGAACACCGCGCGCGCCGTGACAGCCGCCATCCTCGAGGCCGGCCAATGGATCGACGCCGGCCTGCAGAACAAGAACAAGATGGCCGAGACGATCGCCGACAAGAGCTATGTCAACACCAGCGTCGACGCCATCAACCAGCGCATCCTGGGTCGCTACGTCAACGGCATGGGCAAGAGCTGGGACGATCCGAACTTCATGAAGTTCTACAACGACGGCGCAGTCAACTTCCCGTACCTGTCCGACGGCATGTGGTTCCTCACGCAGCACAAGCGCTGGGGCTTGCTGAAGGCGCACCCGGACTACCTGAAGGTGGCCACCGAGATCAACCGCATCGACATCTACAAGCAGGCCGCGACGGCCACCAAGACACCCGTGCCCGCGTCGCCGATGCGCACCAGCAAGCTGATGGACGGCGTGGTGTGGGACGGCAAGGACCCCGCCAAGTACGCCGATTCGTTCAAGGTCAAGGCCTGAGGAGAGCACCATGGTGAGCGCCGTCTTTCATTCTCCGCTGGAGGCCAACGTGCCTCTGTCCTCGCCGGCTACCGTGTCGGTTGTCGCACCCGCCAAGGCTGCCGCCGTTGCGGTGCCTGCGCCGGTACAGACCGTGCCACGCAAGCCGCTCGACCTGCGCGCCTTCTGGATGCGAGTGCTGCCGCCGCTGGCCGGCTTCGGCCTGCTTTTGCTGGTCTGGGAGCTGATCGCGATGAACAGCACCACGGGCTTCCCGTCGCCGCTGGTCACGGCCAAGCAGGCGCTGGCGGTGTTCGCCGATCCGTTCTACAGCAAGGGGCCCAACGACCAGGGCGTGGGCTGGAACGTGCTGTCGTCCTTGCAGCGCGTGGCGCTGGGCTTCGGCCTGGCGGCGCTGGTGGGCATCCCGGCGGGCTTCGCGATCGGGCGCTTCGAGTTCCTCGCGCGCATGTTCAACCCGCTGATCAGCCTGCTGCGCCCGGTGTCGCCGTTGGCCTGGCTGCCGATCGGCCTGCTGGTCTTCAAGGGCGCCAACCCGGCCGCCATCTGGACCATCTTCATCTGCTCGATCTGGCCGATGGTGATCAACACCGCCGTCGGCGTGCAGCGCGTGCCGAGCGACTACATGAACGTGGCCAAGGTGCTGAACCTTTCCGAATGGAAGATCCTCACCAAGATCCTCTTCCCCGCCGTGCTGCCCTACATGCTGACCGGCGTGCGCCTGGCGGTCGGCACCGCGTGGCTGGTGATCGTAGCGGCCGAGATGCTGACCGGCGGCGTGGGCATCGGCTTCTGGGTGTGGGACGAGTGGAACAACCTCAACGTCGCCAACATCATCATCGCGATCTTCGTCATCGGCGTGGTCGGCCTGGCGCTCGAATTCGCGCTCATCAAGATCGCCACCGCGTTCACGTTCGAAGAGGTGAAGTCATGAATGAAGCCAAGTTCATCGAGATCAGCGGCGTCGAACAGACCTTCAAGACGCCCAAGGGCAGCTTCCAGGCGCTGCGCGACATCGACCTGACCGTCGCCAAGGGCGAGTTCGTGGCGCTGATCGGCCACTCGGGCTGCGGCAAGTCGACCCTGCTGAACCTGATCGCCGGCCTCACCAAGCCGACGCATGGCACGCTGCTGTGCGCCAACCGCGAAATCGCCGGCCCCGGGCCGGAGCGCGCGGTGGTTTTCCAAAACCATTCGCTGCTGCCGTGGCTCACCTGCTACGAGAACATCTACCTCGGCGTGGAGCGCGTCTTCGCGGCGACCGAAAGCAAGGCGCAGCTGAAGGCCCGCACCGACGCGGCGCTGGCGCTGGTCGGTCTCACGCCGGCCGCGCAGAAGCGACCCGGCGAGATCTCGGGCGGCATGAAGCAGCGCGTAGGCATCGCCCGTGCACTGGCGATGGAACCGAAGGTGCTGCTGATGGACGAGCCCTTCGGCGCGCTCGACGCGCTGACCCGCGCGCGCCTGCAGGACGAACTGCTGGCCATCGTGCAGAAGACGCGCAGCACCGTGGTCATGGTGACGCACGACGTGGACGAGGCTGTGCTGCTGTCCGACAAGATCGTGATGATGACCAACGGACCGTCGGCCACCATCGGCGAGGTGCTGCCCGTCAACCTGCCGCGCCCGCGCAACCGCGTCGAGCTGGCCGAGGACCGCGACTACGTGCACTACCGCAAGGCGGTCATCGACTTTCTCTACACGCGGCAGGGCCACGTGGAAAAAGCCGCCTGAACGTAGGCGCAGGAACCATCGTGGACATGCGGGCGAAAAAACCAAAGCAGAAGCTGGTGCTCGTGGGCAACGGCATGGCCGGTGTGCGCACGCTCGAAGAGCTGATCAAGATCGACCCGGACCTCTACGACATCACGGTGTTCGGCGCCGAGCCGCACCCCAACTACAACCGCATCCTGCTGTCGCCGGTGCTGGCGGGCGAGCAGACGCTCGATGAGATCGTGCTCAATCCCTGGTCGTGGTACGAAGAACACGGGATCACGGTGCACGCCGGGCGCAAGGTGGTCGCGGTCGACCGCGTGAAGCGCATCGTGCGCGCCGACGATGGCACCGAGGCGCCCTACGACCGGCTGCTGCTGTGCACCGGCTCGCATCCCTTCGTGCTGCCGGTGCCGGGCAAGGACCTCGAGGGCGTGATCGCCTACCGCGACATCGCCGACACGCAGGCCATGATCGAGACCGCGAAGACGCACCGGCACGCGGTCGTCATCGGCGGCGGCCTGCTCGGCCTGGAAGCGGCCAACGGCCTGATGCTGCGCGGCATGCGCGTGACGGTGGTGCACGTCAGCGAATGGCTGATGAACCGCCAGCTCGACGACGTGGCGGCCGGCCTGTTGCGCCAGTCGCTCGAAGCGCGCGGCTTGACGTTCCGGCTCGGCGCCCACACGCAGGAACTCGTCGGTGATGAAACCGGCCGCGTGAAAGCCATTCGCTTCAAAGACGGCAGCGAGGAGCCGGCCGACCTGGTCGTGATGGCGGTCGGCATCCGCCCCAACGTCGCGCTGGCCGAATCGATGCGGCTGCACTGCGACCGCGGCATCGTCGTGACCGACACGCTGCAGACCGTGACCGACGCGCGCATCTACGCGGTGGGCGAATGCGCTGCGCACCGCGGCGTCGCCTACGGCCTGGTCGCGCCGCTGTTCGAGCAGGCGCGCGTGGCGGCCAACCACCTGGCGGAGATGGGCTACGGCCGCTACCTGGGCTCGTTCATCTCGACCAAGCTCAAGGTGACCGGCATCGACCTGTTCAGCGCCGGCAATTTCATGGGCGGCGAAGGCACCGAGGAAATCGTGCTGAACGACCCGGCCGACGGCGTCTACAAGAAGCTCGTGATCCAGGGCGACAAGCTGGTCGGCGCCTGCCTGTACGGCGACACGTCCGACGGCCCCTGGTACTTCGAGCTGCTGCGCGAAGGCCGCAACGTGCGCGGCATTCGCGACCAGCTGATGTTTGGTGCGCCGGGCGTATGAGCGCGATGCGCGAGACCCAGTCGACCTGCCCCTACTGCGGCGTGGGTTGCGGCGTGATCATCGAATCGGAGGGCACGCAGATCACCGGCGTGCGCGGCGATCCTGCGCATCCGGCCAACTTCGGGCGGCTGTGCACCAAGGGATCGACGCTGCACCTCACGGCCACGGCCGCCGTCACCATGCAGACGCGCCTGCTGCATCCGATGCGGCGCACGGCACGCGGCACCGCGCCGTCGGCGATCGGCTGGCACGAGGCGCTCGACACGGCGACCGCGAAGTTCGCGCAGGTCATCCGCGACCACGGCCCCGACGCGGTCGGCTTCTACATCTCGGGCCAGCTGCTGACCGAGGACTACTACGTCTTCAACAAGCTGGCCAAGGGCCTGATCGGCACCAACAACATCGACACCAACTCGCGCCTGTGCATGAGCAGCGCGGTCGCGGGCTACAAGAAGACGCTGGGCGCCGACGCGCCGCCCGCCTGCTACGACGACCTCAACCACGCGCAGTGCCTGTTCGTCGTCGGCAGCAACACGGCCTGGGCGCACCCCATCCTGTTCCGCCGCATCGAGGACGCGAAGCGCGCCAACCCGGCGATGAAGATCGTCGTGGTCGACCCGCGCCGCACCGACACCTGCGAGATCGCCGACCTGCACCTGGCCATCCAGCCCGGCACCGACGTGATGCTGTTCCATGGCCTGCTGCACCTGATGCTGCGCGAAAGCTGGACCCAGCCCGACTACATCGCGGCGCACACCACGGGCTTCGACGCGCTGGCGGCGCGGGTGCACGACTGCACGCCCGAGCGCGTGGCGCAGGTCTGCGGCATCGATGCACGCGACCTGCTCGAAACCGCGCGCCTTTTCGCCACCTCGGCCGCCACGCTGAGCCTGTACTGCCAGGGGTTGAACCAGTCGTCGTCGGGCACCGCGAAGAACGGGACGCTCATCAACCTGCACCTGGCCACGGGGCAGATCGGCCGGGCCGGCGCCGGGCCCTTCTCGCTCACCGGCCAGCCCAACGCGATGGGCGGCCGCGAGGTCGGCGGCATGGCGAACCTGCTGGGGGCGCACCGTGACCTGGCCAACCCGGCACACCGCGCTGAAGTGGCCGCGCTGTGGGGTTTGAGCGAAGGACACGATGTGCCTGCGACGCCGGGCAAGACCGCGGTCGAGCTGTTCCAGGCGGCCGCCGACGGCGATATCCGCGCGCTGTGGATCGCCTGCACCAATCCCGCGCAATCGATGCCCGACCAGGCGACCGTGCGCCGCGCGCTGGAGCGCTGCGAATTCGTCGTCGTGCAGGAAGCCTTCGCCACCACCGCCACCTGCGCCTACGCCGACCTGCTGCTGCCCGCGACGACCTGGGGCGAAAAGGTCGGCACCGTGACCAACAGCGAGCGCCGGATCTCGCGGGTGCGCCAAGCCGTGCCGGCGCCTGGCGCGACGCGGCACGACTGGTCGGCCGTCACCGACTTCGCGCAGCGGCTCGAAGCGCTGCTGCCGTCAAGCAGTGCTGTGTCGCTCTTCCCCTACGCGCTCGACACCGAGGCGGGTGCCGAAGCCATCTGGAACGAGCACCGCGAGAGCACGCGCGGCCGCGACCTCGACATCACCGGCCTGAGCTGGCCGATGCTCGACGCCCAGGGCCCGCAGCAGTGGCCGCTGCCGGAAGGCCGATCGAGCGGTCGCGCACGCCTCTACGAAGACGGGGTCTTCCCCACCCTCGACGGCCGCGCCCGCTTCTACGATGTGGCCTACCAGCCTGTCGCCGAAGCCCGCGAACCGCGCTACCCCTTCGCACTGAACACCGGCCGCCTGCGCGACCAGTGGCACGGCATGAGCCGCACCGGCACGCTCGGCCGCCTGTTCAGCCACGCGCCGGAGCCGGTCGTGCAGATGCACCCCGAGGACATGGCGGGCCGGAAGATCCGCGATGGCGATCTGGTCGAAGTCACCTCGAAGCGCGGCGCCATCGTGCTGCCGGCGCAAAGCAGCACCGACATCGGCCTGGGCCAGAGCTTCATCGCCATGCACTGGGGCGAAGAAGCGCTGAGCGGCCGGTCGCACAGGGGCAAGCGGCTGGCTGGCGTCAATGCGCTGAGCAACCCCGCCTTCTGCCCCGAGTCGAAGCAGCCCGAGCTCAAGCACGCGGCCGTGCAGATCGTGAAGGCCGACCTGCCCTGGTCGCTGCTCGCGGTGGCCTGGCTGCCCGGCGACCGCGTGCTCGCCGTGCAGACCGCTTTGCGCGCGCTGATGCCGCGTTTCGCCTTCGCCAGTTGCGTGCCCTTCGGCAGCGGCGGTGCGCTGAACGCGGGCACGGCCGAACGCAGCGGCCTGCTGTTCCGCGCGGCCGACCACGACGCCGCGCCGGCCGACCTGCTCGCCGAGATCGAAGCCCTGCTCGGCCTCGCCACGCCCGACACCTTGCGCTACGCCGACGCGCGCCAGGGCCAGCGCCGCGCCGCGCGGCTGGTGCGCTCGGCGGCCGATCCGACCGAGGCGCGGCTCGATGCGTTTCTGCTGGGCGGCGACACGCGGTCCGAAGCCTGGATCAAGCCCCTGCTGCAGGACCAGTTGCCGGCCCAGGCCTTCGGCCGACAACTGCTGCGGCCCGGCGCCACCGCGCCAGTGCGCATCCAGGCGCGCGGCAAGGTGGTCTGCAGCTGCTTCGGCGTGACCGAAACGGCCATCCTCACGCGGCTGCCGCAGTGCACCAGCAACGACCGGCAGCGGCTCGCTGCGCTGCAGGGCGAATTGAAGTGCGGCACCAATTGCGGCTCCTGTCTCCCGGAGCTGCGACGCATGCTGCACGCCACCTCGGTCGCGGCGCAACCGGAGGCGGCCCTCTCATGAACGCCCTTGGCGCGCCCACGGGCATAAGCGAAGCGCTTTTCCGGCATAAGCCTTGCGGGACAATCCGCCTACCCATGGGAATCAGCCACTACATCAAGGAAATCGGTCGCGGTGCGCGAGGCGCCAAGCCGCTCACGCGCGAACAGTCGGCCGACCTGTTCGGTCAGGTTCTGGACGGCGCCGTCACAGACCTCGAGATCGGCGGCTTCTGCCTGGCCATGCGCATCAAGGGCGAAACGCCCGAGGAGATGGCCGGCTTCCTCGATGCCACCCATGCACGGCTGACCCTGTTCCCCGCCGCGGGCCGCGCGTTGATCGTGCTGCCCAGCTACAACGGCGCGCGCAAGCTGCCGGTGCTCACCCCGCTGCTCGCGCTGTTGCTGGCGCGCGAGGGCCTGCCGGTGTTGGTGCACGGCAGTGCCAGCGAGTCGAGCCGCGTGCTGGCGTCGAACGTGCTGGCCGCGCTCGACGTGCCCGCGATTGCCGCCGTGCGCGCAGTGGCCGACGGCGAGGTGGCCTTCGCGCCGACCGAGTTGCTGAACCCGGCGCTCAAGAAGCTGCTCGACGTGCGCCGCGTGGTCGGCCTGCGCAACCCCGGGCACAGCGTGGTGAAGCTGATGCGGCCGACCGCAGGCCCCTGCGTGGTGGTCGCAAGTTACACGCATCCGGCCTACGCCACGGTGATGGGCGACACCTTCGCGCTGACCCACACCACGGCCCTCCTGTCGCGTGGCCTCGAAGGCGAAGTCGTGTCCGACCCGCGCCGCACCGCGCAGATCGACGGCTACGTGCGCGGCGTGCGGCAGGAGCTGCAGGCGCAGCAGGCCGGCACGCTGGCCGAGGTGCCAGGCCTGCCGACCGAGATCGACATCGCATCGACCGTGCGGTACACGCGCCGCGTGCTGGCGGGCGAGCTGCCCGTGCCCGGCGCGATCGCCACCCAGGTCGCGCACATCCGACAACTGGCACTTCAAGCATGAACGACCTCACTCACGACCGCCGCCATGGCACCTGCACGCTGGTCGGCGCCGGCCCCGGCGATCCGGAACTGCTGACGCTCAAGGCAGTCAAGGCGATCGGCGTCGCCACCGTGCTCTTCGTGGACGATCTGGTGAACGAAGCCGTTCTCGAACATGCCCACCCGGGCGCGCGCATCGTGCATGTCGGCAAGCGCGGCGGTTGCAAGAGCACGCCGCAGGCGTTCATCGAGAAGCTGATGATCACCGCGGTGCGCGAAGGCGAGACGGTGGTGCGCCTCAAAGGCGGCGACCCTTTCATCTTCGGCCGCGGCGGCGAAGAGGTGGAACACCTGCGAGAGGCCGGCATCGAAGTCGCCGTGGTCAACGGCATCACCGCCGGCCTGGCCGCCGTGACCGCGCTGGGCGTGCCGCTCACCCACCGCGACCATGCGCAGGGCGTCATCTTCGTGACCGGCCATGCCAGGACCGGTGCGGGCGCGCAGGAAGACCCGACGGATTGGCGCGGTCTGGCCGCCACGGCGCACAACGCACACCTCACACTCGTCATCTACATGGGCGTGGCCGGTGCGGCGCACATCCAGCGCGAATTGCTGCAGGGCCTGTCGGCGTCGACGCCGGTCGCGGTGGTGCAGCACGCGAGCCTGCCGCAACAGCGCCACGTGGTCACCCGCTTGGAGCGACTCAGCGTCGACATGGCCGACGCCGGCCTCGGCAGCCCGGCAGTGATCGTGGTGGGCGATGTGCTGCAGGGTCTGACGGCCGCGAGCGTGCCGCTCGACGTGCCTCGCCACGAGGCCGGTCGCCGCTAGCGACGATCACGCGCGTGAGCTCGGCAGCGCTCGGCGTCGGCCGTTCAAGCGCGCCTTTCTGTCAGGCAGCCCTAGAATTCGCCGAATTCCAATACGAAAACGGTGTCGCCATGCTCAAAATCGACAAGCTCAATGAGTTCACCGCGAGCCACGGCGAACTGCAGCGCGGCAAGGGCCTGGTGACCGGAACGGTCGCGTTGAGCCTGGGCATCCTGTGCTTCCTCGGCGTGCTGGCCTTCCACTTCCCGCAGTACCTCACCACGCCCGAACTGCGCCGCAGTTACAACGTGGACATCATGCGCACGATCCTGCTGGTCGCGATGGTCGCGGCAGGCGGTTTGGCGCTGGTGAACATCGTGTTCAATCGCTCGCGCTGGCTGTCGTCGGCGGCCTTTCTGCTGATCGTCGCGGCAGCGCTGCTGGGCGGCCACAAGGTGCCGGTGAACGACTTCGCGGAGAACACGCCTTACATTGGCCTCGACTGGTTCATCCTCGATCTGCTGGGCTCGGCGCTGATCTTCATCTTCATCGAGAAACTGTTTGCCCACCGCAAGGACCAGCCGGTGTTCCGCGCCGAATGGCAGACGGACTTTCATCACTTCGTCGTCAACCACATGATCGTTGGCTTCGTGCTGCTGGCGACCAACCTGCTGGTGCATAAACTTTTCGGCTGGGCCGCCAACGACGGCATCCGCGGCTGGGTGGCCGGTCTGCCCTTCTGGGCCGGCGTGCTGCTGATCATCCTGGTGGCCGACCTGGTGCAGTACTGGACCCACCGCGCCTACCACGAGGTGCCGACGCTCTGGCGGCTGCACGCGGTGCACCACAGCGTGAAAAGCATGGACTGGATGGCCGGCTCGCGCCAGCACATCCTCGAGTTGCTCATCACCCGCACGCTGGTGCTCGCGCCGATCTACGTGCTGGGCTTCAGCAAGGAAGTCATCGACGCCTACATCGTGGTGGTCGGCTTCCAAGCGGTGTTCAACCACTGCAACGTGAACGTGCGACTCGGCCCGCTTCGCTACCTGATCGTCACGCCCAACTTCCACCACTGGCACCACGCCCAGGACGACGAGGCGATCGACAAGAACTACGCCGCGCACTATGCCTTTCTCGACCATCTCTTCGGCACCGCCGTGAAGAGCACCAAGCTTTGGCCCCAGCAATACGGCGTGGTGGGCGACTACGTGCCCAACGGCTTTCTCAAGCAGTTGAAGTTTCCCTTCGTGTGGAAGGGCTGACCGTTTGAATCCGGCCCGGCGCCTCGGCGCGATCGTCCTTCTGGCCGCCACGTTGCTGACCGGCTGCGCCTCTCGCTTCGAGCGCTCCGAAACTGACGGCCTGCCGCGTCTCAACGTACAGAGCTCGGCCATCGCACCAGGCAACGGCGGCGAACTGATTGCGCCGGCGGTGCTCGAGCCCGGCGACATCCTGCTGACTTCGGTCGCCACGCTGGGCTCCTTCGGCATTCGCCTGGGCACTTTCTCGCCGGTGAGCCATGCCGTGCTGTACCTGGGCGACGGCCAGGTCGCCGAGGCGGTGGGCGACGGCGTGCGTGCGCGTCGCATCGAAGACGTCGTGGCCGAGGAGCAGATGGTGGTGGCCTTTCGCCATCCTGGCATCGATGCCGCCCATGCCGAGCGCCTGCGCGACTGGGCGCTGGCGCAGGTTGGCACCCGCTACAACACCGTCGGCGTGCTGCTCAACGCGCCCTTCGTGCTGAACCGGCGCGTCTGCGAACTGCCGCTCATTCCGGGGCCGGCACGCGAGTTCTGCCTGCGCGGCTTCGCCATGGTGCAGCTCGGCGCCAGCCGCGACGACCAGTTCTTCTGCTCCCAGTTCGTGCTGGAGGCCTACAACCAGGCTGGCCTGCCGGTGACCACGGCCGACCCGCGTTGGGTCAGCCCGGCCGACCTGCTGCACATGCGCGAGGGCGACGTACCGTCGATTCCTGCGACGCAGCCGCTGCGCTACGTCGGCCACCTCAAATACAACCCGCCGCCGGTGATCACCGCCGATGGGGCGGTGGCGCGTTGAACTTCGACGCCATCGTCGTCGGCGCCGGCGCCGCGGGTTTGTTCTGCGCCGCGCAGGCCGGCCAGCGCGGCCGCCGGGTGCTGCTGATCGACCACAGCGAACGGGTGGCCGAGAAGATCCGCATCTCCGGCGGCGGTCGGTGCAATTTCACGAACCGCGAACTCGACCCGCGCGCGCCGCAGAAACACTTCGTCGGCGACAACCCGAATTTCTGCCGCTCGGCGTTGTCGCGCTACACGCCGCAGCAGTTCGTGTCGCTGCTCGAGAGCCACGGCATCGCCTACCACGAGAAGCACAAGGGCCAGCTGTTCTGCGATGGCCCCTCGCAACAGATCATCGACATGCTGCTGGCCGAGTGCGCCAAGGGCGCCGTCACGCGCTGGCAACCGTGCGCAGTGCGGGATGTCGTCTTCGCGCCGGAAGGCGGCGGCGTCTATCGACTGGACACCGACCGTGGTCCGGTCGAGGCGCCCCGGCTGGTGGTCGCGACCGGCGGGCTGTCGATCCCGCAGCTGGGCGCGAGCGACTTCGGTTATCGGCTGGCGCGCCAGTTCGGCTTGCGAGTGATCGCGCCACGCCCGGCTCTGGTGCCCTTGACCTTTGCTGGCGATGGCTGGGCGCCCTACGCGGCGCTCGCGGGCCTGGCGCTGCCGGTGCAGATCGAAACCGGTCGCAAGAAGGAACGCATGGCTTTTCTCGAAGACCTGCTCTTCACCCACCGCGGGCTTTCGGGCCCGGCGGTGTTGCAGATTTCGAGCTACTGGCGCGAAGGCGAGCCACTGGCCATCGACTTCGCGCCCGGCACCGACGTGGGCGCCGCACTGGGCGAGGCCAAGGCGCGCTCGCGCAAGCGCATCGCCAACGAACTCGCCACCCTCGTTCCATCACGCCTGGCCGATGCCTGGGTCGGCGAAGACCCGGCCCTGCAACGCCCCATCAACGAAGCGGCGGACCGCGCGCTGGCACAGCTTTCGGAACGCATCGCCCGGTGGCAGATCACGCCGGCCGGCACCGAGGGCTACAAGAAGGCCGAGGTGACGGCCGGTGGTGTCGACACGCGCGACCTGTCGTCGCAGACACTCGAATCCGCCCAGCCCGGCCTGCATTTCATCGGCGAGGTGGTCGACGTCACCGGCTGGCTGGGCGGCTACAACTTCCAGTGGGCGTGGGCCAGCGCGCATGCCTGTGCGGCAGCGCTCTGACGCCATGCGCGCTGCGCTATAATCGCGGGCTAACTTCGGCCTCCCCTCAACGGCCCCAAGATTTTCAGTTGAGGAACCCCGGCCTGGGGCCTCGATCTCCCCCGGCCAAATTCAATTCGACGATTCATCCATGACCACCATCCGCGTTAAAGAAAACGAGCCCTTCGACGTCGCCCTGCGCCGCTTCAAGCGCACCATCGAAAAGCTCGGCCTGCTGACCGACCTGCGTGCCCGCGAGTTCTACGAGAAGCCGACCGCCGAGCGCAAGCGCAAGAAGGCCGCTGCCGTGAAGCGCCACTACAAGCGCGTGCGCAGCATGCAGCTTCCCAAGAAGCTGTTCTAAGCAGCGTCTGCTGGCCACGCCAGCCGACACGAGCCGCGCCGGGGAAACCTGCCGCGGCTTTTTGTTTGTCCGAATCCCAGAAAGAAGAACGCCATGAGCCTCAAAGAACAGATCACCGAAGACATGAAGACCGCCATGCGCGCCAAGGACTCGGAGCGTCTGGGCACCATTCGCCTGTTGCTGGCCGCGCTCAAGCAGAAGGAAGTCGACGAGCGCATCGAGCTCGACGACGCCGCCGTGGTGGCGATCGTCGACAAGCTGGTGAAGCAGCGCAAGGACTCGGTCGCCGCGTTCACGACCGGGGGCCGCCTCGACCTCGCGGACAAGGAAGCCACCGAGATCAAGGTGCTGGAGGTGTACCTGCCGCAGCGCATGAGCGCGGACGAGGTGGCCGCCGCGGTCAGGGCGATCGTCGACGAACTGGGCGCGAAGGGCCCGGGCGACATGGGCAAGGTCATGGGCGCGGTCAAGGCGAAGTTGGCCGGCAAGGCCGACATGGGCCAGGTCAGCGCAGCGGTGAAGGCTGCGCTGGCACCGTCAGCGGGCGCCTGATGCACGCGCCCGTCCACAAGGCCTGCGCCTGCCTGGTGGACGACCGCGGCCGCCTGCTGGTGTTCGACCATCCGGAGGACGGCGGCATGCAGCTGCCCAAGGGCACGGTCGAGCGCGGCGAATCGCCTGAAGACGCGGTACGTCGAGAGCTGCAGGAGGAATCGGGCATCGCCTATGCCGGCCCGCTCGAGCCGCTGGGCACGCTCGACCGGGAATGCGAGGCGGGCGTCGAAGGCAACGTGCACCGGCATCCGCAGCTGTGGCACCTGTTCCTGATGCGTGCAGTAGGCGTACTGCCCGAGCGCTTCGACCACGTCGCGAGCGGCAGCCCCGAAGAAGACGGCCTGGTGTTCGCCTTCAGCTGGCTGGCGACCGATGCGCCGCTCGACGGCTTCGCCGAGCCCTACCGCCGCGCCATCGCATTGGCGCGTGCGGCGCTCTGACCAGCGCAGTGCCAGGGCACCCGCGGAACTGGCTTCGCCAGGCCGCTGGGTGCGCCCCCTTGAGGGGGGAGGCGGCGACACGCAGTGCGCCGCTTAGGGGGTGGGCTCAGCTCCCAGCGATCTTCATCCGGTCGATGAGGATCGAGCCGGTGCTCTTCGCGCCATAGTTGTAAGCGTCGGCACCGACGGCCTGGATGCCCATCAGCATGTCCTTGAGGTTGCCGGCAATGGTGATCTCCTGCACGGGAAACGCGATGCGCCCCTTCTCGACCCAGAAGCCGCTGGCGCCGCGCGAGTAGTCGCCGGTCACGTAGTTGACGCCCTGCCCCATCAGCTCGATCACGAACAGGCCGGTGCCGAGCTTGCGCAGCATTTCGTCGAGGTCGTCACCGGCCTTCGTCAGCCGTGAGCGCAGCGTCAGGTTGTGCGAGCCGCCGGCGTTGCCGGTGGTCTTCATGCCCAGCTTGCGCGCCGAGTAGGTGCTGAGGAAGTACGCCTCGAGCCGCCCGGCGTCGACGATCTTGCGGGCACGCGTGGTCACGCCCTCGTCGTCGAACGGTGCGCTGCCCTTGCCGCGCAGGACGTGCGGATCTTCGGCCACATCGATGTGCTTGGGCAGCACCGGCTTGCCGAGCGAATCGAGCAAAAAGGTGCTCTTGCGGTAGAGCGCACCGCCGCTCGTGGCCTGTACAAGTCCACCCAGCAGGCCGGCAGCCAGCGGCGACTCGAAGAGCACCGGGCACTGCGTCGTCTTGATCTTGCGCGACTTCAGGCGCGACAGCGCCCGTTCCGCCGCATAGCGGCCCACGGACTCGGGGCTGGCCAGCTCGTCGGCCGAACGCATGGAGCTGTACCAGGCGTCGCGCTGCATGTCGTCGCCCTTCCCGGCGATGGGTGCGACCGAAATCGAGTGGCGCGAGCTGGCGTAACCGCCCCGAAAACCGTGCGTGTGGGCGCTGAAGAAGTGGCTCTGCTGCGCCGAGACGCCGGCGCCCTCGCTGTTGGTGATGCGCTTGTCGGTGGACAGTGCCGCAGCCTCGCATTCCAGCGCCAGCTTGGCAGCACCTTCGCTGTCGATGTCCCACGGGTGGAACAGGTCGAGGTCGGGCTGGTTCACCACGATGTCGGCTTCGTCGGGCAGGCCGCCGACCGGATCTTCGGCCGTGAATCGGGCGATGTCGTAGGCGGCCTGTACCGTCTGGGCGATGGCCGGTTCCGAAAAGTCGGAGGTGCTGGCGTTGCCGCGGCGATTGCCGACATACACCGTGATGCCCAGCGACTTGTCGCGGTTGCGTTCGACGTTTTCCAGTTCGCCCTTGCGCACCGAGACGCTCAGGCCGCAGCCTTCGGAGGCCTCAGCGCCGGCGTCCGTGGCGCCGAGCTTCTTGGCATGCGCCAAGGCCGCGTCGACCAGATTTTCAAAGTGGGAGCGGCTGTACGCAAAGCCGGACGCAGGGCGCGTGGAGGATGTCGTCATGTGTTGGCTATGATACTTGGCCCCCCTGTCCCCTCTCTCGCGCGGTCCTTTGCGGCCCAGGATTTTCCGATGTCCCGCAAACCCAAAAAAGGCTACTTCGTACGCGGTGAATTCGTTGCCGAAGGCAGCGAACTCGACCTGGAGCTCAAACGCGAGCTCAAGGGCACCGACGACGCCAGCAAGACCGACCTCAAGCGTGAGAGCGCCGAGTTGCAGAAGCTTGGCGAAGACCTGCTCGGCCTGCGCGCCGGCCTGTTCGACAAGCTCCCGCTCGAGGAAAAGCTGCGCGACGCGGTTATCGAGGCGCGCCGCATCACCAATTTCGAAGGCAAGCGCCGCCAGATGCAGTTCATCGGCAAGCTGATGCGTCGACTCGACCCGACCGTGCTCGACGCCGTGCGTGCAGCGCTCGACGAACAGCACCGAGGCCCCGCCGAACTGACTGCCGCGCTGCACGAAGCCGAGCGCTGGCGCGACCAACTGATCGCCGACGACGACGCGCTCGGCGGCTGGATCGAGATCCACCCCGGCACCGACGCCCAGCAACTGCGCGCTCTGGTGCGCCAGGCCCGCAAGGATCTCAAGGCGGGCCTGCCCGGCGAAGCGCCGCGCCAGGGCAAGGCTTACCGCGAGGTATTCCAACTGGTGCGCGAGCAGCTCGCGTCGCACGGCAGCGGCGATCGCGCAGCCGAAGCCAGCGAGGAATCGCGGGAGCGCGACGCATGAGCGCGCCCGACTTCGACGCCGTTCGCATCGGCATCGTGTCGGTCAGCGACCGGGCTTCCACCGGCGTCTATGAAGACAAGGGCTTGCCGGCGCTGAAGGAATGGCTGGCGCGCGCCCTGCGCAACCCGATCACGTTCGAATCCCGCCTGATTCCCGACGAGCAGGCCGGCATCAGCGCCACGCTCATCGAATTGGTCGACGCGGGCTGCTCGCTGGTGCTGACCACCGGCGGCACCGGCCCTTCGCTGCGCGACGTCACGCCCGAAGCGACGCTGGCCGTGGCCCACAAGGAGATGCCGGGCTTCGGCGAACAAATGCGGCAGATCAGCCTGCGCTTCGTGCCGACGGCCATCCTGTCGCGCCAAGTGGCGGTGATTCGCGACCGCGCACTGATCCTGAACCTGCCCGGCCAGCCCAAGGCCATCGCCGAGACGCTCGAAGGCCTGAAGAATGCCGACGGCTCACAGGCCGTGCCGGGCATCTTCGCGGCGGTGCCGTACTGCATCGACCTCGTCGGCGGGCCGTACCTCGAGACGGACGACAGCGTCTGCAAGGCCTTTCGGCCGAAATCGGCGATACGCCCGGCCCGCGCTTGAACCGAAGCGCCTAACACGGCGCGCTCCCCGTGGAAATCCCGACGCTGCACTGCAGCAGAGTGCGGCATAGTCGCGGCCTGCCTGCGCGCGGGGGTCGCCCGCGCCGCATTCCATCGATACACAGGAGACATTGCATGAAGTTGAACCGATTGGCCGCTGGCTTGGTTCTGGGGATGGGCATGGCCTGCGCGGCTTTCGCGCAAACGACCATGAAGATCAGCATCTCGACGGCGCAGAACTCGCACCAGGGCGTCGCCATCGACACCTTCGCCAAGGAAGTCGCCACGCGCACGAATGGGCGCTACAAGGTCGAGACCTTCTACAACGGTTCGCTCGGCGGCGAGCGGGAATCCATCGAAGCGGTGCAGCTCGGCACGCAGGAACTGGCTTTTTCGTCGACCGGGCCCGTGCCGAATTTCGTGCCCGAGACGAAGATCCTCGACGTGCCCTTCCTGTTCCGTGACAAGGCGCATGCGCGTGCGGTGCTCGACGGCCCGATCGGCCAGGACCTGCTCGCCAAGTTCGACGCCAAGGGCTTCAAGGCGCTGGCCTGGGCCGAGAACGGCTTCCGTCACATGACCAACAGCAAGCGCGATGTGAAGGCACCGGAAGACCTGAAGGGCCTGAAGATGCGCACCATGGAGAACCCGGTGCATATCGCCGCCTACAAGGGCCTGGGCATCATCACGACGCCGATGGCCTTCCCGGAAGTCTTCACCGCCTTGCAACAAGGCACGGTCGACGGCCAGGAGAACCCGCTGCCGGTGATCATGTCGGCCAAGTTCTCGCAGGTGCAGAAGCACCTGTCGTTGACCGGTCATGTGTATTCGCCCTGCATCTTCGTGATGAACAAGGCGTCCTTCGACAAGCTCGGTGCCGCCGACAAGACGGCTTTCCTCGAAGCCGCCAAGGTGGCGGTCAAGGCCAACCGCGACCGCGTCGACCAGGACGACGCCAACGGCGTGAAAGAGCTGCGCGCTCAGGGCATGACCGTGATCGAGAACGTCGACAAGGCCAAGTTCGTCGCCATGCTGGCACCGGTCAACGCCGACTTCGAGAAGCAGTTCGGCAAGGCCAACCTCGACAAGATCCGCGACGTGAAGTGATGCCCGGGCCGCCATCCCGCACGGGATGGCACCGGGGCCCGCCGCAGCTTCGGCGGGCTTTTTTGTTTTTGAGAACGGCGTTAGAGATGAAAGATAAATTCCTTGGCCTTGAGCGCTGGACGACTGGCGCGTCCATGGTGCTCGCCTGCCTGATGCTGGTGGTCGCCTCCTCGCTCGGCGTCTTCCAGATCGTCACGCGTTTCGTGCTCGAGCAGCCCGCCGAGTGGAGCGAGATCCTGATTCGCGTCAGCCTGATCTGGATGGTCTTTCTCGGCATCCCCATGGCTTTCCGCCAGGGAGCGATGGTGAGCGTCGATGTGCTCTACCGCTGGAGCCCCCCGCGCTTTCGCCGCGTGCTCGACGCCATCGTCAGCATTGCAGCGCTGGCGCTGATGCTGGTGATCCTTTGGTACGGCTGGGACTATGCGATGCGTGGCCGCGTGCAGACCATGGCCGGGCTGGAGAGCCTCTCGATGGTCTGGGCCTACCTGGCGCTGCCCGTCGGCGCCGTCTTCTCCCTGATCGGCATCGCCGGAAATTACCTCGACCCGAAGCGGCTCGAACTGGAGACCGCGCAATGACGCCCATGATGGTTGGCACGATGGTGCTGTGTTTTGCGCTTTCCGTGTCCGTGGCGGTTTCGATCGGCCTCGCGTCGATCGTCGGCATGCAGGTCAACGGTGCCAACATGCTGATCTCCGCCAAAGAGATCTTCAACTCGATCAACAAGTTTCCGCTGGCCGCCATTCCCTTCTTCATCCTGGCGGGCAATCTGATGGAAACCGGCGGCATCTCGCGCCGGCTGGTGGAATTCGCCAAGAGCATCGTGGGCGGTGTGCAGGGCGGCCTGCCGATGACCTGCGTGCTGACCTGCATGATTTTCGCGGCCGTGTCGGGCTCGTCGGTGGCGACCACCTTCGCCATCGGCGCCATCCTGATCCCGGCGCTGATCAAGCACGGCTACCCCACCTCGTACGCGGCAGCGCTGCAGGCGACGAGCGCGGAGCTGGGCGTGATCATCCCGCCGTCGATCCCGATGATCCTTTACGGCGTGAGCGCGGAGGTATCGATCGGCGAGCTGTTCATCGCCGGCTTCGGCCCAGGCATCCTGATCAGCCTGGCATTGATGCTCTTCGTCTGGGTCTACTGCAAGTTCAAGGGCTGGGGCAAGACCGACGGCGATGGCCGCATGCCCTTCGGCCGTGCGCTGTGGCAGGCCGGCTGGGCGCTGCTGATGCCGGTGATCATTCTGGGCGGCATCTACGGCGGCGTCTTCACGCCGACGGAAGCATCGGCCGTGGCCGTGTTCTACGCGCTGGTCGTCGGCATGGTGATCTACCGCGAGATCAAGATCACCGACCTGTTCATGATCCTGCGCAAGTCGGTGCTGTCGTCGGCGGTGATCATGTTCATCATCGCCAACGCGGGCCTGTTCGCCTTCCTGATCACGCGCGCCGGCGTGCCCGACGCGATCGGCCGCTGGCTGCAGGAGGTGCTGCAGTCGCCGGCCATGTTCCTGCTGGGCGTGAACGCAGCGCTGTTCATCATCGGCATGTTCATCGAGACCAGCGCCGCCATCATCGTGCTCGCGCCCATCCTGGCCCCCGTGGCGATGCACTTCGGCATCGACCCGGTGCACTTTGGGCTGATCATGGTGGTCAACCTGGCGCTCGGCATGATCACCCCGCCCTTCGGCGTGAACCTGTTCGCCGCCTGCACGGTCGCGCGAATATCGCTCGACCGCATCGTGAAGGACCTGATCCCCTTCGTGCTGGTCGTGCTCGGCTGCCTGATGCTGATCACCTACTTCCCGGCGATCTCGTTGACGCTGCGCGATCTGGTCTACGCAAAATAGCGCCCCAGCGTGACATCGGCTTTCACGCCGCTGTCACGCCGCACATCGATGCTGGCGAGCCCATCTTTCGCCTGGCATCCGATGCTCTTTTCCAAGACCGACAAAGCCCGCGACGAGTTGCGCCCTGGCCAGCGCACGCTGACGCAGCGCGAACGCGCGGTGCTGCTGATGGCCGACGGGCGCCGCTCAGTGACCGACTTCGCACCCCTCTTCGCCACCCGCGACGAGGCCCGCAGCGTGGCGCACCATCTGCTGAGTGAAGGCTACCTCGCCCTGCCGGTCCAGGCGGCGACGCCGGTGCTTGCGAGACCAATGTCGCCGGCACCCGAAAGCGCAAGCCCGCCCGTCGCGGCCGACACCTTCGACGGCAAGCGCTCCCTCGCCACCACACGCATGTTCCTGTTCGACCTGTGCGAGCGCATGTTCGCCCGCCGCGACCCTGCCATGGCGGCGGTGCTCCGCGAAACGCTGCGCGAAGCACGCGATCGCGCCACCATGCTGGCCGTGGCCGACACCATGCTCGCCGAGATTCGGCAGGCCGCCGGCGACGAGCGCGCCGATGCCGTACGCGAGCGCATCGGCAAGTTGTTGCCCGCCGAAACGGTGCACTGAGGCCGCGCCGATCCACTACACTCGCCCGGGTCAGGAGAGTGCCCGCAAGGGCCGCCGAAGGCGCAGGAACCCATCCGAACGCTCAGGTACCAAGGACTGACGAGGCGCCCGTTCACCCGGGCGTTTCCTTGCTGGAGAGAGGTCGGTCGTCCATCGTGACATGCCGACCCACCGAAGGAGCAAACCCTAAGCCTGTGACCAGGCGGGGCGAATCTCTCAGGTAGAGCGGACAGCAGGGGTGGCCCATGGCTTGCGTCGTGGATTCCGTCTGCCCCTTGTTTTGGAGAGCGCCCATGGTTGCTTCCGACGATTCGCTTCCGCTCCAGAAGACCCCGTTGCATGCCTTGCACGTCGAACTGGGCGCCCGCATGGTGCCCTTTGCCGGCTACGCGATGCCGGTGCAGTATCCCGCCGGTTTGATGGCCGAGCACAAGCACACCCGCACGGCTGCCGGCCTGTTCGACATCTCGCACATGGGCCAGCTGCGCCTGGTGGGGCCCAACGCTGCCGCCGCGTTAGAGACGCTGATGCCGGTCGACGTCGTCGACCTGGCGCCCGGCAAGCAACGCTACGGCCTGCTGCTGAACGACGCAGGCGGCATCCTCGACGACCTGATGTTCTTCAACGAAGGCCACGGCTCGCTCTTCGTCATCGTCAACGGCGCCTGCAAGGCGGCCGACCTCGCCCACATCCAGCAGAAGATCGGCGCGCGCTGCGACGTGCAGCCGATGCCCGACCATGCGCTGCTCGCACTGCAGGGTCCGCAGGCCGCCGCCACGCTGGCGCGGCTGTCGCCCGGCGTCGAGCGCTTCGTCTTCATGACCGGTGGTGCGGTGCAGATCGGCGGCATTCCGGCCTTCGTCACCCGCAGCGGCTACACCGGCGAAGACGGCTTCGAGATCTCGGTGAAAGCCACCGATGCCGACGCGCTGGCCCGCATGCTGTTGGCCGAGCCCGAGGTGCAGCCGATCGGTCTGGGCGCGCGCAATTCGCTGCGACTCGAAGCGGGCCTGTGCTTGTACGGCAACGACATCGACGAGACGACCACGCCGGTCGAGGCCTCGCTCAACTGGGCGATCCAGAAAGTGCGCCGCACCGGTGGCGCAAGGGCCGGTGGCTTTCCGGGCGCCGACAGGGTGCTGGCGCAACTGGCCGCCGTCGCATCGGGCACGACGGGCATCGCAGACCACGACACGCTCAAGCGCCGCCGCGTCGGCCTGGTTGCACTGGAGCGCATTCCGGTGCGCGACGGCACGCCGCTCCAATCCTTCGAAGGCATGGCGATCGGTCAGGTCACGAGCGGCCTGCTCGGCCCGACGGTCGACCGCCCCGTGGCCATGGGCTATGTGGCCGCGGCTTACGCCGAACCGGGCACACGCATTCAGGCGATGGTGCGCGGCAAGCTGGTACCGATGGAGGTGTGCACCCTGCCCTTCCTACCGGCCCGCTACCACCGCGGCTGACGCGCCGATTGCGCGTGAGCGGGCATCGAACGCCGCTCAGAATACCGAACAACTTTCACAGGAGCTTTTCATGACCGTCAAATACACCAAGGACCACGAATGGGTCCAGTCCACCGGCGACGCAGCCGCCACCGTCGGCATCACCGTGCATGCGCAGGATGCGCTGGGCGACGTGGTGTTCGTCGACCTGCCTGAAGTCGGCAAGACCTTCGCGCAGGGCGAAGTCGCCGGCGTCGTCGAATCCGTCAAGGCCGCGGCCGATGTCTTCATGCCCGTCTCGGGCGAGATCACCGAAGTCAACGAGGCCCTGCGCGCCGACCCGTCGTTGGCCAACAGCGACCCGCTGGCAGCCGGCTGGTTCTTCAAGGTCAAGCTGAGCGAGCCCGCCCAGCTCGACGCCCTCCTCGAAGCCGCCGACTACGACAAGTTCGCTGCTGAGGCCTGACGCTCGCCCCCAGGCTGCGCGCACTTCGTGTCGCTTCGCCCACCCCCTACCGGGGGCAACACCAGCGGCCCGGCAAAGCCGGTTCCGCGGTGTTTCACTTGCAGACCTGCCACCTCATCCCCGTGTTTGTCTGAACTGATTCGACACCCCATGCCATCCAACGCCTTCCCCACCCTGCGCGAACTCGAGAACGCCGACGAATTCATCGCCCGTCACATCGGCATCGAGCCGGCCGACGAGGCGCGCATGCTGCCGGTCATTGGCTCGGCCACGCGCGAGGAACTGATCGACGGCATCGTGCCGCAGGCCATCCGACGCACGCGACCGATGCAGTTGCCGGCACCGGTGAGCGAGGCCGACGCGCTCGCCGAGCTGAAGGCAATGGCGGCGAAGAACAAGGTGGCGCGCAACTTCATCGGCCAGGGCTACTACGGCACCCACACGCCCGGCGTGATCCTGCGCAACGTCCTCGAGAACCCGGCCTGGTACACGGCCTACACGCCCTACCAGGCGGAGATTTCTCAGGGCCGCATGGAGGCGCTGGTCAATTTCCAGACCATGGTCTGCGACCTGACCGGCATGGCGATCGCCAATGCGTCGATGCTCGACGAAGCGACGGCCGCGGCCGAGGCGATGACGCTGGCCAAGCGCAGCGTCAAGAGCAAGAGCAACGTCTTCCTGGTGGCCGGCGATTGCCATCCGCAGACCATTGAGGTGCTGCGCACGCGCGCGGCGCCGCTGGGCATCGAGATCAAGGTGAGCACCGCATCAGAAACCCTGCCGCATCTCATGACCACCGGCGACTTCTTCGGCGTGCTGGCGCAGTACCCCGGCACGACCGGGCAGGTGCACGACCTGCGGCCACTGGCCGGCCATGCGCATGCCTGCGACGCCGCGTTGTGCGTGGCAGCCGACCTGCTGGCGCTGACCCTGCTGGCGCCTCCCGGTGAATGGGATGCCGACATCGTCTGCGGCACCACGCAGCGTTTCGGCATGCCGATGTGCAACGGCGGTCCGCACGCCGCCTACCTGGCCTGCCGCGATGAATTCAAGCGCTCGCTGCCGGGCCGGCTGGTCGGCGTGAGCGTCGACGTGCACGGTGCGCCGGCCTACCGGCTCGCGCTGCAGACGCGCGAACAGCACATCCGCCGCGAGAAGGCCACGTCGAACATCTGCACGGCGCAGGTGCTGCCGGCGGTCGTCGCCAGCATGTACGCCGTGTACCACGGCCCGGCCGGCCTCACGCGCATCGCGCAGCGCGTGGCGGCGCTCACCGGCATCCTGGCCGCGGGCCTGGAGCAGATGGGCCGCGAGCTGGTCAACACCACTGCCTTCGATTCGCTGACCGTGAAGAGCGGCGACGACACCGCCGCCATCCTTGAACGCGCCAAGGCGGCCAGCGTGAACCTGCGCCACCGGCTGCAGCAGCACCTGGGCATTTCGCTCGACGAGACGACGACGCGCGCCGACATCGAGACGCTGTGGGCGCTGTTCGTGCCCGCCGGCACGCCGATGCCGCGCTTCGACGCACTCGCGGACAAAGCCCCGGTGCGCATCCCCGACGACCTGCGCCGCACCAGCGCGTTCATGACGCACCCGGTGTTCAACACGCACAAGAGCGAGACGGCGATGCTGCGCTACATCCGCAGCCTCTCCGACAAGGACCTGGCCCTCGACCGCAGCATGATCCCGCTGGGCAGCTGCACCATGAAGCTCAACGCGACCAGCGAGATGATTCCGATCACCTGGCCCGAGTTCGCGAACATCCACCCCTTCGCACCGGCCGAGCAGTTGCAGGGCTATGCCGAGCTCGACCAGCAACTGCGCGACTGGCTGTGCGAAGCCACGGGCTACGCCGGCATCAGCCTGCAGCCGAACGCCGGCTCGCAGGGCGAGTACGCGGGCCTATTGGCGATCAAGGCCTTTCACGTGTCCAAGGGTGAAGGCCAGCGCAACATCTGCCTGATTCCGTCGTCGGCGCACGGCACCAACCCGGCGAGCGCGCAGATGGCCGGCATGCAGGTGGTCGTGACCGCCTGCGACACGCAGGGCAACGTCGACCTCGACGACCTGAAGCGCGCCTGCGAGAAGCACAGCGAGAACCTCGCCGCGGTGATGATCACCTACCCCAGCACGCACGGCGTGTTCGAGACGCGGGTGAAGGAGCTGTGCGAGCTGGTGCACGCGCACGGCGGCCGCGTGTACGTCGACGGCGCCAACATGAACGCGCTGGTCGGCGTGGCCGCACCGGGCGAGTTCGGCGGCGACGTGAGCCACCTGAACCTGCACAAGACCTTCTGCATCCCGCACGGCGGCGGCGGCCCGGGCGTCGGCCCGGTGTGCGTGGTGGAAGACCTCGTGCCCTTCCTGCCCGGCCACGCGACGGCGGGCGTCGGCGGCCACGATGTCGGCGCGGTGTCGGCTGCGCCGTTGGGCAACGCCGCGGTGTTGCCGATCAGCTGGATGTACTGCCGCATGATGGGCGCGGCCGGCCTGCAGGCCGCGACCGAAACAGCCATCCTCTCGGCGAACTACATCAGCGCGCGCTTGAAGGATCATTACCCCACGCTGTACGCCAGCCCCAACGGCCACGTCGCGCACGAGTGCATCCTCGACCTGCGCCCGATCAAAGACCGCTGCGGCATCACCGCCGAAGACGTAGCCAAGCGCCTGATCGACTACGGATTCCACGCGCCCACGTTGAGCTTCCCGGTGCCCGGCACGCTGATGGTCGAGCCGACCGAGAGCGAGCCGCTGGCGGAGCTCGATCGCTTCATCGACGCGATGATCGCCATCCGCGGCGAGATCCGCCGGGTGGAAGAAGGCGTGTGGCCGCAGGACGACAACCCGCTCAAGCACGCGCCGCACACGGCCGCCAGCCTCATGACAACGGAGTGGACGCACCCGTACGCGCGCGAACTCGGCGCCTATCCGCTGGCCGCACTCAGGCAGGCCAAGTATTGGTCGCCGATCGGCCGCGTCGACAACGTCTACGGCGACCGCAATTTGTTCTGCAGCTGCCTGCCCACCGAGGCTTACGCGACCACCTGATCGCGGCGGCACAATCGATGCTCCCCATTCCAAGGAGACATCGATGACCGAAACGAAGCAGCCTCTCGACGGACAGATCGCCTGGGTCACCGGCGGCGGCAGCGGCATCGGGCTGGCCGGCGCCATCGACCTGGCGAAGGCCGGATGCCATGTCGTGATCTCGGGGCGCGAAGCGGCCAAGCTCGACGCGGCGATCGCCGAAGCAGAGGCCAAGGGCGCACCGCGGGGCCGCATCACGGCGATGGCGCTCGACGTGGGCGACCGGCCCGCCGTCGATGCCGTGGCCGCAGCGATCGAGGCTCAGCATGGCGGCGTCGACATCCTGGTCAACAGCGCCGGTGTCAACTTTCCCAAGCGCTTCTGGAGCGAGACCGACGGCGACACCTTCGCCAAGGTGATCAACATCAACCTCAACGGCGCGACCTTCTGCACGCTGGCCGTGCTCAAGGGCATGCAGGCCCGGCGCCGCGGCACAGTGATCAACATCGCGTCCTTCGCCGGCTGGCACCAGAGCTACCTCACCGGCCCGGCCTACGTGGCGAGCAAAGCCGGCCTGACGGCGATGACGCACAACTTCAACATCGAGCAATGCGTGCACGGCCTGCGCGCGACGGCGGTGTGTCCGGGCGAAGTGGCCACGCCGATCCTCAAGAAGCGCCCGGTCGAGCCGAGTGCCGAGGACAAGGCGCTGATGCTTCAGGAAGAGGACATGGGCCGCACCATCCGCTTCATCGCCGAGATGCCGCCGCACGTGTGCATCAATGAGCTGGTGATCGCGCCGGTGCACAACCGCATCTACATCGGCGGCAGCGAGCTTCAGCGGCGCTGAGGCCGCTGAGGGCGTGCCGTGCGTGCGTCAGGCCAGCGTGATCCAGGTCGGGGCATGGTCGCTGGCGCCCTCGCGTGCTCTGACCTCCCTGTCCACGCCGGCATCGATCAGGCGCGGCGCCAGGTCGGCACTCAGCAGCAGGTGGTCGATGCGCAGGCCGGCATTGCGCGGGAAGCGATTGCGCCAATAGTCCCAGTAGGTGTAGATCTTCTCGTTCGGATGCTTCGAACGGATCGCGTCGGTCCAGCCCTGCGCCATCAACCGTGCAAAGGCGGCGCGGCTCTCGGGCTGCAACAGGGCGTCGTCACGCCACGAGGCCGGGTTATAGATGTCGGCATCGGTCGGCACCACGTTGTAGTCGCCGCAGAGAACGACCGGCAGTCCGCTCTTGAACAACTTGGCAGCGTGCGCGTTGAAGCGATCGAACCAAGCCAGCTTGTAGTCGAACTTGGGGCCGGGCTGCGGATTGCCATTGGGCAAATAGAGGCAGCCGATCACTACGCCGTCGACCACCGCTTCGAGGTAACGGCTCTGCGGGTCGTCCTCGAAACCGGGCACGCCGCGGCCGGTTTCGATCGGCTCGCGTCCCCGCGCCAGGATGGCGACACCGTTCCAAGCGCGCTGGCCATGAAACAAAACGCCGTAGCCGGCCTCCCGGATGGCGGCGGCCGGAAAGTTGGCGTCGGGCGACTTCAACTCCTGAAGACAAGCCACATCGGGTTTGGACTCGGCCAGCCACTCAAGAAGACGGGGCAGCCGGCCGTTGACGCCATTGACGTTGAAAGTCGCGATCTTCATGCGGAACACCTTGGAGAAAAGACGGCGAGGGCACGGCGCCGAAGCTGTCGCACGGTGAACGCCGTCGCTGCTCCGATCGGGCCATGACACCCGCTGCACAAGATCCCATCCCCTTCGAACCGGTCGAGCCCATGCTTGCGAAGGTCGCGGATTCGTTGCCGCCCGAAGGCGATTTCCTCTACGAGCCCAAATGGGACGGGTTTCGCGCCATCGTCATGCGCAGCGCCGAAGGCGTCGTCATCCAAAGTCGCGACACGAAGCCGCTCGATCGCTACTTTCCGGAACTGCACGCAACCTTCATGCAGATGCTGCCGCCCGGTTGCGCGCTCGATGGCGAAATCGTGATCGCCACGCCAGAGGGACTGGACTTCGACGCACTGCAGCAGCGCGTGCATCCGGCGGCGTCGCGGGTTGCGCGGCTTTCGGTCGAGACGCCCGCAGCCTTCGTCGCGTTCGATCTGCTGAGGCTTGATGGCGTCGATCTGATGGCCACGCCGCAGAGCGAGCGCCGCATCCTGCTCGAAGCGCTGCTTGCCGACCTGGCCCCGCCGCTTCATCTCACACCCATGACCACCGAACGCCCGGTGGCCGTCGGCTGGCTCGAAGCCTTCGAAGGCGCCGGGCTCGACGGCGTGATCGCCAAGCTGGCCGACGCGCCCTACCAGCCCGGCAAGCGCGCGATGCTCAAGATCAAGCACGTGCGGACTGCCGACTGCGTGGTGGCCGGCTTTCGCTGGCACAAGAGCGGGCCGGACGCCGTGGGCTCGCTGCTGCTCGGGCTCTATGACGATGCCGGCGTGCTGCAGCATGCCGGCGTGACCTCGTCCTTCGACATGGCGACGCGGCGGCAACTCGCGATCGACCTGCAACCGTGGCGGCGCGGCGCGCTGAAGCGCCACCCCTGGGCCGGCTGGGCAACGACCGCGAACGACGACGCGCACCGAATGCCGGGCGCGCGCAGCCGCTGGAGTTCGGGCAAGGATCTGTCGTGGGAACCGCTGCGGATCGAACGCGTGTGCGAAGTGAAGTACGACCACCTGCAAGGCGACCGCTTTCGCCACGCCACGACCTTCCTGCGCTGGCGCGTCGACAAGCCCGCCGCGGCTTGCCGCTACGACCAGTTGGAGGTCACGCCGCCTTATGCACTGGCACAGGTGTTCGCCGCTTGAGCACCGGCGCACGATGGCGGTCGGAGGCTCAGCGCTTTGCCAGTTCGCCGGTCGCCACCTGGGCGCGGAAGGTGCGCAGTTTGGCTTTAAGCCGTTTCTCGTTCGAGAGCCCGACGCGCACCATCATCTTCTGTCCGCTTGACAGAGATTCCAGCGCGGGGTCCGCAAATTCGTAGCGCGTCCACGGGCGCGTGTCGGCGAATTCCCCGCGCACCTCGGTCAGCCGCACCGCGATCGGGCCGGCAGGCTCGGGGGCAGCGAGCAGGTGGTCGATGACGGCCACCAGCCGGTCGTTGAAGTAGCGCCCCGGGTAGCCCAATTCTTCGTAAGCCTGCTGGAACAGCGGGTAGAGCCGCGCATACACCGTGGCGGCACGCTCGGCATCGACGGCCTCGACGAAGCCCGTGAACGCGGCATAGCGCGCGGCGTTGCCGGCGCCGATCACCTGCTGCTCGCCCGTGCCTTGCACCAGGAAGCGCTCGGGCGACGGCTGCACCGGCCACATGCGCGACGCCGCCTGTGGCCGCGGCAGGTTGTCGACCGTGGCGACGGCGCGGCGCACGAAGCCGTCGACATTCAAGAATGACGCGACGCGCTTGGCACCGAGCAGCTCGGTCAACGCGCTGGTCACCGCCGCATCGGCCTCGGCGAGCGCGGGCAGCACCGCGTCAGGCTCGGCCAGCGCATCGACCGGGTTTTGCGGGCCGGACGCCGCGACCTGAGGCGCAGGCGCCGGAGACTCGGGCGGCGGCGGTGACGCGACCGTCGGCCTCGAAGGCGGCGGCTCTGCGCGCTGGGACCAATACCACCAGCCACCCGCCGCGATCAACGCGATCAGCACCACAATGGCGACTGCAGGAAACGACGACGAACGGGCTGGCCTGAAATCTGCTGGTTCACGGTCTGACATGGGCACTTGTTCCTTTGAGCGTCGGACGCCGTCACGGCGCTTTGGTTCCATTGGACCCCCATGCACGGTCGGGCGCCGTAACGCCTTGTGAACACCTCCCCATGAACATCGACTTCTCCACCCTCACCGAACACCAGCGCTACAAACTCATGGCGAGCCTGATCGTGCCGCGCCCGGTCGCGCTCGTCACCACGCTCGGGCCCGACGGCACCGTCAACGCCGCGCCCTTCAGCATGTTCAACATGGTGGGCGAGGAACCGCCCATCGTGATGATCAGCCTGAACCGCCGCAGCGACGATTCGCTGAAGGACACCGCGCTCAACATCGTGCGCACCGGCGAGTTCGTGGTGCATCTGGCCGACGAAGCGATCGCCCTGCAGATGGACCGCTGCGGCGTGCAGCATCCACCGCACGTGAGCGAGCTCGATGTGGTCGGCTTCACCGCGCTGCCCAGCAAGGTGGTGGCGCCGCCGCGCATCGCCGAGGCACCGGTCGCCTTCGAATGCACGCTGTTCGAGACGATGGAGACGGCCAGCCGCCAGGTCTTCATCGGCCAGGTGCGATGGCTGCATGCGCGCGACGAACTGATCGACACCGACACGTGGCGCGTGCGGCTGGAACACTACTTTCCGGTCGGTCGCTTCGGCGCGAGCCTGTACGTGCGAACCCGTGACCGCTATGCGCTCGACGACGAAGTCGAGCCGCCTGCGCCGCTGGCCGTGCCGACGCCGCCGGCCGGTTAGCCCCTCGGCCCCCGCGCCCGAGGACTGCCGCGGGAAAGCGGCCTTCACCTACGGCCCCTCCCGCGCGCCGGCCCCTAGCATGGCCGTCATGCAATCCAACTGGCCCCAGACCCTTTGGCTGATCCGCCACGGCCAGAGCGCCGGCAACGTCGCGCGGGACGCGGCCGAAGCCGGCGGGCTGGCGGTGATCGACATCGAGTGGCGCGACATCGATGTTCCGCTTTCCGACCTCGGCGTGGCGCAGTCCACGGCACTCGGCGACTGGTTTGCCAAGCTGCCGCCGGCGCATGCGCCGCAGGTGATCCTGTGCTCCCCCTACCTGCGCGCAAAGGAAACCGCACGGCTGCTGGCCGAAAGCGGTGGACTGGGGCAGGAGACGGTCAAGCTGCGCATCGACGAGCGCCTGCGCGAAAAGGAGTTCGGCATCCTCGACCGACTGACCAAGTTCGGCATCCAGCAGAAGCACCCCGAGCTCGACGAGCAGCGTTCGCATGTCGGCAAGTTCTACTTCCGCCCGCCGGGCGGCGAGAGCTGGTGCGACGTGATCCTGAGGCTGCGCAGCCTGCTCGAGATGGTCACGCGCGAATACGCCGGGCAGCGGGTCGTGGTGGTGGCGCACCAGGTCATCGTCAACTGCATGCGCTACCTGCTCGAGCACATGGACGAGCAGCAGATCCTCGACATAGACCGCCAGGGCGATGTGCCCAACTGCAGCGTCACCTCGTACCGCGCCGAGCGGCACAAAGAGGAGGACACGGTGCTGCAGCTTGACCTGGTTAACTTCATCGCGCCGTTGCGCGAGGCCGCGACACCGGTGACCAGCGCGCCCGATCAACCCGCCGCGCCCAAGCCCTGATGCAACGGTAACGCCGTGACCGATTCCACTGCCCGCCCATTGACCCCTGCGGCGCTCAGACGGTGGCCGTTGCCCGACCCCGGTGCCCAAGCCGACAAGGAGGCGCGCGGCCATGTGCTCGTGGTCGCAGGCAGCCACGAAATCCCGGGTGCCGCCTTGCTCGCGGCCATCGCGTCGCTACGGGCCGGCGCGGGCAAGCTCACCATCGCTGCACCGGCGCGCGTGGCTCTGGGTCTGGCGCTGGCCATCCCGGAGTCGCGCGTGATCGGGCTTTCGGAAACGCGCGGCGGCGGTATTTCGGCGGCCGGCTGCCGCGCGCTGGCGCCGCTGGCCGGACGGGTGAGCGCAGTGGTCGTCGGACCGGGCATGCTGGACGAGTCGCGAAGCGAGCGATTCGTGCGGGCGCTGCTGGCGATGTTCCGCGAGAGCACGGTCGTGCTCGACGCCCTCGCCATGTCCGCGGTGCGTTTCGGCCCTTTCACGCAGCCAGTGATCCTGACGCCGCATGCGGGAGAGATGGCGCACCTCAGCG
The DNA here is from genome assembly GCF_006438845.1 of Variovorax ginsengisoli. GTDB lineage: Bacteria > Pseudomonadota > Gammaproteobacteria > Burkholderiales > Burkholderiaceae_C > Variovorax > Variovorax ginsengisoli_A. The sequence goes on from NZ_RCZJ01000001.1 coordinate 1,207,818, forward strand.
GCCTGCCGAAAGAGGTGATTTCCGACGACCCACTGAGCGCGGCGCGCGAAGCGGCGACACGCTGGAACGCTTGCGTCGTGCTGAAAGGCGCCGTGACTTTCATCGCGCAGCCCAACGGTGAGGCATGGCGCTTCGACGGCGGCACGCCCGGCCTCGCGACCTCCGGGTCGGGCGACACGCTGGCCGGGATCGTCGGAGGGCTGGCAGCGCGCGGCATGGCACCGCTGCACGCCAGCGCGTGGGGCGTGCTGCTGCATGCGCGCGCGGGCCATGCGCTGGCGCGGCGTGACGGGCCGATGGGCTATCTGGCGAGACAGTTGTCTGCCGAGGTCCCCGCGCTCATCCACGCCATCGGCCGCGCGGCCTGACGCGCAGCAAGGTCGCCGACTTTCACGCACAATCGCGTTCGGGCCCGAATAGACATATTCGTGCGAGTTATATAGATATAGCGCAAGTTTCTATTCATTAAAGCGCAGTTGATCGCGGTTGCCGCTCAGTGGCACAGACATTGCACCGCTACGACTTCGCCCCGCAACCTCGAAATTCCATGATTCACCGCATGTTCACCTCACGCGTCACGGCCGGCGTGCTCACGATCGCCGCGTCATTGCTCTGGCCCTCAATGCCGGCCGCTGCCGAAGACTGGCCCGCCAAGCCGGTCATGATGATCATGGGTTTCCCGGCCGGCTCCGGTGTGGACGTGGTGGCACGTGCCATTCAGGAGCCGCTCTCCAAGCAGCTCGGACAGCCGGTCATCATCGACTACAAGTCCGGTGCTGCAGGCAATATCGCGAGCGAGTACGTGGCGCGCGCCAAGCCCGACGGCTACACGCTCGCCTTCGGTACGGCGGCCACGCATGGCAGCAACGCGGCCTTGTACAAGAAACTGCCGTTCGACGTCGAGAACGACTTCGTCGCGGTCGCGCCGGTGCTCGACGTGTCGAACGTGCTGACCATCAACCCCGATGTGATCAACGTGAGCACGCTCAAGGAATTCGTTGAGCTGGTGAAGGCCCATCCGGGCAAATACAACTATGCCTCGACCGGCAACGGCGCCGGAACGCACATGGCCTTCGCGGAGTTCAATTCACGGCTCGGCCTGCAGATGACGCACGTGCCGTACAAGGGCGGTCCCGAGGCGATCAGCTCGGTCGTGAAAGGAGAGACCTGCTGCATCATGAACCAGGTGCAGACGGTGCTGCCGCAGTACAAGGCCGGCAAGGTGCGGCTGCTCGGCGTGACCACCGCTGCGCCGGTGGCCGCCGTCAAAGAGGTGCCGACCATCGCGTCGAGCGGACTGCCGGGCACGCAGGGCTTCGACAGCTCGATCTGGTTCGCCGTGTTCGCGCCCAAGGGCACCGACCCGGTCATCGTCGACAAGCTCAATGCCGCCATCAAGACCGTGATGGAGCAACCCGAGTTGCGTGCCAAGTTCGAGAGCCAGGGCAACGCGATCCGCATCGAGTCGCCCGCGCAGTTCAAGAAGACGGTGCACGACAACCGCGTGAAGTGGGCCGAGGTCGCCAAGGCCGCGAACATCAGTCTCGACTGATGTCAGTCGCCCACGCGCCGAACGACACGGTTTTCACTCAGGGCGGCGATGCGGCCGCGGGCCTGGCCGCCCTCGAGCGTCGGTTGGCGCACGACCTCGTGTGCCTGGGCTGGCCCGCCAAGCCATGGATGCCACCGCAACAGGCCGAAGCCGATGTCTCCGTGCTCGACGTGGCGATCATCGGTGCAGGGCAGGCAGGCCTCGCCGTCGCCGCCGCGCTGGCGCAGCAGGGCATCCGCGCGGTGGTGTTCGACCGCGCCCCGCGCGACCTCGAAGGCCCCTGGGCCACCACGGCGCGCATGGAGACGCTGCGCTCACCCAAGGAGCTGACCGGCCCCGCGCTCGGCCTGCCGGCGCTCACCTTCCGTGCCTGGTTCGAGGCGCAGTTCGGCACCGAAGCGTGGGCCCGGCTCGACAAGATTCCCCGCCTGCAGTGGATGGACTACCTGCGCTGGTACCGGCGCGTGATGGCGGTCGACGTGCGCAACGACACCACCGTCACCGCCGTGCGACCGCGTGCCGACGGCAAGGTCGCGCTCGACCTCGCCACGCCGGGCGGCTCGCACCGCGTGCTCGCGCGCCGGGTGGTGCTCGCCACCGGCCGCGACGGCCTCGGGGGCCCGGCACTGCCGTCCTTCGTGCAGGGCCTCGACCGCCGATGGTGGGCGCACTCGTCGGACGCCATGGACTACGGCGCGCTGAAGGGCCTTCGCGTCGGCGTTGTCGGCGCGGGCTCCTCGGCGATGGACAGTGCCGCGACCGCGCTCGAGGCCGGCGCGCACAGCGTCGACCTGCTGATCCGCCGCGACGACCTGCCGCGCATCAACAAGTCCAAGGGCGCCGGCGTGCCGGGCCTGACGCAGGGGCACTTCGACCTGCCGGACGAACTGAAATGGCGCCTGCGCCACTACATCAACGTGGCCAATGTGCCGCCGCCGCACGGCAGCACGCTGCGCGTGTCGCGCCATCCGAACGCACGCTTCAACTTCGGCTGCCCCGTCCTCTGCGTCGAAGCCGCCGACGCGGCGCTGGAGGTGCGCACGCCCCAGCGCACCTTCGACCTCGACTTTCTGATCGTCTCGACCGGTTTCAAGATCGACTGGACTGCCCGCCCCGAATACGCCGCGATCGCGCCGCACGTGCGCGCATGGAAAGACCGCTTCGTTCCGGCCCCCGGCCAGGAAGATGCCGAGCTCGCCGATTCGCCCGATCTGGGCGCGCTGTTCCAGCTGCAGGAGAAGACCGCGGGCAGCTGCCCCGGCCTCGACCGCATCCATTGCTTCTGCTACCCGGCCACGTTGTCTCACGGCGCCGTATCGGGCGATATCCCGGCCATCAGCGACGGCGCGCGCCGTCTCGCCAGTGGCATGGCCAGCTTGTTCTACAGTGAGGACTTCGCCTATCACTTCGCGCGGCTCGAGGCCTACGACGACCCCGAGCTGCTCGGCAACGAGTGGGTGCCCGCCTGACCGCGCGACGCCCGTCGACGAGAATCCCTCGCTCATGACAACCACCTCCCCCACCGCCGACCTCGCCGACGTGATCGACCACGTCGTGCCGCTCTCGCCCGGCCAGTCGACCCATGCAGCACGCCACCAGCGGACCAAAGTCGTGGCCGCCACCCAGGGCAGCTACGACGGCTTGTTCTCGCCCGCCATCGAAGGCATCTCGGTGGTGGAGCGGCTGCTGGTCGCGTTTCACACCGCCGTGCTGTCGAAGGACAACGCATTGGCCACGCACTACCGCGACCGGCTGGTGGCCGAACAGGCTGGCTCGTCCATCATCGAAGCCGTCGCCACGGGCGCCACCGCCGCGCTGGGCAAGGGCCGTGTCGCAACGCTTCTCGGCTTCACCACCAAGCTGATCGAACGCCCCATCGAAGGCGACCGCGAGGCGGTTCAGACGCTGGTCGACGCGGGGCTCACGACGCCCGCGATCGTGGCCCTGGGCCAGCTCATCGCGTACCTGTCGTACCAGGTGCGCGTGGTCGCCGGGCTCCGGGCCACCGCCGCCGCCGAACTGCACGAGACCGACATGGTCCGTTTGCCCGAGGCGCCGACGCAGCGCGGCCCCGAGAGCGGTGCCCCGGCCCCGCGCAGCGTGATCAAGATCAACGGCTTCACCAACGAAGTGCTCGACTGGGCCTCGTGGCTCGACACGGTCAAGCTGGAAGACGCTACGCCCGAGCAGGTCGCCGCGCTCGAAGAAATGAGCCCGATCGCCAAGCGGTCGGCGTACTTCCTGCTGCTGGCGCACCAGCCCGAGATCCTGCTGCAGCGCTCGATCGCGTTCAACGCGATCATGTTCGCGCCGGGCGGAATGCCGCGCGCCGAACGCGAGCTGGGCGCGACGGTGGAATCGCGCATCAACGGCTGCGTGTACTGCACCTCCGTCCACGCGCAGCGCTTCGAGCAGTTGGCCAAGCGCAGCGACGTGATCGTGCAGGTGTTCGAAGATCCGCTCACGGCCGGTACGAGCGCCCGGGAAAAGGCCATCGTGCGGTTCTCCGCGGAGCTCACGTTGCGGCCTTCCATGCTGTCGGCCTCACACATCCAGGCCCTGCAAGCCGTCGGGCTGACAGAGATCGAAGTGCTCGACCTGGTCCATTCCGTCGCGCTGTTCGCTTGGGCCAACCGGCTGATGCTGAACTTCGGCGAGCCGATCTTTCCAGCCGAAGCCTGAACGCCGTGCAGCACGGTCGAAGCCTTGCCGCGGCCGTGTGCCTGGGTCTATGGCTCCTGCTCGCAGGCCCGGCCATGGCGCAGCCGCGAAGCCAGACTGTGGCCGTGCCCGAGCGCGGCTCGCTGGTCACTGACCTGACCGACACGCTCACCGCCGCACAACGCGCGACGCTCGAGGGCAAGCTGACCGATTTCGAGGCGCGGCAGGGTCCGCAGCTGGCGGTGCTGCTGGTGCCCACCACGGGCTCCGATTCCATCGAGCAGTACGCAACGCGCGTGTTCGACCGCTGGAAACTCGGCAGCGCCGAAGCGGACGACGGCCTGCTGTTGCTCGTGGCCCTGAAGGACCGGCGGATGCGCATCGAGGTCGGCCAGGGGCTCGAAGGGCGCGTGCCCGACATCGCTGCCGGCCGCATCATCGACCAGAAGATGACGCCGCGTTTCCGTCAGCAGGACTACGCCGGCGGCATCGACGCGGCGGTCGACGCACTCCTGGAGCGGCTGGACAACCGCACCGTCCCCGGTTCGCTGCCTGGCGATGCGATGCCGTTGCCGCTCGGCGACGACACCAGCGCCGTGGTCGAGAGCACGCCACCCGAAGCGGGATCGCGCATCACCCTCTTCGGCTGGACGTTGCTGGCCGGGCTCATCGGCGCCGTGGCCGCCGCGTGCGTGCGGTGGCGCGGCGCGCGGCTTTTCACCCTGGGCCTCGCCGTCGTCGTTGCCTTGCTGATTTTGGCCGCGCGGTTCTTCGGGTTGAATCAATTGCTCATCGGCCTCGCCGCACTGCTGGGGATTTCGTTCGCATTGCTGCTGGTCGGCGTCACGCTCTACGGCATGCGGCGCGCGTGGAACGACAGCCTGGCCGGTTTCTGCTTCCGCTTGGCGGTGGTCGCCGGCATCACCGGCTACACCGCGTACGAAACCGACGGCGAGCCGATTCCGATCGCGCTGGCGGCAGGCTTCTCGCTGCTCTTCGCCTTCATGCCGGGCACCCACCGCGGCGATGGCGAGAGCGATGACGGCGATTCGAGCTCGTCGAGCAGTTCCAGCAGCTCGAGCAGCTCGGGCAGTTCCGGCAGCAGCTCGTCGAGCAGTGGCGGATCGAGCAGCGGCGGCGGCGCCTCGGGCAGCTGGTAGCGGCGGCCATCAGACCAGGCCGAGGTCCCTCGGCGCAACGCCACCGAACACCGTGTTCAGCTGTGCCGGCGAGAGCCCATACATGCGCTCGAACAGTCCGCCGAAAACCGCGCGGTATTCGTTGAGCACCGGGTAGTCCCGATTCTGGAACAGCGCGGGCTGCGACAGCACGACCTGTTCCCCGAGCACGCGTCCGCCAGCCTGCGCCGCCAGCCCGCCGCCGAGCACCCAGTACACCGTGCCATGGCCGTGGTCGGTGCCCTTGTTGCCGTTCTCGCGAAAAGTGCGGCCGAACTCGCTGATGACGACCACCACCGTATCGCGCCAGGCTTCGTCGCCCATCTCCTGCGCGAAAGCGGCCACGCCGCGGCCCAGTTCCTCGAAGCGGTTGGCCAGGTAGCCGGTGCCCGCGCCCTGCCCCACGTGCGTGTCCCAGCCGCCCACGTCGACGAAGCCGAGATCGAAGTGCTCCTTCATGAGGCGGGCCATGCGCCGCGCAACGAGCTCGAAGCCCTTGGCCGTCATCGCGTTGCGGCCGGCCGCGTCCATCTCGGCCTTGACCGCACGCTGCACCTCGTCGCGCACCGAAAAACCTTCCGCCACCGGCTGCGCCAGCGCGGTGTTTCGGTACATCGCCTCGATCACGCTGCTCTGCCGCGCGTCGATACCGTTGCGGGCGACCGCGCCGAGCGCCATGTTGGACGCCTTGGCATCGCCACGCAGCGCGATCGGCAGCTGGTCGGTGAAGGCGATCGGCGACACCGCCGCGAGCGACCCGCCGCCGAGCACGCCGGCCAGCCGATTGAGAAAGCCCGAGCGGTAATCGCGCGTGCGGTCGAGCGCCTGGCCGAGCTCGATCGAATCCTGCGTCTCGAAGTGGCTGCGCGAGAGATCGTCGGTGCCGGCGAAGGGAATGAAGGCGGCCTGCTGTTTCTGGAACAGCGGCATCACGCTGGATGCCAGCGCCGGATGCAGCCCCCAGTCCGCGTCGAGCGCCAACGCGCCGTTGGGCTGGCCTGGGCGCGGTACCGCGATGGTGGGACGCGAAGCGGCGTAGAACTCGGCAGCGCTCCCGGAGATCGGCACCAACAGGTTGGCGCAGTCGTAGGCACCGCGCAGGAACACCACCAGCAGCTTGGCGCCGCCGGCCGACGGCGCGGCCAACAACCGCCCTGCACCGCCGGCCAGCGGCACGGCGGCGAGCATCTTCAACAGGTTCCGGCGTTGCATGGCAGATGTCCTTGAGCAGAGTTATCGGCGCATTCGCTCGGGCGACGCCAGCAAGAAGGTGTTCCAGTCTTGCGGGGACTTCGCCTGGGCCAGCGCGTCGCGCGTGTCGGCACTGAACGCCGGCAGGCTGGTGCGCACCGCCGCCGACTGCGCCAAGGGGGGAAAGGCGGGTTTCTCCAGCGGCGCCTTGTCGTCGGTGCGAAACAGCACGGCGCCGCTGGCACCGATGGCGCGCGCGATCTCGAAGCGCCCGGCCATCTGGCCCGAACTGGCCCAGGCTGCTTGTGTGAGCGCGTAGCCGTCGGGCGTTTCATGGCCGTACAGCGGCTGGCCCAGGCGATTGATCCAGCCGATCAACGGGTTCACGTTGAGCGCGGGGCGATCGTCATAGGCAAGCCGCACGTTGCCGATCACGTAATGCACAGGGTCGCGGAACTTGCTGCCGAGCGAGGCCGTGAACTCGGGCGACTCGAACATGGCCCTCAGCACCGCGGCGATGTCGCCGTCGCTGCGCAGGAACACAGCGCTCATGCGATCGACCAGCGCCGGCGGCGGCACGTCGGCGACGAAGTACACGGCCAGCCGCGTCGACACGAAGCGCGCGGTGGCGGGCGCGCGGGCCAGCCGGTCGAGTGCCTCGTCGACTTCCGCCAGGCCGCGCTGAGTGATGGGCTGGCCCAGCAGCGTCTTGGGACCGTAGTCGTGGCGGTTCGGGTTGAACTCGAACAACCCATCGCGGACATAGTCGCCGCGCAGAGCGGGCTTGACGTTGGGCGACGGCGCATCGGCCGCGAGCGAGGCCACGCCGACGCCGGTGAGCACGCGCGCGAGTTCCTGCACATCGGCCTGCGAGTAGCCACTGCCCACGCCCAGGGTGTGCAGTTCCATCAGCTCGCGGGCGTAGTTTTCGTTGATCCGGTTGGCGGCGTTTTGCGCGTTGTCGAGATAGCGCAGCATCGCAGGATGGCGCAGCGTGGCGCCCAGCAGATCGCGGAAACGGCCGAGCGCATGCGGGCGGATCGCGTTCTCCTCGTAGTCTCCGACGAGCGCACGCAGGTTGTCCTTGCGTGCGTTCACGTTGAAGTGGTTGGCCCAGAACCAGGTCATCTGCGACTGCAGCTGGTTCGGCGAATACAACGCGCGCAGCACGAAGCGCTGTTGTGCCTCGCGTTCCAGCCGCTGCATCTCCTGTTGGTAGGCCTGGCGGGCGGCCTTCTTCGGGTCCTCGTCGGGCAAGGCGTCGGCAGCGCGGCGCTGCGCGTCGAGGGAACGTGCGAGCGGCTCGACCGGCGTGCGCGTGATCGTCATGGCATCGATCTGCGCCTGCACCGCTGGGGGAAGCACCTCGGGGCCGGGGTGCAACTGACGGGCCAGCCAAGCCGGCAAGCCCTGGTGCGCAAGTTGCTGTGCGTCCGTGGCGCTGGCGCCCCAGCTCACGCGGTCGAGCCAGCGCATCTGCATCGCCTCGTCGGGCGCCGATACATTCGGGGCGGAACGCGGGATGCCGCAAGCGCCGATCAACATGGCGGCCAGCAGCGACGTCGCCAGCTTGGCGCTGCTGCGATGCCAGGCTGACCAAGATCTCGCTGCGTTCATCGGGCTCCTTGAAGAGGGCGAAGTGCCCTGCCCTCAACTTGCCGCCGTCGGTACCGGTTGACCGTCTTTACCTGCAGACGATCCGGTCGGCGCTCAAGCGACGGCCGTGGTGGCCTGCGCGGCGCCGGCGATCTGCCGCAGCGCGCGCTCGAACACCTCGGCCGGCTGGCCGCCGGAGATCAGGTGCTGGTCGTTGATGATGACTGCCGGCACCGAATGGATGCCCGCGTCGGTGTACATGCGTTCGCGTTCGCGCGTGACCTCGGCGTATTCGTCGCTCTCTAGGATGGCGGCAGCGCGCGCTGGATCGAGGCCTGCATCGGTCACGGCGCGCAACAGCACATCGTGGTCCGACGGGTTCTCGCCATCGGTGAAATAGGCTTGCAGCAGGCGCTTCTTCAGCGCCTTCTGCGGTGCCTCTCCCTCGAGCTCGGCCCAATGCAGCAGGCGATGGGCATCGAAAGTGTTCCACACGCGCTTGCGCTGGCCCTCTCCGAAGGAGAAGCCTACGGCCGCGCCGCGCTGGCGGATTGCCTCGGCGTTGGTGCGCGCCTGCTCGGCCGAGATGCCATATTTGCGCGTGAGGTGCTCGACGGTGTCCTCGCCCTCGGGCGCCATCTGCGGGTTGAGCTCGAAGGGCTGAAAACGCAACTCGGCCGTGACTTCGGGTGCGACCCGCGCCAGCGCGTCCTCCAGCGAAGCGAGGCCAATGGCGCACCAGGGGCAGGACACATCGGAAACGAAATCGATCTTGAGGCGGGCGGTCATGGGCAGGTCACTTTCTCCGGTGGTTCCGGTACGGCTCGGCCCGCCATGATGCCAACGGCGCTGGCTCGGAGCTGAATCGGCCGGCCGATCACCCCACTGCCGGCGGTGGCGCAAAAAAAGCGGCACCCGCTTTCGCGGGTACCGCCGAAGAAAACGCCTGTCTTCCGCGGGTCAGTACACGACGATCTTGCCGGTCGGCCGAGGGCTGTGGCAGTCGTTGTAGAAGTATTCGCCGGGCTTGTCGAAGGTGTGCTTGGCCGACTGGCCCGGTGTCAGCTTGAAGTTGAAGCGGCCCTCGAAGAACTGCGTCGCGCAATGCGTGTGGGCGTTGTCGGCCGGGTTGAGGAACGTGACTTCGGTGTTCGCCGGCACCCGCATCCAGGTCGGCGTCATGGCGTTCACCGCGGTCGACTCGGTCGTGCCGGCGGCGTTGGTACCGGCCTGCTGCACGCGGGCCAGCACCACGGTGTTGGGCACTGGCAGCGCCGCACCTTCCACCGCCGCACCCGACACCGGCCGCCGCACGATCGGCGCGGTCGGCGTGGGCGCCGGCGGCACCGTCCCTGCGACCTTGAAGGCCCACAGATGGTCGCCGCGCTGGGCTGAATCGCCGTACGGGATGCCGGTGCCACCGGCATACACCGCGATGTACTGCTCGCCGTCGATCTCGTAGGTCACCGGGCTGGCGCTGATGGCCGCACCGGTCTGGAATCGCCACAGCTCGTTGCCGTTGTCGCCATCCATCGCGATGAGGTTGCCGTCGGGCTGGCCGATGAAGATCAGGCCCGACGCCGTGCTCAGGATGCCGTTGCCGTGCGCCAGAGAGTACGGCATCGCCTTTTTCCAGCGGACCCGGTTGGTGCTGGCGTCGACCGCGACCACGGCACCGCTCATGTACTCGCCCGGTGGGCGCAGGCCGTTGCTCGACTCGGTGAGCGAATGCGCCGCGCCGACGTAGCCGGTGCCGGTGTAGATCAGGCCGGTGGCGGGGCTGAAGGACTGGTGGTTCCAATTGGCGCCGCCGCCGTGGCCGGGCATCGTGAGCGTCGGCACGTCCCAGTGCGGGTCGTAGAGGCAGCCGATGGCGTAGTTGGGCACGGCCCGGTTCGGGTCGCCCGGGATCGGGCCGCCCAACGGCTCGTCGACCACGCAGGTCTCGGTCCACGCGCCCTGGCGCGGGATCGGCTGCGTCGGCCAGGTGGCCTGGCGGGCGTCCTGCTTGACGGCCACCTCGTCGATGCCCAGCGGCGCGCTGCCGTCCTTGCGGTCGAGGATGTAGTACATGCCCGTCTTGCTGCCGTAGATCACGACCTTGCGGTCGACGCCTGCGATCTTCACGTCGGCGAGCACCGGCGACATGACGTTGTCCATGTCCCAGATGTCGTGGTGCACCGACTGGAAGTGCCACTTGTACTCGCCGGTCTTGAGGTCGAGCGCGACGATCGAATTGGCGAACAGGTTCTGGCCGGGCCGCGTCGAGCCGTTCTGCGACGAGCCGCCGCGCGCGTTGCCGAAGGTCCAGTACACCATGTTGAGTTCGGGATCGACCGCCGGATGGATCCACGGCGTGGCGCCGGTCCGGTCGCTCTCCGGCGCGCCGCCCCAGGTGTCGTAGCCCTTCTCGCCGACACGCGGCACGCCCCAGAACGAGGTCAGCACCTCGCCGGTCGAGGCGTCGGCCGAGAAAGCGGCGCCGCGGTTGCCGTCGTTGGTGCCGATGTAGAGGCGCTTGTCGTGATAGACCAGCGCCACCTTCTGCACCGCCCCGAGGAAGGCCGGGTCGGTGTTGCCGGGGTACTGCTTGGTCCATGCGACCTCGCCGGTGTCTTTCTTGAGCGCCACCAGCCGGTTGCCGCCGGCCAGCGTGTAGACCAAGCCGAGGTCCTTGGCGACGGCGACGCCGCGGCGCGTGACCACGCCGTGCGGGGTGGTCCACTTCCATTGGGTGGCGCCGGTCTTGCCGTCGACCGCGATCACGTTGCCCAGTGCCGACTCGATGTAGATGACGCCGTCGACCACGACCGTGGTGCTCTGGTTGGTGCCGGTGGTCAGGCCGCCTTCGATGCGGTTGAGCCAGGCGCCGCCCAGCTGCGTGACCTGGCCCTTGTCGATCTTCTTCAGGCTGGAGTAGTTCTGGTTGCCCAGGTTGCCGCCCACCTTGGGAAAGTCCTTGTCGCCGGCCGTGCAGCAATCCTTGAGATCGGCGGCGGCCGCGACCACCGGCGGTGGCGGCTCGGTGACGGGTCCGGGTCCAGGACCGGGGCCCGCGCCGACGTCTGCGCTCGGCGGATCGTCGCTGCCGCCGCAGGCGTTGAGCAGCAAGGGCGACGCAATCACGCCGCAGGAAAGCAGCAGCGCTGCCAATGTGTTTCGCTTCATGGGTGGATCTCCAGCCGATGAGAAAAAGAGGATGCGGGGGCGGACCGACGGGCGTCGGCGCCCCGCGCTTCGTTGCGCCGCGTGGGCGGCAACGGAGAAGCGGCGCTAGGCCGTGGCCGTCACTCGGTGCAGAACGGCGTCAGGCCCATGGTCGACTTGACGCCCTGGACCACCAGCTTCTGGAACGCGTCCGCACCGGGGCCGGTCGAGTTGGCGATGAAGGAGTGCGTGTTGTGCCCCAGTGTGGACAACCAAGCGCGGCCGCCGTCGTAGTACTGGCACCAGGCCACCGGGTGGAAGCCGGCATGGCCAGGATGCGGCGCGCCGGTGAGCGGCTGCAGCGTGTTCGTGTCGACCTTGGCGAGGAATTTCACGTTGGTCGGGAAAGGCGCGAGGTTGTACCACTCGTCCTGGAAGGTGAAGCGCGCAGGCACGCCTTCGGTCGACGGGTCCTGACCGATGATTTCCACGTCGCCCGAGCGGTTCGGCCCGTGGTTGTAGAAGTTGGCGTTGCCCAGCAGGCCTTCGTAGTAAGGCCAGTTGTATTCCGCGCCGAAGGCGTTGTGCAGGCCGACGAAACCGCCGCCGCGACGCATGTAGTTGCGCAGCGCGGTTCGGGCGGCGTCCTGGCTGGTCGCGGTCGTGCCGGTCGTCGGCAGTGCGCCGTTCCACAGCGTGTCGCGGTTGGAGCTCGCGAAGATGATCGTCTTGTAGTTGTTGATGCGGCTGGTCAGCACTGTCACGTCCTCGGTCCAGTCGGCCGTGATGCCTGCGTCTTTGAGCATCCGGACCAGACCGGCTTGCATCACGTTGTCGGTGTTCATGGCCGGGTTCAGCCCGCTGGCCATGGGCGTGCCGAGGTTGGCATGGCGAGGGCCGGCGGTGCGCGAGTAGATCAGCACACGATCAGGCGTGGTGGCGAACGCGCCCCAGTCGTTGAAGCACTTCGGATTGGTTCCGCGGCAGACGTTGTAGTAGACGTCGAAGCTGGTGTCCGCCACTTCTTCCGGTGGGTCGGTCGGCACGACCGGCGTCTCGGGCGCATCCGTCGGCGGAACGACCGGCGCCGTCGGGTTCTGCACCACCGGGTCGGCAGGCGCCGCGCCGGTGCCGCCGGCAGTGGCGAAGTCATTGCCACCGCCGCCTCCACCGCAGGCGACCATCGCAAGTGCCAAGGCGGAAGTCGCCGCGAGCCGGACGGGAATTGATTCGACGAGTTTCAAGGTTGTCTCCTTTGTTGTGAAACGGTGCAGCCGCGCGATGCCGGTCTGCCAAATTGCGTTCATGCGGGCGCCTCCCCGTGAAGCGAGCAATCCTAAAAGAAGTGGAAAGTGTTTTCACTATGGAAATCCCTTCCTCTTTTTTGGTTGCATCGATCCCGAATCCTGCTAAAGCGATCCGCAGTGAGCGGCGCTCGCGCGCGTCATGCGCCGGCTCGGGCTTTGCCCTAAGCTGCGGCCTCGCCGGCGCGAGCCGGCCCACCGCAGCTGGAGTGCATCGCATGGTCAATTCATCGGATTACGTTCCGCCCAAGGTTTGGGTCTGGAACCAGGCAAAGAACGGCGCGCGCTTCGCCAACATCAACCGTCCCGTGGCCGGGCCGACGCACGAGAAGGAGCTGCCGGTCGGTCGGCACCCGCTGCAGCTCTACTCACTGGCCACGCCGAACGGCGTCAAGGTCGCGGTCATGCTCGAAGAGCTGCTGGCGCTGGGGCATGAAGGCGCCGAGTACGACGCCTGGCTCATCCGCATCAACGAGGGCGACCAGTTCGGCAGCGGCTTCGTCGGCGTCAACCCCAACTCCAAGATCCCTGCGCTCATGGACCGCAGCGGCGCCACACCGGTGCGCGTGTTCGAGTCGGGCGCGATCCTGCTGTACCTGGCGGAGAAATTCGGCGCGTTCCTGCCGACCGAACCAGCGCTGCGCGCCGAATGCCTGTCATGGCTGTTCTGGCAGATGGGCAGCGCGCCGTACCTGGGCGGCGGCTTCGGGCACTTCTATGCCTACGCGCCGACCAAGATCGAGTACGCCATCGACCGCTTCGCGATGGAAGCCAAACGCCAGCTCGACGTGCTCGACCGGCGCCTCGCCGAGAGCCCCTACCTGGGCGGACAGGACTACTCGATCGCCGACATCGCGGTATGGCCCTGGTACGGCGCGCTGGTGAAGGGTGTCGTCTACGACGCAGCCGAGTTTCTCCAGGTCGAGGCCTACACCCACGTGCAACGATGGGCCGACACGATCGCCGCCCGGCCCGCGGTGCAGCGCGGCCGCAAGGTCAATCGCGCCTGGGGTGAGCCTTCGGAGCAGTTGCACGAGCGGCACGACGCCGCCGATTTCGACACGCGGACGCAAGACAAGATCGACGCTGCTGCGCCGTCCGGCCCGGCGACCTGAGGCGCCCGTCCGTCAGAGGCTGCGCCAGAAATCGATCAGCGACTCGACGAATTCGGCAGGCTGCTCGACGGCGCTCAAGTGCGCCGCGTCGAGACTCGCGAGCTTCGCGCCCGGAATCGACGCGGCGATGAGTTCCGACATGGCGGGCGGCGTGGCCAGGTCTTGCGCGCCCGCGAGCACGAGCGTCGGCACGGCGATGCGACGGTTGCTCGACCGAAAGTCGATGGCGGCGACCGCCTTGCAACTTTCGGCATAGCCGGCGGCGTCGGTGTTCACCAGCGTCTGCCGCAGCGCCGCGGCGGCGTCAGCGCCTTCGGGCGTGGCGCGCCAGGCGGGCGTGAGCCAACGCTCGAGCGCACCGTCGGCGATGGCTTCAACACCGTCGGCTTGCACGCGCGCCACACGGGCCTGCCAGGGCGACGCATCCGGGTAATGGGCACTCGAATTGGCGATGACCACGTCCTTGAGCAGTTCGGGCCGGCGCGCCGCGAGCGCCTGTGCCGTCATGCCGCCCATCGACAGGCCGACGAAGTGCACCGGTTCGCCGGCAGCCTCGCGTTCGATCAATGCGGCCGCATCGTCTGCCAATACGTCGATACCGAAGGCGCCCGGCACCCTCGGCGACGCACCGTGGTTGCGGTGGTCGTAGCGCAGCACGGTGTGGGCACGCGCGAGCAGCGCGGCCACGCCGTCCCACATGTGCAGGTCGCAGCCGAGCGCGTGGCTCAGCACGACGATCGGGCCTTCGCCTTCGCGCACGAAATTCAACGGGGTCATGGTGTGGTCTCCTTGAGGATGGAAGGCGCCTGCGCCTGGGGCAGGCGCGGCAGCCAGAAAAAGGCGATGAGCATCAGCGACATGCCGGCCAGGGCCATCGGCACCACCATCGGCCAGGCGCCGTTGGACGATGCCGGGTCGACGAAGGACGCCGCAGTCTGCCCGACGGCGAAGCCGACCACCATCATGCCGAAGCCCGACCACGACACTGCGCGGCCGGCGAGATGCGGCAGGTCGCCGACCGCGCCGGCCTGGCCACAGGGCTGGTGGATGCCGTGGCCCAGGCAGTACACCGCGTGCCCCAGCAGCAGCGGCCACACCGACCACGGCGCCAGCCAGCAGCCGAGCGCCTGGATCGCGGGACCCGCCAGGCTCAGCGTCGCGCCCAGCTGCACCGTGCGCACGACGCCGCGCCGGCGCAGCAGGCGCCGGCACATCGTGGTGCTGAAGATGTAGACCAGCGAGCCGGCCGCAGGGATCCACCCGTACATGATGGGCGAGAGGCCGAGGTAGCCGATGTAGACCATCGGCGACAACAGCAGGAACGCGAAGATGCCGCCGTAGGTGCTGGCCGCGACCGACGCCCAGGCCCGGAAACTGGCGCTCGCGAAGACCTCGCGCACGCTGCCGTGCGGCGCTGGGGGCTCGCCCGCGGCGGGCTGGCGCAGCGTCTCGCCGAAATGACGCAGGCACAGCGCCCACAGCACGAGCGCATAGACGGCCATGCCCCCCAGCACCCAACGCCACCCGAATTGCTGAACCGTGAAAGCCCCCAGTACCGGGGCGAAGAGCGCCACCATGCCCAGGCCGGTGAGCCCGCGCGCCATGACGTGCGGACCTTCGTGGGCCGGGTACAGGTCGCGCACCGCAGCCCGTGCACACACCAGGATGGCGGCCATCGCGAAGCCTTGCAGCACGCGGCAGGCCACCAGCATGGCCATGCTGTGCGCGAAGATGCCGCCGAGCGATGCCAGCGCGTAGACCGCCAGGCCGGTGAGCAGCACCGGGCGCCGGCCGAAGCGATCGGACAACGGACCGCAGGCCAGCTGCGCGAAACCGAAGGCAAGCACGAAGGCCGTCAGGCTGGCGCTGGCCGATCCGAGCTCGCGCGCAATCTGCGGCAGCGCTGGCAGGTAGCTGTCGGTGGCCACCGGCTGCGCCGCCAGCAGCAGCGGCAACAGCAAAGCGAACGAGATCGCGGGAGACGGTTGGGGCGCCGCAGGTGGCTTGGGCGCGGAAGGCGGCTCGGCAGGCGCGCCGTTCACTGAGGCAGGTCGGCCAGCAGGCCCTTCTCGCGCAGGATGGCGCTCGCGATGCCGAAGGCGTGGTTGGCCACCGGCACGCCGCAATAGATGGCCGACATCATGATCACTTCCTTGATGTCGTCGGGCGTCAGGCGCGAGTCGGCCGGGCCGTCGAGCGCCGAGCGCACGTGCATCGCGAACTCCTCGTACGCATGCGTGCCGAGCATCATCGACAGCACCATGAACCGGCGCGTTTTGTCGCCCAGCGCGGGACGTCCCCAGATGTCGTTCCAGGCGTGGCGAGTGATGAGCTCCTGGAACTCCGCATTGAAAGTGGTGCGCTTCGCAAGCGACTGGTCGACCCAGGCGTCGCCCAGCACGCGGCGACGCTGCAGCAGGCCGTGTTCGTAGTCGGGGTGAGGTGTTTTCTCATCGCTCATGGCGAACCGTCCTTGGTTGAAGAGACGGCGTTACGCACGCCGTCGAATCGGGTTTGCAAGTCTTGCGCCTGGCGGCGGGCCAGCGCGGCGGCAACTTGGGCGAATGCCGGGTCGAACCATTCGTCGGCGGCTTGGGCTGGCAGCTCGGCGCGCAGCCGGTCGATGTTGGCGCGCATGCGCACGGCATCGACGTTGAGCCCCGGCAGCGCCCCCGCGAGCGCATGGGCGCTGCCCTGCACCGTGAGCCACAGCTGCGGCCATTCGGCCAGCTCGGCTTGCCATGGCCCGAGCGCGCGCTGGTGCTGCTGCGGCATCGCAGAGAGCATTGCAGCGACATGCTGCGGCGCACGCTGCGCGGCGGCGAGTGCAACCATCGAGGCGACCGGGTTGCGCTTGTGCGGCATGGCCGACGAGCCACCGCGGCCGGGCTCCGCAGGCTCCGTGACTTCAGCGACCTCGTACTGGCCCAGCAGCGAGATGTCGAGCGCGATCTTGCCCAGGCTGCCGGCCAACAGGCCGAGCTCGCAGCCGAGCGCCGTCCAGCTGTCGCGCTGGGTGTGCCAGGTGGCGCCCGGGTCGCGCAGCTGCAGCGCCGCGGCCAGGCGTGCGCGCACCTCGGCGCCCTGCCCCTTCATCTGCGCCAGCGTGCCGACCGCGCCGCCGAGCTGCAACTGCAGTGCCGCCTGCGCCGCGACCTGCAGGCGCTCGCGGCTGCGCACCAGCGGAGCGGCCCAGCCCGCGCACACCAGGCCGAAGCTGGTGACCGAGGCCGGCTGCATCAGCGTGCGTGCCAGCATCGGCGTGGCCGCGTGCTGCCCGGCGTGACGCAGCAGCGCGGCGATGGCGGCGTCAACATCGGCCAGCAGCAGCGCCAACGCATCGCGCGTGACCAGCACCATCGCCGTGTCGATCACGTCCTGGCTGGTCGCGCCGAGGTGCACGTGCGGCAACGCGTCGGGATGGCGCTGGCCGACGATGTCCTTCAACGCCTTCACGAGCGGGATCGCGAGGCTGCCGGCACGGCCGCTGTCGAGGCCGATCTGCACCGGATCGAACTCGGCCAGCCGGCAACAGTCGGCGATGGCGTCGGCCGCCTGCGCGGGGACGAGGCCCACGTCCGCCTGTGCGTGCGCCAAGCCGGCCTCGAAGCGCAGCATGGCGCCGATGACGGCCGGGCCGTCGAAGACCGTCCGCATCGCGGGGGTCGAGAGAAAGCTGTCGAAGATGCTCATGAAGATGCCCTGGGCCCGGTGGTCAGCGGCGGCGCCCAAACGGCAGCTGGCCGCGCCAATAGCGCAGCGTCAGCCATCCGCCGAGGATGCCGCCCAGGTGCGCGAAGTGCGCCACGCCGCTCATGCTGCCCGTCACGCCGAGGAACAGCTCGATCACGCCGTAGATCACGACGAAGAGCCAGGCCGGCATCGGGATCGGCGGGATCAGCGGCACGATGCGGCGGTGCGGGAACAGCATCGCGAAGCCGACCAGCAGACCGAACAGACCGCCCGACGCCCCCACCGTGGGGTTCGGGCTGCCGCTCCATGCGGCCACCATCAGCTGCGTGAGCGCAGCCACCAGCACGCTCACGAAATAGAAAACCAGCAGGCGCTTCGAACCCCACACGCGCTCGAGCTCGGCACCGAACATGAAGAGGCCGAACATGTTGAACACAAGGTGCGACATGCCGCCGTGCAGAAAGGCGTAGGTGATCAGCTGCCAGGGCATGAAGCCGCCCGAGCCGACGGGCCACAGCGCGAAGAGCGCCAGGCCGTCGACCCCGAGGGACTGCATCAGGAACACGACCACGCAACTGAGGATCAGTGCCTGGGTGGCGGGCGGCATGGAAAACATCAGCGCTCCGTTTCTGGACGAAAAGATTGAGAAGAATGCACGGTGCGACTCAGGTCGCGGCGCCGGGTTCCAGGGCGGCCTCGGCCCGAAGCATGCGCCAGGCGCACAGCGTGCCAAGCGCCGCCAGCGCCGTTGCGGCGACATACATCGCCACGAAGCCGAAGCGACTGGCGAGCGCGCCGCCTGCCAGCACGCCGGCGACGCCCCCGATACCGTAGCCGACCACGGTGAAGATCGCCTGGCCGCGACCCCGCAGGCGGTCGGGGAAATGGCGCGTGATGAGCGCGATGCAGGTCGTGTGGTGGGCCGCGAAGCTCAGGCCATGCAGCAATTGCGCGAACATCACGGCCGCCAGCCATTGGCCCGCCACGCCGGTCATCGCCATGCGCACCACGGCGATGGCGCTGCACAGCAGCAGCCAATGCGACATCGTCAGCCGGCCGATGAAGCGGCCCTGCACGAAGAACCAGGCCACCTCGGTCACGATCGACAGCGCCCAGAGCGCGCCGATCATTCCCTTGCCGTAACCCAGCGCGTCGAGGTAGAGCGACAGGAAGCCGTAGATCGAAAAGTGCGACGTGACATGCAGGCACAGCGACAGCAAGAACCAACGCACCACCGGCTGGCGCAACACCGGCAGCACGGGCACGCGGTCCGTGGCGTGCTCGGCGCGCGGCTCGCGCACGTCGGGCAGGCGCCACGCCGCCAGCAGGACCAAGGCGAGCGTGACTGCCGCCCAGGCCGGAAAGTGGGCCATGCCGAAGCGATCGAACCACTCGCCGGCGACGGACACCGTCACCAGGAAACCCGCCGAGCCCCACAGACGGATGCGACCGTAGCGGCCCCAGTCGCCGGCCACGAGGTGCGCCATTGCGGCTTCGGTCAGTCCCATCATCGAGCTGGTGTGCGTGAACAGCAGCAGCAGCACGAGCGCGATCCACCAGGGGCCGCCCGGCACCCAGAGCCCGAACGACACGGCCAGCGCGATCGCTGCACTGATGCGCAGCAGCCGGACGCGCTCGCCGGTGTGGTCGCTCAGTGCACCCCAGGCATAAGGTGCGAAAACGCGCGTGAAAGATTGCACGGCCGCGAGCAGGCTGATTGTCAGGATCGGCAGGCCCTGGTCCTTGAGCCACAGCGGCAGGTACGGGTTGAAGAAGCCGATGTGCGCAAAGTAGCTGGCCGACAACGCGGCAAAGGCAAGCAGGTGATTGCGCCCTGCCGCCGGCGCGGTTGGCGGCGTGGCCGCCACTACAGAAAAGAAGCCTGCAGCGGAGCGGCTTCGACCGGTGCCGTGTCGCCGTTCTGTGCGCGCTGCCGCAGCGCGTGCTCGATCACCACCAGCGCCAGCATCGCCTCGGCGATCGGCGTGGCGCGGATGCCCACGCAGGGATCGTGGCGGCCCTTGGTCACCACTTCGACCGGTTGGTTGTTGACGTCGATCGACTGGCGCGGGCTGACGATCGAACTGGTCGGCTTGATGGCGATGCTCACCTCCAGGTCCTGGCCGGTGCTGATGCCGCCGAGCACACCGCCCGCGTTGTTGGTCTCGAAGCCGTTGGGCGTGATCGAGTCGCCGTGCGTGGTGCCGCGCTGCGTCACGCTGGCGAAGCCCGCGCCGATCTCGACGCCCTTGACCGCATTGATGCCCATCATCGCGAACGCGATCTCGGCGTCGAGCTTGTCGAACAGCGGTTCGCCGAGCCCGACCGGCACGTTCGATGCGGTGACGCGGATGCGTGCGCCGCACGAATCGCCGGCCTTGCGCAGCGCGTCCATGTAGGCCTCGAGGTTCGCCACGTCCGCCACCGGCGCGAAGAAGGGGTTGTGCGGCACGTGCGACCAGTCCTCGAAAGGAATGACAACCTCGCCGATCTGCGTCATGCAGCCGCGGAACACGGTGCCGTACTTTTCGTGGAGCCACTTCTTGGCCACCGCGCCGGCCGCCACCATCGGCGCGGTCAGCCGGGCGGACGAGCGCCCGCCACCGCGCGGGTCGCGAATGCCGTATTTCTTCCAGTAGGTGAAGTCGGCATGGCCGGGGCGGAACTGCTGGGCGATGTTGCCGTAGTCCTTGCTGCGCTGGTCGGTGTTCTGGATCAGGAGCGCAATCGGTGTGCCGGTGGTCTTGCCCTCGTACACCCCGGAAAGGATCTGCACCGCGTCGGGCTCGTTGCGCTGGGTGACGTGGCGGCTCGTGCCGGGGCGGCGGCGGTCGAGGTCGCCTTGGATGTCGGCCTCGCTCAGAGCCATGCCCGGTGGGCAGCCGTCGATGACGCAGCCGATCGCCGGGCCGTGCGACTCTCCGAAGTTGGTGACTGCGAAGAGATTGCCGAAAGTGTTGCCGCTCATGGGGCCGGATTATCCCCACAACGGCACTGGCGTGCCCCCTGCGGAGACCGAAGATCGACGACCTCGGGCCTCAGTCGACCTTCGTGCGCGCGTCCAGCCGCTGAATCAGTTCGCCGATCTGAAGGTCGATGGCGAACAGCCGCTCGTTCAGGATGGCCGTCTGCAGCCGCAGCGCTTCGACCACCGCCCGCGTCTGCGGATCGGGAGCGGTGTCGACCAGGACCGACAGCTCGTGAAGCTTCTTGCGCAGTTCGTTGCTCATCGCGATTCCTCCGTGGGTTGGCGACAGTATGGCGGGGGCCGAAAGGCCCGCGCCGACATCACGAAATTCGAAGCAGGCCGCTAACCGGCAACCCGGGGCAACCGTGCCGCCAACTGCCGGGCGGCTTTCGCGTTGACGCCTTTGCCCGTCATCGCGAGCGCAGGCGGGTTGTCGAGCATCCGCGCGAAGACCATGCGCACCTCTTCCGAAGTGATGGCATCGATCAGTGCGATCGCATCGTCCAAGGGCGTCACGGTGCCGCTGGCAAAAAGCTCTTCGACCGCCTGCTCCATCGTTGCGTAGGTCCGTTCCGCCGACCGCACGCGCGAAACCGTCAACTGGTTCTTGGCGCGCTCCAGGTGGATGGGATCGATCGCTGCGGCCTGCGCGCGCAACAATTCGCCCGTGGCCGCGACCAACGCGTCGAGCTTGTCCGGGGTGGTGACCGCATGCACGACGAGGTTGGCCCAGGCGTCGCCACTGTCGATCGTGGCATGGGCTGTGTAGGCCAGGCCCAGCTGCTCTCTGACCACGTCGACCAGCGGCGCCGACATCCCGCCTCCGAAGAGATTCGCCGCCAAGGCGGCGGCAAGGCGCCAGCGCTGCTGCGAGATCTCCTCGGGCCGTGCGGGCGCAACCGGGTAGGCGATGTTCAGGAAAACCTGCGACACCTGCGTGAAGCGTTTGACCACTGCATGACCGACATATGCGGCGGCCGGCGGGACACGCGACGCGGCGAGGTCGGCGGAACACGGCATCGACGAGAACAGCTTCGTCGCGAGCGTCACCCAGGCCTCAACGTCGAAGTTGCCGGCCGCAACCACCACGGCCTTCTCGGCGATGTAGTGCGAGCGCACGTGGTCGACGAGATCCTGCCGGGTGAAGCCCTCGATGTTCTCGACGGTACCGATGATGGGCATGCCCATCGGGTCCTCGCCCCAGACCGCGCGGTCGAGCAACTCGTTGGCGCTGTCCTCCGGATCTTCCTCGTACTCGATGGCCTCCTGGCGAATCACGTCGAGCTCGCGCTGCAGTTCGGCTTCCGGAAACGTGCTGTTCAGGACGATGTCGGCCGTCATGCGCGTCAGTTGTTCGGCGTGCCGGCCCAGCCCGGTCATGAAGTACGCCGTGGTGTCCTTGCCAGTGAACGCATTGACATCGGCACCCAGGCGTTCCGCGTCGAGGTTGATGGCTTGCACGGAGCGCGTGGTGGTCCCCTTGAACGCCATGTGCTCCAGCACGTGGCTGATGCCGTTGTTGGCGGGTGTCTCGTCGCGCGAGCCCACGCGCAGGAACACCCCCACGCTGGCGCTCTGCACATGGGGCATCGGAATGGCAAGCAGCCTTGCCCCGTTGGGAAGGGTATGAAGAACCATGGCTCACCCGCCTTCGGGTTGCTGCAGCCTGACGCCGATGCCGTAGAGCGCCAACAGGCCCAGCACGTGCCCGATGGCGACGCCAGGCTCGCCTGCTTCGATCCGGCCGATGGTCTGCACATGCACGCCCAGGCGCGCTGCTGCCGCGGTCTGCCCCTCGCCGGCAGTCGACCGGGCGGCCCTTGCCGCAGCCCCCAGTTCACGGATGGCGTGCAACGCGTCGTCGCCGATGTCTGCCGAAATGCGCTTGCCTTGAGTCATGGCTCGGATTGTCGCTGCGCCCGCGACGCGGCTCTGTTACGCAATGAAGGTGCGGTCCATGTCGACCGCGCATCGACGCGGCAGCGCGCTCGGGGAACTACAAAGCCAGCCGTTGGCGTGCCGCTTGGTATTCGCGCTTGAGCTTCTCGACGAAGACGGCGGTGCTGGTGACTTCAGTGATCGCACTGATGCCCTGGCCTGAGCCCCAGATGTCTTTCCAGGCCTTGGCCTTGCTGCCGTCGCCGCTGGCGAAGTTCATGGTTTTCAGGTCGCCTTCGGGAAGGTTCGTGGGGTCCATGCCCGCCGCGACGATCGACGGTGCCAGGTAGTTGCCGTGCACGCCGGTGAAGAGGTTCGAGTACACGATGTCGTCCGAGCTGCCATCCACGATGGCCTGCTTGTAGTCGTCGCTGGCGCGCGCTTCCTCGGTCGCGATGAAGGCCGTGCCGATGTAGGCGAAGTCGGCACCCATGGCCTGTGCGGCGAGCACCGCGTCGCCGCTGGCGATCGAGCCGGACAACGCGATGGGGCCATCGAACCACTGGCGGATCTCCTGGATCAGCGCAAACGGGCTTTTGACGCCCGCATGGCCGCCGGCACCGGCGGCCACCGCGATCAGGCCGTCGGCGCCCTTCTCGATCGCCTTGCGTGCGAACTTGTCGTTGATGATGTCGTGCAGCGTCACGCCGCCGTAGCTGTGCACCGCGTCGTTCACGTCCACGCGCGCGCCGAGCGAGGTGATGACGATCGGCACCTTGTACTTGACGACCATTTCCATGTCGTGCTCGAGCCGGTCGTTGCTCTTGTGCACGATCTGGTTGATGGCGAAAGGCGCGGCCGGCTTGTCCGGGTTGGCATTGTTGTAGGCCGCGAGTTCTTCGGTGATCTCGATCAGCCACTCTTCCAGCTGCGCCGCCGGCCGGGCATTGAGCGCCGGCATCGAGCCCACCACGCCCGCCTTGCATTGGGCGATCACCAGCTTCGGGTTGCTGATGATGAAAAGCGGCGAGCCGATGATGGGCAGCGGCAGGTTCGCGAGCACGGGGGGCAGCTTGGACATGAAATCTCCGAAATCTTGTTCGAGTCGGTTTTATAAGAACGCGCGCCTCGCCTGCGTCGTGTGAGCGACAGCGCGGCGAGGGACGATCAGAAGGCGTCGAGTGCCAGCGCCGTCACGCTCTCGGCGCCCTCGACGATGCTGTCGCGCAGCCCCGGCGCCTTGTTGAGGATGTGCTCCGCGTAGAAGCGCGCGGTAGCGACTTTCGCGTGCATGAAAGCGGCTTCGGTGCCCGCCTGCGCCAAGTCTTCGGCGATGACGAGCGAACGCGCCAGCTGCCAGCCCGCGACCAGGTTGCCCGCCAGCATCAGGTACGGCACGCTGCCGGAGAACACCGCGTTGGGCGATGCCTTGGTCTGACCGGCGACGAAGTCCACGACTTCGACGAAAGCTTCGCGCGCAGCCTTCAGGCGCTTCGCCACGGCGTGCGCGTCGGCGCTGTCGCGCTTCGCCAATTCGGCTTCCGTGGTCTCGATCTGCGCGGCGATCGCCTTCGCCGTCTGGCCACCATCGCGGGCCGTCTTGCGTCCGACGAGGTCGTTGGCCTGGATCGCGGTTGTACCTTCGTAGATGGTCAGGATCTTCGCGTCGCGGTAGTACTGCGCCGCGCCGGTCTCCTCGATGAAGCCCATGCCGCCGTGCACTTGCACGCCGAGCGAAGTCACTTCCAGGCTCATCTCCGTGCTGAAGCCCTTGACCAGCGGCACCATGAATTCGTAGAAGGCCTGGTTCTGCTTGCGCGCGTCGGCATCGGGGTGGTGGTGAGAAGCGTCGTAGGCAGCTGCGGCGACGCTCGCCATCGCTCGGCAGCCTTCGGTATACGCACGCATCGTCATCAGCATGCGCTTGACGTCGGGGTGGTGAATGATGGGCGCACTGGTGTTCATCGAGCCGTCGACCGGGCGACTCTGCACACGCTCACGGGCATAAGCCACCGCGTGCTGGTAGGCGCGCTCGGCAATGGCGATCCCCTGCATGCCGACGGCGTAGCGCGCCGAGTTCATCATGATGAACATGTACTCAAGGCCGCGGTTTTCCTGGCCGACGATGTAGCCCACCGCGCCGCCGTGGTCGCCGTACTGCAACACCGCAGTCGGCGAGGCCTTGATGCCCAGCTTGTGTTCGATGCTCACGCAGTGAACATCGTTGCGCTCGCCGAGCGCGCCGTCCTTGCCGACCATGAACTTGGGCACCACGAACAGGCTGATGCCCTTCACGCCTTCGGGCGCGCCGGTCACGCGGGCCAGCACGAGGTGCACGATGTTCTCGGCCATGTCGTGCTCGCCGTAGGTGATGTAGATCTTGGTGCCGAAGACCTTGTAGGTGCCGTCCGGTTGCGGCTCCGCACGGCTGCGCACCATGGCGAGGTCGCTGCCCGCCTGCGGCTCGGTGAGGTTCATGGTGCCGGTCCATTGGCCGCTCACCAGCTTCTCGAGGTAGGTCGACTTCAGATCGTCGGAGCCGGCCGTGAGCAACGCCTCGATAGCGCCGTCGCTCAGCAACGGGCACAGCGCGAAGCTCATGTTGGCCGAGTTCAGCATCTCGCCGCAGGCCGCGCCGATGGTCTTGGGCAGGCCCTGGCCGCCGAAATCGGCCGGGTGCTGCAGGCCCTGCCAGCCGCCCGAGGCGTACTGCGCGAACGCATCCTTGAAGCCGGGCGTGGTGGTCACCGCACCGTCCTTGAAGCTCGACGGGTTGCGGTCGCCCGCCACGTTGAGCGGCGCCACCACGTCCTGGTTGAAGCGCGCACACTCCTCGAGCACCGCCTGTGCGGTGTCGAGTCCCGCCTCCTCGAAGCCGGGCAGCTTGGCGATCTCTTCAATGCGGGCCAGGTGTTCGATGTCGAACAGCATGTCCTTGACGGGGGCGATGTAGCTCATGGGCTGTCTCCAGGGTTCGGATGTGAAAAGGGCATCGCGAACGATGCCCTTCGTCGACGCAGGTGCGCAGCCCTTACAGGGCCTTGGTCAGTTCCGGCACGGCGACGAACAGGTCGGCCACCAGGCCATAGTCGGCCACCGAGAAAATCGGTGCCTCTTCGTCCTTGTTGATCGCAACGATCACTTTGGAGTCCTTCATGCCGGCCAGATGCTGGATCGCGCCGGAGATGCCCGCGGCGATGTAGAGCTGCGGCGCGACGATCTTGCCGGTCTGGCCCACTTGCCAGTCGTTGGGCGCGTAGCCCGCGTCGACCGCGGCGCGCGAAGCGCCCAGACCGGCGTTGAGCTTGTCGGCCAGCGGTGCCATCACCTCAGTGAACTTCTCCGAGCTGCCCAGCGCGCGGCCACCCGACACGATGATCTTGGCGGCGGTGAGCTCGGGGCGTTCGCTCTTCGTGACCTCGCGGCCGACGAAGCTCGACTTGCCGCTGTCTGCGACGCCTTCGGCCGTCTCGACCGTGGCGCTGCCACCGCTGGCCGCCGCAGCGTCGAAGCCGGTCGTGCGCACGGTGATGACCTTGGTCGCATCGCTGCTCTGCACGGTCGCAATCGCGTTGCCGGCGTAAATCGGGCGCTCGAAGGTGTCAGGGCTGTCGACGTTGGTGATGTCGCTGATCTGAGCGACATCGAGCTTGGCGGCCACGCGCGGCGCGACGTTCTTGCCGTTGGCGGTCGAAGGGAACAGGATGTGGCTGTAGTTCGACGCGATGGCCATCACCTGCGCGGCCACGTTCTCGGCGAGGTTCTCGGCCAGCGATGGGCTGTCGGCCACGATGACCTTGCTCACACCGGCGATCTGCGCGGCGGCCTTGCCGGCTTCGGCGGCATTGGCGCCGGCCACCAGCACGTGCACGTCGCCACCGCAGGCGAGTGCGGCGGTCACGGTGTTGAGGGTCGCGGGCTTGATGGTCGCGTGGTCGTGTTCGGCAATTACCAGTGCTGTCATGTCAGATCACCTTCGCTTCGTTCTTCAGCTTGTCCA
>NZ_RCZJ01000010.1 GCF_006438845.1 Variovorax ginsengisoli
TGGCGTTCTGCACCGCGCACATCGTGCCGGGCCTGGACTTCACCAACGACCCGCTGCTCGCCGGGCGCATCCACTCGTACGTCGACACGCAGATCAGCCGCCTCGGTGGGCCGAACTTCCACGAGCTGCCGATCAATGCGCCGATCGCGCAGGTCCACAACAACCAGCGCGACGGCATGCACCGCCAGGCGATTCACCGCGGTCGCGTGTCGTACGAGCCGAACTCGCTCGCCGGCGGCGCGCCGTTCCAGGCCGGTGCCGACCAGGGCTTCGCCAGCATCGCCAAGCGCATCGACGCCAAGGAGAGCGCCGACAAGGTCCGCATCAAGCCGGAGAAATTCGCCGACCACTACACGCAAGCGCGTCTGTTCTTCGAGAGCCAGACCGAGGTCGAGAAGGCGCACATCGGCAACGCGTTCCGCTTCGAGCTGTCGAAGGTCACCGTGCCGGCCATTCGTGAACGCGTGGTGGCGAGCCTGCTGAACGCATCGCCCGAGCTGGCCGCCCGCCTGGCGCAGGACCTGGGCATGGAGTTGCCGGCCGCGCTGCCGAAAGCGCTGGAGAACCCGGCGGCGCCGGAGATCGAAAGCTCGCCGGCGCTGTCGCTGCTGGCACGCCCTGGCGATGGCGGCATCCGCACCCGCAAGATCGCCATCCTGGTGGCGAACGGCGTGGAAGGCGCGTCGCTCGGCAAGCTGGTGTCGGCGCTGGTCGCTGCCGGTGCGGTGCCGAGGCTGGTCGGGGCGCGGCTGGGCACGTACGTAGGCGCGGGCGGCGAGAAGTTCGCCGCCGATGCGACGATGGAGAACTCGCCAGGTTTCCTCTTCGATGCGCTGGTGCTGCCCGATGGGGCGGCGGCCGTCGAGTCCTTGAGCAAGGACGCGCACACGCTGGAATTCCTGCGGGCGCAGTATTGGCACTGCAAGGCGATCCTCGCCTTCGGCGCTTCGGAGGCCTTGTTGGCCGACGCACAGGTTCCTCTGGTGTTGCCGGACGGCTCCACGGACGCTGGCCTGATCCTCGCCGACGCAGCGAACGCGGAAGACGCGATTGCCAGCTTCATCGCGGCGATCCCCGTGCGTCAGTTCGATCGCGAGAACGATCCGCCAAAGGGTTGAGCGCGCTGGCTGCCGCGAATTGCGTCGTGGCTTTTCCTCAGCCCTCGGCGCATCGGCGGTGCGCCGGGGATGGCGAACTATCGAGAGGCGATCATGATTGGAATAGTCATTCCAGCGCACAACGAGGCGGCGCTGATTGGCGCGTGCCTCGTGCATGCGCGAGCATGTGCCCACGATCCCCAGCTGCGAGGGGAAAGCGTTGAAATCGTCGTGGTGGCGGATGACTGCAACGACGCCACCGTGACGACCGCTCTGAATGTCGGCGTCATCGTTCTTCACATCCAGGCTCGGAACGTCGGCCTTGCGCGAGCCGCTGGCGCCGAGTTGATGCTCTCTCGAGGCGCGCGGTGGCTGGCCTTCACAGACGCCGACACGCTCGTCTCCAGCGACTGGCTCTCGCAGCAGCTCAGCCTCGACTCCGATGCTGTGTGTGGCACGGTGGAAGTGACGGATTGGACCCCGCATGGCAACGATGCACCGTTTCTCGCCCGGCATTTCGCCATCAGCTACCAGGATGCCGATGATCACCGCCATGTGCATGGCGCCAACATGGGTGTCTCGGCCGATGCCTACCGGCGCGCTGGCGGGTTTCAAGCGTTGGCGTCCAGCGAAGACGTGGCCCTTGTCGCCGCGCTCGAGCGCTCCGGTGCATCGATCAGCTGGAGCGCTCGTCCCCGCGTCTGCACCAGTGCACGAAAGATCGCGCGTGCACCCGCAGGCTTTGCGGAGGCGCTGCGGCACGCCGTGGCATGCCGGTCGTCGCCTGTGGTGATCGATGCCTCTGCCGAGGTCGAAGTCCCGTCGGCTGCGCGCAACCCGCTCTTGATGCGTTCTGCGAAATTCGTTCCTGTCGCTTCATAAGCTTGGAAACAAGCCACAACAACGCTGTACGCGCAACGGCGCTCGCTCCTCCAGCTTGTCCTCTGCGCTAGACCCTGCGCGAAACGCCGCCGCCGCATCTGGCACTGGCACTGGCACTGGCACTGGCAGCTGACGGTGCAGGCGGAACAAGGTACAAAGCGCGTCATTGCCACCCGCTGTCCGAACGAAGATGTCTCCCTTCGACCCCCAGCGCCTGTTCCTCACCGACCTTCCAGTCACCTTTCTGGCGGAGGTGGCGTTGCGCACGCTCTTCGCATACTTCGCGGTCTTCTTGTTCCTGAAGTTCAGCGGCCGACGGGGTATCAGGCAACTGTCGCTGTTCGAGCTGGTCGTGATCCTGACCTTGGGCTCGGCGGCCGGGGACGTTTCCTTCTATCACGACGTTCCGATGCTTCCCGTTGCCATGGTCTTCGTCACGCTGCTGGCGCTGTACCGCGCAACGACCTTCGTGATGGGGCGCAGCAAACGCATCGAAGGGTGGATGGAGGGCAAGCCGGTCACGGTCATCGAGGACGGGCTGTACAGGCTCGAATCGCTCGATCGACTCAACATGTCCTCTTCGGAGTTGTTCATGGAACTGCGCCAGCAAGGCGTCGAGCACCTGGGCCAGGTGCGACTGGGCATTCTGGAAACCGACGGTGACGTGAGCCTGTTCTTTTTCGACAAGGACGAAGTGCGTGCGGGACTGTCCGTGCTGCCTCCATCGCATCGACCCGTCTGGAAAAAGGTCCCAGCCGAGGGGCTCTACTGCTGCACGCGCTGCGGCTGGCCTGCGCGCATTGCAGCCGGCGAGGCAACGCAGTGCACGCGCTGCAAGAACGACGCGTGGGCCGAAGCGGTGTCGCATCCTCGCGTGCAGTGAGAGGGCATTCCATCCGCCGCGTCCGACCTGCGGATGGCGCTTCTTCTTGGCCGTCCTGCTCCCGCGGCAGGTGGTGCGTGCTGCTACACGGCCTTGGCCCGATGCGTTTGGGTTGCGCTTGGGTCCCAACGGTGAAGCCGTGTACCGAAAAGCCGAGACGTATCATGGCGTGCATCTCAGTGCGCAAACCCTCGCCGACATGCGGTACGACCGCGTCGGCTGGTCTTTCCCTTTACACGAGGAGCACGTATGACGGATCCGAAGACGTTGAAGTCGGCGGCCGAAATGGTCGCCCGGAACGCCGCCCATGTCGTGGGCGAGAGCGCCGCCTACCGGAAGGCCCGCAACGCGCTCGCAGCCGAAGAGATTGAACTCCGCCGCCATATAGAGCGCGTCGCAGAGCAGCGGCGTGCTCTGCCGCCGGGCGCTCCGATCGCGAAGGACTACCGCTTCCAAGGGCGTGAAGGTGAAGTTGGCTTGGCGGAGCTCTTCGGCGGAAAAGACACGTTGATCGTCTACAGCTTCATGTACGGTCCTCAGCGCAAGCAGGGCTGCCCCATGTGCACATCACAGATGAGCGCCTGGAACGGCATTGCGCGTCATGTCAGCCAGCGCGCGGGCTTCGTGATGACGGCCCGCTCGCCGATTGCGCGCATTCTCGCGTGGGGCGAAGAGCAGAACTGGAAGCATCTTCGGCTCTACGCCGACTCGAGCGGCGATTACACACGCGAATTCGTGAGCGCCGAGGATGCCGACATGCCAGGCTACAACGTCTTCAGGCGCCAGAACGGCACCGTGCATCACTTCTGGCGCGGCGAGGGCGGCAGGGAAACGGCCGACCCGGGACAGGACCCGCACGATGCGCCCGACATGTCGGCGCTCTGGACGCTCCTGGACACAACGCCAGAGGGACGCGGCGAGGACTGGTATCCAAAGCTCAGCGATCGGTAGGATTGCGCCCGCTCAGCGGCGCACGGACATCGATTCGACCGACTCGCTATTACAAAGTAGCGTCCTGACTTTTCGACTCAGTCGCTGCCGATCTCGATGACGGCAATTCGGAGCTCACGGGAAAGCGGTGCACTACGCTGTTTAAATGGCAGCAGTGGCGATTTAGACATAGGGCGCATGTCCGCTCCTGGCCCGAGCGGTAGTCACTCAGGCGAATGCTGCTTCAGCACGGTGGGTTCAACGGGAGAATCCAACCAGAGCTGGACGAGGTAATGATCATTGCCTTCCAGCCCGTCGGCCGACAGCGTATCCAGACCCGACGATGACAGCCTGACCCGGTATGTGCCCGGAACCACTGAAAAGCGTCTGGCATCGGGAAAATAGTCGGTGCAGCCTGCGACGACGAGCGTCCCCGTCGAAATGAGCAACGAGCCTTCAACAACATGATCGAACGTCGTGAAGTCTCGCGACGGCGCTCGATCAAGAAGTTGAAGCGTGACAGGCACGTCCATGTTGCGCGCGGTCCCAATGCCGACGGCCCCATGGGTCACCGCGAACATGCGCTCCGTTGCATTCTTGTCCCATGCATCCTGCAGGTTGCCGTCCGCAGCCTCGTCCTGAAGATAGAACTGGAAATAGTCTGCGAAGATTTCGAAGTTGCCGGCTTTCATTGGATGTCTAGTTTTGGCCCACTGTAGTGAATTGCGTTTGCGTTGCGAAGGGGCCGCGTCAGTCATCGTCGGGTGATCCGACTGGCGCAGCCAGATTTCTCACTCATCAGCCATGGCCTGTGCGAAGCTGGAAGCTTTCATCTCTTTGAACGTGTGATGGTCAAGAAGACAGCTGAACAGAAACATGCAGAGGAGCGTCGCTACATTGCTGCCAGGGATGCAGTCAATGCCGTTGCGCTTGAGCCTTTTTTGACTGACTCCAATCAAGGTATACGCGCCCTGGCAGCCATGAATCCAAATGCGAACGCGGAGATCTTGGATCGCTTCGCGGACGATAAATTCTGGGGCGTGCGAATGGAAGTGGTGCGCAATGCCAACGTCAGCCAGGCCACCCTCCGCAGACTCTTGGAATCGGACACGCGCCAACGCGGCGTCGTGCACCACGCAGCGCGCGCAAAGCTGGAAGAGCGTGGAATGATTTTCAGTGTCGATGGCATGCCGGAAGACGCAGCGTAGAAAATCACGCCGCATTCTCCGAACTCCTCTCGCTGCAGATGCGTGGCGCACCCTCGGCCTCCCCTTGAATATGGCCCACTCGGCAAGCGTCTGGCAAAGGCGACAGCAGCCTGTCACAGGCTGCCACAGCGCGCCCGCGACGCCATGACCACGCGCTACGGGCGCGGTTGGATGCAGCGTGCCAGCGCACGCCATGGAGAGGCGGTCAGCGGCCTTTCGTGCCTCCTGCCGACACGGAGTCAGGCCGTGCCGCAATCCAGATCCCCGCCACCACGGCAACGATGCCGATGCTCAGGTTCCAACGAACGACTTCCCCGACGAGAAGCGCACCGACAAGGGCGGCAGCGACGGGGTTGACCGCAATCGAAATCGCAACGCGCGTGGGGGTTGTTCTTTTCAATGCGAACGCCCAGAGAAAAAACGTCAAGGCTCCACCAAAGGCGCCGAGAAACCCAAGCGCAATCCACTGCCCTGCGCCAAAGGTTCTGACAGCTTCGAAGCTGCCGAGTGCCGTTGACGCCAGTGCCAGTGCCACCGCGCCGACACCCATCGCCAGGACGGTAAAGGTGATCGGGTCCGAGCGACGGATGAAAGGCTTTGATGCAACGCTGTAGATCGCCATACACAGGGCGGCCAGAACCATGAGAAGGTCGCCTCGCCATGCCTTTGCCGGCGCCTCCGAAAAGCCCGCCAGAAGCGCCAGGGCCACCCCCGTCATGGCAGTGAAAACACCCAGGGCCTTTCGCTTGGTCAAGTGCTCGACCTTGAAGACGGCCGCCACCACCATCGTCAGCACTGGCAGGGTCGACAACGCCAGTGCACCGCGTGCAGCGGTCGTAAAGGCAAGCGACGCGTTGAACAGAACGGGGAACGCACCAAAGAAGAGGAGCCCCAGGGCCGCGACACGCGACCAGTCGCTTTGCTTCGGCCAACTTCGCCCACCGATCAAGGCAAAAGGAAGCAGCAGCATGAACCCGATACCGAATCGAAACGCACCTATGGCAAGCGGATCAAGGTTCCCTGCAATGAAGCGCGTCACACCGATCGAAGCGCCTCCGATTCCGCTTGACAGCATGGCAGCCAAAACACCGGCACCCTCGCCCATTCGCGCGTCTCCTTGTGGAAGCACAGCGTTGAGTTGCTACAAACTTCAACGCACAAGGTGACCAGTATTGATCGTGGGTTTTATTGCATCCAATCGTTTTTTCGCTATGCACTGATATGCCTGACGTATGAATCCTCACGCACGGCATGCCGCTGGACCTGAGCGGCGAGTGGATCAAAGCCGTCAGCTACGGCCTGCGCTGTGCAAATGCCATGATGGCTGTTTCTGAGCGGGGTCGTAAGGACGCAAAGGCACGACCGTCAAGGCGTCCTTCTCCAACGGAGCCGATTTCAGGTCCCTCTTTCAGAGCGACTTGCGGCCCGCTCTGGGCGCGCAACCGAAGTCAGGTTGCGACACCTCTTACCGCGCCAGCGATTTCATCGGGTCCGCGTCGAAAGCAACCCGCATTGCGCCATCCGCTCGGTGGCGCGGCTTCAGCTCAGCTGGCGCCGCCCTCGTCACCGGCCGGCCAATCGCGGATGTAGGCCTTGAGCATCTTGTTCTCGAAGTTCTGACTGTCGACCACCGCCTTGGCGACGTCGTAGAAGCTGATCACGCCCATCAGCATGCGCTTGTCCATGACGGGCATGTAGCGGGCGTGGCGCTCGAGCATGATGCGGCGGATTTCGTCGAGGTCGGTCTCGGCGGTGCAGGTGACCGGTGCATCGTCCATCGCCCTGCGCACCAGCGAGCCGCCGACCTGGCCGCCGTTCTTGACGATGGCGACGATCACCTCGCGGAAGGTGAGCATGCCGACCAGATCGCCGTGTTCCATGACCACCAGCGAACCGATGTCCTTCTCGGCCATGGTCGTCACGGCATCGGCCAGGGCGTCGTCCGGGGTGATGGTGTAGAGGGTGTTGCCCTTGACGCGCAGGATGTCGCTGACCTTCATCGTGGTGCTCCTCTTATGACTCGGCCGATCCGATCGAATATAGCCCAACTCGCTCACAATAGCCGGCCACCGCCGCCCCTGCCGAGCGCAGCAGCGAGCGGTTGTCACCAGCCCTTCGAGGAGACACATGCCAGGCTATTCCGACCCCGGGTTCGACACCCTCGCGCTGCACGCCGGCGCCTCGCCCGACCCGACGACCGGCGCGCGCGCCGTGCCGATCCACCTCACCACGTCCTTCGTCTTCGAATCGAGCGACCACGCCGCCG
This sequence comes from Variovorax ginsengisoli, assembly GCF_006438845.1. Taxonomy (GTDB): domain Bacteria; phylum Pseudomonadota; class Gammaproteobacteria; order Burkholderiales; family Burkholderiaceae_C; genus Variovorax; species Variovorax ginsengisoli_A. The sequence goes on from NZ_RCZJ01000010.1 coordinate 7,267, forward strand.
CGCTGTTCAACCTGGAGCGCGCCGGCCACGTCTACAGCCGCATCAGCAATCCGACCAACGCGGTGCTTGAGCAGCGGGTGGCCGCGCTCGAAGGCGGCATCGGCGCCATCGCCACCGCCAGCGGCCAGGCCGCGCTGCACCTGAGCGTCGCGACGCTGATGGGCGCCGGTTCGCACATCGTCGCCAGCACCGCGCTGTACGGCGGCTCGCAGAACCTGCTGCACTACACGATGCGGCGCTTCGGCATCGAGACCACCTTCGTCAAGCCGAACGACCTCGACGGCTGGAAGGCCGCGATCCGGCCCAACACCAAGCTGCTGTTCGGCGAGACCGTGGGCAACCCCGGCCTCGACGTGCTCGACATCCCGTCGGTGAGCGACATCGCGCATGCGGCCGGCGTGCCGCTCCTGGTCGATTCGACGCTGACATCGCCCTACCTCATCAAGCCCTTCGACCACGGCGCCGACCTCGTCTACCACTCGGCGACCAAATTCCTCTCGGGCCACGGCACGGTGATCGGCGGCGTGGTGGTCGACGGCGGCAGTTTCGACTGGGAGAAGTCCGGCAAGTTCGCCGAGCTGAGCCAGGCCTACGACGGCTTCCACAACATGGTGTTCAGCGAAGAAAGTACCGTCGGCGCCTTCCTGCTGCGCGCGCGCCGCGAAGGCCTGCGCGACTTCGGTGCGTCGATGAGTCCGCACACGGCCTGGCTGATCCTGCAAGGCATCGAGACGCTGCCGCTGCGCATGGAGCGGCACATCGACAACACGCAAAAGGTCGTCGAATTTTTGGCGGCGCACCCCTTCGTGTCGCGCGTGGGCCATCCGCTGATCGAATCGCACCCGAGCCACGCGCTGGCGCAGAAGCTGCTCAAGCACGGCGCGCGCGGTGCCGGCGCGGTGTTCAGCTTCGACATCAAGGGCAGCCGCGAGCAGGGCAAGAAGTTCATCGAGACGCTCAAGCTCTTCAGCCATCTGGCCAACGTCGGCGATTGCCGCAGCTTGGTGATCCACCCGGCCAGCACCACGCACTTCCGCATGACGGATGAGGCACTGGCGGGCGCGGGGATCTCGCAGGGGACGATTCGGCTGTCGATCGGGTTAGAGGATCCGGCGGACCTGATCGATGACTTGAAGCGGGCGTTGAAGGCGGCTGAGAAGGCGGGGGCTTGAGATGGCTTACTTCTTTGTATTTGGAGTGCCTCGTTCGGGGCGAGATCACGCCGACGGGGTACCTTGCTCCGCGAATGTCCCCCGGCCTGCGGCCTCCTCCTTTATTTCGCTGCGCAAGGCACCCCATCGACGCGATCCGGACGCGCAGTGGTTGATCGCCGGCGGCAGCCCACCCCCATCGCGTCCACGTGCGCAGGGTATCGGGTGCTCCCCGCAGCGAAATAAAGGAGGAGCCGAAGGCGGGGGACATTCGCGGAAGGGAGTACCCGGTGGCCTGCGCACGCGCCCCGAAACCGAGCACCAGGCTGGTGGAGTCCTGCAATGAACTACAACGTCAACGGCCACACAACGTACGTCTACACCGGCGGCAAGCCGCTCGATGCAGCCAAGCCAACCCTCGTCTTCATCCACGGCGTCCTCAACGACCACAGCGTGTGGATCCTTCAGAGCCGCTGGTTCGCGAACCACGGCTGGAACGTGCTGGCGGTCGACCTGCCCGGCCACTGCCGCAGCGCCGGTGCGCCACCGGCCAGCGTGGAAGACGCTGCGCAGTTCATCGTCGCACTGCTCGACGCGGCCGGCGTGCAGAGGGCCGCACTGGTCGGTCACAGCTTCGGCTCGCTGATCGCGCTGGAGACGGCCGCCCGCGCACCGGAACGCGTGTCTCACCTGGCGATGGTCGGAACGGCCTACCCGATGGCGGTGTCGCCGGCGCTGCTCGACAGCGCGCTGAACGCGCCGATGAAGGCCATCGACATGGTCAACAGCTTCTCGCATTCGATGCTGGCGCCGCCGCCCTCCTCGCTCGGCCCCGGCACCTGGCTGTATGGCGGCTCGCGCGCACTCATGCGCCGCGTGCTGGCGAGCAACCGCGACGCCAACGTCTTCCACATTGGCTTCAAGGCCTGCGACGACTACAAGAACGGCGAGACGGCCATTGCGGCGGTGCAGTGCCCGGTGCTGTTCCTGCTCGGCGCGGCCGACCAGATGACGCCGCCCAAGGCCGCCAAGGTGCTCAGTGCCAAGTCGCCCGCTTCGAAGACGGTGGTGGTGCAGGCCGGCCACGCGCTGATGAGCGAGGCACCCGACGATGTGCTGTTCGCGCTGCGCGATTTCCTGACGGCTTGAGAACGCGCCTTCAGAGTTCGAACTGCGCCGGCGCCGCGGCCACAGCGGCCATCAACACCCCGACCTCGTCGGTTGACGGCTGCGCGGCCGGCAGAGCGCCCAGCATTCGGTTGAGCGTCTCGGGATGCGGCAGCAAGGGGCCCAGGAAATGCGTGCCCTGCGCACCCGCCACCAGCAGCGTCGGAAAGGTCTCGACATCGAAGTCGTCGGCGATGTCCGAATGGTCTTCGATGTCGACCCAGGCGAAGCGCAGGCCGGGGTGCGCCGCGGCGATGCGCGCGAAAGCCGGGCGGTAATCGCGGCAGGTGCCGCACCAGTCCGCGCACAGGCAGACCACCCAGGTGGGTGCAGCGGGATCGGTGATGGACTGTGCGCTCACGAGGAAGGCCTGGAACGATGGAAGCGTGGATTATCGAGGTGGCCGTCGACGGCTGCAGCGAAGGGTCAAAGCCGCGCGAGATCGGCGTAACGCCCCATTTGGCTCGGCCGCGTCACGTCGTGCAGGTCGTCGCGCACCACCAGCGCATCGCGCAGGCACAGGCTGTCGAACGCGCCTTTGCGCCACAGGTTCTCGACGACGTCGCTGCGCGGCAGCAGCAGTTCGGTCAGCAACGACGCGAGCGGCGTGACGTCGGGGTCGGCCAGCAGGACGTAGCGCGGATCCTCGTCCGGTGTCTCTTCAGCCAACGGCGCAATCCAGTCGATGGCGACAAGGGTTTCCAACACCGGCGCCAGTTGGAGCGCGTCCACGCGCAGGCGAGACACCAGCTCGTTGGCGCCCAGCCCCTTGCCCGGCGTGGCGCGGGCGGCATCGAGGTGCTGCAGCGCCTCGACGGCCAGTTGAAACGGCCAGCCGGGCGTTCCGCCGCGGCGCGCCACGCCGGCCATCAGGCTGGGCAGGTAGGCGGCGATCACTGCGCCCAGCAGCACGATGACCCACGCCACGTAAATCCACACCAGCAGGATCGGTGCCGTGGCAAATGCACCGTAGAGCACCGAATAGGTCGGCACCAGGCTCAGGTAGTAACCCAGCACGCGCTTGGCGATCTCGATGGCTGCGGCCACGAACAGGCCGCCGGCCCAGGCATGCGCCCACCTGACCGAGGTATTGGGCACGTAGTGGTACAGCGACGCCATGCCGGCCGCCAGCAGTGCGAACTCGAAGGTGTCGAAGACGGGCTTGAGCATGCCGCCCGTGCCCACCACGCCGCGCGAGGCCGAGAACACGTACGAGGTCGTGCTCAGGCTCACCGCCAGGATCAGCGGCCCGAGCGTGATGGCCGCCCAGTAGATGAGCACGCGCTGCGCCAGCGGCCGCGGCGAGCGCACCCGCCAGATGGCGTTGAGCGTCTTGTCGATCGTGAGGATCAGCGCGATCGCGGTGACCAGCAGCACCATCAGGCCGGCGATGCCCAGGCCGCTGGCCTTGCTGGCGAACTGGTTCAGGTAGCCCAGCACCTGGCGCGCGATGTTCTCGGGGATCAGGCTCGCGATCAGCCAGCGCTGAAGCTGGCCCTGCATCTTCGCGAACATCGGGAACACCGTGAACAGCGCCAGTGCCGTCGTGAAGAAGGGCACCAGCGCGATGGTGGTCGTGAAGGTCAGGCTGCCGGCCGTCAAACCCAGCCGGTCTTCGCGAAAACGCTCGCGCAGCACGGCCGCCGTGTTGCGCCACGGAAAGTGCGAAAGCTCCCTCCACCATTGCCGGTGTTTCATGGCCGGTATCATAAAGAGCTCTCCCCTCAGTCTTCGCGCACTGCGTGTCGCTCCGCCCACTCCCTCGCCGGGGGCTATTCTGCGGCCCGGCAAAGCCGGTTAAGCGGTGTCCCACCTTGAAAACCATGTCGCCCTCGTCGCCCTCTTTCGCTGTCGCCACCACCCGCTGGCTGGCCGTGGGCAGCCTCGTCGGCCTGATCGTGCTGGGCTTGGCCTGGGAGATGTGGCTGGCCCCGCTGCGGCCCGGCGGCTCGTGGTTGGCGCTCAAGGTGCTTCCGCTGGTGGTGCCGCTGGCCGGTCTCTACAAGAACCGCATGTACACCTACCGCTGGGTCAGCCTGATGATCTGGCTCTACTTCACTGAAGGCGTGGTGCGCGCGTGGAGCGACAACGTGCCTGCCGGCCGCATGCTGGCCGGCCTCGAAGTGCTGTTGTGCCTGATGCTTTTCGTGGCTTGCGCGATGCATGTGCGGCTGCGCCTGCGCGATGCCCGCACCGCACGGGCCGCCGTTCCGTTGGAGACTTCCATTCCATGACCGATCTGATCGACCAACTCCGCGCCATCGTCGGCGCGCCCCATGTGCTCACCGAAGGCGACCTCACCGCCTACGAGCAGGACTGGCGCAAGCGCGAGCGCGGCAAGGCGCTGGCCGTGGTGCGCCCCGCGAGCGCGCAGCAGGTGGCCGACGTGGTCAAGGCCTGCGCTGCGGCCGGCAGTTCACTGGTCCCACAAGGCGGCAACACCGGCCTGGCCGTGGGCAGCATTCCCGATGCCAGCGGCACGCAGGTGCTGCTGAGCCTGCAGCGCATGAATGCGGTGCGGGACATCGACGCGGCCAACCTCACCATGACGGTCGAGGCCGGTTGCATCCTGCAGACGCTGCAGGAGACCGCCGAGAAGGCCGGCTTCCTGTTTCCGCTGAGCCTGGCGGCCGAGGGCAGCTGCACCATCGGCGGCAACCTGGCGACCAACGCGGGCGGCACGCAGGTCGTGCGCTACGGCAACACGCGCGACCTGTGCCTGGGCCTCGAAGTGGTCACGCCGCAGGGCGAGATCTGGGAAGGCACCAGCGGCCTGCGCAAGGACAACACCGGCTACGACCTGCGCGACCTGCTGATCGGCAGCGAAGGCACGCTCGGCGTCATCACCGCTGCGACGATGAAGCTGTACCCGATGCCGGTCGCCCGGCTCACCGCGTGGGCGGCGCTGCCGTCGCTGGACCACGCCGTCACGCTGCTCGGCCTGGCGCACAAGCACCTGGGCGCCGGGCTCACCGGCTTCGAGGTGATGGGCCAGTTCGCACTCAGCCTGGTCGGCAAACACATGCCGCAGCTGCGTGTGCCCTTTCTCGGCGACGCGTCGGCGCCCTACTGCGCGCTGCTCGAGATTTCCGACAACGAATCCGAAGAGCACGCACGCGCACGCTTCGAGTCGCTGCTCGAAACCGCCTTCGAGGACGGCTGCGTCACCGATGCGGTGGTGGCCGAGAACCTCACGCAGGCCCACCAGCTCTGGCACATCCGCGAGAGCATTCCGCTGGCGCAGGCCGAGGAAGGCCTGAACATCAAGCACGACATCTCGATCGCGGTGTCACGCATCCCCGCCTTCGTGGCCGAGACCGATGCGCTGCTCCGCAGCGAAATCCCCGGTGTGCGGCTGGTCAACTTCGGCCACCTCGGCGATGGCAACCTGCACTACAACGTGCAGGCGCCGGCCGAAGGCGATGCGAAAGCCTTCCTGCGCGACGAGGAAGAGCGCGTCAACACGCTGGTGTACGACGCGGTCGAGAAATTCGGCGGCTCCTTCTCCGCCGAACATGGCGTGGGCGAACTCAAGGTGCACAAGCTCGAGAAGCACAAGTCGCCCGTGGCAATGGGCATGATGCGTGCCATCAAGCGTGGGCTGGACCCGCAGAACATCATGAATCCGGGGCGGGTGCTGCGGGTGGAGGAAGCATCGTGACGTATCCCATCCGTACCCAATACGAAGACTTCATGCGACACGTCGACACCCACGGCGTGTTCAAGTCGGACCGCACCGGCACCGGCACCCAAAGCGTCTTCGGCCACCAGATGCGCTTCGACCTCAACGAAGGTTTCCCCCTGGTCACCACGAAGAAGGTGCATGTGCGCTCCATCATCCAGGAGCTGCTGTGGTTTCTCACGGGGTCGAGCGACAACAACTGGCTGCGCGAGCGCGGCGTGACGATCTGGGACGAGTGGGCGCGCGAAGATGGCGACCTCGGCCCGGTCTACGGTGTGCAATGGCGCAGCTGGCCGACGCCCGACGGCGGCCACATCGACCAGATCGCCGAAGTCATCAAGACGCTCAAGACCAACCCCGATTCGCGCCGCATCATCGTGAGCGCGTGGAACGTGGCCGAGCTGTCGAAGATGGCGCTGATGCCCTGCCACGCCTTCTTCCAGTTCTACGTGGCGCCGCCGCAGGCCGCGGGCGAACGCGGCAAGCTCAGCTGCCAGCTCTATCAGCGCAGCGCCGACATCTTCCTCGGCGTGCCCTTCAACATCGCGAGCTACGCGCTGCTCACGCACATGGTGGCGCAGCAGTGCGATCTCGATGTCGGCGACTTCGTCTGGACCGGTGGCGACTGCCACATCTACAGCAACCACGCCGAGCAGGTCGCGTTGCAACTGAGCCGCGAACCACGGCCCTACCCCACGCTGCGCATCCTGCGCAAGCCGGATTCGATCTTCGACTACCAGTACGACGACTTCGCCTTCGACGGCTACGACCCGCATCCCGCCATCAAGGCGCCGGTCGCAGTCTGAGCAAGAGCCGATCACCATGCGCCTGAACCTGATCTACGCACGCGCCGCCAATGGCGTGATCGGCAAGGACAACGCTCTGCCTTGGCACCTGCCGGAGGACATGGCGCACTTCAAGCGCATGACGGCCGGTTGCCCGGTCGTGATGGGGCGCAAGACGTGGGACTCGCTGCCGCCAAGATTCCGGCCCTTGCCCGGGCGACGCAACATCGTGGTCACGCGCCAGGCCGACTGGCAGTCCGGCGGTGCCGAGCGCGCGGCCAGCCTGCCCGAGGCGACCGCCTTGTGCGCCGATGCCACCGAGGTCTGGGTGATCGGCGGCGCGCAGATCTACGCGGAGGCCGCGCCTCTCGCGCACCGCGCGGTCGTTACCGAGATCGGTCGCGAGTTCGAAGGTGACGCCCATGCGCCCTCGCTGAGCGCCGACTGGCAAGAGACAGCGCGCGAGACGCACGTCGCCGCCGACGGCCTGCCTTTCGAGTTCGTCACGTACGTGCGTCAGGAGCCCACATGACCATTCGCGAACTTCTCGGCATCGACCTGCCGATCATCCAGGCGCCGATGGCCGGCGTGCAGGGCAGCACGATGACCATCGCGGTGTCGAACGCAGGCGGGCTGGGCTCTCTGCCCTGCGCCATGCTCACGCTCGACGTGCTGCGCGGCGAACTGCAGGCGATCACCACACAGACCACGCGGCCGTACAACCTCAACTTCTTCTGCCACGTTCCGCCTGCGCCCGATGCGGCGCGCGATGCCACGTGGCGCGCCGCGCTGGCGCCGTACTACGCCGAATTCGGTATCGACCCGACCAGCGTCCCGGCGGGTGGCGGGCGTGCGCCGTTCAGTGCCGAGGCGGCCGACCTGCTCGAAGGCTTCAAGCCGCCGGTGGTGAGCTTTCATTTCGGCCTGCCCGCACCCGAGCTGCTCGCCCGCGTCAAGGGCTGGGGTGCCAAGGTGCTGGCGTCGGCCACGACGGTCGAGGAGGCGCGCTGGCTCGAGGCGCATGGTGCCGATGCGGTCATCGCCCAGGGCCTGGAAGCCGGCGGCCACCGCGGCATCTTCCTGAGCGACGATCTCACAACGCAAATCGGCACCATGGCCTTGCTCCCGCAGATCCTGCGGGCGGTGAAGCTGCCGGTGATCGCGGCCGGCGGCATCGCCGACGCGCGGGGCGTGGCTGCTGCGATGGCGCTCGGCGCGGCCGGTGTGCAGGTCGGCACCAGTTATTTGCTGTGTCCGGAAGCCACCACCACGCCGCTGCATCGCGCCGCGCTGGCAAGCCCGCGCGCTGAGCACACCGTGCTCACCAACCTCATCACCGGGCGCCCCGCGAGAGGCATGCGCAACCGCCTGCTGGACCAACTTGGTCCGCTGAGCGATGCGCCTCCCGCCTTTCCGCTCGCCACCGCGGCGCTGGCGCCATTGAAGGCCGCTGCGGAAAAGCTCGGCCGCGACGACTTCTCCACGCTGTGGGCAGGCCAGAACGCCACAGGTTGCCGGGAGATTTCGGCGGCAGCACTCACTCTCGCGCTCTCGGGCCGCACGGAATCTCCGGAAGCCTGAGAACGAAGTCTCCGACGAGCTGCCATTCGACAGCGCGCCGCGCAGCGCTCGCGCCGCTCAGTCGAGCAACGTCCGCAACGCGACGCAGTGGCTCGCGGTGCCCGCCAGCACGAACAGATGCCACATGCCGTGCGCATGCGGCCATCGACCGTCCTTCGCATAGAACAAGACACCGCCCGTGTAGCACGCCGCGCCCGCCAGCAGCCAGGCGAGACCGCCGGCCTGAAGACGCTGCGCCATCGGTATCGCCGCCGCCATGCCGACCCAGCCCATGCCCACGTAGAGTGCGACCGCAGGCGGACGGCCACGGCCCCAGAGCAGTTCGCGCCCGATGCCGTAGAGCGCGCCGGCCCAGATCAATCCAAACCAGACCCAGCCCCAGACGCCACGCAACGCGACCAGTGCGAGCGGCGTGCAGGTGCCGGCAATCAGCAGGTAGATGGCGCAATGGTCGGCCCGCGCCCACGCGGCCTTGGTCAGACCTTCGGTGCCATGGAAAAACGTCGATGCGACGTAGAGCAGCACCATCGTCGCCGCGAACACGCTGAAGCTGGCGAGTCGCCACCCGTCGCTCGATGCCGCAGCCTCCGCCACCAGCAAGGTCGCAGCCACCAGCGCGAAAATCAGCCCGCCGAAATGCGTGCAGGTGTTGAAGCGCTCGCCGTGCGGCATCGGGATCATGGAGGCTGCGGTAAGAAGGTTTTCGCCGGATTCTCGGAGGCGCGAAAAGACCGGCCACGCGATGCTGTCGTGCGCACATGACCGCGTCGTGACGTGCCAGGCAGACGGCACAATCGGAGGCATGACGGAGATCACTGAACTGAACGACGACGACCTGACGCGCTACGCGCAGGAATGGCGCCAACGATCGCTGAGGGGCGACAAGCAAGCACGCGGCATTGCGCACGCACTGGAAACCGAAGTTCGCCGCCGTGGCCAGGCCAGCGCGCCCGCATCTTTCGAACTCGATACCCGCCCCGCGCCGTTGCGCCGCCCGACGAAGCCCTGGTGGCGCTTCTGGTGACGACGCGAGTCGCCTGATTCAGCGAACGTCCACAGGCGCATCGCGCCCACGCGCCGCAGGATCCGGCGCCTGTGGCTCGTCCGGTTTCTCGGGCACCGGATGGCCGTCTGCGCGCTCCGGCGCGCAAGCGTCGTCTTCGCCCAAAGTGGCGTCCTGCGCCTCTGCCGGCTTGCGCCGACCTCGCTGGGGCAGGTACCGTCCTTCTTCCTCTGCAATGCGCAACTGCTCGCGGCAGGACGGCGTGTCGGCTGGATTTTTGGCGAGGTCTTTGGTCATGCGATTCCTTTCTCCGATGGCCACTGAAAGCGTCGCTACCTACCTTGCCACAGCAGCGGGCCACGCCGATCAATGCCCCGCCGAAATGCAAGTTTCCCTGCCATGTGACGCCACGTTGCGGAGCGACACGCGCAGCCCAGCACGTGGTGCCCAACCCAAGCGGCACGTTCCTACACCGGTACCGCCCGCACTGAGCCAAACTCCAAATGGCTATACATGACATGAGGATCACCGCGCAGAGGCCGACGCTGCCGACGTGTTCCATCTGCCCGCATCCCTTCACGGAGGGCTGCGGTTCATCTCTCGCCATCGCCCCACGTCTTCACGCATGCCCTGGCTCAAAATTCTTCATGTCGGCGCCGTCATCGCATGGGCGGGCACCCTGCTCTACATGCCGATCCTCATCGCGGCCATCGCCAATCAACGTCGCACCGCAGGCGACGAGGGCCTGCCGCCGCCCCTGCTCCGGGCCGTGTTCATCAACCTCGCGACACCGGCCGCGTTGGTGGCGATCGCTTCGGGCACGGCCATCTTCATGGGCAGCGGACTGCTCGCGCACTGGCTCATCGTCAAGCTCGCGCTGGTGGGCATGCTCGTTCTCGGCCACGCCTTCTGCGGCATGCTGCTGCTGCGGGTCGAACGCGGCGATGCGTTGGCCGTCGGCTTCTCGCACCTAGTGATGGTGCTGTCGCTGCTGTGGTTGTCCGGGATCGCGTGGCTCGCGCTGCGCAAGCCCTTCTGAGGCAGCGCGCCGATGTCGCCTCCTCCTCCTCTCAGCTCACGCGTCGGTGTCGACGGCGACCGCCTTTTCGTACACCAGCCGCCCGCCCAGATACGCCGCGATGCCGATGAATCCCGCGGTGAACAGCGTCATCGCGGCACCCCAGGGGTCGATCGCAGCGCCCGCATCCTTGCCCCAACGCAGCGACCAGTTCAGCGAGGCGATCGACAGCATCATCACGGCGATCAGCGCATGCACCCAGGCGGTCACGAGACGACGAATGCGTTGAACGCTCAGCAGATCGATCAACCCCGCGATGCTCGCGAACCAGCCGCCCGCGGCACCGACACCGGCGAGCCACAACCCGGCACGCGACCAGAACGGATCGCTCGTGACGATATAGGCCGCGTCGGTGCCGACCAGCCCCAGGAGCGCGGCGACCGGAAAGTGGATCAGCATCGGATGCAACGGGTGCCCCGCAATGGCAGCGCGACTCAGGATCGGTTCGGAAGCACTTTCGGTCATGCGTCGATTCTGCCGTGCATGGGTGCGCCGCTGCTCGCAGGTTGCCGGGGCGCGCAATCGATGCTCGATCCGGCGGGCCCTTCCGCGAGCGCGATCGCCGTCGTGTGGTGGTGGATGCTCGGCGTGGCCCTCGTGGTTCTGGTCGGCGTCGTGACTGCGTGGTTCCTGTCGATGCGCCCACGCGCAGCCATGGATCCAGCCCGTGCGCGTCGCGTGGAGCGACGCTTTCTGATCGGCGGCGGGTTGCTGTTGCCGACGGTGAGCGTGACGGCGCTGCTGATCTTCGGGTCGCCCGCGGGCTTCCACCAGTTGCCGTTGCCCGGCGGCCAAGCGGCGGCGCTTCGCGTCGAGGCCATCGGCCACCAGTGGTGGTGGGAGATCCGCTATTCGAACGGCCGCAGCGTGCGCAACGAGCTGCGCCTGCCGGCGGGGCGCCCGGTGGACGTTCACACGAAGAGCGGCGACGTGATCCATTCCTTCTGGGTACCGGCACTCGGCGGCAAGCTCGATGCCGTGCCGGGCCGCACGCTGGTGGTCCGCCTGCAAGGCGATCGCTTGGGTACCTACCGCGGCCAGTGCGCGGAGTTCTGTGGCGTCGGCCATGCCCACATGACGATGACTGCGACGGTGATGGAGCCCGCGGCGTTCGACGCATGGCTGCAGGACGGGATCAACGAGAACATCAACGCGACAGGGACGCAGTGAGCACGATAACCACGAACAGCACACGCGGCACGCCGCCGCCGCCCGACGAGCGAGGCCAGGCGCTGCACGACCGGCTGGAGGCGATCTGGCGCAACCCCAGAGGCTGGGGTGCGTTGGCGGCGGTCAACCACAGCACCATCGCGCTGCGCTTCATGGTCACCGGTGCGGTGTTCTTCGTCATCGCGGGGCTGCTGGCGATGCTGCTGCGCGCGCAGCTCGCGCTGCCCAACCACGGCTTCATCGGCGCCGAGACGTACAACCAGGCCTTCACGATGCACGGGACCATCATGATGTTCCTGTTCGCCGTGCCGATCCTGCAAGGCCTCGCCGCCTACCTGCTGCCCAAGATGCTGGGCGCACGCGACCTGGTCTTTCCGCGGCTCTCGGCGTTCGGCTACTGGTGCTATCTCTTCGGCGGCATCATCTTCACGAGCAGCCTGCTCTTCGGCGTGGCGCCGAACGCGGGGTGGTTCATGTACACGCCGCTGTCGAGCAACGTGTACTCGCCGGGCATCAATGCGGACTTCTGGTTGCTGGGCATCACTTTCGTCGAGATCTCGACGATGGCCGCCGGCATCGAGATCGCCGTGTCGATCCTGCGCACGCGTGCGGCGGGCATGGGCCTGCACCAGATGCCGATCTTCGCGTGGGCGATGCTGGTGACCTCGCTGATGATCGTGCTGGGCTTTCCGCCGCTCATCCTCGGATCGATTCTCCTGGAGCTCGAGCGCTCCGCCGGCTGGGTGTTCTTCGATCCCACGCGCGGCGGCGATCCGCTGCTGTGGGCGCACCTGTTCTGGCTGTTCGGCCACCCCGAGGTGTACATCGTGTTCCTGCCCGCGGCCGGCGTCGTGTCGACCATCGTGCCGGTCTTCGCGCGCCGGCCACTCGTGGGTTACCGCTGGGTCGTGGTCTCGCTCATCAGCATCGGCTTCATCAGCTTCGGGCTGTGGGTGCACCACATGTTCACGCTGGGCATTCCGGCGCTGGCGCAGGCCTTCTTCTCGGCCGCCAGTATGTTGGTGGGCATCCCGACCGGCGTTCAGCTGTTTGCCTGGATTGCCACGCTCTGGACTGGCCGGCCCGTGTGGCGCGCGCCGATGCTGTGGGTCGGTGCCTTCCTCACCGTGTTCGTCGCGGGCGGCCTCACGGGCGTGATGCTCGCGCTCGTGCCGTTCAATTGGCAGGTGCACGACACGCACTTCGTCGTCGCGCACTTCCACTACGTGCTGGTCGGCGGCATGCTCTTTCCGCTGCTGGCCGGCGTGTATTACTGGCTGCCGCACTTCAGCGGGCGCATGCCGTCGGAGCGGCTTTCGAAGATCGGCTTCTGGCTGACATTCGTCGGCTTCAACGGCACCTTCCTGGTCATGCACTGGACGGGCCTGCTGGGCATGCCGCGGCGGGTGTACACCTTCGACACGGGGCTCGGCTGGGATCTTCCCAACTTGATCTCGTCGGTCTTCAGTTTCCTGATGGCCTTCGGCGTTGCGACGGTGCTGCTCGACATCGCGCTGCACTTCCGCTTCGGCCGCAAGGCGCCGACCAATCCTTGGGGCGCCGACACGCTCGAGTGGGCGACGTCCACGCCGCCCGCTTCGTACAACTTCGCGAGCCAGCCAGCATTGAGCACCCGCCATCCGCTGTGGGACGACCCCACGCTGCCAGAGAGCATCGCCGAAGGACGCCATGCGCTCGCGGAGCCGGGTCACGCCCGGCGAGAGACGCTGGGCACCGACCCCGTCAGCGGCCGCGTGCGCGAGGTGCTGCTGCTGCCGAACAACTCCTGGCTGCCGCTTGTCGCCAGCTTGCTTTTGTCCGGGCTGTGCCTCGCGCTGCTGGCGAAGCAGTACGCGGTGGCGCTGGCCTTCGTCGCGCTCGTCACGATCGCGCTGCTGCGCTGGTCGTGGATCAACGGCGCGCATCCCGACGTGGGTGGTGCCGCCCGGGACGCCCGTCCGGCCGGGCTGAAGCTTCATCCCTTCACCTTCGACGGGCCCGGGCTGTGGGGCATGGGGCTCACGCTGCTGGCCGACGGCGCGCTTTACGGCTCGCTGATCTTCGGCTGGTTCTTTCTCTGGACGGTGGCGCCGTCGTGGGCACCGCCCGCAGTGTCGCCGCTCGGCACCTGGATGCTGCCGGCGGCCACCGTGGCACTCATCGTGGGGCGTGGCCTTCTCCATCGCGTCAATCGGCTCCTGTGCCATGCACAGGAGCGCGGCCTTGCCATGCTGCTGTGGAGCACCGTGCTCTGCGGATGCGTGGCGAGCGCCCTGTTCGCGGGGCTGCTCGCCACGGCGCCGTTGCATCCGACTCGCAGCGCGCACGACGCCATGCTCGCGTTCGCGCTCTGCTTCCTGCTACTGCACAGCGCTCTGGCCACGGTGTTGACCGGACTGCAGGCGGTGCGCCTGCATCTGGGGTACGTCGGCAAAGACGCGCCGTACGAACCCGGCGTCGTGACGGCCTTCTGGAGCTTCGCCACCGGCGCGACCGCGGTCGCCTGGTTGGCCTTTGCACTCGTTCCGCAGGCGTTCGCGCGTTGACGCGATGACCAAGGTCTTTCGGCTCTCCGCCTCGCACCCCTGGCAGCTGCTGATCGGGTTGAGCGTGTGGGCGTTGTGGTTCGTCGTCGTTTATGCAGGCGTTTCGGTGGCCTGCAGCGCAGCGCCGCCTGCTGCCGAGCGTGCCACGGCGAGTTGGATCAATCTCGGGCTCATCGCCTTCACGCTGGGCATCGCCGGCGTTCTCGGCTTCGCAGCATTCGCCTGTGCGAAGGGCGCAAAGCGCGTCGGCAGCGGCGACGACCGCGACGGACTGCGACGCTTCATCACCAGCGCCGCCACGGCGCTGTATGCGGTCGCCGCCGTTTCCACGCTGTTCGTCGGCCTGCCACTGTTGTTCGTATGGCCCTGCGTTTGAAGGCGCTGCTCGGCCTCGCATCGATCGCAATGCTCTTTCCGGCGTCGGTGCTGGCGCACGGCGCGGTGTTCTCCGGCGATTCCGCGCACGCGCCGATCTGGCTCTCGCAGGCCGTCTTCGTCGTGGCGTGGTTCGCGTACCCGTTCGGCGCGGCCAGAAGTCGCCCCACGTTCGCGCGACGAACGGCTTTTCACGGCGCCATGCTGGTCGCCGGCTTGGCCCTCTTCGGCCCGTTCGACGACTGGGCCGAGTCCAGCAGTGCGCTCCACATGGTCCAGCACATGCTGCTCATCGTGGTGGTCGCGCCGTTGATGGTGCTGGCGCGCCCCCTGCCGCAGTGGCGCGCCGCGCTCGGCCCCGCACTCGACGGGCTCTGGCGCCCGGTGCTGGCACTCGGCCGACGCCCGGGCGCCTGCGCACTGCTGCACGCGGCGGCGATATGGATCTGGCACGCGCCAACGCCGTACATGGCCGCCGTGATCCACACCGGCCTGCACGTGCTGGAGCACATGTCGTTTCTGTTCACCGGATGGCTTTTCTGGTGGTCGGTCTTGCAGTCGGGACGCAGCGGCGCACCGGCGGCCGCGATGGCGCTGCTCTTTACTGCGACCCACACCGGAATGCTCGGTGCCCTGCTCACCTTCTCGTCCACGCCCTTGTACTGGCGCGAATCGCGGGAGCTGTGGGACCAGCAGCTGGCCGGCCTGGTGATGTGGATCCCCGGCGGCTTCGTCTACCTCGGTGTGGCCGCGTGGGCGGCGTTCCGTTGGTTGAGCCCGGGGGAAGCGCCAGACGCTGCGGTCGCGGTCGACGGCGAAAGGCCGACCATGAAGCCGGTGAAACCACCAAACCGACGAACGACGTTGCCAGGTTAAGCAAAGGCCACCCGCCCGCGGCTACTTCACGCGGTGCTCTTCCACGACGAACGCCGTGATCTCGGACAGGAAGCTTTTCGCGTGGGCCATCGTCTGTTGCCCTGCCGGCGAGGCGAACGCTGCCTCGAGCGTTTCGGGGCTCTCGAACCAGAGCTCGACGATCCCGTCGATGGGCAGTTCCTCGTAGCTGCACGGGGTGCCCTTCGTCGCCTCGCGGCCGACAATGACGTTCTGCCGGTAGGCCGACACGCCGGGCATCTTCTTCACCATTTCGCCGTGCGCGATCCACTCGCGGCGGAAGTCGCCCTCGGACACATCCGCATGGCGCCTCAACGTCGACATGCGCTTCAAGAGTCGCTGGCGCGCCGCAGTGGGCGGGACTGGAATGACCACCCGCTGCTCGGCCGTGACGATGTGAAGCCCACCCAAAAAGTGGGCTTCATCCGCGACCAAGTCGGCAGCGATATCGCTCTGCGCAAATGCCTGGCTGGCCTGCGCGGCATCGTCGAACCAGAGCTGCGAGACGCCGTCGAAGTCCCAGGGACCGCGAACGAAGTCGATGCCACGTTGAAGGCGTTCGGTGACCACGTTCTGCCAGTACTCGCGCAGTTTCGGCGCCTCCGCGGCGAGCGGCCCGTGATGCTCACGCCAGTAGGCGCGAAACGCTTCAGGGGACCAGTCGTCCTTCTTCTTGATCAAGCCCATTCGGATGTTCATCGGCTGTCTCCAATCGTTCGAGGTTGTCGTTGTCGAGGCGGTTCGTCCGCCTCGGCGCGTGCGTGGGCGAGGCCCGGCGCCCGCTTGGCCAGCCACACGCCGTGCCGTTCAGGCCATCGCACGTACGCGGGATCGGCGCCGAGCGACTCGGCGGCGTGGTGGGCCCAGTACGGATCGAAGAGCGCCTCGCGACCGATGGCGATGAGGTCGGCCTTGCCTTCGAGAAGCACGTCCTCGGCCTGGCGAGCGTCGACGATCATTCCGACGGCCTGGGTCAACACCTGCGCCTCTCGACGAATCCGTTCGGAGAACGGCACTTGGAAGCCGAGCCCACGCGGCACGGGCAGCGCACGCGTCTCTTCGGTCAGCCCGCCCGACGAGCAGTCGATGACGTCGACGCCGCACCGAACGAGTTCTCGCGATAGGACGACCGAGTCGTCGAGGCTCCAGCCGTCGAGTGTGCCGTCGACGGCCGACAGCCGGCAGAACAACGGCTTCGCATCGGGCCAGGCGGCGCGCACCTTCGTCGCGATCTCCAGGGCAAGGCGCATGCGCCCTTGCAAGTCGCCGCCCCAGCGGTCGGCGCGCTGGTTCGCCGCAGGCGACAGAAAGCTCGCGACGAGGTAGCCGTGACCGAAGTGCAGTTCGACCACGTCGACGCCCGCCGCATCGGCGCGTCGGGTCGCCTGCACGAACCGGTCGACGACATCGGCGATGCCCGCTTCGTCGAGCACCTCCGGCGCAGACCAGCCAGGGCCCGCCGGAAGTGCACTGGGGCCCAAGCGCTGCCAGGGCTCGGCATCGGCGGCGAGTTGCGCCTCACCGAGCGCCGCACCACCCTCCCACAGGGGCTGACTGCCGGCCTTTCGACCGGCATGCGCCAGCTGCACGCCGATCGCCGAGCCGTTGGCATGGACGAAGTCGACGACAGCCTTCAGCTGCTCGACCTGTTCGTCGTTCCAGAGTCCGAGGTCGGCGGTTCCGATTCTTCCCCGGGGGTCCACGGCCGTGCTCTCGGTGAGGATGAGGCCGGCGCCACCCAGCGCGAACTTGCCCAGATGCACCAGGTGCCACGAGGTCGCACGCCCCGCCACCGCCGCGTGCTGGCACATCGGCGAGATGACAACGCGATTCTTGAGCACCAGCCCGCGCACCCGAAGGGACTGAAACATCATGGGAGAGGCGGTTGTCATGGGTTGCTCGCAAGCTTCGAGGTCGGAAGAACGGACGCTCTTCGCGTCCCCAGGTAGGTACCGGCCATGACGGCGAAGAATCCGCCGAGGTGCCAAAGCGTCAGCCGCTCGCCGAGGAGCAGCGCCGCGAAGGCCACGCCGAAGATCGGCACCCAATAGAGAAACACCGCCGTGCGCGCGACGCCGATGCGAGAGATCGCGTCGTTCCACGCGAGGTTCGACAGGGCCGTGGCCATGACCGCAGAGAACAGGACGAGCGTCCAGGGCCACCATCCCGCAGCGGCAAGACTGTTCACGACGGCGGCGCCCTCCGCGATGAACGCATGCCCCGCAAGGAGCGACGAGCCGATCAGGTAGATCACCCAACTGATGGTGAGTGGATGGATGCGTTGCGCCAGGCGTTGCACCACCGCACCGCCGGCCGCGAAGCTGACCACGGAAAGCACGAGCAGCAAGTCACCCTTGCCTGCACTCGACAGCCCCGCACCGGGATGGCTCAGCACCACGGCGGCCACGCCCGCGAAGCCCAGTGCCACACCGAGAATCCGCGATGCCGTGAGTCGATCCTTGAAGACCAGCGCACCCAGCAGTGCCGACACGAGCGGGCTGAGCGCCATGATCAACGCGCCGTTCGTTGCCGTCGAACGCTGCAGTCCCTCGGCGAACAGGATCTGGTTGGCGTAGACCATGAGAACGGCGCAGCCTGTCAAGGCCGCCAACTGGCGCCAGGCGGGGCCGCGTGCACCGTATTTCCTGACGCACACGATGACCGTCAACGTTGCGCAGGCCACCACCATGCGCAGCGCGGCCAGCACGACGGGCTCGAACACCTGGGTCAGTTCCTTGACCGCGGACACGTTCAGGCCCCAGATTGCCATCGCACCGATCAAGATGCCTTGGACGCGAAGCGATTCGGGCGCGGTGGACGCCGTCATGGCGTCAACGTGGCCAACGCACGCTGGTGTGCACCGATCTTGCCGGCGAGCCACCATCCCAGGACGCCGAGCCCGCACCCGGCGACTGCGATCACGGTGGCCAGCGGGACGATGCGCGCGAGGGTTGACGCCAGCATCACCCCCACAGACTGCCCGATGAACAGGATGCACGCAAACAAGGACACGGCCGTGCCCCTGAACGCGGGTGCCATCTGCGTGGCATGGACCTGCAAGGTGTTGTGCAACGCATAGAACCCCAGGCCGGCAAGGAAGCTGGCGAGAATGGTCCAGGCCCAGTGCGAGGCGATCGCCGCCGTGACGAACGCGACGGCCAGGCAGGCACCGCCGCCCATCGCCAGGCCGGTCTCGCCGAGGCGCGAGAGCATCGATCGGGCCGACCGGCTGTAGACCAGCCCACCGACGCCGTACATGGCCGTGATCGCACCGGCCGCGGAGGTCGAGAGGTCGTGCCGGACATGCAGGAAGGTCGGGAGAAAGGCGATCACGCCGAACACCAGCGCGCCCTCGAGGAAGGCCGTGGCCAGGATCAACCGCGACCAGGGCGCCATCAGTACCGCCGACAACCGAGCCCGCGCACCGACCTGTTGCGGCGCACTCGACGACCTGTCCCGGCGCGCCTGCGTGACCGCATGGACGCCTGCGGACAGGAAGGTGATGGCCATGAGACCGAACGCCGCGCGCCAGCCGAGGGTCTCGGCCATCAGCCCGCCGAACCATTGCCCGCAGATCATTCCCAGCACGGTCGCGCCGAGGAACCGCGCGAGCACCTCCTGCCGTTGGCCGTAGTCGACGTTGTCACCGACCCAGGCCATCGCCAGCGGGATGATGCCCGCCGCGGCGGCGCCCGAAACCGCGCGCCACGCGACCAGCGCGTCGAGCGTCGGTGCCATCGCGGCGCCCACGTTGCCGACGGTGCAAAGAAGCGTGGCCCAGCCGATGACCCGCAGCTTGCCGAACCGGTCCCCCAACGGACCGTAGAAGATCTGTAAAAGGCCATAGGCCAGCGCAAAGCCCGAGATGGCACCTGCCACCTGTTGGAGATTCGCCGAGAACTGGACGGCAAGGTGCGGCAGCATGGCATCGCAGAGGCGCAACGACGCCATGCTGCTGAAGGCACAGGCGCCGAGCATCAGCATGACGGGACGTCCAACCGGCAGGCCGTGCGCGTTCATGCGTCGCAGGGCTTACTGCCCCTCGAGGGTCTTCCACATCTCGACGTCGCGCTCCGCCGTCCAGATGCGGGGGTCGGCGTGGCCCGTGGCTTCGTCGTAGCAGCGTGTCACGTCGAACGGCATGCAATGGTCGAAGATGACCCAGTGCCCGTACTTCGGCTTCATCGCGGCGAAGGTGTCCTTGTAGACGGCGTTCAGGTCCTTGCCGGCGGCGACACCCTTCTGCACGTTGGCGTACACGTCCGCGATGAAGTCGCGGGTCTCGCTCAGGCCCTTGCTGACTTCCTCGGGGGTCGTCAGAGCAGCACCGCGGCCGGGCACCAGTGCCTTCGGCTGAAGGGCGGCGAGATTGTCGAGCGTCTGCGGCCAATCCTTGAAGTACGCGTCGCCGGCATACGGCGTCGCGCCGAACTCCACGAGGTCGCCGCTGAGCAACGCGCGCTCCTGCGGAAGCCAGACGATGGTGTCGCCCTTCGTATGCCCGCGACCCACCTGCAGCAACTGCACTTCGAGCTTGCCGAGCCACAGCGTCATCTTGCCGGTGAAGGTCATCGTCGGCCACGTCATGCCCGGCGGCACGCTCTCGACGTTCTGGAACAGGCGCGGAAAGCGGCCGATCTCGCTGGCCTTGTCCTGTTCACCGCGCTCGACGATGAGGTCGTAGGTGTCCTGGCTGGCCAGGATGTGCTGCGGCTGGTAGGCGCTCGCGCCCAGCACGCGCACGGCGTGGTAGTGGGTGAGCACGACGTACTTGATGGGCTTGTCGGTCACCTCGCGGATCCGACGAATGACATCGGCGGCCATCGCCGGCGTGGCTTGGGTGTCGGCCACCAGCACCGCGTCGTCGCCGATGATGATGCCGGTGTTCGGGTCGCCCTCTGCCGTGTAGGCCCAGGCATGTTCGGAGATCTGGCTGAACGTGACCTTCTTTTCTTCGAGGTCGGCTTGGGAGGCGAATTTCTTGGTTGCAGTCATGGGGTCCTCTTCGATGGGTTGGGGAGAGATCAATGGGTGCCGAGATAGGCAGCTTTGACCTTGGGATCGTTGAGCAGCTCGCGGCCGGAGCCCTCCAGCGTGATGCAGCCGGTTTCCAGCACGTAGGCACGGTCGGCCACGCCAAGCGCCTGCTTGGCCATCTGCTCGACCAGCAAGATCGTCAGGCCGGATTCGCGCAGCTGGCGAATGGCGCTGAAGATGTCCTTGATGATCAGCGGCGCCAGCCCGAGCGAGGGCTCGTCGAGCAGCAGCAGCTTGGGATCGCTCATGAGTGCGCGGGCGATGGCCAGCATCTGCTGCTCGCCGCCCGACAGCGTTCCCGACAGCTGGTCCTGCCGCTCGCGCAGGCGCGGAAAGCGCTGGAACTCGCGTTCGATGGCGGCCTCGATGGCCGCCGGGTCTTTGCGGCGCGAGTAGGCGCCGAGCATCAGGTTTTCGCGGACCGTCTGGTCCGCGAAGACGCCACGCCCCTCCGGCGACATCGCCACGCCCAGCGCGACGCGCTCGTGTGCGCGCACCTGCGTCGCATCCCTGCCGCCGATGAAGACCTTGCCCGCCGCCACCGGCTCCAGGCCCACGATGCTCTTGAGGAGCGTGCTTTTGCCGGCGCCGTTCGCACCGATGATCGTGACGACCTCGCCCGCCCTGACTTCCAGGCTGACGCCCTTCACGGCTTCGATGGCTCCGTAGGAGACCTTCACTGATTCAAGTTTCAGCATTCGCGTCTCCTCAGGCCGTGGCCGCTTCTTCGTCGTCCACGCCGAGGTAGGCCTCGATCACGCGCGGATTCGACTGGACTTCGGCCGGCTTTCCTTCGGCGATCTTGATGCCGTAGTCGAGCACGATCACGTGGTCCGACACGGACATCACGAGGTCCATGTGGTGCTCGACCATCAGGATGCTGACGCCGCATTTGCCGATCTTCACGAGGAGCTGACCGAGCTCGGCCGTCTCCTGCGGGTTCAGGCCTGCGGCGGGTTCGTCGAGCAGCAGGAGTTCGGGCTCCGTGGCCAACGCACGCGCCAGTTCGACCCGGCGCTGAAGGCCGTACGGCAGGCTTCCGGCAGGCTGGTGCGCAAGATGGAGCAGGTCGACCAGCTCGAGCATCTGGAGCGCGCGCTTGCGCGTGGCCGCCTCTTCCCGTCGCGCGGTGGGCCACGCCGACAGCGAGGAGAGGAAGCCGTTCGTCATGCGGCTGTGACGGCCCAGCATCACGTTGTCGAGCACCGAGAGATCCGCGAAGAGCCGCAGGTTCTGGAACGTGCGCCCCACGCCCATGCAGCAGATCTCGTGGGGGGGCTTGCCCACCGTCTCCTCGCCTTTGAACCGGATCGAACCCTCGCTCGGATCGATCAGGCCGGTCAGCATGTTGATCATGGTGCTCTTGCCGGCGCCGTTCGGTCCGATCAGCGCGTGGATGTGGCCGCGCTGCAGGCGGAAGGACACGTCCTGGGCCGGCTTCACGCCGCCGAAGCGCTTCGTCACGTTCTGCACGACGAGCAGGTCGCCGGTGCCCTGCGAGCCGATGCGCTCGGGCACATCGCCGGTCGACGCAGGCGCGGCGCCGGGCTTGTGAAAGCGCTTCGAGAAGAGCCCGACGACGCCGCCCGGCATGAAGTACAGCGCGAACAGCAGCAAAAAGCCGTAGAGGAAATGCTGGGCCGATGGCCAGCGCGCCAGGAACGCATCGATCACCGTCAGCACGACAGTGCCCACCAGCGGTCCATACATCGAGCCGGCGCCGCCGAACAGCACCAGGAGCAGGATGAAGATCGACAGATGGAACGTGATGAAGTCCGAATTGATGTACTGGTTCTGCTGCGCGACCAGCGAACCGGCGATGCCGCACGTCACCGCAGCGACGACGAAGGCAATGACCTTGGCGCGGTACACACGGACGCCGACGGACGAGGACGCGATCTCGTCGGCCTGCAGCGACAGCAACGCACGGCCGAAGCGGCCGTTGAGCAGATTGCGCAGCAGCAGATGCGTGACCCCGCAGAGCACGATGCCGAACCACACCCACTGCGCCGAGCTGAGCGGCTGGCCGTCCCAGGTCAGCGGCTTGATGCCGTAGATGCCCTGCGCGCCGCCGAAAACATCGGTCCATTCACCGACCAGCTTCTCCACGACGATGCCGAAGGCCAGCGTCACCATGGCGAGGTACGGACCCTTGACCCGCAGGGACGGCAATGCGATCAGCACGCCGCAGACGCCGGAGATCGCCGCCGCAGCGACGAGCGCCAGCCAGGGATTCATTTCCGTTCGGGTCGTGAGCAGCGCGACGGCATAGGCGCCAGCCGCGAACAGGCCGGCCTGGCCCAATGACTTCTGGCCCGCATACCCGACAAGCACGTTCATGCCGGCCGCGCAGAGGTAGTACACGCACATCATGAACACGATGCGCAGGTAGTAGTCGTTGCCGAGAAGCGAGGTCAGACCGA
Organism: Variovorax ginsengisoli; assembly: GCF_006438845.1. Taxonomy (GTDB): domain Bacteria; phylum Pseudomonadota; class Gammaproteobacteria; order Burkholderiales; family Burkholderiaceae_C; genus Variovorax; species Variovorax ginsengisoli_A. Next base: position 30,159 of record NZ_RCZJ01000010.1, read on the forward strand.
TCAGCCCTGCCACCACGATCAGCACGCCCAGCGGGTGTGGGACCTTCTTCATACCTTCTCCACCATGGGCTTCCCGAAGAGACCGGTGGGGCGGAACGCAAGCACCAGGATCACCAGGCCGAAGACTGCGACTTCACGCCACTGCGCCTGCCAGAGATTGACCATCGATTCGAAGACGCCGAGGACGAAGCCGCCGATGACGCAGCCGCGCGGGTTGCTCAGCCCGCCGATCATGGCGCCGGAGAAACCCTTGAGCCCCACCGTCAGGCCCATGAACAGCGACGCCTGGGCGATCGGTGCCAGCAGAAATCCCGAGAGGCCGGCCAGCGCGGAGCTGACCACGAAGGCGCCGATCATCACTGCGTTGGTGTTGATGCCCATCAGGCTGGCCACGTTGCCGTTGGCCGCGACGGCGCGCATCGCCTTGCCGACCATCGTGCGGTTCATGACCCAGTCGAAGCCGATCATGACCACCACCGCGACGCCGAGCGTCATCAATTCCTGCGGCCGCACGCCGACGCCAGCGAAACGGATCACGGCATCGCCCACCGGCCCCGGCACCACCACCGGCTTGGGCCCCCACACCGCGAGTCCGATGCTCTGCAGGATGACGCCGAAGCCGAGCGTACTCATGACCCACGCCATGCCCGGGCGGCCGGCGAATGGCCGCACCCCGATCACGTACAGCAGCCAGCCGAGCAAGCCCATGACGCCCAGTGCGGCGGCCAGCGCCATCAGTTGCGCGCCGGCCGAAGGCAGTGCCTCGCCGAAGGTGGTGGATGTGACGGGAAGGCCCAGCATCAGAAAGAGCGCGCTCATTCCGATGAAGGCACCGGCCGAGACGAACTCCCCGTGGGAGAAATTGAGCGTCTTCGTCGTCGTGAAGGTGATGCTGAACCCCAACGCGACCAACGCGTACGCTCCCCCGACGGCGAGTCCGCTGAGGATCGCCTGCATGATGGCTTCGGCCATGGTGTGTCTCCGCTGTCGCGCCGCCCACCGCTGCGGGTCGGCGCCAATCTGAACTTACTGCTTGAAGTCGGCTGCGCCGAAGGATTCGATCAGGGCGTCGGAGTAAGGCAGCAGCTTGCCGTCCTTCCACTTGATCCAGACCAGGTCCTTGGCCGTCAATGCCTCATGGTTGGTCTTGCTGAAGGGCTTGTTGTATGTCTTGAGCACACCCTGGACCGGTGCGCCGAGGTCTTCCAGCGCCGTACGCACGGCCGACCCTTCGGTCGTCTTCGCCTGTTTCACGGCTTCCGCGTACAGCAACACCGAGTCGTAGCCGTGCAGCGCGAACGAGAACGAGCCCGGCGCCTTCAACTTCGTGCCGATGCGATCGAACAGCTTCTGCTGCGCGGGCGTGCGCGTTTCGCTCACGGTGCGCATGAACAGCGGCTTCTCGGCCAAGGCCTTGCCGGCCGCATCGTAGAAAGTGATGTTGTCCGCAGCCCAGGACGTGAGCATGAGCGGGAAGTAGTTCGTCTTCTCCATGCTGCGAACGAGTTGCGCGATCGGCGTGCCCTGCGCCCACACCACGATGGTGTCGACCTTGGCCGCCTTCATCTTGTTGAGCTGCGACGTCATGTCGGTGTCGCCGACGCCGAAGCGCTCGGTCGCCGCGGGCTTGATGCCTTGCACCTCGGCGATCTCCTGCATGTCCTTCAGCCCGCCCTGGCCGTAGCCGGTGGTTTCCGCCATCAGGCCGATCACCTTCGAGTTGGCCGCGTTCTTCTTCACGTAGGCCATCAGCGCTGCGACCTGTTCGCGGTCCACCATCGACACGCGGAACATGTAGTTGTCGGCGCCCGGGCTCATCGGCTTGGTGATGTCCGTGCCCGAGCCGACGTTGCCGAGCACGGGAATCTTCTTCTGGTTGGCGATGTGCTTCCAAGCCATCGCGTTGCCCGAATTCGTGGGACCGAACACCGCGCTGACCTTTTCGTTGTCGATCAGGTCGCTCATGTTCTGGATCGACTTCGGCGGGGCGGACGTGTCGTCCCGCGTCACGAGCGCGAGCTTGCGCCCGAGCACGCCGCCGCCGGCATTGATGTCCGCGATGGCGGCCTCCATGCCGAGCACCGCGGCCTGCCCACTTTGTGCCGAGGGCGAGGCGGAAAGGTCGCCGTTGTAGCCCACCTTGATGTCCTGCGCCGAGGCGCCGACAGGGCTGGCGGCGAAGGCTGCGGCCGTGAGAAGTGCTGCGTACAGACGAGTCAGTTTCATGGTTTTGTCTCCTGGAAAAATCGAGTCTTGTCGGGGCAATGCCGTGCCCTCTTCGGTTTCTTACACGGCGAGAAACCCGCCGTCGACGGCCAGCGTGATGCCGGTCACGTAGCGCGACATGTCGGAGGCGAGAAAGATGACCGGGCCGACGAGGTCTTCCGTCTCGCCCACGCGCCCCATCGGGATACGGGACATGAACGATTCCAGCCGCGTCGGGTCTTCTCGTGTGGCCGCCGTCATCGGCGTCGCGATGACGCCGGGCGCCAACGCGTTGACGCGCACGCCCGCCGGCGCAAGCTCTTGAGCAAGAGACTGCGTCAGCATCTTGATGGCGCCCTTGCTGGGTGCGTAGCCAAGGCTCGCGGCCTGGCCGGCGTAGGCCGCGATCGATGCGATGTTGATCACGCTGCCCTTCTTCGACTTGATGGCCGGCAGCCAGGCATGGGTGACGTTGAAGGTGCCGTGCACGTTCACGTCGATCGTCTTCCTCCAGTTGGCTGGCGCGTTGGGCGAGGCCATGGTCTCGCGAATGATGATGCCCGCGTTGTTCACCAAAAGGTCCACCTCCCCGACCTCCTGCCCGACGCGCGCGGCGAGCGCCTGACAGGCGTCCGCCGACGTCACGTCCAGGACGAACGCCCACGCCTCGCCGCCCTCTTCACGGATCGCTCTTGCCGTCTCTTCGACAGTGGCTGCGTTGACGTCCGTCACGATCACGCGCGCACCCGCTTGTGCCAGCCCGAGTGCGAGCGTGCGGCCGTTGCCCTGACCGGCGCCGGTGACCAGCGCGAGACGGCCGACGAGAAGTCGCGGTGCGATGTTCGGGGAAATTGCCATGCTGTCTCCTTGGATGGATGCGAGGGCGCTCACAGGCGCTGCTGGACTGCCACGGGTTCGCGGCGTTCGATGGCCACCTTGACCTCGGCGTTCGCCTCTCTCGGCGGCTGCGCCAGCGCCATCCCGGCGACGTAGCCGAAGGTCAGTGCCGGGCCCAGCGTGATGCCGGCACCGGGGTAGTTGCCGCCCATGACGCTGGCCGCGTCGTTGCCGACCGCGAACAGCCCCTTGATCGGCTGGCCTGCGGAATTGAGGACGCGCGTGTGTTCGTCGGTCACCAGCCCTGCGAAGGTTCCGATGTCGCCGACAACCAGCTTGATGGCGTAGAAGGGTCCGGCCTCCAGCGGGGCGAGACACGGGTTGGGCTGAACGAGCGCGTCGCCCTGGTACCGGTTGTAGGCCTTGCTGCCTTTGCCGAAATCCGGGTCCTCGCCCTTCGCCGCCGCCTGATTGAAATCGCGAACGGTCGTCTCCAACACGGCAGGCGGTACCCCGATCGCCTTCGCCAATTCCCCCACCGAGGCCCCGCGCTTGAGGTAGCCGCTGCGCAGGTGTCTGCCGATCGGCAGCGGCGACGGTGCCACGCAACCGAGGCCGTAGTTCCGCAAGGCCTTGTGGTCGCAGACGAGCCATGCCGAAACCTCAGGTTCGCCGGCACAGGCGGCGACCATCGACTGCACGAAGTCGTGGTACGAGTTGCCCTCGTTCGCGAAGCGCTTTCCCTTGGCGGTGACGGCGATCACGCCGGGCTTCGCCCGGTCGATGAAGTGCGGCATGACGCCCTTGGAGCCGTCCTTGCGCGTGGTGACCGATGTGGGCACCCAGGCGGCCGCATGGGGGATGGTTCCGTCGACACGTCCGCCCACGGCCTCCGCCAGGCGCAGTCCGTCGCCTGTGTTGGTCTCGGGAGACGGCGAGAAATGCTCTTTGCCGGTCGGCGCGTGAGGAAAGAGCTGCTTTCGGCGCTCGACGTCGAAAGGAAAGCCGCCGCACGCCAAGACGACACCACGCGCCGCGTTGACGCGCACCGACTTGCCTTCGTGTTGGACCAGCGCGCCCGACACGCCGTCGTATTCGACGACCAGCTTCTTCACGGGCGAAGAGAGCCAGACCGGGATGTCCAGGTCCATCCCCGCCTTCGCCAGCCGCCCGGCCAGCGCGTTGCCGTTCGTCAGCGTCATGCCGCGGCCGTTCCGGATGACGTCGATGAAGTGCTTGGTGAGCCGCTTGGTCACATAGACGAACGACGTCGGCGACTTGAAGGCACGCATGAAGTGCTTGATCTCGGGTCCTGAGCCCAACATCATTCCGAACACCGTGAGTTCGGGCAGCGGAGGGGCCAATTGCTTGATGCGCTTGCCCAATTGGTGGCCGTCGAACGGCCTCGTCACCATCGATCGGCCGCCCGGCTGACCGCCGGTGGCTTCGGCGTGGTAATCCGGGAACACCGCCGGCATGTCGAACTGCACGCAGGTGTTCTTCGTGAAAAAGTCGATGGCCTTCGGGCCGTTCTCGAGAAACGCATCGATGCGCTTCTCGTCGAAGTGCGTCGTCGCCTCGTGCCGCAGGTAATCCTTGGCAGCGCCGGGCGGCTCGGTGATGCCTTGCTCCGTCGCGAGCCGGGTTCCGGGAATCCAGAGCCAGCCGCCGGAGCGTGCCGTCGTCCCGCCGAACCGCGCTTCCTTCTCGACGACCAGCACCTTCAGACCCTGCGACGCCGCAGTGACCGCCGTCGCCATGCCCGATGCACCCGTGCCGATCACGAGCACATCCACGTTCATCACTTCCTGTTCCATCGACTGTCTCCTGAGCTTATGGCCGAAGTATAGAAACCATTCGATCATTGTCAATGGGTTCGTCATTATCAGATGGTACGATTCAAGCAGACACATCTGAAATGGTCAGGGTAAACCCGCATGGATACACTCGGCGTCTCACGTCCACCAAGTTCGGCAATGGAAAAAAACCGTCGCGGCATCCAGTCGATCGAGATTGGCAGCGCCCTTCTGCTCCAGTTGGCGCGCCACGTGCGCCCGGTGGCACTCAAGGACCTGGCGAAAGCGGCCGGAATGACGGCCGGCAAGGCGCATCCGTACATGGTGAGTTTTCTCAAGGTGGGCTTCGTCACGCAGACCATCGCCGGCCACTACGAACTGGGACCGCTCGCTCTCCAATTGGGGCTCACGCGTCTGCAGCGGCTCGATCCGGTCAAGGAAGCATCGGCACTCATCGAGGCGCTGGCGGACGAAACCGGACAGAGCGTCGCGGTGGCGGTCTGGGGAAATCTCGGGCCGACGATCGTTCGACTGGAAGAGCCCGCCCACCCACTGCACGTGAACCTGCGTGTGGGCACCGTGATGTCGCTCGCGAACACCGCCACAGGCCGGCTGTTCGCTGCCTACATGCCTCCGAAGGTGGTGGAAAGACTTCTCTCCGACGAAATCAGCAGGCTGAGTTACGGCACCGCCCAGGGAAACCCATTGGGGCCGGACGCACTCGACGCCGCGTTTGCGGAGATCCGAAAGAACTCGATGGCGCGCACGAAAGGCCATCCGATTCCGGGCATCGACGCGCTCTGCGCGCCTGTGTTCGATTCCTCTGGCCACCTTGTGCTCGGCATCTTGGTTTTGGGGCCGTCCGCGACGTTCGACAGCGGCTGGGACGGTGCGGTAGCCCAGCCTTTGCGGCGCTGTGCGCTGGAGATCTCGCACCGGATCGGTCGGGATCAGACAGCCACCGCATAGCGCTTTCATGGACGTCGCCGCCTGCGAGGCGTCGCCAGGCCGTGGGCAACACAGGCTTGTATCCACCCGGCCGGGTATCGGCAAGCGCCGGTCGAAGAGGGCCACCTGTCCTACCCGTGATGCCGCGCGCAGGTGCCAACGTGTGTTCATGACCGATCCACGCAATGTCGCGCACGACAAAAAAGTGCACCAGGAAAAGAAGAACCACGGCGAAGAGATCGCCCCCGACGCCGAACATGCGCCGCAGCCAGGCATGAAGCCGGCGCTGAAGCATTCGGGCAAGGACGACAACGAGGCCTCGCCGGAGTCCCAAGCAGACTGATCCAGTCGGTCCGTCACTCGCGTTGCTGCAAAGCGCGTGCCGACCCTGTTTTCTAAGACGGCGCCTGAGGGCGCCGTTATCGTTTCAGGCGTTGGGAGCGGGGCGACTTGGTCGCCGCAAGCGATGTGGACCCGCCCTTCAGCGCAGGGCGCAGGCCATGAATCACATGGTCCGCGAAGGCCTTTGCGATCGCGTCGCCACGCGTTTCGCCCTTCTCGCTGAACCAGCGGTTGATGTTGTTGATCGCACCCATGAAGAAGAAGACTGCGAGCTTCGGGTCGCAGGGGGCCACCGCGCCTTCGTGCACGCAGCGTGTGATCAGCGCACGCAGTTGCGTGTCGACCACGCGTCGCCGCTGTTGGATCAATTCACTGTGTTGCGTGGTCATCGAGTAGTACTCGGTCAGCACCACGCACGTTCCAAGCTCGCTGGTCATCTTGCAGATGTACCGCTCGATGAACCCGCGCAGCACTTCGAGCGCACTGGCCTGCCCGGCCTCTGCTTCGCTCAACGCCTCCTCCGCCATGCCGATGGCCAGCCGATGGCATTCGTAGAGGATCTCGTGCTTGTTCTTGACGTAGCGGTAGAGCGCCGGCTTGGTCACGGACAAGGCTTCGGCGATGTCGTCCAGCGTGGTGTTGTGGAAGCCTTTGGCGCCGAAAGTTCTTCCAGCGGCTGCGATCAACGCACGCTTTCGGATCTCGCGAGGATCGGGCGTGCCTGCGAGCGCGTTGTTCCAACGTGGCGGCTTCGACGGGGATGGGACTTTGTTCTTGGAGGCCATGAGGTCGGAAGATTGTCGGCCACGGGCGAGCCGGGTCTGCCCGCTTGACGACGCGCAAAACGGTTCATATATTAACCGTCAGTTACCGCAGAGTAACTTTTCCTGACCAGACCATCGGCGAGCGCGAACCGTACTGCGCATCGCCATTCCGGAGACAAGACCATGGCATTCCTTCGTTCGCTTCGCGGCAGCCTTTTCCTGAGCGCTGCACTCGTCCCCTGGGCCATGACGGCGCATGCGCAAGCACAGCCGACGCTGAAGATCTCGCACATCGACACCTTCTCGGGCCCCACGGCGTCAACCGGCGTCACGGTGTCGAAGACCCTGCTCTATGCCGTGGACCTGATCAACGAGCGCGGCGGTGTGCTGGGGCGCAAGCTCGAGGTGGTGCCCATGGACAACGCCGGCGATCCGGCCAAGGCCGTCTCGATGCTCAGCGCCACGGTCGACCAGAAGATCAACTTCATGGTGCAGGCCGGCAACTCCGGCATTGCCGGCGCGTTGCAGGGCGCGGTGGAGAAGCACAACGCGCGCAACCCGGATGCGCGCGTGCTCTATCTCAACTACGGCTCGGCGCTGCCCGAGCTCACCGGCGAGAAGTGCAGCTTCTGGATGTTCCGCTTCGAGGCCCACCAGCTGATGAAGATGTACGCCATCGCCGACTACGTCAAGAAGAACCCGCAGATCAAGAAGATCTACCTGATCAACCAGGACTACGCCTTCGGCCGCCAGGTGAGCGCCGATGCGCGCGCCATCATCGGCAAGGCCCGGCCCGACGTGCAGTTCGTCGGCGACGACTTCCATCCCTTCGGCAAGGTCAAGGACTTTTCGCCCTACGTGCTGAAGATCAAGCAGTCGGGCGCTGACACGGTGCTCACCGGCAACTGGGGCAACGACCTGTCGCTGCTGGTGCGCGCGAGCAAGGAGTCGGGCTCGAACGCCCGCTACATGACCTACTACGGCGGCCTGTTCGGCGTACCGACCTCGATCGGCGCAGCCGGTGAAGACACGGTCTTCCAGATCTCCTCGTGGCACCCGAACGTGCCGGTCGAAGACAAGCAGCCCGCGCTCGAGAAGTACCAGAAGGACTTCAAGGCGAAGTATGGCGAGGACCTCTACTACACCTCGATCCTCGTGCAAATGGACATGCTCGCGCGCGCCATCCAGAAGGTGGGCAACACCACCGACCTGGTGAAGATCGCGCAGGCGCTCGAAGGCATGGAGTACGACTCGCCCTTCGGCAAGATCCAGATGCGCAAGGAAGACCACCAGGCCACCCACCCGCTCTACATCAACCAGCTGGTGAAGGGCGTCAAGTACGACGCCGAAGGGCTGGGCATGGGCTGGAAGACGGTGGCCAAGGTGCCAGGGCCGGTCACCGAATTGCCGGTGAACTGCCAGATGAACCGTCCGAGCTGACGCGCACATGCAGGACGTTCGTGCACGCATCGAAGGCCGGGTGGCGGTGGTCACCGGTGGCGCCTCGGGATTGGGCGCGGCGACCGCGCAGGCGCTGCGGGCCGCCGGTGCGCGGGTCGTGCTGATCGATCTGGACGCCGCCACCGTCGAGGCGGCCGCGTCTTCGATGGACGCCATCGGCTTCGCTGCCGACGTGGCGGACGCCGAGCGCATCGAAACCGTGTTCCGGCAGATCGAGGACCGCGTCGGGCGCGTGTCCTTGCTCGTCAATTGCGCGGGCATCGCCGATCCTGGCAGCGTGGTCCGCCGTGGCGTGGCCATGCCGCTGGCGGCCTTCCGTCGCGTGATCGAGATCAACCTGCTGGGCGCCATCAACTGCATCCGCTGCGCGGTGCCGCAGATGATCGAAGGGCGCATCGGCGACGGCGAAGCCGGCCTGATCGTCAACACCGCCTCCATCGCCGCCTTCGACGGCCAGATGGGGCAAGCCGCGTACGCCGCGTCGAAGGGCGGCGTGGCCGGCATGGTGTTGCCGCTGGCGCGCGAACTGGGCGAGCACGGCATCCGCGTGATGGGCATCGCACCGGGTGTGTTCGAAACCCCGATGACGCTCAACCTCGCGCCCAAGTCGCGCGACGTGGTGTTCGCGGCCGTGCCGCCGTTTCCGAAGCGGCCGGGCCATGCCGACGAATTCGCGGCGCTCGTGATGGCCCTCGTCGCCAACCCGATGCTCAACGGCGAGGTGATCCGCCTGGACGGCGGCTTGCGCATGCCGGCCCGCGTCTGACGCCGCAAGACAGGAAAAGGAGAGCTGATGCAGATCGACCAAGCAGTGGCCGTCGTCACCGGCGCCGCCTCCGGCCTGGGCCGGGCCACGGTGGAGCGACTTGCCGCGCAAGGCGCGCGCGTGGCCGCCATCGACCTGCCGGGCGCGCCGCTCGACGCGCTCGCGAAGGCGATGCCGCAGGTGCTCACGCTCGGCGGCGACGTGTGTTCGGAGGCCGGCATGGCCGAGGCATTCGCGCAACTGCGCCAAACGCTGGGCACGCCGCGCATCCTGGTCAACTGCGCGGGCGTGCTCGGACCGGCGCGGGTCTTCAAGACCGACAAGACCACCGGCAAGGTCGTGCCGCGCGAACTCGATGTGTTCCGTCGCGTCATCGAGGTCAATCTGGTCGGCACCTTCAACACCATCCGCCTGTTCGCCGAAGGGTTGAGCGGCGAAGACGCGAGCGACGGCGAGGACCGCGGCGTGATCGTCAACACGGCGTCGGTGGCCGCGTACGAGGCGCTGTCGGCGCAGACGGCCTACGGCGCGTCGAAGGCCGGCGTGGCCAGCATGACGCTGCCCCTGGCGCGCGAGCTGGCGCGCTTCGGCATCCGTGTGATGGCGATCGCGCCCGGCACTTTCGAGACCGGCATGTACGAGGTCGTGCCTACGCACACGCGTCGCACGCTGATCGACGACGTGCCCTTTCCGCCGCGCCCCGGCCGCCCCGATGAGTTCGCGCACATGGTGCAGGCACTGGTCGAGAACGCCATGATGAACGGCTCGGTGGTGCGGATCGACGGCGCAGTCCGCATGCGCGAACCCACGGCGCCGCGCGAAGCGAGGCCCCAGCCATGAGCGACGCCTTGCGCCTCGAGGCGCTCTACGGCGACCGGCTCGTGCCCTGCTACGCCGACAGACCGCGCAACCTCGACGCGATGCTGCGCGCCTCGGTGGCCGCGCGCGGCGATGCGCCGGCCCTCGAGGATGGCGAGGCCACCGTCACCTACCGCCAGCTGGACCGCTTGGCCGACCGTGTCGCCACCGGTCTGCTCGCACGGCAGGTGAAAGCTGGTGACCGCGTGGCGCTGTTCGTCGGCAACCGCAGCGAGTTCGTCGTGCTGCTGGCCGGTATCTGGCGGCTCGGTGCGATCGCGGTGCCGATCGGCGTGCGGCAGAGCGCGGCCGAGCTGGCCTACATGCTCGATCAGTGCGGCGCCGCTGCGCTGGTGTTCGATGCTTCTCTGGCAGAGCGCCTGCCGCCCCGCGCGCAGATCGCCGGGGTCCACTGCCTCGTGTGCATCGAAGACGCCGGCACCGCGGAAGCGGGCCACGCGGATGCATCGACGTACACCGCCTTGCTCGCCGACGGCAGCGACACGCCCGTCCAAGCGGACTTTGCCGACACGCAGCCCGCCTGCATCATGTACACCTCCGGCACCACCGGCCATCCGAAGGGCGCGGTGCTCTCGCATCTGGGCTTCTTCCACACGGCGCGGCACTACGTGGGCCGCTTCGGCTACACCGCCGACGACCGCTTGCTGCTGACCATCCCCGGTTCGCATATCTCCGGGCTGCTCGCGGTGGTGGTGGTCTCGCTGCAGATCGGCGGCTGCCTGGTGCTGCAGCGCCAGTTCAACGCCGGCGATACGCTCGCCCTGATTGAGTCGCGCCGCGTCAGCGCTGCGGTGATGGTCCCGGCCATGTACAACCTCTGCCTGTTGCACCCCGACCTGCCGAAGCGCGACCTCTCGTGCTGGCGCATCGGCCATTTCGGCGGCGCCGCGATGCCCGAAGTCACCATCGCGCGCTTGGCCGAAGCCTTGCCCGGCCTGGCGCTCTACAACGGCTTCGGCGCCACCGAGACGACGTCGGCCGTGACGCTTACCGAACGCGGCGACGCGGCACGCAAGCCCGACACCGTGGGCACGGTCGTGCCCTGCGTCGACATCCGGGCGCTGGATGCCGAAGGCCGCGAAGTCGCGGCGGGCGAATCGGGCGAGCTGTGGATCCGCAGCCCCGGCAACGCCATCGGCTATTGGAACAACCCCGATGCCACCCGCACGTCGTTCGTGGCCGGCTACTGGCGCTCGGGCGACATCGGGAGCGTCGATGCCGAGGGCTTCGTGCGCGTGTTCGACCGCATCAAGGACATGATCAATCGCGGCGGCTTCAAGGTGTACTGCGTGGAGCTGGAAAACGTGATCCAGCGCCATCCCGGTGTGGTCGAGGTGGCCGCGGTGGCGAGCCCCTGCCCGGTGCTCGGCGAACGCGTTCATGTGTTCCTGCATGCGACCGAGCCGGTCGACCCGGAGGCGGTGCGCGCCCTGTGCCGCCGCATGCTGGCCGACTACAAGACACCCGACTTCGTCACCGTCAGCGCCACGCCGCTGCCACGCAACCTCAACGGCAAGCTGGTCAAGGCACCGCTGCGCGCCCAGGCGCGCGAGGCGGCCGATCGACGCAACGTCCTACCTCTGGAGAAAACCTCATGAGCACTGCACCCGTCTACATCCTCGGCGGTCACCAGACCGATTTCGCCCGCAACGCGGCCCGTGCCGGAGACGGCCTGTTCGAGCTGATGCGCGAAGCCGTGCAGGGCGCGCTCGCCGACGCTGGTCTCGAAGCACGCGAGATCGAGGCCGGCCACGTGGGCAACTTCGTCGGCGAGCTGTTCACGGGCCAGGGTCAGTTGGGCGGCATGCTCGCAGCCATCGACCCCGGGTTCGAGGGCACGCCTGCAGGTCGGCACGAGGCCGCGTGCGCCTCGGGCAGCATCGCCATGCTGGCGGCGACGGCCGAGATCGAATGCGGGCGCTACGACTGCGTGCTGGTCACCGGCGTCGAGCTCGAACGCAACGTGCCGGGCGCGGTGGCGGCGCAGCATCTGGGCGCGGCGACCTGGGTCGGGCAGGAGGGCGAAGACGCGAAGTACGTCTGGCCGCACATGTTCCATCTCGTGGGCCAGGAATACGAGCGACGCTACGGTTTGAAGTACGAGCACCTCGCGCGCATCGCCGAGATCAACATCGGCAACGCCCGCCGCAACCCGTCGGCGCAGACGCGCGATTGGCAGTACACCGACGCAAGCTTCACCGCCGACGACGAGGCCAACCCGGTGATCGAAGGAATGATCCGGCGCCAGGACTGCGGACAGGTCACGGATGGCGCGGCGGCGGTAATCCTCGCGGCGCCACGCTTCGCCAAGGCATGGGCGACGAAACGCGGCCTTTCGCTCGACGCGCTCCCGCGCATCGCGGGCTGGGGCCATCGCACCTCGCACCTCAAGCTCGCGCCCAAGCTGCAATCCAGCGCAGGCCAGCCTTACGTGTTCCCGCATGTGCGCGAGGCGATCCAGGGTGCGTTTCGGCGCGCAGGCGTGGCCGACGTGTTCGCGCTCGACGGCATCGAGACGCACGACTGTTTCACCACCACCGAGTACATGGCGATCGACCACTTCGGCATCACGGCGCCCGGCGAGAGCTGGCGCGCCATCGAAGACGGCACCATCGCGTCGGGCGGACGGTTGCCCATCAATCCGAGCGGCGGCCTGATCGGCCTCGGTCACCCGGTGGGCGCGACCGGCGTGCGCATGGTGCTCGACGCGGCGCGCCAGGTCACCGGCCGCGCGGGCGAGTGCCAGGTCGAGGGCGCCCACCGCTTCGCGACGCTCAACATCGGAGGCAGCGCCACGACGGTCGTGAGTTTTATCGTCGAAGCAGCGCAGAACTGAAGATTCGCCGGCGCACGCACCGGCAGGGTCGAGGCAGCCAGGACGGCGTCTGGCACGCGATGACTCGGCCCCGTCGATCCGATACGGCTAGGGCAGCAACCGCCCCAACAGTTCCAGACCCATCCCGGCAGCGACCAGCCACCCTACGGCGATGCCGATGGCCCGTGGTCCGCAGGGACGGCGATCGCTGGCCTTCAGACCCGCCCGGGACATCGGTGCGAGTGTTCTCAACGTCCGCCGTCCGGTCCGCGTGATCTCCTTGACGACCGCACTTTGGCTGACCCACCCCATCGGCGTTCGCACGGGCTCGGCAACATCGGCAACGACATGGCCCGCCATGGCGAGGATCTGCACGGAGTCGACGCATTCGGCCCCTTCGATCGTGACCGGGAGTTGTTCCTCAGCAATGGCCTGCAGCAGTGAAATTGACATGCGGCGCATTGTCTGCACGTGCCGAAGGGCGGACGTAGGTCAAGCGCTCGCGCAGAGGCTGCCGATGGCGACGTGACCGATTCATCGGACTTTCCGTGACGAAGTTCCGGCTCTCTTTTTCCGACGAGGCGCCTGTCTACAATTCCGCAGCCCGTCTCTCTCGGCGAAGTCGCTCCTCGCGTCCTTGCCTTTCCGCTGCTCCTTTTCCATGGCACCCCTACCCAGGCCGAAGTCCGCAAGCATTCGCGACGTGGCCGAACTCGCCGGCGTGTCGCTCGGCAGTGCGTCGCGTGTCATCAACAAGGTCGACAACGTCACGGCGAAGACCCGCGAGAAGGTCGAGAAGGCGATCGCTGCACTGGCCTATCGACCCAACCATGCGGCGCAGTCGCTGCGGCTGCGCACCACACGCACCATCGGCTGCCTGCTGACCGACGTCACGAACCCGCTCTACGCCAAGCTGTTCCGCGCGTTGGAAGAACGCATGCGGACCGCGGGCTACATGATGTTGCTGGCCAACAGCCTCAACCTGGCCGAACGCGAGATCGACATCCTCTCGACCTTTCAGAGCCGCGGCATGGACGGCGTGATCCTGGCGCCTGGCAACGAGCGCGACCGCGACGTGTTGAAGGCGATCCACGGCATCGGGGTGCCGGTGGTGCTGCTCGATCGCGACATCAAGAGCAAGACGGACCAGGTGCTTTTCGACCACGTGCCAGGCATGCACGGTGTGGTGTCGCGGTTGGCTGCGCTGGGGCACCGGCGGATCGCCCTGATCGTGACGCAGTCGCCGAACCGCCCGATGCGCCGCCGCATCGAGGGCTTCTGCAGCGGGATGCAGGCGCACGGCCTCCCGGTCGAAGACGAGTTCATCGTTCGCCTGCCCACCGCGATGAGCGCCGCCTTCGCGGCCGTGACGGCCTTGCTGAAGCGGCCGGACCGCCCCACCGCCATCGTGGCGATGGGCACGAACATCCTCAACGAGACGTTGAACGCGATCAGCAACCTGGACATGCGCATCCCCCAGGACATCTCCGTGGTCTCGATCGGCGACCCCGATTTCGCCGCGAGCTATGCGCCGGCGATTTCATCGCTGCGCGTCGACCTGGACGCGGCCGCACAGGCCGCCACGGAACTGCTGCTTTCGCGCTTGAGGGGTGTCGGCGGCAGCAAGCCGCGCTGCGTGATGATCGACTGCCACTACATCGAACGCCAGTCCTGCGGGCCGGCGCCCCTGTCCACGGGGAAACCGTCGCGCCGGCGCTGAGCACGGGCCCTTCAGCTCTCCCCGCGCGACAGCAGCAGAAAGCAGGCCAGCGACAGCAATCCCATCGTGCCGACGAGCATGCCGAGGGTCGCACCGTCGTGCACGGCCAAGGTCACCACGAGCAGGCTGCCCAGCGACCCTGCGCCCATGCGCATGCCGCCCGACAGCGCCGCCGACGAGCCGACCAAGGTCGGCACGACGCTCATGCTGCGCAAGGAGGCGGTGGGCATCAGCAGGCCGTTGCCCAGGCCGAACAGCAGCATGGGTCCGGCGATCAATGGAGCGATCGGCCCGAACATCCATCCGAGCAGAACCACCAGCGTGCCCGACAGCGCCAGCAGCGAACAGCCGCGCTCGATCAACTTGCGCTGCGGCACGCGCCCCGTCCACCGCGTCGTCAGAAAGTTGCCCAGCACGTACCCCAGGGGCGGCAAGGCGCCGTAGACGCCGAACGCCGCGGCGCTGACATGCAGGTCGCCGACCAGCAGCACAGGTGCCTGCGTGTTGTACGCAAAGATGCCCATGCCGCCGATGGCCACCGGCAGCGTATTGGCCATGAAGCGCTTGGTGCGCAGCAGTTGGAGGTAGCCCGACAGCAGCCGCCAACCGCGTTGCGCGTGCCGTCGATGCGGCGGCAAGGTCTCGACCAACCCGCGGACCGACGCGATGCAAAGCGCCAGCCCCAGAACCGCGAAAAGCAGCAGGTTCGCGCGCCAGCCGAAGGCCTGCTGCACCAACCCGCCGATCATCGGCGCCACGATGGGCGCCAGCGCGATCGACATGCCCATCTGCGCGTTGGCGCGTGCCGCTTCATGGTCGTTCATCGCATCGCGGACCATGGCGCGCGACAGCACCATGCCGCTGCTGGCACCGATGCCTTGCACCACGCGTGCCACCAGCAGCCAGCCGACGCTCGGCGAGAGCCATGCCGCCACGCTGCCGACGAAGAAGACGACCAGCGAGCACAGCCCGATGCGGCGTCGCCCGATGCGGTCGCTCCAGGGGCCGACGACCAGCATGAACGCGGCCATGGCGGCCAGGTAGGCCGTGACGGTCAGTTGCACCTGACCGGTCGGCACACCGAAGTCCCGCGCCATCGCCGGCAACGACGGCAGATAGGCCGACGATGCGAACAGGCCGACCGCCGGCAGCGCGCTCAGCAACCACAGCGGTGCGAGCCGGCGTTCCGGCGGCTCGGCTTCGGCAGGTCGCTCCGGCGCGGGCAAGGGCATCAGCGCTGCGTCATGCCGGCATCGCCAAGACGATCTTGCCGAAGTGCGCGTTACGGGCCATGTGCGCCAGCGCCTCGACCACTTCGGCGAACGCGAAGCACCGGTCGATGGGCAGCGACAGACGGCCGTCCGAGATGGCCGGACTCAGGTCGGCGCACATGCGTCGATTGATCTCACGCACCTCCTCGACACTGCGCGTGCGAAAGGTGACGCCGATGTATTCGATGCGCTTGAGCGCGTGCAGGTCGAAGTCGAACTCTGCCCGGCTGCCGGCCAGGCGGCCGACGTTGACGATGCGCGCCTGGAGCGCGCAGGCATGCATGTTGTTGTTGGCCTGGGTGCCGGCCAGTTGATCGATGATGAGATCGACGCCTCGGCCTTGGGTCGCATCCAGCACCTGCTGCGGCCAGTCTGCCCCCGTGGTGTCGATCGACAGCTGCGCGCCGAAGTCCTTCAACCGCTCGCGGCGATCCGGCGTGGTCGATGTGCCGATCACCATGCCGGCACCCATCAGCCTGGCGATCTGCAGGCCCATCAGTCCCACGCCGGATGAGGCACCCTGGATCAGCACCGTCTCCCCACCTTGCAGCCGCCCGTGGGTCACCAGTGCGTCGTGCATGGTCTGCAACGCCACCGGCAACGTGGCAGCCTGCTCGAAGCTCATCGTCGAGGCTGGAATCTTCGTCACGCGACCGTGGTCGGACACGGCGTACTCGGCAAATGCGCCCTTGCCCGAGCCCATGACCCGATCGCCGCGGCGCAGGTCGGTCACGTGGGCGCCGACTTCCGTCACCTCGCCGGACCATTCCAAGCCCAGCACCGTGCCCGCGCCGCCGTGCCCGCCGTGCGTGCGGCCGGCCAGCATCGCGAGGTCGGCGCGGTTGAGCCCGCAGGCGTGCACCCTGACCAGCACCTCTTGGGGGCCGGGACGTGGCACCGGGATTTCTTCGATGCGCAGGCCTTCACCGAACTGAACAGCGGCTTTCATGGTCGGACCTTCCGGCGAAATGACGAGAGAGATCGAGCGAAGGGCCCGCGAGATCGGATCAGGCCGCGCGGGTCACGCCGATGGCGAGGCCGCCATCGATGAGCAGCGCGTGGCCATTGACGTAGCTCGATTCGTGCGAGATCAGGTACAGCGCCGCATAGGCCACCTCCCAGCCGGTGCCCTGCCGCCCGAACGGCACCGCCATCGCGCGGTTGGGGCGCCGCCGCGTCGCATCGCGGCCCATCGGCGTGTCCATCAGGCCAGGCTGGATCGAATTGCCGCGGATGCCCTTCGACTCGCCCGCCACGGCAATGCTGCGGGCCAGCGACACCTGGGCCGCCTTCGACGATTCGTACGCGGGATTGCGGCTCGAGTTGCGCAGCGACGCCAGCGACGACATCAGCACGATCGATCCGCCCGGCGCCATCACCTCCAGCGCCGCCTGCGCGAACACCATGTGGCTGCGAACGTTCACCGAATATTCCTTGTCCCACGCCTCGACGGTCAGTTGGTCGAGCGGCAGGCCGTGCGAGATGCCCACGTTCAGCACCAGGCCGTCGAGCCCGCCCAGCAGCTTGTGCGCGCGTTGCACCAGCGGCGCGATCGCCGCAGCGTCGTTGACGTCGATCACTTCCACGAAGGCGGTGCCGCCCTCCTCCCTGACCGCTTCGGCGGTCTGCCGGGCGGCGTCCTCGGAGATGTCGGCGCACACAACCTGCGCCCCTTCGCGGGCGAACAGCAGCGAGATGGCGCGGCCGTTGCCGACCGGCGGGGACTCTTCCGGGATGACGCGCTGGCCTGCGCCGATGACCAGCACGCGGCGGCCTTGCAGGCGTCCGCGCCCAGGCACCCGGCCGAGTGTTTCGGGGTGCATCGAGCGGGTCGGATCGGTTTCGGTGGGGGCGGTATTCATGAGGGTGTCTCGGGGTGGCGTTGTGGAGAAGCTGCGGTCGTCACAGGGGATGAAGCGCGTTCAGTTCGGATTGATCGTCGCGTCGGGGATCGTCCCCGGCGGCTCGATGTCGACCTCGAAGTTCTCGAGGAAGCGGCTGACCAGCATGTAGAAACCGATCGTCAGGACCAGCTCCGCCGTCTGGCGGTGGTTGAACTTCGCGCTGACGCGGTTGAACAGCTCATCGGGCGCCTTCACGTCGTGGAAGAGCTTGTCGGTGAACTCCAGCACCAGCTTCTCGGTGTCGTCCAGCGCGGAGATGTCGGCGCCGACCTCGAGCGCCGCGACCTTCGCGTCGGACAGGCCGACGTTGCGTGCCACGCGTTTGTGCTGGTGGACCTCGTAGCTGGCCTTGCTGAGGATGCCCACGCGCAGGATCGCGATCTCGCGCAACTGCGAGTCGAGTTCGTTGCTGCGCAGGATGGCACCGCCCAGTCCGAGAAACGCCTTCGAGTGCGCGGGCCCGGAGTGCGGCAGCATGCGGTAGAGGTTTAGCGGCGGCCGACCTCCCAGCAGTGCCTTGTAGTCCTCGGGGGCCTGGTTCATGTCGAAATACGGGATGCGTGCCATGGGGTTCCTTGAGTGAATGGGGGTGGCTTCAGGCGCTTGTCACTTCTCGAGCCACATCGCGCGGGTCTTGATCAGGCCGTTCTGCATGTCCGGCAGGCCCTTGACGTAGGGGCGCGCGATGGCGAAGTAGGTGGTGCGAATCGGGATCAGGGCCACTGCCTCGTCGGAGATCAGTTGCATGGCCTCGCAGTACAGAACCTTGCGCTTCTTCGGGTCCGCCTCGCTGCGCGCCTTGGCGAGCAAGGGGTCGATCTTGCGGGTGTCGTGGCGCGTCACGGGCTCGCCCGCCGCACCACCGAAGTAGTACGTGAGGATCATGTCCGGGTCCATCGCGATGTCGGAGTAGCGCCAGACGTCCATCTGGTAGTCGCCGCTCAGGCCGACGCGCACGTTCTGGCTCTGCTCGACCAGACGGATCGTCGCCTTCATGCCTGCCTGCTGCACGAACTGCTGGACCATCGCGCCCTGGCGCCGGCCCGCCGGCGTGTTGGTGCTGACCAGTTCGAACTCGACCGGCTTGCCGTACTGCGCGACCAGCGCACGCGCCTTGGGCAGGTCGTAGCCGCGCCAGTTGAGATTGGGACAGTGCCACTCCGACTTCGGCCCCATCAGGTCGTTGGTGGGCGTGGTCGTGCCCTGGAACATCGTGTCGACCATGGCCTTCGAATTGAAGGCATGCGTCACGGCCTGGCGCACGCGCGCGTCGTCAAAGGGTGGCTTGCTGTTGTTGTAGTTCCACATGAAGGCCCCTGCGCCTTCGTAGCTGTAGACCTTGAGCGACGGTTCCTTCCGCGCCGCGATCACGTGCTCGGCGACGTCCATCCGGCCGATGTCGACCTCGCCCGACTTCATGCTCTGGAAGCGCGTGTTGCCGTCGGGCATCACGCGGTACACCAACTGGTCGACATACGGCAGTTTCTTGTCCCAGTAGTCGGGGTTGCGCTCCATCACGAGGCGGTCGCCAGCGCGCCATTCCTTCATCTTGAAGGGGCCGGTGCCGACCGGAAAGCGGTGGAAGGCTTCGCCGTCCTTGAGCGCCGTGGGCGAGCCGATGAAGTTGGTCAGGCCTTCGATCGCCAGCGCCGAATGCAGCGCCGACCACGGCGCCTTCAGCACGAAGCGCACCGTGCTGTCGTCGACTTTCTCGACCTTCTCGATGGACGCGATCATGCCGACGTTGACGCCCGAATCGGGTGCGATCAGGCGTGTGTAGTGAAACACCACCGCGTCGGCGTTGAACGGCGTGCCGTCGTGGAACTTGACGTTCTGGCGCAGCTTCACGGTGGCGCTCAAGCGGTCTGGCGCCTCGGCCAGCGACAGTCCGAGGCGCGGCACGATGGTCTTGCCTTCGTAGGCGAACAGGGTTTCCATCACCGACGACGCCGGCGCCGTGGTGTTCTGGTTGAAGATCTTCGCCTTCAGGTGGTTAAAGCCGCTGAACTCGGCCTCGGTCGCGATGGTCAGCGTGCCGCCCTTCTTCTGCGCGAGCGCTGGCGTCCCCGCGAGTGCGACGGCGGCAAGGGCGACGCAGGTGGATGCAAGTCGCAATGGGGTCCGTAGGGTCATGGCGCGGTCTCCTGTGAGGTGTGTGGAACGAAGGTGGGCGCCGCGGTCGGCGGGCGCGGCGCGGCAACGGTGGACGTCACCGAGAAGGGAAAGTGGCACGCGACACGGCGGTCATCACCCGCGTCGATCAACACCGGGTCAACGCTCGCGCAGCGCGGCTGCGCGGCCGGGCACCGGGTGCGAAAACGGCAGCCCGAGGGCAGCGCCATCGGCGAAGGCATTTCGCCTTTGAGCAGGATGCGCTCGCGCGCGGCGTCCGGGTCGGCCACCGGCACGGCGCTGAGCAGCGCCGCGGTGTAGGGGTGCGCCGGCGTGCGCAGCACGGCATCGGCCTCGCCGATCTCCACGATGCGCCCCAGGTACATCACCGCCACGCGGTCCGCCACGTTGCGGACCACCGCCAGATCGTGCGAGATGAACAGCATCGCCAAGCCCAGCCGCCGGCGAAGATCGTTGAGCACGTTGAGCACCTGCGCCCGCACCGACACGTCGAGCGCCGACACCGGCTCGTCGCACACCAGCAGCGCGGGATCCAGGATCAGCGCGCGTGCGATGGAGATGCGTTGGCACTGACCGCCCGAGAACTCGTGCGGATAACGGTCCATCACCGATGCGGCATCCAGACCCACGAGCTCCAGGGCTTCGCGGATGCGCGGCTCACTCTTCTGCTTGTCGTAAAGGCCGTTGACCTTCAACGGCGCAGCCAGGATGTCGCGCACCCGGCGCTTCGGGTTCAAGGACGAGATCGGGTCCTGGAAGATCATCTGGAAGCGGCGGCGCAACTGCTTCAGCTGGCCCCGCGTCAGCTTCGCGAGCGACTGGCCTTCGAGCTGGATGTCGCCGCCCGACGCTGGCGCCAGCTGCATCAACGCACGGGCCACCGACGACTTGCCGCAGCCCGACTCACCCACCAGTGCCAGCGTCTCTCCGCGCGCGATGTCGAAGCTGACGCCGTCGACCGCGCGCATCCGCTGCGAGCCGCCGAGCGCGTAGGTCACCTGCAGGTTCTCGACCCGCATCAACCGGCCGGGCGCGACCGCATCGAGGGCAACGGGCGCGGTCTTCATTGCCACTCCAAGGGCCGCCAGCAGCGAAACGCGTGGCCCGGCGGTCCTTCGGCGATGGGCGGCGTCTCTGCGTCGCAACGCGCCACGCGGCGCTCGCAACGCGCCGCGTAGCGACAGCCCGCAGGGGCGTCGCCGTAGGTCGTGGGGGGACGCCCGCCGATCGTGAAGAGCTCGGCGTGCGGCGCATCGTCGAGCCGAGGGATGGACCGCAGCAGCGCAGCGGCGTAGGGCATGCGCGGGGTCTTGAACACATCCTGCGTGACGGCGCGTTCGACCAGCTGGCCTGCATACATCACGGCGATCTCGTCGGCGAAGCCCGCGGCCACGCCCAGATCGTGGGTGATCAGGATCATCGTCATGTCGTGCTCGCGCTGCAGACGCTGCAGCAGCTCGAGAATTTCGGCCTGCACGGTGACGTCGAGCGCCGTGGTGGGCTCGTCGGCGATCAACAGTTCGGGCTGGCAGGCGATCGCCATGGCGATCACCACGCGCTGGCGCATGCCGCCCGACAGCTCGTGCGGGTACTGCGAAAGACGGCGTTCGGGCGAGTTGATGCCGACCTGCTGCAACAGTTCGAGCCCGCGTTGGTAGGCTGCGGCCGAGGGCATGTTCAGGTGCAACCTGAGCCCCTCGACCAGCTGCGAGCCGATCGTGCGCACCGGGTTCAGCGCAGTCATGGGGTCCTGAAACACCATCGCGATGCGGCGCCCGCGAACTTTCTGCATCTGCGCCTGGCTTTGCGCGAGCAGGTCGATGCCGTCGAACACGATGCGCGCCGTGGGCGATACCAGGGCTTTCGATGGCAGCAGTCGGAGGATGCTGCGCGACAGCACCGACTTGCCGCTGCCCGACTCGCCCACGATGGCCAGGGTGCGCGAGCGCCGAAGGTCGATCGAGACATCGTCCAGCGCCTGCAGGTCGCCGCGCGGCGTCGGGAAGCGCACGCCGAGGTTCTGCACGCTCAGCAGCACCTCACCGTGCCCCGCGTCGGGTGCGGCCATCGAGCGATCGGAGCGCAGCCCGGGCTGCGGGTCGCGCGTCACGACAACCCTCCGGATTTGCCCGACTTGAGCTGCCGCAGGCTGTCGCCCAGCAGATTCAGGCTGAGCACCGTCAGGAACATCGCCGCCGCGGGAATCATGCTGACGTGCGGCACGCGCTCGAGAGACTCCCTGCCCTCGGCGATCATGCTGCCCCAGCTGGGCGTGGGGGGCGGCACGCCGACGCCGAGAAAGCTCAACGAGCCTTCCGCGACGATCATGATCGACATCATCGTGAGCGCGTAGGTCAGCAGCGACATCACCATGTTCGGCAGGATCTCGCGAAACATGATGTACGCGTCGCCGGCACCCGCCGTGCGCGCAGCCAGCACGAACTCGCGCGACATCAACGGCAATGCGTTGGCCCGGGCGATGCGCGCGAAGGCCGGCACCGACATGATCCCGAGCGCGAGCGTCACGTTCTGGACCGACGGACCCAGCACGACGGTGAGCGCCAGTGCGAACACCAGACTCGGGAACGCGAGCATCGCGTCGAGCACGGCCAGGATGCCGGTGCGCACCAGGCCGCTGTAGTACGCCGACAGCAGCCCCAGCACGGTGCCGATGACCAGGCCGATCAACGGCGCGACCAGGCTCACGGTCAGCGAGATGCGTGCGCCGTGCGCCAGCCGCGACAGCACGTCACGGCCGTCGAGATCCGCGCCCAACGGGTGCGCCAGGCTCGGGCCTTGCTCGGCGGCGGCAAAGTCCATGTCGGACGGCGGAGGAAACGGCATGACGTCGGCGCCGAATGCGCAGACGAACACCACCGCGAGCCAGACCAGCGGAAGGCCCATGCGCCACAGCGCACGGGAGAGCGGGCTGCGAACCGGCGATCGATCAGCCATGCCGTGCGGAGAGACGCGGGTCGAGCACGCTGTACAGCGCATCGACCATGAGGTTGACGACGACGAAGGTGGTGCCGATGAAGAGCACCACGCCCTGCAGCGTGAGGTAGTCGCGGCGCGTGATGGCCTCGATCAGCAATCGACCCACGCCCGGCAGCGCAAACACGGTTTCGATGATGACCGCGCCGCCGATCAGGTGCCCGATGTTGATGCCCATCACGGTGATGAGGCTGAACATCGACGGCCGCAATGCGTGGCGCAGCAAGATCTGCCAATCGGGCAGGCCCTTGGCGCGGGCGACGGTGACGAACTCCTCCCGCAGCGTCGTGGCCAGGTCGCTGCGCAGCAGACGCAGGTAGACCGGGGCCTCGACCAATGCGAGCGTCAGCGACGGCAGCGTCATCGAGCGGATGCTTTCGAACGGGTTGTCGCTGAACGGCACGTAGCCGGTGGCGGGAAACCATCGCAGCCAGATGGCGAGCACCAGGATGAGCAGCAGCCCCAGCACGAAGTGCGGGACGGCCAGCACGCCGAAGGAGGCACTGGACACCAGCCGATCGACCAGGCCGCCTTCGCGGTATCCCGCCCAGATGCCCAGGGGCAACGCCATCGCCAGGGCCAGGATCTGCGCGAACAGCATGAGCTGCACCGACACCGGCAGCCGGTGCGCGATGGCCTCGGTCACCGCCTCTCCGCTCAGCGGCGAGCGGCCCAGGTCGCCTTGCACGGCGTTCCACACCCAGGCACCGAAGCGCTGCGGCAGCGGCTTGTCCAGGCCCAGCTGCGCCTCGAGCAAGGCGATGTCCTGCGGCCTGGCATTGTCGCCAAGCAGCGAGTCGGTCAGGTTGCCCGGCAGCAGTTCGAGCATGAGGAACGTGCCCACGCTCAGGAGCAGAAGCACGGCGAGAAGATGCCCCGCGCGACGTCCGAGGTACGCCACGCGCTGCGCCATCCGCGATCCGGTGCTCGTGTCCGTGAATTCAACCATTGAACGCAGCCTAAGACCTTCGATGAAACGTTTCATCGGGATAACTACTGAAGGGGTTTTCCATGCGCCCGGCCCGCTCATACGCCGCGCTATGAAACGTTTCATCCTAGGATAAACACCGTGCTGTGCGAGGTGACACGGGTCTATGGTTCGAAGACTTTTGTCAAAGGCGCCGGCAAGCGCTCGCATAGTGAATACCACCGCTGCATCACCCGCTCCCGCATCACCCATCCCCGTAACGACTGCGCATGCGGAGGCCGCCAGCAGCAGCCTCGAGGGCCGCGTCGCCATCGTCACCGGCGCCGGCTCGCGCACTGCGGACATCGGCAACGGCCGTGCAGCGGCCATCCTGCTTTCGCGGCGCCGCGCCAAGGTCCTGCTGCTCGATGCGGAGCTGGCGCCCGCGCAAGAGACCGAACGCATGATCGCGGCCGAGGGCGGCACGGCGATGGCAGTTCAGTGCGACGTGTCGGATGCAGCCCAATGCGAACAGGCCGTGCGCATGGCCGTCGAGGCGTGGGGTCGTGTCGACATCCTCGTCAACAACGTCGGCATCGGCGGACCGGCCGGCAACGCGGTCGATCTCGACATCGAGGAATGGGACCGCGCCCTGCGCGTGAACGTCACCTCGATGATGCTGATGGCGAAATACGCGATCCCGGAGATGCGCAAGGTCGGCCGCGGCGCGATCGTCAACATCGCGTCGGTCGCCGGGTTGATCGGAGGCACGCCGGCCCTGCTGTATCCGACCTCCAAGGGCGCGGTGGTCAACATGACGCGCGCCATGGCCTCGCATCACGGGGTGGAAGGCATCCGCGTCAATTGCGTCGCGCCCGGCATGGTCTACACCCCGATGGTCGCCGGGCGAATGACGCCCGAAGTGCGCGAGCAGCGCCGCAAACGCTCGCTGTTGCAGACCGAAGGCTCGGGCTGGGACGTGGGCCAGGCGGTGGCCTACCTCGCGAGCGACGAGGCACGCTGGGTCACCGGCGTGATCCTGCCGGTGGATGCCGGCACGACCGCGGGCAACGCCCCGTCGCCCGGCCTCAAGCCCGACGCCAAGCCGGCCTGAACCCGCACGCCCTTCCTTTTCCCTCAAACCCACGAAGAATTTCATGCCACGCGTTCCCCTGCTCCCCGAACATCCGGAAGACCCCGCCGCCAAAGCCCTGTTCGACGAGGTGCGCCGCGCGCAAGGGCCGGGCTTCCACATGCCGCACCTGTACCGCGTGCTCGGCACCGCGCCGGAGATGTTTCGCGGCTGGCTCGACTTCGCGTGGCCGCTGCGCCTGAAAGCCCAAACTGCGCGGCCGTTGCGCGAACTGCTCATCCTGCGTGGCGCACAGGTGGCGGGCACCGCGTACGAATGGGCACATCACGTGCCGATGGCGACGGCGGCGGGTGTCAGCGACGCGCAGATCGATGCACTGGCGGACTGGCACACCTCCAGCCTGTTCGACGCGCAGGAGCGCGCCGTGCTGCAACTCGCCGAAGAAGTGACACGCGGACCCGCCGCCTCCGAGGCGACCGTGGCGCAGCTCCGAACCTGCGGCTTCGACGATGCCGCGGTTGTCGAACTGGTGCTCACGGCGAGCTTCTACGTGTGCGTCAGCCGCTTCCTCCAGTCCATGAACGTCGAGCTGGAGCCCGGCTACGACAAGGACCTCGCCCGCATGTGAGCGACAGCGGTTTGCGCGCGTGCGCCCTCGTTCGGCATCGCCCCGATGCTTTCGTTTCAGGAGCCCTCATGAACATCGCTACGTTGAAAGGCCCGCGCCGTCGCGCGCTGGTGATCGGTCTGGGCGCGTTGGCCGCCACCTGCGCGTTGCCGGCCCGAGCGGCCGACGAGTACCCGACGCGCGCGATCCGGATCGTCGTGCCCTACGCCCCTGGCGGGTCCACCGATGTCGTGGCGCGGCTCCTGGCCGAGAAGCTCGGCCACGCGCTCAAGCAGCCCGTGGTGGTCGAGAACAAGCCCGGCGCCAACGGCATCATCGGCGCCGAAATGGTGGCGCGCGCTGCGCCTGACGGCTACACGCTGCTGTTCCCCGCCGGCAGCGTGCTGGCGCTCAGCCCGCTGCTCTACAAGACCAGCTTCGATCCGGTGAAGAGCTTCGCGCCGATCAGCATGCTCGCCTCCTGGTCACTGTTGCTGGTGGCCAACCCCAACGTGCCGGCCACGACGGTGAAGGAGCTCGTCGAGCTGGCCCGCAGCGGCAAGCGCTCCACCAGCTTCGCAGCGGGCACCAGCGGATACAGCCTGATGTGCGAGCAATTGAAGCTGCTCGTCGGCGCGCCCGACATGATCAACGTGCCGTACAACGGCTCCGGCCCGCAGGCGCAGGCGGTGATCGGCGGGCAGGCCGACCTCATGATCGACACCTTCAACTCCTTGCAGATGATCCGCGCAGGCAAGCTGCGCGCGCTCGGCTTGTTCTCCGACCAGCGCTCGCCGACGCTGCCCGATGTTCCGACGATGAAGGAGCAAGGCATCGACATGTCGACCAAGGGCTATGCCGCCCTGCTCGCCCCGGCCGGAACGCCGCCGGCCGTGGTTCAGCGCCTGCAGGCCGAAGTGGCGAAGGTCGCCACCATGCCCGATGTGCGCCAGAAGTTCGCGAGCCTCGACTACGACGCAGTGGGCGGCACTTCCGAGGAATTGGCTGCAGCGATCAAGGAAGACATCGAGCGCTACCGGAAGATGGCGAAAGACACCAACTTCAAGATCGGACAGTAGCGCCGACGTCGTCTGACACAGGTCCGGACGCGTGAAGTCGGCCGACCAAACCGATGCGTCGGATCAGCCTGCGCTGCCGAATTCGTTGGTCAACGTCTGCACCAGCTCCGTCACTGTCGGGATCGACGACACGCCCGACACCGAGTGCCCCGCGCTCCACAGATCGGCCCATCGCTGTACCACCGCGCCTTCGGAGCCGCCGCCGAAGCGGCTTCGCGCCTCCTGCACCGACACCGACTCGTCGAGCGTTGCCGGGTCGAGCCCGGCCTGGACCACCGAGGGGCGCAGGAAGTTTGCGGGCAGGCCGGTGAAAGCGCGCGTGGTCATGACGTCGTCGAGCGAACTGTGCGTCAGCATCTGCTTGTAAGGATCGCTGCCGAGGCTCTCGCGTGTCGCGATGAAGCGCGTGCCCATCGAGCCCAGGTCACAGCCGAGCACGGTGGCGGCCTTGAGCGCAACGCCGTCCGACAGCCCGCCGGCCAGGACGATGGGTCCGTCGAACAAGGCCCGCACCGCACGCACGAACGCGAAGGGATTGGCCCATCCCGTGTGGCCCCCGGCGCCTGCCGTCAGAAGCACCAGGCCGTCGGCGCCGGCTTCCAGCGCGCGCTCGGCATGGTGCACCGACGCGACGTCGGCGAGCACCAGGCAGCCGCCGTCGTGCAGCGCAGGGATCACCGCGGCCGGCGAGCCGACGCTGGTGATGACGACCTCGGCCCGATGGCGCACGATGAGGTCGACCTCTGCGCGCACCTTGGCCGGGTCACGCCGCATGATGAGATTGGGGCAGTACGGCGCAATGCGCCCCTCCGCCCCCTCCGCCCCCGCAGCCTCCGCGCTCAGGCGCTGCAGCCACGCATCGAACTCGTCGAGCGACGCACAGTTGGCCGTCGGAAAGGCGCCGATGACGCCAGCCTGGCACGCCGCGGACACCAGTTCGATGCCCGACACGCGCAGCATCGGTGCCGCGATCAGAGGAAGTGCGAGCCGATCCAGGAAAGGCGGTGGTCGATGCGTCATGCCGGAACCCCTTCGAGCGACGAAAGCCGGGCGAGCGCCGTCCGCGCTTCCTCCAGCAGTTGGGCCACGATGGCCGAAAGCGGTTCGATGCGCTTGGCGAAGGCGATGGACGGCCCGAGCGACAGCATGCCGCGCTGCCAATCGCCCTGGGCATAGCAATGGTCGCGCGCGATGCGTCCACTGATCAGGTCGCCGAACGCGGCATGGTCGGCCGCGCCGGCACGCTCGATCTCGTCGATGCGGCGCGCGGTGTCGTTGCGCAGCACGCGCCAGGTGTTGCCGAGCGTGTGCAGCAGGCGCACGGTGGAGTGCTCGTCGCAACCGAGCAGGTGCTCCTTGTAGGCGCGGTGCGCGCGAATCTCGGCGCAGACCAGGAAGCGGCTGCCGATCATCACGCCCTCGTGGCCCTGCGCGAGCACGGCCGCAATCTGCCGCCCGTGGCCGATGCCGCCGCCCAGCACGACCGGCACGCGGAACTGTTCCGCGGCCAACGCGCCCATCAGCATGGTCGGCAGCTCGTTGGTGCCCGGGTGGCCGCCCTCTTCCATGCCGATCAGCGCGATCGCATCGGCGCCCGCGCGCTCGGCCGACAGCGCATGGCGAATGCTCGGCGCCTTGTGCAGCACGATGGCGCCGGCGTCGTGCAAGGTGCCGATGAGCTCGGTGGGCGCATAGCCTGCCGTCTCGAAGTGGCGCACGCCATGCGCGAGGGCGATGTCGAGCCAGCGCCGCACGGCGCCGTTCGCCTCGGGACGGCTCGACAGCGTGAGGTTCACGCCGAAAGGCTTTCCGCCGGTGAGCGCTGCGCATCGCACCAGCGCCGCCGTGAAGTCCTCGTCGCTGTCGAAGGAGCGCGGCGTGATGAAGCCCATGCAGCCGGCGTTCACCAGCGCCGCCACGTACTCGGCGTCGGACAGCCACATCAGGCCGCCGCCCAAAATCGGATGCGCGATGCCGAAGAGCTCGGTGATGCGTGTGCGGAAGACCGGTGCCATGGCGTCAGTCCCGCGCGTTGTCGAGTGCGGGCGCCCCGCCGACGCCGCCGGGCACCATGCCGGCCATGGCGACGGGATAGCGCGCCACGGGAAGGAGGCTGCCGGCTTCGAACTTGTCCCGATGCGCGAACTGCGGAAGCCCGCTCACATGCGACGGCTCGACCACCGGCGCGGCAGGCACGTCGTGGCGCTGCAGCAGGGCGAAGACCTCGTCGGCCTCCCTGTCTGCCAGCAATTCGGCGATGCGCCGGTTGATGGCAACGGCCACGTCCTTGCGCGCCTTCATCGCGCGGAATTCGTCGCCGCCGTAGGGTGCCAGGTCCAGCGCGTCGCACAGGCGTGCCCAGAAATGGTCTTCGAGCGCGGCGATGGACACATGCCGCCCGCCGCGGCAGGCGAAGGCGCCGTACGCGGGCTTGACCAGCGTGGCCTCGCGCTGGGCTTCGAGCGTGATCGCACCGGATTCGCGCCAGGCGCCGACGCGCGGGTTCATCCAGTGCAAGGCGCAGTCGGCCAGCGCCACGTCCAGGTACTGACCCTGGCCCGTGTGCGCGCGCTGGTACAGCGCGGCCAGCGTGGACGACAGCGCGTACATCGCGCCGCACAGATCGGCCACCGGGAGGCCGAAGCTCTGCGCCGGGCCACCGTCGGGCACGCCCGAGACCGCCAGCACGCCCGCCGCGGCGAGGTAGTTGATGTCGTGCCCCGGCAGGCCGGCCCACGGCCCCTCCTGCCCATAGCCGCTGAGCGACACGTAGACCAGCCGCGGGAACTCGGCGCACAGCCGGGCCGCGTCGAATCCGAGCCGGGCCATGACGCCCGGCCTGTACGACTCGACCACGATGTCGGCCGTGGCGATGAGCGCGTGCACTTCGGCGCGTCCTGCCTCGTCCTTGAGATCGACCAGCAGGCTCTGCTTGCCGCGATTGACCGCATCGAACACGCCGGGTCCCATGCGACGCACGTTGTCGCCGTGCGGCGGCCGCTCGATCTTGACGACGCGCGCGCCCATCTCGGCCAGGCTCTGGGTGAAGAAGGGGCCGGGCAAGAGCTCGCTGAAGTCGACCACGGTGATGCCCGCCAGCGGCGGCGACACGGCGCTGCCGGTCATGCGGGCGTTCCGGTTCGCTCGACGATCACGGCATCGAGCGGCATCGCGCCCTCGCCCGCGGCGCCGACCCAGACCGGGTTCAAGTCCATCTCCTCGAGCCGGTCCGCGTGGCGGGCGACGAAGTCGGAGACGCGCACCAGCAGCGCCTCGACCGCCGCCACGTCGGCTTTCGGCCGACCGCGTGCGCCGTCGAGCAACGCAAAGCTGCGCATCTCGCGAACCATCGCCGCCGCATCGCGCGCACCGATCGGCAGCAGGCGTCGCGTGACGTCGCGAAAGATCTCGACGTAGATGCCGCCGAGCCCGAAGGTCATCACATGGCCGAACACCGGGTCGCGGGTCACGCCGATCATCAGTTCCACGCCGCCGCGCGGCGCCATTTTCTCGATGAGCAACCCGTCGATCGTCGCGCCCGGCTGGTGCTTCAGCACCGACGCCATGATTTCGCGCCACGCCGCCTCGACCTGCGCGCCATCCTGCAACCCCACCTGCACGCCGCCGATGTCGGACTTGTGCACGATCTGTTCGCTCGCGATCTTGGCGACCACCGGGTAGCCCATGCCGTCTGCGAGCGCGCGCGCTTCTTCGGCACTCCGGGCCAGCCCGTGCGGCAGCAGCGCAATGCCGGCCTCGCGCAACCGTGCTTTGGCTTGGGCTTCGGAAAGGCTGCGCGTGGCGCCGTCGCCGAGCGGCGCGGCCAGCGGCGGAAGCACGCGCGGCTCGGCCCCGGTGTTCGCGCGCTGCCAACGCCCGTATTCGACCCAACGACCGATGGCGGAGATTGCCTTGCCGACCGAGTGCGGCGGCGCGAAGCCCGCGGCCACCAGCTTCTGGTAGCCCTCGCCGAGGCGGTCGCTCATCCAGATCGGCACGATGGGTGCCGCGCAGCCCTTCTGGGCATTGATGATGTTGTCGGCCAGCCGGGTGGTGGTCTCGCCGTAGTCGAGCGCGATCGGCACGATGGTCAACGCCAGGTTCGGGTCGTTGGCCACGCATCCCAAGGTGGTTTCGACCACCGTCTTGTCGCTCAGCACCATGGCGGTGGTGTCCACCGGGTTGCCGATCGCCGCGTAGGCCGGCAGCTTGGCACGCAGCACCTCGGTGGTCTCCGGGGTGAAGGCGGCCAGCGTCAGCCCGGCCGAACCGACCGCATCGGCCGTGAGGGCCGCAGTCCCGCCCGACGAGCAGTAGATGCCCAGCGCGTCCTGCGCGCCCGGCATGGCGCGGGCGAAGAGCCAGGCGGTGTCGACCAGTTCGTCGATGTCGTCGACCTCGATCACGCCGAACTGTCGGAACACCGCACTGTTGACTTCGGCGGAGCCGGTCAGCGAAGCCGTGTGCGACTGCGCCGCGCGCCGGCCGTATTCCGACTTGCCGACCTTCAACCCGATCACCGGCTTGCCGTTGGCCGCCGCGCGCTGCACCGCCGCGACGAACTTGGGACCGTCCTTGATGCCCTCGAGCAGCGTGACGATGACCTTGATGTCGGGCGCCTCGGCCATGTAGTGGATGAAGTCCGCCACCTGCAGATCGACCTCGTTGCCGGTCGACGCCCACAGGCCGATGCCGATGCCGCGCTCCATGGCCTGCATCACGTTGCGCCCGAGGCCGCCGCCCTGCGTCGCCAGGCCGATGGGGCCCGGCGTCAGGTCGTGCGGGAACGATGGCGAGAACGTCAGCCCGAGGCGACCGTTCACGTTGGTGAGGCCGGGGCAGTTCGGGCCGTACAACCGCAGGCCGCCGCGCTCGGCGATCTCCTTCATGCGCTGCTGCTCGCGTTCGCCCTCGGCGCCCGCCTCGCCGAAGCCGGAGCTCAAGATGACGGCGAAGGCCACGCCGCGCGCCGCGCATTCCTCGATCACGGTCAGCACGCCGCTCGCCGGCACCGCGACCACGGCGACATCCGGCGTGGCGGGCAGCGACGCCACGCTGGGCCAGCAGCGCTGTCCGCGAATTTCGGATTTGCTGGGGTTGACCAGGTAGACCTCGCCATCGAAAGACGAGTGCGTGACGAGGTTGGTCAGCGTGCGTTCGCCGATGCTGCCCTCGCGATCGGACGCGCCGACCAGGGCGATGGAACGAGGACGGATGAGGCGCGAAAGATCGGCTGCCGAATTTTGGGTTGTCTCCATGGTGTTTCCCGTGCGCTCAGACGATGGCCGACATGCCGAGAATTTCGCGGCCGATGATGAGCGTCTGCACTTCGGTCGTGCCCTCCGGGATGGTGCCGCCACGGGTGTCTCTGAAGATCCGCTCGATCGGGTAATCGGTCGAGTAGCCGAGCCCGCCGTGCACCTGCAGCGCCATGCTGGCGACCTCGTGCGCGGCCTCGGTGGCGTAGAGCTTGGCGATGGAGCAGGCCATGCGGGCGTCTTTCTGGGCGTCGAGGGCCGCGGCGGCGCGCAGGCCCAGCGCCCGCGCGGCCTCCACGCGCACCGTCATGTCCACGATGAGCTTCTGCACCAGCTGGAAGCTGCCGATGGGCTTGCCGAACTGAGTGCGCGTGCGCGCGTAATCGATAGACAGGTCGAGCGCGGCTTGCGCCGCACCGACGGCGCCCATGGCGATGTTCACGCGTGCGCCGTCGAGGCCGACCAGCATGCGCTTGAGCGCGCTGCCTTCCTCGCCGATCAGGTTGGCACGCGGCACCTTCACGTTGTCGAAATTCAGTTCGGCCGTGCCCGTGCTGCGCAGCACCATGGTGTCCACGCGTCGCACTTCATAAGGCGACACCTCGCGCTCGACCAGGAAGGTCGACAGCTGCCCCTGGCAGTCGGGGCTGTAAGTGCGCGCGACCACGATGCCGAAGTCGGCGAACGCACCGTTGGTGATCCAGAGCTTGCGCCCGTTGAGCACGTAGTGGTCGTCCTTCAGGTCGGCGCGCGTCTGGATCTGCGCGATGTTCGACCCCGTGCCCGGCTCGCTGATGGCGGTGAAGCAGCGGCGCTCCGACGCCAGCAGCGGCTTCAGGAAGCGTTCCTTCTGCTCGGGTGTTCCTTCGGCGGCGATCTTGTGGATCGGCCCGTTGGTGATGTTGAGCATGGTGCGCATCGAGAGCCAGGCGTAGCCGGCCTCTTCCATCAGCATGGCCCAGGTGAACTGGTCCATGCCCATGCCGCCCTCCGACTCCGGGAGCCGCCCGCCGATGTAGCCGAACTGCGCCAGCTCCTTGAGGATCTCGAAGGGAAATGTCTTCTCGACGTCGTGCTTGGCGATCAGCGGTGTGACCTCGCTCTTCATGAAGCGTCGAATGCTGTCGCGCAACAGTTCCTGATCGGCGTCGGGGGTGAAGTTCATCCGGATGTCTCCTTAAGGGTTGGGAAAAAGGCCGAAGCCAGCCCGCTCACTGGGACGTGGCGGGCTCTCTGGCAGAGCGTGGGCGAAAGACGAGCGCCTGCACTTCCTGCAGGGCGGCGAGGAACGGTTCGCGGTGCTGGCGCAGTCGATCGGTCGGGCCGGCGACCGAGATCGCCATCGGCTCGCCGCCGATGTGTCCGGCCACGGCCAACGCGGCGAGGCCGTCGCCGCCCTCGTTCTCGACCCAGATCCAGCCCTGCGCGCGGGCCTGGTCGACCTGTGCCTCGAGCACGGCCAAGTCGACGACGGTGCCTTCGGCGATCTTGCGCAAGGGCTTCAGCCGCAGTTGACGGGCGGCCTCCTCGGGCGTTCCGAGCGCGAGCACGGCCTTGCCCAGTGCGGAGACGTGCAGGCTCAGCTTGTCGCCGACGTTCTGCATGTAGCGCAAGGGATGCCGACCCTCGGTGAAGGCGAGAACCTTGACGACACCGCCTTCGAGACGGCCGCACAGGCCGGTCTCCCCGGTCTTGTCGCGCAGCAGTTCCGCCGCTTCCGCGGCCACCGCGTAGAGCGGATCGCTCGCCGAGATCTCCTTGGCCACCGACAGCAGACGGGCCGTCGGATAGAAGCGGCGCGTTCGCGCCGTGCGCAGCAGATAGCCGAGCTCGTGAAGGGTGTGCAGCAGGTCGGAGCAGCTGCTCTCCGGAAGGTCCATGAGGCGTGCGAGGTCCGAGTTCGACAGTTCGCGCTTCTCGCGTGCGAACAGTTCGAGCAGGGACATGGTACGGGCGGCTGCAGGGACGAGTGTGGGCATGGTTCCTCCGATATTTCGTAGATGATGACGAATATTAGCGGAGCAATGGGTCGTGGCTTTCATTCTTCATCGGCAATTCTGCAGGCGCAAATAGGTCAGCACATCGGCACATCACCTCTTGCGCATCTACGACATACCGTCCTATATTGCGATTACTCGTAGAAAGAACGAGCCAAAAAACCATCGGAGACAAGCATGCAAAAGTTCTGGAAGAAAGCAGTCGTCGGCTTCTGCGCGACGGCGGCGATGCTGGGCGTCGCGCACGCAGCGGGCGAGGCATGGCCGACCCGGCCGATCACCTTCGTCGTTCCCTTCACGCCCGGCGGGATCACCGACAACACCTCTCGGCTGATGGCGAAGATCCTCGGCGACAAGCTCGGTCAACCCGTGGTGGTCGACAACCGCCCGGGTGCGGGCGGTTCGATCGGCGTGGAAGCCGCGTCGCGCCAACCGCCGGACGGCTACACCATGATCTACGGCACCCAGGGCACGCAGGCGGCCAACCTCGCGCTGTACAAGAACATCCGATACGACCCGGTCAAGGACTTCGTGCCGGTGCATGCGATGTCGGAAACGCCCCTCATCCTGGTGATCAATCCTTCGCGGCCCTACAAGACGGTGCCCGAGCTCATCGCCTACGCGAAGGCCAATCCGGGCAAGCTGAACTTCGGCTCGGCCGGCCCCGGGACGGGGACGCACCTGACCGCCGAGCTGTTCCAGGTCGCGACCGGCACCAAGATGACCCACGTGCCCTACAAGGGCAGCAGCCCCGCGTTGACCGACCTCATGGCGGGCAACCTCGACGTGATGTTCGACTACCCGGTGGTCGTGATGCCCTTCGTCAAGGCCGGCAAGCTCACGCCGCTGGCCGTGACAGGCAAGGGCCGGCTCACCGCCGCGCCCGAAGTCCCGAGCGTGAGCGAGCTCGGCTTTCCCAAAGCCGAGTCGAGTGCGTGGAGCGCTGTGTTCTTCCCCGCCAAGACGCCGCCCGAGATCGTCAAGAAGATGGGAGATGCGATCGCGCAGGCCATCGTCGATCCGGAAATGCTGCAGGTGACGGAGAAGTTCGGCAGCGTTCCGCTCAAGGACCTGCGCGACGCCAAGCTCGGCGAGTTCGTGAAGACCGAGATGGTCCGCTGGCGCGAAGTCGTCCAGGCGTCCGGCGCCAAGGTCGAATAAGTTTGTCTACGTCACTTCCATCGAAGCCCATGACCCCGGATCTCTCCACCTTGAAACCGCAGCGGCCGTCGCTGTATCGGCTGGCGGCCGACGGGCACTCGCTCGACTTCTTCTTCACGCACTGCCCGGCCTGCCAAGGCTTGAGCTTTCCGGCCAATGCGCCCGGCTGCATGCACTGCGGTCACCCGACGGATGCAGCGATGCAGGTGGTTCGGCCCGGCGGCGGCACCTTGCTGGAGTACGTCACGCTGCACGTGGCGCTGGTTCCGGGCATGCAGGCACCCAGCATCGCGGGCGACATCCGCATTGCCGAACAGGTGGTCGAAGAAGGCGTGATCGCCGTCGACGACGAAAGCCGCCTGCAACCCGGCATGGCGCTGCGGGCCGTTGCGGTGCCCTCGGCCTCCGCAGGCACCTACGGCTGCCAGTTCGTGCCGGCCCAGGAGGCGATGCGATGAGCCAATGGATCGACGGCAACGACGGCGTCTATGTCGTGGGCATCGGGATGCACCCCTACCAGTTCCCGAGCGAGACGCCCTACACGCACCTTGGGCTCACGGCCGTGCGTGCGGCGCTGGCCGATGCGGGGCTCGACTGGAAGCAGGTGCAGAGCGCCTATGTAGGCACGACCTCCATCGGCATGGCCGCAGGCCGCGTGATGTTCCGCCACCTGGGCTCGACAGGCCTGGCCGTCACCCAGGTCGAGAACGCCTCGGCTTCGGGCTCGTTCGCGTTTCGCCAGGCGTGCATGGAAGTCAGCCACGGCATCAGCGATGTGGTGCTGGCCATGGGCGTGGACAAGCACGGCGATGGCCGCCGTGCGGCGAACAAGGACGGGCTCGAGCGCCTCAGCGAGACCGCCACCGTTCCGGCCGTGAAGTTCGCCTTGATGGCGCGCTCCTACCTGCGCGAACGCGGTGCCGGGATCGAGGCGATGGCGAAGGT
The DNA here is from genome assembly GCF_006438845.1 of Variovorax ginsengisoli. GTDB lineage: Bacteria > Pseudomonadota > Gammaproteobacteria > Burkholderiales > Burkholderiaceae_C > Variovorax > Variovorax ginsengisoli_A. The sequence goes on from NZ_RCZJ01000010.1 coordinate 66,041, forward strand.
GGCGGTCAAGAACCACGGCAACGCATCGCTCAACCCGTACGCGCAGTTTCGCAAGCCGCGCACGCTGGAACAGGTGCTGGCGTCCCCCAAGGTGGCGGGCGATCTCACCGTGCAGCAGTGCTGCCCCCGCGGTGAAGGTGCCGCGGCCGTGCTGCTGGTGTCGGGCCGCGCCCTGCGACGCATGAACTTCGACCCCCGGCGCTGCGTGCGGGTGCGTGCGTCGGCCGCCAGCAGCGAGCGCGACGAGACGGTGTACGGCCAAGGTGCGATCGACCTGGTCCGCGGCACCGCCCAGGCGGCCCTCGCGCAAGCCGGCATCGCGCCCACGGCGTTGGACCTGCTCGAACTCCACGATGCCTTCTCCGTGGAAGAGTTGCTCTACAGCGAAGCCGTGGGCGTCTGCGCAGCGGGCGAAGGAGCCGCCTACCTCGAGCGCGGCGACTCGCGCATCGGCGGACGCTGTGCCATCAACGCATCCGGCGGGCTGATCGGCATGGGGCACCCCCTGGGGCCGACCGGCATCGGCCAGATCGCCGAGATCACCCGCCAGATCCGCGGCGAGGCCGAAGGCCGCCAGCACCCGAACGCGCGTTGGGGCATGGCCCACATGATCGGCCTCGGCTCGGTGGCCATCGCTCACGTGCTGTCTGCAGCGCACGCCTGATCCCTCTTCAACGCCAGGACCCGAAGCCAATGACCTCTTCCCATCCCCACCTCGAAACGCTGCTCTACGAGGTGCGCGACAACGTCGCCATCGTCACCCTGAACCGGCCGGACCGCATGAACACGCTGGGCGGTTCCATGAAGCCCGATCTGGCGCGTGCCTTCTTCGAGTACGCACGTGCCGACGACCGCGTCCGGGCGGTGCTCGTCACCGGTGCCGGCGATCGCGCCTTCTGCGCCGGTGCCGATATCAAGGAGCGCGCCGGCAACCAGATCACGGGCGCCGACTATTTCGTCGCGCAAAAGGCCACGCACGACCTGTTCCGCAACATCGAGGAGTTCGAGAAGCCGGTGATCGCGGCCCTCAATGGCGTTGCCCTCGGCGGCGGCCTCGAGATTGCGCTGTGCTGCGACATCCGCATCGCATCGGACACCGCCCGCGTCGGTTTGCCGGAGATCAAGCTGGGCGTGATCCCGGCCGCCGGCGGCACGCAACGGCTGCCGCGCCTGATCGGCGAAGCGCGCGCCAAGGAACTGATCCTCACGGCCGACCTGGTGGACGCGGAGACCGCGCTGCGCCTGGGCATCGTCGGCCGCGTCGTGCCGCACAGCGAGCTGATGGCGACCGCCTTCGCTCTCGCGCAGCGCATTGCCGAGCACCCGCCCCTCGCAGTGCGTTTCGCCAAGCGGGCGATCAACCGCGGCATGCAGACCGATCTCGATTCGGGCCTCGAGTACGAACGCTACGCGGCCGCCATGATCATCGACAGCGAGGACCGCAAGGAAGGCATGCGCGCGTTCGTCGAGAAGCGCAAGCCGGTCTTCACCGGCCGCTGAGTGCCCTCAAGTCTTCAACGAAACCCCCAAAGGAATACACATGAAACTCGGATTGGAAGGCCAGGTCGCGCTCGTGACCGGCGGCGGTCAGGGCGTCGGTCGCCAGATCTGCATCGAACTCGCGACCGAAGGTGCACGCGTCATCGTCAACGACCTGGTCGCCGCGCGTGCAGACGCCGTGGTGCAGGAGATCGTGGCGGCAGGCGGCCAGGCGCTGGCCGCGCCTGCGGACATCACCCGCGCCGAAGAGGTGGATGCCATGGTGGAGCGGGCGGCCGGGCATTTCGATGCGCCGGTGACGGTGCTCGTGAACAACGCCGGGATCATCCCGGAGCGCCGAGAAAAGGGCGGGCGAACGCCGCCGTTCTTGGACATGCCTGTCGGGGACTGGGCCAAGATCGTCAATCTCAACGTGTACGGCACGATGAACTGTTGCCACGCCGTGCTGCCGGGCATGGTGGCGCGCAAGGGCGGTCGGATCGTCAACATCATTTCCGAAGCAGGCCGCATCGGCGAGGCCAACATGGCTGTGTACTCGGGCGCCAAGGCGGCGATCGCCGGGTTCGGCAAAGCACTGGCGCGCGAGCATGGGCGCCACGCCGTCACCGTCAATTCCATCGCACTGGGCGCGGTGTCCCATCCAGGCATCAAGGACGGGCCGCTGCATGTCGATGCCACGGTCGAGAACGACGAGCGGCTGGGCAAGATGCTGAACGTCTACCCCATCTCCAAAGGCGTGGGACGCCTGTCGCGTCCGGAGGACATCTCCGCGCTGGTGGCGTTCCTGGCGTCGGACCGGGCACTGTTCATCACGGGGCAGACCATCGGCGCTTCGGGCGGCTTTGTCATGGTCTAGGGGGTTCGTCGCGACAGCGCCTCACCGCTCGAGGCGAACGATGCCCGAGCACCTCGACTTGCTTGAAAGCAAGCGACGGCGTGAGGCTCTATCGCGCTTCCGACCCACGCGATGGCTGCTGCCGCGTGTTCAACCAGTCCATCAATGCGGAGGCGCTCATCGGCCTCGCGTAGTAGAAGCCTTGAAGCTCGTCGCACTCCATGCGAAGAAGAATGTCGCCCTGAGCTTGCGTCTCGACACCTTCGGCGACCACGCCCAGACCGAGCGCATGGGCCAGCCGGATGACCGCATCGACGACAGCACGCGCGTCCTCCTGGGATTCGAGATCCTTCACGAAGCTGCGGTCGATCTTCACCTGCCTTGCGGGAAGCTGCCGCAAGTGGCTCAGGCTGGAGTAGCCCGTGCCGAAATCATCGATTGACAGGAAGACCCCGGCACGCGCCAGCCCATCGAAGGTGCGCTGCGTGCTCTTGAAGTCTTCCATCGCAAGAGACTCCGTGATCTCGCACAGCAGCAGGGACGCAGGCACGTCGTGCCGCAGCAACGCCTGTTCGACGCGATCGACGAAGTCGGCTTCACGGAGTTGCATGACCGACAAGTTGACGGCCACCGACATCGTCACGCCTTCGGCACGCCAAGCGGCAATCTGGCGGCATGCCTCGTCGATGATCCATTCACCCAGCCGGACGATCAATCCGAAGCGTTCCGCCAAGCCGATGAAATCCATCGGGGCGATCGGGCCGCGTTGCGGATGGTTCCAACGAACCAGTGCTTCGACGCCGCTCATCTGCTTGCTGTGCCCGTCGATCTTGGGCTGGTAGTGCAATTCGAACTGACCGAGTTCGAGCGCCTGACGCAGATCGCTCTGCAGCTCCAGCTGGGTTGCGGCATTAACGCCCATGGAAGATTCGAACATCGCATAGTTGCCGCCGCCTGCGCGCTTGGCGGCATACATCGCAGCGTCGGCGTTGGACACCAACTTGTCGGGCTCCCCTTGATCGGGATGGAGCACGATGCCGATCGAGCATGCGATCTGGAGTTGCTTGCCCATGATGCTGAATGGCTCGCCGAGCGCGCGCAGCATCTGGTTGGCGGCCAGTGCGCAATCTGCCTGGTCCCTCACCCCTTCGAGCAGCATCAGGAACTCGTCGCCGCCGATGCGCGCGACCGTGTCGCTTGGACCGGCCAGCCGCGCCAGTCGGTCCGCCGCCGAACGCAGAATATGGTCGCCTGCCGTATGACCGAAGGTGTCGTTGATCGGCTTGAAACCGTCCAGATCGATGAACAGCACGGCGATGCGCTCCTCCACCTTGAGTTGGTTGGCGCGCCTCATGCGCAAGAGCGCGTGACGCAAACGGTCCTCGAAGAGCACCCGGTTGGGCAGACCGGTGAGTGCGTCGGTGAACGCGCGTTGCTGCAGTTCGTTGTTGGCGCGGGTGAGTTCGGCGTTCGTTTCCGTCAGCGAGCGCGCCAGTCGCTGCGCCACCACTTGCAATCTCGCTTCGACGGTCGACGTGAATAGAGTTCCGAGAAGCAGCAGGCTGGTTGCGATTCCCACCACGGTCGTGAGGCCGAAACCCCGCAATTCGTCAGCGCTCAAGCAAACCGAGCCGGCAGGAAAGGCGGCCGCAGCCATCCCCGTGTAGTGCATTCCACACACAGCCAACCCCATCACGATGGCAGCGAGGATCTGAAGCGGGAGACGGCGCTCTCGCGTTGCATCGCCCAGGTGCTTGAAGATCAAGAGCGACGCGGCGGAGGCGCCGACGGCAATCGCCGCCGAGAGCACGACTGTCGGCGCGTGCCAGACGATTCCCGGCGCATGTCCAGTGCCGCCATGCCGATGTAGTGCATGCCACAGATGCCCGCACCCATCGCCCCCGATGCAATCACCAGGCGACGCCAACCATAGTCGGCACGGCTGGCAACCCACAAGGCGATCCCCGAGGCCAACACCGCGGCAATCCACGAGCCGAAAGTCAACCCGGCGGTAAAGCCGAGATCGATGGGAAGGGAAAAGCCCAGCATTCCAACGAAGTGCATCGACCAGATTCCCGTCCCCATCGTGACCGAGCCTGCCAGCCACCAGAGCACGTGAGTCCGGCCGTCAGCCTGCCGAACCCTGCGTGCCAGATCCAGGGCGACGTACGCCGCCAAACTCGCGATGAGCACTGACGCAGCCACAGCCCAGAGGTTGTGATGCGAACTAAGGTACGAGGCACCGGCAGAAGATTTCACGCAGGGTCAGAGGATGTGGATGGAGCGCAGCGCATGGGATCGGCGAGCGAGAAAGGTCGCGGCACCTCGCCTCCGCGCCCATGCAGCGTGGTCGACTGAACGAGCTTCACCGAACGAAGTGCCTAATTGAACCGTGCATTTGCACTATTATCATTTGGCGTCGTTTGAGGTTGAATGCCCGCCAAGCAGCGACGCTTTCAACCATCGATCAGGAGTCACCACCGCAGCGACCCTGCGCGCCGCGCAGCAGGTGTTGCTCCCGAAGGTCGCTGTGACCAGCGCTCTTCGATCCTGATTACTCCTCATGCGCGCGCGTGAAGCTATGCATATCTCAATCCATCTCGATGATTCCAAGCAGTGGTCCTGGGGGCTCGTGGATTCCGACGGGACGCACCATGCCGTGGGCGCCAAGGTATTCACCCGCTACGCAGATGCCTACTTTGCGGCCATCGAGTCGTGCGCTGCGATGCAAACGGCCACGTTCGATCCCGATGAGTGCCCGGAGCCCATCGAGGTCAGTGTCATCACAGGGTCGGAGCTGCGCGATGCGCCGCCGCGTGACGCGGTGTTCCTCGAACTCGTCAGAACATTGGGTGGTTTCGGTTTGCATGCCGCGCTGTCGGTTCTCAATCGAACGGTCCCGCATCGTTTCACCGGCGTCTACCTCATCGAATCGGATCGAACCCTTCGGAATCTCGCGCTGTTCGACAAGGATGGCGAACCTTGCCCGGCAGAGCTGCAGACGATTCCGTTGAGCGCGAGCTTCTGCCAGTTCGCCGTGACGACGGGGGGCTTTCACACCGGGAATTCAGGCGAAGACGTTCGGCTGCAAGGTCACTGGGCCAAAGGCATGTACAACGCCTACGGCGGCGTTCCGATCGTGGCCGAAGACGGCACCGCATTGGGAACGCTGTGCCACTTCGATCATCACCCTCGAAACCTAGATCCTGCGGATCTCGAACTGCTTCACTCGGCTGCGCGGGTGCTGGAACGAGTGGTTCGCCCCAGCGACAAGAGCCGTAGGCAATCTGTCAAGTAGTCTGCGCGCGCAACCGAGCGCATGTGCAACGGTTGCCCGCTTTTACAGACTGCGCCAAGTCAGTGAAAACTTGAAACTCCTTCGAGCTACCAGTAGTGGCCTCTCGATGTGCACGCCTGAATGGCCGGTTGAGGGGCAGTACGACGCCGCCCCGCATGAACAGCCCGCCATTTGCCTTACAAATGCTCAATTCCTCTGAAAGAGCAAACCGAGCTCGGGGGATTGTCGGTGCCACTCTGTCGCTTGCTGGTATGCATGTCCGATGCGAAGCACTGACGCCTCGTCAAACCGCTTTCCCATCAACTGAATGCCTATGGGAAGACCGGCACGCGACTGACCCGCGGGCAGCGAAATGGCGGCGCCGCCCAGGTAGTTGCCCGCGCGGGTGAACGTTGACAGCGGCGTTGCGTTCTCATCCACCTCTTCGATCGCGCAGGCGGTCATTGGCAGGGTAGGAGTGAGAACCGCATCGGCGTCCGTCATCCACGCGTGCCACCTCTCGCCGGAGTCACGATGATGTGCCAGCGCTCTGATGTAGTCAGCGGCTGAAACAGAAGATCCGCCCATCACACGGGCACGCACCGCATTTCCCAGAGGCGCATTCGCATCCTGCGCCACAGCGCCCAGAAGAGACCAGGCCTCCGCACTGATCAACTGACCATTCCGCCGCATGAGATCGTTGAAATCAAACGGGAAGTTGCGTTCCACCATGGTGGCCCCCAGCGAGCGCAGTACCTGGAGCGCCATGCGATAGGCAGTCAACACATCCGGAGCCACGGCGATGGGAAACTGCTCCTCCGGCAACGAGACGATCCGCATCCCGCTAAGGCTGCAAGGGGCGCTGGCGAACACGCACCGGTAGTCTGCGATCGGAGCTCTCAGCGTGCACGCGTCGCGCCTATCAGGTCCTGCAAGCGCTTCGGTCAGCAGCGCTGCGTCGGCCACGGTGCGGGTCATGGGGCCGATCGAGTCCAGCGTCTCGGAAAGCGGCGCAACCCCATAGCGACTGATCAATCCCACCGTGGTCTTCAAGCCCGTGATACCGACCAACGCCGCTGGGATGCGCACCGAGCCACCAGTGTCCGAGCCGATGGCCGCCGGCGCCAGCCCTGCCGCCACGGCCACGCCAGAGCCGCTGGAAGAGCCGCCGGGAATGCGGTGCACCTGGAGGTCCCAGGGATTGCGAGGCGTCCCCAGGTGCGGATTAGTGCCCCAGCCACCAAAGGCAAACTCCACCATTTGCGTCCTGCCCAGGATCACCATGCCGGCGCGACGCAGCCTTTCGACGACAGCCGCCGTCTGCTCCCCACGGCGACTGTTCCAAGCCATGGAGCCGCAACCGATTGGATGACCTTCTATCGCGCACAGATCCTTTATGGCAATGGGCAGGCCCTCCAAGGCCCCCAGCGAATGACCAGCGGCTCGCCGTAGGTCGGAGGCGCGAGCCTGCAGTCGCGCCGCCTCCTGGTCGACGCTGACGTAGGCGTGCAGCACCGGATTGGCCCGCGCTATGCGGTCAAGATAGAAGTCCGTCACTTCCAGTGCGGAGCATTCTCCTTGGGAAAGCGACTGTGCCAGTTCGGTGAGACTGGCAAAAGGATGGAGCGGCATGGCGGGCTTTTTGTGAGGACGGCTTCGTCATGCGCCCAGATAGGCAGCCGTGACGGCTTCGTTGTTCATGATCTCATCGGCCGAGCCTGACAAGACGGTCCGTCCGCCGTCGAGCACGTAAGCCCGATCGGCGATCTCCAAGGCTAGGTTGGCGTTCTGCTCGACAACCAAGATGGTCGTTCCCTGCTCATTGAGCTCGACCAGCAACTCGAAGATCTGGTTCACGAAAATCGGCGCCAGTCCCATCGACGGTTCGTCCAGCAACAACAGCGCAGGCTTGGACGCCATGGCCCGCCCAATCGCCAGCATTTGCTGCTCGCCACCAGAAAGCGATCCCGCCAATTGGGTGCGACGATCCTTCAGCCGGGGAAACAACGCATAAATGCGCTCGAAACTCTGTTGGATCTCTGCATTCGAGGTGCGTGAGATCGCGCCGAGCTCAAGATTTTCCTGCACGGTCGAATGCGCGAAGACGCGGCGCCCCTCTGGCACCAGGGCGATGCCGCGGCGGAGCAAGTCGTAAGTGGCGACGCCTCCGATCGGCTCTCCGCGATAGCGGATGCTGCCGGCGTTCGGCCGCATGAGACCGACCAGCGTCTTCAACGTGGTCGACTTGCCCGCGCCATTGGTACCGAGCACAGCAACGATTTGCCCTTCATCCACGTTGAAGTTCACATCGTGCAGCGCTGGCAACGGCCCGTAGCTGACAGCCAGATGTTCAACTTCCAGCAGTACGCTTTTTTCTGATGCCATGGTTCTCACCCAGGTATGCGCGAATGACCTCTGGGTCCGCGCGGATTTCATCGGGCTGACCGCCCGCAATCTTTCGTCCGAAGTTCAGCACGGTGATCTGGTCGCATACGGACATCACTACGCGCATCTTGTGCTCGACGAGGAGCATCGTGAGCCCCTGCCCTCTCATGCGTTGAAACAGATCCACTACCCTATCCACTTCGGTCGGGTTCATGCCAACCAGCGGCTCGTCCAGCAGCAACAGGCGCGGCGACAGTGCACGTGCACGCGCTATCTCGATCAGCCGCTGCTCGCCATAGGACAGGTTGGTCGCGAGGGTGTCATGCTTGTCCGCCAGACCAACAAACTCCAGCAGCGCCATCCCCTGCTCGTGCAGACGCCGTTCTGCAGCCCCGTTGCGCAAAGAAAAGACGCTCAGCAGGTTGTATCCGAGCGATTGGTTGAAACCGACCAGCACGTTCTGCAATACGGTCATTCGGCCGAATACTCGGATGTTCTGGAATGTCCGCGCCAGGCCCGCCGCGGCGACCACGTGGGTCGGACGCCTTGCGATTTCGGTACCTTCGAGCGTCACGCTGCCTGCGTCGGACTTGAGCACGCCCGAGAGCAGATTAATGCAGGTTGTCTTTCCTGAACCGTTTGGCCCTATCAGGCCGTGTATTTCACCTTTTCGCACATCAAGATCGACGTTGTCCACGGCCGTGAGGCCGCCGAACCGGCGCGTCAACCCGCGGACTGTCAGCAACGAGGCGTTCATGGCCGCGACCCCCTTCCTGCGCTGGCGTTGCCAACGGCCCCCGAAGCGCCTGGGATCAGCGATACCAGCCCTCGTGGGAGGAAGAGCATCAGTAGGATGATCACGAAGCCAAAGACGAGGTAGTAATAGTCGTTGAGGAATCGAAGGGCCTCAGGAAGCACGTAGACCACGAGCGCCCCCACGAGCGAGCCGAAAATGCTGCCGATCCCGCCGACCACCATCATGATCAGGATCCGAATCGAAATATCGAGGGTGAAGCTTTCCGGATTGATGTAACGCACATAGTGGGCGTATAGACAACCTGCCAAACCTGCGATGGCAGCCGAGATCACGAAAGCGTGAATCTTGGCGAGGTTGACGTTGACACCCATGCAGCCTGCAGCGACTTCGTCGTCTCGCAAGGCACTGAGCGCGCGGCCATAGCCGGAGCGCGTATATGCCGATACCAGCAAGCAAACAAGAGCCAGCACTCCCAGCACAAAGAAGTAATAGGCCAGATCGCTTTTCAGCGACCATCCTCCGATGCCTGGCCGGGCGATGTTCGAGATCCCCGAGACGCCATTGGTGATGAATTCAAGATTGATGGAAAGCAGGTGGAGGATCAGGCCGAATGCAATCGTGATGACCGCCAGGAAATGCCCGGAAAGCTTCATCGCAGGGACCGCTAGCAGAAGTCCGCTGGCTGCGGTGAGCGCGACCGCAGCGGCTAGGGACACCGGAAATGGCATAGCGTAGCGCGTAGCGAGGATTGCGGACGTGTAGGAGCCGATCAAAAAGAACCCGGCATGGCCCAGAGAGATCATGCCCGCATACCCGCTCAGTACATTCAGACTGAGCGCGAGCAGCGCGAAGATGCCGACCATCACGGCCACCTGCAATTGGTAGTCGGACAGCACGAACGGCACGAAGAGTGCGACCAGGCCCAGTGCCGTAGTCAACATGACGAGAGGCGTTTTCTTCATGGCGTCAACGGTGTTTGGGAAAGAGCCCTTCCGGGCGGAACAGCAGGATCACGATCAGTACGCCAAAGAGCACCACGTCACGGTAGTCAGCCGAGATATAGAAGCCCACCAGGTTGTCGAGCACACCAATCAGGAGTCCACCGATCAACGCGCCGGGGTAGCTACCGAAACCGCCAATCACTGCGGCGATGAAAGATTTCACGAGCAGCGGCAGGCCGACGTCGGCCGCGACGAAGACGAGTGGTGCCATCAGGACGCCGGCAATGCCCGCCAGCGCCGCGCTGATCGCGAAGCCCGAAGCAACCACGCGGTCGATCCGGATTCCCATGAGAGCCGACGCCTCGCGATCCTGCGCTACTGCACGCAGTGACTTTCCGAGGCGAGTGTGCTGCGACATCCAGTGGAGCAGTATGCAGAGGACCAGCACGACGCCCAGCACCGCCAGCGATTGCGGTGACAGGACGACGCCCAGGAACTCCAGCGACGCGGAACCGAAATACGCTGGAAACGCTTCGGGCTGCGTGCCCCATATGAACTTGGCGCCGTTAGATAGAAAGATCTGCAGGCCGATGGTCATCATGATCACCGTGAGCGGATCCGCCCGCACGAGAGGGCGGACCAGTCCGCGTTCGAAGAGGTAGCCGAGCAGCGCGGTACCGGCCACGGCCAGCAGAATCGCCAGCCAAACATTGAGCCCCAGCGTCACATGGGCAGTGAAGGCGAGGAACATGGCCAGCATGGCGAGTTCGCCCTGCGCAAAGTTCACGACAGCGGCCGTGTTCCAGATCATCACGAAGCCGAGCGCGATCAATCCATATAGCGCGCCCATCGAGAGGCCGGAGATTGCAAGCTGAAAAAGCATGGGCGAATCCGAATGTGGCGTTGCGCGGCAACGTCAGTTGGCCGAAAAGACGACTTCGGGGTTGAGCTTGGCGTCGTACCGGATGATCACGGTAGAGGCGATCGTGTCACCTGCCTTTTCATTTGGTTGATAAGTGCCTTGCACGCCCTTCCAAGCAGGCATGGCCTTGAGCGATGCCAGCACATCACGGCGAACGGGTCCGCCCTTTGCGATCGCCTCTGCGTACATCTTTACGCCGTCGTAGTAAACGATCGAATGGGGTGACGGCTTCTTGCCGTACTTCGCTTCGTAGGCGTTCACGAATTTCTTCGTGCCTTCGTCTGGTTTGGACCAGACCCAGTTCTGCGGTCCGACGACGCCGACGGCGGATTCTTTTGCCAGATTCACGAAGATGTCGTCGGCTGCATTGAAGGCGAAGACGCCTTTCCAACCCAACTGTCGCAGGGTGCGCAACAGCAGCGCTGCTTCGATTTGTGTACCCCAATTGATAAGTACGTCCGGGTTCGCCTGCATGATGCGGGCGGCCGACGCAGTCAGGTCACGATCGCCTGCACTGTGGGAGACCTCGACGGCGGGCTTGAGGTTGTATTTTTCTGCGAGGGACTTGACGGCCACGTCGCGACCGCTGCGACCGAGTTCGACATTGGTGAACGACACTCCGACAGACTTGACCTTGAGTGTCTTGCCTATGTAGTCGACCAGCGCCGTCATCCACATCTGATCGTTCGATCGACCCCGCAGGATGTGCTTGTTGCCTTGGGCCGTGACCTGCGCGCCGATCGAGGATGTGATTTGAGCCATGCCGGCTTCTTCACCCACGAACAGGCTCGGCAGCGTGATGCCCGTGAAGTCCGGGCCCATGAAGGCGACGACCTCAGCGTCGGACGCCAAGCGCCGAATCGCGTTCAGGCCCACGTCCGGCTTTCCTTGGTCATCGACCACCTCGAGTGCCAGCTTGTGCGTCTTTCCATCCGGTGTCTTGACGCCGCCGGCCGCATTGATCTCGTCAAGCGCCAACATGGCCCCGTTGCGGCAGAACTCACCGTTCTGCGCGTTGGGCCCGGTCATGATCCCGACAAGGCCGATCTTGACGGATTGCGCATTCCCTAGCGAAAGCTGAGCCAACGCCGAAACTGCAATGCCGGCGACGATGAGATGACGTAGTAGCTTCATGGATTTCCTCAGATAACTTGGAAAGAAAAGGGCTCAGCCCGAGACGCCGCACCGCCGTGCGGCCCAACCAACACATTCGCGACTCGCTGCGTAGTGGAGCCGGCACTGCGGAATGGCCTCAGCCTTGCGGCTGCGCCTTGTTATGGCCGTCGCCCTCGCCGCGATAGGGCACGGCGTGGTCGATCAGGTCCCAGATGAAGCGGCCGGTGGGCACGCGCTGCTCCTCGGCGATGTGCGCCACCAGCCCCGCGGCGCGCGAGATCACGGCAAAGCCGCGCATCAGCGTCGGTGGAATGGCGAGTTCGCCCAGCAGCGTGCCGACGGCGCCCGTCGCGTTGATGGTGATGTGCTTGCCGTAGGCCGCGTCGACCTCGGCCGACAGCGCGGCGATGGCCTGCAGGTACTTGCCTTCGAATTCAGGGTGCGCGCGGCCGATGGCCATCAGCTTGGCGGCGCGCGGGTCGTCGGGCTTGTGCAGGTGCTGCCCGAAGCCGGGGATCGACTTGCGCTCGGCGCGGTGGCGCTGCGCCACCGCACGCGCGGCGGCCTCGATGCCTTCAGGCGCGTCGATGATCTGCTTGAGCAGCACGGCGCAGTTCTCGACCGTGCCGATGAACTGGCTGCCCA
>NZ_RCZJ01000011.1:0-55000 GCF_006438845.1 Variovorax ginsengisoli
GGTTCGATCAAGCCGCACACCCACTTCACCGCCGAAGTCTATGTGCTGAGCAAGGACGAAGGCGGCCGCCACACGCCGTTCTTCAACAACTACCGCCCGCAGTTCTACTTCCGCACGACGGACGTGACCGGTGCGATCGAGCTGCCTGAAGGCAAGGAAATGGTCATGCCTGGCGACAACGTCAGCATCACCGTGAAGCTGATCAACCCGATCGCCATGGAAGAAGGCCTGCGCTTCGCCATCCGCGAAGGCGGCAAGACCGTCGGCTCTGGCGTCGTGGCCAAGGTCCTCGCTTAATCAGCGTCTGATAACGGAGGGGTATAGCTCAATTGGCAGAGCGTCGGTCTCCAAAACCGAAGGTTGTAGGTTCGATTCCTACTGCCCCTGCCACCTGAGGGTGGCTCAGAAAAAGACCCGCCTTCACCGGCGGGCCGCCCAAAGGCCCGTCGCAACCCGACGGGCTTCGGCGTCTCAAGAGACGCATTGAATCAAGGCCGTTTTGGCCGCAGGAACTTGCCGAAGATGGCTACAACACAAGTCGAAACCGTAAGCACCAGCGCCGACAAGGCGAAACTGGCGGCTGCGGTCGCGCTCGCAGTGGGTGCCATCGTGGCGTTCTATCTGCTGTCGCGCCAAGGTTCTTTGGTTCAGTGGGCCGCGCTGCTGGTCGGGCTGGCTGCGGCGGTGGCTGCGTTCGCAAGTTCGGAAACGGGTCGACAGCTTTGGGCCTTCGGCCGCGATGCCTGGCGTGAGGTTAAGAAGGTCGTTTGGCCGACCCGCAAGGAAGCCATCCAGATGACGGCCTACGTGTTCGCTTTCGTGGCGGTCATGTCGGTGTTTCTCTGGCTCACCGACAAGACGCTCGAGTGGGTGTTCTTCGACCTCATTCTGGGCTGGAGAAAATAAATGACTGACGCTGTCGAAACGACGCCCGAAAACACGTCGCTGCTGCCGCCGCCGACCAACCCGGATTTCCGCTGGTACGTTGTGCATGCCTATTCGGGCATGGAGAAGGCGGTCGAGCGCAACATCACCGAGCGCATCAACCGCGCGGCGATGCAAGACAAGTTCGGACGCATCATGGTGCCGACCGAAGAAGTGGTCGAGATCAAGAACGGCCAGAAGCGCACCACCGAACGCCGCTTCTTCCCGGGTTACGTTCTGGTCGAAATGATCATGGACGACGAGAGCTGGCACTTGGTGAAGCACACCAACAAGGTCACCGGTTTCGTCGGTGGCGCGAAGAACCGTCCGGCGCCGATTTCCCAGAAGGAAGTCGAAGACATCGTGAGCCAGATGCAGCAAGGCACCGAGAAGCCTCGCCACAAGGTGGAGTTCATGGCCGGCGAATTCGTGCGCGTGAAGGAAGGTCCGTTCACCGACTTCAACGGCACGGTCGAGGAAGTCAACTACGAAAAGAGCAAGGTGCGCGTGTCGGTCATGATCTTTGGTCGTGCCACGCCGGTCGAGCTCGAATTCAGTCAGGTCGAGAAGACCTGAGCGATCGCTGGCTGCGAGGCCGGCCTCATTTTCGGTTGCGTGTGTTCCGACTCCGCGCGCAACCTTGATCGAAGAGTCCTAACCCCCGGGGAGCCTTGGCATATGCCGCGGCGCTATCACCCGCAAGGAGCAAGTCATGGCGAAAAAAATCGTCGGCTTCATCAAGCTGCAAGTGCCAGCTGGTAAGGCCAACCCATCACCGCCCATCGGTCCCGCACTGGGCCAGCGTGGTTTGAACATCATGGAGTTCTGCAAGGCGTTCAACGCCCAGACCCAAGGCGTCGAGCCGGGTCTGCCGCTGCCGGTGGTCATCACCGCGTTCGCGGACAAGAGCTTCACTTTCGTCATCAAGACGCCGCCCGCCGGCATCCTGATCAAGAAGGCGATCAAGATCGACAAGGGTTCGGCCACGCCGCATACCGCCAAGGTCGGCAAGATCACGCGCGCCCAGCTCGAAGAGATCGCCAAGACCAAGATGAAGGATCTGACCGCTGCCGATCTGGATGCGGCTGTTCGCACCATCGCCGGCACTGCCCGTTCGATGGGCGTGACTGTGGAGGGCGTGTAAATGTCCAAGCTCACCAAGAAACAAAAAGCCTCCGTCGGCAAGGTCGACAGCAACAAGCTGTACGCACTGGTCGATGCCATCGGTCTCGTGAAAGACGCTGCGACTGCCAAGTTCGACGAGTCCATCGACGTGGCTGTGCAACTCGGCATTGACGCGAAGAAGTCGGACCAGGTCGTTCGTGGCGCCGTCGTGCTGCCCAACGGCACCGGCAAGACCAAGCGCGTGGCGGTGTTCGCCCAAGGCGTCAAGGCCGAAGAAGCCAAGGCCGCCGGTGCCGACATCGTCGGCATGGACGATCTGGCTGCCATGGTCAAGGCGGGCGACATGCCCTTCGACGTCGTGATCGCCGCACCTGACGCCATGCGCGTCGTCGGTACGCTCGGCCAGATCCTCGGCCCGCGCGGCCTGATGCCCAACCCGAAGGTCGGCACGGTCACGCCGGACGTCGCGCAAGCCGTTCGCAACGCCAAGGCCGGCCAGGTGCAGTTCCGTGTCGACAAGGCCGGGATCATCCACGGCACGATCGGTCGTCGTTCGTTCGACACCGACAAGCTCCAGGGCAACCTGGCTGCGCTGATCGAGGCGTTGGTCAAGGCCAAGCCGGCGACCAGCAAGGGTGTGTACCTGCGCAAGGTCGCCGTGTCGTCGACGATGGGTCTGGGCGTTCGCGTCGACACCCAGTCGATCGCGCAGAGCTGATGTGAAGATTTGCCGCGGCCTTCGGGGCGCGGCGATGTGGTGGGCCGGCGCGGCACTGTGTCAAAGCAGTGGCGCGACGGGCCATCCAAGACCGCTGGCGTGCAGTTCGCTGCACTTAATCGATTTCCTTTGGGGAATCACCAGCGCAGATGGCGATCCCACTGCGAGGAATTCGTTTCCGAAACAGTTGGTCGCTGCATGAAGCGCGTTCCGAGGCCTTGGCGAAAGCTGAACCGAAGGGCGCATTAAAAGGAGTAGACCTTGAGTCTGAATCGCAGTGAGAAAGAAGCGGTCATCGGTGACGTGACCAGCCTCGCCGCAAAAGCTCAAACGCTCGTGCTGGCGGAATATCGTGGCATCACGGTTGCCGATATGACGAAGTTGCGCAATACCGCGCGCAGCCAGGGCGTGACGCTCAGCGTGTTCAAGAACACCCTGGCACGCCGTGCTGTGGCCGGTAGCGCATTCGAAGTCCTCGGTGACCAGATGACCGGTCCGCTGATCTACGGTTTTTCCGTCGACGCCGTGGCTGCCGCGAAAGTGGTGGCCGATTTCGCGAAGACCAACGACAAGTTGGTGATTCGTGGTGGCGCTTTCGGCGGCAAGGTCCTGGACGTGGACGGCGTGAAGCAACTGGCCAACATCCCTTCGAAGGAAGTGCTGCTGGCGCAATTGCTGGGCTTGATGCAATCCCCCATTTCCCGTACCGCTCGCGTTCTCGCGGCGCTGTCGGCGAAGCGCGGTGGTGGCGAAGCAGCGACCGATGCACCGGCGGAAGCCGAAGCGCAGCCCGCGTAAGCCGGCTTGCGTTTGAACATTTCAACCCAATTGTTAGGAAACAAAAATGGCATTCGATAAAGACGCATTTCTGACCGCCCTCGACGCGATGACGGTCCTGGAACTCAACGAACTGGTGAAAGCCATCGAAGAGAAGTTTGGCGTGAGCGCCGCCGCCATGGCCGGCCCTGCTGCTGCCGGCCCGGCTGCAGCCGCTGCCGAAGAGCAAACCGAATTCAACGTCATGCTGATGGAAGCTGGCGCGAACAAGGTGTCGGCGATCAAGGCCGTGCGCGAAATCACCGGTCTGGGCCTCAAGGAAGCCAAGGACCTGGTGGAAGCCGCTCCCAAGGCTGTCAAGGAAGGCCTGTCCAAGGCTGACGCCGAAGCTGCAAAGAAGAAGCTGGAAGAAGCTGGCGCCAAGGTGGAACTGAAGTAATTCGGTCCCGCTAAAGGGCTGGAGGTGCTTGAGAGAGCCCTCCAGCCTTTGCCGCTTTCAGAGCGCACCCAAAAGCCGGCTCGTTGCCGGCTTTCCCGGAGACCCGAAGGGCTCCGGAAAAGCCAAAACGAGTCGGGATTTTTGAGTGTCTTCTGACCCCGACTGCAGAAGACCCCTTGGTTCGGGTGATGTGCAATGCATCACTGTCCGCCAACGGCTGGTAGTGGCCAGCCGCCAAGCAGTGGTGCGAAAGCACCGCTGACAAGTCGCGCAAGATCTCAAGCTCCGGAGCTCTCATGGCCCAAACGTCCACGTACAGTTACACCGAACGCAAGCGCATCCGAAAAAATTTCGGTAGCCGCGACAGCGTCGTTGAAATCCCCTATCTGCTGCAAATGCAAAAGGACGCGTACACCGCGTTCCTGCAAGCCGGCATCGCGCCGACGAAGCGCACCATCGACGGCCTGCAGGCCGCCTTCACCGCAGCGTTCCCGATCGTCTCGCACAACGGTTTCGTGGAGATGAAGTTCCTCGAGTACAACCTGGCGAAGCCGGCGTTCGACGTGCGCGAATGCCAGACCCGCGGCCTGACCTTCGCGTCGGCTGTGCGCGCCAAGGTCCAACTCATCATCTATGACCGCGAGTCGTCGACTTCGCAGTCGAAGGTGGTCAAGGAAGTGAAGGAGCAAGAGGTCTACATGGGCGAAGTGCCGCTCATGACCAACAAGGGCTCCTTCATCATCAACGGCACCGAGCGCGTCATCGTGTCGCAGCTGCATCGTTCGCCGGGCGTGTTCTTCGAGCACGACAAGGGCAAGACGCACAGCTCGGGCAAGTTGCTGTTCTCGGCCCGCGTGATCCCTTACCGCGGTTCGTGGCTCGACTTCGAGTTCGACCCGAAGGACATGCTGTATTTCCGCGTCGACCGTCGCCGCAAGATGCCGGTCACGATCCTGCTGAAGGCCATCGGCCTGAACCCGGAGTCGATCCTCGCGAACTTCTTCGTGAACGACAACTTCCGCCTGATGGACAGCGGCGCGCAGATGGAATTCGTCGCCGAGCGCCTGCGTGGTGAAGTGGCTCGCTTCGACATCACCGACAAGGCCGGCAAGGTCGTGGTCGCCAAGGACAAGCGCGTGACCGCGCGTCACACCCGCGAATTGGAAGAGTCGAAGACAACGCACATCAGCGTGCCGGAAGACTTCCTGGTCGGCCGCGTGATCGCCCGCAACATCGTCGACGCCGACTCCGGCGAGATCCTGGCCAAGGCCAACGACGAACTGACCGAAGCACTGCTGAAGAAGCTGCGCACCTCGGGCGTGCAGGACATCCAGGTCATCTACACGAACGAACTGGACCAGGGCGCCTACATCTCGCAGACGCTGCGGATCGACGAAACGGTCGACGAGTTCGCCGCGCGCGTGGCCATCTACCGCATGATGCGTCCCGGCGAGCCGCCGACGGAAGACGCGGTGCAGGCCCTGTTCCAGCGCCTGTTCTACAACCCGGACACGTACGACCTGTCGCGCGTGGGCCGCATGAAGTTCAATGCCAAGGTCGGCCGCGACGAATCGACCGGCCCGATGGTGCTGACCAATGAAGACATCCTGCATGTCGTGAAGATCCTGGTCGACCTGCGCAACGGCAACGGCGAAGTCGACGACATCGACCACCTGGGCAACCGCCGTGTGCGTTGCGTCGGCGAACTCGCCGAGAACCAGTACCGCACCGGCCTGGCGCGCATCGAGAAGGCCGTGAAGGAGCGTCTGGGTCAAGCGGAGCAAGAGCCGCTGATGCCGCACGACCTGATCAACAGCAAGCCGATCTCGGCCGCGCTGAAGGAATTCTTCGGTGCCTCGCAGCTGTCGCAGTTCATGGACCAGACGAACCCGCTGTCCGAAATCACCCACAAGCGCCGCGTGTCGGCCCTTGGCCCGGGCGGTTTGACGCGCGAACGTGCCGGCTTCGAAGTGCGCGACGTGCACGTGACCCATTACGGCCGCGTCTGCCCGATCGAAACGCCCGAAGGCCCGAACATCGGCCTGATCAACTCGCTGGCCTTGTACGCCCGCCTGAACGAATACGGCTTCATCGAGACGCCGTACCGCCGCGTGGTCGACAGCAAGGTCACGATGGACATCGACTACCTGTCGGCCATCGAAGAAGGCAAGTACGTCATCGCCCAGGCCAATGCGGTCCTGGACAAGGACGGCAAGCTGACCGGCGACCTGGTTTCCGCGCGTGAAGCCGGCGAGTCGATCCTGGTCGGCGCCGAGCGCGTTCAGTACATGGACGTGTCGCCCGCACAGATCGTGTCGGTGGCGGCGTCGCTCGTGCCTTTCCTGGAGCACGACGACGCGAACCGCGCGCTGATGGGCGCCAACATGCAGCGTCAGGCCGTGCCCGTGCTGCGTCCCGAAAAGCCGTTCGTCGGTACCGGCATCGAGCGCGTTTCCGCGGTCGACTCGGGCACCGTGGTCACTGCGACCCGCGGCGGTATCGTCGACTATGTCGATGCGACCCGTGTGGTGGTGCGCGTGAACGACGCCGAAGCGGCGGCCGGTGAAGTCGGTGTGGACATCTACAACCTGATCAAGTACCAGCGTTCGAACCAGAACACCAACATCCACCAGCGCCCGATCGTCAAGCGTGGCGACAAGATCGCCAAGGGCGACGTGGTGGCCGACGGTGCCTCTACCGATCTCGGCGAACTGGCCCTCGGCCAGAACATGCTGATCGGCTTCATGCCGTGGAACGGCTACAACTTCGAAGACTCGATCCTGATCTCCGAACGCGTCGTTGCCGAAGACCGCTACACCTCGATCCACATCGAGGAACTGGTCGTGATGGCCCGCGACACCAAGCTGGGCGCCGAAGAAATCACGCGCGACATCCCGAACCTGGCCGAGCAGCAGCTCAACCGCCTCGACGAATCCGGCATCATCTATGTCGGCGCCGAAGTGCAGCCGGGCGACACGCTGGTGGGCAAGGTCACGCCGAAGGGCGAAACCACGCTGACGCCGGAAGAGAAGCTGCTTCGCGCCATCTTCGGCGAGAAGGCGTCCGACGTGAAGGACACCTCGTTGCGCGTGAGCCAGGGTTCGCAGGGCACCGTGATCGACGTGCAGGTCTTCACCCGTGAAGGCATCACGCGCGACAAGCGCGCCCAGCAGATCATCGACGACGAACTCAAGCGCTTCCGCCTCGACCTGAACGACCAGCTCCGCATCGTCGAAGCCGACGCGTTCGACCGGATCGAGAAGCTGCTGAACGGCAAGGCCGCCAACGGTGGCCCGAACAAGCTGGCCAAGGGCACCAAGCTCGACAAGGCCTACCTGTCGTCGATCGAGAAGTTCCACTGGTTCGACATCCGCCCGGCCGACGACGAAGTGGCTTCGCAGCTTGAGTCGATCAAGAACTCACTCGAGCAGACGCGCCACAGCTTCGACCTCGCGTTCGAAGAAAAGCGCAAGAAGCTCACGCAGGGTGACGAGTTGCCCGCTGGCGTTCTCAAGATGGTCAAGGTCTACCTGGCCGTCAAGCGCCGCCTGCAACCCGGCGACAAGATGGCCGGCCGGCACGGCAACAAGGGTGTGGTGTCGAAGATCGTTCCGGTCGAAGACATGCCTCACATGGCCGACGGCACGCCGTGCGACATCTGCCTGAACCCGCTGGGCGTGCCTTCGCGGATGAACGTGGGCCAGGTGCTCGAAGTGCATCTGGGCTGGGCCGGCAAGGGCATCGGTCAACGCATCGGCGACCTGCTGCAGGCCGAGGCCAAGATCGCGGAACTCCGCGCCTTCCTCGACAAGCTCTACAACGGCGCAGGCCGCAAGGAAGACCTGAGCAAGCTGAGCGACGGTGAAGTGGTCGAGATGGCCGGCAACCTGTCGAACGGCGTGACTTTCGCGACGCCGGTGTTCGACGGCGCCACGGAAGAAGAGATCCGCGGCATGCTGCAACTCGCCTATCCGGAAGAGATCGCCAAGCTCAAGGGCCTGACCGACACCCGCACGCAGGCCTACCTGTACGACGGCCGCACCGGCGACCAGTTCGAACGTCCGGTCACCGTCGGCTACATGCACTTCTTGAAGCTGCACCACTTGGTGGACGACAAGATGCACGCACGCTCGACCGGCCCGTACTCGCTGGTCACGCAGCAACCGCTGGGCGGCAAGGCCCAGTTCGGCGGCCAGCGTTTCGGCGAAATGGAAGTGTGGGCGCTCGAAGCCTACGGCGCCGCGTATGTGCTGCAGGAAATGCTGACGGTGAAGTCCGATGACGTGGTGGGCCGTACCAAGGTCTACGAGAGCATCGTCAAGGGCGAACACTCCATCGAAGCCGGCATGCCGGAATCGTTCAATGTGCTGGTCAAGGAAATTCGTTCCCTGGGCCTCGACATCGAACTCGAACGTTCATAAGCAGACAAGGAAAGAATCACATGAAGTCTTTACTCGACCTGTTCAAGCAATTCACGCCGGATGAGCATTTCGATGCCATCAAGATTGGCATGGCTTCGCCCGAGAAGATCCGTTCGTGGTCTTTCGGCGAGGTGAAGAAGCCCGAGACGATCAACTACCGCACCTTCAAGCCCGAACGCGACGGCTTGTTCTGCGCCAAGATCTTCGGACCCATCAAGGACTACGAATGCCTGTGCGGCAAGTACAAGCGCCTCAAGCACCGCGGTGTCATCTGCGAAAAGTGCGGCGTTGAAGTCACGCAGACCAAGGTTCGCCGCGAGCGCATGGGTCACATCGACCTGGCCGCACCGTGCGCGCACATCTGGTTCCTGAAGTCGCTGCCGTCGCGCCTGGGCCTCGTGCTCGACATGACGCTGCGCGACATCGAACGCGTGCTGTACTTCGAAGCCTACGTGGTGACCGACCCCGGCATGACGCCGCTGAAGAAGTTCAGCATCATGTCCGAGGACGACTACGACACGAGGCGCAAAGAATTCGGTGACGAGTTCATCGCCAAGATGGGCGCGGAAGGCATTCGCGACCTGCTCGAAGGCATCGAACTCGACAGCGAGATCGAGCGCCTGCGTGGCGATCTGACCGGCTCCGAAGTCAAGGTCAAGAAGAACTCCAAGCGCCTCAAGGTGCTCGAGGCTTTCCGCAAGTCCGGCATCAAGCCGCAATGGATGGTGCTCGAAGTGCTGCCGGTGCTGCCGCCGGACCTGCGTCCGCTGGTGCCGCTGGACGGCGGGCGCTTCGCGACGTCCGACCTGAACGACCTGTATCGCCGCGTCATCAACCGCAACTCGCGTCTGCGCCGCCTGCTGGAGCTCAAGGCCCCGGAAATCATCGCGCGCAACGAAAAGCGGATGCTGCAGGAAGCCGTCGACTCGTTGCTCGATAACGGCCGTCGCGGCAAGGCCATGACGGGCGCCAACAAGCGCGCACTCAAGTCGCTGGCCGACATGATCAAGGGCAAGAGCGGTCGTTTCCGCCAGAACTTGCTGGGCAAGCGCGTCGACTACTCGGGCCGTTCGGTCATCGTGGTAGGCCCGACGCTCAAGCTGCACCAGTGCGGCCTGCCCAAGCTGATGGCGCTCGAACTGTTCAAGCCTTTCATCTTCTCGCGCCTCGAAGCCATGGGCATCGCGACGACCATCAAGGCCGCCAAGAAGGAAGTCGAATCCGGCACGCCGGTGGTCTGGGACATCCTGGAAGAGGTCATCAAGGAACACCCGGTGATGCTGAACCGTGCGCCCACGCTGCACCGGTTGGGCATCCAGGCCTTCGAACCCATCCTGATCGAAGGCAAGGCGATCCAGCTGCACCCGCTCGTCTGCGCGGCGTTCAACGCCGACTTCGACGGCGACCAGATGGCCGTCCACGTGCCGCTGTCGGTCGAAGCGCAGATGGAAGCCCGCACGCTGATGCTGGCCTCCAACAACGTGCTGTTCCCGGCTTCGGGCGAACCGTCGATCGTGCCTTCGCAGGACGTGGTGCTGGGTCTGTACTACACGACCCGCGACCGCATCAATGCCAAGGGCGAAGGCCTGGTCTTCTCCGACATCGGTGAAGTCCAGCGCGCGCTCGACGCCGACGTGGTCGAGCTGACCGCCAAGGTGGCTGTGCGCATCACCGAGTACACCAAGGACAAGGAAACCGGCGAGTTCACGCCGTCGACCTCGCTGGTGGACACGACCGTGGGCCGCGCGTTGCTGTCCGAGATCCTGCCGAAGGGCTTGCCGTTCTCGAACATCAACAAGGCGCTGAAAAAGAAGGAAATCTCCAAGCTCATCAACGTCTCGTTCCGCAAGTGCGGTCTGAAAGAGACCGTGGTGTTCGCCGACAAGCTGCTGCAGAACGGTTTCCGTCTTGCGACCAAGGCCGGCATCTCGATCGCCATCGACGACATGCTGGTGCCCGCCGAGAAGCACGGCATCATCGAGCGCTCCGCCAAGGAAGTGAAGGAGATCGAACAGCAGTACGTCTCCGGTCTCGTGACCTCCGGCGAGCGCTACAACAAGGTGGTGGACATCTGGGGCAAGGCCGGCGACGAAGTGTCGAAGGTCATGATGTCCAAGCTGTCCAAGGAACGCGTCATCGACCGCCACGGCAAGGACGTCGAGCAGGAGTCCTTCAACTCCATCTACATGATGGCCGACTCGGGTGCACGCGGTTCTGCCGCGCAGATCCGCCAGGTGGCCGGCATGCGTGGCCTGATGGCCAAGCCCGACGGCTCGATCATCGAGACGCCCATCACCGCGAACTTCCGCGAAGGTCTGAACGTGCTGGAGTACTTCATCTCCACCCACGGTGCCCGCAAGGGTCTGGCCGACACCGCGCTGAAGACCGCGAACTCGGGTTACCTGACGCGTCGTCTGGTCGACGTGACGCAGGACTTGGTCGTGATCGAACAGGACTGCGGCACGCACGGCGGCTACCTGATGCGCGCCATCGTCGAAGGCGGTGAAGTCATCGAATCGCTGCGCGACCGTATCCTCGGCCGCTCGGCTGCCGACGATGTGCTGCACCCGGAAAACCGCTCGGTGCTGCTCAAGGCCGGCGAGATGTTCGACGAAGACAACATCGAAGTGCTGGAAGCCCAGGGCGTCGACGAAGTCAAGGTGCGCACCGCGCTGACGTGCGAAACGCGCTTCGGCATCTGCGCCACCTGCTATGGCCGAGATCTGGGTCGCGGCGGCCTGATCAACATTGGCGAAGCGGTCGGCGTGATCGCGGCGCAGTCGATCGGCGAACCCGGCACGCAGCTGACGATGCGGACCTTCCACATCGGTGGTGCGGCGTCGCGTGCGGCGGTCGCTTCCAGTGTGGAAGCCAAGTCGAACGGTTCGATCGGCTTCAACGCCACGATGCGCTACGTGACCAACAGCAAGAACGAGCTGGTCGTGATCTCGCGCTCGGGTGAAATCATCATCCACGACGAGCACGGTCGCGAGCGCGAACGCCACAAGGTGCCGTACGGCGCCATCCTGGCGGTCAAGGCCGATCAGCAGGTCAAGGCCGGCTTCATCCTCGCCAACTGGGACCCGCTCACGCGCCCCATCATCACCGAGTTCGCCGGCAAGACGCAGTTCGAGAACGTCGAGGAAGGTCTCACCGTCGCCAAGCAGGTGGACGAAGTGACCGGTCTGTCGACCCTCGTCGTGATCGACCCGAAGCGCCGCGGCGCTGCCAAGGTCGTCCGTCCGCAGGTCAAGCTGATCGATGCGCAAGGCCAAGAAGTGAAGATCCCCGGCACCGACCACTCGGTGACGATCGGCTTCCCCATCGGCTCGCTGGTGCAGATCCGCGACGGCCAGGACGTGGGCCCCGGCGAAGTGCTGGCCCGCATCCCGGTCGAAGGCCAGAAGACGCGCGACATCACCGGCGGTCTGCCGCGTGTGGCCGAGCTGTTCGAAGCCCGCTCGCCGAAGGACAAGGGCATGCTGGCCGAGATGACCGGTACCGTGTCGTTCGGCAAGGAGACCAAGGGCAAGCTGCGCCTGCAGATCACCGATCCGGAAGGCGGCATCTACGAAGAGCTCGTGCCGAAGGAAAAGAACATCCTGGTGCACGAAGGCCAGGTGGTGAACAAGGGCGAGTCGGTGGTCGACGGCCCGGCAGATCCGCAGGACATCCTGCGCCTGCTGGGTTCGGAAGAGCTGGCGCGCTACATCGTCGACGAAGTGCAGGACGTCTACCGCCTGCAGGGCGTGAAGATCAACGACAAGCACATCGAGGTGATCGTTCGCCAGATGCTGCGCCGCGTCGTGGTCGACAACATCGGCGACACCACCTACATCTCGGGTGAACAGGTCGAACGCAGCGAAATGCTCAACACCAACGACGCCCTGCGCGCCGAAGGCAAGATCCCCGCGACGTTCACCAACCTGCTGCTCGGTATCACGAAGGCATCGCTGTCGACCGACTCGTTCATCTCCGCGGCATCGTTCCAGGAAACGACCCGCGTGCTGACCGAAGCCGCCATCATGGGCAAGCGCGACGAGCTGCGCGGTCTGAAGGAAAACGTGATCGTGGGTCGTCTGATTCCGGCCGGCACCGGCATGGCGTACCACCAGGCACGCCGCGCCAAGGACCAGATGGACGAGGCCGAGCGCCGCGCCATCGCCGAGTCCGAAGCCGCCGAGCTGGCTGGCAACGGCGCTGACGACACGACCACGGTCGACGCCAGCGAAGGCGCAGCGACCGAGTAACGGCTGCTGCCCTCCAGGCCATGACCGGCCCCCGACGCCCTCCCGTCCGTTCGCGGCGGGAGGGCGTTTTTTCATTCGAACGCGCCGCCGTCATCCTCTGGCGGCGGCGCGGCCTCATTCGCTCGAGACCGTGCTGAGTCACCTTCCGTCCTCGCTGCCCTACTGGCTGGGCGCGGCGCTCTTGCTGTTCTGGTTCGTCGGCGCTTACAACCGCCTGGTGCGCCTGCGCTCGGCCGCCTTGCAGGCCTACGCCACGCTGGATGCAGCACTGCTGCGCCAACTCGATTTCGTCCAGTCGCGTGCGCAGGCGGCCCCAGACGACGAGGCGCCGGAGCCGCCCGCCCAGGCGTCGCTGCGTGCGACCACAGCCCAGCTCACCACGCTGCTCACCGCGACCCGCTTGCGCCCGCTCGACCCCGCCGCCATGGGCGCGCTCGCCACGGCACTGCATGTGATGCTGAGCGGCTGGCAGCGGCTGTATCCCGACGCGGTCACCAGTTTCGACGGCGACGGCACGCTGTCGATGCCGGTCCCGCTGGGCGGTCCGCGCGACCGCACGGGCGCGGCCGAACCTGCGCAGGGTGCCTCGCCGTTTGCGTGGCCCGAGCCGTCGGCGGCCGCGGAAATCGCCCGCAGCCAGTTCAATCAGGCAGTCGCGACGTACAACGCGGCCATCGGCCAGTTTCCGGCGTTGCTCGTCGCATGGGTGATGCAGCTGCGCCGGGCTGCCGAAATGAAGTAGCAGGCACACCGAAGCCGGCGTTCGGCGCATGCACCTGCCATCGTCCCATGGGAAGGTGGCAGGGCATTCGTTTCCCCATACCGTTGTTACCATCCACCGCTTGTCAGACCTCTCCGACCCCTCTCTTTCGCCGCCGCTCTGGCGCCAACTCCAGCTCACCGCCCAGGCGCTGGCGGCCATCCGTGCAGGCACGTCGGGCTCGGTCGCCTTCGAGGCGGTGGAGCCCGCGTTGCGTCCTGGCGTGCAGGCGCTCGGCTTTCAAGTGCTGCGCCGCCTCGGCCGCGCCGAGGCCTTGCGCCGTCATCTGGCGAAGCGCACGCCGCCGCCGCCGGCCGATGCGCTGCTCTGCGCGGCGCTGGCCCTGGCCTGGGATCCGGCGTCGTCCCCGTACGAGCCCTTCACGCTGGTCGACCAGGCCGTCGAGGCCGCCAAGCGGAATCCGACGACCCGCGCGCAAGCGAGCTTCATCAACGCGTGCCTCCGGCGTTTCCTGCGCGAGCGCGACGAGCTGGTAGCCGCGACCGAGCACGAGCCCGTCGCGCAGTGGAACCACCCGCGCTGGTGGATCGAGCGGCTGCGGCGCGACCATCCGCGCGAATGGCAACGCGTGCTCGCAGCCGACAACCAGCAGGCGCCGATGACCTTGCGCGTGAACCGGCGCAAGACCTCTGTCGCTTCCTACCTGCTGGCCTTGAAGCAGGCTGGCCAGGAAGGGCGGCCTGTTGGCGCCGACGGCGTCCAGCTGATGCAGGCGCGTCCCGTGTTGCAGCTGCCGGGCTTCGCCGCCGGCGAAGTGTCGGTGCAGGATGCCGCAGCCCAACTGGCAGCGTCGCTGCTGATCGACGGACTTACTGGGCGTGGACAAGGCACCCCCCCGTTGCGCGTGCTCGATGCCTGCGCGGCCCCCGGCGGCAAGACGGCGCACCTGCTCGAGCGCGCCGGCGACATGCCCATCGAGGTCACCGCCCTGGAGGTCGATGCCGTGCGCAGCCGCCGCATCGACGACACGTTGGCGCGCCTCGACCTGAGAGCGCTGGTGGTAGTGGCCGATGCAGGACGCCCCGGCACGTGGTGGGACGGCCGGCCCTACGATGCCATCCTGCTCGACGCACCGTGCACCGCCTCGGGCATCGTGCGCCGCCATCCGGACGTGCGCTGGCTGCGGCGCGAGAGCGACACCGCCCAGCTGGCGCTGCAACAGGCGATGCTGCTGGCATCGCTCTGGCCGCTGGTCCGACCTGGCGGACGGTTGCTCTATTGCACATGCTCGGTCTTCCGCGAGGAGGGGTCGCACCAGATCGATGCGTTCCTTGCACACAACACCGACGCCCGATTGCTGCCCTCGCCGGGCCATTTGCTACCCCAAAGCGCGGGCAATGCACGTGCCGTCCCGGACAATCCCTTGGGTGATCACGACGGTTTCTTCTACGCCCTGCTTGAAAAGTCCGCCCGCTGAAGCGCGCGGCAGTGCCGCTGCGGGCGGGGGGCGCATGAAGCCGACGGCATGGCTCTGCCTCTGCCTGGCGGGTCTGCTTTTTCTGTGCGGCTTGTGGCCGACCCCGGCCGCCGCCCAAGGGCACACGGCATCGGTCACCCAATTGCGATTGGAGCACGGCGACGACGGCATCTATCTCCACGCCGCGGTGCAATTCGAGTTGCCTGCGCTGGTTCAGGACGTGCTCGACAAGGGCATCGCCGTGCACTTCGTGGCCGAGGCGGAAATCTACCGTGAGCGCTGGTACTGGACCGATCGCAAGGTGGCGCAGGTCGCTCGTTACATGCGGCTGGCGTATCAGCCGCTGACGCGGCGCTGGCGGCTCAATGTCGCGCCGGTGCCGATCACCGGCAACGCGGGCTTCGGTATTTCGCTCAACCAGAATTTCGAGAGCCTCGATGAGGCGCTTGACGCCGTCAAGCGCATCGGCCGCATGCGTCTGGGTGACGTGGCCGACATCGGCGATGACGCAACGCATCCGGTGGTGTTCCGGTTCCGGCTCGACACGTCGCAACTGCCGAGGCCGTTTCAGATCGGGGTGGTCGGCCAGTCGGAGTGGGACATCGCCACCGAGCGCAGTGCCCGCCTGCCGGTGGAGAAGGCGCGATGAGTCCGGACGTGAGCGGCGGCGTGGTGGGTTCCAAGGCTGCACGCCGCGCGCGCGCCGTGCGATGGGCGGTCGGCGTGATCGCAGCGCTCGTGACGGCGATGGGTCTGGTGCTGATGTTCCTGCTGGCGCTGGCCACCAACAACCGCGTGCTCTACGAAGAGAACTACGCGCGTCTCTTCGGCATCAACGTGGTGGTCGCGACATTGCTGATACTGGTGATCGGCTGGGTCGCCTTCCGGCTGGTGCGGCGGTTGCGTCAGGGCAAGTTCGGCAGTCGGCTGCTCATCAAGCTGGCCGCCATCTTCGCGCTGGTGGGGGTGGTGCCTGGCGTGCTGGTGTATTTCGTTTCGTACCAGTTCGTCTCGCGCTCGATCGAGAGCTGGTTCGATGTCAAGGTCGAAGGCGCGCTCGATGCCGGCCTGAACCTCGGTCGTGCGACCCTCGATTCGCTTTCCGCCGACCTGTCGGCCAAGACCCGGACCGCCAGCAGCCAGTTGGCCGATGTGGCCGACACCAGCGCGGGCCTGATGCTCGAGCGGCTGCGCGACCAGCTCGGCGCGAGCGACGTCGTGCTCTGGACCGGTGCCGGCCAGGTGGTCGCGAGCGCTGGCGCTTCGCGCTTCCAGATCAACCCCGAGCGGCCGACACCACAGCAGTTTCGCCAGGTGCGCGCGGACCGCTCGATCGCCCATATCGACGGGCTCGATGAAACGCCCGTGGCCGGGCAACCAGCTCCGGTGGCCACCGTCCGCGCACTGGCGCTTGTTCAGCGGCCTGGCTTCGAGTTCAACACCGAACCACGTTTCCTGCAGGTGACGCAGCCGCTGCCGCCCGCGGTGGTGGCGAACGCGCTGGCCGTGCAGGAGGCCAACCGCGAGTACCAGGAACGCTCGCTGGCGCGCGACGGCCTGCGCCGCATGTACATCGGCACGCTCACGCTGTGCCTGTTCCTGGCAGTGTTCGGCGCCGTCTTGCTGGCCGTGCTGTTCGGCAACGGACTGGCGCGGCCGCTGCTGGTGCTGGCCGACGGCGTGCGCCAGGTGGCCGGCGGAGACCTGCGGCCCACCGTGGTACTCCAGGGGAAGGACGAACTCGGCGGACTCACGCGTTCCTTCGCCGTGATGACGCAGCAGCTGGCCGATGCGCGCGCCGCGGTCGAGCAGACCGTGGGCGAGCTCGACGCCGCCCGCGGTAACCTGCAGACGATTCTCGACAACCTGACTTCCGGCGTGATCGTGCTCGACGCCGCGGGCACCGTGCTCTCGACCAACCCCGGCGCCACGCGCGTGCTTCGTGCGCCGCTCGCTGCGTTCGAAGGGCAGCCGCTGCGCGAAGTGCCGGGGCTGGCCGACTTCGCGCAGAACGTGCAGCAGCAGTTCGACGACTTCGAAGTCGAGCGTGCGCAGCACGGCCTCGACCACTGGCAACACGCCTTCGAACTGCACGCCAACAACTTCGGCATGGCGCAGGACGCGATCAACATCGTCGCGCGCGGCGCCGAGTTGCCTGGTGCCGAGCGGTTGCTGGTCTTCGACGACATCTCCGAAATCGTCTCGGCGCAGCGGGCGCAAGCCTGGGGCGAGGTCGCAAGGCGGCTGGCGCACGAGATCAAGAATCCCCTGACGCCGATCCAGCTGTCGGCCGAGCGGCTGGAGATGAAGCTCTCCGGCAAGGTCGCGCCGCCCGAGCAGGCGATCCTCACGAAATCGGTGAAGACCATCGTCGATCAGGTCGACGCGATGAAGCGGCTGGTCAACGAGTTCCGCGACTACGCGCGGCTGCCTGCGGCCGACCTGAAGCCGGTGGATTTGAACGCCCTGGTGAGCGATGTGCTGCAGTTGTATGGCGCCGAGAACACCCCGATCGTCTTGCGCTGCGAACTCGACGAGCGCTGCCCGCCGATCCGGGGCGATGCGCAGCAGATTCGCCAGGTGATCCACAACCTGCTGCAGAACGCGCAGGATGCGGCCGAAGCCGCCGCGGCCGGTACCGGCCGGACCGGTGAGGTGATCATCCGCACCCGGCTGGGCGACTCCGGCCAGCGAGTGCGACTCACGGTGCAGGACAGCGGCCCGGGCTTCGCCGAGAACATCCTCAAGAAAGCGTTCGAGCCGTATGTCACGACCAAGGTGCGAGGGACCGGCCTGGGCCTCGCGGTCGTCAAGAAGATCGCCGACGAGCACGGCGCGCGCATCGAGCTTTCGAACCGTACCGTCGACGGCGCTGTGGCGGGGGCACAAGTCTCGTTATCATTCGCGCTGGCCGGCGAGCCGCAGGTAGCGGTCGCTCACACCGAAGCGTCGAAACCCCCCGTTGCCTGAGCGTCTGCGCCGCGTGCGGAGGGTTCGGCCGACGGGTCCGTCTCACAAGCGACAACGCAGCAGCAACAAAGACTCATGGCAAACATCCTCGTGGTCGACGACGAGCTGGGCATCCGTGACCTGCTCTTCGAAATTCTCAACGACGAAGGGCACCACGTGGAGCTCGCCGAGAACGCCGCCGAAGCGCGCGCCGCTCGGCAGCGCGCGCGGCCCGATCTCGTGCTGCTCGACATCTGGATGCCCGACACCGACGGCGTCACCTTGCTCAAGGAGTGGTCGGCCGCCGGCCTGCTGAGCATGCCGGTGGTGATGATGAGCGGCCACGCCACCATCGACACCGCCGTCGATGCCACCCGCATCGGCGCCTTTGCCTTCCTCGAAAAGCCGATCACCATGCAGAAGCTGCTCAAGGCGGTGGAGCAGGGCCTGGCGCGCGAGAGCGCACGCCGTGCCGCCGCCAGCGTGGTGCCGGTCGCGAGCGGTTTCGCTGCCGTCGTCACCACCGCTGGCGAGAGTGCGCTGGTTCCGACGAGCAGCGCGTTGGTGACCGCGGTGGTCGACCCGGGTCCACAGTCGCGCCAGAGCTTCGATCTCGACCGTCCGCTGCGTGATGCGCGCGACGGGTTCGAGAAGGCTTACTTCGAGTTCCACCTTGCGATGGAGAACGGCTCGATGACCCGCGTCGCCGAGAAAACCGGATTGGAGCGCACCCATCTCTACCGAAAGCTCAAGCAATTGGGCGTCGACTTGTCGAGAGGCCGCCGCAGCGCTGTATAATCGCGGGCTGCACAAATGGCTCGACGGCCGGCAGGGTCTACAAGGCCTTCCGATTCGTTGCTCCAGATGTACATGGCCCGGTAGCTCAGTTGGTAGAGCAGCGGATTGAAAATCCGCGTGTCGTTGGTTCGATTCCGACCCAGGCCACCAAAACGCAAAGCCCCTGATCCGCAAGGATCAGGGGCTTTTTCGTGGTGTGCGCGAAATCGGTTGCGACGGTTTCGGCGCGAGGCGCGGTTTCAGCGCCTCGCCCCTCGCGCCGCCCTCAGAAGTCGACCAGGCTCAAGCCGATGCTCAACACCGTGCGCTTGCGGTTGTAGTCTATGAGCGTGTCGCCATAGCCGTAGAACAACTGCGTGTGGAAGCGCAGGTTGCTCGTGACCGGATCGCCGATCGCCTTGAACCATTCGAGGCGCACCGAGCCTTTGCCACTGTCGCGCAGGTTGTTGCGCACGGTCACGCCGAAGGTGTTGTCGCGGTTGTAGTTCCAGCGGCCCGTGACTTCGGCGCGGCCGATGTGGTCGGCGATGTCGGGGTTGTCGTCGTCTTCGGCACTTTCCTTCCAGCGTTTCCAGATGCGTCCCGAGATCTGGAAGCGGTCGTCGAGCTCGACGCCGGCCATCAGATAGGTGCGGTTCCAGCTGCGCGACAGCGGCAGCGTCTGGCCGTTGGACTGGTGCACGACGCCCAGGCCGAGGTAGCGCCAGCGCCATCCTCCCGGGAGACGGAAATCCGTCGGATAGACGTACATCATTTCCGGCTCGTGGTCCGTGGTGCGGAACGGGCGCGACAGGTCGCCGTTGAAAAGCTGCCACGTCGATTGCTGCGTGTAGCCGAACCACAGCGAGTCCTTCTTCTGCGGATCGTTCGCCGTGAGGATGCCCTGCGCCAGCTTCGTGCGCACCGACAGGCCGATGCGCATTTCGTTGGCCTGGTAGCCCAAGGCTTCGCCGTTGTGGTCGGGCGCTGGCGAGGTCGGCGTCTCGGGCGCGCGGGTGGCTGCCGAGACCGATACGTTCAGCGGGCGGTAGCCGCGAAAGCCGAAGGTCCCGCAGTCGCTGCCGTTCTCCAGCTCCCAGAAGCGCGAGAAGGCCGAGTACTGGCGATCTCGGCAACCTTCTTCGGTGGCCACAGCCACCACGCGCGTGGCAGGCACGCTCGCATCCACGGGGGCTGGCGGGGTGTTGGCGAGCACGGGCGGTGCGCTCGGCACGATGGCGGCAGGCAGCGTCTGCTGCTGCGCCCAACGGTCGAAGCAGGCCAGGCGTGCACCGTCTGCCAGCCGCTGGCATTGCTGCCAGGTCAGTTCGGCAGCGGCCAGCGGGCTCGCGGGCTTGTCGGCGGGCTGCGCCAGCGCGCCCACTGTGCCCAGGCCGGCGAGCAGCGCGGCGGCGGCCGTGCGAAGCAGCGTCATGGGTTGCCGGTCTTTCGCAGCATGAAGGGCTGGGTGCTGTCGTCGCTTGAATTTCGCCATGTTCCTTTGAACTCCTTGCCGCATGAACCGGGTTGCATCTCGCCGGACCACACGGCGCTGATACTGTGGCCGTCTTGTGATTCGTCGAGGATAAGAAAACCTTCGTTGTCGATGTCGCCCGACAGCTGGGCCTCAAGGCCGCCGCGGCCGATGGTGCCACGCACGCTGCCTGCGTAGTCGGGATGGGGCGTCAATCGCACCTTTGCGACGTCTCCGCTGCCGCCGAACCGCGCGTCCCATTGGCCATAGAGGGCTTCGACCGGAATCTCCGACGCGCTCGCCGGGCAGGCTGAGGCTTCATCGGCGGCCGCGGGCGACGCGCTGAATGCGCCGATCGCGGCGAGCAGCAGCCCGAGCGCACCGATGCACCGCCTCATGGCTGTGCCGCCGCCGCAGCAGCAGCGGCGGCCGCGCCGTCCTGCACCTTGCGCGCGAACTCTGCGCGCAGCGCCTTCAGCTTTTCGCGCGGGTCTTCTTTGGCCGTCGCCTTGTCGAGCGCCATCTCGGCGATGAAGCGGCTGGGTTGCGACGCGATCATCTCGCGGCCCTTCTTGCGGCGCTTGGTCCAGCTGACGGCCAGGCTGCGTTGCGCGCGCGTGATGCCCACGTACATGAGGCGGCGCTCTTCCTGCAGGCGCGTGAGCGTGTCGTCGCTCACCTTCTGCTGGCGGCCGTCGTCGTCGTCGAGCTTGAAGGGCAGCAGGCCTTCGTTCACGCCGATCAGCATGACGTGCGGCCATTCGAGGCCCTTCGAGGCGTGCAGCGTGGAGAGCGTGACCACGTTCTGGTCCTGCTCGCGCTCGCTGATAGTCGACAGCAGCGAGATGGTCTGCGCCACCTCGAGCAGGTTCTTGCGCTCGCTTTCGACGTTGGCGCCCGAGGCGTCATCGATCTCGCCGCCGCAGCGCGCCGCCATCCAGTCGCAGAACTCCAGCACGTGGGTCCAGCGGCTGGCCGCGGCCTGCTCGCTGTCTTCGCCGTCGTAAAGGTGGCGCTCGTAATCGATTTCCTTGAGCCACTCCGCCAGAAAGGCGCGTGCGGCCTCGGCGCCGACCGTCTGCTTCGCACGGTACTGCAGGTCGTTGATGTAGCGGCCGAATTCGTGCAGGCCTTCGAGCGTGCGCTTGGGCATGACAGCGGGCAGCGACGCACTGAAGAGCGCCTCGAACAGACTCAGCTTGTACTGGCTCGCAAAGGTGCCGAGCGCGGCGAGCGTGGTGTGGCCGATGCCGCGCTTGGGCGTGGTCACGGCACGCAGGAAGGCCGGGTCGTCGTCGTTGTTGGTCCACAGGCGGAACCAGCCGCACAGATCCTTGATTTCGGCACGGTCGAAGAAGCTCTGGCCGCCCGAGACCTTGTACGGAATCTGCGCCTTGCGCAGCGCCTGCTCGAACACGCGCGCCATGTGGTTGGCGCGGTAGAGGATCGCGAAGTCGCGGAACTCCTTGTGCTGCTCGCCCTGCGTCACGGCGGTGCCACTGCGCAGGCTCTGGATGCGCGCCACCGCGCGCTCGGCCTCGTGCGCCTCGTTGTCGGCGTCGACGATGCGCACCGGCTCGCCTTCACCGAGCTCGCTGAACAGCGTCTTCGGAAACAGCTTCGGGTTGGGGCCGATCACGTTGTTGGCCGCGCGCAGGATGGCGCTGGTGGAGCGGTAGTTCTGCTCCAACTTGACCACCTTGAGGGTCGGGTAGTCGATCGGCAGCTTCTTCAGGTTGTCGAGCGTCGCGCCGCGCCAACCGTAGATCGACTGGTCGTCGTCGCCCACCGCGGTGAAGCGGCCGTTGTCGCCGACCAGCGCCTTGAGCACCTCGTACTGCGTGGCGTTGGTGTCCTGGTATTCGTCCACCAGCACATGGCCGAGCGCGGCCTGCCACTTGGCGCGCACCTCGTCGTGCTCGCGCAGCAGCTTGAGCGGCAGGCCGATGAGGTCGTCGAAGTCGACGCTCTGGTAGGCGGTCAGCCGCTCTTCGTAGCGCCCCATGATCTGCGCCGTGATGCGCTCGTTGTCGTCGGTGGCCGCAGCCTCGGCCTGGGCGGCGTTCAGGCCCATGTTCTTCCACTTGCTGATGGTCCACTGCCAGATGCGCGCCGTGGCCGCGTCGGTGGTGCCGCCCGCGTCCTTCAGGATCTTCGTGACGTCGTCGCTGTCGAGGATGCTGAAGGCCGGCTTCAGGCCCAGCACCGCGCCGTCTTCGCGCATCATGCGCACGCCCAGCGCATGGAAGGTGCAGATCACCACGTGCTTCGCGTCGCGCCCGATCAGCCCCTTGGCGCGCTCGCGCATTTCCGCGGCGGCCTTGTTGGTGAAGGTGATGGCCGCGATGCGCTTGGGCGCCATGCCGGCCTGGATCAGCCGCGCGATCTTGTGGGTGATCACGCGCGTCTTGCCCGAACCCGCGCCCGCGAGCACGAGGCAGGGGCCGTGCAGGTAGTTCACGGCTTCCTGCTGGGCGAGATTGAGACCGGAAGACATTCGGGAGGAAGCGGAGGGGGCGAATTGCGCGCGCAGCGCGGGGGCGCGGGAAGGGCGCAATGATACTGGCCGCACCACCGCCGAGGCCGATCTGCCGCGGCTTGGCGACAATCGCCGCCGTGCTTCAGATTTTCGCCATCACCCTGCCTTTCTTCGCGCTGGTCGCCGCGGGCTACCTCGCCGCACGCCGGCGCGTATTGCCGCTGGAGGCGATTCCCGGCCTGAACGTGTTCGTCTTGTATTTCGCGCTGCCCTGCATGCTGTACCGATTCGGTGCGCGCACGCCGATCGCGCAACTGCTCGACGGCAGCGTGGCCCTGGTCTGGGGGCTGGGCGCCTTGCTGGTCGTGATGGCGACGGTGATGCTCACGCGGCGCGGTCGCATCGGCTGGAACGACGCTGCTTTCGGCGCGCTGGTCGCGGCCTTTCCGAACACCGGCTTCATGGGTGTGCCGCTGCTGGCAGCGTTGCTGGGCAGCCACGCGGCGGGCCCGGCGATCATCAGCATCATGTTCGACATGGTGGTCACCTCGTCGCTGTGCATCGCGCTGTCGCGGCTCGACACCGCCGGCGAAGCCGGGGCCCGCCACGCCCTCGCGAAAGCGTTCCGGGGCGTGGTGATCAACCCGCTGCCTTGGTCGATCCTGCTCGGCGCCCTGGCCTCGGCGCTGCAGTTCCGGTTGCCCGCGCCGGTCGATGCGACGGTCTCCATGCTGGCCGATGCCGCGGCACCCGCGGCGCTCTTCACGATCGGTGCGGTGCTGGCGCGCTCGGCGCTGCTCGCGCGCGGATCGGGCGGCACCGGCACCCCGGCAGGTGACGTGCCGCTGGTGGTGCTCGCCAAGCTGCTGGTGCATCCGCTG
Organism: Variovorax ginsengisoli; assembly: GCF_006438845.1. Classification (GTDB taxonomy): domain Bacteria; phylum Pseudomonadota; class Gammaproteobacteria; order Burkholderiales; family Burkholderiaceae_C; genus Variovorax; species Variovorax ginsengisoli_A. Next base: position 23,413 of record NZ_RCZJ01000011.1, read on the forward strand.
CTGGTCTGCGCCATGGGCCGCGCTGCCATGGCGCTCGGCCTGCCGCTGGATCCACGGGCCCTGACGGTCATCGTGCTGGTCGCAGCGTTGCCGAGCGCGAGCAATGTGTCGATGCTGGCCGAACGCTTCGGCGCCGACAACGGGCGCATCGCACGCATCATCCTGTGGACCACGGTGGCCGCCTTCTTCACCTTCCCGCTGGCGGTGCGCTGGATGACCTGAGGCGCAGCGGGCGGCGCGTCGCTCGGCCGCTGGCGCCGTCAGATCTGCTGCGGGTCGACGTCGACCAGCCAGCGGATCACGCCCTTGCCCTCGGGCGTGCGGCGCAGCCCGTGCAGCACCGGCTGCCATTGCGCGAGCAGGCGCTGCAGCGCGGCGCGCGAGGCGCTTTCCACCAGCATCTGCGCGCGCTCCACGTTCGCCACCCGCTGGATCGCCAGCGGCACCGCCGGATAGCGCGCCACCTGCTGCGCGCCCTCCAGCGCATCGGCGGCAGCACTGGCGGCGTTGAGAAAGGCCTGGGCCGCCTCCTGCGTGCGTGCGTCGGCACGCAGCAACGCCTGGAAGGCGAAGGGCGGCATGCCGGCGGCGCGGCGCTGCGCCAGTTCGCTTTCGGCGAAGGCCGGGTAGTCGTGGCGGCGCAGCGCGATGAACAGCGGATGGTCGGTGTGCTGCGTCTGGATCCACATCTCGGCGGTCGTGCCCTGCGCCGCGAGGTAGGCCGCGTCGCGCCCGGCGCGGCCGGCCGACTGCATCAGCAGGCTGAAAAGCCGCTCGGGCGCGCGAAAGTCGCTGGAGAACAGCGCGCCGTCGGGATTGACCGCCGCCACCAGCGTGATGCGCCGGAAGTCATGCCCCTTGGCAATCATTTGGGTGCCGACCAGCACGTCGACCTCGCCCGCATGGACGGCGGCCAGCTGCGACTCGAGCGCGCCCTGCTTGCGCGTGCTGTCGGCGTCGATGCGGGCAATGCGCACCGGGCTGCCGTCGGGGCGCTGCACGCTCGCGAACAGCTCGCCCAGGTGCTCTTCCAGCCGTTCGGTGCCGCGCCCGACCGGCGCGATGTCGGGGTTGCCGCAGGCCGGGCAGGCGCGGGGCACGCGCTCGGTGAAGCCGCAGTGGTGGCAGCGCAGCGTGCGGTCGATCTTGTGGAACACGCGGAAGGCGCTGCAATGCGGGCATTCGCTCTTCCAGCCGCAGTCGCCGCAGGCCAACACCGGCGCGTAGCCGCGGCGGTTGAGGAACACCATGCTCTGCTCGCCACGCGCGATGCGCTGGCCGATCGCGTCGAGCAGTACGCCCGACAGCACGGTCTTGGACGGCTGCAGGCGCATGTCGACCAGGCGCACGGCGGGCAGCGCGCCCGCGCCGATGCGGGACGGCATCGCCAACCGCAGGTAGCGGCCGCCGGGATCGTCGCCTTCGGGCGGCCGGCTCTGGTGCCAGCTTTCCAGCGAGGGCGTGGCCGACCCGAGGATCACCTTGGCGCCCTCGCGCCGGCCGCGCCACACCGCCAGGTCGCGCGCCGAATAGCGCGCGCCTTCCTGCTGCTTGTAGCTCGGGTCGTGCTCCTCGTCGACCACGATCAGCGCCAGCGCCGGCATCGACGCGAACACCGCCATGCGCGTGCCGAGCACGATGCGCGCCGTGCCCGCATGCGCCGCCAGCCAGCTCGCCAGGCGCTGCGGGTTGGTCATGCCGCTGTGCAGCGAGACCACGGCGCCGGCGCCGAAGCGGCCCTCGAAACGCGCCCGGAAGCGCGCCTCCAGCTGCGGCGTGAGGTTGATCTCCGGCACCATCACCAGTGCTTGGGCGGCCGGTGACCGCGCCAGCAGTGCCGCCACGGCCTGCAGGTAGACCTCGGTCTTTCCGCTGCCGGTGCTGCCGAACAGCAAAAAGGGGCCCGGCTCGGCGTCGATGCGGCGCAGCGCGTCGGCCTGCTCGTCGCTCGTGGCCGCCGCCGCGGCCGACGGGCCGGCCGCCCCAGCGTCGACGACGGGTGCGCTGCCCTGTCGCTTCAGGCGGCGCGCCAGCTGCACGCCGCTCAGGTCGCGCAATTGCGGGGGCAGGGCGGCCAGGGCAATCTCGCCGAGCGAGCGCTGGTAGTAGCGCGCCGCGAAGGCCACCAGGTCGCGCCACGCCTCGCCCAGCGGCGCCAGCGTGTCGAGCGCCGTGCCGAGCGGCTTGAATTCGAGCGCGGCGTCCTCCTCGGCCATCGGCCGGCTTCCCCAGACGACGCCGAGCACCTCGCGCTTTCCCAGGGGAACGCGCACCAGGGTGCCGGCCAGAAGGGTCCGCTCACCGGAATAGCTCAGCAAATCACCCAAGGCGGCGTGCGCGGGCGTTTGCACGGCGACCTCGACGCGCCAGTTCATGCAAGGAGTCCGCGGAATGTTTGAGTTAAAGCGACTTTGAGCAAAATGACTTAAGTGGTTGATTTGCTTGCGCTTTGCGATCCATCCAGAGTTTGTGTGGATAACTTTGTTGATATCTATGCTCGACGCGCCCACAGCCCTTGAGAATCAAGGCTCCGGCTAGAGTGCCCGCAAAAAAAGCATTCCGCCAAACCTATATGAATCAACGACTTACAAGCGCTATCGCTTTGTGAGCGGCGCGCTCGGCGTGATGGATATTTTTCCGCACCGCAACACAAGTTTTGTGCATAAGTCAACCGAGCCTGCACATTTGACTTGACAAGACGATAAGTAACGTTTCGGCTTACAAATCGTCACAAGGGGTGCTGTGGTACCCCTAGGTGCGCAGCGCGCGCGATTGCGAATGCACGGCCGCCACCAGCGCTGCCACATGGTCGGGCGGCGTGAATTGGCTGATGCCGTGGCCCAAGTTGAAGATGTGCGTCGGCCCCGCGCTGGCGCGGTCGGCGTGGGGCTTGCCGAAGCTCTGAAGCACCTTGGCGACTTCGGCCTCGATGCGTGCCGGCGGCGCGAACAGCACGTTCGGGTCGATGTTGCCCTGCAGCGCCTTGGCCTGCGGCCCTTCGCCGACCAGCGCGCGCGCCCTGGCGAGGTTGACCGTCCAGTCGACCCCCAGCACCTCGCAGTCGAGCCCGCGCATGGCTTCGAGCCACAGACCGCCACCCTTGGTGAACACGATGCGCGGCACGGGCGTGCCGTCCGCGCCGGTGCGCTTGAGCTGACCGAGCACGCGCGCCGTGTACGCCAGGCTGAACTCCTGGAAGGCGCCATCGGCCAGCACGCCGCCCCAGCTGTCGAACAGCATCACGGCCTGGGCGCCGGCATCGATCTGCGCGTTGAGGTAGGCCGCCACGGCGTCGGCGTTGACCGTCAGCAGCGTGTGCATCAGGTCGGGCCGGCTGTACATCAGCGACTTGACCAGGCGATAGTCGCTCGATCCGGCGCCCTCGACCATGTAACAGGCCAGGGTCCACGGGCTGCCGGAAAAACCGATGAGCGGCACGCGGCCGTTCAGCGCGCGGCGGATCGATGCGACGGCGTTGAACACGTAGCGCAGCTTTTCCATGTCGGGCACCCGCAGCGCGTTGATCGCGGCTTCGTCACGCACCGGGCGTGCGAAGCGCGGGCCCTCGCCGGCCTCGAAGGACAGGCCCAGGCCCATCGCGTCGGGCACGGTCAGGATGTCAGAGAACAGGATCGACGCGTCGAGCGGAAAACGCTCCAACGGCTGCAGCGTGACCTCGGTCGCGTAGTCGACGTTGGTGGCCAGCCCCATGAAGCTGCCGGCGCGAGCGCGCGTCGCGACGTACTCGGGCAGGTAGCGCCCGGCCTGGCGCATCAGCCAGACGGGGGTGTGGTCGGTCGCCTGGCGCCAGCAGGCGCGCAGGAAGGTGTCGTTTTGCAGGGGGGCGAAGGGCATGGGGCATTGTCGCAGTGGCAGGCTGTGCCGCCGCCGGACGAGACCGCGTTCCGCCGGCTCCGCCGTCGGCGTCGCTTCAGCCCGCCACGCCGTACGACGGCGACGCGATGCCCTTGCTTCGGTACAGCACCAGCGTCGCGATCAGCCCGCACACGGCGGCGCCCGTCATCCAGAGCCCGGGGGCGCCTTTGTCGCCGGTCATTTCGATCAGGCCGGTCGCGATCGCCGGCGTGAAGCCGCCGAAGACGGCCGTGGCCAGGCTGTACGCCAGCGAGAAGCCGGCGGTGCGCACGCTCACGGGCATCACCTCGGTGAGCGCCACAACCATCGCGCCGTTGTAGCTCGCATAGAGGAAGGAAAGCCACAACTCGACCTCGAGCATCCGCGCGAAGCTCGGCGCCGCGACTAGCCATTTCAACGCGGGGTAGGCCGTGAAGATGGTCAGCACGGTGAACAGGATCAGCAGCGGCTTGCGGCCGACCCGGTCGGACAGCGCGCCCATCACCGGCAGCCAGAAGAAGTTGGAGGCCGCGACGAACAGCGTGACGATCAACGCATCGGTGGTGCTCAGGTGCAGCACGCTCTTGCCGAAGGTCGGCGTGTAGACGGTGATCAGGTAGAAGCTGACGGTCGTCATCGACACCAGCATCATCCCGGCCACGACCAGCCCCCAGTTGGCGACCATCGAGCGGAAGATCTCGCGTGCATCGGGGCGGTGCTTGCGCGCCATGAACTCCTCGGTTTCCTGCAGCGAGCGGCGGATGACGAAGAGCACCGGCACGATCAGGCAGCCCACGAAGAACGGAACGCGCCAATAGAAGTCGCCGATCTCGGCGGTGGTGAACGTCACGTTGAGCCAGTAGCCGAGCGCGGCCGCGACGATGATCGCCACCTGCTGGCTGGCCGACTGCCAGGCCACATAAAAGCCCTTGTTGCCCGGCGTGGCCATCTCCGACAGATAGACGGAGACGCCACCGAGCTCCACGCCGGCCGAAAAGCCCTGCAGCAGGCGGCCGATCAGCACCAGAAACGGCGCGGCCAGCCCGATCGTGGCGTAGCCGGGCACGCAGGCGATCAGCAGCGTGCCGAGCGCCATCAGGGCCAGCGTGACGATGAGTCCCTTGCGGCGGCCGACGCGGTCGACATAGGCGCCCAGGAAGATCGCGCCGAGCGGACGCATCAGGAAGCCCGCGCCGAAGGTCATGAAGGTCAGCATCAGCGAGGCGAACTCGTTGCCGGACGGAAAGAACGCCTTCGAGATCTGCGTGGCGTAGAAGCCGAACAGGAAGAAGTCGAACATCTCCATGAAGTTGCCGCCCGTCACGCGGAGGACGGTGGCGACCCGCGATGGCGAAGCGTTGGCGTTGGCAGGCAGTGCTGGGCCCATGATGGCGTGTCCCTTGTGGCGTCTCTCGGCCAACGAGGGTAGGCCGCTGCCCCCGACCGGAACCTGACCGCCCCAGCGGCGTGGGTCAGCTGCCGTGGATACGCCCTAGGTTTTGTACTTGATCGAGCAGCCGTACGGCCGGGTCGACGCCGCGCTGACCGGCTTGCCGCCGAAGGCCTCGCCCAGGGCCTGGTTCACGTAGTTGGTGGCGGTCTTGATGTCGTCGGGGCGCGCCGACGGAATGCTGTCGATGCCGCCTGCGTACACCAGCGTCCCCTTGGGGTCGATGATGAAAAGGTGCGGCGTGGTGCGCGCGCCGTAGGCCTGGCCGATGGCGCCGTCCTCGTCCATCAGCACGGCGGTCGGCGCGGCCGATTGCGTCTTCATCCAGCTGTCGAGTGCGGCGGGCTGCAGGTAGTCGCTGGCGGCGCGCTCGGTGGAATTGATGGCGAGCCAGACCACGCCCTTGGCGGTGGCGGCCTTCTGCGTGGCCGGCATGTTGCCGCTGCCGTAGTGCTTGCGCACGAAGGGGCAGCCGGGGTTGGTCCATTCGAGCACAACGTACTTGCCGGCGAAATCCGACAGTTTGTGCTGCGCGCCGCGCGTGTCCACCGCGACGAAGTCGGGCGCGCGCTGCCCCACAGCGGGTGCAGCATGGGCCGGCGCGCCCATCAACAGCGTGCTGCCGAGTGCCACGGCCGCCGCCATCACGGCGCGGCGGGAGGCGCGGTTGAGCGCGGCGCCAGCTTGGCGGGCGGCGCTTGCAGAGCGCGAGGCGGACGATGACAGGGAGCGCATGGTCGGCGGATCTCCAATGGAAAAATCAAACAGCGGCCACAGCTTAGAGGCCTTTCCTCATCGCGCCGTGACAAGCCGTAATGGCGTAGGGTCATGGCGCGGCGGCGTGCGCGACGGCCGCAAATCAGAGCCGGGCGAGTGCGGCCCGGACCTCGTCCTTGCGCAGGATTTCCGTCAGCACCACCGGTGCCTTGCCCGGTGCCTGCAGCACGTACACCGGCACGCCGCTGCGGCCCAGCGCGGTGAGCGCGGCGGTGATGGCTGGGTCTTGGCGCGTCCAGTCGGCGCGCAGCAGCACCACCTGGCGGGCATCGAACTCGGCCAGCAGGTCGGCGTCGGCCAGCGTTGCCTTCTTGTTGTATTGGCAGGTGACGCACCAGGCAGCCGTGAAGTCGACGAACACCGGCCGGCCCGCGGCGTTGAGTTCGGTCACGCGGCTGGCCGACCAAGGCTGCCAGCGGGCACCGCTGGCCACGGCCGCAGGCTCGACGGTGCGCACGATGTTGCCGCCGATCGAGAGCAGCAACGCTGCGGTGCACGCCACCAGCACGCTCGCCAGGACCCAGCGCGTGCGGCCGCGCAGCGTGAACGACCACACCACCGCGGCCAGAGCGACGAGCAGCCCGAGCAGCGCGCCGGCGCCATCGATGCCGCTCTGCTGGCCCAGCACCCAGACCAGCCAGGCGACCGTCGCGAACATCGGGAAGGCCAGCACGCGACGCAGCGTCTGCATCCAGGGGCCCGGCCGGGGGAGCAGACGCGACACCGCCGGCACGAAGCCGGCCACCAGGTAAGGGAGGGCCAGGCCGAGGCCGAGCGCCGCGAACAGCATCAGCGCCTGCGGGGCCGGCATGCCGATCGCGAAGCCCATCGACGCGCCCATGAAAGGCGCGGTGCAGGGCGAAGCGATGACGACGGCCAGCACGCCCGAGAGGAAGTCGTTGGCCATCGGATGCTTCGCCTGCGCCGCGCACAGCGACCGCGGCGCCAGCAGGCCGAACTCGAACATGCCGGCGAGGTTCAGTCCCATGACCGTGAACAGCGCCGCGAGTGCCGCGATGACGGCCGGCGATTGCAGTTGAAAGCCCCATCCCATCTGCTCGCCCGCCGCGCGCAAGGCCAACATGGTGCCGCCCAGCGCGAGAAAGGTCGCCATCACGCCGGCGGTGTAGGCCAGGCCGGCGCTGCGTTGGCCGCGCCGGTCGCCCGCCTGGCTCGCGAAGCCGAGGATCTTGATAGCCAGCACCGGAAACACGCAGGGCATCAGGTTGAGCAGCAGGCCGCCAAGCAGCGCCATGAGCAGCGCCATGAGCAAGCCCGCTGCGGGCGCGGGCAACGGCGCTGCCGTGTTGGCTTCGAGCGCCGCCTGCAGCGCGGGCGACACCTGCGCTGGCGCCGCCGTGGCGGGCCAACTGCCGGCGACCGGCGCCTCGGCCCGCCATGCGATCGGTGCGCCGTCGCGCCGGTCGGCTTCGGCCAGCGCCACCACCACCGGCATCTGCGAGGGGCTCGCGCTGCGCTGCTCGGCCAGCGGGATCGTCGCGGTCCAGCTTTCGCCGTCCCAGGCCTGGGCCCAGTCCTTGCCGGAAACCGCGCCGGTGTGGATCACCTCGGCAGTCTCGGGGAAGAAATCGAGCGTCTTGCCGCGTGCGGCTGGCGGCAGGCCGTCGATGCGCACGTTCAGCACCTTGTCGGCCACGGCGATGGTGCCGGGCTGCGCGAGCGGCACCGGCTGCGCCGCGAAAGCCGCGTCGAAGTCGGCCTTGTGCAGGGCGGTCGAGCCTTGCGGGGGCAAGGTCAGCGCAAAGTCCCCTTCTTCGGGAATGCACTCCTTGCGGCACACGAGCCACGAGGCTTTCAACCGGATGTCGATTCCGCTGGCCCCCGCGAGCGCAGCCGCCGGCTTGAAGTCGCGTGAAATATTGAGTTGCACCGGCAGCAGCACCGTGTGCTCATAGCCGTAATTGGCGAGGCTGCCTATGGGGATCTTCTTCGGCACCGGCCAAGCAATGTCGCCGGCGACCATTCCGGGCGGAAGTTTCCACGTCAGTTCGGTCGGCAAGCCCGAATCGCCTGCATTCTTCCAATAGGTGTGCCACTCGGGCTGGTGCGTGATCTGCAGGCCCACCCAGACGTCGGCGCCCGGCGCCACGCCGTCCGGTGCATGCGCGACCAGTTCGGCCCGGACGTGCGGCGTGGTGACGACCGGCGTGGCCTTGGTCTGCAGTTGGGCTGCGGCCGGCAGCATGGCCGCCAGCGCCAGCGTGGCCACGGAAAGTCGGGAGAGGAGAGTGCGAAGCATGCCGGCAGTCGGAGCGGGAGTCGGTGGGAAGGTTCCTGGTGGGGGTCAGGCCGCCCAGCCCAGCACCACCCTGCGGGTAGTGGCACTCTTCTTCTCGATCTTGGTCACGACCACCGCGCCGATCTCCGCGGTGTTCGCCACGTGCGTGCCGCCGCAGGGCTGGAAATCGATCTGCGCGTCGGCCGCGGCGCCGATGCGGATGGTGCGCACCTTGCCCGTGCCGCGCGGGGGCTGCACGCTCATGCTCTTGACCAGCGACGGATTGGCGTCGAGTTCGGCGTCGCTGATGGACCCCACCGTGAGTGCGTGTGCCGCCGCCACCAACCGCGCCAGATCGGCGGTGAGCGCATCCTTGTCCAGTGGTTCGGTCATGTGGAAGTCGAGCCGCGCGGAGTCCGGCGTGATCGAGCAGCCGTTAACCGGCTGCGGCACCAGGTGGCAAAGCAGGTGCGTCGTGGTGTGGAAACGCATCAGCCGGTGGCGACGCTCCCAGTCGATCTGCGCGATCACTTGGGCTTCAGGGACGAGCGTGGCCAGCAGGGCCTCCTGGCCGTCGCCCGGCACATGGACGATCTCGTCGGTCGGCTTGCCCTCGGCGTCCTTGACCTTGCGCGTGTCCGCGATGACCACGGTGCGCCCGTCGGCCAGCACGAGCTGCCCGGCGTCACCGGCCTGGCCGCCGCCCGTGGGGTAGAACACGGTGCGGTCGAGCACCACGCCTGTCGCGTCGACCCGCACGATGCGGGCGGTGCATTCGCGCTGGTAGGCGTCGGTGCGGAACAGGTCGAGGGTCATCGTCCGATGGTAGCGGCGCGGCCATTTCCCTGCCTTTTCCCGGCGGGACCACGCCAGAAAGCGCCCACAGCCGACAACTGCCGGTGCCTCGTGTGGCGATCCTGCGGCGCTGGCCGCGCCTTTGAAGGTTGCGGCGCTTCTGCTTCTGCTTCTGCTTCCCGCTGTCCGACCTAGGAGACCCGAATGAACCGATCCGCCCGCCTCTGCATGATTCCCCTGGCCGCTGCGCTGATGGTGGCTTGCGGCGAAACCGCCCGCCTGCCTTTCGAGGCCGGCGTCGGCCCCACGCCGCAGCTGCCTGAGCCTAACAAGACGCTGATCCCCACGCTCAAGGTCTCCGAAGCCATCGGCTGGACCGACACCGCGGGCCCGACCGCGCCGGCCGGCTTCAAGGTCACGGCGCTGGCCCGCCAGCTCGACCATCCGCGCTGGGTCTACACGCTGCCCAATGGCGATGTGCTCGTTGCAGAGAGCAACAAGCCGCCCAAGGAGCCGGGTGCGCCCGAAGCCAAGAAGGGGCCGATCGGGCAGATCAAGGACTTCGTTCAGGGCAAGGTCATGAAGCGCGCCGGCGCCGAGGTGCCGAGTGCCAACCGCATCACGCTGTTGCGCGACACCGATGGCGACGGCGTGGCCGAAACGCGCAACGTCTTCCTGCAGGGGCTGCAGTCGCCCTTCGGCATGGTGCTGGTCGGCAACGAACTGTTCATCGCCAATGCCAACGCGCTGGTGAAGGTGCCCTACACCGAGGGCCAGACGGCCGCGGCTGGCGCGCCGGTGAAGGTGACGGACCTGCCTGCCGGCATCAACCACCACTGGACCAAGAACGTGATCGCCAACGAGGACGGCAGCAAGCTCTATGTGACGGTCGGCTCCAACAGCAACATCGGCGAGAACGGCATGGAGGCCGAAGAGGGCCGTGCTGCCATCTGGGAAGTGGACACGAAGAGCGGCGAGAAGCGCCTGTTCGCGAGCGGCCTTCGCAACCCCAATGGCATGGGCTGGGAACCCGATACCAAGACACTGTGGACCGTGGTGAACGAACGCGACGAGATCGGCAGCGACCTGGTGCCGGACTACCTCACCTCGGTGAAGGACGGCGCCTTCTACGGCTGGCCGTGGAGCTACTACGGCGGCAACGTCGACATCCGCGTGCAGCCGCAGCAGCCCGACAGGGTGGCCAAGGCCATCTCGCCGGACTATGCGCTGGGCACGCACGTCGCGCCGCTGGGCCTGGCGTTCTCGAGCCCACGCGGCATGCCGGCGGAATACGCTACCGGCGCCTTCGTCGGCGAGCACGGTTCATGGAACCGCAAGCCGCAGTCGGGCTACAAGGTCGTCTTCGTGCCCTTCATCGGTGGCAAGCCGACGGGCCAGCCGAAGGATTTCCTCACCGGCTTTCTGAATGCCGAGGGCAAGGCGCAGGGCCGGCCGGTGGGCGTGGCGCTCGACAAGGCCGGCGCGCTGCTGGTGGCCGACGATGTCGGCAACACCGTCTGGCGGGTAGCGAAAGCGCCGGGGAGCTGAGTCTTTGCGCTTGGTTTCATGAGAGGGGGCCGTGATGTGCGCGAAAATTGCGTGCAAAACACCCCATGAAAAAGCGCAAGCCTTCTTCCCCTTCCTCCATGTCGTCGTCCACACCGTGCATTCGCGTCTCCCAGAGCGGCATCCACGGACTGGGCGCTTTCGCGACCCGCGACCTTCCGGCGGAGGCGTTCCTGGGCCTCTACGAGGGGCGCCGCTACACGCCCGAGCAGATCGCCGCCAAGACCTGGAACGATCAACTCACCTATCTTTTCAATCTTTCCAACAACGAGACGATCGACGGCGCCAAGGGCGGCAATGCAACGCGCCATCTCAATCATTCGTGCGAGCCCAACTGCGAAGCGGTCGAGGAATACGACGAATCGGGTGAGCTGGTGCTGAAGTTCCAGACACTGGTGGCGGTCGATGCGGGCGACGAGCTCTTCATCGACTATGGCTTGATGGCCGATGCCGATTCGCCAGCCAGCGACTACGTGTGCCACTGCGGGAGTGCAGGTTGCCGCGGCACGATGCTGGCCGCGGTCGAGGCCGAAGGCGATGGCGCCGTGATCCCCGGCGCCGGACTGCAGCCCTAAGATCGGCGGCATGACCGCTCCCGATGCCCTCGCCGCGCCGCGCCGTTTCTGGTCGCAACTCACGACGCGCGACTTCGCCGCGCTGGACCCGGCGAGCACCGTCGCCGTGCTCCCCCTGGGCGCCACCGAACAGCACGGCCCGCACCTGCCGCTGGGTGTGGATTCGACTTTGGCCGACGGCATCGTCGCTGCCGCTTTGCCGCTGCTGCCCGCCAGGCTGAGCGCACTGTTCCTGCCGACGCAGCACATTGGCTTGAGCCCCGAGCATGCCAATTTCCCGGGCACGCTGACGCTGTCTTCCGGCACGTTGCTGCGGCTGTGGCACGAGATCGGCGCGAGCGTGGCGCGCGCCGGCGTGCGCAAGCTGGTGTTTTTCAATGCGCACGGCGGACACGTCGGCGCCATGGACATCGCGGCGCGCGAGTTGCGTGCCGCGCACGGGCTCATCGTCTACAGCGTGAGTTGGTTCAACCTGCCGCTGGGCGAGGCGGGTGCGCAATTCAGCGCGCACGAGCATCGCTTCGGGGTGCATGCCGGGGAGATCGAGACGTCGATGATGCTGGCGCTGTCGCCCGAACTGGTGGCGATGGACGCTGCGCAAGATTTCGATTCCGCCTCTCGACAGCGCGCTGCCGAGTACCCGATCCTCGGCAACGGCCGGAGCGCCAAGTTGGGTTGGGCCATGGAGGACTACAACGCCGCCGGTGCCGCGGGCAATGCCGCTGCAGCTACTGCACCGCGCGGCCAAGCGGTGGTCGATGCGGCTGCGCGTGAACTGGCGCTGCTGCTCGCAGAGGTGGCGCGCTTGCCGCTGTCCACGCTCGGCCGACCGGCGCCGGCCTGAGGCGCCTTCGGCCGGTCAGCCGGCGATCACCGGACCGGCAGGCGCGTCCTGTTCGATGCGGATGCTGCCGTCGGGCCGTTCGCAGGTGCCGATCAGCAGACCGCTCGCCATCGCGTGCGCGCGCAGAGCATCGATCACCTCGTCGCGCCCCGGGGTTTCCGAGAACTCGGGCACCGCATCGAGCGCATACAGCTGGAACGCATAGCGGTGCACGCCGTGGCCGGGCGGTGGGTCCGGCGGCAACCAGGCTGCCTGGAGGTAGGAGTTGCGGCCGACGTGCACGCCGTTGCCGGGTTGGTCGCCACTCGGCAGGGCCGCTTCGGGCAGTGCGCCGTCGCCCGATGGGAGCCCGACCACGATCGCATGCACCAGCGGTTGCGGGGTGGGCGAATCAGCGTCTTCGACCAGCAGCACGGCGCAGCGTGCGCCTTCGGGCAGTCCGGTCCATTGCAGCGGTGGGGACACGCCGTCGCCGTCCGGTGCGTCGGCGGTGTAGCGCGCGGGCAGCGGGGCGTGATCGGTGAAGGCCAGGCTGGTCAGTGCGATGGCGGCCATGCCTTCGCGCAGGCCCAGGGTGTTGTAGACGATCGCGTCGAGGCCGGCACGCACGCCGTGCAGCGCATGGCCGATCACATCGGGAAGTTTTTCGAGCATTTATTGGGTATAGCGCGCGCTGCGCCTGCAACGTGTAGGACGCTGCAGGACAGCCAAGAGCGGGCGGCGTCGGCAGAATGCGGCATCGTTCGCGGCCGTGCCGTCTATTCCTTTCCAACACCGTACGTGTCCAACCCTTCCGCCCCCGCCGCGCCGTCGTCCCCTGAAACGCGACAAGTCCGCGCCTCCACCGGCATCGCTGGACTCGACAACGTGCTCGGTGGCGGCCTGCCCCGTGGCCATCTCTACCTGGTGGAAGGGACGCCTGGCGCCGGCAAGACCACGCTTGGGCTGCAGTTCCTGCTCGAGGGCCGAGAGAACGGAGAGCGCGGGTTGTATGTCACGCTGTCCGAGACCGCGTCGGAACTTCATACCGTCGCCGAGTCGCACGGCTGGTCGCTCGACGGCATCGACCTGTTCGAACTGGTCAACGAGGAGGGGCTCAGCCCTTCGGCCGAGCAATCGATCCTCTATCCCGCCGAAGTCGAGCTGGGCGAGACAACCCGCGACGTGATGGCCGCCGTCGAACGGCTGGCGCCGACGCGAGTGATCTTCGACAGCCTGTCGGAAATGCGCCTGCTGGCCCAGGACCCGCTGCGCTATCGCCGCCAGATCTTGGCGCTCAAGCATTTTTTCGCGTCGCGCGAATGCACCGTGCTGCTGCTGGACGACAAGAGCTCGCAGGGCGGCGACTTGCAACTGCACAGCATCGCGCATGGCGTGCTGGCCCTCGACCAGGCCACGGGCGAGTACGGGCCGGTGCGCAGGCATCTGCGTGTGGTGAAGATGCGCGGTGTGCGCTACCGGGGCGGCGAGCACGACGTGGACCTCGACACCGGCGGCCTCCAGGTCTATCCGCGGCTCATCGCATCGGAGCATCGCACGGCGTTCGAGGCGTCGACCGCGCCGACCGGCACGCCCGCCCTCGACGCACTGCTCGGCGGCGGTCTCGCACGCGGCAGCAATACCTTGTTCATGGGGCCGTCCGGCGTGGGCAAGACCACCACCGCGATGTCGACCGTGGTGGCCGCCCTGCACCGTGGCGAGAAGGCTTCCTATTACCTGTTCGACGAGGGATTGGGCACGCTTCTTCACCGCTGTGCGTCGCTGGGACTGCCGCTCGAGCCGTTCATCGCGAGCGGCCAGCTCGAAGTGCTTTCGCTCGACCCGGCAGAAATGTCGCCGGGGCAGTTCTCGAACATGGTGCGCATCGCGGTGCAATCGCGTGGCTCCAGCATCATCGTGATCGACAGCCTCAATGCCTATCTTCAGGCGATGCCGGGCGCCAAGTTCCTGCTGATGCAGATGCACGAGCTGCTGAGCTTCCTGAATCAGCAGGGCATCATCACGCTGCTGGTGCTGGGGCAGCACGGCATCATCGGGGACGTCCGCAGCGATCTGGACCTGAGCTATTTGTCGGACGCCATCGTGCTGTTCCGCTTCTTCGAGGCACGGGGCCAACTGTTGAAGGCGGTGTCGGTCGTGAAGAGCCGCACCAACCGCCATGAGTTGAACATTCGTGAGTTTCGGCTGGGCGATGCCGGCGTCGAGGTCGGACCGGCGCTGACCGATTTCGAAGGCGTGCTTGGCGGTGTGCCGGCCTACCGCGGGGCCATTCCCCTGCTGGGCGACCAATCGCCATTCGCCAGGGCCTGACGTGGAGCGGCGGGTCCTCATCCACGCGCCACGTGGGCGCGATGCGGCGGTCGTGCAGCGTGTGTTGCAGGACATCGACCTGACCGCAGTGGTCTGCGCGTCGGCCGACGCGATGGTGAGTGCCCTGGACGAGGGTGCTGCCGCGGCCATTCTTACCGAGGAGGCGCTCGTTCAGCTGCCCGAGGCGCCTTTGCGCACCTGGCTCACGTCGCAGCCAAGCTGGTCGGATTTCCCGTTCATCGTGCTTGCATCGCGTGATGCCGGCGGCCGCTCGCGCCAGGCATTGGCGCTGCTGCAGACGCTGGGCAACGCCTTCGTGCTGGAGCGACCGGTGCACACCGAAACGCTGGCCCGCGCGGCCGATGCGGCGGTGCGCGCGCGCAGGCGGCAGTACGCCACGCGGCTGCATTTGCGCCAACTCGAGGACACGCGCGCCGAGGTCGAGCGTCTCAACACCGAACTCGAAGGGCGCATCGCCGCACGCACGCGCGAACTGGCCGGCGCGAACGATCGCCTGATGGCCGAGATCGCCGAGCGCGAGCGCGCCCAGGCGGCACTCATCCAGGTGCAGAAGATGGAGGCCATCGGCCGGCTCACGGGCGGTATCGCGCACGATTTCAACAACCTGCTGCACGTGGTCAACATGAACCTCGACCTGGTGGCGCGCGTCGCCAAGGACGAGAAGGTGTTGGGCATCGCCGCCCGGGCCAAGGGGGCGGTCGGACGCGGCGCCAAGCTCACCGGACAGCTGTTGTCCTTTGCGCGCAACCAGTCGCTGCTGCCACGCTTGACCGACGTCAACGCGCTGCTCGAGGGCATGCGCGAGTTGGTGGCGGTTTCGGTCGGCCCGTCGATCCAGGTGGAGATGGTGCCGTGCAACCGCCCGGCCTGGGCCGTGCTGGACGCCAATCAGCTCGAGATGGCGGTGCTGAATCTGGCGGTGAATGCGCGCGACGCGATGCCCGCGGGCGGCACGCTCACCGTGAGCGCAGGTCTCACCGACGGCGTGTCCGGCGAATTGCCGGCCGGCGAGTATGTGACGGTGTCGGTGCGCGACACCGGCGTGGGCATCGCACCGCATCTGCTGACCAAGGTGTTCGACCCCTTCTTCACGACCAAGCCAGTCGGCAGCGGCACCGGCCTGGGCCTGAGCCAGGTCTACGGCTTCGCGCGCCAGTCGGGCGGGCTCGCCATCCTGCGAAGCCAAGAGGGCAGGGGCACGGTGGTCGAAATGAGTTTCCCCGCCTCCGGCGAGCGTGGCGGCGAGCAGGCCGAGTCCGGCGTTCCCTCGCAAGACCGCGAGGCACAGCGCCAGAAGGTGCTGGTGGTCGAGGACGACGCCGAAGTGCGGCGCGTCATCGTCGAGAGTCTTTCGATGTTGGGCTACGTCGTCAGCGAGGCGGCCGAGGGCACGGCCGGGCTGGCGGCACTGGCCGCGGCACCGCACGACCTGCTGGTGGTCGACTACGCGATGCCGGGGCTCAACGGTGCCGAGGTGATCGCCAAGGCGCGCGAGATGGTGGGAGAGATTCCGGTGATCCTGGTCACCGGCTACGCCGACATGGCCCAGGTCGGGCGGGTGCTCGGTACCCAGTCCATCCTGATCAAGCCCTTCGACATTGCCACGCTGGCCACCGCCGTGTCCAAGGCGTTGCCGATGCGTGCGGCTGCTGCATGAGCGGCACCGACGTCGGCTCGCTGGCGCCCCCCGTTAACCTGTCCTTCTTTCTTTCACTTCATCAAGGGATTTCGCCATGAGCATTGTCTGGACCATTCTGATCGGCTTCGTCGCAGGCCTTCTGGCGCGCGCGCTCAAGCCCGGCGACGACTCTGCCGGCTTCATCGTCACCACGCTGATCGGCATCGCCGGTTCGTTGGGTGTCACCTACCTGGGGCAGGCGATGGGCTGGTACACGGCCGGGCAGGGCGCGGGCTTCCTCGCGTCAGTCGTCGGCGCGATCGTGTTGCTCTTCATCTGGGGCATGGTGAAGAGGAAGTAAGCCCCGGAGGGCCGGCGGCGTCCCGGCTCGGCACCGCGCGGCGCCGATACTGCGCACCATGAGGCGCCCGCACTATCACGTCTATGTCGTTGCGCTCGACGACCGGGTCTGGAACGTCGTGCGCTTCCGTCGCGCCAACCCGAATCACATACTCGGCCGGCCCTTCGTCTATGTCGGCATGACCGGGCTCGACCCCGACGTGCGCTTCGACAAGCACAAGGCCGGGCTGCAGGCCAATCGTTTTGTGACCGACTACGGACTGCACCTGCTGCCCGCCCTCTACGAACGCTACAACCCGATGCGTTACGAAGAAGCGCAGTCGCTCGAAGTGGAACTCGGAATTCGCCTGCGCGCGCTCGGCTACGGCGTCTGGCAAGCGTAGCTGGCGCAGCGCTCGCGTCGACACTGCAGCGCGCCGGCAGCGCACGCGTCACCGCGCTGCCATCACACGGTCACGGGCCGTCGCCACCATCGCGCTCCTGCTGCGGCCTCCTTCCTCAAGGCCGTCCGGTCCCTTGGCGACTTTCCCTTCTTCGTATGACCCTTCCTTTCGCTCCTTCGTCTCGCGCGCGTTCGTTGCTCGCGGCCGTTGCCGTTCTGTCCATCCTGGCCGCTTGCGGCGGCAGTGGTGGCGGCAACGACACGCCTGTGGCCGTCGCGCCGCCCCCGCCGGCGACGACGCCGACCGCGCCCGAACTGCCGGCCACGCCGCCGCCGCCAGCCGCCGCAGGGGTTCAGGTCGCATTCATGCCCGATATCCATTTCCACGATGTCTACGCCACCTTCAAGGACGGCTCCTTTCCGGGCGTCTTCAACCCGAAGACGGGCCTGCAGGCGACCGTGCGCCTGATGCACGCGCAGATGACTTCCACGCGCCTGTTCAATGAGAACTACTTCGCCTTCATCACCGCGCTCGACGACGCGGTGGCGCGCGGCATCAAGCTGATTGCACTGCCGGGTGACTTCTCCGACGACGGGCAGCCGGTGCACATGCGCGGGCTGAAGAAGATGCTCGACGAATATGCGGTCAAGCACGGCATCCAGTTCTTCGCCGCACCCGGCAACCACGACCCGAACCGCCCGATCGCACGCCCTGCAGGCAAGAGCGACTACCTCGGCATCGACCCGAACTCGGGCCGCGTCGGCTTTCCGCAGGCGGTCTACAGCAAGGGCTCCAACGTTTGCGCCGAAGGCGCCTACAGCGGCGCGTGGGGCAAGGTCGGCAACACCTACTGCACCGAGGAAGTGCTGGAGATGGGCTACGCGGGCATCACCGAAGCACTCGACCAGCACGGTCTGATGCCGAAGGCCGCGTACAAGTACTTCGAGACGCCGTACAGCAGCTACACCTACCAGAACTACACGGTGGCCGACGCCAAGGCGCAGGCGGTGTGGAGCAAGCGCGAGTTCGAGATCTGCGCCGAGGGCGCAGGCGGCAGCTACAAGAAGGAGGGCTACAGGTTCTGCCGCAACGTGCCCGACACCAGCTACCTGGTCGAGCCGGTCGACGGCATCTGGCTGGTCGGCATCGACGCGAACGTCTACATCCCGACGGGTGCCGGCGTGAACGATTTCAATGGCTCCGGCGACGCGGGCTACAACAAGATGCTGACGTACAAGCCGCACGTCATTGCCTGGTTGAAGGACGTGGTCGCACGCGGCAAGGCGCAGGGCAAGCAGGTCGTCGCATTCAGCCACTTCCCGATGAGCGAGTTCTTCAACGGTGCCTCGGACGACATCGTCGCGCTGCTCGGCGCCGGCAAGATGCAGATGGTGCGCCGCCCCACCGAGGACGTGACCAAGGCGCTGGCCGACACCGGCCTGCAGGTGCACGTCGGCGGCCACATGCACTTCAACGACACGGCCATTCGCAAGTACGACGACGGCCACGGGCTGGTGAACATCCAGGCGCCTTCCATGGCCGCTTACGTGCCGGCCTACAAGCTGTTGACCTTCACCGATGCCAAGCACATCGACGTGCAGACCGTGCGGCTGGACAACGTGCCGCGCTTCGACGAGCTGTTCGACCTGTACCGCCAGGAGCACAGCTACTTCACCGACTACGGCTTCATGCTGCCGGGCGGCAGTGAAGGTGTGCTGTGGGACAAGACCATCCTGGACGCCAAGAGCTATGGCGACTTCAGCACGCGCTACATGTCGGAGCTGGTGCGCCTGCGCCTGCTCAGGGACGACTGGCGCTGCGAGATGCGCGAGCTGGTGAAGAGCCCGATCTACGGCTCCGACCTGCTGGTGCTGTCGCAGCTGAAGACCGCGGTCACGCTCAAGCAACTGGGCAACACCGGCAACCACGGCCTTTTCAGCAACGCCTTCTTCTCGTGTCTGGCAGACGCCGGCGGTGACGGCAGCGCGCAGGCCGCTTACGCCGTCGACCTCGGCATCGCACAGGACAAGGCCCGTGCGCTCGCCAACGCGGCCGGCCTGCGGCTGGAGGATTTCAACCAGTGGAAGGCCATCGACCTGGCAGGCGACTTCGTGCGCCTGGCCAATGCCGGCGACCTGGCCTTCACCGACATCCCGGTCGAGCGCGCCAAGCAGTACAAGGTGATCGCGCAGGCGCTGGCAGGCACCAACGCCACGCTGGCCTTGAACGGTGACCAAGTGCGCAACGACAACGTCGTGGGGGCGGTATTCCAGGCGCGCTTCAAGCCGCTGATGGAGATCCTGCTCAAGCTCGCCAAGGGCGCGCCGACACAGCATTTCGTGATCGACCTCGAGAACAACACCCTGACCGACAAGAGCACGGCGGCGACGCCGTTCTGAGAAGCACCCCATGAACGACAACAACGAAAAGAACGAAGCATCGGGCTGCGAGATGGTCGCTGCGCCGGCGGCGCTCGACAACCTGAACGTGGGCCGCCGCGGCGTGCTGCGCAGCGGCATGGGCGTGACCGCCTTCTCGCTGCTCGGTGCCAGCACGGCACTGCTCAGCGCATGCGGTGGTGGCGGCGACGACGGCGGCGCTGCGACGCCGCCCGCGCCGGCACCCGCGCCACCCGTGACAGCGCCGCCGCCCGCGGCGCCGCCACCTGCGCCGGAAACGCCGCCGGCCGAGACGCCGGTCACCGCGCCGACGCTCACCGGCCGCGCGGTGCTGCCGGCCGACAGCTTCGTCGCCGGCCCGACCTCGGGCCAGTACGTGTCCGGTGGCGACTACACCCGCGCCACGACGACCTACGGCTACACCTTTCCCTTCGTCGACAAGCAGCCGATGCAGGGCTTCTCGGCGCTGGTGCCGGGGCCGTTTCCCGGCATGTTCTACGCGATGCAGGACAACGGCTTCGGCGGCCGCAATGCCTCGCCCGACGCGCTGCTGCACATCTATGCGGTGCGCTTCGACTTCGACAAAGGCGCGGTGGTGCCGGCGCACTTCCAGACCGGTGCCGTGCTGGCCTCGTTCACGCCAGACAGCTACGTGCGGCTGAACGACCCGAACCGCAAGCTCGGCTATGCGACGGTGGCCGACATGACCACTTACCCGGGTGCTTCGGTATCGCCGTCGAACCAGAGCCTGCCGGTGGACCCGCGCATCATTGCCGGACGCCTGCTGACCGGCTACGACGTCGACCCCGAGTCGTTGCAGATCGACGCGCAGGGCAACTTCTGGATCGGCGACGAGTTCGGCCCCTTCCTGCTGCATTTCGACAAGCAGGGCCGCCTGCTGTCGCGTGAAGTGCAGGTGCCCAACCTGCGCAAGCTGGGCGGCAACCCGGTGGTGCAGACCTCGAACAATCCGTACCTCCAGTACACCCCCGCCCTGGCCAACCTGGGCGGCTCCGGCGGCCTGGAGAGCATGGCGATCAACGCCAGCCGCACCAAGCTCTACGGCATGTTCGAAAAGGAAGTCAGCGGCGACGACGCGCGCAACCGCGTGATCAACGTGTACGACCTCGCCACGCAGAAGTTCGAGCTCACGCCCTTCATCTACCGCGTGAACACCGGCCAGCGCATCAACGGCGACGGCAACCTCGAGACCGAGATCTACACGCCGAACGACATGGTCGCCATCAACGACACCGAGTTCCTGGTGATGGAGAAGGACAGCGGCGCGGGCGACGCGCGCACCGGCAAGTTCGCCGCCTCGGGCACCTCGCGCAACGCGGCCCGCTTCAAGCGCGTCTTCAAGATCGATCTCACCAAGGTCGACTCGGCCGGCTACCTGATCAAGGAAGAAGTGGTCGACCTGATGGCGCTGAGCGACCCGAAGAAGCTCGGCGGCGATGCGACGATCGACGGCGTGTTCACCTTCCCGATGGAGTGCGTGGAGGTGGTCACCATCGTCGACGCGCACACGCTGATGTTCGTCAACGACAACAACTACCCCGGCGGCTCGCCGTCGCGCGCGACGAACAAGCCCGACGACAACGAGTTCATCCGCGTCCGCTTGCCGAAGCCGCTGGCGCTGCCCTGACGCGCGCCGGTGGCCTGCCGGGTTGCCCGCGCCGCTCAGGCGTAGGTGACCCAGTCTTCGTAGGCGGGGCCGTCGAGGTGCGGCAGCGTGTTGTAGGTGAGCAGCATGTGCCGCTTCGGCGTGAAGACGAACTCCGTCACCGCCGTGTTGCGGATGCGCATGTTGAGCTCGATGGTGGTTTGCGGCGACGTGCCCAGCACATGGCCGACGGCGGTGCTGATCGGGCCGCCACTCGACACCACCAGCACCCGCGCGCCATGGTGCTGGGCGCGCACGTGGTCGAGCGCGGTGGTCACGCCGGCAAGGAAGTCGACATAGCTCGGCATGCCGACGGGGGCGTGGCTTCCCTGCATCCATCCACTCAGGCCCTCGCGCAACAGGCGGAAGTGATGCCGGTACAGCTCGGGCGTGTCGGGCTTCTGCAGCGGTTCGGGGTGGACCGTGGCGATCACCGCATGGCTGTCGTATTCGTTGAGGCCAGGCCAGTCGAGCGGCGTGCCTCGGCTCGCCACGTCGTCGCCGAGCCCCAGGCCTTCGGCGATGCCTTCCCACGTTTGCCGATGGCGCTTGAGCGTGCCGGTGATCACCGCGTCGAATCGCATGCCGCGTTCGCGCCAGTATTCGCCCAGCCTCACCGCCTGGCGTCTGCCCAGCGGGCTGAGTTGGTCGTAATCGTCAGCGCCGAAGCTGGCCTGGCCGTGTCGAACGAGGTAGAGGGTGCCCATGGCGGCATTCTGGCCAGTCGGCACTGCGGCGTCGGTCACCGGTGCGACCGGGCCGCAGCCTCAGCCCGCGAGCACGCGCGCGTAGACGGCGGCGTCGACGTTGCCGCCGGTCAGCGCGATGCCGACCGCCTTGCCGGCCCAGCGCTCGCGCTGCTGCAGCGCGGCCGCCAACGCAGCGGCGCCCGCGCCCTCGGCCACGTTGTGCGTGTCGGTGAAGAGGATGCGCATGGCCGCGGCCACTTCGTCGTCGCTGACGGTGAGCACGTCGTCGGCCTCGCGCACCAGCACCTCGACCGATTCCGGCACCGGCGTGCGGCAGGCCATGCCGTCGGCCAGCAGCGTCGTCACCGGCGCTTCGAGCGGACGCTGCGCGCGGAAGGAATCGCGGTAGGCGGTGGCGTGGGACGACACCACACCGACCAGCTTGGTGCGCACGTCGCAATGCCGGCGCGCTGCAGCCGCGGCCGCGAATCCCGAGCCGAGGCCGATCGGCACCAGCAGCACGTCGGGCACGTCGCCGGCACGCTTCAGCGCCTCGAAAAATTCGACGTAAGCCGTGGCGACGCCGCGCACCAGGTCGCGCGCGAACGAGGGCACGCGATGCAGCCCCTGTTCGATAGCGAGCGCGCCCGCGTGTTCGCTGGCGGCCTGGAAGTCGTCGCCATGCTCGACGAGATGGACGCCGAGCGCACGCATCGCCGCGTTCTTTTCGACCGAGTTGCCGTGCGGCACGACGATGGTGGCCGCCAGCCCATGGCGCGCTGCCGCGAAGCCCATCGACTGCCCGTGGTTGCCGCGCGTGGCGCTCACCACGTGGCGCACTTCGGGGTGCTCGCGTGCCAGCGCTTCCATGTAGGTCAGTCCGCCGCGCACCTTGAAGGCGCCCAGTGGCGTGTGGTTCTCGTGCTTGGCCCACAGCCGGCAGCCCAGCCGTGCGCCGAGCTGCGGCCAGGCGTACTGCGGCGTCGGCGGCATCGCTGCGTAGACGGTGCGCTGCGCTGCTTCGATCTCGTCACGGGTGAAGTTCATGCCGGGTTCGGCGACGGTGAGCATGCGTCAGGTCCCTGTCGATTCGAGCGTGACCGGACCACGCGGCGTCTGCAGCACGGCCAGGAGGTTGGGCGGGCCGGCTTCAACCGGCACCTGCGCGAGCCCCAGCGCCGCGTGTGCGGCCTGCAGCATTTCCGGCCGCGGATGCGTGGCGTGCAAACCGGTCAGCGTGACGCCCGAGGGCGGCATGGCGTCGGCCGGATGCACCGGGCCCCACTCGATCACCGTGGGCAGCGCACCGTAGAAAAGGCGCTGGCCATCGTCGCGCACGCTGATCTTCCAGTCGAGCCGTCCAGCGGCCGTGTCGCGTGATGCGGCAATCAGCGGGCCGCGGTCGACCGGCACCGCGCCTGACGACAGCGCGTGCAGCGCCGCTGCCGCGTCGGGCACGCGAGCGACGAAATGGATCAGGCGCGGCCCGCGCTGCGCGAGTTCAGCCTGCAACGCTGCATCGTCGAGGTCGAACCAGCGGTGCAGGCCGGCGGCACGCGTCGGCTTCGTCGCAGGGTCGATGGCGATGACTTCGAGATAGGCCAGCGGAAATGCCTCGGTCGCGATCGAAATCAAGCGGTTGTGCGTGCCCATCAGCGGGTGTTCGCCGCCCGGCCCGGGCGTCACGCCCAGCGTTGCCTCACACCACGCCACGCCCTCGTCGAGCGTGCGGGCGGCGATCACGAGGTGGTCGATGTGTGCGCGCATGTGAAGGCCCTCAGAGGTGGACGCTGCCTTCGATGCAGGTGACGGCGTCGCCGCCCACCCACACCTGGCTGTCGGCGTCGCGCTCGACATGCACCCGGCCGTCCCGGCCCATGCACTGGCCCTGGCCCGCGATGTAGCGCTCGGGCAGATGGCCGTCGGCGATGAGCCATTGCGCGATGCTGGCGTTGAAACTCCCGGTGACCGGGTCTTCCTCGACGCCGATCGGTGCCGCGAAGGCGCGCACCTCAAGGCCGATGGGCGTCGGCTGTGCACGGCCACCGAAGGCGCGGGATTCGCGGTTCGAGCGGCCGATGAGCGTCGGCGCCTCGGCCTCGGCGTGCGATGCGTTCGTCAAGGCCGCCACGCCGACCTTCTGCCGCAGTTCCTTGAGCGCGCGATGGTCGGGCTTGAGCGCGAGCACGGTGTCGACGTCGTCGAGCAGCAGGCCCATCCACACCGGACCGTTATCGAGCATCTGCGCATTGCGGATCTGCGCCGCCTTCAGGCCGAGTGCTGCGGCCACGCGCGCCAGCACGCTCGGGCTCGGCGCGCTGCGCTTGACCGGCGGCGCCGCGAAGGCGAGCCGGTCGCCATCGCGGCGAATCGGCACCAGGCCGACGGCGCTCTGCTGCACGACACGGTCGCCCGACTTCGCCTTGCCGCCGGCACGCAGCCAAGCGTGGCAGCTGCCGAGCGTCGGATGGCCGGCGAAGGGCAGCTCGCTGCCGGGCGTGAAGATGCGCACGCGGTAGTCGGCGGCCGGGTCGGTCGGCGGCAGCAGGAAGGTGGTTTCCGACAGGTTGGTCCATTGCGCGAAGCGCTGCAGCGCGGCGTCGTCGAGGTCCGTGCCGTCGAGCACCACCGCGAGCGGGTTTCCGCGGTAAGGCACGGCGGTGAACACATCGACTTGCTGAAAGGGGCGATGCTTCATAGAACTGAATAAGAAAGAGAAAGAGCCCGCCGCCGGGCCGCCCCAAGGCGGGCTGCGGCCCCCTCGGGGGGCAGCGAGTACACGCAGTGACGGAGCGTGGGGGTCATGTCATTCCAAAGGGAGGTCGAGCACGCCGCGCGCGGCGGAGCGCGCCTTCAGGTCGGCAAACCAGCGCTCGACGTTCGGCCAGGCCGGCCGCGTGTACTCGGTGGGCGGCAGGCCGAACCAACGGTGCGCTTCGCAGCCAAGCGGGATGTCGGCCATGGTGAAGTCGTTGCCGAGCATGAACGCGCGCGTGGCGAGGTGCGCGTCGAGCAGCGCGAACAGCGGCTCGGTGGCGTGCACCGAGCGTTCGATCGTCGCGGCGTCGCGTTCGGCCGCCGGGGTGCGAATCCATTGCTTGAAGGCGCCGGCGCTCACCGGGTTCAGTGTGGTCTGCTGCCAGTCCATCCAGCGTTCGGCGTCGAAGCGTTGGTGCAGCGGCTCGGGATAGAGCGTGCCCGGCGCGTGCTTGGCGCAGAGGTAGCGGACGATGACGTTCGACTCCCACAGCACCACGCGGGCTTCTTCTTCACCGTCGTCAATGCATGGCACCAGCGCGTTCGGGTTGAGCGCCAGGTACTCGGGCGTCTGCACCACACCGAATTGGCCGCCGGCCTCGGTGCGCTGGAAGTCGAGCCCGAGCTCCTGCGCGCACCACACCACCTTGCGCACGTTGATCGAACTGATGCGGCCCCAGATATTGAGCATGGTCTGGACTTTCAGGTGGCTGCGAGTTCACGCTGCACCTTGGCAGCGGCGTCATGCGCCAGTTGCTCACGCAGGGTCGCGGCCAGCGCGGCGATGGCGGTGTCGATCTCGTCGACGCTGGCCGTCACGAAGGACAGGCGCAGCGTGCGCGGGTCGCCCTGGCCGTCGGCGTAGAAGGGCGCGCCGGGCACGAAGGCCACGCCGCGCTCGACCGCCTTCGGCAGCAGCTTCACGGTGTCGATGCCTTCGGGCAGCCGCGCCCACATGAACATGCCGCCGACGGGCGCGTTGAACGTCACGTCCAGGCCCTTCATCTCGCGCGTCAGGGCCGCAGTCATGGCGTCGCGCTGGCGCTTGTACAGCGCGCGGATGGTCGGCACGTGGCGCGCCAGGAAGCCGTCCTTCATGACCTCGACCACCATGCGCTGCGTGAAGATCGGCGTGTGCAGGTCGACCGCCTGCTTGGCCTGTAGCAGCTTCGGGTAGATCGCCTTGGGCGCCACCAGGAAGCCCAGGCGCAGGCCGGGCGCCAGCACCTTCGAGAAAGAGCCGAGGTAGATGCAGCCTTCGGGGTTGCGTGCGGTCAGCGGCAAAGGCGGCGCTTCGTCGAACCACAGGTCGCCGTAGGGGTTGTCTTCGATGATCGGCAGGTCGGCGGCTTCGGCCGCGGCCGAGACGGCGACGCGGCGCGCCTCGCTCATGGTGCGGCCGGTCGGGTTCTGGAAGTTGGGCAGCAGGTAGATGAAGCGCGAATCTTTGGCCTTCGCGATCAGGTCTTCGACGATCACGCCTTCGTCGTCGCTCGCCACGCTCACCGGCGTCGGCTCCATCGGCCCGAAGGCCTGCAGCGCGCCGAGGTAGGTGGGTGTCTCGACCAGCACGCGGCTGCCGGGGTCGATCAGCACCTTGGCCACCAGGTCGAGGCCCTGCTGCGAGCCGGTGGTGATGAGCACCTGCGCCGGGTCGACGTTCCACGGCAGCATGTCGGCCACCGCCTGGCGCAGGGGGCCGTAGCCCTCGCTCGCGGCGTATTGAAGCGCGGCGGCGCCGTCGTTCTTCAGCACTTCCGCGCAGGCGTCGGCGAAGGCCGAAATCGGGAAGGTCTTGGGCGAAGGCAGGCCGCCGGCCAGGCTGATGATGCCGGGCAGGTCGGTCACCTTGAGGATTTCGCGCAGCACCGAAGGGTTCATCTTCTCGGCGCGAGCGGCCATCTTCCATGTCTTCATGATCTGTCCTTGAATGCGAGGGAGCGATTGTCGTGTTCGGGGAGCGTCAAAGTGTGCGGCCGTCAGCGCGGGCCTTGGGAGAGCTTCTTGCCGATCAGCACGGTGGCGACCACGGCGAGCGCGAAGCCCAGCGTGACCACGTCGAGCGGTTCGCCCAGCAGTGGCACGGCCGCAAGGATCGAAAGAAACGGCTGCAGCAGTTGCGTCTGACTGACCCGCAGTGCGCCGCCCATGGCCAGGCCGCGATACCAGGCGAAAAAGCCGATCCACATCGAGAAGACCCCGACGTAGACCAGGCCGACCCACGCCGAGAACGCGACCGCGTGTTGCGGCCAGGTGAGCCAGGCGCCGGGCAGCGTGACCGGCAAGGCGATCACGCAGACCCAGCAGATCACGCGCTCGGCGCCGAGTTCGGGCGTGACTTGTGCGCCGTAGATGTAGCCGACCGACGCGGCGAGCACCGCACCCACCAGCAGGAGGTCGGCCCATTCGAAACCGAAGCCATGTCCTTGCTGGTAGGCGCGCAGCAAGGAGAAGGCGACCACCAGCAGGCTGCCGACGACGGCGCAGACCCAGAAGCCGAGGCGCGCGCGCTGGTGCAGCACCCAGGCGGCGATGGCAGCGGTGGCGAGCGGCAGCAGGGCCGTGACCACAGCCGCGTGGCTGGCCGTGACCACGCGCAGCGCGTACCCAAGCAGCAAGGGGTAGCCGATCGCATTGCCGAGCACCGCCATGCCGAGCGGCTTCAGTTGATGCCGTTCGAGGCGCGGCGCGCGCGTGGCGAGCAGGAACAGGATCGACAGCGCGCCCGCCAGTGCGGCGCGGCCGAAGGTCACGAACCACGGCGACAGCTGCGGCGCGGCCTGCGTGCCCGTGGCCATGCGCGTCATCGGTAGCGTGACCGCGAAGAAGGCCACGCCGAGCACGCCCAGCCACATGCCCAGCGTCTCGCGGCGCATGCCGAAGGTGCGTTCGGGCGCTGGAAGAGCGCTCATACCTTGACCATCCACGCCGCTGTGAGCACCAGCACCGCTGCCATCGCACGGTTGAACCACAGCAGCCGGCGCCCCTGGGCGAGCCAGCCGCGCAACAACGCGCCGACCAGGGCATAGGTGAAGTTGCTGACGAAAGCGTAGAACAGCATCACGGGCGCGACGATGGCGAAACGCTGCAGGGCATCGGCATGGCCAGCGACCCAGCCCGCCACCAGCGTCAACGCCAGCAGCCAGGCCTTGATGTTGACGAACTGCAGCATCACGCCCTGGCCGAAGCCCACCGTCACCGAAGCATCGCCGGCCTTGCCCAGGGTGGCGCTGCCGCTCAGCTTGAAGGCCAGCCAAAGCAGGTAGCCGATGCCCAGGGCCTTGATGGCCCAGCGGAGAGGCGGCACCGCGACCACCAGGGCGCCCACGCCCGCGGCGCACAGGGCGAGCAGCAGGGTCCAGCCGATGGGTACGGCCAGCACGAAGCGCATGGCACGCGGCAGACCGCCGTTGGCTGCCAACGCGGTGGAAAGGGTGGTGTTGGGGCCGGGCGAGAAGCTCATCGCGGTGGCCAACACCAGCAGCGCAGTGAATTCTTGCCAGGTCATGGGACACACTCTAGACTGATGACCATTACAGTGCCAATACAGATAACCGGACAATGCGTTCGACTGTGTTGGTTCGTTGCGTGACACAGAACCGCCCATGCTGACACGAACCTCGACCCAATCCCTGACCACCCAGCTGGCCGAACGCTTTGCCGAGCGCATCCGGACACGGCTGTTGGCACCCGGCGCACGGCTGCCGTCGGTGCGCGAGTGCGCGCGGCAACAGGGCGTGAGCCCGCACACGGTGGTGGCTGCGTACGACCAGCTGCTGGCGCAGGGCCTGGTCGAGGCGCGCCGCCAGCGCGGGTTCTTCGTTCGCGATGCGGCACCGGCGGCGGCCGCGCCCGAGGCGCGCACCACGCGCGAAAGTGCCTTGGGCGGCGCCATGTTGTCATCGGGCGTGCCAGCCGACGCCAGTTCGCTCATCCGCGGCATGTTTCATCGCCAGAGCGACAAGCCGCAGCCGGGCATGGGCGTGTTCCCGCCCGACTGGATGGATTCGACCTTCATGCCGACCTCGCTGCGGCGCCTGACCAGCACCCGCGCGTTGCAGGAAATCTCGCTGCAGTACGGCGAACCGGCCGGCGACAGCGCACTGCGCCGCAGCCTGTCGCAGAAGCTGATCGGCACCAACATCCCGGCCGGGCCGGAGCAGATCCTCACGACCATCGGCGCCACGCACGCGCTCGACATCGTGAGCCGCACCCTGCTGCGCGCGGGCGACCCGGTGATGGTCGAGGAACCCGGCTGGGCCATAGAGTTCGCGCGGCTCGAGGCGCTGGGCATGCGCATCCTGCCGGTGCCGCGCCGTGCCGACGGGCCCGACCTGGCGGTGATGGCGCAGTACTGCGAAACGCACAAACCCAAGCTCTTCGTCAGCGTGAGCGTGCTGCACAACCCGACCGGCTACAGCCTCACGCCGGGCAGCGCGCATCGCGTGCTGCAGCTCGCCAACCAGCACGACTTCCACATCGTCGAGGACGACACCTACAGCCACCTGGCGCCCGAGCACGCGACGCGGCTGTGTGCGCTCGACGGGCTGCAGCGCACCATCTACGTGAGCGGGTTCGCCAAGATCCTCGCGCCCAACTGGCGCATCGGCTTCCTGGCGGCGCCACCCGCGCTGTTCGGCCGGCTGCTCGAGACCAAGCTTCTGGCGACGCTCACCACGCCGGCGCTGTTCGAACGGGCGTTGGCCTGGTGCATCGACCAAGGCCAGCTGCGCCGGCATGCAGAGCGTGTGCGGCTCAGGCTCGACGGCGCGCGTGCACGCACGGTGAAGCTGGCGCTGGCGCACGGCTGCCGCTTCGAGTCCGAGCCCGCGGGCCTCTTCGGATGGGTCGACACCGGCGTCGATACCGACGCGCTGACCCAGCGCATGCTCGACGAAGGCTATCTTTTGGCGCCCGGCTCGCTGTTCCATGCGCGCCGCCCGCCGAGCACGCTGATGCGGATCAACTTCGCGACGGCGCAGGATGCCGCGTTCTGGAAGGTGTTCGGCCGGGTGCGAGGCTGACGCTGGCGGACCCAGCTCAGAGCAACTCGTCCGGCGCCAATGGCCCGAAGAGCTTGAGCAGCAGGCGCAGCCCCGCGCTGGTGTCCGGCTCGGTGTGCACGTCCTGCAGCTGGCTGCCTTCGGGCGCGCGCCACACCAGCGCGCCGTCGCTCTGCTCGACCCGCCAGGCACCCTGGCGCATGGCCGTCTCGATCTGGGCGATGGCGCGGCGGGAGAGTTCGCCGCTCCGGATCAGCAGCGCGATCTCGGTGTTCTGCAGCTGCGATCGCAGGTCGAGGTTCATCGACCCCACGACCAGCAATCGCCCGTCCAGCACCAGCACCTTGGAGTGCAGCATCGAACGCGATTCGCCCGCCGCAGTCGCCCCGGACGAGCCGAAGGCGCTGCCGAGGCCGGCCTGCTCGCTGCGCAGTTCGTAGAGTTCGACGCCCATGGCGAGCAGCTCCTCGCGGTGCCTGGCGTAGCCGACGTGGGCGATCGGCGCGTCGTTCGAGGCCAGCGAATTGGTCAACACCCGTACGCGCACACCGCGCGCACGTGCTGACGCGAACGCCTGCTTCATGTCCGGCCCGGGCACGAAGTAAGGGGAAATGATGGTCAGGTCGCTGCGCGTTTCGCCGATCAGTTGGAGCAGTCCCGACACCACCGTCTCGCTGTCAGTGGCCGTCTTTGAGGCGTTTTCCACAGCGGCCATTGGTGTCCCTGCACTGGCGGCGGGCGGCTGCAACGCCACCAGGCCGGGCGGCGCGCCGCTGTCGGTGGTCGAACCGCCTGTTTCGGCGGCGATCTTCGCCGGCGCGTCGGCCAGCATCACCGCTGGCGCCCACACGAAGGCGGCACTGCGCAGATCCAGCGGCTTCTCGTCCCAGACGGCGGCGCGCTGGGCGTCGGTGGGGCCGGCGTCAGCGGGCCGCGGTTCGCCGTCTGGCGGCTTGGGGCCGTCCGCGCCTTCTTGGTCGCGCGCACGCTGGGCGCTCTCCTCGGTGCGAACGCGGTCGCGGATCTGCTGCAGTTCTTCGCGGTCGACCAGCGACTGCACGGGGTACGCGCGCTCGTTGTTCCAGTAGCTGTCGAAACTGCGCGAGAGGTCTTGCACGATCGGTCCGGCGGCCAGCACATCCATGTCGACGAAATTGCGCGTCTGGGCGATCCCGAAATAGGCGTCGCCCAGGTTGCGCCCGCCGGTCACGCCCATCGCGTTGTCGGCAATGAACAGCTTGTTGTGCATGCGCTGCTGGGCGCGGTCGAAGTCGCCAGCGGCGTTGAGCATCCGTCCCAGGGTCGAGCCCCGCGCGCCCGCCACCGGATTGAACATGCGCATCTCGATGCCTGGCTCGAAGGCGAGCCGCATCACGAGCGCATTGCGCCCGGTGCTGTGGAAATCGTCGAGCAGGACCCGCACGCGCACGCCGCGCCGTGCAGCGGCCACCACACCCCGCAGTAGACGCCCGGTGCTGGCATCGGCATGGATCGCGTAGTACTGGAGATCGAGCGTTTTCTGCGCCGCTTCGATCAAGGCGAGCCGGCTTCCGTAGGCGACCTGCGGCCCGTCTAGCAACACAAAGCCCGATTCGAAGCGCCCCTGCGTCGCCGTGCGGCGCTGTTGCACCAGCTCTGCCAACGCCGTGCCGGAAGGTGATGCGAGGGCGGTCGACACCGGGCGCTCCACGTTCTGAGGAAGCTGCGCGCAGCCGGCCGCCAGCAAGAGCGGGAGGGTGAGCGCCGCGCATCCGAGGCGAAGGCGGGATGCAAAAGCGCGGAGAGCAAGCATGCGGCGGTCCTGTGCCGTGGAGAAGTATCTATATATATCCCACGTGACAGGCGGCCAGCGTGGGACGGGCTCGGTGACGAGGCCCGGCTTTCAGCGCGCGGCGCCGAGCGCTTCTTGGCGCTCTAGGGCTGTGAGCAGTTCGTCGTCGATGCTGGCATGGCGCTCGGCCAGCGCGGTTGCACGTGAGGCGTCGCTGGCGTAGATAGCGCCACCGTCGAGCGCCAGCTGCGCCGCGATTCGACTCTGTTCCTCCTCCAGCGCGGCAATCAATGTCGGCAGCGCTTCCAGTTCACGCTGCTCCTTGTAGCCGAGCTTCTTGCGCGCGGCCGAACGGGGTTCGGCGGCAACAGGCGCCTTCGAAGTCGCGGTGGAGGTGGCAGCCATCGGGGTGGCGGCCAGCCGTTGCGCAGCGATCTCGCGCGCACGCTTCGATTGGATGAGCCAATCCTGCACGCTGCCTTCGTACTCGCGCCAGCGGCCGTCACCCTC
>NZ_RCZJ01000011.1:60000-100158 GCF_006438845.1 Variovorax ginsengisoli
GAGGGGAGTGAAATAGATCCTGAAACCGCGTGCTTACAAAAAGTAGGAGCCTCGTAAGGGGTGACTGCGTACCTTTTGTATAATGGGTCAGCGACTTACATTCAGTGGCAAGGTTAACCGAATAGGGAAGCCGTAGAGAAATCGAGTCCGAATAGGGCGATCAGTCGCTGGGTGTAGACCCGAAACCAAGTGATCTATCCATGGCCAGGATGAAGGTGCCGTAACAGGTACTGGAGGTCCGAACCGACTAGTGTTGCAAAACTAGCGGATGAGCTGTGGATAGGGGTGAAAGGCTAAACAAACTTGGAAATAGCTGGTTCTCTCCGAAAACTATTTAGGTAGTGCCTCAAGTATTACCATCGGGGGTAGAGCACTGTTTTGGCTAGGGGGTCATGGCGACTTACCAAACCAAGGCAAACTCCGAATACCGATGAGTACAGCTTGGGAGACAGAGCACCGGGTGCTAACGTCCGGACTCAAGAGGGAAACAACCCAGACCGCCAGCTAAGGTCCCTAAAATTGGCTAAGTGGGAAACGAAGTGGGAAGGCTAAAACAGTCAGGATGTTGGCTTAGAAGCAGCCATCATTTAAAGAAAGCGTAATAGCTCACTGATCGAGTCGTCCTGCGCGGAAGATGTAACGGGGCTAAGCCAGTTACCGAAGCTGCGGATTTGCAATTTATTGCAAGTGGTAGGAGAGCGTTCTGTAAGCCTGTGAAGGTGCGTTGTAAAGCGCGCTGGAGGTATCAGAAGTGCGAATGCTGACATGAGTAGCGTTAAAGGGGGTGAAAAGCCCCCTCGCCGTAAGCGCAAGGTTTTCTACGCAACGTTCATCGGCGTAGAGTGAGTCGGCCCCTAAGGCGAGGCAGAGATGCGTAGCTGATGGGAAACAGGTCAATATTCCTGTACCGATATATAGTGCGATGTGGGGACGGATCTTAATAGGTCATCCAGTTATTGGATTATTCTGGTTTAGTTGGATGTAGGCGTGCATTAGGCAAATCCGGTGCACATATACCGAGGCCAACGATCGAGCGGACTTGTCCGTGAAGTGACTGAACGAGGTTCCAGGAAAAGCCACTAAGCTTCAGCTATATACGACCGTACCGCAAACCGACACTGGTGCGCGAGATGAGTATTCTAAGGCGCTTGAGAGAACTCAGGAGAAGGAACTCGGCAAATTGACACCGTAACTTCGGAAGAAGGTGTGCCCTATTAGTGTGTAGTGAACAACGAAGCATGAATGGGTTGCAAAAAATCGGTGGCTGCGACTGTTTATTAAAAACACAGCACTCTGCAAACACGAAAGTGGACGTATAGGGTGTGACGCCTGCCCGGTGCTGGAAGATTAAATGATGGGGTGCAAGCTCTTGATTGAAGTCCCAGTAAACGGCGGCCGTAACTATAACGGTCCTAAGGTAGCGAAATTCCTTGTCGGGTAAGTTCCGACCTGCACGAATGGCGTAACGATGGCCACACTGTCTCCTCCTGAGACTCAGCGAAGTTGAAATGTTTGTGATGATGCAATCTCCCCGCGGAAAGACGGAAAGACCCCATGAACCTTTACTGTAGCTTTGTATTGGACTTTGAACAGATCTGTGTAGGATAGGTGGGAGGCTTTGAAGCAGGGTCGCTAGATCTTGTGGAGCCAACGTTGAAATACCACCCTGGTGTGTTTGAGGTTCTAACCTAGGTCCATTATCTGGATCGGGGACAGTGCATGGTAGGCAGTTTGACTGGGGCGGTCTCCTCCCAAAGCGTAACGGAGGAGTTCGAAGGTACGCTAGTTACGGTCGGACATCGTGACGATAGTGCAATGGCATAAGCGTGCTTAACTGCGAGACTGACAAGTCGAGCAGATGCGAAAGCAGGACATAGTGATCCGGTGGTTCTGTATGGAAGGGCCATCGCTCAACGGATAAAAGGTACTCTGGGGATAACAGGCTGATACCGCCCAAGAGTTCATATCGACGGCGGTGTTTGGCACCTCGATGTCGGCTCATCTCATCCTGGGGCTGTAGCCGGTCCCAAGGGTATGGCTGTTCGCCATTTAAAGAGGTACGTGAGCTGGGTTTAAAACGTCGTGAGACAGTTTGGTCCCTATCTTCCGTGGGCGCTGCAGATTTGAGGAAGCCTGCTCCTAGTACGAGAGGACCGGAGTGGACACACCTCTGGTGTATCGGTTGTCACGCCAGTGGCATTGCCGAGTAGCTAAGTGTGGAAGAGATAACCGCTGAAAGCATCTAAGCGGGAAACTCGTTTCAAGATGAGATCTGCCGGGGCCTTGAGCCCCCTAAAGAGTCGTTCAAGACCAGGACGTTGATAGGTCAGGTGTGGAAGCGCAGTAATGCGTTAAGCTAACTGATACTAATTGCTCGTGCGGCTTGACCCTATAACTTTGATCAATCAGATCAAGGTGTTATGCCAAGTTGACGCATTCAAAATAATTCGCCAAAAGCTGATTCCAAACTCTATGAATTCGTTAGGCTGATCACTCGATCAGCCCAACAACAAGTTATGCCTGATGACCATAGCGACGTGGTACCACTCCTTCCCATCCCGAACAGGACAGTGAAACGCGTCAGCGCCGATGATAGTGCGGGTTCCCGTGTGAAAGTAGGTCATCGTCAGGCTCTTACAGCCCAGAAAGCCCCAACCGAAAGGTTGGGGCTTTTCTATTTGTGTTGTAGAACACACGTCCGTGGCCCGGTACGACTTGTTTGGGTGCAAGCGATTCGATCAGGTCCAATGTGTCAGCCACTTCGTCAAAGGACGATTCGCCAAGCAGTTCGGGAAATACGACGCCGAAACCGTTTTCCCAGAGTGCATCGGCGGAAATCAGGGTGCCGGAAGTAGGCTCGAACAGGATGACAGATTGAGGGTCGTGCCCTGGTGCAGCATGAATCTCCCACGACAGATCGCCTAATCGACGCTCGCCACCCGCGATGAGTCGCCCAGTCGCTCTGAATCGCGGGCATTCCTGACCGGTAGCGCGGTAGCTGAGCACGTTTTCGTCCCAGACGGAAACTGCCGAAAACTCTCCACTCGGAACCTCTGTGCACATCTGAGGATAGCGACGCTGCAGCGCGGCGTTCCCACCACAGTGATCACTGTGCAAGTGCGTGTTCAGTAGCCTGTCCAGCAGGCGGCTTCCTAGAACGTCCTCCACCAACGCCACTGTCTGTGGCGCATGGGTCACATATCCGCTGTCGACGAGCGCTGTTTCATGCCCGACGATGAGGATGTTGTTGGAGGAAAGCCAGCCGCGCTCGAAAACCGTAACGCCTGCCGGCAACGCCGCATTCACGTTTGCGCCGTCACGGTGGGGCGCAGCTGGCGGCGAAGGATCTTGCCGACGTTTGTTTTTGGCAGCGCGTCACGAAACTCGATGTACTTGGGGCGTTTGTAGCCTGTCAGCGCCTCGCTGCAATAGCGCAGCACGGCCTCCTCGGTCAACGCCGGATCCTTCCGCACCACGAAAACCTTGATGGCTTCGCCTTGCTTCTCGTCGGCGACGCCGATGGCGGCGCATTCGAGCACGCCCGGGCACAGGGAGATCACGTTTTCCAATTCGTTCGGGAACACGTTGAATCCGCTGACCAGAATCATGTCCTTTTTGCGGTCGACGATGCGGCTGTAGCCGTCGGCTTGCATCACGGCGATGTCGCCGGTGCGCATGAAACCATCGGAGGTGAACGCTGCCGCTGTTTCCTGGGGTTGGTTGTGATAGCCGGTCATCACATTGGGCCCCTTGATGCACAACTCGCCGGGCTCGCCGTCGGGCACCGAGTGTCCCTCGTCATCCTTGATGGCGATTTCGATGCCTGGCAATGGGAGGCCGATGTTGCCGGTGAAGGACTTGCTATTGACGGGATTGTTGGTGCCGATGGCACAGGTCTCACTCATGCCCCAGCCTTCGATCATCGGACAGCCTGTCACTTCGAACCAGCGTCGCGCCGTGCCTTCGGAAGCGGCCATACCGCCGGCTTGAGAGACAAAGAGTGTGGAGAAGTCGAGGGTCTTGAATTCTGGATGCATCAGCAGCGCGTTGAACAACGTGTTCACCGCCGGCAGCATGTGAAAGGGGCGTTTCTTCAGCACCGCGACGAATTTGTCGAAGTCGCGAGGGTTCGGAATGAGTGTGAGATGGGAGCCTTGATGGATAGCGAGCAGGCACAGCGTGAGTGCAAAGATGTGATACAGCGGCAGTGCCGCAATGCTGTTTACCTTCGAGAGATCGCCTACACGCGCCAGGGCCGGCGTGAACCATGCCTCGGCCTGCAAGGTGGCGGCCACGATGTTGCGGTGTGTCAGCACCGCGCCCTTCGACAACCCGGTGGTGCCGCCGGTGTACTGCAGGAAAGCGACCGAGTCGAGCGTGCTCGGGTCCGGCCCCAAAGCGCGTTCTGCACCGCGAGCCATCACTTCGGAGAATGGCGTGACCGTCCGCCCAGCGTCCAGCGACAACTTGTACGGCGGAACCATACGCGCCAAATGGCGGACGGCCATCGTGATCCACGTGCCATAAAAACCGCCGAGCAAATCGCCCATCGATGTGACCACCACATGCCGGATGGCAGTGCGTTCCATCACCTGCTGCAGCGTCGACGCGAAATTCTCAAGGATCACGATCGCGGTGGCGCCCGAATCATTGAGCTGATGTTCGAGCTCGCGCGCCGTGTACAGCGGGTTCACGTTGACGCAGGTGTAGCCGGCACGCAAAACACCGCACATCGTTACCGCGAACTGCGGCACGTTGGGCAGCATGATCGCGACACGCGCGCCTGGCTCGAGTCCGAGCGACTGCAGCCAAGCGCCTAACGCCTTCGACTGGGTGTCCAGCTCGGCGTAGGACATCCACCGCTCCATGCACACCGAAAACGGCCGATCGCCATGACGCTGAAACGCCGTCTCGAACAGGTGGCCCAACGAACGGAATTGCTCCGGATGAACCTCGTGCGGAACCCCGGGCGGATAACTCTTCAAGACAGATGACTGCATGCGCGCTCCTAGTGGGCGCATTGTGAGAGGCGCTGGAGCAATCCTGTCCCGGGGCTTGCCCCAGTGCAGCCGGCCTCCTGCCTCCTGCTACTCGAGCCAGCGGTCCATCACGCATCTCGCCCCCGCTTGTGAAAGGCGCAATCACTGATCGACTGAGGCTTGAGCGCCATGTCGTCGCGCGGCAGCATCGAGGCCATTTATCCACACTGCAGCGGCTTGTCAGGATTGACAGCACAGTCCCGGCTTGAGTCGCTGCTGGATGATCGCTTCGACCGATTCGGTCTCGAAGACGTCAGCGCGGTGGGCCAGGATCTCGTCGAAGATCGCCCGCGTGCCGGGCAGGTCGATGGCCGCGACGCTCTGGTATTTCTGAACATCTCCAAAGTGCACGATCGGCGTCTTGCCATTGCCGAGTGTGCAGACCCGCAGGGTGGCCTACTTCTGGAGCACGTCGAATCGGGACGGCGGCGGCTGCGAGGCGGCGCAGGCATTCAGGGCGGCGATCACAGCGGCGCCCGAGGCCGAACCAAGAAACGATGAAAGGCGCATGGTGGCTCCTGAGATGGAAGATGGCGACCGCATCGTTGTGCGGCACCACCGCACGCGGGCGGACAATGCGCCGGAGCCACATTTTTCGACGTTCTTGCACGATTCGTGGACTTCTTCCCGGTCTGCAAACCGGCGAGCTTGTGAACTAGGGATAAACCCTTATATTCGACCCATGCACCCTGCCAAGGCCCTTCTTCAAGCCTCTTTGGGCATCGGCTCGTTCCTGCGAGCGCCGATGGTCGATGCCCAGGCACGGGGTCGCGCAACCCACGCGCCGGTGATGGTGCCGATCCGGACCATCGGCCCGCGCGAGCGCGGCCGCATCGCGCGCCATCTGCTCGCCCTGAGCCCGCATGATCGCTATCTCCGCTTCGGCTACGTGGCGTCCGACGAACAGGTGCAGCGTTATGTCGACGGCCTCGATTTCGAGCGCGACGAACTTTTCGGCATCTACAACCGACGCCTCGACCTGATCGCGATGGCGCACGTCGCTTTCGCACCGAGCGATCAGCCACGCGAATGCGCCGAATTCGGCGTCTCCGTGGCCGATCATGCACGCGGCCGGGGTTATGGCGCCCGCCTGTTCGAGCGCGCCGTCGTCACCGCGCGCAACGAAGGCGTGGGCATGCTGTTCATTCACGCGCTCAGCGAAAACGCGGCGATGTTGAAGATCGCCCGCAAGGCGGGTGCCACCGTAGTGCGCAGCGGCTCCGAGTCGGAGGCACATCTTCAATTGCCGTCCCCGACGCTCGACAGCCGCCTCAATGCGATCGCGCTCGAGCACTACGCCGAGGTCGACTATCAGCTGAAGACGCGCGCCAAGCAGTTCTGGTCTTTCCTCTCCGGCGTTCAGGAAGTGCGCAGCGGGATGCGCGCGGCGCGCGAGAAGTCAGCCCCCTGAGCGGGCAACGGTCAAAGGCGCTGCGCCTTTCCGTTATCCTTGCGCCTTCCCAACTCCGCCCTCCCGCAGTGGCCGACCCTCACCCTGAACGCACTCCCGTCGAACGGGAAGACAAGCGCAGCTTTCTCCAGAAACTCGCCGAATTCATCCACCCCGGACCGGATTCCCGCGACGAGCTGATCGAAACCCTGGCGGACGCCGAAGACAACGACGTGATCGGTGCCGAGTCGCGCGTCATGCTCGAAGGCGTGCTGCGCATGGCCGACATGACGGCGGGCGACGTGATGGTCGCCGCGCCGCGCATGGACCTGGTGAACATCGACTCGCCCTACGACGCGCTCCTGCACGTCGTGATCGACACCGCGCACTCGCGCTTCCCGGTGTACGAGGGCGAGAAGGAAAACATCATCGGCATCCTGCTCGCGAAAGACCTGCTCAAGCTGCAGCGCGCGCCGGGGCTCAACATCCGTGCGTTGCTGCGGCCGGCCACCTTCGTGCCGGAAAGCAAGGGCCTGAACGATCTGCTGCGCGAATTTCGCGGCAACCGCAATCACTTGGCGATCGTCATCGACGAGTTCGGTCGCGTGGCCGGGCTCATCACCATCGAAGACGTGCTCGAACAGATCGTCGGCGAGATCGAGGACGAATTCGACATCGCCGAAGACGAGGGCGACATCTTCGGCCTGGCCGACCACACCTACCGGGTGTCGGGCGACACGCCCATCGAACGTGTGGGGGAAGCCTTCGGCATCACCTTCGACGACGAGGCGCTGAGCGAAGATTTCGACACCATCGGCGGCCTGATCGCCCATGAGATGGGCCATGTTCCCAAGAAGGGCGAGCACCATGCGCTCGGCGGCTTCGACTTTGTCGTGCTGCACACCAAGGGCGGTGCGGTGCGCTGGTTCAAAGTGTCACCTGCACGTGGCAGCGACGCGAGTGACTGAGGCCCGTCGTTGGTGAAGGCGCTGGTGAGGGCGCTGGTGTTCGCCGCTGCGGGCCTGGCGCAGGCGGTATCGATCGCTGCACCTTGGAACGGTCAGCCGCTCTGGTGGCTTCAACTGCTTTCTACGGCAGCACTGGTCTGGCAACTCGATGCCCTGCGCGCCGATGCCCGACCCGGGCGTCGTGCGACGCTGTACGGCTGGCTGTTCGCAACCACGTGGCTCTGCGGCACCTTTTGGTGGCTCTTCATCTCGATGCACACCTACGGCGGCATGCCGGCGCCGCTGGCGGCCATCGCCGTGGTTGCGCTGGCGGCGGGCTTGGCGTTGTATTACGCCGTGGCGTGCGGCGTCTTCGTGCGCTTCGCGCCCACCAGCCCCGCAGGTGCCGCGGTTTTCTTCGCTGCCCTGTGGCTCCTTGCCGAACTGCTGCGCAACAGCTGGTTCACCGGCTTTCCGTGGGGCGCGGGCGGCTACGCCCATGTGGACGGGCCGCTGGCCGCCTATGCGCCGTGGCTGGGCGTGTACGGGCTGGAGACGGTCGCTGTCGGCGCCGTCGCGATGCTGGTGCTGACAATCCGACGCGCCAAGCGCACCGTCACCGCCGCGCGTCGCGTCTTGCCGATCGGCATCGCCGCGGCGCTGTTGCTGGTTCCGGGCGCGATCTCGCTGATGCGTGATGCCGACGATGCGGGCGCTTCGCGCGGGCACCTGAAGATGGCGCTGCTCCAAGGGAACATCCCCCAGGACGAAAAATTCATTCCTGGCGGGGGCATCGCTACGGCGCTGCAGTGGTACGGCGCGCAGCTGCGCGATGCGACCGCGCCGCTGGTCGTCACGCCCGAGACCGCGTTCCCGCTGCTGCCTGCGCAGTTGCCCGCCGGCTACCTCGATGCGATCGCCGGCCGATACGCCAGCGGCACGCAAGCCGCGATCATCGGTTTGCCGCTGGGCGACGGTGCGGTCTACACCAACTCGGTCCTGGGTTTTCGCCCCGGCGAGCCCCAGGCCTGGCGTTACGACAAGCACCATCTCGTGCCCTTCGGCGAGTTCGTGCCCGGCGTGTTCCGGTGGTTCACCGACCTGATGCACATCCCGCTGGGCGACTTCGGCCGCGGCGGGTTGGCGCAGGCGCCCTTTGTCTGGCAGGGCCAGCGCATCGCGGCGAACATCTGCTACGAGGATCTGTTCGGCGACGAGATCGGTGCGAACTTCCGGGATCCCGCCAACGCGCCGACCATGTTGCTCAACGTGAGCAACATCGCTTGGTTCGGCGACTCGGTGGCCATCGACCAGCATCTCGCCATCTCGCGGATGCGCGCGCTCGAGTTTCAGCGGCCGATGGTGCGCGCCACCAACACCGGCGCCACGGTAGTCATCGACCATCGCGGCCGCGTCACGGCCGAACTGCCACGCCTCACCCGCGGCGTGCTCACCGCCGAGGTCGAGGGGCGCGCTGGCGTCACGCCCTTCGCGTGGTGGGTGTCGCGTTTCGGCTTGTGGCCGTTCTGGGCCGCTTCGCTGCTGACCATCGCGTTCTGCTGCAGCTTGCACCAGCGCCGCAAGGTCTGAGGCGGCGCAACGTCCTGTTGCGCCAGCGGCATGAGCGGATGCCGCGTTGGCATCGATCCTGCATCTGGAGTCTGCACGCCGCCGGTATCGTCTTGCGGCCCTCCGGCATTCATCTCCACACAGGACCCCCCGCATGCAAGCCACTTCAAGACTGCGCGCCTTCGCCGCCACCGCCGCGCTGCTCGCCGCCAGCGCCATCGCACACGCCCAGGCGCTGCCCAACGTCGTCATTCTGGCGACCGGCGGCACCATCGCAGGGGCCGGCGCGTCGGCCATCAACAGCGCCACCTATGCAGCGGCCAAGGTCGGCGTCGACAAGCTCATCGCCGGTCTGCCGGAGCTGGCCAAAGTCGCCAATGTCAGGGGTGAGCAGGTCTTCCAGGTCGCGTCCGAAAGCCTGACCGACGACAACCTGCTGACGCTCGCCAAGCGCGTGTCGGCGCTGGCCAAGCAGAGTGACATCGACGGCATCGTGATCACACACGGCACCGACACGCTGGAAGAAACCGCCTTCTTCCTGACGCTGACGGTGCACACCGCCAAGCCGATCGTCGTGGTCGGCTCGATGCGCCCGGGCACCGCGCTGTCGGCCGACGGCGCGCTCAACCTCTACAACGCCGTCAACGTCGCCGCGAGCAAAGACGCGATGGGCAAGGGCGTGCTCGTGACCATGAACGACGAGATCCAGAGCGGTCGCGACGTGAGCAAGTCGATCAACATCAAGACCGAGGCCTTCAAGAGCCAGTGGGGCCCGCTCGGCATGATCGTCGAGGGCAAGAACTACTGGTTCCGAGCACCGGTCAAGCGCCACACGATGCAGTCGGAGTTCGACATCGACACCATCACCGCGCTGCCGCCGGTCGAGATCGCGATGGGCTACGAAGGCGTGTTGTCGACGGCCATCGATGCACTCGGCAAGAGCGGCATCAAGGCGCTCGTGCATGGGGGCACCGGCAACGGCTCGGTCGCCAACCGCATCGTGCCGAACTTGCAGAAGGTGCGCGCCGACGGCGTGGTCGTCATTCGAAGCTCGCGCGTGCCCGACGGCTTCGTGCTGCGCAATGCCGAGCAGCCCGACGACAAGTACGACTGGGTGGTCGCACATGATCTGCGCCCGCAGAAGGCGCGCATCCTGGCGATGGTCGCGATGACCAAGACCAGCGACACCAAGGAACTTCAGCGCATCTTCTGGGAGTATTGATCCACCCTCGATGCGGCTCACTGCGTGTAGCTGCCTCCCCCTCGAGGGGGCGACACCGGCGGCCCGGCGAAGCCGTTCCGCGGTGTCCTTGAAGGGATGCTGCGGGCTTAGCGATGGACGCGGCGGCGCTTGCGGCGCTTGCGGCGCTGCGCGTATTCGACGCTGCTTACGCAGACGAGCAGCCAGGTGCCGCCTGACAAAAGCCCTGCCACCACGTCGCTCGCGAAATGCACCTGCAGGAAGATGCGACTGCACGCGGTGGTGAGAATCACCGCGATCGTCGCCATCACGGCTGGCGCGTGCCAGCGCGGCGGCAGCAGCTGCAGCGCGAGGTACAGCAGCATCCCGTAGACCACCATCGACCCCGAGCTGTGGCCACTCGGGAAGCTGTAGCCGTCTTCGACGGTCAGCCCATGCTCGTGCACTGGCCGCGCACGTTCGAAGAGGTGCTTGAGCATGGGGTTGAGGGCCGCGTTGCCGAGCAGCGCCACCGCCCAGCCCAATGCCAGGCCGGTGTGGCGTCGCCACAGCAGCGCCAGGGCCACGCCGACACCGAGCGCGATCAACACCGCGCGGTCGCCAAAATGCGTGAGCACGCTGAAGGCGCGCAGCGCGCCCCAGGGCAGCGTCGCAGCGATACCGTCGGCCAGCCACTGGTCGGCGCGGCCGAGCGTGTGCATCGGCGTTGCCCGTTCGGCGATCCAGGCGAACAAGGCCGCAGCGACGACGATGGCCGAGAAGCCGAGCGCCAGGCTCAGCAGCATTCGCGGCGATCGGGGTTCGGCCTCGACAGTCCGGGCCGCGTGCCGCCTCTGAAATCCGACGCATGCGGCCCCGCCGGCCAGCACGGCCGTCAGCAGCGCGATGAGGAAGAGCGGCAGCGCATGGGGCGCGGCCGCTTGCGCCCACGTGATGAGCAGCGGTGTTTCAGACATCGGCGAGCGCCAACGTCTGGACCTTGCCGCGGACGAAACGACCTTCGGCTGCCGCGTGGTCCCAGCGCTCGACAGTGCAGTTGCGCGGCACCGAGCCACTCGTACGCAGCACATTGACCGAGTTCGGCTGGCCCCCGCGCACTCGCGACGACACCGCCGTGCCCGCTTGCACCGCCCACAGCGCACGCGGCACTTGTGGGTCGGCCTCGTGCGCCGGCCGCACGAAAGGGAGGTGGATGTGGCCGCCCAGCACCAGGTCGGCGCCTGCTGCTGCCCAGCGGCGCAGGGCCTCGTCGGCGCCGTGCAGACGGTTGTTGCGGTCTTCCGGCCGCGTCACGAGCACCGGCTGGTGCGTGACCACCACGCGCAGCTGCGACGGGGTCGCGGCGGCAAGTCTCTCGGCCACATGGGCAATCTGCGCATTGGACACCTCGCCGTCTTCATGCCGGTACCAGCGGGTGGTGTTGACGGTCAGCACCAGCCAATCGGAGGAGGCGAATTCAGGCGCGAGGTCGGCGCCGAAGGTTTCGCTGTAGCGGCCATACGGACTGAGCAAACGCGCGCCGAGCTGGTACAGCGGGATGTCGTGGTTGCCCGGAATGGCCACCCACGGCACCTCCAGCCTGTCCATGAACGCGCGCGCAGCCTTGAACTGCGCCCGCGTGGCGCGCTGGGTGATGTCGCCCGACAGCACGACCACCGCCGGCTGCGTCTCGCGCACCAGGACCTCGA
Source organism: Variovorax ginsengisoli (assembly GCF_006438845.1). Taxonomy (GTDB): domain Bacteria; phylum Pseudomonadota; class Gammaproteobacteria; order Burkholderiales; family Burkholderiaceae_C; genus Variovorax; species Variovorax ginsengisoli_A. Next base: position 71,835 of record NZ_RCZJ01000011.1, read on the forward strand.
GCGCCGCGACAACCGGCGCCTGCTCGGTGCCGAAGTGCGGGTCGGAGATCTGCAGCAGCGCACTCATTCCCTGGCGGCCTCCAGTTCGGGAGCCACCGCGGGCTTGATGAGCCACAGCGGCTCCGGCGCCACGCGAAACAGCAGCGGCATCGCGAGCCAGTTCAGCTCGCCATCGGTCGCGACCTTGATGCGGCGCTGCCCGCTTGCGGCCGGCTTCACCGTCATCGATGCGAAGGGAAAGCTCAGGATATCGTCGGCATGGCCCAGTCGGCCGAGCGCGCCCTGCACCAGCAACCCAGGCAGCGACCACCAGCGGCCGGGCTTCACTGCGATGGCGGCCAACTGCCCTTCCTCCGGCGCATCGGCGTCGGCGATGCCGACCTGATGCAGCTGCAACGCGTTGTTGCCGACGAAGAGCGAGCGCGTGCGCAGGTCGCGCTCCTGCCCGCGCCACGCCAGTCGCAACCGCCACGAGCGGTGGCCGCCGCGCAGCATCGTCACCACCGCGGCGCCCAGCGCAGTGATGCGGCTGCGGCCGTAGTCACGCTTGAAGGTCTCGCGTTCTTCCAGCAGTCGCGCATAGAGCCCCAGGCTGGCGTTCACCAGAAACACCTTGTCGTTCACCAGGCCGACCTGCACGGCACGTGGCGGCTCGGTCAGCAATACCTGCAGCGCGGCCTCGGTCTCGGCCGGAATGCCGTGCGTGCGGCTGAAGTAGTTGAAGGTGCCTTGCGGCAGCACGCCGAAGGCGCAGCCGCTGCCCAGCGTGGCCTGCGCCACCGCGTTGATGGTGCCGTCGCCGCCGGCTGCCACCACAACGCCCCCGCCGGCGCGCGCGCGCTCGACCGCTTCGCGTGCAAAGGGCTGCAGCTTGCCGGGGCCGTCGACCAGGAAGATGCGGCAGCGCCGGCCGGCCGCATTGCAGGCCGATTCGATCGCGGTGCGCACGGCGTCGGTGTCGCGCCTTCCCGAAGCGGCGTTGAGGACGATGAAAAGCGGCGTGTCGGCGCCGTGGGCGGGTGGGTGCATGGAAGAGGCGTTGGGTGGTGTGGAGCGCCTCGCGGGGTGCACGCGACGCGCTGCCAGCGTTATCGCACCCTGACACCGGCGATGAATGCGGGCAAGCGCCCGGCGGCGTGTGGGAGAGCGTCGCCACACGCGCGCGTCGGCCCGGCGCCCGGCCCGTAAAATCGGCCGCTTCGCGGGCCTGTCCCGCCGCTCGATCAATGCCCGGCCTGCGCCGGCCAGCCCCATGTTGACCTTCCAGCAAATCATTCTCAAATTGCAGTCGTACTGGGCCGACCAGGGCTGCGCACTGCTCCAGCCCTACGACATGGAAGTGGGTGCAGGCACCTCGCACACCGCCACCTTCCTGCGCGCCCTCGGCCCGGAGCCGTGGAAGGCTGCGTACGTGCAGCCCAGCCGCCGCCCCAAGGACGGCCGCTACGGCGAGAACCCCAACCGCCTGCAGCACTACTACCAGTACCAGGTCGTGCTCAAGCCCGCGCCGTCGAACATCCTGGAGCTGTACCTCGGCTCGCTCGAAGCGCTGGGCTTCGACCTGAAGAAGAACGACATCCGCTTCGTCGAGGACGACTGGGAGAACCCGACGCTCGGCGCCTGGGGCCTGGGCTGGGAGGTCTGGCTCAACGGCATGGAGGTGACGCAGTTCACCTACTTCCAGCAGGTCGGCGGCATCGACTGCAAGCCGATCACCGGCGAGATCACCTACGGGCTGGAGCGCTTGGCCATGTACCTGCAGGGCGTGGACAACGTCTACAACCTGACGTGGACCGACGGCCTGACATACGGCGACGTGTACAAGCAGAACGAGGTCGAACAGTCGACCTACAACTTCGAGCATTCCGACGCCGACTTCCTCTTCACCGCCTTCAACGCGCACGAAAAGCAAGCCAAGCACCTGATGACCGAACAGCTAGCGCTGCCCGCCTACGAGCAGGTGCTCAAGGCGGCGCACAGCTTCAACCTGCTGGACGCGCGCGGCGCCATCAGCGTGACCGAACGCGCTGCCTATATCGGCCGTATCCGCAACCTGGCGCGCGCCGTGGCGCAAAGCTATTACGAGAGCCGCGAACGGCTCGGTTTCCCGATGGCCCCGCGCGAGTGGGTGGCGCAGATGGCGCCCATCACGAAGAAGGCGGCCTGATCCCATGACCACGATCTCCAAGAACCTGCTCGTCGAACTGTTCGTCGAAGAACTCCCGCCCAAGGCGCTGAAGAAGCTCGGCGATGCTTTCGCCGGCGTGCTGCGCGATCAACTCGTGGCGCTCGGCCTGGCCGATGCCGGCGCGGTGCTCACGTCCTATGCCTCGCCGCGCCGCCTTGGTGCGCACCTCACGAATGTGGTGGCGCAGGCCGCCGACAAGGCCGTCTCGCAGAAACTGATGCCAGTGGCGGTCGGCCTCGACGCGGCAGGCAACGCCACGCCGGCACTGCTCAAGCGCCTGGGTGCGCTCGGGGCCGACGCGTCGGCCGTGGCCACGCTCAAGCGCGCCCCGGACGGCAAGGCCGAGGCGCTGTTCTACGAAAGCACCGCCAAGGGCGTGACGCTGGCCGAAGGCCTGCAGAAGGCGCTGGCCGAAGCCATCGCCAAGCTGCCGATCCCGAAGGTCATGAGCTACCAGCTCGAGAACGGCGAACTGCCGGGCTGGACCAGCGTGAGCTTCGTGCGCCCGGCGCACGGCCTGGTCGCGCTGCACGGCGGCGACGTGGTGCCGGTCGAGGCGCTGGGCCTGAAAGCCGGCCGCGAGACGCACGGCCACCGCTTCGAGGCCAAGGTCGACCCCGTGGTGCTGCGCGACGCCGGCAGCTACGCGCTGCAGCTGGAAGAGGAGGGCGCCGTCATCGCCGGCTTCGAGGCCCGCCGCACCGAGATCGCCCGCCAGCTGACGCTGGCCGCCGCGAAGGTCGGTGGTGGCGCGAAACCCATCGACGACGACGCGCTGCTCGACGAAGTCACTGCGCTGGTCGAGCGCCCGAACGTGCTGGTCTGCAGCTTCGAGCGCGAGTTCCTCGACGTGCCGCAGGAATGCCTCATCCTCACGATGAAGGCCAACCAGAAGTACTTCCCGCTGCTCGACGCGGCCGACAAGCTGACCAACCAGTTCCTGGTCGTCAGCAACATCACGCCCGACGACGCCAGCGCGGTGATCCAGGGCAACGAGCGCGTGGTGCGCCCGCGCCTGGCCGACGCCAAGTTCTTCTTCGACCAGGACCGCAAGAAATCGCTCGAATCGCGCGTTGCGTCGCTGGACAAGGTGGTCTATCACAACAAGCTGGGGACGCAGGGCGAGCGCGCGCTGCGTGTGTCGCGCATTGCGATGGAGATCGGCAAGAAGCTGCGGGCAGATACCGGCGATCAGGCCCTGGCGATCGCTGCTCAACGTGCTGCCGAGCTCGCGAAGACGGACTTGGTCACCGACATGGTGGGTGAGTTCCCCGAGTTGCAAGGCACGATGGGTCGCTACTACGCGCTCAACGACGGACTTCCGGTCGACATCGCCGACGCGATCGAAGACCACTACAAGCCGCGCTTCGCCGGCGACACGCTGCCACGCGGCGAGGTCGGCGTTGTGGTGGCGCTGGCCGACAAGCTCGAGACGCTGGTCGGCATGTTCGGCATCGGCAACCTGCCCACCGGCGACCGCGACCCCTTCGCGTTGCGCCGGCACGCGCTGGGGGTCGTGCGGATGCTGATCGAGAAGGACCTGCCGCTGGACCTGAAGTCGCTGCTCAAGGCCGCCGCTGCCACCTTCGGCGGCATCGACGGCTTCGACGAGACGCGTGCCGTGGTCGACCTGGAGACCTTCATCCTCGACCGCCTCGCCGGCAGCCTGCGCGAGCAAGGCGCCAGCGCACAGGAAGTCGACGCCGTGCTGGCCCCGCAGCCACAGCGCCTGGGCACGGTGCCCAAGCTGCTGGCCGCCGTTCGTGCCTTCGCCGCGCTGCCCGAAGCCCCGGCGCTCGCCGCTGCCAACAAGCGCATTGGCAACATCCTGAAGAAGTCGCCCGAGGCCGACGCGCACGTCAGCGCGGTGCTGTTGCAGGAGCCTGCCGAGAAGGCGCTGCACGCCGCGATGGAGCAGGTCGTGCCCGCGGCCGACGCCCAGTTCGACGCCGGCGACTACACCGCGTCGCTGCAGACCCTGGCCGCCCTGCGCGCGCCGGTCGACGCCTTTTTCGACGACGTCATGGTCAACGCCGAGCAGGTCGATCTGCGGCTCAATCGCCTCGGCTTGCTGAAGCTGCTGCACGCGGCGATGAACCGCGTGGCGCTGCTGGAGCGGCTGGCCGCTTGATCAGAACCCACGCGAGGCCCGTCATGAAACTCGTCATCCTCGACCGCAACGGCAGCATCAACCTGCACCGCGACGACTTCGTCAAGAGCGAGACGGAGTGGACGCCGCTTCCGCAGGCGCTCGAGGCCATCGCCAGGCTCAACCATGCCGGCTGGCACGTGGTGATCGCATCGAACCAGTCGGGCCTGGGCCGCGGGCTGTTCGACGTGGCCTCGCTCAACGCGATGCACGCCAAGATGCACAAGATGCTGGCGGCGGTCGGCGGGCGGGTCGATGCGATCTTCTATTGCCCGCACAGCCCCGACGAGAACTGCGGCTGCCGCAAGCCGCAGCCGGGCCTGTTCCTGCAGATCGGCGAGCGCTACGGCGTCGACCTGGCCAACGTGCCGACGGCCGGAGACAGCCTGCGCGACCTGCAGGCCGGGGCCGCCGCCGGCTGCGAGCCGCACCTGCTGCTGACCGGCATGGGCGCGGCCTGCCGCAACGTCGATCCGCTGCCGCCCGAGTACCCGCCCAACACGCGCGTGCACGACGACCTGTCGGCCTTCGTCGATTTCCTGCTCGCGCGCGAAGCGCAGAAGGCGGCCTTGCAGGTGGCGGTCTGATGGCGTTCGCGCGCTCGGTGCTCCACATGATGTGGATGCTGGCCACGGTGATTCCGTGGGGCATCATCATGTGCGTGGCGTCGATCTGGCGCCGCGGCGAGCCGCTGTACTGGATGGCCGAGCGCTGGCTGGGCTGGGCCATCGGCGGGGCACGCGTCATTCTCGGCATCCGCACGCGCGTGACGGGCATGGAGAACCTGCCTCAGGAAAAGCGTGCCGGCGCCGTGCTGCTGGTCAAGCACCAGTCCACGCTCGAGACCTTCCTCATGCCCACGCTGATGCCGCATCCGCTGGCCTACGTGTTCAAGAAGGAGCTGATCTACGTGCCCTTCTTCGGCTGGGCAATGGCGCGGTTGGACATGATCCACATCGACCGCAGCCAGCGCGCGCAGGCTTTTAACAAGGTGGTCAAGCAGGGCCGCGAACTGTTGGCGCAAGGCATCTGGATCATCATGTTCCCCGAAGGCACGCGCATGCCGCGCGGCCAGCAGGGCGCCTACAAAAGCGGCGGCACGCGGCTCGCGGTCGAGACTGGCGCACCGGTGATCCCGATCGCCGTCACCTCGGCCAAGGTCTGGCCGCGCAAGGCCTTCGTCAAGCGGCCGGGCGTGGTCGACGTGTCGATCGGCCCCGCGATCCCCAGCCTCGGACGCAAGCCCGACGAATTGATGCGCGAAGTCGAAGCCTGGATCGAGGGCGAGATGCGCCGGCTCGACCCCGAGGCCTACCGCTGAGCGGGGGCGTGCGATGCGCGGCCTGATGCAATTCACGCTGGACTTGTTCGACGACCTACGCGCCGAGCAGCCGGCGCCCGCGCCCGTACCGCCGCAGGTCGAGCCCCAGGGCCCGTCGCTGCCCGCCGTGCCGCTGTCCGACACGCTGCGCCTCCAGCGCTTCGTGCACCCGCGCGCCACGCGCGAGGCGGTGCTGGGCCATGCGCACGTTGCCTACGAGTTCGCGCGCGGCAAGCGCCGCACCATCGGCTTCGTGGTCGGTGCCGAAGGCCTGTCGGTGCGTGCGCCACGCTGGGTTGCGCTGCGCGACGTCGACGCGGCGCTGCAGGAGAAGGCCGACTGGATCGTGCGCAAGCTCGACGAGGCGCAGCAGCGGCACGAGCGGCTCGAATCCGCACGCATCGAATGGAAGGATGGCGCGCGCCTGCCCTTCCTCGGTGAACAGGTGACTGTGCGACTCGACCCGCGCCATGCCTTCGACGGCGTCGGCGCATCGCTCGACGCCGCGCCGAATGCCGATGGCGAACGTGCCCTGCGGCTGGCGCTGGCCAACAACGCGGGTGAAGCGCAGATCCGCGACGCGGCGCAGGCTTGGCTCATGCGCCAGGCCAAGCGCATCTTCCTGGAGCGGCTGACGCTGTTCGCGCCGCAACTGGGTGTGCGTTGGACCAAGATGTCGCTGTCGAACGCGGCCACGCGCTGGGGCAGCGCGAGCGCCGACGGCGCTATCCGCCTCAACTGGCGGCTGGTGCACTACCGCATGCCGGTGATCGACTACGTGGTGGTGCACGAGCTTGCCCACCTGCGCGTGATGGACCACAGCCCGCGCTTCTGGGAGACGGTCGAGAGCGTGGTGCCGGACTATGGTGCGCTGCGCCAGCAGCTCAAGGACGAGCCGGTGCCGCGCTGGTAGCGCGAGGCACCGCGGCCTCCCACGGTGCCTGCTCAGCGCGTCTGCAATTGCTTGAGCACGGCGTGTGCAACCGCTTCGGACGACGCCGGGTTCTGGCCGGTGATCAGCTTGCCGTCGATGACGACGTGCGGCTGCCAGTCCGGCCCCTTGCTGTAATCGCCGCCGCTGTGCACGAGCATGTCTTCCACCAGGAAGGGCACGACCTTCGTGAGCTGCGCCGCTTCCTCTTCGGTGTTGGCAAAGCCCGTGACCTTTCTGCCCTTGACGAGCAGCGAACCGTCTTTCGCGTGAACGCCGCGCAGCACACCGGGCGCATGGCACACGGCCGAGACGGTCTTGCCTGCGGCCGCCATCGATTCGATCAGCGCGATCGACGCGGCATCGCCGGCCAGATCCCACAGCGGTCCGTGCCCGCCTGGGTAGAACACCGCGTCGAAGCCGTCGCCCGACACGCTGGAGAGCGGTTGGGTGTTGGCCAGCGCAGCCTGTGCGGCAGGGTCGTCCTTGAAGCGACGGGTCGCGTCGGTCTGCGCGTCAGGTGCGTCGCTCTTGGGATCGAGCGGAGGTTGGCCGCCCTTGGGCGAAGCCAGCGTCACGTCGGCGCCGGCATCCTTGAAGACGTAATACGGCGCGGCGAATTCTTCGAGCCAAAAGCCAGTCTTCTTGCCGGTGTCGCCGAGCTGGTCGTGCGACGTCAGAACCATCAATATCTTCTGTGCAGTCATGGGCTTTTCCTCGTGTGCGGTGTCAAAACGCGAGGGTAGGTGCGCTGCCTTCGCACCGACAGGCCCGCCATGCCGACGCTCCTGTGGGACGAGGCGACGACTTCCAAAGGGCGGGGGGAATGGCTTATTCCTTGACGGAGCCCGTCATGCCCGAGACGTAGTACTCGACGAAGAACGAGTAGATGAAGGCCACCGGCAGCGAGCCGAGCAGCGCACCGGCCATCAGCGGCCCCCACTGGTACACGTCGCCTTGCACCAGCTCGGTGACCACGCCCACCGGCAGCGTCTTCATTTCCGACGAGGAGATGAAGGTGAGCGCGTAGATGAACTCGTTCCACGACAGCGTGAAGGCGAAGATGCCGGCCGAGATGAGGCCCGGCACAGCCAGCGGCAGCACGATCTTGACCAGGATCTGCCAGCGGTTCGCGCCGTCGATCAGCGCGCACTCTTCGAGCTCTGCGGGGATGGAGCGGAAGTACCCCATCAACAGCCAGGTGCAGAAGGGAATCAGGAAGGTCGGGTAGGTGAGGACCAGTGCCCAGCGGGAGTCGAACAGGCCAAGGTTGAACACCACGTTGGCCAACGGAATGAACAGGATCGACGGCGGCACCATGTAGGCCAGGAAGATCGAGAGGCCGACTTGCTTGGAGCCCTTGAAGCGCAGCCGCTCGATGGCGTAGGCCGCGAACACCGACGCGGCGAGCGACACAATGGTCGACACCACCGACACCAGCACCGTGTTCCAAAGCCATTGCGGGTACGACGTTTCGAACAGCAGCTTGTAGAAGTGCCCCAGCGTCGGCTTGATGACCCAGAACGGGTTGCCGTCGCGAGACAGCAGCTCTGCATCGGGCTTCACCGAAGTGATGGCCATCCAATAGAACGGAAACAACAGCACGATCAGGAAGACCAGCAACGGCAGGTAGGCCGTCACGGCCTTGCGCGGGACCGAATCCAGAAAGCTCATGCCGACCGTGTCGACCTGGTTGTTGGGCTTGCTCATTTGTCGGACCCTCCCTGTTGCCATGCCCGACGTTGCAGGCCGAAGAAACTGAACATCACGCAGGCCAGGAGGAAGGGCACCATCGCGATCGCGATCGCCGCGCCTTCACCCAAGGCGCCACCGGAGATGGCGCGCTGGAAGGACAGGGTGGCCATCAGGTGCGTCGCGTTCAGAGGGCCGCCGCGGGTGATCACGTAGATCAACTGGAAGTCGGTGAAGGTGAACAGCACCGAGAAGGTCATGACCACCGCGATGATGGGCGTGAGCAGCGGCAGCGTCACGTGCCGGAACTGCTGCCACGGCGTCGCGCCGTCGATGGCGGACGCTTCGTAATACGAGGGCGAGATCGTCTGAAGGCCGGCCAGCAGCGTGATCGCCACGAAGGGCACGCCGCGCCACACGTTGGCGATGATCACCGCGATGCGTGCGTTCCAGGGGCTGCCCAGAAAGTCGATGTAGGTGTCGATCAGCCCCATCTTCACCAGCGCCCAGCTGATGATGGAGAACTGCGAGTCGTAGATCCACCAGAACGCAATGGCCGACAGCGCGGTCGGCACGATGTACGGCAGCAGGATGACGGCGCGGAAGAAGGTCTTGAAGCGGATGTTCTTGTTCAGAAGAATCGCCAGCCACAAGCCCAGGAAGAACTTGAACACGCTCGCCACGAAGGTATAGAAAAGCGTGTTGAACAAGGCGAGCCGCGTGACCGCGTCGCCCCACAGGTACTCGTAGTTCTCGAGCCCGATCCACTGCCCCGGTCGCCCGACCTTGGCGTCGGTGAACCCCAGATAGGTGCCCAGCCCGAGCGGGTAGGTCAGGAACACCAGCAGCAGCAGCGCCGCCGGCAGCATGAACATGACGCCCAGCGCGTTGCGACTGTTCTGGAATCTGGCCAAAAGGGTCATGGGGGAGATCAGGTCGTGGGAGAAGGGCAACTGCCTGGCACCGCGGTGCCAGGCGGGCGGACGCTCAGAGCTTGTAGTAGCGCTCGGCGCGTTTCTGCGCGCGCTCGGCGGCTTCCTTCGGCGTCTTCGATCCGCTCGCGGCCTCGGCGACCATGTTCGGAATGATGAAGTCCGCCGCGGCGCCGGCCGAGGCGTAGCCCAGCTTGCCGTCGTAGCCGCCCGGGCGCAGGTTTTTCACCGAATCGCGGTAGGGCAGGTTCTTGGGGTCAGAGCTCCAGATCGCGCTGTTCTCGTAGTAGCGCAGGGGCTGCGCCACATAGCCGCCGCCGCCTTGCAGCCACGGGTCGAACTGTTCCTTCTCCATCATGAAGCGCAGGAACTCCTTGGCGGCCTGCGGAAACTTCGTGTACTTCATGACCATCTGGTTGAAGAACAGATGCGACTCGGTCGGCACACCCACGGGACCGATCGGGAATACCGCGTGGTTGATGTCCGCGGCCATTTCCTTGATCTTCGGATCGGGCGAGTTCTTCGCGGCGTAATAGATCGAGATCCCGTTGTTGGTGACGCTGATCTGCCCGTCGAGGAAGGCCTTGTTGTTGTTCGGGTCGAGCCAAGACAGCGTGCCGGGGATGAAGTTGGCGTACAGCTCCTTGGCGTACTCCAGCGCCTTGATCGTCTCGGGGCTGTCGATCACCACCTTGTTGTTCTTGTCCACCAGCTTGCCGCCGTGCGACCAGATCAGCCAGTTGCACCAGGTGCTGTCGCCGGTGGCGTTGCCCAGCGCCATGCCGCCCGGCGTACCCTTTTCCTTGAGGGCCTTGTAGAGCTTGAGGAAGTCGTCGGTGTTTTTCGGGAAGGTCGCGAAGCCGGCCGCCTTCACCATGCTCTCGCGGTAGACGATCAGCGTGCCGGACGCCCCGAGCGGCAGGCCTAGCCACTTCTTGCCGTCGGGCCGCATGAACGCCTCGCCCGCCGGGTACCAGCCGCCGTACTTCTTGCCGAGGTATTCGGCCAGATCGGTCACGTCGAGCAGCTTGTCGGGGTAGAGGTTGGCGTCATCGTTGGTCGACAGGATGATGTCCGGGCCAGCGCCGGTGTTGGCCGCCACGGCCGCCTTGGGTCGCACGTCTTCCCAGCCTTCGTTGTCGACACGCACTTCGACACCCGTCAACTCGGTGAATTTCTTGACGTTGGCCATGTAGGCGTCGATGTCGCCCTGCACGAAGCGGCTCCAGCGCAGCACGCGCAGCTTGGCGCCCTTCTCTGGCTTGAACGTCATGTTCTGCGCATGGGCGAACGGTGCGAAGAGGGCGCTGCCGGCGCCGACCGATGCGGCAGCGGCAACGCCGGCCGAGCCCTCGAGAAACTTGCGGCGATTGAAATCACTCATTCGATGTCTCCTGTCTTGTTGAACGAACCGGAAGGGAAAATCAGGCTGCCAGTCGCTGGCCGCTGGCCGCGTCGAACAGGTGGGCGCGCTGCAGGTCGGGCTGCAGGTGGATGGTGCTGCCGGGCGCGAAATCGTGGCGTTCGCGGAACACCGCCGACAGCTCGGCGCCCTCGTGGCGGCACGAGACGAAGGTGTCCATGCCGGTCGGCTCCATCACGGCCACGCGCGCCGGGATGCCACCCGTGTCGCTCAGCGTCAGGTGTTCGGGCCGCGTGCCGTAGACCACCGGCTGGCCGTCCACGCCGCCGGCCTGCAGGGGGGCGTCGAGCCGGGTGCCGTCGTTCAGTTCGACGTGCGCGCCGCCGCTGGCGCGTCGCAGCGTGCCGGGCAGAAAATTCATCGACGGCGAGCCGATGAAGCCGGCGACGAACTGGTTGGCCGGATGGTCGTACAGCTCCAGCGGGCTGCCGGTCTGTTCGATGCGGCCATCGCGCATCACCACGATCTTGTCGCCCATCGTCATGGCCTCGATCTGGTCGTGCGTGACATAGATCGACGTGGTCTTCAGGCGCTGATGCAATTCCTTGATCTCGCTGCGCATGGCGACACGCAGCTTGGCGTCGAGGTTGGACAGCGGCTCGTCGAAAAGAAACACCTGCGGGTCGCGCACGATGGCGCGACCCATGGCCACGCGCTGGCGCTGGCCACCGGAGAGCTGGCGAGGGTAGCGGTCGAGCAACGGCACCAGCGCCAGGATCTCGGCGGCGCGTTGCACCTTCGACGCGATGACCGACTTCTCGGCCTTGGCCAGCGACAGCGAGAAGGCCATGTTGTCGCGCACCGTCATGTGCGGGTAGAGCGCGTAGTTCTGGAACACCATCGCGATGTCGCGCTCCTTCGGCGGCAGGTCGTTCACCCGTTTCTCGCCGATGCGGATCTCGCCACCGTGGATTTCCTCCAGCCCCGCGATCATTCGCAGCAGTGTCGACTTGCCGCAGCCCGATGGGCCGACCAGCACCGTGAACGAACCATCGGGGATATCGATGTCGACGCCATGGAGGATGGCGACGTCGCCGAAGCTCTTCTTGACCGCTTGAATCGTGACACTGGCCATGCAATGCAATCCTGTTGGGTTTGCGGGTAGGGGCAACGCAGAGACCTCCACGTTGCAGCCCGCGCAGTATCGGTCGCTTGTCTGCAACCGGTATCAGGGCAAACCGGTAGGAGAAAACCCCCGTTGATTTGTATGATCACCCGATAACCGTGCCCCAAAATTCCGCGGCCTTCCAGGCCAACCGCTCTTCCGCTGAACCGCTCCGCCTCATGGCGGATCGCTTGTCCGATCGTCTCGCACGGCGCCTTGGCGACCAGATCGCATCGGGTGCGCTGCGGCCCGGCGATCGCCTGCCGACCGAGCAGCAGCTCGCCCTCGCGCATGGCGTGTCTCGCACGGTGGTGCGCGAGGCGGTGCACCAGTTGCGTTCCCGTGCGCTGCTGGTCTCGCGCCAGGGCTCGGGCGTGTTCGTGGCGCAGACACCGACGAATCAGCCGCTTGCCTTCGACCCCACGGTGCTCGATTCGGTGCAAGCCGTGGTGCATGTCGTCGAGGTGCGCCGCGTGCTCGAAGGCGAGATCGCGGCGCTTGCGGCCGAACGCGCGACGCGCAGCCAGATCGCCGCGCTGCGGCGCGCGCTCAAGGCCATCGATGCCGCTGCTGCGGCTGGGCACGATGGCGTGGCCGAAGACCTGGCGTTCCACCGCGTGATCGGCGAGTCGAGCGGCAACCCCCAGTTCCGATTGCTGCTTGGCTTCCTCGAGCAGTACCTGCGCGAAGGCATGCGCATCACGCGTGGCAACGAGGCGCGACGCGTCGACTTCATGGAAGCGGTGCAGCTCGAGCACCATGCCATCGTCGAGGCCATTGCCGCGCGCGACCCGGACGAAGCCCGCCGCTGCGCCACGCACCACATCCTGCGTGGCGAGCAACGGCTGGTCGAAGGCGGCGTCATTTCCGGGCGCCGCAAACGAAACAAACCTGAAGGAGACTGACCCATGAAACTACTCATCACCGGCGGCGGCGGCTTTCTCGGCGCACGCCTCGCGCGCACGCTGCTGGCCCGCGGCACGCTCGACGGCCAGCGCATCGAGCGCATGGTGCTGACCGACATCGCGCCGCCGCCCGCCGACCTCGTGGCCGACCCGCGCGTCGAGGCGCGCACCGGCGCGCTGCTCACTCAGACCGAGGCCTTGAAGACCGAAGCCTTCGACGGCGTGTTCCACCTCGCGTCGGCCGTGTCGGGTGAATGCGAAGCCGACTTCGACCTCGGCCTGCGCTCCAACCTCGACAGCACGCGTGCACTGCTCGACGCGCTGCGCGCCAACGTGAATGCCGGCGGCAAGGTCACGCGTTTCGTGTTCTCGAGCTCGGTCGCGGTGTTCGGGCCCGACCCTGCCGTGCCCTTCCCGAAGCTGGTGGCCGACGACACGCTGCCCACTCCGCAGACCTCGTACGGTACGCAGAAGCTGATCTGCGAACACCTCATCGCGGACTACACCCGCAAGGGCTATCTCGACGGCCGCGCGGCGCGGCTCATGACGGTGACGGTGCGCCCGGGCAAGCCCAATGGCGCGGCCTCGTCCTTCTTCAGCGGCATCATCCGCGAGCCGCTGGCGGGCGTGGAATCGATCTGCCCGGTGTCGCCCGACGTGTCGCATCCGATGGCCTCGCCCACGCGCACGGTCGAGGGGCTGATCGCCGTCTACGAAGCCACGCGTGAGGCTTTCGTTGGGCGCACCGCGCTCAACCTGCCGGGCCTGAACGTGCGCGTGGCCGACATGCTCGATGCACTGGAAGAAGTGGCCGGCCCCAAGGTGCGCGCGCTGGTGCGCTTCGAGCGCGACGAGCGCGTCGCCGGCATCGTGGCCAACTGGCCGAGCGGTGCGACCGCGGTGCGCGCCGGCAAGCTCGGCCTGCACCCGCATGACAACTTCGCCGACATCATCCGGCTCTACATCGAAGACTGCAAGGCGCAGCCGAACGCCAACCAAACCCTGAAGGGACTGTCTCTGTGACGAAGAAGAATGCCGTACCGAAGACCGCTGTCGCGAAGAGCGCCATGACGAAGAAAAAGGCCCCCACGCCACGCAGCCAGCCGCACAAGCCCCATGGCCCGCTCACGCTGCGCTCGCAGGCCTGGTTCGACAACCCCGCCAACACCGACATGACTGCGCTCTACCTCGAGCGCACGATGAACTTCGGTCTCGGCTTCGACGAATTGCAGTCGGGTCGGCCGATCATCGGCATCGCGCAAACCGGTTCCGACATCGCGCCGTGCAACCGCCACCACATCGTGTTGGCGGAGCGCACGCGCGAAGGCATTCGCGACGCGGGTGGCATCGCCTTCGAATTCCCGATCCATCCGATCCAGGAAACCTGCAAGCGGCCCACCGCCTCGCTCGACCGCAACCTGCAATACCTGTCGCTGGTCGAGATCCTCTATGGCTACCCGATCGACGGCGTGGTGCTCACCACCGGCTGCGACAAGACCACGCCGGCGCAGTTGATGGCGGCCGCCACGGTCGACATCCCGGCCATCGCGCTCAATTCGGGCCCGATGCTCAACGGTTGGTACAAGGGCGAGCGCACTGGCTCGGGCACCATCGTGTGGAAAGCACGCGAGCTGCTCGCCGCCGGCGAGATCGACGACAAGGGCTTCCTCAAGCTGGTCGCCTCGTCGGCCCCCTCGACCGGCCACTGCAACACGATGGGCACGGCATCGACGATGAACTCGCTGACCGAGGCGCTCGGCATGACGCTGCCCGGCAGCGCCGCCATTCCCGCGCCGTACCGCGACCGCCAGGAGATGGCGTACATGACGGGCAAGCGCATCGTCGAGATGGTGCGCGAGAACCTGAAGCCGTCGGACATCATGACCCGCGCCGCCTTCGAGAACGCGATCATCGTGAACTCGGCCATCGGCGGCTCGACCAATGCGCCGATCCACCTCAACGCCATCGCCCGCCACATCGGCGTGGAGCTGCACACGGCCGACTGGGAGAAGCACGGCTACAAGATCCCGCTGCTGGTGAACATGCAGCCGGCCGGCGAGTATCTGGGCGAGGACTATTACCGTGCCGGCGGCGTACCGGCCGTGGTGGCCGAACTGATCGCCAAGGGGCTGATCCAGCCTGCGCTCACGGCCAACGGCAAGACGCTCGTCGAGAACTGCGAAGGCCGCTTCACCGAAGACCGGAAGGTGATCTTTCCGTATGCCAAGCCGATGAAGAAGAACGCCGGCTTCCTGAACTTCAAGGGCAACCTGTTCGATTCGGCCATCATGAAGACCAGCGTGATCACGCCGGAATTCCAGGAGCGGTACCTCAACGATCCGAACGATCCGATGGCCTTCGAGGGAACGGCCGTCGTGTTCGACGGGCCCGAGGACTACCACGCGCGCATCGATGACCCGAAGATGAAAATCGATGAGCACAGCGTGCTCTTCATGCGCGGTGTCGGCCCGGTTGGCTATCCCGGCGCGGCCGAAGTGGTGAACATGCGCGCGCCGAGCTATCTGCTGAAAAGGGGCATCACGGCCCTGCCTTGCATCGGCGATGGGCGCCAGTCGGGCACGTCGGGCTCGCCCTCGATCCTCAACGCCTCGCCCGAGGCGGCCACGGGCGGTGCGCTGGCGCTGCTCAAGACCGGCGACCGCGTGCGCATCGACCTGAAGAAGCGCACGGCGAACATGCTGGTGCCGGACGAAGAAGTGGCAGCCCGCCGCGCCAAATTGGAAGCCGCAGGTGGCTATCGCTATCCGCCGAGCCAAACGCCTTGGCAGGAGATCCAGCGCGGCGTGGTCGGTGAACTGTCCGAAGGCATGGTCCTTAAGCCGGCCGTGAAGTACCAGAAGATCCACGCGACTTTCGGGGTGCCGCGCGACAACCACTGAGCGTTTCGGCACTTTCCGGGCCGCGGCGGATCAGAATGCGCAGGCGGCCTTGCGGCCGCTTTGCTGAAACTCCTCGTTGCCGCCCATGAAACGCCTCCTGTTGATCGCGCTTTCGCTTGCTTTTGTCGGCACCGCCTCGGCGCAGGTGGTTCGCTGTGTCGACCCGGCCGGCAAGGTGAGCTATGGCGACACGGCCTGCAGCGGCGACGCCCGTCGCTCCGAGTTGGTGCTCGGCCCCGAAGCCACGCAGCGGCGCGAGGAGCCTGAGAACTACCGTCGGCAGGAACAGCTCGACAGCACGGAGCGCGCCAGCCGTGAAAAGCGCGAGTCGGTCGACACAGTGACCCGCCAGAGCGCGACGCCTGGCGGCGTGGTGATGCTGGATTCGCAGCCGCACCAACGCATCGATGCCCAGCGCGAGGAAAACCGCCGCCGACGCGAAGCGGAACTCGCAGACGACGAGGCTTGGCGCCAGCAGGGGTACGGCGGTGGCTATGGTTATCCGCGTCCGCAGCAGCGTCCGCAGCAGCGCCCGCAGGACATGCGACCCCGCATCACCCAATGCGGCCCTGCCGGTTGCAACGACACCCAAGGCAACCACTACAACCGCAGCGGGCAGGTCGACCGCTACACGCGGCCCGACGGCCGCACCTGCCGGCCCGTCGGGACCACGGTCGTCTGCAACTGACCCGGCGGCTCCGGTTTCCGAAGCCGCAGGCGCTCAACGGGCGTGCGAGACGCCGCCGTCGACGATCAGCGTCGACCCCATCACGTAGTCGCCGGCCCGCGAAGCCAGGTAGATTGCCGCACCCGCCATGTCCTCCGGCGTGCCGATGCGGCCGGCCGGAATGCGCGCCTTGACCGTGTCGCCGTGGTCGCGCGCGTCCTTGTTCATGTCGGAGGCGAACGCGCCCGGTGCGATCGCGCTGACAGCGATGCGTTCCGGCGCCAGGCGCAGCGCCATGCGGCGCGTGAGCTGGATCAACCCGGCCTTGCTGGCCGCGTACGAATAGGTTTCCTGCGGATTCACCGAGATGCCGTCGATCGAGGCGATGTTGATCACCTTCGCGAGGTGGTCGGTGGCCGCCTTGCGCAGCATCGGCGTGAGCGCCTGCGTGAGGAAGAAAGGCGCCTTCAGGTTCAGGTCGACCACCTTGTCCCAGCCGCTCTCAGGGAACTCGTCGTAGGGCGCGCCCCAGGCGGCGCCGGCGTTGTTGACCAGGATGTCGAGCGTGTCCTCGTGCTTGGCATAGGCGGCGGCCAGCGCGTGGGCGCCTTCCACCGTCGACACGTCGGCGGGCAACGAGACGCAGTGACCGAAGGCCGAGAGCTCCTTGGCGGTCTGGTCGCAGGCCGCGGCTTTGCGGGCCGAGATGTAGACGCGTGCGCCCTGGGCCAGGAAGCCCTCGGCGATCATGCGGCCGATGCCGCGCGAGCCGCCGGTGATGAGCGCGCTGCGCCCCTGGAGCGAGAAGAGTTGGGTGGTGTCCATGCGGTGTCTCCTGAGATGTCGGTACCGCCGTCGAGGGCGGCGCCGCGCAGCTTAGTGCGCAGCGGGAGCGCCCTCGGTCGCGAAGGTGCCAGCGACGCTCAGATGCTCAACGTGCGTGCGATCTCGTCGAAGCTGGGCCGGGTAGCCGCGTCGGGCGCCAGGCAGAGCGTCTCGACAGCGGCCAATGCCGCCAGCGTGGGGCTGTCCGGCTCGCTGCAGCGCGACCGAAGTTCTTCGGCCAGGCACCCGAAGGCACGCGCCTCGATGCGTTGCAGCGCGATGGCCTGGCGCGGGTCCATCGCGTCGATGAACGACGCGGCGCCCATGTCGCCCAGCCGCGCATCGCCGTCCCCGCGCCAGAGGATGTTGTGCGCATAGAGGTCGCCGTGCAGCAGGCCGCGGGAATGCAGCGCGCGCACCGCGTCGGCAACCCCGGCCGCCAGGCGCAGCGCCTGGGCCGGCGTGAAGCGTGCGTCATCGGCGTAGACGTCGCGGGTGCAGCTCTCCAGGCTGGGTGGACCGGCCAGCACGACATGGTCGGCGTCGACCCATGGCATCACCAGGCCTTCGGTGCCTTCCGGATGGCCGGCGAGTCGGCCTTCGGCGCCGATGCGGTGCGGGTGTGCGCCCGCGGCCAGGCTGGCCGCGAGTTCGCTGTCGGGCGAGCCGTCGCTGGTGACGCTGCCCTTGAACAGCTTGAGTGCCACGGTACGCGGCCCGCCAGATGCGCCGGCCCAGACCGCGCGGTGGATCACGCCGGAGGCGCCCTGGCCCACGCGCTCGTGCACGGCAAGTTCGCTCCAGGCGACGGCGGGCAGTGCGCGGTCGGCCAACACGGCGGCCTCGCGCGCCGCGTTCAGCGGATTGCCGCCGAAGGCCAGCCAGGCGAGTCGCGGCAGTTGCAGCAAGAAGTCGGGCAAGGTCGGCAGCCGGTTCGCGGCGATGCGCAACAGTTCGAGCCGCTCGCAGCCGGCGAGCGTGGCGGGCAGCGCTTGCAGCCGGTTGCCGGCCAGCATCAGCTTCTGCAGGCGGGTGCAATGCCCCAGGGCGTCGGGCAGCTGCTCGATGGCGTTGTCGGTGAGGATCAGCCAGCGCAGTTGCGGCGGCAGCGCTTCGGCAGGCACGTCGACGATGCGGTTGGCCTTGAAGCCGACCATTTCCAACTGCGCGCATCGGCCGAGGCTGGCTGGCAGCGCGGTGAAGCGGTTGTCGGAAGCGAAGAGCACGCGCAGCCGGTGCAGCCGGTGCAAGTCGTCCGGCAGCGATGTCAGCGCATTGCCGGAGAGGTCGAGCACCTCCAGCGTGTCGGCCAGCGTGAAGATTTCGCTCGGGAATTCGGTGAGGCCGGCCGAAAGCGCCAGCCGGCGCGCGCCGTGCAGGCTGCCTTCACCCAGGCGGGATAGTGTGTCGTTCATGCCCTGCCGAGCATGGCACAGGCGCTCAAGACCGTGCCGTGGGCCGAGCCGTCTCGAAGCGGTAGATGCCGTCGTCGCCGAGCGTGCGGCGAAGCTGCCCGTCGAGCCACAGCAGATGCAGGTGCGCGATGGTCTCGCCCATCGCGAAGGTCAGCTGGTGCAGGTCGAGCGCCCGCTTGAACATGATCGGCACGCCGTCCGCGGCGCTCAGTGCGCGTTCGCGGCAGGCAGTGAGCAGCTCTGCCAGCCGGTCGCGATGGTGTTCCTCCAACTGCTCGATGCGCCGGTGCACGCCGGTGAAGGGCTTGCCGTGCGAAGGCAGCGCCAGCACGTCGGCCGGCAGTGCCCGGAAGCGCGCGATGCTGTCGAGAAAGAGCCGCAGCGAATTCGCCTCGGGTTCGTCGGCCTGCACGCTCACGTTGGTGGAGATGCGCGGCAGCATCATGTCGCCGCCGATCAGCACGATGAGTTCGGCGCAGTACAGCGCGATGTGCTCGGGCGCATGGCCGTAGCCGACGATGCAGCCCCAGTCGCGTCCGCCGATGCGCACCGTGCCGCCGTCGATCAGCCGCACGAAGCTCGGCGGCAGGCCCGGCACCATCTGGCGGTAGTAGTTAGAGCGCTCGCGGATCTTTTGTACCGCATCCGCGTCGACCAGGCCGTGCGATGCGAAGAAGCGGGCGGCCGTGTCGCCGCCGGCGGCATTGTCCATGCCGTTCGGGCTGGTCAGGTTGCGTGCCACGTAGTAGTCGGTGGCGCTCATCCACAGTGGTGCGTGCCAGCGCTCGCACAGCCACTGCGCCAGGCCGACGTGGTCGGGGTGCATGTGCGTCACGAGCACGCGCAGGATCGGCAGGCCCTCCAATTGGGTCGCGAAGACCTGCTCCCACTGCGCCCGGGTCTCGTCGCGCGAGATGCAGCAGTCGACCACGGTCCAGCCCTCGACCCCTTCGATGGTGTCGCGCATCAGCCAGAGGTTGATGTGGTCCAGCGCGAAGGGCAGTCCCATGCGGATCCAGCGCACGCCGGGCGCGACCTCGACGGCTTCGCCGGGCGCCGGCAGCATGTCGCCGAAGGGGTAGTGGAGTTCGCGTTCGAGGAGGTTCATGTACGATCCGGGTTGACGTTGACGTTAACGTCATGGGGGGAATCGCCATTGTAGGCAGTGCGGCTTCGACGCGCTGTCGCAGGCGATACCGCCTCTTTCCCTCCAACGTCCCGCCATCCATGCCGTCATCGACCTATTCCATCAGCGAACTGGCCCGTGAATTCGATCTCACCACGCGTGCGATCCGCTTCTACGAGGACAAGGGCCTTCTCGCACCGGGCCGCTCGGGTGCGGGGGGGCTGCAGCGCGTGTACAGCGCGCGCGACCGCACGCGGCTGGCGCTCACGCTGCGCGCCAAGCGGTTGGGGCTGAGCCTCGACGAGGCGAGGGACATCCTTGACATCTACGACAGCCCGCGCGACACCGTGGTACAGCTGAACAAGTTCCTGGGCGTGCTGGGCGCGCACCGCGGCCAGCTCGAAGCGCAACTGGCCGAGCTGCAGGCCAACCTCGCGGAGGTGATGGCCCAGGAGAAGCAGGCGCGGGCCACGCTGGCCCGCGCGCAAAAGGCGCCGTCCGCCGCCGGCGGCGTGAAGCCGCTCAAGAAAGCCCGGGCGCGCTGAATGCGCCCACCGACACCCTCACCGACAATACGACCATGCCTGACGACACCCTCGACGACCTGTTTGCCCACAACCGCGCCTGGTCCGCGCAGATGGAGCGCGACCGCCCCGGCTTCTTCACCAGCCTGGTGAAGCAGCAGACGCCCAAGTACATGTGGATCGGCTGCTCCGACAGCCGCGTGCCCGCCAACCAGATCACGGGCCTGGACCCGGGCGAGGTGTTCGTGCACCGCAACGTCGCCAACATCGTCGTGCACTCCGACCTCAACGCGCTGTCGGCCATCCAATTCGCGGTCGACATGCTCAAGGTCGAGCACATCATGGTGGTGGGGCATTACGGTTGCGGCGGTGTGAAGGCGGCGCTCGACGGCATCCGTGTCGGTCTGGCCGACAACTGGATCCGTCACATCCAGGACGTGCGTGACCGCCACCACGTCATGCTCGAGTCGTTGCCCGAAGAAGTGCGCGCCGACGCGCTGTGCGAGCTGAATGTCGCGGAGCAGGTGGTCAACGTCGCTGTCAGCACCGTGATGGTCGACGCCTGGAGCCGTGGCCAGAAAGTCACCATCCACGGCTGGGCCTTCGGCGTGCACGACGGCCTGCTGCAGGACCTGCAGATGTCGATGGATGGGAGCAAGCCGCTCGACGCCATCTACAAGGCCGCGGTGCAGCGCATCCGCTACAAGTGGAGCACGCCCGGCGAGTCGACGACCATCGTGCCACGCCCGCGCAGCGAGGCATCGGTCGACGAACTGCCGTCCGACGGCATTCCCAAACGTCCGGCCCCTTGATTTTCCGGCGTTCCCTTTCCTCAGTCACAAGGAGATCTCCATGTCCGAATCCATCGTCATCGTCGGCGCGGCCCGCACCCCCATGGGCGCGTTCCAGGGCGACTTCTCTTCCCTCGCGGCCCATGACCTCGGCGGCGCCGCCATCAAGGCCGCCGTCGAGCGCGCGGGCATCGACCCGGCGCTCGTCGGCGAGGTGCTGTTCGGCAACTGCCTGATGGCCGGCCAGGGCCAGGCGCCGGCGCGCCAGGCGGCCTACAAGGGCGGCCTGCCCGACAGCGCGGGTGCGGTCACGCTCAGCAAGATGTGCGGCTCGGCCATGAAGGCCGCGATGCTGTCGTACGACATGCTCATGGCCGGCACCCACGACGTGATGGTCGCGGGTGGCATGGAAAGCATGACCAACGCGCCCTACTTGATGCTCAAGGGCCGCGGCGGTTACCGCATGGGCCACGATCGCATCTTCGATCACATGATGCTCGACGGCCTCGAGGACGCCTACCAGCCGGGCCGCTCCATGGGCACCTTCGGCGAAGACTGCGCCGCCAAGTACAGCTTCACGCGAGAGCAGCAGGACGCCTTCGCCACCGCCAGCGTCGAGCGCGCCAAGCATGCCACGGCCGATGGCCTGTTCAAGGCCGAGATCGTGCCGGTCACGGTCAAGAGCCGCAGCGGCGAGACGGTGGTGTCGATCGACGAAGGCCCGGGCAAGGTCAAGCTCGACAAGATCGCCACGCTCAAGCCTGCGTTCAAGAAGGACGGCGGCACCATCACGGCCGCATCCAGTTCGTCGATCAACGACGGCGCGGCGGCGCTGGTCATGATGACCGAATCGCACGCGAAGAAGATCGGCGCCAAGCCGCTCGCCCGCATCGTCGGCCACGCCACGCACGCGCAGCAGCCCGAGTGGTTCTCGACCGCGCCGGTCGGCGCCGTGCAGAAGCTGTTCGCCAAGACCGGCTGGGGCGTGAAGGACGTCGACCTGTGGGAGGTGAACGAAGCCTTCGCCGTGGTGCCGATGGCGCTGATGAAGGAGATGGGTGTGGCGCACGACATCGTCAACGTGCATGGCGGCGCCTGCGCGCTGGGCCACCCGATCGGCGCGAGCGGCGCGCGCATCATGGTCACGCTGATGCACGCGTTGCAGTCGCGCGGCCAGAAGCGCGGCGTCGCCACGCTGTGCATCGGCGGCGGCGAAGGCACGGCCGTCGCCATCGAACTGCTCTGAACACATGGATCGCATGAAAAAGAACAACGCACGCGGATTCGTCGTCGGCATGGCGCTGGGCGCGCTCGCCCTGGCGCCGGCTGCCTGGGCGCAGCAGCGGCGCGACAACGTCCTGTTCGACGCCGCGACCGCGCAACGCCCGGCCGTGATCAAGACGCTCGAAACGTTGGTCAACATCGAGACCGGGACCGGTGATGCCGAAGGCATGGCCGCCTCCGGCAACTACCTCGAGCGCGAGCTGAAGTCGCTGGGCCTCACCGTCGAACGCCGCAAGCCTGCCGGCTTGGCGGTGGGCGACAACATCGTCGGCAAGATCAAGGGCCGCGGCGGCAAGAACCTGCTGCTGATGGCGCACATGGACACGGTCTACCCCAAGGGCATGCTGGCCAAGGCGCCGTTCCGCGTCGAGGGCAACAAGGCCTACGGCCCGGGCATTGCCGACGACAAGGGCGGCATTGCCGTCATCCTGCACACGCTGAAGCTGCTCAAGGACTACGGCGTGCGCGACTACGGCACGCTGACCGTGATGTTCAACACCGACGAGGAAAAAGGCTCGTTCGGCTCGCGTGAGCTGATCCAGGAAGAGGCGAAGGCGCACGACTACGTGCTCTCCTTCGAGCCGACCGCCGCCGAGAGCGAGAACTTCACGCTCGGCACCTCGGGCATCGCCTACGTGCAGGCCAACGTCAAGGGCAAGGCCTCGCACGCGGGTGCGGCGCCGGAGCTCGGCGTCAACGCGGTGGTCGAGGCGGCCGACCTGGTGCTGCGCACCCTGGACCTCGACGACAAGGCCAAGGGGCTGCGCTTCAACTGGACCATCGTCAAGGGTGGGGCGGTCAGCAACATCATTCCCGACAGCGCCACTGTCAACGCCGACGTCCGCTACGCCCGCAACGAGGATTTCGAAGCGGCGATGAAGACGCTCGAAGAGCGCGCGCAACAGAAGAAGGTGCCGGGCGCCGAGGTGTCGATCATCGTGACGCGCGGCCGGCCGGCTTTCAACGCGGGCGAGGGCGGCAAGGCATTGGTCGACAAGGCGCTGGGCTTCTACAAGGAGGCCGGTGGGAGCGCCACGGTGATCGAACGCACCGGCGGCGGCACCGACGCGGCCTACGCGTCGCTGTCGGGCAAGCCCGTCATCGAAAGCCTGGGCCTTCCGGGTTTCGGCTATCACAGCGACAAGGCGGAGTACGTCATGATCGACGCCATCCCCCGCCGCCTGTACATGGCGGCGCGGCTCATCATGGACCTCGGTTCAACCAAGTAACGGACGCCCCATGCTGCTCACCGCCGACCAGGAAGCCATTCGCGACGCCGTGCGCGAATTCGCGCAGAAAGAGTTGTGGCCCCACGCACCGCAGTGGGACCGCGAGCACGCCTTTCCCCGGTCGGCGCACCAAGGCCTGGCCGAACTCGGCGCCTACGGCATCTGCGTGCCCGAGGAAGACGGCGGCGCCGGCCTGGACTACCTCACGCTGGCCTTGGTGCTCGAGGAGATCGCGGCGGGCGATGGCGGCACCAGCACCGCCATCAGCGTGACCAACTGCCCCGTCAACGCGATCCTCATGCGCTACGGCAACGCCGTGCAGAAGAAGCAATGGCTGTGGCCGCTGGCGCAGGGCCAGATGCTCGGTGCCTTCTGCCTGACCGAGCCACAGGCCGGCAGCGACGCGTCGAGCCTGCGCACCACCGCACGCAAGGACGGCGACGCCTACGTGATCGACGGTGTCAAGCAGTTCATCACCAGCGGCAAGAACGGCCAGGTGGCGATCGTCATCGCCGTCACCGACAAGGGCGCCGGCAAGCGCGGCATGAGCGCCTTCCTGGTACCGACCGATGCGCCGGGCTACAACGTCGCGCGGCTCGAAGACAAGCTCGGCCAGCACAGCAGCGACACCGCGCAGATCAACTTCGACGGCTGCCGCATCCCGGCGGAGAACCTGATCGGCGCCGAGGGCGAGGGCTACAAGATCGCGCTCGGCGCGCTCGAGGGCGGCCGCATCGGCATCGCGGCCCAGAGCGTGGGCATGGCGCGCAGCGCCTTCGACGTGGCGCTGGCCTATGCCAAGGAGCGCCAGGCCTTCGGCGGCAGCATCTTCGACCAGCAGGCCGTCGGTTTTCGTCTGGCCGAATGCGCCACGCAACTCGAAGCCGCGCGTCAGCTGATCTGGCACGCCGCCGCCCTGCGCGATGCCGGCCTGCCGTGCCTGAAGGAAGCCGCCATGGCCAAGCTCTTCGCCAGCGAGATGGCCGAGAAGGTCTGCAGCGCCGCCATCCAGACGCTCGGCGGCTACGGCTACGTCAACGACTTTCCGCTGGAGCGCATCTACCGTGACGTGCGCGTGTGCCAGATCTACGAAGGCACCTCCGACATCCAGAAACTGCTGATCCAGCGGGCGCTCGCGTGAAGCCCGAGAGCTGCCCCTGCGGCCGCCGCGACCGGCGCGAATTTCCCCTGGCCTACACGATGTGCTGCGGGCGCTACCTCGAGGACATCGAGGGCACCCCGGCACCCGATGCCGAGTCGCTCATGCGCTCGCGCTACACCGCCTTCGTGCGCGAACGCGCCGACTACCTGCTCGCCACCTGGCACCCGTCGAAGCGTCCGTCCACGGTCACGTTCGAACCCGGCGTGAAGTGGCTGGGGCTCGACGTGCGCTCGCGCTCGGTGCTCGACGCCGACCACGCGGAGGTCGAGTTCGTGGCGCGCCAGCGTGGTGTTTCCGGTGAAGCCACGCGGCTGCATGAACGCAGCCGATTCGTTCGCGAGGCCGACGGCGACCGCGAGCGCTGGTACTACGTCGACGGCGATCGGAAATAGCGCGCGTACACCGCGGCCGCGGTGAGGCGGTCCTGCGATGCGGTTGCTACGATCGCCCCATGACCCTTTCCATTTCTTTCGATGCCGTGCTGTTCGACTGCGACGGCGTGCTGGTCGACTCCGAACCCATCACCAACGGCGTGCTGCGCGACATGCTTGAAGAGCGCGGCTGGGTGCTCACGCCCGACGAATGCATGCGCATTTTCGTGGGCAAGGCCGTCAAGGACGAGCGCGCGCTGATCGAAGCGCAAACCGGCATGCCGGTCACCGACGAATGGCTGCGCAGCTTCTGGGAACGCCGCAACGTGAAGCTCGACCGCGAACTGGTCGAGATCCCTGGAGCGCCGGCTGCGGCGCGTGCGCTGCATGCCGCGCTCGGCGGCCGCATCGCCTGCGCTTCGGGGGCGGATCGCAGGAAAGTCGAGTTGCAGTTGCGGAAGATCGGCCTCTACGACGTGTTCGAAGGGCGCATCTTCAGCGGCCACGAGACGCCGCGATCGAAGCCTTTTCCCGATGTGTACCTGGCAGCGGCGGCCGCACTCGACGTCGATCCGGCGCGCTGTGCGGTCGTGGAGGACACGGTGACCGGTGCGACCGCCGGTGTCGCTGCGGGCGCCACCGTGTTCGGCTACAGCCCGGGTGGGCTCGGCCACAGCGGCGCCGATGCCCTGCGTGCGGCCGGCGTGGCGCAGGTCTTCACCGACATGGCGCAGCTGCCGGCGGTGCTGACCGCGTGGCGGCCGGTTGCGGCCTGATCCGCAACGTCCCTCCTTCGCTCACGGCTCGAAATGCGGCCCCGGTCCTTCCCGGGCCAACGTGTCGCGCGCATTGCGCAGCGGGCAGGCCTTGAGCGACAGGCAACCGCAACCGATGCAGCCGTCCAGCTGATTGCGCAGTTGGGTCAGCGTGCGGATGCGCTCGTCGAGCTCGGCCCGCCATTCGCGTGACAGCCGCCGCCAGTCGGCCGCGGTCGGGGTGCGGCCTTCGGGCAGCGCCTGCAAGGCCTCGGCGATCTCGGCCAGCGGAATGCCCACGCGCTGCGCCACCTTGATGAAGGCCACGCGCCGGAGGATGGCGCGCGGATAGCGCCGCTGGTTGCCGCCGCTTCGAGCCGACTGGATCAGCCCCTTGCTCTCGTAGAAATGCAGCGCCGAAACGGCGACGCCGCTGCGCGCTGCGACCTCGCCGACAGCCAGCTCGGGCGCTGGGGCGTGCGCGTCGGAGAAGGGATCGGTTGCGAATGCCATGGTGTGGGAGATCGACGTCGAAAACGCTTGACCTCAAGTTAAGTTGAGATTTGATACTAGCGCCTTCCCATCGCATCCCGCTCTCGCCATGACCCTCCCGTCCTTCTTCACGACCACGGCGCCCGCGCCGCAGCCGTTGCCCTTGTTCATCAACCCGCCACGCCTCTACGACCCGCGCGCCAACGGTTATTCGCACGTGGCCGTGGCGCGCTCGCCGGCGCGGTTCATCTACGTGGCGGGGCAGGGTGGCGAAGACGCATCGGGGGCGCTGTCGCCGGACTTTGCCGCGCAGGTCGCGCAGGCCCTGTGCAATCTGCGGACCGCACTCGCAGCGGCAGGCGCCGAGCCCTGCGACGTGGTGCGTCTGGTCGTGCTGGTGGTCGACCACAGCGAGGCACGCCTGGCGGTGCTGGGCCGCGCCTTGACTGCCGCGTGGGGCGACGAGCCGCCGCCGACATGCACGTTGATCCCGGTGCCGCGGCTGGCGCTCGACGGCATGCTGTTCGAGATCGAAGCCACCGCTGTCACCGCGCTTCGACTGGCGGACTGAGCGATGCGTTCCGCTTCTGTGCGGCCTCGCGCACCTGCCGCCGCTGCGTCGGACCACCTTCGCCTTCCCGTCCTGCTGCTGATGGCCGTCGCCGCCGGACTGTGCGCCGGCAGCAACTATTTCAACCAGCCGCTGCTGCATTCGATCGCCCAGGATCTGCGTGTGAGCGATGCCGCCGCGGCCTCCACCGTCACGCTGGCGCAGGTGGCCTACGCGTGCGGCCTGGTGCTGCTGGTGCCGCTGGGCGACAAGCTGGAACGTCGGGGTCTGGCGGTGGGGCTGATGCTGCTTGCGGCGGCCGGGCTGTTTCTCAGCGGCTTCGCGCGCAGCCTCGGCCTGCTCGTCGCAGGAACGGTGATGACCGGCCTGTTCTCGGTGGCGGCACAGACCCTGGTGCCGATGGCGGCCACGCTGTCCGACCCGCAGCGCAGTGGGCGCGCCGTCGGTTTGATGATGAGCGGACTGCTCACCGGCATCCTGCTGGCGCGGAGCGTGGCCGGCCTGCTGTCGGGCGCCGGTGGCTGGCACACGGTGTACCGTGCGGCGGGCGTGGCGATGGTAGGGGTGGCGACCGTGCTGTGGTTCGTGCTGCCCACGTCGCGCAACGCGGCGCCCCAAAGCTATGCGCGCACGCTGCGCTCGCTCGGCACCTTGTTCCTGAAGCATCCGCGCCTGCGCAGCCGTGCGTTGCTGGGCGCGTTGAGCTTCGCGTCGGTCAGCGTGTTGTTCTCGACCATGGCGCTGCTGCTGGCAGGGCCAGACCACGCGATGAGCGACGTGCAGATCGGCTTAGTGGGCTTGGTCGGTGTGGCCGGCGCCTTGATGGCCAGCGCCGCGGGCCGGCTCGCCGACCGCGGCTGGGGCCAGCAGACGACGGCCGCGTGCGTGCTGCTGATGGCGCTGGGCTGGGGCCTGCTCTGGCTGGGTGGCGACAGCCTCACGTGGTTCCTCGCGGGCATCCTCGTGGTCGACATCGCACTGCCCGGTGTGCACATCAGCAACCAGAACGTCATCTACCAACTGGAGCCCGAGGCCAAATCGCGCATCAACGCGGTCTACATGACGACCTATTTCATCGGCGCCTCGTCGGGCTCCGCGCTGGGCGCATTGGCCTGGCGCCTGGGTGGGTGGTCGGCAGCCTGTGCGTTCGGTGCGACGCTGGCCCTGATCGCTGGTGCCGCGCTGTGGAACGACCAGCGGCTCGCGCGCGGCCCGACGCCCGGCTGAGCGCTCAGGCCGGCAAGGGGCGGTGGGGTGCCGCCGACTGCAGTGCCGCCTGCAGCCCGGCCACCTCGCGCTGCAGGGTGCGCACCACCATCGCCTCGCGATCGGCCATGCGCGAGGCGATGGCGCTCACGCTGATCGCGCCCAGCACCTGGCCGGTGCGGTCGCGGATGGGCACGCCCACGCTCGTCACACCCGCCACGGCATAGTCGGTGATGGCCGCATAGCCGCGCTCTCGCGCCTGCGCCACCAGCTTCAGCAGAATCGAGCGCGTCAGCCCGCCATAGGGCTTGAGGTGCGGCGCGATGCGCGTCAGCACGGCCGGCAGTTCGGCCTCCGGCA
>NZ_RCZJ01000012.1 GCF_006438845.1 Variovorax ginsengisoli
GACCCTATAACTTTGATCAATCAGATCAAGGTGTTATGCCAAGTTGACGCATTCAAAATAATTCGCCAAAAGCTGATTCCAAACTCTATGAATTCGTTAGGCTGATCACTCGATCAGCCCAACAACAAGTTATGCCTGATGACCATAGCGACGTGGTACCACTCCTTCCCATCCCGAACAGGACAGTGAAACGCGTCAGCGCCGATGATAGTGCGGGTTCCCGTGTGAAAGTAGGTCATCGTCAGGCTCTTACAGCCCAGAAAGCCCCAACCGAAAGGTTGGGGCTTTTCTATTTGTGTAGACAGCTGAAAAGTGTGCCTCCGACCAGCGCTAGACGGCCAAGCCTGACAGAGCGGCTAGAGCGAGCTAGACGGGTGTCCAGTGACCTCTACGATGCTTAGCATCGAAGGTGTTGCGAAGAGCTCAAAAATTGTTGACCAGGTCACCAAAACCGAGTCATAATCGAAGGCTCCGCTGAAACGGATTCGCGGCTTCACTCTCAGGGGTGCGGCCAGCAAGCGAAGAAGAAGAAGGCGAAAAAAGTTTGACGCTTCTTCAAAAAGCGTGATAGACTACAAGGCTTCGCTGATCGCAGCAAGCAAGACGAAGTAAACAGCAGTTTGCTTCGGGTTCGTTAAAAATCTACAGCCGATAAGCGTGGGCGTTTGAAGGTAATTGCCAAGTTCTTCGGAACAAGTCGCAAGACTTTAAACGCTCATGAGAATAGAAGT
>NZ_RCZJ01000013.1 GCF_006438845.1 Variovorax ginsengisoli
GCAATGTTCAATGCTGGAACGCCGCGGTAAGAGAGAGAACGCATTGTCGAGCGCGATCAGAGCACACGCGTCATGAAGCGGCCTGCCGCGCAGCGTGGCGGGCAAGGTGCACAAGGTGACGATCAAGGCMGAGGTGAACGCCCGGCTCAAGCAGGAGACCGCCGCATGAAGACGCTCGAGCCCGATTCCACGCCCTACACCGAGCTGTGCACCCACTCGCTCACGTCGATCCACTACCGCAACGAGAGCCTGGTCGAGGACATCCTCGGGAAGAAGACGTTCACCGAAGTGATGTTCTCGCAGATCACCGGGCGCGAGGCCAGCGCGCACGACCTGAAGGTGATCGACGCCGCGCTGATCGCGATCATGGAGCACGGCCTCACGCCCAGCGCCATCGCCACGCGCCTCGTGTACATGAGCTCGCCGGAGAACATCCAGAGCGGCGTGGCGGCCGGCCTGCTGGCGGTGGGCAGCCAGTTCATCGGCACGGTCGAGAACTGCGCCGTGCTGCTCAAGCAGATCATCGACGCGCCTGAAGGCATCGAGGCCGCCGCGCGTGCGGTGGCGCAGCGCCACCGCGCCGAGCGCAAGTCGATCCCCGGCTTCGGGCAGCACCTGCACAAGCCCGACGACCCGCGCGCCGCCAAGCTGATGGCCATCGGCCGCGCGCACCCTGAATTCGAAGGCAAGTACCTGCAGGCCATCGCCG
>NZ_RCZJ01000002.1 GCF_006438845.1 Variovorax ginsengisoli
CGGCGATGGCCTGCAGGTACTTGCCTTCGAATTCAGGGTGCGCGCGGCCGATGGCCATCAGCTTGGCGGCGCGCGGGTCGTCGGGCTTGTGCAGGTGCTGCCCGAAGCCGGGGATCGACTTGCGCTCGGCGCGGTGGCGCTGCGCCACCGCACGCGCGGCGGCCTCGATGCCTTCAGGCGCGTCGATGATCTGCTTGAGCAGCACGGCGCAGTTCTCGACCGTGCCGATGAACTGGCTGCCCACCGCCAGCAGGCCGGCCGCCACGCCGCTCTGGATGTTCTCCGGCGAGCTCATGTAGACGAGGCGCGTGGCGATGGCGCTGGGCGTGAGGCCGTGCTCCATGATCGCGATCAGCGCGGCGTCGATCACCTTCAGGTCGTGCGCGCTGGCCTCGCGCCCGGTGATCTGCGAGAACATCACTTCGGTGAAGGTCTTCTTCCCGAGGATGTCCTCGACCAGGCTCTCGTTGCGGTAGTGGATCGACGTGAGCGAGTGGGTGCACAGCTCGGTGTAGGGCGTGGAATCGGGCTCGAGCGTCTTCATGCGGCGGTCTCCTGCTTGAGCCGGGCGTTCACCTCGGCCTTGATCGTCACCTTGTGCACCTTGCCCGCCACGCTGCGCGGCAGGTCGTCGTAGAAATGGATCGCCTTGGGCGTCTTCACCGAGCCGAGCTCGGGCTTGGCGAAGGCGATGAGCTCTTGTGCCGTCACGGTGGCGCCGCGCTTGAGCTGTACGGCCGCATGCACGGCCTCGCCCCACTTGTCGTCCTCCACGCCGAACACCGCCGACTCGTGCACCGCCGGGTGCTGGTCGAGCACGCTTTCGACATCGATCGGGTAGACGTTGAAGCCGCCGGTGATCACCACCTCGCGCAAGCGGTCCTTCAGGTAGAGGTAGCCGCGCGCGTCGACATAGCCGCGGTCGCCGGTGTGCAGCCAGCCGTCGACGAGGGTCTCGGCGCTCTTCTCGGGCATCTTCCAGTAACCGGCCATCACGAGGTCGCCGCGCACCACGATCTCGCCCACTTCGCCGATGGGCAGCAAGGCGCCTTGCGGGTCCATGATCGCCATGTCCGTCAGCAGGCCTTGGCGGCCGACAGAGCGCCAGTTGCTTTCGTCGGCGAAGTCCTCGGCGCGCATCATGCTCACCACCTGCGGCGCCTCGGTCTGGCCGTAGGTCGTCTCCAGCACCGGGCCGAAGAAGGCGCGCATGCGACCGATCTTCTCGGGCGGCATCGGCGCCCCGCCGTAGATCAGGTGCTTGAGCTTGGGAAAGTGCTCGCTCGCGGTGCCGGCCTCGGCCACGAGCATGTAGAGCAGCGTCGGCGGCATGAAGGTGGTCGTGATGCCCTGCGTGCGAAAGCACTGCAGCAACGTGGCCGGCTTGGCGTCGGCCGGCAGCACGTGGCAACCGCCGACCGCCAGGATCGGCAGCAGGTAGGTCGAGGTGCCGTGCGTCACCGGCGCGGCGACGAGGTAGCGGTCGTCGGCGTCGAAGCCGAAGGCATGCACCTGGTTCACGATGGTCGTCACCCAGGCGCGATACGGCTGCATCACGCCCTTGGGCACGCCGGTGGAGCCGCCGGTGAACTTGATGGCCTGCACCTCGTCGCGCGAGCGGCCATGGGGTTTGGGCGTTTCGCCGCGATGCCGGTACAGCAGGTCCTGGAAGCGCGGCTGGCCGGTGG
The DNA here is from genome assembly GCF_006438845.1 of Variovorax ginsengisoli. Lineage (GTDB taxonomy): Bacteria > Pseudomonadota > Gammaproteobacteria > Burkholderiales > Burkholderiaceae_C > Variovorax > Variovorax ginsengisoli_A. The sequence continues at coordinate 1,689 of NZ_RCZJ01000002.1, forward strand.
CCGCATCGCCCAGCGCGATCACCGCGCCGACCGACGCCAGGTTCAAGGTTCCGAGATGCGCTGGCTCCGCAATGACGATGGACGGTTCGGTGAAGGCGACGATGCGGTCGAGCTCGCTGGCCGGGTTGCGCCAGTTGAGCGGCACCCAGACCTTGCCCGAGGCCAGCACTGCCAGCAACGCGACGACGTGCTCGACCGTGTTGCCGGCGCAGATGCCGACGCGCGAGCCCGGCGTGGCATCGAGCGCCTGCAACGCGCTGGCGGCCGCGTCGACGCGCAGGCGCAGCTCGGCGTAGCTGATGGCCGTCGCGCCGCTGAGCAAGGCGGTGCGATCGGGCGACAGGCGTGCGCTTCGGTAGAAAAAGTCGATGGGGTACATGGCGGTCTTCCGAACGAGCGATGCGGGTCGGACAGTCCGCGATGCGGACTGCACTAACACGGCCACGGAGATGTGGCTAGGCTCGTCAATCGTTAAAGTATGGCCATGCCACTGCGCACGTCCAACTGCCAAAGTCCGCGATCCGGATTTACGAGCCTTTCTACGGGAAAACCATGAGCACCGTCCAGAGCCTGGACCGCGCGATCGAACTGCTGCGCCTCATCTCCGCCAACTACCGCGAAGGCGAGCGCCTCTCGGATCTCGTGAAGGCGAGCCAGCTCGCGCAACCCACCGTTCACCGGTTGCTGAAGCAACTGGTCGAAGTGCCGGAGGCCGAACTGCCGGCCGTGCTGACGCGCATCGCGCCGCACCTCAAGCCCTATGGCGGGCTGACGCGCTCGATTCTGCTGAAGCTGGTGGCGCAGGCGCGAGAGCGCGGCTATGCGGCCATCACCGACTATGCCGTGGCGGGTGTGACGAGCGTGGGCGTGCCCATCCGCGACCGCACCGGCCAGGTGCTGGGCGCGATCAGCGTGAGCGCCATCGCCTCGCGCATGGCCGATCGCGAGGCGATGGTGGTGCGCACCCTGCAGCGCGAGGTGGCCGGGCTGCAGGCGGCACTAACGCGTGTGACCATCGCGCGTACTGCCTCCATATGAGCTTGTCTTAAAGCAGGCAGCGCGTATCCGCGATCGGCAGGCCTGCCATTCCGTTCAGCCATTGACGGTCGGGGCCTGCAACGCATTAGTGCCACTGCTCCAGCGCGCAGTTGCAGTCAAACTGCCTTCGCAAGAGCGTCGCCGACAGTAACCGCGTCGCACATCGCGCCCTTCCCGTGCGCCCCCGTACTTAGCCTGAGACGCGTCCGCTCGGCAACACGTGATGCCGGCCGATTCAGCCCTGCCAGCAAAAACCCGCCAAGTTCACGACAAACGTTTCACCAATCGATATGCAATATCCGCATTGACGAAATATCCTTCGGGAAAACCCGTTCTTTGCGGCTTTCATTTCATTAGACAATCACATTTCACCATAGAGCGAAACGCCATCATGCGGACCAAGTCGGCTGTGACCCCTGTCAAACTTATGCCTGTCGATCTCGCGCCGAATGGCGCGTCGGCAACACAAAGCCTTGATCGCGCCATGGAGCTTCTTGATGCCGTTGTGGCGCATGCCGTTGAAGGCGTGTCCCTGGGCACCCTCGCAGGCTGTGTCGGCTTGAGCAAGCCCACAGCCCATAGGCTGCTTTCCGGCTTGCGCAATGCCAGCTTGGTCGACTACGACGCAGCGACGAGACTTTTCTATCCAGCATTCAAGCTGCACCGCATGGGACAAGCGGCCGGGGCGCGGTTCGACGTTGTCCAGCTTGCCAGTGCGGGTCTCGATCGGCTAGCCCACGAAACCGGCGACACCATCTATCTCGTTCTGCGCAGCGGCGACTTCGCGGTCTGCGCGGCAAGAACTTCGGGCGCCTTCCCAATCAAGACGCTGACTTTGAACGTGGGCGATGTGCGGCCTCTCGGGCTGGGTTCCAACGGCGTGGTGCTTCTTGCAGCGCAGCCGGACGAGGAATGCGAGCGGATTGCAGCGCGTCACATCGACGCGTTGTCTGCCTACCCCGCCTTCGACGCCACCTCGCTGCGCCATCACATCCGTGACGCTCGGACCGATGGTTACGCGCTGAATCAAGGCCTGATGCTGCCGGAAATGGCGGCTGTGGCGATGGGCATTCGCGGACCCGGCGGACGCGTTGACGCATCCATTTCCGTGGCAGCCATCACGTCGCGCATGCAGAAGCCTAGGCTCAGCTCCATCGTGCAGCTGCTACGCGATGAAATCGCCGGCATCGAGCGCCTCATCACCGCGCAATCCGACCAACGCCGCGCCGCCTGAGGCCCTGAGATCGGCGATGCCACTGGCCATCCGCGGCCAATCATTCAACACATCCAGCCTATGAATCTATCGCTTGTGACCAGTCAAGCCGCCCAGCTCCACGGTGGTCGGATTGCCATCGTCGAGGGAGATCGGGCATGGAGCTACCGGGATTTCGACGCACTGGTCGACCGCCTCGCGAGCGGATTGGCGGGCCGATTTTCGGCCGGTGCGCGAATCGGCGTGATGATGTCCAACTGCGCGGAGGCCGTGATGCTGCAGTTCGCACTGGAGCGGGCATCACTGGTCCGCGTCCCGGTCAACTTTCGCTACACCGCCCACGAACTGTCGACGCTGATGGAGCACTGCGGCGCTGCGGCCGTGTTCTTCAATGCCGCATGCGCACCGGCCGTGCACGCGGCTGTGCTCTTGCCGTCCGTGTCCCGCACCTGCGTTGACGAGGTGACCGGGGAGTGGCCAGCCTTGCTCGCCACGCCGGCGAACATGGCACTGCTGCATAAGGCTAAATCCGAAACGCTTGCCACGATCAACTACACCTCCGGCACCACAGGTGCACCCAAGGGGGTGATGCTCTCTCACGGCAACTGGTCCTCGGTCTATGCCAACATGCTGGTCGATCGCGATCTTCGTGCCGACGACGTGGTGGGCTACGTCGGGCCGCTCACGCATGCCAGCGGTGCCTATCTCGCCCCGTGGTTCTGGCGCGGTGCGCGCAATATCATCGTTGCGCCTCCAACGCCGGCTCGACTGATCGACCTGATCGAACGGGAACGCATCACCGCTTTCACCTGCGTGCCCACCTTCCTCACGAAGATGCTGGCACAGGCCGACATTTCCTTGCGTGACCTGAGCAGTCTTCGGCTGGTGGGCTACGGCGCGGAGCCGCTGCCGGCCAACACGCTTGAACGCGGCTGGGCGCTTCTCGGCCCGGTGCTGTGGCAGAACTATGGCCAGACGGAAGCCATGATGACCTGCGTGCACCTGCCACCTCAGGATCATGTGCGCATGGTCGACGGCAAGCCGGCGCTTCGCCATGGAATGCTCGGGCGGCCGTACACGCTCGTCGAAGTGGTGCTGAGGCAAGAGGACGGCGCGCCTGCGGCTGTCGGCGAGATCGGGGAACTCACCGTCCGGGCCAGCCATGTGATGCAGGGCTATTGGAACCAGCCCGACGCCACCGCCGCGACGGTGCGCGATGGCTGGCTCTGGACCGGCGACCTTGCCGTCGCGGACGACGAAGGGCTGCTGCGGCTCGTCGGCCGTCGCAAGGACATGCTCATCTGTGGTGGATTCAACATCTATCCGGGTGAGATCGAATCCCTGCTGACAGGACTCGACGGCGTGCACGAAGCCGCCGTGGTGGCACGGCCCGACCCGGATTGGGGCGAGATCGCGGTGGCTTTCGTTGTTCTTGCACCGGAGAGCGACCACGACGCTGCAACGCTTGCGGCGTCGCTGCGCCCCCTGCTGGGCATCAAGACGCCGAAGGCGTGGCACCTGGTGCCCGAACTGCCGAAGAACGGCAACGGAAAGATCGACAAACGCGAGCTGGTGCGACGCGATGCCCAACCCGTCCCCGCGGCCCAAGGAGCCCCTGCATGAACATCCATACGACGAGCCCACGCATCCCGGGCGCCATGCGCATCGGCACGCCCGAACGCGAGGTGGTGGTCTGCGCCATGGCACGATCGCCTTTCGGCCGCTTCGATGGCGCACTCGCACCACTGGAGGTGTCGGTGCTCGGCGCCCAGGTGGTGGACGCACTGCTCGCGCGCGCCGGCGCTGCACCGGAACGAATCGAAGCCCTTTATGCGGGCATCGGCTTGGCCGGTGCGGCAATGTTGAGCGTGACGCGGCAGATGGTGCTGCGCTCCCGCCTTTCCGAAGCGCTCCCTTCGGTCGGCATCGACCGCGCCTGCTGCTCTGGCCTGACCGCCATCGGCCTGGCCGCACGGGACATCGCCGCCGGACTGCAGGAAGTGGCGGTTGCCGGCGGGATGGAGAGCCTCTCGAACATGCCATTGCTGATGCCGCGCCGCCACGGTGTGCGGCCGGGCCAGGTACAGCTGTCCGACCCGCTGATCCTCGGCGGTGCGGTGGTCGATCGGCCGATCGCCACGTATTCCGGCGAGGAGGCCTTGCGCTTCGGCATCAGTCGTGAGTCCCAGGATGCCTGGGCCGCTGCCAGCCATGCCCGCTATTTCGCGGCCCAGGCAAAAGGTCGCTTTGACGCCGAGATCGTCCCCGCGTCGGTGCCGGGCAAGGAAGGCCACACCCAGGTCATGCACGACGAAGGCCCGCGCCGCGACAGCACCCCGGAGAAGTTGTCGCGTCTCAAGACGGTTTACGGCAGTCCCACCATCACCGCTGGGAACGCGCCGGGCCTGAGCGACGGGGCTGCTTTCCTGTTGCTGGCCACGCGCAAGCGCGCCGAAGCCGAAGGCTGGCCGGTGCTCGGCCGCATCGCTTCCTATGCGCAGGTGGCCGGCGGCCCGACCTCCGGCACATCGACGCCGGCGATCGCGCTGCGCAATGTGCTGCTCGCCGCCGGCGCGGCGCTCGGCGACCTCGACCGCATCGAGATCAACGAGGCGTACGCGGCAACGCCCCTGGTGAGTACGCAGGTGCTGGCCGGCGACGACGCAGGCCTGCTGGATGCCCTGCGTTCACGCACCAACCCGTGGGGCGGCGCGGTCGCGCTGGGCCATCCGCTCGGCGCGTCGGGCGCGCGCCTGGTGATGACGCTGCTCAATGGCTTCGCCCACGGCGACACGACGCGCCTGCAGCGCGGCGCTGCATCGATCTGCGGGGGCTTCGGCCAGGGCGACGCACTGCTGGTCGAAAGCGTCTGAGTTCTTACCTTCTTGAAACTTCGATGGAGACAACAATGAAAAAGCGCGCTCTCGTAAAAAGCATGATGGCCGGCCTGACGACCGGTCTGCTCGGCCTGGCGCTGCCCGCCGCTGCGGCAGACCCCTACCCACAGCGTCCGATCCGGATGGTCATCCCATTCGCTGCCGGCGGCGGCACCGACGTGCTCGGCCGACTGCTGGCGCAAAAAATGGGCGAGGGCTTGAAGCAGCCCATCGTCGTCGACAACAAGCCCGGTGCAGGCGGAAGCGTGGGCACGGCCGACGTGGCCAAGGCAACGCCGGACGGCTACACGATCCTGCTGGGCAGCAGCTCGACGCACGGCATCAATCCGGTGCTCTACAGCAAGCTGCCCTACGACGCGATCAAGGACTTCTCGCCGATCGGAGAGATCGCCACCAACAAGTTCGTCATGGCGGTGCCGGCGAACTTCCCGGCCAAGAACCTGCAGGAGTTTCTCGCCGTCACGCGTGCCAATCCCGAAAAGCACAACTACGCCTCGTCGGGCAATGGCACCACCAGCCACCTGGCCGGTGCGCTCTTCGTGCAGATGTCCGGAATCCCCCTCCCGCACATTCCATACAAGAGCAACGTGCCGGGCCTGAACGATCTGATCGCCGGACGCGTGTCGGTGATGTTCGACAACATCACTGCGATGCAGGGGCAGTTGCAGGCAGGACTTGTGCGCCCCATAGCGACCACCGGCGACGTGCGCTCGCCCATCCTCAAGGACGTGCCGACGATGGAGGAGCAAGGCATGAAGGGATACCGCATCGGCGGATGGTTCTGCCTGCTCGCACCGGCCGGCACCCCGCCCGAGATCGTCAACCGGCTGCACGCCGAACTCGCGCGTGTTGTCGCCATGCCGGAGGTGCGCGACAAGATGATCGCGATCGGCGCCGATCCGCAGGTGAGCACGCCTGCCGAGCTGGCAAAGCTCATCGCCACCGAGATTCCGCGCTGGAAGGGCATGGTCGAGACCGCCGGTGCGAAGGTCGAATGACCCAGTCCGAAGGACGGGTGCCGGCTGTGCGCCAGACGGTCGCGTGCATCGGTCTGGGCGCCATGGGCAGCGCCATGGCCGGACGGCTCCTGGGAGCGGGCCACTGTGTGCACGGTTTCGATCCCGACGCTGAGGCAATGCAGCGCCTGGTGGCGCTCGGCGGCCTGGCGGCCACGAACCCGGCGGATGCGGTGCGCGCAGCCGATGTCCTGCTGCTGGCGGTGCACGACGCCGCCCAGGTCGAGCAGGTGCTCTTCGGCACCGAGGGTGCCGCATCGGTGCTTCGCCCCGGCGGGGTCGTCTGGCTTGCCAGCACCGTGACGGCCGATGCCGCCCGCTCGTTTGCGATCAGGTTGCAGGCCATGGACCTGCCGATGGTCGACGGCCCCGTCAGCGGCGGCGTGACTGGCGCGCGCGCCGGTGAACTGACCGTGATCGCCGGCGGCACCGCGGCGGCGCTGGCAGCGGCAGGCGCCGCGATGGGTGCCTGCGCGAGCGCCATCCATCACGTCGGCCCGGTCGGCGCCGGCTCCACGGTCAAGATGATCAACAACCTGCTGGCGGCCAGCCACGTGGCACTCACCGCCGAGGCCCTTGCTTTCGGGGTGCGCGCCGGCGTGGCGCCAGACAAGCTGATTGACGTGGTGCGACAGAGCTCGGGCAATTCGCGCATGTTCGACAAGCGCGCCCCGCGCATGGCAGCCGGCGAGCATGCGTCGCAGGCCACGGTTAAGACATTCATGAAGGACCTGGGCATCGCGCTCGACACCGCGCGGGACCTGAGTTTTCCGACACCGATGGCCGCCACCGCGCAGCAGGTGTTCGCCATGGCGGCAGGCCTTGGTCATGCCGCCGAGAGCGATACCCTGTTGGTGCGGGTCTACGAACGACTCGCCGGAATTGATGTCGAAGCGGCTGCAGCGGCCGAGGAAGGAAAGCAAGCATGACCGATTTCAAGCAACGGCTGCGCATTGGGCGGACTGTCTCGCTCGTGAACGCAGACCACGCCTGCGCAGGCCTGGTGCAGTTCGTCGGCGGCCTCGGCATAGATGCCGTCATGCTCGACTGCGAGCAGGGAAACCCCAGCTTTGTCGACGTTGAGGACATGACCCGCGCCGCCCGGCTGGCGGGCGTGGCATCGATTGTCCGCATCCCTTCGCCGGAGCCATGGACCATTGAGCGTTACGTGATGCGGGGCATTGATGGCGTGGTGGTGCCGCGCCTGGACACCGCGGTGCAGGTGGCAAAGGCGGTGGCCGATATCCGCTACGCATCCCCGCGCGACTTCGCGCGGCTGACGGTGATCGTGCAGGTCGAATCGGCAAGCGCGCTGGAAGAGCTCGACGGCTTTCTGGCCGTCCCCGAAGTGGATTGCTTCTTCATCGGCGCCGTCGATCTTGCCAAGAGCATGGGCTTCGCCGGCGACTATTCGCAGCCCGAGGTCATGGATGCCATGGACAAGACCATCCGGCGCATTCGCGCCCAGGGTCGAAGCGTCGGCTTTCTGGTTAAGGAGGACGACGTGCAAGTGTGGCAGGCCAAGGGCGTCACGATGCTGTATGCGCACGTCAACGACTTCCTGCGCTTGGGCGCCCGTCAGTGGCGCCGCCTTTCCGGTATCGAGCCTGCTTGACAAGGCTGCGATGCCGCTGCTCTATAGCGGTCGTTCGTCGTTCGAGCAAGGCTCGAAGAAGGAAGACCGTTTCCGAGGATCTGTGCGGACCTCTGGATCCAACGTTCAGTAGGACAGCATTTAAAAGCTTAAAACTCCCAAATTTCTTCACCTCGCCGACGGCGAGGAAGTGCTAGGTAGCTAACTGGTCAGTGGCGAGGCCGCACTTGCTGCCGAGTCGTCCAATTGCGTCCGCTCCCGAAGGAGCAACGATGTCACCCAGGCCTCGCCCATCGTCGTGTTGCGAAAGCGAAGGAAGCCGCAGACGCGTTTCCAGACTTGGGCTTCGTTGATCGTGTCGCCGCTCACACCCTGAACGAGGCCCGGGCGGGGCTCGGCCCTTAGAAAAACGCCAGTTAAGTTGCCGCCAAGCGAAGTCCGGCTCGTTCGCCGGGATTTGCGGTCGCAAGCGTGGGCCCGGCGTTCGTGCGTGACGTTGCTCTTGTCAAGGCGATGCCGCGAGAGCCCTTGGCTGGCAGCAGTCAGTGCCATGTCACTCTTACCCCTGGCTGATACATAGCGCACCGCTTTCTAGCGCAATGCACCGTCATCGCTCTCAGGGTTTGAACGCACAATAATTTGCGCACAAACCATTGGATGGCTGCTAAATTTGCGTCAAGAAGATTTGACGCTCATGGCACTTCCAACTCCCTCCTCCATTGACGATCTGCGGCGTTTCGTCGAAAGCGAGCGCAGTGCGCGCGGGCGTGACCGCATGGGTGAGCGCACCCTCGCTGTCCTCGTCGACATGCTCGCGCGGCCCGGTCCCGCGGCTGTACAGAGCATCTCTGAGCTCGCGGCGCATAACGGCGTCGACCCCTCGACGCTCACTCGGCTGGGCAAACGACTCGGCTTCAACGGCTTTGCTCCCCTTCAGGACGTATTCCGGCGACACGTGTCCGATACGCAACCCTTCTACAGCGCACGAGTCAGCGATCTCGTCTCCAACCCTGGCGTATCGAGCGTGACAAGCGCGCTGCAGCAGCTCGCTCGCAACGAGTGCCAGAAGATTCTTGCGGCTGCCAGCAGCCTGGATGAGAGGAAAGTCGGCGAGGCTGTTGCGCAGCTCATCAAGGCGAAGAATGTGTACGTGCTCGGTTTGCGTGGTACGTACAGCGTCAGCCACTTCTTCGGGACTTTCCTGGGCACGCTGCGCGACTCGGTCACGGTACTGGGTGGCCCGGGCTTTCCGATCGCTTCTGAGCTTGCACGCATCAAGAAGGACGATCTACTGGTGGCGATCTCGTATCGCCCCTACACGCGAACCGTGGTCAGGGCGGTCGAGCTGATCAAGGCGGAGGGGACGCCGGTACTGTCGCTGACCGACGCTGGATCCGCCATTGAGCTGGCGCCCAAGCAGGGAGTGACCATCGCGGTCGACCAGCCTTACTACTTCGATTCAGCACTCGCGCAATTCTTCGCGGCCGAAGCGATCCTGATGGCGGTCGCACGTCGCCTGGGCCCCAAAGCGATGCTCACGATCCAGCGGCGCGAGGCATTCAACAAGGCCCTCGACATCGAAATCAGCTAACCGCAAAACTGATGCAAACACTCTCGACATCCCCCCAAATCCCGGCGGAAGCCGTCGCCTCGGCTGTCGCCGATGCCATCGCGCGCTATACCGCCGCCAATCCGTTGAGCTTGGCACAGCACCGCGCGGCTGCGCAGGTGCTGCCGGGTGGCAATACCCGCAGCGTGCTGTTCAGTGCACCGTTTCCGATCACGCTGACGCATGCGCAAGGCTGCAGAGTCACCTCGCTCGACGGACGCAGCTACGTCGACTTTCTTGGGGAGTACACCGCCGGCCTTTACGGCCACTCGAACCCCGTGTTGCGCCAGGCGATCGTGCAGGCCCTCGAAGGCGGCTGGGTGATGGGTGGACACATCCGTGCCGAACAGGAACTCGCGAGCCTGATCTGCGAGCGGTTCACTTCGATCGAGCTGGTGCGCTTCGCCAATTCAGGCACCGAAGCCAATCTGTACGCGATCTCCGCCGCCAAGGCCATCTCGGGCAAGCCCGAGGTGGTCGTTTTCGAGGGGGGCTACCACGGCGGGGTCTTCACCTTCGCCGCCGGCGCGCCCGGGCCGCTTACGGCTCCTTTCGACTTCGTGCGCGCGCCGTACAACGATTGCGAAGGCACTCGTGCGTTGCTCGACAAGCGTGCGGACACCATCGGGACCATCGTCGTTGAGCCGATGCAGGGCTCGGGTGGCTGCATCGCCGCGGACCGCGCCTTTCTCCAGATGCTGCGCGAGTGGGCCACCGCACATGGTGCATTGCTCATCTTCGACGAGGTCATGACATCACGCCTTGCGCCTGGCGGGTTGCAGCAGGTGCATGGTATCGAGCCCGACCTGACCACCCTCGGCAAGTACATCGGCGGCGGTTTCAGCTTCGGCGCGTTCGGTGGGCGTGCGGAACTCATGCGCCGATTCGACCCGACACAACCCGGTGCCTTCGGCCACGCAGGGACTTTCAACAACAACGTATTCACGATGGCAGCCGGCGCTGCGGGGCTGCGCGAGGTCTACACAACGTCGGTCGTGGGGCCGTTCAACGCGCGGGGCGATGCGCTGCGCGAACGTCTCAATGCAATCGCCGCGGAGGCACGCTTTCCGATGCAGTTTCTGGGCCTCGGTTCCATGATGAACGTGCACATGCATCGCGGCCCGGTGCGCAATGTGCGTGATCTCGCACAGAGCATTCAGGCGCTGCGCGAACTGTTCTATTTCCACATGCTCGAGCGCGGCGTATGGCTCGCGCGCCGCGGCATGATCAATCTCTCCTTGCCTCTGGGCGAGCCCGAGTTCGAAGAGCTCGAAGCTGCTGTCGCGTCCTTTGTCTCGCACGCCAACGCACTCGCATGAGCACGATCGAACTGGTGGGTCTGGGCAAACGCTATGGGGATGTCACGGCCGTGGCAGCCACTGACCTGTGCATTGCCGAGGGCGAGCTCGTCACGCTTCTCGGACCAAGCGGCTCGGGTAAGAGCACGATTCTTTCGATGATCGCAGGCCTGACTCCGTCGAGCGAGGGCACGGTTCGAATTGGTGGTCGCGACGTCACGCACGTGCCCCCTGCTAGTCGCAACCTCGGCATGGTGTTCCAGAGCTACGCTCTGTTCCCGCACATGACGGTGTTCGACAACATCGCCTTCGCGTTGAGCATCCGGGGTGTGACCAAGTCTGAGATCGCAGCGCGGGTCGCCCGCGCGCTGGCGCAGGTGCGCCTCGCCGGACTTGGACGGCGGCGGCCTTCAGAGTTGTCGGGCGGCCAGCAGCAGCGCGTGGCGCTGGCCCGGGCGCTCGTGTTCGAGCCTGAGATCCTGTTGCTCGACGAACCCATGGGTGCGCTCGACAAGAACCTGCGCGAGGAAGTTCAGTTGGAGTTGCGCCAGCTCCAGCGGGAACTCGGCGTGACCACCGTGTTGGTCACGCACGACCAGGAAGAGGCGCTGTCGTTGTCGACCAGGCTTGTGGTGCTCGATCAGGGCCGCATCCAGCAGGTCGACACGCCGCTCTCGGTCTACCAGCGTCCTCGCAACCGTTTTGTCGCACAGTTCATCGGTACGGCGAATCTGTTCGCAGGGGAACTCAGCTATCACGATGGGCAGTCGCAACTGACATTGCCCGATGGCACGGTGCTGGCGTGTCGGGCCGAAGGCCACGGGGCTGGCCCCGTGGATGTGGTGGTACGTCCCGAGCATGTGCTGCTGCTGCCGCCAGACGCTGGCACCGGTCTTCTCGTCGAAGTGGTCGAGAGCGTGTACCTCGGCCAGTCCAGCCGCCTTCATCTGCGTACCGCCGACGGCGTTGCCGTGATTGCGGTGCTTCAGAGGCAGGGGGCCGCGTTCTCGCCCGGCGATGCGTTGCGCATCCATTGGCAGGCCGACCATGCATGGGCGATGCCTCGGCAGGCCGGGGCATGAGGCCACCGCACTCGATCTCCCTTTCCATCTCGAATCAACCTAGAGGAGCTTTCATGCACCGACCTGTCTTGTTCAACGCAATCTGCGCCGCCATGACGGCAATCGCGGCAGCCGGGCCGCTCTCCGCCCATGCCCAGGCAGGCCCCGCACCCAAGGAGATCCGGATCCTGGAGTCTGGCGGCGCGAGCGGGGACTCGATCGAACAGGCCTACATCAAGCCGTTCACTGCCCGCACCGGCATCAAGGTGACCCGCGAAAGCCCCACCAGTGCGGGCAAGCTGCAGGCCATGGTGCAGTCGAAGAACGTCACGTCGGTGCTGGTCGAGCTGGGTGCCACCAACGTCGTCGCCGCTCGGGCGCTCGGCCTACTGGAACCGCTCGACTGGGCGGCCATCAATCCCGCACCGGTCTATCCCGAAGCAAAGTGGCCCGATGCCTTCGGCTACCAGTACTCCTCGACCATCATGGCGTGGGGCAAGGGCAGCAAGCAGCCCAAGACGTGGGCCGACTTTTGGAACGTGAAGGACTTCCCTGGCAAACGCGCATTGCCCGACTACCCGGGTTACGCCCTTCCACTCGCATTGCTGGCCGACGGCGTTGCCCCGGACAAGCTCTACCCGCTCGACATCGATCGCGCGTTCGCAAGTCTGCAAAAGATCAAGGGCAGCGTTGCGGTCTGGTGGAAGGCCGGCGCGCAGGCCCCGCAGTTGCTCGAAGACAAGGAGGTCGCCTATTCTGCCGCGTGGTCGGGCCGCATCGTCGGCAATCCCAAGATCGACTACACGTACAACCAGGGTCTGCTGCAGCTCGCATACTTCGTCGTGCCCAAGGGCGCCGACCCGGCTGCCAAGGCCGCTGCCATGGGCCTGCTGCACGAGATGTCGAAGCTCGAGAACCAGCTGGTTGCGACCAACGTGATTCCCTACACGGGCGCGAGCCCCGGCATCGAGAAGATGGTCCCGAAGGAAAAGATCGACGACTACCCGACCACCGAAGCCAACAAGAAGCTTCAGGTTCAGGCCGATCCGACCTGGACGGCGGACAACGCCAAGCTGATCGAGAAGCGTTGGCAAGAGTTCAAGCTCGGCCTTTGAGCGCGCTTCGCCTGTCCCCCACGCATTGAGCGAGAGAACGAGATGAATTCAGCATCGCGCCGGCGAGTTGCGCCGGGCTTCTGGCTGGTCGCCCCCCTCCTGCTAATCATGGCGCTCGGCTTTAACTTGCCGCTGGTCCTCATGCTCGGCCGGAGCGTGATGGGCGAGGCCGGCTTCACGCTGACGCACTTCATCGAAATCGTTCAGGTCCCGGCCTACCTCAAGGTGTTGCTCAACACCTTTCGCATCGCGCTCATCACGGCCGTCTGCTGCATGCTGCTGGGCTATCCCCTGGCCTACTGGCTTCGACGCCTGCCCGCACGCTGGCAGCTGCTGGCTTTGGCGGCCGTGGTCATCCCTTTCTGGGTCAGCATCCTGGTGCGCACGTATGCCTGGATCGTGGTGCTGGGTAACGCCGGGATCGTGAACCGGACGCTGACCTCCCTGGGCTGGATCGACACGCCGGTGGCCTTTCTCTACAACGAGTTGGGGGTGGTGATCGGCACCATCAACGTGCTGCTGCCGTTCCTGGTGCTCCCCCTCTTCGCGGCCATGCTCAAGATTGACGAACGGTTGATGCGCGCCGCAGAAACGCTGGGGGCCAGCGGCTGGACGGCGTTCTGGCGGGTGTTCTTTCCGCTCAGCCTTCCAGCACTTGCTGCTGGGGCCATCCTGGTCTTCATCCTCACGCTGGGATTTTTTATCACACCGGCAATTCTTGGGGGTGGTCGGGTGCCGATGGTGGCGAACATGCTCGACCTGCTGGTCAACCATCTGCCCAATTGGGAGCTGGCTTCGACCATTTCGACGGTGCTGCTCGGCGTGACATTGGTGCTCTTCGCGATGTACCTGCGACTGACCGCGACCAGGGGGCAGGCATGAGAACACATAGTCGCACGAGCGGGCTTCCGCCGCCAGCGAGCACGAGCGTCGCGCTCGCACGGCTGCACCGTTGGCTGCTCGTCGTTACCGCAGTCGCGGTGCTCCTGTTCCTTTGTCTGCCGGTGCTGATCGTGATTCCGATGTCGTTCTCGGATTCAAGCTCGCTGCGATTCCCGCCCGAGGGCTTCTCGATGCGCTGGTATCTCCAGGTGTTCACAGACGAGCGCTGGCTGTTGGCGATGCGTACATCGCTGCTGCTCGCGGCGCTGTCGAGCACATTGGCGCTGGTCCTGGGTGGCTTTGCCGCCTACGGCATCACGCGGGGGCGCTTCGCCGGCAGGGAGCTCTTGCAAAGCAATTTCATCGCACCGCTCATCATCCCTTCGGTGGTTGTTGCAGTCGGCCTGTACTTTGCACTGGCCAAGATCGGATTCCTCGGAAGTTTCGCGGGCCTCCTTCTGGGACACACCCTGCTGGGGGTGCCCTATGTCGTGTTGATTCTTGGCGTGGCCATTCGCAGCTTCGACATCCGCATCGAGCAGGTCGCCTTCACGCTCGGTGCGTCCTGGTTCACCATGTTCCGCAGGGTGCTGGTGCCGAACTTGCTGCCAAGCACGGCCGCCGCGTGGATCTTCGCTTTCGTGACCAGCTTCGATGAGGTGGTGATCACAACCTTCATCGCGGGCACGTATGAGACCGTGCCCAAGCGGATGTTCAACGACCTGGTACTGCAGGTGAATCCATCGATCACTGCCATCGCCACGCTGCTGATCGCCGTGAGCGTCGGGCTCATGGCGCTCGCAGCGACGCTGATCCGGCGCGGGCGGCGGCGAATCACGCCACCGCTGACGTCCTAGCCATTGCTTCTGCCACCGCATGCCCTGCTGCGGTTCTTCCCAACGAACGGAGTCAAGACAATGAACGCTTCCACGCCTGGCTATGCAGCCCATGGCGGCCCAGTCCAGCTTTTCTATCTGAAGGACGGCGCACCGCGCCGACCGGTGGTCGAGCGCGGCGAGGGCATCTACCTTTTCGACACCGAAGGGCGGCGCTACATCGATGCGTCGTCGGGCCCCATCGCGGCGAACATCGGACACGGGAATGCCCGCGTCATCGATGCATCGGACCGCCAGATGCGCAAGGTGGCCTACGCCAGTCGCGCGTTTTTTGAGAACGAGTCGAACAGTCAGCTCGCGGACATCGTCACCGAACTGGCCGGGCCCGGGCTGGAGCGGGCATTCTTCGTCTCGGGCGGATCGGAGGCCACCGAGAGCGCGATGAAACTGGTGCGTCAATACGCGCTGACGCAGGGGCAGGGCAGCCGCTGGAAAGTGCTGTCCCGCAGCCCCAGCTATCACGGCGGCACCTTGGGCGCCCTCGCGATCAGCGGCGACCCCGTGTCTGAGGCCACCTTCGGACCGATGGCGCGCATCATGCCTAAGGTCCCCACACCATTCACGTACCGATTGCCCGAAGGCCACTCGCCGCAGAGCTATGCGGAACACTGCGCCGCGGAACTCGAGGCCACCATCTTGAGGGAAGGTCCCGATACCGTGCTGGCCTTCTTCCTGGAGCCTGTGGGCGGTCTTGCCACCGGTGCGCTGGTGGCGCTCGACGCCTACTACCGCAGAGTGCGCGAGATCTGCACCCGTCACGGCGTTCTGCTGGTGTTCGATGAAGTCATGAGCGGCGCCGGTCGCACGGGCAAGTTTCTCTCGGCCCATCACTGGCCCGACGCCATGCCCGATGTGGTCACTCTCGCCAAAGGCATCGGTGCGGGCTACACGCCACTGGGTGCCGTGCTGGCTTCGCGCGAAATGGTCGACGCGGTATCCCGGGCCGGCGGCTTCATGCACGGCTATACCTACGCCTCCAACCCCCTGTCCTGCGCCGTCGGTCATGCCGTGGTGCAGGAGACGGTCGCACAAGGCCTCATTCCCAACGCAGAGGCCATGGGCGCAAGATTGCGCGAGCGGTTGATTGACGTGCAGAAGAACAGCCGCGTTCTGGGCGACATCCGTGGCAAGGGCTTGCTCATGGCCATCGAGATCGTCGCCGACAGGGATACCAAGGCAATTTTCCCTGCCGAAACGCGTGCGATAGACCGCATCGTCGAGCTGGCGATGGCGCGCGGACTGCTGCTTTATTCACGGCGCACCGCCAAGGGCCAGTTCGGAGAGTGGCTGATGATCGCGCCGCCCCTGATCGTGACCGCCGACCAGATCGACACGATTGCCGGGTTGATCGGTGAAACGCTGAGCGCGTTTGAAGAGCAGGTGCGCTGATCGCCCATCGATGCCCAAGATGATCGTTGTGCCGTGCACGTCGCATGAGCACGGCGCGCCCTTCCCGACACGAATGCCGACGCCGCCGCCGGCCCACACCGATGAACATTCCAAATGAAACCCGATCGGGCGGCGACTTCCTCGCACGCACGCTCCACAGCTACGGCGTCGATCACATCTTCTTTGTCGATGCGATCCTTCGCCACACTCTCGCCCATGCCGAAACACACGGAATCCGGCGCATCCTCGCGCATTCGGAAAAGGCGGCCGCGTACATGGCCGACGGCTTCAGCCGCGCGAGCCGCAGACCGGCGGTCTGCATGGCGCAGTCCGTCGGCGCGGCCAATCTGGCTGCCGGCCTTCAGGACGCCCATTTCGCGCACAGCCCCGTGATTGCCTTGACCGGTCGCCAGATTGCGACCAACCAGTACCGGCATGCGTACCAGGAGCTGCCGCACGAGCCGCTGTTCTCGCCGGTCACAAAGTTCACGGGCAAGGTAGAGACCCCGTTTCAACTTGCCCATCTGGTCCGCCATGCCTTCAGGGTCGCGACCAGTGGCTTGTCCGGCCCTGTCCATCTGGATGTCGCCGGCCATGTCGGCAACGTGGCAGATAACTGGCAGACCGATGAACCGGTGCTATCAGAACAACGTCACATGCGCGTACCAGCCCATCGCGCGCGACCTGAAGCGCAAGGCTTGCAGGACTTGGCCGATGCCCTCCTTCGGGCACGGGCACCAGTTCTCGTCGTGGGCGCTGCCCTTATGTGGTCCGGCGGAGAGGCGGCGTTGCGCGCACTCGCGCAACACGCCCGGCTGCCCGTCCTCTGCACGCTCGACGCCAAAGCGGCCATGGCCGACCTGCCCGCCCTGGACATGGGCGTGACGGGAACCTACGGGACAGACGGCGGCAACCGCTTCTTGTCAGAGGCCGATTTCGTGGCTTTCATCGGCTGCGACGTCGGCGATCAGGTGACAGCGAACTGGCGCCTGCCCGCGCGCGGCGTGGCCACGGCCCAGGTCGGCGTGGACGCCGAAGATCTCGGGCGCAACCTCCCCGGTGCACTCACGCTGCAAGCGGACCCGCGCACGGCGCTGGAAGAACTTCTGGCGCTGCTGCCGCCAGGCGGGCACGCGCAATGGCTGGCGCGGGGCCAGCAGCTGAAGGACCAATGGTGGGCGCAGCACGCCGCCGCGCTTGATTCGACAGCCCAGCCCATCCGTCCAGAGCGCCTGATGCGGGAGCTCGGCGTTTGGTTGCCGACGGATGCGGTGGTGGTGGCAGACACTGGCTATGCCTCGCAGTGGTCCGGACAGCTGCTGCAGCTCAAGGCGTCAAGCCAGACTTTCCTTCGTGCCGCCGGCTCCCTCGGTTGGGGGTTTCCGGCCTCGCTCGGTGCCAAGGCAGCCTGCCCGGACCGTCCCGTGGTCTGCCTGACCGGGGACGGGGGGTTCATGTATCACCTCCCGGAGTTGGAGACGGCCAAGCGCTGGGGATTGCACACCATCACGGTCGTCAACAACAACGGCTGCCTTGCCCAAGGGCTTTCGAGCCTGCGCAAAGCCCAGATCGGCGGCGAGCGTATGGGCGACTGCTATCAGTTCATCCAACAGGATTTCGCGGACATCGCGCGCTCTTTCGGATGCAAGGGGCTGAGTGTCACGCGGCCCTCCGAGCTGCGGGCGGCGTTCGATGAGGCGCTGGAAAGCGACCTTCCGGTCGTGATTGACGTGCGCAGCGATCCGGCGGCGCTGGCGCCGGTTCCCTGGATGCCCGCAGCGTGAGTGGGTGATATCCGGCCACGAGGCGTGGCCGTCTAATACACAGAACTGCTCGCCCAGAGCATTTCCCTCGTTAGACCTCCTTGTGAAGTTCAGGCTTGGAGATAGGCCCAAATTTCATGCAGCGTGAAAGAGCGTGGCTCACGCCGCGGCACCCCGCCGGTTGCAGCCTCCCGAACTCTGTCGAGCCTGCGCGCTCGCATGACTTCGCACAGCAGGCGGGGGCAAACCTCGCCGCATCAAACGGCGTTCGATCACCTGCCTCGGCGAACGCGTCGCCTTCTCTCTCGCCGTCGGAGACATGGAGAAAAATCAGGTCGATCGAACCAGTCGTCACCTTGGACCCATGGGTTTGGATCTGACGCATTGGCCTCGATCGTTGGGTAGCATTGGGAGCCACAACGTCTGCAGTGGCAAAGACATCTCTGCTGGCAACACACGAATCGGGGGTCCTGCGATGGACCCTTCACGCTGGGCACTCAGCGAAGGCGCGGTTCATAGCGCGTGCAAATGAGAAGGCTCTTCAATGCACCACCCGGACGAGGCCAACTCCGGTGCCCAACGCGTGGTCACCTGCTGGTTCTTGCGACTCGCTGACAGAGACAGGAAATGCGCGCGCACCGGGTGATGATCGCGGTTCTGACGATCACCGAAAAGGCCGATGAGCTCAGCAAGAAGCATCCGGAGACGTCTGTATAGCTTCCCACAAGGCCGCTAAAGATCAGCCTCGCGCCTCAAACACGTGCACGCATCTCGCCGTGTTCCTGGCAGTGCCACCTTGACCGTTCTCGGATTCGGGACAACCCCGATAGCCGACGCGCGGCTGCTGCGCTTAAATAATGGTATCGATACCAATTTGCTCGCGCATTCATGACTTCCTCTCGCTCTCTTGACCTCATCACAATAGGCCGCGCGATCGTCGACATCTACGGCGATCAGGTGGGCGCCCGCCTAGAGGACGTCTCCAGCTTCTCGAGGTACGTGGGTGGCTGCCCCGCCAATATCGCTATCGGTACTTCCCGCCTGGGACTAAAGGTCGGCATGGTCACGCGCGTGGGGGACGACCACAACGGGCGATATCTGAAGGAGACCTTGTCCCGCGAAGGAGTCGACACGAGGCATGTCGTCGCAGACAGTGCACGCCTGACGGGCGTGGCCTTCCTGGCCATTCGCGATAAGGAAACCTTCCCGCTGCTGCACTATCGGGAAAACTGCGCCGACATGGCGATCTCCCCGGAGGACTACAGCGAAGACTACATCGCCTCTGCGCGCGCTCTCCTCGTGTCCGGATCGCACCTGACGACCGAAGCCGCGGCCGAGAACCTGCGTGTTGCGATCGCACGCGCCAAAGCGCGCGGTACCCAGGTCATTTTCGACATCGACTACCGTCCGGTCTTTTGGGGGCTGGTCGGCCGTGACGTGGGAGAGAGTCGGTTCGTCGACTCCGCCGTTGTCACCCGTGCGTGCCAGCGCCACATGGCCGAATTCGACCTGATCGTCGGCACCGAGGAAGAGGTTCATATCGCCGGCGGTGATATCGATACCATCAAGGCATTGCGCCGGATTCGCGCTCTGACGCAGGCGCCCATCGTGCTCAAGCGCGGCGCTGCAGGCTGTGTCGTTTTTCCAGAGGCGATACCGGACATCTTGGACGATGGCATCGTCGGACCGGGCTTCCCCGTCGAGGTGTTCAATGTCGTGGGCGCCGGGGATGGCTTTTTATCCGGGTTCCTGTCCGGATGGCTACGCGACAAGTCCTGGGAAGATTGCTGCCGCAGCGGCAACGCCACCGGCGCTTTGGTCGTTTCGCGCCACGGATGCTCGCCGGCTTCGCCGACGGCCGTCGAACTGGCATGGTTCCTTGACGGCGGACGCAACGATCCGGCGTTGCATCGCAGCGAGCACCTTCGCTACCTGCACCGCACCACGACCCGACGCCCACGAGCTTCCCCGGTGTTCGTCATGGCGGCAGACCATGTCGCCCCCTTCGAGTCACTGCCACGGGTCGAAGGGCGCACTCTGGCAGGACTCAAGTCGCTGATCGCGGACGTGGCGCTGCAGCTCGCGCCACGGCATCCCGGGATGGGCGTGCTGTTCGACGATGCGCAGGGCGAACAGGCGCTATTTCGCGTCGGCTCGGACATCGCCTGGGTAGGACGAAAGATCGAGCGCACCGGCCCCGCTCCCCTGCGCTTCACGGACGACCTTCCGGCAGCCGTGCTGCTGGCGAGCTGGCCGCGCCATCAAATCGTCAAGTGCCTGGTGCCCATGGAGGACGAATCCACGCAGGCGCTCCAGGAGGAGCGTCTGCTGGAACTGTACAGGGCCACATCGATGTATGGCATGGAGCTGCTGCTGGAGTTCGTGCATCCCGACACCCCGGACGATGCGGAGGTTGTGGTGGAGCGTATCCATCGCACGCAGGCGCTGGGCGTGCTGCCCGACTGGTGGAAGCTTCCGGCCTTTTCTGGCCCCGCATGCTGGGATGCCATAGAGCGGGCTATCCGCCTGGACAATCCGATGTGCCGGGGCGTACTGCTGTTGGGCGGCGGCAGAGCACGTGAGGATCTGCTGCAGGCGTTGAGCCACGCACCCAGGCCGCCGTTCATCCAGGGTTTTGCCGTGGGCCGTACGCTCTTCATGGAACCGGCCGCTGCATGGCTGGCCGGCGAATGCGACGATGCCGGTTTTGCGGCGGACCTGTCGGCGGCGTACGAGCAACTCGCGGTCGCCTGGCGGGACGGCGCCGGCGGACCGGCGGATTCGGATCCCGCCCGGCCATGAAGGACGCGAAGGGAATCCGCTTGCGGCTGATCAGCCTGGCGTCGTGCGGGCTGCTGCTGTTGCTCTGGTGGGCGGCCACCGGCCCTACGGGCTGGGTCGAGGGCTCACGCTTTCCGAACCCGGCGAACTTTGTTGAATCACTGCAACAGGTGGCGCTGGGCAACTACGCAGGCGGCAGCCTCGCAAAGCACATCGCGACCAGTTCGTGGTTGGTGGCGCGCGGCTTTGCACTGGCGGTCTTGATCGGCCTGACCCTGGGACTTGCGATGTCCTTGTCGGCCTTCTGCCGAGATTTCTTTGGACCGATCTTCAATTTCATCCGACCGGTGCCGCCGCTGGCGTGGATTCCGCTCGCGCTGCTGTGGTTCGGCCTGGGCGATGCGTCAAAGCTCTTCGTGATGGCGCTTGCGGCCTCCGTCCCGCTGGTCATCAACACCGTGACCGGTGTGGAGCAGATCGACCGCACCCTGCTGGAGGCGGCGCGCGTGAGCGGCGCCCGCGGCTCGGTCTGGCTGAGGCATGTCATCCTGCCCGGGGCCTTGCCGCACATCATGATCGGGATGCGACTCTCGCTCCAGACCTCGTGGACCGTGATCGTCGCGGCCGAGTTGCTCGGCGCCATCTGGGGTGTGGGCAAGGTCCTGACCGCCGCCAAGGACGATGTCTATCCCGGAATGATCGTCGTCGGGATGGCCACCGTGGCGGTGCTCGGTATCGCCAGCAGCATGCTGCTCGAATGGACAGAAAGGCGGGTGGTGCCTTGGAGCAGACGTTGAACGCCGCCGGCTCGCCCTCCCCCCGTCCAGGGCCGCCGACGACGCAACCGCGGGTCAAGGGTCGCGCGACCCAATTCTTGATCGCAGCGGATCGGAAGCCGCGGCGCTGGATCGGAGCACTCGGGATCGTGGCCTTTGTGCTCGCGTGGCACGTCCTGGCCGCGCGGATCGACAGCGCCAGCACCCTGGCCTCTCCGGCGGTCGTCGTGCGGACCTTCGTGGGCATGATGAGCGAACCGTTCGCGGGATCGACGCTCAGTGCGCACCTGCTCGCCAGTCTTCAGCGTTTCGGCGCCGGCTTCGGCCTCGCCGTCCTTCTGGGCATCCCGATGGGCGTGGCCATGGGATGGTTCCGGACCCTCGACGCCGCCGTCAAGCCGTTGTTCAACCTGCTGCGGTTCATCGCGCCGATCGCATGGGTGCCGTTCGCGGTGCTGTGGTTCGGCACCGGCTTCGGCGGCCCTGTGCTCATCATCTTCGCGGGTGCATTTCCGGCCTGTGTGATCGGCGCGTACGGAGGCGCGAAGCTCGTCGACAGCCGCTTGCTAGAGGCGGCCCGCATGCTGGGAGCGCGCAGCGGACGCATCTTGCTTGAAGTGGTCCTGCCCAGCGCCATGCCCGCCATCGTCGCCGCATTGAGGGTGGCGGCCGGCAACGCCTGGCAATCGCTGGTGGGCGCCGAACTCATCGTCGCGACGTCGGGGCTCGCCTTCATCATGGTCAGGGGGCAGATGAACCGCACCATCGTGATCGTTCTGGTGGGCATGCTGGCGATCGGTCTCGTCGGCCTCCTGCTCGAATGGGTGTTTAGGCGCTTCGAGCGGTATGTCAAACGTCGGCTGGGATCGGCCAGCGCGTGATTCGTGGCCTGGCTCTGCCAGGGAACCTTGCAACCCAGAAAGGAAAAAAGATGAGACATCTGAATCAACCCCGGCGCCGCACTCTCGGGTGCATCGGTGCATTCGCGCTTTCCGTGGCCGCCCTTGGCTTCGGATCGACGGCCTCCGCCGCCGATCCCACGCCAGTCAACGTCAGCTATCAAGTCACGATCCACGGCGTGCCATTGCAGATCGCAGAAGACCGCGGCTGGTGGGCCGAGGCCGGCCTGAAACCGGGCAACATGACCTCCTTTGTCGCGGGCGCACAGCAGGTCGCCGCCGTGCCGTCCAAGACTTGGGACATCGGCCTGATGGGCGGGCCACCGGCACTGCTGGGCGCATCGAGGTTCGATCTGCAGACCGTGCTGATCCTGATCGACGACTCGCGGGCCAACGGCGTGGTGGCCCGCACCAAGGCCTTCGACGCCATCAAGGCGGACGCTGGCAAGGCGATGAAGGGAAAGCAGTACCTCGTTCCCGCCAACTCCACATCGGACTATGCCGCGCAGGCCTGCTTCGCGAAGCTCGGGCTCAAGCCCGGTGACATGCAGGCGGTCAACATCGCACCCGGCGCCATCGTGGACGCCTTCAAGGGCAGCGACATCCCTATTGGCGCGGTCTGGTATCCGCACTTCGCCCGGATGGAGAAAGAGGGCGGCAAGCTGCTTTGCGACGGAAAGAGCGCGGGCGTGCTGGTCACCGGCAACATGGTGGTGCGGCCTGAGTACCTGAAAGACAACCTCGACGCCGTCGCACGCTTCGCCGCGATGTTCCTGCGAGGCATGAACGTCATGCGCGACGATCGGTCGGCGACGCTGGCGTCGATGAAGAAGTTCTACGACAAGGGTGGCGTGAGCCTGTCGCCCGAGGAGATGAAGGGCGAGATCGACACGCGCAGCTACTGGAGCCTGGACGAACAACTCAAGGCCTTTGATCGTTCCTCCGGCACGTCGATGCTGGACAAGGAAAGCACGCGTCTGGCCGAGTTCTTCAAGTCGGCCGGCACGATCTCGAAAGTGATGGATGCCAAGGCGTACGTGAACCCGGTGGTGCTCGATTACATCAACAAGAACCCGAAGCTCAAGGCATTCGCCGAAGGCAAGCCGGGCGCGCTGTGACCACAGACAGCCTCCAGGGGTTGTGCACCCTCGTGACCGGCGGTGCGCAGGGCATCGGCTTCGCGGCCGCCGCGGAATGCGCGCGGCGCGGCGCGGCCATCGCCGTGCTCGACATGAATCCGCAGGCAGCCGAGCGTGCCGCCGGGGCACTGGCCGAGCGCTTCGGCGTCGCCACGTGCTGGGCATCGGCGAACGTGGCGGAGGGCCCCATGGCGAAGGGCGCCATCGATGCCTGTGTGCAGCGACTGGGTCACATCGACGTCCTGGTCAACTGCGCCGGCATCATGACCCCACGCTTGGCCGCCGTCGCCGACATGCCGGTCGACGACGTGCAGCAGATGTTCGATGTCCACGTGCGCGGTGCCTTCCTGTGCAGCCAGGCTGTGATCCCGGGCATGGCGTCGCGCGGCTTCGGCCGCATCATCAACATCTCGTCGGTGCTGGGCGTGCTCGGCCTGCCGTTCCGAAGCGGCTATGCCATCGCCAAGCATGCCATCAACGGGTTCACCAAGTCGCTCGCGGTGGAGGTCGCCCGTCAGGGCATCACCGTCAATGCGGTGGCGCCCGGCTACATCCTGACAGAGACGCTGCAGCGGCGCCTCGACGACGGCCTGCTCGACTATGCGCTTTATGCAGACCGGGCTCCGGCGGGACGATGGGGTCTGCCCGAAGAAGTCGGGCACGTCATCGCTTTTCTCGCCCTGCCCGCTTCCGGATTCATCACGGGCACCGTCATCCCCGTGGACGGCGGCTACACCATGCGCGGCGACCCGGGTGAAGCCATCGGCGCGGCCGGCGCGGTCGAAGGACTGCGCGCCGTCCGCGCACGCTTCGACGATCTCGAAGAAGGTCGGGGCTGAGCGGCATGCGAACTTCCATCCATGCCGCCGTCTGGGGTGCCGACTGGAGCCCGCAGGGCATCACTCCCGCCCTGGCCGGCGCCGCTTCGCTGGGCTACGACCACGTCGTGGTGCCCTTGCGCCGTTTCGACGACATCCAGCCGGCGGCGCTGGCACGCGCCTTCGCGCAGGAACGCCTTTCGCCGCTGAACACCTGCGGCTTGTCTGCCGACAAGGATATCGGTGATGCCGATGCGCAAGTGCGCGCACGCGGCATCGCCCATCTGCAGCATGCCGTGGCCCTGGCGCGCGACATGGGATCCTCACAGATCGGGGGCGTGCTGTACGGCCCCATCCACAAGGCGGCCGGCCCGCTGCCGGAGACAGCCTTTCGGCGAGCTGCTGAATCGATGCACGCTGTGGCTTCGCATGCAGCGCAGGCCGGGGTCCGCATCGCACTCGAGGTGGTGAACCGCTATGAGACCCCACTGCTGTACAACACGCGGCGCGGCCTGGAGTTTCTGACTGCGGTGGCGCATCCCAACGTGTTCCTGCACCTCGACACCTTTCACATGAGCATCGACGAATCGGCCCCCTTCGACATGATCGAAGCGGCCCTGCCTCACCTGGCCTACCTGGAACTCGATCAGAGTCACCGCGGCGATGCCTTTGAAGGATCGCTCGATCTGGCCGCATGGGCGCGCCGCGCTGCCGATCTGGGCTACGACGGCATCGTCGGCGTGGAGGCCTTCTCACGCCAGCTGCTCGCGCCGGATCACGCCGATGCGCTCGCGGTGTGGGAGGACCGTTTCACGCACGGCCAGACCGTGGCGTCCAACTTCATGCAGGTTATACGCAGCGGGTTCGCACGATGAGCCGCGTCAAGCGCTCGCTCACGATGCGCGATGTCGGGCTGCACGCCGGCGTCTCGCCGATCACGGTTTCGCGTGCGCTGGCGAATCACGCGTCCGTCACCGCGGAGACGCGGGAGGCCGTGCTCATAGCAGCAAAGGAACTCGGGTACGTGCCCGATTTCACCGCCCGGGCACTCTCTCGGCGAGGAAGCAAGCTGGTAGCTTTGCTGCTGCCGAACATTGCCAACTCAGTTTTCGCCGAGACCGTGCACGGGATCAACGACGTCCTGGGCAAGGCAGGCTTCTCCCTGATCATTGCCCACAGTGGCTACAGCGCGGAACGCGAGGAGGAACTCATTCGCGGCCTGCTGGGCTATCGTCCAGACGCGGCCATCCTCACCGGTTTCACCCACACGCAAGGCACGCGCACCATGCTGCGCAGGGCCGGCATGCCCGTCGTGGAGACCTGGAACATCGGGCCCGAGCCCATCGATCTCGCGGTGGGTTTCTCGAA
This sequence comes from Variovorax ginsengisoli, assembly GCF_006438845.1. GTDB lineage: Bacteria > Pseudomonadota > Gammaproteobacteria > Burkholderiales > Burkholderiaceae_C > Variovorax > Variovorax ginsengisoli_A. The sequence goes on from NZ_RCZJ01000002.1 coordinate 27,241, forward strand.
CTTCAAGGCGGGTCTGGAGGTGACGCGCTATCTCATCTCGAAAGGCCACCGCCGGCTGGCCTACTGCGGCGGTACGCAGACCGACAACGAGCGCACGCGTGGACGCGAGGAAGGCTTTCGACAGGCGCTTGCCGAGGCCAACCTGCCCGCGAACGAAGCCTGGATCAGCTCGGCGCCCATGGAGCTCGAAAGCGGCGCGGCACTCGCACGCCAGTTTCACGCGCTCGGCAAGGGCGCATGGCGGCCACAAGCCATCTTTGTGGCCAGCGACATGATCGCTTCGGGCTTCGTGCTGGAGGGCGATCAACTCGGCATTCGCGTGCCACATGACGTCGCGGTGGCCGGATTCGACGATACGCCCCTCGGCCGTGCGATCCGTCCTTCCCTGACCACGGTGAACGTGCGTCAGCGCGAGATCGGCCGCTGGGCAGCCGACTTGGCACTTCGCAGGCTGCGCGGCGAAACCATCGCGAACCCGGTGCATGACGTGGGTTTTTCCATCATTCAACGCGAGAGTGCGTGAGCACTTGGCAGGAGAGCATCTTGAGCGATATCCATTTCGAGGACGTGGGGCGCGTGTTCACCCGAAACGGTCAGTCCAACGCCGTGCTGGACCACATTGACCTTCATGTGCGCGACCAGCAGTTCGTCGCCGTCGTTGGTCCTTCCGGATGCGGCAAGACCACGCTCATGCGCCTTGCCGCCGGGCTCGACGCTCCGACTTCCGGTCGCGTACGGGTGGGCAATGTCGAAGTGCGCGAACCGGGTCCGGACCGTGCGGTCGTCTTCCAGCAGTTCGCCTTGTTTCCGTGGAAGACGGTCTCGGAAAATATCGAGTTCGGCTTGCGATGCAAGGGAATGGAACAAGCGCAGCGGGCTGAGCGCGTCGAACACTTCATCCGGCTCATGAGCCTGCAGGGTCGAGAGGACGCGTATCCGCACCAGCTCTCTGGCGGGATGCAACAGCGCGTCGCCATCGCACGCAGCTACGCGCTAGAGCCGGACGTCCTGCTGATGGACGAGCCCTTCGGTGCGCTCGATGCGCAGACACGCACCGTGATGCAGGAGGAGCTACTGCGGCTGTGCGCGATTTCGCCGCGGACGGTGATGTTCATCACGCACGCCGTTGAGGAGGCAGTTTACCTCGCCGACCGCGTGATCGTGATGAGCCGCGGCGGCGGCGCGATCGTGGCGGACATCGACGTGGCAACCACGCGCAAGGCCGAGCGCTGGGGTGAGCGAGAACGCATCGAGGACGTGATGGACCTCCCCAGCTTCGTCGAGTTTCGCAGCCGGGTCTGGAAGTTGCTGCGCGAGCAGGACTTCCAGACGATCGCCACGGAGATGGCCTAGCCCGATGACGCAACCCACGGAGTACGTCTGGGCGGACGACCGCGTGCGGGTCAACGGCATCGAGCTGCATTACGTTCGCACTGGACACGGTCCGCCGCTGGTGCTGATCCACGGCTGGCCCGAGTTCTGGCGCACCTGGCGGAGGATCATTCCAGCGCTGGCCGCCCGTCACGACGTGATCGCCTACGACCTGCGCGGGTTCGGGCTTTCGGAGAAGCCCCCGGGCGAAGCTCTTGAGAGCTACACGCTTGAGCACCACATCGCCGACCTGGCCGGACTGCTCGACGCCCTCGATCTGCATGACGTCGGTCTGGTCAGCCACGATTCCGGGGCCAACGTCGCACAAGGGTATGCCCGCCTGAATCCGGCACGGCTGAGCGGCCTGTTCTTCTTCGACTGTCCCTATCCTGGCATCGGCGAACGCTGGGCCGACGCGCGCGTGATCCGCGAGTCCTGGTACCAGTACTTCAACCAGCTTCCGTGGACCGCGCAATGGCTCGCCTCCGACCGCGCGCACTGCCGACGCTACATCCACTGGTGCCTGGACCACTGGTCCCACGCCCCCGGCGCCTTCGATGACGACCTGGAAGCGTGGGTCGACAACTTCATGCTACCGGGCAACCTGCAGGGCAGCTTTAATTGGTACAGAGCGATGCAACCCTGGCGCGAGCGGCTCATCAGGGAAGGCGCGCCATCTCTGCCGCGCATTAAGGTGCCCACGCGGGTGCGTTGGGGCGCAAGTGATCCGGTCCTACTGCCCGAGTTTGCTGACCGCCTCGGCGACTATTTCGAAGACCCCGACGTGGCGCTTGTCGAGAACGCCGGGCACTTCGTTGCGTTCGAACGTCCCGCCTTTGCAAGCGCGGAAATCCTCGAATTTTTTGCAGCACTGGCGCCGACGCGAGCCGTCGGCACCGACGAGCCCCGACCCTGAGCGACCGCGTTCTCTTCACTCATCCCTCCCTCACGATCGACGTACTCACATGAACTTCTATGCGGACAAGACGGTGCTGATCACCGGCGGCGGCGGCGGCATCGGCATCGAGACGGCGCGCGTTTTCCTGGACGCCGGCGCGAGCGTGCGCTTGGTCGACGTTGCTGAGGATGCGCTCGCGCGTGCCGTCCAGACGCTCGGGCCTTCCGGTCGCCTCTCGACCCAGGTCAACGACCTGTCCGACCAGGACGCATGCCTCCGGGCGCTCGAGGACGGCCCCGGTCCCTACGCGCTCGTCCATCTGGCTGGCCTGTCGTTGCCTGATCCCGAGGACACTTCGGATCTGTCACTCTTCGACGCGACCATGGCTGCCAACGTGCGCAACGGCTACCAATTGGGCCGGCTCTTCCATGCGCGCTGTGCGGGCACGCCCGAGTTGCCGAGCCGCCTGGTCTTCGCATGTTCTCTGGCCTTCCGCCGCGGCGGACTTGACCGGATTGCCTATTCGGCCGCGAAGGGGGCCATCGCCGGCATGGTTCGCGCCATGACGCGGCGCTTCGCGCCGACGGTGCACGTCAATGCTGTCGCCCCGGGCATCATCCTCACGCCGATGACGCGACAGCTCATCGCTGAGCGCGCGGACAAGCTCATGGCCGAAATCCCGATCCGCCGCTTTGCAGAACCTCGGGAAGTGGCCACGGTGATCGAATTCCTATGCGGTCCTGCCTCCAGTTATGTCAATGGTCAGATCATTAACGTAGACGGCGGGACGATCCATTCATGACTTGGTCCAGTTAGGCATCGACTGCACCGAGTTTGCGCCGTGGCTTGCGCTGAGCGGTCAATAAAAAGACGTGTGGTTCACGGAAGATTTCGCTTGGAGTCGATCATTGTTCGAAGCCGGTTTCGTGAAGTGACGACCTCAATGGTCTCAACGGACGCGGCAGGCGCAGGCACGTCTTGCTGCACTTGGGCAGCGCAGTCGGTATCGACGGCGTAAGCCCATCGGATGCGCAAATCCAGGCGCACCTCCTGATCGCTTTCTCGGCGATGGGGGAGGCCTTTGCCAGACCATCAGCAACACGCCACCCCCAAGTGCCCGTCTTAGTCCTTGGCTCTCAAGGTCGGCAAGCCGACCTCCAAAATCAGAATGCGGTCTCGGTCTAGCGCTCGCACATGCCGTAGAGCCAAAGTAACACACTGGGGCTGAGGCTGGGCTGCGGGCGAAGGCAGTGTCCGCCGAGCCGTGCGGAGGCACGAGCGCTACCTAAAATGGGTACGTAGAAGAGTACAAGCCTGATCAATCCCTTTAGAGACATATAGAACAACAACTTAAGGTTCAAATGAAAATTGCCACCTGGAACGTCAATTCCCTCACCGCAAGACTTCAGCACGTGCTCGACTGGCTTGCCGCCAACCCGGTCGACGTGCTCTGCCTGCAGGAGCTCAAGATGAGCGACGACAAGTTTCCGTTGGACGTGCTGCAATCCGCCGGCTACCAGGCGGCCTACTTCGGCCAGAAGACGTACAACGGCGTCGCGATCCTGAGCCTCGCGCCGCTGCGCGACGTGGCGAAGAACATCGGCGGCTTCACTGACGAGCATTCGCGGGTGATCAGCGCCACCGTCGACACGGAGCACGGGCCGCTGCGCGTCGTCAACGGCTACTTCGTGAATGGGCAAACGCCTGGCAGCGACAAGTTCGCCTACAAGATGAGCTGGCTGAGCGCTTTGCGGGGATGGCTCGAGGAGGAACTGAAGGCGCATCCGAATCTGGTGTTGCTGGGCGACTTCAATATCGCACCTGAAGATCGCGACAGTTTCGATCCCGTGGGCCTGCATGAGACCATTCACCACACCACCGAAGAGCGCAACCACTTTCACGCGCTGATGGCCTTGGGGCTGACCGACGCGTTCCGGCTGTTCGAACAGCCAGAGAAGAGTTTCTCGTGGTGGGACTACCGAATGCTGGGGTATCAGAAGAACCGAGGCCTGCGCATCGACCACATCCTGGTGAGCGCGCCGCTGGTGCCCCGCGCCGTCGGTTGCACCATCGATCGTGTGCCGCGCAAATGGGAAAAGCCCAGCGACCATGCGCCAGTGACGTTGGAACTCGACCGGGCGGGCTGACGCGATGGCAGCCGCGCGTCGCAATCGTTGGCGCCATGCTTTGGCACTCGTCGTGCTCGCCGGTGGTCTCGCCGCCTGTGCGCCGTTGAAGCCCACGGCCGCTCCGAGCGCCGCGATCGAGACGCCCGGCCGCGACGACGCCGCCGCGGCGACGGCATTCACGCCGAAGTCCGAGGTGGCCGAGGTGCGCCTGATCACCGCGCAAACGCCCGCGGTGCGGGCCTATCGCAAACTCGGTGCAGCCGACATCTACAAGGCGTATCCCAAGCGCATCTACAAAGGAAAGATTCCGCCGCTGGTCTATGCGGTGGTGGTGGTCGAGACCGACATCGACGCCACGGGCCGCGTCGTCGACGTGAACTTCAGCCGCATACCGAGCCACGCGCCGGAGGTGCCGCCACTGATCGCGGAACTGATCCGCAAGGCTTCCCCATTGGCCAACCCCGGCGCACTCGGAGCGCACACCTACGTCGACACGTGGCTTTGGGACAAGAGCGGCAACTTCCAGCTCGATTCGCGCACCTTGGGGCAGCGCAGCAGGTAGCGGCGCCGCCCCCTGCGGCGCTTCACTCCAGGCCGAGTTCCTGGATCTTGCGGGTGATGGTGTTGCGGCCGATGCCGAGCTTCTGCGCCGCTTCGATGCGGCGGCCTCGTGTGTTGGCCAGCGCAGTGAGGATGAGGCGCGATTCGAAGCGGCGCGACAGCGCGTCCCATACATCGGTGCGGCCCGCAGCCAGCAGGTTCTGCGCCTCGATCTCCAAACCGCTCTCCCATGCACCCGGCACGCCGGCGTCTGCACCCGCAACCGACGCCGCTGGCACCACGACCGCGGCGACCGCGCTCGACTGCGCGCCCTCGTGTTCCACGGTCGGCATCGTCGATTGCAGTGCGGGCGCGTGGGCGGCCGGTACATCGACGGCGTGCACGGCCATCACTTCGGGCGGCAGGTCCTTGGACTCGATCAACTGCGCCGGCGCCATCACGGTGAGCCAGTGGCAGATGTTCTCGAGCTGTCGCACGTTGCCCGGAAAACCGAAGGTGGCAAGCCGCACGAGTGCTGCGTCGGAGATGCGCTTGGGCTCGACACCGAGCTGCTTGGCGCTCTGCTGCAGGAAGTGGCGCGTCAGCGCGGGCACGTCCTCACCACGCTCGCGCAGCGCGGGCAGCCGCAGGCGGATCACGTTGAGGCGGTGAAACAAGTCTTCGCGAAAGCCGCCGAGCTTGACGCGCTGCTCCAGGTCTTGATGCGTCGCCGCGATCACGCGCACGTTGGCCTTGACCGAGTTGTGACCGCCGACGCGGTAGAAGTGCCCGTCGCTCAACACGCGCAGCAGACGCGTCTGCAGATCGAAGGGCATGTCGCCGATTTCATCGAGGAACAGCGTGCCGCCCTCGGCCTGCTCGAAGCGGCCGCGGCGCATGGTCTGCGCGCCGGTAAAGGCACCGCGCTCGTGGCCGAACAGTTCGCTCTCCAGCAAATCCTTCGGGATCGCGGCGGTGTTGATGGCGACGAAGGGGCCGTTGGTTCGCGGCGAGTGCTTGTGCAGCGCGCGCGCGACGAGTTCCTTGCCGGAACCCGATTCGCCGGTGATCAGCACCGTCACGTTGCTTTGCGACAAGCGACCGATGGCACGAAACACGTCCTGCATCGCGGGTGCTTGACCAAGCATCTCTGGTGCAGCGGCCATGCGTTCTTCGGCCACTTCTTCGCGCTGGCTTTCATCGACGGCGCGGCGAATCAGTTCGACTGCGCGCGGCAGATCGAAGGGCTTGGGCAGGTATTCGAAGGCACCGCCTTGAAACGCCGACACGGCGCTGTCGAGATCGGAGAAGGCCGTCATGATGATGACGGGCAGGCCCGGATGCTTGGCCTTGATCTTGTCGAGCAGATCGAGGCCCGAGCCACCCGGCATGCGGATGTCGCTCACCAGCACCTGTGGACCCTGCTGCTCGTCGTCGGCAGCGACCTCGAGCGCGGCCAGCACTTCACGCGCGTTGGTAAAGCTGCGCGTCGGCAGGTCTTCGCGAAGCAGCGCCTTTTCCAGCACGAAGCGGATGGATTGGTCGTCGTCTACTATCCAGATCGGCTTCATGCAGCTCCTTGTCGCCTTGCTGCTATGGCAGCGGTATCAGTATCTTGAAATCGGTCCGGCCCGGGACGCTGTCGCACTCGATCACACCGTGGTGCTGTTGTACGAAGGTTTGCGCCAGCGTCAACCCGAGGCCCGTACCGCCATCGCGACCCGACACCAGCGGATAGAAGATGCGGTCCTTGATGGCATCGGGTACGCCCGGTCCGTTGTCGATGACATGCAATTCCAGTGCCAGTCGATACCACTGCTTGTTGAAGATGACCTGGCGCGCGATCCGTGTCTTGAACGTGATGCGCGCATCGCCCGCTGCGCGCCGTTCGGACAGCGCCTGCGCGGCGTTGTGAACGATGTTGAGCGTGGCTTGGATGAGCTGCTCGCGATCGCCGCGAAACTCGGGAATGGAGACATCGAAATCGCGATCGATGTGCAGGTCGCGCGGGAACTCGGCCAAGATCACCGAGCGCACGCGCTCGCAGACTTCGTGGATGTTCACGTCGCCCACCACATGCGGCCGGCGATGCGGCGCGAGCAGCCGGTCGACCAGCGTCTGCAGCCGATCGGCCTCGTGGATGATGACCTGCGTGTATTCGATGAGGTCGCGCGACTCGACCTCCATCTGCAGCAGCTGCGCCGCGCCGCGAATGCCTCCCAGCGGATTCTTGATCTCGTGGGCCAGGTTGCGAATCAACTCCTTGTTGGCCTGCGCTTGGTCGAGCAGTCGCTCTTCGCGATCCTGGCGCACCTGCTGCTCGAGCGGCGAGAGTTCGATGATCAGTTCACCCGGCTTGTCGCTCTGCGCGAGCGTGACCTGCACCGGCATCAGCTCGTGGTTCACGCGGCGCAGCATGGCTTCATAACGCAGCGTCGCGAAGTCGTTGCTGCGTGCGCCGTCGATGGCCGTGCGCAGCACCTGCGGCTCATGAAAGCAGGCGCCGAACGGCGAGCCTTCGAGCGTGCGCCGCGATGTGCCGAGCGCGTCTTCAAGTGCCGCGTTGGCGAACAATACGGCGCCATCGGACTTCACCACAGCGATGAGCGTGGCCAGCAGATCGAAGGGCTGGAAACGTTTGGCGGAAGAGGCGCTCTTGCCGAAGGCCATGTCAGGGCGCCGCCGCAGGCAGCCGTCCGAGCTCGCGCCGGATGCCGGCAATGTCGCTGTCGGTGCGGGTCATCTCAGCCTTCATGTCGGCGACGCGGTCGAGATACTTCTGGTAGTTGCGCGCTTCGCTGCCCTGCTTTTCGGGTTCGCCGTTGTTGTATTCCTTGACCAGTTCCGCACGCCTGGCTTCGGCCTTGCGCAGCTCGGATTGCAGCACCGTGCGGGCCTCGCCGTCACGCGCGCGCTGGTCCGACCCTTCGACACGCGGACTCCCCACCGGCGCGCGCACGGCGGCCGAGCCCCCACTGCTCGCGCTGCCGCCACCGCCCGCGGGCCGCGGGTTCTGGACGACGGTCACGTTGCCGCCTTCCATGACCTTGCAGCCGCGCTTCTGCGCGTCGGCCGCATTGTTGGTGTATTCATTGCCGCAACGCCAGACGCGCTCCTGAGCCTGGGCCGGCAGCATCGCCAATGGAACGGTCAGCAGCAGCAGAAGTGACAAGGTCTTCATGGTCCTGGGGGTAGTACGCAGCAAGCGCGCATTTTCGTGCAATTCGACTTCGCCCCTGCCGCGGGATTCCCGTGCAATGCAAAAGGACGGCCGAAGCCGTCCCTTTTTTCAACGCACAGCGCAAGGCCCGAAGGCCGAGCGATCAGAGCGAGTAGTACATGTCGAACTCGGCCGGGTGCGTGGCCATGCGCAGGCGCGTGACTTCCTGCATCTTGAGTTCGATGTAGGCATCGATGTACGAATCGGTGAACACGCCGCCTTTGGTCAGGAACGCACGGTCCTTGTCCAGATGCTCCAGCGCCTGGTCGAGGCTGTGGCAAACGGTCGGGATCAGCGCGTCTTCTTCCGGCGGGAGGTGGTACAGGTCCTTCGTGGCGGCTTCGCCCGGATCGATCTTGTTCTCGACGCCGTCGAGGCCGGCCATCAGCAGCGCGGCGAAACCGAGGTACGGGTTCATCAGCGGATCGGGGAAGCGCGCTTCGACGCGACGGCCCTTCGGGTTGGCCACGAATGGGATGCGAATCGAGGCCGAACGGTTCTTGGCCGAGTAGGCCAGTTTCACCGGGGCTTCGAAACCGGGCACCAGGCGCTTGTAGCTGTTGGTGCCGGGGTTCGTGATGGCGTTCAGCGCACGGGCATGCTTGATGATGCCGCCGATGTAGTGCAGCGCGAATTCCGACAGGCCCGCGTAGCCGTCACCGGCGAACAGGTTCTTGCCGTCTTTCCAGACCGACTGGTGCACGTGCATGCCCGAGCCGTTGTCGCCGACGATGGGCTTGGGCATGAAGGTGGCGGTCTTGCCGTAGGCGTGGGCCACGTTGTGGATCACGTACTTCTGAAGCTGGACCCAGTCGGCGCGCTGGACCAGCGTGCTGAACTTGGTGCCGAGTTCCATCTGGCCGGCGTTGGCCACTTCGTGGTGATGCACTTCGACCGGGATGCCGAGGGCTTCGAGCACCAGGCACATTTCCGAGCGCATGTCCTGGAAGCTGTCGACCGGGGGCACCGGGAAGTAGCCACCCTTGACGGCCGGGCGGTGGCCCGTGTTGCCGTGCTCGTATTCCTTGTCGGTGTTCCAGGACGCTTCTTCGGAGTCGATCTTGACGAAGCAGCCCGACATGTCGTTCTTCCAACGCACGCCGTCGAACACGAAGAATTCGGGTTCCGGTCCGAAGTAGGCGGTGTCGCCCAGGCCGGAAGCTTTCATGTAAGCCTCGGCGCGCTTGGCGAGCGAACGCGGGTCGCGCTCGTAGGCCTTGCCATCGGCGGGGTCGATCACGTCGCAGGTCAGGATCAGCGTCGTCTCTTCGAAGAAGGGATCGATGTTGGCCGTGTTCGGGTCGGGCATGAGCTGCATGTCCGAGGCTTCGATGCCCTTCCAGCCGGCGATGGACGAGCCGTCGAACGCATGGCCCGAGGTGAACTTGTCTTCGTCGAAGGCCGAGACCGGCACGGTGACGTGCTGTTCTTTCCCGCGGGTGTCGGTGAAGCGAAAGTCGATGAACTTGACCTCGTTTTCCTTGACGAGCTTCAGTACATCGGCGACGGTCTTTGCCATCAGTTTCTCCTGGTTGGAAGGGTGGTTAGAAATACGTGTTCAGGGAATGCAGGTTCTGTGCCATTGAAGTGCGCTGTCGGCCGGGCGTCCGACCACCGCATGCCCCTTAAGAGCGTCAAAAATACACCGTTATGGTGCGTTATCCATCAGCGCACCAATTCTGGACCCAGGCGCGCGTCAAAACCGTGCAGACCCTCCAGCAGCTGTTGATATGCCGCTTCGATCTGTTCAGCGTCTCCTTTGACACCCAACTCGATGTGACGGCCGTGCTGGGGATGATCGACGCTCGGCAGGCTGAAGACCTTGACGCCCGCATGCGCGAGTTCGATCGCCTGCATCAACGGCGTCAGCGTTGCCTCCATCGCACCGTACACGATCACGGATTTCTCGACCGTGTGCCCGTGCCCGAACAGGGCCGCATACCGCGCGTCGAGCACCGCTTCGATCATCGGCCAGGCCATCACCGGGAAGCCGGGGACGAAGTGCACGTCGGCCACGCTGAAGCCGGGAATCTTGTTGTACGGATTGCGAATGATGGTCGCGCCTTCCGGAAACACGCCCATGTTCAACCGGTGGATGTTGTCGGCGCGGTCGGGCTCGTAGGCGGTGCCCTGCTCACGCGCCGTGTCCTGCATCCGCTCGCGGATCAGCAGTTCGGCCTCTGGATGCAGCGCCAGCGCGACGCCCAGCGCCGCGGCCGCGCACTGGCGCGTGTGATCGTCCGGCGTCGCGCCGATGCCGCCGGTGGAGAAGACGATGTCGCCCGAGGCGAAGGCACGAGCGAGCGCCGCGGTGATGCGCTCGGGCACGTCGCCCACGTACTCTGCCCAGGCAAGTTGCAAGCCGCGTGCGGCCAGCAGTTCGATCACCTTGGGCATGTGCTTGTCCAGGCGCTTGCCCGACAGGATTTCGTCGCCGACGACGATCAGACCGAATTGGCGTTTCATGGCAGGTCCGTCAGGAAGGAGGGAGAGAAGGTGTGCCGAGCGCAGGGACAGCGGGATCTGCCGCGGCCAACGCCGCGGCGTCCGGCGCAGCACCCAACGCGGCCGCGGCCCGCTGCGCGCGCAACTGGGCCAGCGCATCGAGCGCGTAGTGCGAGAACCACAAGGCGGAAAAGGCGAAGACGAGCGTGTAGATCCAGATCGCCAGCGGCACCAGCACGAAGAAGGCGGCGGCGAACAGCAACCCGGACGCCCAGACGATGCTCGGCGCCGCCCCGAGGTAGCCGCACAGCACGCCGATCGCCAGCAGCGGCAGCCGATGCGTGCGAAGCACGGTCGCGCGCTCTTCGGGGCTCGCATGCTCGGCCAGCGCGTCGAAGCTCATGACGCGGTAGGTCAGCCAGCCCCAGATCAGCGGCGGCAAGATAAGCACCAGCGGCGGGATCAGCCACAGCGGCATCGACACCACCAGCGCGACCAGCGCCAGCAAGGTCAGGCCGAGCGAGCGCGCCACGCTGCCGATGAAAGAAGCGCCCTTCTTCTGCTCGAGTGCGGGAAAGCGCCGCTCGGCGACCAGCCGCGTGAGCGGCGGCGCCATCAGGCCGGCGACGATGAGCAGCGACACGAGCACGATCAGCGGCGTCGCTGCGAACACCACCACCAGGGGCGCCAGCAGCGCCGGCACATCGCTCGAGAACAGTCCGCCGATCCAGCCCCAGAAGCTGGAGAGCAGCGGCCAGGCATCGAGCGCCTCGCGCATCCAGGCGACGCTGGCCTCCCAGTAGAGGTAGCCGAAAGCCGCCGCCAGAACCACCATCAGGGCCAAGGGCATCAGCGACAGCACGATCACCCGCGGACGCATGCAGTAGGCGACGGCACGCCAGAAGGAGTCGAGAAGAAGTCGCATGGGGTGCCGAGGATAACGCCGCGGCGGCGCCCTTCCCGAAGCGAGGTGTCAGCCGCGGCCTACCAGCCGTTGCAGACCCCGCCACTGTTGCGACCAGAAGCCGCGGCCGTAGTCGCGCAGCCGGCCTTGGGCATCGGGCTCGACCTGGTCGCGGATGCCGGTCGGGTCGTAGCGCGGCGCGAAGTTGACGGTGCGGAACAGCATGTCCCACCACGGAAGCAGGACACCGAAGTTGTGGCCGCCGAGCGTCTGTGGCCCCGCCGACTCGTGCCCGATTCCGATGCTGTGGTGCACCCGGTGAAACCGCGGGCTGACCCACAACCGCTCCCCGATGGCGCCGAAGCCGAGCCGCAGGTTGGCGTGCTGCAGGCTTTCACTGAGCTGCGTGAAGGCCACGATGGCGATGAACTGCCCCGGCGCGACACCGATGAGCTGGGCCACGAGCACGATGATCGTGTCGTGGATCACGTCGTCGAGCAGGTGGTTGCGGTTGTCGCTCCACATCGTCATCTGGCGCTGCGAGTGGTGCAGCGAATGCAGGCCCCACCACCAGTCGAAGCGGTGCTGGCCGCGATGGATCAGGTACTCGACGAAATCCAGCACCACCAGGTACATCGCCAACGCGACCCAGGGCACGTCGGTGACGCCCGGCCAGAGTTCGTCGAGGTGCAGCGTGCCCCAGCCGGCACCGCGCAGCAGACCCAGGCCATCGTCGAACAGCGGCTGCAACGCGAAGAACATGACCAGCCTGAACAGCCCGAGCCGATGGATGAGCGTGTACACCACGTCGGTGCGGATGGCGCGCCGGTCGACCACCGGCTCGGCCGGTCGCCAACGCTGCAGCGGGCCAATGATGGCGATCAGCAGCGCAATCTGGATCAGCCCGACCAGCAACCAGCCGGTGGCGTCGAACGCGTCTTCGACCCAGCCGCCCAGGCCCACGGCGTAGACCAGCGGCTGCACGGCGCTCTCGAACAACCACTGCTGGCAGTTAGCGAAGAGGTCACTGAGCCAGGTCATCGCGTTTCGCTCACGGTCAGCTCAAGGATGCGCGGCGATCCAGGCGCTGTACGCCGGATGCCGTCGCAGGGTCTCGAAGCAGAAGCCCTTGGCCTTCAGTCCGACGATCAGCGGCTCCAGCACCGTGGGTGCCCACGGGTCCTTGCGCGACCAGATGCCCAGATGGGCCAGCAGGATGTCGCCAGGCCGGATCTTGTCGAGCGCCTGGGCGAGCAGCTTGTCGTTGGGAAAAGTCTCGCTCGGCAGTTCGTCGCCAAGGAAACCCGCCGGCGCCCAGCCGACATGGGCGTAGCCGCAAGCCTGGGCGGCCGCCAGCAGCTTCGGCGAGGTCTTGCCGCCCGGCGCACGGAACAGCGGCAAGGGCTTCTTGCCGGTGACATGCGCGATGCGGTCGCTCGCCTTGGCGATGTTCTCGCAGTACTTGGCGGCGCTCCAGGTGAACTCGCGTCCCGCGAAGGCACCGGCCGACGGCCGAATGCGGAACTGCGGCTCGATGCCGCGCACGTCGCCGCGCCAGTACGCGTGGTCGTAGGTGTGCGAGGCGAATTCGTGGCCCTCGGCCGCCCTCGCCTTCCACCACGGTGCCCACTGGTTGTCCAGACTGTCGCCGTCGGTGAGGGTACGTTCGGCAGCCACGAAGAAAGTGACGCGCACGTCCTGCCGTTTCAACACGTCGGCGACCAGCGGCGCGACGCCCATGTGGCCGGTATCGAAGGTGAGGTAAAGCGGCTTCTCGCACTTCGCTTGCGCCAGCGCGCTGCCCGCCATGCAGAGGCCGAGGCCGAGCAGCCCTGCAACGAGGCGGCGGCGCGCCAGCCCGTCAGCGTTTTGCATGGTCGAGCGTCCACACCCCATGCGGCGACCGCCCGACGTTGACCTGCCGCACCACCTTCCGGCTCGCCAGGTCGATCACGCTGAGCTTCTTGGCCCAGCGCGAGGTCACGTACAGGCTCTTGCCGTCGGCCGAGATATCCATGCAATCGGGTCCGCCGGGAACCGCATAGCTTTCGATCACCTGCAGGGTCTTCAAGTCGATGCGGCTGATCGTGTTGGCAACGCGGTTGCTCACGAACACGCTCAAGCCGTCGCCGGCGACGCGGAACGCATGCGCGCCCTTGCCCGTCGGGATCTTGCCGATCGCGCGCGGCTGCGGGCCAGCCACGTCGAACACCTGCACGCCGTCGCTGCCGGTCAGGCCGACCAGCAGCGTGCGGTCGCCATGGACGCCGAAGATGTCGGCGGGCATCGGCCCGGTGGCCGTGCGCCACCGCACCGCCTGCGTCGCGAGGTCGACGGCGATCAGCTCGTCGCTGTCCTGCATCGTCACGTAAGCCACGGTGCTGGTCGCGTCGATCCAGATGTGGCTCGGCGTCTTTCCAGTGGCAATGCGCTTGGCGAGCTTGAGCTCCTTGCCGTCCCAGCGATAGATGTCCACATGGTTGAGGCGGTTGGCCGCCGTGACGAACCACTTCATGTCGCGCGAGAACTGCAGCTGGTACGGATCGATGATGCCGTAGACCACGCGCTGGACCTCGCCACTGCGCGGATTCAGGAAGGTCAGCGAATCCCCTGCCGAATTGGCCACGATCACCGAACGCTCGTCCGGCGTCATGTAGATGTGATGCGGCTCCTTGCCTGTCGGAATGCGCTGCTTTTCCGTCCAGCTGACCGGGTCGATCACGCTGACCGTGGCGTCGAGCGAATTGAGGACGAAGAGCGGTGCGGGTTCGGCCGCCAGGGTGGGCGCGGCGTGCACCGCGCAGGCCAAGAAAAAGGCCGCAAGGCGGCCGGTCGGGGGGACTGGAAATCGCAAGGGAAGCTTCCGTGACAGCAGGTCGGAAGATAACGTACGAGCCTTGCGGCCGGCTGACCTGGGGCGGCGTGAAAACGACGCCATCGCGGCAATCGGTCCGCCTTTCAGCGGGCCTTGCGCAAAGTCTCGACCTCGTCGGCGCCCAACCAGCGCCACTGCCCGGGCGCCAGTGAATCCGGCAGTTCCAGCGAGCCGATGCGCGAGCGGTGCAGCCCCTCCACCCGGTTGCCTACGGCAGCCACCATGCGCTTGACCTGGTGGTACTTGCCCTCGGTGAGGGTCAGCCGCAGATGCAGCGGCCCGACCGCTTCACAGGCCGCGGCGCGCACCGGCTTCGGGTCGTCGTCGAGCACCACGCCGTCGAGCAGCTTCTGCACCTGGGCATCGTCGAGCGGATGCTTGACCGTGGCCTCGTACACCTTGGGCACATGGTGCTTGGGCGAGCCCATTCGGTGGATGAACTGGCCGTCATCGGTCAGCAGCAGCAGGCCGGTCGTGTCCTGGTCGAGCCGGCCAATCGCCTGCACGCCCTGTACCGCGCCTTTGTTCGGCCGCAGGCGCAGCGGTGAAGGCAGCAGCGTGTAGATGCTTGGCCAGGTCGAAGGCTTCTGCGAGCATTCGGTGCCGGCCGGCTTGTTCAGCAGCACGTACGCCTTCTCGTGGTATTCCCAGGCCGTGCCCTGCACGCTGAAGGGAAGGCCTTCGGACACGGGGATGTCCATGCCGGCCTCTGTCACTTGCGCGCCGTTGACCGTGACGAAGCCCTGCTGAATAAGGCCGGCGCAGACGCGCCGCGTGCCGAAGCCCTGGCTGTAGAGGATGTCCTGGAGATGCATGAAGTGGGTTGCGGCCGACGTCGAGGCGGCCGCCGCAGAGGCGTTGAAGAAAGGCTCAGTGGCCGAGTGCCAGGCCGGTGTTGCGACGCGGGTCGTTGGCACCGTAGAAGCGGTTGTTGCCCACCGGCTTGCCGCCCAGCGACGGCGCGCCGACGATGATCGCAGCCAGGTGGTTGGCCGGCTGCGGCACGCCCAGGTTGTGGCCCATGTCGATCAGCAGCTTGCGCGTATCGGGCGAGATGGCGTAAGCCTCGACGTTGGTGACGTCGGGCAGCCATTGCTGGTGAAAGCGCGGTGCGTCGACGGCTTCCTGAACGTTCATGCCGTAGTCGACCACGTTCAGGATGGTGTGCAGCACCGCCGTGATGATGCGGCTGCCGCCCGGCGTGCCGACGACGAATACCGGCTTGCCGTCCTTGCTGACGATGGTCGGGCTCATCGAGCTCAGCGGACGCTTTCCGGGGGCGATGGCGTTGGCCTCGCCCTGCACCAGCCCGTAGAGATTCGGCACGCCGACCTTCGCGGTGAAATCGTCCATCTCGTTGTTCAGCAGCACGCCCGTTTTCGCTGCCGTGACCTTGGCGCCGAACCAGTCGTTGAGGGTGTAAGTCACCGACACGGCATTGCCCCATTGGTCCGTGATCGAATAGTGCGTGGTGTTGCTGCCCTCATGCGGTGCCACGCCGGGCTTGATGTCCTTCGACACGCCGGCCTTGGCCGGGTCGATCACGCCGCGGATCTTCTCGGCATAGCCCTTGTCCAACAGGCGGTCGAGCGGGTTCTTCACGAAGTCGGGGTCGCCGAGGTAGCTGTTGCGGTCGACGTACGCATGACGCATCGCCTCGATCTGGTAGTGCACCGACTGGGCCGAGCGAAAGCCCAGGTCTTTCAGCGGATAGCCTTCGAGGATATTGAGCATTTCGCAGATCACCACCCCGCCCGAACTTGGCGGCGGCGCAGAGATCACGCGGTAGCCGCGGTAATCGCACTCCACCGGTGCCAGTTCGCGCGTGCTGTACTGGTCAAGGTCGGCCTGCGTGATGATGCCCTTGCCAGCCTGGCTGGCCGCGACGATCGCCTGACCGACCCAGCCCTTGTAGAAGCCGTCGGTCCCTTGCTGGCTGACGGCACGCAGCGTCTTGGCGAGGTCCTTCTGCACCAGCGTTTGGCCAACGGCGAACGGCTCGCCCTTGTTCAGGAAGATGGCGCCCGAAACGGCATCTTTCTTGAAGTCGTTGGTCGACGTCGTCAGCATGTCGACGTCGCCCTGCTCGAGCACAAAGCCCTTGTCGGCCAACGCGATGGAAGGTGCGAGCAGCGCCGCCCGTTTCATCGTGCCGTATTTCTCCCGCGCGTACTCCATGCCCGACACCGTGCCTGGTACACCGACCGCCAAGTGCCCGTTGGTGCTCAGGCCCTTCACGACATTGCCGTCCTTGTCGAGGTACATGTTGGCCGTGGCAGCCAGCGGTGCCTTTTCGCGGAAGTCGAGGAAAGTCTTGCGGCCGTCGGCCAGTTGGACCGTCATGAAACCACCGCCGCCCAAATTGCCGGCAGCCGGATACACCACCGCGAGCGCGTAGCCCACCGCCACGGCCGAATCGATGGCGTTGCCGCCGCGCCGAAGCACGTCGACGCCCACCTTCGTCGCCAGATGCTGCGCACTCACGACCATGCCGTTCGGCGCGGCCACCGGGGCCTGCGACGCCGCTTGGGCGGACGACAGGGCCGCAGCGGTCAGCACGGCCACCCCCGCGACTTGCCACTTTGTGGCTCCGAGCAATCGATTTCTCATCTTTTTGTCTCCTGCGTTGAAATCCGGTGCGCCTTGCCGCTGACGCCTCACGCCACCAGCAAGCCCTTGCGGCGCAAATCGTGCAGCGCCTGCGCGATCTGCTGCCCGATGAAAGCGTCGGCTTGTGCGTTGTCGCCGAGCGGCTGGCCGTCCTTGATGAAGCGCAGCCGGTCGCTGCGCACCGCAGTCGCGACGTGTGCCGCCAGGGCATCGGGCGAGTGCTGTCCGTCGAGCACCTCCAACAGACAGCGCTCGAGCGCCGTCAGTGCCACCAGCTCGTGCCATGCGTTGCACACTGACGCATCCACACCGGCTTCGAGCGCGACGCCGGGGGCAAGGCGCAGTGCATCGAGTGCACGCGGTGCTGCCGATATTTGCGATGCGACTTCTGGTGCAGTGCGGCGAACACGTACCGCGCCAAGGATCAGCAGTTCCTCAAGCATTGCCATGATCGGCGACTCGACCACGTCGCGCGGCTGTCCCGTGCGCTCGACTGCTGCGGTGATCAGCGCCTCCACCGGCACCGTCGCCGGGTAATGTTGCTCGAGCACCTGCGCGACCGCCTTGTGCACCGGCAGGCGCAAAACGACCTGAAGATTGCGCATGGCCTTGCATGCTTGCTCGGGGCCGTCGAGCCGGATCGCGCTGCCGTCCTCCGGCGCGAAAACGCCGGCGAACTGCAGCGCACGCAGGCGTGCCGCATCGAGGCGGTAGCGAATCTCGCCTGCTCGCTCAGCCTTGACGAGCAGCGTCTGCCGAAACGTGCGGTTGACGAGGAAATCAAGGTACTGCTCCATCAGGACCTGGCTGCCGCCGCATTCGCGCAGCAAGGGCTCGCGGGCCTTTTCGCCGTAGTTCTGCACGAACATCGTGGCCGGCTCGGCGTCGGCCAGATAGGCCAGTCCGTGCGATCCCGCGCGCTCGACGAATTCCTTGAAGTAGCAAGGCGCATTGCAGGGCTCGAGAAACTCGTGCAACAGGTACGAGCTGCTGCCGCCGCGAACAATGGGCATCGTCTCGTCGAGCGTTTTTTTCAATACGCTGTCTGGCCGTGCGGATTGGTCCAGGAATTCCAGCATGCCGCGCGCATACGAGAGCTTCTCTTCCGGCGTGTCGCGCGGGCCACCCCGCAGGATCATCGCGTCGCGCACGATCTCACGTGCCTTCCAGCCCGGGTAGACGTTGTAGCTGACGTAAGCAACGCCGCTCGGCGCCAGATTCTCAGCGCAGACGCGGAGGATTGCGTCCTGCACCGGCCCCGGCACCCAGCTGTAGACGCCGTGGCAGACGATGTAGTCGAACTGACCGAACGATGCGTCGATCTCTGCGATATTGAATGCACGCAACTCGACGTTGGACAAACGCATGGCGGCGAGCGCCGCGGCACCCTGAGCGATCTGCACCGGCGACAGATCCACACCGATGGCCTGAGCCGACGGGTGGCGAATCGCAAAGGGAACGATGTTGCCACCCGCTGCGCAACCCAATTCGAGCACGCGGGCCTTCGCTGGCGCAGGTGTGTCGAGACCGAAGAGGAAAGCCAGCGACTCCAAGTGCTCGATCGCCGTCTGCGGGAAGGGATGCGAATCGTAGGGGACGGCGTCGTAGTAACGCGTGAGCTCGGAGGTCGATGTGTCCGACATGGCAGTCTCGAAGAGTGTGGTGCCGGCGACTATAGCGGCCGCTGCGGCGCAAAAAAAAGCCGACCCTTTCGGGCCGGCTCTCTCGGAAGTGGTGGAGCTGGGGTCTACTGAATGATGATCGAAAAGCACCATGGCTATTGGATTTTCCGGTGCCCTTGGTCGATCTGTTCCCCGATTTGTTCCCCGGTTTTTCTCTTGCTTTCACTTCCAGCCAATTGCTGCAGATCGGCAATTCCGATGCTCAATTGACCTCGACTTCCTCTATGCCAGCGTCCGTCAACATCTGATACAGTTCAGAGACGCGCTCTCGCGCGCCGCGGCGCTCGCAGAACAAAAAGATTGCGCGTTGCTTGGCCCGTGACAAGGCCACGAAGAATGTTGCGATGCCTTCTGGGTTCCTAGGCGTGTGACTCCACCAGGATCTATCGTCGAGGCCGACAAAGAAGACGGTGTCGTACTCCAGCCCCTTGCTCTTGTGTACCGTCATCATCGGGATGTCGTTTGTACCGACGTAACGATCGATGCATTCTCGCCAGGTGGCGCTCTCAGCGGCGGCATGTTGGAGCTGCAGCGAGGAACCCTCGATCATGATTTCGAGCAAATCATTGCGCGTGTAGGCAGCAAAGGTGCGTCGGATCGCTGCCACGTCCAGGAACGCGAAAATGCGCCGCGTGACTTCTGCTGCCAACTCGGTCGACGGTGCTTCTCCGCGAATGTCCTGCCCCAGCCTGCCCAGGAAGTCTTGGATGTCCCGGTCCGCACGGTCTCGCAGGAGCTCATCCGCCTCGTCAGCACCGCGGATCGCATAAACGGCACTGGAGAGCTTCAACCAAGCCGTGGCGCTGCGCTGACCAGCGGCCAATCGCAAGGCTGCTAGAGCCACAGAACCCGCCTCATCAACCATCAGGTCCTGGACGTTGGTCCGCCCGACGGCCCGGCTCTCGTTGCGGAGGCTCAGCCCAACCGCAGCAAACCCTGGCTGAAGCTCCTCTTCGAACTGGTCGGGACGTTGACGCACGAGAAGCACGTAGTCGCGAGGCTGCTTCTGACGTGCAGCCATATCTGCAGCGATCCACTGCGCGAGGCGCTGTCCTTCCGCTGCGGTGGAGTTGCTCTTCCACACCTGCACGACGTCCCTGTCGAGTTGGCCCGCCGCCTGAGCCTGAATCTGTGGCGACTGCGGGTCCAGTGCCCGCGCGACGAAATGCTGAACGCGCACCAACTCCGGCGACGACCTGAAATTGAAGAGCAGGTTCACCCGGTGCGCGCCAAAGTCGGCCTCGAACCGCTCAAAGGCGTCCTGCCGCGCGCCGGCCCAGCCCATGATGCGTTGCTTGTGATCGCCTACTGCGGTGACTGCCGTCCCGCCTTGGCTAAACGTGGAGAGCAGGAAGTCATATTGAGCGAAAGAAGTATCCTGGAACTCGTCCACGAACACACATGGATAGGTCATGCGCAGCGCGCGAACGATCCTCGGGTTCGCCCGCAAGACTAGTTCAGCTAAGCGATTCAACGTCACGAACGTCAGCTTGGACACCCTGGCACCGAACAGCTGATGGTGAAGCCAGTGATAGATGGCAAATTCTTCCGCCGTCGAGAGCTGCTGGGGCGCACCCACCGCGAGACGATGGCCGCCGATATCCTGCGTCTCGAACCTGTCGGGAAAGAACTCCGCGACCCTAGTCTGCCAGGCGGGCTGCGCCATCCCGCGGATGCGGCTCAACTCTTCCTCCACCATGCGCCTAGTCGGAAAGCCGATGTCGTAGGGCCGAGTGGGACGCCAATGCTGGGGGATCGCCGCATGGAAGCGGTCGACCACACTCTTAGTGAAGGCATCGAACGTGAGCGACGTAAATCGCCCCGCCAGTTCCGGAGGGCAGCGTTGGCGCACGCGCGCCGCTAGGTTAGCGGCGGCGTCCGTTTTGAAGGAGATCGCGAGGATCTGCTGCGGTGCCTTGCACAACCCAGTTTCCAGCAGGTAGGCGGCGCGTTGCGCCAAGAACTCAGACTTGCCTGCGCCTGGGCCGGCAACCACCGAGGTCGACCCCGCACGTCGCAGGGCCGTCCAAGCGCTGGGCTCAAGGTTCAGTATGCCGCGAGGACGCCACGCCTCGGGCGCTACAGGTCGCCAGGTCATCGCCCATCGGCCCGCTCGAGAACATCACGGACATTTGCCAGCATGCGCTGCAATGGCTGAGGCACCGTGGCCGCCAGGTCCGCTTGCGTGAGTCGGCTCAATACCCTGACGTGCGTGCTGGGCTTGCCACGGCCCAGGAAGAGATACCGATACCAGCGCAGCGCATCGTCCGCTGTGGCATCGTAGAAGGCCTGAGCTCCGTCATCGCCAAGCACGGCTTCCCGCGGATCGCCCCGGCCGGATGGGCCTCGCGTTCCCGCGTCAAGGACCCGATAGGCCGTTGGATAGGCTGCCAGCATGGTGAAATCCAGATCAAGAGGGTCGGAGAAATAGACGCGAAATCTCTCCAGCCATATGGTCCAAAGGCGTAGGCCAGCGATGTCCGCTTGGTTTGACGCCGCGATCTCGGCAAGGTTCTGTTCTGGGCCGCCTGGCCGCAGGATGTCTCCGAAAACATCCTGGGCCGTGTAGCCGACGCTCAGTAGCTGTTCACACACGGTCTTGACCCTGCCAAAGCCGCCGCCGCTGCGGCCCCAGTCTAGGTCCAGCAGTGTGGCGTATGGCACCTGCAGATCGGCCAGCAGACGCCACATGTGGTTGACGTGCCGCCCACCCAGCGGCACGACGGCGACGAAGGACCGGTCGATGGGAAAGTCCATCGCCTTGGACAGCAACGGCAGTACAACCTCCTCCGTGGCCCCCTCGCCAAGGACCACATATCGAGCAAAGTACAGCTCGGGATAACTCCGTACAGCCTCGCGGATAAACTTCGACGCGTCTTCATCGCCCCTCGGCAGGCTAATCTGCCGCACCTCCGAGAAACGGGTCTCAAGATTCAGGCGAAAGTGCCGCACGCCAGAGGGATCGACCCGAGCGAGGATGCTGGGCGAGTGGCTTGAGACTATGGCCTGGGCATTGCTGCCAGCTGCGACTTCTTGCACCTGCTTGATGATCCGGGACAGGTAGAACGGAGCCAGGTTGTTCTCAGGCTCCTCTAGCGCGACGATGGTCAGCGCGGGCAGCGGGACGCCGGCTTCAGAGAAGCCCTCCGGCTTGTCCTCGCCTGCGAGCCGCGCCTCGATGTCCAGTGTCGCGGCTGCCATGGCCATGTGGAACAGCGAGCGCTGTCCATCGCTGAGGTCTTCAAGCGCCCGCGCATGGCCGTCCTCGGTGGGGTGGAACACGACCTCGACTCGGCGAATGAACTCCTGCCAGCGGGTGTCGACGGGCCGGAAGATTGGCGTTGCATCCGTACCAGCCGAATGAAGCTGCTGCCATCTCTGGGTGACGGCGGTGGTGATGCTGGACACGGCCGCTTCGGCTGAGAACGCCTGATTGACCCCATCGCCCGCGCCGGTCAGAGAATCCTTGACTTCCTGGGACCAGTTGATGGCTCGCCAGAGGCGGCCGCGGATAAAGGCTGTGACCTGCGATGCACCGTCCCTAGTCGCTGGGATGTAGAAGAGCTGGATGCGCGAACGGTCCGCCCCGCGCAGCTGCTGCAGGTCCCCATCATCGAAAGCGCCGAAAGTCTGCACGGCGCTGTAGGACTCTTCGATCGCTCCGTCTAGAGTGCCATCGTCGGTCCACGTTGCCTGTAGCCTCAGGCGGACTTTGAGGTCACCGTTTTCTTCGGCGGCCATGTTCTTGAAGAACGCCGGCACGGCGGGGTTGTCATCATCACCGTCCAATTCGGGAAATGCGACGATGGCCTCGACTACGAGTGTGCGCGCCGCAGGCCGGTCGGCCTCGTAGAACGGAATGTTGAAGTCCTGTTTGCGCAGGCGTCGCTGATCAGCCGTCACACCGAACATGCGTTGCAGGGCCTGCATCAAAGCCGTTTTCCCCGTGCCGTTATCCCCGACAAATGCTACGAGGTCGGGACCCAGCGCAACTCGGGTTCGCTGAGGACCGAAGCAGCGGAAATTCTCCAGTTCAAGCCGTTCAACGTGCATGCAATATCCCAGTGCGAGGTTCATCAACGCTACCTCGAGTCGTGGTGACTTGTGTGAGGCTGCAGCGCGTATGCGGTAGTTGAAAGCAGATCGTAGCGCGTCGGCCGAACTTTGAATGCAACTGCACCCCGCACGCAGCAACCAGTAAATGTGTTGCGACGGGCCAGCTGTGCTAATACTAGACAGGCCGGCAGTAGTGGGGCTCACAACGCAAATCCCTCACGTGCCCCGCTCGTACGAAGCGTCCAACCGTTCGCGTTTGGCAACCAACCGTTCTCGTACGGGTCAAGTCCTAGATCGAAGCCCAAAGAGCTTCAGCTCAATTATCTCCACGAGGTTACCGGCGCTGAAGCCTGACGGGTACCTCAACGGGTGCGCACATTTCAGATCTTGCTCGATCTCGCACTCGTTCACCCGAACTTAGCACCGAGGTACCGAGAGCATCTGCCGGGTTTACATTTGAGGAAAGGTCACGCCACACCCAGCTCAAGCCACCTGCGCGAGCGATTCCTGGTCAGTCCGAGACAACCACACCACCCCGAAGAAGATGTTCACCCCCACACCCCGCTTCGAACAGCTGCTCAGCCTGCTCCGCCGCAGTCCTTTTCCCATCGATAGAGTGGTATCCACCAACGCTCTGCACCAGGATTTCATTCGGGCCTTTCCTTTGGAAAAACTCACCCGCCTGACCGTCGATGAATACTGCATTGGCAAGGGCGACAACTCGAGTTTCAGCTGGTGGCTCGAACGAGGACTCCAACCCCTGCTGGGGAGGTACATGCCGGGAACCTCGAGAGGCCATCAGGTGCATTGGAGGAAAGATGGCACGCTGTATAAGCACCGCAAGCTGCGTGACCTCGCTGATCAAGAAGCAGTGACATACACGATGCAGATCCAGCATGTCATCGCAAGAGCAGCTCCGCACGAGCTAGCGTGGGTGGACGATGACGAGCAGGTCTATGCCCGCGCCGGTGTTGAAAGCAAGCGCGTCATGATCAGTGACGGTCGAAAGCTTCGGCTGCTGAGCGCTTACCACCCGGACGATGTCATTCCGATCTCCTCGTCCGAACATATCCGTCATTTTTTGACTGAGTTGGGCTATCCGGCGGCCCAGGTTCCTTCGGTCAGGAAGCCCGTGGCGCGCATGATGCTGCTTAGAGAAGTATACGAAGAGGCGCGCAGGGAAATTTCGAGGTTGACCGTGCACGGGTTTATGCAGGCACTCTATAGCCCACAACTCGGACTAGCGCCCGTCAAGGAGGCGGCGGCCGAAGATGCGACTGCACCCGAAGCGGACACGGAATCCAGCGACGACGTTGCAGACATCAACGATACCGAAGCGCCAGCGTCGATTAACACGATCCTTCAAGGGCCCCCAGGTACCGGCAAGACCTATGCCTCGATCGCGGAGGCGTTGCGAATCTTGGATCCGGAGTTCCTCGAAAAAAACGTCGAAGACCGCGGCGTGCTCAAGGAACGATACGACGAGCTTGCGGAAGCCAAGCGGATCCGCTTCGTGACCTTCCACCAGAGTTTTAGCTACGAGGATTTCGTGGAGGGCATTAGGCCCGACACCGACAATTCTGGGGCGGGGCAGATCCGGTATGTGGTGGAACCGGGGATATTCCGGCAGATTTGCGAGGCCGCATCGGGGGTTGCCAAGCAGGACATGCAGCTCGGAGTCAGCACCAGTCCGCGGCTTTGGAAAATATCAATCGACGGGACCGGCCTGAGCCCCACGCGCCAGCATTGCTTTACGCACGGCGAAGCACGTATTGGCTGGGGTCACGTTGGCGACCTGCGTAATGCCGACCTGACGGATCCAAACTTCAAACTTGGATCGAACGACCGCAGCACTCTCGGCGATTTTTCGCAGAACATCCAGCCCGGCGACATCGTGCTGTGCATCGGGAGCGCTACGGAGGTCGCGGCAGTCGGCGTGGTCCAAGGAGAGTACAGACACGAAGAAGCAACTCCCGCCGGCGTGCGGAAGGACTACAAAAACGTCCTTCCCGTGAAATGGCTTGCCACCGGCCTGCAGTTTTCCATCCTGGAGCTCAACGCCAGCAAGCGCTTCACACTCAAGACCGTCTATGAAATTGACCGTTTTACCTGGGCTGAGCTGCGGCAGGCGCTGCTCGCCGGAGACGTGAAGATGGCGGATCCGCACAAGCAACAAGCTGATGCGCCGCTCGCCCAGATCGAGCCGTACGTCCTGATCATCGATGAGATCAACAGAGGCAACGTTTCCAGGATCTTTGGTGAGCTCATCACGTTGATCGAACCCTCGAAGCGAATCGGTGCGCCGGAGGCGCTCCATGCCACCCTCCCCTACTCCCGCAAGCGCTTTGGAGTGCCGGTGAATGTGCATTTGATTGGCACCATGAACACGGCTGACCGTTCGCTCACCGGTCTGGATATCGCACTTCGCCGGCGCTTCGCGTTCAAGGAGATGCCGCCGCGGCCGGAACTGCTCGACGGCGTCCTCGTGGAGGACATCGATATAGGCAAGATGCTGCGGACCATGAACGAACGTATCGAGGTGCTGCTGGATCGGGACCATTGCCTCGGCCACGCGTATTTCCTACCACTCAAGCGCACCCGCAAGCTGGACCAGCTCGCCGCGATCTTTCAGCAAAGTGTGCTGCCGCTTCTCCAGGAGTACTTCTTCGACGACGCCGAGCGCATCGGCTGGGTGTTGAACGACCCGAACGCCCCCCCGGGCGTGGAGCCGTTCATCCGGTCCGACCTCGCGAGCGGGAGCACGCTTCAGAGACTGTTCGGCGAGGCGAATGCCGCCAAGGTGCGAGACAACCGCTGGGCCGTCAACGAGCGTGCCCTAAAGTCCGCAGAAAGCTATCGGAACATCTCGAACACAGGCGCTTGACATGCAGACCGTGACGGTCCGTGAGCACGCTCGACTGACGACTCAGAAGCTCTCCGCGAGCGACGCCGCGCGGCCTCTGGATCGCGCCCAAATCTCCGCGACCGCCTTCGATTGGCTGTGCGAACTGAGCTCCGGCCTCCGAGTGGCCGGCGCCGCACTGGTTCACGCGGAAAATCGGACATGGCTACGGCTCGACAATTTCGTGGGTGTAGTTCAAACCCCATGCGGGACCGTGATCGAGATCCTTCCGAAGCACTATGACACGGAGGACGCCGCGCCGCGCAGTCGCCTGCTTCTGCGTCGGCTGATACTCGAAGCGTTGGACCTTCCCGCGCGTGTCACGGAAGAAGCTGCGTTGGAAATCTTCGACGGCCCAGTTTCAGAATGGCTGATCCGTCAATTCCTGCGCGAACTCGATGTGCTCGTCAAGCGAGGACTACGGTTTCACTATCAACGGCTGGAGGATGAGGCGCGCTTTCTGCGCGGTCAGTTGAACGTGACCAGGCAGATGCAGCAATGGCCCGGCCGTGAGCACCGTTTTCATATCCGTCACGACCTGCACCTCCCTGACCGACCGGAAAACCGCCTCCTACGGCGTGCGCTAGACCAGGTCTGCAAGGCGACGCAGGACCCCGCGAACTGGAGGCTGGCACATGAACTCCGCACGATCATGTTGAAAGTGCCGCGTAGCGCGAATCTCGACAGCGATTTCCGGCGCTGGTCCCACGACCGCCTCATGGCGCACTACGAAGCCGTCGAACCTTGGTGCCGGTTGATCCTCGGACATCAGGTTCCACTTGCCGTTGCTGGCGCGTGGCAAGGCATCAGTCTGCTTTTTCCAATGGAGAAATTGTTCGAGCGCTGCGTCACCAAAGCACTGCGTCAGCTGATCGACCCACACGCGAGACTGCATACCCCAGCGCGCTCGCAATACCTGTGTCGGCACGACGAGAGCAGAATTTTCCGTCTTGAGCCAGACATGCTCGTGACCCACGGCGAGAGCGCGTGGGTTCTCGACTGTAAGTGGAAGCGCGTCGATGACGACAGGAAAAGCAAGTACGGCCTGAGCCAGCCGGACTTCTACCAACTCTTTGCCTATGGCCATCGCTACATGGCAGGCAAGGGGGACCTGTTCCTCATCTTCCCGCGAGGCGCCGAATTCCCGGAGGAACGACTGTTCGATTTCGACGCAGGCATGCGGCTGTGGCTCATCCCGTTTGATATCGACGGGGCCGGGTTTAACCTGGATCACCTCGTGGCGCTGCCACTAACGGTGCAGATAGCGACCCTGGAAACTTGACGCCTATCCCCAGACCAGATCGCTTCTGGGCAAGGGGGAGGACAGCCGCGAGCCGGGACTCTCACACGCCATAGAGAGCCCTTGCGGCGGCCTCGTACCCCGCCCAAGAGGGCAATCCAACCAGCGCCTCGCGGATCTTCTTCCGACGGGTGATCATGTGCTTCTGAGGCGTAAGCCACGCCTGCATTTCAGCTTGAGTTCTCAGCGTCCTCCAATCGACGAGCAGCGCCTTTGTCGCCGCGACGACAGCGGCATGCTTGAGATCAGCCGAGTTGAACGCCGGAGTTCGATCGAAAGCCAGCTTGTGGATGTGCCGTTCGCCGAACGCGCCTTTGGGTTGATGCGCTTGAATCACCTCCATTACGGCGGGGCTGTTCATCAGACCCGTGATGTAAATCGCTTCGTCTTCCGTGGAGGCTCTTCCCCAATAGAGCGTCTGGTCGACCACGGTTCGGGAGCAAGGGATGTCGCCGCCCCGAACGTAGGCCGCCGTCGGGATCTTCCCCCCGGCCGAAGCGAAAACGATCCATTCGTCATCCGACCACCCTTGTGCCGTCAGCTTCTTGCGATCTGTCTGGAGCCTAGCAAAAAATTGATCCATAGAGTCGCCGACGGCGATCAACGCGCTGGCGATCGCGCCCGAGGTGGCGGCTCCAAGCGCCGCGACTCCGGGGCCGGTGCGCGCCTCCCAACCGGCGGCCCCGTGCCTGATGGGCAGCATGGCTTTCGCTCCCGCCGCCAACTCGAACGGCGCCAGATGCTTAGAAAGCAGCGCGTCGAACATGACCTGGTCGCTGACGCCATTAGCGGTGAGTTTGTAGTCCTTCAACACGTGGCCGTCAGAGCGCAAGAAGTGGAATGGCGAGCCTGGGGCGATTGGCCCCAGGGTCCACGACGCGCCGTTCTTGATCGCAGCGTGGAACACTGCGCCGCGCGGCATCACGTCCGCGCCCTGTCGGAATTTCGGGCCTATGGAGTTTTGCACGGCGACGGCCGTCGCCGGGAATGCCGGCGGGGTCGTAGTCCACGCGGTGACGCCAGCGGAAGAGACAAGGTGATACGCGCTCGAAGACGCTGCATTTCGAGCCACATCCTTCCCAGGAAGGGCTAGGACTGTCGCAGCAGGCTGGGCCTTCTTACCAAACATTACGATGGCTTCGTTCTTGAAGGTATGGCTCGCGACCTTCCAGATTTCGGTGGGCGCGAATGCAACCGGTCGTTTTGCAGTCAGGTATCCGCGGGTCCGGAAGGGCTCGTGCTGGGCGCCGTTAAGGACGGTGATCGGCAACACGCAGCCGATGACGGCGTTGGGGGTGAGATATCTCTCGACGGCGTGCATTAGGAAAATTGTGGCCATCTCCACATGCAGGTGCGCGGCGCCCGGCGCCTTGATGCCATATGCCACCGCCTTATTTTTCAATGCGTCCTGATAGGGATTGCTGGCGATCTTGCTTAGAGCGAGCCACGGAGGATTGGTGACGACCCCATTGAACCTTCCGGCCACCAGCGCCGGCCTAAAGCTGTTGCGCAGTACAAATGCCCAGATGCCGTTTTGGCCTGAACGCTGCAGTTTCTCCAAGGCTCGCAGCAGCTTTTTGCAGAACTCAATGGCACTGCAGCGCTCATCCAAGCCCAACACTGAGCCCGACTCGGCAATAACCGCGTCAACCATTGACTCGATGTCGTGATCAACGAGCGTCGTCGCCATCGCTGCCGCGCTGCTCATCGCCATCTCGTAACCTCGCGAAAGCAAAGTATCAAATAGTGATTGGTTGGCCGCCTTAATCAGGAATTGAGGTAGATCAACCTCTTCCGTGTAGAGCTGCAGCTTCCGATGCTCCAGGCCAGCCGCGCTAAACACCTTTGTAATTGGCGTGTTGGCGAAAAGAGAATCTGCGTGATAGACCGGGATCTGCGCCTCGTGGTTCGCGACGAGCCAGTCTTTGCACGCGAGGACCCAACCGACCTTTGCAAGCATGACGGCTAGAGGGTCGATGTCGAAAGCCGTGATCGAGCTGGCGAGCTCCGCCAGAGCGGCTGCGTCGCCGGGCGTGCGACCGGCCGTAATTAGTCGCTGCTGCGCTCGCTTGACGGTTTCCACCACTATCGCGCCAGAACCGCAGCACATATCAACAAATCTCGGCTGTTCGCCTTCGGGAAGAGCCGCCATGACATTCGCGACGAGCTTCTCGGCAAGCCAGGATGGCGTCCACTCTTGCCCGAGCAGCAGCCTTTGCGACCGCCCCGCGAGCTGCGCCATTAGGGATCCGAACAGGTCCTCTGCCGGCGACGCCTTGAAGTCGTAAGCGCGCAAGTCGTTCTGAATGGCTCGTGCCACTTCGACGAGGGCGATCACATGCGGGCTCGCATTCATCCAGCCGAAGTAGTCGTATTCGACAAGATTAGGCAAACCGCGCACCTTGAAGAATGCCCCATCCAAGATGGAGCGTAGCTCTCCATCGTCGCTGACGAGCGCTCTTCCTCCCAGGACGTTGGCGCAAATGAGTTTGGCTAGCGTGAGGATATAAAGCTCGCCAACGTAGGAGCCCTTGTCGAACTTCCCAATCGCACCTTCGCCGCCAAGATAGGAGACAAAGTTCGTCCACAATTTAGTGATCAAGTCCGCGTACTTCGGGTCTCCGGCAAAAGCAGCCTCTACCAGCTTCCTGATCGCCTCAAGATGCGACTGGCAAAATTGACTATCGAAGCCCAAGTCCTTCGCAAGCGTGACGGCTGCGAGCAGGCGCCCACCTTCTCGGCCAAGGTGGCGCACGAGGAAGTCTCCTAGCGTCTTGGCCTCCACGTTCCCGGCGGCTGACAGATCGCAGGAATCGATCTCGCGCAGCTCAATATGGTCGGGGCCAAATGTGGTCGCCCCCGGGACTGCCGAGATCGGCTTGACCGTAGATACCTCAAAAGCATGCCACCGAACAGTATCGGACAATACGCCCACCAAGAGGTCGGACGTTGCGCCAGCGTTGAGCTGGGCGGCGCAATACTGTTTCACTTGGTGCAGGCCGTGACTGAACGCTGTCAGGGCGTGCAAGTCGCGCTCGTATTCGATGACGGTTGATCCGACTAGCACGTCGACAAAGCCATACTTCTTCGCGCCCTTCTCGTGGAACTTGGCCAGCGATTCCGTGCCAGTAACGTGGGCCTTGGTCCACCATGGCTCTTCCGGGAACATCAGAGGGAGCTTTGCGGATAGGGCATGCCGCAGCACGTCCTCCGCTTTGCCCTCATGCATGAGGGCGACGGCCTCTTTTAAGAACGTTTTGCCCTGCGCCTCAACATACTTCGTCCCCATCGGCTCTTCCTCGCTTTTCGCTGTGTTTGGCTCGCCGCCCTTGTCCCTCGCGCGCGATGCTTCTGAGCTCATCCGCTGCGCCGAATGGGTCGCAGCCGAGCGCACGCGCGACCACTGTGTCGATCGCAGCAATTGTCGCCTCTGCGTGGTCCCCACCAGCCAAGCGCGCTCCCAATGCGGCAAGCTCGCGGTGCGAGGTGTCGAAGGTGGGCACTGGAAAGCGGCGCAGATGCGTTGCTTCAACTTTTAACGCACCGCCACCCATGACCGCGCCGGACCTCTCAATCACAGCCTGAGCCCATGCGCTGTTCATGAAAGCAAGCAAGCCGGCTGCTTGCCACTGCGAGCTCTCCATGATCCACATAGTCGAGAAGTTCGCGTCGATCAGGCACGAGCGGCCTTCGTTCAGGTAGCACTTGGGTGTATTGGAGTTCACTCGCGCGAGCATCACGTCCGGTAGGTGGCGCGGGGCGAAATCCGGCAACATATACCAGCGATGCGCTGGCGCCCCCCTGGCAGCAGGCTTGACGTTGGGAGCAACGGCGGTGAGCTCCCACACCATCTGGGGCTTCTCCGACGTGCCGAAGTTCGCCTGCGCGGCCGCCCTCACAACGTTGGCCACGCCCGCCGGCATGCACTCGTAAGGAGCCGACACCAAGTCACCTGGCGCCATGTCTTCCGGCAACGCATGGCCACGCAAGTCCAGGGCCCAACTCGTGGCGGTGTCTGGCGACACAACAAAGCCCACAGGCAACTCGGATTGCCTGCGCAATACCGGCCTTGCTATCGCGAGCGGCGCGGTGGTGGCTAGTCCATCGAGGGGGCCTGTGAATGACAGGTCCACTTGGTCTCCGCGACGAAGACCGGCGGCATAGAAGAAGCCATTTGCCCCGGTGCGCAGGCCCTGCCCAACAGACACGCCTTGCGACTCAAAGCTTGCAAACGAGGGCGCCACACCGCGACGCATAAGCCAATCATGGATCTCATGCGGGACAAACACGCCGTTGGACGCTTGGCCCTCCATTTCGCCGAGCGCCGCAAACCACTTTTGTCGCGACGCGGAAGCGACCATGTTCCTACACGCCTGCCCGAGAGACATGGGGCGCGCCTTGATCAGTCCCGTCGAGTGGCTTAACGCATTGCGACGCCACAGCATCGCCTGCTTGGCGAAGCTCTTCTCAGGATTAGTGCCGGAAAGCGCGAGCCGCCCAATCGGGCTCTCGGGGCTGGCCGCCGCAGCCGAGATTCCGATGTGACAGTAGGTAGCGCCTTCCGGGCGAGAGAGAACCGAGGTGCGCCGCTTCACTCGCTTAGCGATGATAAGTGTCGTCTTTACTTGAGCGTCCTCGAACCAAGAGGCGTGCTCGTCCTCAACTACAAACTCCACGTCGAACCAACGAAACAGCAGGTAGTGCACGATCGTGGCGTAGTCCCGGCTAAGCCAGGACTCCGGCACCACCAGAGCCAGGCGCCCCCCTTGCTTGACCAGGGCGGCGCAAAGAATCCAAGAGGGAACCGCCAAGTCGGAAAGGCCCGAGTAGCCGCTGACCAGGATCGAAAAGAGCCTCTTGTCCTCCGCGTCGAGCGCCGGCATCAGCTCAAGGGCCTGCATGAGCCCAGTGCGAATTTGCATGGCGCTGGGCAACGCATGCGCAGCGTGGTTCTTGTCGGAGAACGATTGGTAGCGCACGTAGGGGGGATTGGCGATGACCAGGTCCCACGCCTTAGCGGGAAGCCTCGCGAGCGTTTCAGGGTCGAACGCGCTCCCAAGCACACACTTGGCGCTAGGAAGCCTCTTCGCGCACAATTCAAAGGCCGCAGAGTCGATCTCGACGCCGGCAATCAACTCCGGCCGCGCTCCGAGTTGGAAGCAAGAGTCGAGAAGGTCGCCCGAGCCCGCCATAGGATCGAGGATGGATTTGGCCTTGTCGGCCTGCGCGAGTGCGGACAACAGCCGCCCGAGGCCCACACCCGTGAAGTATTGACCAAGCCGCTTGCGCCGCTCGGCGTCGAACGCGCGAGCGCCGTTGGGCGCCAGCTTTCGCCCTTCCCTCATGACGCTGACGCGAACCCTTGCGGGCCGTCCGCCCGCGCCATCGCGTAAAACGTCTTCGCGTCGATGTCCACTTCGCGCCCAAGCTCCAGACACTTACCCACAAACTGCGAGTAGAGGCGCTGGGGATCGCCTCGGGAGCCGTTCCGTGCCGCGCGGATGACTTCCGCCGCGATCTTTAAGCTGGGCTTATCCTTGCCTCTGACAACAGCCCGCTTCGAGAGCAGCAACAGCGGATCCCCCTTCACCGATACAGCCGAGACAACCTGTTTGAAGCTCGCCTGGATCTTGTCCAGCACGCTCGTGGCCTCCACCGCAAAACCCGCGTTGGAGTAGGCCTGCGCGAGCGCCCGCCACACTTCTGAGTGGGCCGAATGGAAAACAACTGTCGCCAATCCGCCCGGCTTCAGCACGCGAGCCATGTCCTTAAACACCGCGCCCATCATGGCGCCGTATTCGGCCACCCCCTTCAACTGCGAAGGGCTGATGATCACTTCCCGAGCTCGGTCTGTGGTGCGACCAAGCCACAGCTCGTTGATCTGATTAAGTTCCGCGTAAGGGATGTAGGCGCCGAAAGGAGGGTCGGTGAAGATGTAGTCGACGGACCGCGCCTTGATCGGCATCGCTTCACTGCTCGCGTTGTGGACGACCACCTTGCTTCGGCTACCATGCAGCAGCCGGAACGAATCGATGAACGCCTTCGACTTACGCCGAACTCCCTCCAGGATATTCTTTTCCACTGGCAGCCCGCTGATATAGAGCACTCCGCTTTGTGCGCCGGTGAGCACAAAGTCGCTCTGCCCCTTTTTCAGTACGACGCGCGTCATCAAGGTTGAGTGGCTCGCGTTGTAGCTCAGCACCAACAGGCGCAAGGGGTCACGCACTTCAGTGGGGAATGCCGAGGCCAGTTCCATGAGGGTGGCCATCGCAATGAAATTGCGCTTCGTATAGAAGTGGTGAAGCTTGTCAATGCCGACGTGATACCCCGCTCGACGCAGCTCTCCCCACTCAATGTCAGCGTTGGGCGCGGACTTGGGAAGCTTCGCCTCGGCGATTCGAGTGAGAAGCTCGCGGTCTTCGTCCGTAGGCGGCCGCTGCCACTTGGTCGAGCCGCACCGGCCATGCACGCGCGCGAGAGCTCGCTTCTTCGTGAGTTGCTTGCGGCCGAACGCGTCCAGCGTTGCTTCCGTCACGCGATCACATGCCTCGACGGCGACTTGCTTGCGACACCCTTTGCAGCGGTACGAATCAGCCATGCCCAAGGGCCTTGTCTTCACGCTCGCGTCCCATAGAGAGACTTCCGTCTTGCAATGCGGACAGGCAAGCACGTCCGACCAGATGGCGTGGCGCAGCGTGCCGGTCCGGCCCATGGCGTCCTTTGCTTCGTAGAGCCATCCGAGCTTCGATTCAGCCTGCCGGCAAAGCTCGTCGACCGCGTCGGCGAACACCTCCGGCTCAGGAGGATGACAAAGCGTGTCGGAAACGAAGGCGCCGAGCGTGCCGATCTCGATGAGGTGCGCCGAGCGGGCGCCCCATTTAGGCTTAATCCCGAGCGTGTCCGCCATCCGCCTCATCTCCGGCGTCGGTCTGTCGCAAAGCAGCGCCGCGACGCCCGTTGTTCCGCTCCCTCCAAACGCGTCCACCACCGTGGCCCCAGGCTCGGTGTGCGCGGCGATGTAGACGGCGATGGCCTCAGGCGATATCTTCGTCGGATAGGAGAACGCGTTGTAAAGCGGCCCGGTGCGCGTAGACGGCAGCGGCGTCCGGTAAAGCTTGGCGATGCTGGCCACGGTGCCCTTTTTCTTTGTCGTGTCGGCTTCTGGCAGGTTTTCAAAGCGCTCGCCGGCCGCTTCTCGATCCAGGTTCATGAAGGAAGTGCCGCCGCTTTGACGCGGGGCCGATTTGCCGCGCTCTGACCGCGCGCAGCCCGCTGGCCCGAGATGCCGATTCTCTTAGCGTCGCAGTAGGCCGCCACCAAGACTTCTAGCATGTTCACCATGCTGCGTTGCTCGTGGTCGGCGGCCGCCTTCAAGGCGAGCTTGAAGGTGGGGGAGACCCGCAGGTTGAGCGTGTCGCTCTTGACGTCGTCGAATCTCATGGCGCCCCGCAATTGTCTGTGCATTTGAGTGATAGTAGCAGTACGCACGAACGCCGCTAGGCGTAGCGCGTCGTATCCGTTCAGGGTCTTGCCTTTGTCACTGGCCACGGCCGCAGCGTGGAAGTTGTTGAGCAGTGAGCAAGGCCACAGACACGCTCAGCGTCAGTGGCCGCAAAGGTTAGCAATCGCGACGATCCTAGAAATCTTCAGCCACATATAACTGCCTTGGATAGACAGTAGAGCGTCCATCCTTGTCCAACAAAGCCCAGCCCGACCACACGGTCGCGCTGGGCTTTGTGCCGTCTGGCTTCGTCAGGCGTGTCTTCCCTCTCATCAAGAGACGCCAATGTGCGCCCCGTACCTCATGGACCATGACTTCAACTCCACCACTAACGACGATGAACCTTTTCGGCAGCACGAGACATTCGCAATGCCATCGAACTTCGCCTGCCCTTCCTGTCAGTCTCGGAGAACCATTCTGCGCGACACAGGCAAGAAGGCCGGCGCAGCGATCGGCACCGTCGCCGGCCTGGCCGGCGGCATCTCCGGTGCGTTGTCCGACGCCATCACGGGCGCGGAGATCGGCACGACCTTCGCCGCTGCTTCTACGACCGCCACAACACCCTTCGGCCTCGTGGCCGGCTCCATCCTTGGAGGCCTGAGCGGCGGGATCGCCGGCTGCGCCGTCGGCGCTGCACTCGGGGAGGCCGTTGACGACGTGATCCTGCGTAACCGTCGCTGCCTCGACTGCGGTCACACCTTCTCTGTTCCGCATAGCTGATCGCCATTCCTTCGCCGCTTCCCTTTCAACTCCTTTGTTCCGGACTTCCCCTTGGACCTCATAACCCCCCCCCGGGCTGCGCATCCAGTTACTGGCCGACGGCCATACCGCGCGCCACGAATCGAGCTTCGATCCCTGGCCGTGCTCAAGTGGTTCAACCCGTGCGGCGGCGCCACCTGGCTGATCACCGAACTTGACCCGGACGACGACAACATTGCCTATGGCCTCGCATACCTCGGACTTGGCCGCCCTCCGTTCCGGGCCATCTGTCCGTGTGGCGAGCTAGCCCTATCCGACTCATGCACGGCGCGTTGGGCATCGAGCGCGATCTGCACTGGCGTGCAGACAAACCCTTGAGCGCCTACGTGCGTCTGGCTAGGGCCTTGGGTCGCGTCGTTAGCTGAACCCATCGCTCACCGCCGCACAACGGCATTCGTTCCTCGAAGCCCGCCCCATGCGGACTTCTTCTTTCCGCTTCTCCATCCCTCACCTCAATCACCCCAGCAAAGGACATTCCCATGGCACACCTCCTCCAGCAAATGGCCTACGTCGGCCAAACCCCGTGGCACGAACTGGGCAACCAATTGCCCCCGAAGCAGCCCCTCGAGGTCTGGGCGCGGCAAGCCGGCATGGATTGGCGCATCTGCGAGACCCCCGTGCGCTACATGGCCGAGCAGGCCGGCGCGCTCGGCTCCATCATGACCTTCGAGGACCAGAAGGTGCTCTACCGCAGCGACACCAAAGCCCCCCTGTCGGTCGTCGGTGGCCGCTACCAGATCGTGCAGCCCCGAGACGTGTTGGAGTTCTACCGCGACCTCACCGAGGTTTCCGGCTTCGAGCTAGAGACCGCCGGGGTCCTCAAGGCCGGCAGGAAGTTCTGGGCCCTGGCGCGCACCGGTAAGGAAACGGCGCTCAAGGGCAACGACACCGTGAAGGGCTACATCCTGCTGGCCACCTCCTGCGACGGCACCCTGGCCACCACCGCCACGCCGACAACCGTGCGGGTCGTGTGCAACAACACGCTGTCGATCGCGCTCAATGGTGCAAGCAGTGGCGTGCGGGTGCCCCACAGCACCACCTTCGATGCGCAAGCCGTCAAGCGGCAGCTCGGCATCGCCGTCTCCGGCTGGGACACGTTCATGTACCGGATGAAAACTTTGGCGGAGCGCAAGGTCAAGAGCCACGAATCCTTGAACTACTTTCTGCGCGTCCTGTGCCAGGTAGACGGCCACGCCAACAGCCAGAACCTCACCAACGAGCGCGCCCTGAAGAAGGTGCAGGAGCTCTACGAAGGCCGTGGCCGCGGTGCCGAACTCGGGGCGGCCAAGGGCACGGCATGGGGCCTGCTGTGCGCCGTGACCGAGTTCGTCGACCACGAGCGCCGTGCTCGCAACCAAGAGTACCGCCTCGAAAGCGCCTGGTTCGGCCAAGGGGCGGGACTCAAGCAACGCGCACTGGATGCGGCCCTCCAACTGGCGTCGTGACATCCCCTCCAGCACCACCCGCTCATCCGAACCCTGACGGCACAAGCCCCGCCCCCTTCAAGGGACCGGGGCTTTGTGCTTTTGGGGTGCGCCAAGGACATGACTGATCAACCACGAAGAAAGGACACCGCTATGGCGGAGCTTCAAGTGGCGGGCACCTCGCCCGCCAAACGCCGGCCAGCCCTGAAGCTGGTCAAGACACAGGCGCTGAGCCGCGACCAATGGCTCGACGTCCGCAAGGGCGGCATCGGCAGCTCCGACGCTGCCGCAGCCGTCGGTCTCCATCCCTACAAATCCTCGCTGCAACTCTGGATGGAAAAGACCGGACGAGACGCCTTGCTCCCCAAGGTCGATTCCGACGACGCCACCAGCCCGATGTATTGGGGCACGCTGCTCGAACCCATCGTGGCAGCGCACTACACCCGGCGCACCGGCTTGCGCGTGCGGCGGATCAATGCGGTGTTGCAGCATGCCCGGCATCCCTGGATGCTGGCGAACATCGACCGGGAGGTCATCGGATCGCCGGACGTCCAGTTGCTGGAGTGCAAGACTGCGGGCTATCACGGCGCCCGGCTCTGGGAAGACGGCGTTCCCGAGTACGTTCAACTTCAAGTTCTGCACCAGCTCGCAGTGACGGGCAAGCAGGCAGCCGACGTGGCTGTGCTGATCTGCGGGCAGGAACTGCGCATCCATCGCATCGAGCGCGACGACACCATGATCGCCCAGCTGATCGAACTCGAACGCCGCTTCTGGCGTTGTATCGAAACCGAGACCGCCCCGCCGGCCGATGGCTCCGACTCGGCCGACCAGGCGCTGCGGGCGCTCTACCCGCAGGACAACGGGCAGTCGCTGGATCTCTCTGGCGACCTGGAAATGTCGGCAGCCTTCTCCGACCTACTGGCGCTGCGCGAGTTGCTGAGTACGACGCTGCAGCGCGAAGCGGCCGTGAAGCAGCGGATCCAGCAGCGCATGGGCGAGGCGACGAAGGCGCGATTCGATTCGGGCGATGTCAGCTGGAAGCGCAGCAAGGACGGCACGGAGCTGGACGTGGACCGGCTGCTGGCCGCCCAGCCCGAATTGGCGACGATGTATTCGCTCGCCCGACCCGGCTCGCGCCGCTTCCTCGTGAAACCGGCCGCCTCGCTGGTCGACGGTGCGCCGTCACCCGCCCCCTGAAAGCCCCCGTTGAACACGTCCAACGGCCCCCTCGAGTACCTGGCGGCCTTCGCCATCGTGCTTGGATCTGGCGCGCTGCTGGGGCTTGTGCTGGGGTGGGGCGGCGCCAGCCTGTTCCATCGCTTGTTGCAGCGTCGCGACTGGGATCACTGACCGATTCCGCGCTACCAGCCTTGCCGCCTTGCCGAAAAAGCCTGCGCTTCGGCCCCACCCCGTGTCCGCGGGGTCCACCACTGCCCGCCCCAACCGGACCCGAGGGGGCGGGCCTGACCACATCAATCCATTCAAGGAATCACACATGCTGAAAGGACTGGCACTGACGCCACCCATCATCGGGCGCATCGCCATCGGCAAGGTCGTCGTCAAGGACGGCAAGCGCCTGCCTGAGAAGGACGACGAATTCACCATCACCACACAGGTGCAGTTGCGCGACGGCTGGATGCTGCATCCGTTCGACGAGATCTTGCGCAAAGCCCAACCGATCCCGGCAAAGGACAAAGACCAGACCAAGGAATCGACTGCCAAGGGCAAGCTGCGCGCCATCCCGGTTCGCCTGCTCTTCAACGACCCCGACTTGAACCTGCGCGCCGACTACACCTTGTTCGACCGCGGGACTGGCCGTCCGCTGTGCGTGGGCAATGGCGAGACCTGCAAACGCTTGACAGCGACGGGGTTCCAGACCTTGCCCTGTCCGACGCCCGATGGCTGCGAGCTCGGGTTCAAGGCGGGCTGCAAGCCTTATGGGCGGCTGAACGTGCGTATCGGCGACGAGGACGAGCTCGGCTCCTTCATCTTCCGCACCACCGGCTACAACAGCATTCGCACGCTGTCGGCGCGGCTGCGCTACTTCCAGGCGCTCTCGGGAGATGCCCTGGCGACTCTGCCGCTGGCGCTTCGGCTGCGAGGCAAGTCGACCACGCAGTCGTACCGGGCGCCGATCTACTACGTGGACCTGACGGTGCGCAGCGGATCGACCCTGGCGAAGACGCTGGAGCAAGCGCGGCGGGAAACGCAGTTGCGCGCTGAGAATGGCTTCGACCAAGGGGCACTGGACGCGGCTGCGCGGGATGGGTTTGCGGCGGGAGCCTTCGGAGAGTCCGCCGAAGAGGGGGCTGCGGTGGTCGATGAGTTTTATCCCGACGAAAACGATATGACCGCTCTGCAGCGGAACAAGGGCCGGACGCGATCCAAGCCACTGGCACTTGTCGCAAAGCTGGAGAAGCTGATCGCCCAAACTGCAACGCCGACGCGGCAGGTCACGGAACATGGCCCGCGCGGCTGAGACCGAAGCTGCGCAGCGGGTGCACGTTTTCCTGGGAGCGCTTCGCTTCGACACACGTTTGCAGTTTCAGACCCGGGATGCGATTGGCCGAAGGGCTTGGCGCGAACTCCCGACACCGGAGACTTCTCCCGACGGCTCCGGCTGGGTGGCGCTGCTGCAGGCAGCCGCATTGGTGCGGGGCAAATCGCCGACGCTTCGGGCGATCGCGCGCGCCACGCTTGCCGGTCTGCCGATGCTCACGCCGGGGGACTTCATGGTGCGCATTCCTGCGCTTGAGAAGGGCGTGCAAGCACGCTGGCATCCCGGTTCGCAGGGGCTGAAGTTACCGCCCGATTTTTATGGCCCGGCCTTGGCGTGCCTGTCGGGCGCCCGGGGAATCAGCTGGGCGTTGGTGGTCGGGTGGGAGCAGGCCGCACAAGGCACTACGAAGAATCCAGAGGGGCTCCTTCTGCTGGATCCTCGGTTGGCCGCGCCTTGGGGCACCGCTTATAACGCCCGGCTCCTGCTGGGACAAGGCCGTTGGCGTGGCCTGGATGGCGAGGTGCAGCGCTGCGAGCTCCTTGGCCTGGTGGATCTGAGCGCGCGGTAGCCGGTATCGCGCCTTTGGGCTCTTCCTGGGCTGAGCTCGCTGCTCAGGGCCCGGGCTTCTGGCGGGGGCGTCGCGGCGTCGGATAGAGCCGGCTGGCCCGCGGCGCCCGGGCGACGGTCTCGTCCAAGTTGTAGCGCTCGGCGAAATCCGTGCTCAGCAGATCCTGCGGCGGCATGCCGAGCACCGTGGCAATGCGCTCAATGTTGTCGATCGAGATGTTGCGTTCGCCGCGCTCAAGGGATCCGATGAAGGTGCGGTCCAGCTGCGCCGCATCTGCCATTCGTTCCTGAGACAGGCCCGCATTCACCCGCGTCACGCGGACGTTATGGGCGAACACCTGACGCAGGGTGCGCTGTGGCGGAGCGGATCGTGACATCCACCACATAGTCGTAACTTGATGTGTTTGGATCGACGGTGTTTAGGTACCATTAAAAAGTCTTGCAACCTGTGTCGTTCGAGCCAAGGCGCACCGACTGCCTCGATCGCTCTATTTATTCAACATTTACTTTTTCAATCTTTCTACATCTCTAACCATGTCAGTCAACAACATTGTTTTCGCCAAGAACAACCGCACCCGCTTCGTGAAGCACGGCTGGAGCTGGCAAATCGCGCTTTTCGGTCCGATCGCACTGCTCATGCGCAGCCAGATCCCGTTGGCTATCGCTGCGTTCGTCGCGATGGTGGGCATCTACCTGCTGGCCGGTGTCATCACGATCCTCGTGCTCGACCTGGATGAAGGGCCGGCCACTGCGCTGGGCTATGTCGCTGCCTGCGGCGCCGTTGGCTACTTCGGTAACCGCTTTTCGGCACGGTCGTACGTGAAGAACGGCTGGATGCCAGTGGACAGGTTTCCGGACGACTGGAACACGCCCAAGCTCATTGACCGTCCCGCCACAGCTTCGTGATGACAACCCGTAGGTTCAAAAAACTCATGAAAACTTTCTCTCACTACGCCGTCGCCGTGCTGTTCTGTCTCGGCGCGACACCCTTGGTGCTTGCGAAAGGTGACCCACTCACCGATCCCAATGCGGTGAAGCATGAGATCGACCGCTCTGCCATGGAAATCCAGATCCAGGGCTGGAGCAGGGACCTCAAGTACCCGGTCTACCCGATCCAGGTGCAATCCGGCAGCGCCGGCGTGTACTTCGTGACGAAGGAAACCGTTCCCGAGTACCACGCGTACGACCTGGACGAGCTGCGCTGCGAAATCGGCGATGCCGACAAGGCGGTGCTGAAGCTGCCCGGCTACAGCTGTGCCGACGGTGTGTGCATGACCAAGGAAGGCGCCATCCTCGGAACCGACCCGCGCCGCCCCCTTAACAAGAAGCACCGCTGCTGATGCCCGCAGCGTGGTCTTCAAAGCCAGCGTGAAGGCTGCCAAGGGCCAACGGCGATCTGAAACCGCGGTAGAGCGCTGCCGCGATTCAAATCAATCGCGCTGCGCTGCTCGCTGGTGGCTCTGGACGGCTTCGGCCCGCCCGGGCTGCTAGTTCCCGTGTTCTCCTTCAACATGCGCGGCCACCGGTCGATAAGCACTAGGTTTCGCACGCGACGGATGCTCACCTGCGCCTAGGCCAAGACAAGCATTTTCTCCCATACAACTCCCAAGAAAGGTTCAGTCATGAACATCGTCCGCACCTTCAAGGTTGCATGTCTAACTTTCCTCGTGGCCACGCTGGCGGCCTGCGGGGACCCGAAGATCTCCGCGGTGAAAGGCACCCGTCTGCGCGGCGACGAGTTCACCGTCGGCGAGACGCTGGGTAAAGTCAAAGAATGCAAGAGCGCCGACTGGAGCAGCGAGCTCGTAAACAACGTCACCATCGTCACGCACACCTGCACCATCGCGATCGACGACAGCGTCTTCAGGATGTCCAAGGAAAAGGCCCTGCGTGACCTGAGAGACGCTGAACGGGTCAGCGTCCAGAGCTACAACGAGGCTGTCACTAGGGCTACCGCGCAACTGGAGGGTTACAAGCGCCAAGATGGCGCATACACCGCGGACCTCACTGGGAAGCTCGAACAGATCGACAGAGATATTGCTGCGCTGGATCAGCCATTCGTCTTTGTGCGCAGGTTCCTCGGCCAGACAGAAGAGATGACGAAGAAGGCAGATGAAGAAAGTCGGGCTCGTCGCCGAGTCGAATATGCCGAGCTGAAAGAACGTCTCTTGAGGGAGATCGACAGCTCGAAAAGTAGTGACCATCGCAACATCGAGGAAAGCAAGCGGATTCTGGAAAACTACACGTCGTGGGACGACAAGTACGCCGCTGCCGTGACTCAAACCAGGGAGGCATTGAAGAAGGAGATCGACGCTCGCTACGACAAGGACCACGTGGTGCAAGTCAAGACCAGCTTCAAGTATCGCGAAGGGGCGCTTGCTGAACTGGTCTACGCCGGGATCGTGATCGATGGCCAGAAGCGCGGTTCGACCATCCCGGTCTACCTGATGGATCCAAAGCGTATGGGTGAGTTCATCGCCTATATGACGAAAGATGGTTTCGGGATGGACGTCTTCGGCAGATACGACGAATCGTTCCCGATACAAGCCGACTACGGTGACAGCACGTCGTACGCACAAGGCTACAAGTACAAGGGGCAGGTGGCTGCCAACTAGGCTTCTGCTCAGTTAACGGGCTAACGTATTTGAACCCGCGTTCGCACCAATGCTTCGACGAGTGCAAGGCGTGAGCGTTTATGCTGACGGGTGAGTGCTGCCGCGTTGAAAGCGGCTGATGGCCTGTGCCAGAGACCGAACGGTCTCTGGTACTTGTCCTTTTCTCTTTTTTGGTTCTAGAGGCGCGCCAAAGATCAACTCGCCGAAACTTTCGATGCGAGGCCCTGGCAAGACTCCTTCAGACGAATCAAGGTCACTCGCCCCGCGTTGACCGCGCGTCTGCTTCAACCGGCAGCGGACACCAGAGTTTGAGCTTCACCACGTTCGTGAACAGGACCTCAAGCAACAAACCGAGACTTTCTCCTGCCTTCGCTGACCAACTCACCCACGCACCGCTTGGCCGACCGCTTCCTTAAACCGCTAAGAGCGTGCAACTTTGCACGCCTCTTTCCATTTTAACTCGTACACTTCGGCTTCTTAGACCCCGAAAGGTTAGCCATGGCGGAACGTGCAGAACTGCGAGAGCTCTTGGTAGCTCGGCCCGAGGTTCGGCGCGTCTTTGACGCTCTCAAAAGCGACCGGTGGGACGCGAGCGAAGTCGTGCCCGTCCCCGAGCTGGCCATCGTCGCGCAAGTCCGCGAGGTCCTTGTCCGTCAGGTGCTCCGCGTTCTCGAGCACTATGGGCATGGCATGCTGGTCCTTGGCAGAAGGAGCCATACCACGAGATTCGTGCGCGATGAGAACCAGGCGCGAAAGCTGTTTCGCACCGTGCTGCCAACCTTCAAGTACGCTGAGAAATTGAGCTCCCCAATCTCCAGGATCGCGGTGACCAAGGTAGGCGACACGAAGAGCGCCCCTGTCACTGAGTGGACAGTGAAGCTGCCGCGACGTCAGCATGCTCGCTTGCTGCTCCCAACCGACATGACGTCTACGGAAGTCGCGGCGCTGCGTAAGTTCTTGGACGCGTTCGAAGCGCAGTTGCCCAACTAAGGAAAGCGAAATGAACAGACACCCGAAAATTATTGGCTCTGTCCGTGACGGTGACGTTCGTCTGGTTTATGCACCGCAGCTTGAGGCCGCAATTCATGGGGTGCTCGCGCGGCACCGCGTGGAATATGGCCCGTCGTGCGCCTTCGATGACCCGCGAACGCACCTCGCTGAACCGGCCAGGCAAATGAGAGTGGGCTCAGGCGACCTTAACTTCATAGAGACGTGTTTAGTCAATGCATTCGATGACCCGGCGCAACAGTGGGATCGGATTAGACCGGTAGTGGGGATGTTCGGCTTCGGGATGTTCTTCATCAACCTTGAGCCCCGACCGGGGCCGCGAGTCGAGGGACAGGCGCTGAGCCGCTGGTTCAACACCGAAGACGGCGAGGTGCCCTCTGTGGTGGGTTCCTATGAGGGCTGCGATGACGTGGCGCAAGACATTCAGCGCCGGAGCTTCTATCACTGGGACGGCATCGGGTGGGGCCACGGAGGCCGGAGCCAGGGAGATGCGGAGTCGCGCGCTGTGTACGGCCATGTGACCGCGCCGAGGCACTGGCGCGGCCTCACCAAGCGCGGCGTCTAAGCGGTCGAACTTGCCAAAGAAAAGACATGGGTTCCACCGTAAACTACCACTGGCCAGTGCGCATGCTGATGACGATCACGAACAAGCGCGGGAAGGTGTTCTACAGAACGAAGGACCGTCTTTTCGACCTCTTCGACAACCTCATGGCTTGGTGGTCGCCGGCCACGCGCACCGTGTACCTTTCCATTTCGTCGAAGGGTGCCGACTGGAAGCGATGGGATGACCACAACCTTCTGGCCGTCGAATCGTTGATCCGCTACGACTTCAACTTCGATGGCTGCAGCGTAAAGGTGGAGCGGCTGACTGCATCGGCGCGCGCCCTGCCCTGCACTGAGCCTTTTCAGTGGCGCCTGCGCATTCGCGACACGGCGAGGTGATGAGAGCGTTTGAACCTCTTACGCCGACGCCGTCCACTGCATCGCTCACGCCGGTCCTAGGCCTGTTCGCTGCCGAAGGCGGCTACGTCGCTGAGCTTGGCGGTGAGGCATCGGTCTCCCGCCTGCTAACCGTGGTGCTGAATTTTGATGCACCGGCGCGCCAGCCCATGCTGCTGCGGTTGCTCGTTGGGGGCTTGCGGCACGTCATCGAGCGGCGCCAGGTCATCACCTCCGCCACCGCGCCCGACCGGCTTCCCATCTTCTTCAAGGACTATCCGCCGAGCTCCGTGAACGTCGTGGTTGTGCTGCCTGATGCTGCGAAGCTGCAGGCCGCAGAGGTCGATGGCGCGCTGGCGACCCTTCGCGCGCTGCCCAATTTACAGGTGCAACTGGTGGTTGGCGTTGCCGAGTCGCCCTGGGCTTGGGCGGGGCTCTCCTCTGTCGAGCACTTTGTGGAAACCGGCCGCTCGCGCCTGGAATGGGCCAGTGCGTCTGTCTATTGGATTCTCGCGACCGCGATGGCCCCGAAGGCTCTCTTGGAGGTCGACGCCGAAGAGATGCGGTCGTTCTTCGGCACCGCTGCCAACCCTTCCTTCCTGGTACACGCGCAATGGGAGCCCGCGGCTGGCTCAGTTCACCTGCACGGCGACTTCGACGCCTCCGAACTGCTCCACGCTTCGGCCTCAATGGTCACCTCGCTGATGGCCGAGGCGACTGGGCGCTCGACTCGGGG
This sequence comes from Variovorax ginsengisoli, assembly GCF_006438845.1. GTDB lineage: Bacteria > Pseudomonadota > Gammaproteobacteria > Burkholderiales > Burkholderiaceae_C > Variovorax > Variovorax ginsengisoli_A. The sequence continues at coordinate 72,222 of NZ_RCZJ01000002.1, forward strand.
GATCGCCAGCGAATGGGCTGCCCTCTGCGCGCCTGACGCCGTAGTGGCCGCCAACGTCGCCACAGAATGCTTCGATGTGAGTCCGGATGGGTTCAAGGCTCCTGGGCGTCTGGTCGCCCTGTGCAAGGCAAGAAGGGCTGCATGAAAGGCGTCACACCAACCAGTGAGCTCAACGCGAGCGTTCGCCTGTCGAGCAGCTTGCTCGTACGTTTGCGCGCAGCGCGGGCGGTCGTGTTTCCGAACGGTCAGGCTGATGTGGAGCGAGACGCTCACGTCATATTCCTCAACAACCGCGGCCGGGTACCTTTTAGCGAGTGCGAGCGGTTCATCTCTTGGGCAAAGCCCTTGGCTTCCATCACCTACGACCCAACCGGTGACGTACTGCAAGCTGCTTACGCAAACTGGTTTGCAGGCTACTACCCAAGCCTGTGGTGCTGGCTTCAGGCGTTTATCGCTAACTTCAAGATCAGCCAAATGCTAGCGTGGCCGGCCCTGCCGGTGACGCTCTCCGGCGGCGATGGCTCGTCCGAGCAGACTGCGGTCGTCGTGCGCGCCGGGGAAACGCGTCAGGGCCTGTCTGAGGTGTACGCGTACCTCGCGCGTACGCTTGGCCCGGCAGGCACGTGGCGCATCGCGCAGCGGCTTACCTTGAAGTCCCGTGAGAGCTCGATGGAGCAATTCGACATCGCCCTGAGCGATGGCACGGAGCGGAGCTTGTATTTCTGCCTCGTTCCACCTAGCGCCACCGACGCAGGCGGTGAGGTGTGCCACTGATGTAGAGGTCTTCCGCGAGCAGCATGCGCACCTTCTCTTTGAGTTCTTCGAGCAGCGGCCTTGCCGTCCAGGCTTCGGGCGGAGCAAGGCAAAGGCCCCCAGCGTTGATGGAGTTGCTGAACACCAGCGGCGCGAAGATCGGGCGCAAAGTTGCTGGCTGCTTGGTCGAACGGTAGCAGGCTCGAACCACCAAGTTGCCCAGTGCCACCTCTTCGATGCTGGAGAAGGATGCGGTACAGCTCGCCTAAGCTTGCCATGGACGGGGCTGCACCGCACAGCGCTGTCGATGGCCCGGAGCAGAGTTCGCCCCATCAGCCCGGACACCCTCAGCCTGAGGGCTACGTCGGACGACCATGTGAGGATGTCGGCCGCGCAGTCCGGATACTTTGTCTGAGCTATCAGCACGCTTGTTATGCGGTCCATGTCTGCGATTCGGATTTCAAGCTCATACAGGCTCGCAAGCACCGTCGCCAAGGTTTCCATGTCATGCCTCGTCTGTTGCCGGCACCGTGCTCAGGGTCACAGCGTTCAGGAGAAATATTGCGGGCGGAGACGGCGGCGATGTCAGCAGCAGCCCAAGCGGCGATTCATCGTGCCGATATGGCATCCTGCAGCGGCCGCTTTCGGCCAAAAGCCGACGCTCGCACGCGCCTCCAATTTTTAACCTGACCCAGGCCAGATGAACACACGTCGCGTCCACGAACTCATGCGGGCTCACTTTCCTGCGGCAGGAACCGAGGGTCTTGAATGGACAAATCTCGTTGATGAGCGCAGCCTCCTCATGGAGGACCGGTCGAGGGTTGTCTTGCTGGACCAGTTTGTCGAACGCAACGTTGCGGAGGTGCTCGTTGAGGTTCACCGAAAGCTTGGGGCACGCCTGCTTGTCAACGATGTCGTCCCGTACCTCCAACGCCACGTCGGGCAAGGAAACATCCGAATCTCGGACCGAGAATTCACAATGTTCGCCGTGCTGGCGAGAAATGGCGTCGGGGTAAGCTGGCGGGCAGCCGCTTAGGCGGCACTCGGCGGCGGATTCAACCGGTCGATGCAACACATTCGCTGAACATCTCAGCGGGTGTGTGGAAGCCGAGCGTCTTGCGCGGCCTCTCGTTCAATTGTCGCGCGATCGCGTTGAGTTGGAGCTGTGAGTAGCCCGAGATGTCGATGCCCTTCGGCAGGTATTGCCGCAGCAGCCCATTGGTGTTCTCGTTGCTGCCGCGTTGCCAGGGGCTCTGGGGATCACAGAAGTAGACCTGGATGTCGGTGGCCATCGTGAATCGCTTGTGACCGTGCATTTCTGTGCCTCGATCCCAGGTCAATGACTTGTAGAGCTCCTGCGGCAGCTTGCGCGCGTTCTTGATAAGCGCGTCGACGACCGACTGCGAGTCCTTGCCTTCGAGCTTCACCAACATCACGTATCGCGTCTGTCGCTCGACCAGCGTGGCGATCTGGCTGTTGCCGCTGCCGAACACCAAGTCTCCTTCCCAATGACCAGGCACCGCCCGATCCTCGACAGAGGCAGGGCGCTCGCTGATCGACACGGCATCAGCAATCTGCCCATGGATCGCCGTCTTCTGCGTGTAGGAACGAGAGCGTCTCATGCCGCGCGTGCGTCTGAGGTGCTCCAGCAACTCCTTCTTCAACGCGCCACGCGCTTGAATGAACAGGCTGCGGTAGATGGTCTCGTGTGACACATGAAGGCTCGGGTCGTTCGGATAAGTATGCGTGAGCCAGCCGGCGATCTGCTCGGGCGACCACAGCATTCGAAGCAGGTTCGCCACGACGCCAGCCAGCGCCCGATTCTTGACCAGCTTGCATAGCTTCGGCCGCAGAGCACGGTTCCAGGCCGCTTCGTCGGCGACGCTCGCCCGATAGCCGTCTTGCCCTGCATTGCGACCGATCTCGCGGCTGATGGTCGACGGTGCCCGGCCAAGTCGGGCGGCCACCGAGCGCATCGACTCACCAACGATCAGCGCACGAGAGATCTCTTCTCGCTCTGCCAGGGTCAACGCAGTGGCGCCGCGCCTGCGCTGCGGCGGTCGAATGCCACCGGTCTTCGACAAGATGTTGTGGATCGAAGTGTGAGGTCGATCAAACAGATGGCCAATCTGATGGAGAGTCCAGCCTTCCTTCCAGCGCTCCCACATCNTTCGTCGGCGACGCTCGCCCGATAGCCGTCTTGCCCTGCATTGCGACCGATCTCGCGGCTGATGGTCGACGGTGCCCGGCCAAGTCGGGCGGCCACCGAGCGCATCGACTCACCAACGATCAGCGCACGAGAGATCTCTTCTCGCTCTGCCAGGGTCAACGCAGTGGCGCCGCGCCTGCGCTGCGGCGGTCGAATGCCACCGGTCTTCGACAAGATGTTGTGGATCGAAGTGTGAGGTCGATCAAACAGATGGCCAATCTGATGGAGAGTCCAGCCTTCCTTCCAGCGCTCCCACATCAATGCCTTCTGGGCGTCCGTATAGTAGGTTCGCGTCCGGTACTTCATCTGCAACACTCCTTCTGCCTCAGCAGTGGTTAGTGTGTTGCATCGACCAGTTGAATCCGCCGCCGAAAGCAGCCGGTCGCAGGATGCCACAGGGCGCGCTCGGTGCCCTGAATCGCGGCTCCGGCCAAGCTGGCCAGCGCCTGCGTCGGCGGCGCCGATCGGACCTGGGTGATGAACCAGCAGCGGAAGACGCGCACCTCTAGCCGGCGACGTGTGCATCTAGAGAAGCGCGACATCCACTAGCAGTTCGCAGCGATGCTACAAATCGAGAGCGCAGCGATGCTACAAATCGAGAGGGGGGTACTCCGCCGATGTCATGGTGATCAGTGCTCGGCCTTCGCAAGCTGTTCGCGTCGCGCGGTAGGAGTAGCGAGCCTCCACGACGTTCACGTCTACTGCTTTACCGAATGAAGGATGAGAGGCTCCGCGAGAGAACCGTAAAACGCCGACATGGCGTGGCCGCTGAGCGGTCCTTCGATACGCTTGGATGGGATCACAAGCGATGTTGCCGCAGTCCCGTCGCCAAACGACTACGCTTCATAAAAACGCGCCACAGTGTCCACGGCGCTTCCGGGTAACTGCGCAGGAGATGGTGGCCATCGCGAACAGTACTCCTGCCGACTCTCAGAGGTTAGACGGCATCACCACGCGCCTGCCTTGAATCGGAAGCCACTTGACTTCATCAAGCGACGGCAAATTCTTGGGCCTAGCGTGGAGACCATTGGCTGATTCCCCATCGACGTCAGGAGGCGCGGCGTCGGCAAAACGAGAGGCCCGCCACCCTTTGGGGGGGCCCTCTTAAGGCTCGAGCCCTAGCGTCCGTCGCGGTCGGAATCACCTGGGATCGCGCGCTCCACTGCGTTGCTAGCGCGGTCCCAGGCATCGCGAGTAGCGTGTTTGGCATGTTCCCATTCCAGCTTCGACTTGCCGCGAGTGGTGCCCCAATCTCGGCTGAGCTCAGGCTCGACGTCATCGAAGGAGCGCTCTGGGTTGCGTGAATAAGCGTCCACTCCATGACGGTAAGCCGGACCGTAGTCGTCGTAGGTCGCGCCAGGCGTAATGTACGGTCGGCTGGAGTAGTTGTCCTTCCAGTAGGCGTCTTCAGCAACCGGGTCGGTCTTCATGCTGCGTCCCGCGACCGCTCCGGCCACAGCTCCCACAGCAGCGCCGACAAGCGCGCCAACGGGACCGGTCATTCCCCCGACTGCGGCACCTGCAGCGGCTCCACCCGCAACGCCGCCGATTGCCCCGCCGACGACGGCACCTGTTCCGGTCGCTGCGGGCTTGTCATTGATGTCTGCCATTTTGTGTTCCTTTTGCAAGTTGACGAGACCTCCAGGATGTCCACGACACGCACCGCCCGGATGTCCAAACCTGCCCCAGGTAACGCGAGCGTTGACCTTGTCGCCGCGAAATCCATGGCCTACGTACGCCGGTCGTCGGATAGCGTCAATTTTCCGCCCAGGCGGAACTTCCAATTGCCTTTGTCGCATCAGTTGGCGTTGCTAGCCTTCGGTTTTGAGATGTCCACCGGGCGTCGAAACCTTTTGTTTTCGACGACGAGGTAAATGAGCCACTGTCTGACAAAGACTTTGGACGAGCGAACGAAGAATTCAGAATGTGAGTTTTTCCCATTTAGTACGTTTCAGTGGAGGGTCGATGTCGGCTCCTGAATTTTTTCTCCTCGACCGTCGTGCAGACGGTCGCCCCGCCTTCGATCCCAACGCAGCAGTTCTGGGGCACGTGATGCGTTCCGGAGAGGCTTCTGAGGCGCATTCAAACGAGCGCTTCGGCAAGTGCTCGAGCGGCCTGCAGCGGGAGACCAGCCATTTGGACACGCGCGTCTTTGCGTTGCTGCCCTCTCCAAAACATGGATGTGATCAGGGCTTGATCGGCACGTCGAACAAGGCACAGAAGACGCCGCGGATGATGGCGCCTGCACCCGCTGCCGAAAAAATCTCGGTGAGAGGCGTCAGCACGAATTTCACGGTTCAAGGCGAGCCGACGGCGGACAGCTACGGTGGAACGTTCGAATACACAACGCCTGCGCCGCTCGTGGACTCACCGACTGAACGGACGGTCTGGACCCTTGCCGTCGACCGGTCGCTTCCATGCATCGCCTTCTGTATTTTTATCAACGCTGCTGCGCTCGCCGTCGTCCTGCCGAGAATCCTGTGAGGTTCTCTTCGCGTCAGATGCTGCGACGTTGCACGGTGCTTCGCTCCAACCAACCGACAAATAAGAAAGTCCCGACGAATGTCCTTTCCCGATGAGAAGAGCCCGCCCGAGAGGATGACGCCTCGCCAGAGTCCTGCATCAGAGAGCGACTCGACGACCGCCAGTCGCCGCTCGGTGCTTCGCAACGCTGTGCTGTTCGCAATGTTCGCTGGCACCGGCATCGGCGTGACAGCGTGTGGTGGAGGCGGAAGCGGCAACGACGAGGGTGGTTCACCGAACCCGCCTCCGGAGTCCAGCGGCTCCGTTTTCAAGCATGGAATCGCCAGCGGCGATCCCTTGTCTGATCGCGTGATCCTCTGGACTCGCGTCACGCCCGCAGCGCCAGGCACCATCAACGTTGTATGGGAGGTATCGAGTGACGAGCGCTTCGGCGTCATCGTGGCCAGAGGGACCGCGAGCACCGGTCCCGATCGCGACTACACCGTGAAAGTCGATGCCATGGGGCTGCAGCCTGCAAGCGTCAACTACTACCGATTCTTCATTGGGGAAGACACCTCGCCGATTGGGCGCACGAAGACGCTGCCGGTAGGCGGTGTGGCGCAGGCCAAGTTGGCGGTCGTGTCGTGCGCCAACTTCCCGAGCGGCTATTTCAATGTGTACGCAGACATCGCGAAGCGCGCCGACATCGACGTTGTGCTTCACCTGGGCGACTACATCTACGAGTTCGGCCGGTTGGGCTATGCCTCCCAGCTTGCCATTGCCATCGACCGGGAGTCCAAACCCGACCATGAGGTTCTGACGTTGGAGGACTACCGACAACGTCATGCGCAGTACCGCACTGATGCCGACCTGCGTGCCATGCATGCACGATTTCCGATGATCGCTGTCTGGGATGACCACGACCTTGCCGACAACACGTGGTCAGGCGGTGCCGCCAACCACGATGAAGCGAGCGAGGGCAGCTTTGCAGCGCGACGCAGCGCCGCAGTCCAGGCGTACCACGAGTGGCTTCCGACGCGCCTTCCAGACCCCACCGACCCGTTGAAAATCTATCGATCGTTCGACTTCGGGACGTTGGCGTCGCTGCACATGCTCGACACACGTCTGATCGGCCGCGATAAGCAGCTCTCGCTCGATCAGCATCTTGCTGGCGAGTCTGCCTCGACGTCGCGTCAGCTACTTGGACAGGCACAGCTCGACTGGCTCTCTGCCCGCATGGCTGCATCGGCGGGCACGTGGCAGGTGCTCGGCCAGCAGGTCTTGATGATGCGCATGGCCATTCCATTGAGCGTTGCGACTGCGATGACGGTAGAGACCTTGACGGCTTACGTCGTCGCGCAGTCCACGCCGGAAGCGGCCCGCAGCGACAGCCAGCGGACGCTGCTGGCGCAGACCAAGGCCCCGTACAACCTGGACGCCTGGGATGGCTACCCGGCTGCGCGCGACGCTGTCCTCGGGCTTGCACGCGACCAGCGAAAGAATCTCATCTCGCTCGCGGGCGATACGCACAACGCCTGGGCTGGAAACCTGACCGACATCGGCGGTCAGCGGGTCGGCGTGGAGTTCGCTACCGCCTCCGTGTCCTCGCCGGGGTTCGAGCGCGCGCTGCCATTGGTCGCGAACGATCTGCTCTCCGACGCCTTCCGACGAATGGTCGACGACCTTCGCTACGCCGAAACGAGCAAACGGGGCTATGCCGTGTTGACGCTGAGTCCGGCGGAGGCACGCTGCGAATACTTGGAAGTCAGCACGGTTCTCAGCCGTGAATACTCGGTCAAGACGGCCGCGACGCTGCGTGCTCTGCCTGGGGTCGGCAATCTGGAAGTGACGTCCAGTTTGGTGTGAGCGCTGAGATGCTGGCGTAGGAGCGCGCCGGATCGACGCTCCACTGTACGACGCAGGCAGCAACGCGCATGCGGGTGCAAGAACACGCTTGGAGCGACGCTCGATTCTGTGTGCAGAGCAAAGATCTCCTCAACGTCCGTCTGCTTAGACCGTTCACACAAGCGACCGTTGTGTGACGGTCGTTAACGCCCATTCGGCAGCGGCGCCGGCGCTTTATGGTCAGTCGCAGGGGCTACGTTGGCGCAGCGGCCCGGAAGCGCGGCCCGACGCGTGGGTCTTTCACCAGCTTCAGGTACTCGACGTTGCCAGCGTTCCATGCCTCCTTCCACGTTCGAAAGCCGTGCACCGCCGACGAGTGCTCGGACCAGCCGGCGTGGTCAGTCATGGTTTCCAAGATCGTCCAGAAGAAATCGTCGTGGTCGTGTTCTTCGATGGAAAGGGCGAGGTGACGCAGTTGGGTCATGTGGACTTTCAGAGGTAAGCGCGCGAACCGACCGGGGGTCCCAGGGCTCGAGTGACCCTCCCACGGCGAGCGCGCGTTGGGATGCCGCAGAATCAGAGGCATGAAGGAGCTCAAGGATTTCATCGCCGACCTTCGTTTCGAAACAGAGGAAGCACTCGCCACGAGAAGCTCCAGAGGTCTGATCGCCAGCAACATCGCCGTGAGCTGCATTCCCGTTGTCTGCTCCGATGGTGAAACGGCGGTCATCTACACCGTGAACGGCAAGCGCGCCACCTTGGGCCAAGCGGCGCGCGAACTCAAGGCCGCGGCAGCCGCCGCGCAGCAGTAGTCGCCAGTTGCATTGGCGGCCGACCATCAAAGGCCGGCTTTCAGCAGGCCTCTGCATGGCCCGCGCCCGGGCCTCCTGCGCTGCCAGCCATTCTGCTGCAGACGGTTGACGCCGGACCAGAGTCCGCGCATCTTTCGAGCATCGGCCCGCGATTAATCAAAGCTCACCCGCGTCGCGATCAGCACGTCATTCACGATGCGATCGCCACTGATACTGACCTTGGTGCCGTTGCCCAAGTTTGATGCTGTGCCGTTGACGAACTGAACCCCTAGGTCCGAGGCGTTCACCTGCTGCCCCTTCACCTTGAAATCGGCAGCAGACTTGAACGAGCCGATCGTCCCCATGGCAGTGAAGGAGGCTGCGCTTGCGCCTCCTGGGGTTTTCTTGATCTTGATCTTGGTGGCCACCAGCACGCCGTTGGCAACCGTGCCGGCCACGTCGAGTTCAACGCCATTTGCGATGCCCGCCAGCGGACCCCCGGAGACCTGCGCTGACGAAGCATCAACCGGCGTGCCCAGCACCCGGAAACTGCGGGTCGTGCTGAAGTCCGTGACGACGCCTCCCAGCTGGCGCCGTGTGCCATCGCGCAGGGACACCGGGTACCAGAGCTCGACCGAGGCTGCTCGCAGTACGCCGGAGGCCGGCTGTGCGTTCGCACGGACCCGCACGTTGACGCCTGCAGCCACGGCCGCCGGGACCGCATTCTGTTGGAACTCCACGGTCAGGCCGCCAAGGACGAAATGGCGATTGCCGCTGTCCAGGTTCTGCACGGTGCCCGTGATGATGGGCGAGTTGGCCGGCTGCTGCTCGACGCGTGTCGCGCGCAGCACGCCTTGGCCTGCAGGCAGGCCCCACACCTGAACGGTCATGCCAGGCGTCACGGCACTCAAGCCAGAAATGTTGCCCCAGACCGTGGTCGAGTCAGTGTTGATGGTCGTGCCCAGCACGACGAGGTTCCCGCTGGTCACATCCACCGAGACAACGGTCCCGCGGGCATCGGCGGCCGACTCGACCTCGGTGGCGACCCCAGTTGTGAAGTCTGCATTGGTCGGGCCGTTCACCTTCGCGGTCATGCCGAGTTGCAGCACCGGCGCGTCGCGCAGCTTCAGCACGGCCGAGTCGGTGTTGTACCGCACGCCGTTGACGATGATGCTGGCCACGCCGCCGACGCCGCCGACGCCCGAATCGCCGCTGTCCCCAGCAGAAGCCGAGGCGCCGGTCCCACCTGAACCAACGCCGCCGGTGTCGCCCGCCGACGCTGATGCGCCGGTGCCGCCGGAGCCAACGCCGCCAGCACCGCTCGCCGACGCAGTCGCACCGGTGCCGTCGGAACTGCCGTTCGAACCGCTAGAGGCACCTGCGCTCGATCCAGAACCGCCTGGCCCGCCATCGCTGACGGACTGTGCGGCGAATCCCCATTCAGGCGCGCTGGCAGACGTGAAGGTCAGTGCCCCGGAAGAAGCCTGACCGGTAGATGCATTCGCGCTATTTGCACTGCCATCACCACTGCCACCGCCACCGCCACCACAGGAAAGGATGAGTGGCATCGACATGGCCAACAGGCCACGAAGGAGAAGATTTTTCATTGCTGCGGATGGTGTTCGGGCATCTCGTCAGAAGACGTCAAGGAGGCCTTGGGCACATCCTCGAAGTACGTATAAATGCCCACTCTGATGCGGCCCGTTGCACTTTCGCCACCGACATCGACAGCGGTTCTCATTTCATGCGCCAGCTCGTGATGCAGCGCGCCCCAGCGAGTTCGTACGAGCTGATGGATGGTTTCGCAGGCGTCCATCGACAAGCCGTCGGCAAACACTGCGCGTTCCAGCATCGGGGGACGTTCGGACAAAACGTTCGACACGGAAGCAGCGAGGTGATCACGCCCGTTGTCGGCGAAGAACGAGAGCATGCCGGCGAGGTCATTGGCAGGAATGAAGCCTTCGGCCTTCAACTCGACGCGATCACCCAGCTCGTCCACCATGCCGAGGCGGGTCAGCTCGGCGAGGATCGCTCGATGGTGCACATCGCCGCGGCTACCGATCCACGCCATCGATTCGAAAGACGGCGCTTTGCCATCATTCGTGATGGGCAGCGTGCGCAACGCCGCATTGTCAGTGGCCATCTCCAGCCACACGGTAAGGGTCTTGGCCGCTGAAGACATCTCTGTCGGAGCGAGAGGGTCACGCGGCGCACGTACCCGGGTTGTCACTGCCCTGCGGTTGATGCCCGTGGTGATAGAGAGCTGACTGAGATTGGGCCGAATACCCTTTGCTTCCCATGACCGCTGTGCCTCTTCGAGAAGCAAGTCGTTGACCAGTTCATGAAGGTGCGGCTGCTTCAACCCCAGACTCAGCGCCAGCCTGATCACCGGCCGCAGCACACGGGCGCAGGCGGAAAGGGCAAGAGCGAGCTGGTCCAAGGTTGGGGTTTCTTTCGTTCGTGCGCGGTAGGCCGCTCAGTGAAGCAGGTCCAAGTTGTCTGTGGTGCGGAACAACATGGCCGCCGTGGACTTGAGCCAGTTGGACGAACGTGGCGTCGCTACCGGCTGCTTCAGCTCAGCCACAGCGATGGTACCTGTGGTTGTCCCGGTTACCTGCCGCTGGCACTCGCTCATCAACTTTGCCATCCGCATCATGCTGTCAGACGCGCCGGGATCGCCGCGGCGCAGCGCCTGCATACCTGCGAGATATTCGTCCGTCAGCTCCGACCAGTCAGCAAACGCACGTCCCAGCGCAAATGTTTCAACATGCATATTCTGTCTCCGTTTGTTTGATAGGCTGAGCATATGTGAGTTTTTCACATTCAGCCAAGCGGCGGGGTGAAGAGGTGACTTTTGTGTGACTTTGTTCATGGTTAGACCCATGCAGCTTGAAGGGCAGCCGCCCGTTTGCCCCCCGTCCTTTTCCCATCGACCTCGAAGAAGGTCGCAGCGCGGACAGAGATTCAGGTTTTTGCTCGTCGACCTCGAGCTTTCCACCGTTGCCCAAGTATTCGACGATGCCAGTGGCCCGGAATGAGTGGCAGCTGATCTGGGGAACTAGCGCATGGCTTGGCTCACGGCAGGGTTGACAAGTGCCCGCGCCTCGTGGGCGAGCTATTCGGGAGTCGATGGCTGCCGCTGATCTTTTTTCTTCGGGCAATTCCTGGTGCTTCATGCGCCGAGTCGTAGGCCCGTGGCGAGTTCGAACTGCGCCATTGCAGGCGGACAAATTAGCGAAAAGCAACGCGCAGCGATGCGAAAGGCGTGCCGGTTTCGTAGTGCCAGGTCTCCCCTGCCCTGACGGGCCATGCATCGGTCCAGGTGCCTGTTGTCACGATGTTGCCGGCTTCCAGGCTTGGCGCACCTGGGCAGTTTTCCAACTCATGGACGAAATGCAGGAGTGCATGCAAAGGTCCATCGAGCACATTCCGACCGGTGCCTTCATCGATCAGATCTTCACCTCGATACAACCTCAGGTGCGTTTGCGCAAGAAGCTTGTCGAAATCCTCGCCAGACCTGGCGATGCGCGAGACGGGCGTTGGTTTGCCGACCAACAAGCGCGCATGCAGAGCACCATCGGCCACGGCCTGAGCAGCGTTGAACTTCCAGTCCAGGCAATGAGACTGAACCACCTCGAAGCTCGGAGCCATCCATTCGACGCAACTGAAGAGTTCTTCCAACGAAGCATTGGCAGGCGGCGTTGCGAGCATGCTGAATGCCACTTCGGGCTCAAGACGCGGCTGGCTGATGCCGCTCAGCTCGAGCGTCGCCTCACTCTCACAACGTGTGAGCGTCGTGTTCCATACCGTTCCCCAGATCGGGGCAAAAACGGTATAGCGTTTCCAAATCGTCCGGTTGGTAAATCCCACCTTGAAGCCGACTGGCTGCTCGCCTCTCGCAACACGCAACCCTCGGACAGCCAATGCATCTTGATAAGCGGATGGCACATCATGGTGGCTCTGCTCGGTGCTTTCATGAGGCCACAAAGTGGCGCTGTCAGCATGGCAGAGAAGCATGGCGGGGGTCATTCGACTAGTCTACGCCGCCCAACTTCTGCAAGGTGGCTGCGCACCGATGCTCGCAAGGCAATCGATTCGGATGACAGGCAGCCGCATCATCAGCCGCTGGTGCCGGGCTCCTCGGCTGCAGCCGCATCAACGGCAACACACGTGATGAGCAATTCACGAGTGCGCCATCGCCCAGCTGGCGCCGGTGTTGTGACTCGGTGTTCATGGCGCTACAAGTTGATGTACGTGACGCTTCGCAGTCATCGTGGGGGTACGCGGCCGCTTCGGCCAAGACGTTTTGCACGCCGCGTCCAGTAGTCCGTGCGTCGCAGCGGTTTCGAGCAACCATCGACTCGACTTGGAGGCCGCCTGCAACGTCGCGACGTCGCAACGGATGGCGCGGGGCCGATCGCCGTGCGCAACCAGTTCCTTTGCGTCCAGCGACGACCAAGGCTTCGTCCCGGTCGACGAAACCAGTGCAGCACCCGATCCAGCGAAGGCCTTTTCTGCGCAACCGGGTCCTGACTCAGCGCCGGTCACCAGACTCATCATTCACCCAGTCCGGTCCAACGCTGCAGAGCAGCAGCCAGTAATCTTCCCCACCACCCATGGAGTATTCGGTGCACAGTTTCAGTTCTGGGTGAGAGACGCTGGGAAGCAGGTGTTCATCGCCCGAGACCTCGACCACGATTCTGGTCACGTACGGATCGTCATAAGAACGTGGCATGTAGATCGCATCGCCTCTCTCGCCTCCTCTGCCGTGGCGGGTGCTCCTGCTTCGCGTGCGGGTGCGGTTGCGTGAGCGTGCGGGCGTGCGGGGCGTGCGGGCGTGGACTCAGCCGCCTGGCGGGACCTCGTCACGTACCGTGGCCGGCAAGCCGCAGCGGGCAACTGCTCAGCGCCGGCGAGTAAACCCCACTTTGGTCAGTAGCCGACCTCCATCCCATCTGTCTTCGCTTCCGGCCGAACAGCCGGGCTCTGCCGATGCCAGGCGCCGAGGACGGCTGTATCAGACAGCTGTGCCTGACGCAGTGCACCCCAGACACGTCCCATACAGCGTGAGTTCGTGGCGCTCAACGACAAAACCGGTGGGCGCGCGATCGGCCAAGTGGCCCGGACAGCTTTGAACATCGAAAACCTTCCCACACACGCGGCACTAGAAGTGGTGGTGGTGACCAAGATGGGCGCACTTCGACGCGACGCACCAAGGCGACATCGCAGGCATGGAGAACCGCTTCGTCGTGGGCGGCGAGTACAGCGAGACGACCTTCGACAGCATGCGGCGCTTTTCCAATGGCAGTGCGGCGACCGCGGCCGCGTTGCGGGTTTCGGCACTTCAGCCGAACGTCGGCTTCTACAACCTAAACCCCCGCGCTCACCACGGGAGCGGGGAACCGCACCGACACCAATACCGATGTCCGGGTGTCCTCACTCTTCGTTGAAGACGCATTGAAGATCACCCCAAATCTGACGCTCGTTGGCGGGTTGCGCCATGACCGCACGAAGGTCGAGCGCCGTATCGATGACCTGAATGCCGTGACAACCTCGAGCTTCGACACCAATTACAAATCGACTTCAGGACGCATCGGGGCGGTGTACAACCTGTGGGCGCAGACGAGCATCTACGGACAGTATTCCAACGCGACGCTGCCCGTGGGCTCGCTGTTTCTGCTCTCGGCCGGTAACGCATCGTTCCCGCTCTCGCGGGGCAAGCAGGCGGAGATCGGGCTCAAGCAGAGCATCCCCGATGCCAGCGTCGAGTGGACCTTGGCCGCCTACGACATCAAGCTGGACAACGTGCTTTCGCGCGACGCCAATAACGCGGCGCCGACCGTCAGCAACGGCAAGCAGTCTTCACGGGGGTGGAGCTCTCTGCGGCATGGCGGGCCACGCGCGAATTCACGCTCGCAGGCAATGTGTCTGCACTTCAAGCGCGCTTCGACACCTTGGTCGAAGCCGGCGGCGTTTCCCGTGTCGGCAACCGCCCGCCGAACGTGCCGGAGCGCGTGGCCAACCTCGTTGCAACCTACCGCCCTGAGGGGACGATGCTGGAGTGGTTCATGGGCCTGAACCGGACCAGTTTCATGTTCGCTGACAACGCGAAATAAGTCCAGATCAAGGGGTTCACTACTTTAGATTCCGCTGTGAGCTATCGCATGAAGCCGGCGCTCCTCACCTTCCGTGTGCGCAACCTGACCGATGAGCTGTACGCCACTTGGGTGGGACGCGCCGCGAGCCAAGTCCTGATCGCGCCACGGCGTACCTTCGAACTGTCGGCAAAGGTCGAGTTCTAAAGGCCGCCATTCAGCTGACCAGCGCCAGCGTTGCGTTGACGTGTCGGCTCGCATCGAACCCTGGTGAAAACGTAGCCACTCGAGGCATCCAACCACACGACGTGCTGTGAGGATCTGCCGCAATCCCGGAAAGGCAGACAGGCGCAACTCGCCGGAGTATGGATGGGTAGGGCACAGCCGCCAAGTCTGTGGCGGATTGGGCGTGGCGTGTCGACACTGGACGCGAACGAACACCTCCAGACCTATGACGCAACCGCGGAGCCTCGCTCGCGCCCCTCGGGCTCGGCGCAAGCCGCGCCTTGAGCCTGCCTTGCTCAGGCTGCCCCGTTGGCGCCTGCAGGCTTTGAACCGCAGGACCAAGCCCCCGCGTGCGCGCTAGCCTTCTCCGCGCCCATCACCATCGCGGTTCGCCGCCCAGGCGATCGCCAGCTCCGTCGCCCGACTGACGGCTTCAGCCGCAGATGCGTACCTTTGCTGGTCGTATTGAAGCGTACGAATCTCGTTCGTCGGCGGCATCCGATAGCGTACGCTGGCGTGAAAGGTCCCGTCCGGCAGCTGCTCAGCGCTGCATAGAAACACTCTCCCCTCATGGCGAAACTCGTCCATGACATCGAACGGCTGGCCACCGATCGCGGTGGTCATGGCGCCTTGTCATCTCGAACGATCACCATCTCCATCCAGGTCGCGTGCAGCCCGTCGATCTCACCAACCTGCTGCGTCATGGCCTGCACGCCGAGCCGTGCCCCGTGCGTCACCTCGCGCATCATCTCGACATGTGCGTCGGTGGCGCGCCTCCAGGCTTCGTAGGCTTCAGTGAACTTGTCAGATGTGGGCATGTTCACTCCTTCTGATTGTGGGGGAAGTCATCTTGCTTCCTGCGACTGCAGGAACGCTACCGCTGACGCCTCCGCAACGGATGTAGGACCACTCCGCGCTCATCGTCGTATCGTGGCCAAAGGGCGCCTTACCCAGTCAGTTTCAACTGAGCGTGCCGAGTTCAGATTCCCCAGCGCCCTGCGCCGACTCGCGTTTTGAGGATGACCACGGTGGGGCTGAATCGTTGCAAAAAACGGTGCTCATGTCCAGCGCCAGCGGCACGACCTGACCGCTTCCGAAGAGGGAGCGTCTCTTCAATCGCCTTCAAAGGACTGCACCGAACCGGCGTTGCTTTCGAGCTGCACATGCTGTGCGCGCGGGGATGCATCGCCCATTCATCAGCATGCTGCAAAACTTCGTCTGAGCGCTTGTCGATCCATGGAGAGACGAGGTGTTGATTCACTGCAAGACATGCGTGCGGCCGAAGGGCCCGCGGGTGCAAGAGCAACCGCACAGGGCCGCCATGGGCCAAGCGTCGTTAATGCTCAGCGTCGGTTGAGCAACTTGAGCGATCGCGCGGCGCTCGATCTAGCTATTGGCATGTCCGGTGAAACGGCGAAGCATTCCTTGCGCAAAGCAAACGGATGGACAGGGTGGATCAGTAGCCATTTTCTTTACGAGCCTTCTTCTCTTCTCGCGCTTGCGAGGTCATGGGATCCGTCTTCGGCGCATCGGCGCTCGCACCGGTCTGGCCAAAGATCCCGCTGTCAGGCTGAAAATCTGCCTGTGCTTCGCGTTCGTCGTCCTTGCGCAGTGCTTCCCGAAATGCGGGCGATTTCATGGCCTCGGCCCGGCTGTCCCTCGTCGCCGGGTGCTCCATCGGAGGTTCGGCGGGCTCTGGCGGGACGTAGCGAGTGTTTGTGCGTTCGTTGCTCATGGCAGTCTCCGAAAAGCCCCACGATGGCGCTCCACTGTTGCCTTGCCAGCTGATAACGAGCGCGCGCACATGTAGGCCTTCGCCCCGGAGCGAGCACGCGGATGCGTGGCGCCGCAGCACTGGCCGCACTCGGCCGCCGGTGACGAAGGTTGCTGCGCCTCTCCTCACGTAGGAGCGTATCGCCGGCAGCTCCGCGTCCTGATCATGATGTGACCGGGCCTTCGAGGCCCAGAGTCTGTCGAATCCGCTCTGCCGCGCCGACGCAAGAGTCCTGCATGGTGGTCCTCGTACCCCGGCCATCTCGAAGCTCGAGGGGGCAAACGCGTTGTGCAAGCTAGAAACATCAAATCGATGGTGGAACCGCCGAGCCTTGCTCGCTTCTCCGTGACTCGGCGCAAGCCGCGCCCTCGAACCTGCCTTGCACAGGCTCCTTGCCTAGCGTCCCGCGTGTCGAGCCCTGCGTGAGAACTCACCAGCGCCCTGAATCGCACGGCGAAGGCGCTGCGCGAAATGTCCGCATGTCTGCACCATCCGGTGGAGGATCAAGCGTGCTGGGACGTCCGTGGAGGGAGACCAGCACGCGCGCAATTTTCGGGTCGCCGAGGCCGGTCAGCATGCCGATGGGCAGTTCGCCTTCGCGCGGTTGATGCGCGGAACCAAATCCGAGCGCATCGGACCGAACGATGAGCATGATCCACCCGAACCCTTAAGCCGAGTTGTTTATTCACTGGAACGTAGGCGCAGGACGCACCGGAAAAAGCGCTGTGAGTACGACGTTCGAGAAGATCACGAACGGTTCTTACGCTTCATGGACTGTGGACCGCCGCAGCGAAGAAAGGTTTGATCGGTTCGAATGTCCGCAGCCGCCTCGGCGCGATCATTGCTGTCAATTCGGCGCAGCGTGCGAGTGCGTATCGGCGCAGCCCGCTTCGGGGATGCGACGCCTTCTTCGCGCGTCTTCGATTTCTCCATCACGACTCCTTGCTTGGTACCCACACTCTTCCTGCAACTTGATTTCATCATCGCTGGACGCTGAGGGTGCAGATGGCCCCTTCTCGACCTCTGTCTGGCGTGCAACGTGATACCGGATCCGGCGTTCGCCGAACAACCCTTGCAGCTCATGCCAGTTCGCTGATCTCCGCCGACCCGCGCTGCTCGAGCGTGTACGAACCTAGCGCTTCATCCCAGTGGCTGCTGGCTGCGGGGTGTTGCGATAGGGGGATCAGCTTCAGGTCGGGTTTCCCATCGCGGGCGTCCGCGTGGCTGGGAAGCGGCTCGGCAGGCAGGCGCTCCGCGTCGAAGTAAAGCAATCCGCCTGCGATCGAAACAACGTACTTGACTGTCATGTGTGATCTCCAAACCGCCAGCGTACGAAGTCGTCTGGCGGCCTCGGAACAGCGGATCGCCTGTGTCTCTGTCAGCGTCGACGCTGGCTGCCGTCGCGAGGCGGGAGCGGCCGTGCGCCAGCCATTTCCGTCGGGCCTCTCGTCTGAGCCCCAGCAGGCGAGCGCCTTGCGAGCTGTCTTGGGGTGCACCTTCAGCAGAGGCGGCGGCGGGCGACCGGCTGACTTCGGCAGTCAATGAAAAGACCCAAGCTCCGCGGACCACCGAGCGCCGAGGTCGGTCCGTCAGCGCTGTGCAGGCGCGCCGTCCGGATTGGGCGCTGTGGAGGCGCCGGGCTGCACGCGACGGATCATTGCGCGTCTGCGTCCGCCGGCCCTGAGCCATGGGCATCGGCTATCGTCGCCACCTCAACCAGCCATCGAGCGGAGACCATGAACCCTGTACTCGCCGTGGACCACTGGGTCGCGCATGCCGACGGCCGCATGTTCGCCCGTGAATGGATCCCGGCCGAGAGCATCGGCGCACCCATCCTCATGCTGCACGACTCGCTCGGCTGCGTCGAACTCTGGCGCGGGTTCCCGCAACTGCTCAGCGCGTCGACCTTCCGCCGCGTGATCGCCTACGACAGACTCGGCTTCGGTCGTTCGGATGCGTTGGAACACCCGTTGTCGCCCAACTTCATCGCGGATGAGGCGATCCTCTGTCTGCCCACCGTGCGCCGCCATTTCGGCATCGAACGCTTCGTGGCGCTGGGCCACAGTGTGGGCGGCGGCATGGCGATCGAAGCCGCAGCGCGAGAATACGGATCATGCGATGGCCTGGTCACCATCGCTGCGCAGGCGTTCGTAGAGACACGAACACTGGACGGCATACGCGCAGCCAAGACGCAGTTCCAGGACCCCGCAGAGCGCGCTCGGCTTTCGAAGTACCACGGCGTTAAAAGCGGATGGGTGCTGGACGCGTGGATCGGTCGCTGGCTTGATCCGGGGTTCGCCGGTTGGACGCTGAAAGAGGTGCTCCCGCGCGTCACCTGCCCCGTGCTTGCAATCCACGGAGAGAACGATGAGTTCGGCAGCACCTTGCACGCAGACCTCATCGGAGAGCTCGCCGGCAGGGGTCCCGCATCGATCGAAGTCCTGCCGAGCTGCGGTCATGTCCCTCATCGAGAAGATCCCGAACGAGTCAGCGCGCTGATTTCGGCGTTTCTCGCGGGGACACTGCTGCCTTGACTCCAATGTAGGGCGTCCGTAACGGCCGCGCACGTCGCCTCCTCGGAATATCACTGATTTGAGCGTCACTCCCTCACCGTCCGGAGCATCGCGCCCTGCGACGGTGCCACTACGGATACGCCGACTGGGCATGAACATGGCAACCACGAACGTTACCGTACCTAGAATGCCGGGCACAACTTCAAGGGTGCAGATGATGGAGGTGAGGCGCGCGACGGTCAGACGCCATGCGCTCGCCGCGTGCATGTCGACCGGTACCAGCGTATGGGCAGGCGGTCACTTCGATGTTGATGACGCTGGAACGCTGGACCCCGGCCAGTGCCGGTACGAAACATGGGTGACACGCATAGAGCTGGCGCCAGCCAACGTGATTCACTTTGGCCCCGCCTGCCGAGTGGGTCCGATCGAATTGGGCTTTAACTTCGATCGAATATCACAACCCGACGGCCGGCAACGTACCCGTGGCCCGCAGGTCAAGTGGACATTTTTCGGCAATGGGGACGCTTCACTGATTGCCGCGCTCGGCTGGAGCGCAACTTACGACCTGACAGGCCATGGGAAGCCAGGCCAGCAAGTGCTTGTGCCCCTGACTTGGCGACCTACACAGACCCTGAGCATTCACGCCAATCTTGGTCTCGACAGGTCGCCCATCGATGGTGCTCGCACATACCGTCGTGGCATCGCTGGAGAGTGGGCCGTTGACGAACGCGTGTCATTGATCGTTGAACGAAACCGCGCGGCGGGCTCGTGGACCTCCCGAGCCGGCCTGCGCTTCGGTCTCACGCCGCTCGTCAGCCTTGACATCAGCGCTGCGCGCACCATTCCCTTGGGTATTCGGAGCTACGTGCTCGGTCTCAACCGTGAGTTTTTGCGCTGAACCATCGGGTGGCCTTCCGCAGGCAATGTTGAGATGGGGCACTCCTAATACCTTCATTCGCCTGCGGAAAAAAATGCCAGTCCTTGCGGGTGCATGGCCACGGGTCGATCCAGCTGACCAGCTCCGGCGTGGGTGGCTCCGATCGGACCTGTACGATGAAGCAAGAGTTGAAGACGCCTAACTACACGACGTGCTGGAAGGATCTGCCGCAAGCGCGAGCTTGAGCACACTCAGTGGTTGTGGATGACAGCTTTGAGTCCCCAAGCGATCTACGACTCGCGGCGAGGAAGGCCGAGGAAGACGCCGGGGGTAACCATCGTCCCGCCAGAGAAGCGGGTCAACCATCTGGCCCGCGCCGCTCGCGCAGATCCCGACGCCAGAAGCCTTTGCGCTGCGAACACGGCGACAACGTCAACGAAGGTGTTCAGCGACACACAAATGCTGCCCAGCATGACCAACTGCGGGATGAGCGGTTGAGTCGGCGAAGCGAACTGAGGGAGGAACGCCAAGAAGAACAACGCGGTTTTCACGTTCAAGATTCAGCGCGTTCGCGAGCGACCGGTTCTGGCCGAACGCGGCCTACGACTCGCGTCGTGCAAAGCCGAGAAAGATGCCAAGGCCGACCATCGTCCCGCCGGAAAAGCGAGTCAGCCATCGGGCACGCGCCGCCCGCGCAGGCCCCGATGCCAAAAGCTTTTGCGCGGCGAACACGGCGACAACATCGACAAGGGTATTCAAAGCCACGCAAATGCTGCCGAGCATGACCAACTGCGGAACCAGAGGTTCGGTCGGCAACGCGAACTGAGGAAGAAACGCGAGAAAGAATAAAGCTGTCTTCACGTTCATGAGCTCAACAACCATGCCTTCCAGAAGCGCTCGATGTGCACCCTTCGAGCCGCCGGTCTGGGTACTGACTGCTGTGCCGTCCTCGCGCATCAGGATTCGAACACCAAGGAAGATGAGGTAAGCCGCGCCGATGTACTTGACCATGTTGAAGGCCATCGCTGACTGTGCAACCATGACCGACAGGCCGAGGGCTGCGGCCAACACGTGTGCCATTCCGCCAACACCGGTGCCTAAGCAGGAGGCCAGACCTTCGCGACGGCCGCTTGACACTGTCCGAGCAACCACATAGGCGATGCCCGGGCCGGGCGTGATTGCAAGTAGAAGGGCCGCAAGCAAGAAGGCGATGAAGGACATTGGCTACCTTGGATTAGGCTCCATGCTAGCGGTGTCCGCCTAGGGCCGATACCTCCCTCTAGCGTTGTGGCTGCGAGCCTCGGCCCCCTTCTGAAGCGAATTCGAGCGACCGCTGCAACGCTGTCAAAGCAGCACGGTCAGTCCGGGCGAACCCGCTTCCGTCCGTCCGACCACCTTTGCACCCCCAAAACCCTCCCGCCTGAAAACCTCGAGCACCGCATCGACCGACTCGGCCGCGCAACTCACCAACAGCCCCCCCGAAGTCTGCGGATCGCTCAGCAAACTCTGCGCCGTTGCTGGCAGCCCCTTGGCGAGGTCGACATCGGACCCATACCCCGCCCAGTTCCGCCCCGATGCCCCGGTAACGAACCCCTCGGCCACCATCGCCTCCACGCCATCGAGCAGCGGCACGCTCGACCACCCGACGACGGCCTTCAGCCCCGCGCCCCGGGCCAATTCCAGTGCGTGCCCGGCCAGGCCGAAGCCGGTGACATCGGTCAGCGCATGCACGCCGTCGAGTTGCGCCAGCGCGATACCGGGGGTGTTGAGCTGGGTGGTGGTGTCGATCAGTTGCCGGTACCCGGCCTCGCTCAGTTGCTCCTTCTTCAGCGCGGCCGAGAGCACGCCGACGCCCAGCGGCTTGCCGAGGACGAGCACGTCGCCGGGTTGGGCGCCGGCGTTGCGGCGCACGCGGTCCGGGTGCACCAAGCCCATCACGACCAGGCCGTAGATGGGTTCGACGGAGTCGATGGTGTGGCCGCCCGCGATGGGGATGCCGGCGGCGCGGCACACGTCCTGGCCGCCGCGAACGATCTCGCCGATCACTTCGATCGGCAGCTGGTTGACGGGCATGGCGACCAGGGCCAGCGCCATGATGGGCTTGCCACCCATGGCATAGACGTCGCTGATTGCGTTGGTGGCGGCGATGCGGCCGAACTCGTAGGGGTCGTCCACGATCGGCATGAAGAAGTCGGTGGTGGCGATGAGGGCCTGGCTGTCGTTGAGCTTGTAGACGGCCGCGTCGTCGGCGGTCTCGATGCCGACCATGAGCTCGGGCGGGATGAAGCCAGCCCCGCTGTTCTTGAGGATCTCCGACAGCACGCCGGGCGCGATCTTGCAGCCGCAGCCGCCGCCGTGCGAAAAACTGGTGAGGCGCAGCGGCGCGAGCGGGTTCATGGGCGTGGGGTTCATGCGGTGGATTATCGAAGTCATCGCGCCGTCCCGCGATTTCCCCGCTTTCTACAATGGCGCCCTTTCCCAGTACGCACGCCTCCGAGGCGCCCTTCCCATGAAAACGATCCTCCGACTGACGCTTGCGTTGTCCCTTTCCTTCGCCGCGCTCGGTGCTTCCGCACAGAGCAATGTGCTGCGCGTGTCCGCCATCCCCGACGAGGCGCCGACCGAGCTGCAGCGCAAGTTCACGCCGCTGGGCGACTACCTGAAGAAGGAGACCGGCATGGACGTGCAGTTCACGCCCGTGACCGACTACGCCGCGGTGGTCGAAGGCCTGGCGACCAACAAGATCGACATGGCCTGGCTGGGCGGCTTCACCTTCGTGCAGGCGCGCATCCGTACCGGCGGTGGCGTGGTGCCGATCGTGCAGCGGGCCGAGGACGAGGTGTTCACCAGCAAGTTCATCGTGCCGATCGACAGCACCGCGAAGACGCTGGCCGACCTGAAGGGCAAGACCTTCGCCTTCGGCGCGCCCTCCTCCACCTCGGGCAGCCTGATGCCGCGCTACTTCCTGCTGCAGGCTGGGATCAACCCCGAGAAGGACTTCAAGACGGTCGCGTTCTCGGGCGCGCACGACGCCACGGTGGCCTTCGTCGCCGCGTCGCGCGCCGAAGCCGGCGTGCTCAACGCGTCGGTGTGGGACAAGCTGGTCGAGTCGAAGAACCCCAACGCCGCCAAGGTGCGCGTTCTTTCCACCACGCCGACTTACTACGACTACAACTGGACCGTGCGCCCGGGCATGGACCCGGCCCTGCAGAAGAAGCTGACCGACGCTTTCCTGAAGCTCGACCCGGCCAACCCGGCGCACAAGGAAATCATGGGCCTGCAGCGCGCCAGCAAGTTCATCGCCACCAAGTCATCGAACTACGACGGCATCGAGGCCGCGGCCAAGTCGGCCGGCCTGGTGAAGTGATGCGCGGGCTGCGCGGCGCACGCGGCGCGCGGACCGCAAGGCCGCTCGCGTGAGCTTCTCGCTCGACGCGGTCGGGCTGGTGCACCCCAACGGGCAGCGCGCGCTGCAGGGCGTGTCGCTGGCGGCGCACGACGGCGAACGGTTGGCGATCATCGGGCCCTCGGGCGCAGGCAAGACCACGCTGCTGCGCGTGCTCGGCGCCGCGCTGCGGCCCGGCGAGGGCTCGGTGCAGGCGCTGGGCGAATCGCCCTGGAAGCTGTCGGCCGCGCCGCTGCGCCGGCTGCGCGCGCGCATCGGCACCGTGCACCAGGCGCCGCCCATTGCGCCGCGGCTGCGCGTGGTCACTGCGGTACTGGCGGGCCGGCTCGGCAGCTGGACGACGGCGCGGGCGCTGACGTCGCTGCTGCATCCATCCGACATCGCGGGGGCGCATGAAGCCCTCGGCCGCGTCGCGATGGAAGACCGCCTGTTCGACCGCTGCGACCGCCTCTCCGGCGGGCAGCTGCAGCGCGTGGGCATCGCGCGTGCGCTGTACCAGCGGCCGGCGCTGCTGCTGGCCGACGAGCCGGTGTCGGCGCTCGACCCGACGCTGGCCGACAGCACGCTGCGCGAGCTGGTCGCGCAAAGCGAGAGCACCGGCGCCACCTTCGTCGCGTCGCTGCACGCGGTCGATCTGGCGCTGCGCTGGTTTCCGCGCATCGTCGGCATGCGCGATGGCAGCGTGATGTTCGACCGCCCAGCCGATCAGGTGACCCCCGCGATGCTGGTCGCGCTCTATGCGAGCGAGGGCGGGCCGCCGGCACAAGGCATTGCAGCGCCGCCTGCGCCGCAAGCCAGCGACGCGCCCCCCTTGCGCCGGCCCGACTGCCCGTGAGCGCTTCGGCCCCTTCCCTCGCGCCCTCGCGCGGAACTGCGCCACAGCGCGATCCGCATGCACGCGCGCGGCTCGGAGGGCTGCTGGTCGCGCTGGTGATCGCCTGGCCGATGCTGGTGCTGGCCGAGTTCAAGCCATGGGCGCTGTTCACGTCGGGCAACCTCGCGGTGATGGGCGGCTTCCTCGCCGGCTTCCTGCCGCCAGATGGCTCGCCGGCCTTTCTCGCGCTGCTCGCCAAGGCCACGCTCGAAACGCTGGCGATGGCCACGGCCGGCACGGCGCTGGCCTTCGTGATCGCGGTGCCGCTGGCCTTCGTGACCACGCGGGCGCTGTCGGTGTCGCGCATCGGGCCCGGCCCGGGCGGCGTGCGTGCCGGCGTGGTGCGGCAGGCGGCGCGTTCGCTCTTGATGGTGCTGCGCGCCATTCCGGAAATCGTGTGGGCGCTGATCTTCGTGCGCGCGCTTGGCCTCGGTCCGGCCGCGGGCGTGCTGGCGCTGGCAATCACCTACGGCGGCATGCTGGGCAAGGTGTATGCCGAGATCCTCGAATCCACCGACACGCGACCGGCGCGCGCGCTGCTCGAAGCCGGCAGCGGCCGCATCGCCGCGCTCTGCTACGGGCTGCTGCCCAACAGCGCGCAGGAGCTGGCCTCGTACACCGTGTACCGCTGGGAATGCGCGGTGCGCGCGTCGGTGGTGATGGGCTTCGTCGGCGCAGGCGGTTTGGGCCAGCTCATGGACCAGTCGATGAAGATGCTCAACGGCGGCGAGGCCAGCAGCATCCTGCTGGTGTTCCTGGCGCTGGTGCTGCTGGCGGATGCGCTGAGCAACATGCTGCGGAGGCTGTTGGCATGAGCACGGTGATGTTGCAGCCGCCATCGCCCTGCTGGCGTTGCCGCGTGACGGCGGCA
This sequence comes from Variovorax ginsengisoli, assembly GCF_006438845.1. Taxonomy (GTDB): domain Bacteria; phylum Pseudomonadota; class Gammaproteobacteria; order Burkholderiales; family Burkholderiaceae_C; genus Variovorax; species Variovorax ginsengisoli_A. The sequence continues at coordinate 96,918 of NZ_RCZJ01000002.1, forward strand.
TTGATCTTGGCCGCCGTGGTCGCGAGCTTTGCCTACCTCGGCATCGATTTTCGCGCGTTGTTCACCGGTGAATCGCTGCGGCTGATGGGCCAATTCGTCGCCGAGTTCTTTCCGCCCGACGTGTCGCCCGAGTTCCTGGCCAAGGCCGGCTGGGGCGCGCTGCAGACGCTGGCCGTGTCGGCGCTGGGCACGCTGCTGGCCGCGGCGGCCGGCGCGGTACTGGCGCTGCCGGCGTCGGGCCGCTTCGGGCACATCGCGCAGGCCACGTCGCGCTTCGCACTCAACTTTTTGCGCAGCGTGCCCGAGCTGGTGTGGGCCGCGCTGATGGTGCTGGCCGCCGGCATTGGCCCCTTTGCGGGCGCACTGGCACTGGCGCTGCATACCACCGGCGTGCTCGGCCGGCTCTTCGCCGAAGGGCTGGAGAACGCGCCGCGTGCGCCCGAAGACGCGCTGGTGCTGGCCGGCGCGCGGCCGGTGTCGGCCTTCGTCTACGCGAGCCTGCAGATCGTGCTGCCGCAGTGGGTGGCCTACACGCTCTACCGCTGGGAGATGAACATCCGCATGGCGGCGGTGTTGGGCTTCGTGGGCGGCGGCGGGCTGGGGCAGCTGCTGTACTTCCACCTGTCGATCTTCCAGCAGCAGCAGGCCATGACGGTGCTGATTGCCATGTTCGGCCTGGTGGCGCTGGTGGATTTCCTGAGCGGCCGGCTGCGCCGCGGGTTAGGGTCGGCGTATGCATGAGCACCCTTCCCGGCCGCGCCCGCCGACCCGTGTGGCGGACATCCCGGCCTTCGACACCGTCATCGACGCGCGCTCGCCCGCCGAGTTCGCGCTCGACCACATCCCCGGCGCCATCAACTGCCCGGTGCTCGACGACGACGAGCGCCGCATCGTCGGCACGATCTACAAACAGACCGGCGCCTTCGAAGCGCGCCGCGTGGGCGGCGCGATGGTCGCGGCCAACCTGGCGCGGCATCTGCGCGAACAGTTCGCCGACAAGCCCGCGTCCTGGAAGCCGATGGTCTATTGCTGGCGCGGCGGGCTGCGCAGCGGCTCGATGGTGCAGTGGCTGCGGCTGGTCGGCTGGGACGCGCAGCAGCTCACCGGCGGCTACAAGCGCTATCGCCACCACGTGCTGGAACAGATCGAGTCGCTGTGCCCGCGCCTCGACCTGCGCGTGGTCTGCGGCGCCACCGGCAGCGCCAAGACGCGCGTGCTCGAGGCGCTGGCCGCGCGCGGCGCGCAGGTGATCGATCTGGAGCACTGCGCCCGCCACAAAGGCTCGCTGCTGGGCGCCTGGCCGGGCGTGCCGCAGCCCTCGCAGAAGCAGTTCGAGACGCGCATCGCGACGGTCTTCGAATCGCTTGACCTCTCGCGCCCGCTGTACATCGAAGGCGAGAGCGCACGCATCGGACGCATCGCGCTGCCTGTGCCGCTGGTCGCGCGCATGCGTGCCGCGCACTGCATCGAGGTCGAGGCGACGCCCGAGGCGCGGCTCGCCTTCCTGCTGCGCGACTACGCCTACTTGGCCGACGACCGCGCCGCGCTGGCCGAGACGCTGGGCCGCCTCAAGGAGATGCAGGGCAAGGAAACGGTGCAGCGCTGGCAGGCCTGGGCCGAGGCCGGCGACCTGCCGCCGCTGTTCGCCGAGCTGATGGCGCTGCACTACGACCCGCATTACGGCCGCTCGCAGGCCCGCCACTTCGCGGCCTGGTCGCAGCGCCAGCATGTGACGGCGCCGGACCTCACGCCCGCAGGCATCGATGCGGTGGCCGAGGCGATCCTGCGGTTGCCAGCCGGAGGCTGAGGCGCCGCCCAGGTCAACGCTCCATCTCGCCCCGGGGCGACGCAGTTCAGCGCCACGCGTTCAATCTGGCAAGAGGCGTGAGGCCATTGCATCGGCAGGGACCGTCACACATCCGGCTTGCCTAAAATCCAGGCATGACCACCGCCCTCGTCTGCATCCCCGTCGCCTTGGCTGCGCTGCTTTTCGCAGCAGCCAACGCGCGAGCGACTGCGACCAGAGTGCGTCGTCAAACGACGCCCGCACTTTCCTAAGCCCGGCGGTCGCTCTCCCTCGTTTCAGCGCAAACCTCCATCGCCGGGCACCAAGCTCGCGCGTGAGCGGACGGCCCTCGCATCGGGCGTCCGCGAGCTACACGCGGTAGGCCGCCGGCCCCGCACCGTTTCCGGCTCGCCATAGAGCCACCCCTCAACTCTGCACTTGCGTTCCAAGGCTGCGCGTCAGCGCGCCTCGAAGGCCGGCGCTCGCTGTCTCAAAGGATTTCTCATGACCCCTCGTTCGATTCTTGCCGTGACGGACTTCTCCATGGATGGAGACCACGCACTGAACCGTGCTGCGCTGCTGAGCGCTGCGCAAGGTGCCACGCTCAAGCTGGTCTATCTGGCGTATCCCGGTGAAACGCCGCCGGCCGACGCTGCCACGCGGCTCGCCCACCACGCGCTGCAACTCTCGCAGGTCCACGGCATCGCGGTTCATGCCGCCAGCCGCCTTGCGCACCAGGTCGAGCACCTGCTCGCTGACGTGGCCGGCGCGGACCTCGTCGTGTGGGGCACCGCGCCGGTGAGGAGTTTGCGTTCGTTCTTCCTGGGCCAGCCGGTGGAAGCGCTGATCCGCAAAGTCCGCAGGCCAGTGCTTGTCGTGCGTGGCCGAGCCACGCACGCCTACCGCCGTGTCCTTGTCGCCGTCGATTTCTCGCAGGCCTCCGCCGGTCTGGTCGACCTGGGATTCGCGCTCGGCGGTGATGCATCGGTCGAACTGTTTCATGCCGTCAGCACCGCCAACGAAGGCAAGCTGCGCTACGCAGAAGTGTCGGACCACGCCATCAAGGCGTACCGCGACGCGGGCCAACGCCAGGCCCAGGGCAGGATGTTCAACCTCACGGATTCGTACGTCTCACGACGCAACCGCGTGCAGTCGGCCGTCGCACACGGCGATCCTGCCAGGCAGACGCTCGTGCAGCAGCAGCGCAGTGGATCGGAATTGATCGTCGTGGGGAAGCACCCCGCCTCGATCTTCGAGGAACTGATATTCAGCAGCGTCGCGGGGCGTTTGCTGAGTTTGTCGAACGCGGAGGACGCTCGCGCAGACGCCTTGGTGGTGCCGCACGACTGGCAGCCCGCGTCGCGCACCGCTGCGGCTCGTCGGCTGACGGCCGGGCAGCCCACAGTGCAACGGGTGCGCGCCGGCGCACCTCCGGCGCCGCGCGGACCGAACCCTGCAGCCGTCCACGCACGCGCTTGAGCAGCGCGGTCGGCACCCGAAACCTGAAGGTGCAATCAAGGGAGAATCACGCATGGAATCCATCGACGCCGCCACCTTCGACGAGGCGTACTACGCGCGCTACTACTTCGACAAGAAGACCAAGGTGGCCGACCCGCAGCACGTCGAGCGGCTGGGTGTCTTCGTGAGTGCCTACTTGAAGTACCTGCGCGTCCCCGTGCGGCGCGTGCTGGACGTCGGCTGCGGCGTGGGCTTGTGGCGCGACATCGTGGCCCGGCACTTTCCGCAGGCGAGCTATCACGGCGTCGAGATCAGCGAGTACCTGTGCGACCGCTACGGCTGGGAACGCGGCTCGGTGGTCGACTACAAGGCGCGCGAGCCCTTCGACTTCGTCATCTGCCAGGGCGTGCTGGCCTACCTGAATCCGGTCGACCTGAAGCAGGCGCTGCGCAATCTCGGAACCTTGAGCCGGGGTGCGCTGTACCTCGAAGCGGTGACGCTCGAGGACTACGAGAACGACATCGTCGACGAAGACCTGACCGACCCGCTCCTGTTCCGGCATCGCGCCGACCTGTACCGGCGTGGGCTCTCGAGAAAGTTCAGCGCCCTGGGTGGCGGCATGTGGCTGAGCCGGCAGTCGGACGTGCCGCTCTTCGCGCTGGAAGGCACGGGGGAGTGAGATGCGCTGCCTGGTAGTCGGCACGAGCGGGGCCGGAAAGTCGACTTTCGCTGCCCAACTCGCGCGCGTGCTGGAGTGCCCTTGCATCGAGCTCGACGCGCACTACTGGGGCCCGAACTGGCAAGCCGTACCGCCAGCGCAGTTTCGCGCCTCGGTCAGCGAGGCGAGCTCCGGTGGCTGTTGGGTGGCGGACGGCAACTACAGCGCGGTGCGGGACGTCCTGTGGCCACGCGCCACGCATGTGGTGTGGCTCGACTACGGCCGGCTCACCATCTTCTCCCGCGTGCTCTGGCGCACCCTCCGCCGCGGCGCCATGCGCACCACGCTGTCGCACGGCAACCGCGAGTCGCTGCGCAAGGCCTTTCTCTCCAAAGATTCGATTCTTCTATGGTCTCTTTCCACCTACGCGAAGAACCGGGCCAAGTACGCGGCGCTGCGGGACGATGCCGACTGCGCGCACCTTCGATGGACCCAGATCAAGGACCCCAGGCACGCGCAGGCGTTCATCGACGCGCACGCACGTTGATCGGGCCCTCGGTCGTACTCAGCGCGGCGCGTCGCCCTTGCGGAAATCGGCGGTCAGTTCGTCGAGCTTGATCTTCAACGCCGGATCGAGCTTGTACTCGGCCGCCGCCAGTGTGGCGTCGAGCTGCTCGGGCCGGCTGGCGCCCAGCAGCGGCGCAGTGATCAGCGGGTTGGCCATCACCCAGGCCACGGCCAACGTCGCGAGCGGCACGCCGGCTTCATCGGCCAGCGCGTGCAGGCGCTGCACCGCGTCGAAGCTGCGGTTGTTCCAGTAGCGGTCCTGGTACATCGCGCCGGCGGTGCCGAGTGTGAAGCGCGTGTTCTCCTCGGGCTTGGCGCCCGGCTTGTACTTCCCGGTCAGCAGGCCGCCGGCCAGCGGGTTGTACGGGATCACGCCCAGGCCCTCTTCGCCGCACAGCGGCAGCAGCTCGCGCTCGATCTCGCGGAACAGCAGGCTGTAGCGTGGCTGCACCGACACGAAGCGCGTGAGCCGCAGGAAGTCGGCCCGGCCCAGCGCGCGCGCCAGGCGATAGGCGAGAAAGTTGGACACGCCGACATAGCGCGCGCGGCCCGACTTCACGATGGTGTCCATCGCCTCGATGGCTTCGTCGAGCGGCGTCTCGCGGTCATCGCTGTGCAATTGGTACAGGTCGACGTGATCGAGCTGCAAACGCTTCAGCGATGCGTCGATGGCGCTCAGCAGGTGCTTGCGCGACGCGCCCTGGTCCCAGGCATTGGGGCCCATCTTGCCGACCGCCTTGGTGGCGACGATGTAGTTGTCGCGCCGGCTCGCGCCCTGGTTCTTCAGCCAGCGGCCGACGATCTCTTCGGTGCGGCCGGCCGTGTCGAGCCCGCCGCCGAGTGGGTACACATCGGCGATGTCGAGGAAGTTGATGCCGCCGTCGGTGGCCTTGTCGAGGATGGCGTGCGAGACCGACTCCTCGGTCTGCAGGCCGAAGGTCATGGTGCCGAGCGCGAGGCGCGACACGGTGAGGCCGGTGCGGCCGAGGCGGGTGGTGGGGATGCTCATGCGAGAGGCCTTCGGTTGAAGATGGTCAGCCAGTTTAGGCAATCCATCCCGCCCGCGCCTGCCCCCCGCGCCGCGCCCTCACTTCTTGGCGGCGGGAATGGCCTCGGAGGCCTTCTGGTTGGTATTGGGCGGCGCCGTCGCGGTGGTCGCAGGCGAATGGGCACCCGCGGCTTCGATCGGTTTCGGATCGGTCGCGGGCGTGTATGCGAACGGGCCCGGATCGGCGCACGCCGGCGTGGCGACAGGCGAGGGCACCAGCTTGCCGGCCGCAGCCGCGCTTTCACGGTACTTGGCGGCCACACGGTCCTGGGCCTGGCACAGCTTGAGGTTGTCGACCTTGGCGGCCCAGGCCGCACGCGCGGCCGTTTCATCGGCCTTCGCCTTGGCTTCGGGCGTCGGCGTCGGGATGGGCAGCTTGGCGAACGCGCTCGGAACGGCGAGCACGAAAACCAGCAGGGCCGGGGCAACGGTCTTGATCGGGAAAGTCATGAGGGGGTTCCTTCGACCGGGACGGCGCCCGCCGGTGTCGCGCGCGCTTCGGTGGAGCGCTGAGCCGGAATCTTGCCGGCCACGATGTCGTCGTACCAAAGCTCGTGGTGCTCCTTGGCCCAGGTCTCGTCGACATAGCCGGTGCGCATGGCCTTGTAGGCGCCATTCATGCCGAGCGTGCCGATGTAGATGTGGCCGAGGATCATGGCCGTCATGCAGAGCGTGGCAACCGCGTGGACCATGTGCGCGATCTGCATTTCGCCGCGGGTGTAGACGAAGCCCGGCAGCAGCTTGTCGAGAAACAGGCCCGAGCCGATGACGAAGGTGCCCAGGAACAGCACGCCGCCCCAGAACACCGCCTTCTCGCCCGCATTGAAGCGGTGCGACGGCACTTCCTTCCCACCGAACAGGCCGCCGGCATGGCGCAGCCACTTCAAATCGGCCATGGTCGGCCAATTGCTCCGGATGAAGGTAATGATCATGAAGACCGTGGTCACCACAAAGAGCGGGCCGACGAAGTTGTGCACGGTCTTCAGGATGTACGCCAGCCCGCCGAACAGCGACGCACCGAGGATTGGCAACAGGAAGAACTTGCCGAAGGCCATGACGATGCCGGAGACGGCGAGCGTCACGAAAGCGATGGCGTTCGACCAATGCGTGGCGCGCTCGAAGGGCGTGAAGCGCTCGATCTTGCGGCCGGTCTCGTTGCCGTGCAGCCGGATCGGCCCGCGCGTGAAGTAGAAGATCGCCAGCGCCAGCAGCGTCACGAACAGCAGCGCCGCGCCGTACGGAATGATCCAGTCGTTGCGCACCTGGCGCCAGGCTTCGCCCGCGTTGGTGTAGCGCGAGCCCGGGTACTTCACGAAGGGCTGGATCAGGTTGCCCGCCTCGGGCGCTTCGCTCTTGGGCAGGCTGCTGTAGCCCGTCACGCCCTGGCCGACCTGGCGCCACATCGGGGCGTTGTTGCCCGGCTGGACCTTCATGCGCTCGCCATTGGACTGGTTGGCGTAGTTCGGGTCGGCGCTGGCTTCGGGCTTGACCTCGAAGATGTTCTGGCTGCGGATGCCGCCGGCGGCCGGCGCCACGGGCGCCGATGGGGTCACCGACATGGCGCCAGCCGGGGCTGCGGCAGCCGGCGCCGTCGTTGGCGACGCGGACTCCGTGACGGCGCCGCTGGCCGACGCGCCCGCCGGCTGCGCCCACGCCGCCCCCGACACGAGGCTCGCCGCAAAAACCAAAGCTGTCAGCACATGTCTCATGCGGCCTCGCTCAGTTCTCTTTGGTGTATTCGTTCTGACTGTTCATGCGGGTCTTGATCTGCTGCTGCCAAGCAGTCTTGTCGCCCACCTTCCAGCCCGGCGCGGTGAAGACGGTGCCGGTATTGGCCTCGGCGCCGGTGCCGCTCCAGGGCACGGCGTCGAACTTCACGCCTTGTGCATTGGTCTGCGGCTTTTCCGAACACGCCGCCAACAGCGCGACCGAGGCCGCGACGCCCAGCAGGCAGCCGATGGTCCGCCGGCTCATTGCTTGACTCCACCGGCCGGCGGATTGCCGGCCTGCTGCGAACCGTAGGCCGTGCCCCACCCCCACACCTCGGCACCCTTGCCGCGTGCCACCACCCGCGTGCGAAAGATGTCGGCGACCACATCGCCGTCACCGGCGAGCAGGGCCTTGGTCGAGCACATTTCGGCGCAGGCCGGCAGTTTGCCTTCGGCCAAGCGGTTGCGCCCGTACTTCTCGAACTCCGCTTCGGAGCCATTGGCCTCGGGGCCGCCGGCGCAGAAGGTGCACTTGTCCATCTTGCCGCGGGCGCCAAAGGTGCCTTGCGTCGGGAACTGCGGTGCGCCGAACGGGCAGGCGTAAGAGCAATAGCCGCAGCCGATGCAGACGTCCTTGTCGTGCAGCACCACACCTTCGTCGGTGCGGTAGAAGCACTGCACCGGGCAGACGGCCATGCAGGGCGCGTCCGAGCAGTGCATGCAGGCGACCGAGATCGACTTCTCGCCCGGCACCCCGTCGTTGAGCGTGACCACGCGGCGGCGGTTCACGCCCCACGGCACTTCGTTCTCGTTCTTGCAGGCCGTGACGCAGCCGTTGCACTCGATGCAACGCTCGGCGTCGCAGACAAATTTCATTCGTGCCATGGCCGGTCCTTAGGCTTTCTCGACGTTGCAGATCGTCGTTTTCGTTTCTTGCATCATCGTCACGCTGTCGTAGCCGTAGGTGGTGCCGGTGTTGATGGCCTCGCCACGAACGATCGGGTGCGCGCCCGCCGGGTAGTGGGCGAGCATGTCTTGCCCCTGCCAATGGCCCGAGAAGTGGAAAGGCATGAACACCGTGTCGGGCCCGACCCGCTCGGTCACCAGCGCCTGCACGTTGAGCTTGGCACCGGTGGGTGTGTGCACCCAGGCGCGGCCGCCGTTGCGGATGCCCTTCTCCGCAGCGATCTTCGGGTTGATCTCGATGAACATCTCCTGCTGCAGTTCGGCCAGCCAGGGGTTCGATCGCGTCTCCTCGCCGCCGCCTTCGTACTCGACCAGGCGACCCGACGTGAGCACCAGCGGGAACCTGTCGGCGACCTTGTCGGCGATGTTCTTCTGCTGGATCGTCTTGTAGAGCGTAGGCAGCCGCCAAAACGCCATCTTGTCGTCGTGCGTCGGGTACTTCGCCATGAGGTCGGGCCGGTTGCCGTAGAGCGGCTCGCGGTGCTGCGGGATCGGGTCCGGGAAGTTCCAGACAATGGCTCGCGCCTTGGCGTTGCCAAACGGATGGCAGCCGTGGTTCTTCATGAAGATCCGGATCATCCCGCCGGAGTTGTCGGTCTTCCAGTTCTTGCCGTCGGCTTCCTTCTTCTCGGTCTCGCTGAGCTCGTCCCACCAACCGAGCTTCTTCAGCAGCAGGTGGTCGAGCTCGGGGTAGCCGGTCGTGATGTCGGCGCCGACCGAGTGCGAGCCGTCTTCGGCCAGCAGGTTCTGCCCGTCGCGCTCCACGCCGAAGTTCGCGCGGAAGTTGCCGCCGCCGTCCATCACGTGCTTCGACGTGTCGTACAGATTCGGCGACCCGGGGTGCTTGAACTCCGGCGTGCCCCAGCACGGCCACGGCAGGCCGAAGTAGTCGCCCGCGAGGTCGTAGCCGTTGACCTTGTCCTTGACCGAGCCCTTGGCCTTGAGCGTGCGCACGTCGAAGGCGCCCATGTTGCGCATGTGCGCCTGCAGCCGTTCAGGGCTCTGGCCGGTGTAGCCGATGGTCCACACCGAGCGGTTCATCTCGCGCAGGATGTCCTCGGGCACCGGCTCGTCCATGCCGTGCACCTTCTGCATCTTGTAGTTCTTGCTGAGCTCCTTGCCGAAGCCCAGGCGGTCGGCGAACTGCTGCATGATCATGTGGTCGCTGCGGCTCTCCCACAGCGGCTCGATGACTTTTTCGCGCCACTGCAGCGAACGGTTCGACGCGGTGCACGAGCCGCTGGTCTCGAACTGCGTGCAGGCCGGCAGAAGGTAGACCGCACGGTTCGGGTTGAGGTCTTCCGGCCGTCCCGGCATCGCGGCCATGGCCGCCGTCGCCGATGGATACGGGTCGACCACGACGAGCAGGTCGAGCTTGTCCATCGCCCGCTTCATCTCCAGCCCGCGCGTCTGCGAGTTGGGCGAATGGCCCCAGTAGAAGACACCGCGCAGGTTCGAATCCTGGTCGATCAGCTCGTTCTTCTCGAGCACGCCGTCGATCCAGCGCGACAGCGTGATGCCCGGCTTGCTCATCATCGCGGGCGAGGCGAACTGCTTCTTGATCCATTCGAAGTCGACGCCCCAGGCCTTGGCGAAGTGCTTCCACGAGCCTTCGACCAGGCCGTAGTAGCCGGGCAGCGAATCGGGGTTGGGGCCGACGTCGGTCGCGCCCTGCACGTTGTCGTGGCCGCGGAAGATGTTGGTGCCGCCACCGCTCTTGCCCACGTTGCCGAGCGCGAGCTGCAGGATGCACGAGGCACGCACGATGGCGTTGCCGATGGTGTGCTGGGTCTGGCCCATGCACCACACGATGGTGCCCGGCCGGTTCTCGTTGAGCCACGTGGCGACCTTGAGCACCTGTGCTTCTTTCACGCCGCAGGCTTCCTCGACCTTGTCGGGCGTCCACTTTGCCAGCACCTCTTCCCGCACCTTGTCCATGCCGAAGACACGGTCGTTGATGTACTGCTTGTCTTCCCAGCCGTTCTTGAAGATGTGGTGCAGCACGCCGAACAGGAAGGCGATGTCGGAGCCCGAGCGGATGCGCACGTACTCGTCAGCCTTGGCCGCTGTGCGCGTGAAGCGCGGATCGACCACGATCACCTTGCAGCCGTTTTCCTTGGCGTGCAGCAGGTGCAGCATGCTCACCGGATGCGCTTCGGCCGCGTTGGAACCGATGTACAGCGCCACCTTCGAGTTGCGCATGTCGTTGTACGAATTCGTCATGGCGCCGTAGCCCCATGTGTTCGCAACGCCGGCCACGGTGGTGGAGTGGCAGATGCGGGCCTGGTGGTCGCAATTGTTGCTGCCGAAGAAGCTCACGAACTTGCGCATCAGGTACGCCTGTTCGTTGCTGTGCTTTGACGAGCCGATCCAGTACACCGAGTCGGGGCCGCTGGCCTGGCGCAGGTCCTTGATGCGCGCGGTGATCTCGTCGAGGGCCGTGTCCCAGCTGATGCGCTCGTACTTGCCGTTGACCAGCTTCATCGGATAACGCAGGCGGTACTCGCCATGGCCGTGCTCGCGCAGCGCCGCGCCCTTGGCGCAATGCGCTCCGAGATTGATGGGCGAGTCGAACACCGGTTCCTGGCGCACCCAGACGCCGTTCTCGACCACCGCATCGGCGGCGCAGCCGACCGAGCAGTGCGAACAGATCGTGCGCTTGACCTCGATCTTGCCCTTGCCGATGGCCGTCGGGCGGCTCGCGTCGGCAGCCTCGGCCCTGCGGATCAGCGTGAGCTGGCCGGCAGCCAGACCGACGCCCACGCCCAGGCCGGAGCGGCGAAGGAAGGCGCGGCGGTCCATGGTGGGCAGCGCATTCGAAAGGCCGCGGCGCAGGCTGTGGATGAAAGGCGAGCCTGCGGTGGGCTCGCGCCCAGCGTGCCCGGAGGCGGAAGATTTTTTGGTCAGCAGCATGGGTGTGCGTTCCTCAGGCCGCGGCCGTCCGGTAGTAGCGCTTGACGTGCTCGCTCAGCGAGTAGCCGCCACCGTTCTCGGGCGCCGGCGGCAAGGCGGGCGCGGCCTCGACGGCGACCGGTGCCTCGACGATCTTCGGCAACACGGCGACGGTGGCCGCAACGGCACCGACGGTGGCTGCGCCCACGAAGAAAGTGCGACGCGAGGCCGGCGAAGGCCCCTTTATTTGGCTGTCCTGCATCGAAACTCCAGGAGTGGCTGGCGAGAAACCAGATATGAACTCAATTACATACGTCTGGATACTAGTCGAGACCCTTAAGCCCGACCTCCAGGGTGCGCCATTCAGGCGTCGAGCATGTCGAAGCCTTGCGCTTCGACCTGGACGAAGGCGCGCGTGAAGCCGCCCAGCGCGGCGTAGAAATGCGCCTTGGGGTGGGCGCTCGCCGTGTCGCACAGCGCCGGCAGCCAAGGCTGCACGTGCGTCGCGAAAAACGCGCTCTGCTGCGTCAGGTTGGCCACTGCGACATCGTCGCCGGCGATCAGGTAGCGCATGACCTCGAACAGGCAGGCGACGTGGTCTTCGGTTTCGTAGACGTTCTCCTCCCGCACCAGGCCCAGGCGGTCGAGGTCGTTGCGCAGTTGCGCCACCGGCTTGTCGTTGAGAAAGCCACTCAGGTAGTGCGAGCCGAACAGATAAATCTCGGGCTTGCCCATGCCGCCGAAGAGCGCGTCGTACTCGGCCTGGGCGGCGGCCGCGTCGATGCCGCGTGCCACGCCCACGAGCTGGCGCCAAGGTTCCTCGAGAAAGGCGCCGGCGGCCGGCGCTTCGGTCACGGCCACCTGCAGGGCGTCGAGCAGCGCCGCGTCGGGCGGCGCGTACCAGAGGCGCGCCAGCAAGCCGTACAACTCGGCGCGCGCCACCTCCTCGTCGAGGGCGGACGAAGCCGCCGAAGCTGAAAAGGCGTCGCTCATAGCTGTGTGATCTTCATTTCGTTCTGAGCGCTGTACAGGTCGATGACCCGGCAGTCGCTGCACATCTTCAGCCGCTCCAGCGCCTCGCCCTGGAACATGGCGTGGCCGGCCAGCTTGCCGAGCATCGCCTCGATGGCCTTCACGGTGCCGAAGGGCTTGCTGCAGCGCACGCAGGCCCAGGGCTTGGCTTCGTTGAGCACCACGGGCTGTCGCCGCTCCGGCGCCACGAGCAGCCGCGGCACGAGTTGCACCGCGTTCTCGGGGCAGGTGCTTTCGCACAGGCCGCATTGCACGCAGTTCTTCTCGATGAAGCGCAGCTGCGGCGCGTTCTGGTTGTCCTGCAGGGCGCTTGCCGGGCAGGCGCTGACGCAGGCCAGGCACAAGGTGCAGGCGTCCTTGTCGACCGCGATCGCGCCCAGGGGCGAACCCGCGGGCAACGCGACCACCAAGGGCGGCCCGTCGGCGCGCGCCTGGAGCGCCGGCGCCGTTTCCATCAGGTGGTCGAGCGTCATCTCGAGCGTGCTGCGCTTCTCGGCGCTCACCGAGAAGCGCGCGGCCTGTGCCGGCACCTGCTGGCGCGTCTGGCCCAGCGCGGCAAGGGCGGCGTCGAGGGCCGCCGGCGTGCCGGCCTCGATCAGCTGGAAATGCGTGCCGGCGTAACCCAGCCCGCGCAGCAGCGCCTGGGCAATTTCCATCTGCTGCTCGAGCGCGGCGAGGTAGGCCGGCGCTTCTTCTCCGGTCGACAGCACCACGACCTGCGTCGCGCCGAAGGCGACGGCGCCGAGCCACAGGTCGATGCCGGTGCTGGCCGCATGCCACAGCGCGACCGGAATCACGCGCGCCGGCACGCCGGCTGCGCGGCCCAATTGCGCCTGCCGGCCGAGCTGCTCGACCAACGCCTGGCCGGCCTCCTGGCTGTGCAGCAGCAAGACCGGCTCGCGGCCACCGGCCTTCGCGTAGTTGGCGAGCAGCGTGCGCAGCTTGAGCCCCTGGTCGGGGGCTCGCGGGTAGGTGTAGCCCAATGCGCCGGTGGGGCACACGGTGGTGCAGGCACCGCAGCCCACGCACAGATTCGGATTGACGACGACGCGCTGGCGCGCCTTGTCGCTGGTGATGGCGTGGGCCGAGCAGACCTCGACGCAGGCGTTGCAGCCGACCTGCTCGTTGCGGCTGTGCGCGCACAGCTTCTGCTTGTAGTCGAAGAACTTCGGCTTCTCGAATTCGCCGACCATCTCGCGCAAACGCAGCAAGGTCTGCAGCGCCTCGGGCGTGCCGAGTCCGTTCGGCAGGCGGAAGTAACCCTGTGGCGGCGCATGCCAGTCGACCAGCGGCGTGGCGCCGAGGTCGAGCACCAGATCGAAGGCGGCATCGAGCGCTTCGGGTGCGCGGTCGAAGCGGATGGCGCCGGCCACGGTGCAGGCCTGTTCGCAGTCGCGATGCGAGGTGCACTTGCCCATGTCGATCTGGTAGTCGAGCCCGATGGCCTGTTCCGGACACGCGGTGACGCAGGCGTTGCAGCGGGTGCACAGGTCGAGGTCGATCGGGTTGCCGCGCGTCAGCTGCAGCTTGAAGGCGCCGAGCCAGCCCGAGAGCGCATCGACGCGCCCGGCGATCACCGGCCAGCGGCGTTCCTGCGCACCGCCGGCGACGCCCGGCCCCTGCGAGAGCAGCGTGACGTCGAGCGTGTCGGCGACCAGCGCGGCGGCCTGCTCGGCTTGGTCGAGCGGGCCGACGATCAGCAAGCGGCCCTGGCTCGCGTAGCTCACCGTGGCGACCGGGTCCGGCGCCGGCAGCGCCGCCGCCGCCAGCAGCGCCGCGATCTTCGGCATCGCGTTCTTCGCGTCGCGGCCCCAGCCGCCGGTCTCGCGAATGTTGACGAAGTGGATGGGCGAGGTGGCGTCGGGCGTCTGTTCGGCCAGTTCGCCGAACAGGCGGCGCTCCTGGGTGCACGCGACGACCACGTCGTCGCCCGACTGGATCGCACGCTGGAACGCGCTCGCCTCGCGGCGGCATAACGCGGAATGAAGGGGCAGCGTTTCAGCCAGTGCGGTGCCGAGCGTCTTCGGCGCGAGCGGCATCGTCTGGTTGCAATCGCAGATCAGCGTTTGGGTCATCGGTCTTTTGGCTGGCCGGCTGCGCGTCGGCAACCAGCGGGCTGGGAGGGTCCCCGGAAGGCTCGGACTGTGCCACGTCCGGTTCAGGGACCTCGTCGCGCGGGGTTTCTCTCGCTGCGGCCGCCTCCGCGCCAGCCGCCGGCTCGGGATCGTCTTCTTCCTCGAACAGGTTCAGAAACTTCGCACTCGCCATCTGGCGCAGCACGCTCTCCGGCAGGGGCGAAGGAATGGAGTAGTCGTCGATGTAGATGTCAAGCCGGTCCATCACGTTGAAGTGAGGGTCGGCGAAGAGCTTCTTGAAGGCGGCGTTCTTGACCTCGGGCGCGACGTTCTGCGCCAGGAAGGGCTTGAAGTCCGATGCCAGCGTGAGCGATTCGGTGTCGGCGAGCGTCAAGGCGGGCGGCGCGTCGGCGTCTGCGGGCGCACCGGCGTCGGGCAACGGCGGCATGCCGGCGAGCGCGACGCCGCCGTCATCGCTCGCCGGAACCGGCGTCTGCGCGAGGGGCGGCGCGGGCCGCTCGGCCTCGGCCTCGCGCGCCTGTTGCTTGCGCTTCGACCAGCGCCCGAGGAAGCCGTCAGACATCACCCGCCCCGCGCCCGCGCTTCTTCTCGGTCGACACGCTCGCGGCATTGCCGAAGCGGTCGGTCAGGGTGCGAAAACTCTCGGGCCGCTTGCGGCGCTTCGGCTCGATCACGTAGTTCGCGTCGGCGAAGGCACGCATCCAGTCGACCACTTCGGGCGGCGCCGGCACCTGCTCCACCGTTTCCTGCGCGTCCAGCCAGCGGCCGGCTTCGTGGTAGCTCAGGCTTACCACCACCGGCAGCGGGATCGGCTCGGCCGCAAGACCCGGCTCTTCCTCCATGCGCCACAGCACGAACCAGCACGGGGCCGGCGCCGTCGCATTGAGGTGATACCCCTCGGCATCGTCCTTGAACAGCTCGGCCTGGAAGCCAGGGTGCAGCCAGCGCTGCGCGCCGTCATGCGCGTGCAGCAGGCGCGGGGTGCTGCCGAAGGCCGGTTCGTCAGGCACGACGCTGTCAAGGATCCAGCGCCAGGGTTGCCAGTGGCTCGACGGGCCCTGCGCACGCTCGCGGCGCATGACGACCGCCACCTGCAGCGCGGGGCGGGGAGAAGCGGCGGAAGTGGATGGCTCGGAGGAAGACGACATGCTTTACACGGTTACATCAAAGGGCCGCGGAGGGTTCTCGACGGCTGTCAAAGAGGTGATTGGTACTACTTTTGTGACAAAGTGCCAAAGAAAAACTAAACCTTAGTTCTCTTTTTTTCCATTTTCGGTTTCAATTCTGTAACTGATACAGATTGTGAATCCCATGCAAGACGCAGACCTCGACATCGACCTTGACTATGCACCCGACGCCCTGGCTGTCCAGGTCTCGGAACTGCTGATTGCAACGCCCGACATGAGCGATCCGCTCATCCACCGCGCGGTGCACCAGGTGCTCAAGCTGTTGCGCGAGCAGCAGCACCTCGACGCAGCCTTTGCGTGCGAGGTGCGCGATGGCCGCCGCATCTTCCGCAGATTTTCGCCCGGCGAGCGTGCCCAGTTGATCGACGAGCGCGAACACCCGCTCGAACTTGCCTTCTGCAAGCAAGTGGTACGCGCCACCGCCAAGGTGGGTTGCTACCTGAGCGCACCCATGGTGCTGAACGACGGCCGCGTGTATGGCACCTTCTACGCTTTCAGCTTCGGCACCGAGAGCCCTGCCCGCCTGAGCGAACTTCGCAAACTCGAAATGGCGGCGCAGCTGGCTGCACGGATGGTCGAAGAACGCGCCCCGGCGCCGTCGGTGCATTCGGCATGAAGCAGAGCCCGACATTCAACACTGCGTCCCGCGCCACCGGACCCAGCGGCCGCGGGCTGCGCGCCTTTTTTCCGTGCCTCGGCCAGCCGTCCTGGGCCCGTCGCCACACGACGCAGTGGACCGGCGGCCCGCTGAACCTGGCCGCGCTCGACCTGCACGGTGCAGCCCCGGAGACGGAGGCATCGCCGCACCAACCGCACCTGATCGCGATCGATGCAGGCGGACAGACCAAGCTCATCACGCTACAGGCCGGGCGCACCACGCTCGGTCGCGACGCGCGGAGCACCATCGTGCTCGATTCGCCGCTGGCGAGCCGCCAGCACGCGATGCTGATGTGCGAAGGCGATGCGGTGGTGCTGCGCGATCTGGGCAGCTCCAACGGCAGCTTCGTCAACGACCAACAAGTGCAGCAACGCGCCTTGCGACACGGCGACGTGCTGACACTGGGTGAAGACTGCTTTCGTTTTCTCGCACCGCCCCTCGCCTACAGGGCGCCGCAGATCCTCGACCTGCTGGACTCGATACCGGCCGAGCTTGCGCTGAACCCGCGCTAACCGGCCCCACGCCCCGGCGCATAGAGCACGCCGCGCGGGGAGCGGCACAAGCCCCACAGCCGCAGGCCGGCCAGTTCGGCCATGCGCACGCCCATCGCGGTCGGCGCCGAAATGGTGGCCAAGGCGGCGATGCCGGTGCGCGCGCATTTGCGCACCAGTTCGTGGCTGCCGCGGCTCGACAGCACGACGAAGCCTGGCTCGCCCAGCCGCTTGCTTCGCGCCAGCGTGCCGATGAGCTTGTCGAGCGCGTTGTGACGACCCACGTCTTCGAGCACCTCGTGAAGTTCGCCGCAGAGCGTGGCCCAGCCGGCCGCGTGCACGGCGCCGGCATCGGCGTTGATCAGCTGACGCGGCGGCATCGCGTCGATGGCGCGCAGCACCACGGGCAGGTCGATGCGCGGCAACCAGTCATGCAGCGGCAGTTGCTCGGACCCGAGTTCGAGCCCCGCGAAACTCTCGACGCCACAGACGCCGCAGCCAGTGCGTCCGGCAAGGCTGCGACGGCGCCCCTTCATGCGCTCGAAGGCGCGCGTGGAGATCTCCAGGCGCACTTCGATCGCATCCACGCCGGGGGGCAACCCGGCTTCGGCGGCCGCCACCGCGCGCACCTCGATGTCGCGGCAATCGTCCGCGTTATCGAGGATGCCCTCGCTCAGCGCAAAGCCCAGCGCAAAGGCCTCGATGTCCTGCGGCGTCGCCATCATCACGGCGTGCGAGATGCCGTTGAAGACCAGCGCGATCGGCACCTCGGCCGCCAGCACCAGTTCGCGCGCCGTGCCTTCAGGCGGTGCGCCGGCCTCGCCGACGACTTGCACGGCGTGCCGCGACAGCGAGCTCGGCCATGCCGCGATGTCGTCGGTCATGCGAGCGCCTCGTTCGGCGGCGCCAGGCCGGCAGCCAGGGCACGCCCGGCCGGCTCGAGATGCACCACCCAACGGTCCTTCAGCTGCACCACGCGAACCCAGCCCGGCCCCGCCACGCCGCCAAGCGCGGCACTGCCCATGCGCGTGAGCTGGCGCATCAGCACGCTGGCGCCCAGGCCCAGCTGCTTGCCCAGCCAAGGCAACGACACGCCGCCGTCGCGCGGTGCATCGGCGAGGACGCGCAGGATGGCCTGCGAAAGCGGGTCGAGAAGCGGGTCGAGGTCGGTGCCGGTGGTCATGACCACACCTTAGCCGATGGCGTACGCGCTGGCCTCGTGGTCGGCCTTGGCGGCGACGGGTGCAGTGTGCAGCGTGAGAATCACGGGAATCGACTTCGACGCCGGCGTGCCCGCATTGACTGCAACGGAGTCCAGCGGTACCAGCGGATTCGTCTCCGGGTAGTAAGCCGCCAGATTGCCGCGCGGGATGTCATACGCAACCAACTTGAAGCGGTCGGCCCTGCGGACCATGTCGGCCCCGTCCCCCGCGTCCTCCCACACGGTCTGGATGTCGACCCAGTCGCCGTCCTTCATGCCCAGCGCGCGGATGTCGGCTTCGTGGATGAAGACCACGCGGCGCTGGCCGAACACGCCGCGGTAGCGGTCGTCGTGGCCGTAGATGGTGGTGTTGTACTGGTCGTGCGAGCGCGTGGTGAGCAGCGTGAAAACCACCGTGTCGCCCTTCTTGCCAAGGCGCGCGCGGGCACGGTGCGAGGGCGTATCGCGCGGCACCGGGTGAGCGAAGAAGCTCGCCTTGCGCGACGCCGTGGCCCACACCCGCTCACTCGCGGTGTTGCGCAGGCGGAAGCCGCCAGGCACGGCGACGCGCAGGTTGAAGTCCTTGAAGTCGACGAACACGGCTTCGATCTTGTCGCGGATGCGCGCGTAGTCCTCGACCAGCCACAGCCACGGCGTGCGGCTCCGGTGGCCGATGGTCGCGACCGCCAGGCGAGCGACGAGGGCCGGCTCCGACAGCAGCTGCTCCGAGGCCGGCGGGTTGATGCCGGTGGAGATGTGCACCATGCTCATCGAGTCTTCGACCGTCACGCCTTGCGGGCCGCCGGCCTGGATGTCGATCTCGGTGCGGCCCAGGCACGGCAGGATCAGCGCCTCGCGCCCGTGCACCACGTGGCTGCGGTTGAGCTTGGTCGTGACGTGCACCGTCAGGTCGCAGCGACGCAGGCCCTTCCAGGTTTCGTAGGTGTCGGGCGTGGCCGCGGCGAAGTTGCCGCCCAGCGCGAAGAAGACCTTGCCCTTGCCGTCGCGCATCGCGGCGATGGCCTCGACCGTGTCGAGCCCGGGCTCGCGCGGCGGTTCGAAGCCGAAGACTTTGGCGAGCGTGTCGAGCAGCGCAGCCGGCGGCTTCTCCCAGATGCCCATCGTGCGGTCGCCCTGCACGTTGCTGTGGCCGCGCACCGGGCACGGCCCGGCGCCTTCACGGCCGATGTTGCCGCGCATCAGCAACAGGTTGACCAGCATCTGGATGGTCGCGACCGAATGCTGGTGCTGGGTGATGCCCATGCCCCAGCAGAAGATCGCGCTGCCGGCTTCGCCGTAGATGTCGGCCGCGGCGCGGATCTGCGCCTGCGCCAGGCCCGACTCCTGCTCGAGCACGTCCCACGATTCGGCACGCAGGTCGTCTGCGAGCGCCTCGAAGCCCTGCGTGTGCTCGGCGATGAAGGCATGGTCGAGCAGCGCGTCGCCGCGGTCCTCGCGCTCCATCAGGTGCTTCATCATCCCCTTCACCACCGCGAAGTCGCCACCGATGCGCAGCTGAAAGTAATGCGTGCTGATCGGCGTGGAGCCCAGCGTCGCCATCTCCAGCTTGTCCTGCGGATCGGCGAAGCGTTCGAGGCCACGTTCACGCAGCGGGTTGAAGCTCACGATCTTCGCGCCACGCTTGTGGGCGGCCCGCAGTTCGCCCAGCATGCGCGGGTGGTTGGTGCCAGGGTTCTGGCCGAAGATGAAGATGGCGTCGGTCTTTTCGAAATCTTCGAGCGTCACCGTGCCCTTGCCCACGCCGATCTGGGGACGCATGCCGCTGCCAGTCGGCTCATGGCACATGTTCGAGCAATCGGGGAAGTTGTTGGTGCCGTACTCGCGCACGAACAGCTGGTACAGAAAGGCCGCCTCGTTGCTGGCGCGCCCCGAGGTATAGAAGATGGCCTGGTTCGGGTCGGGCAGCGCATTCAGATGCCTGGCCACCAGTGCGAAGGCGTCGACCCATTCGATCGGCACGTACTTGTCGATGGCCGCGTCGTAGACCATCGGGTGCGTCAGCCGGCCCTGGTCTTCGAGCCAGAAGTCGCTCTGCTTGGCGAGTTCAGCCACGGTGTGCTTCGCGAACAGCTCCGGCCCGGCGCGCCGCGCCGTGGCTTCGGCCGCGACGGCCTTCACGCCGTTCTCGCAGAACTCGAAGGTCGACGCATGGTTGCGGTCGGGCCAGGCGCAGCCGGGGCAGTCGAAGCCGTCGGGCTGGTTGGCCGAGAGCAGCGTCTTCGCGCCCTTGACGGCGATGTCCTGCCTGAGCAGGGAGTTCGTCACGCTGCGCAAGGCACCCCAGCCGCCGGCAGGGCCCGTGTAGCGCTCGATCTTGTGTTCGCTCATCGCAATCTCCTGGGGCGTCGACGCCGACGCTTCAGGCTCAGGTGTTCTTGCTGACCGTGATGGTCGGGAACTTGGCCGAGAAGTCCTTGGCCTTCTCGGCAATGCCCACCGCCACGGTACGCGCGATGGCCTTGTAGATGCCGGCCACCTCGCCATCCGGGTCGGCCACCACGGTGGGCTTGCCGCTGTCGGCCTGCAGGCGGATGTTGATGTCCAGCGGCAATGCGCCGAGGTAGTCCATCCCGTACTGCGCAGCCATCTTCTTGCCGCCGTCGGCACCGAAGATGTGCTCGACGTGGCCGCAGTTCGAGCAGATGTGCACCGCCATGTTCTCGACGATGCCGAGGATCGGCACGCCGACCTTCTCGAACATCTTGATGCCCTTCTTGGCGTCGAGCAATGCGATGTCCTGCGGCGTGGTGACGATCACCGCGCCGGTCATCGGCACGCGCTGGCTCAGCGTGAGCTGGATGTCGCCGGTGCCCGGCGGCATGTCGATGATCAGGTAGTCGAGGTCTTTCCAGTTGGTCTGCCGCAGCAATTGTTCCAGCGCCTGCGTGGCCATCGGGCCGCGCCAGATCATGGCCTCGTCCTGGTCGACCAGGAAGCCGATCGACATCACCTGCACGCCGTGGTTTTCCAGCGGCTCCATGGTCTTGCCGTCGTCGCTCTCGGGGCGGCGGTCGATGCCCAGCATCATGGGTTGGCTTGGGCCGTAGATATCGGCGTCGAGCAGGCCGACGCTGGCGCCTTCGGCCGCCAGCGCCAGGGCCAGGTTGACCGCCGTGGTGCTCTTGCCCACACCGCCCTTGCCCGAGGCCACGGCGACGATGTTCTTCACGTTGGGCAGCAGCTGCACCCCACGCTGTACCGCGTGACTCGTGACCTTGGTCGTGATGTTGACCGACACGTTGTCGACGCCGGCGACGGTGCGCGCCGCCGCGACGAAGCCCTTGCGCAACGCCGCGTGCTGGCTCTTGGCCGGGTAGCCGAGCTCGATGTCGAAGGACACGTCGCCTTCGGTGATCTGCAGGTTCCGCAGCGCCTTGGTGCTGACGAAATCCTTGCCTGTGTTGGGATCGAGAACCGCCTTGAGCGCGCTCTGAACCGACTCTTGCGTGACTGCCATTGAGAACTCCTGAATCGCCGTAGTCTACGAGGCGGACCATGCGCCGACAGGCCATGCCGCCAATGGCCCTCGGCGCTACGGCGTGATGCCGAGTTCCGACGCCATGCGCAGCACGAACGCTTTCAGTTCGGCAACCTCGGCTTCCAGCCGCGACACATTCGCCCTGAGCGCTGCGACCTCGCCCAGCGACGCATCGGTTCCGGAGACAGCCGCCGCCGGCACATCGTCGATCGCCGGTCCGCCGCTCAGCAGATGCGCCCAGCGGTTCTCGCGTGCGCCTGGCAGGCGCGGCAGCTTGATCACCAGTGCGCCGGCCGGGCGCTCGGCGAGCTCGTCGAGAAAGCCTTCGACCGAGGAGATGTCGGCGAAGTTGTGCATGCGCTCGCTGGCGATGCGCAGCTCGCCTGCAGTCTGCGGGCCGCGCAGCATCAGCACGGTCAGCAGGATGGAGGACTGCGACGGTATGCGCAGCACGCGGTCCATGTTGTGCGCGTAGCGCGAGGCCCGCCCGCCGCTGCTCTCGTCGACCAGGCTGTAGCCCTTGAGGCTGTCGATGGCGGTCTGCGCCTGCGCGTCGCTCACCTCCAGCACTGGGTTGCGACTGGTTTTTTGGTTGCAACCCGACAGCACGGCGTTGAGGGTGAGCGGGTAGCTGTCGGGCACGGTGCGCTGCTTCTCGACCAGCACGCCGAGCACACGGGTTTCGAGCAGAGAAAGGATCGGCAGCGGCCGTGCCGCGGACGTGTCCGACACTCAGTTCGCCCCGGCGATGCGGGCCACCAGCGCCTTGGTGAAAGCCGCCGTGTTGGCCGTGCCGCCCAGGTCGCCGGTGCGAACCTTGTCGATGTTGAGTGTGTCGTCGATGGCCTTGCGCAGGCGTGTGGCCTGGTCGAACAGCTTGCAATGGTCGAGCATCAGCGCACCGGCCAGCAGCAGCGCCGTCGGGTTGGCGATGCCCTTGCCCGCGATGTCGGGCGCCGAGCCGTGCACCGCCTCGAAGATCGCCGCGTCGGTGCCGATGTTGGCGCCCGGCGCCATGCCCAGGCCGCCGACCAGGCCGGCCACCAGGTCGGACAGGATGTCGCCGAACAGGTTGGTCGTCACCAACACGTCGAACTGCCAGGGGTTGAGCACCAGCTTCATCGCGCAGGCGTCAACGATCATGGTCTCGAGCTCGAACTTGCCCTTGTAGCGCGGCTCTTCGTACAGGCGCAGGCCGGTCTCGAGGAACAGGCCCGTGAGCACCTTCATGATGTTGGCCTTGTGCACCAGCGTCACCTTCTTGCGGCCGGTGGCGATGGCGGTGTCGAAGGCGTATTCGAGCAGGCGGTGGCAGCCCTGGCGGGTGTTGATGCCGGTGGCCATGCCCACGGCGTGCGGGTCGTCGTCGATGCGTACATAGTGCTCGTGGCCGATGTAGAGGCCTTCGAGGTTCTCGCGCACCACTACCAGGTCGATCTTGTCGTAGCGGCCACCAGGGATGACGGTGAGCGCGGGGCGCAGGTTGGCGTAGAGCTGAAATTCCTCGCGCAGACGCACGTTGGACGAGCGGTAACCGCCACCCGAAGGGGTCTCGAGCGGGCCCTTGAGCGCGAGTCGGGTGCGGCGGATGCTGTCGAGCGTTGCGGGCGGCAGCGGATCGCCGGATGTCGTCACGCCGCCGAGGCCGGCGATCTGGCGGTCCCATTCGAACGGCGCTTTCAGGGCGTCGAATGCGGCCAGCGTGGCGTCGACGATTTCGGGGCCGATCCCGTCGCCGGGGATCAGGGTTGCGGGAATCGGGGTGGTCATTCGGCAGCTTTCGGTGAATCGATGCGCAAAGCATAGCCGCCTAAAATGCCCGGCTGCATCCATGCCCGGATGCCTCTTGCCCTCTCCTCGAAAGCGCCCTCTCCCATGTCCGCCCCGCGCAAGCTTTTCGTCACCACCGCCCTGCCCTACGCCAACGGCAACTTCCACATCGGCCACATCATGGAGTACATCCAGGCCGACATCTGGGTACGGTTCCAGCGAATGACGGGCGCGGAGGTGAATTTCGTCGGCGCCGACGACGCGCACGGCGCGCCGATCATGATCGCGGCCGAAAAGGCCAGCAAGACGCCGCAGCAGTTCGTCGCAGACATCGCTGCGGGTCGCAAGCCCTACCTCGACGGCTTCCACATCGCCTTCGACAACTGGAGCTCGACCGATTCGCCCGAGAACCATGAGCTGGCGCAGCAGATCTACCGCGACCTGAAGGCCAACGACCTGATCGAGACGCGCACCATCGAGCAGTTCTTCGACCCCGAGAAGAACATGTTCCTGCCCGACCGCTACATCAAGGGCGAGTGCCCCAACTGCCACGCCAAGGACCAGTACGGCGACAACTGCGAGGTGTGCGGCAAGGTCTACGCACCGACCGACCTGATCAACCCCTACTCGACCCTGACCGGTGCCAAGCCCCTGCTGAAGAACTCCAAGCACTTCTTCTTCAAGCTGTCGGACCCGCGCTGCGTGAGCTTTCTCGAGGAGTGGACGCAGAACGGCGAGCACGTGCAGCCCGAGGTGGCGCGCAAGGTGAAGGAATGGTTCAGCGTGCGCACCAACGCCGATGGCACCACCAGCGAGGGCCTGGGCGACTGGGACATCAGCCGCGACGCGCCCTACTTCGGCATCGAGATTCCCGATGCGCCGGGCAAGTATTTCTACGTGTGGCTCGATGCGCCCGTGGGCTACCTCGCCTCGCTGAAGAACCTGCTCGACAAGGCCTGCGTGGAAGCCGGCGACGGCGCCATCGGCTACACCCAGTACATGGCCCAGCCCGAACTGGAACAAGTGCACTTCATCGGCAAGGACATCATCACGTTCCACACGCTGTTCTGGCCCGCGATGCTGAAGTTCAGCGGGCGCAAGACGCCCGACAAGATCTGCGTGCACGGCTTCCTCACCGTGAACAATGGCGAGAAGATGAGCAAGAGCCGCGGCACCGGCCTGGACCCGCTCAAGTACCTGAGCCTGGGCCTGAACGCCGAGTGGCTGCGCTACTACCTGGCGGCCAAACTCAACGGCAAGAACGAAGACATCGACTTCAACGCCGACGACTTCGTCGCGCGCGTGAACAGCGACCTGGTCGGCAAGTACATCAACATCGCGAGCCGCGCGGCCGGCTTCATCGGGAAGCGCTTCGGCGGGCAGCTGGGCACGGTGTCGGACGATGGCGCGAGCCTGCTGGCAGGGCTGCGCGCGGAGGCCGCCGCAATCAACGCGTCGTATGAAGCGCGCGACACGGCACGGGCGCTGCGCGACGTGATGGCGCTGGCCGACAAGGTGAACGAATACGTCGACGCCAACAAGCCCTGGGAACTCGCCAAAAAGGAAGGCGCCGAGGCGCGACTGCACGACGTGTGCACCGTCTGTATCGAGGCCTTCCGCCTGCTCACGCTGTACCTGAAGCCGGTGCTGCCCGCGCTGGCGCTCAACGTCGAGGCTTTCTTGAAGATCGAACCGCTGACCTGGGAAGACGCTGCCACGCCGCTGCCGGCCGGCCACGCCATCGGCGACTACAAGCACCTGATGCAGCGCGTCGACGCCAAGGTGCTGGAGCAGCTCTTCGAGTCGAATCAGCCTGCAGTGGCCGTCCCGGCGGCGCAAGCGGCTGTCGAACCCATCGCAAGCGACGCCACGCTGCCCGGTGGCGAAGCGATCGCGCCGACGATCACCATCGATGACTTCGTGAAGATCGACCTGCGCATCGCGAAGATCGTCGACTGTCAGAAGGTCGAGGGCTCGAAGAAACTGCTGCAACTCACGCTCGACGCAGGCGAAGGCCGCCTGCGCAACGTCTTCAGCGGCATCGCATCGGCCTACGAGCCCGAGCAGTTGGTCGGCAAGTTGACCGTGCTCGTCGCCAACCTCGCGCCGCGCAAGATGAAGTTCGGCGTCAGCGAAGGCATGGTGCTGGCCGCCAGCCACGCCGACGAGAAGGCCGCGCCGGGCATCCACGTGCTGGAGCCGTGGCCGGGTGCGGTGCCGGGCATGCGGGTGCGCTGAAGGGCAGCGCTCAACCGCCTGTTTAGGGCGCCTCGGTGCTGCGATCTGGCGACGAGCCGCTGCGCAGCACGCGCTGGTCGTCGTTCAGCACAGCGGTGAACACCATCGGCGAATTCGGCGGCTGCACCCAGCGCCACTCCCATTCGGTTTCGCGCTTGAGCGGGTACGGCGTGACCTTGGCAGGCTTGCCGAGCATCTTGCGCAACGCTTCCATCGACATGCCGGGCTGCACCTTCGCGAAGTTCTCGGGGGTGAGCACCTGGCGCAGCGCGCGCATCTTGCCGTCCGCACCGATGGTGATCATGTAGTTCTTCTGACCGGCAGGCTGGCGGTTGTATTCAAAGACGCGGCCGTCGGGCGCGTCCCAGACGTTCTCGGGCTGCCCGAAGCGCGCGACCACGTCGGCTTCGGTGGAGACGCCCTCCTCCAGCTCCTTGATGGCCTGGTTGTCGCAGCCCGCCAAGGCCAGCAGTGCCGCCAGCATGCCCATGGTGATCGCCTTTCGCCAGTTTCCCTGTGTCATGTCCGTCCCCGGTAAAATCCGCCGCAAAGGTCCAGTCTATGTCCATCTTCGCCCGCCCCCACTACACCTCCGACGCCACCCAGTTCATCGACGAACTGAAGCAGAAGAAGCCTTCGCTGGAGGCAGAGCAGCGCGCCGGCCGCGCCCTGCTCTGGGACAAGGCGCTCGACCGCAGCCAGCTCGACGAATACGGCCAGGCCCGCGTGCCCCAGCAGCCGTACGTCTACCAGACCCAAGCGAAGTAAGTGCGGCCTGCTGCCACGCAGGACAAGGACGGCCCGCCGATCGCCGCCATGCCCGAGGTGGTCGACCAGGTGGCGTTGGCCCGGCTCTACGGGGAGCCGCTCTTCGCGCTGCCCAACGACCTGTACATCCCGCCCGAGGCGCTGCAGGTCTTCCTCGAGGCCTTCGAGGGCCCGCTCGACTTGCTGCTCTACCTGATCCGCAAGCAGAACTTCAACATCCTCGACATCCCGATGGCCGGGCTGACGCGCCAGTACCTGACCTACGTCGACCAGGTGCGCCAGACCAACCTCGAACTCGCGGCCGAGTACCTGCTGATGGCCGCGATGCTGATCGAGATCAAGTCGCGCATGCTGCTGCCGCCCAAGAAGGTGGCTGACGGCGAGGAAGCCGAAGACCCGCGCGCAGAACTGGTCCGCCGCCTGCTCGAGTACGAGCAGACCAAGCTGCAGGCCGCGTCGATCAACGCCATGCCGACCTACGGCCGCGACTTCTGGAAGGCGCAGGTCACCATCGAGCAGTCGCTCAAGCCGCGCTTCCCCGAGATGAACGTGGTCGATCTGCGCGACGCCTGGGCCGACATCCTCAAGCGCGCCAAGCTCGTGCAGCATCACAAGATCTCGCGTGAAGAACTCAGCGTGCGCGAGCACATGAGCATCGTGCTGCGCCACCTGCAGGGTCGCCAGTTTGTCGAGTTCGAGAAGCTGTTCGACGTGAGCCGTGGCACGCCGGTGCTGATCGTCACCTTCATCGCCCTGCTCGAGCTCGGCAAGGAAACGCTGGTCGAGATCACGCAGGCCGAAGCCTTCGCGCCGATCTACGTGCGGCTGGCGTACGCGCCGGTCTGAGCCCGCTTCATGTCGAGCATTCTGCCGTGCACGACTTCGACGTTCTGCTCGTCGACAGCGGCCTGAACGCCCCACCGGTTCCCGCTTCTTTCAACCGAGGATGCCCGGCCACCGACGCCGCAGGAGGAAAGCCAACCATGTCGACCCCACCGCCCCATCCCGAAGCCGCACCGGCCTCGCCCTACGGCACCTTGCCGCCGGCCTCGCAGCCGGCCGCACGCAAGCCCGTCAGCCTGCCGCGCATCGCCGACATGCATGCGCGCGGCGAGAAGATCTCGATGCTCACGGCCTACGACGCGACTTTCGCGGCCATGGCCGATGCGGCCGGCGTCGACTGCCTGCTGGTCGGCGATTCGCTGGGCATGGTGTGCCAGGGCCTGAGCAGCACCGTCGGCGTGAGCCTGGACACCATGCGCTACCACACCGACAGCGTGTCGCGCGGCCTGCGCCGCGTGCAGGGCACGGCCTGGCTCATCGCCGACCTGCCTTTCGGCAGCTACCAGCAATCGCGCGAACAGGCGCTCGCCAGCGCCACGGTGTTGATGCAGGCCGGCGCCCACATGGTCAAGCTCGAAGGCGGCGGCTGGACCACGGAGACGGTGCGCTTCCTGGTCGAGCGTGGCATCCCGGTCTGCGCGCACCTCGGCCTCACGCCGCAGACCGTGCACGCGCTGGGCGGCTACCGCGTGCAGGGCAAGGGCGACGCGGGCGCGCTGCTCCAGCAGCAGGCGCATGCCTTGCAGGACGCGGGCGCGGCCATGCTGGTGCTCGAAATGGTGCCGGCCGCACTGGCCGCCGAACTCACGACCGCGCTAACGCGCTGCGCCACCATCGGCATCGGCGCGGGCCGGGGCACCGCCGGCCAGGTCCTGGTGTTGCACGACATGCTGGGCATCCACCTCGGCAAGATGCCGAAGTTCGTGCGCAACTTCATGGCCGATGCGCCGGGCGTGCTGCCCGCGCTGCAGGCCTATGTGCGCGCCGTCAAGGACGGCAGCTTCCCCGACGATCGACGCCACGCCTGGTAAAGGGACCGACCATGTACATCGCACACACCATCGCCGACCTGCGCGCACATCTCGCGACCGCGCGCCGCCCGGCCTTCGTGCCCACCATGGGCAACCTGCACGAGGGCCACATCGCCCTGGTGCGCCAGGCCAGGCCGCTCGGCGACGCAACCGTCGCCAGCATCTTCGTGAACCGGCTGCAGTTCCTGCCGCACGAGGATTTCGACACCTATCCGCGCACCTGGGACAGCGACTGCGAAAAGCTGCGCGCGGCCGGCTGCGACGTGCTGTTCGCCCCCGACGAGCAGGCGCTCTACCCCGAACCGCAGACCTGCAAGGTGCACCCCGACCCGGCGCTGGCCGACATCCTCGAAGGCCACTTCCGCCCCGGCTTCTTCATCGGCGTTTGCACGGTCGTGATGAAGCTCTTCCAGTGCGTACAGCCCCGCGTGGCGGTGTTCGGCAAGAAGGACTACCAGCAGCTGATGGCGATTCGACACATGGTGCGGCAGTTCGCGCTGCCGATCGAGATCGTGGGCGGCGAGACCTTCCGCGCCGACGACGGCCTGGCGCTGTCCTCGCGCAATGGCTATCTCAGCGAGGCCGAGAGCGCCGAGGCGGTGCAGTTATCCATGGCGCTGCAGGCCATGGCCACCGCCCTGCGTTCGGGCGAACGCGACCTGGCTGCGATCGAGGCGCGCGCCATGCAGTCGCTGCGCGCACGCGGCTGGCAGCCCGACTACCTGGTGCTGCGCCGCCGTGCCGACCTGCTCACGCCGTCCCCGGGCGAACCGATCGTGGCGCTGGGCGCTGCGCGCCTGGGCAGCACGCGGTTGATCGACAACCTGGAAATCGACACCTGAGATGTCAGAAGGTGTGAACGGCCTGCACGCGGCCTTGCACACCGAGGGCCTCAGGCGATTTCCGGCGCCGGGTCGCGGCCCATCAGGGCGGCCACCGCCTCGGCGGGCTGCACGCGGCCATCCAGCAGGGCGACGACACCTTCGGCGATCGGCATTTCCACCCCCCGATGCCGGGCGCGCTGCACCACGCTGCGGGCACAGTAGACGCCTTCGGCCACATGGCCGAGCGACTCCACCGCCTGGGCCAGCGTGCGGCCCTGGGCCAGCAGCAGCCCGACCTTGCGGTTGCGCGACAGGTCGCCGGTGGCGGTCAGCACCAGGTCGCCCAGGCCGGACAGCCCCATGAAGGTCTCGGCGCGTGCGCCCAGCGCGAGGCCGAACCGCGTCATTTCCGCCAGGCCGCGCGTGATGAGCGCGGCACGGGCGTTCAGGCCCAGCGACAGGCCGTCGCACAGGCCGGTGGCGATGGCGAGCACGTTCTTGACCGCGCCGCCCACCTCGACGCCGACGATGTCGTCGTTGGCGTAGACGCGCAGGCTGGGCCCGTGGAAGGCATCGACCAGCGCGGCGCGCACGTCGGCGTGCGGGCTCGCCGCCACCAGCGCGGTGGGCTGGCGGTGCGCGACTTCCTGCGCGAAGCTGGGGCCGCTGAGCACGCCGGCGCGCAAGCTGGGCGCCGACCGGGCCTGGATTTCATGCGGCAGCAAGCCGAAGGCGCCGGCTTCCGTCGCCGTCTCCACGCCCTTGCACAGCCACGCGACCGGCACCGTGACGCCCGCCAGCGCGCCGAGTTGCTCGCGCAGCGCGGCCATCGGCGTGGCGACGATCACCAGGTCGGCGCCGCGCGCCGCGTCCTTGGCCGGGCCGCCGGTCAGACGAAGGGAAGCCGGCAGCGGAACGGAGGGCAGGTAGCGTTCGTTCTGCCGCGCGCCGGCCATGGCGGCCAGCTGGGCGTCGTCCCGCGCCCAGAGCGTCACCGCATGGCGGTCGGCGGCATTGACAGCGAGCGCGGTGCCCCAGGCACCGGCACCGAGCACGCAGATCCTCATCGATGCGGTGCGCCGAGGCGCTTACTGCGTGAGGATGGGCGAGGGCTGGCCGGCAGCGGCGGCCTGCTGCTGCTCGAACATGGCCTGGAAGTTGATCTCGGCCAGGTGCACCGGCGGGAAGCCGCCGCGCTGGATCACGTCGGCCACGTTGCCGCGCAGGTACGGATAGACGATCTGCGGGCAGGCAATGCCGAGGATCGGGCCCATCTGGTCTTCGGGCAGGTTGCGGATCTCGAAGATGCCGGCCTGCTTGGCTTCGACCAGGAACACGGTGCGGTCGCCAATCTTGGTCTGCACGGTGGCCGACACGGTGATCTCGAAGATGCCGTCGGTCACGGGCTGGGCGTCCACGCCGAGCTGGATGTCGACCGTCGGCTGTTCCTGTTCGAGCAGGATGGCGGGCGAGTTGGGTTGCTCGAGCGACAGGTCCTTCAGGTAGACGCGCTGAATCTGGAACACGGGATCTTGGTTGTCGGCCATGGCTGAACTTTCGGGTATCAAAACAACGCCCGCCGGAAATCTTTCCGTTGCGGGCTGAGAGGATGAACGGGCGATTATCGCCCCTGCAAAACGACGCTTTTTCAGGCCGCCTGCAGCAGCGGAACCAGTCCGCCACGACCGTCGAGGGCGATGAGATCGTCGCAACCGCCGACATGCGTGTCGCCGATGAAGATCTGCGGCACCGTGCGGCGCTGGGTGGTTTCCATCATGACCGCGCGGGCCTGCGGGTCGGTGTCGATGCGGATCTCTTCGATCTGATCGACACCCTTGCTCTTGAGAAACTGCTTCGCGCGAATGCAATAGGGGCAGACGGCGGTCGTGTACATCTTGACGGCTTGCATGGTCACTTCCAATCCGGTGGCCGGGCGGAATTGCTCAGGCCTTTTCAATGGGCAGGTTAGCTTCTTTCCACGACTTCAGCCCGCCGCCAACGACTTGGGCCTGCTCGTAGCCGAGTTTCTTGGCGGTCGCCAACGCGCGCTGAGCGCGCGCACCCGACGCGCACATCAGCAGCAGCGGCACCGACTTGTTCTTGACCGTGCCGGGCAGCTTCTGCTCGAGTTGATCGAATGGCACGTTGCGGGCGCCGGTGGCGTGCCCGGCAGCGTATTCCGCCGCGTCGCGCACATCGATCATCACGCCGCGCTCACGATTGATCAACTGCACCGCGCCCTGCGCCGTGAGCGACCCGCCACCCGTGCCGCGAATGAGCGGCCACGCGAGCATCGCGCCCGAGCTGACCGCGATCAGGATCAGCATCCAGTTGTCGACAATGAATTTCACGGTGTTCCTTGAATGGCAAACCGCGGATTTTAGAATGGCGTATCCGGCACTCGCCTGACCTTCCCCCCACCCTCCCCGCCCAAAGGCCTTTTCCCATGCACAAACTGGTACTGATCCGCCACGGCGAGTCGACCTGGAATCTCGAGAACCGCTTCACCGGCTGGACCGACGTCGACCTGACCGAGACCGGCGTCGAGCAGGCCAAGCAGGCCGGCCGGCTGCTCAAGGCCGAGGGCTACGATTTCGATGTGGCGTACACCAGCGTGCTCAAGCGCGCCACCCGCACGCTCTGGCACACGCTGGACGAGCTCGACCGCACCTGGCTGCCGGTGGTGCATTCGTGGCGACTCAACGAGCGCCACTATGGCGGCTTGCAGGGCCTGAACAAGGCCGAGACGGCCAAGAAGTACGGCGACGAGCAGGTGCTGGTCTGGCGCCGCAGCTACGACACGCCGCCGCCGCCGCTCGAAGCCACCGATCCGCGCAGCGAACGGGGCGACCTGCGCTACGCCCGGCTGTCGCCCGAGCAGATTCCGCTGACGGAATGCCTCAAGGACACGGTGGCGCGCGTGCTTCCCTTCTGGAACGAATCGATGGCACCGGCCATCCGCAGCGGTCGGCGACTGGTGGTCGCTGCGCATGGAAACTCGATCCGTGCCCTGGTCAAGTACCTGGACGGGATCTCCGACAGCGACATCGTCGGGCTCAACATCCCCAATGGCATTCCGTTGGTGTACGAGCTCGACGACGAGCTCAAGCCGCTGCGCCACTACTACCTGGGCGATGCTGCGGCGGCCGAAAAGGCAGCCGCCGCAGTGGCGTCGCAAGGCAAGGGTTGAAGGTTAAGGAACCACGGCAAACAAATTGCTTCCAAGCTGGTTGTATATTGGCTTGACACACCCGACTAGGACATTCCCCATGGGCCAGAAACTCAAGATCACCGGCTGGGTTGCAGCCGGCGCCTTCGCCGGTGTGCTGACCACCGTCTCGTTGCAGACCGTGGCGCGCGGCACCCTGGCACCGCTGCCGCTCGAGGAGCTTCAGCAGCTCGCCGCGGTCTTCGGCATGGTGAAGAGCGATTACGTGGAGGCCGTCGACGAGAAGAAGCTGATCTCCGATGCCATCTCCGGCATGGTCGCAGGACTCGACCCGCACTCGCAGTATTTCGACAAGAAGTCGTTCAAGGAGTTTCGCGAGGGCACGACCGGCCGCTTCGTCGGTGTCGGCATCGAAATCTCGCAGGAAGACGGCTTGGTCAAGGTGGTGTCGCCGATCGAAGGCTCACCGGCATTTCGCGCCGGCCTGAAGCCCAATGATCTGATCACCCGCATCGACGATACGGCGGTGCGCGGCCTTTCGCTCAACGACGCGGTCAAGCGCATGCGCGGCGAGGTCAACACCAAGGTGTTGCTCACCATCTTCCGCAAGGACGAGAACCGTACCTTTCCGGTAACAATCACCCGAGAGGAAATCCGAACGCAGTCGGTGCGCGGCAAGGTCATCGAGCCGGGTTACGGCTGGATCCGTCTGTCGCAGTTCCAGGAGCGCACGGTCGACGACTTCGTGAAGAAGGTCGAGGAAATCTACAAGCAGGAGCCCAACCTCAAGGGCCTGGTGCTCGACCTGCGCAACGACCCGGGCGGCTTGCTCGACGCCGCCGTTGCAGTGTCGGCCGCGTTCCTGCCGGAAAACGTGACGGTGGTCTCCACCGACGGCCAGTTGGCGGAGAGCAAGTCCGTCTACAAGGCGGCGCCTGAGTTCTACCAGCGCCGTTCGGGCAGCGATCCGCTGCGCGGCCTGCCGGCTGGGCTGAAGAACGTGCCGCTGGTGGTGTTGGTCAACGAAGGCTCGGCTTCGGCCAGCGAGATCGTGGCCGGCGCCCTGCAGGACCACAAGCGCGCCACGATCATGGGCAGCCAGACTTTCGGCAAAGGCTCGGTGCAGACCGTGCGGCCGCTGGGCCCCGATACCGGCCTGAAGATCACGACGGCGCGCTACTACACGCCGAGCGGCGCATCGATCCAGGCCAAGGGCATCGTGCCCAACGTGCTGGTCGACGAGAGCGCCGAAGGCAGCCCTTATGCCGCGTTGCGCATGCGCGAGGCCGACCTCGAAAAGCACCTGGCAAGCGGCCAGGGACCTGAACAAAAGGATCCCGAGCGCGAGAAGGCCCGTGACGAAGCGCGCAAGCGCCTTGAGGAAGAAGCCAAGAAGCCGCCACAGGAACGCAAGGTGCCCGAGTTCGGCACCGACAAGGACTTCCCGTTGATGCAGGCGGTGGCAAGCCTCAAGGGAGCACCGGTGGTCGTCAGCAAGACCCAGGTGATCGTCGACAACAAGGAAGAGAAGAAGGACAACTGAACGCGCAACGATCGGCAAGCAGGCAGGAGCGCATGGACGACGACGCCCTGCTGCGCCATTCCCGGCACGTTCTGCTCGAGGAATACGGCATCGACGGCCAGGCGCGCGTCGATGTCGCCCACGTGCTGGTGATCGGTGCCGGGGGGCTCGGGTCTCCGGTGTGCCTTTACCTCGCAGCGGCCGGCGTCGGCCGCATCACGCTGGTCGACGACGACGCGGTCGACCTCACCAACCTTCAAAGACAGATCGCCCACACCACATCACGCGTGGGTCAGAGCAAGGTGGCATCCGCCGCCGAAGCGATGCGGGCCATCAATCCGTCCGTTTCGGTCGTCACGCACGCACGGCGTGCCGAGGCGGATCTGCTGTCGGAACTGGTGGCCTCCGCGGACGTGGTGGTGGACTGCAGCGACAATTTCCGAACGCGCCATGCGGTCAATGCAGTTTGCGTCACGCACGCAAAGCCGCTGGTGGCGGGCGCCGCGATTCGCTTCGACGGCCAGCTGAGCGTCTACGACACGCGCGATGCAAGTTCACCTTGCTACGCCTGCGTTTTTCCTCCGGATGCCACCTTCGAGGAAACACGGTGCGCTGTACTTGGCGTCTTCGCGCCGGTGGTAGGGGCCATCGGCACCTTGCAGGCCGGTGAGGCGCTCAAGCTGGCCGCGGGCATCACGCCGTCGATGGCAGGTCGACTCTTGATGTTCGATGGCCGCCATACCGCATTCGACAGCCTTCGCGTGGCACGCGATCCGGCGTGCCCCGTGTGCAGTCACAGGCCCCACTGACCTGAAGGCCACGCGCCGAGGCACAGTCAGGCTGCACTGGAGGCAGGCTTACTGCTTGGCGCCCTTGCCCTTGTTGGCACCGTCGATGGCAGCTTTCGAGACCGGCTGACGCGCACGCTTCAAAACGTCCTGGCAATCAGCATCCTCGCCCGGTCCGGTCTCGATGGTGGCCGCCAACGCCAGCAAGGGGTTGATGGCACCGAGCGCCAACGCCGCCAGACCGCGCGCCGCGAGCGGCTGGATCTTGACGCCGCCCGAAGGCGACCCGAACGTGCCGCCGATGACCAGCGGCGTACGCAGCGACAGGATGCTCATGTCCTTCGGTTCCTGACGCACGACGAAATCCAGAGTCTCGTTCGCCAGATTGGCGCTGCCCTCGGCGTGGAAGACCGTGTCGGTGGTGTCGAACACCAGGCTGCGTCCGCTCATCACTCCCTTGTTGACGTCGAAGGCCACGGCAGCACAACGTAGCGTCACGTTGTTGTCGCCGCCCAGCAGAAACTTGATGATCTCCGCGCCGTCGAGCCCCATGAACTCCAGCAGCAGGTTGCTGAACTGCCCTCGACCGGTGATGGCACTCACGTCGCCGGATGCACCGCCCAGCCAGCTCGCGACAGAATCCCCACGGCCCGAAAGATTGACCCGGCCGTCGAGACGGCCGAAGCTGGTACGCAGCGTCTCGACCTTGGGGATGAGCCGATTGAGCTGCATTGCGCGCACCTCGATAGAGGCGCGGATGTCAGCGGGCGTCTTGGTGGCATCGATCCGGATGGCACCGACCAATTTGCCCGAAGCCACGCCGAGGTCCAGTGGATCAAGCGTGAGCACGCTGTCCTGCAGTTTCACGTGCACACTCCCCTTGTCGAGCGGCAGCTCGCGCACATTGCGGATACGGTCCGCGGTGTAGCGCACATCGGCGTTCATGGCGCGCAGCCTCTCGAAGTCGAGCGTCGCCGTCGGAAGCACCTTTTCCGCGCCATTGCGCGTCGGCCGTTTGACCTGATCGACGCTGGGAGGCGGCGTCACGCCTTCCACGGCCTTGGCCGAGCGCGCCGTTGGCGGCAGGCCGATCAACGGACCCAGGTCGTCCATGTCCATCACCTGCGACTTCAACGCGCCCGACAGGCGCGGCACCTTCTGGCCTTGGTCGAACTGCATCTCACCGGCAATGTCGGACAGACCGAGTTTCCCCTTCATGTCCTTCACTTCCCAAATTGCAGCGCGCTTGCCGACGCGTCCGCTCAATGCATAGGGCGACGTCTCGGGCAACGCAACGCCCAGCAGC
Source organism: Variovorax ginsengisoli (assembly GCF_006438845.1). Classification (GTDB taxonomy): domain Bacteria; phylum Pseudomonadota; class Gammaproteobacteria; order Burkholderiales; family Burkholderiaceae_C; genus Variovorax; species Variovorax ginsengisoli_A. The sequence continues at coordinate 132,425 of NZ_RCZJ01000002.1, forward strand.
TTGTACAAGTCGCCCAGGCTCTGACCTCGCAAGTCGAAACTCGCATCAATGCCATCAAGCCCGCTCAGACCAGCCACAGTGCCTGCTGCCTTCAGCTTGGTCTGTCCCGCTGTGGCATCGATTTCCAGTGGAAAGGGCGGCTGGCCCTCGGCCTTCAGCTGCATCACGTTGCCTGTGCGCCCTTGTGCCGTCAGCGGCTGGCGCTGGTAGGTGCCCTTGATGCGGTAGCTCAGCGGCATCTCACCCTTGCTGCTGTCGAAGTTCACGTCGGCGTGCAGGTCAACGCCCAGGTGCTTGGCGAGAAAATCGATGCTCCCGCCATCGATCTGGATTTGGCCAATGGTCGGGACGGTGCCCTCGTCGGACGTATCTTTCCCGAGTGCCCAGGTGCGCTTTCCGTCCTGTTCCATCTGAAGGCCCACCATGGGGGAGACGAGCATGAGTCGAGGAATGACGACTTCCCGCTTTATCAGAGGCCACAGCCGAATATCGACTTCCGCACGCTCGGCACGCACCAGATAAGGGTCGCGCGCCCATGAGGGATTGGCAAATTCGATGCCGTCAAGCTTGACTGTGGCGCTTCGCCATCCCAAGTCGACATCCAGACGCCGGGTGATTTCGAACTTGCGCCCCGTCTTTTCGCTGACGTACCGATTGACCGGCTCACGGAGCCGATCCCAGGGAAAGAAGACAACGACCAACACCAACAAGAGCAACAGCGCGAGCAACGCGATGCCAATACGCAAGGCGAGCCGCTGGCTGCGGGTTGATGTGGCTTGCATGGACGGTCCCTTCGATCTCGGTGAAGCGAAAGCGACAGTCCGGGAGAGCACGGGTGCGACGCCTTCGAGCGTTTCTTAATGTAGGCCGGCGACACGCCATGGCGGGTCGGTGACGCGCCGCATCGGGCGTGGGCAGTGACCTACGGAAAGGCCGAACCGGCGCACGTCAGAACGTGCTTACGCGCCGTTTCCCTCTGAGCTTGCACACGCGTGGACGCCACGCGATACGCTGCAACTCAGTTCCATTCGTCAGGCAGGCTGCACGCCTGACGACATGGCGCACAGGGAACGAGTCTCGGCATGCATACAAGCTTGAAAACCTACATCGTCGAAGACAACGTCACGATCCGAGAAAATCTGATCGGGACCCTCGAAGAACTCACCTCCATCGAGGCGGTTGGCTACGCTGAAGCCGAGAACGAAGCACGTGAGTGGCTACACACGCATGGTCGCGAATGGGAACTGGCCATCGTCGACCTCTTCTTGAAACAGGGAAGCGGATTGGGCGTGGTGCAGGAATGCCTGCAGCGCGAGCCGCATCAGAAGGTGGTGGTGCTGAGCAACTACGCCACACCCGACATCCGGAAGCGATGTGCGGAGTTGGGTGTGGATGCGGTGTTCGACAAATCCAACGAGATCGATGCGCTGGTCGACTTCTGCATTGCGCAGGCAGCCTCCCGTTGACAGCCTGCCTCCAAGCCCAGGGCACCTCGCCCAAATCGCTTCGTGCCACCCTGCGCAGGATGATCACGAAGCCGGCGGTGTCTCAATCGATCAACTTGTTCTTCAGCGCGTAATACGTCAGATCGCTGTTCGAAGACAGGTTCATTTTCTCCATCAGCCGCGTGCGGTAGGTGCTGACTGTCTTCACGGACAGAGACAACGTCTTCGCGATGTCGCCGGCGGTCTCGCCCTTCGCGAGCTTCAGAAACACCTGAAACTCACGTTCCGATAACTGCTCGTGCGGCGCGGCGTCATCCTTGCGGTCAAGTTGACGTGCCAGCAGTTCGGCGACAGCCGGCGTGATGTAACGGCGGCCCAGCGAGATGGTCCGGATCGCGTTGACAATCTCCATCGGTTCGCATTCCTTGTTGAGATAGCCGCTCGCGCCCTGACGAATCAGGTTCATCGCGTAGTGCTCCTCGGGGTACCCGCTGAGGATGAGGATGCCGACATCCGGTGCCTTGGCACGGATCATGGCCAGTGCGTCGATGCCGCTTTGTCCGGGCATCGAAAGATCCATCACCAACACGTCGAGCTCGGTGGTGCGCACCAGTTCGATGGCCTCCCGGCCCGTGCCGGCTTCGCCGACAACGCGCAAATCCACGTGCTCCGAGAAAAACTGGCGCAAGCCGGACCGCACGATGGCGTGGTCATCCACAATTCCGATCTTGATCATCTGTTACCTTCTTTGTTGTCGCGCTTCGTGCGTCGCAATATGCAGACCCCTGGTCGGCATCGATTATTCCCGAATTTGATTGTCAGGCATCTCGCGGAGACCTCATGCGTTGGTTAGCTTTCCCGAAGATGGCTTTGAGCCTGGCCCTGGCCACCCTGGCCGCGGTGGCGCTCGTGGGCATCAACGAGGCCGGCTACCGCCAATCGAACCGCGCGCTGGCTGAAGTCGGCGAGGCGCAACGAATGCGTTTCGCGCTCACTATGCTTCTGCAGAGCGTGGTGGATGCCGAGACGGGACAGCGCGGCTACCTTCTGACAGGCGAATCGCAATACCGTGAGCCCTATGACAGCGCGGTAAGGCAGGTGGACGGCCACCTCGCCGTGCTGCGCAGGCTCTACGCCGAACATCCTGAAGACAGCAGTCGCGTGGCGACCCTTTCGAAGCATGTTGCACGCAAGCTCGCTGAGATGGACATGAGCGTGCGGCTTCGCCAAATGGGCAACGACGACGCGTGGAAGTTCGTCATCACCACCGACGTGGGACGCGAGGAAATGGAAGCGATCCGAACAGAGGCCCAGGCCTTGATGGTTGGAAGCGACACCGCGCTGGCCAACGGCCGGATCCTGATCGCCAAGTCGCTACAACTTGCTCGACTCGGCATCGCCATCGTCGCACTGGCGGCACTGCTCGCCTTCTATCTGTACTTGCGGCAGACGCACGCGCTGCGCTCGGCCGGCGAGCGGCAGCAGGCCGCATTGCAGCGCGAACGCAACGCGCTGGAAATCGACGTGCGGGAACGCACATCGACGCTGGCCGAACTTGCCACGCACCTGCAGGAAGTCCGAGAGTCGGAACGCGGCTATCTGGCGCGTGAGCTGCATGACGAACTGGGTTCGCTCCTTACGGCCGCCAAACTCGACGTGGCTCGGCTGAAGTCTCGCCTGACCGATTCGCCAGACGCGGCCGAACGGCTGCAACATCTCACGGAGCTGCTCAACAGCGGCATCGCGCTGAAGCGGCGAATCATCGAAGATCTTCGGCCCTCGTCATTGTCCAACCTCGGACTCGTGGCGTCACTCGAGATCCTTGGGCGGGAGTTCGCCGATCGATCAGGCCTGCGAGTAGAGATGGCACTCGAGCCCGTCGTGCTCGACGAGGCGCACCAGCTCACCGTCTACCGAATGGTGCAAGAAAGCCTCACCAACATCGCGAAGTATGCAGAGGCGTCCGAAGCGACCATCGTGATGAAGGATTACGGCAACCATGTGATCGTCGAGGTCGCCGACAATGGCAAAGGCTTCGATACCCAACGTACGCCGGCCGCGACGCACGGTCTATCGGGCATGCGCCATCGTGTGGAAACCGCCCAGGGCAAGCTGACCGTTGCCTCGACGCCCGGCAACGGCACGCGCCTGACAGCCATGCTCCCATCGCGTCCTAGCTCGGCTGAGGCGCCGCGACGGCGCTGACGCTTCTCTCCTACGAGGGCAGCCCGTGGCTGCTGACAGGGCGTTGTCGTGCAGCCCATTAACTTCTTTACATCCTTGTCATCTCGGCAAATTTCGCAGCCCTCCGGCAACGTGGCGATGGCCGCTACGACGAGTTGTACAGCGCATTTAACCTCCCCTGAAAGGACACTTCCATGAACGCCAAAACTGCATCGCAACTCGCCGACGACGTGAACAAGACCGCCAGCGATGCGATCGATTCAAGCCGCGCTTATGCCCAGAACGCCGTGAACGCAGCGGGCGAAAAGGTCCGCGATCTGCGCCGTGAAGCCGAACCGACGGTAGAGCAAATTGCAGCTCGCGTGCAGCAAGCTGTACAGCGTGGGCTCGACGCCGCATCGACGACGAGCGCACGCGCGCAACGACGCCTCGAGCAGGCCGCAGACGTGACTGGCCGGTACATCTCCGACCAACCGGTCCGTTCTGTGCTGATTGCAGCAGCAGCTGGTGCAGCCATTACGGCACTGATCGTTCTGGCAAGCCGCCGGAGCAGCCGCGACGATTATTGAGACAGCGAGGCCTGTTGCAGGCCTCTCCGCTCGGTATGAAAAAGCCCGGACTTGCCGGGCTTTTTTATGTGCAGGTTTTCAACCGAGCGAGGCAACCGGCGCGATCGCCGGTTTGCATTCTTTTTTTAGCTGCCGCACTCAGAGCTTGTCCGCACCACTCTTGATGGCATCCTTGGCTTTTTCCTTGACATCGCCGTAGGTGCTCTGCACCTTGCCGGATGCCTGATCGGCAACGCCCTTCGCTTCCAGCGACTCGTTGCCGGTGGCGCGGCCTGCCACTTCCTTGACCTTGCCCTTGGCTTGATCCACGCGGCCCGCGACTTGATCCTTGTTCATGGTATTGACCTTTCAGATGGGTTCGAGAACAGCGATTCGACGAATCACCTGAAGGGAATGTGCAGCGCTTGGGGCGGCTGAAGGTGCCGCAGTTGCCGCGAGCCGGCGTAGGACGATGCAGCTCAGGCGCTGACGATCCAGCCCTCGATCGGGTCGAGGTCGGCCGGCAACCCATAGCCGTGGCCGATGTGACGGGGCTGAACCAGTCCCCATGCCGCCTGCACCATGCACAGCACTGCATCGAGCGCGTCGCCGCGTGCATCTGCGAGCAGCCTGTCGCGCTGCGAGTGCGTGAGCGACAGCCGCAGGGCTAGGCGCGTTGCGCCGCGCTCGAGCGCAGACAGCAGGTCGGCGCGGGCCACCCAGCGCGCCGTATCCTGCTTCGCCACGTCGTCGCTTTTGTAGCTGCGCCGACCCACCAGTTCACGCGCCAACAAGCCGGGGTAGGCCTCCAGCGCGATGCGTGTCGCTTCGGGCGCGCCAACATGCAAGCCTGGCAGCGTCGCGCCAGCCGCCACCAGACGAGGAACACCTGCGTGCAACATGAAGGCAACCGGTGGATTGACCCATTTCATCGATGGGCTGGAGCCGGCGGGGCCGTCGGTGATGCGATGCGCGAACTTGCCGCCGACTGGACGAGCGGCACAGAACCCCGCGAAGGCCGACCGTATCTCCTCGCGGCTGAGACCGGCATAGTGCTCGATCAGCGCATTCCATTGGGTCGGCCAGCCGAGCTGCTCGACGAGTTCGCGCGGCAATCCGAAAGGAAGGTCGAATCCTCCCACCCAGGCAGGGGTGTCATGCAGCCATTGGCCCCAGGCGTCGAGTGTGCTGAAGCTCAGCAGCTGCGACAGCGTTACTCGGCCACCACGCGCATGGCCGAGCGCGATGACGATCGGCTTTCGCGCGCTCGGGGCACTGGAAAAGTCGCAGCCCACCAGCAGCGTCATCGACAAGGAAACCTCATCCCAGCGCCAGCGCGATCACGCCGACCGCGATGAAGCAGGCCCCGACCAGACGCAAGACACGATCACCCTCGCGCAGCAGATGCCCACCGATCAGCGCCGCGAACAGCATGGAAACTTCCCGCGCCGGCGCCACATGGGAAATCGGCGCTTGCTGCACCGCGTAGAGCACCAGCACATAAGACACGGGGCTGATGACGGCAACCACCATCGCGTACTTCCACTGTTCGCGCCAGAGCCGGGCCGTGGTCGGTCGGTCGCGCAAGGCCGCGGGCAGGAGCAGCGCCACGCGCACGAGATTGCCGAAATAGTCGAGCAGGATGGGCGACATTGCCAGGAACTTCACCGCATAGCTGTCGACCACGGTGTATGCCGCGATGAAGGTGCCCGTGAGGATGCCGTACCGAATGCCCTTGTGCACGCGCTCTCGCTGCACCGCGTCTTGCGGCCCCCGCCAAAGCCGCGGTCCGCCGGCCACCAGGAACACGCCCAACACCACCCCGACGATGCCGGACATCCCGATCAGGCTGATGCGCTCGCCGAGAAACAGGATCGCCACCAGCGACGACAGCAACGGTCCTGAGCCGCGCGCGAGCGGGTAGACGACGGTCAGGTCCGACTTGCGGTAGCCACGCAACAACGTCACGTAATACACCACGTGCAACACGCCGCTCAGCACGACGAAACCCCATTCCTTGGCGCCCCACTGCGGCACGACGCGCCACCCGAGCGCGATGCCGACCGGCGCCCACACAAGCATCATCAACACGCCGCTCTGGAACGCAAATCTTGCATCGCCGTTGGCCTTCTTGGCCGCGATGTTCCAACTGGCATGGATGACCCCGGCCAGCAGGATCAGTGCGAACGCGGAAAGGGGCACGGGCGCGCGAGCGAACCGCGAGGGCTCAGTTGCGTCCGACGATGGCGGCGGTGGCCATCAGCTCTTCGAGCAGCGCCAGCGAGACCTTGCCGGACACGGCGTAAGGATCAAGCTCAGGGCGTTCGGAATAGCGCAATAACGTAGCGGCATGGACCTTGGTGAGATGCACCTGACCCATGGTCCAGCCGCCGAAGCGCCGCTCGGCGATCTCTTCGTAATGCAGCAGGACGACATCCTTGTGCCGCGGGTCTTTCTGGATGTGCCCGTACAACTCGCTCACCGCCATCCGCCCACCTTCGATCGCCTGCAGGAAGATGCCAGCGCCGTAGCAGAGGATGCCGGTGATGCCGCAAGCCGTGTTGTGTGCCCTGGACTGCGCCAGGATCGCTTCGGTGGCGCCGCTGCCGGTGTCGACGGCGCGGCTGGCGTAGAGAAGGCGTACGAGCATGGCGTTCAGCGATTTCGCGGCAAGAGAGAGAGAAATTCACGACGCAGGTTCGGGTCCTTGAGGAACACGCCGCGCATCACGGAGTTGATCATCTTGCTGTCCATTTCCTTGACGCCGCGCCAAGCCATGCAGAAATGCTCGGCTTCCATGACCAGGGCCAGCCCGTCGGGCTGCGTCTTCTGCTGGATCAGGTCGGCCAACTGCACCACCGCCTCCTCCTGGATCTGCGGACGGCCCATCACCCATTCGGCCAGGCGCGCGTACTTGGAAAGCCCGATCACGTTGGTGTGCTCGTTGGGCATCACGCCAATCCAGAGCTTGCCGATGATCGGGCAGAAGTGGTGCGAGCAGGCGCTGCGCACCGTGATCGGGCCGACGATCATCAGCTCGTTCAGGTGCTCGGCATTTGGAAACTCAGTGAGCGAGGGCGGTGGCACGTAGCGGCCGCGGAACACCTCGTTGACGTACATCTTGGCGACGCGCCGCGCCGTGTTGTCGGTGTTGTGGTCGTGCTCGACGTCGATCACCAGGCTTTCGAGCACGCCCTTCATCTTGACCTCGACCTCGTCGAGCAATGCTTCGAGCTCTCCCGGCTGGATGAATTCGGCGATGTTGTCGTTGGCGTTGAAGCGCTTGCGGGCAGCCTGCAGACGCTCGCGGATCTTGACGGAGACAGGCACGCCCTCGTCGTCGGCCGGTGCGTCGGAGGGGTTGGTGTCTTCGATCTTCCTGAGCATGCGGAATCGTACCAGCGAACGTCCGGCGGCTTTCGGCCTCCGAGCGCACAGCCCGCTTCCGGAAAGTGCTACTTGGTCGCCAGCGAAAATTCGGTCAGGAGCGGCAAATGGTCCGACATGCGCGCCCAGATCGGACCGCGCGGCACGCTGCAAGCGACAGGCGCCAGCTGGCGTGCGTAGATGAAGTCCAGCTGCGTCACCGGCAGGCGCGACGGATAGGTGAGCGTCGGCGGACCGCGCAGATCGCTTGAATCACGCATGCCCATGGCGTTCATCGCGTAGCGCATGCGCGCGCCCCAGTCGTTGAAGTCGCCGGCCACGAGCACGGCCTCCTCCGGTGGAATTTCGCGCTCGATGAACTCGCGCAGCCGTGCGATCTGCCGCACGCGGCTGCCTTTGATCAGGCCCAGGTGCACGACGATCGCATGCACCGGCAGTCCGTCGACGTCGATCAGCACATGCAGCAGCCCGCGTTGCTCGAAGCGATGGTCGGAAATGTCCTGGTGGCTGCTGCGGATCACCGGCCAGCGCGTGAGCAGCGCGTTGCCGTGCTCGCCGTGGCGTGTCACCGCGTTGGTTTCGTAGACCGCGGTGTAACCCTCGGGGGCGAGGAAGTCGGCCTGCGGCAGTTCGGGCCAGCGTGCGAAACGCAGCGCGCCCTGACGGTTCATCTTGCGCACTTCCTGAAGGCACACGATGTCCGCGTCGAGTTGCTCGATCGCATGACCGAGGTTGTGGATTTCCAGCCGACGCGCGGGGCCGATGCCTTGAACGCCTTTGTGGATGTTGTAAGTCGCCACCCGAAAGGTGTTCGCGGTGGAGTTCATGACGCAAATTGTGGCAGCAGCAGGATGGCTTCTGCGTTGGAGGGAGAAAAGCAGGCGTCCGCCGCGTCGCGGTAGGAAAGCCAGCGCCACGCGGTGTGCTCGCGCGGCGCCAGCAACGGCGCCATGCGCTCCGGCACGCACAGGCCGAACAGATGCTCGGTGTTGCGCGTGACCCCCGGTGCATAGCGAGCGCGCCAGCGCGGGTAGATCTCGTAGACGTTCTGCAAATGCCAGTCGCGAAGCTGCGTGGCGAGAGCACTGCCGGGCCGGCAGTCGAAGCCGGTTTCCTCGTGCACCTCGCGTGCGGCAGTGCGCATCAGCGGCTCGTCCTCGTGGTCCTTGCTGCCGGTCACCGATTGCCAGAAATCGTCGGCATCGGCGCGCTGTATCAGCAGCACGTCGAGCGCCCGTGTGTAGATCACGACGAGCACCGATTCCGGAATCTTGAAAGGCGACATGGCGGCCCAGCCCTCAGAACGTTGGACAAGAAAAAGGGCACCGTGTCGTGCCCTCTTCCTTCACTGTCATGGCCGTACGCTGGCGTCCTCAGACAGCGGGTTGCGAATTGCGAAGCTTGATATGCAATTCGCGCAGTTGCTTCTCGTCCACCGGGCTCGGCGCCTGCGTCAGCAGATCCTGCGCGCGCTGGGTCTTCGGGAAGGCAATCACGTCACGGATCGATTCGGCGCCGGTCATCAGCATGACGAGGCGGTCGAGGCCGATCGCGATGCCGCCGTGCGGGGGGGCACCGTACTGCAGCGCGTCGAGCAGGAAGCCGAACTTGAGCTGCGCATCCTCGGCGCTGATCTTGAGCGCGCGGAACACCTTGCTCTGAACTTCCTCGCGGTGGATCCGCACCGAGCCGCCGCCCATCTCGATGCCGTTGAGCACCATGTCGTAGGCCTTGGCGATGCACTTCTCGGGGGCTGTGTCCATGAGGTCTTCATGGCCGTCCTTCGGCGCGGTGAACGGGTGGTGCACGGCGCTCCAGCGCTGGCCTTCCTCGTCGAACTCGAACATCGGGAAGTCGACCACCCAGAGCGGCGCCCAGCGGTCGTCGAACAGGCCCGCCTTCTTCCCGAAGGCGCTGTGGCCGATCTTCACGCGCAGCGCGCCGATCGCGTCGTTGACGACCTTTTCCTTGTCGGCACCGAAGAACAGGATGTCGCCGTTGCGCGCGCCGGTGCGGGCGATGATCTCGGCCAGCGTCGCGTCGTCGAGGTTCTTGACGATCGGGCTCTGCAGGCCGTCGCGGCCGGCTGCGGCGTCGTTGACCTTGATGTAGGCCAGTCCCTTGGCGCCGTAGATCTTGACGAACTCCTGGTAGGCATCGATCTCGCCGCGCGACATGCCGCCTTCGGCACCGCCGCCCGGCACGCGCAAGGCGACCACGCGACCATCCTTCATCGTCGCGGCGTTCGAGAACACCTTGAACTCGACGCGCTTCATCAGTTCGGTGAGTTCCGTGAACTCAAGCTTCACGCGCAGATCGGGCTTGTCCGAGCCGTACTTGAACATCGCGTCGCCGTACGTCATGGTCGGGAACACCGGCAGGTCGATGCCCGCTGCGTTGCGGAACATGGTGCGCACCATGCCTTCGAACATCTCGCGGATCTCTTCTTCGGCAAGGAAGGAGGTCTCGATGTCGATCTGGGTGAATTCGGGCTGGCGGTCGGCGCGCAGGTCCTCGTCGCGGAAGCACTTGACGATCTGGTAGTAGCGGTCGTAGCCGGCCACCATCAACAACTGCTTGAAGAGCTGCGGCGACTGCGGCAGCGCGAAGAAGCTGCCGTCATGCACGCGACTGGGCACCAGGTAGTCGCGCGCGCCTTCGGGCGTCGACTTGCCGAGCATCGGCGTCTCGATGTCGATGAAGCCGTTGGCGTCGAGGAACTTGCGCGTTTCCATCGTCACCTTGTAGCGCAGCATCATGTTGCGTTGCATCGCCGGGCGGCGCAGGTCGAGCACGCGGTGCGTGAGGCGGGTGGTTTCGCTGAGGTTGTCGTCGTCGAGCAGGAAGGGCGGCGTGACCGAGGGGTTGAGCACTTTCAGCTCGTGGCACAGCACTTCGATCTTGCCGCTCTTGAGAGCGTCGTTGACCGTGCCCTCGGGACGCGCGCGCACCAGGCCCTTGATCTGCACGCAGAACTCGTTGCGCAGGTCTTCGGCGATGGCGAAATTGGCGGCACGGTCCGGGTCGCACACCACCTGGACATAGCCTTCGCGGTCGCGCACGTCGATGAAGATCACGCCGCCGTGGTCGCGCCGGCGATTGACCCATCCGCACAGGGTGACGGTTTCGCCCATCAGGGCTTCGGTCACGAGACCGCAATAGTGAGAACGCATGGCCATAAGTGGATTCCGAGCGCCAGGGCGGCGCGTTTTACTGGGATTTCGCAAGGGTCGCGGGGCCGCCTGGGACCACCACACCCATCGAGACGATGTACTTGAGCGCATCGTCGACGCTCATCTGGAGTTCGATACAGTCGCTGCGCTTGAGCATCACGAAATAGCCGCCGGTGGGATTCGGCGTGGTCGGCACGTACACCCCAAGGTATTCGCCACCGCCCAGGTGCGCGCGCACGTCGGCACCGGGCGTGCCCGTGACGAAAGCGATCGTCCAGACACCTTCACGCGGCCATTCGATCAGCACCGCCGTGCGAAAGGCGTTGCCGTTCTCCGAGAACAGCGTGTCGGACACCTGCTTGACGCTGGAGTAGATCGAGCGCACGACGGGAATGCGCCGCACCACCGCGTCGCCCCACCCGAGCAGGCGCTTGCCGACAAAGTTGCTGGCCACCGCACCCACCACCAGCAGGATCGCGAGCGTGAGCAGCACCCCGAGGCCACGCACCCTGTGCTCGGTCAGCCAGACCTGCCACTGTTCCGGCAGCAGCCAAAGCGTCTGGTCGAGCGTCCCGATGATCCAGTTGAGCACGCCCAGCGTGATGACCAGCGGCACGATGACCAGCAGGCCCGAGAGCAGCCATTTGCGCAACGCGTGCATGGTGCGGACTCAGTCGCTCTTGCTGGCCGGCGCGGGCGCAGGTGCCGGGCTGGATGCCGCGGCAGGCGCCGGTACCGGCGCGGCAGAAGCTGCAGCCGGTGCGCTCGCTGGCGTCGTGGATGTCTCTGCCGGCTTGGCGGCGCCTTCAGCGGCCGGGGTATCGACCGGCTTCGCGGCCGTCTTGCCGCCGCCGTCGCGGAAGTCCGTCACGTACCAGCCCGAACCCTTGAGCTGGAAGCCGGCGGCCGTCACCTGCTTTTCGAATGCACTCGCCCCGCAAGCCGGGCACACCGTGAGAGGGGCGTCGGACATTTTCTGCAACGCGTCTTTGGCAAAGCCGCAGGCACTGCACTTGTAGGCGTAGATTGGCATGGGAATGGGGCGAAAAAGAGCGGCGCAGCTGCCACTCGCAAAGCCCTCGATTATAGGGGCGCAGCCCGTGCCAGCCCCGGTCTCAGGCGGGGTCGACCATCAACGGACGGTGCGGCGTGCGGGTGTTGACCACCCACTGCGGCGCCAGCGATCCGGCGGCCATGCCGACGAAAGCCGCGAGCACGCCGGCCAGCTGCGGAGGGAAAGCCGTGCCCCACGGCATCGCCAAGAACAGCAGCCAGGTGCCGATGCCCAGCATCACCGCTGCGATGGCGCCCTGCGTTGTCGCGCGTTTCCAGTACAGCCCGCACACCAACGGCACGAAGGCACCGACCAATGGGACCTGGTAGGCCCCGGACACCAGTTCGTAGATCGGCGTGCCCTGCATGCGGATCGAATAGGCGAGCACCGCGGCGCTGAACACCAGCACGGTAACGCGCATCGTCCGCAGGTTCTCGCGGTCGGTACCGGCCGGATGGAACTGGCGCCAGATGTTCTCTGTGAAGGTGACGCTCGGCGCCAGCAAGGTCGCCGAGGCGGTCGACTTGATGGCCGAGAGCAGCGCACCGAAGAAAAGCACCTGCATCACGAAAGGCATCTTCTCGAGCACCAGCGTGGGGAGCACCTTCTGCGGATCGTCCTTGAGCAGCGCCGCGGTCTGCTCCGGCATGATCAGCAACGCGCTCGCCACCAGGAACATGGGCACGAACGCGAACAGGATGTAGGCGACCCCGCCGATCACCGGCCCGCGCGTCGCAGCCTTGACGTTGTTGGCCGACATCACGCGCTGGAACACGTCCTGCTGCGGAATGGAGCCCAGCATCATCGTGATGGCTGCGGCGAAGAAGAACACCATGTCCTTGTAGTTCGGCTCGGGCCAGAACTTGAAGAGGTCCTTGCTGACCGCGAAGGCCACCACCTTGTCGGCCCCGCCGGCCATCTGGCCGGCGAACACGGCGATCACCGCCAGGCCGACCACCAGGATGATCATCTGGATGAAATCGGTAACCGCCACCGACCACATTCCGCCGAAGAGTGTGTACGCCAGGATCGACAACACGCCGATCACCATGCCCATCGCCACGCTGATGGCGCCGGCCGAGAGAACGTTGAACACAAGACCCAGCGCCGTGACCTGCGCAGACACCCAGCCCAGGTAGCTCAGCATGATGATGAGCGAGCAGGCCACTTCGACCACGCGGCCGTAGCGTTCGCGGTAGTAGTCGCTGATGGTCAGCAACGTCATGCGGTAGAGCTTGCCGGCGAAGAACAGGCCGACCAGGATGAGGCAGGTGCCGGCGCCAAAGGGGTCTTCCACCACGCTGCCCAATCCGCCCTCGATGAACTTCGCCGGAATGCCCAGCACCGTTTCGGAGCCGAACCAGGTCGCGAACGTCGTCGTGACGATCATGAAGAGCGGCAGATGCCGTCCGGCGATTGCGAAGTCGGTGGTGTTCTTCACGCGCCGCGCCGCATACAGGCCGATGGCGATCGTGAGCAGCAGATAAGCAGCGACCAGGGTCAACAGCACGACGATTTCTCCTTTTTCCTCAATCGATGGCCCGCGGCCGGGTCGCTAGAAGACGGCAACCCTCACCACGAACTGCATCACGATCAACCCCAATACAAAACCTATGCCAGCAGCGATGACGATCTGCAGCAGGCGGTTGGTTCGCTTCTGCGCAGCGAGCAGCAAGAGCAATTCCTGGCGGTGGTCGGCGGGTTTGTTCTCGAGGTATTCATGCAGAAGGCGTGGCAACTGCGGCAACAGCTTGGCGTAGCGCGGCGCCTCGGCACGCAGCTGGGCGAACAGCCGCTTCGGCCCGATCTGATCGATCATCCATTTCTCGAGGAAGGGCTGCGCGGTGGCCCACAGGTCGAGCTCCGGGTCGAGCTGGCGGCCCAGGCCCTCGATGTTGAGCAGCGTCTTCTGCAGCAGCACCAGTTGCGGCTGGATCTCCACATGAAAGCGGCGCGAGGTCTGGAACAGACGCATGAGCACCATGCCCAGTGAAATCTCCTTCAGCGGCCGATCGAAGTACGGCTCGCACACCGTGCGGATCGCCGCCTCGAGTTCGTCGATGCGCGTGCCCACGGGCACCCATCCGCTTTCGAGATGCAGCTCGGCGACGCGCTTGTAGTCGCGCCGGAAGAAGGCCACGAAGTTCTGCGCCAGGTATTCCTTGTCGCTCTCGGTGAGCGTACCGACGATGCCGAAGTCCAGCGAGATGTAGCGCCCGAAGGTCTGCGGCGCGAGGCTCACCATGATGTTGCCGGGGTGCATGTCGGCATGGAAGAAGCCGTCGCGAAACACCTGAGTGAAGAAGATCGTGACGCCGTCGCGCGCCAGCTTCGGGATGTCGACGCCGGCGGCGCGCAGACGGTCGAGCTGCGCGATAGGCACGCCATTCATGCGCTCCATCACGATCACCTCGGGGTGGCAGAAGTCCCAGAGCATCTCGGGGATCAGCACCAGCTCCAGCTTTTCCATGTTGCGCCGCAGCTGGGCCGCGTTGGCGGCCTCGCGCACCAGGTCGAGCTCGTCGTGCAGGTATTTGTCGAACTCCGCGATCACCTCGCGTGGCTTCAGCCTCTTGCCGTCGGCCGACAGGCTTTTGACCCAGCCGGCCATCATGGCCATCAAGGCCAGGTCCTTTTCCATGACGCGGCGCATGCCGGGACGCAGCACCTTGACAGCGACTTCGCGCAACGTGCCCCTGGCGTCGCGGACGGTGGCGAAGTGCACCTGGGCGATCGACGCGCTGGCGACCGGCGTCTCGTCGAACTGCACGAAGACGTCGCCGACCGGTCGACGGAAGGCACGCTCGATCGTTGCTATCGCAACCGCCGACGGAAAGGGCGGCACCCGGTCTTGCAGCCAGGCCAGCTCGTCGGCGATGTCGGGCGGCAGCAGGTCACGCCGGGTCGACAGCACCTGCCCGAACTTGACGAAGATCGGACCGAGCCGCTCCAGTGCTTCGCGCAGGCGCTGTCCGCGTGGCGCATCGAGGTTGCGACCGATCGAGACGACGCGCGCCACGATGCGCAGCCAGGGCTTCTGAAAGCTCGTGAGCACGAGCTCGTCCAGGCCGTAGCGCAATGCGACCCAGACGATGAAGATGCCGCGATAGAAACGCGTCATTCGGCGCCCGCGCCGCCGGCACCCGGCTTGCCCGTGCGGTCGCCGACGAATTGCCGGAGCGCGGCTGCCACGCGGCGCGCACCGTTGGCCACCGTATGAGCAGGCACGTCGCCGATGACGCGGGCCAGGTCGTCTTCGACGTCCCAGCGCACATGGTCGACCAGCCAGTTCACCTCGGCCGCGAGTTGCACGTCGCCCACGATGCGCACTGCAGGCTTGTCGCCACGGAGCGTGGCGCGCGCGAGCCCGAACGGAGAGGTCTCGGTGACCACCAGGGTGAGTTCGGGGACGGCCCCCTCCGGCGCGAGGTCGAGCAGGCCCGCCGGTGTCGCCACGAGGCGCATCGTGATGAATCGCCACTCGAACTGCACGACCCGGCCTTGTTGCCGCACCAGCCGCTGCTGCGCTTCAGGCTCCTGCTGCAGCACGTGATTGAGGAAGAGCACCGCGCGGTGCTGGCCCTCGTGCACCGCCCACGGCGGCGGCTGGAGCCGGGTGCCGATGCGACGGACGAGGTCATCCAGAAAAGCGAATGGGGACGATGGTGTGGCCATGTCCCCATTATTCCCGAGCCGACCCCCTCCGGAGAGGTCGGTTTGCGACGGATCCTGCTTATTGCAGGGCCTGCACGCCCGCCACCAGCCAACCGCCGCGGCCGTCCGTCGGCTTGGCCATGTTCCACACTTCGCGGAACGGGCTCGGGCCGGCAGACGCGTCTTCCCGGATCATCCCCGAGAACTCGACGCTCGCGAGGTAGACATCCGGCGATTCCTCGATGCCAAGCAGCTGGGCCTCGAGCATCACGACTTCGGTCTTGTTCGGCTGGCTGCCGGTGTGGGTCTCGCGTTCAGCCAGCTGGGAACGGATCTCGCCGACCATGCTGTCGGTCATCATCGAACGCAGGGTCTGGATGTCGTTGCGATCCCAGGCGTCTTGCAGGGTCACGAAATTGCGCTTCGCTGCACCCAGGAAACCGTCGACGTCGAAGCCCGCGGGGATGCCCCACGACTGCGCACCGCCGAGGGCCGAGCCGATCATGCTGCCGCCGCCGGCCACGGCCGCGCTGGCCATGGACGAACCGCTGCTGCGGTCGGTCTGCGCCGGCGTCGCGTCGAAGGCGGCGCTCTGACGCTCCCAGGGGCGGGCCGAGGCGTCGTTGCCCACATTGCCGGGGTTGTATTGCGCCGGTTCGGCCGGATTGCCCGGGCCACCTGCACCCTGGAACGCGAAGCCACCGGCACGCGCGCCGTTTTGACGCGACCTCGCCGAGAAGATGCGCCACACGACGACCGCCGCCAGCACCAGCAAGCCGATCAGCAGGATGTTGCCGAAAGCCGCGCCGAGGCCGAGCGAGTGGGCCAGCCACGCCAGACCGAGGCCTGCAGCCAAGCCGCCCAGCATGGCGCCCCAAGGACGCTTCGGTGCAGCAGCGGCCGGTGCAGCGGCACCTGGCTTGGCCGCCGCAGCGTTGTTCGTTGCGTTTTGAGCGGGGGCACCGGGCGTGTTCGCCGGCGGTGTGGCCTGGCGTTGCGTGACATTGCCCGACTGCCGACCAAAGGACTTGCCGCCGCCCATACGCGCGGCTTCTGCTTGAACGCTGGCCAACGCCATCGCGCAAACCAGCAAGACAGTACCTAGTTTTTTCATGAAGTCTCCTCTGATCGCCGGAACGGCGCTTTCAACACTTGATTCCAACATGCAGGGCCACCACGCCACCCGTCATGTTGTGATAGTCCACATGACCGAAACCACCCTCTTTCATGAGGGTCTTGAGCGCTTCCTGCTCGGGGTGCATCCGGATGGATTCCGCGAGGTAGCGGTAGCTCGCGTCGTCGCCCGCCACTGCCTTGCCCAGGCGCGGCAGCACCTTGAAGGAATACCAGTCGTAGGCCTTCTGCAGCGGCTTGGCGACCTTCGAGAACTCCAGCACCAGCAGCTTGCCGTTGGGCTTGAGCACGCGGTTCATCTCCTTGAGCGCCGCGTCCTTGTGCGTCATGTTGCGCAGGCCAAAGGCCACGGTGACCACGTCGAAGTGGTTGTCGGGGAACGGCAGCTTTTCGGCGTCGCACACCATCGTCGGCAGCGACACACCCGCATCGAGCAACCGGTCGCGGCCGGTGCGCAGCATGGCTTCGTTGATATCGGTGTGCACCACCTGCCCGCTGGCGCCCACCTTCTTCGCGAAGGCCAACGCCAAGTCGCCGGTGCCGCCCGCGATGTCGAGCACGCGCGAGCCTTCGCCCACGTTCGCCACCATCACGGTGTAGGCCTTCCATGCGCGGTGCAGCCCCATCGACATGAGGTCGTTCATGAGGTCGTAGCGCGTCGCGACCGAGTCGAACACGCCACGCACGCGGCGCGCCTTCTCGCTCTCGTCGACGTTCTCGAATCCGAAGTGGGTGGTGCTCATGGTTTCTCAGATGTTAGGTCGTTGACGCCGGGATCAAGCAGACGACCCCGCTCGGACGCCGGGCTTTGGTATTGGGCGCAGATCAATGGCTGCCGCAGGCATGTCCGCCCGACGGGGCGGCGGGCATCATGGGCGCGTCGCGATCGACGCCGGCAGCGATCAGGCGGCGCTGGTACTCGGCCCAGAGTTCGTCCTGCTTCTGGCCGAGTTCATAGAGCAGGTTCCACGAGAAGATGCCGCTCTCGTGGCCGTCGGTGAAGACTGGCTTCACAGCGTAGTTGCCGACCGGTTCGAGTTCCTGCAGACCGACGTTGCGCTTGCCGGTCTGCAGGATCTCCTGACCCGGCCCATGGCCCTGCACTTCCGCCGAGGGCGAATAGATGCGCATCAATTCAAAGGGGATGCGGAAGCTCGCGCCGTCGGAGAAGCCGACTTCCAGCACCTTCGATTTGTTGTGCACGGTGATCGATTGCGGCGTCGGTGCGCCGGCTTGCAGACCTGCCATCAGGATGTCCTTTTGCTGAGTGCCTCGATCATCGCAGCCTCGGCGGCCGGCAGTTGCGCGCTCACGGCGGCTTCCCTGTCGGCGTCGCGGTCTCGCTGCGCGGCGGCCCAGACGGGTGCGGGGAAGCGGGTGTCCCATTCGTAGCGCGCGATCACGTGCCAGTGCAGGTGCGGGACCATGTTGCCGAGCGCGGCGAGGTTGATCTTGGTCGGTGCGAGATGGTCGCGCAGGCATTGCTCGACGGTGGCCACGGCCTCCATGCACAGCGTGCGCTCGGCCACAGACAGGTCTGAGAACTCCGCCGCATGGTCGCGCCAGATCACGCGATAGAAGCCGGGAAATCCCGCTTCGTCGGCATGGATCACGCGGAACGCCGGCGCCTCGAATACCAGCCGTCCGCCGACGCCTTCGCAGAGGACACAGCCTGCGAGCCTGGTCACACCAGCACCCGCTCGATACCGCCGCTGTTCGCTGCGGCCACGTACTCGGGCAGCCACTGATCGCCCAGTATCTGGTTGGCCATCTCGACCACGATGTAGTCGGCTTCGAGCAGGCCGTTGTTCAGGTCGTTGCCGTAGCGCGAGAGGCCCTGCAGGCAGCTCGGGCAGCTGGTGAGGATCTTCACGTTGCCCTTCGCCTCGACCTTGCCGCTGTCGCGCAGTTGGGCTTCGCCCTTCTTCAGCTCCTCTTCCTTGCGGAAGCGGATCTGCGTGGAGATGTCCGGCCGCGTCACGCCCAGCGTGCCCGATTCGCCGCAGCAGCGGTCGTTCTTCAGCACGTTGTCGCCGACCAGGGCCTTCACCGTCTTCATCGGGTCCTGCAGCTTCATCGGGCTGTGGCAGGGGTCGTGGTACAGATAACCGCCACCGCCTGCAGCGCCGAGCGTGATGCCCTTCTCCAGCAGGTACTCGTGGATGTCGATGATCCGGCAACCGGGAAAGATCTTGTCGAACTGGTAGCCCTGCAGCTGGTCGTAGCAGGTGCCGCAGCTCACCACCACCGTCTTGATGTCGAGGTAGTTCAGCGTGTTTGCGACACGGTGGAAGAGCACACGGTTGTCCGTGATCATCTTCTCGGCCTTGTCGAACTGGCCGCTGCCGCGCTGCGGGTAGCCGCAGCAGAGATAACCAGGCGGCAGCACCGTCTGCACGCCGGCGTGCCACAGCATCGCCTGCGTGGCCAGGCCGACCTGCGAGAACAGGCGCTCCGAGCCGCAGCCGGGGAAGTAGAAGACCGCCTCGGTCTCGGCCGTCGTCGCCTTCGGGTTGCGGATGATCGGCACGTAGTCGGCATCCTCGATGTCGAGCAGCGCGCGCGCTGTCTTCTTCGGCAGGCCGCCGGGCATCTTCTTGTTGATGAAGTGGACGATCTGTTCCTTGATCGGCGCCGGACCGAGCGTGGCCGGTGGCGCGGCGGTCTGCTTCTTGGCGGGCAGGCGGAAGAAATCGTTGGCCAGGCGCTGCGCCTTGAAGCCGATGTCGACCATGCCAACCCGCATCGCCTTGATGGTCGACGGATTGGTGGCGTTCAGGAAGAACATCGCTGCCGCGTTGCCGGGGCGGAAGCTCTTCTGCCCCATCTTGCGCAGCAGGTTGCGCATGTTCATCGACACGTCGCCGAAGTCGATCTTCACCGGGCAGGGAGACAAGCACTTGTGGCAGACGGTGCAGTGGTCGGCCACGTCCTCGAATTCTTCCCAGTGCTTGATGCTCACGCCGCGGCGTGTCTGCTCTTCGTAGAGGAACGCTTCGACCAGCAGCGAGGTCGCGAGGATCTTGTTGCGCGGGCTGTAGAGCAGGTTGGCGCGCGGCACATGCGTGGCGCACACCGGCTTGCACTTGCCGCAGCGCAGGCAGTCCTTGACCGAATCGGCGATGGCGCCGATGTCGCTCTGCTGCATGATCAGCGACTCGTGGCCCATCAGGCCGAAGCTCGGCGTGTAGGCGTTGGTCAGGTCGGCGTGCAGACCATGCGAGGCCGGCGTGTCGGCGCGCAGCAGCTTGCCCTTGTTGAAGCGCCCTTCGGGGTCGACGCGCTGCTTGTAGTCGGTGAAAGGCTGCAGCTCGGCATCGCTGAGGAATTCCAGCTTGGTGATGCCGATGCCGTGCTCGCCGGAGATCACGCCATCGAGCGAGCGCGCCAGCGACATGATGCGCACCACGGCCGCATGCGCCGTCTGCAGCATTTCGTAGTTGTCGCTGTTGACCGGCAGGTTCGTGTGCACGTTGCCGTCGCCCGCGTGCATGTGCAGCGCGACCCACACGCGGCCCTTGAGCACGCGCTGGTGGATGGCATTGCACTCGGCCAGGATCGGCGCGAACTCGGCGCCGGTGAAGATCTGCTGCAGCGGCGCACGCAGTTGCGTCTTCCAGCTCGCGCGCAACGAGTGATCCTGCAGTTGCGGGAACAGCGCATCGACGTCTTGCAGCCAGCCGGCCCACAGCGCGCGCACGTCCTGCACCAGCGCGATGGCCTGCGCCACGCGGTCTTCGAGCAGTTCGGCCGATGGGATGTCGTTGGCGTCGTCCGTCTTGCCCAGCGGCAGGTTGCCGCGCGCGAAGAAGGCTTCCAGCGCATCGGCGAAGGCCAGCTTGTTCTGCAGCGACAGCTCGATGTTGATGCGCTCGATGCCGTCGGTGTATTCGGCCATCCGCGGCAGCGGGATCACCACGTCTTCGTTGATCTTGAAGGCGTTGGTGTGGCGGCTGATGGCGGCCGTGCGCTTGCGGTCGAGCCAGAACTTCTTTCGCGCCTCGGGGCTGATGGCGATGAAGCCTTCGCCGCTGCGCGAGTTGGCGATGCGCACCACTTCCGACGTGACGCGCGCCACGGCGTCGGCGTCGTGGCCGGCGATGTCGCCGAACAGCACCATCTTCGGCAGGCCACCATGCTTCTTCGACTTGGTCGCGTAGCCGACCGCCTTCAGGTAGCGGTCGTCCAGGTGCTCCAAGCCGGCCAGCAGCACGCCCGAGCGCTTCTGCTCGGCGAACATGAAGTCCTTGATCTCGACGATGCTGGGCACTGCGTCCTTCGCGTTGCCGAAGAACTCCAGGCACACCGTGCGCGTGTGCGCCGGCATCTTGTGCACCACCCAGCGACAGCTGGTGATCAGGCCGTCGCAGCCTTCCTTCTGGATGCCCGGCAGGCCGGAGAGGAACTTGTCGGTCACGTCCTTGCCGAGGCCTTCCTTGCGGAAGGTCCTGCCGGCGATCTCCAGCCGCTCGCTGCGCAGCTTCGTCTTCCCGTCGGCGGCGAAGTATTGCAGGTCGAACACGGCGCTGTCGACGTCGTGGATCTTGCCGAGGTTGTGACCCACCCGGGTCACTTCGAGCCACTCGGCCTGCGGCGTCACCATGCGCCACGAGGCCAGGTTGTCGAGCGCGGTGCCCCACAACACCGCCTTTTTGCCGCCCGCGTTCATCGCGACGTTGCCGCCGACGCACGAGGCCTCGGCGGAAGTCGGGTCGACCGCGAAGACGAAGCCCGCGCGCTCCGCCGCATCGGCCACGCGTTGCGTGACCACGCCGGCCTCGGTCCAGATGGTCGGCACCGGATCGGCGAGGCCGGGCAGCGCCATCAGTTCGACTTCGGTCATCGCCTCGAGCTTCTCGGTGTTGATGACCGCGCTGTTCCACGTCAGCGGGATCGCGCCGCCGGTGTAGCCGGTGCCGCCGCCGCGCGGGATGATGGTCAGGCCCAGCTCGATGCAGCCCTTGACCAGGCCCGCCATCTCGGCCTCGGTATCGGGGCACAGCACGACGAACGGATATTCGACGCGCCAGTCGGTCGCGTCGGTCACGTGCGACACGCGCGACAGGCCGTCGAACTTGATGTTGTCCTTGGCGGTCAGCCGGCGGAAGGCACGGGTGGCCTTGCGGCGCAGCGCGGCCACGTCGTCGAACATGGTGTCGAAGCCGGCGATCGCCTGGGCCACCAGCGCGGTCAGTTCGCCGACCAGCAGGTCGCGCTGGGCATCCACATCGGGGGTGCGGCGCTTGCCGACTTCGGCCAGTCGATGGTTGAGCGCATCGACCAGCTGCCCGCGCCGGCGCGGGTTGTCCAGCAGATCGTCGACCAAGTAGGGGTTGCGCTGCACCACCCAAATGTCGCCCAGCACCTCGTACAGCATGCGGGCCGATCGGCCGGTGCGGCGCTCGTCACGCAGCGATTGCAGGAGTGTCCAGCCGCGTTCGCCGAGCAGGCGAATGGCGATCTCGCGGTCGGAGAAGCTGGTGTAGTTGTACGGAATCTCGCGGAGTCGGGCGGGCTCTGCGGCCTGCGTCAACAACGCAGTCAGCGCGATCGGAGCGTTCATCGGGGAGCAGCCTCGGCAGGACGCTGCGCGCCCTTGAACCGGGCCGGCGATTTTAAGTCAGCGCCGCCATCGGCGCTGCAGCGTCAGAAAAGGACGCGGCTGCGGATCGTGCCCGGCACCTGCGCCAGCTTTTCCTGGGCCAGTTCGGACGAGGCAGCGTCGATGTCCGTCACCACGTAGCCCACTTTCTCGTTGGTCTGCAGGTACTGCGACGCGATGTTGATGTGGTTGTCGGCCAGCACCTGGTTGATGGCCGACAGCACGCCGGGTACGTTGTGGTGGATGTGCAGCAGGCGGTGCTTGCCGGGGTGCGCCGGCAGCGCCACTTCGGGGAAATTCACCGAGGTGATGGAAGTGCCGTTGTCACTGTACTTCACCAGCTTCTCGGCCACCTCGCCGCCGATGTTGGCCTGCGCCTCCATCGTCGAGCCGCCGATGTGCGGCGTGAGGATGACGTTGTCCAGCCCGCGCAGGGGCGACTGGAATTCCTCGTTGTTGCTGCCCGGCTCGACCGGGAACACGTCGATGGCCGCGCCCCAGAGCTTGCCGCTCTTGACGCCTTCGGCCAATGCGTCGATGTCGACCACGGTGCCGCGCGCCGCATTGATCAGGATGCCGCCCGGCTTCATCGCGGCGATCTCGGCCGGGCCGATCATCCACTTCGTCGACGGCAGCTCAGGCACGTGCAGCGTGACGATGTCGCTCTGCGCGAGCAGGTCGTGCAGTTGGGGGATCTGACGCGCATTGCCCAGCGGCAGCTTGCTCACCACGTCGTAGAACACCACGTGCATGCCCAGCCCTTCGGCCAGCACCGACAGTTGCGTGCCGATCGACCCGTAGCCCACGATGCCCAGCGTCTTGCCGCGGATCTCGTGCGATTGCGCCGCCGACTTCATCCAGCCGCCACGGTGCACCAGCGCGTTCTTGGCGGGGATGCCGCGCAGCAGCAGGATGGCCTCGGCCAGCACCAGCTCGGCCACCGACCGGGTGTTGGAGTACGGCGCGTTGAAAACGGCCACCCCACGTTCGCGCGCCGCGTTCAGATCGACCTGGTTGGTGCCGATGCAGAAGCAGCCGACCGCCACCAGCTTGGGCGCGGCGGCCAGCACATCGGCCGTCAGCTTGCTCTGCGAGCGGATGCCGAGGAAGTGGACATCGGCCAGCTTGGCCTTGAGCTCTTCGCCCTGCAAGGCCTTGGGCAGCATCTCGATCTGGGTGTAGCCGGCACCCCGAATGACTTCCACCGCCGAGGGGTGGACGCCCTCCAACAGGAGAAACTTGATCTTGCTTTTGTCGAGGGACGTCTTGCTCATGGCGGTCAGGCAAGCCCCGAAAGGGCTCGGAGGCAGAGCCGAAAAGTGAAGCGGAAATGCTAGCATGGTGCAGCGCAGCACGCTGGCGGGGCATTGCTCGGCGCAGGGCACCAAAAGGGTTTCCCCGCTTGGCCGTCGTCCCTCGACATGCGACAAATATGACCCGGCTGTGTCACACGCAGCCACTAGCATTCGCGCTTTCCCAAATCCCCTCAGGAGTCTCCATGCGATTCAAAACGCTCGCCTTGACCACGGCGCTCGCGGCCACCCTCGCCACCACGGCGCAGGCCCAGACAGAAATTCAGTGGTGGCACTCGATGACCGCCGTGAACGGCGAGTGGGTCAACGACCTGGCCAAGCAGTTCAACGAGAGCCAGAAGGAATACAAGATCGTCCCGACCTTCAAGGGGACCTACGACGAATCGATGACGGCCTCGATCGCGGCATTCCGCTCAGGCAATGCACCGCACATCCTGCAGGTGTTCGAAGTGGGTACGGCCACCATGCAAGCGAGCAAGGGTGCGGTCATCCCGGTCGGCCAGGTCATGAAAGACGCCGGCGAGAAGTTCGACCCCGCTGCCTACATCCCCGCCGTGGCCGGCTACTACACCGCGCCCAACGGCCAGATGCTGAGCTTCCCGTTCAACAGCTCGACCACCATCTTCTATTTCAACAAGGACGCTTTCAAGGCGGCCGGCCTGCCGACCGACAAGGCGCCCACGACCTGGCCCGAAGTGGTCAACGCCGCTGCCAAGCTCAAGGCCAGCGGCCACAAGTGCCCGTTCACCACCGCCTGGCAGAACTGGACGCAGGTCGAGAGCTTCTCGGCATGGCACAACGTCGAGTTCGCGACCAAGGGCAACGGTCTGCAGGGCCTGGACGCGCGTCTCAAGGTGAACTCGCCGCTGCATGTGCGGCACATCGAGAACCTGGCCAACATGGCGAAGCAGGGCCTCTTCATCTACAAGGGCCGTGGCAACGTGCCGGAAGCGTCGTTCGTCTCGGGCGAGTGCGCCATGATCAACACGTCTTCGGGCTTCTACGGCAACGTCGCAAAGAACGCCAAGTTCGCCTACGGCCTGGCCCCCCTGCCCTACTACCAGGACGTGGCAGGCGCACCGCAGAACACCGTCATCGGCGGCGCCAGCCTGTGGGTGATGTCGGGCAAGAAGCCGGCCGAGTACAAGGGCGTGGCCAAGTTCTTCAGCTTCATCTCGACGCCTGAAGTGCAGTCCGCCAGCCACAAGCGCACCGGCTACCTGCCGGTCACCATGGCGTCGTACAAGCTGACCGAAGACTCGGGCTTCTACAAGCAGAACCCCGGCACCGATGTCGCCGTGACGCAAATGATCCGCAAGGTGACCGACAAGAGCCGCGGCATCCGTCTGGGCAACTACGTGCAGATTCGCGCCATCGAAGACGAAGAACTCGAACAGGTCTGGAACGGCAAGAAGACGGCCCAGGAAGCCCTGGACTCGGTCGTCAAGCGCGGCAACGAACAGTTGGAGCGTTTCCAGAAGGCCAACAAGAGCTGAGCCTGAAAGCGGCCTCGGCCGCAGTAGACTCGCCCCGCCGCGCTTTCGAGCTCGGCGGGTTTTTTTTATCCAGGGCTCCTATGGAAAAACGCGTTTTCTTTCGCTCCGGCTGGCTGCCGTGGCTGTTGCTGACACCGCAGATGGCGGTGATCCTCATCTTCTTTTTCTGGCCCGCCGGCCAAGCGCTGTACCAGTCGTTGCAACAGCAGGATCCCTTCGGCACATCGATCGAATTCGTCGGCTTCGACAATTTCCGCCAGTTGTTCGACGACCCGAGCTACGTCGAGTCGTTCAAGACCACCGCGCTCTTCTCGGTGCTGGTCGCGGGCATCGGCATCTCGCTGTCGCTGGCACTTGCCGTCTTCGCCGACCGCGTGGTGCGCGGCGGCACCTTCTACAAGACCATGCTGATCCTGCCGTACGCGGTGGCGCCGGCCGTTGCCGCGGTGCTGTGGGTCTTCATGTTCTCGCCCTCCCTGGGCGTGGTGGCCTATGCGCTCGGCAAAGTCGGCATCGACTGGAACCACCTGCTGAATTCCGGCCACGCCATGACGCTGATCGTCATGGCCTCGGTCTGGAAGCAGATCTCGTACAACTTCCTGTTCTTCCTGGCCGGCCTGCAATCGATCCCGAAGTCGCTGATCGAGGCCGCCGCCATCGACGGTGCCCGACCGTGGCGCCGCTTCTGGACAGTGCAGTTTCCGCTGCTCTCTCCCACCACCTTCTTCCTGCTGGTGATCAACGTCGTCTACGCCTTCTTCGATACCTTCGCGATCGTCGACGCGGCCACGCAAGGCGGCCCCGGCAAGGACACGGCCATCTTGGTCTACAAGGTCTATTACGACGGCTTCAAGGCCATGGACCTGGGCGGATCGGCTGCGCAATCGGTGGTGCTGATGTTGATCGTCGTGCTACTGACGGTGATCCAGTTCCGCTACGTCGAGAAGAAAGTGAACTACTGACATGGTTGAAAAACGCGGAACCCAAGGGATCCTGGCGCATGTGGTGATGGTGCTCGGCGTCATCATCGTCGCCTTCCCGCTCTACCTGGCCTTCGTCGCCTCCACGCACACGGCGCAGGAGATCGTGCAAGCCCCCATGCCGCTGCTGCCCGGCAGCAACATGATCGACAGCTACAAGGGCGCGCTGTTCGGGCGTGAATCCGCAGCCGGCTCCAACGCGCCGGTCGCCCACATGATGTGGGTGAGCTTCGTGACCGCCATGGTGATCTCGATCGGCAAGATCTCGATCTCGCTGTTGTCGGCCTTCGCCATCGTCTACTTCCGCTTCCCTTTCAAAAAGATCTGCTTCTGGGCGATCTTCGTGACGCTGATGCTGCCGGTGGAGGTGCGCATCCTGCCCACGTACAAGGTGCTATCGGACCTGAACATGCTCAACACGTACGCGGGCCTCACGGTGCCGCTCATCGCGTCGGCCACGGCCACCTTTCTGTTTAGGCAGTTCTTCCTGACGGTGCCTGAAGAGCTCACAGAGGCGTCCCGGATGGACGGCGCGGGCCCGATGCGCTTCTTCTTCGACGTGCTGTTGCCGCTGTCGAAGACGTCGATCGCCGCGCTCTTCGTGATTCAATTCATCTATGGCTGGAACCAGTATCTCTGGCCTCTGCTGGCCACCACCGGCGAAGACATGTACCCGGTCGTCGTCGGCATCAAACGGATGATCGCCGGCGGCGACGGCCAGAACGAATGGAACGTCGTGATGGCGACCGCCATCCTCGCCATGCTGCCGCCAGCCTTGGTCGTGGTGCTGATGCAAAAGTGGTTCGTCAAGGGCCTCGTGGACACTGAAAAGTAAATAGACAACATATGGCTGCTCTCTCCCTTCGCAACGTCATCAAGCGCTACGGCGTCGGTCCCAAGGCCAACCAGGTCATCCATGGCGTGAGCGCCGAAATCGGCGATCACGAATTCGTCGTCATCGTCGGCCCGTCGGGCTGCGGCAAGTCGACGCTGCTGCGCATGGTCGCCGGCCTTGAAGAAATCTCCGCTGGCGAAATCTCCATCGGCGGCCGCGTGGTGAACGAACTCGAACCGTCCGAGCGCGATATCGCGATGGTGTTCCAGAACTACGCGCTCTATCCGCACATGACGGTGTTCGACAACATGGCCTACGGCCTGAAGATCGCCAAGGTGCCGGTCCCGGAGATCAAGACGCGCGTCGACAAGGCCGCGAAGATCCTCGAGCTGGGCCACCTGCTCGAGCGCAAGCCGCGCGAGCTGTCGGGCGGCCAGCGCCAGCGCGTGGCCATGGGCCGCGCCATCGTGCGCCAGCCGCAGGTCTTCCTGTTCGACGAGCCGTTGTCCAACCTCGACGCCAAGCTGCGCGCCCAGACCCGCATCGAAATCCAGAAGCTGCACCGCGAGCTCGGGATCACCTCGCTGTTCGTCACGCACGATCAGGTCGAGGCCATGACGCTGGCGCAGCGCATCATCGTGATGAACGGCGGCGTGATGGACCAGTTCGGCACGCCGGAAGAGGTCTACAACCGCCCGGCCACGACCTTCGTCGCCAGCTTCATCGGTTCGCCGCCGATGAACCTGCTGAAGAACGCACCCGGCGTGCGACCGGGCCAGATTCTCGGCGTGCGGCCGGAGCACCTGAAGCTCGACCAGACCGGCTGGACGGTGCAGGTCGAACATGTCGAACTGCTCGGCGCCGAGCGCCTGGTGTACGGCCGCATCGGCGAAGAGCAGATCATCATGCGCACCGACGCGGCCGACCAGCCGCCGACGGCCGGGGACACGGTGCACATCTCCGCCCCGCAGGAAAGCCTGCATTGGTTCGACGCCGGCTCCGGCAAGCGCTCCACCTGAACGATGAACGCGCCCTGGCCCTACCCCCGCTGGGTCGCGCACCGCGGCGCCGGCAAGCTCGCCCCGGAGAACACCCTCGCGGCCTTTCGGCTCGGCGCGCAGCACGGCTACCGCATGTTCGAATGCGACGCCAAGCTGAGCGCCGACGGCGTCCCCTTCCTGATGCACGACGCCACCTTGGAACGCACGACGAGCGGCCGCGGCACCGGCGGCGAGCAACCCTGGCACGCCCTGTCGCAGCTCGACGCCGGCAGTTGGCATTCGCGCACGTACGCTGGCGAGCCGCTGGTCACGCTGGCGAACGCCGCGCGCTTCTGCCTGCACAACGGCTACCTGCTCAACATCGAGATCAAGCCGACGCCGGGCACCGAGCGCCGGACCGGCGAAGTCGTGGCACGTGAAGCGCAGCGTCTGTGGGCCGATCAGGCCATCCCGCCGCTGCTCACCTCGTTCAAGACGGAAGCGCTGGCCGCCGCACGCGACACCGCGTCCGATTTGCCGCGCGGCCTGCTGCTCGATACCTTGCATGCCGGCTGGCTCGATACCGCGCGCGACCTCGGCTGTGTGGCGATCGTCTGCAACCACGCCCTGTGGGACGCGCAGACCGTCGCGCAGGCGCGCGCTGCCGACATGCGCACGCTGAGCTACACCGTCAACGACGAGTGGGCGGCCGAACGCCTGGTGGCGCTGGGTACCGACAGCATCATCACCGACCGGGTCGACCTGTTCAGTCCGGCCGCTTGACGCTGGCGATCGGGCTCCCACGCCAAGCCCGCCTTCCATAATCGCCGGATGACATTCTTCTCCCGCGGCCTCGCCACACTGCTTCTGCTGGCGACGCTGGCCGTCGGTGGTGGCGCCGTGGCACAGCCTGCCGCATCGGCGAGTGCGGCCGCCGGCAGCACAGCGCCCATCGATCCCGAAGTGACGGTGCGCGCGCTGCGCGAGCAGATCGACAAGATCCCGGAAAAGGTCGAGAACAACGCCGACGTCGCCGGCTGGGTCGCGCAGACCCAGGACATCATCGCGCAGGCCCAGCGCTTCGTGACCTCGCGCGCCGGTCCACTGGCCGACCTGAACGCCCGGCTCGGCGAGCTCGGCGCCGCGCCGCCCAAGGGCACCAACGAAGACGCCGACGTCACGCGGCAGCGCGCCTCACTGGAGAAAGAACGCAACGCCCTGGACGCCGACATCAGGCTGGCGCGCCTGGTCGCGGTCGACGCGCAGCAACGCGGCAGTGACCTGCTCGCCCAACGCCGCGCACTGTTCGAGGCGAGGCTGCTCGAGCGCTCCGATTCGCCGCTGGCCGGCGCCTTCTGGCGCGACATCGCCACCGCCTGGCCGACAGATCGCGCCCGGCTGCAGACCTTGGTGTCGGAAATCCGCACCGGTCTGTCGACCGCCCTGCGCGGCAGCGGTCGAGGCGGCCTCATCGCGTCGCTGGTCGGCGCACTGCTGCTGGCCTTGCTGGGCAGTTGGGCCGCCGAACACGCGCTCACACGGCTGGCATCGCGCGTCTTCCCGCACGGACGCCTGCGCCGGTCGCTGTTGGCCGTATGCATGGTGATCTCGACCACGCTGCTCGTGTCGCTCGCGGCGCAATGGGGATGGCAGGCGCTCGAGAGCGCCGGCACCTGGGCACCGACGGCACAGCAACTCGGCCAGATCCTGGCGAATTTCGCCGTGTTCATCGGCTGCGTCATCGGCCTGGGGCGCGCACTGCTGGCCAATCGCCGCAGCTCCTGGCGACTGCCACCCATCGCCGACGCGATGGCCGCCCGCATGGCGCCTGTTCCTTGGCTCATCGCCGCCGTGACAGCGCTCATCTGGCTCACCACTCAGGTCAACACGCTCGTCAACGCCAGCCTGGCCGCCACGGTGGCCACCCACGCGGCCACGGCACTCGCGCTCACCGCGTTGAGCGCCATCCTGCTGATGCGGCTGCGCCTGCCCGAGGCCGACCCGCGCTCGCCCTCCGCGACCGAGGCGGTGGCCGAAGCCACCAAGCCGGCGGAGGCTGCAGAAGCCGCTGCGCAGGCGGGCCGGCCCCTCTGGGTCGGCTTCGTGGCCGGCGCCATCGCGGTCGTGCTGATTGCGATCTGCGTGCTGGTGGCCGTCGGCTACGTTTCGCTCGCCAGCTTCGTCGCCAGCCAATTGGTCTGGACCGGGGTGGTGGGCGCGATGGCCTATCTGCTCTTCAAGTTTGCCGACGATCTGTTCATGGCGCTGCTTTCGTCCCGCAGCAACGCCGGACAGCGGCTGCAGAAGAGCCTCGATCTGGCCCCGCAAACGCTCGACCAGGCGGCCGTGGTGCTGTCGGCGATCAGCCGCGTCGCGCTGTTCTTCTACCTGGTCATCGCCCTGCTGGCGCCGCTGGGCACCACGCCGGGCGAAGTGTTCCAGCGCAGCGGGAAGATCGGGTCCAGCCTGAAGGTCGGTCAATTCGAATTGGTGCCGGGGGCCGTGCTCGGCGCGCTGTCGGTGCTGGTGGTGGGCTTTCTGCTGCTTCGGCTCTTCAAGCACTGGCTGGACCACAGCTATCTGCCCAGTACCACGCTGGAGCCGGGGATGCGCAGTTCGCTCACAACACTGCTGGGCTACGTCGGCGGCGTTGTGGTGGTGGCGTCGGCCCTGTCGGCACTGGGCATCGGCATCGAGCGCATCGCGTGGGTCGCCAGCGCGTTGTCCGTGGGCATCGGCTTCGGGTTGCAGGCCATCGTGCAGAACTTCATCTCGGGCCTGATCCTGCTGGCCGAGCGGCCCGTGAAAGTCGGCGATTGGGTGGTGCTGGGCACGGCCGAGGGCGATGTGCGCCGCATCAACGTGCGCGCGACCGAAATCCAGCTGGGTGACCGCTCGACGCTGATCGTGCCGAATTCCGAGTTCATCACCAAGACCGTGCGCAACATGACCCTGGCCAACGCCGAGGGCCGGGTGCTGATCCGCCTGCCGATGCCGCTGACCACCGACGCCAATCGCGCCCGCGACGTGATGATGGCTGCCTGCAACGCCCATGGCAGCGTGCTGCGCAGCCCGGAACCGTCGGTGATGCTCGACGGCATCGAGAGCGGCTTCCTGATCTTCCAGGTGATCGCGTACGTGCAGAGCCCGCGCCTCGCTGGCGGTGTCCGCAGCGACCTGCTTTTCACCATGCTGGACGAGCTTCGAGTGGCGAATCTTCCGCTGGCGGCCTATGCCGCGGCGCCGGCGCCTTCACCGGTTCCGCTGCCCCCGTCAGCGAACGAGCCGCCGGTGGGGCCGGTCGCCCCGCCCGGCTAACGGCGGTAGGCCCGCGCCGAGAGCCACTGCACGGTGCCGCAGACCAGGACCATCGCGAGGTAGGTCGCCATCTTGCCGTCGCGGCCGAAGTGCCACAGTCCGACCGCCAGCACCGCCACGCCAGCGACGAAATTGAGCGCCGCCTGCACCCAGAAGCCGTGCGCCGCAGCGTCACGCCGGAACGACCAGCGGGTCAGCAACGCCAACGCCAGCGCCATGCAGAAGGCGGGCGCCGCGAAATTGAGCAGGTGATCGAGGAGGGTCAGGGGCGGCATGGAAAGAGCGGATGGGGCCCAAGTCACAGCGTCGGGCCGGGACTTGCGAAACGTCAATCGGCAAGCGGGCCGACAAATTTTATAATCTCGGTCTATGTCAGTCTGGGCCCTCGGGTTGAACCACACGACCGCGCCGCTCGATCTGCGCGGTCGTTTCGCGTTCGCGCTCGATCAGTTGGCCCCCACGCTGCAGAGCCTGCGCAGTTCTTTCGCGTCCGGCCGGCACCCTGCCGTCGAGGCCGCGATCATCTCCACCTGCAGCCGCACCGAGATCTACTGCGCCGCCGACCACGCCGCGCTCGACCACACACTCGGCTGGCTCGCCGAGAGCGGCGGCGTTTCGCCGGCGCTGCTGCGCGCCCATGCCTACACGCTGAACGACGACGCTGCCGCACGCCACGCCTTTCGGGTGGCCAGCGGTCTCGACTCGATGGTGCTCGGTGAAGCACAGATCCTCGGCCAGATGAAGGACGCCGTGCGCGCCGCCGACAGCGTGGGGGCGCTCGGCAGCACGCTCAACCAGCTGTTCCAGCGCTCGTTCGCCGTGGCCAAGGAAGTGCGCACCGCCACCGAGATCGGCGCGCATTCGATCAGCATGGCCGCCGCCGCGGTGCGCTTGGCCGGCCAGTTGTTCGAGGACATTCGAGAGACGCGGGTGCTGTTCGTCGGTGCCGGCGAGATGATCGAC
Organism: Variovorax ginsengisoli; assembly: GCF_006438845.1. Lineage (GTDB taxonomy): Bacteria > Pseudomonadota > Gammaproteobacteria > Burkholderiales > Burkholderiaceae_C > Variovorax > Variovorax ginsengisoli_A. The sequence continues at coordinate 164,491 of NZ_RCZJ01000002.1, forward strand.
CTGGCCGCGACCCACTTCGCCGCCAAGGAACCGAAGTCCATCACCATCGCCAACCGCACGCTCGAGCGCGGCGAAAAGCTCGCCACCCGCTTCGGCGGCACCGCCATGCGCTTGGCCGACCTGCCGGCGCGGCTGGCCGAGTTCGACATCGTCGTGAGCTGCACCGCCAGCACGCTGCCGCTGATCGGCCTGGGCGCGGTGGAGCGTGCCCTCAAGCAGCGCAAGCACCGCCCGATGTTCATGGTCGACCTCGCGGTGCCGCGTGACATCGAGCCGGAAGTAAAGGCATTGGAAGACGTGTACCTGTACACCGTCGACGACCTGGCCCAGGTGGTGCAACAGGGCCAAGCCAGCCGGCAGGCCGCGGTGGCGCAGGCGGAGGTCATCATCGACGCCGGAGTGCAGAGCTTCATGCACTGGCTCGGCCAGCGCGGCACGGTGCCGCTGATCCAGCAGCTCAACGCGCAGACCGACGAATGGCGCGCCGCCGAACTGGCGCGCGCCCGCAAGCTGCTGGCCCGTGGCGAGCCCGTGGAGGCGGTGCTGGAGGCGCTCTCTCGTGGCCTCACGCAGAAGATGCTGCACGGCGCCATGGCCGAGCTGCATGCCGGCGATGCTGCCTCGCGCGAACAGACCGCGCAGACCATTTCGCGCCTGTTCCTGCGCAGCGAAACGCGCAAAGAGCGTTAGCGACGCCGGTCCGCCAGGCCGCCGTGCGCGGCCGCCTGCCTTCGTCGCACCGGCGACGCCCTTTCTCCTTTCTCCGTTCCTGCCTTGAAACCCTTTCTGCGCCATCAACTCGAGCGCTACGCGCAACGCCTCGGCGAGCTGGATTTCCTGCTCTCGCGCGAAGACATCATGGGCGACATGGCGCAGTACCGCGTGATCTCCAAAGAGCATGCCGAGGTCACGCAGATCGCGGGGCGCTGGGCCCGCTACACGCAGCGCGAGGCCGACATCGCCAGCGCCCGCGAGATGCTCGACGACCCTGACATGGCCGAGATGGCCCGCGAGGAAATCGCCGGCGCCGAGGCCGAACTGCTGCAGTTGGAAGACGAACTGCAACGCCTGCTGCTGCCCAAGGACCCGGATGACGCGCGCAACGCCTTCATGGAAATCCGTGCCGGCACCGGCGGCGACGAGTCGGCCCTGTTCGCGGGCGACCTGCTGCGCATGTACACGCGGTATTTCGAGCGCGCCGGCTGGCGCTGCGAGGTGGTCAGCGAGAGCGCGAGCGAACTCGGCGGCTACAAGGAAGTCGTGGTCCGCATCGTTGGTGACGAGGTGTTCGGCAAGTTGCGCTTCGAGTCGGGCGGCCACCGCGTTCAGCGCGTGCCGGCGACCGAGACGCAAGGGCGCATCCACACCAGCGCGTGCACGGTGGCGGTGCTGGCCGAGCCCGACGAGACCGTCGCAGTGCAGATCAACCCGGCCGACCTGCGCATCGACACCTACCGCGCGAGCGGCGCCGGCGGCCAGCACATCAACAAGACCGACTCGGCCGTGCGCATCACGCACATCCCGACCGGCATCGTGGCCGAGTGCCAGGACGACCGCAGCCAGCACCGCAACAAGGCCAAGGCGTTGCAGGTGCTGTCGGCCCGCATCCAGGAGAAGGACCGCAGCGAGCGCGCCGCCAAGGACGCGGCGCTGCGCAAGGGACTCGTCGGCAGCGGCGACCGCAGCGACCGCATCCGCACCTACAACTTTCCGCAGGGCCGGCTCACCGACCACCGCATCAACCTGACGCTCTACAAGCTGCTGTCGGTGATGGAAGGCGACCTGGGCGACGTGCTCGCCGCACTGCAGGCCGCGCGCGAGGCCGAGCAGCTGGCCGACCTCGAATCGAGCCTGCCTGCATGACGCACGGCGCGACACCGCATCACACGGCCGACGTCGGCGCCGTGCAGGCGCCGGCCACGGTCGCGCAGGCGCTGCGTGCGGTCGCCGCGCTGGGTCTCGACCGGCTCGATGCCCAGCTGCTGCTGCTGCACGCGCTCGGCCGACCGGTGCACGAGCGCGCCTGGTTGCTGGCCCACGACGCCGACGCGCTTCCGGTCGATGCCTGGACGACGCTGTCGCAGCTGAGCGCGCGCCGCGTGGCCGGAGAGCCAGTGGCGTACCTGCTCGGCGAGAAGGAATTTCACGGTTTGGCCTTGCAGGTCGATGCCCGCGTGCTGGTGCCGCGACCCGACACTGAAACGCTGGTCGACTGGGCGCTGGACCTGCTGCACGCGCAGGTCGGACCGCATGTGCTCGACCTGGGCACTGGCAGCGGCGCGATCGCATTGGCGCTGCAGCAGGCGCGGCCGGACGCGCAGATCGACGCGGTGGACGCCAGTGCCGAAGCTTTGGCCGTTGCGCGCCAGAACGGCCGGCGTCTCGGCCTTCCAGTGCAGTTCGCGCACGCCGATTGGCTGGAAGGCGCGGCCGCCGGCTACGACCTGATCGTGTCGAACCCGCCGTACATCGCCGCAGGCGACTCGCACCTCCCGGCACTGGTGCACGAGCCGGCGTCGGCTTTGGTCTCCGGCGCAGACGGGCTCGACGACATCCGCCGCATCGTGCATGACGCGCCCCGCCATCTGGCCGCAGGAGGCTGGTTGCTGCTCGAGCATGGCCACGACCAGGCCGATGCAGTGCGCACGCTGCTCGCGGCGCACGGCTTTGCCGACGTGCAGAGCCGCGACGACCTGGCCGGCATCGCACGCTGCAGCGGCGGGCGAACCATGGCCCTTGCTGGCAGGCTTTGAACCCGCGCGCAACGCGAAACCCATCGCAGTGAAATAATCGCCCCAGCATATTTTCAGGAGTGCCCCATGTCCGACGCCCAGCAACGCATCGACGACCTCGTCAAGACCAACGAACTCGTGCTCTTCATGAAGGGCAACGCCAGCTTTCCGATGTGCGGCTTTTCCGGCCGCGCGATCCAGATCCTCAAGGCCGTGGGCGTCGACACGCGCACGCTCAAGACGGTGAACGTGCTCGACGACCAGGAAATCCGCCAGGGGATCAAGGAATACAGCAACTGGCCGACCATTCCGCAGCTCTACGTCAAGGGCGAATTCGTCGGCGGATCGGACATCCTGATGGAGATGTACGAGTCGGGCGAGTTGCAGCAGGTCATCGGCGCACCCGCCGCCTGAGACCGGACCGTCGCGCGCCCGCCGGCGCGGCTTCGCGCTTCGGCGCTGCGCGCAGTCAGTACCATGGCGGACCCTCGATAGCCCCATGACCCTGACCCAAAGCCTGCTCCTGATCCTCGTCCTCATCACCACGAGTGCCTTCTTCTCCCTCGCCGAGATCACGTTGGCCGCCTCGCGCCGGCTGCGGCTGCGACAGATGGCCGACGAAGGCGATGCACGCGCTGACCGCGTGCTGCGCGTGCAGGAGCAACCCGGCCCCTACTTCACCGTGGTACAGATCGGCCTGAACGCCGTCGCGATCCTGGGCGGCGTCGTCGGCGAAGGCGCGTTCTCTCCTTTCTTCTCCGCAGTGCTCGAACGGTGGATGAGCGTGGACGCGGCGCAGGGCTGGGCCTTCGCGGCGTCCTTCGTGATCGTCATCGCGCTGTTCCTGGTGTTCGCCGACCTCTTCCCCAAGCGGCTCGGCATGAACGACCCCGAACGGCTGGCAGTGCGCATGGTCGGGCCGATGCAGGTGCTGATCACCGCATTCAAGCCGCTGGTCTGGTTCTTCACGCGCAGCACCGACATGTTGTTCCGCTGGCTGGGCATGCCGCTTCAGCGGGTCGACCAGATCACCTCGGCCGACATCCTCGCAATGACCGAGGCGGGCGCGCGCGCCGGCGTGCTGGCCGTGCGGGAGCAACAGGTGATCGCCAACGTCTTCCAGCTCGACACGCGCCTCGTCGGCAGCGTGATGACCTCGCGCGACCGCATCGCGTGGTTCCAAAAGGACGATCCCGAGTCGGTGCTGCGCGCGCGCATCGTGGCCGAGCCCTTCTCGGCCTACCCGGTGTGCGACGGCGACATCGATCACGTGCTGGGCTACGTCGACGCCAAGGACATGTTCCAGCGGGTGCTCAGCGGCCAGCCGCTGGCGCTCGACCAGGGCGTGCCGCTGCACAAGGCGCTGGTGGTGCCCGACCGGCTCACGCTGACCGAGGTGCTCGAGCAATTTCGCCAGGCGCACGAAGACTTCGCGATCATCGTCAACGAGTACAGCCTGGTGGTCGGCGTGATCACGCTCAACGACGTCATGAGCACGGTGATGGGCGACCTGGTCGGCCCGCAACAGGACGAGGAACAGCAGATCGTCCGGCGCGATGAGAATTCCTGGCTGATCGACGGCGTGACGCCGGTGCAGGATGTGCAAAGGGCACTCGACATCGACACGCTGCCGCATGCCGACGAATACGAGACGCTCGCCGGCTTCCTGATGGTGATGCTGCGCCGCGTGCCCAAGCGCACCGACAGCGTCGACTGGAGCGGCTACACCTTCGAGGTGATGGACGTGGACAGCTACCGCATCGACCAGGTGATGGTGACGCGGACGCAACCCAAGGCCAAGCCGTAGCCGCTGCCGCGCTCAGTCGGCGGTGCGGTCCTGAAACGCCCATAGCCGCTGGTTGGAGAACACCGCATCGGGGTACGGTGCCCGCCCACGGCTCCCGTTGTAGCGGCCCAGCGTGAGAAACAGGTCGCCCCGCTCGCGGTCGAGGTAGTGGCGCAGGATGACGCAGCCGAAGCGCAGATTGGGTTGCATCTTGAACAGCTGGTTGGGATCGCCGTCGCCGATCACGCGTGTCCAGAACGGCATCACCTGCATCAGTCCACGCGCGCCGGCGCTCGAGATCGCCCATTTGCGAAAGTTGCTCTCGACCTGGATCAGGCCCAGCACCAGGCTCACGTCGAGGCCGGCGCGCCGGCTCTCGTACCAGACGGTCTGCAGCAGTTCGATGCGTTCCTGGTGGTCGGCCACCTTGCGCTTGAGCCGCTGACTCATTTCGCCGAGCCAGCGCAGGTAGGCCAGGCGCGACGCCGTGTCCTGGAACTCCGGTTTGGGCGGGCTGCTGCTGTGGATGGCAGCGCTCAACGCGTTGCGCACCGAATCGATCAGCGGTTCCTCGATCTGCGCGCCGGCATGCGCGCTGCGCGGCAGGGCCAGCATCAAGGCACCGGTCGCGACGCCGCCGAGCGCCAGCCGACGGGACAAGGGCAAGCCTCGGTCCGCCGCCGGCCCCATCGTCATGCAGCGAGCTTGGATTGCAGGAAGCTCAGGGCGCCTGCAGCCGGCACCTTGGTGGCGGCCGTCTCGCGCCGGTGCTGGTACTCGAACTGGCCTTCCTTGAGGCCGCGGTCGGAGATCACCAGGCGGTGCGGCACACCGATCAGTTCCCAGTCGGCGAACATTGCGCCGGGGCGCTCGCCGCGGTCGTCCAGCAGCACGTCGACGCCGCCGGCCAGCAACTGCTCGTAGAGCGTTTCGGCGGCGAGCTTCACCTCGGCGCTGCGGTCCATGCCAATGGGGCACACCACGACGGTGAACGGCGCCAGCGCGTCGGGCCAGATGATGCCGCGCTCGTCATGGTTCTGCTCGATGGCCGCAGCCGGCAAGCGCGTGATGCCGATGCCGTAGCAACCCATCTCCAGGAACTGCGGCTTGCCGCCTTCGTCGAGGAAGGTGGCGTTCATGGCCTTGCTGTACTTGGTGCCGAGCACGAAGACGTGGCCGACCTCGATGCCGCGCTCGATGGCCAGCACGCCCTTGCCGTCGGGCGAAGCATCGCCGGCGACCACGTTGCGGATGTCGGCAACGATGGTCGGCTCGGGCAGGTCACGGGCCCAATTGACGCCGGTCATGTGGAAGTCGACCTCATTGGCGCCTGTGGTCCAGTCGGACATCACGGCGACCTCGCGGTCGGCCACCAGCGTGACCGGCTTCTTCAGGTTCAGCGGGCCGAGGTAGCCGGGCTTGCAGCCGAAGTGTTCGTCGATTTCGGTCGTGGTGGCAAAGCGGAAGCCCTGGTCGAGGCCCGCCAGCTTGCTCACCTTGATCTCGTTCATGTCGTGGTCGCCGCGCAGCAGCAGCAGCCAGACCTTCGAGCCCCTGATGTTGCCAGCGTCGTCGAGCACGTCGGTCGCCAGCACCAGCGATTTGACGGTGGTCGCGAGCGGCACACCGAGCAGTTCGGCCACGTCGGCGCAGGTGCTCTTGCCGGGCGTCGGCGTCTTGGCGAGCGGCTTCGTGGCGGCTCCGCGCGGCGCGGCCGGCGCCAACGCTTCGGCCTTCTCCATGTTGGCGGCGTAGTCGCTGTCGGGGCAGTACACGATGGCGTCCTCGCCGGTGGCGGCGATCACCTGGAACTCTTCGCTCAGGTCGCCGCCGATGGCACCGCTGTCGGCCGCGACAGCGCGGTAGGTCAGGCCGAAGCGGTCGAAGATGCGGCGGTAGGCCTGCGCCATGTTCTGGTAGCTGGCCTTGGCCGCGTCGAGATCGCGGTCGAAGCTGTAGGCGTCCTTCATCGTGAACTCGCGGCCGCGCATCAGGCCGAAGCGCGGACGACGCTCGTCGCGGAACTTGGTCTGGATTTGGTAGAAGTTGCGCGGCAGTTGCTTGTAGCTGCGGATTTCTTGGCGGGCAAGGTCGGTCACGACCTCTTCGCTGGTCGGCTGCACGATGTAGTTGCGCTCATGGCGGTCCTGAATGCGCAGCAGCTCCGGGCCCATCTTCTCGAAGCGGCCGCTCTCCTGCCAGAACTCGGCGGGCTGCACCACGGGCATCGACAGCTCGACGGCGCCGGCCCGGTTCATTTCTTCGCGCACGATGGCCTCGACCTTGCGGATCACGCGCAGGCCCATGGGCATGTAGGTGTAGATGCCCGCGCCGAGCTTCTTGATCATGCCGGCGCGCATCATGAGCCGGTGGCTCGCGACTTCGGCGTCAGCGGGCGCTTCCTTCAGGGTGGAGACAAAGAAACGGGAAGCTTTCATCGGTCTTTCGCAGGCTCGAGACGGGGGTTTCGGCAGCATCGCCGGGGAACTGGTCGCTTGCCGAGTGCGACCCGGCAGGCATAATCGACGCAGTTCAAAAATTGGGGTTTGATTATGCTCGACCGTGACGGCTTCAGGCCCAACGTCGGCATCATCCTGCTCAACCAGAGAAACCAGGTTTTCTGGGGCAAACGCATCCGCACCCACTCCTGGCAGTTCCCGCAAGGCGGCATCGATCGCGGCGAGAGTCCCGAGCAGGCCATGTTCCGGGAATTGCACGAAGAGGTGGGGCTCCATCCGGAGCATGTGCGGATCGTCGCCCGTACCCGCGACTGGTTGCGCTACGAGGTGCCGGATCGGTTCATCCGCCGTGACGCACGCGGTCACTACAAAGGCCAGAAGCAGATCTGGTATCTGCTGCAACTTGTCGGCCACGACTGGGATCTCAACCTGCGTGCCACCGACCATCCCGAATTCGACGCTTGGCGTTGGCATGACTACTGGGTGCCATTGGACGTGGTGGTGGAGTTCAAGCGCGGCGTCTACGAAATGGCGCTGACCGAACTCGCCCGCTATCTGCCAAGGCAAGACTTTCGCAACCGCTTCCTGCGAAGCAACGTGCGCGCTCGAGAGTTCGAGCGCTATCCGACCGTCGCAGGCCAAGACCCACATTTCGAGCTGCCTCCGGGCGCCAGCTTCGACCCCGATCCCAATGCCACTTCTGCCAGCGACCCCCCTCCTGTCATCGACCCGCCCCATGCGCCGCGCTAGCCGCGCCTTCGTCTTTGCCTGCGTACTTGGCAGCCTCGGCGGCGGCGCCGTCGGCCAGATTTTTCAAGGCCCCGACTGGAAAGAGAGCGATACGCCGCCGCCGCCTGCATTCGACGAACGCCGCCTCGTTCCCATTGAAATGCCAAGCTACATGACACTGCGCTTCGGCGTCGATCCAAACACCATCGTCATCACCGACGACGGTCTGGTGCGTTATGTGGTGGTAGCGAGCAACAAGGCCGGCGGCGCCACCAACGCCTTCTACGAGGGCGTGCGCTGCGCAACCGGCGAGATGAAAAGCTATGCGCGCTCCAGTGGCGCCGGCTGGGAGATCGTGCCCAATCCCGACTGGAAACGCATGGCGCTGATGAACTCCGGCTACACGCATGCCCTCGCCTCTCAGGGGCTGTGTCGAAGCGGCGCGCCCCGCGCCAGCGTGGGCGAAATGGTGCGCAGGCTCAAGAATCCGGTACAGGAACTCGAGTGATCTGCGAGCGGGCTCACTGCGGATTCAGCGCGGGCCCATGAGCACCATATTGTCTCGGTGCACCATCTCCGATTCCGCGACGTAGCCCAGCAGACGCTCGAACTCCGCCGAAGGCTTGCGGCACAGCGTGCGTGCTTCAGCGCTCGAATAGTTGGCCAGTCCGCGTGCAAGCTCCGCACCTTCGGGGTCGCGCACCGCGATCACGTCGCCGCGTGAAAACTCGCCTTCGACGCCGGTCATGCCGATCGGCAACAGGCTCTTGCCTTCGTCGCGCAGCTTGCGCGCCGCGCCCGCGTCCACCACCACCGCACCGCGCAACTGAAGGTGGTCGGCCATCCATCGCTTGCGCGCCTGGTGCTTGGCAGTTTGCGCGACCAGCAGCGTGCCGATCGCCTCACCGCGCGTCAGGCGCAAAAGCGCATCGGGCTCACGACCCCATGCGATCACCGTGGAGGCGCCCGAGCCTGCTGCACGCTTGGCAGCAAGGATCTTGGTGATCATCCCGCCGCTGCCAATCGCCGACCCGACACCGCCGGCCATGGCCTCGAGCGCGACGTCGCCGGCGCGGGCTTCGTGCACGAAGGTCGCGTCGGGATGCCTGCGCGGGTCGGCCGTGAACAGGCCCTTCTGGTCGGTCAAAATGACGAGCGCATCGGCTTCGACCAGGTTGGCGACCAACGCGCCAAGCGTGTCGTTGTCGCCGAACTTGATCTCGTCGGTGACCACCGTGTCGTTCTCGTTGATGACCGGCACGACACCCAGGCCGAGCAGCGTCAGCAAAGTGGACCGCGCGTTCAGATAGCGCTCGCGGTCGGCCAGGTCGGCATGTGTGAGCAGCACCTGTGCGCTGCCGACACCGTTGAGGCGCAGCTTGGTCTCGTAGACCTGCGCCAGGCCCATCTGCCCGACGGCGGCAGCAGCCTGCAGTTCGTTGATCTCGCGAGGTCGAGTTCGCCACCCGAGCCGCTTCATGCCTTCAGCAATGGCGCCGCTCGACACCATGACGACCTCGCGGCCGTCACGCATCAGACTCGCGAGTTGCCGGCACCATTCACCGATGGCTTCGTCGTCGAGGCCGCGTCCCTCGTTGGTGACGAGGCTGGATCCCACCTTGACGACGATCCGTCGAGCGTCGCGCAGTGCTGTGGAGGCAAAAGTGGAACTCATGGCAAGGCTCGGCGAAGATCGAAGACACACGGCCGAAGCCGAAGATGCAGGCGCTCAGGCGAAACGTGGATCGACGTCGACCGGCGGCTGTTCAGCCACCTGCTGCGCCTTGACGTGCTGATAAATGGCCTTCACGAGCGGCTCACAGCCCTCGCGCGTGAGTGCAGAAATCTCAAAGACCGGCCCCTTGAAACGCAGGCGCTTGACGAAATCCTTGACCCGCGCCGCACGCTCTTCCGAGGGCACCATGTCCAGCTTGTTGAGCACCAGCCAGCGCGGCTTGTCGTAGAGCCCCGCGTCGTACTTCTTGAGTTCGCCGACGATCGCCTTGGCTTGCGCCACGGGGTCGACGCTGTCGTCGAACGGCGCCAGATCCACGACGTGCAGCAGCAGCCGGGTGCGCTGCAGGTGACGCAGGAACAGATGACCCAAGCCGGCGCCTTCGGAGGCGCCCTCGATCAGACCGGGGAGGTCGGCCACCACGAAGCTCTGCTCCGGCCCGACACGCACGACGCCGAGGTTCGGATGAAGGGTCGTAAATGGATAGTCGGCGATGCGAGGTCGCGCATTGGAAACAGCCGTGATGAAGGTCGACTTGCCCGCATTCGGCATGCCCAGCAAGCCCACGTCCGCAAGCACCTTGAGTTCGAGCTTGAGGCTCTTCTTGTCACCCGGCCAGCCAGGCGTTTTCTGCCGCGGCGCCCGGTTGATGGCACTTTTGAAACGCATGTTGCCAAAGCCGCCGTCGCCGCCCTTGGCAATGGTGATGACCTCACCCGGCACCAACAGCTCGTACAGCACCTCGCCGGTCTCGGCATCGCTGATGATCGTGCCGACCGGCATCTTCAGGACGATGTCGTCGCCGGCAGCACCGAACATGTCGGAGCCCATGCCGTGCTGACCGCGCTTGGCTTCATGGCGGCGCGAATAGCGGAAATCGACCAGCGTGTTGAGGTTGACGTCAGCGATAGCGAACACATGGCCGCCACGGCCGCCGTCGCCGCCGTTCGGCCCGCCGAATTCTTTGTACTTCTCATGCCGGAACGACACGCAGCCGTTGCCGCCATCGCCGGCAGCGATGTCGATGAAGGCTTCGTCGACGAACTTCATGGGATGTCCAGTTTACAAATGAAAGAGCCCCGGCAGGCGAGCGAGAAATGAAGAAGCCCCGACAAGCGGGGCTTCGGGCAGATCGGTGGAACGAGGCTCAGGCGGCCGGCGTCACATTGATCGTGTGCTTGTTCAGCGCGCCCTTGATGGCGAACGACACGTGGCCGTCGACCAATGCGAACAGCGTGTGATCCTTGCCCACGCCGACGTTGACGCCAGGGTGGAACTGGGTACCGCGCTGACGCACGATGATCGAGCCTGCGCTGATCAGTTCGCCGCCGAACGCTTTCACGCCCAGCATCTTGGGCTTGGAATCGCGCCCGTTTCGCGTGGAGCCGCCGCCTTTTTTCTGTGCCATGGTGCCTTCTCCTTAACCGGCGATCGCGCCGATTTGCAGTTCGGTGAACTGCTGGCGATGGCCTTGACGTTTCTGATAATGCTTGCGACGGCGCATCTTGAAGATGTGCACTTTGTCGTGCTTGCCGTGCGAGAGCACGGTGACCGTGACGGATGCGCCGGACACCAGGGGCGTGCCGATCTTGATGTCCGAGCCGTTGCCGACTGCGAGAACTTGATCGATCACGATTTCCTGGCCTACGTCCGCAGCAATCTGTTCTACTTTAATTTTTTCGCCGGAAGCAACGCGATACTGCTTGCCGCCGGTTTTTATGACCGCGTACATGATGACCTCTTGGATAAAGATGGCTCCGCGGCGAATTCCGCAGAGCCCAAGATTCTAGCATGCCGGTCGTTTGCTGCCCGATGGCCGGCGACCGCTCAGAGCAGCGGCGACCTTGCTCCCTATAATTTGCGTTCGCCATCGCGGCCGGGTGCCGCGCGCCCTCATACATTTCCAGCTGCGCCTAGCCCGGCGTGTCACCGTTTTGCCCAGCCCTGCCGCCGACGCCTCTACGACCCGTTCCGTTCTGTCACTGATCGCGGACGACATGGTCGAGGTCGACCGTGTGATCGCGCGCCGCCTTGACACAGGGGTGCCGCTGGTCAGCCACGTGTCGCAGTACATCATTTCGGCAGGCGGCAAGCGACTTCGGCCGGCATTGCTCTTGCTGATGGCAGGCGCGCTCGGCTTTCGCGGAGAGCAGCGCTTCAATCTTGCCGCCGTCGTGGAATTCATTCACACCGCGACCTTGCTGCACGATGATGTCGTCGACGAATCCACGTTGCGCCGTGGACGACCCACGGCCAATGAATCGTTCGGAAATCCCGCGAGCGTGCTGGTCGGCGATTTCTTGTATTCGCGCGCGTTCGAGATGATGTTGGACGCCAACAACATGCGCGTCATGCAGATTCTGGCCGAGGCAACCAACGTGATTGCCGAGGGTGAAGTGCTGCAGCTGATGAACATGCACGACGCATCGCTGGACGAGGCGGCCTACCTGCGTGTGATCCGCTCGAAGACCGCCAAACTGTTCGAAGCAAGCACGCGCCTGGCAGCAGTTCTCGCCGGCGTCGACGCAGAGACCGAACAAGCCTGCGCTTCGTATGGACAGGCGCTCGGCACGGCATTTCAAGTGATCGACGACGTGCTGGATTACGAAGGCGATGCCAGTGAAACCGGCAAGAACGTCGGTGACGACTTGCGCGAAGGCAAAACGACGTTGCCGCTGATCCTTGCCATGCAGCGCGCAGAACCATCACAAAGCACGCTGATCCGGACTGCCATCGAGACAGGCGATACGAGCCAACTTCCTCACATTGTGGACATCGTCCGTACAACCGGCGCATTGGACGCCACACGGGCCGCCGCGGCATCCGAAGCGCAGCGTGCAATCGATGCATTGCGTGGCTTCCCCGAGAATTCGCACCAGGCCGGTTTGCTACAATTGGCGGCTCAGTTGCTTGAGCGACGCGCCTAGACACCCACCCCGTGGGCACTTAGACGATTTCTCATTCGTGCAACCACCATCGGGGTGTAGCTTAGCCTGGTAGAGCGCTACGTTCGGGACGTAGAGGCCGGAGGTTCGAATCCTCTCACCCCGACCAGCCTTTTGCGGCTGTAATGCCAAATGCCACGCGCTTGCCGCAAGCGCCGGTTTACAGTCCCAAGGCGATCAGCGATGATCGTGAAGCACTTTTTCACGTCTTTTACATTCGTTGATGGCCGCTGCCGAACCCCTCGTCAAAGATAGCTCGTCCATGGCCCTCCCAGGTTTGGCACGCGCGCTTATCTCAGCGGGCAAGTTGCCGGCCAAGACGGCGGAAGAAATCTACCAGCGGTCGCTTACCGGGCGCTCGAGCTTCATCGCCGAGCTGACCGGCACCGGCGCAGTGTCCGCGGCAGACCTGGCGCACACCCTGTCTAGCGCTTTCGGCGCACCCTTGCTGGACTTGGACGCCATCGATCCTCAGCGTCTGCCCAAGGACCTGCTCGACACCAAGCTGTGCCTTGCATATCGCATCGTCGTGCTTGCGAAGCGCAACAATCGACTGATCGTCGCCACGGCCGATCCGTCGGACCAGCAGGCGGTCGAAAAGATCAAGTTCGCGTCGCAGATGGGCGTCGATTGGGTAATCGCCGAATACGACAAGTTGTCGCGCATGGTCGAGGCAGCGGCAGTCAGTGCTGCGGAGACCATCGATGGCATCGTGGGCGCGGAGTTCGAGTTCGACGAGGCCGCGGTCGATGCCAATGAGACGCCGGATCAGGCGATCGCCGAAGTCGAAGACGCCCCGGTAGTGCGCTTTTTGCACAAGATGCTGCTCGACGCCTTCGCCATGCGCGCATCGGACATCCACTTCGAGCCCTACGAACACCAGTACCGCGTTCGCTTTCGCATCGACGGCGAACTGCGGGAGATCGCGAGTCCGCCGCCGGTAATCAAGGACAAGCTCGCGTCGCGCATCAAAGTCATCTCGCGGCTGGACATCTCCGAAAAGCGCGTCCCGCAAGACGGCAAGATGAAGCTGAAGATCGGCCCCGACCGGGTGATCGATTTCCGCGTGAGTACATTGCCGACACTGTTCGGCGAGAAGATCGTGATCCGGATTCTCGACCCCAGCAGCGCCAAGCTGGGGATCGACGCGCTCGGCTACGACGCTGTCGAAAAGGAACGGCTGCTCAGCGCGATCGGCCGGCCTTATGGCATGGTGCTGGTCACCGGCCCTACCGGCTCCGGCAAGACGGTGTCGCTCTACACCTGCCTTAACCTGCTCAACAAGCCAGGCGTGAACATCGCGACAGCGGAAGATCCCTCGGAAATCAATCTTCCGGGTGTGAATCAGGTGAACGTGAATGAAAAGGCCGGCCTCACTTTCGCGGCTGCGCTGCGCGCTTTTCTTCGGCAGGATCCGGACATCATCATGGTCGGTGAAATCCGGGACCTCGAAACCGCCGACATTTCGATCAAAGCCGCCCAAACGGGTCACCTGGTGCTTTCGACGCTGCACACCAACGACGCGCCGACCACGCTGACACGCATGCGGAACATGGGCATCGCGCCCTTCAACATCGCCTCCAGCGTGATCCTCATCACCGCACAGCGTCTGGCGCGCCGGTTGTGCATGGTCTGCCGCGAGCCACTCGACATCCCCCGCGAAGCGTTGCTTGATGCCGGGTTCAAGGAAGAAGACATCGATGGCTCCTGGAAACCATATCGCCCGGTCGGCTGTTCGGCGTGCAACGGCGGCTACAAGGGTCGGGTGGGCATCTACCAGGTGATGCCGGTGTCCGAGGAGATCCAGAAGATCATCCTGCGTGACGGCAGCGCGATGGAGATCGCCAGGCAATCCGAGGCCGAGGGCGTGCGGTCGCTGCGCCAATCCGGCCTCCAGAAGGTCATGCAGGGACTGACATCGCTCGAAGAAGTGGTGGCGGTCACGAACGAATAGCACTGAGAAGCGGAGCTCCCATGGCAACGGCAACATCCACCCCACGCGGACACAAGGAATTCGTTTACGAGTGGGAAGGCAAGGACCGCAATGGCAAGCAGGTGCGCGGCGAGCTGCGTGCTGCCGGTGCCAACCAGGTTCAGGCCACGCTGCGGCGCCAGGGCATCCTGCTGACCAAGGTCAAGAAGCGCCGCATGCGCTCGGGCAAATCGATCAAGCCCAAGGACATCGCGATCTTCACGCGCCAGCTCGCCACCATGATGAAGGCCGGCGTTCCGCTGCTGCAGGCTTTCGACATCGTCGGGCGTGGCAATGCCAACCCGAGCGTCGCGAAGCTGCTCAACGACATTCGAAGCGATGTCGAGACCGGCACCTCGCTGTCCGCGGCGTTCCGCAAGTTTCCCAAGTACTTCGACAGCCTCTACTGCAACCTGGTGGAGGCCGGCGAGGCCGCCGGTATTCTGGAAGAACTGCTCGACCGCCTGGCGACCTACATGGAAAAGACCGAGGCGATCAAGTCGAAGATCAAGTCGGCGCTGATGTACCCCATTTCGGTGGTCGTGGTCGCATTCATCGTGGTGGCGATCATCATGATCTTCGTGATCCCGGCTTTCAAGGAAGTGTTCAGTTCGTTCGGTGCCGACCTGCCCGCCCCCACCCTGATCGTGATGGCGATCAGCGAGGTTTTCGTCGCCTACTGGTGGCTGATCTTCGGCGTGGTGGGCGGCGGCATCTACTTCTTCCTCCAGGCCTGGAAGCGCAACGAGAAGGTCCAGCGTGTGATGGACCGCTTGCTGCTGCGCCTGCCGGTCTTCGGCAGCCTGATCGACAAATCCTGTGTTGCACGCTGGACCCGCACCCTGTCGACGATGTTCGCGGCGGGCGTGCCGTTGGTGGAAGCCCTCGACTCCGTCGGCGGCGCCTCGGGCAATTCGGTCTACGCCGATGCCACGGTCAAGATCCAGCAGGAGGTCTCCACCGGCACCAGCCTGACCTCGGCGATGACCAATGCCAACGTCTTTCCGTCCATGGTGCTGCAGATGGCCGCCATTGGCGAGGAATCGGGTTCGATCGACCACATGCTGGGCAAGGCGGCCGACTTCTACGAGTCCGAAGTCGACGACATGGTCGCTGGTCTGTCTAGCCTGATGGAGCCGATCATCATCGTGTTCCTCGGCGTGATCATCGGCGGCATCGTGGTGTCGATGTACCTGCCTATTTTCAAGCTCGGCCAGGTCGTCTGATGTGGGTGTCGCAGGGGGTCGACGCTGCCTTGGCTGGCGTGCTGGGGCTGCTGATCGGAAGTTTCCTCAACGTGGTGATCTACCGCCTGCCCAAGATGCTCGAACGGCAATGGGCGGCCGACTGTGCCGGCATTGACGGCACAGAGGTGCCGGGCGCGGAGCCCTTCAACCTCATGGTGCCGCACTCGCGCTGCCCACAGTGCGGCCACGCCATTCGCTGGCACGAGAACATACCGGTGCTGAGTTATGCGTTTCTCCGCGGCCGTTGCTCCGCCTGCAAGACGCCGATCAGTCTGCGCTATCCCGCGGTCGAACTGGCCACCGGTCTGCTGTTCGCATGGTGTGTTTGGCGCATGCCGGGCCAGTGGGGGGCGTTGGCATGGTGCGGCTTTTCGGCCGCGCTGCTCGCGCTGGCGTTGATCGATTGGGACACCACGCTGCTGCCCGACGACATCACGCTGCCGCTGCTGTGGGCGGGCCTGTTCGCCGCGATTCTTGGATGGACCGGCGTCACGCTGACTGCCGCGGTGTTGGGTGCCGCCGCTGGCTATCTTTCGCTGTGGGGCATCTACTGGCTCTTCAAGCTCACGACAGGCAAGGAGGGGATGGGCTACGGCGACTTCAAGCTCGTCGCCGCCTTGGGTGCCTGGTTTGGCTGGCAGGCCCTGGTGCCCATCATTCTCATGGCGTCGGTCATCGGCGTGATCGTGGGCCTGGCGCTCAAGTTCAACAACGGGCTGCGCGAAGGCGGCTACGTGCCCTTCGGCCCCTTCCTGGCCGGCGCCGGATTCACTGCGATGTTCTTCGGCGCCGACGCCATCCTGCGCGTCGTCGGCCTTTGAGCAGTTGGTACACCGCACCATGCGCATCGGACTCACCGGCGGCATCGGAAGCGGCAAGAGCACTGTGGCAGCCATGCTGGTCGACCACGGCGCGGCGCTGATCGACACCGACGCCATTGCCCGAGCCATCGCTCAACCACACGGCGCAGCCATGCCTGCGATCAAAGCAGCTTTCGGCGCAGACGTCGTTTCGGCCGACGGGGGACTGGACCGCGCCCGCATGCGCGAGATCGTCTTCAGCGACATACAGGCCAAGCAGCGCCTCGAGGCCATCCTGCATCCGCTGATCGGTCAAGAGGCCGAGCGTCTGGCGAGCGAAGCAGGCGGTGCGCCGATCGTCTTCGACATTCCGCTATTGGTCGAATCGAAGCGCTGGCGACAGTTGGTGGATCGTGTGCTGGTGGTCGACGCCAATGAGGCCACGCAACTCTCGCGGGTGGTCGCGCGCTCCGGGTGGAAGGCCGAAGCGGTGCAGGCCGTGATCGCGCAACAGGCGTCGCGCGCAGCACGCCGTGCGGCCGCGGACGCGGTGATCTTCAACGAGGCACTCTCCATGGAATCGCTCGCGCGCGAAGTGCAACAACTATGGATCCGTTGGGTCGCATTGCCAACTGGCGCTTGAGGCCATCGGCATGGCAGATGGGTACGCGCCTCTAGCCCCAACGAAGCCAGGCGACTACACCGTGCGTGGCAGGTGGCAGCTATGATGCCCCGACAGGAAATCGATACACCGCGTGATTCTTTACGAGTACCCCTTCAACGAGCGCATTCGGACCTACCTGCGGCTGGAGCACCTGTTCCGCCGCCTGGGTGAACTGGTCCCTGCCGACTCCGCCCTCTCCCACCACTACGCCCTTGTCACGATCTTCGAGATCATGGACGTCGCGGCGCGCGCGGACCTCAAAGCCGACGTATTGCGCGATCTGGAAAAGCACAAGAGCGTCTTCAACGGCTATCGCGGCAATCCGGCCATCGCCGAGGCTGTGCTCGACAAGGTCGTGGCGCAGCTCGAACGCAACTACGCCACGCTTCAGGCCATTTCCGGCAAGGCGGGACAGGCGCTGACCGAGAACGAGTGGCTCATGAGCATTCGCAGTCGCGCCGGTATTCCAGGTGGCACTTGCGAGTTCGACCTGCCCGCTTATCACGCTTGGCAGAACCGCCCTGCGGCCTCGCGCCGTGCGGACCTCGAGCGGTGGGCTGCGACCTTGGCGCCGCTGGCCGAGGCCATCTACCTGTTGCTCAAGCTGCTGCGGGATGCCGACGTCCCGTACAAAGTCATGGCGGCCGGTGGGCAGTTTCAGCAGAATCTGCCCCAGGGCCGCAGCTTTCAATTGCTGCGTCTGCGCATCGATCCACGGCGCGGTTTGATTCCGGAGATCAGCGGCAACCGGCTGATGGTGTCGGTGCGCATGATGCGCCACGAGTCCGACGACCGACTGCACGCCAGTGTGGACGACACCCCTTTCGAACTGACCCTCTGCGCGTGATGCGTGCGGAGACGAACCGGCTCGGCGCCCCTCGGCGGGAACGAAGCGCAGGAGAAGCACGATGAGCACCCGACACACGCCGACCGGCGATCGGATCGTCCGCTGCCCCGGTTGCGGGCAAGACAGCGTCTATGGGCCCAGCAATGCCTACCGTCCCTTCTGCAGTGCACGCTGCAAGGGCGTCGACCTGGGCGCATGGGCCAGTGAAGACTTCCGCATGCCGGCCGACGCGCCGCCCGACGACGAGCCTTTCGGCGACCCGCGACTGCAGTAGTGACCGCTCAGCGCGCAGGCGCCGTTGACGCGCGCTCGTCCGCGAGCCACGCCAGCACCGGCAGCGCGCCCGGTAGAACCGGGGTCACGTCGAGCGGCAGCTGCTGCCAGCACATGGCCTGGCCTTCGCGCATTTCGAACTCGCCTTTCCACGCATGCACTTTGCACCAGTGCAAGCGCACCAGCGCATGCGGGTAGTCGTGCTCCGTGACCTTCCAGACCTCGGCACCCGAAATGGTGATGCCCAGTTCTTCTTCCAGCTCGCGACGCAGCGCCTGCTCGACGCTTTCGCCCGCCTCGATCTTGCCGCCCGGAAACTCCCAATAGCCCGCATAGGGCTTGCCTTCGGGCCGCGTCGAGAGCAGCAATGCGTCGTCCGCGCGAATCAGGATGCCGACGGCAACCTCGGTGTGCTTGCGCACCGGCGCCCCGACGGCAGTCATGCCCGCCCCGCGTAGTCGCGCGCAAACTGGTACGCCACGCGCCCGCTGCGTGATCCGCGTTCCAGCGCCCAGACCAGCGCATCGGGCCGTGCGGCCTCGATGGCCGTCGCATCGACGCCGAAGGACGACAACCACTGCGCGACGATCGCCAGGTACTCGCTCTGACTGAATGGATAGAAGCTCACCCACAAACCGAAACGCTCGGACAGCGAAATCTTCTCCTCGATGACCTCGCCCGGATGCACTTCGCCGTCGTCCGTGTGGGTGTAGCTGAGGTTGTCCTTCATGTACTCCGGCAGCAGGTGGCGCCGGTTGCTGGTTGCGTAGATCAGCACATTGGGCGTCGATGCGGCGACCGAGCCGTCGAGGATGGACTTGAGCGCCTTGTACCCCGGCTCGCCCTCGTCGAAGCTCAAGTCGTCGCTGAATACGATGAATTTCTCAGGCCGGTTCGCCACGACATCCACGATGTCCGGCAGATCGGTGAGGTCAGCCTTGTCGACCTCGATCAGGCGCAAGCCCTGCGGCGCATAGGCTTGCAGGCACGCACGGATCAACGACGACTTGCCGGTACCGCGCGCGCCGGTCAGCAGGACGTTGTTGGCCGGCTTGCCCTCGACGAACTGTCGCGTGTTGCGCTCGATCTTTTCCTTCTGGACATCGATTTCCTTCAGCGCATCGAGCGGCATTTCGGCCACATGGCGCACAGGCTCCAGCGTGCCATGGCCCGAACTGCGGCGACGGTAGCGCCATGCAATGGCGGCGTTCCAGTCAGACGGTGCTTGAAGGGGCTGAGGAAGGATCGACTCGATGCGGGCGATGAGCTGTTCAGCGCGCTCGATCAGGTGCTCGAACTTTTCATTCATCGTTCAAGAACGGTAGTCAGCGTTGATCGACACATAGTCGTGGCTCAGATCGCAGGTCCACACCGTGTCGGTGGCCTCGCCGCGGCCGAGCCGGATGCGCACCGTGATCTCGCTCTGCTTCATCACGCGCTGGCCATCTTCTTCGCGGTAGGTCGGGTTGCGGCCGCCCTTGACAGCCACGTGCACGTCGTCGAGGTACAGGTCGATGCCCGTCTGATCGAGGTCATCGATGCCGGCATAGCCGACGGCGGCAAGGATGCGGCCGAGGTTGGGGTCGCTGGCGAAGAAGGCGGTCTTCACGAGCGGCGAATGAGCGACGGCATACGCCACCTGCCGGCACTCGGCGGCGTTGCGGCCGCCTTCGACCTGCACCGTGATGAACTTGGTGGCACCCTCGCCGTCGCGCACGATGGCTTGTGCCAGCAACCGCGCGACGTTTTGCATCGCAGCCACCAACGCACGACCGTCGGCCGAATCGAGCGAGTCGATGCGCGCGTGCGCAGCCTTCTGAGTGGCGATGACGACGAACGAGTCGTTGGTCGACGTGTCGCCGTCGATGGTCACGCGGTTGAAGGACACGTCGGCCAGTGCCTTGGTCAGCGGCTGGATCAGCGCCGGGTCGACCTGCGCGTCGGTCGCCATGAAGCCGAGCATGGTCGCCATGTTCGGGCGGATCATGCCGGCGCCTTTGCTGATGCCGGTGATCGTGACGGTGGCGCCGCCGATCTGCACCTGCTGGCTGAACGCCTTCGGCACTGTGTCGGTGGTCATGATGCCTTCGGCAGCGCGCGCCCAGTGATCGGGCGAAGCGTCGGCAAGCGCCGCGGGAAGGCCCGCCTCGATGCGGTCGACGGGCAGTGGCTCCATGATCACGCCGGTGGAAAATGGCAGGATCTGCTCCGGCGCGATGTCCAGCTCGCGTGCCAGCGCCACGCAGCTTTGATGCGTGCGTGCAAGCCCGTCCTGGCCGGTGCCTGCATTGGCATTGCCGGTGTTGATCAGCATCGCGCGAATGCCGTAGTTCTTTGCCAGATGGTCGCGGCACACCTGCACCGGCGCGGCACAGAAGCGGTTCAATGTGAACACGCCGCCGACAGCGGCGCCTTCGTCGATCAGCACGACCGTCAGGTCCTTGCGGTTGGCCTTGCGCACGCCGGCTTCTGCCACGCCGATGCGCACGCCCGGCACCGCGTGCAGCGATGCCGGATTGAGAGGGGTGAGGTTCACTGGCATGACGTCTTCTTTAGAGCGAGAACGGGAGGGCTCAGCTCAGCTTGCCGTGGCACTGCTTGAACTTCTTGCCGCTGCCGCAAGGGCACGGGTCGTTGCGGCCGACACGCGCGAAGGCCGCGGCCTCGGCACTGAGCCCGACACCGGCGGCTGCTGCGCGACGCGTGCTTTCTTCGTCCACACGCACTTCGACCTCGCCGGTCTCGGTGGGCGCGGTGTAGGTGATGTTGGAAATCGCTTCGGCGCGGTTCTCCATGTTCTCGGCCGCTTCCTCGAGCTGCTCGCCGGATTGGACCCGCACCGTCATCAACTGGCGCGTGACCTCGTTCTTGACCGAGTCGAGCAACTGCCCGAAGAGCTCGAAGGCCTCGCGCTTGTATTCCTGCTTGGGCTGCTTCTGGGCGTAGCCACGCAGGTGAATGCCTTGGCGCAGGTAGTCGAGCGAAGCCAGGTGCTCGCGCCAGTGCGTGTCGATGCTCTGCAGCAGCACCATCCGCTCGAACTGCGTGAAGTTCTCCTGCCCGACCAGCGCCAGCTTCGCATCGAAGGCGGCATTGGCCGCAGCCACCACCTTCTCGACGATCTCCTCGTCGGTGATGGCACTCGCGGCTTCGACATCCTTCTTCAACGGCAATTCAAGCGCCCAGTCGTTGGCCAGCGTCTTCTCGAGCGTCGCGAGATCCCACTGTTCCTCGACCGACTCGACCGGCACGTGCTGGCGGGTGAGGTCGGTGAAGCAGCCTACACGCAAGGCCGCGATCTGCGCGCTCAGGTCGGCCGCATCGAGAATGTCGTTGCGCTGCTGGTAGATGACCTTGCGCTGGTCGTTCGACACGTCGTCGTACTCGAGCAGCTGCTTGCGCACGTCGAAGTTGCGCGCCTCGACCTTGCGCTGCGCGCTCTCGATGCTGCGCGTGACGATGCCGGCTTCGATGGCCTCGCCGTCGGGCATCTTGAGTCGATCCATGATCGACTTGACCCGGTCGCCCGCGAAGATGCGCATGAGCGGATCGTCCAGGCTCAGGTAGAAGCGCGACGAGCCCGGGTCACCTTGACGGCCCGAACGCCCGCGCAACTGGTTGTCGATGCGGCGGGATTCATGGCGCTCGGTGGCGATGATGCGCAGACCGCCCAGGGCCTTGATGGCTTCGTGGTCCTTCTCCCACTCGGCGCGCAAGGTGGCGATCTCCGCCTGCTTGCCGGCTTCGTCGAGACCTTCGTCGGCCTCGACCGCGGAGATCATCTTCTCCACATTGCCGCCGAGCACGATGTCGGTGCCGCGTCCAGCCATGTTGGTGGCGATGGTGATCATCTTCGCGCGACCGGCCTGCGCGACGATGTCGGCTTCGCGGGCATGCTGTTTGGCATTGAGCACCTGGTGCGGCAGGCCGGCCTTGGTCAGCAACCCGTCGATGATTTCCGAGTTCTCGATCGACGACGTGCCCACCAGCACCGGCTGACCGCGCTCATAGCACTCGCGAATGTCCTGAATCGCGGCCTCGTACTTCTCGCGCGTCGTCTTGTACACGCGGTCGAGTTGGTCTTCACGCCGGCTGACGCGATTCGGCGGAATGATCATGGTCTCCAGACCATAGATCTCCTGGAATTCGTAGGCCTCGGTGTCGGCGGTGCCGGTCATGCCCGACAGCTTGCCGTAGAGACGGAAATAATTTTGGAAGGTGATCGACGCCAGCGTCTGGTTCTCGGCCTGGATTTCGACGCCCTCCTTCGCTTCCACCGCCTGGTGCAGCCCGTCGCTCCAGCGGCGCCCGCTCATCAGGCGTCCGGTGAACTCGTCGACGATCACGACCTCTCCCTGCTGAACCACGTAATGCTGATCGCGGTGGTACAGATGACGCGCGCGCAGCGCGGCGTTGAGGTGGTGCATCAGCGTGATGTTGGCGGGGTCGTAGAGCGAGGCGCCGTCGGGCAGCAGCTTGAACTCCGAGAGGAGTTGCTCTGCCTTCTCGTGGCCGCCTTCGGTCAAAAAGACTTGGTGGGTCTTCTCGTCGACCGTGAAGTCGCCGGGCTTGGTCACGCCTTCGCCGGTGCGCGGGTCTTCTTCGCCTTCCTGCTTGACCAGCAGCGGCACGACCTTGTTGATGGCCAGGTAGGTATCGGTGTGGTCCTCGGCCTGACCGCTGATGATCAGCGGCGTGCGCGCTTCATCGATCAGGATGGAGTCCACTTCGTCGACGATGGCGTAGTTCAGCACGCGCTGCACGCGATCGCCTGCCTCGTAGACCATGTTGTCGCGCAGATAGTCGAAGCCGTATTCGTTGTTGGTGCCGTAGGTGATGTCGGCGCGGTAGGCGGCCTGCTTCTCTTCACGCGGCATGTTGGGCAAGTTGATGCCTACGGTCAGTCCGAGAAAGTTGTAGAGACGGCCCATCCACTGCGCGTCGCGATTCGCCAGGTAGTCGTTCACCGTGACCACGTGCACGCCCTTGCCCGACAGCGCGTTCAGGTACACCGGCAGCGTGGCGGTAAGGGTTTTGCCTTCGCCGGTACGCATTTCCGAAATCTTGCCGTTGTGCAGCGCCATCCCGCCCAGCAACTGCACATCGAAATGGCGCATCTTCATCGCGCGCTTGGAGCCCTCGCGCACCGTGGCGAAGGCCTCGGGCAGCAGGTCGTCGAGCGTCTCGCCTTTGGCGATGCGGTCCTTGAACTCCTGCGTCTTGGCGCGCAGCGCATCGTCGCTGAGCTTCTCGAACTGGGGCTCGAGGGCATTGATGCGTTCGACGGTCTTGCGGTACTGCTTGAGTAGCCGGTCGTTGCGACTGCCGAAGATTTGGGTCAGGAAGTTGGTGGCCATGTGTGAAGGATCGATCGGGCGCTCGAAGCTTCGGGCGCTGCGACGAAATCCCTAAGATAGGGTGAAAGCACTTGGGCGCGCTTTGCTGAAAAGCAAGCCGTCCACACCGGCATCAACGCCGGCAAACCAGGCATTTTAGCCACTTGGTCTCAGCCCTCATGTCAATCCACCGCCGTTTCAAGCCCCAGACCGTTCAGCAAGCCGCCGATGGCTCGGCCGCGCTGGCTGGCTTGCTCGCGCGGGCGCGCGATGCGGGCGAAAGGTTGCGGGCGGTGGAGAGCTTGATTCCGCTCGAGATGCGTCCCGCGGTCAAAGCAGGGCCGACCGAAGACGAGGTCTGGTGCCTGTTGGTGCAAGGCAGTGCCGCAGCGGCCAAGCTGCGTCAGCTGGCGCCGGCACTGGTGGCGCGACTCAACACAAAGGGATGGAAGGTGACGAGCATCCGCATCAAGGTGCAGGCCCGTCGGGAGGGCCATTGAAGCGCTGAAGAAATGCACCCAGTCCGGCCTAAGGGCGCACAAAAAGCGCGATCCGGATTTAGATGGTGCCGCTTGTCGGAATCGAACTGACGACCTACCGCTTACAAGGCGGTTGCTCTACCAACTGAGCTAAAGCGGCGTGGAACAGAACAGAATTCTACCGGCGCGTTCGGCAGCGTTTCAGCCGTGGCGCAGGTGGCATCATTTGATGCGCTTGAGTGAAGGCTTGGCGCCACCACTCGAAGGCGGACGTGGCGGCTCGGCAGAGGGGTCTGTCGGAGCCTCACCGCCTTGGGCGCTCGCATCCTCCACCGGGTCCGCAGAGACGAGATGAACGACCTTGCCCGCATCGCCTTCTGTACCGCGAGAGGCGTCGCGCAGAGGCATGCGAGGCGCTGCGCTGGGCGCCGGGGCTTCGCCGTCCGCCGGCAATGCAGAGACAGCTGGCGCAGGAAAGGCCATGCCCTGCCCGTTTTCGCGAGCATAGATCGCGATCACCCGGCCGATCGGCACCACGATCTCGCGCGCAGAGCCCGCGAATCGGGCCTTGAATTCGATGAACTCATTGCCCAGCTTCAGCGAACTGGTCGCATCGAAGCTGACGTTGAGCACGATCTCGCCGTTCTTCACGTACTCGCGCGGCACCTGCACCGTGTCGTCGACCAACACCGCGACATAGGGCGTGAAGCCGTTGTCGGTGCACCATTCGTACAGCGCCCGGATCAGGTACGGGCGGGTGGACGTCGATTCGAGCGCGTTGATCATGGACGGCGACAGCCTTGCAATGCGCTTATTTGCGCATGACCTTTTCAGACGGGGTCAGCGCTTCGATGTAGGCCGGGCGCGAGAAAATGCGCTCGGCGTACTTCAACAGCGGCGCCGCGTTCTTGCTGAGGTCAATGCCGTAGTAGTCCAGGCGCCAAAGCAGCGGAGCGATGGCCACGTCGAGCATCGAGAAGTTGTCGCCCAGCATGTACTTGTTCTTGAGGAACACCGGTGCGAGTTGGGTCAGGCGATCGCGAATGTGCGCGCGTGCCTTTTCGAGTGCCTTCTCGTTGCCTTTGGCGGTGCGGTTCTCGAGCGCCGCGACGTGCACGAACAGTTCCTTCTCGAAGTTGAGCAGGAACAGGCGCACGCGTGCACGGTCGACCGGATCGCCGGGCATCAGTTGCGGATGCGGAAAGCGCTCGTCGATGTACTCGTTGATGATGTTCGATTCGTACAGGATCAGGTCGCGCTCGACCAGGATCGGCACCTGGCCGTACGGATTCATCACGCTGATGTCTTCGGGCTTGTTGTAGAGATCGACGTCGCGGATCTCAAAGTCCATGCCCTTCTCGAACAGCACAAAACGGCAGCGGTGGGAAAAGGGGCAGGTCGTACCTGAATACAGAACCATCATGGCGAGAGACTCCTAAAAATCAAAAAGAGTGGGTCGCGTTGGCAACCCACTCTGCGGGACCGGTCGCGTCACGCGACATCGGTCGGCATGGGACGGCTACTTGACGTCTTTCCAATAGGAAGCGTTGAGCCGCCAGACGAAGACCAGCGCCATCAAGAGGAACAGCATGACCCAGACACCGATGCGCACACGCGTGTTCTGCGCGGGCTCGGCCATCCACTGGAGGTAGTTGACGAGATCGCCCACGGCCTGGTCGTATTGCAGCGGGGTCAAGGTGCCCGGACGCGTCTGCTCCCAACCCTTGAACACCTCGACCTCGTGGCCGTGCTGTTCGACCTTGGTGTAGACCGGGCGACGATCGCCTTGCAGTTCCCACAGCGCATGCGGCATGCCGACGCTCGGGAAGGCCAGGTTGTTCCAGCCCGTCGCTTTGGTGTCGTCGCGGTAATAGGTGCGCAGATAGGTGTAGAGGTAGTCGGCACCGGTGCCGCCGTGGCCGGCACGCGAGCGCGCAACCAACGTCAGGTCAGGCGGGTTCGCACCGAACCACTCCTTGGCCTGGCGCGGGTCAATGTTGGCCTTCATCACGTCGCCGACGCGCTCGGTCGTGAACAGCAGGTTGTCCTTGATCTGCTGCTCGGAAATGCCGATGTCCTGCAGTCGGTTGTAGCGCATGAAGGCGGCCGAGTGGCAGCCCAGGCAGTAGTTGACAAATAGCTTGGCACCGTTCTGCAGCGACGCCAGGTCGTTGGTGCGGTTGGGCGCCTTGTCCCAGGCCAGGCCGCCTTCGGCAGCGTGGGCGCCGGTGACGATACCGAGCGCAGCGATCAGCGTGAGGATCAGTTTCTTCATTCTTCTTCTCTCCGGCTCAGTGCGCAGCGAACGTCACGCGCTCGGGGACCGGCTTGAACGTGCCCAGGCGGCTCCACCACGGCATCAGCAGGAAGAAGCCGAAATAGAACAGGCTGCCGACCTGCGAGACGCGCTCGCCGAGCGGCGACGGCGGCTGCACGCCCAGGTAGCCGAGGATCAGGAAGTTGATCACGAACACACCGTACAGGTACTTGTTCCACGTCGGGCGATAGCGGATCGACCGCACGGGGCTGTGGTCCAGCCAAGGCAGGAAGAACAGGATGATGACGGCACCGCCCATCACGACCACACCCCAGAACTTGGCATCGATCGAGAGCATGAGCGCGGCAACCACCACGGCCGCGATCACGATCGCGCCCTTGACGATGGCCGGAACGCGCGCCTTCCAGACGCCGAACACCGCGGCGCCGACGACGCAGGCGATGAGCGCATACATCATCTCGCTGGTGATGGCGCGCAGCATCGAATAGAAGGGCGTGAAGTACCAGACGGGCGCGATGTGATTCGGCGTCTTCAGAGAGTCGGCGGGGATGAAGTTGTTGTACTCGAGGAAGTAGCCGCCTGCTTCGGGGGCGAAGAAGATCACGGCCGAGAAGATCGTCAGGAAGATCACCACGCCGAAGATGTCGTGCACCGAGTAGTAAGGATGCGACGGAATGCCGTCCACCGGATGGCCGTCGGGACCGAGGTTGGCCTTGATCTCGATGCCGTCGGGATTGTTGGACCCGACTTCGTGCAGTGCGATCAGATGCGCCACCACGAGACCCAGCAACACCAGCGGCACGGCAATCACGTGGAAGCTGAAGAAGCGATTCAGGGTGGCATCGCTCACCACGTAGTCGCCGCGAATCAGCAGGGCCAGGTCAGGACCGATGAAAGGAATGGCAGCGAACAGGTTCACGATCACCTGGGCGCCCCAGTAGGACATCTGGCCCCATGGCAGCAGGTAGCCCATGAAGGCTTCGGCCATCAGGCAAAGAAAGATCGCGCAACCGAAGATCCAGATCAGCTCTCGCGGCTTGCGGTAGCTGCCGTAGATCAGTCCGCGGAACATGTGCAGGTACACCACCACGAAGAATGCGGAGGCGCCGGTGGAATGCATGTAGCGAATCAGCCAGCCCCAGGGCACGTCCCGCATGATGTACTCGACGGAGGCGAAAGCCAGGTTCGCATCGGGCTTGTAGTGCATCACCAGGAAGATGCCGGTCACGATCTGGATGACCAGCACCAGCATCGCGAGCGAGCCGAAGATGTACCACCAGTTGAAGTTCTTCGGCGCGTAGTACTTGCCCCATTGGTCGTTCCACAGCTTGGTCAGCGGGAAACGGTTGTCGACCCAGTTCAGCAGTTTCTCGCCGGTCGGGGCATTGGGGGAAATTTCGTGGAATTCAGCCATGTTCTTCTTGTGCCTCAGGCTTTCTTGTCTTCACCGATCAGCAGGCGCGTGTCCGAGAGGTACATGTGCGGCGGTACCGGCAGATTGTCTGGTGCGGGCTTGTTCTTGAACACGCGGCCAGCCAAGTCGAAGGTCGAACCGTGGCAGGGGCACAGGAAGCCGCCTTCCCAGTTGTCAGGCAGGGACGGCTGTGGACCGGACTGCAGACGATCGATGGGCGAACAGCCAAGGTGCGTGCAGATGCCGACGACCACGAGCACTTCAGGTTTGATCGAACGGTTCTCGTTGCGCGCGTATTCGGGCGTGAACTCGGCCGGATTGCGTTCTGACTTCGGATCGGCAAGTTGTCCGTCGAGCTTGGGCAATTCGGCAATCTGCTGCGGCGAGCGCTTGAGGATCCAGACCGGCTTGCCGCGCCATTCGACCGTGAGCTTCTCACCGGGCTGCATCGCCCCGATGTCGACTTCAACCGGTGCGCCGGCCGCCTTGGCGCGCTCTGAAGGCTGGAAAGTACTGACAAACGGGATGGCGGTTGCAACGCCACCCACCGCGCCAGCACAGGTGGAGGCAATCAACCACGTCCGCTTGCTCTTGTCGATCCGGGGGGCGCCGACGGGGATGTCACTCATGGGGGTCCTCAATCTTCTCGCTGGGGGCTTGGGTCAACCCGCGATTGTAGCGGAGCGTCACAGGCTGATTCAACGTGCGCAGGCCTCGAGACGCACTCTCTTGCGAGCGCCGCCGACCCTATACTGGCCGCCGTTTCATCGCACGACGAGGTCCACACATGAGCGTCATGAAAGAGTTCCGCGAGTTTGCGGTCAAGGGCAACGTGATCGATCTCGCCGTCGGCGTGATCATCGGCGCGGCATTCGGCAAGATCGTCGACTCGCTGGTCGCCGACATCATCATGCCGATCGTCGGACTGGTCTTTGGCAAGCTCGACTTTTCCAATCTCTACGTCGTGCTCGGCACGGCGCCGGCTGGCGTGGCCAACAATCTCGCCGACCTGAAGAAGGCCGGCGTGCCGGTTCTCGCCTATGGCAACTTCATCACCATCGCAGTCAACTTCCTCATCCTGGCCTTCATCATCTTCATGATGGTCAAGCAGGTGAATCGGCTGCGCAAGAAGGAAGAGGCAGCACCCGCCGTGGCTGCACCGCCCGAAGACATCGCGCTGCTGCGCGAAATCCGCGACAGCCTCAAGCGCCCCTGAGCGCGTTCGGCGCGAGCGACCGCGCCATGCGGATCGCCTCGATCAGGCTTGCTGCGTCGGCGCGCCCGGTGCCCGCGATGTCGAAAGCGGTGCCGTGGTCGGGGCTGGTGCGCACCAGCGGCAGGCCGAGCGTGACGTTCACGCCCTTGTCCACCCCCAGGTACTTCACCGGGATCAGCCCCTGGTCGTGGTACATCGCGATCACCACGTCGAATTCTCCAGCCTTGCCGCCGACCGACCGAGCGCGCATGAAGACGGTGTCGGGCGCGTAGGGACCGCTGGCATCGATGCCTTCGGTCCTCGCTGCAGCGACAGCGGGCGCGATGATGTCCAGCTCTTCCCGGCCAAACAAACCGCCCTCCCCGGCATGCGGGTTGAGTCCCGCGACACCGATGCGTGGCGTCCGGCCGAGGGCGGCGACCAGCGCCCGATGCGCGATCCGGATCGTCTGCAACACGCCATCGACATCGACCGCATCGATGGCTTGGCGCAACGCCATGTGGATGCTGACAAGCACGGTGCGCAGCTCGTCGTTGGCCAGCATCATGCGCACCGGCAGCTGCGTCAACGGCAGCCCAAGGTGCGTCGCGGCCTCGGCCTGCAGAAGCTCGGTGTGGCCCGGAAAAGGAAATCCGGCGGCCGACAGCGATTCCTTGTGCAGCGGTGCCGTCACGATGGCGGTCACCCGGCCGGCCAATGCGGCGCGTGCGGCCCACACCACGCAATCGCCCGCAGCACGCCCGGCCGCAGCACCGACCTGCCCGATCACGACACCCGTCGGCGCGTCGATGGCCTGCAACAGCGGCAGGCAGTTCGGCGGCACCTGCGCCACCTCGCGCGGGTCTTCGATCAGCGCCATCGGCATGGCAGCGCCACTAGGTTCCGACAACGACGCGGCGGCCCGACGCAGCGTGGCGAGATCACCCACCACAAAACACCCGCGGGCAAGTGCGGGCGCGTCACGGAAAGCCTTCACCACGATCTCCGGGCCGATGCCGGCCGGGTCGCCCATCGTGATGGCGATCGGGAGGCCGCCAGGTGTGTCCGGCGTGCTCATGCCGGGTTGTCGATGTCGATGAATTCGTGCGCCAGCCCGAGCTGCGCGGCCACATGCGCCGCCACCGCCGGCGCGCCATAGCGTTCGGTCGCGTGGTGGCCGCAAGCCAGGAAGGCCACGCCGAGTTCGCGGGCGTAGTGCGCCTGCGGCTCGGAGATCTCGCCAGTGATGAAGGCGTCGGCGCCCGCGGCGATGGCGGCCTCAAAGTAGCCCTGCGCACCGCCGCTGCACCAAGCCACGGTTCGGATGGGTCGCGTCGCGCCGGGCACCAGCGTCACGGGCCGTCCCAACATCTGCTGGGCATGCGCGGCGAGCGCTGCAGCATCGGCAAAGCTTTCACCGTCGATGCGCCCCCCCAGAAAGCCCAGATCCTGCTCGCCGAAGCGACCCGTCGAGCCCGGGTGAGCCACCAAACCCAGCCGGCCGCCGAGTTGCGCGTTGTTGCCGAGTTCGGGATGCGCGTCGAGCGGCAGGTGGTACGCGAACAGGTTGACGTCGCTGCCCAGCAGCAGGCCCAGCCGCTGGCGCATCCAGCCCGTCACGCAGCCGTCCTGGCCGCGCCAGAACAGGCCGTGGTGCACGAAGATCGCATCGGCTTCCGCGTGGATGGCCGCCTCGATCAGCGCGCGGCTCGCCGTCACGCCCGACACGATCTTGCGCACCGTGGTGCGGCCTTCGACCTGCAAGCCGTTGGGGCCGTAGTCCTTGAACCGCGCAGGTGCCAACAGAAGGTCGAATGCGTGCAGAAGTTCGTGGCGGGTGGTGCTCATGCGCTCATTGTGGCGCGGCGGCGGCCGGCTGCATCGGATGGCCGCGCGACGACATCGGAAGCAGCGCAAGCAGGAATCCCAGTGCCGCGAGCGCGCCGACGTAATGCGCCGGCGCCATCGCGTCCTTCTGCAGCCACACCGTCAGGATCACCGGCGTCAGACCGCCGAAGATGGCGTACGACATGTTGTACGCAAAGGACAGCCCCGTGAAGCGCACCGGTGCGGGAAAGGCGCGCACACCGGCGATCGGCACCGTGGCGATCGTGCCGACGAACAGCCCCACCAGCGCGTAGTGACACACCAACGATGTCGGCGTGCCGGGCAACCCCGAGTAGAAGAGGTAGGACGTGGCGAACAGCCCGCCCCAGCCGATCAGCATCACGGCACGGGTGCCGATGCGGTCGTTGATCCAGCCCACGAAGATGCAGCCGAGCGTGAGCATGAGCGTGGCTACGGCGTTCGCCTCGAGCGCCAGCTTGGCCGGTACGTTGTGCACCTTCTGCAAGTAGGTGGGCGTGTACAGCACCACCACCACGATGGCGGCCGACAACACCCAGGTCAGCAGGCCCACGTAGAGGCTCGCAGCGCGGTGTTCGCGCAGGATGGTCGTGAGCGGCAGTTCACGTGCCACGGTGCGGCGATCGGCCAACGCCTGGAACACCGGCGTCTCGTGCAAAAAACGCCGCAGGTACACCGACACCAGGCCGAACACGCCACCCACGATGAATGGGATGCGCCAGGCGAAGCCGCTGACTTCGGCCGGCGTGTAGTGCGTGTTGATCGCGACCGCGACCAGCGACCCGAGCAGGATGCCGCCGGTGATGCCCGAAGTCAGCGTGCCCACGCCGAAGCCGTAGCGCTTGGCAGGCACGTGCTCGGCCACGAAGACCCATGCACCCGGCATCTCTCCGCCAATGGCCGCACCTTGCAGCACGCGCATTGCCAGCAACAGGAGCGGTGCCACCACGCCGATGCTGGCGTAGGTCGGCAGCAGGCCGATGACCAAAGTGGGCGCAGCCATCAGGAAGATCGACAACGTGAACATGCGCTTGCGGCCGAGCAGATCGCCGAAATGCGCAATCACGATGCCGCCCAGGGGCCGAGCCAGATAGCCGGCGGCGAAGATGCCGAAGGTCTGCAGCTGACGCAGCCAGTCGGGCATGTCGGCCGGGAAGAACAGTCCGCCCAGCACCGTGGCGAAGAAAACGAAGATCACGAAGTCGTAGAACTCGAGCGTGCCGCCGAGGGCGGAAAGGGCGAGCGTCTTGTAGTCACGCGCGCCAAGCGTACGGCCGGAAGCCGACGCGGGCGCGGCGCCGGAGGCGGTGGCAGGTGCAGTCATGGAAGAGAAGGAACGTCGATGAAACGGCATGGCGACGCCGCGCAGTGCGCAGCGGGGCCGGCGATGCATGCGAGGGCGGCGGTCGCTGCGGGTCTGCGCGGGCCGCGGCCGAAGCGCCCTGTGGGGCTTCCGGCTGCAAGTCGTTGGATTTTAAGGGTTTTCCCCTAGGAAGAATTCGCTGCGACTTGATGACCCCAGGGCAACACACGCCGTCGTCAAGCCTTGGAGGACAATCTCGCCCTTGCGCCGGCCGCTCATGGTCACGCTTCATTCCTGTTCTTCGATCTCTGTTCATGAAACGCACCTGGCTGCTCTTTGCCCAAGCCGTGACCGTCCTGTTGGCGGCCTATTTCGTGGTCGCCACGCTCAAACCCGAGTGGCTCAATCGGCGCACTTCGCTCGCCGGTGTGGTGTCGGTGATCCAGGCGCCGGGCAACGCCGCGCCCGCCACGACATCTGCAGGCAGCTTGCGCGATGCTGCGAAGAGGGCGGCGCCGGCGGTGGTAAGCATCAACACCAGCAAGGCCGCACAGCGCCATCCGCGCAGCAACGACCCGTGGTTTCGCTTCTTCTTCGGCGACCAGGGCGGCGACCAGCCGCAGGTGGGCCTGGGCAGCGGCGTGATCGTCAGCGCGGACGGCTACATCCTCACCAACAACCATGTGGTCGAAGGCGCCGACGAGATCGACGTGACGCTCAACGACAGCCGCCACGCGCGCGGCAAGGTGATCGGCACCGACCCCGACACCGACCTCGCAGTGCTCAAGATCGAGCTCGACAAGCTGCCGGCCATCGTGCTGGGCAACTCCGATGCGCTGCAGGTGGGCGACCAGGTGCTGGCCATCGGCAACCCGTTCGGCGTGGGCCAGACGGTGACCAGCGGCATCGTCTCGGCGCTGGGCCGCAACCAGCTGGGCATCAACACCTTCGAGAACTTCATCCAGACCGACGCGGCCATCAACCCGGGCAATTCGGGTGGTGCGCTGGTCGATGTGAACGGCAACCTGGAAGGCATCAACACGGCCATCTATTCTCGTTCCGGCGGCAGCATGGGCATCGGCTTCGCGATCCCGGTGTCGATCGCCAAGCAGGTCCTCGGCGACATCGTCAAGGAAGGCAAGGTCACCCGCGGCTGGATCGGCGTGGAGCCGAACAACCTGTCGCCGGAACTGGCCGAAACCTTCGGCGTGAAGGCCAACGCCGGCGTGATCATCACCGGCGTGCTGCAGAACGGCCCCGCGGCCAAGGCCGGCATCCGTCCGGGCGACGTGATCACCGAAGTAGACGACGCGAAGGTCTACAACGTGCAGGAACTGCTGACCGCGGTGGCGGGCCTCAAGCCGGGCAGCGAATCTCGCTTCGCCTTGCAGCGCGGCACCGACAAGATGGAATTGCACGTGGTGCCGGGCCTGCGGCCCAAGACGCCGATCCGACGCAATCCGGGAGATGCCGAGTAATCGAGCAGACAGCGAGCGAGGTGCGCGGGCCGCTGTCGCCCCGCACCGTCGGTGAACTCAGGGCTGTGCCGAGTCCGTGCCCTCTTCCGGCGCCGCGCTGTGCTTCACGAAATAGCGCGCGGCGATGATGCCGACCTCGTAGAGCAGGCACATCGGAATGGCCAACGCAAGTTGAGACACGACGTCGGGCGGCGTGAGCACCGCGGCGACGACGAAAGACAACACGATGAAGTAGCCGCGAAAACTGCGCAGCTTCTCGATGGTCACCATCTCGAAGCGCACCAGCAGCATCACCACGATCGGCACCTGGAAAGCGCATCCGAAAGCGATGTAGAGCGAAAGAATCGCCTCCACGTACGACGAGATGTCTGGCGTGGCATTCACGCTGGGTGGCGTGAACTTCTGAATGAAGCCGAACATCTTGTCGAGCACGAAGAACTGTACGAAGGCAATGCCTGCATAAGCCAACAGGCTGCCGAACATGATCAACGGCAGCGCGAACTTCTTCTCATGGCTGTAGAGGCCCGGCGCCACGAACATCCAGATCTGGTACATGAGCCACGGCAGCGCGAGCAACACCGCCGTCATGCCGAGCACCTTCAGCGGCACGAAGAACGGCGAGAAAACGCCCACGGCGATGAGCTTGGCGCCGTCGGGCATGTGCGCACGGATCGGCACCGCAATCATGTCGATCAACCCAGCCGGCCCCGGCCAGAAGGCGAGCAGCGCTGCGGCCACGGCCAAGCCGTAACAGCAATAGAGCAAACGGTCGCGCAGCTCCATGAGGTGCGCGACGAAAGGCTGCTCGGTGCCGGCCAGTTCGTCTTCTTTGTTCTTGTCGGTGGAGTCGGCCATGAGAGAGCGCTGCAGGCAGGAAGTCGGGGCGCGCGGCGCGCGGCCGGTTCGGCGTGACGGCTAGTTGATCTTGTGAGGGCGAAAGCGCGCGACGCGCGCCGCGCCGGAGAGCGCTTTGGTGCGCACGCCGTTGCGGGACTTGTACCACTGGGGCGTGGCACCCTGTTTCAGGCGCCAATTCTTGCGGGGATGCTTGTATTCGGGAAACGGCACCGGTTCAGGCTCAGCCAAGGCAGACAGGGTCTGTCCGCTCTCAGAAAACTGTTTCTCGAAATCGCTGGCGCCGCTGTGGATGCTTTGTTCGACGTCGCGCGCGGCATCCTGGACCGTGTCCTTCATCTTGCGCAATTCGTCGAGGTCCATCGACCGATTGACCTCGGACTTGACGTCGTTCACATAGCGCTGCGCCTTGCCCAGCAGCATGCCGACGGTCCGCGCCACGCGAGGCAGCTTTTCCGGTCCGATGACGATGAGCGCCACCGCGCCGATCAGCGCGAGCTTCGAAATGCCGAGGTCGATCACGCGATGCGGCTCAGGACTTCTGACGCGCTTCGACGTCGATGGTCGACTTGTCGGTGGCCGGCGTGCCGGTCACATGTTGCGTGGGCGTCGTGGGCGTGTCGGTGGCGGAGCCGTCCTTCATGCCGTCCTTGAAACCCTTCACGGCACCACCCAGGTCGGAGCCCATGTTGCGCAGCTTCTTGGTGCCGAAGATCATGACCACGACGAGCAGAACGATCAGCCAGTGCCAGATGGAAAAAGAACCCATGGAATAACTCCTGAAGAATGTGAAGAATTTTAGTCGGGGCCGAAATCAGCCCTTGAGCCAAGGGCGAGGACCACCCATGACGTGCACATGGAGATGGTGGACTTCCTGGCCGCCCTCGGCACCAGTATTGACCACCACGCGAAAGCCACCGTCCGGATACGGCCGGCAGCCCTGCTCGACCGCCAGCGTTGGCGCCAACGTCATGATCTTCCCCATCAGCGCCGCGTCGTCTGGGGTCAACTGCGCCATCGATGCAATGTGCCGTTTGGGCACGAGCATGAAATGCACCGGCGCCCAGGGCGCGATGTCGTGGAAGCCGAAGACGTCGTCGTCCTCGTAGACCTTTTTCGAAGGAATCTTTCCTTCGACGATCTTGCAGAAAACGCAGTTCGGGTCAGACGACATCGGCCGGCTCCATTGCGCGGTTGGCGTTCATGCGGACCATGCCCTTGATGATCCGATAGAGGAACCAGAGAGAGATCAAGGTCCAGGCGATCCAGCCCGGCACCAGCAGAATGATCCACAGCCACGACGTCAGAACGTACAGCAGCCCGGCCCACAGCACCGACCGGATGCGCCAGCTGAAATGCGATTGCTGCCACGTGCCGCGCGCATCGTCGCGCTTCACCAGATCGATGACGAGGGCAATCAGCAGCAGCACGATGGAAGCCTGTGCGCCCGGCAACACAGCACCGACGGCGACGACCAGATGCAGGACGTAGCTGACCCAGCCCCATGTCTTGAGCGATTCGTCCGGCTGGACGGTCACGATGTCGTTGTTCACGGTGTCCTTTCAGTCGTTGGATGCTTCACGGGCCTGCGCCTTGCGCAGTGCCTTCTCTTCAATGCCGCTGGTGCCGGCGCGGCGCTCCAGTTCCTCGATCACCGCCCGCGGTGTCAGGCCGTAGTGCGCGAGCGCCACCATGCTGTGGAACCACAAATCGGCCACTTCGTTCACTATTTTCTGCCGGTCGCCGCCGTGGTCGGCATCCTTGGCGGCCATCACCACCTCCGTCGCCTCCTCGCCGATCTTCTTGAGGAAGGCGTCGGGCCCTTTGTGCAGGAGCCGGGCGACGTAGCTCTGTTCGGCGTCACCGCCGCGCGAAGGCAGGCGGCTTTCGATCACGGCCGCAAGACGGTCCAGCGCGTCGGTGTTCATCGTTTCCATTATTTGTAGATCGTCTCCGGGTCTTTCAGGACCGGCTCGACCGCGGTCCACCGGCCATTCTCGTACTTGCTGAAGAAACAGCTGTGACGGCCGGTGTGGCAAGCGATGCCGGGCTCGTGGCCGAGCTGCGTGACCTTGAGCAGCACGACGTCGTTGTCGCAGTCGAGGCGGATTTCGTGCACCGTCTGCACGTGGCCCGATTCTTCGCCTTTGAACCAGAGCCGGTCGCGCGAGCGGCTGAAATACACAGCCCGACCCAGCTCGGCGGTCTTGGCCAGCGCCTCGCGGTTCATCCAGGCGAACATCAGGACATCGTTGCTGCCCTGCTCCTGTGCGATGACCGGCACCAGGCCGTTCGCGTCCCATTTCACTTCGTTGAGCCAATCCATCGGGGGATTGTCACACCCGGCGAGCGTCACCGTCGAACAGGGATACCGCGTGCAGCCATCTGCGCCTTCGCCTCGCCGACGGTGAATTCGCCGTAGTGAAAGATGCTGGCCGCCAGCACCGCGTCGGCGCCGCCGATCTGGATGCCGTCGGACAGGTGGTCGAGCGCGCCGACGCCGCCCGAAGCGATCACCGGCACGCCGACCGCGTCGCTCACCGCGCGGGTCAGTGCCAGGTCGAAGCCGCTCTTGGTGCCGTCGCGGTCCATGCTGGTCAGCAGGATCTCGCCCGCGCCGCGGCGCGCCATCTCGGTGGCCCATTGCACCGCGTCGAGCCCGGTGTTCTTGCGGCCGCCATGGCTGTAAACGTCCCAGCCCGGACCGCGCGTGGCGGCGTCTTCGGGCGTCCGGCGCTTGGCGTCGATGGCGACCACGATGCATTGCGCGCCGTATTTTTGCGACGCGTCTTCGATCACCTGCGGATTGGCAATGGCCGCCGAGTTGAAACTGGTCTTGTCGGCGCCCGCATTGAGCAGCCGTCGCACGTCGTCGACCGTGCGCACGCCGCCGCCCACGGTCAGCGGAATGAAGACCTGCGACGCCACCGCTTCGATGATCGGCAAGATCAGATCACGGCCGTCGCTGGTGGCGGTGATGTCGAGGAAGGTCAGTTCGTCGGCGCCCTGCGCGTTGTAGCGCGCGGCGATCTCGACCGGGTCACCCGCGTCGCGCAGTTCGACGAAATTGACGCCCTTCACGACGCGGCCGCCGGTCACGTCGAGGCAGGGAATGATGCGTTTGGCGAGCATGAAATCGGTGTTGGGAAGAAGAGAAGGATCAGCGCACGCTGAGTTGCTGCCAGCCCTGCCATGCCGCACCCGGCTGAAGCAGCACCGCTTCGTCGATGCGTGCCGCCTCGACGCACAGCATGTGGCGCCAGCCGTCGTCCGGCAAGTCGGAAAGCTTGGCCGCGAGCACGGGGCCCGGGTTCCACACCACCGTCTCCGTGCAGCTCGCGCTTTGTGCGATCTCTAGCGTTCCGAGCGGCTGGGCGAGACGAAGCGGTGCCGCAGGTGCGGCGTAGACGCTGTCGAATTCTTCGCCGAAGTGCAGCGCCTGGGTGGCCTCGGGGTGGCGCACATCGCGCACGGCGTCCCAACGGGCCGCGTCTTGCAGGCCTTGGAGACGCACGTCGGCGATCTCGTCGACCCGCAGGTAGGTGTGCAGCGCAGCAGTGAAGGACCACGGCGATGCATCGGTGTTCAGCACATCGAGTGCCATTCGCAGGCCTTGCGGCGTGAGCGTGGCCGTCAGCGTGACGCGAAAGCGGTGCGGCCAGACGGCGCGGGTCGCTTCGCTGTCCGTCAGCGTCAGACGCACCTCGCCCGACTCGGCCCTGTCTTGCGGCTCGACCCGCCACGCCGTGTTCCGCGCGAAGCCATGCTTGGCCAGCGGGCCGCGCTGGTTGAACTGCGGCCAGCACACCGGCACCCCGCCACGGAGCGCGGCCTGGCCGTCGAACACGGCGTCCGGGCTGAGGTACAGCCGCTCTACGCCGTCGGCCGTGGTCCAGCCGAGCACGTGCGCGCCGTGCAACGCGATGGTGCAGGTGCTGCCGTCGGAGAGGGTGAGGCGCACCGCGGGCTGGCCGCGGACGTCGAGGGTTTGCAGGGGCATGAGATCGCCGGCCCGCCGAGCGGTCAGCTCGGCGCCAGCTCGTCGGCGCGGGCCTGCGCCGCGGCGAAGTCGAGGTCGCCGGAATAGATGGCGCGACCGCAGATCACGCCCTCGACGCCTTCGGATTCGACCGCGCAGAGCTGGTCGATGTCGGCCATGTTCGACAGGCCACCGGAAGCGATGACCGGGATGGTGAGCGCCTGCGCGAGCTTCACCGTGGCGTCGATGTTGATGCCCGAGAGCATGCCGTCGCGGCCGATGTCGGTGTAGATGATCGACTCGACGCCGTAGTCCTCGAACTTCTTGCCCAGGTCGGCGACTTCGTGGCCGGTGAGCTTGCTCCAGCCATCGGTCGCGACCTTGCCGTCCTTGGCATCGAGACCCACGATGATGTGGCCGCCGAAGGCCGTGCAGGCGTCTTTCAGGAAGCCCGGGTTCTTGACCGCGGCGGTGCCGATGATCACGTAGCGCAAGCCGTCGTCGATATAGCGCTCGATCGTGTCCAGATCGCGAATGCCACCGCCGAGCTGCACCGGAATCTCGGCGCCCACTTCGCGCAGGATCGCTTTGATGGCCGCATGGTTCTGCGGCTTGCCGGCGAAGGCGCCGTTCAGGTCGACCAGGTGCAGCCGACGGGCGCCCGCCTCGACCCACTTGCGCGCCATGGCGGCCGGGTCTTCGCTGAAGATGGTCGATTGGTCCATGTCGCCTTGTTTGAGGCGAACGCAGTGGCCGTCTTTGAGGTCAATGGCGGGAATCAGCAGCATGGCAGGGCGAGCCGGTGGCTCAGGGGTTCCAGTGGAGGAAGTTGCGATAGAGCTGCAGACCGTGGTCCGCACTCTTCTCGGGGTGAAACTGGGTGGCGAAAATATTATCGCGCGCAATCGCGGCCGTGAACGGTGCGCCGTAGTCGGCCTCGCCGACGCTGTGCTTCGGGTCCGTTGGTCGGGCGAAGAAGCTGTGGACGAAATAGAAGTACGCCTCGTCCGGCACGCCGGCCCACACCGGGTGCGGCTGCGCCTGGCGCACCTGATTCCAGCCCATCTGCGGCACCTTGTAGCGGCTGCCGTCGGGCTGAGTGCGGCCGGCCAGGTCGAACTTGATCACCGCACCGGGGATGAGGCCGAGGCCGTTCGTCGGCCCTTCTTCGCTGGTCGACAGCAGCATCTGCATGCCCACGCAGACGCCGAAGAGCGGCTTGCTGGCGGCCGCTTCGAGCACCGATTCCTGCAACCCCGAATCGCGCAGCTCGCGCATGCAGTCTGGCATCGCGCCCTGGCCCGGCAGCACCACGCGGGTGGCCTTGCGCACCACGTCGGGGTCCGACGTAACGAAGACTTCCACGCCCACCTGGTCGGCGGCGTGCTGCACGGCCTGCGACACGGAGCGCAGGTTGCCCATGCCGTAGTCGACGACGGCGACCGTGTTCTTCATTTCAGAGCGATCCCTTGGTCGACGGGATGACACCGGCCGAGCGCGGATCCAGCTCCAGCGCGCCGCGCAGTGCGCGGGCGAAGGCCTTGAACACGGTCTCGCACTGGTGATGCGCGTTGACACCCTTGAGATTGTCGATGTGCAGCGTCACCCCCGCGTGGTTCACGAAGCCCTGGAAAAATTCGTAGGTCAGCTGGCTGTCGAAGCCACCGATCATGCCGCTCGTGAAGGGCACGTGCATCACCAGGCCCGGGCGGCCGGAAAAGTCGATGACGACGCGGCTGAGCGCCTCGTCGAGCGGCACGTAGGCATGGCCGTAGCGGCGGATGCCCTTCTTGTCGCCGACGGCCTTCGCGACCGCCTGGCCGAGCGTGATGCCGACGTCTTCCACGGTGTGGTGGCCGTCGATGTGCAGGTCGCCCTGGCAGTCGATCTCGAGGTCGATCAGCCCGTGGCGGGCGATCTGGTCGAGCATGTGGTCGAAGAAACCGATGCCGGTCGTCAGCTTCGCGCGGCCGCTGCCGTCGAGATTGACCGAGACGGTGATCTTCGTCTCGGCGGTGTTGCGCGTGACGGAGGCGGTGCGGTCGCCGGTGGCGACCACGGCCTCGGGTGCCGTGGGGGTGTTCATAGGGAGGATTCGAGCGCCGCGAGCATCCGCGCGTTGTCGTCGGCGGTCCCGACGGTCAGGCGCAGGCAGTTCGCCAGCAAGGGGTGCATTTTAGAAACGTTCTTGATCAGAACCCCCTGTGCCTTCATGCCCTCGAAGGTTTTTGCCGCGTCGGGCACTCGCACGAGCACCATGTTGGCCTCGCTGGGCCACTGCATCAGACCCGGCACCTTCGCCAGGCCGGCGACCAGCTGCGCACGCTGGGCGCGCAGCTCGGCTGCCTGGGCGGCGAACACGTCGGCATGCTCCAGCGCGAACAGCGCGCACTCGCAGTTCAGCACGCTGATGTTGTAGGGCGGGCGCACCTTGTCGATCTCGGCGATCAGCGCCTGCGGCCCCATCAGGTAGCCCAGTCGAATGCCGGCCAAGCCGAACTTGCTCAGCGTGCGCATCAAGAGCACGTGGCCGTGGCGCGCCACGCGGTCGATGTAGCTGCGGGCGGCGAAGGGCTGGTAGGCCTCGTCCATGATCACCAGGCCGCCCTGGGCGCCTTGCGCTTCGACGATCTGCTCGATCACGGCATCGTCCCAGAGGTTGGCGGTCGGGTTGTTCGGGTACGCGACGTACACGATGGCCGGCTTTTCGGTCGCGATCGCGGCGAGCATGGCCGGGCCGTCGAGTTCGAAGTCGGCGGTGAGCGGCACGCCGACGAACTTCACATCCTGCAGCTGGGCGCAAATGCCGTACATGACGAAGCCGGGCACCGGCGCCAGGATGGCCGCGCCGGGCCGGTCGCAGGCGACGGTGAGCATCGAGATCAGTTCGTCGGAGCCGTTGCCCAGCATCATCGAGAAGCCGGCCGGCATTCCGGCATGGTCTGCCAGCGCGCGCTTCAGGTCGTCGCCACGTGCGCCGGGATAGCG
The DNA here is from genome assembly GCF_006438845.1 of Variovorax ginsengisoli. Taxonomy (GTDB): domain Bacteria; phylum Pseudomonadota; class Gammaproteobacteria; order Burkholderiales; family Burkholderiaceae_C; genus Variovorax; species Variovorax ginsengisoli_A. The sequence continues at coordinate 205,851 of NZ_RCZJ01000002.1, forward strand.
ATTGAGCGCCACAGCGCCCAGGCGCGCGCCGAGCTCGGCCTGCAGCGCCGGCGGCAGGCCGTACGGGTTCTCCATCGCATCGAGCTTGAGGAGGCCGGTCGCTTCCTGCACTGCATAGGCATGCATGGACTGGACATCGGCGCGGATGCGCTGGAGGGCGGCGGCAGTGGTCAAGGCGGTCATGGGGTCTCAGTGGGTACAGCGGTAACTGTTGCGCAGCGCCGAAGACAGCACGAGCTGCACCGGCATGTCGGCTTCGTAGCTGTCGGCGTTGCGCGAGAGTTCGGTCTGGTAAAGCGAGCGGGCCATCGTCGGCTCCAGCTTGCGGCCTTCGACGCAGAAGGGCGGCTTCTGGCCGGCACGCTGGGCTGCATCGCTCGCCTCGCGCAGGCCTTCCATCACGCCGACCAAGTAATAGTTGGCGTAGAGCTTGCCGTCTTTCTCGTTGGCTTCGAGCGTGCGCATTTCGCGAATGCTCATGGCGGACGCGCAGACGGCACCCAAACCTAGCAGCAGCGCGCAAGCAAGCCCTCGCGATGCACCGTGGAACCGGCTTCGCCGAGCCGCTGGTGTTGCCCCCGGCGAGGGGGTTGGCGCAGCGACACGACGCGCGCGAAGCCTGGGCGAGGACATCATTTCAAGCGCATCCGCGCCGCCTCGGCGTGCGCCGGCAGGCCCTCGCCTTCAGCCAGCGTCACCGCGATGCGGCCCAGCGTCTGCGCGCCCTGCTCGCTGACCTCGATCAGGCTGGAACGCTTCTGGAAGTCGTACACGCCCAGCGGGCTGGAGAAGCGTGCTGTGCCGCTGGTGGGCAGCACGTGGTTCGGGCCGGCGCAGTAGTCGCCCAGGCTTTCGCTCGTGTACGCACCGAGGAAGATCGCGCCGGCGTGCTTGAGCAACGGCTCCCAGCGGTGCGGGTCGGCGCTGCTGACTTCCAGATGCTCGGGCGCGATGCGGTTGCTGATGGCGCAGGCCTCTTCCATGTCGCGCGTGTGGATCAGCGCGCCTCGGCCGTTGAGCGACGCGGCGATGATCTCGGCGCGCGGCATGGTCGGCAGCAAGCGGTCGATTTCCTGCTGCACGCGGTCGATGTAGGCCGCGTCGGGGCACAGCAGGATGCTCTGCGCCAGTTCGTCGTGTTCGGCCTGGCTGAAAAGATCCATCGCCACCCAGTCGGGCGGCGTGCTGCCGTCGGCCAGCACCAATATTTCGCTCGGGCCGGCGATCATGTCGATGCCCACTGTGCCGAAAACGCGGCGCTTGGCTGCCGCCACGTAGGCGTTGCCGGGGCCGGTGACCTTGTCGACCGCCGGCACCGTGGCGGTGCCGTAGGCCAGCGCGGCCACGGCCTGCGCGCCGCCGATGGTGAAGGCGCGGCTGACACCTGCGACGTGCGCGGCGGCCAGCACCAGCGGGTTCTTCTCGCCGCCGGGCGTGGGCACGACCATGATGATCTCGCCGACGCCGGCGACGTGCGCCGGAATCGCGTTCATGAGCACGCTCGACGGGTAGGCGGCCTTGCCACCTGGCACGTAGATGCCGACGCGGTCGAGCGGCGTGACCTTCTGGCCCAGCAGCGTGCCGTCTTCGTCGCGGTACTGCCAGCTCTCGCCGCTCGCCTTCTTCTGGGCCTCGTGGTAACTGCGCACACGGCGCGCAGCCGCTTCGAGCGCCTCACGCTGCACGGCAGGCAGCGACTCGAAGGCCGCGCGCAATTCTTCGACCGTGAGTTCCAGGGCCGTCATGTCGGCCACGTCGAGGCGGTCGAAGCGCTTGGTGTACTCGATCACCGCCGCGTCGCCGCGCTTTTGTACGTCGGCCAGGATCTCGGCCACGCGCTGCTCGATGGCCGCATCCGCATCCGCCGACCAATGCAGCCGCGCCTTGAACGCCGTTTCGAAATCGGCGGCGGCGGTGGACAGGCGAAGTGGCGCGGCAGAAAAGGTCATGACTTTCAGTCTTGCGGAATGGCCGACGCGAAGGCGTCGAGGATGCGGCGGATCGGCGCCTGCTTGAGCTTGAGCGCGGCTTGGTTGACGACCAGGCGGGCGCTGATGTCCATGATGCGTTCGACCTCGACCAGATGGTTCGCCTTGAGCGTGTTGCCGGTCGACACCAGGTCGACGATGGCGTCTGCCAGGCCGGTGAGCGGCGCGAGTTCCATGCTGCCGTAGAGCTTGATCAGGTCGACGTGCACGCCCTTGCTGGCGAAGAAATCGCGCGCCAGGCCGACGTACTTGGTCGCGACGCGCAGGCGCGAGCCCTGCTTGACGGCCGAGGCGTAGTCGTAGTCGGCGCGCACCGCCACGCTCAGGCGGCAGGCGGCGATCTTCAGATCGAGCGGCTGGTACAGGCCCTGGTTGCCGTGTTCGAGCAGCACGTCGAGGCCGGTCACGCCGATGTCGGCGCCGCCGTATTGCACGTAGGTCGGCACGTCGGACGCCCGAACCAGCACCACGCGCACGTCAGGTTGGGTGGTCGCAAGAATCAGCTTGCGCGATTTTTCCGGGTCTTCGGTGACCTCGATGCCGGCGGCGGCCAGCATCGGCAGGGTCTCGTCGAAGATGCGGCCCTTGGACAGCGCCAGCGTGATCAAGACGCCGCTCCCGTCACGCGCTCGATGTCGGCGCCCAGACCGCGCAGCTTGGCTTCCATGCGGTCGTAGCCACGGTCGAGGTGGTAGATGCGGTCGACCATCGTCTCGCCGTCGGCCACCAGGCCGGCGATCACCAGGCTGGCGGACGCGCGCAGGTCGGTCGCCATCACGGTCGCGCCCGACAGGGCGGTGCCGCCTTCCACCACCGCCACCTTGCCGTCGACGTGAATGGTCGCGCCGAGCCGCACCAGCTCGTTCACGTGCATGAAACGGTTCTCGAAAATCGTCTCGGTGACGGCCGCCGTGCCCTGCGCCACGCAATTGAGCGCCATGAACTGCGCCTGCATGTCGGTCGGGAAGCCCGGGTATTCGGTGGTGCGAAAGGCCTGCGCCTTGAGCCTGGCGCCACCGGCGGACGCGATGCGCACGCCGCCGTCGACCGGCTTCACGTCGCAGCCGGCCTCGCGCAGCTTGTCGATCACGGCGTCGAGGTGATCCGCGCGCGCGTGGCGCAGGAAGACTTCGCCACCGGCGGCGGCCACGGCGCACAGGAAGGTGCCGGCCTCGATGCGGTCGGCCACCACGGCGTGTTCGCAGCCGTGCAGCTTCTCGACGCCTTGCACGCGGATGTGACCGGTGCCATGGCCTTCGATCTTTGCGCCCATCTTGATGAGCATCTCGGCGAGGTCGACGATCTCGGGCTCCTGCGCGGCGTTCTCGAGCAGCGTCTCGCCCTCGGCCAGCGCGGCGGCCATCAGGAAGTTCTCGGTGCCGGTCACGGTCACCATGTCGGTCAGGATGCGCGCGCCCTGGAGCCGCGTGCGGCCGGCCGGGAGCTTGGCGAGCATGTAGCCGTGCTCGACCACGATCTCGGCGCCCATCGCCTGCAAGCCTTTGATGTGCTGGTCGACGGGGCGCGAACCGATCGCGCAGCCGCCCGGCAGCGACACCTTGGCGTGACCGAAGCGCGCCAGCAGCGGACCGAGCGCGAGCACCGACGCGCGCATGGTCTTGACGAGTTCGTAGGGGGCTTCAGGGTTGCTGAGTGCGCCGGCGTCGAGCCGCACCGTGCCGTTGTCGTCGCGGTCAGCGGTCACGCCCATGTTGCGCACCAGCTTGAGCATGGTCGACACGTCTTGCAGGCGCGGCACGTTGTGCAGCGTCACCGGCTGGTCGGTCAGCAGCGCGGCGCAGAGTTCGGGCAGCGCGGCGTTCTTGGCGCCAGAAACGAGTACCTCGCCGCCGAGCGTGCGCCCGCCGCGTATGAGAAGTTTGTCCATCAGAAATCCAGCAGGAAAGTGGCGCGAGTGCTCAGCGCGGTGCCGACGCCCATTCGGCGGGCGTGAAGGTCTTCATCGACAGCGCGTGCACTTCGTCGGTATGCATTTTCGCACCGAGCGTCTTGTAGACCCGCTGGTGGCGCTGGATGGCGCGCAGGCCGTCGAACTCGGCCGAGACGATGGTGGCGTACCAATGGCGCCCATCGCCCTCGAGCGTGATGTGCTCGCAGGGCAGTCCGGCTTCGATGATGGCTTGCAATTCTTCAGCAGTCATAGGGATACGTATTCAGCGTGGAACACCGCGGAACCGGCTTCGCCGGGCCGCCGATGCTGCCCCCGGAGGGGGTTGGCGAAGCGACACGAAGTGCGCGAAGACTGGGGGGAGCCCATCCTCAGCCTCGGATCTTGTAGCCGATGCGCAGGAGATGGACGGCGACGGCGCTGACGATCAGCCACGCACCGCCCACGATGCCGAAGCTGAGCCAGGGCGAGGTGTCACTGATGCCGAAGAAACCGTAGCGGAAACCGTCGATCATGTAGAAGAACGGATTCAGGTGGCTCACGCCCTGCCAGAACGGCGGCAGCGAGCCGATCGAATAGAACACGCCCGACAAGAAGGTCATCGGCATGATCAGGAAGTTCTGGAACATCGCCATCTGATCGAACTTCTCGGCCCACAACCCCGCGATCAACCCCAGCGTGCCGAGCATCGCAGCGCCCAGGAAGGCGAACGCGAAGATCCACAGCGGCGCGGCGAAGTCCGGCATCGCGAAGAAGATCGTCACCAGGAACACGCCGAGGCCCACGGCAAGTCCGCGAATGATCGACGAGCCGACATAGGCCAGGAACCAGCCCCAGTGCGACAGCGGCGTGAGCAGCACGAAGACCAGGCTGCCCATGATCTTGCTCTGGATGATCGACGATGAACTGTTGGCGAAGGCGTTCTGCAGCACGCTCATCATCACCAGCCCGGGGATGAGGAACGCGGTGTAGCTGACGGTGCCGTAGACCTTCACGTGGTCTTCGAGCACGTGGCCGAAGACCATGAGGTAGAGCACCGCGGTGAGGATCGGAGCGCCCACGGTCTGGAAGCCGACCTTCCAGAAGCGCAGCGTTTCCTTGTAGAGCAACGTGCGCCAACCGGTGGTGGAAATCATCATCGCGCCACCTCCAGCGGCGTTTGCTCGCCTGCCATCAGGTCGATGAACACGTCTTCCAGGTCGGCCTTGCGCATCTCGACGTCTTCCACCGCCACGCCCGCCTGACGCAATGCGCCGAGCAATTGCTCGACCTCATGCGCATTCTGGGCGGGCAGTTGCACGATGCGTCCGGTGATGCGCGCGTGTTGCGCGATTTCCCAGGGCAGGTCGGCGTCGGTCTTGAAGCGCAGCACATTGCTGGCCGCGGACTTCAGCAGCTCGCTGGTACGGTCGAGCGCGATCACGCGGCCCTGCTTGAGCATCGCGATGCGGTTGCACAGGGCTTCCGCTTCCTCGAGGTAGTGGGTGGTGAGCAGCACGGTGCTGCCCTGCTTGTTGAGCTTGGCGACGAACTGCCACAGCGTCTGGCGAAGTTCGACGTCGACGCCGGCGGTGGGCTCGTCCAGCACGATCACCTGAGGCTTGTGCACCAAAGCCTGAGCGACCAGCACACGACGCTTCATGCCGCCCGACAGCTGACGCAGGTTGGCACCGGCCTTGTCGGTCAAGCCCAGGCTGTGCAGCAATTCGTCGATCCACGCGTCGTTGTTCTTGATGCCGAAATAGCCCGACTGAATGCGCAGCGACTCGCGCACGTTGAAGAAAGGATCGAACACCAGTTCCTGCGGCACGATGCCGAGGTGGCGTCGTGCTTCGGCGTAGTCACGCTGGACGTCGAAGCCGTGCACGCTCACCGCACCGGCCGTTGGCCGGGACAGCCCGGCAAGCATGCTGATCAGGGTGGTCTTGCCGGCGCCGTTCGGACCGAGCAGGCCGAAGAACTCGCCCTCCTCGATCTGGAAGCTGACGTCGTCGACAGCACGCAAACCAGGTTTTCCCTGTGCGCGCTGCTGTGGTGTGGCGGGGTAGGTCTTGCAGACCGATTGGAAAGAGATCGCGGGCATGGGAGCCGTCGATTCTAGGCCGCGGCGGTCCGCGCCGTCGCTCGAAGGGCAATGGGCCGGACGGTGACCTAGGGCGCGGCGGGCAACAGGCCCGCGATGCCATAGAGCGAGGCCAGTTCCCGCAGCCGAGGCGAGAGCCCCTTGACCGCAAAGCTGCGGCCCAAAGCGCTGGCCTCGCGCCGGCATTCGAGCAACACCGCCAGGGCAGATGAGTCGAATCGAACCAGCGCGCTGGCATCCACCACCGCCGCGGAGCCACTCTGCCCGGCCAAACCCTGCTGCAACATGCGCATGCAGTCAGGCGCTTCGTCGTGCGTGAGCTTGGGCGGCAGCACCAGCACGTTCAGCTCTTGCCGTTGCTCTTGTTGCGCGCGGCCAGGGCGGCGATCAAGCCATCGATGCCCTTGCTGTTGATCTGCTGCGCGAACTGAGTGCGGTAGGTATCGACCAGCCAGACGCCCAGCACATTGAGGTTGTAGACCTTCCAGCCACCGGCATCACCAGGCGTCTTCTCGAGACGGTAATCAAGCTGCACAGGGTCGCCGCCGCCTCGGATCTCGGTGCGCACCAAGACCTCCTTGTCGTCCGCCGAACCGCGGAACGGTCGAACGCTGACGGTCTGGTTGCTCACCTGGTCGAGTGCGCCGGCATAGGTGCGCACCAGCAAGATCTTGAATTCGTCCTGAAGGCGCTTTTGCTGTTCAGGGGTCGCCTGGCGCCACGCCGGGCCGACGGCCGAGGCCGTCATGCGCTGGAAGTTGACGTTCGGCATGATCTTGCTGTCGACCAGCAACATGATCTTGTCGATCTCACCGGCCTTGATCGACTTGTCGGCCTTGATGGTGTCGAGTACGTCGCCGGAGAGGCGCTGGACCAACGCATCGGGCGCCTCGTCGGCGGCACGCGCCGGCGTCACGAAAAGCGCGGCTGCACTGAGCAGCAGCGCGCTGGCGATAGCGAAACGTCCAATGAGGCGGCGTTGCACGGTAGCAGTGGTATTCATAGTGGAACGGGTCTCGGATGAAGATCAAAAGCTCGAAGATTTCGTGCTGGACAGCGTTGGAAGCCTGAAGCGTCACGGGGTTCCGCAGCCGCAACCAGCGCTTGCAACCGGATGCAAGAAAGTGCGATCAGTCGTTACCGGCTCCATCGTCCGGCGGGTTGCCGTCGTACACCTCGCTGCGACGGCGCTGAAGGAAAGCGTCGCGCGTGAAGGAGTACTTGTCGAGTGCAGCATCGCCCAGCAACTGGGTGGCGCGCAGGTAGTTCGAGCGTGTATCAACCACCCGCAGCACGTACAGCGAATTGCGCACCGGGATATCGTGGATGTAGTCAACCAGATCGCCGCGGATGTCCACAGGCAGCGCCGCGGTGTCGCGCAGCGTCGACGGGCCGAACACCGGAAGCACGACATAGGGTCCGCTCGGCACGCCATAGCGCCCCAAGGTCTGGCCGAAATCCTCGTTGTGACGGTCGATGCCCAATTCGCTGGCGACGTCGATCACGCCGCCGAGGCCGAAAAAGGTGTTGACGTTCAGCCGCATGAATGTCTCGGCGCTGTGCTGCGCCTTGAGTTGCAGCACGCTGTTGGCGAAGTTCCAGACGTCGCCGAGGTTGTTGAAGAAGTTGTTGACACCCGTGCGCACGGGCGAAGGCAATACTTGCCGATACGCCGTGGCCACGGGAACCAGGACGGCGTCGTCGACCGTGTCGTTGAACCGCGAGACACCCCGGTTGAATCCCTCGAAAGGATCGGCAGCGTTCGGATACGGTCCAGCCGCACAACCTGCCAGCACGGCGAGCACCAAGGCTGCACCCAACGAGCGGAAGACACGGGCCGCGTCACGGCGCGCGGGCGCTGTCAGGGAATGGATTCGCGGATTCATTTTTTATTGGTGGTTGCAGGCTGGTCGCTTCCTTCGGCCGCCTTGCTGTAGAGAAACTGACTGATCAGATTTTCCAGCACGACCGCCGACTGCGTGGCAGTGATGACGTCGCCGGGCTGGAGATTCTTTTCCTCGGCGCCCGCCTCGATGCCGACGTACTGCTCACCGAGCAGGCCGCTGGTGAGGACCTTCAGCGAGCTGTCCTTGGGGAAACTGTAACGACTTTGCAGGGCCAGCGTCACGCTGGCCTGGAAACTCTTGTCGTCGAACGTGATCGACTCGACGCGGCCCACCACCACACCCGCGCTTTTGATCGCGGTTTGCGGCTTGAGGCTACCGATGTTGTCGAAGCGGGCAGTGACGTTGTAGGTCTTCTGGAAGTTCAGGCTCAACAGATTGGCCGACTGAAGCGCCAGAAACAGCAGGGCCGCCGCGCCGATCAGCACGAACAGACCCACCCAGATGTCGTTGTTGGAACGTTGCATGTTTCGCTCTTTGTCGTGTTGACGCTAGATGCTGAACATCATGGCGGTGAGAAGGAAATCGAGCGCGAGCACGGCCAGGGAGGCCACCACCACCGTGCGGGTGGTCGCGCGCGACACGCCCTCCGGCGTCGGCTGGGCCTCGTAGCCCTGCAGCAGCGCGATGAACGTGACGGTGAAACCGAAGACGATGCTCTTGATGACGCCGTTGCCGAGGTCTCTGAACACGTCCGTGCCACCTTGCATCTGGCCCCAGAAGGCACCGGAGTCGATGCCGAGCAACGGCACGCAAACCACCCAGCCGCCCAGGATGCCGGCTGCGCAGAAAACCGCCGACAGGATGGGCATCGCGATCACGCCGCCCCAGAAGCGGGGCGCCAACACGCGGCGAACCGGATCGACGGCCATCATCTCCATCGCGCTGAGTTGCTCGCCGGCCTTCATCAAGCCGATCTCGGCCGTCAATGAAGTGCCCGCCCGCCCTGCGAAAAGAAGCGCCGTGATGACGGGGCCGAATTCGCGCAGCAGGCTCAAGCTGATCAGCACGCCCACCGACTCCGACGCGCCGTAGCGCTGCAGGCCGTAGAAATATTGCAGGCCCATCACGAAGCCGACGAACAGGCCCGACACCGCGATGATCGCCAGCGAATAGTTGCCCAGGAAATGAATCTGGTCGCGCACCAGCGAGAAGCGGCCCAGGCTGCGAAGGTCACCGGCCAGCCGTGCGAAGAGGCGCGCGCCGCGGCCCAGATCGGCCAGCTTGCCGCGCACCGCGAAACCGACGTCGGCGGGGTTCCAGAAACTCAAGGCCGGCCTCCGGAGGCGGTGCCGAAGTCGTCTTCGACGGCGGCGCCCGGGTAATGGAAATGCACCGGACCATCGGGCAGCGCGTTGACGAACTGGTGCACCAGCGGGTCGGCGCTCTGGCGCACGACATCCGGCGGGCCCTGCGCGGCGATGGCGCCGTTGGCCAGGATGATCACGTGGTCGGCGATGCGAAAGGTCTCTTCCAGATCGTGCGACACGATGATGCTGGTGAGCCCGAGCGTGTCGTTGAGCTGGCGGATCAGCCGCGCCGCGGTGCCCAGCGAGATCGGATCGAGCCCGGCGAAGGGCTCGTCGTACATCACCAGGTCGGGGTCCAGCGCGATCGCACGCGCCAACGCCACGCGCCGCGCCATGCCACCGGAGACTTCGCTGGGCAGCAAGTCGCGCGCGCCGCGCAGGCCGACAGCATCGAGCTTCATTAACACGATGTCGCGTACCAGGGCTTCGGGCAACCGGGTGTGCTCGCGCAGCGGGAAAGCCACGTTGTCGAACACGCTCATGTCGGTGAACAGCGCGCCGAACTGGAACAACATGCCCATGCGGCGGCGCGCGGCATAGAGTGCGCCTGCATCCATGCGGCCGACATCCTGGCCGTCCAGCAGCACTTCTCCGCGCTCGGCGCGCAACTGCCCGCCGATCAGCCGGAGCACCGTGGTCTTGCCGCCACCGGACGCGCCCATGAGCGCCGTGACCTTGCCGCGCGGCACGGCGAACGACACGCCATCGAGGATGGCGCGGGCGCCATAGCCGAAGCGGAGATCGCGGAATTCGATGAGGGAGGGGGCGGCGGCGTCCATGTCAAGAAAAAGCCGGGGCGCCTTGTCAGGCATCCCGGCTCGGGTTTCCCCGCATGATAAGGGACAGCCGCGAACTGCTCCGCGGCATTCCCCAACAGGGCGGTATGCGCAGCGTCTCGGCTGCGCAAGGCATCAGCGCGGCAGGTCGCTGAAGCCCATGAGGAACTCGTCGACCGAGCGCGCGGCCTGGCGGCCTTCGCGAATGGCCCACACCACCAGCGACTGGCCACGGCGGATGTCGCCGGCGGCGAAGACCTTGGGGACGCTGGTGGCATAGCCGCCGGTGAAGTCGACCGTGGCCTTGGCGTTGCCGCGCGCATCCTTGTCGACGCCGAAGGCTTCCAGCACGCCGGCCACCGGGCTCACGAAGCCCATGGCCAGCAGCACCAGATCAGCCTTCAGCACATGCTCGCTGCCGGGCACTTCCACCATCTTGCCGTCCTTCCACTCGACGCGGACGGTCTTCAAGCCGGTGACCTTGCCCTTTTCACCGACGAATTCCTTGGTCGAGATGGCGAACTCGCGCTCGCAGCCTTCGACGTGGCTGGAACTGGTGCGCAGCTTGTAGGGCCAATACGGCCAGGTCATCGGCCGGTTCTCTTCTTCGGGTGGCTGCGGCATCAGCTCGAACTGCGTGACGCTGACCGCGCCATGGCGGTTGCTGGTGCCCACGCAGTCGGAGCCGGTGTCGCCACCGCCGATCACGATGACGTGCTTGCCGTCGGCGCGCAGCTGGGCCTTGAGCTTGTCGCCGGCATTGACCTTGTTCTGCTGCGGCAGGAACTCCATCGCGAAGTGGATGCCGTCGAGATCGCGGCCTGGCACTGGCAGGTCGCGCGACTGCTCGGCGCCGCCGGTCAGCAGCACCGCGTCGAATTCCTTGTCGAGCTGCTCGGGCGTGACGGTTTCCTTGGCCCAGTTGGTGACCTTCGAACCCTTGCCCAGAGGATCCTTCGCAGCGCCGACGACCACGCCGGTGCGGAAAGTCACGCCCTCGGCCGTCATCTGCTCGACACGGCGATCGATGTGCGTCTTTTCCATCTTGAAGTCTGGAATGCCGTAGCGCAGCAGCCCGCCCACGCGGTCGTTCTTCTCGAACAGCGTCACGTCGTGGCCGGCGCGCGCCAGTTGCTGGGCCGCCGCCATGCCGGCCGGGCCGGCACCGACCACCGCGACCTTCTTGCCGGTCTTGTGCTTGGCCACCCGCGGCTTGACCCAGCCCTCGTCCCAGGCGCGGTCGATGATCGCGTGCTCGATCGACTTGATGCCGACCGCGTCGTCGTTCACGTTGAGTACGCAGGCCGCCTCGCACGGTGCGGGGCAGATGCGGCCGGTGAATTCGGGGAAGTTGTTGGTCGAGTCGAGCACCGCGAAGGCGTTCTGCCAGTCGTCGCGGTACACCAAGTCGTTGAAGTCCGGAATGATGTTGTTGACCGGGCAGCCGCTGTTGCAGAAGGGCGTGCCGCAATCCATGCAGCGCGCGCCCTGGACCTTGGCCTGGTCCTTGTCGAGCCCGACAACGAATTCCTTGTAGTGCTTGAGGCGCTCCTCGACGGGCTTGTAGCCCTCTTCGACGCGCTCGTACTCCATGAAGCCGGTGATCTTTCCCATCGTGCTGTCCTTGTTTCTTGGTTCTGGGTGCGCGCGCTCAGACCGCGGCTGTCTTTTTGCCACCACCGGCGGCCACTGCGGCCTGGGCATCGTTGCCGCTGGCCGCTGCCAATGCCTTGCGATCGTGGATCTCGGCCAGCGCGCGTTTGTATTCGTTCGGGAACACCTTCACGAAACGGGTGCGTGCCATGGTCCAGTCGTCGAGCAGTTCACGCGCGCGCTTGCTGCCGGTCCAGCGGTGATGGTCTTCCAGCAGCTTCTTGAGCTGAACCTCGTCGGTCGTGCCGTTGTGCCAGATCGACGGCTTCACGCTGGCGGTCTGCTCCGCCTTCGTGAGCACCTTCTCGAGCGACACCATCGACAAATTGCAACGCGACGCGAACTGGCCGTCTTCGTCGTAGACGAAGGCCACGCCGCCGCTCATGCCGGCGGCGAAATTGCGGCCGGTCTTGCCCAGCACCGCGACCGTGCCGCCCGTCATGTACTCGCAGCCGTGGTCGCCGGTGCCTTCGACGACCGCCGTGGCGCCCGAAAGACGCACCGCGAAGCGCTCGCCGGCCACGCCGCAGAAATACGCCTCGCCGGTGGTGGCGCCGTACATCACCGTGTTGCCCACGATGGTGTTGCGCACCGCCTCGCCGCGAAAGTCCAGGCTCGGACGCACGACGATGCGGCCGCCCGACAGGCCCTTCCCGGTGTAGTCGTTGGCGTCGCCGATCAGGTACAGCGTGATGCCGCGTGCCAGGAAGGCGCCGAACGACTGCCCGCCCGTGCCCTCGAGCTGGATGCGGATCGAATCGTCGGGCAGGCCCTCGGGGTGCACCCGCGTGAGTGCGCCCGACAGCTTGGCGCCGACCGTGCGGTTCACGTTGCGCACCACCTCGATGAACTGGACCTTCTCGCCCTTGTCGATGGCCGCGCGCGACTTCTCGATGAGCTTGGTGTCGAGGTTGTGCTCGAGGCCGTGGTCCTGGTCCTCGACATGGAAGCGCGGGACGTCGTCCGGCACGTTGGGCATCGCAAACAGACGGCTGAAATCCAAGCCGCTGGCCTTCCAGTGGGCGATGCCCTTCTTCATGTCGAGCAGGTCGGCGCGGCCGATCATCTCGTTGAAGGTTCGGATGCCCAGCTGCGCCATGATCTGGCGCACTTCCTCGGCGATGAAGAAAAAGTAGTTGACGACGTGCTCGGGTTTGCCGGAGAACTTTTTGCGCAGCACCGGGTCCTGGGTGGCCACACCCACCGGGCAGGTGTTGAGGTGGCATTTGCGCATCATGATGCAGCCCTCGACGATCAGCGGCGCCGTGGCGAAGCCGAATTCGTCGGCGCCCAGCAGCGCGCCGATCGCGACATCGCGGCCGGTCTTCATCTGGCCGTCGGCCTGCACCCGCACGCGGCCTCGCAGGCGGTTCAGCACCAGCGTCTGCTGCGTTTCGGCGAGGCCGATTTCCCAAGGGCCGCCGGCGTGCTTGATGGACGACCAAGGCGATGCGCCCGTGCCGCCGTCATGCCCGGCGATCACCAGGTGGTCGCTCTTGCACTTGGTCACGCCTGCGGCCACCGTGCCCACGCCCACTTCGCTCACCAGCTTCGTGCTGATGCTGGCGTGCGGCGCGACATTCTTCAAGTCATGAATGAGCTGCGCCAGGTCTTCGATCGAATAGATGTCATGGTGCGGCGGCGGGCTGATGAGGCCCACGCCGGGCACCGAGTAGCGCTGCTTGCCGATGTACTCGGTCACCTTGCCGCCGGGCAGCTGTCCGCCTTCGCCGGGCTTGGCGCCCTGCGCCATCTTGATCTGGATCTGGTCGGCCGAGCTCAGGTACTCGGCGGTGACGCCGAAGCGACCCGAAGCCACTTGCTTGATCTTCGAGCGCAGCGAATCCCCGGCCAGCAGTGGCAGGTCGACCTCGACGTTGGCCTCGCCGATCACGCTCTTGAGCGTGTCACCGACCTTGACCGGAATGCCCTTGAGCTCGTTGCGGTAGCGTGCGGGGTCTTCACCGCCCTCGCCCGTGTTGCTTTTGCCGCCGATGCGGTTCATCGCCACGGCGAGCGTCGAATGCGCCTCGGTGGAAATCGAGCCGAGCGACATCGCGCCGGTGGCGAAGCGCTTGACGATGTCGGCGGCCGACTCGACCTCCTCCACCGGTATCGCCTTGCTCGGATCGATCTTGAATTCGAACAGACCGCGCAGCGTCATGTGGCGACGGCTCTGGTCGTTGATGATCTGCGCGTATTCCTTGTAGGTGCTCCAGTTGTTGGCGCGTGTGCTGTGCTGCAGCTTGGCGATCGCGTCCGGCGTCCACATGTGGTCTTCGCCGCGCGTGCGCCACGCGTACTCACCGCCCGCGTCGAGCATGGCGGCCAGCACCGGGTCGTCGCCGAAGGCCGCAGCATGCATGCGCAGCGCTTCCTCGGCGATCTCGAAGACGCCGATGCCTTCCACGCGGCTGGCGGTGCCCGAGAAATACTTGCCGATGGTGTCGTTGTTCAGGCCGATGGCCTCGAACAGCTGCGCGCCGCAGTAGCTCATGTACGTGCTCACGCCCATCTTGGACATGATCTTCGACAGGCCCTTGCCGATCGCCTTCACGTAGTTGTAGATCGCCTTCTCGGCCGACAGGTCGCCCGAGAGCTCCGCGTGCAGCGACGCGAGCGTTTCCATGGCGAGGTATGGGTGCACCGCCTCGGCGCCGTAGCCGGCCAGCACGCCGAAGTGATGCACTTCGCGCGCGCTGCCGGTTTCGACCACCAGGCCGGCGGTGGTGCGCAGGCCTTCACGCACGAGATGTTGGTGAATGGCGCTCGACGCGAGCAGCGCCGGAATCGCCACCTGCGTGGCGCTCACGCCGCGGTCGCTCACGATCAGGATATTGCTGCCGCCCTTGATCGCATCCACGGCTTCGGCGCACAGCGAGGCCAGCTTGGCCTCGACGCCCTCGCGGCCCCAGTCGGCCGGGTAGGTGATGTCGAGCGTGGTGCTGCGGAACTTGCCCTGGGTGTGCTGCTCGATGTTGCGCAGCTTGGCCATGTCGGCGAAGTCGAGGATGGGCTGGCTCACCTCAAGCCGCATCGGCGGGTTGACTTGGTTGATGTCCAGCAGGTTCGGCTTCGGGCCGATGAAGGACACCAGCGACATCACGATCGCCTCGCGGATCGGGTCGATGGGCGGGTTCGTCACCTGCGCGAACATCTGGCGGAAGTAGTTGTAGAGCGTTTTGTTCTTGCTCGACAACACGGCGAGCGGGCTGTCGTTGCCCATCGAGCCGATGCCCTCTTCGCCGGCCTGCGCCATCGGACTGAGCAGGAACTTGATGTCTTCCTGCGTGTAGCCAAAGGCCTGCTGCCGATCCAGCAATGAAACCTTGCTCTCATGGACCTCGGGCGCGGGCGCCTCCACGCTGTCGAGCTTGATGCGCAGGTTCTCGATCCACTGCTTGTACGGCTTGGTGTTGACGACGTAGGCCTTGAGCTCGTCGTCGTCGATCATGCGGCCCTGCTCGAGGTCGATGAGGAACATCTTGCCCGGCTGCAGGCGCCACTTGCGGACGATCTTGTGCTCGGGGATCGGCAGCACGCCGGATTCCGAGGCCATGACGACCAGGTCGTCGTCGGTCACGCAATAGCGCGACGGACGCAGACCGTTGCGGTCGAGCGTGGCGCCGATCTGGCGGCCGTCGGTGAACACGATCGACGCCGGGCCGTCCCACGGCTCCATCATCGCGGCGTGGTACTCGTAGAACGCGCGGCGGCGTTCGTCCATCGTCGTGTGCTGCTCCCACGGCTCGGGAATCATCATCATCACGGCCTGGCTGATCGGGTAGCCGGCCATCGTCATGAGCTCGAGGCAGTTGTCGAAGGTGGCGGTGTCGGACTGGCCAGCGAAACTGATCGGGTACAGCTTCTTCAGGTCGGCGGCGAGCACCGGCGACGACATCACGCCTTCGCGCGCCTTCATCCAGTTGTAGTTGCCGCGCACGGTGTTGATTTCGCCGTTGTGGGCGACGTAGCGGTACGGGTGGGCCAGCGGCCACTTCGGAAAGGTGTTGGTCGAGAAGCGCTGGTGCACCAGGCCGATCGCCGACACGCAGCGCTCGTCGGACAGGTCGAGGTAGTACACGCCCACCTGGTCTGCCAGCAACAGGCCCTTGTAGACCACGGTGCGGCTCGACATGCTCGGAACGTAGTATTCCTTGCTGTGCTTGAGGAACAGGTTCTGGATGTTCGCGCTCGCCGTCTTGCGGATCACGTACAGCTTGCGCTCCAGCGCGTCCTGCACGATCACGTCGTTGCCGCGGCCGATGAAGACCTGGCGCAGGATGGGCTCGGTCTTCTTCACGGCCGGCGACATCGGCATGTCGCGGTTGACCGGCACGTCGCGCCAGCCCAGCAGCACCTGGCCTTCGGCCTTGATGGCGCGCTCCATTTCCTGCTCGCAAGCCATGCGAGAGGCATGCTCCTTGGGCAGGAAAATCATCCCGACGCCGTACTCGCCATACGGCGGAAGCTCGACGCCCTGCTTGCCCATTTCTTCGCGATACAGCGCGTCCGGAATCTGGATCAGGATGCCGGCACCGTCGCCCATCAGCTTGTCGGCCCCCACGGCGCCGCGATGGTCGATGTTCTCGAGAATCTTGAGGGCCTGCGTCACGATGTCGTGCCGTTTTTCGCCCTTGATGTGCGCCACGAAGCCCAGACCACAAGCGTCATGCTCGTTGCTGGACGAATACAGACCGTGTTGTTCCAGGTGTTGGATCTCGGCTTCCGTCGTCATGGGACGCACTCCTTCATTTTTCGCGGGAAATTTCGCAGGGAACGGGAGGATATTGCGTTGCACAAACAATGCCAAGAACTTTAAAGGGGGTCAGATTCCAATTATTCTCCGATCAATTCGTTCGGCTATTAATTGGGGACAGGTCAACAGTTCAGTGCGACCTGTCGCTCGACTTACGCACCCCGCTCAGCGCTCGGACGTCTGCAGAGTCGGGCGTCGCCCCGCACGCGCCTTCACCAGCCGCCGCGGCGTCGCCTGCTGCAAGGCGGCAACGAAAGCCGGGTCACCAACGGCCCAGCCTTGCAGCGTGGCCTCGGTGAGCAGCAACTGATCGCGGGTCGGAATGCCCTGGCGCACCAGATCCGTATAGGCCGCCTCGCGTGCGAAGGGCGTGTTCCCGAGGGTCCAGTAGAGCGGATGCGGGGATACGAAGCGATCGGTCCGAAGCCCCGCATAGTGCTGATGACTGGACCAGGCATGCTCGCGCGCCTCGACGACCAAGCCAGCGCGCACCGGATTCAGGTCCATGTAGACCATGCAGGGCAGCAGGTAGCGCTCGGCATGCAGCACCGTGGCTCGGTAGCGCCCTTCCCACAAGGTGCCGCTGCGCCCGTGGCGGTCGTTGAAGCCCCTCACATAACTGCGCCCGACCGCCTGCATGAACTGCGGCAAGCCGTCGGCCGTGGTGGGCGTGACCAGCAGGTGGAAATGGTTGTCCATCAGCATGTAAGCGTGCAGCGCGACGCCGAAGCGTGGCGCCTGATCGGCCCAAAGCGAAAGCAAGCGCTCCCGGTCGCCCGTGTCGGCGACGATGGCCTGCCGATTGTTTCCGCGCTGGATCACGTGGTGCGGCAGACCGGGCAGCGACAGTCGAGGCAGGCGGGCCATGGTGGCACTCGGCTCAGTCGAGGCGGAAGCGCGTTTCCAGCAGCGACGACAAACCGAACTCGGCCAGCAGGCTGCGCAACCGCTCGGCCGCACTTGCCTTCGCCTGGCCGTTGCGGCGCGCGATGATGAGTTCGTTCTTCATGCTGTGCTCCCAGCCCACCAGTTCGGTCACCGTGACCTGATAGCCCTGGGCCTCGAGGTAGAGGCAGCGCAGCACGTTGGTCAGTTGGCTGCCGATTTCTCGCGTGTGCAGCGGGTGGCGCCACAGCTCGGCCAGCGGCGTGCGCGACAGCGACAGCACCTTGGTCTGGCGCAGGCAGGCCGCGATCTCGGCCTGACAGCAGGGCACCAGCACCATGAAGCGCGCCTGCTTCGCCAGGCCGAAGGCGATGGCGTCGTCGGTGGCGGTGTCGCAGGCGTGGAGCGCGGTCACCACGTCGATCTGCGCAGGCAAATCGCTCGCGTGGGTCGACGCCGCCACGGTGAGGTTGAGGAAGGCCATGCGCTCGAAGCCGAGCTTCGCAGCGAGCACGCGCGACTTCTCGATGAGCTCGGGGCGCGTCTCGATGCCGTAGACCCATCCGCCGGCCGTGGACTTGAAGAACAGGTCGTAGAGGATGAAGCCGAGGTAGGACTTGCCGGCGCCATGGTCGGCCAGGGTGGCGCGAGCGCCCTCCTCCGGCAGTTCGCGCAGCAGCTTCTCGATGAACTGGAACAGGTGGTAGACCTGCTTGAGCTTGCGGCGCGAGTCCTGGTTGAGCCGACCTTCGCGCGTGAGGATGTGCAGCTCTTTCAGCAATTCAATGGACTGGCCCGGCCGCAGTTCCTGCAGCACCTCGGCCTCGGCCTTGGCCGCCTTGTCGATCTTGCTCATCGGCTCGCTCCGCCGACGCCGACGTTCAGCGCGGCCCAGCCTGCACGACCCAAAGACTCGAGCGTCTCGATGTTGCGCTCGAAGATCGCCTCGGCCTCCGGAAAAGCCTCTACCGCACGGTCGATGCTCTCTTCGCGCAGCAGGTGCAGCGTGGGGTACGGCGCGCGGTTGGTGGCGTTGCCGATGTCGTCGGCCTCGGTGCCGCCGAACTGGAAGCGCGGATGAAAGCTCGCCAACTGCAGCGTGCCCTCGAAACCGGCGCGTGCCAGCCGGCGCTCGGCGCGCGCGGTGAAGTCGTTGAAATCCAAGAAATCGGCCAAGGTATGGGGTGCCATCAAGAGGGTGGTGTCGCGCTCGGACGCGGGCCGATCGACCAGCGCCTGCGCTTCGGCCAGCAGCACGTCGAGCAGGCCGGCATCGTCATCGTCGCCGAGGTGCACGACGTAGTGGACCTGGCCCTTCACATGCACCGCCTTCGCGAACGGACACAGGTTCAGGCCGATCACCGCACGCTCGAGCCAGTGCCGCGTGTCCGCTTCGGCCTGGGCCGCCGAGATTGTCGCAGCCTTGCCGTTCACGCGTGTGCCCCCGACGCCGTGCGCCCGGGCACCAGCCGGCGGGCGAACCAGCCGCCCACCAAGGCGCACGCCAGCGTCACGACCCAGGTCCACTGCCATCCGCCGGCGCGATGCGCGAGCCAGGCCACCACCGGCGGCGCCACGAACTGGCCCAGCGCCGAGGCCTGCTGCATCAGGCCGACAGTGGTGGCCACGGTCGATGGCCCTGGCGCGACCCGGACAGCAAGGACGAAGAGCGTGGCCGGCACCACGCCGCCGCCGAAAGAGAACACACAGACGGCGACGTACCGCAGCACGGGCGGCAGGCCGGTCGCGAACACGCCGTCGCCCAACTGCGCGAAGGCAGCGAAGCCGCCTACTGCCATAGCAGCGAAGCCCCAGCCCAGCAGCCGTCCCGGTGCCATGCCGCGTTGTAGCAGGCGCCCGCCGAGCAGGTTGCCGCCGATGTTGGTCGCCGCGGCAACCGCGGTGAGCACTGCGCTCCAGCCGGCCGGCACGCCCGCTTCGGCATAGATGGCCGGCAGAAAGCCGATCACAGCCATCCACTGGGCCGAATACATGGCGAAGACCGCGGCCAGGCGCCAGGGGCCGCCCGCGCTCAGCGTGGTCCGCAGCCGAACCGGCCAGCGCTCGACGGGACCGGCGCCGGCGGCCATCCGGCGCGACGAATCCGGCGGCACGCTGGCGAGCACCCCGACGGCGGCGGCCGCCGACACAGCGGCCAGCGCCCCCCACCATGCAGCCCATCCCCACGCTGCGATCAGCGCCGGCCCGATCAACAGCGCCAGCGCCACGCCGAACGGCATGTAGGCACCCCACAGGCCGAGGGCTGATTTCTCGCTGCCGGCGGCGACGGTCGCGCGGATCAATGCCGGCGCAGGCATGACGACCAGCAGAAAGCCCACGCCTTCGAGCGCGCGCAGGATCAACAGCCCCCTGACCGCGTGCATGGCCATCGGTGCGGAGGCGTCGATCGTCCCGATCGCGCCGCCAAGCAGGCTGGCGATCGTCAGGATCAGCAAGCCGATCAGCATGCTGCGGCGCAGGCCCAGCGTGTCGGCGGCGAGTCCGGCGGCCAGGCCCAAGGTCATGCCCGCCATCTGCACCAGCGACAACAAAAATCCCGCCTCGACCAGCCCGATGCCCAGCGAAGCCTGCAGCGCGGGCAAGGCCGGCGACAGCTTGCCCAGATGCAACGCCGCAGCGATGCCGGCGGCCACCACTGCCAGCGTCGCGATCGGCCAACCGGCCGGCGGAGTGGTGCCGCTGCTCGGCATGGTCACGCGACCCAGACGCGGCCGGTCAGGCGCTCGTGCTCGCGCATTGCGAAGCGGTCGGTCATGCCGGCGATGTAGTCGGCCACGGCCCGCGGCGCGTCGGCCCGGCAGGCGAAGGATTCCGGCATCTCCGCGGGATGCGCGACGTACGCGTCGAAGAGCTCGCGCACCACCGTCTGCGCTTGGCCGGTGGTCTGCATGACCTGCGGATGTCGGTACAGGTTGGCAAAGAGAAAGCGCTTGAGCTCGGTCGACTGCGTGCGCATCGCGCCGCTGAAGAGCACCAGCGGGCCGGCCCTGCGCGCGGCGTCGGCATCGGCCGGCGCCGCGGCATCGATGGCCGCCTGCGTGGCGTCGATCACGTCGTAGACCTGCGCGCTCAGCATCCGCCGGATGGTTTCGTACAGCACGCGCCGACCGGTCAGTGTGGGGTGCTCCGCCATCGCTTCGGTGCGGTAGCGCTGGAAAAGCTCGACATCGGCCAACTGGTCGATGCCGATCAGGCCGGAGCGCACACCGTCGTCGATGTCGTGCGCGTTGTAGGCAATCTCGTCGGCCAGGTTGCACAACTGGGCTTCCAGACTCGGCTGCGTGCGCTCGAGAAAGCGCCGGCCCACGCCGCCAGGTTCGGCGGCCTCGATGCGCTCGGCATTGCTGCGAGAGCAATGTTTGAGGATGCCTTCGCGCGTCTCGAAACTGAGGTTGAGGCCGTCGTACTGCGGGTAGCGGTGCTCGAGCGCGTCGACCACCCGCAGGCTCTGCAGGTTGTGCTCGAAGCCGCCGTGGTCTGCCATGCAGGCATCGAGCGCGTCCTGCCCGGCATGCCCGAACGGTGTGTGGCCCAGGTCATGGGCCAGCGCGATGGCCTCGACCAGATCCTCGTTGAGCTTGAGCGCCCGGGCGATCGAACGCGCGAGCTGCGCGACCTCGAGCGAATGCGTGAGGCGCGTTCGAAACAGGTCGCCCTCGTGGTTGAGGAAGACCTGCGTCTTGTAGACCAGGCGTCGGAACGCCGTGGAATGGACGATGCGGTCGCGGTCGCGCTGGAACACATCGCGCGTCGGCGCAGGCGGCTCCGGGTGGCGCCGTCCACGCGATGCAGTGGGAAGGCTGGCGTAGGGCGAAAGACTCATCGCGTTTTCCGCGCAGTGCACGCGGCGATGAAAGCCGGCCGCATCACGCGCCGCCGCACTGCACCAAAACCTCGCGCACCATCGCTTCAGGTGCGCTGCGCATCACGGCCGAACCTGGACGGTCGATGACCACGAAACGAATCTCGCCCGCCTCCGACTTCTTGTCGATGCGCATCAGTTCCAGATAGCGCTCGGCACCGAGCCGCGGAGCGACCACGGGCAGGCCGGCGCGAGCGATCAAGGTCGTCAGGCGCTGCACGAAGGCCGCGTCGACGCCGCCAAGACGCTGCGACAGATGCGCGGCCATCACCATGCCGCAACCGACCGCCTCGCCATGCAGCCACTCGCCATAGCCGAGGCCCGATTCGATCGCATGGCCGAAGGTGTGGCCGAAATTGAGGATGGCCCGAATGCCGGTTTCGCGCTCGTCCTGGCCCACCACCTCGGCCTTGATTTCGCAACTGCGCTTGACGGCATGTGCCAGCGCGGCGGGCTCACGCGCTGACAGCGCGTCCAGGTTCGCTTCGATCCAGTCGAAAAACGCCATGTCGTAGATCGGGCCGTACTTGATGACCTCCGCCAAGCCCGCGCTCAGCTCGCGCGGCGGCAGCGTCGACAGCGTCGCCAGGTCGCACAGCACCAGCTGCGGCTGATAGAACGCGCCGATCATGTTCTTGCCCAGCGGATGGTTGATGGCCGTCTTGCCCCCTACCGAGGAATCGACCTGGGCCAAAAGCGTGGTCGGCACCTGCACGAAAGGCACGCCACGCATGTAGCTCGCCGCGGCAAAGCCGGTCATGTCGCCGACCACGCCGCCGCCCAATGCGAAGAGCACGGTCTTGCGGTCGGCGCCATGGCCGAGCAAAGCATCGAAAATCAGATTGAGCGTCGGCCAGTCTTTATGGACCTCGCCGTCGGGCAGTTCCAGCGTGTGCACGCTACGAAAACGTACGGCCAGAGCCTTTTGGAGCGCGGCGGCGTAAAGCGGCGAAACCGTAGTATTTGTGACTATCAACGCCGCCGAGGCTGTCGGCACAGCTTCGAAGCTTGTCGGATCGTCGAGCAAGCCTGCGCCAATCAGGATCGGATAGCTGCGATCGCCGAGGTCGATGTCGACGCGTTCAAGGGGCTTGGCGGGAGCGGATGAGCAGACGGATGGCTGTGCTGACAATTCGGGCGATGGCATGGCCGCGAGTTTAGGACACGCTGCTCAGCCGGCGGGCTTGGCCTGCGGTGGCGAAACATCTGCAGGAATAACTTCAGCAAGCTCCAGCTGCGTCACGATCGTGTTGACCAACGTAACGAGCGATGGTCGCCCGGTGTCGACGATCGTGTGCGCCGTCTGGCGGTACAGCGGATCACGCTGGGCATGCAAATCCCGCAACCGCGCCAACGGATCGTCCACCTGCAACAGCGGGCGCTTAACGTCATGCCGAAGCCTGCGGTAAAGATCTTCCGGCGACGAGCGCAGGTAGATCACGTGAGCGCCCACCTGCAGCACCCGTCGGTTGGCATCGCGCAAGACGGCGCCTCCCCCCGTCGCCACCACGCCGCGGGGGATCGACGCAAGTTCTGCAACCACCTGCTGTTCGATATCGCGAAATCTCGACTCGCCTTCTCTCTCGAAATACTCACGAATCGCACACCCGAGGCGTTGCTCGATGACGACGTCGGAATCGAAAAACGGCAAATCCAGCCGTTGCGCCAACCGACGTCCAACGCTGGATTTGCCTGAGCCGGGAAGGCCGACAAGTACAAGGTTCAAGGTAGATTGAATAGCTTCTCTGTCACCAGTCCGCTGGGAACCGTCACCGAAACTTTTACGCTGTCCCCAGCGGCGCAATCCTTGAGACTTGCAAGATGCAGCGTTCTCAGGTCTTCCAATGGAGAGCCAGGCTGTGGCGCCACGTCTGCGACTGTACTTCCTGAAAAATCGTTCACTGAACAACTGATGTTGTTACCCGGGGAATTGTCGATCGGCGTCACGGCAACCAACGTTCCAGCAGGCATTGGCAATAGCGCGAGCCCTACTCCGCTGCTTCCGAGCTTGAACTCGAAGACGGATGCGGTCTGCTGCACTACTTCAAGTTGGGGTGACGTGGCGGCGAAGAGTAAAACCGCCTGCTGCCGAACAGTGGTCGACAGCGCTGCGGTATCGCACGTGCCGCCGCGTGACGGGAAGGCGCCGTTCGTCTGCGAAGGACAGGCCCCTTGGACCGCGCGTGCAAACACAAACGCATCTTTGGAAGAGTCGTAAAGACGATCTTCATCATCGTCGCGATAGGCATCACCCAGCTGAATCAACGTATCTGTACCGGGATCGTATCGATTATTGCCGTTGTTATCGACGTAATCCTTCGTGCCTTCCAGATAGGCAAGTACTGAAACTCGACCGTTTACGGGCCTAGGATTCTGAGTTTGAAAATTCACAGAGCAAGATGAAATCTGCCCAACGGTCGCGGTTGCACAACTCGATCCAACTTGGCCGCCTTCTGCAGTGAAATTCACCACGGTGCCGTCCACCACAGCATTGCCTTGCCGGTCAGCAACCCGGACCGTCAGCGTGGTCGCCGTCCCGTCACGCACGGCGCCCTCCAAGCTGAACTTACTGACCGAGAGACTCATGAATTTTTGCGATGGTGGGCCCGACGCCACGGTCAAATTCTGCGATTCCGCAAAAACCGTGCTGCTTGAAGCCAAAGCTGCCCTGACCTTCAATGGCCCCGGCACAGTTCCTGAAGACACTGTCACGGCGACAAGGCCATCGGAATCCGTCGTTCCTGTCAGTTGGCTGAGCGTCACGCCTATTGGCGTTTGTACCAAAGTGAAGTTCACCGTTTGGTTCGACAGCGGCGTGTTGACTGAGGACAGAACCTTGTAGGTCAGAAGTGACTGCTCAGGATTTCCCGCCCCAGCTACATATATCTGCGGAAGAGAGGCGCCCACGAAGGTCACCGCCGTCGCGGTCGGCGCAGCAACGGTCACCGAGGTATTGACGGATGTCGCCCCTGCAGTAGTCGCCGCAATCGTCACGGGACCGCTACACAAATTTCCGGCGCCGTTGACAGCGGAATAAGTCGCAGTGGCAATTCCACTTCCATTGGTCGATACCGTCGTGCCAGTGTCTATGCCATTGATACGACCGCACGTTGCAGTGAACGCAATGTTCGCCGGTTGTGCCGTGAGTGGACTACCAGCGATCAAAGCATTGACAGTCAACGTCGTGCTGCCACCCGACACAAGGCTGGTGCTCGACGCAGTCAGCGCGGACAACGACAGGTTAGGCGAAGTGATCGAAAAATCCGTGGTTCCTGTGACGGTGGCCGTACCCAACGTTGCCGTTGCCGTGAGCGTCGTCGCGCCGGCGGCAGTCAACGACGCGGGCACGATTGCAACTTCTGCCACACCCGCGGAACTGGTTAGTGCCGTCGTTGGTGAAAGGCTGGCAAATGAAGTATCGGGAAGAGTGAACGAAACGGTTCGGCCAGCAACTGCAGTACCGCTCGCATCGCGCAGCGAGGCTCTTGCAACGAAGCTTCCGCCCAGTCCGATGTTCTTCGATACCGCTCCATCAGCTCCGTAGATTGCCAAGGTCAACGATGGGGTAGCAACGGGCGGCGTCGGAGTTTCGGGCGTGCCACTTCCGCCGCCGCTACTGCCGCTACCGCCACCGGCCGTGCTGGGCACTGATGGACTTCCTCCACCGCCTCCACAGCCGGCCAATACCAAGGCTAATCCCACCGCGTAAAGCCCGATCGAAAATTTTTTCCGCATTTTTGTTCCTACTACTCTTGAAGCTGGCATTCAACGTGCTGCATTACGGTCAGTGATCATCTTGGGCGTAATGAAAACCAACATTTCGGTTTTGTTGAAAGTGCGCTCTCGCGTACGGAACAAGGCGCCCAAGTAGGGCACTTCGCCGAGCAGCGGAATGCGCGACTCGTTGTTGTTCTCTGTCATCTCGAAGATGCCGCCAATAACGACCGTGCCGCCGTTCTCCACCAGCACTTCGGTCTGCACATGCTTGGTGTTGATCGCAAAACCGGCGGTCGTGGCTTGACCCACGGTGTCTTTATTGACGTCCAGGGTCAGGATGATGTTGCCTTCTGGCGTGATCTGCGGCGTGACTTCCAGCTTCAGGTTTGCCTTGCGGAACGCGATTGATGTCGCGCCGCTGGACGTCGCCACTTGATACGGCAGTTCGGTGCCCTGTTCGATCAGCGCCTTGGTTTGGTCGGCGGTGACGACGCGTGGGCTTGAAACCACCTTGCCCTTGCCATCGGCCTCGAGCGCGGAAATCTCGAGGTTCAGCAGCCTTGAGAAGCTCGAGTTGAAAAGCGAGACCGCGAACGTTCCTGGCACATTGCCGTTGCCGGCCACGCCGGTCGATGGCAAATTGACAAAGTTCGCGTTCGTGAATGTGGTCGTTGCGCTGGGCTGATTTGTGAACGCGCCGCCGACGACTGGGTTGGAAGTGACCACCGGCATGGCGCCCACCGTGCTTCGGGTGTTGATCACCCCACCGCCCAGCCTCACGCCCAACGATTTGCCAAAGGTATCCGATGCCTCGACGATGCGGGCTTCGATCAAGACTTGCCGAACAGGCACATCGAGCTTCTGGATCAACTCAGCCACCTGCGCAAGGCGCGATGGGACGTCCGAAACGAAGATTTGGTTGGTCCGGGACTCTGCGATCACACTGCCGCGTGCGCTGAGAATGCGAGAAGCGGTGCCCGATCCGCCGCCACCGCCGGCCGAAGCACCCGTGCCGGTCAGGCCCTGCGCAATGATCAGTGCCTTCGTATAGTTGAGCTGGAACGATTGCGTCTGCAGCGGCTCGAGGGTTTCGATGGCTGCCTTGGCCTCGAACTCCATTTTTTCCTTGGCGTTGATTTCATCCTTGGGCGCGATCCACAGCACGCTGCCGTTCTTCCGCATGCCCAGGTTCTTGGCTTGCATGATGATGTCCAGCGCCTGGTCCCAAGGCACGTCCTTGAGACGCAAGGTGAGCGCGCCGGTCACCGAGTCGGATGTCACGATGTTGAAGTTGGTGAAGTCGGCAATCACCTGCAGCAGCGAACGAATCTCGATGTTCTGGAAATTCAGCGACAACTTTTCGCCGCTGTAACCCACGCCCTGCGTCAGCTTGGTCGGATCGACCTTGCGGGGTCGCACTTCGACGACGAACTGGTTTTCGCTCTGGTAAGCGCTGTGCTCCCACTCGCCCTTCGGCTCGATCGTCATGCGCACACGATCGCCCGCCTGCTGCGCAGTGATGAGTTGGACAGGCGTGCCGAAGTCCGCCACGTCGAGCCGGCGCCGCAGGCCTTCCGGCAAAGTCGATTTGGTGAATTCGACGACCAGGTTCTTGCCTTGCTGGCGAATGTCGACACCGACCTGGTTATTCGCCAGATCGACGATCACGCGACCGGAGCGGTCCGAGCCGAGACGGAAGTCGACGTCACGCAATGGCAGCGTGTCGCGATTGCGGTTTTCGGCAAACGATGCGGAAGCCGACGTCACCAAGGCGGTACCGGCCACGGGCTCCAACGACACGAGCAAGGACTTGCCCTGAAGCTCAGTCTTGTACGCCGCAGCTTGCTTGAGGTTGAGCACGAGCCGCGTTCGCTCGCCCGCCTGCACCACGTTGATCGAACGAAGATTGCCTTGATTCACCTCGACCGCAGAACGGCCGATGCCGTTGGTGACGCCAGGAAAATCCAGTGCGATGCGCGCCGGCGTTTGAATGGCGAAGCCAGGAGGGGCCACAGCCAAGGGCTGGGTGAGATCGATTCGGATGACTTCGGCACCCGATTGCATCGACGTGGTCACCGCTTCGATCGCGTTCTGCGCCT
Source organism: Variovorax ginsengisoli (assembly GCF_006438845.1). Lineage (GTDB taxonomy): Bacteria > Pseudomonadota > Gammaproteobacteria > Burkholderiales > Burkholderiaceae_C > Variovorax > Variovorax ginsengisoli_A. The sequence continues at coordinate 232,817 of NZ_RCZJ01000002.1, forward strand.
GAGCAGCCAAGGCGGCGCCCAGCGTGACAAGGGTGATGCCCGCAGCGCGAAGCCACTGTGCCATCGATGATTTCTGCTGACTCATTTCGACCTCTCTTGCAATTCCAACGTCGCCACGCGTTCGATCCATTCACCGGCGGCGTCCTGCACAATTTCACGCAAGGCGAGTTCGGTTTCGTTGATTCGGGTGATTCGCCCGTAATTCAAACCCAGATAGTTGCCGACACGCACTTGGTAGAGCAGCTTGTCGACACGCACCAGCGCCACGGGCTGACCGCTGCGGTTCATGCTGCCCACCATCGCCATCGCGTCCAGCGGCACGGCTTCGAGCGCCTCTTTGCGCCGCGCCAGCTCCGGCCCGATCAGGCCAGAGGTGCTGGGCTGCGCGGAGTCGCGGCGAAGGGCCTGCGTCAGCTTCTGAATGCTGAAGGGCTCGAAAGCATCGCCCTCGGTATAGGCCTGTGGCGTGAACTTCTTCGGCTCCGTGATCGGCGGGATAGACGGTCGCACCTTGGTGCGCTCCTCGACCATCCACTGCTGAAGATCCTCCTGCTCCGATCCCATGCAGCCTGCCAGCGCGACGACGGCGGCGCACAGGCTCAAGACTTTCAGGCTTGTCATTTCTTCTTTGCTCCCGCCGCAGCGGCTTGTCGCTGACTGGCCTGCTCCTGGTCGTCGAGGTAGCGGTAGGTACGCGCCGTGGCGTCCATCGTCAGCGCACCGTCCTTTTGGGGCGAGATCGACAAATCATTGAGCGTCACGATGCGCGAGAGATTGGCGACGTCGGCGACAAACGCGCCCATGTCGTGATAGCGCCCGGTCACGCGCAGAGCGATCGGCAACTCCGCGTAGTAGTCTTTCACGGCGACTTGCCCCGGCCTGAAAAGCTCGAACTGCAAACTGCGACCCAAGCCGGCCTGATTGATGTCCGAAAGCAGCGCATCCATCTCGGCTTTGCTTGGCAGCTGCTTCTCGAGCAGCGTCACGTACTGCTGGACCTGTTCCCGCTGTTTCTTGAGCAGTTCGAGATTCGCCGCTTGAGCAACCTTCTTCTGATAATCGGCTTTCAAAGTGACTTCCGTCGCGCGGGCTGCCTCGAGCTCGTCGTTCGAGTTGGTCAGCCAGACGAACCAGAGCGCGACCAGCACCAGAATGGTGACGGCGACACACAGCACGTAACGCGGCGCTGCTGGCCAGACGGAAGGGTCGTTGGGATTGAGGCCGCGAAATTGGGCGCCGAATCGCTGCATGAATGCGACGATGTCGACTTTGGGGGCAGATCGTGTGGTTGCCATATCGAGACTGCTTTAACCCTTGACTGCCGCTGACGCCGCATTGGCGGCAGGCTTCTGCGCGTCCGTCGGCCGCTTCAGGCCGATGCGCATCGTGAAATTCGCGACGCGCCGCTGATCGCGTGGGCTGAGCGCTACCGTCCCTGCCGTGATCTCGACGAGTTCAGGTTTTTCCAGCCATGGGCTGTTGTTGCCGAGATTGCGCAGCAATTCGGAAACCCGCTCGTTGGATTGCGCCATGCCCTGCAAGGTCACCGTCCTGTCGGCCTGCTTCATGCTGGCGAGGTAAACGCCATCCGGCAATTGCCGCACGAGCTCGTTGAGCAAATGCACAGGCATGTTCCGATCGCCTTGCAGATCCTCCACTGCCTGCTGACGGGCTTTCAGGGCGGCAATTTCGCCCTGCAGAGTCGAAATCTCCTTGATCTCTGACTCGAGTTTTTTGATCTCGGACTGAAGATACGTGTTCTTCGATTGCTGACTGGAAATCTGCGCTTGGTACCAGACGTACGCTGCACCAGCGATCAGACCGCCCAACAACGCGGCCGCGCCGAGCGTCGCATAAAAGCTCTCGCGCCGGCGCTTGCGAGCCGCTTCACGGTGCGGCAAGAGGTTGATAAGGATCACTGCAGAAACCTCCGCATCGCCAGACCGCAGGACGTGAGGTAAGAAGGCGCTTCGCGACGCACCTTCTTCTCCCGAATTCCCGAGCCGATCTCCATTCCGTCGAACGGATTCACCAATGAGCAGGCGAACGATGTCTGACGCGTGACTGCACTCGTGAGGCCTGGCAAGGCGGCCGAGCCGCCGGCGAGCAGGACGTAATCGACACGGTTATGGGGCGTGCTGGTAAAGAAGAATTGCAAGGCGCGCGCGATCTCCTGGGCAATGCTGGCAACGAAGGGCTTGAGGACGCCCGAGCCGTAGTCGTCCGGCAAATCGCCACTGCGCTTCTTGCTCTCTGCTTCTTCGGCCGAAAATCCGTACTGGCGAACGATCAACTGCGTGAGCTGAGCCCCGCCGAATGCCTGATCCCGGTCGTACAGAACCTCTTGATTGCGCAGCACCTGCATGCTGGTCGTGAAGGCGCCTACTTCAAAAAGCGCCACGACCGCATCTCGCCCCTGACCCGGCAGCTGCTCGATCAATCTCGACGTCGCAAGCCGAGAAGCGTAAGACTCCACGTCCAGAATCATGGCCTTCAGACCGGCCGCTTCTGCCAGGCCCTGGCGATCCTGGACCTTTTCCTTGCGCGACGCGGCAATCAGGACATCGACGTCATCGACGGAGCCAGCGCTGCGGCCCATCACACAAAAGTCCAGACTTACTTCATCCAGGGAAAAGGGAATGTATTGGTTGGCTTCGGACTCGACCTGCAGTTCAAGCTCTTGCTCGCTCATGCCGCCTGGCAACACGATTTTCTTGGTGATCACTGCCGAGGGCGGGAGTGCGAGCGCCACGTTCCGCGTCCGCGTGCCGCTTTTGCGCACGACCCGCCGAACGGCTTCAGCCACTTCGTCGAATTTCTCGACGTTTCCGTCGGTGATCCAGCCACGCTCGAGCGGCTCGATCGCACAGCGCTCCAGAACCAGCTTGCCGCCCGCATCACGGCCAAGCTCGACCAGTTTAACACTGGACGAACTCACATCCAACCCGATCAACGGAGCGGGCTGACGGCGAAACAACGATCCCAAAGCAGTCAAGTTCGATCCCATCCGTTTGTAACGATTGGAAAAATATGCGTATGGTTGCATGCTAGCAGCAACATGTCGCAGGGACCAAGGTTCGCCGCTCCGTGCAGTTAAAGATCGTTGCCAAAAGTTCACTCGAACGTAGCGATCTGCAACTTGCGTCACTGGTTCTGTTTATTTGAAGCAGCGCGCCCCTTGCGATCGGCTCATTTTTTATAATGCGCGGTGACTCCGCCTCCCCCCATGCCCCAATCTCGCCGCCCCGAAAGGCGCCCCAAGCCGACCGCGCCTCGCCCTTGGTGGCTGACGTGGCTCCTGCGTCTGCTCTTCTGGAGCGGTGGCATCGTACTTGCCGGCGCAGTGGCGCTGGCTTGCGTCATTGCCGTCGCCTTGGCTGTGGCATATCCCAACTTGCCCGACATTTCCGAGCTGGCCGACTATCGGCCCAAACTCCCTCTGCGGGTTTTCTCGGCAGAAGGGACCTTGATCGGCGAGTTCGGCGAGGAGCGCCGCAACCTCACGCCGATATCGACGATTCCGAAGGTGATGAAAGACGCGGTACTCGCAGCCGAGGATGCGCGCTTCTACGATCACGGTGGCGTGGACTACAAGGGCGTGGTGCGTGCCGGTCTGGCCAACATGAATCGCGTGAAGAGCCAGGGCGCTTCGACGATCACGATGCAGGTTGCGCGCAACGTCTATCTGAGTTCGGAGAAGACGCTGACCCGGAAGATCTACGAGATCCTGCTGACCTTCAAGCTGGAACATCTGCTGAGCAAGGATCAGATTTTCGAGATCTATCTGAACCAGATCTATCTGGGCAACCGGGCCTATGGCTTCGCTGCAGCATCGGAGGCTTACTTCGGCAAGCCGCTTCAGGAAATATCGATTGCCCAGGCTGCGATGCTGGCAGGGCTGCCCAAGGCGCCCGGCGCCAACAATCCCGTCAGCAACCCGGCGCGCGCGCGCGGTCGCCAGCTCTACGTGATCGACCGGATGCGCGATGCCGGCTTCATCAATGCCGAGCAGGCTGCAGAAGCCAAGAAGGAAGAGCTGCACCTGCGCGATGCGGCCGACCCGAACCGGCTGCACGCGGAGTACGTCGCGGAAACGGTGCGCCAACTGATGTACAGCCAGTACGGCGACAGCACCTACACCCGGGGACTGAAGGTGTACACCTCGCTGGTCGCTGCCGACCAGGCTGCCGCGTACAAGGCCTTGCGCAAAGGCATCATGGATTACGAGCGGCGGCAGATCTACCGTGGCCCTGAGAAGTTCGTCGATCTGCCGGACGATCCGAAGGAGCTCGACGAGGCCGTCGACGACGCGTTGGCCGAGCATCCCGACAACGGTGACGTGATGTCCGCCGTGGTGCTGAAGGCCAGCAGCAAGGAAATCACCGCGGTGCGTGCGAATGGCGATGTGTTGCAGATCACCGGCGAGGGCCTCAAGCCTGCGCAATCAGGGCTGGCCGACAAGGCACCGCCCAACATCAAGGTCCGGCGTGGTGCGGTGATCCGCGTCGCGCGCACCCCCAAGAACGCATTCGAGATCACCCAACTGCCGGAAGTCGAAGGCGCTTTCGTCGCGCTCGACCCGCGCGACGGTGCGATCAAGGCGATGGTCGGCGGCTTCGATTTCGGAAAGAACAAGTTCAATCACGTCACGCAGGCTTGGCGCCAGCCAGGTTCGAGCTTCAAGCCTTTCATCTACTCGGCAGCGCTCGAGAAGGGTTTCTCTCCGGCGACGGTCATCAACGATGCGCCGCTCTTCTTTGATGGCGGAACGACAGGCGGCCAGCCCTGGGAGCCGAAGAACTACGACGGCACGTTCGAAGGACCGATGTCCATGCGACGGGCGCTGATGAAGTCCAAGAACATGGTGTCGATTCGAATCCTGCAATCGATCGGCACGCGCTATGCACAGGATTGGATCGGAAACTTCGGGTTCGAGCGCGAAAAGCATCCCGCCTACCTGCCGATGGCGCTGGGCTCGGGCTCGGTCACGCCGATGCAGATGGCCACGGCCTATTCGGTCTTCGCCAACGGCGGCTACCGCGTCAACCCCTATCTCATCACCCGTGTCACGGACCACAAGGACAAGGTGCTGGTCGATACACAGCCGCCGCTGCTCAACGAAACGATGCGAGCCATCCCGCAGCGCAATGCCTACATCATGGACAGCCTGCTGCAGTCGGTGGCCAGCGGCGGTACGGCCGCCAAGGCACAGGCGACGCTCAAGCGGCCCGACCTCTACGGCAAGACGGGCACCACCAACGATTCCCTCGACGCCTGGTTCGCCGGCTTCCAGCCAACGATGACGGCCGTCGCCTGGATGGGCTACGACACGCCGCGCAAGCTCGGCGACCGCGAAACCGGCGGCGGACTGAGCCTGCCGATCTGGATCAGCTTCATGGAAACGGCGATCAAGGGCGTGCCGGTGGCCGAACTGACGCCGCCCGCGGGCGTGATCAGCGTCGGCGGCGAGTGGTACTACGACGACTACGGCCCGGGCCGTGGCGTGTCGAGTCTGGGCGTCGAGGCCTCACCGGCGTCGGCCGAATCGACGGTCGGCGCCCCGATCGGCGCACCGCCACCACCCGAAGAGCGCAACCGGATCCTCGACCTGTTCCGGAATTGAAAGGCAGCGGGTCGGGTCAGGCCGAAAATTCGAGGGGCTGGCCCGCCTGCACCGAGGCTTCGCGTGAGAGGTTGGCGAAGAATTCTTCGCCGGTCTTGGTGTCGACCCAGTCGCTGCCATCGTGGCGGTAGTGGTAACCGCCCGAACGCGCCGCCAGCCAAATTTCCTGCAGCGGCTTTTGAAGATTGACGATGAGTTGGCTGCCGTTGGGGAAGCTCAGCGTGATCATGCCGCCCACGCGCTGATTGTCGATGTCGGCCTCCGTGGCGTCGTTGATGCGGTCGCAGGCCTGCTCGATGGCAGCCAGTGCGGCTTCCGCACGATCCATGTACTCGGAGTCGGTCATTACAATTTCACGATGTTGAACGTCCGCCAAATTCTAGTGAGCGCCATTGGCCTCTGTGCGCTCGGGGTCGGCTTGGCCGGCTGCGGCCAAAAGGGTCCGCTCTACCTGCCCACCGATCCTGCCGCGGCCAACCGCGCCACGCTGCCGAGCCTGCTGACGCCTTCCGTCGGCGGTAAAGCCGACAGCGCGCCGATTCCTGCGCCGGCCAGCAGTGCGCCGACCGGCACCGGCGGGAGCATGCGATGAGCACATCGCCCTCCGACGCCGCGCTTCCCGGCCAACCGCACATCGCGCACCGTGCGGGCCGACTGCATGTCGAGCAATTGCCGCTGGATGCGCTGGCGCGAGAACACGGCACCCCGCTCTTCGTCTATTCGACGCAATGGATGCTCGATGCGCTGGCGGCGTACCAGCGCGGCTTCGAAGGCCGCGACGCATTGATCTGCTATGCGATGAAAGCCAACTCCTCGCTGGGTGTGCTGCGTGTCTTCGCAGAGGCTGGGTGCGGGTTCGACATCGTCTCGGGCGGTGAACTCGACCGCGCGCTCGCCGCCGGCGCCGACCCGTCCAAGGTGATCTTCTCCGGCGTAGGCAAGACGCGCGCCGAAATGCGCAAGGCGCTGGACGCAGGCATCGCCTGCTTCAACGTCGAGAGCGAGGCCGAACTCGAGGTACTCAACGCAGTGGCGATCGAGCAGGATCGACGCGCGCGCATCAGCATCCGCATCAATCCCAACGTCGACCCGAAGACGCATCCGTACATCTCGACCGGGCTCAAGGGCAACAAGTTCGGCGTCGCGCACGATCGCGCGTTGGCGGCGTACCGCCATGCCGCGTCGCTGCCGGGACTCGAAGTGGTGGGCATCGATTGCCACATCGGTTCGCAGATCACCGAAGTGTCGCCCTACCTCGACGCGCTGGAGCGCGTGCTCGACCTGGTCGAGACCATCGAGCAAGCCGGCATCGCGCTGCACCACCTGGACTTCGGCGGCGGCTTGGGCATCGACTACAACCACGATACCCCGCCCGCTGCCGACGCGCTCTGGAAGCAGCTGCTCGCGCGGCTCGACGCGCGGGGCTTCGGCCGTCGCAAGCTGATCGTGGAGCCTGGCCGCTCGCTGGTCGGCAATGCGGGCGTGTGCGTGACGGAGGTGCTCTACACCAAGCCGGGCGAAGACAAGAATTTCTGCGTCGTCGATGCGGCAATGAACGACTTGCCCAGGCCGGCGATGTACCAGGCCTTTCATCAAATCGTTCCGGTGAGCGAGCGCACCGGCGGCGCTTCGACGACGTACGACGTGGTGGGGCCAATTTGCGAAAGCGGCGATTGGATAGGCCGTGACCGAACCCTGAACGTTGCAGAGGGCGAATTGCTGGCCGTGCTCTCGGCCGGCGCCTACTGCATGGCGATGGCGAGCAACTACAACACCCGCGGCCGTGCCGCAGAAGTGCTTGTGCATGGCGATCGCGCCACGCTCATCCGCCGGCGCGAAAGCCTCGAAGATCAGTTGCGCACCGAGCGCTTCGACTGACCATCCGCCGCGCTGCCTGCCCTTAGCCGGCCCTTACCTCGAAGGCTGCGCGCGCGACGCCGTTGCCGGCCGCGCGATCACCTTCTTCTGGCGGAAGAAATGCCAGACCCGCCAGGCCATGAGCGCTGCGACGATGCCCGCATAGACGAAGACCTCGGCAAAGTCGTTCTTGCCCGCGCGCATCCAGAAAAAGTGCAGCAGGCCCAAGCCGGCGATCAGGTACACCAGCTTGTGCAGTCGCTGCCAGCGCTTGGCGCCGAGCGCCTTGATGGCCCGGTTGAACGATGTCGCCGCCAGCGGCGTGAGCAGCACGAAGGCAGCGAAGCCCACCAGGATGAACGGCCGCTTGGCAATGTCCTTGGCGATCTCGGCGACCTCGAAGCCCATGTCGAACCAGGCGTAGCTCAGGAGGTGAACGGCCACGTAGAAGTAAGCGAAGAGTCCGAGCATGCGGCGGTAGCGCGCCAGCGCGGTGAGCTTGAAACTTACGCGCAATGGCGTCACGGCCAGCACGATGCAGAGAAAACGCAAGGTCCAGTCGCCGGTCGACCGGATCAGGTGCTCCGCCGGATTGGCCCCCAGGCCCTCCGTGAATGCACCGAAGACCAGCCATCCGAACGGAAGCAGGCACAGCAGGAAAACCAGCGGTTTGGCTGCCGGATGGAGCAACAGCTTGTTCATCGCCATGCACCCGCGCTCAATAGAACTTCTTCAGATCCATCCCGGCGTAGAGCTGGCCGACCTGCGCCTCGTAGCCGTTGAACATCTCGGTCTTGCGACGCTTGGCAAACAGCCCGCTGCCGTCGCCGATACGCCGCTCGGTCGCTTGGCTCCAGCGCGGGTGGTCGACGTTGGGATTCACGTTGGAGAAGAAGCCGTATTCGTTGGCGGCCGACTTGTTCCACGCCGTGCTCGGCTCCTTTTCGACGAAACGGATCTTGACGATCGACTTGCCGCTCTTGAAGCCGTATTTCCATGGCACCACGATGCGCACCGGCGCGCCGTTCTGATTGGGCAGCACTTCACCGTACATGCCGAAGGTCAGCAGCGTCAGAGGATGCATCGCCTCGTCCATGCGAAGGCCTTCGGCGTAAGGCCAGTCGAGCACGCGCGAACCGACGAAGGGCATGGTCTTGGGGTCGGCCAAGGTCACGAATTCGACGTACTTGGCATTGCCCTGCGGCTCGACCTTCTTGATCAGTTCGGCCAGCGAGTAACCGACCCAAGGGATGACCATCGACCAGCCCTCGACGCAGCGCAGGCGGTAGATCCGTTCTTCCTGCGCGCTGAGCTTGATCAGGTCCTCGATGCCGTACTTGCCCGGCTTCTTGACCAGGCCTTCGACCTCGACGGTCCACGGCCTGGTTTTCAGCGTTCCGGCGTTCTTCACCGGATCGCCCTTGTCCGTGCCGAACTCGTAGTAGTTGTTGTAGCTCGACGCATCCTTGTAGTCGGTGAGCTTCTCCATCGTCTGCGCGCCGGCAATGTCGGATTTGCCGCCTTTCAGCGCGGCCAGCTTGCCGGGCGGCGCTGTCTGGGCCAGCGCTTCTCGGCCCGCCCATGCGGCGAGCGTTGCGCCGGCCACGCCCCCGGCCATGAGCTTGAGCATGTCGCGCCGACCTTCGTAGGCGCTGCGGGTCGTGATCTCGCTGGAGACCGGATGGGTGAAGCCGTTGTCACGGGAACGAATCAGCATGGCGCGCCTTTCGATGGCAGGAGGGAAGTCACCCTCGATTTCGTCTCAGAACCTGCAAAGGTTACGCAGCGACCGCGCTTTCGGATCAGAGCGTGCCGTAACTGTGCAACCCGCTCAGGAACATGTTCACACCGAGGAAAGCGAAAGTGGTCACCGCCAGGCCGCCGAGCGCCCACCACGCAGCGACCGTGCCGCGCAGGCCTTTGACCAGACGCATGTGCAGCCAGGCTGCATAGTTGAGCCAGACGATCAGGGCCCAGGTTTCCTTCGGGTCCCAGCTCCAATAGCCACCCCAGGCATCGGCGGCCCACAGCGCGCCGAGCACGGTGGCGATGGTGAAAAAGGCGAAGCCGACGGTGATCGACTTGTACATGACGTCGTCGAGCACGTCGTTGGCCGGCAGCCGCGCCGCGATGCGCTTGCGCCCCCACAGAATGCCCGCTGCGATCAGCGCCGAAATGCCGGCATAGACCACCCAGTAGCTGCCGCCCGCCTCCTGTACGCGCTGGCGGAAGGCCACCGGCACGAAGCAAAGTGCCACGCCCAACAGCCAGATCGGCGTGAGCTTGTACCAGCGCGTCTCGTTCGCCTGTTCCTTGATCAGGTAGGCGAAAGCCACCATCGCGGCCAGCGCAAAGGTGCCGTAGCCGATGAAGTTGGCGGGCACGTGCAGCTTCATCCACCAGCTCTGCAGCGCTGGCACCAGCGGCTGGATCTCGTGGGCCTCGCGCACCAGCGTGTACCAAAGCAGGAAACCCACCGCCGCACTCACCACCAGCATCACGAACGCACCCATGGCACGCGTGCGATACACCGATTCGAAATACAGATAAAACGCCGCGGTGAGCCAGCTGAACAGCACGAAGACCTCGTAGAGGTTGCTCACCGGGATGTGGCCGATGTCCGGGCCCAGTTGGTGGCTCTCGTACCAGCGCACCATGGTGCCGATCAACGCCATCGTCACAGCTGCCCAGGCGATGCGCGAACCGATGAGCTCCATGGCGTCGCCTTGCTTGCCGCCGAAAAGGCCCAGCCAATAGAAAAGAGTGCTCATGAAGAACAGCACGCTCATCCACAGAATGGCCGACTGGCTCGACAGGAAATACTTCAGCCAGAAGACCGTGTCGGCGCGCCCCAGGTCGCCTTGATACGACGTGATGGCGAGCACGGCCGCAGCGGCAACCACGACGGCCAGCAACTGCAGCGGCCGCCAGAACCAGCCCAGCCACACCATGGCCGGCATCGTGCCCAGCAGGATGGCCTTCTCGTAGATGTCCATCGAGCCCGCATAGCGCGAGAAGGCGAACAGGCCGCCGGCGAAGACGATCGCCGCGAACACCCAGTCGAAGGCGTTGCGGCGTGCCAGCCAGCTGTCGTTGAGGGTCAATGTCGTGGTGGTCATGGCGCCGGTTCTTTCTGGAGGGCGAGCAGCTTGTCTTTGAGGTTGTCGAATTCGCGGTCGCTGTCGATGGTGCGGCGATTGACCGAGAAGGCCATGGTCGCACTGCTCCCGCCTGCCGGCTCGGGCGCCAGCCATACCCACAGTCGGCGCTCACGCACGTACAGCATGGCGAAGATGCCGATGATGAGCAACAGGCAGCCCAGATAGACCACGCTCTTGCCGGGCGCCCGCGCCACCTGAAACACGCTGGCCTGGACCTGCTTGAAGTCAGTCATCATCATCGCGAAGGGCGCTGGGTAGAAGTGCGCATCGCTCATGGCCAGGACCGCCTGGGTCAGGAACCCCTGCGACTTCTCGTCGCCCGGCAGCGCCGCCAGACCGGCCGATTCACGGCTCAGATTCAGGACGTCGAACAGCACCTCGTTGAGGATCCGCACCAGCACCGCGCCAGCGCGGGCACGCTCGGCCTCGGGCACGTTGACTTCCATGAACTCGGCGATGGCCTGCCAGCCGCCCTTGCTGGTCGCCTCGGCGTTCACGCGCTCGGTGCCGGCGAACAGCGCCAGCGCGCGGGTGGCCGAGGCACGCAGCTGCTCGGCAAGCTCCGGGCGTTGCGGGTCGGTGGCGCGCGCGATGTACCGCTCCACGGCGCGGGCGCGCACCGCCGGATCGGCCAGGGCGGTGCGCATGCGCAAAAAGGCGTCCATCGAGCCGTTCTCATCGGAAGGCACGCGCAGATAGCGGAAAGGGTCTTCGGGCCGTTCGCGCATGCCCAGCAGGAACACCGGTTGGCCGTCGCCGGTGTCGACCGGCACCATGTAGTTCTGGTACTCGCGCGCCTGGCCGGCGGCGTCACGCAGCTTGTAACCGATGCTCGGGCCGATGTTGCGCAGCACCTTGGGCTTGTTGATCTTGTTGGCCGCGCCCAGGCGTGACTCGAGGCTGCGCTGCAGGTCGACCTTGCGCACGTCGGCGCCGCTGGTCATGGCGCCGCCGGCCTGGTCGGCGAAATTCTCGACGTTGATCAGGCGCAGTGCCACGTACTCGAGCGTGAGCTTCTCGCTGCCGTTGGTGATGTCGGAGCTGCTGCCGATCGTCCCCTCGAGCTCGAAGGCGTTGCTCGCGCCGGACATCGGCACGGCCTTGACCTTCACGGTGGAACCGCCGTCGTCGAAGCTCGACTGGTAGATCTCCACGCCCTTGTAGCTGGCCGGATGGTTCACCTCGATCCGCGCCGGAATCTCGGCGCCGGTCTCGCGGTCGTGCAGCACCACCTCGCTGGCGAACAGCTTGGGCATGCCTGTGGAGTAGTAGTCGACGATGAACTTCTTCAGTTCGATGGAGAAGGGCAATTCCTGGAGCAGCACGCCGTCGGACTGATTCAGGATCGCCACGCTCGACCTGCCGCCTTCGGGCACCAGGATGTTGCCGCGGAATGTCGGGTTGCGGGGCGAGAGCCGGTGCTCGGGCGCCACGTCGGCGATCATGCCGCCGCCGGTGAACACGCTCTTGCCGTTGAACCAGGTCTGCGCGCGCACCACCAGGTCGCCGTCGAGCAGGCCGCCGATGCAGATCAGCACGATGGCGCCATGGGCCGCGATGTACCCCAGCTTGTGCGCACCGCCAGCGCGCGCAGCGACCATCCAGCCGGCGCCTTCGCGATGCTGCAGCTTGACCTTCCAGCCGCCGCCCGAAAGCATCTGCCCGATGCGCGTCGCGGCGGTCTCGGGCTCCTCGCCGAGCGTGGTCGCGGCGCGCTGGCCGAAGGCCTTCAGGCTCTGCGCACGGATGTCTTCCTTGAAGGTCTTCAGGTCCTTGAAGATGTGCGGCGTGTTGCGTGCGATGCACAGCGAGGTGCTCACCACCAGGAACAGCAGGATGAGCAGGAACCACCAGGCGCTGTAGATCGCATCGAGCCGTGCGCTGCGGAACAGCGCCGCCCAGAACGGGCCGAACTGGTTGACGTAGTTGCCGAGCGGCTCGTGCTGCTTGAGCACGGTACCGATGATCGACGCGATGCAGATGAGGGTCAGCAGCGCGATCGCGAAGCGCATCGACGAAAACAACTCCACCGTCGCGCGAACCGCTTGCGGGCCGCGACGGACGCGAAGGCCGTGGGTGGAGACTGACATGGAGAAGGCGAAGGACGTCGAGACGCTGGAGAAAGCAAAAAAGCGGGCCATCCTGCTGGAGGATCGGCCCGCCTTGTTGGGGTTTGTTATCGGCGGTTAGTTCACGCGGGGAGGTTGAAGGCTCAACGCAAGCCGGCGATGTAATCCGAAACCGCCTTGATTTCGCGGTCGTTGAGCTTGGCGGCCACGCCGGTCATGGGTGCGCTGTTGGCGCGCACGCCATCACGGAAAGCGACGAGCTGGGCGGCGGTGTAGTCGGCGTGCTGGCCGCCCAGACGCGGGTACTGCGCAGGCAGGCCGGCACCATTGGGGCTGTGGCAGCTGGCGCAAGCCGGAATCATCCGATCGGCAATGCCGCCGCGGTAGATCTTCTCGCCGAGCGTGACCAGGTCTTTTTCCTTGGCGAAGCCGGGCTTGACGGTCTTGGAGCCCACGAACCATGCGATGTTGCGCATGTCCTCGTCAGAAAGCGCCGAGGCGTAGGGCTTCATGATCGCGCTCTTGCGCTTGCCGGACTTGAATTCCTGCAACTGCTTGAGGATGTATTCGGGATGCTGTTGCGCCAGCTTCGGGTTGGCGGGAATCGCCGAATTGCCGTCGGCGTTGTGGCACGACGCGCAACTCTGGCTGTTGGCCGGCGTCGCGTTGAAGATCGTGTCACCCTTGGCCGGGTCGGGCTTGGCGGGTTTGGCCGGTGCCGCAGCAGCGGGGGCCGCCGCCTTTTCATCGGCCGCGAAACCAGTACTGGCGGCGGCGCCCATGAGGGCTGCAAGCAGGAAATGGGCAAACAACTTCATATCGGGGGCTCGGATTTATGGGCGCAAAACCCCGCGATTCTACAATGGCCCCCCGTTACCAAGGCTCCCTCATGACCACCCCCGCGCCTTCACCGGCCTCCGCGACGCCCCCGGCCGCGACTGAAACCGACCGGATCCGCACGGCCCTGGGCTGGATGCACACCGCCCACTTCCTCACAAGCGCACCCCAGCTGGAGCATCTGCCACCGGTCGACCTGCCGGAAATCGCGTTCGTCGGCCGCTCCAATGCAGGCAAGTCGACTGCCATCAACACCCTCACCCAGCAGACGCGCCTGGCTTTCGCCTCCAAGACGCCCGGCCGCACGCAGCACATCAACCTGTTCGGCGTCGGCAAACAGAAGATCGACGACGGCGTGCTGGCCGACCTGCCGGGCTACGGCTATGCCGCGGTACCCAAGGAAGCCAAGCTGCGCTGGCAGCGCGTGATGGGCAACTACCTCATGACGCGTGAAAGCCTGCGTGGCGTGGTGCTCATGGTCGATCCGCGGCAAGGGCTGACCGAACTCGACGAAATCCTGCTCGACGTGATCCGTCCGCGGGTGGCCGAAGGCCTGAAGCTGCTGGTGCTGCTGACCAAGTCCGACAAGCTCACCCGCTCCGAAGGCGCCAGGGTGCTGTCCATCACGCGACTCCAGGCTGGCGGTGGCGAGGTCAAACTGTTCTCGGCGTTGAAGAAGCAGGGCGTGGGCGAAGCTGCCGAACTGCTGTGGCGCTGGATTCACCCCAACACTTAGGCTCGCCCCCAGTCTTCGCGCACTGCGTGTCGCTTCGCCAACCCCCTACCGGGGGCAACACCGGCGGCCCGGCTGAGCCGGTTCCGCGGTGTTTCTGGAATGGGCGCCGAGACAAGGAGACATTGCGATGATCGAAACCTTCCAACGCGCGCTGCCCAACGGCATCACGCTCAGCTGCCGCGCCGCCGGAACGCCGGGTCGGCCCCTGATGGTGTTTCTCCACGGCTTTCCGGAGGGCGCTTTCATCTGGGACGAGCTCCTGGAACATTTCGCGCAGCCGGCCCACGGCGGCTACCGCTGCGTCGCGCCCAACCTGCGCGGCTTCGAACACTCCAGCGCCCCACCCGCGGTCGAAGACTACCGGCCTCATCTGCTCGTGCAGGACGTGCGTCAGCTCGCGGCCACCGAAAGCGCCGACGGAACGATCGACACGCTCGTCGCGCACGACTGGGGCGGCGCGTTCGGTTGGGGCTTCGCCAACGCTTTCCCGCAACAGCTTGGTCGCTTGGTGATCCTGAATTCACCCCACCCCGGCACCTTTGCGCGCGAACTGCGCGAGAACCCGGCACAGCAGAAGGCCAGTGCCTACATGCACTTCCTGGCCCGCCCGGACGCACCAGCCCTTCTCGCCGAGGACGACTACCGCCGCCTCTGGCCCTTCTTCTCGAACATGGGGGCGGGTTCGGACGGCTTCGGCTGGTTGACGGAGGCGGTCAAGGACCGTTATCGCGCGCTCTGGTCCGCAGGCCTGCGTGGCGCCTGCCATCTCTACGCAGTGACGCCGCTCAAGCCTCCGCTCGATGGCCAGTCGACGGACACCATCCCGTTGCTGCCTCGCGAGCGACTCACCGTCGACGCGCCGACGCTGGTGCTCTGGGCGCTGGACGACAGCGCCCTGCTGCCCGGTCTGCTCGACGGCCTGGCCGACTACGTGCCGCGCCTCGACGTGGTGAAGGTGCCTGGCGCCACGCACTGGATCGTCCACGAGCAGCCGCAGCGCGTCATTGCCGAGATCGCCGCCTTCCTTCAGCGCACTCAGTAGACCGGAGGCTCGCCTTCAGGGCGCGTCTTGAAGCGGCGATGCACCCAGTAATACTGCGACGGCATCGCATCGATATAGCCTTGCAGCCGCGCGTTCATCAACGCCGTATCGGCCACCGCGTCGTCGCTCGGGAAGTTCTGCCAGGCGCTCAGCACCTCGATGTCGTAGCCGGTCTTCGTGAGCCGCGACACCACGGGAACCACCTTGGCCTTGCCGAGCCGCGCGAAGCGCGAAAGCGACGGAATGGTCGCGGCCGGTACGCCGTAGAACGGCACGAAGACCGACTGGTCGCGCCCGAAGTCCATGTCGGGCAGCAGGTAGAGCAAGCCGCTCCTGCGCAGGCCGGCCACGATCGGCTTGATGCCTTCGGAACGGTTGAGCGTGATCACGTTGCCGAAGCGCTGGCGCCCTTCGCGGATCCATGCGTCGACCAGCGGGTCGCGCTGCGTTGTGTAGATCGTGGTCGACGGCCGCGCGGTGTGCATCGTGAGCGCCGTGGCTGCCGCGTCGAGGCCGTAGAAGTGCGGCGCGAACAGGATCATCGGCGCGCTGCCATGCGCAATTTCGTCGATCTCCGCCGGTGCGCCGACCACGCGCAGGCGTGCGGCCACCACAGCCTCCGGCGCATGCCAGAGCCAGCTGCGATCGAGCCACGACTGCGCGACGAAGACGAAAGTTTCGCGCGCGATGCGCCGCCGCTCGGCCGGCGACCGCTCCGGAAAGCACAGGGCCAGATTGATGTCGACCACATGCCGACGCGGCACCGCCACGGTGTGCAGCACACGGCCGAGCACCGCGCCGACGCCGCGCACCACGGGCAAGGGAAGCTTGGCCAGCGTGCGCATGAAGCCGATGCCCAGGCGGGCGGAAAGGCTCATGGCGCCATCCCTTGCACCGCGTTCGCCGGCTCGCCCTTGGGCTGCTTGAAGCGCGCGTAGTCCCACACGTACTGGCCGGGCAGGCCTCGGATCAGGCGCTCGACGCCTTCGTTCATTGCAGCGGCCGCGGCTTCGGGCGTGGCCTGCGGGTCGCTCATTGGCGTGCCGTCGAAGGGCTCGAAGCGGATCGCGTAACGCCCCCCACGCAAGCGTTCGCACAAGCACAGAAACACGTGCGCGCCGGTCTGCTGTGCGAGCCGCGGAAGCAGCGTCATGGTGTAGGCAGGCCGGCCCAGAAACGGCGCCCACACGCCCTGTCCCAAAGGCGGCACCTGGTCGGGCAGCACGCCGGTGTAGCCGCCGGCACGCAGGGCACGGATCAGGCCACGCACACCAGCAACGCTGGTCGGCAGGGTCTGCAGGCCGGCTCGGTCGCGCGAGCCTTTCATCAACTCGCCCATCCAGGCCTTGCGCGGCGGGCGGTACAGGGCGGTAAGCGGGCCATACACCGGAAGGAAACGCTCTGCCACGGCTTGTCCGCAAAGCTCCCAGCTGCCGATGTGCGGCGTGATCAGAAGCATCCCCTTGCGTTCGTCCATCGCCGCTTGGAAGGCGTCGATGCCTTCCCACGATGCGATGCGCGGCAGCACGCTTTCGCCGCGCGGTCGCGCCCACAGCCAGGGCAGCTCGGCAGCCATTGCGCCGGCTGCACGGATCGCGGGACGGTATTGCGCAGGCGTGAAACCGGCCGCCTCGGCATTCGTCCGAAAGCGCTTCCGATAGTCGGGCGCGCTCCACCAGACCAGCCAGCCGAAGGCCGCACCGAGCCGATGCATCCACGGCAGCGGCACACGGGCGAGCAATCGAAACAGCAGGATCATCGAGACGAGGGAAGTGGTAAGGGACGCGCGCGCAAGGGGAACGCGGCTCGCATAGAATTGAAATTGTCGCTGAGTTATGGAACTACTTGCAGGGCGACAAGCACAAGCACCGCGTGATTGTGCCCGTGCCGAAAACGGCATTCTGCTAAAGCGTTCGCCAAAGCTCTCCAGCTGGCAACGCGCCAACTGACCACACGGAGCTTTATCAATGGCGAACGACTTTCTCTTCACTTCCGAATCCGTCTCCGAAGGCCACCCCGACAAGGTCGCCGACCAGATTTCCGATGCGATCCTCGACGCGATCTTCGAGCAGGACCCGCGCAGCCGCGTGGCCGCCGAGACGCTGACCAACACCGGCCTCGTGGTGCTCGCCGGCGAGATCACGACCAACGCGCACGTCGACTACATCCAGGTCGCGCGCGACACCATCAAGCGCATCGGCTACGACAACACCGACTACGGCATCGACTACAAGGGTTGCGCCGTGATGGTCTGCTACGACAAGCAGTCCAACGACATCGCCCAGGGCGTGGACCACGCCTCCGACGACCACCTGAACACCGGCGCCGGCGACCAGGGCCTGATGTTCGGTTACGCCTGCGACGAGACGCCCGAGCTGATGCCCGCGCCCATCTATTACGCGCACCGCCTGGTCGAGCGCCAGGCCCAGTTGCGCAAGGACGGTCGCCTGCCCTTCCTGCGTCCCGACGCCAAGAGCCAGGTCACGATGCGCTATGTCGACGGCAAGCCGCACAGCATCGACACCGTGGTGCTGTCCACGCAGCACCACCCCGACCAGAGCGAGACGGCGACGAAGATGAAGGCCTCGTTCGTCGAGGCTGTGATCGAGGAGATCATCAAGCCGGTGCTGCCGAAGGAATGGCTCAAGGACACGCGTTACCTGATCAACCCGACCGGCCGCTTCGTCATCGGCGGCCCGCAAGGCGACTGTGGCCTGACCGGCCGCAAGATCATCGTCGACACCTACGGCGGTGCCTGCCCGCACGGTGGCGGCGCGTTCTCGGGCAAGGACCCGTCCAAGGTCGACCGCTCGGCCGCCTACGCGGCCCGCTACGTGGCCAAGAACATCGTGGCCGCCGGCATCGCGCGCCAGTGCCAGATCCAGGTGGCCTACGCGATCGGCGTGGCCGAGCCGATGAACATCACGGTCTACACCGAAGGCACCGGCCTGATCCCCGACGAGAAGATCGCCGCCCTGGTGCGCGAGCACTTCGACCTGCGCCCCAAGGGCATCATCCAGATGCTCGACCTGCTGCGCCCGATCTATCAGAAGACCGCCGCCTACGGCCACTTCGGCCGCGAAGAGCCGGAGTTCACGTGGGAGGCAACGACGCAGGCCGCCGCGCTGCGAGCGGCTGCCGGCCTCTGACCCAGCTTCGGACCTAGCGGCGCACGGCGACCGCTTCGATTTCAACCAGCACCGGCGCGATGACCCCCAAATGACGGTGGATCGCGCCGGTGCCGTTTCTGACGCCGGCCGCCCGATGTGCGTGACGTTGCCCATGCGCCGCTCAGTCAGGCTCGGCGCCGGACGCCTTCACGATCTTCGCCCACTTGTCGGCCTCGATCTGGAGGAATGTCTTGAACTCGCCGGCGCTGCTGCCGCCCAGCGTGAAACCGCGCGAGGCGAAGTACGCCTGGATGTCGGCGCTGGCCAGCGCCTTGTTCACTTCGCGATTGAGCTGATCGACGATGGCCGGCGGCGTGGCGGCTGGCGCGAACAGGCCCTGCCACGACAGCGCCTCGAAATCCGGGTAGCCGCTCTCGGCGATGGTCGGCACGTTGGGCAGCATCTTGTGACGCGCCTTCGAAGTCACTGCAACGGCCACCACCTTGCCGGACTCCACCTGCGGCCACACCGCCAGGAAGTCGCCGAACATGAGGTCGATCTGCCCGCCCATCAGGTCGGTCAATGCACCGGCGCTGCCACGGTAGGGGATGTGCAGCATCGACACCTTGGCCGACAGCTTGAACATCTCGCCAGTGAGATGCATCGAGGTGCCGTTGCCTGAAGAGCCGTAGCTGATCGAGCCTGGCCTGGACTGGGCGATGGCCACCAACTTGGCCACTGCGTTGCCCGCGAAACCGGGGTTGCGCACCAGCACCAATGGCGATGAGACCACGAGCGAGACCGGCGCGAAGTCCTTCACCACGTCGTAAGGCAGCTTGGGGTAAAGCGCGCCGGCGATCGCGTTGCTGCCGGTCACGCCCATGAGCAGCGTGTGGCCGTCGGGCGCCGATTTCGCGACGTAGTCTGCGCCGACGGTGCCGCCGGCCCCGGCGCGGTTCTCGACCAGAACCGGCTGCCCTCCAACCATCGCCAGCTTCTCGCCGATGCGGCGTGCCAGCAGGTCGGTGCTGCCGCCCGGCGGGAAAGGCACGACGATGCGGAGGGGCTTGGTCGGAAAGCCCTGCGCAACAGCCAGCGAAGGCAGCATCGCCGTGGCGGCGAGCCCGACGGCGCCGCCGAGCGCGAGCCGGCGACCGGCGCGGTGGAGAGAAGTGGGTGTCATCGTTTTGCTTCAGAGTCGTGGACGCCCCCCGTGTCCGGCGGCAACGTCGACAGCGTGACGACGCCGGGCTGCCATTTGGTGGGAGCGAGTCCGCCTCGGCGCCGGTTCGTCACTCAGCCGAGTTCGGCCCAGTGGTTGTCCAGTCGCAGCGATGCGAGCGGCGCCGCGTCGCCCTCGGCACCGGCTGCCGTTGCGATGCGCAAGGCGCGCTCGCGCCCGCCGGCCCAGATCCCGCCGCGCTCGGCGCTCGTCAGCGCGCAGGCTTCGGCGAGCGCGGTGAAACCGTCCCATCGGCCGTCCGCGCGCCACATCGCCACGCCGTGGGCGCGCGGGCAGCTCACTGCGTAGCGGCCGTTGGCGAAGGCGATGTCGCCGCCGTAGCCCACGAGGGCGTGTTCGGCCGCGTGGGCGCGCAGCGCCTGGCCATCGAAGGTGGCGAACAGCGGCGCTGCGGCCTTGTCTTCGGTGCGGTCGTGCTCGGCCTGCAGCGCGATGCCCAGTTGCCCGCGCTCGCCCCACGCCATGTGGCGCAGGCTCAGCCGCGGGTCGGGCAGGCGCCACTGCCCGCGCAAGCGGCCGTCGGCGGTGTCGAGCCGCACCAGCGACGCGTCCATGCGGTCGAGATGCACCTTCACGCGGCCGGTCTCGGGCAGCGTGGGAATGCCGCCGTTGGCGACGACCAGGCTGCCGTCGGTGTCGGTGAGCAGTTCGTGCGGGTCCATGCCATGGGTCGACCACTCGTCGATCTTCTCCAGCGATGCGGCATCGCGCACGCCGATCAGGCCCGACGCGGTTTCGAGGTCGGTCTCGGTCGTGTAGAGATGGCGACCGTCGGCGCTGGCGATCACGTGACCGTTGAAGGCACGGCCGGGCTCGATCCAGCACCAGGTCACGGCCGTGCCGTCGGGCCGCCAGCGCACCAGCCAATCGCCGGGCCGGCGTGCGGCCGCGAGCAGCGTGCCGCCGCGCTCCACCCACAGCCCGTGCGCGCGCGTGGGCACGTCGAGCGCGGACTGCACCGCCAGCCCCTGCGCCGTGCGCGCGAGCACGCCGACGCGGTAGCCGTGTTCCGCTTCCCAGGCCGCGACGAAGCGCGACGCCGACGCGCCCGCCCATGACAGGCCGGACAGCGGCGCGGTGCCGATGGCCGCCAGCATGGCGAGCCAGCGTCGACGGTCCATCGCGGGGACGAGGCGGTGTGCGTCGCGCATCGCTCAGTCCCCGTCGCCGTCGGAGAAGCCCACCACGACCTCGAGCGCGGGCGCGACGTCGGCCTCGATCAGCTTCTTGGTCGCCGCGAGCTCGCGTGTGGCGGCGGGCAGCGCGGCCAGGTCGGCCGGCGTGGCGCGCTGCATCGCGGCATCGGTGCCAGCGAACGATTGCGTCAGGCGCGCGGCCAGCGGCTGCTTGCCGCTGCCGGCCAGCGCCTGCGCCACCGGCGGCGCGAGCGAACGCAGCGCCTCCCAGTGCGCGGCCCAGCTCTGTGCCGCATGGCCGCTGGCCGCACGCGAGAACACCGGCGCCTTGCCGGTGCGCGAGGTCTCGACCGTCTTCAGCGGCTTGTCGATCTGCGCCCAGCGCAGCCGCTCGAAGCCGCCGAGCCACTGATTGAAAAGCTCCTGCCACGCGAGGTAGGTCTTGGCCGGGTCGGCGGCCCAGTCGGTCGCGGCCAGGTCGGCGAAGCCGGTGGCGATGGTGGCGCCCTCGCGCGCCAGCTCGATCGCGACCTGCTGCGTGTAGCGGCAAGCCGGCGACTGCGGCGCGGGCTTCTTGCTCCACAGCAGCCACTCGAGCGCCGGGATGCCCTTGGCCGGCGTGCCCACGCGCTCCATCGCTTCGGCGCCCGAGGGCGCGGTGACGATGGCGCGCTCGATCAACGCCGGCCGCGTCGGATTGAAGTCCAGCGCGGTGAGCGCGCGACGCTTGACCAGCGGGCCGACGGCCACGCCGGCCAGCCGGTCCCATGCGGTGGTGGTGCTTTTCCATCGCGCTTGCGCGGCGGCGAGCGCGGTGGCCGCTTCGCCGGCCGGCGCGTCGCACAGCGTGTCGATGGCCGTGCCCAGCGCGGCGCTCTCGGCCGCGAAGGCGTTGGCGCGCGGCACGAACTGGTCGCGGTAGGCCGAGGTCAAGAACTGCGGGGCACCGGCCGGTGCGACCGGCGCAGGCTGCGCCTGCACGGCAGCGGCGGCCAGCAGCGCGATCGGCGCGAAGAGTGCACGCAAGAAAAAGGACGGCATCACAGCGACTCCACGAACTTGACCAGCGCCGCGCGCTCGGCCGCATTGAATTGCAGCACGGCGTCGCGGCTCTGGCGCGCCTCGCCGTCGTGCCACAGGATGGCTTCCATCACGCCGCGCGCACGGCCGTCGTGCAGCAGGCGCTGATGGCCGTTGACGTCGGGGATCAGCCCGATGCCCCACAGCGGCGGCGTGCGCCACTGGCGCCCATTGGCGAGAAAGTCGGGCCGTCCGTCGGCCAGGCCCTCGCCCATGTCGTGCAGCAGCAGGTCGGTGTACGGATGGATGGTCTGGCCGAACAGCGCGGGGCTGGTGACGCGCGGCGTGAGCGGCGGGAACATCGCGCCGGCCGTGGTGTAGGTCGGGCGGTGGCAGGCCGTGCATTGCGCCTGCGCGAACAGCGCCTGGCCCACGCGCACCTGCGCGTCGTTCGGGTTGCGACGCGCGGGCGGCGCCACGGTGGCCTGGTAGAAGACCACGTCGGCGAGCGTCTTGTCGTCGATCTCGTGGCCGCGGCCCTCGGCGCCGCGCGGCGCCTTCTTGCAGTCGACCTGGCGCGGGGTGCAGGTCTCTTCGGGAAACACGCTGGACGTGATGCCGATGTCGCCGATGAAAGCGGCGGCGGTCTGGTGCGCCAGCGTGGCGACATTCGCCTTCCAGCCGAAGCGGCCCACCAGCATCTGCTGTGAAGGCACGTCGAACACGCGGTTCGCCATGCCGCGCACCGGCCCGCCCGCTGCGACCTGGTCACTCGCGTTGCGCAAGATTTCCGACTCGGGAATGGCTTCGAGCAGGCCGACGCCGATGACCTGCGGCGCGATGCGCGGGCTGGTCATCGTGCCCTTGACCATCGGTCCGTAGTTCAGCTTGGAAAAGGCGTACACCGGCCGCTGCAGCGTGTAGCGCGTGCCGTCCGCGAAGCGCCCCGCCACCGGCTCGTAGCGCAGCGAGATCTGGCCTTCGGAGGTGACGCCGCGCACCGCGAAGTTCTGGAACTGGTCGCCGTACACCGGCTCGGTCAGCGGGCCACCGACGCTGTCGGTGCCGGGGATCGACAGGCGCATCAGCAACGCCACCGGCGGTTCCGACAGGCCCTTCTTGAAATCGGGCGGCGCACCGCGGCCGTCCTGCATGTGGCAGGCCGCGCACGAACGCGCGATGAAGTGCGGGCCGAGCCCGTCGCGCGCCTTGGTCGACGCGGGCGCCTGCACCCAATTGCGCTTGAAGAACGAATTGCCGATCACGAAGCGCGTGCGCTCCGGATCGCTCAGGTTGGCGGCCGGAAAGGAAAAGGCGTTGCGGCCGGTGGCGAACACGGTGGTCTCGCCGCCGGTCTTTTCCTCGGCTTCGAATTCGCCCGCACGGGCGATCGTCTCAGGCCCCGCCAGGGCCGCGAAGCCAAGCGCGCCCATCCCGGCCCAGGTTCTCACGCGACGGCGCATGGCGCCGCTTACTCGGGGTTGACCAGCGTCAGCCGGGTGATGCCGATGGCGCCCGCGGCTTCCACCAGGTCCTTGCTCTGCTGCGTGAGGCTGTCGATCGCCTTCTGCACGCGCAGGCGGCCGGGCGCGTCCTTGGCACCGACGATCTCGCGGTCGAACGGCGCCTGGATGCCTTCGGTCGCCGCCACCGAGGCGGCGACCTGCGCGGTGGTGCGTTGCGCCAGTTGCGGGTTGCGCGCCGCCACCAGCGCCTGCAGCGACGGGCCCTCGACCACGCGGCCGTCGGTGCGCACATAGCGGCCGAGCCACACGTTCTGGATGCCCATCGCGTTGGTCACCGCGTCGCGGTGCGTGTTGTCGGAGAAGCAGGAATGCTCGTCCTCCTGGTCCTGGCTGGCCAGCGCCACCTCGAGCCGTTCGCCCGCGAGTTCGCCGCGCGACAGCGAGCCCAGGCCGACCAGCATCTTGCGCAGCGACTCGTTGCCTCCCCGTGCGAACTTGGCGCCGTAGTTGGCCTGCCTGGGCGCCCAGGCCTTGACCAGCGTGCCGAGGTCGTCGACCAGCAGCGAGGTCACCACCTTGAGGTACTGGCGGCGGCGGTCGGCGTTGGGCCGCTTGCCGTCGACGAAGTCCTCGAAGGAACGGTTGCCAGGGCCGGTCTCGCTCAGGTCCTGGCCCCACAGCAGGAACTCGATGGCGTGCCAACCGGTCGCCACGTTCTCTTCGCCGTCGCGCTCGTTGAGCGCAGCCAGCGACTTGCGCGTGATCGCGACCTTGCGGTCGTTCACGATGCCGGCGGTCGGCGCGTCGACCACGTAGTCGACGTACGACTCGTCCATCGGCCAGGCGTTGATGCGGCCTTCGGGGCCGTCGTCGTTGTCGATCGGTCCACCGTAGAACCGGAACGCCTCGGTCTGCCCATAGGCCTCACGCGCCTGCAGCCAGGCCTTGCGCGCGGCGAGGAGCCCGGCCTCGGACGGCGCGGCGGCGAAGGTGTCGATGGCCTTCTGCAAAGCCACCGCGCCCTGGCGCGCGTCCTCGTAGTTGGCATGCACCAGCACCGCGTAGTGCGCCGCCACGGCTTGCGGCGTGGTGGACGCCGAAGCCGCCATCGCTGCCGGACGTGCCTGCACGGCCGGCTGGGCCACGGCCGGCGCGGCGAGCCACAGGGCAGCGGGAACGGCGAAAGCCGTGACGATGGCGGAAGCCAGACCCTTGGTTTTCATGCGGCAGGCGTTCGTGCAGAGTGGAAGGGCCGGTCATTCTAGATAGGAATGAATCTCAACTAGCCTCAACTCCTCAGCATTGCCGGGGGTATGGGGCCCACGGCATAAGCGCCCGATCTCTGCGGGTCCGCGACGGCGTCCGCGTAGTCTTTGCGATGACCTTCCCTGGCGCTGCGGGACCACAACCCGGCAAAAGCAGGCCGCGAGCATAGGAACTGCGCGCGGGTGAGGAACCGGAGTCCGCGTGCGAACCGGGGTTCACGATGAAAATTACACGAGACGTGGTGGTGATCGGCGCGGCACTCGGCGGGCTCACCGCCATCGCAAAAATCGCCTCGACCTGGCCCCGAACGATGCCGGTCGCCGTACTGATCTCGCTCAGCACCAAAGACCAGCCTGCCAAGTCCGTGCTTCAGATCATCGAGTCTTACGCCCATCTCAAGGTTTCCCTCGCTGTCGACGGCGAAGAGATCAAGCCGGCGCATATCTACGTCTCTCCACCGGACAAGCATCTCGCGGTCGGTCGATCAGGGGTCGTGAGGATCGACGAACCCGGCCTCTTCGACAGCGTTCGGCCGTCGGTCAACCGGCTCTTTTCCGCAGCCGCTGCGGTCTACGGACCGCGGGTGATCGGCATCATCCTCAGCGGCAACCAATACGATGGCGCGCAAGGTATGCGGGACATCGAAGCCGCCGGCGGCGTGAGCATAGTGCAGGACCCGGACGATGCCATTGCCTCTCGGATGCCGTGGCACGTGATCCGCAACGACAGCCCACGGTACCGCGCCAAGGGGGCCGATATCTCGTCGTTGGTCCAGAGGCTGGTCCTCGACAAGTTGTGAATGCGAGCGCCAGGACGGTCAGAAGCGGTACGCGGCGCCAGCGCCGACCGTCCAGCTGCGGCCTGGCGCGGGCTCGTAGTAGCGGGCGTTGCCCTCGTTCACGATGACCGAGCCGACGGTGCGGCGGTCGGTCACGTTGTCGACGCGCGCGAAGGCGTTGAACTCCCACTTGTCCCAGCGCTGCACGTAGCCGGCCTGCAACGCCAGCAGCGCGTAGCCTTCCGCGCTTGCCGTGTTGGCGTCGTTCGCCTCGATGCGCCCCAGTGCGCGCAGCTCGGCACCGGCGCGCCAGCCCTCGGCGGGTGCATAGCCGAAAGACGCGAAGAACGACTGTTTCGCAATGCCTGGAATGCGGTTGTCCGCGGCAATGGCGTTGCCGAGTGCGCAAGGGGCGGGCGAGCAGAAGCCGTCGCTGTAGCGCGCGTCGAGCCAGGTGTAGGCCAGCTGCGTGCGCCAGTGCGAAGGCGTCTCGTGCAGCCAGCCGAGCTCGAAGCCTTCGCGCCGTGTGCGGCCGGCGTTCTGGAAGGTGGCGCGGCCGCCGCTGTTGGTGCCGGTCACGATCTCGTCGTCGGTGCGCGTCTGGAACACCGCGCCGGTCAGCAGGCCGTCGGCCACGCGCGCCTTGGCGCCGAGCTCGATGCTGCGGTTGACCGAGGGCTGCAGCGCGAAATTGAGCCCGCCGACATTGCCCGGCCGGTACGACAGCTCGTTGAGCGTCGGTGTCTCGAAGCCACGGCCGGCCGCGACATACAGGTTGAGGGACGGCGTGGCCGCGAAGCGCAGTGCGGCCGCCGGCAGCGCCTTGCGGTAGCGTGCGTCGCCGCTGTCGTCGCCGTTGATCCCGCGCAGATAGCGGTCGTCGGAGTCGAAGCGCACGGTGCTGTGGCGCAGGCCGGCCTCGAGCGTCCAGCGGTCGGCAAAGTCCCAACGCGTCTGCACATAGGGGTCGACGTTGCCGACCTCGTTGCGTTCGTCGCGCCGCAGCCCACCGCGCACGCCCAGCTGCTGTGCGGCGCCGGTGCCGAGGAAGTTCTCGTACCCGCGGCGCTGCTCGTGCAAGGTGTCGTAGACCAAGCCAGTCGAGACCGTGAAGGGCCGGCCAGCCAGCGCCGTGCGCAGCGTGTATCGCGCGTCGAAGCCGGCATAGCGGCGCTGCAGGTCGATCACGCCGCCGGCGCTCAGCGCGCTGGCCTGCGCCGAGGGCGGAATGGACTGGAACTGCGTGGTGCGGCGGTCGCCGCCGTAGAGCATCAGGCGCAGGTCCTGGTCGGCATCGATGCGGCGTTCGTAGAGCAGGCCGACCTGCGTCTGGTCGACGGTCTTGCGCGTGTCGTACTGGTTGGCGAGCGGCGCGGCGCGCGGGTCGGCGTCGCGTTGGGCCAGTGTCAAGCCCAGCGGGTCCTGCGCGTCGATGCGCACGCTGTTGGCCACCAGCGTGAGCCGGCTGTCGTCGTCGAGCTGCACGCCGAGCTTGCCGTTGACGATGTCGCGCGTGGCCGCGCTGTGCTCGCGGTAGCCATCGGTGCGAAAGCGGCTGGCGCTCAGCAGGTAGTCGATGCCACCGCTCGCGCCCGAAGCCCTCGCGCCGAGGCGCGTGCTGCCGAAGCTGCCGCCGGCCACCGAGAAGCCCAGCCGAGGCGGTGCCTCGCCGTCTTCGGTGAAGACCTGGATCACGCCACCCGACGAGTTGCCGTACAGCGCCGAGAACGGGCCGCGCAGCACCTCGACGCGGTCGGCCGAGCCGATGTCGATGTTCGAGCTCTGGCCCTGTCCGTCGGGCAGCGTCGCCGGAATGCCGTCGACATACAGGCGCACGCCGCGCAGCCCGAAGGTGGAGCGCGCGCCGAAGCCGCGGATGGAGATCTGCAGGTCTTGTGCATAGTTCTGCCGGTTCTGCACCTGCAGCCCGGGCACGCCGCCCATGCTCTCCGAGAGATTGACCTGCAGCTTGCCGTCGCGCAACTGCTGGCGGTCGACCAGGTCGACCGACGCCGGCATGTCGAAAGACGTGGCAGCGCCGCGCGGCGTGGAAACGGTGACGGCCCGCAGCGCGGGCACGTCGTCGATCGGCGTCTGCGCATGCAGCGTGGCCGCCAGGGCGGCCGATACGGCCGCGACAGTGGTTCTTTTCATGCCTCGATTCTGACCACCCGCTGCGACGCGGGTGTCAGGAACGAGGCCGTGACGCTGATCGAGCCGATACCGCTCAGAAGCGGATCGCGATGTCGCGCACCACGGGCCCGGCGGCGCCGCCGATCTGCCCGAAGGCCGCGCCGTTCACCGCGCCGAAAGGCGTGGCTGCGCCGGTGGTGAGCGAGACCGTGTAGAGCGTGAACGGGCCCACGCCTGCGCCGCGGAGCGCGGCCAGCGCCAACCCGTTGGCACCGCCTGCGATGTCGAACGCGGCCTGCCCGTTGAGCGGGATGCCCACCGCGCCCAAGTTGACCAACGTGCCGTCGTTGGGCGGGCTCTGGCGGGCCAGCACGTTCTCGTTGCCTTCCAGGTCGAGCAGGTCGGTCGCGGTGGTGCCCGCGAAGCTGTTGGTGTAGGCCCCGGCCACGACCACGGCCGGCGTCGCGCGGTTGATCGCGCCGTCGGTGGTCGTCAGGCCGGTGTCGACGTTGATGCGCAGGTTCTGGCCGGTGTCGCTGACCACGCGCAGGCGATCGGCCACCGGGTTGAAGTCGACCGTGAAGCGCGTGCCGGTCAGGCCCGCGTAGGGCAGCGTGGCGTCGGCCGGGTCGGCTGCGAGCGCGCCCACCGGGGTCGATGCGCCGGTGTCGGGGTCGACCGTCAGCAGGCGGGCCGTGCTGGTCAGCGCGTAGAGCCTGCCGTTCGACGGGCGGAAATCCACGCCCACGACCGTTTCGTTGCCTGCGAGCCCGCTGATGCCGACGGCGCTCGAGAGCGTATTGGGCGCCGTGAGCGCAAAGCTCGCGAGCCGTGCGGCATCGTGCAGCACATAGACCTTCGGTGCCGCTGGCGGCACGAGCGCGAGGCCGACCAGCGCCTCGCCGGTGCCGATGGTGCCGACGCGCTGCGCGCCCGCGGTGCCGCTCAGGGGCACGGTGTAGAGCGTCGTCGTCCCGCCGACCGCCAGCGCCGCGTAGCCGATGTTGTTGCGGGCGTCGATGTCGAAGCCGTTGCTCGCCGTGAACGTGACGTTCAGGGGCACCGGGTTGGCGAGCGTGCCGGCGTTGGGCGGGTCCTGCAGGTACAGCGTGCCGGCCGCGTCGAGGTTGTAGAGCTGCGTGGTGGCGGTGCCGGCGAAGGCGTTGGTGTAGGCCGAGGCGGTGATGCGCGCCGGCGCGCCGTTGATCGGTCCGTCGACCACGGCAATGCCGGTGTTCACGTCCACGCGCAGGTTCTGGCCACTGTCGCTGACCAGGCGCAGCCGGTCGGCCACGGGGTTGAAGTCGACACCGAACTGCGAGCCGGCCAGCGGCGTGCTGAGCGTGGACTTGAGCGTCAGCACGCCGGTCGCGGCGTCGAGCGTGAAGATGCGGCCCTGGCTGCTGACCGCGTAGATCGCGCGATCGGCCGGCCGCACGTCGATGCCCACCAGCGTCTCGCCAGCGACCAGGCCGCTGACCGCGCGGCTGGTGGCCACGGTGCCCGGCGTGGCGCGGTCGAACGAGATGACGCGGCCCGACGCGGTGACCGCCACGGTGTTGCCCAGCGGGCCGTCGACGTTGCCGCTGTCACCATGCCCGCCGCCGCCGCCACAGGCGGTGATGGCGGCAGCGGCGACGAGGGCGAGAGGGAGAGAGATCAAGCGATGCATGGTTCAGGTCCTGGTAGGTGGAAGGCATGCCCCGCAGCGTGTTTTTGTTCGGCGTCGGCGTCGGCGTCGCGGCATGCCGGTACTACCCGCGGCATGCCCGTTTGGATGCACCCCGCCGCCGCTTATTTACCTTCGGTTGCGTTTGCCTCGACGCCCAGCGCGCGCGCAAGGTACGGCGCCGTCGCGCTCCCCGCGCCGCGCGCGACCTCGGCCGGCGGCCCGCTCGCCACGATGCGCCCGCCCTCGCCGCCCGCGCCGGGGCCGAGGTCGATCACCCAGTCGGCGCGCGCCACCACGCGCATCTCGTGCTCGACCACCACCACCGTGTTGCCGGCACCCACCAGCCCTTCGAGCTGCGCCATGAGCTTGTCGACGTCCGACGGATGGAGCCCGGTGGTCGGTTCGTCGAGGACGTAGAGCGTGTCGCCGCGCTGCGCACGCTGCAGTTCGGTGGCCAGCTTGATGCGCTGGGCCTCGCCGCCCGAAAGCTCGGTGGCGGGTTGGCCCAGGCGCAGGTAGCCCAGGCCGATCAACCGCAGCAGGTCGAGCGGCCGGTGCACGGCGGGCTCGTCGGCGAAGAACGCGCAGGCCTCGTCGACCGTCATGCCCAGCACCTGCGCGATGTTGCGGCCGTGCCAGTCGACCTTCAGCGTCGCCGCGTTGTAGCGCGCGCCATGGCAGTCGGGGCACGGCGCGTAGACGCTGGGCATGAAGAGCAGCTCGACACTGACGAAGCCCTCGCCCTCGCAGGTGGGGCAGCGGCCCTTCGCCACGTTGAACGAAAAGCGGCCTGCGTCGTAGCGGCGCGCCCGTGCGGCCGGCGTGGCGGCGAAGAGCTTGCGCACGGCGTCGAACAACCCGGTGTAGGTCGCGAGGTTCGAGCGCGGCGTGCGGCCGATCGGCTTCTGGTCGACCTGCACCAGCCGCCGGATTCGCGCGGTGTCGCCGGCCAGCCGGCCCGCGGTCGTGCCTGCGGGTGCGGCCGGCGCGTCGGGCGCGTCCGCTTCGTCGTCGGCCACCGGCGCTTCGTGCCCGAGGTGCGCCGCGACGAGTTCGATCAGCGCCTGGCTCACGAGGCTGGATTTGCCCGAGCCCGAGACGCCGGTCACGGCCGTCAGCACGCCGAGCGGAAAAGCGGCGTCGATGTCGTCGAGGTTGTTGCGCACCACGCCTTCGAGCTTCAACCAGCCCGCGGGCTCGCGGGCGTGTCGATCGGTTCGAGCAAGGTCGTGGCCGAACAGGTAGCGCGCGGTGTGCGAGGCCGCGACCCGGCGCAGACCCTCGGGCGGTCCGCTGTAGAGCACCTGACCGCCCTGCTCGCCCGCGTCGGGGCCGACGTCGACGATCCAGTCGGCACGCCGCATCACTTCGAGGTCGTGCTCCACCACAAACAGCGAATTGCCAGCGCCCTTCAACGCATCGAGCGCCGACAGCAGCGCCGCGGCATCGGCCGGATGCAAGCCGGCGGATGGTTCGTCGAGCACGTAGACCACGCCGAACAGGTTGGAGCGGATCTGCGTGGCGAGCCGCAGCCGCTGAAGCTCGCCGGGCGACAGCGTGGGCGTGGCGCGATCGAGCGACAGGTAGCCCAGGCCCAGCCCGCGCAGTGTGTCGACGCGCGCCAGCACCTCGTGTGCGATGCGCTGCGCAGCGATGCGCTTTTCCTCCGACAACGCGGGCGTGCGCCGCACGTCGGGCGATGCCGCATGCGACGCGCCGCCGGCCGCCACGCGCTGCGCCGCGTCCTGGCGCGATGCCGCCCGGCTGCGCACCGGCGTCGGCGCCTCGGAGCGCAGCGTGCCGGCCGCCGCCGGCGCGAGCACCTCCGCCAGCCGGTCGAGCGGCAAGCGCGACAGCGCGCCGATGTCGAGACCGGCGAAGCGCACGCTCAACGCCTCGCGCTTGAGCCGCTTGCCGTCGCAGGCCGGGCACACGCTGCCGGCCATGAAGCGCGACACGCGCTTCTTCGTCAACGCGCTCTGCGTGGTCGCGAAGGTGTGCAGCACGTACTTGCGCACCCCCATGAAGGTGCCCTGGTAGCTCGGCGTCGTCTTGCGGCGCAGCGCGGCGCGCGTCTCCTCCGGCGTGAAGCCGGCGTACACCGGCACGGTCGGCTGCTCCTCGGTGAAGAGGATCCAATCACGGGCCTTGCGCGGCAGGTCGCGCCACGGAATGTCGACGTCGTAGCCCAGCGTGACGAGGATGTCGCGCAGGTTCTGGCCCTGCCAGGCCGGCGGCCACGCAGCGATGGCGCGCTCCCGGATGCTCAGGCTGTCGTCGGGGACCATCGTGCGCTCGGTCACTTCGTACACATGACCGAGCCCATGGCAAGTCGGGCAGGCGCCCTGCGCCGTGTTGGGTGAGAAATCCTCGGCGAACAGCATCGCCTGCTCGGGCGGGTAGTGGCCGGCGCGCGAATACAACATGCGCAGCAGGCTCGACAACGTGGTGACGCTGCCGACCGACGAGCGCGTGCTGGGCGTGCCGCGCTGCTGTTGCAGCGCCACGGCCGGCGGCAGTCCGTCGATCGAATCGACCGCCGGCACGCCGACCTGGTCGATGAGCCGGCGCGCATACGGCGCCACCGACTCGAAGTAGCGCCGCTGCGCCTCGGCGTACAGCGTGCCGAACGCCAACGACGACTTGCCTGAGCCCGAGACGCCACTGAACACCACCAACGCATCGCGCGGGATGTCGACGTCGACGTTCTTCAGGTTGTGCTCGCGCGCGCCACGCACGCGAACGAAGGCGTTCGCCGCGCGCTCGTCGCGTGTGTTCACGGCGCCATGACCTTGTCGGGCGTCATCGGCGTGCTGCGCACGCGCCGGCCGGTGGCGTGGAAGATCGCGTTGCTGATGGCGGCCGACACGCCGACGATGCCGATCTCGCCAACGCCCTTGGCGCCGAGCCGGCTCACGACGCGGTCGTCTTCCTGCACGAAGATCACGTCGATGTCGTGGATGTCGGCGTTCACCGACACGTGGTACTCGCTCAGGTTGTGGTTCATGAAGCGGCCCAGGCGGTGGTCGGTGTGCGTTTCTTCATGCAGCGCCTGGCCGATGCCCCACACCACGGCGCCACTGACCTGGCTGTGCGCGGTCTTGGCGTTGATGATGCGGCCCGCCGCGATGGCGCTCACCACGCGCGTCACGCGCACCGTGCCCATCAGCTCGTCCACCCGAACCTCGCAGAACACGGCGGAGTGCGTGGCGCGCAAGTACTTCTTCTGCTTGAACACGTGCGGCAGCATCAGGTATTTCTCCTCGATGCGTGCTTCGTTCGCATGCGCGAGCACGTCGACCAGCCGCACCGCGCCCGAAGGGTCGACCGCGCGGCGCAGCGTGCCGTCGACGAACTCCATCTCCTCGAAACGCACCTTGCGCAGCGCGGTACCAGGCATCGCGCGCGCGAGGCGAAACAGGCGCCGCTGCAGTTTCTCGCACACGCCCTCGACCGCCGAACCCACCGTGGTGACGTGCGACGACCCACCCTCGATGGGCGCCACCGGCAACGTGGAGTCGCCGAGCTGGAAGGTGACCTGCTCCAGCGGCAGGCCCATGGCAGCGGCCGCGATCTGCGCCATCACGGTGTAGGTGCCGGTGCCGATGTCGGTGGCCGCGCTGCTCACCACCAGGCGGCCGTCGGCGTGCAGCACGGCACTGGCGCGCGCGAACATCTGCATCGCATCCCACGTGCCGGTGGCCATGCCCCAGCCGATGAGTTCGGTGCCTTCCTGCATGGAGCGCGGCGCGAGCGGGCGCTCGGCCCAGCCGAAGCGCTCTGCGCCCTGTTCGTAGCAGGCCCGCAGTTCCTTGGTGGAGTACGGCAGATCGTCCATCGGGTTGCGCTCGGCGTAGTTCTTCAAGCGCAGCGCGAGCGGGTCCATGTCGAGCTTGTGGGCCAGCTCGTCCATGGCCACTTCGAGAGCGTGAACGCCGTGTGCGGCGCCGGGCGCACGCATGTCCATCGGGCTGTACTGGTCGAGGTCCACCAGGTCGTAGCCGAGCCGGATGTTGTCGCAGCGGTAGAGCTGGCCCGACCAGTTGACGACCACCTCCACGTAGTCCTCGAAGCGCGAGGTCTCCGCCACGGCATGGTGCGAAATGGACCGCAGCGTACCGTCGCGATCCGCGGCGAGCTTCACCCGCTGCAGCGTTTCCGGACGGTGGCCGAAGGTGAACATCTGCTGCCGCGTGAGCACCACCCGCACCGAGCGCTCGAGCTGCAGCGCGGCCATCACGGCCAGCGGCAGCTGGTACTGCGGCCGCAGGCCGGAGCCGAAGGCGCCGCCCACATAGGTGTTGCGCACCGTCACCTTGTCTTTCGACAGACCGAACACGTGCGACACGTACCAGCGGCTGTTCTGCGAGCTCTGCGTCTTGTCGTGGATGGTGAGGTGGCCGTCCGGGCCGCGCACCACGGTCGTGGCGAAGAGCTCCATGGGGTTGTGGTGCTCGACGCCGCTGTAGTACTCGGCTTCGATCTGCACCGGCGCGGCGGCGAAGGCGGCGCGCGCGTCGCCTTTCTCCTTCGGCGGCGGCGAGTAACCCGCCTTCAGCCGGCTCGGCTTGTAGGCGCGATGCAGGTTGGCCAGCAACCGGGTGTCGTGCGGCTCGACCGCATAGTTCACCTCGACCAGCGACGCGGCGTAGCGGGCGGCCTCGAAGGTCTCGGCCACCACCAGCGCCACCGGCTGCCCGCTGTACGCGATATCGCCGTCGTGCAGCGGCTTGAAGGGCGTGCCGCCGGGGGCGGTCATGTCCTTGTAGAACAGGCCGATGCTGCGCGTCTTCGGCTTGTTCAGGTGCGTGAGGATGTCCAGCACGCCCGGCACGGCCAGGGCCGCGTCGAGCGCAAAGCCGACGATGCGGCCGCGCGCGATGGTTGCGTTGACCACCACGCCGTACGCCAGGTCCTCGGCCGGATGCTCGGCCGCATAGCGCGCCTGACCGGTGACCTTGGCGCGACCGTCGATGCGCGAGACCGGGTCGCCCACGCGCACGGGACCCGTTCCAGCGTCGGCGGTCGGGGCGTTGAGGGCTTCGATGAGTTCGGTCACTGGGGGGCTCCTTGTGCATCGGGGCCGTGGGCCTGGTTGTCGACGGTGCCGGCGGCAGCCGTTTCGAGCGCGCGAACGATGGCGCGGCGAGCCAGCGGGATCTTGAAATCGTTGGCGCCATGGCCTTGCGCAGACCGCAGAAGCGCATCGGCGACCAGCGCGAAGTTCTCCGCGCTCGGCGCGCTTCCAAGCAACAGCGACTCGGCCTCGGGCAATCGCCAGGGTTTGTGCGCCACGCCGCCAACGGCCACGCGCGCTTCG
This sequence comes from Variovorax ginsengisoli, assembly GCF_006438845.1. Lineage (GTDB taxonomy): Bacteria > Pseudomonadota > Gammaproteobacteria > Burkholderiales > Burkholderiaceae_C > Variovorax > Variovorax ginsengisoli_A. The sequence goes on from NZ_RCZJ01000002.1 coordinate 267,286, forward strand.
CGCACGGTGCCGTCATCGGCGAGGTCGAGCGCGGCAGCCACGGAGACCAGCGCAAAGGCATACGACGCGCGATCGCGCAACTTGAGATAGGCGGAATGCGAGCGGAACTGCTCGGCGGGCGGCAGCACGATGTGGGTAATGAGCTCGTCGGGCGCCAGCGTGTTGTCGATGTCCGGCTTGTCGCCCGGCAGTCGATGGAACTCGGCGAAGGCGATGGCCCGCACACCGCTGCGCGAGCGCACGTGCACCGTCGCGCCCAGCGCAGCCAAGGCCACGCACATGTCCGATGGATGCGTCGCAATGCAATGGGCACTGGCGCCCAGGATCGCGTGTTGCCGCGTGATGCCGCCGATGGCCGGGCAACCGCTGCCGGGCTCGCGCTTGTTGCATGGGACGCCGGCATCGTAGAAATAGTGGCAGCGGGTTCGCTGCAGCAGGTTGCCGCCGTTGCTGGCCATGTTGCGGATCTGCGGCGACGCGCCGGCCAGGATGGCCGCGCTCAGAAGCGGGTAGCGGTTTCGTACTTCCGGGTGGTAGGCGGTGTCGGCGTTGCGCGCCAGCGCGCCCAGTCGCAGACCGCCGTCCTCGGTGTCTTCGATGCCGGCGAACGGCAGCCCGTTGATGTCGATCAGGCGCGCTGGCCGAGCGATGTTCTCCTTCATCAGGTCCAGCAGGTTGGTGCCGCCGGCGATGAAGCGTGTGGCGCCGCCATCGGCCAGGGCGGCCAAGGCAGAGGAGGCGTCGTCGGCGCGGGCGAATGTGATGGGGGTCATGCCGGCACCGTCCCGATCACGACGCGGCGGTACGGATTCGCCGGCGCCTCGATGCCCATCACCTCGCCCACGGCCTGCACGATCTGCGGGTAGGCCCCGCAGCGGCAGACGTTGCCGCTCATCAGTTCACGGATGTCGTCCCGGCTCGCCGCCTCGCCCTCGTTCATGAGCCCGACGGCCGAGCACAGCTGACCCGGCGTGCAGTAGCCGCACTGGAAGGCGTCGTGTTCGATGAAGGCTTGCTGCAGTGGATGCAGCGCATCACCGTTGGCCAGGCCTTCCACCGTGGTGACCTCGCGGCCTTCCTGCATCACGGCCAGCGTGAGGCAGGCGTTGATGCGCCGACCGTCGACCAGCACCGTGCAGGCACCGCATTGCCCGTGGTCGCAGCCCTTCTTGGTGCCGGTGAGGTCGAGCCGATCGCGCAGCAGGTCGAGCAGCGTCACCCAGGGGTCGATGTGCACCGTGTGCGGACGGCCGTTGATGCGAAGCGAGAGCGCATGCTGTGCGCCGTGGGCGTCGGCGCTCGGCACCGTCGCGTGAAGGTCGCGCGCATCGGACGCGACCGGTTCGGAATGGTCCATCATGGCTCCATGTCTGTGTGTCGGGGGGAGCATCAACATGACGGCATCGCATGCGCGCGCGTGTAAGACAAAGCGGCATTCGACGGCCTGATCGCCGCCGTGGCTTCCCGAAGAAGTCGCCCGCGGCCACTCACCCGGGCTGTAGGGCTTGGCCTGCGCCGCATGCGATGCGATGCGCCGCGCATCGACGGGCGCGGCCTACACGCCGCGGCGGCACGCCGTTCTATCCATGGTGCTTTCCATCTTTTCATCGAAGGAACGACGCATGGCTCCCCGAGACTTCATTCGCAAGGCCCGCGTGGCAGACGACCGACGACCCGATCTTCCCGGCGAGCACTGGGTGGTCTTGGGTGCAGGACTCCTGCTGCTAATGGCAGCAGGACGTGGCCGCTCTCTCATCGGCCGCACCGTGGCCGGCACGCTGGGAAGCGCCCTGGTGGGCCGCGCCGCCACCGGCCGTGGCGGCATCGAACGGCTGGTGCGAGTTTTCGCCGGCACGCGACGCTGAGGTCCGGCCGGCAGAAAACGTCAGCATTCGCGGCGAACGCGCCGACCCGGCGCGTGCACCAAGCAAAACAGCCGCGATCGCGGCTGTTCGACAGGGCTGAGATGGGCCTTATTGCAGGAAACTGGGCTTGGCGTAGCCCTGAAACTTGCTATCGACCACGGCCTTGTATTCCTTCGAGCGGTAGGCCTCGGCAATGTCCTTGGCCCAAGGCGTGTTCTTGTCCGCACTCTTCACGGCCACCACGTTCAGGTAGTGGTCGGGCGTCTTCTCCAGCGCCACGGCCTCGGTCAGCTTCAGACCTGACGAGATCGCGAAGTTGCCGTTGATGATGGCGTACTCGGTGTCGCCGATCGAGCGTGGCAATTGGGCGGCTTCGAGCGGAATGAACTTCAGCTTGCGTGGGTTCTGGTCGATGTCCTTTTCCGACGCGCGGATCGGGTCGATGCCGGTCTTGAGCGTGATCAGCTTGTTCTGCTCCAGCAGCACCAGCGCACGCGCCAGGTTGCTCGGGTCGTTCGGCAGCGTCACGCGGTCGCCGTCCTTGGCTTCCGTCAGCGTCTTGCGGTTCTTCGAATACACGCCCAGCGGCGCGATCGGGCCTTGCACCAGTTCGACGAGGTCGAGCTTCTGGTCGGCAGCAAACTTCTTCAGGTACACGAGATGCTGGAAGAAGTTGGCGTCGAGCGAGCCCTGCGCCAGCGCCAGGTTGGGCTGCACGTAGTCGTTGAATTCCACCAGCTTCACGGTGTAGCCCTTCTTCTGCAGGATCGGCACGATGCCCAGCTTGAGCTGGTCGATGTTCGAGCCCGCGGTCCCGCCGATGACGAGGTTCTTCTTGTCGGCTTGTGCCTGGGCGTCGAGCGAGAGGCCGCCCAGCGAGAGCGCTGCGATCGAAAGAGCGAGAAAGGAGCGGCGGAGAGTGAGAGTTTTCATGACAGAGGACCAGAGAACAGAAAGGGAATCAACGTTTATCCAGGCGGCGGGCGAAGGTATTGCCGACGAACTGAAGGATCTGCACCAGCACCACCAGCAGCACAACGGTGAAGATCATCACGTCGGTCTGGAAGCGGTAGTAGCCATAGCGGATAGCCAGGTCGCCGATGCCGCCACCGCCCACCACGCCGGCGATGGCCGAGTACGACAGGAAGCTGACCGACAACACGGTGAGCGCCAGCACCAGGCCGGAACGGGCCTCGACGATGAGCACGCGCCAGACGATCTGCAGTTCCGATGCGCCCATGGCATGCGCCGCTTCGATCACGCCGCGTGGCACCTCGCGCAGGCATTGGTCGACCAGCCGCGCGAAGTAGGGAATGGCGGCGACCGACAGCGGCACCGCGGCCGCGAGCGGGCCGATGGACGTGCCCGCGATGACGCGCGTGACGGGCACCAGCGCCACCAGCAGGATGATGAAAGGGAAGGACCGCACGGTGTTGACGATCCAGTTCAGCACCAGGAAGGCAGGCTTGTTGTCGAGCGACTGGCCGGGGCCGAGCAAAAACAGCAAGACGCCCAGCGGGCCGCCGATCAGCACCGCGGCCGACAGGCCGATGCCCAGCATCAGGAAGGTCTGCCCGGTGGCGAGCCACAGCTCCGGCAGGATGGCGGCGATGTTCTCAGGCATGGGCGATTCCTCGGGCGACTGCGGGGGCAAACAGCGGCGCGTTCAGCGGCGCATTGGCGGCTTCGCGCGCATCGCGTTCGCGGCGGCGCACGAGCGCGTCGATCTCGCGGCCGAGCGCGGTGACGCGTTCGGCCTGCGGCGCCTCTTCGACGGCGAACTGCTCGACCAGCTGGCCTTTCTCGAGGATGGCGACGCGGCGGCACAGCACCTCGACCACCGACAGCTCGTGCGTGACGATCACGATGGTCACGCCGATCTTGGCGTTGATGTCGCGCAGGGTCTCGAGCAGCGAGCGCGTGGTCTCGCTGTCGAGCGCCGACGTGGGCTCGTCGCACAGCAGCACTTGCGGCCGCGAAGCCAGCGCGCGGGCGATGGCCACGCGCTGCTTCTGGCCGCCGGACAGCTGCGCCGGGTAAGTGTCGATCTTTTCAGACAGGCCAACCAGCTCGAGACATTCGCGGACCCGTGCATCGATCTCGGCACGCGAATGGCGGCCGTGGATCTTCAACGGGAAGGCGACGTTGTCGAACACGCTGGCGTTCTGCAGCAGGTTGAACTGCTGGAAGATCATGCCGATGTTCTGTCGCGTATCGCGCAGCTCGCGGCGGGTGAGCGTCGTCAGGTCGCGGCCGCCGACGATCACGCGGCCGGCGTCGGGGCGCTCCAACAGGTTGATCAGGCGCAGCAGCGTCGACTTGCCGGCGCCGCTCTTGCCGATCAGGCCGAAGATCTCGCCCTCGGGAATGTCGAGCGACAGCGCGCGCACGGCGTCGAAGATCTCGCCGCTGGGCAGCGCGAATGATTTCTGGACCGCTTCGAGGCGGATCACCGGCGGCTTCAGGGCCGCATCGGTCGGGGAGTTGCTCATCGGGACGGAGGCGCCGCGACCTGGACGGTCGTCGGACAGGAGAAAGGGACGCGAGTATGCGGGCCTCTGCGCCCGAAACGAACGACTGAATCGCCATCTGCTTATGCGTTGAGCGAATAAGGACCGTCTCGCGAACACCGCATATCGACATGACGATTGCTTCGTTCGTTGACAGCGATGGCGCTGGCACAGTCGCCCTCCCTTTCGGCTTTCAACGCTCTCCCATGTCCTTCGCATCCTTCCAGCGCCGCGGCGCCCTCCTCGCCTTCGGCGCGCTCTTCGCCACCACCCTGACGCTCGGCGTGGCCCATGCCCAGGACAAGACCCGCATCAAGGTCGGCATCTCCGTGGGCAACGCCGAGCAGATCTTCGAGGTGGTGAAGAAGGTGGCCGCACGCGACGGGCTCACGCTCGACGTGATCGTCTTCAACGACTACCAGCTGCCCAACGCGGCCCTGTCGGCCGGCGATCTCGACGCCAACGCCTTCCAGCACCAGCCCTTCCTGGACAACCAGATCAAGTCACGCGGCTGCGACATCGTGCCGGTGGGCTTGACCATCACCGCGCCGCTGGGCTTCTATTCGCGCAAGCTCAAGAGCATCGACGCACTGCCCGAGGGCGCGGCGGTCGGCATCCAGAACGACCCGTCTAACGGCAACCGCTCCCTGTTGCTGCTGCAATCGGCGGGCCTCATCACGCTCAAGCCCGACGCGGTGAAGAACAACACCGCCACGCCGCTCGACGTGCTGACCAACCCGAAGAAGATCAAGCTGGTTCCGCTCGACGCCGCGCAACTGCCGCGTTCGCTCGACGACCTCGCGCTGGCTTCCATCAACAACGACTACGCCGAAAAGTCGGGGCTGTCTTTCGGCAAGGACGCGATCCTCAAGGAGTCGCCGAAGGGCCCCTACGCCAACCTGATCGCGGTCCGCCGCGCCGACAAGGACAAGGCGTGGGCGAAGAAGCTGGTGGCCGCCTACCAGTCGGCGGAGGTCAAGCAGTTCATCAAGACGAAGTTCAACGGATCGCTGGTTCCGGCCTTCTGAACATCGCGTGGCTCAAAAGCCTCCCTTGGCCTACGCCGGCCGACGACGGAGTTGGCCATGCTGAGGCTTCGATCCACACGGCGGCCCTGGTGCCGCACGGGGTGGCCCGCCGCCACGACGCGGCGAACATCAGGAGCAGACACCGCATGGAGATTCACATCAACACCGGCAACGGCATGGAGAACAAGACCACGCTTGAAACCTGGGCCGACAGCGAGATTCGACGCACGCTCGGGCGCTTCTCGGACGACGTTCACCGCATCGAAGTGCATCTGTCGGACGAAAACAGCGGCAAAGGCGGCGCGGACGACAAGCGTTGCGTGATCGAGGCGCACGTGACGCAGTTGCCGGCAGTGGCGGTGACGCATCAGGCATCGAGCGTGGATGAAGCTTTCCGCGGCGCCGAGTCGAAAGCGCGCCGCGCCCTCGACAGTCTGCTGGGCAAGCACAAGGAGCATCGCGACCACACGTCGATCCGGACCCAGCCGGAAGTCCTCGAAGACTGACGATACAACAGGGCCCCCGGGGCTCAGCCCCGCCAAGGCAATGAACGCGCTTCGCCGCGAATGGCGGGTGAAGCGCGGTTCAACAACTCGCCGGCCAGCACGCGCTCATAGCAGCGCAGATAGCCAACTGCCATCTTCTCCGCCCCGAAGTGACCAACGGCATGCGCATGGCAGGCACGGGCGTCGAACGTTCTGTCACTCAGGGCTTGGGCCAGCGTCGACGCATCCGCCGCGAGCACGCCGCAGTCCCCGGGCACCAGCTCGGGCAAGGAGCCGTAGGGCGTGGCGAACACCGGGCAACCGAAATACAGGCTCTCGATGACAGCCAGGCCGAAGGGCTCGTGCCAGCGCACCGGGAAGACGATGCCGCGTGAGCCGTTGAGCAACGCGCTCTTCTCGCGGCCGCCCACCATCCCGTGGAAGCGGACCCGCCGCGACAGCGTCATGCGCACGCTGCGGCGAAAGCTGAAGCGTCCCGCGCCAAGCACTTCGAGTTCGACGCGCGCCCGACGCGCGACAGCGATCGCACCGGCGAGATTCTTGACGGGCCAGCTGCCCTTCCCGAGGAAATGCGCGTAGGTACGGGGACGCGTGAAATCCACGCCCCCATAGGTCGACCAGTCGAGCCCGTTGTGAACGAATTCCGTGGAGCCGTAGCGGGCGGCGTGATCGCCCGACAGGAAGATCGTGTTGCGCGGCAACGGCCGCGCACGGTGGGCATTGCCGTGCTCCGTGAAAACGAAGGGCGTGCCGAGTGCGCCAGCGTCGGACAGCCGGGGATCGAAATGAAAGTGCACCAGATCGACGTCCCTCGGCACCTGCTCGTGCCAGGGCCGATCGGACTGCAACGGCAACAGCGGCGCGAAGTCGCACTGCGAACCCTCGGGCACGAGAAAGGTCACGCGATGGCCCAGCTCGACCAGCTTGCGTCCGAGGTTCCACACCACGCGCTCGGTGCCGCCATAGGTGAATACCGGGATCACCGCGTTGTGGACGATCAGGACGTGCACGCCTGCGTCCTCCACGTCTGCGTCGCGCGGAAGTCGGGTGGACACCAAGTCAGGAAGAAGATCGCACGCTCCGGGCATGGGCGCCGCGGGAGCGGGACCGTCAACCCGCCATTTTCCACGCAAATGAGAAACGTTCTCGCCAACGGTTGAAGCCAGGAAGGCGAAGCCGACCGGCGCGCTCAGGCCTCAGGCCTCGACCTTGATCCCGCGCATCAGGATCACGCCGCCGAGCAGCGACGTGTCCTGCCGCATCCGATAGCTCAGGGCCTTCGGCGTGCCCGATTGCGCTTGCCAACCGGCAGTGAGCAGAGCTTGCTGCACCTCCGGCGTGCGCGCCACCTCCGACAACGCGGCGTTGAGCCGTGCGATCGCAGCGGCCGGCAGGCCGGCCGGCGCGGCAATGGCGGTCCAGATCTCCAGGTCGGCACCGTGCACGTTGGCGTCGCGCAGCGTCGGCAGTTCGCTGAACAGCGGGCTGCGCAGCGGCGACGTCACGCCGACCGCCTTGAGTTTGCCCGATTGGATGTGCGGCTTGACCAAGCCGGGCGGCAACAGGGCCAGCTGGATGTCGCCGGCCAGCATGGCCGCGATGACCTGAGGATTGCCGGTGAACGGCACGTGCGTGGCAAGGATGCCGCTGCGGCTCTTGAGCAACTCCATGCCCAGATGGCCGACAGTGCCGACGCCCGGCGTGCCGTAGCGGCCCTTGTCGTTGAGGTTGCGCGCCCACAGCAGCAGGTCGACCGGGTTGGCGCCCACTGCCTGCGCACTCACCGCCAACACCAGCGGGGCGGTGCCCAGCAGGCTGACGGGAGCGAAGTCCTTCTCGGGGTCGAACGGCGTCTTCGGGTTGAGCAATCTGGCGATCGTCAGGTTGCCATTGATGAGGGCGCCGATGGTGTGGTCGTCCTGCGCCTTCGCCACCAGGTTGGCGGCGACGTTGCCACTGTCGCCCGGCTTGTTCTCGACCACCACGGGCTGGCCGAGCAGCCTGGAAAGCGGCTCGGCCACTGCGCGTGCCGCCAGGTCGGGCGATGCGCCGGCCGGGAAACCCACCAGCAAACGGAGCGGCTTGGTCGGCCAGGTCGCGCCCGTGGTGCCGGGTGCCGTGCGGGTGGCCATGGCGCCCTGCGCCCAGAGTGCCGGCGTGCACAGGGAAAGGGCCAATGTTTCGAGCGCGCGGCGTTTGGTGATCATCGAACGAAGTTGTGAGAAAAGGTTACACAACGTTACCGCAGTGCAGCAATCCTGCGCAAGTCAACGAAAGATTTCGTCTCCGACCACCGCCCATCTCCCGGGCTGACGCACGGGCAGTGCGTTCCGACGAAATCCGACTGCTAGCATGCCGCTCATCCGCGCGCGGCGCGGACTGCCGCCTCGATGCCGGGGCGGCCAGGCCCCCTCGCAGGAGTGCATCGTCTGAGCGCTGTCCCCTCCCCATCGTCCGCCGCGTTGCCGACCGGCGACATCACCGCGCTGTGGCCGCTGTGTCTGGACATCGCCCGTCGGCGCCGCTTAGGGCTTTCGAGCATCGACGTCGCTGGATGGTTGGCCTGGTCCGAAGGAGAGGGTCATGCGCTGCGAGGTGAATGGAACGCCGCGGCGCAGGCGCTGTTCGCGCTGCTCAAGCCGCTGCTCGACCGGCGGGGTGCCGACGCCGACTGGACGCTGGGCCAATTGGGCCAGAGCCTCGACGGCTGCATCGCCACCCACCGCGGCGACTCCTGCTTCGTCAACGGCCCCGAGGGGCTGGTGCACGTGCACCGGTTGCGCGCGCTGTGCGACGCCGTCATCGTCGGCGCCGGCACCGCCTGCCTCGACAACCCGCAGCTCACCACCCGCCGCGTGCCGGGCGAGAACCCGACGCGCGTGGTGATCGACCCCTGCCTGCGCGTCCCGGCGGATGCGCGCGTCTTCACCGATGGCCATGCGCCGACGGTGCTCGTGTGCGACGCCGCACACCGTGAACGGGCCGAAGCCCGGCTCGGCTCCGCGCATGTCGTGGCCGTGGCGCGCGACGGTGCGGATGGCAACACGCTTCCCCTGCGCGACGTGGTGCGGGCGCTGCGTGAACGCGGCCTGCGCACCTTGTTCGTCGAAGGCGGCGGCGTGACGGTCTCGCAGTTCGTGCAGCAGGGCTGCCTCGACCGCCTGCACCTGATCGTCGCGCCGGTGGTGATCGGCGCCGGCCATCCGGGCTTGCAGGTGCGTCGCTCCGACGCGATGGCCGACGCGCTCCGCCCGCCCGCGCGCACCTTCGCGATGGGCGAGGACATGCTCTGGGACCTCGATCTGCGCGGCGGCTAACGTGCGGGCGACGACGGTGGCTGCGGCCAGCCGAGCACGTCGACATGCCCGACGCGCAAGCGCAGCGTCACGTGCTGCGCCAGGCGCCGCGCCTGCCAGGCGCGAATCTCCGTGGCCTTCGACGGCGCCTGCGCGATGGCGGCGTCACCAACGCCATCGACCATCGCGCGGAGCATCGAGCGATCGGTGTCGGCGCGCGTACCGTCGATCTGCCAGTCGCTCCGTGCTTGCGCCACCGCGTAGCCGACTGCCTGCAGGGCCCGCAGCGCGTGCGCTGACGCGGCACCGCCGAGCGCCAGGCCGAACCCTTTGTCTCGCCGCTGGTCGGCGCGGAACTGCGCCTGGACCTGCGCGTCGTCGCGATCGGCCGGATGCCATTCGAGCCGGTCGTCGACGTTGAGCGTCCAGCCCACCGCAGCCCCGGCGCCGCTGCAGCGCGCCACCAGTGCATCGAGCCATTCCGCCGAGACCAGGTCGAGCAAGGCCGACGCGGTGACCAGCTGCGCGCCCTCGAGCAACGCGCCGTCGAGTCCGGTCGAAAGATCGGCGCGCACACGCTCGATGCGGATGCGCAGGCCTGCGCCCTCGATGTTCAACCGCTCGCCATCGGCGTGCATGCGGAGACCGCATAAAGCGGCCCAGCGCGACAGGGCATCGGGGATCGCGGCGAGCAGCGCTGCGTCGTGGTCGACCAGCCGCCAGTGCTGCCTGCCGCCCAGCCGCGGCGCGATCTCGCGCAGGCTCGCGCCGGTGCCGCAGCCGAGGTCGACCACCGACAACAGCGCATCGCCAGCGCGGTCGGCGCGCAGGCGAGCGGCCAGCGCCGGCCAGTCGAGTGCGGCGCTGGCCATCGCGCAAGCCGCGCGGTCGAAAGGCTCACGCAGCGCCAGCCAATCGGTGCTGAAGCCGCTCACGCGCGGGCTCCCACGGCATCGAGCACGGCGGCGAAGCGCGCGGCGCTGGCCGGCCAGTCGGGCAGCCGTCTGGCTGCCCTGCGCGAGCCTGCGGCGAGCCCGGCGCGAACATCGGGCGCGTCCATGAGGCGCTGCAGTGCGGCGCGCAACGCGTCGGCATCGCCCGGCGGCACCAGCACGCCGGCGTCGGCCGGCACCGTATCGGCGATCGCGCCGGCGTCGCAGCTCACGATCGGCAGGCCGCGCGCGAGCGCTTCGGCCAGCGCCATGCCGTAGCCCTCATGGAACGAGGGCAGCACGAACAGGTCGGCCTGCGCGTACAGCCGGTCGAGCGCGGCGGCATCGACCTCGCCGTGCCAGCGCACGCGCTCGACCAGGCCGTGGCGCACCGCGGCGGCATGCACGGCGGCGACGGTCGCATCGTCGCGCGCCTGGCTGCCGGCGCAGTGCAGTTGCCAACGGTGGTGCTTCAGCCCAGCGAGCGCTTCGAGCAACACCGCGTGCCCCTTGCGCGCCGTGACGGTGGCCACGCACAACAGCGACAGTGCGCCCGGCCCCGCACCGCCGCCCTCGGCCTGGGGCGCGGGATCGGTGCCGGGCTCGACCACCGTGAGGCGGGATGGGGCGACGCCGAAGTCGGCCAGCGCCCGGCCCGTCGACGCGCTGGTCACCACGACGTGGCGCGCGCAGGCGAGCGCGCGCCGCTCGCTGCGTTCGAGCAAGGCACGATCACCGGCCGACAGGCCCGACTCGAAGGCCAGCGGGTGGTGCACCAGCGCCACCCAGCGCAGCCGCCGGGCGTGGCGTTCGGCCAGTTCAGGCAAGGCGCAGAAGCCCAGCCCGTCGGCCACCACCAGCGCGCCGTCGGGCAAGGCGTCGACCACCTGCCGGGCCCGCGCGCGGGCCGCGGCGTCGGGCAGCGGGAACATGTCGCCGGGCGAATGCAGCGCGACGTCCCACCCTGCGTCGCGCAGGCCCGCGACGATGCGGCGGTCGTAGAGGTAGCCGCCGGTGCGGCTCTCCCAGTCGCCCGGCACGAGGAAGATGCACTGGCGCGGCATCGGCATGGCGGGGCCGCTCAGCGCGCCGTGTCGGCGCCCGGCAGCGCCGCTTCGTAGGCGGCCCAGGCGACGTGCGATTCGTGCAGCCGCACATGCAGCCCGTCGAGCCCGCTCGCGTGCGGCCCGAGTTCGCCAGCGGCGATGCGTGCCGCGATGCGATCGAACACCACGCGCGCCATGAATTCGGTGGTGGTGTTCTGCCCGGCGAAGGCGGCGTCGTCGTCGAGGTTGCGCAGGTTGAGCTCGCCCAGCACGCGGCGCAGCACCTCGGTGGCCAGCGCGATGTCGACCACCATGCCGTCCGCGTCGAGCGCACGGCGGCGGAACTCGGCGTCGACCACGTAGGTCGCGCCATGCAGGCGTTGCGCCGGGCCGAAGGCCTCGCCGCGGAAGCTGTGAGCGATCATGAAATGGTCGCGGACGTTGACGCTGTACATGGGGAATCCTCGGAAAGTTCAGGGGTAGTCGATGCGCTGGCACAGCGTGTCGGGGGCGCCGTCGGCCAGGCGCGCCAGCACCGCCGGCAAGTCGTCAAAGGGTGCGCTGTCGGTGATCAACACGTCGAGCACGGGGTCGCGCAGCAGCGAGAGCGCCAGCGCCAGGCGCCGTGCATGGCTCCATCGGCTGCGCTGCGCCGCCGCCACGTGGCCGACCTGCGAGCTGCGCAGCGTGAGCCGCTGCGCATGAAAGGCCTCGCCGAGCGGCAGCGCGACGGCGCGCCGGCCGTACCAGCTGAGCTCGAGCACCGTGGCTTCGAAACCCGCGAGCTCGAGCGCGTTGACCAGTCCCTGCGGCTGGCCGCTCGCATGCACGACCAGGTCGGCATTGCGCTGGGCGGCCTCGGGCGTCGCGAAGGCCACGCCGAGTTGCTGCGCCACGCCCTCGCGCTCGGCGCGGATGTCGACCAGCTCGACGGCGCAGCCCGGCAGGCGCGACGCGAGCCACGCCACCAGCAGGCCGACCACGCCGCCGCCGACCACCGCGATGCGGTCGCCGACGCGCGGTGCCGCGTCCCACAGCGCGTTGACGGCGGTCTCCATGTTCGCCGCCAGCACCGCCCGCGCGGGCGGCAGGCCGTCGGGTAGCGGTTGCACGGCGGTGGCTGGCACGACGTAGCGCGTCTGGTGTGGGTACAGGCAGAACACAGGGCGGCCCTGCAATGCGGGCGGGCCGGCCTCGACCACGCCGACGCTGGCATAGCCGTACTTCACCGGCCCGGGGAACTCGCCCGACTGGAACGGCGCGCGCATGCGGGCGAATTCGCTCTCGGGCACCTCGCCGCGGAACACCAGCAGCTCGGTGCCGCGGCTCACGGCGCTGTGCAGCGCACGCACCTGCACCTCGCCGTCGGCAGGTGCATCGAGCACGCCGGCGCGGATCGCGGCGCGCCCCGGCGCCTCGGTCCAGCAGGCGCGAAAACCATCGGCGGCTTCGGGGAGGCGAATTGCTGGCATGCTCTTTTCGTTGCGCGCCGGCTGCGCGCGGAATGGATGCCGGTCCCGGCAAAGGCCGATCTTAAGACGATGCTTTCGCCCTCTTCACGCTCACGGCCCCGCGACGACGCGGGTGCGGCGGCGCTTCGACGCGACGCGGCGGGCACGCTCGCCATGGGCGCGCTGTCGCTCGTCGCAGCGGCCGCCGCGGCCATGCTGTGGGCCGGCCTGGGCGCGTGGTTCGTGCCGCGGGCGTTGGCGGTGTTCGGCATCGGCGCGGCATGCGTGTGGCACGGGTTGCAGGCGCATGCACCGCAGACGCGCTTCGGCGCCGCCAACGGCATCACGCTGTTTCGGCTGGGCCTGGTCGCGCTGCTGGCCGCGGCGGCGTGGGAGCCCACCTCCGCCACGCCCGCCGGTGCATGGGCGGTCGTGCTGCTGGCCACCGCGGCGGCGTCGCTCGACGCGGTCGACGGTGCGGTCGCGCGGCGTCGGCATGAGGCCACCGACTTCGGCGCGCGCTTCGACATGGAAACCGATGCGTTGCTGGTGGCGGTGCTCTGCGTCGCGGTGTGGCAGCTCGACAAGGCAGGCGCCTGGGTGCTGGCTTCGGGGGCGATGCGCTATGCCTTCGTGCTGGCCGCCTTCGCGTGGCCCTGGCTCGCACGACCGCTGCCCCAAAGCCTGCGCCGCAAGACGGTCTGCGTGCTGCAGATCGTGATGCTGATCGTGTGCCTCGGCCCCATCGTCGGGCCGGCGGCGGCCCAGGCGATCGCCGGCGCCGGGCTCGCGTTGCTGGTGTATTCGTTTGCCGCCGACATCGCTTGGCTGCTGCGCCGCCGTCTGGCGCTCGGCGCCGCTTTTTAGGCGTTCGGACGCATCGAGTGCCGGAGGACAGGCACGGATCGCAGCGCACTATGCTTGGGCATGCGCCCACCGTCGCCGCCGTCGCCATCGTCCGTCCTCAAGGCCTTTTGCAGGGCCGCGTTCACGCTCTGGGCCTGCATGACCGGTGCGGCTGGCATGGCACAGGCGACACCGGCCATCGAACTCGCCGGGCTGGACCTGCCGGCACTGGTGCAAGGCGCGCAACAGGTGAGCGGCCGAGGCTGCCCGGCGGTGCGCGCGCGGAAACCCGCCGCGCTCGAGCGCCCCTGGCGCAGCGTGGTGACGGCCGTTTCAATGCGCTGCGCCGCATTGGACGGCCCCGACGGGAAGCCCGACGCGCGCACCGAAGCCATCGCCACACTGCGGCCGGGCGCCGCCGTGCTGCAAGGCGTTCCTGTGGTCGCACTGCGCCACAGCGCCTCGTGGGCACACGACGATCAGCAGTACGTGCTGGCAGCCGCCTATTCCGATATCGCCACGAGGATGGGCGCCTACATCAAGGCCCGCTGCCTCTCGCAAGCCAATGCCGGCGGAGTCGTCGAAGGGCAATGCACTGCCGTGCACGAGGAAGGCGGCCAGGGTCTGTTCATGCGCACCAGCGAGCTCGGCGGCCTATGGCTGCGTCCCGATCCGGACGACGCGCATCGGACGGTGCTCGCCGAGGCGTGGTCGGAGTAGCGAAGGAGGCGCTGCTTGACGGCCGCGCTACTTCTCGGTGTCTCGCGTGTCGTCCGGCAGAAAACGCAGGCCCGGCACGGACGAGAGCGGCTCGGCTTCGATGTGCGAGTAGTCGGTGTGCTGTGAGGTGAAGCGCAGCGTGGAGTCGCCGATGGTGACGACGTCGCCACTGGCGAGCGCGTCGATCGTGACCTTGCGGCCGTTGACGAACACGCCGTTGCGACTGCCCAGATCTTCAATCAGCACGAAGGCGCCGTCCACCGTGATGACCGCGTGTTCACGGCTCACGCGGGCGTCGTCGAGCGTCACGTCGTTGCCACGGGCGCGACCGACGCGGGTCGTCGGCGCACGCAAGGTGTGCAACTCCGTGAAGCCGGAGGGGTGTTCGATCAGCAGCGTCGGCAGTTCTGTCATCCGTAAGCTGATGGTGGCCGGGTGCCGCGTGCCGGGCTGTCAGCGAGAAGCGCAAAACGCGGTCCCTACCCTGTCGCGCCGGTTCGTCGTACAGAGATTCTCTTGATGCGCTGCGCATCGGCGTCGGTCACGGAAAATTCGAAGCCGTCGCGCAGCAGCGACTCGCCCACGGCGGGCAGGTGTTCGAAGTGGTGCAATAAAAGTCCCGCCACCGAGGTGTAGCCATCCTCGTCGCTGACCAGGCCATGCGTCTGCAATGCCTGTTCAAGCAGCCGGACATCCGCCGTTCCAGCCACCGTCCAGGCGTCGGTGCCGATGGCCTCGATTTCCAGGGTTTCGTCCTCGTCCGGAAACTCGCCAGCGATGGCCTCGAGCACGTCGATCGGCGTGACCACGCCTTTCAGGATGCCATGTTCGTCGTTGACCAACGCCAGCTGCCCACGGGCGCCGCGAAGGATGTCGATCAGCCGGATGACCGAGGTCGACTCCGGCACGTACACCGCAGGCCGAAGGCCGCCGCTGGCGTCGATCCGGCCATGCAGCATCAGGTCGCCCAGCAGGTCCTTGGCGCGCGCCACGCCCAGCACTTTGTCCAGCGAACCGCGGCACACGGGGAACAGCCCGTGCGGCGTGGCCAGCAACTGCGTTCGGATGGCCTCGGGTGCGTCGTCGAGGTCGACCCACGACACGTCCGAACGCAGCGTCATGATCGACCGGACATTGCGCTGCGCGAGCGAGAGCACGCCGCTGACCATGTTGCGCTCGGCCACGGCGAAGGCCGGCGTTGCAAGGGCGGCTTGCGGGTCGAGGTCGGGCGGCGGCGCATCGCCGCGGGCACGACCGCCCAGCAAGCGCATCACGGACTCGGCAGTGCGGTCGCGCAGCGGGCGCCGCGCCTCGTGCCGAACGGCGTTGCGACGCGCCCATTGATTGAACGCCTCGATCATCACGGAGAAGCCGATCGCGCCGTAGAGGTAGCCCTTGGGCAGATGAAAGCCCAGCCCTTCGGCGACCAGGCTCAGGCCGATCATCAGCAGGAAGCTCAGGCACAGCACGACCACGGTCGGGTGTGCGTTGACGAAACGGGTCAGGGGCTTCGAGGCCCACAGCATGATGGCGATGGAAATGACGACGGCGGCCATCATGACGGGCAGGTCCTTCACCATGCCCACGGCGGTGATCACGGCGTCCAGCGAGAACACGGCGTCGAGCACCACGATCTGCGCCACGACCAGCCCGAAGCTGGCGTAGACACCCGAAGCGCCGGGCGTGTGGGTCACGCCTTCGAGCCGCTCGTGCAGTTCCGAAGTCGCCTTGAACAGCAGGAACAGGCCGCCCAGCAGCAGGATCAGGTCGCGGCCGGAGAAGCCCTGGCCGAATACCGTGAAAAGCGGCGTGGTCAGCGTGACGAGCCACGACACGATCGACAGAAGCGCCAGCCGCATGATCAGCGCCAGGCTCAGGCCGATGACGCGGGCCTTGTCGCGCTGATGCGGCGGCAGCTTCTCTGCCAGGATGGCGATGAAGATCAGGTTGTCGATGCCCAGCACGATCTCGAGCAGGACCAGCGTGACGAGGCCGATCCAGGCAGCCGGGTCGGTGAGGAGCTCGATCATGGCGCGGGGTGCGCGCGCGGCGATGCGGTCGAAGGGGTGCTGGCGCAGGCCAGCTTCCGACTGGGAGGCTCGGCTTTGGAGAGGCTCACAGGGTCGGCCTGCAACGCGCGAGGAAGAGTGCTTGCGTCTCGCGAAGCGACGGGGAGCCGGAATGCGATGTCGTCATGACGCTTCAGCTTAGCGGCGCATCAACCGGTCTGGCGCCTTGCGACATTGCCATTTGGTAATGAACCGGGCACGTTCGGAACGATCGATCCGGCTTATGTTCAGACGGGACGTCCACCCTCGACACACACCCACTTCCCACACCATGCGCATCAGTACCAAAGGTCGGCTCGCCGTCATCGCGATGGTCGACATCGCCCTGCATCGATGGGCCGGCCCGGTGTCGCTCGCCGTGCTCAACCAGCGTCAACGCATTTCCGTGTCCTACCTCGAACAGATGTTCTCCGCGCTGCGCCGGCACGGACTCGTGGCCTCGACGCGCGGCCCCGGCGGCGGCTACAGCCTCGGCCGCGAGGCGAGCGCGATCACCGTGGCCGACATCCTGTTCGCGGTCGAAGGCCCGCCGACCGAACGCCGGCCGTCGGCCAAGGACTTGCAAGACGCACAACGCTGCAGCACGCCGGAACTGTGGGCGTCGTTCAACCTCAAGATGGTCGAGTTTCTCGACGCGGTGCATCTGCAGAAGCTGGTCGATCAGCAGATCGCCCGCGGCGTACAGCCGCAGTCCGAGGTGCAACGCCGCGCACTGCCGGTGAGCGCGACCGTGAAGCCGAGCCGGCCGAACGCGCCCAACTCGGTCTTCGAACTCGCTACTTTCGGCGCCGCCCGCTGAGCGCCCGGCGGCCACATGCCGCGCCGAGGCGTCAGAACTTGCCGCGCAGCGTCACCATCACGTTGCGCGGCTCGCCGTAGAAGTTGCCGCCCGACGAACCGGCCAGCGTGCGGTAGTAGGTCTTGTCGAACAGGTTGTTCACGTTCAGGGTGACCGCCCAGTGCGGGTCGAAGCGGTACTCGGCCATGGCGTTCCAGACCGCGTAGCCGGCCTGCTTGTAGCTGTAGGGCACCGACGGGCCGTTGTACTGGCCGGTCGCGGCGTTGAAGCCGGCGGCAGTGCCCATCACCGACTGCGCGCTCTGCAGCGTCGCGCCGCCGCCCACATTCCAGGCCGCGGCCTGCGGCAGCTGCCACGTGCCCCACAGCTTGACCAGGTGCTTGGGCGTGATGGTGCTGAAGGCCGCGTTCTCGGTCTTGTTGCGGTTGTCGTTGTAGGTGTAGCCGGCCGTCAGGTTCAGGCCGCGTGCCAGTTCGCCGTTGACCTCGGCGTCGAAGCCCTGGCTCACGACCTTGCCCATGGCGAGGTAGCAGCAGCTGCCGGCGAACGCCGAATTGGACGACGGGTAGTTCGGGTCGCGGATGGCCCGCCCGTCCTGGACGATGCGATACAGCGCAAACGCGGCGTTGAGCCGGCCGTCGAGCAGAGCGCCCTTCACGCCGACTTCGGCATTGGAGCCGCGCATCGGCTCGAGTCCGGTGCCCGGCGCGGGGCCGGCCTTGTTGTTGGCCTGCGGTCGGTAGATCTCGGCGTAGCTGACGTAGCCGGTCCAGGTGTCGTTGAAGTCGTGCACCAGGCCGCCGAAAGGCGTGACCTTGGTCGGCTCCGAATACTGCGTCACGCTGTTGACCGCCC
Source organism: Variovorax ginsengisoli (assembly GCF_006438845.1). Taxonomy (GTDB): domain Bacteria; phylum Pseudomonadota; class Gammaproteobacteria; order Burkholderiales; family Burkholderiaceae_C; genus Variovorax; species Variovorax ginsengisoli_A. The sequence continues at coordinate 285,209 of NZ_RCZJ01000002.1, forward strand.
AGGCACCGTTGGTGCCGAGGGTGCTGTAGACCTGGTTGTATTTGAACTTGTTGGCGCGGGCGCCGAGGATCAGCTTGGTCCGATCGGCGATTTCCAACCGCAGCGTGCCATAGCCGCCGTACTGCTTCTGCGTGTTGGGCGAGTAGTCGCGCGACCACGGGCCGGTGGGCGGCTCGGGCCATGGCGTCGAATCGGGATCGAACACGTTCACCGGCCGGCCCGCCGGCACCGGGCCGCCGTGCGCGGCGGTGCCGCGCCAACGGCTCGCGATGTCCTGCACGTCGGCGCCCACGAGCAGCTCGTGGGTGCGGCCGAACATGTCGAAGGCACCGCTCAGGTTGAGGTCGAACAGGCGCTGTTCGTTCGAGGTGGCCGTGGTCGTGCCGCGCCAGACGCTGGTCTGTCCGTTCAGGGCGACGGCGCCGCTGTAGAAGCCGCCCTTCTGGTAGCCCTCCTGCTCGGTGTGGGTGGCGTTGGCGCGCAGGGTCCACCGGTCGGCCAGCCGCCATGCCAGCTTGGCGAACACTTCCTTCGAGTCGATGTCGCGGAAAGACCAGTCGGTGGTGAGGCCGGTGCTGCGCGGCAGGCCGATGTCGGCGCCGTTGGCGTAGCGCGGCACCGAAGCGGATGTGCCCTTGGCGCGCACATGCTGCTCGCGCGCCCCCAAGGTAAGCACCGCGCTCGGTCCGATGTCGGCTTCGAGCACGCCGTAGATCAACGGGTTCTTGCTCTGGGCGTGATCGAAGAAGTAGCCCCGGTCCTCGTAGGCGACGACGGCGCGGCCACGCACCTTGCCGTCGAAGGCCAGGGGGCCCGACGCGTCGAGTTCGGTGCGGTAGTTGTCCCAGCTGCCGGCCGACAGCGTGACGCCGAACTGTGGCGTGGCGGTGGGCATCTTGCGCACTAGGTTGACGGCGCCGCCGGGGTTGCCGGTTCCGTTGAGCAGGCCGGCCGCGCCGCGAAGCAGCTCGACGCGGTCGTACTCGGCCAAGTCGTAGGTGGCGTAGCCGTAGAGGGTGGACGACGTCGACATCGGCGCGCCGCCGTCGAGCTGGATGCTGTCGATCTCGAAGCCGCGCGAGTAGATCTTCTCGAAACGGTCTTCGCCGTCCTGCACGGTGATGCCGACGGCCTGTTCGGCGGCCTTGCCGACGCTGGTGATGTTCTGGTCGGCCAGCCGCTGGTAGGTGAGCACCGAGACCGACTGCGGCAGCTCGCGCATCGCCTGCGCCGTCTTGCCCACGGTGATGGCCTCGCTGGTGTAGGAGCCGGTGCCTTCGGTCTCGCCTTCGCGCCGGGCCGACACGCGCACTTCGCGCAACGTGGTGACGCCGCCCGCGAGTTCGTCGGACGCCTTCTGGACGGTGATGGCGGTGCCGTCGATGTTCGCGACCAGGCCGCTGCCGGCCAGCAGCCGGTCGAGTGCCTGGCGTGGCGTCAGCCGGCCGGACACCGCGGGCGCCGTCTTGCCCGCCAGCAAGGCAGGCGCGGCCACGAGGGTGGTGCGCGTCTGCTGCGCCAGCGCAGTCAGTCCCTGCGCCAGCGGTTGTGCGGCGATGGTGATTGCCACCGCCTCGGACTGCGCCATGACGGCGTGAGGGGCGACCAGCGCCAGCAAGGCGGCCAACGCCAGTGGCGCCAGGGCGAACGGGGTGCGAGTCATCGGCATCGAATCCTTCTCCGGAATGAACCGGGCATCTGGAAATCGATGCCCTCCTAGAGAGGACGGATCGCGAAACGAAAACCTGATGCGGCGCCAAAAAGAAAGTCGCGGCGCGCCGGTGGTTCGGGCGCTTGGATGCGCCTGCCTACCGCGGCAGGCCGACGATTTCGGTGTCGCCGTCGCGCTGCTGCAAGCGCACCGGCAGCACCTGCGGCAGGCTGCGCACGAAGCCGCCGATGTCGCGCAGGTCGACGCTGGCTGTCACGCGCAACGCGCCGACAGCGGCATCGCCGAGGCGCAACGGCAGGTCGCCGTAGCGCCGCAGTTCGGCGAGCACCGAAGCCAGCGCCACGTTGTCGAAGCTTGCCCGCGCGCTCAGCCAGGGTGCTGCGTTGGCCGGCGCCGTCGCGGTGATGGCGCCCAGATGCCCTTGCGCATCGGCACCGACAGCCTGTCCCGGCAACAGTTCCCGTGCCTCGAGGCCTGCGACATCGCCTTGCGCGCGCGCCACGCGCACCTTCCCCTCCAGCACCGTCACCTGCACCGCCTGGCTGCCCAGCGAGGGCGTGTAGCGCACCGCGAACGTCGTGCCGACGACGGTGATGCGCGTGCCACCGGCAAGCACGTCGAAAGGCCGGGCCTCGTCGCCCTGCACGTGGAAGACGACCTGGCCCTCGGGCAGCACGACCTGGCGACGGTGGCGATAGAGCGTCACGTCGGCCTGCGTGGCAGCGTCCATCTGCAGGCGGCTGCCGTCGGGCAGACGGGCCTCGAGTTGCTGGCCGCGCACGGTGGCGAACGCCTGGCTGAAGACCGGCTGCCGCTGCCAATGGTCCCATCCGAACCAGCCGCCACCGAGCACGCCCAGGGCCAGCATGGCGGCGAGCGCGTGCGGCGTCAGGCGGCGCACCCAGGGCGTGCCGCCCGACCGCGACGGCGCCACCGCGTGCGCCGTCTCGGCCTTCGACGGGCGGTCGAGGGGCACATCGTCCGCCGGCGATGCGGTAGGGCTTGCGGCAGCCCGCGCGTCGGCGGCCACGTCCCGGGCCGAGGAGTGCTGGGCATCGTCGATCGCAACCGAGGTGCGAAGGCGGGCCGTGCCGGCGCCGGGGATGTCGTCGATGGCGTCCATCACGGCCGCCATCTCGTCGCAGGCGGCGCGCTGCGCCGGTGCGGCGGCGAGCCACGCGTCGAACTCGGCTTGCTCGGCCGGCGTGAGGCCGTCGGCACACCGCACCGTCCAGCGCAGCGCTTCGAACTCGACCGGGCTGAGTGCGTCGAGCAACGACACGTCCTCCGTGTCGTCGGTCTCTTCGTTCGAGACGCCGGCCCACGGTGTCGGTGGCTGTCGCGGCGTGGAGGGGCGCTCGTTCATGGCGGAGGATTTTCGGTGGCTCTCTGAATGATGACGGATCAGCTCCGCGGAACCTGATGTGTCCACCCTGGAAAAGCCCCGTGTCGCGGGGAAACCCGCGTCAATTCGGTGCGTGGTCGCCAGCAGCCGTCTGCAGAACGCAGGTGCCCTTTCGCGCCGGGACGTCGCCGAGCGCCTTGCGGCAGGCGGCCACGGCCAACATCACGTGGCGTTCCACCATGTTGAGCGAGACGCCCATTTCGCAGGCCACCTCGGCGTGCGACAGGCCGTCGATCTTGTGCAGGATGAACGCCTTGCGGCATCGCGGCGGCAGCGCCTCGATGGCCGCCACCAGCAGCACGACGCGCTGGTGGCCGGCGTACACGGCCTCGGGCTCGGCGGCCGCAGGCCCCGAATGGTCGCGCAGGACGTCGTCGCTTTCGTGCCGGCGGACCTGCGCCTGGCGGTGGCGGTCGATCAGCAGGTTGCGCGCCACTTCGAACAGCAAGGCCCGCCCTTGGGTTACCTGGTCGCACGCATACCTGCGCGCGAGCACGCGCTCGAACGTCTGTTGAACGAGATCCTGCGATTCGTGCACGTCCTTGATCTCGTGCATGAAAAACCGCAGCAGCTCGCCGTAATACCGCACATGCACGATGCACTCCAGCACAGGAAACGAGGGACCCAAACCGCCGATGGATGGGATCGCACGCGGCACTTGTCAAAAGTCGGTGCGAGATCGGACGGAACGCGCGGAGTATAGATTGATGATGAGAATCATTCTTGTTGAAGCTGTTGTGAACCCGGACTTCTCCTGCGTCGAAGCACACGCCTTGAAAGCCAGACAAAAGCCCGTATCATTAGCACTCGCTGCAACCGAGTGCTAACAACTCGGTTTCCAGACGATCGGGTACCCGGCCTGTGGCCGACACCCACCACAACCCCCGTTTCTATTCAGGAGATGCAATGAAACTTCGTCCTTTGGCCGATCGTGTGATCGTCAAGCGCATTGAAAGCGAAACCAAGACCGCCTCGGGCATCGTCATCCCCGACAACGCCGCCGAGAAGCCTGACCAGGGCGAAGTCCTGGCCGTGGGCCCGGGCAAGCGCAACGACAAGGGCGAAATCGCTGCCCTGACCGTCAAGATCGGTGACCGTGTCCTGTTCGGCAAGTACAGCGGCCAGACCGTCAAGGTCGACGGCGACGAACTGCTGGTGATGAAGGAAGACGACCTGTTCGCAGTCGTCGAGAAGTAAATCTTCTCCATCCCACCCGTTCATTCAACCCAACATTCGGAGTAATTCAACATGGCAGCAAAAGACGTAGTCTTCGGCGGCGAAGCCCGCGCTCGCATGATCGAGGGTGTCAACATCCTCGCCAACGCCGTCAAGGTGACCCTGGGCCCCAAGGGCCGCAACGTGGTGCTCGAGCGTTCGTTCGGCGCCCCCACGGTGACCAAGGACGGCGTGTCCGTCGCCAAGGAAATCGAACTCAAGGACAAGCTCCAGAACATGGGCGCCCAGCTCGTGAAGGAAGTGGCTTCCAAGACTTCGGACAACGCCGGTGACGGCACCACCACCGCGACCGTGCTGGCTCAAGCCATCGTTCGCGAAGGTTTCAAGTACGTGGCCGCGGGCATCAACCCGATGGACCTGAAGCGCGGCATCGACAAGGCCGTCACGGCCCTGGTCGCCGAGCTGAAGAAGGCTTCGAAGCCCACCACCACGTCGAAGGAAATCGCTCAAGTCGGTTCGATCTCGGCCAACAGCGACGAAACCATCGGCAAGCTCATCGCTGACGCGATGGACAAGGTCGGCAAGGAAGGCGTCATCACCGTCGAAGACGGCAAGTCGCTCGACAGCGAACTCGACGTCGTCGAAGGCATGCAGTTCGACCGCGGCTACCTGTCGCCCTACTTCATCAACAACCCGGAAAAGCAATCGGCGATTCTGGACAACCCGTTCGTGCTGCTCTACGACAAGAAGATCAGCAACATCCGTGACCTGCTCCCCACGCTGGAACAAGTTGCGAAGTCGGGCCGTCCGCTGCTGATCATTGCCGAAGAAGTCGAAGGCGAAGCCCTGGCTACGCTGGTCGTGAACACGATCCGCGGCATCCTGAAGGTCGTGGCTGTGAAGGCTCCTGGCTTCGGCGATCGCCGCAAGGCCATGCTGGAAGACATCGCCATCCTGACGGGCGGCAAGGTCATCGCCGAAGAAGTCGGCCTGACGCTCGAGAAGGTCACGCTGGCCGACCTCGGCCAGGCTGCACGCATCGAAGTGGGCAAGGAAAACACCATCATCATCGACGGCGCTGGCGCTGCCGGTGACATCGAAGCCCGCGTCAAGCAAGTGCGCGTGCAGATCGAAGAAGCTTCGAGCGACTACGACCGTGAAAAGCTGCAAGAACGCGTGGCCAAGCTGGCCGGCGGCGTTGCAGTGATCAAGGTCGGCGCTGCCACCGAAGTCGAAATGAAGGAAAAGAAGGCCCGCGTCGAAGACGCCCTGCACGCCACGCGCGCTGCAGTGGAAGAAGGCGTCGTGGCTGGTGGCGGCGTGGCTCTGTTGCGTGCCAAGCAAGCCGTCGGCGACTCCATCAAGGGCGACAACGCCGATCAAGACGCCGGCATCAAGCTGGTGCTGAAGGCTGTCGAAGCGCCCCTGCGCGAAATCGTGAACAACGCCGGTGGCGAAGCTTCGGTGGTGGTGAACGCTGTGTTGGCCGGCAAGGGCAACTACGGCTTCAACGCTGCGAACGACACGTACGGCGACATGCTCGAGCTGGGCATCCTGGACCCGACGAAGGTCACCCGCACCGCACTGCAGAACGCCGCTTCGGTGTCCTCGCTGCTGCTGACGACCGAAGCCATGGTCGCCGAAGCACCGAAGGACGAAGCTGGCGCCGGCGGCGGCATGCCCGACATGGGCGGCATGGGTGGTATGGGCGGCATGGGCATGTGATCCCCCCCGAAGGCGCAGCGGCACTTCGTGTCCGCGGCGCCCTCCCCCCTCTGGGGGCAACACCAGCGGCCTGGCAAAGCCAGTTCCGCGGTGTTTCACGAAAGAGGGAAAGCCCTGCAGCGCAAGCTGCAGGGCTTTTTTCATGGGCGACACGAAGGTCGCGGCGGTTGCCGCACACTTCGGTTTCCACGACGGAGCCCCCCATGAACACCTCATCGATTCTCGCCTTGCATCGCCGCCGCTCGCTGATCGCCGCCCTGGCGCTGGCTGCTGGCGGCGCCGGCTGGCTGGCGGCGCGGCCTTCGCGTGCCGCCGAAGCGGTGGTCGCGGTGCCTGCACCGGCCACCGACCCCGCAGTGCCACCCGGCAGCACCAGCGACGTGGCAGTGATAGCCGGCGGCTGCTTCTGGGGGGTGCAGGGCGTGTTCCAGCACGTCAAGGGCGTCAGCGGCGCCGTCTCGGGCTACGCGGGCGGTGCGGAAAGCACGGCGCGCTACGACGAAGTGGGCTTGGGCACCACAGGCCATGCGGAAGTGGTTCGCATCACCTACGACCCACGGCAGATCAGCTACGCGCGGCTGCTGCAGATCTTCTTCTCGGTCGCGCACGATCCCACGCAGCTGAATCGCCAGGGACCCGACACCGGCACCCAATACCGTTCCACGATCTTTGCGCAGAACCTCGAGCAGGCGCGCATCGCCCAGGCGTACATCGCACAGCTCACGCAAGCGCGGACCTTCGGCGGCGCGCCAGTGGTCACCACCATCGAACTGCAGAAGCGCTTCTTTCCGGCCGAGGCCTACCACCAGGACTTCCTGACGCGCCATCCCGACCATCCGTACATTGTGATCAACGACCTGCCGAAGGTCGCCGCGCTCAAGCGCATGTACCCACAGGTCTACCGGGCGCAGCCGGCGCTGGTGGGTGCCGGCGCCTGACGCGTCTTCGTCACCCCGCAAAGATGCAGACAGAAAAAAGGCCGCGTGAGCGACCTTTTTCATTCGATGCGCGTGGTGCGCTGGATTCAGGCCACCGGCGGCGGGCCATATTCATTGGATTCCGGCGAACTCGGCTGCACCGTGAAGTACAGCAGGACCAGCCCCACCAGCGGGATGATCCCGATCAGCAGCCACCATCCGCTCTTGCCGATGTCGTGCAAGCGCCGTGCGCCGGCGGCCAGCATCGGCAGGATGAAGGCAAGCACGACGATGAAGTACACGTACTGATGGATGAAGCTGCCCACGATGGCAAGCACCAGATAGGCCAGAAAGAACCACCAGTACTCTGAGCGCGACGCGCGCCCTGAAAAGTCGACGTACTTGGCGAAGCAGGTCGCAACGGCCTGTTGAAAATTCATGAACAACTCCTCTTGACGATTCCCCGGGAAAACCCCGGGCCATCATATCGAGCGTCGGCGCGATGCCGATGACGGTTGCCGGACGGTCCTCAGCGCAGGCGCGCAATCAATCCCGCGGTCGACGCGTCCAGCCCCTGGGTGTCGCCCGAGGCCAACCGCGGCTCGATGTCGCGCGCCAGCACCTTGCCGAGCTCCACGCCCCACTGGTCGAAGCTGTTGATGCCCCACAACGCGCCGCTGGTGAACACGCGGTGCTCGTACATCGCGAGGAAGGCGCCGAGCGACTCGGGTGTGAGCTTGTCGAGCACGAAGAAGGTGCTCGGTCGATTGCCAGGGAAATTCTTGTGGCCCCCTGCATCGGCTTGGCCAGCCATCAGCGCCTGCGCCTGGGCCAGCGCATTGGCAAGCAGCTTGGGGTGGTGGCCTTCGAGTTCGTGCGTGGCATCGCGCACGGCAACGAACTCAAGTGGAATCACGTCAGTCCCTTGATGCAACATCTGGAAGTAAGCGTGCTGGCCGTTGGTGCCGGGCTCTCCCCACAGCACGGGCGACGTGCCGAAAGACAGCGCCTCGCCACTGGCGTCGACCTGCTTGCCGTTGCTCTCCATCTCGAGCTGTTGCAGGTAGGCCGGCAATCGCGCGAGCGCGCTGTGGTACGGCGCGATGCTGCGGCTCGTGAAGCCATGGAAGTTGCGGTACCAGACGTCGAGCAGGCCGAGCCGAACCGGCAGGTTCTGCGCCAGAGGCGCGGTGCGGAAGTGCTCGTCCATCGCATGCGCACCGGCCAGCAGCGCGCGAAAACCGTCGGCGCCGATGGCCAGCGCGATCGGCAGACCGATGGCCGACCACAGTGAGTAGCGGCCGCCGACCCAGTCCCAGAAACCGAACGTCTTCTCGATGCCGAAGGCGCGCGCAGCTTCGACGTTGGTGGTGAGCGCGGCGAAGTGGCGAGCCACGTCGACGCCGCCCGACTGCGCGAACCAGCGCTTGGCCGACTGCGCGTTGGTCATGGTCTCGGCGGTCGTGAAGGTCTTCGACGCGATGAGGAACAGCGTGTGCTCGGGCGCCAGGCCCTTGAGCACGCCAGCCAATTCGTGGCCGTCGACGTTCGAGACGAAATGGAAGCGTTTGCCTGGCGCCGTGAAGGCGTCGAGCGCTCGCACCACCATCTGCGGCCCCAGGTCGGAGCCGCCGATGCCGATGTTCACCACGTCGGTGATCGTGTGGTCGCCACGCAGCTGCTCCGCATAAGCCAGCATCGCGTCGAGCGTAGCGTGCACATCGGCCAGCGCGGCCTTGTTGTGCTCGGCCACGGTGACATCGGCGGGCGCACGCAGGAGGAAGTGCATCACCGCGCGGTCTTCGGTGCGGTTAATCGGCTGGCCGGCGAACATTGCGTCGCGGTGCGCCTCCAGGCCCGACTCGCGGGCCAACGCCAGCAGCAGTTCTTCGGTGCGTCGGTCGATCAGGTTCTTCGACAGGTCGGCGAAGACATGCGGAGCGGCTTCGCTGAAGGCCGCGAAGCGCGCGTCGCCATCAGCCTCGAACGCGGTGCGTACATCGAAGCGCGCTCCCAACTCGTCGTAGTGCGCTCGCAATTGCTTCCACGCCGCCGTGCGGTCGCAGCGAACCCCGGTGCGCGCACTCATCGCGTTTCCTGCATCAGCTTCTCGAGCTTCACCGCATCGACCGCGAACGCGCGGATGCCTTCGGCCAGCTTCTCGGTGGCCATCGCGTCGTCGTTCAGCGCGAAGCGGAAGGCAGGCTCGTCGAGCGTGACCTCGGCGATGTCGCGCGCTTTCGCCGCATCGGCATCGAGCGCATGCGCCAAGGGTGCGTCGCTGGCGGCCAGCTCGGCGAGCAGGTCGGGGCTGATGGTGAGCAGGTCGCAGCCGGCCAGCGCCGCGATCTGGCCGGTGTTGCGGAAACTCGCGCCCATCACCTCGGTCGCGATGCCGTGGCGCTTGTAGTAGTCGAAGATCTGCCGCACCGACTGCACGCCGGGGTCGTTGGCACCGCTGCGGGCCGCCTCGTCCCAAGCGCTGCCGGCCGACTTCTTGTGCCAGTCATAGATGCGCCCGACGAAGGGCGAGATGAGCTTGACGCCGGCCGCGCCACAGGCCACCGCCTGCGTGAAGGAAAACAGCAGCGTGAGGTTGGTGTGGATGCCCTTTTGCTCCAGGATGCGCGCGGCCTCGATGCCTTCCCAAGTGGCGGCGATCTTGATCAACAGGCGCTTCTCGACGTCGATGCCTTCGGCGCGATAGAGCGCCACCAGGCGGTCGGCCCGCGCCACGGTGGCGGCGGTGTCGAAGCTCAGGCGGGCATCGACTTCGGTCGAAACGCGGCCGGGGATCAGCGACAGGATTTCGGTGCCGAAGCGCACCAGCAGGCGGTCGATCACCTCGTCGATCGCCAGCTTGCCGTGCGCGCGCACGGCGTCGTCGAGCAACGGACGGTACTCCGGCTTCTGGACGGCCTTGAGGATGAGCGACGGATTGGTCGTCGCGTCCTGCGGCTTGAACTGGGCGAGCTGGCGAAAGTCACCGGTGTCGGCGACGACGGTGGTCCATTGGCGGAGAGCGTCGAGTTGATTCATGCCCGGCATTATCCCGCCGCTCAACTACAGCCCCTGTGGTCCGCGGCTGACGGTCGGGGGTTTGCCGGCACGGATAACCTGCGCGTCAAACTCATTGGAGGATCCCATGCCTTTTCGCCACCCTCGCACGCCGCCGCCACCACCACCAGAAGTTTTCGACGACCGACGGTTCAGCGCATCGATCGGAACGCTCGCCACGGCTTTCTGCATCGGCGGCATCCTGGCTTTGGGCACTTTCGCAGCGGCCCGTGCTGCAAAGGCGCAAGCCCTCGCGCCGGTTGGTCCGGCGGACGGCGCACCACTCATGCGCGCACCACTGCAGGCCGTGGCGCCGGTGGACATCAAGCGCTACGCGGGGATGTGGCATGAACAGGCGCGCCTGCCGAACCGTTTCCAGAAGCAGTGCACCGGCCCCGTGACGGCCGAATACACACCGTTGCCAGATGGAACGATCGAGGTGCGCAATCGGTGCATCGTGGCCGACGGCAACTTCGAGGAATCGGTGGGCAGTGCCCGCGTGGTGCCGGTGGCCGGGCAGCCGGGCGCGGGCCGGCTGGAAGTGCGCTTTGCACCCGCGTGGCTGAGCTGGCTGCCTATGGCGTGGGGCGACTACTGGATCTTGAAACTCGACCGTGAATATGAAGTCGCGCTGGTCGGCACACCCGACCGCGATTACCTGTGGGTGCTGTCGCGCGCACCGAGGTTGGAACTCGACAAGATCGAGGCCGAACTGGACTACGCGCGCACCCTGGGCTTCGATGTCGACAAGGTGATCCTCACCGGCGAAGCACCAGCCAACTAGCGCGAGACGTCGCCTTGCGTGGCGGCTGCTTCCCAATGCGATCCTAGAAAGCGCTCGACCTGAGCACTGAGCGCAAGGGGGGCGGTGCAGTGAATCGCATGCCAGCCCAGCGCGCGGGCCGCCTCGACATTGGAAGCCGCATCGTCAATGAACAGCGTTTTCTCCGGCGCCAGACCATGACGCCATGCGAGCATCTCGTAGATCTCGCTGTTGGGCTTGATGCGCTTGACGTCGCCCGAGAAGATGCCGCCGTCAAAACCCTCAAAGAAGGAAAAACGACGCTCCAACGCCCGCGCGTAGGGCACCGGCATGTTCGACAAATAGAACAGCTGCAACCCGCCTTGTGCAGCCCGTCGTGCGTGCAACGCAGCCAGCAGCGCAATGTTCTCGGCGATGGGCTCCAGTCGTTCGCCGAGCGGCGCAACCAACGCATGGACGCGGTCCAACGGCAGCGACAGTCGCGCTGCGGTCTTGGCGACCACCTCATCGACGCTTCGGATGCCGCAGTCGAAGTCGAACCAGTCCTGATGGTGGAAGAAGGCCCGGGCCAACGCGCCGGCTGATTCCGGGGAAGGCGCACGTTCCGGGAAGTGGGCCTGCATCAGGCGGGCCGGTTCCCATGCGATGAGCACGGCACCGAGATCGAAAACGACATTCATGCCGTCATTGTTTCACGGCGCCTTCCGGACGCTCCCGCCAGGCCCCGGGGACCACCGAGACACCGTGACGGCCCAGGGACAACCGCGTTTCCGCACCTGCAGCGAGGGGCCTCGCGAGGTCGGAAGACACGACGAACACCGGACCGATCGGCGTGTCGAAGCCGTACTCGTAGAAACTGCCGAGGTAAGCCGCCTTGCGCAAGGTCGCAGGCAGGCCGTCCGTGCCATTCGCAGCGTCCACGGCGCCGATCCGCCACGCCTCGGGACGTACCGCGACCTTGACCGGACCTGCAGCCACCGCGTGCGCAGGCATCAGCATGAGCGGGCCCAGTGCAACGCGGCCGTCTGTCCCGGCTGTCGCAGGGAAGACCGTGGCCTCGCCCATGAAGCCTGCGACGAACTCGCTCTCGGGACGCGAATACAGCTGCTCCGGCGTGCCGCGCTGCGCAATCACGCCGTGGTCCATCACGATGATCTGGTCGCTGACTGCCAGCGCTTCGCTCTGGTCGTGCGTGACATAGGCGACGGTGAGCTTCAGGCGCTGCTGCAGCGCGCGGATTTCCTCGCGCATCTCGCGGCGCAGGCGCGCGTCGAGGTTGGACAGCGGCTCGTCGAACAGCAGCACCGCGGGCTCGAGCACCAGCGCGCGCGCGAGTGCCACGCGTTGCTGCTGGCCGCCGGAAAGCTCGCTGGGCAGGCGCCGGTCGAAGCCGACCAGGCCCACGCCCTTGAGCGCGTCGGTGGCGCGGCGCGCGACCTCGTCCTTCTTCACGCCGCTCATCTTCAACCCGTAGCCGACGTTCTCGATCACGTCCATGTGCGGAAACAGCGCATAGCTCTGGAACATCATGCTCACGTTGCGCTCGGCCGGCCCGAGGGTGGTGACGTCGCGCCCGCCCATGACGATCGAGCCGGAGGTCGGCGACTCCAGCCCCGCGATCATGCGAAGCGTGGTCGTCTTGCCGCAGCCGGAGGGCCCGAGGATGGTGGTCAGCGTGCCGACCGGCACTTCGAAGCTGATGCCCTTGACCGCCAGCGGCGCCGCCGGATCGGAGCCGTAGCGTTTGGTGATGTTCTTGAAGACGATGCCGCTCATGCCAGTTCTTCCAATGTGTGATGCGCCGCAGGTGCCGACCCTGCCCGACGCCGCCCCAGCTTGCGTTCGCCGACGACGAACTGGATCAGCGCGATGGCCGCCGACATCAACACGATGAGCACCGTGCAATAGGCCAGCGCCACGCCGTAGTCGCCGTTGCCAACGCGGCCGATGATGTAGGTGGTGGCCAGTTCGTTCTCGGCCGTGACGAGGAAGATCACCGCGCTCACGGTCGTCATCGCGCGTACGAAGCTGTAGACCAGTGCCGCCACCAGCGCTGGCTTCAGCAGCGGCAGCACGACATGGAAGAGCGTCTGCGCTGTGGACGCGCGCAGCATCAGCGAGGCCTCGTCGAGCGAGCGGTCGAGCTGCTTGAAGGCCGCCGTGCCGGCGCGCACACCGACCGGCAGGTTCCGGAACATGAAGCACAGCACGATGATCAGCCCTGTGCCGGTCAGCTCGAGCGGCGGCACGTTGAAGGCGAGGATGTAGCTCACGCCCAGCACCGTGCCCGGGATTGCGAAGGCCAGCAGCGCGGCGAACTCGAAGGCGCCCTGCCCCTTGAACTCGTTGCGCGCCAGCAGCCAGGCGATGAGCAAGCCGAGGCCTGCGGTGATCGGCGCGGAAATCCCCGCCAGCTTGAGCGTCGTGATGAGCGAGTTCCACGCCGTGCCCGCCCACACCAGACCGAACTGGCCCCACTCCAGCGCGAAGGCGGTCTTGAAGTGGTTCAGCGTCAGCGTGTAGTCGCGGCCCCAGGTCTGCACGAAGCCGCCGGCGAAGGCGAAGAGGTAGACCACCACGGTGAACACGATCCACGGAAAGGCGATGCAGTACACCGTGCGACGCACGCCGTCGGGCAGCGGCATCGCGATGCCGGCGTCGCCCTTGCCGCTGACGGTGGTGTAGTTCTGCTTGCCGAGCACACCGCGCTGCAGCGCAAACACGCCCAGCGCGAACAGCGTCAGCACCCAGGCCAGCGAGGCCGCGCGGCCCTGGTCGTACTGCGCGCCGACGATCGCGAAGAAGATGTCGGTCGACAGCACCGAGAACTGGCCGCCCACCACCACCGGGTTGCCGAAGTCGGCGATGCTCTCGATGAACCCCACGAGGAACGCGTTGGCCAGCCCAGGCTTGAGCAGCGGCAGCGTCACCGTGAGAAAGGCGCGGCGCCGGTCGGCACGCAGCATTTGCGCAGCTTCTTCCAGGCTCGGCGCCACGCCCTGCACCACGCCGCGCATGATCATGAAGGCGATCGGCGTGAAGGCGAAGAGCTGTGCCACCAGGATGCCCGGCATGCCATAGAACCAGCGCGTCGGCTCGATCCCGAACCACGCCTCCAGCGCCTGGTTTACCACGCCGGCGCGGCCGAACAGCAGGATCAGCCCCAGGCCCACGACGAAGGGCGGCGTGATGATGGGCAGCAGTGCCAGCACCCGCAGCGGCGCTTGCCAGCGCTTGCCGCCGCGCTCGGCCATCAACGCCATCAGCGTGCCGAGGAAGGTGGTGCCCGCCGCCGTCAACAGCGCGAGAAAGAGCGTGTTCCACGCCACGCCGCAGCGCGTGTCGCCGACCACACAGCCCAGTCCCCAGATGCGCTCGGTGCCGATGCGCGCGACGAGTGCGCCAAGCGACCAGCCACCGTCCTCGTCGATGAACGCGCCGGCCAACGCCTTCGACACCGGGTAGGCAATGAAGAGCGCCATGATGGCGCCGCAGCCCACCACCGCGCCGGCCACGAACAGGTCGCCCTTGAAGAAGCCCAGCCGCGCGAGCCCGAAGGCACCGAGCAGCAGCAGCGCCGCCAGCGCCACGAAGCCGCCGGCCCCGATGCCGAACTGGTTGATGGCGAGTTCACCGAACTGCGTGTTGAAGGCCGCCACGGACCAGCCACGCGCACCGATCAGAAAGCCGCTGACAGCAAGGCCTGCAAAGCCCAGGAAGCCGCCTGCCAGCAGCCAGCGCCCCTGCGCACGACCCGGCGGCTGGAGCGCACCGATGGCGCACACCAGCAAGCCGGCGAGTCCGATGAAGAGCCAGCGCCGACCCTGGGCGGCCGCCTGCATCAGGCCATTGGCGCCTTCGGCACTGCCGAAGACCTGCGGCAGTGCTTCGTACCAGCTGGTGTCCTGGATGGCGTACCAGGGCAGCGCCAGGTAGCCGACAAGGCCGGCGAGCAGGCAGAACCAGATGGCGGCGCGTGGTGGGCGAGCGGCCGCCACAGGTCAGCGCGGCAGCGAGTTGACGTCCTTCTCCCAGCGCGCGATGAGACGTCGCCGCTCCGCGCTGGCGCCGTACTTGGCGTAGTCGTAGTTGATCAGCTTGATCTTCTTGAAGTCGGGCACGTTCGCATCGACGGCCGTCGCCTTGTTGGACGGCAGCTGGTACTGCTTGGCGGCGGCGCCGAAGGTCTGTGCCTGCGGCGTGAGCGCCCATTCGTAGAACTTCTTGGCCTGCTCGAGATTGCGCGCGCCCTTGATGATGCTCATGGAGCCGATCTCGGCGCCGGTGCCTTCGGAAGGCGTCACGGTCTCGACCGGAAAGCCCTGCATCTTCTCCTGCGGTGCGTCATGCACGAAGCTGATCGACACCGCCGTCTCGCCGCGAGCCACGGCCTTGATGGGGCCGGTGCCCGAGCGCGTGTACTGGCCGACGTTCTTGTGCAGGCCCTTGAGGTAGTCGAAGGCCTTGTCTTCGCCCATCAGCTGCACCAGCGTGGCGATCATGGTGTAGGCCGTGCCGCTCGATGCGGGGTTGGCCACCTGGATGTCGCCCTTGTAGGCAGGCTTGAGCAGGTCGGCCCAGCTCTTGGGCACGTCCAGCTTCTTCTTCTTGAGCAGTTCGGTGTTGTAGCCGAAGCCCAGCGGCCCCGAGTACACGCCCACGGTCTTGTAGCCCGACTGCTGTGCCTGCTGCTGCGCCCACGGATACAGCTGCGGCAGGCTGGGCGACTTGTACTCGAGCGTCAGACCCATTTCGGCCGCCTGCAGGTGCGGATCGCCCGTGCCGCCGAACCACACGTCGGTCTTGGGGTTGTCCTTCTCGGCAATCAATTGCGCCAGCGCCTCGCCCGAGCCCTTGAGCGCCAGATTGATCTTGACGCCCGTCGTGCGTGCGTAAACCGTGGAAATCATGTTGCACCAGTCCGCCTGCACCGAGCAGATGACGTTGACCGTGCCTTGCGCCGATGCGCCGCCCGCCAAGCCGGCGAGGACGGCAGCGGCAAAGAGCTTTTTCTTCATGTTGGATGCTTGCCTTTGACAATGAAACGAAGGGCCTTGGCCCCCAATGGCAAGGGTAGCCCGGCGCCTCGGTCAGGTCATCGGTACAAGTACCATTCAGGTGGCAAGCTTCCTGCTCGGCAACCTTCAACTCCACGGATCTCCCTCCATGAGCTTCGACCTCGTTCTGTTCGGCGGCACCGGCGACCTCGCATGGCGCAAGCTGATGCCCGCGCTGTTCCAGGCGTTTCGCCACGGCAGCCTGCCCGAGGGCGGCCGCATCATCGGCGTGGCGCGCGACGACCTGTCGGACGACCAGTACCGCGAGCTGATCGAATCGCGGTTCGCTGCGGTCGAAGGCGCCAAACGCCCGAGCCCGGAAGAGTTCAAGAAGTTCGCCTCGATGCTGTATTTCCTGCGCATGGATCTTTCCAAGCCAGGCGACTACGCCACGCTCGCCGACACGCTCGCAAGCCGCAATGCCGACACGGTGGTCATGTACCTCGCCACCGCGCCAGCACTCTTCACGCAGGTGGTCGAGCAGATCGCCGCGGCCGACCTCAACACGCCCCGCACGCGCATCGTGCTGGAAAAACCGCTGGGGCACGACCTGGCGTCGAACCGCGCGATCAACGACGCGGTGCGCAAGGTACTGAGCGAAAAGCAGGTCTTCCGCATCGACCACTACCTCGGCAAGCCCTCGGTGCAGAACCTCTTTGCGCTGCGATTCGGCAACGCGCTGTTCGAGCCGATCTGGCGGCGCGAGCACATCGCCAACATCCAGATCACCATCGCCGAGGACTTGGGCGTGGAGAAGCGCGGCGCCTTCTACGACCAGACCGGCGCATTGCGCGACATGGTGCAGAACCATGCGCTGCAGCTGGTCTGCGCGATCGCGATGGAGCCGCCGATCAATGCGCATGCCGACGCGCTGCGCGACGAGAAGCTGAAGGTGCTGCGCTCGCTCAAGCCCTGGACGCCCGAGACGCTGGGCCTGCATGCGATCCGCGGCCAGTACACGGCTGGCACTGCCTACGGCGAGCGCGTGCACGGCTACAAGGACGAGCCCGGCATCGACCCGCAGAGCCGCACCGAGACCTTCGTGGCGCTGCGTGCCGAGATCGCCAACTGGCGCTGGGCCGGTGTGCCCTTCTACATCCGAACCGGCAAGCGGCTCGCGTCGCGCGATGCGCGCATCGAGGTCAACTTCAGGCCGACGCCGCATGCGATCTTCCGCGCGCCGGCCGGTGCGGTGAACAAGCTGGTGATCAACCTGCAGCCGAAGGACGGGCTCGAGCTGCACCTGCTGTCGCAGGCGCAGGACAACCGCAAGCGCATCAGCGGCGACGCGGCCCAACCGCTGGCGTCGGTTCAGCTCGACCTCGACTTCGACAAGCGCTTCGGCAGCGAGCGCGTGGGCGCCTACGAGCGTCTGCTGCTCGACGTGATCGATGGCCGCCTCAACCTGTTCGTGCGCAGCGACGAGCAGGAAGAAGCCTGGCGCTGGGTCGAACCGCTGATCGACAGCTGGGGTTCCGACGGCGGCCCGCGCCCGTATGCGGCAGGGACTTGGGGCCCAAGCGCCTCGAGCGCGATGATCGCCAGGGACGGCTTCGCCTGGAGCGAGGAACAGTAGCTAGATCCGGCCTTCCTCGACGGCGTGGCAGGCGACCTTCACGCCGCGCAGCATCTGCAGCGGGGGGCGCTCGGCCTTGCAGCGCGCGTTGGCGTGCGGGCAGCGCGGGTGGAAGGTGCAGCCGGTCGGCGGGTTGAGCGGATTGGGCACCTCGCCCTGTACCGGCGTGCGCGAGCGGCCGGTGTGCTTCATCTGCGGAATCGCATCCAGCAGCATGCGCGTGTACGGATGCTGCGGGTTGTCGAACAGCATGTTCTTGTCCGCCACCTCGACCAGCCGGCCGAGGTACATCACGCCGACCTGGTCCGCCACGTGCCGCACCACGGCGAGGTTGTGCGAGATGAAGAGGTAGGTCAGGCCCTGCTCGCGCTGCAGGTCCTTCATGATGTTGAGCACTTGCGCCTGCACGCTCACGTCGAGCGCCGACGTGGGCTCGTCGCACACCAGGAACTCGGGTTGCGTGGCCAGTGCGCGCGCGATCGAGATGCGCTGACGCTGGCCGCCCGAGAACTGGTGCGGGTACTTGGGCATGTCGAGCGGGCTCAGGCCGACCGATTGCAGCAGCTCGCCCACGCGCTGCTTCAAGGCCGGGCCTTCGCTCAGGATGCCGTGCTCGCGCAGCGGCTCGCCGATGATGTCCTCGACGATCCAGCGCGGGTTCAAGCTCGCGTACGGGTCCTGGAAGATCATCTGGATGCGCCGGCGCAGCGTGCGCCCTTCGGGCGTCTTGAAGGCGGCGTGCGCATCCTGGTTGTCGAACTGCATGCCGCCGCGCGTCGGGCCGTAGAGGCCCACCATCAGGCGCGCGACCGTGCTCTTGCCACAGCCGGATTCACCCACCAGCGCCAGCGTCTTGCCGCGCTCGATCTCGAAGCTCACGCCGTCGACCGCGTTGAGCAGCTGGCGCGGCTTGCGCTCGATCATGCGGTTGAGCCAGGGCGCCGAGACGTCGAAGGTCTTGGCGAGGTCGCGCACCTCGACCAGCGGCACGCCGGCCTGTGCGGCGTTCATCGTCGCGGCGCTCATGCGGCCACCTCCGGCCGGCGCAACGCCGTGTGCGGATCGTGCGCGTCGTGCAACCAGCAGGCCGCACGCGTGGCGCCGGCATTGAGCAGATCGGGGCGCTCCTGCGTGCAGCGCTCGAACACGCGCGGGCAGCGCGGGTTGTAGGCGCAGCCGCGCGGAATGGCGTTCAGGCGGGGCATGGCGCCGTCGATCTGGTTGAGGCGCTCGCGGTCGACCTCGATGTCGGGAATGGAAGCCATCAGGCCCATCGTGTAAGGGTGTGCGGGCTGATGAATCACCTCCTGCACCGGGCCGATTTCCGCCACGCGGCCGGCGTACAGCACCGCCACGCGGTCGCAGGTTTCGGCGATCACGCCCATGTCGTGGGTGATCAGCATGACGGCCGCGCCGCGTTCCTTGCAGATGCGCTTGAGCAGCTGAATGATCTGCGCCTGGATCGACACGTCGAGCGCGGTGGTGGGCTCGTCGGCCACGATCAGCTTGGGCTCGGCGGCCAGCGCCAGCGCAATGACCACGCGCTGCCGCATGCCGCCGGAGAACTGGTGCGGGTAGTGGTCGATACGCTGCTCTGCGGCGGGGATGCCCGTGTCTTGCAACAGCGCGATGGCGCGGCGCCGGGCCTCGGCGGCATTGACCGGCAGATGCGCCTGGATGGTCTCGACCAATTGTCGACCCACGGTGTAGAGCGGGTTCAGCGAGGTCAGCGGGTCCTGGAAGATCGCGCCGATCTTGCGGCCACGGATGTGGCGCATCTTGTCGTGCGAGAGCTGGTCGATGCGCTCGCCCTCGAGCCGGATTTCGCCGCCGGCCACGCGGCCCGGCGGCTCGAGCAGGCCGATGATCGCGGCGCCGGTGAGCGACTTTCCGGCACCGGATTCGCCCACCACGCCGAGGATTTCGCCCGGCGCGATGTTGAAGGAAATGTCGTCGAGCGCGCGCAGCGTGCCGCGGCGGCCGGGAAATTCAACGACCAGGTTGCGGACTTCGAGCAGAGGTGCAGTCATCAGCGGAGCCTCGGGTTCAGCGCGTCGCGCAGCCAGTCGCCCAGCAGGTTCACGCTGAGCGCGATGAGCACCAGCATCAGGCCGGGAAAAACGATCATCCACCACTCTCCGGAGAACAGGTACTGGTTGCCGCTGTTGATCAGCGAGCCCAGCGACGGCGAGGTCGGCGGCACGCCGACGCCGAGGAAGGACAGCGTCGCCTCGGTGATGATCGCCGTCGCCACCTGAATGGTCGCGAGCACCATCACCGGCCCGGTCACGTTGGGCAGCACGTGGCGCACCATGATGCGCAATGGCGCCACGCCGATCACGCGCGCGGCCTGCACGTATTCCTTGTTGCGCTCGACCATGGTCGAGCCCCGCACCGTGCGCGCGTAGTCGACCCATTTGGTCAGCGAGATGGAGAAGATCAGCACGCCGAAGGCCACGGTGGTGTCGGCCTGCGGGAACAGTGCCCGCCCGACGCCCGAGATCAATAGCGCGACCAGGATCGGCGGAAAGGACAGCATGACGTCGCACAGACGCATGAGCGCCGCGTCGATCCAGCCGCCGCGGAAGCCGGCGATCAGGCCGAGCATGGTGCCCACCGCCACCGACAGCACCACCGACACCACGCCGACGATCAGCGAGATGCGCGCGCCGTAGATGACGGCCGAGAGGATGTCGCGGCCCTGGTCATCGGTGCCGAGAAAGTACTTGCGGCTGCCTTCCGGGTACCAGGCCGGCGGCAGGCGCGCATCCATGAGTTCGAGCTTCGACAGATCGAAGGGGTTGTGCGGCGACACCCAGCCGGCGAAGACCGCGCAGAAGATGCAGACGAACGCGATCACCGCCGCCACCATGGCGACGGGTGAGGTTCGGAAGCTGTAGCCAACGTCGCTGTCATACCAGCGCGCGAGTGTTTTGATCATCGTGAGTGCTAAAGGCCTTCGCCTGCTTGCTTGTGGCGAGCGCAGCGAGGCCCGTTCGGGAAATGCCGCAGGACCGGCTCTGCCGGCCCTCAGGCGTTGCCCCCTTGAGGGGGGAATCGGCTACACGAAGTGAGCAAGAAACGGGGGGGAGCGCGTCACTTGATGCTCATCCACTTGAAAGGCATGTAGTTGTCGGCCATCTGCGTGAGCGCCACCTTCTTGCTCACGCCCCAGGCCAGCGTCTGCTGGTGCAACGGCAGGTGCCCGATGTCGGCGGTGTGCAGATCGAAGGCCTCCTTGATCATCGCGTCGCGCTTGGGCTTGTCGGTCTCCGACTGGATCTTCTTGGTGAGCTCGTCCACCTTGGGATTGCAGTACGCGCCGAGATTGAATTGGCCGCTGCCCGTCTTGTCGTCGGGGCAAGCCATCAAAGCGGTCAGGGCGTTGTGCGAGTCGTAGGTGGTCGGCGTCCAGCCCAACATGTAGAAGCTGGTGTCACGGCGCAGCACCTTCGGGAAATACGTTCCCTTGGTTTCCGCAGCCAGGTTGATCTTCACGCCGATCTTCGCCAGGTTGGCAGCCACGGCCTGGCAGATCTGGCCGTCGTTGACGTAGCGGTCGTTCGGGCAGTTCATCGTGACTTCGAAGCCGTTCGGATAACCGGCATCGGCCAGCAGCTTCTTGGCGCCCTCGATGTCCAGCGGCAAGCGCTTGTCCTGCGCTTCGGTCCAGCCGTTAATGCCGGGGCCGACCATCAGTGCGGTCGGACGCGAAGCGCCGCGCATGACGGTGCGCTGGATGCCCACCACGTCGATGGCCTGGTAGAAGGCCTGGCGGACGCGCTTGTCCTTGAACGGGTTCTTGCCCTTCACGTTGGAGTACTGCAGCTCGTCACGCTTCTGGTCCATGCCGAGGAAGATCGTGCGCAGCTCGGGGCCGGCGATCACGCGGGCGTTGGGGCTTGCGTTGATGCGTGCGATGTCTTGAACCGGCACCGGCTCCATGACATCGATCTCGCCCGAGACCAGTGCCGCCACGCGGGTGGAGGGGTTGGCGATCGGCGTGAAGATGACTTCCTGCGCATTGCCTTCGATCTTGCCCCAGTAGGTCGCGTTGCGAACGAACACCGTGCGCACGTTGGGCTGGCGTTCGCGCACACGGTACGGGCCGGTGCCGTTGGCCTTGAACGAAGCGGTGTTCTCGATGCCCTTGCGGCGATCGACGGGCGTGACGGCCTTGTTTTCCTCGCACCACTTCTTGCTCAGGATCATGAGCTGGGTGATGACGTCGGGAAGAATCGGGAACGGGCCTTTGGTCTCGATCTCGATGGCGAAGTCGCCGACCTTGCGCACTTCCTTGATGTCGGTGGTGTTCGACTTCAGGTCCGAACCTTCACCGGCGGCGCGCGCAAAACTGAACACCACATCGTCCGCGGTGAAAGGCGTGCCGTCATGGAACTGCACGTTCTTGCGCAGTTCGAAGCGCCACACGGTGGGCGAAGTCTGCTTCCAGCTGGTGGCCAGCAGCGGCGCGACGCTCAGGTCCTTGTTGCGCCCGACCAGCGACTCGTAGACGTTGGCCGTGGTGCTGAGCTGAAGCGATTCGTTCAGAGAGTGCGGGTCGAGCGACAGTGCATCGCCCTGGTTCGCGATTCGGATCGTCTGCGCATTGGCCGTCACGCTGACCGCACACAGTGCAGACAGGATCGCTGTGGCGAGCGCGGTGGATTTGAAATTCATGGAAAGACTCCTGACTGCGTTGAAAAAAGAGGTTCAGGCCTGCGCGAGCGGCATGGCCTGCTCGGCCAAGCCGGCATGCAATGCCGCGCCGAGCGGCAGAATCTCGTCGTTGAAATCGTATCGGCTGTTATGCAGCGAGGTGCTGCCGGCGCCGCTGCTACCGCCTTGTCCGATGCGCAGATAGGCACCGGGCTTGACCTGCAGCATGAACGAGAAATCCTCAGCGCCCATGCTGGGCTCCATGTCGCGATCGACGTGCTCGGCGCCCAGAAGACGCTCTGCCACGTCGGCCGCGAATGCCGCCTCGCGTGGCGTGTTGATGGTGGCCGGATAGATGCGCTCGTAGTGGACGGTCGCGGTCGCACCGAAACCGAGCGCGATACCGCTGCACAGCTCGCTCAAGCGGCGCTCGATCAGATCCTGCACATCGGGATGGAAGGTGCGCACGGTACCTACCAGCGTCGCCTTGCCGGGAATGACGCTGAACGCGCCGAGGTCGCCCGCCTGCATCGCGACGAGGCTCACCACGGCACTGTCGATCGGACGAACGTTGCGAGAGACCAGACTTTGCACCGCCGTGATGATGTGCGCCGACACCAGCACCGGGTCGACTGTCTGGTAAGCATGCGCCCCGTGGCCGCCGCGTCCGGTGATGTCGATGGTGATGCGGTCGGCAGCCGCCATCATCGCGCCCATGTTGATGCCCACGGTGCCCGGCTTCATCGAGGGCCAGTTGTGCATGCCGTAGACCGATTGCACGGGAAAGCGGTCGAAGAGGCCGTCCTCGATCATCACGCGTGCGCCGGCAAACCCTTCCTCGCCGGGTTGGAAAATCAGAACGGCTGTGCCGTCGAAGTTTCGTGTCTGCGCCAGATAGCGTGCAGCGCCGACCAACATGGTGGTGTGGCCGTCATGGCCACAACCATGCATCAGGCCTTGCTTGGACGACTTCCAGGTGAACTCGTTGTGCTCGGTCATGGGCAGCGCGTCCATGTCGGCGCGCAGTCCGACCATCGCGCCACGCGTGTCGCTGCGACCGCGGATCACGGCCACAAAGCCGGTCTTGCCGATGCGCTCGTGGATTTCATCGACGCCGCACGCGCGCAGTGCTTCCTTCACCCGCGCCGCCGTGTAGACCTCTTCGAACCCGAGCTCCGGATGCGCGTGAAGGTCGCGGCGAAGCGCCGTGAGCTCGGTATGGAATTCGGCGATGTGCGCGAAAGCGCGGCCCGCAGGCCTCAGACGAGCGGCCTGCATCAATGCCCTCCGGCCTTGCCCACGCGAAGCCTTGGATCGACTGCGAAATAGAGCAGGTCCACCACGAGATTGATGACGACGAAGATCAGAGCGATCAGGCACAGGTACGCCGACATCACCGGGATGTCGGCAAAAGTCACCGCCTGGATGAACAACAGCCCCATTCCGGGCCACTGAAACACGCTCTCCGTGATGATGGCGAACGCGATCAGGCCGCCAAGTTGCAAGCCGGTGATCGTCATCACCGGCACCAGGGTGTTCTTCAATGCATGCCCGAAGTGAATGGCACGGTTGCTCAAACCGCGCGCCCGCGCGAACTTGATGTAGTCGGTGCGCAGCACTTCGAGCATTTCCGCACGCACCAGACGCATGATCAGCGTGAGTTGGAAAATGGCCAGCGTGACGGCCGGCAAGATCAGGTGATGCCAGCCATCGAGCCGGAAAAGCCCGCTGGTCCACCAGCCGAATTGCACCGTCTCGCCTCGGCCGAAGCTCGGAAACCAGCCCAGGTGCACCGCGAAGACGAGGATCAGCAGGATGCCGATCAGGAAGGTCGGCAGTGACACGCCGACCAGCGACAGCGTCATGAACACTTGGCTCATGACGCTGCCACGGCGCAGCGCGGTGTACACGCCCATGGGGATGCCGATGGCCAGCGCCATCACACCAGCGACCAGCGCGAGTTCGAGCGTCGCAGGAAAGCGTTCACCGATGAGCCGGGAGACTTTCGCACCCTGCCGAAGGCTCAAGCCGAATTCACCCTGGACGGCATTCGACAGGAAATGCCAGAACTGCACGAAGAACGGCTTGTCGAGCCCGAGATCGGCACGCAGTTGATTGATCTGTTCGGGCCTCGCATCCTGCCCCAACAGGAACACGACGGGATCGCCCACGTACTGGAACAACAAGAACGAGATGAACGCCACCGCGACCATCACGATCGCAGCCTGAAACAGGCGACGCAAAACAAAGGCAAGCATTCAGGAAGTGGCGATCTAGAAATAAGAAGAATGAAGGATGCTATCGAGCAAGCGCCGTGCCCGCCCCCGGGTCAAGCGCTGTTGACAATCGCGTCCGGATACGGTGCATGCGCACCTTTTTGGGACGCCGAACGACCTTCGGTCACGCTTCCATGAAAAAAGCCACTCGACTTTCGTCGAGCGGCTTTCGAGTTCTTCAAACCAAGCTGGCCGAAGCCAGCAGGGTATTAGAACGAGTGACGGATACCGAAGTCGTAGCCGTTGGAGCTCTTGTTGGCGGTGCCAGCGATGCCGGTCGCAGCGTTGCCGCCTGGGTACGTCGTGAAGGCTGCGCCGTCCTTGTTGGTCACGTGAGCAACCGTGGCGTACAGCGCAGTGCGCTTCGACAGGTTGTGCACATAGCCGAGAGCGAACTTCGAAGCGCGCGGGTCGGTGTTGGAGCCGTCTATGTCGAGCTTGACGCGCGAGTACGAAGCGCGGATCAGGCCAGCACCGATCGGAGCGGTAGCGCCGAACAGGAAGCCATCAGCATCAGCTTGAGCATCGCCGCCGCCGAAGCCACGGTTCTCAGCGTCATTGCGCACACGCGACAGTTCACCGAAGAGCTTCACGACGCCGAGGTCGTACGAAGCGCCGAGGTTTGCGGTCTTGACGTCCACAGCCAGGGTCGGCGACTGGAACGTACGGCTCTCAGCGTAGGCGACAGCGATGTCCAGAGGACCGTTGGCGTAGCCGAAGCGACCACCAGCGTAACGGCCGGCTTGGCTGTTGAAGCCGTTGTCGTTGTGGACTTGTTCGTCCAGGCCCAACTGCAGCTGACCGTAGAAACCACCCAGGTTCGGCGGCAGGAAGTAGCCGATGGTGTTGCTGGCGCGAACGTAGCTGCCGTCGGTCAGAGCACCGGCGGGCAGGCCACCGATCAGGCCACCAGCGTTGTGGATGGTGCTGATGATGTTGGTGCCGGAACCGTTGGTGCCGAACGGATCGAACACGGTGTCGTTCCAGAAGGTCGGGGTGTAGTCACGGCCGAGGCGGACTTCACCGAAACCACCCGACAGGCTCACGGTCGAACGACGCGTGAAGTTGAAGGCACGCACTTGGCTGCCGTCGTCGTTGGACAGGGGAGCTTCGAGCCAGAAACCAGCTGCCAGACCGCCACCGAGGTCTTCGGTGCCGCGGAAGCCCAGACGGCTGGAGTTGTAGCCGCCGTTGCCCAGCACGGTTTGGCTTTGGCCATCCTTGACCGAGTAGTGGCTGACCGAAGCGTCAAGAATACCGAACAGGGTGACCGACGATTGGGCCGAGGCAGCACCGGCAGCAGCCAGAACAGCCAGAGCAACTAGGGATTTTTTCATTGCAAGTTTCTCCAAGGTTAAACATAGGGCTCCGGTGCGGAGGGCTCACTGTGCTGAACACTTTGTGCTCCCCACCGGACCCCGGGCCAACCTCCTTTTGGGAAGTTGTTGCTATTGCACCAGACCCGCAGCAGCAGAGCAAAAGAATTCACGCCAAATGTCGGCTGGGTTTCAGGTTTCGTTGCAGACGTGCAACACAGCCGCGTTGCCCTGGCAGCCACCTTCGACACGGCCATGACCCGTTAGGCGCCACCACCTGCTTGCGACCAGCGTCAGAATCGACAGATGCTTCGCACCATCGATCCGCTCCTCGTCGCCGCAGATGCCGCCCTGCGCACCCTGTTCTCCAAGCCGCACGCGAACCGGCCGGTCCCGCCGCCCGACCTTCCACCCGTCGAACTGACTCCGGTGGAGCGCCGAGAGGCCGGTGCGCTGATGCGGGTCAACCATGTGGGCGAAGTGTGTGCCCAGGCGCTCTATACCGCCCAGGCCGCCACCACCCGCGACCCTGCGCTGCGCGCGCATCTCATGGCAGCGGCGGACGAAGAAACCGACCACCTCGCCTGGACCCGGCAGCGCCTGGATGCGCTCGGCGCCAAGCCCTCGCTGCTGAATCCGCTCTGGTATGCAGGCGCATTCGGTCTGGGCCTGGTGGCCGGCCGGCTCGGCGACCCTGTCAGCCTGGGCTTCGTGGCAGAGACCGAGCGCCAGGTAGAGGCGCATCTCGATAGCCATCTCGATCGCCTGCCCCCGGGCGACACCGCGTCACGCGCGGTGGTTGTGCAGATGAAGCTGGACGAGGCGCGGCACGCGGCGCAGGCCTGGAGCGCCGGTGCGGTCGATTTGCCAGCGCCGGCCAAGCTGTTGATGCGCGTTGCCTCGCGTGTGATGACCACGGTGGCACACCGCATCTGACCACTGGCTTCGGTGCGATCAGCTCTCGATCACATCGAAGCTTGTCGTGATCTGCGCCATCTTGCCCAGCATGATGCTCGCCGAGCAGTAAGTGTCATGGCTCAGGGCGATGGCGCGCTCCACAGCCGTTGCCGGAATGCCCTTGCCCGTCACTGTGAAGTGCATGTGGATCTTGGTGAAGACCTTGGGATCGGTCTCGGCGCGTTCGCTGGTCAGCTTGACGCTGCAGCCATCGACCCGATGGCGCCCGCGCTTGAGGATGAGCACCACGTCGTACGCGGTGCAACCACCGGTGCCCGCCAAGACCGTCTCCATCGGGCGCGGCGCGAGGTTCTGCCCCCCGTTTTGCGGTTTCGCGGCATCGGGCGCGCCGTCCATCGTGAGCACGTGGCCGCTGCCTGTTTCGGCAACGAAGCCCATGGCCGAACGCGTTCCTGCGTTGCCGGTCCAGCTGACTGTGCATTCCATGTCTGCAAACTCCGAGAAGACGTGAGGCGGCCAAAAATCACGTGGCCGCCGGTTTTGTGTGGGAAAAACATCGCCGCTTGTTGCAATGCAACAAACAGTCGATATACTTTATTTCATCGCGTCTCACCGGAGGCGCACCGGTTGTCTCCTCCACCCTCTCAATTGGTGGATTTAGCCCCGAGTCGCAAGACTCGGGGCTTTTTTATTGGCACCTATCATCGACGGCCCATGTCCATGACTACCCCCCCGCTGACCCCCGCCGACTATCTCAAGCGCATCCTGACCGCCCGCGTGTACGACGTGGCTGTCGAATCCGCGCTCGAACCCGCGCGCGCCCTGAGCGCGCGTCTGGGCAACACGGTGCTGCTCAAGCGAGAAGACCAGCAGCCGGTGTTCAGCTTCAAGCTGAGGGGCGCCTACAACAAGATGGCCAAGCTGAGCCCGGAGCAGCTCGCCAGCGGTGTGATCTGCGCCTCGGCCGGCAACCATGCGCAAGGCGTGGCGCTCAGCGCCCGCACGCTCGGGACGCGCGCGGTGATCGTGATGCCGGTGACGACGCCGCAATTGAAGATCGATGCCGTTCGCGCCCTTGGGGGCGAGGTCGCGCTGTTCGGCGACAGCTACTCCGACGCCTACGGTCACGCGCTCGAACTCCAGGCTGCCCAAGGCCTGACCTTCGTGCATCCGTTCGACGACCCCGACGTGATCGCCGGCCAGGGCACCATCGCGATGGAAATCCTGCGGCAGCACCAGGGCCCGCTGGACGCGGTGTTCGTCGCCATCGGCGGCGGCGGCCTGATATCCGGCGTAGCGAACTACATCAAGGCGGTACGTCCCGAGATCAAGGTGATCGGCGTGCAGATGAGCGACTCCGACGCCATGATGCAGTCGGTCGCGGCGCACGAGCGCGTCACGCTCGCCGACGTCGGCCTGTTTTCCGACGGCACCGCCGTCAAGCTGGTCGGCGAGGAAACCTTCCGCATCGCGCGAGAACTGGTCGACGAATTCATCACCGTCGACACCGACGCGGTCTGCGCAGGCATCAAGGATGTGTTCATCGACACCCGCAGCATCGTCGAGCCGGCCGGCGCGTTGGCCATCGCCGCGATCAAGCAGTACGTGGAGAAACACGGCACCCGCGGCGAGACCTATGCAGCGATCCTGTGCGGCGCCAACATGAACTTCGACCGGCTGCGCTTCGTGGCCGAGCGTGCCGAAGTCGGCGAAGAAAGGGAGGCGCTGTTCGCCGTGACCATTCCCGAAGCCCGCGGCAGCTTCCGCCGCTTCTGCGAACTGGTCGGCGAACTGCCGGGCGCCTCGCGCAACGTCACGGAGTTCAATTACCGCATCAGCGACGCGAAGGAAGCGCATGTGTTCGTCGGCCTGACGACGACGCAGCGCGGTGAGTCGACCACGATCGCCAAGACTTTCGCAGCGCACGGCTTCGGCGCGATCGACCTGACACACGACGAGCTGGCCAAGGAGCACATCCGCCACATGGTGGGTGGCCGCACCGGCCTGGCGCACGATGAGCGCTTGTTGCGCTTCGTGTTTCCCGAACGTCCGGGCGCGCTGTTGAAGTTCCTGAGCCTGATGCGGCCCAACTGGAACATCAGCCTGTTTCATTACCGCAATCAAGGTGCCGACTACGGCCGCATCCTGGTCGGGCTGCAGGTCCCTGCCAGCGACCATGCAGCCTTCGACGACTTCCTGCAAACGCTGGGCTATCCGCACGTCGAAGAGACCGGCAACCCGGTCTACCGCCTGTTCCTGCAGGCCTGACGGCCCGAAGCCGGACGCTCAGCCGCCGGCGGTCACCGGAGCAGGCGGCGCTGGGATGGCCATCGGGCGCACCGGCAACTGGAGCGTGATCGCCGCAGGCGAACCGACGCTGGCGCCCAAGGCGGCGGTGCGAAGGCCGACAGACTGCAGCACGTACCCGTCGACCAGTTGGCTGCCCACGCGGAAAGGTCGCGCCGGCTTGCCATCGACAGCGATCAGTGCCGCCCCGCGCTGCGCACTGTCGGCCACGACGCCCAGCAAAGCGAACCGGCTGGCCGCTTCAGGCGTGGCGGCGAGGCTCTTTTCGGTCACGGCGCCCAGCATCTGGGCGACGGCTGCCGAATCGATCGTGGCCGCCGGTGCGGCAGCCACCGGGGGTGCCAGCGCATCGGCCGGCGCCGCGAGCCGCAATCCCCAGAACACCACGCTGGCCGCGGCCAATGCCCACATACCGAGCGTCAGGGTGGCGGCAGGCCAGCGGGGAGATGCGTAGGGAAGCGACATAAGCGCGGATTATCATGCAGCGATGCGTCACTGCGACGCGCTTTTCTCACGTCCTCCGACGGGCACTTCTCTGGCATTTTTCCAATGAATTCCTACCGCCGCACTCTCGCTCGCGCCACCTCGCGCGGCTTCACGCTGATCGAGCTGATGGTGGTGCTGGTCATCATCGGCGTGCTGGCCGCGCTGATCGTGCCGAACGTCATCGGCCGCGCCGACGATGCGCGCGCCACGGCCGCCAAGACCGACGTCAACAATCTCATGCAATCGCTCAAGCTGTACCGGCTGGACAACCAGCGCTACCCCACGGCCGAGCAGGGCCTGCAGGCCCTGCTGGTGCGCCCCAGCACCGGGCCGGCCGCTCCCAATTGGAAGCCTTACGTCGAGAAACTGCCCAACGATCCGTGGGGCCGTCCCTATCAATACCTGAATCCAGGCATCAAGGGCGAGATCGACGTGCTGTCGCTCGGCGCCGACGGCCAGCCTGGCGGCGAAGGCAACAATGCCGACATCGGCAGCTGGCAGTAAGCCAGGCAGGCCGACCTCGCGCCGCGCGCACGCCCCGGGGCGCCGCGGGGGCTTCACGCTGTTGGAACTGTTGGTGGTGATCGCCATCATCGCGATGGCCACGGCGGGTGTAGGGCTGGCCCTGCGCGATTCGGGCCAGGCGTCGCTCGAACGCGAAGGCGACCGGCTGGCCGCCTTGCTCGAATCGGCGCGCGCCCAGTCGCGCGCGAGTGGCGCGGTGGTGCGATGGCGCCCGACGCCGCAAGGCCCGCGGGCCTTTGCTTTCGACGGCCTGCCGCCGGATGCACTTCCGACCCACTGGATGACCGAAGGCATTCATGCGCAGCCGGCAGGCGCGGATGGACGCCCCGCGATCGCGCTGCAGCTCGGCCCCGAACCCATCATCGCGGCCCAGCAGGTGGTGATCGGCAGCGACGCCTTGCCCGGGAAAAGCCTGCGCATTGCCACCGACGGGTTGCGTCCCTTCGCAGTGATTTCGCCATGAAACGTCGCGCCGCGGGCTTCACGCTGATCGAGGTGCTGGTCGCGCTGGCCATCGTCGCGATCGCGCTGGCCGCGGGCACGCAGGCCACGTCGGCCCTCACGCGCAACGCGCAGCGCCAGAGCGACGTGATGCTGGCGCAGATCTGCGCCGAGAACGAACTGGTCAAGGCGCGGCTGGCGCGTCAGATGCCGGCGGTCGGCGACGGCGCGCTGGTGTGCAGCCAGGCCGGTGTGGATTTCGCCGTGACGGTATCGACCACCCAAACGCTCAACCCCAACTTTCGCCGTGTCGACGTGCGCGTGCGCGACGCGGCGAACGCACCGATCCTTCAGGTGTCGACCGTCGTGGGCCGCTACTGATGGCCCGCTTGCACATCCGCCGTCGCCCCCGCAGCCCGCGCGGCTTCACCCTCATCGAACTGATGGTGGCGATCGCCGCGATGGCGCTGCTGGCGCTGATGAGCTGGCGCGGCATCGACGGCATGACGCGTGCGCAGGCGCAGACGCAGGTCCGCGGCGACGCAGTGCTCACGCTGCAGACCACGCTCTCGCAATGGGCGACCGACCTGGACGCCACCGTCACCATCACACAACTGCAGCCGATCGACTGGGACGGCCGCGTGCTGCGCCTGACGCGCCGGAGCGCCGACAGCGGGCAGCCGGCGCTGCACGTGGTGGCATGGGCAATGCGCACGGATGCGGCCAGCGGCACGCAATGGCGCCGCTGGCAATCGCCGCCGATCATCAGCCGCGCCGAATGGCAGCAGGCCTGGGAGCGCGCCGCTGCCTGGGCGCAGGACGGCGGCAGCGCCACGGGCGGCGCCGAATTGGCGCTGATGCCACTGGCCGGATGGCAGCTCGCCTACTTCCGCAACGGTGCATGGACCGAGGCCGTGAACAGCGAGGCGATGGCCAATGCCATTCCCGAAGGCATTCGCCTGGTGCTGCAATTGCCGCCCGGCCTGGCGCTGGCCGGCACGTTGACGCGCGACTGGGTGCGGCCCACCGCCGCCACGCCGAAGACATGACGGCATGAAGGCGTTCCCCAACGTTTCGCGCGGCCGGCAGGCCGGCGCCGCGCTGCTCGCCGCGATGCTCACCGTCACGCTGGTCGCCACCTTCGCCGCCGCGTCGCTGTGGCAGCAATGGCGCGCCGCCGAGGTCGAGTCGGCCGAGCGCGCGCGGGTCCAGGCGGCCTGGGTGCTGATCGGTGCGCTCGACTGGTCGCGCCTGATCCTGCGCGAAGACGGGCGCGGCGGCGGTGCCGACCATCTCGCCGAGCCCTGGGCCATTCCGCTCGAGGAAGCCCGGCTGTCGAGCTTTCTCGCAGCCGACAAGAACGTGTCGAGCGACGCGATGGAAGGCCTGCCCGATGCCTTTCTCTCGGGTCGCATCGTCGATGCGCAGTCGAAGCTCAACGTGATGAACCTGGTCGAGGCCGGCAAGCCCGTGCCGACCTCGGTCGCAGCATTCGTCAAGCTGTTCGAACTGCTGGGCCTGCCGACGCAGGAGGTGGCCACCATGACCAGCGCATTGCAGCGCGCCAACCCGCCGCCGGTCGACCCGGCCACCACGGGCGGCAAGTCGGTCACCGCGCCCACGGACAATTCGACCGCGCCGCTGATCCCCCAGCAGCTGTCGCAACTGGTCTGGCTGGGCGTCTCGCCCGCCACGGTGGCTGCGCTGGAGCCCTACGTGACGGTGCTGCCGGTGCGTACGCCGCTCAACATCAACACCGCCAGCGCCGAAGCGCTCTACGCCAGCCTGCCCGCGCTCGACATGGCCAGCGCCCGGCGCATGGTCACGCAGCGCACCCGCAGCTTCTTCCGCAGCCTGTCCGATGCCGTGCCTTACATCGGCACGGCGCAGTTCACGGCGACCGATCAAGCGATCTCGACGCGCTTCTTCGAAGTCCACGGTCGCCTGCGGCTCGATCGCCACTGGGTCGACGAGCATTCGCTGGTGCAGCGCAACGGCATGGAAATGACCATCCTGTGGCGCGAACGTGGTGCCGGCGCCACGCTGATGCCGGGGCAGGCGCCGCCATGAGCCGTTTCGTCATCAACATCAGTTAAAAGACCCCGCGCGCCCCACTGCAATTGAGCGGATCGCTATGAAGTCCATAGCGCTGCCGCGAGGGCCGTCTCCTACAATAGTTGTCTTTTCCGAACACCATGCCCCTGCTCATCGTCACCCTCCCACCCCCTCCCGCGCCGACCGGCGGCGAGTACGGTTGGGTGATGTGGTCGAGCGATGGCCGCAAGTACCGTGCGCACGGTACGGCCCTGCCTTCGCTCCTCCCGACGAGCGACGAAGTCACCGTGGCGCTGCCGGCCGCGGCGATGTCCTGGCACCAGGTGACGTTGCCCCAGGGCAGCATGAGCAGCGCGACGCGGCTGCGCGCAGTGCTCAACGGCCTGCTCGAAGACCGCCTGCTCGACGAGCCCGAGGCCCTGCATTTCGCGCTCGAGCCCGCTGCCGCTGCCGGCAAGCCGGTCTGGGTCGCCGCATGCAACCGCGCCTGGTTGCGCGGTGCGATCCAGTCGCTGGAGGCCGCGGGCCGACGCGTCAACCGCATCGTTCCCGAATTCACACCGCGGCCAGCCGGAAGTCCGCCGATGCTGTTCGCCACCGGCCAGCCCGACCTGCCCCTGCTCACGTTGTGCGACGCGCACGGCGTGCTCACCTTGCCGCTCGACGCCGCCGGCATCGCCGCGCTCGGCGCGCTGCCCGAAGACACCACCGGCATGGCCGAACCCGCGGTGGCCGAACTGGCCGAAGGTCTGCTCGAACGCCGGCTGCCGATCGTCAAGCCTGCCGACCGTTGGCTCGAGGCGGCGCAATCGGCCTGGGACTTGTCGCAGTTCGATCTGGCTTCCACCGGGCGCGCGCGCGCCGGCAAAAAGCTCGGCGCCATCGTACGCACGGTGTGGCGCGGCCCGCAGTGGCGTGCCGCACGCTGGGGCGCGCTGGTGCTGGTGGCCGCGCAACTGGTGGGCGTCAACGCCTGGGCCTGGAAGGAACGCAACGCGCTCGAGGCCAAGCGCACGGCCATCCGCGCCATCCTGGCCCAGACTTTTCCCACGGTGCAGGTGTACGAGCCGCAACTGCAGATGACGCGCGAGGTCGCGACGCTGCAGCAGGCCACGGGCGGCGTTTCTCCGGCCGACCTCGAGCCGATGCTCGGCGCGCTGGCAGCCAGCCTGCCCGCAGGTCGGCTTCCGAGCGCCGTCGACTACAGCGCAGGCCAGTTGCGCCTGCGCGGCCTGGCGCTCGGCATGGCCGACACCAGCGCCCTTTCATCCACGCTGGCCTCCCGCGGCTACAGCGCGCGGAGCGAAGGCGACCTGCTGCTGGTGCAGGCGGAGGCACCGCGATGAACGGCTGGATCGACAAGTTGCAGGCACGCTGGCGCGCGTGGTGGCCCGAGCTCGCGCCACGCGAACAGCGCATGGTGGTCATCGCCGGCGCGCTGGTGCTGCTGGCCCTCGTCTGGTGGGTGGCCCTGGCGCCGGCCCTGCGCACGCTGGCGACCGCACCGGCCGCCCATGCCGAACTCGACAGGCAGCTGCAACAGATGGGCGCGTTGCAGGCCCAGGCCCGTGCGCTGCAGGCGCAGCCGCGCGCCAACCGCGAAGACGCACTTCGGGCCCTCGAGACCTCGGTGCGTCAAGGCCTCGGGCCGAATGCCCAGATGCAGGTGGCCGGCGCTGGCGAGGGCGTGCTGGTCACGCTGCGCGCCACCTCGGCCGACAGCCTGGCGCAGTGGCTGGCGCAGGCGCGCGGCAATGCCCGTGCGGTGCCGCGTGAAGTCCACCTGACGCGCACGCCGGCGGGCACCGCGGCGTCGGCTGCTCCGCCACCCGTTCGTGCGCCGGGCGCCCTGCCGCCTTCACCGGCCAACGCATTGGCGAATGCCCAAGCCAACGCCCAGGCCGCTGCGGCGGCGACCGCAGCGGCCGACACCCGTGTGCGTTGGGACGGCACGCTGGTCATGAACCTGCCTGCGCGCTGAGCCCTACTGCATGGCCGTCCTTCCCGCACCCCATGTTCGTTCGGCCTTCGGCTGGCGCTGGGCGATGGTCGGCGCGCTGCTGGGCGGCCTCGTGGCGCTGACGTTCTATGCGCCTGCACGATGGCTCGCCGCAGCGCTGGCCCAAGCGACCGGCGACCGGCTCCAGCTGATCAACGCGCGCGGCACGGTATGGAACGGCAGCGCGGGCGTGGTCTTTTCCAGCGGCGCACGCGGCGCCGAATCGATCTCGCTGCCCGGCACGCTCGCCTGGACGCTGCGCCCTGTCTGGGGCGCGGTGGACGCGGCCCTCACCCTTCCGTGCTGCGCGCCACAGCCGCTGCGTCTGCGCGCCCGTCCCGTCGGCGGCGGCATGGAACTCGATTGGCGCGACGGCAGCTCGCGCTGGCCGGCAGCGCTCCTCAGCGGCTTCGGCGCGCCATGGAACACGCTCAAGCCCGAAGGCACGCTCGACCTGTCGACGCAAGCCCTGCGCATGGAATTCAAGGGCAGGCAACTGGGGCTGGCGGGCCGCGCCACGCTCGACGCCACCGACATCTCGTCGAGCCTGTCGACGCTGCGCCCGATGGGCAGCTACCGCATCACCGTCGATGGCGGCCCCACGCCGAGCCTGCTGCTGACCACGCGCGACGGCAGCCTGCTGCTCAGCGGCAGCGGCCGCTGGAGCGGCACCGCGATGCGCTTCGACGGCGAGGCCAGCGCCGCACCCGGCCGCGAAGACGCACTGTCGAATTTGTTGAACATCATCGGGCGGCGCCAGGGCGCGCGCTCGCTCATCACACTGGGTTGACCATGAAGCACCTTTCCTTCCACGGCATGCGCCTCGGACTCGTCGCATTCGCGGCGCAGGTCCTGCTGGCCGCCGGCCTGCCCCTAGTTGCGCATGCGCAAGACGGTGCGCCGCGCCGCGGCGAACCGATCACGCTGAACTTCAGCGGTGCCGAGATCGAATCGGTGGCGCGCACGATGGCCGTGATCACCGGTCGCGACGTGGTGGTCGACCCCCGCGTGAAGGGCACCATCAACCTGCAGACTGACCGGGCGATCGCACCGTCTGCAGCTTTCAACCAGTTCGCCGCCGCGCTGAGGCTGCAGGGCTTCGCCATCGTGGAGGCCGACGGCCTTTACAAGGTCGTTCCCGAAGCCGACGCGAAGCTGCAGAGCAGCACCGTCACCACATCGATCGGCGCGGCCTCCGGCCTGAGCGGCAACCAGATCGTCACGCAGGTGTTCAAGCTCAACTACGAGTCTGCCAACAACCTGCTGCCGGTGTTGCGCCCGCTGATCGCGCCGAACAACACCATCAACGTGAACCCCGGCAACAACTCGCTGGTGATCACCGACTACGCCGAGAACATGCGGCGCCTGGCGCGCATCGTCGCAGCCCTCGACGTGCCCAATGCATCGGACATCGAGGTCATTCCGTTGCGGCACTCGGTGGCCACCGACATGGTGCCGCTGGTGATGCGGCTCGTCGAAGGCGGCACCGGAACCGGCCCCGTGCAGGCGGGCGCGGCGCCCGGTGCGGCCGACGCCACGTTCCGCACCACCCTGATGGCCGATCCGCGCAGCAACTCGCTGATCCTCCGCGCAGCCAACCCGGCGCGCGCGCAGCTCGTGCGCACGCTCGTCGCCAAGCTCGACCGCGCGCCCGAATCCGGCGGCAACGGCGACGCCGGCAACATCTACGTGGTGTACCTGAAGAATGCCGACGCGGTGAAGCTCGCCGTGACGCTGCGCGCGGCCATGGCGAGCGATGTGCGCGGCGGCAACGCCAGTGGCAACGGGGGCCAGTCGGGTGTCGGCGGGCAGCAGCAGCAGCCTCAACAGCCACAGCCGATCAGCCAGCAGCAGCAGTCGGGCTTCGGGGCCAGTTCGGCCGCAACGGCGCCGTTGAACAACAACAACCAGCCATCCACGGGGGGGCAGATCCAGGCGGACCCGACCACGAATTCGCTGATCATCACCGCAGCCGAGCCGCAGTACCGGCAGTTGCGTGCCGTGATCGACCGGCTCGACGGCCGGCGCGCGCAGGTGATGGTCGAGAGCCTGATCGTCGAAGTCAATGCCAACAAAGCTGCGGAGTTCGGCGTCCAGTGGCAGAGCGCACTGGGCAGCGGCAAGAACGCTGGCGTGATAGGCACCAACTCCAGCCTGGCCGGTGCCAACATCATCCAGCTGGCGCTTGGTCTGGCCACCGGCACCGCGACCACGCTGCCCTCGACCGGCATCAACTTCGGCATCGGACACAGGTACGGCAACGGCCAGTACGTGCTGGGCTTCCTGGCGCGCTTCTTCGAGGGCAACGGCGAAGGCAATGTGCTGTCGACCCCGCAACTGCTCACCCTCGACAACGAAGAAGCCAAGATCGTGATCGGCCAGAACGTGCCCTTCCCGACCGGCCAGTACGCCAGCACCAACGGCAACACCTCGACCATCAACCCGTTCACCACCGTCGAGCGCAAGGACGTGGGCCTGACGTTGCGCGTGAAGCCGCAGATCAACGAGAACGGCACGATCAAGATGCAGTTGTTCCAGGAGATCTCGAACGTCGACCCGGCCTCGCGCGGCGATGTGAACGGCCCTACCACCAACAAGCGCAGCATCGAATCGAGCGTGCTGGTGGAAGACGGCAGCATCGTGATGCTCGGCGGGCTGCTGCAGGACGACTACACCGGCAGCACCGAGAAAGTGCCTTTCCTGGGCGACGTGCCGGTGCTCGGCAACCTGTTCAAGAGCGAGATCCGCAGCCGCAAGAAGACCAACCTGATGGTGTTCCTGCGCCCGGTCGTGATGCGCGACGGCCAGAGTGCCAGCGCCTTCGCGGTGGACCGCTACGACCAGATCCGCTCGATGCAGCAGACCACGCAGCCCGAGAGCAACGCGGCACTCGCCAACGTCGACGGCTCGGCCATCGTGCCGCCGCTGCCGGCTGCACCGACCCTGCCGCCTGCACAGGGCGACAGCGACCGCCGCATCGAAGGCACGCGCCTGATCCCGCCGCCGATGGCGCCGGCCAGCTCGCGCCTGGGCAGCGGTCCGCTCAAGGGTGCGCTGCCGCCGACGTCCGACCCGATGAGCACGCGCGAGCTGCCCTGATCCAACCCGCCGATCGACACCCGCCACGCGATGCGCTACCCCCTGCCCTACGCCTTTGCGCGTGCCCAGCAACTGCTTCTGGAGGAAGCCGACGACGGCAGCTGCACGCTGTGGATGCCCCGCACGCCGCCGCGCAGCGCGCTGGGCGAAGTGGCCCGCCGCTTCCACATCAAGACCTTCGAGCCGCTGCCGCCCGACCAGCTGGCGCAGCGCATCAGCGCCGCCTACGCCAACGGTGAATCGAATGCCGCGACGGTGGTGAGCGAAGTGCAAGGCGAAGCCGACCTCTCGCGCATGATGCAGGAGCTGCCTGCGGTCGAAGACTTGCTGGAAAGCGCCGGCGACGCGCCCATCATCCGCATGCTGAACGCGCTGCTCACGCAGGCCGCGCGCGACGGCGCCAGCGACATCCACATCGAGCCCTACGAGCGCACGTCATCGGTGCGCTTCCGCATCGACGGCACGCTGCGCGAGGTGGTGCAGCCCAACCGCGCGCTGCACGCCGCGCTGATCTCGCGGCTGAAGATCATGGCCGACCTCGACATCGCCGAGAAGCGCCTGCCGCAAGACGGTCGCATCTCGCTGCGCATCGGCACCCGCGCCGTCGACGTGCGCGTGTCGACGCTGCCCAGCGCGCACGGCGAACGCGCGGTGCTGCGGCTGCTCGACAAGAACGAGAGCAAGCTGACGCTCGAGTCGGTCGGCATGCTGGGCGACACGCTCGAACGCTTCGAGTCGCTGATCTCGCAACCGCACGGCATCATCCTGGTGACCGGCCCGACCGGCTCGGGCAAGACCACCACGCTGTACTCCGCGCTGGCCCGGCTCGACGCCAGCCGCAGCAACATCATGACGGTCGAGGACCCGATCGAGTACGAGCTGGCGGGCGTCGGGCAGACGCAGGTCAACGCCAAGATCGACCTGACCTTCGCCAAGGCCCTTCGCGCCATCCTGCGACAGGACCCGGACGTGATCATGATCGGCGAGATCCGCGATTTCGAGACCGCGCAGATTGCCATCCAGGCCTCGCTCACCGGCCACTTGGTGCTGGCCACGCTGCACACCAACGACGCGGTCAGCGCCGTCACGCGCCTGACCGACATGGGCGTGGAGCCCTTCCTGCTGAGCTCGTCGCTGTTGGGCGTGCTCGCGCAGCGGCTGTTGCGCAAGGTGTGCCCGGTCTGCGCAACGCGCTCGGAGAACGGCGAAGCGACGCCGGTCGGTTGCGACGCCTGCGGCCACACCGGCTACCAGGGCCGCACCGGCATCTTCGAGCTGCTGGTGGCCGACGAAGCGGTGCAGTCGCTGATCCACAGCCGCGCGCCCGAGAGCCAGATCTTCGTCGCGGCCGAACGCGGCGGCCTGCGCTCGATGCGCGAAGACGGCGAGCGGCTGGTGCAGGCGGGCATCAGCTCGCGCGCCGAGTTGCTGCGCGTGACGCGAGACTGACGTGCCGGCCTATTCCTTCGAAGCCATCGATGCGCAGGGCAACGCCCGCAAGGGTGTGCTCGAAGCCGACACCGCACGCAACGCGCGCGGCATGCTGCGGGCGCAGAAGCTCATCCCGATCGAGGTCACCGTCGTCGGCAACGCCAACGCGCAGCGCCGCGAGTCGGGTGGCTGGCGCCGTCTTTTTGGCGGCGGCCGTGCCTTCAGCACGACCGAACTGGCGGTCTGGACACGGCAGATCGCGGGGCTCGTGTCGTCGGGCCTGCCGCTCGAACGCGCCCTGACCGCGCTCACCGACGAAGCCGAGCGCGAAAACCAGCGCAATCTGGTCGCGTCGCTGCGCGCCGAGGTGAATGCCGGTTCGCCCTTTGCACGCGCGCTGTCGCAGCACCCGCGCGAGTTCTCGCCCATCTACACGGCGGTGATCGGCGCCGGCGAGCACAGCGGGAACCTGGGCTTGGTGCTGGAGCGCCTGGCCGACGACCTGGAGCAGCGCCAGGCGCTGCAGCAGAAGCTGGTCGGCGCGGCACTGTACCCGGCCATCGTCACGCTGGTGGCGATCGTCATCGTGATCTTCCTGGTGAGCTACGTGGTGCCGCAAGTGGCCAACGTGTTCGCCGGCACCAAGCGTGCATTGCCATTCCTGACCGTCGCGATGCTGGCCATCAGCGACTTCGTGCGCAACTACGGTTGGGCGATGCTGATTGCCATCGTGGTCGGCGTGGTCGCGATGCGCACCGCGCTGGCGCGGCCCGTCTTTCGCGAGAAGTTCGATGCAGCTTGGCTCGAGCTGCCCTTGGTCGGCAAGCTGGCGCGCGGCTACAACGCGGCGCGCTTCGCCAGCACGCTCGCGATGCTGGCCACGGCCGGCGTGCCGATCCTGCGCGCGCTGCAGGCGGCCGCCGAGACGCTCGGCAACCGTGCCATGCGCGCCGACGCGCTCGACGCGCTGGTGCTGGTGCGCGAAGGCGCGCCGCTGGCGTCGGCCCTCGCACAGAAAAAGCGCTTTCCCGGCATCGTCTCGATGTTCGCGCGCCTCGGCGAACAAACCGGCACGCTGCCGCTGATGCTGCAACGGGCCGCCACGCAGCTGGGCGCCGAAGTGCAGCGCCGCGCGATGCACCTTGCCACCATCCTCGAGCCGTTGCTGATCGTCGGCATGGGCGGCGTGGTGATGCTGATCGTGCTGGCAGTGCTGATGCCGATCATCCAGCTCAACCAGTTCGTCAAGTAGCCATGGCCGCCACGCTCGACGACAAGCTGGTGGTCGCGATTTCCTCGCGTGCGCTGTTCAACCTCGAGGAAGAGAACCAGCTCTTCGAATCGGGCGACCCCGACGGCTACATGCGGCTGCAGTACGAGCGGCTCGACGTGCCGGCGCAGCCCGGCATCGCGTATTCGTTGGTGCAGAAGCTGCTGCGCTTCAACGACGACGGCGTACAGCGCGTCGAGGTCGTGATCCTCTCGCGCAACGACCCGGTCTCGGGCATGCGCATCTTCCGTTCCAGCGAGACCGCCGGCATCAAGTTGCAGCGTGGCGTGTTCACGCAGGGCCGCGCGCCCTTCGGCTACCTGCGGCCGCTGCGCGCGCATCTCTTCCTGTCGGTCAACGCCGAAGACGTGCGCGAGGCGCTGCATGCCGGCTTCCCCGCTGCGCGTGTGCTGGTCGAATCTGTGAAGGCCAGCGACGCCTTCCCGAACGAAGTGCGCATCGCCTTCGACGGGGACGCCGTGCTCTTCAGCGACGAGGCAGAACGCGTGTTCCAGGCCGAGGGCCTCGACGCCTTCCAGCTGCACGAATCGAGCAAGGCCCAGCTGCCGCTGCCCGAAGGCCCGTTCAAGCCGCTGCTCGCCGCACTGCACCGGCTGCAGCTGGCGGGCAATGCGTCGATGCGCATCCGCACCGCGCTGGTCACTGCACGCAGCGCGCCGGCGCACGAACGTGCCATCCGCACGCTCATGAACTGGAACGTGCGCGTCGACGAAGCCATGTTCCTCGGCGGCCTGCCGAAGGGCGAATTCCTGCGTGAGTTCGAGCCCGACTTCTTCTTCGACGACCAGACCGGCCATGTCGATGCCGCTGCGCGCCACGTGCCTTCGGGCCATGTGTCGAGCGGCATCAGCAACCCCTGACGCGTTGCCGCAAGCGCGCAGGGCG
The DNA here is from genome assembly GCF_006438845.1 of Variovorax ginsengisoli. Taxonomy (GTDB): domain Bacteria; phylum Pseudomonadota; class Gammaproteobacteria; order Burkholderiales; family Burkholderiaceae_C; genus Variovorax; species Variovorax ginsengisoli_A. The sequence continues at coordinate 326,245 of NZ_RCZJ01000002.1, forward strand.
CGCCCGCCCCGTCATGGTGGCGCCATGCAGCCGTCATCTGGACTTCACTGCAGCGTCACGCCGCATCTCTAGCCTCTGCAGTCCCCGACGCGTTCGCCCTTGGCGGTGCCGCGAGACGATGACCACAGGCTTGAGATGCGCGCCCTATTCGCTCCCCGTTCCCCCACCCCTTCACCCTTTGCGACCCGTCGCTACCACGCGCTTCTCGCTACTGCGCTGACCGCATTGACCTTGGCTGCCTGCGGCGGCGGCGGCGGTGGCAAGGGCGGTGAGGCCACGCCGACACCACCGCCCTCGGGCACCGCGCCCGCGGCGTCCGCGCCGATCGAAGGTGCGAGCGGCCCGAAGGCCCTGGTGATCCAAATCGACGGTCTCACCCATGCCACCTTGCGCGAAGCCATCGCTGCAGGACGCGCGCCCGGCCTGCTCGGCCTGACCGTCGCCCCTGCTTGGACCGGTGGGCGCAACGGCACGTTGAGCGAACAACGCACCACGGCCGGCCCAGGCTGGGCGAGCCTGCTCACCGGCACCTGGGCGAATCGCCACGGCGTCCACTGGGACACCAGCGATGAACGCATCGATGCGTCCACACCCACTTTCTTCGCGCTGGCCCACAGCAACAATCCCGTGGCCAAGATGTCGGCCGTGACCAGCAACCCGTTGTATCCGACGCTGCTGGCCGCGGATGTGCAGAGCGGAGCGATCGCCACCGCCGTGGATTGCGCCAGCGACGATGCCTGCGTGACGCAAAGGGCAACGACCGCCGTTCTGGCTGGCGACACCCTGGTGCTCGCTCAGTTCGGCGCGCCTGCGATCGCAGCAGCCCGCGAGGGATTGCGCAGCAGCGGCTACGACGCGGCCGTCGATGCCACGATGGCATCGGTGGGCGCACTGATCGCCAGCGCCAACAGGCGCCAGTCCAACGACGCCAAGGACGACTGGTTGATCATCGTCACGGCGGGCTACGGCCTCGATGGCTACGGCAGCGCCAGCGGGCTGCAGCTGGCCGAGAACAAGACGATTTTCATCGCGAGCAACAAGGCGCTCGCTTCGGAGCCAGGCGTGGGCGCCGATGCGCCAAAGGACGATGGCCTGACGCGGCTCGCAGCCACCACGGACATCGCGCCGACAGTGCTGCGTCAGCTTGGTGTCGCCCCCGGCCAGGACTTCGAAGGCATCGCGCTGCAGAGCCGCACGTCGCTTCGTGAGCTGACCGCTGTCACGGGTGCCGACAAGGGCAGCATCGTGCTGAGCTGGATGCTCGGTGGCGATCTCACCGCCCCGGTGCATGTCCTGCGTGACGGCAAGCAAGTCGCCACGCTGCCCGCCGGAACGACGGTCTACACCGATGCGATCGTGGCGGCCAGCGATGGCGTGTACAGCTACCGCTACACCCTCGTTGCGGGTGAGGCACGTGCCTCGCTGAGTGCGCAGATCGCCTACGTGAAACCCGCCACGCTCGCACCCACGCTGCGCAACGGCCTCACGAACTATCACCCGCTCGACGCATTGCCAGCCTTGGATGTGCTGGGGGCATCGACGCTCGCTCCGCGCGCAGCAGACGCCGACGGTGGAACGCTGGTGGCCGATGACGGCTTCATGGCACCGTATGCCGCGAAGGCACTGCGGGTCGACAGCCGAGTGAAGAACGCCAACGGCACGGCAGGCTACAGGTTGATGCAGACCGGCGACATCACCGCCAACCCGGCCGTTTCGGCTTTCACCATTGGTTTCTGGGTACGCACCGACGCGAGCTGCAGCCAGGGTGTGAGCAACGGCGGCACGGTGCTCGGCAACAAGAACTACGACTCGGGCAGCAACGCGGGTCTCGTCATCAGCGTGTGGGCCAGCTGCGAGTTGCGCTTCAACGCCGGCTCAGGCGGCACGCGGGCCGACAGCAACGGCTACACCCTGAGCGCGGGCCAATGGGCCTACGTCGCCATGGTGGTCGACAAGGCGGGATTGAAGATGACCGGCTACGTGTTCGATCCTGTCAAGGGCGCGCAGACCGGCAGTACGGCGCTGACCACCGCCATCACCGCCCAGCTCGGCGGCCTGGGCAACGGCCTGAGCCTCAACGAAGACGGCACCGGCCTGTACTACCAGCGCTGGAGCGCATCCCCGCGTGGCGCGATGGACTTCAACGACCTCGCCCTGTGGAACCGAGCACTCACGGCCGACGAGCTCGCCAGCATCTTCAAGACGGCGAAGCCGCTTTCTTCTCTCATTCCCTGAACCCGTCCCGGACCGACCCCGCCATGCCCCACATATCCCCCCTTCTCGATCGCATCTCGCGCTGCCTCGCGCTCGCACTGCTGACCGGCACGCTCGCCGCGTGCGGCGGTGGCAGCAGCGGCACGGCGTCGCCGGCGCCGGCGCCACCGACCCAGCCTGAGACGCCCGCGCCCGCGCCCGTGCCGGCGCCCGATGCCCATGCGAAGCCAGAAATGCGCTGCGCGCCCTGACCGTTTCCTTTCCGCAAAGACCATGACCTCACGACGCACTTTCCTGCGCGGCGGCGCATCGGCCGGCATCGCAGCCGCCACGCTCGCCGCCTTCCCGCCCGCCATCCGCCGCGCGCTTGCGATACCGGCCAACAACGAAACCGGCACCATCAACGACGTCAAGCACGTCGTGATCCTGATGCAGGAAAACCGCGCCTTCGACCACTACTTCGGCACGCTCAACGGTGTGCGCGGCTTCGGGGATCGCTTCACCATTCCGCTGAAGAACAGCCTGAGTGTCTGGCAGCAGTCCGACGCCAACGGCAAGCCGATCCTGCCCTTTCATCTCGACGGAACGAAGGGCAATGCGCAACGCGTCAACGGCACGCCCCATTCGTGGAGCGACAGCCAGAATGCATGGGACGCCGGGCGCATGTACCAGTGGCCGCGCTACAAGAACCCGATCTCGATGGGCTACTTCAAAGAGGCGGAGATACCCTTCCAGTTCGCACTCGCCAACGCGTTCACGGTGTGCGACGCCTACCACTGCGCGATGCACACCGGCACCGACGCCAACCGCTCGTTCCACATCACCGGAACCAACGGTGCCATGCCCACCGGCACTGCCTTCGTCAACAACGAATGGGACGCCATCGACGGCCTCGCGGCCACCGCCAACCGCGGCTACACCTGGAAGACGTACGCCGAGCGCCTCGAAGAGGCTGGCGTGAGCTGGATCAGCTACCAGAACATGCCCGACGAATGGGGCGACAACATGCTCGGCGCCTTCCGGACGTTTCGGCAGGCCAACATCGCCTCGGGCTTCCCCGTGTCCAGCGGCGGAGAGCCCGGCAAGCCCTACACGGCCACCGGGCAGGCGGTACCGTACAAGGCCTACGACCCGGCCACCGACAACGCGGCGAACCCGCTGTACAAGGGCATCGCCAACACGCTGCCGGGCACCCAGCCAGAGCAGTATCTGGACGCCTTCAAGCGCGACATCCGCGAAGGCAGACTGCCGGCGGTGTCCTGGCTCAACGCGCCTTCGATCTACTGCGAGCACCCCGGCCCGTCGACACCGGTGCAAGGCGCCTGGTTCCTGCAGGAAGTGCTGGATGCGCTCACCGCCGTGCCCGAGGTGTGGAGCAAGACCGTGCTGCTGGTGAACTTCGACGAGAACGACGGCTACTTCGACCATGTGCCTTCGCCGTCGGCACCGTCGCCCGATGGCGCTGGCGGCTACGCGGGCAAGACCACGCTGCCGGCGGCGGACTTGTCGGCCGAATACTTCACGCACCCTGCGCCCGTCGGCAGCACGAGCCAACCGTCGACCAAGGACGGACGTGTCTACGGACCCGGCCCGCGTGTCCCGATGTTCGTCATCTCGCCGTGGAGCCGCGGCGGCTGGGTCAACTCTCAGGTGTTCGACCACACCTCGGTGCTGCGCTTCCTCGAAACACGCTTCGGCGTGCAGGAGCCGAACATCAGCCCGTACCGCCGTGCGGTCTGCGGCGACCTGACCAGCGCCTTCAACTTCAAGACGCCCAACGCCGAGCAATTGCCGACGTTGACCGGCCGCAAGAACCGCAGCGAGGCCGATGCACTGCGCACGCAACAGGAGGCGCTGGCGCAGCTCACCCCGCCGGCCACGCAACTGCTGCCGCGGCAGGCCGCTGGTATCCGCCCCTCGCGCGCGTTGCCCTACGAACTGCACGTGAGCGCGCGAAGCGACACCGTGGCCGGCACGATGCGCCTGCTGTTCGCCAACACCGGCAAGGCCGCCGCCGTGTTCCACGTCTATGACAAGCGCCATCTCGACCGTGTGCCGCGCCGCTTCATGGTGGAGCCAGGGAAAATCCTGGACGACAGTTGGGCCGCCATGGCCGACGACGGCGGAAGGTACGACCTGTGGGTGCTCGGGCCGAACGGCTTCCACCGCAGCTTCCAGGGTGATCTGACCCTGCTGCGCGGCGCAGAAGCGCCGTCGCCCGAAGTGCGCGTCTGCTACGACATCGCCAACGGCAACGTCTACCTGACGATGATGAATGCGGGCCAGAAGCCGGCGACCTTCACGGTGCGTGCCAAGGCGTACCGCACCGATGGTCCGTGGACCGTCACGGTGCCAGCCGGCGGCGCGGTCGACCAGCACTGGGACCTGGCAGGCAGTGGCCAGTGGTACGACTTCGTCGTGAGCTGCGACAGCGACCAGGGCTACCAGCGCCGCTTCGCTGGCCGCGTCGAGACCGGCAAGCACACGGTGAGCGATCCAGCGCTCGGACGCGACGATCTGTGAGGCGGTGGCACTTAAGCCGCGCCTAAGCGAAGCCGCAGGGGTCGGGGCTAGCATGCGGCATCGCGCCCGAAGGCGCCCACGATGACTGCCCCTCGATGTCCGACCCCACGCGCTCCGCCTCGTTCCTCGACACCCTGCGCCGCATCGGCCGGCTTGCGGCACCGTACTTCAGGTCGGAAGAAAAGTGGAAGGCACGTGCCCTGCTGCTCGGGGTCGTGGCGCTGAACCTGTGCACGGTCTATGTGACGGTGCTCCTCAACGACTGGAGCCGCGTCTTCTACGACGCGCTGCAGGCGAAGAACCAACCGGTGTTCTGGACGCAGCTGCTGCACTTCACCTACATCGCGATGGCCGGCATCCTGGTGGCGGTGTTCAAGTTCTATCTCACACAGTTGCTCCAGGTGCGCTGGCGCGCGTGGATGACGCGCAGCTACCTGAGCCGCTGGCTGGAGAACCGGACCTTCTACCGCCTCGAGCTGGCGCGCTATGCACAGACACCGACCGGCACCACACAGCCAGCCAACCCGGACAACCCCGACCAGCGCATCCAGGAGGACATGCAGCTCTTCACCGACTACACGGTGACGCTGTCGATGGGCATCCTCAATTCGGTGGTGACGCTGGTGACGTTCATCGGCATCCTCTGGGGCCTGTCCGGCCCGCTGGCGTTCAGCCTGGGCGGCCATGACATTTCGCTGCCGGGTTACATGGTCTGGGTCGCGCTGGTCTATTGCGCGGCCGGCACCGCCATCACGCACTACGTCGGGCGGCCGCTGATCGGCCTCAACTTCCGGCAGCAGCGCTTCGAGGCCGACTTCCGTCACCACCTCGTCCGGGTGCGCGAGCACAGTGAAGCGATCGCGCTCGACAGGGGCGAAACTGTCGAGCACCGTCAGCTCGACGTGCGCTTCTCCAGCGTGCTGCGCAACTACATCGCGCTCATCAAGCAGCAGAAGAACCTGGTGGCATTCACCGCATCATTCGGACAGCTGTCGGTCGTCTTTCCTTTCTTCCTCGCGGCGCCCCGTTTCTTCAGCGGGGCGATCCAGTTCGGCGAGCTGATGCAAATCTCGCGCACCTTCGGCACGGTGCAGGAAGCGCTCTCGTGGTTCGTCGACAACTACGACCGCGTGGCGGTCTGGCGCGCGACCGCCGACCGGTTGACCACCTTCGACGATGCCATGCGCGCACATGCCCAAACCGACGGCACGTTCCAGCGGCAGGACGCCGACAGGCTCCACACCGAGAACCTCGACGTGGCCCTGCCGACCGGCGCGGCACTGCTCAGCCATGCGGCGCTGTCGGTCCACCCGGGCGACACCGTGCTGCTGCAGGGCCCTTCGGGCAGCGGCAAGTCGACGCTGTTCCGGGCCTTTGCCGGCATCTGGCCCTTCGCGCAGGGCACCGTCGACGTGCCGAGCGACACGATGTTCATCCCGCAGCGCCCCTACGTGCCGGACGGCACGCTGCGCAATGCGCTGACGTACCCGAACGACGCCACCGGCTACGACGACGATGCACTGCGCCAGGCGCTGAACGACGCGCTCCTGCCCGAAATGGCGACGCGGTTGGACGACAGCGACGCCTGGAGCCAGAAGCTGTCCGGCGGCGAACAGCAACGCCTCGCCATCGCCCGCGTTTTGCTCAAGAAACCGGCCTGGGTCTTCGCCGACGAGGCCACCAGCGCCCTCGACGAGGCGGCCGAGGCCACGCTATACCGGCGCCTGGTGGCGCAGGTCAAGGAAGGCGGTGGCGCCCTCGTCTCGATCGCGCACGGCACGACGCTGGGCGCCTTCCACGACAAGCGCTGGACGCTGGTGCCTTCGACCGACGGCGCTGCGGCGCGCTATACCGTCGCGTCCACGTAGCGCGACCAGCCCGCCGCGCGCAGCTCGCAGGCCGGGCATGCGCCGCAGCCATAGCCCCAGGCATGCCGCTGCGTGCGATCGCCCTGGTAGCAGGTGTGGGTCTCTTCGACGATGAGGTCGACGAGCGCGTCGCCACCGAGCCGGTGCGCCATCGCCCACGTCTGCGCCTTGTCGATCCACATCAGCGGCGTCTCGATGACCAGGCGGCGGTCGAGGCCGAGCGACAGCGCCAGCTGCATCGCCTTCATCGTGTCGTCGCGGCAATCGGGGTAGCCGGAGTAGTCGGTCTCGCAGACGCCAGTGACGATCACCTGCAGCCCGCGCCGGTACGCCAACGCGCCGGCCAGCGTGAGGAACAGCAGGTTGCGGCCCGGCACGAAGGTGTTGGGCAGGCCGTCGGCCTGCATGGCGAAGGCGACCTCGTCGGTGAGGGACGAGCCGCCGATCTGCGAGAGCGAATCGACGTTCAGTACATGGTCGTCGCCGAGCCGCGGCGCCCATGCCGGAAAGCGCTCGCGCAACCGCGCGCGCACCGTGTGCCGCACATCCATCTCGATGCGATGGCGCTGGCCGTACTCGAAGCCCAGCGTCTCGACGCGCTCGTAGCGCGACAGCGCATCGGCCAGGCAGGTGGTCGAATCCTGCCCGCCGGAGAAGAGGACGAGGGCGGTGGCGTGCATCGGCATTTCTTTCGATAGAGAAGCGGCTGTGAGGGGCCGGTGCTCAGAAAGGCCGCGTGACGAGGCTGTAGATCGTCCGCACGCCGTTCAGGTAGTTGCCCATGCGCATGTTCTCGTTGCTCGCGTGCTGGTTGTTGTCGGCGTTGACCAGGGGAACGATGGCGAAGGGCACGCGCAGCGCTTCCACGATTTCTGCGGTCGGGACCGTGCCGCCCATCATGCGAATGCGAACCGGCTCCGGCTTCATGCCGAATGCGTCGACCATCGACTGGTAGGCCCACTGCCCGACCGCCGAGTCGATCGGCGTGCCGGCGGCATCGGCACCTTCGCTCTGGTAGCTGAAGCTCGCGAGCTTGTCGTAGCGGGCGCGGTCGTCGTCGGTCGGCGCGCCGGACACCAGGTGGTAGCCCTGCTTGCGGATGTGGTCCTCGATGAGCTTGCCCAGGTACTTCGCTTCCGAATCGGGCGTGGTGCGCAGGTCGAGCTCGGCCACCGCGGTGTCGGGCACGATGTTCGCGACCTTGTCGCCCACCGCCGCCGACGCCATGCCTCGCACGTTGAGCGACGGGTACTGCATCGCTTCCTGGTAATTGGCGCCGACCTTGTCGGCCTTCGCGATGCCCAGGCGACGCTGCATCGCGCCTTCGTCGTCGGGCACGGCGGCCATGATCTTGCGCTCGGCATCGCCCAGCTTCACATGGTCGTAGTAGCCCGGCACCGTCACCCGGCCCTGCTCGTCCTTCATCGAGGCGAGCAGGGTCGCCAGGCGCTGCGCCGGGTTGGGCGAATAGTTGCCGTAGTGACCGCTGTGCAGCGCCACCTTGGCGCCGTACACCGTGAGCTTGGCCTGCGCCGCGCCGCGGTTACCGAAGATGAGCGTCGGCCGGTTGGTGGCGTGCATCGGACCGTCGTGGATCACGATCGCGTCGGCACGTAGCAGGTCCTTGTTCGCCGACATCACCTTGCCGATCGACGGCGAGCCTTTTTCTTCCTCGCTGTCGAGCACGACCTTCACGTTCACGCCCTGCGCGGCACCATTGGCCTTGAGCGCATCGATGGCGGAAAGGAACATCATGATCGGCGCCTTGTCGTCCGCCGACGACCGGCCGAACACACGCCACTCCGGGTCGATCGGCCCACTGAACAGCGGCGCCGAATCGATCTCTTCCCAATCGCCGTTGGCGGCGCGGCGCTTGAGCACCGGCACCCAAGGGCTCTTCTGCGCCCACTGCGCCGGGATCACCGGCTGGCCGTCGAGGTGCATGTAGAACAACACGGTCTTGCGCTTCGGGTCGGCACCCGGCAGTTCAGCGAACAGCATGGGCTTGCCGTCATTGGCCAGCTGCTGCGTCTTGAACCCACGCTTCTGGAAGGACGCTTCGAGGAACTCGACGTTCTTGCGCACGTCGGCCGGCACGATCGCATCGTTGGGCAGTGCGAGCAGATCGAAGTACTCGCGGAAGTTGGCCTGTGCATATTGCGCGGCAGACGCCGCGGACAGCTCGGCAGCATGCGCGCCGAAACAGGTGGTCAGGGCCAAGGCGGCGGCAAGGTGAGGCAGGGGGTGAGGAATTTTCATGGTAGCCCCGACCATAACGGTGCAGCGGCTTGGCGTGAAGTGCGCCTGCTTTCTCGACCTGGCCGAGCGCGGGTCGCTCACGGCCACACGGCCCCATCTCAGAGAAAGCGTTCGAGCAGTCGGCGCGAGCCGCGGTCCAGCGCCTGCACATCGGGGATGCGGAACTGCACGCCGTGCGCGCTCGCGATGAGCAGCGCACCGCCGTCGAGACGACGGATGTCTTCCTCGGCCTTGAGCACGAAGCTCGTTTCGCCGCGGTCGGTGCTCACCTGCCAGGTGCTGGGCACGCCGAAGCTCGACACCTTGTGCAGCTTCAGCAAGGTCGGCGCGAAGTCGCGCGCGGCCAATTCGGCGTCGAGCATCGCGCGCGCCGACGCCGGCACGTCGTCGACGCGATCGACCCACAGGCACTCGCGCCCGTCGGCGCCGACCAGCGACAAACCTTCGTCGGGCGCGCTCAGCGGAAAGGCACGCACGGGCACGACGCCTTCATGGCGCTGGCCCTGCGCGTCGATCAGCACCAGACGGCCGAAAGCGTCGCGTTCGAGTTGGAAGTCGGCGTCCATCACGCGTCTCCTGCGGGATGCGCCGCATGGTTGCTCAGGGCGACTGCGACGCCGGATCGTTCGGCCATGGCACCGTCGCTCGCTTCTTCATCGGCCTGCCGCAGCTGCGCCTGATAGAGCCGCCAGTACGCGCCCTCTTTCGCCATCAGCGCATCGTGCGGGCCGACCTCGACCACCTCGCCGCGGTCCATCACGACCAGCCGATCGGCCTTGCGCAGCGTCGACAGGCGGTGCGCAATCGCGATGGTGGTGCGGCCCTTCACCAGGTTGTCGAGCGCCTTCTGGATTTCCTTCTCGGTCTCGGTGTCGACCGCGGACGTGGCCTCGTCGAGGATCAGGATGCGCGGGTCGATCAAGAGCGCGCGCGCGATGCTGATGCGCTGGCGCTCGCCGCCCGACAGGCCCTGCCCGCGCTCGCCCACCAGCGAGTCGTAGCCGTGCGGCAGGCGCAGGATGAAGTCGTGCGCATGCGCGGCGCGGGCAGCAGCAACGACCTCGGCGCGCGTGGCGTCGGGCTTGCCGTAGGCGATGTTCTGCGCGATGGTGCCGAAGAACAGGAAGGGCTCCTGCAGCACCAGCCCGACGTGGCGCCGGTAGTCGGCCACGGCGAACCGGCGAATGTCGGTGCCGTCGACCTGGATCGATCCGTCGGTCACGTCGTAGAAGCGGCAGATCAGGTTGACCAGCGTGCTCTTGCCCGAGCCGCTGTGGCCGACCAGGCCGATCATCTCGCCGGGCTCGATCGCCAGATCGAGGTTGCGGATGACCGCGCGCGAGCCGTAGCGAAAGCCCACGTCCTTCATCGCGATGCGGCCGGTGACCTGCGCGAGGCTCACGGGGTTCGCCGGCTCGGGCACGTTGCTCACGTGGTCGAGGATGTCGAAGATCCGCTTGGCACCGGCCGCGGCCTTCTGCGTGACCGACACGATGCGGCTCATCGAATCGAGCCGCGTGTAGAAGCGCCCGATGTAGGCAATGAAGGCCGTCAGCACACCGACCGTGATGCGCCCACGCGCCACCTGCCAGATGCCGAAACCCCAGACCACCAGCAGGCCAATCTCGGTGAGCAGCGACACGCTCGGCGTGAAGAGCGACCAGGTCTTGTTGAGCTTGTCGTTGACCTGCAGGTTGTAGGCGTTGGCGCCATGGAAGCGGTTGGCCTCGCGCTTTTCCTGCGCAAAGGCCTTGACCACGCGAATGCCGGGGATGGTGTCGGCCAGCACGTTGGTCACTTCGCTCCACACGCGGTCGATCTTCTCGAAGCCGGTGCGCAGGCGGTCGCGCACGACGTGGATCATCCAGGCGATGAAGGGCAGCGGCACCAGCGTGACGACCGCCAGCAGCGGGTTGATGGAGACGAGGATGACGGCCGTCATCACGATCATCAGCACGTCGGTCAGGAAGTCGAGCGCGTGCAACGACAGGAAGACGTTGATGCGGTCGGTTTCCGATCCGATGCGCGACATCAGGTCGCCGGTGCGCTTGCCGCCGAAGTAGTCGAGCGGCAGCGTCAGCAGGTGTTCGTAGGTGGTGGTGCGCAGGTCGGCACCGATGCGTTCGGACACCAGCGCCAGCAAATAGGTGCGCGCCCAGCCAAGGCCCCATCCGGTGAGCGCAGCGGCCAGCAGCGCCGCGAGGAACATCGCGACCTTGCCAATGGGAATCTGCTGGCCGTTCTGGAACGGAATCAGGATGTCGTCCATCAGCGGGATGGTCAGGTACGGCGGCACCAGCGTGGCCGCGGTGGAGGCCAGCGTGAGCAGGAAGCCGGCGAGCAGCTGCTTGCGGTAGGGCTTGGCGAAGCGGCCGAGGCGCAGCAGCACCCAAGTCGAGGGCGGCGCCTGCGTTTCGGGCTCCAGCCCCAAGTCGTCGCCCTCGGCAGCGCCGCCGGCTGCCGGAACGGCGCGCTGGTCGAACAGCTTCATCAGGCGCAGCGCGGCGGGCTGCTGGGCCAGCGTGTAGCGCCAACGGGCCAGCCGGCCAGAACCACCGACCAAATCGAGCGTGCCGACGCCGGCATGGTCGTTCATATGCAGTTGCAACTCTGGCGCTGCGAGCGCCCACTCCTGCCAGAGGCCTTCGGCGGTGCGCCCCAGCAAGCGCCGGTCGGTCAGTGCGAGCAGGCCATCGGCAAAGTGAAGTTGCCCGTCGAGGTCAACCGGGACGACGGCCAGAACGTTTTCCGCGACTGTGAGCCGGCTTTCCAACGCGTTGGAGGCCGTCTCCGCTTCGCCCTCCCGGGTGCCGACTGGATCGTGATGTTGCATTGTGTTTCTGTGTCTCTGACCCGCTGCGGGCCGCATGAAGGCTCCCACCGGGCGCCGATTCTGATCCATCGCCATGGGCGCGCGTGAAGGCGCCCGCGTGCTCGGCCCAAGCACCACGAACGTTTCCATGACCCGTTTCGACGACATCCGCCTGCTGCGGACGCGCTATCTGCGCGGCCCCAACCTCTGGACCTACCGACCGGTGCTCGAAGTCTGGCTCGACCTCGGCCGGCTCGAGGACTTTCCGTCCAACCTGATCCCCGGCTTCACCGATCGCCTGACCGCCCTGCTGCCCGCGCTGATCGAGCACCACTGCGGCGTCGGCGAGCGCGGCGGCTTCATCCAGCGCCTGAACGAGGGCACCTGGGCCGGCCATGTGCTGGAACACGTCGTGATCGAACTGCTCAACTTGGCCGGCATGCCGACAGGCTTCGGGCAGACGCGCAGCACGTCGACGCACGCGGTGTACCGCATGGTTTTCCGTGCCCGCGACGAGCAGGTTGCGCGCGCCGCGCTGGCAGAGGGCCATCGCCTGCTGATGGCTGCCATCAACGACACGCCCTTCGACGCGGCCGAAGTGCAGCGCGCCGTCGACGCCGTCAAGGCCAAGGTCGAAGACTGCTACCTCGGTCCGAGCACCGCATGCATCGTGGGTGCCGCCACCGACCGCGGCATCCCGCACCTGCGCCTGAACAGCGGCAATCTGGTGCAGCTGGGCTACGGCGCGGCGCAACAGCGCATCTGGACCGCCGAGACCGACCACACCAGCGCCATTGGCGAATCGATCGCCAGCGACAAGGAGCTGACCAAGTCGCTGCTCCTGAGCTGCGGCGTGCCGGTGCCCGAGGGCCAGGTCGTCGAGAGCGCCGAAGCGGCCTGGGACGCGGCCGAAGACATCGGCCTGCCGGTGGTCGTGAAGCCGTCGGACGCCAACCACGGCCGTGGCGTGTCGCTCGAACTGACGACGCGTGAAGAAGTGATGGCCGCGTTCGACGTGGCCGAGCCCGAGGGCAGCGACGTGATGGTCGAGCGCTTCGTGCGCGGCCACGAGCACCGCCTGCTGGTGGTCGGCGGCCAGGTCGTGGCGGCCGCGCGCGGCGACGTCATCACCGTGACGGGCGATGGCATCTGCACCGTGGCAACCCTGATCGACAGCCAGCTCAACAGCGACCCGCGCCGCGGCGCCGAAGAAGAATTTCCGCTCGACGTGATCGATCTTGCGACCGACGCCAAGCTGCAGCTCGAGCTCAAGCGCCAGGGCTTCGACGGCCTTTCGGTGCCAGTCAAGGGCCAGGTCGTGACGATCCAGCGCAACGGCAACCTGAGCGTGGACTGCACCGACCAGGTCCACCCCGACGTGGCGCACGCCGCGGTGCTGGCTGCGCGCATCGTCGGCCTCGACATCGCCGGCATCGACCTGGTGGCCGAGGACATTTCGCGGCCCCTCGCGGCACAGCGCGGTGCCATCGTCGAAGTCAACGCCGGCCCCGGCCTGCTGATGCACCTGAAGCCGGCCGTCGGCTCGCCGCGCCCCGTGGGCCGCGCGATCTGCGACCACCTGTTTCCCGATGCGGACGGCGCCGAGCTGGCCGGCCGCATTCCGGTGGTCGGCGTGGCAGGCTCGCAGGACACCGCCGTGCTCGCACGCCTGGTCGCTTGGCTCACCGGGCTGGGCGGGCGTCACACCGGTCTGGCCTGCGCCGACGGCCTGTTCCTCGAACGCCGCCGCGTCGACGCGCGTCCCAGCGCACATTGGGAAGCCGGCCATCGCTTGCTGGTCAATCGGGCGGTCGAAGCGGTGGTCATCGAGAACGGTGCCGCGTCGATCCTGCGCGACGGGCTGGCCTACGACCGCTGCCAGGTCGGCATCGTGACCGACCTCGACGGCGCCGAATCGCTCGCCGAGTTCGACGTCAGCGAGAGCGACCAGATGGTGAAGGTGCTGCGCACGCAAGTCGACGTCGTGCTGCCCGAAGGCACCGCCGTGCTCAACGCCGCGGACCCGCGCGTGGCCGGCCTGGCGCCTTTGTGCGACGGCGCCGTGATCCTCTACGCCAGCGACGCGCAAGCCGAGGCTCTGCTGCCGCATCGCGAGGCCGGCGGCAAGGCCGTGCTGATCCGCCAGGACCGCGTGGTGCTGGCCAACGGCAGCAGCGAATCGTTCCTGCCCGGGCTGGGCCGACTTACTGTCTGGCGTGCGTCGCATGGCGGCGTGAGTCTCGACGTGCTGCTGGCCGCCGTCGCGGCCGGCTGGGCACTGGGCATTCCGCTCAACCTGATCGGTGCCGGCGCCGAAGCTTTCGAATCGGACCTGCAGGCGGCGCTCGCGTCGCTGCAGTTGTCGCAGAGCGTGCCCTCGGCCGAACCCCAACTCGCCTGAATTCGACGGCCCTCGATGGCCGCAGAGGTTTCACCACCATGGAAGTCACCCGCATCCGCGCTTTGCGCGGACCCAATCTCTGGAGCCGGCACACGGCCATCGAAGCGATCGTCGCCTGCCACGGTGCCGAGAACGCCATCGAGCAGCTGTCCGGTTTCGAGGCGCGCCTGCGCGCCCTGTTCCCGACGATCGGCGAACTGCATCCGATGGTGCTGGGCCAGCCGCTCGCGCTGGCGCACGTGCTCGAGAACGCGGCGCTTGCGCTGCAGGCGCACAGCGGCTGCAGCGTGATCTTCGGGCGTACCACGCGCACGCTGGAAGACGGTGTCTACCAGGTCGTCGTGCAGTACTGCGAAGAGGCTGTGGGTCGCCGCGCGGTCGAACTGGCCGCCACGCTGATCGACGCCGCCCTGAACGACAGCACCTTCGATGCGCAAGCCGCCTTCGTGGAACTGCGCGACCTCGACGAGTCCGAGCGTCTCGGCCCCAGCACTGGCTCGATCGTCGATGCGGCGGTGGCGCGCGGCATTCCATACCGCCGTCTCACGCGCGGCAGCCTGGTGCAGTTCGGCTGGGGCTCGCGCCAGCGCCGCATCCAGGCCGCCGAGGTCGACAGCACCAGCGGCGTGGCCGAAGCCATCGCGCAGGACAAGGAACTCACCAAGCAATTGCTCAACGCGGCCGGCGTGCCGGTGCCGCTGGGCCGGCCGGTGCACGACATCGAAGACGCCTGGGCGGCCGCGATGGAGATCGGCCTGCCCGTGGTGGTGAAGCCGCAGGACGGCAACCAGGGCAAGGGCGTGACGGTCAACATCGTGACACGCGAGCAGCTCGCCGCCGCCTTCGATTCCGCCGCGACCTACGGCGAAGTGATGGTCGAGAAGTTTCTGCCCGGTTTCGACTACCGCCTGCTGGTGGTGGGCGACCGGCTGGTGGCTGCGGCCCG
Source organism: Variovorax ginsengisoli (assembly GCF_006438845.1). Taxonomy (GTDB): domain Bacteria; phylum Pseudomonadota; class Gammaproteobacteria; order Burkholderiales; family Burkholderiaceae_C; genus Variovorax; species Variovorax ginsengisoli_A. Next base: position 341,268 of record NZ_RCZJ01000002.1, read on the forward strand.
GCGTGATCCGCCGCAGGTGATCGGCGACGGCGCGAGCTCCGTGCGCCAGCTGGTCGACACGGTCAACCTCGACCCGCGCCGCGGCGAAGGCCATGCCACGTCGCTCACCAAGATCCGGCTCGACGACATCGCTGTAGGCCGGCTCGAGGCGCAAAGTTTGACGCCCGACAGCGTGCCCTCGCGCGGCCAACGCGTCGTGCTGCGCAACAACGCCAACCTCTCGACCGGCGGCACCGCCACCGACGTCACCGACACGGTGCACCCCGAAGTCGCGGCGCGCGCCGTCGATGCGGCACAGATGGTGGGGCTTCACATCTGCGGCGTCGACATGGTTTGCGAGAACGTGCTGCGTCCGCTCGAGGAGCAGCATGGCGGCGTGGTGGAAGTCAACGCGGCCCCTGGCCTGCGCATGCACATCTCGCCCTCCTTCGGCCGCGGCCGCGCGGTCGGCGAAGCGGTGATGGACACGCTGTACGCGCACGGGGACGACGGCCGCATCCCCGTGGTCGCAGTCACCGGCACCAACGGCAAGACCACCACCGCGCGCCTGATCAACCACATCCTGGCCTCCAGCGGCCTGCGCACCGGCATGACCAACACCGACGGCGTGTGGGTCGACGGTCGGCAAACCGACAGCGGCGACTGCAGCGGCCCCAAGAGCGCGCGCAACGTGCTGCTGCACCCCGACGTCGATGCGGCCGTTTTCGAAGTGGCGCGTGGCGGCGTGCTGCGCGAAGGCCTGGGTTTCGACCGCTGCCAAGTGGCGGTGGTCACCAATATCGGCAGCGGCGATCACCTGGGGCTGAACTACATCACCACGGTGGAAGATCTCGCGGTGCTCAAGCGCGTGATCGTGCGCAACGTGGCCGACAGCGGCTACGCGGTGCTCAACGCCGCCGACCCGAACGTCGCAGCGATGGCCGCCGGCTGCCCGGGCAGCGTGATCTTCTTCAGTGCCGATCGCCAGCATCCGGTGATGGCCACGCACCGCGCGCAAGGCAAGCGCACCGTCCACATCGACGGCGACACGCTGGTCGCCGCCGAGGGCTCATGGCGCGAGCGCGTGCTGCTGCGCGACGTGCCGATCACCCGCAACGGCACGCTGCCTTTCCAGGTCGAGAACGTGATGGCCGCGACCGCAGCGGCATGGGCCGTCGGGCTCGATTGGGACACCATCCGCAGCGGCCTGTCGAGCTTCATGAACGACGCAGCGGGCGTGCCGGGCCGCTTCAACGTCATGGCTTACCGCGGCGCCACGGTGATTGCCGACTACGGCCACAACACCGACGCGATGAAGGCGCTGGTGGCGGCGGTCGACACGCTGCCCGCGCGCAAACGATCGGTGGTGATCAGCGGTGCCGGCGACAGGCGCGACTGCGACATCCGCGACCAGACCGCGATCCTGGGCGAGGCCTTCGACGACGTGATCCTCTACCAGGACGCGGCCCAGCGCGGTCGTGCCGACGGCGAGGTCATGGCGCTGCTGCGCCAGGGCCTGCAGGGCGCTCGGCGGACCCGGCACATCGAAGAAATCCGCGGCGAGTTCGTCGCCATCGATCGCGCGCTGGCGCGACTCGAACCCGGGGATCTGGCGCTGATTCTGGTGGACCAGGTCGACGAGGCGCTGGCGCATCTCGCGCACTGCATCGCCAACGAACGCCTGACCGAGACGACGCCGGAATAGACATCGTCCGGCATGGCGGGCCGGCATCAGGTCCTAGGGTTGCGACGTTTTCAACGATCAGCAACCACCACCTCCGAGGACGCATGTCATTTTTTTCTGCCGAATGGCTGGACATCGTCCAGTGGCCCGCCATGGTTGCTTCGCTGGGGGCGGCGTGGTTGATGGGCTCGAACGCCAAGCAGCGCCGCAATGTCGGCTTCTGGGTTTACCTGGCAAGCAACGCGTTGTGGGTGGCATGGGGCCTGCATACGCAGGCCTGGGCGCTGATCGCGCTGCAGGCGGGGCTTGCCGGCATGAACGTCCGGGGCCTGTTCAAGACCCAGGACCCGGCCGCCGACGGCGAGCGCAAGGCCGCCTGAAAGACCTGTCCCACACCGATTGGCGGCAGCCGGCGCCCTGATTCGCCATGCCGTCCCGCAGACCCGCCGTCGAGATCGTGCAGATTCGCTTAGCAGAAGCGCTGCGGTACGCAGACCCCGAACGGTCACAGCGTACGCCGTGACGTGACATTCAATCCAAGGAGCATTTTCATGAAGACTTTCATTCGCTCGATCGGTCTTGCGCTTTGCGCTGCCGGTGCTTTCTCGGCAATGCCCAGCGCGTTGGCTCAATCGGCCGCTCCGGGCACGGAGGCACGCATGCAGCGCGACCGACTGACATGCGACGGCGTGCAGCAAGACCGCGCAGCCTGCCTTCGCGAAGCGGGCGCAGCCCGCCAAGAAGCACAGCGCAGCGGGCTCACCAGCGCAGCGCCAACCACCTATGACCAGAACGCCCTGGCGCGGTGCCAGTTGCAACCTGCCGCCGATCGCGCCGATTGCGAGGCGCGCATCCAGGGCACGGGCGCGTCGGCGACGCAGGGCAGCGTGATGGGGGGCGGCGTGATCCGCGAAACGGTGACGCCGATTCCGGCCCCGGCGCGCTGAACGCGGACGTCAGCCCAAGCGGCCGCTGGCCCGGGCGATGGTCACCAGGCTGGCTGTCATGGCGCGGGCGCGTGGCGCCAGAAGCTCTGCACTGAGCGCGTCCGGATCACGATAGACCTCGAGTGCCTCTCGGACCCGGCCGCCGGTGGCCAGAAAATCCATCAGGTCGGCAAATTCGGCTGAATCGGGATGCGGGAAAGACATGCGGCAATCGTAGAGGGCAACGAACGGTCTGTGACGGTGGCCAAAAGCGCTAGGCGAAGCCGGAGCGCAGTTTGTCACGGATCGGTCACGAAGCGTCGCCGCGCCTAGCGGACATGCATACAGCATCACCCGAAGCGACATGCAGGCGTCAAGCCTTCCGGGGCTCTTACTCCACGGTGACGCTCTTGGCCAGATTCCGCGGCTTGTCGACGTCGGTGCCACGGGCGCAGGCCGTGTGATAAGCCAGCAACTGCAGGGGCACCACGTGCAGAAGCGGCGACAGTGCGCCATAGTGCTCGGGCATGCGGATCACGTGAATGCCTTCGCTGCTATCGATCTGCGTGTCGCGGTCGGCCAGCACGTAGAGCACGCCGCCGCGGGCGCGCACCTCCTGCAAGTTGCTCTTGAGTTTCTCCAGCAGCGCATCGTTCGGTGCCACCGCGACCACCGGCATTTCGCTGGTCACGAGCGCCAACGGGCCATGCTTCAGCTCTCCGGCCGCGTAGGCCTCGGCGTGGATGTAGGTGACTTCCTTGAGCTTCAGGGCGCCCTCGAGCGCGATCGGATAGTGCAGGCCACGGCCCAGGAACAGCGCGTTCTCCTTGCGGGCGAAATCCTCCGACCAGCTGATGAGTTGCGGCTCCAGCGCCAGCACCGACTGCAGCGCGACTGGCAGATGGCGCATTTCCTTCAGATAGCGTGCCTCGTCGGCGTCGCTCAGCCGGCCCTTCGCCTGCGCGAGCGCCAGCGTCAGGAGGAACAGGCCTGCCAGCTGCGTTGTGAAGGCCTTGGTCGACGCCACGCCGATCTCCACGCCGGCGCGCGTGATGTAGGCGAGCTTGCATTCGCGCACCATCGCGCTGGTGGCGACGTTGCAGATGGTCAGCGTGTGTTCCATGCCCAGCGAGCGGGCATGCTTGAGTGCGGCAAGCGTATCGGCGGTCTCGCCGGACTGCGTGATGGTGACGACCAGCGTCTTCGGGTCGGGCACCGAGTCGCGGTAGCGGTATTCGCTCGCGATCTCGACCTGCGTCGGGATCTTGGCGATGCCTTCGAGCCAGTACTTGGCCGCGCAGCCGCTGTAGTAGCTGGTGCCGCAAGCCAGGATCAGCACCTTGTCGATCGCCTTGAACACGCGGTGCGCGCTCGCGCCGGTCGCACCGTCCTGCCCGACACCGTCGAACAACTCGGGCACGATGCCCTGGACGCCTTCTAACGTGTCGCCGATCGCGCGCGGCTGCTCGAAGATTTCCTTCTGCATGTAGTGGCGATAGGGGCCCAGCTCGGCCGCGCCGCTGTGTGCCTGGACGGTACGCACGGTGCGGGCCACAGGCTTGTGGGCACGGTCGACGATCCAGTACTTGCCCGGCTGCAGGTCGACCACATCGCCCTCTTCCAGATAGACGATCTGGTCGGTCACGCCGGCCAGCGCCATGGCGTCGCTCGCCAGGAAGTTCTCGGTCCCGTCGGCGCCCACGCCCAAGATCAGCGGCGAACCGGCACGTGCACCGATCACCCGATGCGGCTCGTCGCGGCAGATCGCCGCAATCGCATAGGCGCCGTGCAATTGCTTCACAGACGCCTTCACCGCTTCGAACAGGTCGCCGTCGTAGTGGCTGTCGATCAGGTGGGCAATGACTTCGGTGTCGGTCTGGCTCGAAAACACGTACCCACGCGCCTGAAGGGACGCACGCAGTGCTTCATGGTTTTCGATGATGCCGTTGTGCACCAGCGCCACGCGTGGCGGCTTGGTGCTGTCGGGCCCTTCACCCGGCCCGTAGCTGAAGTGCGGATGCGCGTTGTGCACCACCGGCGCGCCGTGCGTGGCCCAGCGGGTGTGGGCGATGCCGGTCAGGCCTTCGACCTGGTCGTCGTGCACCTGGGTGAGCAGGTCGGCCACGCGCGAAGTGGTTCGGGTGCGCGTCAGTCCGCCCGCATGAACGGCAACACCGCAGGAGTCGTAACCGCGGTATTCAAGGCGCTGAAGCCCCTGAACGAGAACCGGAACGATGTTGCGAGAGGAGGCTGCGCCAACGATGCCGCACATGGGTGAACCTTGAGAGAAGCGAAAGGAGCCAGCATCGTAGGCCGCATCATCCGAATGATGATTCCATGTTCTGTTCGATTTCGGAATAAAGTTCCACCATCTTCCAGGATTGAAACTGAATTTCACGGATCTCAAAGATATGGAACTAAATTTCCCTGATGCAACCGATTTCCGACTGCTCGACGCCCTGCAGTACGATGCATCCCGGACCAATCAGCAACTCGCCGCGGACGCCCGCATCTCGCCGCCAACCTGCTTGCGCCGCGTTCAACGGCTCCGCGCCGCAGGGCTGATCGAACGTCAGGTCGCCTTGCTGTCACCCGACAAGCTCGCGCCCTTGCTGGGCCACGGGTTGCAAGCCTTGGTCGAAGTCTCGCTGGACAGGCAGGACGCGGAGGCGCTCGACGCCTTCGAAGCGCGCGTGATCGCGGACGACGCAGTGCAGCAATGTTGGCGCGTCTCGCCCGGGCCGGACTTCATCCTGGTGGTGATGGCGCGGGACATGCCCGGCTACCAGGCGCTGGCGCAGCGGCTCTTCACCGCCGATGCCAACGTGCGCAACGTGAAGGCATTCTTCGCGGTCAAGCGGGCGAAGTTCGACCCGCGCCTGCCGCTGCCGACAACGCGGGCCTAGGGCTTCTTCTTCTGCGGCCGCTGCCAGTTGGCAAAGCTGACCTGCCGCGCGCGCGCCACCGTCAGCGCGCCCGCTTCGGTGCTCTTGCTGACGGTCGATCCGCCGCCCACGGTGCCGCCCGCGCCGATGGTGATCGGTGCCACCAGCACGCAGTTGCTGCCCACGTGCACGTCGTCGCCGATCACCGTGCGGTGCTTGTTGGCGCCGTCGTAGTTGGCAGTGATGCTGCCCGCGCCGTAGTTCACGCGCTCGCCCACCGTGGCGTCACCGAGGTAGGCCAGATGGTTGGCTTTGGCGCCGGCGGCCAAGGTCGAATTCTTCACCTCGACGAAGTTGCCGATGTGCACACCGGCGCCGAGCTGCGCGCCCGGCCGCAGCCGCGCGAAGGGGCCGACCAGCGCGCCCGGACCGACCGTCGCGCCGGCGCGTTCGCCGTCGATGTGGGTGAACGGGTGGATCACCGCGCCCGCCTCGATGCGGACGTTGGCGATCACGCAGTTGGGACCGATGCGCACGCCGTCGCCGAGCGACACCGCGCCTTCGAACACGCAGTTGACGTCGATCTCGACGTCGGTCCCGCAGTCGAGTGTGCCGCGAAGGTCGAAGCGCGCCGGGTCGAGCAGGCGCACGCCCGCGGCCATCAGCGCGTCGGCCTGCCGCAGTTGCAGCGTGCGCTCCAGCGCCGCGAGCTGCGCCGGGCTGTTGACGCCGGCCACCTGCGCCGCGTCGTCGATGCGGTGCGCCACGACCGGCACGCCGTCGCCGGTGGCGAAGCCGACGATGTCGGTCAGGTAGTACTCGCCTTGCGCGTTGCGGTTGTCCAGGCGCGCCAGCCAGGGTTTGAGCAGACGCGCCGGCACGGCCATGATGCCGCTGTAGACCTCGCGCACGGCGCGCTGCGTCGCGTCGGCGTCCTTCTGCTCGACGATCGCCAGCACCCGGCCCGAATCCGGCGCACGCAGGATGCGGCCGTAGCCGGTGGGGTCGTCGAATTCGATGGTCAGCAGCGCCAGCCGCTCGCCGTCAGCGGCGGCGATCAGCGCACGCAGCGTGTCTTCGGCGATCAGCGGCACATCGCCGGACAGCACCAGCACCATGCCGTCGTCAGGCAGCAGCGGCACGGCCTGCTGCACGGCGTGTCCGGTGCCCAGTTGCGGCATCTGGCGCGCAAAGCGGGGCGCCATCGCGGCAAAATCTGCGGCGATGTCGGCCTCGACCTGGTCGGCGCCGTGGCCCGTCACCACCACCACATGGCGCGCGCCGACGCCGGAGGCGGTGTCGAGCACGCGTGCCACCAGCGCACGACCACCCAGCTTGTGCAGTACTTTCGGGCGCGGACTTTTCATGCGCGTGCCCTTGCCGGCGGCCATCACGACCACGTCGATTTCGTTCATGGGAAGACTCCAAAAAGGCTCGGCCCGTCTCGGGCCGCTGGCGAGATTGTCGCCGGGACGCGGCGATGCTCAGGCGTCGCGCAGCGCCTTGTGGTGCCGAAACCAGTGAATCAGCATCGCGTACTGGTAGAGCGCATTCGACATGCAGGTTGCCACGCCGAAGCCCAGCACGGCGCGGAGGTCGGCCACGCCGAAAACTGCGAGATAACTTACCTGGACCAGCAACACGAACGGGATGATGTAAGTCTGTCTGACGGTATGGCCACGCGAGACAAGCGTGCTGAAGGCGAAACCGGCGGAGTTCATCAGCAAGGTGCTCAGAAAAGCCATCCACAGCACCGGCGCCTGTGCCGCGTACTGCTTTCCGAGAAGAAGGATCCAGTAGTCCGGCAGCAGAAGCGCACTCAAGAAAACCACGCTCATGATCCCGACATAGGCCAGATGAGCCCGGACCACCATCGTCGCCAGACGCTCGCCGTCCGGGGCTCGCGCTATCACGGGAAAAAGTAGCATGGCCGCCACGCGATCGAAGACGACCAGCATCATCGCGATACGCCCCAGCGCGCCGACCTCTGCCAGCATGGCCGACGTTCCGAACAGCGACACGATGAAAACGGTGATGACGCCCTGGAACTGATAGAAGATCGCAGGCAGCACCAGGGGCTTGGCAATCCGGAAGATCTCGCGGTCCGCTGCAGCGGCCTGTTCAGGCGGTAACGGTGGCTGCCCGGCGATGCCGTTCGCCTTGAACGACCGCTGCAACAGCGTCAATCCGGCGAAGCTGGCCACAGCCGCAGCGCCGAGCACGGCAGCCAGCGAATATGCAGAGGTCGGAAGCAGGAAAAGCGCGGCGGCAACCATCGACATCCGCACGCCATGGACCATGAACGCCGTGCGGTTGAGCGTTCCGATGTGGCCGAGGATCAGCAGCACCACTTGCGCATAGTGCTCCCTCAGCGTCATCAACAGCGCCAGCACCACCACCGCCGAGGCGAGCCAATAACCGCCGCCTGACCAGCCATGCTGACGGCTGGAGAAGATCCAGTAGGGCACCACGATCAGGAAACTGGCGGCCAGCAGCCAGCCCCGTTTGCGGAACACCTGACGACAGGCACCCACGACCCATGGCACGTCGGTCGTGCGCTGGCCGACCAACGGCAGGCAGCAATGCGCGAGCCCGGTGTCGGTGATGCCCAGCATCAACGTCATGCAGGTGATCAGGAACGTGTACGCCGCGTACTGCTCCTTCGGAAGGAAGTTCACGATGAGCAAGCCAGCGACGCCGCCGAGGATGACACCGAGCGATTCGACACCGCCGACCATGAGGATCTGGCGGATGCGTTGACGGGAAAAGAGGATCACGGCAGGGAATCGCGGCGAGCGCGCATGGGGTCGAGGGAGCAGGTGCAGCGGGATGACTCTACGATAAGCGATGGGCGATCGCGCTTCCAGCGCGTCGCAATCCGCCCGGCACGTCCGGTGCGCTTCAGATCAGTGGCACGCGCCGCAACGGCCGCTCGAAGTAGTCGCCCAACGATTCGAGCACATGCGGCTCGAGGATGCGCAGCCAGCCGGCCTCGAGTTTGTGCAGGCCCATGGCCTGCAGCCGGCGCAGCGTCTTGTTGGTGTGCACCAGCGACAAGCCCAGCGCATCGGCGATGTGCTGCTGGTTGAACGGAAAATCCACCCAGCCGTCCCGCACCATGCCGAGTCTTTCGGCGCGGCGGTAGAGGTGCATCAGCAGCATCGCCACGCGCTCGCCGGCATTGCGCCGGCCGGCGGTGACCAGGTTGTCGTCGAGCATCTTCTCGCCGCGCGCCGCCAGCCAAGTGATGTCGTAGCCAAGCTTGGGTTGGGCATGGAACAGGTCCCAGAGCCGATCACGCTCGAACACGCAAAAGGTCGCCTCGCTGGCCGCCTCCACGCCATGCGTCTGGCCCTCGGCGAACTCGTCCTGCAGCCCGATGAAATCGCCCGGCAACAGGAAGTTCAGGATCTGGCGCCGGCCATCGCTGAGTGTCTTGAAGCGAAAGGCCCAGCCGGCGTAGAGCGTGAAGAGTTGCGGGCTGCGCACATGTTCCACGATCAGCGCTTCGCCCGGCGCGACCGTACGGGTGCCGACCCGGAAGCTTTCGATGGCGCGGAGTTCGTCCTCGGACACCGGCAGGAATGCGGCGTTGCTGCGCAGTGCACAAGCGTGGCAGGGCTTCGCGCACTGCTGTGGCGGGGAGGGCGAAGGCAGCACTTGTCCGTCGAATTTCACGCAGCAACTATAGGCGGATGCGCTGTGTCTTTTGACATTTCATTGTTGGAAGACGATGTCTAAACTCCGCTCGCTGCGCACCGTTCCATGTCCCCTCTTCCGCTCCACGAAATCCTCTACTGCAGCGTCCTTTCCGAAGGCCAGTCGCCGAACATCGTCGGCCAGATCGCCGCCCAGGCGCGCGCACGCAACGCCGCGCGCGACGTGACCGGCCTGCTGGTGTTCGACGGCATGCATTTCTGCCAGCACCTCGAGGGGCCGGCAGATGCCGTGCTGCATCTGCTCGACCGCCTGCAGCAAGACCCGCGGCACACCGCGGTGCGCGTGGTGTACGAGGGGCCGTGCACGGAGCGGCGCTATCGGCGTTTCGACCTCGGCTTCGCTCAGACCGCCGACCCCGACGACATGGCCGGCATTCAGGCGCTCGACGGTGAGGCGGCGTTGCGGCGCTTTCTGGCGCTGCAGCCGGGCTTCGACATCAACGGCTGACGGTCGGTCCGGCCTTCAGACGGCGTCCGTGGCCGAGTCCCAGCTGTAGGTGGCGCCGAAGCCGTCCCACGGTTCCATCACCACCCGCTGGCCGGCCGACACCGCGAGCGTCTCGCCAGGCGCCAGCACCAGGTCTTCGCTGCCGTGGTGGGCCGTGGCGTCGCGCGTGACCCAGATGCGGCCCTGGCGCACGCACAGCACACTGTCGCTGCGCGCCCGCAGGCTCATGGCCTGGCCGGCGGCAAGCTGCCAGGCACCACGGCGCACGGCCGGCGGTACCGCAGCCTGAAACGGCAGGGACGGGGACGAAAGCGACGGTGCATTGCAGACGGCGGACATGGGGCGCTCCTCAGGGCTGGTTCTCCGAAACGCAGTGGCGCGCTTCGGGAATGAATGATCGGCGTCTCGCCATTGGCGGTCCAATGAAATGGAAGTACGCTACTGATTCCATTCCCGCATCAATCCATGCAGCACTCCCAAACCCATCTGCGCACCCGGCCGATCTCGGCGGGCCACCTTCGGGCTTTCGAGGCCGTGGCGCGCCACCTCAATTTCCGCGCTGCGGCGGAGGAAATGGCGCTCACGCAGTCGGCCGTGAGCCGGCAGATCCAGTCGCTGGAAGAGGAAGTGGGTGTGGCGCTGTTCCTGCGCCATACGCGCGCCGTCGAGCTGACCAGCGCGGGCGCGCTGCTGCTGCTGTCGGTGCAGCAGTCGCTGCCGCGCATCGACGGCGCGGTGCGCCAGATCCGCCAGAGCGCGGGGCGCAAGAGCGTGTCGCTCACCACCTTCGCGTCCTTCGCGTCGATGTGGCTGATCCCGCGCCTGGAGGCTTTCCAGCGCGACAACCCCGACATCGACATCCGCATCGACGCCAGCGACACGGCGGTCGACCTCGACGTGGCCGATGTCGACATGGCGCTGCGCTACGCGCCGCGCGAGAACATGCCGTCGGACGCGATCCGGCTGTTCGGGGAGACGCTCACACCGGTGGCGAGTCCGTGGCTCATCAAAAGCAATCCGCCGATCAAGTCGCCGGCAGACATCGCGGGCTTCACGCTGATCGAAGCCGGGGACGCGCACCGCACGCACCTCGAGTGGCTGACCTGGCGCCGCTGGTTCGAAGACCACGGCCAAAGCCGTGCCCAACCCAAGCGCTGGCTCTATTTCAACTACGCCTACCAGATGGTGCAGGCCGCGTTGACAGGCCAGGGCGTGGTCCTGGCGCGCAGTTCTTTGATCGCCGAAAGCCTGGCCAACGGCGATCTGGTGGAGGTGCTCCCGCGGCACCGCCTCGATTCACCGATGGCCTACTGGCTGCTGGTCGGCCCGCGCAACGCGCTGCGCCCGGAGATCAAGGCCTTCTGCGAATGGCTGCAAGCGCAGGCCGCGACCACCCGAGAAACCATCGGCGAAGTTCCCGATCCCGACACCATCGACCATCTGGACTGATCAGCCCACAGGCCAGACCACGCCGTTGTCGTTGAGGATGGCGTCCAGAGGCACATCGTGGGCCTCGGGCTCCAGATTCTCCAGGAACCCGTCGGTGAAGCCCAGGCCAACGGTGAACGGCCTGGGTTGCAGCGACGCCAGGGTGCGGTCGTAGAAACCGCCGCCATAGCCGAGCCGGTAGCCGCCTGCGCTGTAGCCCAGGCAGGGCACGAAAAGCAGCGTCGGCACAATCAGTTCGGTGTCCTTCGGCTTCGGGATGTCGTAGGCATCGTTTTCCATCGGGCAACCGGGGTACCACGAGTGGAAGGTCAGGGTCTTGTGCGTGCGGTTGACCACCGGCAGGCCGATGCGCCGTCGGTGCGGCTCGTCGAGCAGTTCGCCGTCTTCCTTCCAACGGTGCAATGCCGGCAGCGGATCGAACTCACCCTTGATCGGCCAGTAGGCACCGATCACCGTGTCGGGTCGGCCGACCATCCAGATGCGCATCACGCGTTGCAACAAATCTGCGCGCTGTAGGCGGTCCGGCATCGCCAGGCGTTGCTCGATGAGCGCGGCGCGCAGCTGAGCCTTGAGAAAAGCAGCCGTTTCCTTGCGGCCTTCTGCCGCGTTCCCATCGTGTGCCTTGTCCATAATCCCCCGATGCAAGTTCCTCGCATTCTGGCACCCCGTCGCCACCTCCTCGGCGCCTTCGCCCTCGCGATCGCTTCGCTTCTCCAACCCGCCTGCGCCCAGAGCGCCAGCGACGACGTGCTCGTCCAGATGAAACAGGCGTTCCAGCGCGGTGACCGCGGCCGGCTCGCCGCCCTACTGCCACAGGCGAGGGGCCACGCCCTCGAGCCGTGGGCTGCCTACTGGGAACTCAAGGTCCGCTTGCAGGAAGCCAGCGCGCAAGAGGTGCAGGATTTCCTCGCACGCTACGCCGGCACCTACCAGGAAGACCGGCTGCGCAACGACTGGCTGCTGCTGCTCGGCCAGCGCCGCGACTGGGACGGCTTCGCCGCGATGTACCCCGGATTCCGCATGCGCGACGACGTGCAGGTGCAGTGCTACGCCACGCTGGTCGACATCCTGCGCAGCGGCAGCGCCACCCCGGCGCAGGCCGAGTCGGTGCGCGACAACTGGCTCAAGCAGCGCGATGCCGACGACGGTTGCCTGACCGCCGCCGACCGCCTCGTCGCGTCGCGGCTGCTGACGCCCGACACGGCCTGGAAGAAGGCGCGCCTGGCGATCGAGGCCAACCGGCCGCAGGCGGCGCGGGGCGCCATCACCATTGCCGCGCCCGACGCGCTGCCGATGTTCGACCAACTCAACGCCAGCGCGCCGAAATTTTTGGGCAGCGCCGTGATCGCAGCGTCGCGCGCCCGCAAGGAAATGGTCGTGCTCGCGCTCATCAAGATCGCCATGGCCGACCCCGACATGGCCGCCAGCCAGCTGGAAGGCAAGTGGGCCCCGATGCTCAGTGCCGAAGAGCGCAACTGGCTGTGGGGCACCATCGGCCGCCAGGCCGCCAACAAGCTCTCGCCGCAAGCCAACGTCTACTTCGCGAACGTGACGAAGAACAGCGACCTGTCCGACGACATGCTCGGCTGGAAAGTGCGCGCCGCGTTGCGCGCCGGCCAATGGAAGGATGTGAATGCCTCCGTCACCGCGATGAGCGAGGCCGCCCAGGACGATCCGACGTGGGTCTACTGGCGTGCTCGCGCGCTCACCGCCATGGGCGGCGACGAGCGCAAGACGCAGGCGCGCACGCTGCTCGAAACCATCGCCGGCACGCGCGGCTTCTACGAACTGCTCGCGCTCGAAGACCTGGGCCAGCGCGCCGTGGTGCCCACCAAGCCCGAGCCGCTGACCGCACAGGAAAAGCAGGCGGCGCGCGCCAATCCATCACTGGCGCGCGGGCTGTACGCCATCGCGATCGGCCTGCGGTCCGAGGGCACGCGCGAGTGGAACTACGCCACCAACCTGCACGACAAGGGCGGGATGGGCGACCGCGAACTGCTCGCCGCGGCCGACATGGCTTGCCAGCAGCAGGTGTGGGACCGCTGCATCAACACCAGTGAACGCACCAAGGGCGCGATCGACGTCGACCAACGATTCCCCATGCCCTTCCACGACACGGTGCTGCGCAAGAGCCAGGACATCGGCCTCGACCCGGCCTACGTCTACGGTCTGATTCGCCAGGAAAGCCGCTTCATCATGGACGCGCGTTCCGGCGTCGGCGCATCGGGCCTGATGCAGGTGATGCCCGCCACCGCCAAGTGGACTGCCAACAAGATCGGGCTGACGGGCTTCACGCCGAACCAGATCAACGACCGCGATACCAACATCACGATCGGCACCGCCTACCTCAAGCTCGCGCTCGATGACTTCGACGGCTCGATGGCGCTGGCCGCCGCCGCCTACAACGCCGGCCCGGGCCGGCCGCGCAGCTGGCGCAACGGCCCGGTGCTCGACGCCGCCATCTGGGCCGAGAACGTGCCCTTCACCGAGACGCGCGACTATGTGAAGAAGGTGCTGGCCAACACCACGAATTACGCGGCCATCATCAGCGGCCAGCCGCAGTCGCTCAAGAGCCGCCTGGGCCGGGTGGGCCCGCGCGACGCGCGCGAACCCGAACCCAACAAAGACCTGCCCTGATGGCCTGGGTGGACACCGTGCTCGACACCGTGGCGGCCGAATTCTCGGACGCCGGCGACGTGGCACAGTTCACCCGGGTCGTGCTGCGCCTCACGCTCGCCGCGGTGCTGGGCTTCGCACTGGGTTTCGAGCGCGAGCAGCAGGGCAAGGCGGCCGGCGTGCGCACCCACATGCTGGTGGCCATCGGCTCGGCGATGTTCGTGCTGATCCCGCAGCAGACCGGTATCGTGCCAGCCGACATGAGCCGCGTGATCCAGGGCCTGGTAGCCGGCGTCGGCTTCCTGTGCGCCGGCACCATCCTCAAGCACGGCAAGGACGAGCAGCAGGTGCAGGGACTCACTACCGCCGCCGGGCTGTGGATGACCGCCGCCATCGGCATGGCCTGCGGTCTGGGCCGCGAGACCACAGCGATCCTGAGCACGCTGTTGGCGCTGGCGGTGCTCTCGCTGGTGCCGCGCGTGGTGTCGGTGCTCGAGCGGTTCACCGGACCGCGTACCGCGCCGCCCGAGAACGCCGTCGATTCGCACCGCATCCCGGCATCGCCCGACGACCCGCCCCTGCGCTGAACGCATCAATGCCGCGGCGCTTCGGCATCAATCGCCGCGCGGTCCGACGCTAGCATCGACGCCTTTGGATTCGAGGGACAACGCATGCTCAAGCTCTACATCGGCAACAAGAACTACTCCTCATGGTCCATGCGACCGTGGGTGCTGCTGAAGCAGTCGGTCATTGCGTTCGAAGAGGTGGTGGTGCGGTTCGGTGACGACTTCTCCGCGCCGGGCTCCGAGTTCAAGAAGACCGTGCTCGCGCTCAACCCGGCGGGCACCGTGCCCTTTCTGGTCGACGGCGACATCGTGGTCTCCGACACGTTGGCCATTGCCGAGTACCTGGCCGAATCGTTCCCCGACAAGCTACTGTGGCCGACCGACAAGGCCCGCCGTGCGCAGGCACGCAGTGCTTGCGCCGAAATGCACGGCGGTTTTCGAGCCATCCGCAAGCATTGCGGCATGAACATCGAGGCCGATCTCGCCTTGCAAGGCGAACTGCTGCTGCGCGACCACGCCGATGTTCGCAACGAACTCGCGAGGCTGGTGCAATTGTGGGGCGGCCTGCTGGCGCAACACGGCGGCCCGATGCTGCTGGGCGACTTCAGCATCGCCGACGCCTACTTCGCGCCGATGGCGTCGCGTCTGAAGACCTACGCGCTGCCGGTGCCCTCCGACATCGCGGCGTACGTCGAGCGCGTGCACGCCCTGCCATCGGTCACGGCTTGGACGGACGCCGCGCGCACAGAGCACGATTTCGTCGTCGAGGACGAGCCTTACCGGCTGCGCAGCTGACTTTCGGCGCGCCTCAGAAGCGGTACGTCGCCGACAGATAGGTCACGATCGGATCCAGCTTCAGGCGCGCCTCGCTGGTGCCGATGGTCGTGCCCGCCGCGTTGCGCGTGGTCAGCTTGGCCGTGGTTTTGAGCGGGATGTACGACACCGAGAAGGACACACCCCAATGCTTGTCGAACTGGTAGGCCGCGCCGATGTTGAGCACCGGCGCAAACGACTTGTCGAGCTTGGCGCTGGTGGTGGTGCTGCCTGGCGGACGGCCGAGGCGGCCGCCCAGCGCGTTCTGCAGGCCACCGGTGAGCTCGGTGTCGCTGTACCAGACATAGGTGGCACCCAGGCCGGCAAAGGGGCGGAAGGCGTCGTTGCCATTGCCGAAGTAGTACTTGGCCAGCAAGGTCGGGCTCCATTGCTTGGCCTCGCCCAGCTTGCCGATCGGCGCCAGCGACCCTTCGCCCTGCAGCTCGAACTTCGGCGGCACCCCGAAGACGCCTTCGACGGCCCACCGGCTGTCGATGAAGTACACGGCACTCAACCCCAACGTGTCCGACTTGTCGACGCCCGAACCGGAGCCCGGGACCACGGCGTTGATCGGCGAGGTGAAGGTCAAGGGCTTGCTCGAGTCCTGCGGTGCGAAATGCAGCCAGCCGGCGCCGAGCACCCAGTCGCCGGCGTTCTGCGCCAGCGCGCTGCCCGATCCCAGCGATCCGAGCGCTGCCACAGCCGTCCACGCCAAGAGTGATTTTTTCATGTCGTAAGGTCTCCAGGGATGATGAAAGCCCGGGACTGCGCCCCGACGGCGGCCCGGTGAAGAAAGTTTAGGCACGGTCGTGCTTTTTCATCGAGAGGGTCATCCCTACACTCTCGGCATGAAGACCTTTCTCGTCGGCGGTGCGATCCGCGATGCCTTGCTGGGACGATCGGGCAGCGACCGCGATTGGGTCGTCGTCGGGAGCACGCCTGCCCAGATGGAAGCGTCGGGCTACCTGCCTGTGGGACGGGACTTTCCGGTGTTTCTCCATCCCGCGACGCGCGAGGAGTACGCGCTGGCCCGCACCGAACGCAAGAGCGCGCCGGGCTATCGCGGCTTCGTGGTGCACGCCGCGCCCGACGTCACGCTCGAAGAGGATCTGGCGCGGCGCGATCTGACGATCAATGCCATCGCCCTGGCCGCCGACCGCGCCGACGACACGCTCGGCGCCCAGGTGGACGCCCTGCCCTACGTCGATCCTTTCGACGGCCGCGGCGACCTGAGGCGCAAGCGGCTGCGCCACGTGACCGACGCCTTCCGCGAAGACCCGGTGCGCATCCTTCGCGTGGCGCGTTTCGCCGCCCGCTTCACCGATTTCGAAGTGGCGCCCGAGACGATGGGCCTGATGCGCGACATGGTCACCGCCGGTGAAGTCGACGCGCTGGTGCCCGAACGCGTCTGGCAGGAACTCGCCCGCGGCCTGATGGAAGGCCACCCGTCGCGCATGTTCGAGGTGCTGCGCGCCTGCGGCGCGCTGGCGGTGCTGCTGCCGGAGGTCGACCGCCTGTGGGGGGTGCCGCAACCCGAAGCGCATCACCCGGAAGTCGACACTGGCCTGCATGTGATGCTGGTGCTCGACATGGCGGCCCGCCTCGACGCTCCCCTGCCGGTGCGCTTCGCCTGTCTGATGCACGACCTCGGCAAAGGCACGACGCGCGTCGACGAACTGCCGCGCCACATCGGCCACGAGCAGCGCAGCGCGCGCCTGCTGCAGGGCGTGTGCGAGCGCTGGCGCATTCCGGTCGAACTGCGCGAGCTGGCCGACGTGGTGGCGCGCGAGCACGGCAACATCCATCGCAGCGCCGACCTGGGCGCTGCCGCCTTGATGCGCCTGCTGGAACGCTGCGACGCGTTGCGCAAGCCCGCCCGGTTTGCACAGGCGCTGCTGGCCTGCGAATGCGACGCGCGCGGGCGGCTCGGGCTCGAGGAGCGGCCCTATCCGCAGCGCGAGCGCCTGCAGCGCGTGCTTGACGTCGCACTCGCCGTGCCGACGCGGCCGATCGCCGAAGCTGCAGCGCAGCGTGGCGCCACCGGCCCCAAGATCGGCGAGGCAGTGAGCCGGGCGCGCACCGACGCCGTGGCCACGCTGCTTGGCGAGGCCCACTGAGCCCCGTGCCGAGTTCACCGGCGCTCCGTCCGGGCATTCGCGGCTTTGGCCGACGCCTGGATGCCATGCCGGCTGTTAAGTTCCTGAGGGATGCAGAAGCCCCCTCGAATTACCCCCGACGCCGCACTCTTTCTCGATTTCGACGGCACGCTGGTCGCCCTGGCCGAGACGCCCGAAGCCATCGAGGTGCCGCCTGCCCTGGTGGCCCTTCTGACCGACTTGCACGGTCTGCTCGGCGGCGCTCTCGCGGTGGTATCGGGTCGCCAGATCGATGTGCTCGACCGCTTCCTCGCACCGCTTCGCCTGCCATCCGCGGGTGAACACGGTGTCCAGCGCCGCGATGCCGAGGGCCACATGCAGGAGCAACCTCCGCCCGATCTGAGCTTCGTGCTCGATGCGTGCAACGAACTCGCCGGCGCACATCCCGGCCTCTTGGTCGAGCGCAAGCATTCCGCCATCGCACTTCATTACCGGCTGGCGCCCGACTTGCTGGATGTCTGCCGCGACACGCTGGTCCGCCTGCTCGACGGACAGCCGCAACTCGAACTGTTGCACGGCAAGTTCGTCTTCGAGGTCAAGCCCGCCGGCATCAACAAGGGCATCGCCATCGACGCTTTCATGCGCGAAGCGCCTTTCGTGGGCCGTGTGCCGGTGTTCGCCGGCGACGACACCACCGACGAGACCGGGTTCGCGGTCGTGCAGCCCCGCGGCGGCGTCGCCATCAAGGTCGGTTCCGGGCCGACCCAGGCACTGCATCGGCTCGATTCGACGCTCGCCGTCTACGAGTGGCTGCTCGAGGCGCGCGACCTGCTCGCGCACGGACCCCGCCCGGAGGTCGCTCGATGAGCCGCCTCGTCGTCGTCTCCAACCGCGTGGCCGATCCGCGCAAGCCTGCCGCCGGCGGCCTGGCCGTGGCGCTCGGCGAATCACTGCAACAGACCGGCGGCCTGTGGTTCGGCTGGAGTGGGACCATCGTCGAGGACGGCCCGACCGGCGAAGGCGAAATGCACAAGCAGCAGGCTGGCAAGGTCACGCTGGCCACGCTCGACCTCTGCCGCGAGGACCACGACAGCTACTACGCCGGCTACAGCAACGACGTGCTGTGGCCGGTGTTCCACAACCGCCTCGACCTGGCGAATTTCGACGCCGGCTTCATCGGTGGATACCGCCGCGTGAACCAGCTTTTCGCCCGCAAGCTGATGCCGCTCCTGAAAGAAGACGACATCATCTGGGTGCACGACTACCACCTGATCCCGCTGGCGGCCGAGTTGCGCGCCATGGGATGCCGGCAGCGCATCGGCTTCTTCCTGCACATCCCGCTGCCGCCGCAGATCATCATGGCCGCCATCCCGCAGCACGAATGGCTGGCGCGCTCGTTGTTCGCCTACGACCTGATCGGCTTCCAGGCGCACCAGGACGTGCAGCACTTCGAGCGTTACGTGCAGAACGAGGCGCACGGCGAATCGCTGGGCGACGACATGTACCGGGCCTACGGGCAGACGGTGCGCTGCAGTGCGTTTCCGATCGGCATCGACGTCGACGAGTTTTCCGCGCTCACGCACGCCAAGGAATCGCGCGACATGTACGACACCATGAAGCGCGAGTACTCCAGCCGGCGGCTGCTGCTGGGCATCGACCGGCTCGATTATTCAAAGGGCATACCGCACCGCGTGCGCGCGTTTCGCGAACTGCTCGCCAACTACCCGGAAAACCGACGCAGCGCCACGCTGATCCAGATCGCCTCGCCCACGCGGGAAAGCGTCGATGCCTACGGCGACATCCGGCGCGAGCTCGAGTCGTTGTGTGGCGCCATCAACGGCGACTACGGTGAACTCGACTGGATGCCGGTGCGCTACATCCACCGCATGGTTGCGCGAAAACGCGTGCCGGGTCTGTGCCGCGCCGCGGCCGTGGGCCTGGTGACGCCGTTGCGCGATGGCATGAACCTCGTTGCCAAGGAGTACGTGGCGGCTCAGGACCCGGCCGACCCGGGCGTCCTGGTGCTGTCGCGTTTTGCGGGCGCGGCCGAGGAGATGAAGGAAGCGCTGCTCGTGAACCCGTACGACGTGCATGGGACGGCCGAGACCGTGCAGCAGGCGCTGCAGATGCCACTGGACGAGCGTCGTGCGCGTCACCAGAAACTTCTGCAGCGCATCCGCGACCACGACGTGCACTGGTGGCGGCGCACCTTCCTCAGCGCGCTCGAGGGCATGCCCCAGGTGCGCGACTGACGGCGCAAGCCGGAGTCAGTCCGGCGCTTGCAGATAAGGCTGCAGCACGGCGTCGATCCAGTCCATGAAGGCCTGCACGCGCTTCGGCACATGACGACGGTTCGGATAGATCAGTGACACAGGCATGGGTGGCGCGCCGAACGCCTGCATCACTTCGACCAGCGCGCCGGCGTCGATGTAGGGGCGCAACCAATACGCCGGCGCCTGGATGATGCCGAGGCCGGCGAGGCAGGCTTCCCTGTAGGCGTCGGTGCTGGTGACGGTGACGACGCTGGCCATGGGCAGCGTGGCCAGGCCATCGTCTGCCGTGTATTCCCACACTGCCAAGCCGCCGCCGAGCCCCGGTGCATAGCGCACGATGCGGTGCCGCGCCAAATCGCACAAGCTGTGCGGCGTGCCGTGCGCGGCCAGGTAGGCCGGGCTCGCGACGTTGATCTGCCTCTGAACGCCCAGCCGTCGCGCGACCAGTTCGGAATCCTGAAGCTGCCCGACGCGCAACACGCAATCGAAGCCTTCGTGCACGACGTCCACGCGGCGGTCGGTGGTGCTCAGTTCGATGTCGAGTTGCGGATGCGCCGCCATGAACGCCGGCAGTTGCGGGATCACGACCATCCGTGCGAGGCCGATCGGCATGTCGACGCGCAAGCGCCCGCGCAGCGCGCCCGGGGCTTGATGGAACAGCGCTTGCAAATCGTCGGCATCGGCGAGCAACAGCAAGGCGCGCTCACGGAACTGCTCGCCATCAGGGCTGAGTCGCACCGTCCGCGTGGTCCGGTGCAGCAATCGCGTGCCGAGCTCTGCTTCCAATTGCTGGATGGTCGTCGACACCCGCGCCTTGGGCATGCCGAGCTGTTCGGCAGCGCGGGTGAAGCTCGCGTGTTCGGCGACGGCGATGAAGGTGCGCAGTGCGCCGAGTTCCATGGTCATGGGCGCGATTGTTCTTCAGTGCCGAACAGTTTGGTTGATTCTTGCGGGTTGATCGGCAGATTGTCTTTTCATAAAGTCCATTCCATCGCATCTCAACCATCGAAGGAACAACCATGAACGCACCCATTGCCCTCATCACCGGCGCCAGCCGCGGCCTCGGAAAGAACGCCGCCCAGCACCTCGCCCGCCACGGCTCCGATCTGATCGTCACCTCCCGCACGGGTGCCGACGAGGCGCAAGCGCTGGTCCGCGAGATCGAGGCGATGGGTCGCCGCGCGGTCGCCCTGCCGGTGGATGTGTCCAGGAGCGGAAGCTTCCCGGCCTTCGCCGCCGAGGTGAAGGCGGCGCTGGCCCGCGTCTGGCAGCGCGAGACGTTCGACCACTTGGTGAACAACGCCGGCATCGGCATCCATGCGTCCTTCGCCGACACCACGCAAGCACAGTTCGACACCCTGGTCGACGTCCACCTGAAGGGCCCTTTCTTCCTCACGCAGGCGTTGCTGCCGCTCATCGCCGACGGCGGCCGCATCGTGAACGTCTCGAGCGGCCTGGCCCGCTTCGCCCTGCCCGGCTATGCCGCCTACGCATCGATGAAGGGCGGCATCGAGGTGTGGACGCGCTACCTGGCGAAGGAACTCGGCCCGCGCGGCATTTCGGTGAACGTGCTGGCCCCGGGCGCCATCGAGACGGATTTCGGCGGCGGCGCCGTGCGCGACGACGCGCAACTGAACGCCATGATCGCATCGCAGACAGCGATGGGCCGCGTCGGGCTGCCCGACGACATCGGCGGCGCCGTGGCGATGCTGCTGCAGCCGGGCAACCGCTGGATCACCGGCCAGCGCATCGAAGCCTCCGGCGGCATGTTCCTCTGAACGTCAGTCGATCAGCGCCAGCGCAGCGTAGTCGCCGACCTTGTCGCCCAGACCCGCAGCGTGCAGCCGCACGCCCCGGGTCAGGGGCGCCAACCTGCCGTCGATGTGCGCCTGCAGCCGCGGCAACAGGAAACCGCGGTTGTGCCAGAACACGCTGCCACCCAGACTGATCGCCTGCAGGTCGAGCGTGACCACCAGGTTGTAGAGCGTGCGGCCCATCACGCGGCACAGCGCGTCGGTGGTGCGCAGGGCCTCTGCATCGCCGGCCACCGCTGCGTTGAACAGGTCTTCCGCGGAGTGGCCGAAGCGGCGCGCGATCGCGTTGCCGGCGACCAGGCCTTCGACATCGCCCACGTTGCCGCAGCCGCACAGTGCGTCGTGGTTGTCGTCGTCCGACACGAAGGCGTGGCCCGCGTGGCCCGCGTTGCCGTTCTTGCCGCGCAGCGGGCGCCCGTCGACGCACAGCCCGACACCGACGCCCGTGCTCCAAGTGACGTACGCACAGTGGTCCAGCCCCTTGAGCGCGCCCCAGCGGCGCTCGGCCTCGAGCGCGGCGACCGCGTCGTTCTCGACCCGAACCTTGTCGAAGCGTCGGCGCAGCGGCGCTTCGAGCAAGGCCGTCATCCAGTCGTTCGGCAGGCCGCGCGCCGGGCCGGCCAGGCCGCCGCAGATGTTGGGCGAGGCGAGCTCGACGCTGCCTTCCGCCACCACGAACGGGCCGGCCGACGACACGCCGACCGAGCCGACGGACGCCGCGTCGATGCCGGCTTCGGCACAGGCCGCGTCGATCAGCTGGAGCACCTGTCTGGCGACCGCATCGTTGTCGCCGGTCTTGGCGGTCGGCGCGCTCTGGCGTGCCAGCAGTTCTTCGCTGCCCGGGCGGGCCAGGCTCACGGCCACCTTGGTGCCGCCGATGTCGACGCAAGCTCTCATGTCTGCACTCTCTTGTTTGGTCGGCTCAAAGCACTTTGGCCACCAGCGCGGCAATGGTGCTGAGCGCCACGGTGCTGCCGATCGGCAACTGCCATTCGCGCCCGAAGGCACGGAACTCGAAATCGCCGGGCAGGCGGCCGAAGCCGAAGCGCCGCAACCATGCGGTGAGCCCGCTCATGAGCAGCAGCGCGAGCACGACGACGATCAGCCAGCGAATCATCGAGGCAGTCTAGGCGGCCAGCGCGGCCAAGGCCTGTCGGTGAAGTTCGGGTGTGGCCGCGGCCACCACGCGGCCATCGGACTTCAAGCCAAGCGCGCGGCCTTCCCAGTCGGTGATGACGCCGCCGGCCGCTTCGATGAGGCCGGCCGGGCCGAGGTAGTCGTAGGGTTGCAGGCCGGTCTCGACCACCAGGTCGACGGTGCCGCCGGCCAGTTGCGCATAGCCGTAGCAGTCGCCGCCGAAGCGGCGCATCGCGCAACGCCGGCTCAGCGCATCGAAGGCCTGCCAGTCGGCCGCATTGAAGATGTCGGGCGAGGTGGTGACGATGCGCGCCTGCGCGATCTCCATGCAGCCGCTC
Organism: Variovorax ginsengisoli; assembly: GCF_006438845.1. Classification (GTDB taxonomy): domain Bacteria; phylum Pseudomonadota; class Gammaproteobacteria; order Burkholderiales; family Burkholderiaceae_C; genus Variovorax; species Variovorax ginsengisoli_A. The sequence continues at coordinate 364,011 of NZ_RCZJ01000002.1, forward strand.
GCGCGCACGGCCACGCCGTTGCGATGCGCGCCCAAGCCGGTCTGGCCGACCCAGCGCTCGCCCAGCACCGGCATGTCGATCATGCCAAGCACCACGCGCGCGCCTTCGAGCACGCCGATCAGCGTGCCCCACAACGGCGATGCGGTGATGAAGCTGCGGGTGCCGTCGATCGGGTCGAGCACCCACACGCGCCCTGCCTCGAGGCGCTCGGAACCGTGCTCTTCCCCGTAGATGCCGTCGCCCGGCATTGCGTCGGCCAGCACGGCGCGCATCGCCGTCTCGGCCGCGCGGTCGGCCAGCGTCACCGGGCTTTCATCGGCCTTGGTGATGATGTCGAGCGGCGTGCGGAAGTACGCCATGGATTGGGCAGCCGCCGCATCGGCGAGGGCATGGGCGGTGCGAAGCAGGTCGGGCGGGAGGCTCATGGCGCGGATTCGGCGGGGCGTGAAGCGAAATTCGTTCGGAGACCGACGATTAGACCCGACTGGTTTGACAGCGCGCACCGGCACTGCCTAGCATCGACGACCGCATCACTTGGGAATCCCGGCATGGCACTGCATCGATGGCTGCGACGACTTTGGCCCGCGCTGCTGCTGGGCTGGGCATCACTCGTTTCGGCGACACCTTCGCCCGAAGAGCATCTGCGCATTCAGGCGCTGATCCAGCGCGTCGAGAAGTCGACGTCGATGAGCTTCCTGCGCAACGGCACCGCGCACACCGCCGCCGAAGCGGCAGAGCACATGCAAGCGAAGTACGCGCACTTCAAGAACAAGATCGCCACCGCCGAAGACTTCGTCGACCTCTGCGCGTCGCGTTCCGAAATGAGCGGCAAGCCCTACATGGTGAAGATGGGCGACGCCGCGCCGGTGGAGGCCGGCACCTTTCTCAAGGACGAGCTGCGAACGCTGCGAAAGGCACCTGCGCCCTGACCGCAACGCGCGACCGGGCTACAGCGTGTGGCTGCGGTCGCCCTCGGCGAAGCCCAGCGGTTCCCACGGCGCGCCGGCCGCCAGGGCGATCACCTTGAACAGCTCGCCCATCTCGTGCTCGTGCACCAGGTGGCCGGCCAGCGCCCGTTGCTGCACGGTGGCGGCGTCGGACAGGGAGAGCAGCCCGCAGTTGATCAAAAAGCGCCCCTGGCTCGCATAGCCGAGCACGGCCAGGCCGGCGTCCTGCGCGGCCAGCGCGATGCCGGTGAAGTCGACGTGCGCCGTGATGTCCTTGGCGCCCACGTCGGCCAGCGGATCGCCGTCGGCCCGGTGGCCCTGGTGGCACATCACCGTGCCCATGTGGCGCTGCGGGTGGTAGTACTCCGACTCGGGAAAGCCGTAGTCGATGAAGAAGGCCACGCCCTGCGTCAGCCGGTCGGCCAAAGTCGCGACGAAGGCCTCGGCCTGCGGATGGATTTCGGTGAGGTAGTCATGGTCGCCCTCGATGTCGACCGGCGGGCGCAGCAAGGTTGGCCTGTCTTCCCAGGCCCAGCCGCTTGCCGCGCCAACGACAGCAGCGGCGACCACACCGCGCTCGAACCACTGGCCGCCCACGCGCGCCAGCAGTTGCACCGGCATGGCGTCGAGCACCTCGTTGCCCACCACCACGCCGCGCATTTTCTCGGGCAGCTCGCCGAGCCATTCGACCCGGCCGGCATGCGCCGCGAGCGTCTCCTGCTGGCGCGCACGCAGCGAGCCCGAGAGGTCGACGATGCGGTAGCGCGCGATGCGCTCGCCGAGTGTGTCCAGCAGCTGCAGCGCCAGCGCGCCGGAACCCGCGCCGAACTCCCAGACCTCGTCGGTGCCGGTCTTCTCCAGCGCCTCGGCCACCTGCACCGCGAGCGCACGCCCGAACAACGGCGTGAGCTCCGGCGCGGTGACGAAATCGCTGCCCGAGGCGGGCATGTGGCCGAACTTGCGGCTGGCGTGGGCGTAGTAGCCCAGCCCGGGCGCATAGAGCGCCAGCGCCATGAAGCGGTCGAAGGGCAGCCAGCCGCCGGCGCGCTGGAGCGAGGCGTCGATAATCCGTGCGAGCGGGCTGCCTGGCGCAGCCACCGATTCCATAGTCATCCGGGAAATCTATCAGCATGGCCGAACCGACCCTCCAGCCGCCTCACAGCGTGCTCGTGACCGGTGGCGGACGACGGCTCGGCGCCGCCGTCTGCGAGGCCTTCGCGCGCGCCGGCTGGCGCGTGTGGTGCCAGTACCGCGGCTCGCGCGCAGCGGCGCTGGCGCTGTGCGAAAGGCTGCGCGCCGAGGGGCACGCGGCCGACGCGGTCGAGGCCGACATCGCCACCGAACCGGGCCGCGCAGCACTGATGGCGCAGTTGGGTGCGCACGGCCCGCTGCATTGCGTGGTCAACAACGCCTCGGCGTTCGAGCCCGACACCGGTCTCGACTTCGACCCCGACGCCGCGCTGCGTCAGCTGGGCGTGAACCTGATCGCGCCGCTGTCGCTCGCACGCCTGCTGGCCCGGCAGGCCGCGGCCGACGACGGCATCGACCGTTCGGTGGTCCACGTGCTGGACCAGAAGGTCTACAACCTGAACCCCGACTATTTCTCGTACACAGTGTCCAAGCTGGCGCTCGAGCGCGCGGTGGCGCTGCAGGCGCAGTCGCTGGCGCCGGCCGTGCGGGTGTGCGGCGTGGCGCCGGGCATCCTGTTCGAGAGCGGGCCGCAGGACCACGACAATTTCCAGAAGGCGGCGCGCGCCAACCTGCTGCGCCGCCCCATCGACCCGGCCGACGTGGCGCGCAGCTGCGTCTTCCTCGCCGGCACGCCGAGCGTGACCGGCAGCATCCTGAGCGTCGACAACGGCCAGCACTTGGTGCCGCTGCCGCGCGACATCATGTTCGTCGTCGACGACCTGCTCAAGGCCTCTTCGTGAGAACCGTCCCATGACCTTCGCCGCCCTCGACCCCCTGTTGCTCTCCTGCCGCCGCGTGTTCCTGAAGAACTACGAGGTGTGGATCAACATCGGCGTGCACGAATTCGAGAAGCGTGCCGAACAGCGCGTGATCATCAACGTCGACCTGTACGTGCCGCTGGAACTTTCCACGCCGCAGGCAGACGAACTCGACGAGGTGGTCGACTACGACTTCATCCGCCGCACCGTGGCCGCGCGCTTGAGCAAGGGCCACATCCACCTGCAGGAAACCCTGTGCGACGACATCCTCACGCAGGTGCTGGCGCACCCCAAGGTGCAGGCCGCGCGGGTCTCTACCGCCAAACCCGACGTTTATCCCGACTGCGAAGCGGTCGGCGTCGAAGTCTTTAGAAGCAAATGATCATGAGCGCTGTATGGGTTGAAGACGAACAGGCCGAGGCTGCGGCCGCCGGCGCCGCCGCGAACGGGCTGAAGATCCAGCGCGAGACGCAGAAGCTCGAGAAGCGTTTGTGCCGCCAGGTCGGCCAGGCGATCGTTGACTACAACATGATCGAAGCCGGCGACAAGGTCATGGTGTGCGTCTCGGGCGGGAAGGACAGCTACGCGCTGCTCGACATTTTGCTCAAGCTGCGCGCCCGGGCGCCGATCCACTTCGACATCGTGGCGGTCAACCTCGACCAGAAGCAGCCCGGCTTTCCCGAAGACGTGCTGCCCGCGTACCTCACGGCGCTGGGCGTGCCCTTCCACATCGAGGAGCAGGACACCTACAGCATCGTCAAGCGCGTGATCCCCGAGGGCAAGACGACCTGCGGCCTGTGCAGCCGGCTGCGCCGCGGCATCCTGTACCGCGTGGCGGACGAGCTGGGCGCCACCAAGGTCGCGTTGGGCCACCACCGCGACGACATGCTGCAGACCTTCTTCCTCAACATGTTCTTCGCGGCCAAGCTCAAGTCGATGCCGCCGAAGCTGGTGAGCGACGACGGCCGCCACGTCGTGATCCGCCCGCTGGCCTACGTGGCCGAGAAGGACACTGTGCGCTGGGCGCAGCACCGCGACTTTCCGATCATTCCCTGCACGCTGTGCGGCAGCCAGGAGAACCTGCAGCGCAAGCAGGTCGGTGAAATGCTGCGCGAGTGGGAGAAGAAACACCCGGGCCGCATCGAGAACATGTTCGGCGCGCTGCAGAACATCGTGCCTTCCCACCTGCTGGACGGAACGTCCTTCGACTTCAAGGGTCTGAAGGCGACCGGGGTGCCCGATCCCGAAGGCGACAAGGCCTTCGATGCCCCCGAGTTCACGGCGCCGTCGCCGCTGCGCATCGTTCAGCTTTGAACGACCGCGGCGCGCGCGCTCCAAGACCTGTCAGGAGACTCGAAATGACGATCAAGCGCGGACTCGCCGCCCTGTTCATGCTGGCCGCGCTCAGCGGTTGCGCCACCCGCTGGGTGGTCGACAGCGAGGTGCAGAGCTTCTCCAGCCTGCCGGCCGCCGACGTGGCCACCGGCGCGACCTATCGCTTCGAGCGGCTGCCGTCTCAGCGCGAAGGCGACGGTGCACGCAGCGCCGAGGCGCTCGAAGCGATGGCTGCGCCGGCTCTGGAGCGCGCCGGCCTCAGGCGCGACGACGGCTCGGCGCGCTACACCGCACAGATCGGCGCCCGCGTCACGCCTTCGCTCTCGCCCTGGGCCGACCCGTGGTTCTACCCCGCATGGGGCCCCGGTCCGCGCTACGGCTGGGGACTGGGCTACGGCCGCGGCTGGTACGGCGGCGGCGGCTGGTACGGCCCGGCTTTCCCGCAGGCATCCAACCCCTGGTACCTGCGAGAGGTGAGCGTGGTCTTGCGCGAGCAGGCCTCCAACAAGGTGGTCTACGAGACGCGGGCCCGCAACGACGGCCCGTACAACCTGGACGCGGCGGTGCTGCCAGTGATGTTCCAGGCCGCGCTGCAAGGCTTTCCGAACCCGCCGCAGGGCGAGCGCCGGGTCGATATCGAAATCCCGCCGGCCGCCAAATGACGCCGCGCTTGCAAGGACGTTTCCGGTGACGGAGGCCACCCGACTGATCGTCGTGCGGCACGGGGAAACCGCCTGGAACGTCGACACGCGCATCCAGGGCCAGCTCGACATCGGCCTCAACGCGACCGGCGAACGGCAAGCGCAGCAGCTGGGCGAGGCACTGGCGGACGAGACCGTGGCGGCTGTCTACGCAAGCGACCTTTCGCGCGCCTGGAACACCGCCCGCGCCGTGGCCGGGTCGCTGGGCATCGAGGTGATTGCCGAACCGCGGCTGCGCGAGCGCGCCTTCGGCCAGTTCGAAGGGCGCACCTTTGCGGACATCGAGGCCAACTCTCCCGACGACGCGCGCCGCTGGCGCACGCGCGATCCCGAATTCGCGCCCGCGGGCGGCGAGTCGCTGATCGTCTTTCGCGAACGCGTGACCGCCGTGGTCGCCGAACTCTCGGCGCGCCACCCTGGCGAGCAGGTGGTGCTGGTGGCGCATGGCGGCGTGATGGACGTGCTCTACCGTGCCGCAACCGGCCAGGCGCTGCAGGCGCCCCGCACTTGGCACCTGGGCAACGCCGCGATCAACCGCCTGCTCTGGACGCCGCAGGGCCTCTCGCTGGTGGGATGGGGTGATATCGCGCACCTCGGCTGAGCGTCGCATCGGCTCGGCCTCGCGAGTCCGCTGGCCCAAAGACCTATGACTTTCGCTATGGGGCCAGCGGCCCCGCCTGTCAATGGGTGTCCATCGAACGGCAGGGTTTGCGTTAGGAGTACTTTCGATTTAAATTACAGTTGGTGACACTGTGACGGTAATTCTTTCACCGTCCTGACACCTCTCCAGCCTCGCGGCAATGGCAAACCACACCCCTCCCGAGCAGACACAAGCACCGGCAGCATCGCTGCTGGACCTGTTGGCGGGCGTCGATGCCGGCACTGGGGCGAGGCGGTTCGCGGACCTGCCATTGACGAGCTCCCAGGCGATTTCCTGCGCCGCCGCGCAAGGCTGGCAGGCCGACACGATCTTCCTGGCCGCCTGGGCGTTGGCGCAGTCGCGGTGGACGGGCAACCCACTGCAGGTTGTCGACGCGTGGCCTGTGGCGCATCGCCAAACCATCGATTGCAACGTCGGTCATTCGACCGGCGACTGGCTCGCCGCCATCGACGCGGCACGCCGTGCGCCGTCCGAGCCGTCGACCGACGCGGGCGCCCCACCCGCAATCGCCTGGGGCCTCGGCATGCCGGCGGACCGCGCTGCGCCACGCCTGCAGCTCGGTCTCGACGACGCAGCCGCCGCACCGCGCCTGGTGCTCTCGCACGAGGCCGGTCTGCTCGACGAGGCCACTGCCGCCGAACTGCTCGAAGCCGTGGCGGCCATCGCCGAGCGGCTGGCCGACTCCGCGGCCTGGCGCACGCTCGGCGACATCCCGTCGCTGTCGGCGCGCCAACGCACGCAGCAGCTGACCGCCTGGAACCGGCCGCCGACAGCCGTCGATCCCGCGTCCACCGTCGTCTCGCTGTTCGCGCGCCAAGTGGCTGCACGCCCCGACGCGATCGCGCTGGCCCAGGGCGACGAGCGCCTGAGCTACGCCGAGCTCGACCGGCGCGCCGCACGCCTCGCGGCACGGCTGCAGGCCGCCGGCGCGGTGCCCGGCAGCGTGGTCGGCGTGGCGATCGACCGTTCGACGCTCTCGGTCGTCGCGCTGCTCGCCGTGCTTCGCACCGGTGCCGCCTACCTGCCGCTGCAGTCCAACCTGCCGGCCGAGCGGCTGGCCTTCATGGTGGGCGACGCCGGCGTCGCGGTGATCGTCTCGACCGCGGCGCGCGCCGACCGCTTGCCGTCCGGCCCGCGCGTGGTCTGTGCCGATGCCGACGATGCCGCGGCCGCCACCGTGCTGCAGCCCGTCGCGATCGACGCCGAATCGCTCGCCTACGTGATCTACACCTCGGGCTCGACCGGCACGCCCAAGGGCACGGAAATCCGGCACGGCGGCATCGTGCGGCTGGTCGTCGGCTCGGACACCATCGACCTGTCGCCCGAATCGGTGGTGATGCACAGCGTGCCGCTCGGGCTGGACGTGTCGACCGCCGAGATCTGGGGCCCGCTCCTCAACGGCGGCTGCTGCGTGGTGCACGACGAGGACATGCTCACCGGGCCCGGCCTGGCCCGCACCGTCGCGGCGCACGGCGTGCGCACCGTCTTCGTCCCGGTGGCGCTGTTCAACACGCTGGTCGACGGCGACCCCATGCACCTGGCAGGCCTGCGCCAGGTCTTCATCGGCGGCGAGGCGATTTCCGTGCCGCACGTGCGGCGCGCGATGGCGGCGCTGCCCGACGTGCAGTTCGTCAACGCCTACGGGCCGACCGAGTGCACCACCATCGCCACGGCGTACCCGATCCCGGCCGCCCTGCCGGCGACAGCAATGACGCTGCCCATCGGCCGGCCGATCGCCGACACCACCGCCTTCGTCACCGGGCCGACGCTCGAACTGCTGCCCGCCGGCCTGATCGGCGAACTGTGCCTGGGCGGGCGCGGCGTGGCGCGCGGCTACGTCGGCCGCCCGGGACTGACAGCGGAACGTTTCGTGGCCGACCCGTTCGCGGCTGCCGGCCGGCTGTACCGCACCGGCGACCGCGCGCGCCTGCTGCCCGACGGCCTAATCGACTTTCTCGGCCGCCAGGACGGCCAGATCAAGATCCGCGGCCACCGCATCGAGATCGGCGAGATCGAGGCCGCGCTGGCCGCCCAGCCCGGCCTGAGCGCCAACTGCGTGGTCGGCGTCAAGGACGCCTCGGGCAGCGCGCGCCTCGTTGCCTACCTCGTCGCCAAGGCCGATGCGCCGTCCTGGGAGACGCTGCGCAGCGCGCTGGCGTCGCAGCTGCCTGAAGTCATGGTGCCCACGGCCCATGTCTGGCTCGACGCGTTGCCGCTCAACGTCAACGGCAAGGTCGACCGCCGTGCGTTGCCGACGCCCAGCGCCGAGCGGCCCGACACGGCGCAGCCGTACGAGGCGCCGCGCGGCGCGATCGAGCAGCGCGTGGCCGATGCCTTCGCGCGCGCGCTGGGCATCGACCGCGTCGGTCGGCGAGACAATTTCTTCGCGCTGGGCGGCGATTCGCTGCGCGTGCTCAAGGTGCTGGCCGACCTGCAGAAGGACCACGCACAGTCGCTCGCGCCGCAACTCGTGTTCGGCGCGCCGACGCCGATGGACCTGGTCGCCGCACTGGCCGCCGCACCCGCCGGCGCCTTGGCGCGCCGTACGCGCCCCGCCGGAGCGGGCGACGACGCGATCGCCGTGATCGCCATGGCCGGCCGCTTCCCCGGCGCGGCGGACGTCGAGGCGCTGTGGGAGAACCTGCTCGCTGGCAAGGAATCGATCCGCCGTTTCGACGACGCGGAGCTCGACCCGTGGGTCACACCCGCGCTGCGCGCCGACCCGGCCTACGTGCGCGCCCGTGGCGTGGTCGACGACGTCGATCTGTTCGACGCGGCCTTCTTCGGCATCGGCGCCCGCGAGGCCGAGCTGACCGACCCGCAGCAGCGCCTCTTCCTCGAACTCTCGTGGGAATGCCTGGAGCGCGCCGGCTATGCGCCCGACGCCGCGCCCGGCACCGTCGGCGTGTACGGCGGCATGAACAACGGCACCTACCTGCAACGCCACCTGTTGCCGCGCCCCGACCTGACCGACGCGGTCGGCGAAGTCATGCTGACGGTGGCCAACGAGAAGGACTACGTCGCGACACGCGTGGCGCACCGGCTCAACCTCACCGGCCCGGCGATCAGCATCCACACCGCCTGCTCGACCTCGCTGGTGGCCATTGCCCAGGCCTTCGACGCGCTGCGCTCGGGCGCCTGCGACATGGCGCTGGCCGGTGGCGTGTCGATCACCTGCCCGCCCCGCAGCGGCTACCTCTACCAGGAAGGCGCGATGCTCTCGCCCGACGGCCGCACGCGCAGCTTCGACGCGGACGCACGCGGCACGGTGTTCAGCGACGGCGCGGCCGTGGTGCTGCTCAAGCCGTTGGCGCGCGCGCTGGCCGACGGCGACACGGTGTGCGCGGTGCTGCGCGGCGCGGCGGTCAACAACGACGGCGCGCACAAGGCCAGCTTCACCGCACCGAGCGCGGCAGGCCAGGCGGCAGTGATCGCGGCGGCGTTGGATTCAGCCGGCGTCAGCGCACGCGACATCTCGTACGTCGAGGCGCACGGCACCGCCACGCCGGTGGGCGATCCGATCGAGATCGAGGGGCTCACGCGGGCCTTCGCGCGCGACACCGCCGACACCGGCTTCTGCGCCATCGGCTCGCTCAAGAGCAACGTGGGCCACATGGTCACCGCGGCCGGCGCGGCCGGGCTGATCAAGACCGTGATGGCGCTCGAAGCCGGGCGCATTCCGGCGACGGTGAATTTCGCGCGGCCGCATCCGGACATCGATTTCGACGCCTCGCCCTTCCGCGTGGCCGCTGCGGCGATCGACTGGCCACGCAGCGCGCGTCCACGTCTTGCGGGCGTGAGCTCCTTCGGCATCGGCGGCACCAATGCGCATGTGATCGTCGAGGAGGCGCCGTTGCGCACGCCTTCCGACGCCGACGCCAATGCGCAAGTGCTGCTGCTCTCGGCACGCACGCCGGCCGCACTGGCGGCGGCGGCCGCGCGCCTCGCGGCGCATCTGGACGCGCACCCGACCGAATCGCTGGCCGACGTCGCCTACACCCTGCGCGTGGGCCGGAAGGCCTTCGTACACCGCCTGGGCGTGGTGGCCGATTCGGCCGCTGCGGCCTCTGCCGCGCTGCGCACCGCGGACGCGCCCGAGCGCACCGGCGGCAGCCTGCCCGGCTGGCAGCACCAGGGCGTGCTGCTGTTTCCAGGCCAAGGCGCGCAATACCCCGGCATGGGCCGCACGCTGCACGCGGCCGAGCCGGTGTTCCGCGCGGCTTTCGACGAAGTGCTGCGCGCCTTCGACGGCGTGCTCGACGTCGACCTGCGCGAGCGCATGGCCTCGGACGACCCGGCCGCACTCGCACCGACCGCCGTCACCCAGCCCGCCACCTTCGCCTTCGAGTACGCGATGGCGCGCCAGCTGCTGGCCACGCGCCTCGCGCCGGCCGCCCTCATCGGCCACAGCGTGGGCGAGTTCGTCGCCGCGGTGCTGGCCGGCGTGATGTCGCTCGCCGACGCGGCGCGCCTGGTGGCACGCCGCGGCGCGCTGATGCAGGCGCTGCCCGCCGGCGCGATGCTGTCGGTGCGCATGCCGGCCGCGCAGTTGCTGGCACGGTTGCCCGATGGCCTGTCGCTCGCGGCGGACAACGCGCCCATGGCCTGCGTCGCGGCGGGGCCGGCCGAAGGCATCGCGCAACTGCAGGCGGCGCTCGAAGCCGAAGGCATCGCGGTGCGCCGTCTGCAGACCTCGCACGCCTTCCACTCGTCGATGATGGCCGCCGCCGTGGCGCCCTTCGAGGCGCTGGTGCGCGAGGCGCGGCTGTCGGCACCGCGGTTGCCGATCTACTCGACGCTGACCGGCCGGCTGCTCACCGCCGAAGAAGCCACCGACCCCGGCTACTGGGCGCGCCATCTTCGCGAGCCGGTGCGCTTCGCCGGCGCCGTGCAGGCGGCGCTCGATGCGCTGGCGCATCCGCTGTTCGTCGAGGTCGGACCGCGCAACACGCTTGCGACGCTGGTGCGCCAGCAGGCCACGCGCCAGCGGCCGGTGCAGGCGGTCTCGACCGGCTGCGAGCGCAGCGGCGACGAAGGTCGCGCCTGGCGGATGGCACTGGGCCGGCTCTGGACGCTGGGCGCCGAGGTCGACCTCGGCGTGCTCGACACCCGAGCCCATGCGCGCCGCGTGCGGCTGCCGACCTACCCCTTCGAGCGCAAGCGCTTCTGGATCGACGCGCCGGTGCGCAGTGCGCTGCAACCTGCGGTGGTGGCACCGGCCGCCCTGGCCGCCGCAGGCACCGCGCAGCCCGTGCCCTCGGACACGACCGCCTTCGCATCCGACGTGGCCCAAGGCCGCGCCACGCTCGACGCGCGGCTGCGCAACCTGCTGGCGTCCATCACCGGCCTCGAGATGGCGCAGGTCGACGGCGGCACGCCCTTCATCGAACTCGGCCTCGACTCGCTGGCGCTGGCCCAGGTGGCGGTGCAGGTGAAGAAGCAGTTCGACGTGGACCTGAGCTTCCGGCAATTGATGGAAAGCCATCGCAGCGTCGACGCGCTGGCGGCCTTCATCGACGGCGCGCTGGCCCCGACGGCCGTCGCCGTGGAGCCGATGGCGGAAGCAACCGTGGCCATTCCCGCCCGCTCGGCCGTCACACCGCCGGCCGCGGCAGCCGCCATCGCACCCGTGACCTCGCCGGCGCAGCCGGCTGCATTGACGGCACGGCAGACGGTCCGGCTCAACGCTTTCGTTCAGCGCTACCTGGCGCGCACGCCGTCGAGCCTCAGCACGGCCGGCGATGCAACGCCCGGCCTGCGCCAGGTCGAACGGCCCCTGGCGGTCGAACACACCGAAGGTGCGCACCTGCACGACGTCGACGGCAACCTGTACGTCGACACCTTCAACCACCACGGCGACGCGCTCTTCGGCTGGCGCCCTGCGTTTGTCGAGGAAGCGATCCGCACGCAGCTGGCGCCGGGCGGTGCCCGCGCGACGCATGCGCTGGCCACCGAGGTGGCGCAACGCATCTGCGCGCTCACCGGCTTCGATCGCACGCTGCTGTGCGACAGCGCCGCGAGCGCGGTGGCCGCGGCGCTGCAGATCGCCCGTTCAACCACTGGCCGCAGCCGCGTCGCGGTGTTCGCCACGGACCCCCGCGCGGCCGTCGGTTCTCACGGTGCCCACGACGTGCTCACACCGGGCACGCCCGAGGCGCTGGCCTTCCTGCGCGAACAGGCAGGGCAACACGCCGCCGTGCTGATCGACCCGGTGCAGGCGATGCACGTGCACCTTCCGCCGCGCGACTTCCTGCAGGCGTTGCGCGCCATCACTTCGGCCTCGGGCACCTTGCTCGTCGTCGACGAGGTCACCAGCGGTTTCCGCGCCGACCGCGGCGGCGCCCAGGCGCTGTTCGGCGTGCGCGCCGACCTCGCGGTCTACGGCGGCGTGGCGGGCGGCGGCTTCGCGCTGGGCGCGGTCGCGGGGACGGCAGCGCACCGCGAGGCCCTCGAGACGGCCGCCGACGCGCGCCGCGCGCCGATCCCGCCGCTGACCCTGGCCGCGGCCCGCGCAGTGCTCGCGCACCTGCACCAGGACAACAACGCGTTGCCGGCACGGCTCCAACGCCTGACCACCGAGTTCGCCGGCACGCTCAACGCCTTCTGCCGCAGCGTCGGGGCGCCGATCGAGATCCTTCATTTCGGCTCACTCTGGCGCGTGCGCTGGCTTGCGGAACACCCGCTGCAGACGCTGCTGTTTCCGATGATGCGAAGCCGCGGCGTGCACATCGTCGACGACGGCCCCTGCTTTCTCACTGCCGCCCATTCGCCCCAGGACATCGCGGCGATCGCCGCCGCCTTCCAGGCCTCGGTGGCCGAGATGCAGCAGGCCGAATTCCTGCCGGGCCGAACGGCCACGGCCCTCTCTTTCGATGCGGCGAAACCTCCGGTTCCGCACGCCCGGCTCGGCCGCGACAAGGACATGCAGCCCGCCTGGTTCGTGCCCGATCCCGCAGCGCCCGGCAAGTACATGAAGCTTCAGGCATGACCTTTTCCGACACCTCTCACGTCGGCGACGAAGACGATTTCGATCCCTTCGCCGCAGGCGCCATCGAGCGCACCGTCGCCAGCACCGAGGCGCAGCGCGAGGTCTGGCTGGCGGACAGGATGGGCGCACAGGCCTCGCTGGCCTACAACGAATCGCTGACGCTGCGGCTGCGCGGCGTGGTCGACTCCGCCGCGCTCATCGCGGCTTTCGACGCGCTGGTGGCGCGGCACCCCGCGTTGCGCGCGAGCTTCTCGCCCGACGGCAGCCAGCTGCTGATCGGCGAGGCCACGCCGCTGCCGCTGGCCGAGCACGACCTGCGCCATCTCGACGCCGCTGCGCAGGCGCGTGAATTGGCCGCCGAATACACGGACGCCGTGCGCGAGCGCTTCGACCTCGCGCGCGGCCCGCTGTTCCGTGCCGCGCTCTACCGCCTGTCGACGGTCGAGGCGCTGGTCGTCATGACCGCGCACCACGCCGTGTGCGACGGCTGGTCGTGGGGCGTCATCGCCGACGACCTGGGCCGGCTCTACGCGCAGCAGACCGGCGACGGACCGGCGCTCGCACCCGCACCGGGCTACGCCGACTACGCCGATTGGGAAGCCGCCGAAGCGGCCAGCCCAGCCATGCAGGCACACGTCGATTACTGGCTCGGTCGCTTCGGCGGCGGCAGCCTGCCGGTGCTTGAACTGCCGCTCGACCACCCGCGGCCCGCGGTACGCACCTTCGCCTCCGCACGCCTGGGCCGCAGCCTCGACAGCGCGCTGGCCGACGCGGTGCGCCGCAACGGCGCGGCGCTCGGCACCACGCCGTACGCGGTGCTGTTCAGCGGCTTCGCGGCCCTGCTGCACCGCCTGAGCGGGCAGGACGACATCGTCATCGGCATCGCCGCCGCCGGCCAGATGGCCGCGCAGATGCCGGGCCTGGTCGGCCATTGCGTCAACCTGCTGCCGCTGCGCGTGGCGATCGATGCGGCGCTGCCCTTCGAGACCTTGGTGCGCCAGTCGGGCGGCATGCTGCTCGACGCCTTCGAGCACCAGGCGCTGGGCTACGGCGCGCTGCTGCGCAAGCTGCCGGTGGTGCGCGACCCGAGCCGCATGCCGCTGGTCAACGTGCTCTTCAACGTCGACCGCGACGCCGCGCCCGGCGACGGCAGCTTTCCCGGCATCGAGGTCGAACAGGGCTGCATTCCGCGCGAGGCCGAAAACTTCGAGCTGTTCATCAACGTCACGCCATCGGCCCGCGGCCTGCAGGTCGACGTGCAATACAACACCGACCTGTTCGACGCAGAGACCATCGCGCGCTGGCTCGCGCTCTACGAATGCCTGCTGCGCGACGCGCTGGCGGTGCCGGCCCGCCCGGTGGGCGCGCTGCAGTGGCTGCCCGAAGCGCAGGCCGCGGCCCTGGCAGCGCTGCAGCCTGCCGCCACGCCCTTGAACGGACGCCCGCTGATGCACGCGGCCTTCTGCGCGCAAGCCGCCACGCAACCTGCGCGCACCGCGCTGCGCCACGGCGACCTTGCGTTGAGCTACGGCGAACTCGACGCGCAGTCGACCCGCCTGGCCCGTGCGCTGCGTGCGCGCGGCGTGCGGCGCGGCGACCGCGTGGGCCTGTGCCTGCCGCGTGACGCCGACATGGTGGTGGCACTGCTCGCGGTGCTCAAGGCCGGCGCCGCCTACGTGCCGCTCGACCCCGACTTTCCGCAGGCCCGGCTCGACCACTACGCCGCCGACGCGGCGCTGGCCCTGCTGCTGACCCGCTCCGACGTGCCTTCGGCGCCACGCGGCTGGCGCGCCGATGCGACGACGCGCGTGCTCGCGCTCGACAGCGACACCGCCTGGCGCAACGAGTCTGCGCAGCTGCCGCCCGACGCGGCGCTCGACGCGCGCGCCGAAGACGCCGCCTACGTGATCTACACCTCGGGGTCGACCGGCGTGCCCAAGGGCGTGGTGGTGCCGCACGGCGCGGTGGCCAACTTCCTGCAGAGCATGCGCCGCGCGCCGGGCATCGCGGCCGACGACGTGCTGGTGGCCGTCACCACGCTGTCCTTCGACATCGCGGTGCTCGAGCTGATGCTGCCGCTGACCGTCGGCGCGCAGGTCGTGATCGCGCCGCGCGAGGCCGCCATGAACGGCCACACGCTCGCCGCGTTGCTCGCGCGCTGCGGCGCCACCACGATGCAGGCGACGCCCGGCATGTGGCGCCTGCTGCTGGACGCCGGCTGGCGCCACGCCGGCGACTTCAAGGCGCTGGTGGGCGGCGAGAGCCTGCCGCCCGACCTGGCGCGCGACCTGCTCGGCGCCGCCGCCGAAGTCTGGAACATGTACGGCCCGACCGAGACCACCATCTGGTCGACGCTTTGGCGTGTCGACCCGGCGCTCATCGGCGAGCGCGGCATCTCGATCGGCCGGCCGATCGACAACACCGCCGTGTGGATCCTCGACGCGCAGCGCCAGCCCCTGCCCATCGGCGTGCCCGGCGAAATCTGCATCGGCGGCGCGGGCGTGGCCATCGGCTACCACGAGCGTCCCGAGCTGACGGCCGACCGCTTCGTCACCGCCGAAGTCGACGGCCGGCAGATGCGGCTGTACCGCACCGGCGACCGCGGCCGCTGGCGCAACGACGGCCTGCTCGAGCACATGGGGCGCTTCGATTTCCAGGTGAAAGTGCGTGGCTACCGCATCGAGCTGGGCGAGGTCGAGGCCCGCTGCGACGAGGCGCCGGGCGTGGCCCGCAGCGTGGTCGTGACGCGCGAAGATCGGCCCGGCGACGTGCGCCTGGTGGCCTACGTCGCGCTCACGCCGGGCGCCACGTTCGACCGCGGCGCCATCGGCGAGCACCTGCGCACCACCTTGCCGCAGTACATGCTGCCGCAGCATGTGGTGCCGCTCGACGCGCTGCCGCTGCTGCCCAACGGCAAGATCGATCGCAAGGCGCTGCCGGCGCCGCATGCCGACGCGGCACCTGCACGCATGGCCCCGCGCACCGAACTCGAACACACCGTTCGCCAGGCGATGGAAGACGTCCTGCACCTGCCGGGCCTGGGCATGACCGACGACTTCTTCGCCATGGGCGGTCATTCGCTGCTCGCGGCGAGGCTCGCGGTCCAGCTCGGTGCCGCTTGCGGCGTCTCGCTGTCGCTCGGCACGCTGTTCGAGGCGCCGACGGCCGAGCGGCTGGCCGCCGCCATCGAGCGCGCGCAGCAGGCCGACGCCGCCGCACCGCTGACGATTCCGCGGCGCGCCGAGCGCCGCACGGCACCGCTTTCGCAAGACCAGCAGCGCATGCGCTTCGCGGAGGAACTCCATCCGGGCCTCACCGCCTTCAACACGCCCGCCGCCCATCGCCTCACCGGACCGATGGACCGGTCGCGCTTCGAGCAGGCATTGCGCCGCGTGGTACAGCGCCAGGATGCGCTGCGCACGTCGGTCGTGCCGGCACCCGACGGCCACGGCTGGGTGCAGCGGGTGGACCCGGTCTCGAACTTCACGCTGCCCTTCGAAGACCTGCGCGGCATCCCGGCCGCCAAGCGGGAGTCCGCGCTCGCGCAACGCCTGCAGACGCTCGTCGACGAGCCCATCCTTGCGGCCCCGGCACCGCTGTTCCGCTGCGCGCTGTTCCAGACCGGCGAGCGCGAGCACGCCTTTTTCTTCATGGCGCATCACCTGGTGTGGGACGGCTATTCCTTCGACATCCTGCAGCGCGAGATGGCCACGGCCTATGCGGCCGCGATGGACGGCCGTGACACCGCCCTGCCTGCCCTGACGGTCAACCATGGCGACTATGCGGCCTGGCACAACGCCTGGCTCCAGGGACCGGAGGCCGACCGCCAGCGCGCGCACTGGCACGAGCGGCTGGCGGGCGTGCCGGCGCTGGCGCCTTTTCCGGCCGACCTGGTGGCGCGCCCCGGCGTGCCGGGCCGAGGCCGGCGCGAGCCGGTGCAGGTGCCGCAATTGCTCACGGCCACGCTGCGCGACCTGGCGCGTCGGCACGACCTCACGCTCAACATGCTGGTGATGGCCGCCTACGCCGCGGCGCTCGCGAACACCGTCGGCCAGCCGGCGGTGGCGGTCGGCATGCCGGTGCGCGGGCGCGTGGCACCGGCGCTCGACGAAGTCATCGGTCTGTTCGTCGGCCTGGTGCCGGTAAACCTCGACGCGCAACCCGCGCTGGGCTTCGTGGCCTTCGCAGCGTCGCTCAAGCAGGAGGTGATCGGCGCACTGGCGCACCAGGATCTGCCCTTCGAACAATTGATGCTGCAGGCCAGCCCGGCACAGCGCCGCGCCCGGCTGTACCAGGCGCTCTTCTCGTACCAGGACGTGCGCGAGCGCACCGGCCACTGGGGACCGCTGCAGCAGGAGGCGATCGCGCTGTCGGAGCGTGGGCTGACCGACGATCTCGGGCTCTGGCTGCTCGAACACGACGCCGGCCTGCAGGGCGACCTGGTCTACAACACGCACCTCTACACCGCGGACACGGTGATCGCGTTCCGCCAACGCTTTCTCGACATGCTGGCGGCCGTGGCCACCCGACCCGACGCGACGCTGGCCGAGCTGGCGGCGGGTGCCGCCGTTGTCGCTGCGCGCAGCGCATCGCGCGACGATGGCGACGACGCATCGCTGCTGCAGCCCGAGCAGGCGCAGCTGGCGCAGCTGTGGGCCAGCGCGATCGGCATCGACGTGAACGACATCCGCGGCAGCGACAACTTCTTCGACCTGGGCGGCGATTCGCTGCTGGCGATGCGCGTCATCCAGCAAGCCGAGGAACTGCTCGGCCTGCGCACCGAACCGCGGCGCTATGTGTTCGAGAACCTGATGCAGCTCGCCACCCGTTCGGTGCCGGCCGGCATCGCGGAGGCCACCGAATCGAACCCGAAGCCGACACCGGCGACGGCGCCGACACGCGGGCTGCTCGGACGGGTGAAGGCGCTGTGGGGTCGGCGGAACTGAACGCGCTGTGCGACTGATCGTCTCCCCCCTCCCCATCACGGCACCGGTGCCGTGCGAACTCTGGCGCTTCCCGCTCGACCAGTACCTGCCGGCCGCCGCCATCGCGACGCTCTCGGCCGACGAAGTGGCGCGCGCGCGCCGCTTCGTCTTCGAGGCCGACCGCCACCGCTTCATGGCCGCACGCGCCGCGCTGCGCCAGCTGATCGGCCAGCGCACCGGCACGTCGCCCGCTGCGCTGCGCTTTGCCACCGGCCGCTTCGGCAAGCCGGCGCTCGCCACGCACGACGGGCTGCAGTTCAACCTCAGCCACAGCGGCGCGACCGGCGTGCTGGCGATGTCGACGCGAATCGCGCTCGGCGTCGACGTGGAGGTCGTGCGTCCCGTGCCCGACGCCGACAGCCTCGCCGCCGCCTATTTCGCGCCGGCCGAGCGTGCGGCCATCGCCGCTTGCTCCGCGAACACGCGCGATACCGCGTTCCTGCGCTGCTGGACGCGCAAGGAGGCCTGCCTCAAGGCCATCGGCATCGGCCTGAACCTCGCGACCGCTGGCTTCGACGTGGGTGCAGACGCCGACACGCGCCGGGTCGAGATCGCCACCGCCGACGGCATCCAGCGCCTGTGGCTGCGCGACGTGGATGCAGGCGACGGTCTGGTGGTGTCGCTGGCGCTGTGCATCGACCGCGCGCCGGCCGCGCAGCCATCGCCGACGCCGATGCCGACGCCCGCCGAGGAAAGCTGCGCATGAAGCCGCTGCTGTTCGGCCCACCTTCGCGCCGCTTGTTCGGGCTCTATCACGCGCCGGAAGGTTCGAAGCCTTCCGACACGGCGGTGCTGCTGTGCGCGCCCATGGGCCACGAGGCGCTGCGCAGCCATCGCTTCTACCGCGTGCTGGCGATCCGCCTGGCGCGCCGCGGCATGGCGGTCCTGCGTTTCGACAGCCATGGGGCGGGCGACTCGCCCGGCGCCGACGAAGACGGCGAACTCGAAGGCTGGCGCGCCGATGTGGGCGAAGCGGCCCGCGAACTGCACGCGCGATCGGGTGCGAAGCGCGTGATCTGGTTCGGCGCGCGGCTCGGTGCCAGCCTGGCGGTGCAGGCAGCGTCGGTGCCCGGCACCCAGGTCGACAAGCTGGTGCTGTGGGAGCCCGTGCTCGATGGCGCCGCCTATCTGCAGGCACTGCGCGAGCGCCACGTGAAGGAGCTCGAATGGAGCCACGCACTGCCCGACGCCGGCTGGCGGCGCGCGATGCTGCGCGACCCCGACGCCTTCATCGACGAAGCCTTCGGCTTCGCGATCTCGCCCCTGCTGCGCCGCCAATTGCTGGCGCTGACGCTGGCCGACCTCGTGCTGCCCTCGGGCGTTGAAATCGTCGTCGTCGCCAAGCCCGACGACCGCGCCACGCAAGGTTGGGTCGCGCAGCAGGCAGCGGCCGGGCGCCATGCACGCTGGCTGGCGCTCGCGCACTCGCTCATCTGGACCAGCAACCCCTTTCCCAACAACGCCATGGTG
Source organism: Variovorax ginsengisoli (assembly GCF_006438845.1). Lineage (GTDB taxonomy): Bacteria > Pseudomonadota > Gammaproteobacteria > Burkholderiales > Burkholderiaceae_C > Variovorax > Variovorax ginsengisoli_A. The sequence goes on from NZ_RCZJ01000002.1 coordinate 383,047, forward strand.
CCGGCCGACGCCTTGCAGCAGATCGCAGGAGAACTCAGTGAGTGATTTCGTCGAGACGACCGAGCTTTTCGGTGAAGCGGAGAACCTGTTCGGCATGCTCGCCGTGCCGGCCGGCGCGAGGCTCGGCGACATCGGCTGCCTGGTGCTCAACACCGGCGTCAACCATCGGATCGGACCGCACCGCATCAACGTGAAGACGGCGCGCCGCCTGGCCGGCGCCGGCATCCCGACACTGCGCTTCGATCTGGCGGGCATCGGCGACAGCAGCGCAGCGCGCAGCAGGCACGATTTCCGCACCCAGGCGGTGGAGGACATGAAGTCGGCGCTCGACCATCTCCAGAGCCGACATGGGCTGCGGCGCTTTCTGGTGTTCGGCATCTGCTCCGGCGCGGAGAACGCCTTGGCGGTGGCGCTGGCCGACCCTCGCGTGGTGGGCGTGCTGACCTTCGATGGACCGATGTACCTCACGCGCGGCGTGCGGCTCGAGCGCAAGTTGCGCCGCATGGCGGCCTTCCCTGGGAACCCGGCGGTGCGCGCCAGCTACCCGTGGTGGCGCGACCTCGTGCAATGGCTTGGCCAGCGCGACGCCGCTGCGGGCCGGCGCACGCTCGAACGGCTGCACCTGCCCATGTTCGCTGGCGGTCCGTCGGCGGACGAGGGCGCGATCTTCCAAGGCGGAGACACGGCGCCGGTGGTGAGCGCGGCGGAATACGAACGCCGGCTGCTGTCGCTGGTCGACCGCGGGGTGGCGGTGTCGCTGATGTATTCGGCCACCTATAACGCACGCGACCGGCACAACGGCATGCTGAGCCAACTGCGTGGCTCGCCGATGTTCGATCGCGTGCAGTACCGCTTCTGGCCCGACGTCGACCACACCGCCACCACCCTGGCGATGCAGGCCAAGCTTCTGACCGCGGTGGAGGAGTGGGCGCGCGGCGTGGCGCTGGGCGGGCCGGGGCTGCGGCCGTCGAGCGCTGGCAGCATCGTTCCGACGCTCGCGCGCAGCCCCGACCGCGAACCGCGTGCGCCCGCGACGGTCTGAGACCGCAGCGGCGACGCGCCGCTAAAATCGGCGGCTCACCAGCCTCTGGATATACCCCATGAACCGCTGCAGCCCCCTCACGACATCCCCTCGCCTCCTCCTCGCCGCCATCGGCACGCTCGCCGTGGCCGCGACGCTGTGCGGGGCGCCGCGCGCGCTCGCACAGTCCGAGCTCGACCCGGAGGTGCCCACCGAGGCCACGCTCGGCGGGCGCAATTTCCCCGTGGGCACGCTGCGCGGCAAGTTCATGGTGGTGGCCGCGCCGGAGATCCGGCTCGACGGCCAGCCCGACCGCCTGTCGCCCGGCGCGCGCATCCGCAGCGCCGAGAACATGGTGGTCACGACCGGCGCCATCACGGGCCAGAACCTGCTGGTGAACTACACCCGCGATCCAGCCGGTCTGGTGCGCGAGGTGTGGGTTCTCACCCCGACAGAAGCCAGCGTTGAACGCGCCTCGGTGCCGCGGCCGTTCCTCAACTTCTGGCCGTTCGTGGCCGCGAGCGGTCCGCGCGACGACGGACGCACGCCCTTCGATCAGTTGCCGAAATTCGGCGAATAGATCCCGTGGCGCGCCGGGCGCGCCGCACCTCCTTGTGTTTTCGCCCGCGCCGCTCCGGCGCCGGCCACCCCTTTCGATGGCCCTCCATTACCCCACGCCATGAGCAAAAAAGTCTTCATCAAAACCTTCGGCTGCCAGATGAACGAGTACGACTCGGACAAGATGGCCGACGTGCTGAACGCCGCGCAGGGCTACGAACCGACGCAGGACATCGACCAGGCCGACCTGATCCTCTTCAACACCTGTTCGGTGCGCGAGAAGGCGCAGGAGAAGGTCTTCAGCGACCTCGGCCGCGTGAAGCACCTGAAGGCCAAGGGCGTGAAGATCGGCGTGGGCGGCTGCGTTGCGAGCCAGGAAGGCGCGGCCATCATCGCGCGCGCGCCCTACGTCGATATCGTGTTCGGCCCGCAGACGCTTCACCGCCTGCCCGAGATGCTGGCGCAGCGCGAGGTGCAGGGCCGGCCGCAGGTCGACATCAGCTTTCCGGAGATCGAGAAGTTCGACCACCTACCGCCGGCGCGCGTCGACGGCGTGACGGCCTTCGTGTCCATCATGGAAGGCTGTTCCAAATACTGCAGCTACTGCGTGGTGCCCTACACCCGCGGCGAGGAAGTCAACCGGCCGCTCGACGACGTGCTGATCGAGATCGCCGGCCTGGCCGACCAGGGCGTGCGCGAGATCACGCTGCTGGGGCAGAACGTGAACGCCTACCGCGGCGCGATGGGTGGCACGACCGAGATCGCCGACTTCGCGCTGCTGATCGAGTACGTGGCCGAAATCCCCGGCATCGAACGCATCCGCTACACCACCAGCCACCCGAACGAGTTCACGCCCCGGCTGATCGAGGCTTACGCCAAAGTGCCGCAACTGGTGAGCCACCTGCACCTGCCGGTGCAGCACGGCAGCGACCGCATCCTGATGGCGATGAAGCGCGGCTACACCGCCATGGAATACAAGAGCACGGTGCGCAAGCTGCGCGCCATCCGGCCCGAGCTCGCGCTCAGCAGCGACTTCATCGTCGGCTTTCCGGGCGAGACCGACGAGGACTTCGCGAAGATGATGAAGCTGATCGCCGACATGGAATTCGACGCGAGCTTCAGCTTCATCTTCAGCCCGCGTCCCGGCACGCCGGCGGCGGCGCTGCACGACGACACGCCGCACGAGGTGAAGCTGGCGCGACTGCACCAACTGCAGGCGGCCATCGACACCAACGTGAAGCGCTTCGGCAACGCGCTGGTCGGCAGCACGCAGCGGGTGCTGGTCGAGGGCGCTTCCCGCAAGGACGCGAACGAGCTGATGGGCCGCACCGACTGCAACCGCGTTGTCAACTTCGAGGGCGACGCGCGGCTGGTCGGCCAGATGGTCGACCTGCGCATCACCCGCTCGCTCGCCTACACGCTGCGCGGCGAGGTGCCGACGCGCGAACACGCGGGCGCGGCGCCGGCCTTGGCTTCGCTCGTCGCCTGATGGCGAACTTCAAATCGGCGCGCGGCTCGTTCCAGCAGCTGCTTCTGTTCGCCTTTCTGCTGATCACCGCACTGCTGGTGGGCGTTGCGCTGCGCTCTGTGTTTCAGTACGACGCGCTGATGACCCAAAGCCGCGACGCAGCCTCGCGCGCACTCGCGCTGTCGGGCGCGGCGCAATCGTTGGCCGAGCGAAGCGCCGCCATGGAGCGCGCCGGACGCCAGTCGCTGGTGCTCAACGACGCCGTGCTGCGCCGCCGCTTCGACGACGCCGCGCGTGATGCGCAGAATGTGCTCGAGCGTTTGGGCGACAACGGCGTGCCGCGCACGTCGATCGACGTCTGGCGCATGCAGCTCGACGCCATGACGCGCCTGCTGGTCGGCTCGCCCGACACCGCCTTGGCGCGCGAAACCACGCTGGCGATGCAGTTTCGCGATCTCGACGCGGTGAATACCGAGATCGCGCAGCAGGCCCAGACGCAGATCGAGGCGCAGAACACCGCGCTGTCGACGCGCATCGAAGACGCGCGCACGCGGCTGATGCGCCAGGTGTTGGCTGCCAGTGCGCTCGCGGTGGCGTTGGCGCTGGCTTTCGGCGTGTGGCTGGCGCGGCCTTTCAAGCGGCTGGAACGCGCGATCGTCGGGCTGGGCGAGAACCGGCTCGACGTGCCGATCGACATCCGCGGCCCGGCCGACGTGCGGCGCGTGTCGCAGCAACTCGAATGGTTGCGGCTGCGGTTGACGGAGCTCGACGCCGACAAGGCACGGTTCCTGCGTCATGTCTCGCATGAACTCAAGACGCCACTGGCGGCGCTGCGCGAAGGCATTTCGCTGCTGGAAGACGGCGTGACGGGGGCCTTGAACCCGGCGCAGCGTGAGGTCGCGCAGATCCTGCAGCAGAACGCCATCTCGCTGCAGAGCCAGATCGAAGCGCTGCTGCGCTTCAACGCCGCGGCCTTCGAGGCGCGCGACCTGCATCGCCAACGCACCGCGCTGCTGCCGCTGATCGAAGAACAGGTCGAGGCACAACGCCTTCAGTGGCAGGCCCACGGCCTGCAGGTGCAGGTCGAAGGCGAGCCGCTGTCGATCACGGTCGACCCGGCCAAGCTCGGCACGGCGCTGGCGAACCTGCTCTCGAATGCCATCCGCTTTTCCGAGCGCGGAGGCACCATCCGCTTCGATGTCTCCGGCACACCCGACACCGCACGCATCGACATCGCCGATGCCGGGCCGGGCATTGCCGAGGGCGACCGCGACCGCATCTTCGAGCCCTTCTACCGCGGTGAGCGCCAGCCCGAGCACGCAGTGAAGGGCACAGGCATCGGACTGTCGATCGTGCAGGAGTACATTGGTGCCCATGGGGGCCGCATCGCGCTGCTGCCGGACGGGCCCGGCGCACGATTCCGCATCGAGCTGCCACGCTCGGCTTGAGCATCGCCCCGCCGCCCCGCCCCTCGCCTCACCACCCAAGAACACAGCCGCGAGCCCCGCGTTTCCTGAACCATGTCTTTCCAGTTCGTCCGCCGCTCTGCCCTGGCCTCGGCGATCCTCTCGTCGTTGAGCCTGGCCGCCTGCGTCACGCCGCCGCCCGTCGCGGCACCCGCACCGCCCGCCCCGGCGGCGGCCAAGGCGCCCGCCGCACCGCAGGTGGTGTACGTGCTGCCGGTCGAGGCCGAGCCGCTTGCACCGGCCACCCGTCCGGCAATGGCCTTCACGCCGCATGGCACGCCGCCGGTCGATGCGATGCTGGGGTACGCCGACAAGCTGCGTCCGTTGAGCAATGCCGAACTCGCAGCCGAGATCGCGCGTCTGGGCGACCCCGGCGACGCGCCGGCCGCGCAGATGCAACTCGCGCTCGTGCTGGCCCAGACGCGCGTGTCGGCCGACCTGGCCCGCTCACTCGGCCTGCTGCAGCGGGTGATCGCCAACCCGTCGGCCGAGGCACAGCCGCTGCAGCCGTTGGCCCGCGTGCTGGCCGCTCGTTATCTGGAGCAGCGCAAGGTCGAGGACGACCGCGACCGGCAGGCGCAACAGGCACGAGACAGCCAGCGCCGCATCGACCAGTTGAACGACCGCATCGAGGCCTTGCGTGCCATCGAACGCAGCTTTGCGCGGCCCAACGCGGCCGTGCCGCAAAGCAACGGCGCCAAGCCCGCCGCGCCTGCCCCATGAGCGATCCTAAGCCGAACGACATTCCCGCCAAAGGCGCGCGCCTGCTGGTGGTCGACGACGACCCCGACATGCTTCGGCTGCTGTCGATGCGGCTGAATTCCGCCGGCTACCAGGTGACCGCGGTGACCTCGGCCGAATCGGCGCTCACGCAGCTCGAAATCGAGCATCCGCAACTGGTGCTGAGCGACGTGCGGCTGCCCGGGCGAGACGGCCTGGCGCTGTTCGACGAAATCCGCAAGCACCACCCGACGCTGCCGGTCATCCTGCTGACCGCGCACGGCACCATTCCCGACGCGGTCGAGGCGACGGCGCGCGGCGTCTTCACTTACCTGACCAAGCCCTACGACGCACGCGAACTGCTGGAGAAGATCAGCCAGGCGCTGGCGCTCGGTGCACCTTCGACCACACCCAGCGGCAACGGAAGCGACGAAAGCTGGCGCTCGGAGATCGTGAGCCGCAGTAGCCGCATGGCCGAGGTGCTGGCCGAGGCCCGCATGATCGCCAAGTCTGACGCCAGTGTGCTGCTGCGTGGCGACAGCGGCGCCGGCAAGGAACTGCTGGCGCGAGCCATCCACAAGGCCAGCGCGCGCGCCGAGAAGCCCTTCGTGGCGGTCAACTGCGGCGCCATTCCAGAGGCGCTGCTCGAGTCGGAACTGTTCGGCCACATGAAGGGCGCGTTCACCGACGCGCACGCCAACCACAAGGGCCTGTTCCAGCAGGCCGACGGCGGCACACTGCTCCTCGACGAAATCGGCGACATGCCGCCCGCCTTGCAGGTCAAGCTATTGCGCGTGCTGCAGGAGCACGCGGTGCGGCCGTTGGGGGCGGCGCAGTCGATCGCGGTCGACGTGCGCATCGTCTCGGCGACGCATCGCGACCTCGATGCGGCCATGGAAGCCGGCCAGTTCCGCGAAGACCTGTACTACCGCCTGAACGTGGTGACGCTCACGCTGCCGCCGCTGTCGGCGCGGCGCGAGGACATTCCGCTGCTGGCCAATCATTTCCTGCAGCGGCTGTCGACCAAATACGGCAAGCGACTGTCGGGCTTCGCACCCGAGGCGCTGAAGGCGCTGACCACCGCCTCGTGGCCCGGCAACGTGCGACAACTCTTCAACGTGGTCGAGCAGGTCTGCGCGCTGTCGAGCTCGCCGCTGATTCCTCTGGCACTGGTGCAGCGTGCGTTGCGCGTGCCCAGCGTGGAAGTGCAGACCTACGCCGACGCCAAACAGCGGTTTGAGCGCGACTACCTCGTCGGACTGCTCAAGCTCACGGACGGCAACGTGGCCGACGCCGCCCGGCTGGCCGATCGCAACCGCACGGAGTTCTACCGGCTTCTGCAGAAGCACGAACTCACGCCGGGGCACTTCAAAGCGGACAGTCCTTCGATCGCCGCCGATGCTGTCGCTGAGGAGCGACGCAAGTAAAGCGTTGATTTTGTTGGCCTTTTTCGAGGCCACCCCCAAGGCTGTCGGGCTTTGGCGACAAAATCAGGGGTTTTCGGGGGTCGACGGCGAGAAAATCGCTTCGATTGACCTTCGAAATGCGCCAAGTCCTTGATCTAAAAGGACTTTTCCATGCTGGCACAGGGTTTGCCCCTGTAGAGGCATGACAGTCCATTCCAGCCCCTCTTTTGCACTGCGCCCGCAGCGTGACAACCAGCGTTCCAAGCAGGTTTCCCTCTCGCGCAGCCGTATGGCCAGCCATGCGGCGGCCGGATTCGACGGACTGGGCGGTGCCGCCACCGACTGCGTCTTCAAGCGCTTTCCGGCAATCGGCGACACGCCTTCCCTTCACAAGCAACGTGGGTGAGCCGACCATGAAACCAAACGATTTCTCCCAATTGAACGTGCTCAACGACCTCGACGTGCGCCACCGCAGCACGTTGCGCGAAGACCGGCATCCGAACGCCGTCACCGCCCCACCGATCAACCGTGGCTCGATGGCACCCCGTCCGTGGCGCGGTTTCTGGAACAGCCTCGGTACCGCGGTGTTGGTGAAACTGGGCGCTGGCGGCAAGACCGCCCGCGAACAGGCGGTCGAACTCGGCCCCGAACAACCGTGGCAACGTGCTGCCAAGCAGCGCCGCCTCGCTTTCATGCTGCTGGCTCTGTTCAGCACCGTGATCGCCTCGACCCTGTTCGCCGGCGTGCAACCCGATTACGACAACGTCTGGCTCGAATACGGCCAGATCGGCCTGTACGGCCTGCTGTCCGGCTGGGTCGTCACCGGCTTCGTGACCGCGCTGATGGGCTTCTATGTCGCTGTTCGCGGTGACAAGCACGCGCTCTCCGTCAAGCAGGTGGCCGACCACCCGATGAACCCGGAGGCACGCACCGCGATCATCATGCCGATCTGCAACGAAGACGTGGCCACGGTGTTCGCCGGCCTGCGCGCCACCTGCGAATCGGTCGCCGCCACCGGCCATTCGAAGCAGTTCGACGTGTTCGTGCTGTCCGACAGCTACGACGCCGAGACCGCCAAGGCCGAACGCGCCGCTTGGGAAGACCTGCGCGCCGCACTGGCCGAAAGCCCGAACCAGCCTCAGGTGGAGGTCTACTACCGCCTGCGCACCCGCCGCACGCACCGCAAGGCCGGCAACGTGGCCGACTTCTGCCGCCGTTGGGGCAACGACTACAAGTACATGGTCGTGCTCGACGCCGACTCGGTGATGAGCGGCGACTGCCTGACCGCCATGGTCAAGCTCATGGAAGCCAACCCGACGGCCGGCGTGATCCAGACCGCGACGCAGGCCATCGGCCACGTCACGCTCCACGCCCGCGCCCAACAATTCGCTTCCCGCGTGACGGGCCGCCTGTTCACGCTGGGCATGCAGTTCTGGCAACTGGGCGAATCGCACTACTGGGGCCACAACGCCATCATCCGCGTCAAGCCCTTCATGGACCACTGCGCACTGGCGCCGATCGAAGGCACCGGCGGCATGTCGGGCGGCATCATGTCGCACGACTTCGTCGAAGCAGCCTTGATGCGCCGTGCCGGCTACCACGTGTGGCTGGTGTCCGACCTGGTCGGTAGCTACGAGCAACAACCGCCGGACCTGCTGTCCGAACTGCAGCGCGACCGCCGCTGGTGCCAGGGCAACCTGCAGAACGCCCGCCTGATGGCCGAGCCCGGCATCCATCCGGTGCACCGCGCGATGTTCGTGACCGGCACGATGGCTTATGTCTCGGCACCCCTGTGGCTCGCCTTCCTGACGCTGGGCACCGCGCTGTGGCTGTCGGGTTCGAGCCTGATCTCGAGCTGGAATGTGCTGCCTGGCGAACTCGCCGCCCTCTGGGCCTGGACGCTCAGCCTGCTGTTCCTGCCGCGCGTGCTGGGCATCGCCGCCGTGCTGATGCGCGGTGAGCAGCGCCAGTTCGGCGGCCTCGGTGGCCTGCTCAAGAGCTCGGTGCTCGAGAGCGCTCTGGCCATCGTGCAAGCCCCGGTCCGCATGCTGGCGCATTCGCTGTTCGTCGTGGTCGCCCTCACCGGTGTCAAGCTGAACTGGAAGTCGCCTCCCCGTGAAGCCGCTGCCGTGCCGTGGCGCATTGCCTTCTCGCAGCTCGCGCCGATGACCTCCATCATCGCCCTGCTGGCCGTCGGCATTGCGCTGATCGACCCAAGCGCGCTGATCTGGCTCATGCCAGTTGGCCTGCCGCTGCTGCTGGCGATTCCGCTGACCGTGCTGACCAGCCAGATCGCGCTGGGCACCACGCTGCGTGACCGCGGTTACCTGCTCATCCCTGAAGAATCGCGTTCGCCGGCCGTCCTGCGTCGCGCTTGGATGCATGCCCTGAAGCTGGCGCGCCCGGCATTGGCCACCGCCTGATCGCGGTTCGCCCCAAAGAAAAAGCCCGCAATTGCGGGCTTTTTCTTTGGGTGATGCCGATGAACGGCGATTGTCAGAAGCGGGGCATGCCACCACCGCCACCGCCCATCGGGGGCAGGCCCTTCATCCCGCCCATCTTCTTCATCATCTTCATCAGGCCGCCGCCCTTCATCTTCTTCATCATGGTCTGCATCTGCTCGAACTCGTTGAGCATGCGGTTGACCTCCTGAACCTGGACGCCGGCACCGGCCGCGATGCGGCGCTTGCGCGTGGCCTTGAGCAATTCGGGCTTTCGGCGCTCCAGCGGCGTCATGCTCTGGATGATCCCTTCCTTGCGACGGATGTCGCGCTCGGCCCGGGTCATGTCGGCTTCGGTCGCCTTGGCCGCCATCTGCTGCGGCAGCTTGTCCATCAGGCTGGAGAGCCCGCCCATCTGCTTCATCTGCTGCAACTGGCCAAGGAAGTCGTTGAGGTCGAAGCCCGCGCCGCTCTTGACCTTGGCCGCGAGCTTCTGCGCCGCGGCCACGTCGACACCCGCCGTGACCTGCTCCACCAGCGCGACGATGTCGCCCATGCCGAGGATGCGGCCGGCGTGGCGTTCGGCGTCGAACACTTCGAGGCCGTCGATCTTCTCGCTGGTGCCGGCGAACTTGATCGGCACGCCGGTGATCTGCCGCACCGACAGCGCCGCACCGCCGCGCGAATCGCCGTCGGTCTTGGTCAGGATGATGCCGGTGAGCGGCAGCGCCTCCTTGAAGGCCTTGGCGGTGTTCACCGCGTCCTGGCCCTGCATCGCGTCGACCACGAACAGCGTCTCGACCGGGTTGAGCTCGGCATGCAGCGCCTTGATCTCGGCCATCAGCACTTCGTCGATCGCCAGACGGCCGGCCGTGTCGACCAGCAACACGTCGAAGAAGTGGCGGCGCGCGTGGTCGATGGCAGCGCGCACGATGTCGATCGGCTTCTGGTCGGCCGAGCTCGGGAACCACTCGGCGCCGGCCTGCTTGGTCACCGTCTTCAGTTGCTCGATGGCGGCTGGCCGGTAGACGTCACCCGACACCGTCAGCACTTTCTTCTTGCGCTTCTCGATCAGGTGCTTGGCGAGCTTGGCGGTGGTCGTGGTCTTGCCGGCGCCTTGCAGGCCGGCCATCAGGATCACCGCGGGCGGCTGCGCCACCAGGTTGATGTCCGAAATGCCTTCGCCCATCGTGGCGGCGAGCTCGCGATTCACGATGCCGACCAGCGCCTGGCCCGGCTTGAGCGACCCGAGCACTTCCTGCCCCAGCGCCTTTTCCTTCACGCGGGCGACGAAGTCGCGCACCACGGGCAGTGCCACGTCGGCCTCGAGCAGTGCCATGCGAACCTCGCGCAGCATGTCCTGCACGTTGTCTTCGGTGATGCGGGCCTGCCCGCTCATCGTCTTGACGAGGCGGGAGAATTTTTCGGAAAGGGCGGTGGCCATGAGCGGATGCCTTGCTGCCCGCCAAGGGCGGGTGGTTGGAAATTCGTGGGCGGGATCGGTGGCTTACAGCCCCCTTCGCGAGACACCGAAGAACGTCATAAACAGGGTCTCGGATGTCGCCCTCGACAAGGGGCAAGGCGCTGCGACACGAAGTGCGCAAGCCTGGGGGAGATAAACTCGCTCGATGATTTTAGCGATCCCCTCTCCACTCGGCGTGGCACTGGGCATCGCCACCGCCGCGGCCTACGCGCTGACAGCGGCCGCTGCCTCCCGATTGAACCGACAGGCCACGCAATCCGCACTCGGACTGGCCTGGCTGCTGCATGCCATGGCCCTGGCCGTCGGCCTGGTCAGCGCAGTGCCGCGCTTCGGCTTCGCGCCCGCGCTGTCGGTCATGGCATGGCTGGTGCTCACCGTGTACGCGGTGGAAAGCCGCATGTTTCCCCAGCTGACGGTGCGTCGCGTTTTGGCAGCGCTGGGTGCCCTGGTGGTACTGCTTGCCGTGGTGTTCCCGGGGACACCGCTGCATGTCACTGCATCGCCTTGGCTGCCGCTGCACCTGGCGCTGGGCATCGCTTCTTACGGCTTGTTCGGCGCTGCGGTGGTGCATGCCTGGCTGACGACGCGCGCAGAGAAGCAGATTCGGCTCGCGACCGGTCCGCAGGCCGAGGTGCCGCTGCTGACACTCGAGCGCCTGACCTTTCGCTTCGTGACTGCGGGCTTCGTCCTGTTGTCTGCCACGCTGCTGGCCGGCCTTTTCTTCAGCGAAACGCTCTACGGCGCCGCGGTCAGGGGCTGGAAATGGGACCACAAGACCGTCTTCTCCGTGATGGCGTGGCTCACCTTCGCGGTTCTGCTCATTGGCCGTGCACGCTTCGGCTGGCGTGGCCGCACCGCACGCCGCGTGCTCTACGCAGGCGCCGCACTGCTGCTGCTCGCCTACGTCGGTTCGCGCTTCGTGCTCGAAGTGCTGCTGGCCCGCGGGGCGGCCGCATGAAGTACCTGCTGGTCCTGGCGGTGGTCTCGGTCGCGATCTGGCTCTGGCGCAAGAACCGGCGCGAAGAAATGCAGGAGCGCGCCACGCCGCCCAAGAAGTCGGCACCACCGGCTGTCGGCGCCCCGAAGGCCATGGTGCGATGCGCCCATTGCGGGCTGCACCTGCCGGCCACCGACGCACTGCCGGGCCCAGGGGGGGTGTACTGCAGCGCCGCCCACCGGCGCGCAGCCGCCGATTGAAAAAGGACACGGCCATGGCCTCGCTGCTCTGGTCACGCGGCGAACCGGCCACCGACTGGGCAGCGCTCGATCCACTGACCGAACGCGGTTCCGCGCTTCAACGTCTTTGGCGCGGGTTCATGACCGCACGCAGCTTCGTCGCGGCGGTGCTGCTGCTGCTGCAGTTCGTGAGCCAGGCGATCGGACAGCCGGTGCACTGGGCGGCCATTGCGCTCTGCTGCGGGTACCTGGCGTCGACGTTGTTGAGCGCACGCTTCGTGCGTTTTCAGCCGCCCATCCGAGGCTTCGGCGTGGTCTGGGGCGTGACTGTCGGCATCGACCTGGCCACCTTCACGGCATTGCAACTGCTGCAGGTCGGCAGCATCAACTACACGCCGCTCTTCGCGCTGCCGGTGCTGATGGGTGCGGTGCTGGGCACCGTCACGGTCGGGCTGGGCACGACGGCCGCCGTGACCCTGCTGCTGTTGGCAGATGCCGGTTGGCGCTGGCTGCAACTGCCGGGCGACAGCACAGCGCGCTTTGTGCAGGCCGCATTGACCGGCACCGGGCTTTTCGTCGTCGCGCTGCTGGCGCACGAACTCTCGCGTCGGCTGGCCCGCGAAGAGGCACTGGCCCTGCGCGGTCGCAGTGCGGCCCAGATGCACGCGCAGGTGAACGATCTGGTCATCGAAACGCTGAGCGAAGGCGTGCTCGTGATCGACGCCGACGGCCGGGTGCATGCCGCCAACCCGGCGGCCGACGCCATTCTCGGCCAGGGCCTGGCATCGATGCCGCTGCCCTTCACCCTGGGCGTGCTTCCCGCGTGGCGCCCCCTGGCGGCCGTGGCCGACCAGACCTTCACACGCCGCGCCGCCCAGACGCGCGAGTTGCCCGTGGCGCAAGCGCAGGGCGCAGCGCGCGAGGTGCGCGTGCGCACCCGCCTGACGCCGGCCACCGACCGCCGCGCCGACAGCCTTTGCGTGATGTTTCTGCAGGATCTGCGCGAACTCGAAGCACGCATCCGCACCGAGAAGCTCGCCGCCATGGGCCGGATGTCGGCGGCCGTGGCCCACGAGATCCGCAATCCCCTGGCGGCCATCACGCAGGCCAGCGCACTGCTCGCCGAGGACCTGACCGACCCCGCGCATCGCCGGCTGACCGCCATGGTCGAGCAGAACGCGCAACGGCTCGCGCGCATCGTCGACGACGTGCTCGACGTCGCGCGTGCCCGTCAGCAGCGCGTGCTGCCGCTGGGCGAACAGTTGGCCCTCGATCCGACCGTGCGCACCATCGCCGAGGAATGGGTGCGTCAGACGCGACGCCACGGCGTGCTGCTGATGCTCGAAGCCGGCGGCAGCGACGTGCGCTTCGACATCGAGCACCTGCGTCGGATCCTGGTGAACCTGCTGGACAACGCGGCGCGCTATGCAGGCGAGCGCGACGGCTCCATCCAGCTGACCACGCACCGCAGCGCCAAAGGCCGTGCCGGGCTGCAGGTCTGGAGCGACGGCGCGCCGCTCGAGCCCGCGGTGCAGCGCCACCTGTTCGAACCCTTCTTCTCGTCGGAAAGCCGGTCGAGCGGACTCGGCCTGTTTCTGTGCCGGGAACTCTGCGAGCGCCACGGCGCCACCATCGGCTACGAGCGCCGCGCGGTCTCCCCGACCGGCCCGGAGGGCAACGCCTTCTTCGTGAGCTTCGCGGAGTCCGAGGGGCGACTGACACAATAGCGGCGTGAGCTCCAACCATCCCCCCGCGTCGCGCATCGCACAGATTCTGGTCGTCGACGACGAGCCCGACCTGCGCACGCTTTATGAGCTCACGCTGCTGCGCGAGGGCTATCGGGTCGAGGCCGCGGGCAGTGTCGCCGAGGCGCTGCAGCACCTGCAGGCCGAGCGCTTCGACGCGGTGATCACCGACATGCGACTGCCCGATGGACTGGGCATGGAAATTCTGCAACGTGTGCAGCGCGAGCAACGCGGCGAGCGCTGCGTGGTGATGACCGCCTACGGCTCGGCGGAGAACGCTGTCGAGGCGCTCAAGGCGGGGGCTTTCGATTACCTGACCAAACCGGTCGACCTGAAGCAGTTCCGCACCGTGGTTGCCTCCGCCGTGCAGGCGCCTGCAGCGCCGGTGCGCACGGCGCAGCCGGCGGCCGAAACCGGACGCGGCGAAACGCCCGGCGGCAGCGGCGTGGCAGCGCTCGATCGACTGGTCGGCGATTCGGAGCCGATGCGGCTGGTCAAGTCGCGCATCGCCAAGGTGGCGCGCGGCATGGCGCCGGTGCTGGTGCGCGGCGAGTCGGGCACCGGCAAGGAACTGGTGGCGCGGGCCGTGCACGCGTGCAGCCAGCGCAGCGAGGGACCGTTCGTCGCCGTGAACTGCGGCGCCATTCCGGAGAACCTGCTGGAGGCCGAGTTCTTCGGCGCGCGGAAGGGCTCCTACACCGGCTCGGCGGCCGACCGCGACGGCTATTTCCAGGCGGCGCGCGGCGGCACGCTGTTCCTCGACGAGATCGGCGACCTGCCGCTGGCCATGCAGTCGAAGCTGCTGCGCGCGATCCAGGAGCGCAGCGTGCGGCCGATCGGGTCGACGCAAGAAGACACCGTCGACGTGCGCATCGTCAGCGCCACGCACAAGGACCTGCAGGCCGAAGTGCAGGCCAGCCGGTTCCGGCAGGACCTGTTCTACCGGCTCAACGTGATCGAGATCGCCGTGCCCGCGCTGCGCGATCGGCGCGAGGACCTGCCGGCCTTGTGCGCCGCCCTGCTGGCGCGCATCGCGCACGATGCCGGCATGGCGATGCCGGTGCTCTCGCCCTCGGTGATCGACAGGCTGGCTGCGCATCCGCTGCAAGGCAATGTGCGGGAGCTCGAGAACCTGCTGCATCGTGCCGTCGCGCTCAACGACGGCAGCGAATTGCATCTCGACTTCGAAGCCAGCGGAATGCCACCGCTCGAACGCGCACCCGCGGCACCTGCCACCGTGGAGGCCGCTCCGACACAACTGCCCCCATCGCCGCGCGCCCGCATCGAAACGCCGATCGCCGTGCCTCCCGACCTGCAGATCTACCTCGACCAGCAGGAGCGCGAGATCTTGGTGCGCGCGCTGCGCGAAAGCGGCTTCAACCGGACGGCGGCCGCGGCGCGGTTGGGGTTGAGCCTGCGGCAGATCCGATACCGCATCGCTCGCCTGGGCATCAGCACGCCGAACGGCGGCGACGACGCAGCGGGGGCCGGCGATGAGTGAGCCGGAAGCCGGCATTTGGCAGGCCGGCTGGTACCGCTTCGCAAAGGCCCTTCCCTCGCCCAATTTCGGTGAACGCCCGACCGGCGCCCACGTCGACCTGATCGTGCTGCATTCCATCAGCTTGCCGCCGGGGCGTTACGGCGGCGACGAAGTGCAGCGGCTCTTCACCAACCGCCTCGATTGGGATGCAGATCCCTACTTCCAGCAGATTCGCGGTACCGAGGTGTCGTCCCATTTCTACGTGCGACGCGACGGCGAACTCTGGCAGTTCGTGAGCTGCGACGCGCGCGCCTGGCACGCCGGCGCCTCGGCTTGGCGCGGAAGAGCGAACTGCAACGACGATTCCATCGGAATCGAACTCGAAGGGCTCGAGGGCGAACGTTTCGAGGATGCACAGTACGAGACGCTCGCCAGCCTCTGCCCGGCCATCGCCAAGCGCTACGCCATCGCCTTCATCGCAGGTCACGAACACATCGCACCCGGCCGCAAGATCGATCCGGGCCCGGGGTTTTTCTGGCCGCGCTTGCAGCAACGCACCGGCTGGCCCGTGTCCAGATTCCCTGAAGGCACGGTTCCCGGTTAGAGATTTTCAATCGGCGCAGCGCGGGCGATGCCTGGCAGACGACGCGGCCCGTGGAGCGAGGTGCCAGCAACGGTCCAGCAACCACGCGGCCTGCGAGCCCAAAACAGGCGGAAAGCTGCGTCGATGCTGGCTTCGTTCAGACGGTTCCAGCAACCACGCCGCATGGCGCCGCACACCGCGGGATGTGAAATTCTTCACAGACGTTGAAGATCGTCGAAAACACTACATCTAGTGATTGTGACGCTCCTGCACACTAGATATAGTGTGCTGCCTGACCCTACGGCCCATGAATCCAACGTGGACGGGCAGGCTCCGAACGCCGAGCCGCCTCGCCGTTCCCCCAACAAGAATTGCCAACCGAGGACCGAATGCAAACAGCCCTGAACACACCGTCCACCCCCGCACGCGCTGCGGTTTCGCAGAACACCGGCGCCCGCGATAGCGCGGGCTCGCCGGCCGGCAACGCCCTGGCGCACTACCAGATCATTCGCCGCAACGGCGCCGTGGTTCCGTTCGAGCCAAACAAGATCGCCATCGCGATGATGAAGGCCTTCCTGGCCGTGCACGGCACGCAGGGCGCGGCCTCGGCCAGCGTGCGCGAAACCGTCGACACGCTGACGCAGGCCGTGGTGCGCGCCATGGTGCGCTCGCGCCCGGGCGGCGGCACCTTCCACATTGAAGACGTGCAGGACTCGGTCGAACTCGGCCTGATGCGCGGCGGTCACCATGAAATCGCCCGTGCCTACGTGTTGTATCGCGAGCGCCGCACGCAGGAACGTTCCAAGCAGGTCGCTCAGGATGCGCCCGTGGCGCCCACGCTGCATGTGCTCGACCGCGGCGAACGCGTCGCGCTCGACCTGAACGAACTCAAGGGCCTGATCGAGTCCGCCTGCGAGGGCCTCGGCGCCTCGATCACCGCCGCGCCGATCCAGGCCGAGACGATGCGCAACCTGTACGACGGCGTGCCGCTCGACGAGGTCTACAAGGCGTCGATCCTGGCCGCGCGCACGCTGATTGAAAAGGACCCCGACTACACCTTCGCCACCGCGCGTCTTTTGCTGCACACGATCTTCAAGGAGATCATCGGGCGTGAAGTGATGCCCGCCGAGCGCTCGCAGGCTTACGTCGACTACTTCCCGCAGTTCATCAAGAAGGGCGTCGACAACGAGCTGCTCGACGAGAAGCTGCTGCAGTTCGACCTGCCGCGCCTGGGCGCCGCCCTCAAGGCCGAGCGCGACAACCAGTTCGACTACCTCGGCCTGCAGACCCTGTACGACCGCTACTTCCTGCACGTGCGCAAGGCACGCATCGAGCTGCCGCAGGCTTTCTTCATGCGCGTGGCCATGGGCCTGTCGCTGCAGGAGATCGACCGCGAAGCCCGCGCCATCGAGTTCTACGAAGTGCTGTCGTCGTTCGACTTCATGTCGTCGACCCCGACGCTGTTCAACGCCGGCACGCTGCGCTCGCAGCTGTCCAGCTGCTACCTGACGACCGTGCCCGACGACCTCGACGGCATCTACGAGTCGATCAAGGAAAACGCGCTGCTGTCGAAGTTCGCCGGCGGCCTGGGCAACGACTGGACCCGCGTGCGCGCACTCGGCTCGCACATCAAGGGCACGAACGGCGAATCACAAGGTGTCGTGCCGTTCCTGAAGGTCGTCAACGACACGGCCGTGGCCGTGAACCAGGGCGGCAAGCGCAAGGGCGCCGTCTGCACGTACCTCGAAACCTGGCACCTCGACATCGAGGAGTTCCTGGAACTGCGCAAGAACACCGGCGACGACCGCCGCCGCACGCACGACATGAACACCGCCAACTGGATCCCCGACCTCTTCATGCGCCGCGTGATGGAAAAGGGCACCTGGACGCTGTTCTCGCCCTCCAACGTGCCCGACCTGCACGACCTGTTCGGCGCCGACTTCGAGCGCGCCTATGTGGCCTACGAAGAGAAGGCTGCCCGCGGCGAGATCAAGCCCGCGCGCACCATCCAGGCTTCGGACCTGTGGCGCAAGATGCTTACGATGCTGTTCGAAACGGGCCACCCGTGGATCACGTTCAAGGACGCCTGCAACGTGCGCTCGCCGCAGCAGCACGCCGGCGTCGTGCACTCGTCGAACCTGTGCACCGAGATCACGCTCAACACCAGCGACACCGAAACCGCCGTCTGCAACCTCGGCTCGGTCAACCTGATCAACCACTTGAAGGACGAGGCCGGCGCCAAGGTGCTCGACCAGGTCAAGCTCAAGAAGACGATCTCGACCGCGATGCGCATGCTCGACAACGTGATCGACATCAACTACTACGCGGTCAAGAAGGCGCGTGATTCGAATCTGCGCCACCGTCCGGTCGGCCTGGGCCTCATGGGCTTCCAGGACGCGCTGTACGAACTGCGCATTCCCTACGCCTCGCAGGAAGCGGTTCAGTTCGCCGACGAGTCGATGGAAGCCATCTGCTACCACGCGTACTGGGCATCGACCGACCTGGCCAAGGAACGCGGCAAGTACTCGAGCTACAAGGGTTCGCTGTGGGACAAGGGCGTGCTGCCGATCGACACGCTCGACCTGCTCGAGAAGGCACGCGGCGGCTACGTCGAAGTCGACCGCTCGTCCACGCTCGACTGGGACGCGCTGCGCCAGAAGATCAAGGCCGACGGCATGCGCAATTCGAACTGCACCGCCATCGCGCCGACTGCGACCATCTCCAACATCATCGGCGTCGACGCCTCGATCGAACCGTGCTTCGGCAACCTCTCGGTCAAGTCGAACCTGTCGGGCGAGTTCACGGTCATCAACCACTACCTGGTGCGCGACCTGAAGCGCCTGGGCCTGTGGGACGACGTGATGGTGATGGACCTGAAGCACTTCGACGGATCGCTGCGTCCGATCGACCGCGTGCCGCAGGACATCAAGGCGCTCTACGCCACGGCCTTCGAAGTCGAGACCACCTGGTTGGTCGAAGCCGCATCGCGGCGCCAGAAGTGGATCGACCAGGCGCAGTCGCTCAACATCTACATGGCCGGTGCATCGGGCAAGAAGCTCGACGACACGTACAAGCTCGCATGGCTGCGCGGCCTGAAGACCACCTACTACCTGCGCACGCAAAGCGCGACGCACGCCGAGAAGTCGACGGTGCAATCGGGTCGCCTCAACGCGGTGGCATCGGGTGGCAGCAACAGCCACAACGTCGATGGCGCGAAGATGAGCGCGATGGAAGCAGCCGCTGCTGCAGCACAAGCGCAGCTCAGCGCCATGCCGGCCACCGACATCGCGTTCTGCGGCGTCGACGATCCGACGTGCGAAGCCTGCCAGTGATGTCAGCGTGATGCGAATGTGATTCGCGGCATCGCCCGACAAAATGCGATGCCTGCGAACAACATAAGCAAGAGATAATTCGAGCGCGATGCAGGGCTGCACTTTGCAACTCACATCGTTGCTCACATAATTTGAGCATTGGATTTTTCTATGTTGACCTGGGACGAAGAAGTCAAACCCTCCTTGCCAAAGGACATGCAACAAGGCTTGCATCATTCATCGCAAAACAGCGCGCCGGCCGCGCGTTCGATGGAAGTCCCGACTTCGCAAAGCACCCCCTCCGCACGCAAGCTTGACGATGGTGCCACGGCGCCTTCGCGAGCCTTGAGCGCTGCGACAACGCAGGCCGCTCCCGCGGTTGCACACCGCGTGAACGCGGCCGACAAGCGCATCATCAACGGCCAGACCGACGTGAATCAGTTGGTGCCGTTCAAGTACAAGTGGGCCTGGGAAAAGTACCTCGCTACTTGCGCCAACCACTGGATGCCGCAGGAAGTGAACATGACGCGTGACATCGCGTTGTGGAAAGACCCGAACGGCCTGACCGAAGACGAGCGCCGCATCATCAAGCGCAACCTCGGCTTCTTCGTGACCGCCGACTCGCTGGCCGCCAACAACATCGTGCTGGGCACCTACCGCCACATCACGGCGCCCGAATGCCGCCAGTTCCTGCTGCGCCAGGCTTTCGAGGAAGCGATCCACACGCACGCCTACCAGTACATCGTCGAGTCGCTCGGCCTGGACGAGAGCGAGATCTTCAACGCCTACAACGAAGTCAAGTCGATCCGCGACAAGGACGAATTCCTGATCCCGTTCATCGAAGCGATCAGCGATCCGCACTTCAAGACCGGTACGCACGAGACCGACCAGACCCTGCTCAAGTCGCTGATCGTTTTCGCCTGCCTGATGGAAGGCCTGTTCTTCTACGTCGGCTTCACGCAGATCCTCGCGCTGGGTCGACAGAACAAGATGACTGGCGCCGCCGAGCAGTACCAGTACATCCTGCGCGACGAGTCGATGCACTGCAACTTCGGCATCGACCTGATCAATCAGCTCAAGCTCGAGAACCCGCAACTCTGGACGACCGAGTTCAAGGCGGAGATCAAGGCCCTCTTCCTGAAGGCCGTCGAGCTCGAATACCAATACGCCGAAGACACCATGCCGCGTGGCGTGCTGGGCATGAACGCCTCCATGTTCAAGGGCTACCTGCGCTACATCGCCAACCGGCGCGCGCAGCAGATTGGCCTCGAAACGCTTTTCCCGAACGAAGAGAATCCCTTCCCGTGGATGAGTGAAATGATTGACCTGAAAAAAGAGCGCAATTTCTTCGAAACGCGCGTGATCGAATACCAGTCGGGTGGCGCGCTCTCCTGGGATTGAGCTTTTAACGACAACAATCGATGGATTCAGGAATTGCCTTCATTACTCACCGCGTCGCAGAACGCGGCAGTGACGGAGGCGCAGGTGTTCATGGCGCTGGGACTTGATTCCCAACCCCATGGATCGCTTCACTTGCACAAGCGCAGGCGAAGTGCTTCAAAAGGTTGATTTTTCAACTTGATCAAGGAGAAAGAAATGGCAACTGCAAAGAAAGCGCCGGCGAAAAAAGCCGCAGCAAAGAAGGCCCCGGCCAAGAAGATGGTCGCTAAGAAGGCGCCGGCAAAGAAGGTCGTAGCGAAGAAGGCTCCGGCAAAGAAGGCGCCTGCCAAGAAGGTCGCTGCCAAGAAGGCTCCGGCAAAGAAGGTCGCTGCCAAGAAGGTCGCTGCCAAGAAGGTTGCCGCCAAGAAGGCGCCTGCCAAGAAGGTCGTAGCGAAGAAGGCTCCGGCGAAGAAGGCCGCTGCCAAGAAGGCGCCAGCCAAGAAGGCCGCTGCGAAGAAGGCGCCAGCCAAGAAGGCCCCCGCGAAAAAGGCGGCGGCCAAGAAGCCCGCTGCCAAGAAAGCCGCGAAGAAGCCCGCTGCCAAGCCTGCCGCCAAAGCACCTGCTGCCAAGAAGGCCGCCAAGGCGCCTGCCAAAGCCGCCGTTGCGCCCGCACCTGCAGCGCAAACGACGCTGAACCCGCAGGCGGCATGGCCGTTCCCGACCGCCAGCAAGCCCTGAGTCTCTCAGTGGCCTTGAAGGCACAAGCCCGGTACCGCAAGGTGCCGGGCTTTTTTACTGCCTGCAGGAAGAATCAACCACACGTCGGACGCGTGAGCCACGCACAGCAGAGCGCTACAAGCCCAGTTGCTGGCGATCGACGGTGTAGTTCTGCGGCCCGCGTCGCGCGATCTTCAGCGCGCCGATGCGGCTGCCCAGAGCTGCGCATTTCTCCAGTGGCCAACCTTGTTCCAGACCAAACAGCAACGCGCCGCGCCAGGCGTCGCCACAGCCCGTGGGATCGACGATCGCCTCGGGCTTGACCGCGGGCACATGCGTGCGTTCGCCTGCGATCCAGACGTCGCAACCTTCGGCACCGAGCGTGACCACGAGGCCGCGCACGCGTCGCGATATCTCGGCGTTGTCCCAGCCGGTGCGGTCGCTCAGCATCTTGCCTTCGTAGTCGTTGACCGTGACCCAATCGGCCTGCTCGATGAAGCCCGCCAGTTCGTCGCCATTGAACATGGGCAGGCCCTGACCTGGATCGAATACGAAAGGAATGCCTGCGGCCTTGAACTGCTCGGCGTGCTGCAGCATCGCATCGCGTCCATCGGGCGAAATGATGCCCAGGCGGACGTCGTCGCGCGCCTCGATGCGCGTGAGGTGCGCCTGCTGCATCGCGCCCGGGTGAAAGGCGGTGATCTGGTTGTTGGCCAGGTCGGTGGTAATGAAGCATTGCGCTGTGTAGGTGTCCGCGAGCTCGCGGACGAATTCGGTGCCAATGCCCAGGCCTTGAAGTCGCGCGACATAGTCCGCACCGTCGCTTCCGACAGTGGCCATCGGCAGCGCTCTGCCGCCCAGTGCGTTCAGCGCATAGGCGATGTTGCCTGCGCAGCCGCCGAAATCACGGCGCATGTCCGGCACGAGAAAGGAAACGTTCAGGATGTGCAACTGATCAGGGAGGATCTGGTCAGCGAACCTGCCCTCGAAAGTCATGATCGTGTCGAACGCGAGAGAACCGCAAATCACTGCTGCCATGGATGAACCGCCGGTGGAGGGAAGAAGAAAGTCGAAGACGAGCGCGTGTCGGCGCTCAGGGATAGAAGGCGTCGAGACGGAAGCCCGCCACGCGCGGCAACGTGGCAGCGTCTTCGCCGGCCAGCGTCACTGGAAGCAAGGTTGCGCGTTCGGCATGCGGGGCCAAAGTCGCCGGCGCGCCGTAGTCGGTCGGCCGCAGCACGCGCCGGACGACCGTGCGCTCCTGCGTATCCAGCAATGAAAGCTCTATCGCCGGCATGGCCAGCGGGATCGACGCCAGATTGCGCAAGGTGAAGCTGAATTCGTAACCCTCGCCGCTCTTTTCGCGCGCGAAGGAGGCGCCGTCGATGCGGATGTTGGCGATCTCTCGCAACGCTGACAGCTGGCAGCCGAGCCACTCGCATGTGGTCGCGAAAATTGGGCGCAGCGACGGCTTCCGCGCGACGATGGCGTTGCGCTCCTGATGGAGCACCTGTGCCGCCAGCAAGAGCACCAACGCGGTCAGCGCCGCCGCGCGCAGCGGCAACCGCCATCGAAGACGACGTGGTACTGCGATTGCAGCATCCAGTGAGACGTTGCGCGGCGATCTCGACACCGGCGCCCCCTCTTTAGGCCATGAGGCGCGCGGCGCCGCTTCGCCGAACGCATCGATCGGCGCCGGCGCCGTTTCGCTTGGCGTGGTCACCACGGCAGGCGTGGCGCCGTCCTTCGCCTTGGCGCGTGCGCGCCCGATCTTGAGCGAGTTGATTCGCGTGCGACGCAGCGCTGTCTGAAACTGCGCATCATCGGCATCTCTCGGCGATGCGCCGTCCTCGTCGACACGCAGCGGCCCAGGAACCTTGCCCATATGCAAGGAGGGCAGGCGTGACCAGCCGTCGTCGTCACGCAGGAACGCGGGCGGCAGATCGGACACCCTGGTCTCAGTCGGAAACTCGATCACCGGCACCGTCGTTGCAGGCGCGTGGTGGCTGAAGGCAGGCCAACCGAGCGATGGTGGCTCGAGCGCCACAGGCTGCGAACGCGGCGGCTGCGGGATGTGATCGGTGATGGCCGGCGGCGGGGGGAGCGGGCTGGCGGCATCGCCCCCGGAAGGAAGCGCCTTGGCACTCAGGCGCAGCAAGGTGTCGCTGAAGAAGTCAACGTCGGCCAGCGCACCGCTCGGTGTCTGGACGTGGACCTCCCGCCCAGGCATATCGGGCTCGGGTGTTGGCGGCGCCACGGATGCCGGCCGCCCCAGCGCGGCGGGCTCCGTCGAAGGCGCGTTCGTCACCTTCGGCGATAGGCTTTCGTGGAGATGCTCACCCCCATCAAACACATGGCTGCACCGACCGCAGCGCACCCAGCCGTCCGAGATGCGGAGCTGGTCGCGCACCACCTTGAAGGTGGTGCCGCAGGCGGGGCATCGAGTGGCGAGGCTCATGAGGCGTCGATTGTAGGGTTGGGCTCCGCCAGCCCGACGGCCCTACAAGCGGGCCGTCATGAGGATCCAGCCTTCTTCGCTGTCGCTGACGCTCAACGCCGCGTACGGCGCATATGCCAGCTTCAGCTCGTCGGCCTGACGCTCAAGGATGCCAGCCAGCACCAGTGCGCCGCCAGGCTTCACGCGCTCGCACAGCAGCGGCGCCAGCACCTTCAACGGTGTGGCAAGGATGTTCGCCAGCACCGTCTGGTAGGCACCCTGTGCGGCATCGGGCAGGCCTGTCCGGAGCGTGACGGCGTTGGCTTCGGCGTTGAGCCGGGTCGAGTCGACGGCAGCTGGATCGATGTCCACCGCATCGACTTCCGTCGCGCCGAACTTCGCCGCGCCGATGGCGAGGATGCCGGAACCGCAGCCGTAGTCGAGCACGCGGCCGAGCGATGCCGAGGGCTGCGACGCGATCCAGCGCAGGCACATGCGCGTGGTCGGGTGTGTCCCGGTGCCGAAGGCCAGGCCGGGGTCGA
Organism: Variovorax ginsengisoli; assembly: GCF_006438845.1. GTDB lineage: Bacteria > Pseudomonadota > Gammaproteobacteria > Burkholderiales > Burkholderiaceae_C > Variovorax > Variovorax ginsengisoli_A. The sequence continues at coordinate 406,981 of NZ_RCZJ01000002.1, forward strand.
GCCGAATCACCTGACGCGCCTGCGCCGGCGGCTCATGCCAGGTCGGCACGATCCAGAACTCGGGCGTGATCTCGACCGGCGCGAATTGCGACTGCGTGAGCCGCACCCAGTCCTGCTCCGGCACATTGGCCACGCCGAGCACCTCGCAACCGGAGAAGAAGTCCTGTGCAGACAGCAGCACTGAGGCGTCGCGCGCCTGCGGCTCGGTCGAGAACAGCGCGATCACGCGCGAGCGCTGCCACCCGTCCTTGGGCGGCGGCATGCCGGGCTCGCCGAACAGCGCCTGCTCGGCATCGGTCTGCGCGTCGGCGTCTTCGACCGACAGGCTCAGTGCGTCGAGCGCTTCGAGCGCGTCGCTCACCGCTTCGACGGCGGCTTCGGGAACCAGCAGGCGCAGTTCAAACACTTTGGGTCACCGGGCGCGCGCCGCGAGCCACTCTTCAAGGTAGTGGATGTTGGTGCCACCGGCCATGAACTTGGCGTCGACCATCAGTTCGCGATGCAGTGGGATGTTGGTCTGGATGCCTTCGACCACCGTCTCGCTCAGCGCGGTGCGCATGCGCGCGAGCGCCTGTTCGCGCGTGTCGCCGTGCACAATGATCTTGCCGATCATCGAGTCGTAGTTCGGCGGCACGAAGTAGTTGGTGTAGACGTGCGAGTCCACCCGAACGCCCGGCCCGCCCGGCGCGTGCCACATCGTAATGCGCCCCGGTGACGGCGTGAACTTGTATGCGTCCTCGGCATTGATGCGGCATTCGATGGAATGGCCCCGCATCTCGATCTGGCGTTGCGTGAAGGGCAGCTTCTCGCCAGCCGCCACCATGATCTGCGTCTTCACGATGTCGATGCCGGTCGTGAACTCCGTCACCGGGTGTTCGACCTGCACGCGCGTGTTCATCTCGATGAAATAGAACTCGCCGTTTTCGTAAAGAAACTCGAAGGTGCCGGCGCCGCGGTAGCCGATGCGCTTGCAGGCGGCCGCGCACCGCTCGCCGATCTTTTCGATCAGCTTGCGCGGAATGCCCGGCGCCGGCGATTCCTCGATCACCTTCTGATGGCGACGTTGCATGGAGCAGTCGCGCTCGCCCAGATAGACCGCGTTCTTGTGCTTGTCCGCGAGGATCTGGATCTCGACGTGGCGCGGGTTCTGGAGAAATTTCTCCATGTACACGGCCGGGTTGTTGAAGGCGGCGCCCGCCTCCGCCTTGGTCATCTGGATCGCGTTGATCAGCGCGGCTTCCGTGTGCACCACGCGCATGCCGCGCCCGCCGCCGCCGCCGGCGGCCTTGATGATGACCGGGTAGCCGATGGCGCGCGCAATGCGCTTGTTGGTGGCCGCGTCGTCCGACAGTTCGCCTTCGGAACCGGGCACGCAAGGTACGCCGGCCTTGATCATGGCCTGCTTCGCCGCGACCTTGTCACCCATCGTGCGGATGTTCTCCGGCGTGGGTCCGATGAACTGGAAGCCGCTCTGCTCCACACGTTCGGCGAAGTTGGCGTTCTCGCTCAGGAAGCCATAGCCGGGATGAATCGCTTCGGCGTCGGTCACTTCGGCGGCCGAAATGATGGCCGGCATGTTCAGGTAGCTCAGCGCCGACGAGGCCGGACCGATGCACACGGCCTCCTGGGCCAACTTGACATATTTGGCTTCGCGATCGGCCTCGGAATAGACCATCACGGCCTTGATGCCGAGTTCGCTGCAAGCGCGCTGGATGCGAAGGGCGATCTCACCCCGGTTCGCAACGAGGATCTTCTTGAACATGGTCACTCGATGATGAACAACGGCTGGCCGTATTCGACCGCTTGGCCGTTCTCGCCGAGGATCTGCGTGACGGTGCCGGACTTGTCGGCCTCGATTTCATTGAGGATCTTCATGGCCTCGATGATGCAGACGGTATCGCCTTCTTTCACCTGTGCGCCGACCTCGACGAAGGATGGTGCACCTGGGCTGGAGGAGCGATAGAAAGTCCCCACCATCGGCGACTTGACCGTGTGGCCCGCTGCAGCGGCAGGTGTCACCGCAGCGGCCTCTGTGGCAGCCCCACTGGACGCGGGTGCAGGTGCGGGTGCGGCGACCTGCGGCGCGGCACTTTGTACATATTGAACCGGAGCAGATTCGCCCGCCTTCACGATGCGGACCTTGCCTTCGGCTTCGGTGATTTCCAACTCGGAAATATTTGATTCAGACACGAGATCGATCAGTGTCTTGAGTTTGCGCAGATCCATGGGACTCCATTGCCGGTTCGACCGGTATTCGGATTGAACTCACTTGAAAATCGGCTTAGTTCGGCGTTCGTACGCCAATTGCCGGATGTATCGGCGCGATTCTAACTGTGAAGTTCTGCACGCCGCCACGCGTCCAGATCGGTGCTGGACAGCTGCCCCATTTTACGGGCGACCACCCGTCCGTCGCCGCCGACCACCAAGGTGAAAGGCAAGCCTCCCGCATCGTTACCCAGGTTCCGGACAAGTTCAGTTCCTTCCAAACCAGCCAGTCCGATGGGGAAGCTCACCGGCGTCTTGACAAGAAACTTCTGAACGGCAGCGGGCTTGTCGATGGCCAATCCGACCACTTGCCAACCGTTGGCCGCGTGATCATTGAAGAAGCGATCGATCATCGGCAACTCTTCGATGCACGGCGGACACCACGTCGCCCAAAAATTCAGCAGCAAGGGTTTGCCTTTCAACGCGGCGAAATCGAGCACGCCGCCTTCGGGTCGATCGAAGTGACCTGCCCAGAAGTCCGGCGACAGCCGCTCGCCCGCGTCGGCGCTGCCGGCTGCGCCGTTTTGCCACGCGACGCCGACGCCAGCCACGGCGGCCACTGTGGCAATGCCGCCAGCCAGCCAGCGGCGGCGGGTAAAGGGAGATGTCATACCGAATCCTCTTGCATCAGTCGGCGCAGCGCGGCGAGGTCGCCACGCGGGGTGCGCCCTTGCGTGTCCGGCTTGAGCGCGCCGCGCAGGTCGTCAAGGTCGTACACCAACAGGTGCACACCGATTTCTTCGCCCAGCAGGCGACTCATCGCATGCACACTGAGTGCCTCCACCTGCTCGCCGTGAAACCCGCCGACCATGCGCGGCTCGTAGTCGACATGGTGGTCGATCAGCGCGATTTCGGCCGATTTGCAATCGTCGCAAAAAAGCTGGATGTACACGTCGGACAAGCGCGTCGCGGTCCCATGCCACACCGAACCACCGACATGAGGCCGGAAGGCGGTCATGCGCTCCATCCATTCGAGCGCCAGTTGCCGAAGCGCATGCAACTCCCGGGGCTGCGTGTCTGCACAGAACAGCGCGATGTAGTCGCGCACCTCCGCCTCGACCTCGTCGTTGTTCGGGAGCGCGGTGCGTGTCGACATGCCGAGCTCGCGCAGTGCACGGCGCTTGGCCGGGCCGTACTCCATCCCCTCCTCGACCACGAGGCGGGCGGCAGTGGCGGCGATTTCGCGCTTGGACATGTCCATCACTGCATTTTGCCCGCTGCGTCGGGATCGACGAAGTCGGGGCTCAGACCCGTCCCTAAAATCGACCGATGCATATTCACATCCTCGGCATCTGCGGCACCTTCATGGGCGGCGTGGCCGCACTGGCACGCGAAGCCGGCCATCGGGTGACGGGCTGCGACGCCGGCGTCTACCCGCCAATGAGCGACCAGTTGCGCGCGCTCGGCATCGACCTCATCGAAGGCTTCGCTGCCGACCAGATGGCACTGACGCCCGACATGTTCGTCGTCGGCAACGTCGTCTCGCGGGCGCATCTGCCCGACGGCAACCCCAAGTTCCCTTTGATGGAAGCGATCCTCGACGCGGGAGCGCCCTACACCAGCGGCCCGCAGTGGCTTTCAGAGCACGTTCTGCAGGGCCGGCACGTGCTGGCTGTGGCCGGCACGCATGGCAAGACGACCACGACGTCGATGCTGGCGTGGGTGCTGGAGCGCGCCGGCCGGGCGCCCGGCTTTCTCGTGGGCGGCGTGCCGCTCGACTTCGGCGTGTCGGCTCGGCTGGGCGAGGGTCCGGCTTTCGTCATCGAGGCGGACGAGTACGACACGGCATTCTTCGACAAGCGCAGCAAGTTCGTTCACTACCGGCCGCGCACCGCCATCCTGAACAATCTCGAGTTCGATCACGCGGACATCTTCGACGACCTCGCCGCCATCGAGCGGCAGTTCCATCACCTCGTACGCACCGTGCCCGGCACCGGGCGTGTGGTCGTCAACGCCACGGAAGAAAGCCTCCAGCGCGTTCTGGCGCAGGGATGCTGGAGCGAAGTGAGCCACTTCGGTGCCGGCGGCGCCGACACGGAATGGCGGGCCCGAGGCGCGCACGACGCTTTCGACGTCTTGCGTCACGGTGCCGTGGTCGGCCGCGTCGAATGGGCTCTTTCGGGCGAACACAACCAGATGAACGCGCTGGCTGCCATTGCGGCGGCCGAACATGTGGGCGTGGCGCCCGCCGAAGCCGCCACGGCGCTTGGCACCTTCCGCAACGTCCGTCGGCGCATGGAACTGCGCGGCACGGTCGGGCGCGACAGCGGCGAGGTCACGGTGTACGACGATTTCGCGCACCATCCCACGGCCATCCGCACCACGCTCGACGGCTTGCGCCGCAAGCTGGACGGCGAGGGCCGCCAGAGCGACCGCATCCTGGCGGTCTTCGAGCCACGCAGCAACACCATGAAACTGGGCGCCATGGCGGCGCAGCTTCCGTGGAGTCTGGAAGCGGCCGACCTTTCGTTCTGCCACAGCGGCGGGCTGGGCTGGGACGTCGAATCAGCGCTGGCGCCGATGGGCGATCGCGCCTTCGTGATCGACGCCATCGAGCCACTCGTGGCGCAGGTCGCCAAAGCAGCGCGCGCGGGCGATCACATCGTGTGCATGAGCAACGGCGGTTTCGGCGGGATTCACGACAAACTGCTGACGGCCCTGCGCGGCAATTGACCAAGCTCTCGCGCTGCTCGGCGCAGCCGCCGCGCCGCGCCGGTGCGATCAGCCTCGGCGACGTTTCACGGCCTGCGACAAGGTGTCGAGCACAGCCGTCGAGTCGTCCCACCCCAGGCAGGCGTCCGTGATGCTCTGGCCGTAGGTCAGGCCGCCGATCGAGTGCGTCCCCGGCGTGAATTTCTGGGCGCCGGCGCTCAGATGACTTTCGACCATCACGCCGAAGACGTTGCGGCTGCCGCCGGCGATCTGGCCCGCGATGTCCTGCGCCACCTCGATCTGCTTCTGGTGCTGCTTGGAACTGTTGGCGTGGCTGCAGTCGACCATCAAGGTCGGCGGCAGCTTGGCGGCCTCGAGGTCGGCGCAGGCTGCGGCCACGCTGGCGGCGTCGTAATTGGGCGCCTTGCCGCCGCGCAGGATGACGTGGCAGTCCGGATTGCCGTGGGTCTGCACGATGGCCACCTGACCGTTCTTGTGGACCGACAGGAAGTGGTGGCCGCGCGCCGCCGCCTGGATGGCGTCGGTCGCGATGCGGATGTTGCCGTCGGTGCCGTTCTTGAAGCCGATCGGCGCCGAAATGCCCGAGGCCAGTTCGCGGTGCACCTGGCTTTCGGTGGTGCGCGCACCGATGGCGCCCCAAGAGATCAGATCGCCGATGTACTGCGGCGAGATCACGTCGAGGAACTCGCTGCCCGCCGGCAGGCCCAGGCGGTTGATGTCGATGAGCAGCTGGCGCGCCATGCGCAGGCCCTCGTCGATGCGGAAGCTCTCGTCGAGGTAGGGATCGTTGATCAGGCCCTTCCAGCCGACGGTGGTGCGCGGCTTCTCGAAGTACACGCGCATCACGATCTCGAGCGAATCTGCGTACTTGTCGCGCTGCACCTTGAGGCGGCGGGCGTACTCCAATGCCGCCGCCGGGTCGTGGATCGAGCACGGCCCCATCACCACCAGCAGGCGGTCGTCGCTGCCGGCCATGATGTTGTGGATGTTGCGGCGCGTGTCGGTGATCAGCGTCTCCACGGCCGTTCCGCGGATCGGGAAGAAGCGGATCAGATGTTCAGGAGGGGGCAGCACGTTGATGTCCTTGATGCGTTCGTCGTCGGTCTGGCTGGTTTTCTCGACGTGCGCATACCAGCTGTCGCTGGCGGGGACGGTGTTCTGGGTCATCGTGTGCTCCTGGTCAAAAACGAAAGAGGCATAAAAAAACCGCCGGGGCGTGAGCGCCGGCGGTCTTTGGAGGGGGTGTACGTTTGTTTTACGCGCTCGCCTCTAGGCCGCCGGAAGTCCGGAACCAAAAGTACGAAAAGTAGAAAGCGGCGCGTTGCGACATGGGGGCCGAATGTAGCACGGGATTTGAAGAAGACACGTCGTGCGTCGGCGTCAGGCGGTGCCGCCAACGGTCAGGCCGTCGATGCGCAACGTCGGCTGACCGACGCCGACCGGCACGCTCTGACCTTCCTTGCCGCAGGTGCCGACACCGGAATCGAGCGCCATGTCGTTGCCGATCAGCTTCACGCGCGTGAGCGCATCGGGGCCGTTGCCGACGATGGTCGCGCCCTTCACCGGGTAAAGGATCTTGCCGTTCTCCACCCAGTACGCCTCGCTGGCCGAAAACACGAACTTGCCGCTGGTGATGTCGACCTGGCCGCCACCGAAGTTCGTGGCATACAGGCCCTTCTTGATGCTGGCGACGATCTCCTTCGGGTCCTTGTCGCCGCCCAGCATGTAGGTGTTGGTCATGCGCGGCATGGGCACGTGGGCGTAGCTCTCGCGGCGGCCGTTGCCGGTGGGCTTGACGCCGGTCAGGCGCGCGTTCATCGAGTCCTGGATGTAGCCCTTGAGGATGCCGTCCTCGATCAGCACGTTGCGCTGGCTGGCGTTGCCCTCGTCATCGACGTTCAGCGAGCCGCGGCGGTCGGCGATGGTGCCGTCGTCGAGCACGGTCACGCCCTTGGCCGCCACGCGCTGGCCGATGCGGCCAGCGAACGCGCTCGAGCCCTTGCGGTTGAAGTCGCCCTCGAGCCCGTGGCCGATGGCCTCGTGCAGCAGAATGCCGGGCCAGCCCGGGCCAAGCGCCACGGTCATCTCGCCGGCTGGCGCGGGACGCGCCTCCAGGTTGGTCAGTGCAGCCTTCACCGCCTGATCGACATATTCGGCGATGTGCTCGTCGTCGAAGTACGCCAAGCCGAAGCGTCCGCCGCCACCGCCGGAACCGATCTCGCGCCGGCCGTTCTGCTCCGCGATGACCGTGACCGACAGCCGCACCAGCGGCCGCACGTCGGCGGCCAGCGTGCCGTCGGCACGCGCGATCAACACCACGTCGTATTCGCTCGCCAGGCCGGCCATCACCTGCGCCACGCGCGGGTCGCGGCTGCGCGCGAGCTGCTCGACCTTTTCGAGCAGCTTGACCTTGGCCGTGCTGTCGAGCGTGGAAATGGGGTCGATGCCGTCGTAGAGCGAGCGGCTCGACGCGATCTTGCGCGCCGGCACCTTGGCGCGGCCGCTGCGCGCCGTCGACGAGATCGAGCGCACGGTGCGCGCCGCGTCCATCAGCGACGCTTCGGAGATGTCGTCGGAATACGCGAAGGCCGTCTTCTCCCCGCTCACCGCCCGCACGCCCACGCCCTGGTCAATGCTGAAGCTGCCGGTCTTGACGATGCCCTCTTCCAGGCTCCAGCCCTCGCTGCGCGTGTATTGGAAATAAAGATCCGCGTCGTCGACTTGATGGGCCTTGATCTCGGCGAGCGCCTTGCCGAGGTGGGACTCGTCGAGCCCGAAGGGCGTCAGCAGCAGTTGCTGCGCAATGGCAAGGCGTTCGATGGTGGGTTCGCGGGAGATCATCGCTGGATTATTGCTCGCCCCCAGGCTGCGGCGCACTGCGTGTCGCCTTCGCCTACCCCCTACCGGGGGCAATGCCAGCGGCCCGGCAGAGCCGGTTCCGCGGCATTCCACGAACGAGCCGGTTCGCTCGCCCTCCTTCAGTTCTGCGTGAGCTTTCGGGCTCGCGAAATGGACATCAGGATGCCCAGCGCCAGCCCGAGCGTGACCATGGCCGTGCCGCCGTAGCTGATGAAGGGCAGCGGCACGCCTACCACCGGCAGGATGCCGCTCACCATGCCCATGTTCACGAAGGCGTAGGTGAAGAAGATCATCGTCACCGCGCCGGCCAGCAGGCGCGAGAACAGCGTGGGCGCGTCGAGGGCGATCGCCAGGCCGCGGAATATCAGGAAGATGAAGGCGCCGATCAACGCCAGGTTGCCGGCCAGTCCGAATTCTTCCGAGTAGGCCGCGAAGATGAAATCGGTGGTGCGCTCCGGAATGAACTCCAGGTGCGTCTGCGTGCCCTGCATGAAACCCTTGCCACCGATGCCGCCGGAGCCGATGGCGATCATCCCCTGGATGATGTGGAAGCCCTTGCCGAGCGGGTCCTTGGTCGGGTCGAGCAGCGTGCATACGCGCTGCCGCTGGTACTCGTGCAGCACGCGCCAATCGACGCCGTCGGCACACAGCTGCGACTCGAAACCGACGATCAGCGTGATCGCCACCGCGGCCACCAGCACCGGCGGCACGATCAGCTTCCAGCTCAATCCGGCGAAGAAGATCACCGAGAGCCCCGCCGCCAGCACCAGCAGCGACGTTCCGAGATCGGGCTGCTTCATGATGAGCCCGACCGGCACGGCGAGCAGCACCGTCGCGACGGCGAAGTCGAGCGGCCGCAGCTGGCCCTCGCGCCGCTGGAACCACCAGGCCAGCATCAGCGGCATGGCGATCTTCAGGATTTCGCTGGGCTGTATCACCATGCCGACGTTGATCCAGCGCTTGGCGCCCTTCTTGGTGATGCCGAAGATCGCCACCGCGACCAGGAGCGCCACGCCGACCGTGTAGAGCGGCACCGCGAAGGTCATCAGCCGTTGCGGCGGCACTTGCGCCACCACGAACATGATGAAGCCGGCCAGCAGCATGTTGCGTCCGTGGTCCATGAAACGCGAGCCGTGGTCGAAACCCGACGAGTACATCGTGAGCAGGCCGGCGCAGGCCAGCAAAAACACCGCGAACGCGAGGAAGCCGTCGAAGCCCTGGAAGACCGGCGCGATGCGTCGCGCGAGCGAAGGTTGATTGAAGACGGCGGACATGGGCGCGGATTATCGGCGCGCGCAGCGGGCGCTCATTGGAGATCGACCTGGACGACCGTGTGTCCGGCACGGCTTTCCACCCGCAACGGCGCACCGAGCGCCGTCGCACGCGCCGCCAGCGCGCACGGCACCTGCGTCGCATCGAAACCGATGCCGTCGTCGATCACCCGGATGCGCACCGCGTCGCCGTGCATTGCGGCCTCGATGCGCAGCACGCGCGCCTGGGCGTGCTGCAGGACGTTGGAAACGGCCTCGAAAAGCAGGAACTGCAGTTGCCGCATGGCAGGCGCATCGAGCCGGGCCACCGGCTGAAGCGCATCGACCGCCCATTCGAGCGCGATGCCCGAACGCTCGAAGCGGGGCGAAAGCCGATAGCGCAGGCCCGCCAGCAGCGCCTGCGCGTCGCCGTGCGGAAGCTGGATCGAGTCGATCGACAGCTTGAGCTGGTCGAGCGAATCGCGCAGCGTACGCAGCAGCGCGTCCTGGCTCGCTTGTCCCGATTGCAATTGCCGGATCGCCGCGCTGATGTGCGAGCCGACGCCGTCGTGCATGTCGCGCAGGATGCGCTCGCGCTCCTGGGTGCGTTCCTGCTCGCGCGCCCCACGCTCCAGGCGGTCGTAGGCCAACGCCAGATCACGCTCGCGCTCGGCCACGCGCGCCGCCAGCGTGTGCAGCAGTTCGCGCGCCTGCGCACTCGCCTCGCGGAACCGGTCGACGACGATGCCCAGCAACGCCAGCGCGAAGAACAGCGAGGTGTAGCGCACCCAGGTCGTGTCACCGTAGGAGTCGCTCAGCCGGATCACCAGCCAGTCACGCGTGCCCACGGCCACCGTCAGCGCCGCCACCGAGGCGATCAGCACCCGCGCCACATTGGGCCGGCGCACCGCCGCCCCCATGAAGAACACCGCGTAGGCGATGAGAGCCACGATCTCCAATGCCAGCCAACCGGTCAGCCATTGCGGTTCGGAGCGCGTCAAGGAAAAGTAGCAGGCGATCACAGGCATCGTGAAGACGAAGACGATGGCGCGTTGCAGCCACTTCATCTCCTTGCGCTCATGCCAGCCGGCCAGGTGCTGGCAAAACATCACCGCCGAGCCAGCCCAGCCCGAGTAGCACGCCGTCATGAGCACGCCCCACGCGACCCAGGGCAGCGGCGGCTGGCGGATGGCGCCATCGGCCACGCGCAGCGCCCAGCAGAATTCGGCCAGCGCTGCCCACAGATACAGGTTCTCGCGTCGTCGTCCGCCGTGGGCGGTGTTGTCGGCCTGCGTCAGCCACAGCGCCAGCGAAATCGTGCCGACCACGATGCTGAAGGCTGCCAGCAGCACCGAGCCGGTGAAGCGCCAGGCGTAGGCCGGCTCGAACAGCGCGCTGCGCACCCGCGCGGCGGGGCCGAGGCTGAGCACCGACAGGCCGGCACGCCGCCCCGAATCGGCGCGGATGCGGACCTGCACCGCATTCGCACCGGCGTGCAGCAGATGGGCCGGCAGCGGCACGTAAATCGGTGCCTTGGCATAGTCGGCGCCACCGCCTTGGCCGAGGTCACCGTAGCGCTGCAGCAGCTTGCCGTTCAGGCCGATCTCGAAGGCCGTGCCGACGCGCGCGATGAACAGGCCCCACGGCTCGGCGGGTGTCTCGGCGAGCGTGAACGGCAAGTCGAAGCGCGCCTCGCCGGGCCGGGCGCCGTTCATGCGGTCCCAGTGATAGGGCAGCGTGACCGGATCCGTCTTCATCACGCCGTCGACGGCGCGCGACACGGTGCCCGCGCGAAGCTCGACGATCGCAGCAGCTGGGGGTGCCGCGTCCGCCATCGCGTGCAGGGCGCCGCCACACGGCAGCGCGAAGGCCAGAAGCACGCGCCAAAAAAAGAGCCAGCGCCGCATCGCGGTCTTGCATCAATGCGGGTGGCGCAGCAGGCCGAGCCGCGTCGCCTCGTAGACCGCTTCGTTCTTCGAATGCACGGCCAGCTTTCCGTAGAGATTCTTGATGTGTGTCTGCACGGTGTGCACGCTCAGTGTCTTGAGCCGCGCGATCTCGGCATAGGAGAAGCCGCGCGCGATGAGCGTCAGCACCTCGTGCTCGCGGACTGACAGCAACACCGGAGCGTCGCTCCAGGCAGGAGAGGCAGCGGCGGCAGGCGAAGCAGGAGCAGCGGGCGCCTCGGCGTGGGCGATGGCGGTCGCGTCGGACTGCAGGCTGCGGTACTTGGCCAGCACCCGGCGCGCGATCATGGGCGAGATGTGCGAAGCACCGGCCTTCATCTCGAGGATGGTCTGGGCGATGTCCTCAGGCGGCGCATCCTTGTGCAGATAGCCGACCGCGCCGGCCTCGATGCTCGCGAGCACGCTGTCTTCGTCCCCGAAAACCGAGATCACGAGAGGCTCGCAACGAGGAAAGCGCGCCACGGCCGCCCGAATCACCGCAACGCCACTGCCGTCGGGCAGGCCGAGATCGGCCAGCAACACATCCGGGGCTTCGGCGGAAGCATCGAGCCAGTCCAGCGCCTCTCGAACGGAGCCCACGCCCGCCAGAAATCGCAGCGCCGGGCTGGAACGCACGCTCCGCTCGAAGAAAGCGCGCGTCGGCGCGTCGTCTTCGACGACCAAGACGCCGAACGGGCGCTCGGCAGCAGGGCAACGGGGGGTTCGATGCATGGCGCCGAGCATACGTGCGGAAACACTGCGCATCTTTCGTTTCTCACCGTTTCATGGGATAGGCATCGGTGTGAAGCGGCCAGACACTCACGCCGGCGGCATGTAACACCGCTGTAACCTTTTTGCGTAAGGGCTCCCTGTGATCAACACGAAGAACACAACGCGCATCGGCTGGGCTGTTGCCATGCTGATGTCACTTGCCGCATGCGGCGGCGGTGGAAACGATGGCAACGCGGGCAGCGGCTTCGGCTCCGGCACGGCGCCTGTCGCGGAGACGCCGTTGGGCTCCTCCGAGCCCACACCCAGCCGCCTCAGCGGCGTGGCGGCAACCGGAGCGGCCTTTGCCGGCGCGGCCCTCACGGTGACCGACCAAACCGGCGCCACCGTCTGCACGACACAGACGAACGACCAGGGCGCCTATGCCTGCGACCTGCCCGTCGGCACCAAGGCGCCGCTCGTGATCCGCGCCACCCGCGACGACGTGAGCTACTACAGCACCACCGCGAGCGCCGCGACCGGCACCGCCAACGTCACGCCGCTGACCACCATCGTGGTGTCTCAACTGTCACCCGACGGCAATCCGGCCAGCCTCGCGGGTGCCATCGTGGGCAATGCCGCGGCGGTGACGGCAGACACCATCAAGAGCGAAGTCACGCAGTTGCTCGCCGCCCTCAAGCCGCTGCTGGACGCGCTCGGCCAGACCGGCCTGGATCCGATGAGCGGCGTTTTCGTCGCCGACGGCACCGGTGCCGACCGCGTGCTGGATTCAATTGCCGTCAGCGTGCAATCCGACGGCACCGCCGCCAACATCCAGATCACGGTGAAGGCCGTTCCAGGCAATGGCGATGCGACGCCCTTGTCGATCAGCTACAGCACGGCCGACGCCGCACCGCCCACGCTGCCACCCGTCGACGCCGCAGCCCTCGTGCAGCCGCCGACGCCCGCGATCATCGCGTCGTTCCTGGCGCGGATGAACGCCTGCTACGCTCTCCCGCTCGCCCAACGCGTGACCGCCGTGAACGACGGCGTCAATGCCATCGGTACCGCTGCGGACGTCGTGGCCACGGCGTGCCGCACGTTGTTCGTCGGCGACGATCCGTCGACTTACCAGGCCAACGGCACATCCGTGGGCCGCAACGCCAACGGTCGCGGCGCTTTCGAGAGCCTGTTCCGCGCAGGTCCCACCGGGCTGGTTCACGACCGCGGCAACTTCGAGTTCTTTCGCAACGGCACCGACGTCGTCATCAGCTACCGCTGGACCGACACCGTCGGCAACACCGACAACGACACGCTGCTGCTGCGCAACGAGGGCGGCGTGCTCAAGTTGACCGGCAACGGCAATGCCTATCGCGTGTCGGTCCGCCCGGTCGCCGAGAAACGCGAATTGATCAACGCAGCGAACTTCAGCTACACCGCGACGGGCTACAACGTGACCATCGAGAACCGCCTCGATGAAAACTTCGTGCCTGTTCTGGACAAGGTCGTGGTGACGCCACCCTTCGGTGAACCGCAAACCTACACCCCGAAACCCGGCTTCTCGTTCCTGACCGTGGCCAGACCTGCCGGCGTGGCCGCCAACGCCAGCGGCAGCGTCATCTACCTCGCCGGCCGCTACGACAACGCCGCGACCACCGGCATGCCGGCCGACAAGGAAGCCAACCTGAACTTCGTCAGCCCGGCCTTCGCAGAGTCCGACGTTCGCGCGCTCAAGGACCAAAGCGTCTGGAAGCTCGAGTTCTATCGCGTCGGGGAGACGGTGCCGTCCACGACACAATCGGCACGCACCTTGGCGCGCGCCCCGACGCTCGATGAGATCAAGCAACTGACCTTCGCCGAGATCACCCCGGCGCTGCGCGAGGCGTTGCGCGCCGAGACCGCAGGCAACCAGGACAACGTGCTGATCTTCGGCACCCCCACGGAACAGGAGCCGAACCTCATCGACTTCAGCGCCCAAGGCGACAGCCCCGGATGGACCGTTCCCACGGCCGCATTGGCACCCACGCTGTTCAGCGCATACGGTCGGTCCAGCGGCGTGCGTTGGGAAGACTCGGTGACCGTGCGCAATACGGCCCGCAAGGCGATCCTCACCTGCTCGCCCTGGACGTCGACCGATGGCCACTGCGCGACCGTCTCCGGTGTGCGTCAGTACCGGCCTGGTGCCAGCCTGAACACCTTCGAACTGTGGGCACGCAGCGCGCGTCAGGTCGAAATGAGCACGAAGATCGGCCTCTACAGCGTCCAGTAGCAAACCCACCGTTCCGACCAAGCCCTGCGGTCGCAGGGCTTTTTTCATGGGCACAATGATTTCCCCAAATTCCATGAGGACCGTCTCCATCCCCGCCACCCACCTTCTCTACCTGCACGGCTTTCGGTCGTCGCCGCAATCGATGAAGGCCCGCCTCGTCGCCGAACGTGTGGCACAGCGCCATCCGAGCGTTCAATGGTGGTGCCCGCAGCTGCCACCCTCGCCACGCGAAGCGATGGACATGGTGATGCGCGGCATCGCGAACTGGCCGCGAAGCACCATGGCGGTCATCGGCTCTTCGCTGGGCGGCTTCTACGCCACCTACGTCGCGGGGATGACGTGCTGCCCCGCCGTGCTGCTGAATCCCGCGGTCGACCCGGCACGCGACCTGGCCCGCCACATCGGTGACCAGACCGCCTGGCACGACCCGCAGCAGCGTTTCTATTTCCGCCCCGAGTTCATTCAGGAGCTGCGCACCCTCGAAGTCGGACCGGTGACGCGGCCCGAGCGGGTGTTCGCCATCGTCGCCAAGGGTGACGAAGTGCTCGACTGGCGAGAGATGTCGGCGCGCTATCCCGGCAGCCGCATCCGCCTGCTCGACGGCGGCGACCACGCGCTGTCGGATTTCGAGACAACGCACCTCGACGACGTGATGGCCTTCCTGGACCCCGCCTGAAATTCCAGGGACACCGCGGAACCGGCTTCGCCGGGCCGCCGGTGTCGCCCCCGGTAGGGGGGTGGCGAAGCGACACGAAGTGCGCGAAGCCTGCGGGCGAGCTCATCCAGCAAGCCTGGGCGCGAGCCAAAAGTGTCATGGGACAATCCCGCCCATGTTTGTATTGTTCGAAGAAGCCGGAAAGTACCTCGGCGGCCGCGTGTTGTCGGAGGCCGAAGCATCGGCGCAGGTCGAGCTCGACACCGGCAAGCGGCTCAAGGTCAAGGGCGTCAACATCGTGTTGCGTTTCGAGAAACCGGCGCCCGCGGAATTGATCGCTGAAGCCCGCACGCTCGCCGCCACGGTCGACCTCGACCTCGCCTGGGAATTCGCGCCCGAGGGCGAGTTCGCCTTCGCCGAGCTGGCGATCGAGTATTTTCAGGCCAACCCTTCGCTGGTGCAGCAGGCGGCCGCGCTGTTTGCGTTGTTCGAGGCGCCGCACTATTTCCGTCGTGCCGGCAAGGGTCGGTTCAAGAAGGCGCCCGCCGAGATCATCCAGCAGGCGCTGGCCGCGATCGAGAAGAAGAAGCAGGTGCTGGCGCAGATCGCGGAATGGGCGGCGCAGCTCGTCGCGGGCGAATGCCCGACGCCGGTGCGCGAGCAGCTCTACAAGATCCTGTTCAAGCCCGACAAGAACGCGCCCGAATACAAGGCGGTGGTCGAGGCTTCGCGGACTGCCCAGCGCGCGCCCCTCGAACTGCTGGAGCGCGCCGGCGCCATCGACTCGGCCTACCAGTTTCATTGGAAGCGCTTCCTGTTCGAGAACTTCCCCAAGGGCACGGCCTTTCCGGCCGGGCTCGCTGCGCCCGCTGTCGCTGACGATCTGCCGCGCGCCGAGGGCGTCGAGGCCTTCTCGATCGACGATTCGCAGACCACCGAAATCGACGATGCGCTGTCGGTGCAAGGCCTCGGCAGCGGCACAGTGACCGTGGGCGTGCACATTGCCGCCCCGGGCCTGGCCTTCGCGCCCGGCAGCCCGCTTGACCAAGTGGCGCGCGCCCGCATGTCCACCGTCTACATGCCGGGCTACAAGATCACCATGCTCCCCGACGCGGTGGTGCAGACCTACACGTTGCTCGAAGGCGCCGACCGCCCGGCCGTGTCGCTCTATGCACGCTTCGACGAAACCACGCTCGAACTGCAAGGCACCGAAACCAAGATCGAGCGCGTGCCGATCGTCGCCAACCTGCGGCATGACCGGCTCGACGGCGTCATCACCCAGGCCTGGCTGGAAGACGCCACGGTCACCAGCGCCGACACGCCCGAGACGGTGGGCACGCTGCGCGCGCCGCTGAGCTTCCTCTTCCGCCTGGCCAAGCAGCTCAAGGCGCAGCGCGAAGTCGTGCGCGGGAAGCCGGAGAACTTCAATCGGCCCGACTACAACTTCCGCCTGGTCGGAAACGACGGCGAGCCCGAGGGCAGCGAACAGGTACAGATCAGCACCCGGCAGCGCGGTGCGCCGCTCGACCTGATCGTCTCCGAAGCCATGATCCTGGCCAACAGCGGCTGGGGCGCATGGCTCGGCGAGCTCGGCGTGCCGGGCCTCTACCGCAGCCAGGCCAGCATGGCGCCGGGCGTCAAGGTGCGAATGGGCACGCGCTCGCTGCCGCACGCCGGCCTGGGCGTGAAAAGCTATGCCTGGAGCACCTCGCCCCTGCGCCGCTACACCGACCTGGTGAATCAGTGGCAGATCATCGCGGCGGCCCGACACGGCAAGACCGCCGCACTGGCCGCCCCCTTCAAGCCGAAGGACGCGGACCTGTTCTCCATCCTCTCCGGTTTCGACGCGGCGTACAGCACCTACAACGCCTACCAAGGCGGCATGGAACGCTTCTGGACGCTGAAGTACCTGCAGCAGCAGGGCATCGGTGAACTGACGGCGACGGTGATCAAGGACATCCCGAACGGCGCGCTGGTGCGCGCCGACACGCTGCCGCTGGTGTTCCCCGTGGCCGGCCAACAGGAGCGTGGCGCGCATCTGCGTGTGAAGCTGGGTGAGATCGACGAGATCGCGCTCGACGTGCACGGCACCGTGATCGAACGACTCGATGCGCCGGTCGACCAGGCTGCCGCGCTCGACGACGTCGGCGAGGACGACGACGAGGAAGTCGCCGGGCCGATCGCCATCGCGGTCGACCTGAGCGAGAGCGAGGCCGGCACCGAGAACGCGCCCGCCTGACGGGCGAACCGGTGGAGCCGACGGAAGCCGCATGAACCTGAAAGACCTCAGCACCCTGCAGATCGCGCTGGGCCTGTCGGTGCTGGCGCATGCGGCGCTGCTGGCGGTGCGTTTCGTCGACCCCGAGTCCTTCCACCGCGTGTTCCGCGACTCGCCCCTCGAGGTGATCCTGGTCAACGCCTCGACCCAAGAGGTGCCCGACAAGGCGATGGCGATCGCGCAGAAATCGATGGCCGGCGGCGGCGATCTCGACCGCGGCCGCGCCACCAGCCCACTGCCGCCGTCGACCTTCACCACCGTCGGCGATTCGACGGAAGACGCCGAGCGCAAGGTCGAGGCGATGCAGGCACAGCAGCAGTTGCTGCTCGCGCAGGTCAAGCAGCAGTTGGCCGCCATGCCGATGCCCGACCCGCGGCACCAGGGAGATCCGAAAGAAGCCGCGGCGCAGGAAGAGAAGCGCCGGCAACTGATCAACCTGCTGGCGGAAATCGAGCGGCGGGTGAACGAGGAAAACGCGCGTCCCAAGAAGCGCTACATCAGCCCGTCGACGCGCGAAGCGGCCTATGCGGTGTACGTCGACGCGCTGCGGCGGCGCATCGAGTCGCGTGGCACCGAGAATTTCCCGGAGATCGCAGGCAAGAAGCTGTACGGCGAGCTCACGATGCTGGTCACGGTGAACTTCGACGGCAGCGTGATCGGCACGGAGATCGTCGAGACCTCCGGCAACCTGGCGCTCGACCGCCGCGCCCAGGCGATCGTGCGCAGCATCGGCAATTTCGGTCGCTTCAACGACGCGATGCGCCGGCAGGCCGACCAGATCGTGCTGCCTTCGCGCTTTCGCTTCACGCGCGACGAGACGCTCGAAACGCAACTGTCCGCACGCTGACGCTCCCACGATGGATCTCTACTGCGTGATGGGCAACCCGGTCGAGCACAGCCGCTCGCCGTGGATCCACGCTCGCTTCGCCGAACTCACCGGGCAGGCGCTGCACTACGGCCGCCGCCGCATCGCGCTCGACGGCTTCGCGTCCGGCGTCGCAGCCTTCCGCACCGACCCGGCCGGCACGGCGCGCGGCTGCAACATCACCGTTCCCTTCAAGTTCGACGCCAGCGCGGTCGCGCAGCACCTGAGCCCGCGCGCCGCGCTGGCCGAAGCGGTCAACACGCTGACTTTTCGCGCGGACGGCGTGCACGGCGACAACACCGACGGCGTCGGCCTGGTCAACGACATCCAGCTCAACGCGCACGTGGCGATCGCCGGGCGAGACGTGCTGCTGATCGGCGCCGGCGGCGCGGCGGCCGGCGTGCTGGGGCCGCTGCTGGCGGCCGGTGCGCGGCGCGTGGTGGTCGCCAACCGCACACTCGCCAAGGCGGTGTCGCTCGTGCAGCGCCATGCCGCCGTCGCGCTGGCGCACGGGGCGCGGCTCGAAGCGCAGACCCTCGACGCCGTGCCGGGCCGCTTCGACATCGTCGTCAACGCGACGGCATCGAGCCTGTCGGGCGACAGCGTGCCGGTGAGCGCCGACGTGCTTCAGCCCGGCGCGCTGGCCGTCGACATGATGTACGGCCCTGCGGCCGCCGGCTTCATGGACTGGGCTCGCATGCATGACGCGGTGCCGCGCGATGGCCTGGGCATGCTGGTCGAGCAGGCGGCCGAGGCTTTCGCGCTTTGGCGCGGCGTGCATCCGCCGGCTGCGCGGGTGCTGAGCGAGCTGCGCGCGCAGCTCGGGGGCTGAGCATGCGCGCCGTGCTGCGCTGGCTGGGCTGCGTGATCGTGGCGGGCCTCGCACTGCAATTGTTCTTCATCGGGCGCATCGCCCTCATGGCTGCGGTCGATCCGGAATCAACCGCCTTCCAGCGCTCGGAGGCCTGGCAGATCGCCACCGAAGGCCGCGCCAATGCGCGGCGCGGCGAGACCACGGCGTGGCAGCAGCAATGGGTGCCTTACGACCGCATCGCCGACTCGCTCAAGCGCGCGGTGATCGCCAGCGAGGACGCCGAGTTCATCTACCACCGCGGCATCGAATGGGAGGCCATCGAGCGTGCGCGCCAGCGCAATGCCAAGGCCGAGGAGATCGCCGCGCGCCGTGCCGCACAGGCGCGTGCCCGCGGCAAGGAGCCGGCACCCGCGAAGATCCGTGGCGGCTCGACCATCACGCAGCAGCTCGCGAAGAACCTGCTGCTGTCGGGCGAACGCACGCTGCTGCGCAAGGGACAGGAGCTCGTGCTGGCCACCGCCCTCGAGCTGCTGCTGAGCAAGCGGCGCATCCTCGAGATCTATCTCAACAACGTCGAGTGGGGTGAAGGCGTGTTCGGCGCCGAAGCCGCGGCGCAACGCTACTTCAACAAGCCGGCGGCGCGGCTCAGCGCGAACGAGGCCGCGCGGCTGGCGGTGATGCTGCCCAGCCCCAAGTTCTTCGAGCGCAGGCCGGGGTCGCCCTATGTCAACGGCCGGGCAGCGACCATCATGGCCCGGATGCCTTCGGCCGAGCTGCCCTAGACAGAAGGGTCAGTCGTCGAAGACGATGCGGCAGACGGTGGTGCGGCCCGAGCCATTCGGGCGCTTCGCGGGCTCGTCGAAGGTGTCGATCACGTCGAACCCGACCTTGCGCATCATCCCGGCCGAGGCCGCGTTCTCCTCGTGGCGGTCGATGTACACCTCGCGCACGCCCTGCGCCTGCAGCGCATCGACCGCGGCCCGCAGCAGGCGGGCGCCCAACCCTTGCCCGACGGCGTCACGGTGCACCACCGCCTCGCAGACATAGCCCTGCGATCGCGCGATACGGTCGGCCGGTTGATAGCGCGCGAAGTGCTGCGTCTCGCAGAACGTGACGACGCCTTGCAAGGCGTCATCGACCCAGGCCACCACCGCGTTGACTTCGCCCGTCGCGATCTGCGCGACATGCCGCGCCACGTCGTCGGGGGGCAGCCAGTTCCACGGGTTCGGTCCCTGCGTGAGGATCAGGTTGATCAGTGCCGGGATGTCCTCGGTTCTGGCAGGTCGCAGTGTGTTCGTCGTCATGCGTCGGTGCTTCGTTCGATCGCCACGACGGCAGCTGCACCGATGGCATAGGCGAGCACGTCGAACCAGTCCGGCGTGCTGCCGATCACGATGCGCAGCACCGGGTTCGCGATCTGCCATTGACCCAGCCGTGCCAGGTACTGGCCAAGCTCCAGCGCGCACCCGACACCGAAGGCTGCCATTGCGAGCGGCTGCGGCCGCACGGCCATCACTGTCTTGAACACGAAGTACAGCCACACCACGGCCAGCACGTCGCCGAAGAAGCCACGCAGCCAGCCGGCGCGCGCTCCGAAAGTGGCCAGCAGCACCAGCAGGATGAAAAGCCCCAGCGCGATGGCGAAGGCACGCGCATCGAAGCGCCAGGCAAAGGCAGGATGTGTCGTCATGGCCCCGTATCATCGCCGCCATGTTTGCTGCGAAGTTGCTGGGGTGGGTCTTGCTGGGCGTGGTTCGCCTGCTCACGGGTGCGCAGGCGCGGTGGTGGGGCTGCCCGCCGAAGGCCGAGCAACGCATCTACTTCGCCAACCACCAAAGCCACCTCGACCTGGTGATGATCTGGGCGGCGCTGCCCGAAGAACTGCGCAGCATCACGCGGCCCATCGCAGCGCGCGACTACTGGGCCAACACGCCGATGAAGCGCTGGATCACCACCGAAGTGTTCAATGCCATCTACGTCGAGCGCGGCGGCACCCCGCCACCGGCCGAAGAAGGCGCACCGCCGCCCGACCCGATGGCGCCGCTGCAGCCGCTGGTCGAAGCACTCACGAGCGGTGATTCGATCATCATCTTTCCCGAAGGCACACGCGGCCACACGGGCGAACCGCAGAAGTTCAAGTCGGGGCTGTTCACGCTGGCCGAGATGTTTCCGGACGTGGTGCTGGTGCCCGCCTGGATCGACAACGTGCAGCGCGTGATGCCCAAGGGCGAGGTGGTGCCGGTGCCGATCCTCTGCTCGGTGACCTTCGGTGCACCGATCGTGCTCGCGGAAGGCGAAGAGCGCCGCGCCTTTCTCGACCGCGCGCGCGACGCCGTCATCGCATTGCAATTCGTATGAACGCCTTCCTGCGCAACCTCACGCCAACGCAGCAGGTCGCCGCGCTCTTCCTGATCGTCTTCGGCGTGCTCACGGTGGTGAGCATCGGCACGCTGCTGGTCGGCTTCCGGGAGCGTCGCAATGCGGCGCACGGCGAAGCCTGGCTGCGCGAGTTCACCGATTTCCGCGCGCTGCTGCGCACCACCTGGTTCATGGTCGTGGTGTTCTGGATCGGGTGGGCGCTCGGTCCGGGTGTCGCCACGTTGCTGTTCGCCTTCATCGCCTTCTTCGCGCTGCGCGAGTTCATCACGCTCTCGCCGACGCGACGCGGCGACCACCGCAGCCTGATCCTGGCTTTCTTCGTGGTGTTGCCGGTGCAGTTCATCCTGGTCGGCACGGCACGTTTCGACCTCTTCACCGTCTTCATCCCGGTCTATGTCTTCATCGCGATCCCGGTGGTGAGCGCGCTGGCCAACGATCCGAGCCACTTCCTCGAGCGCAATGCCAAGCTGCAATGGGGGATCATGGTCTGCGTCTACGGCATGAGCCATGTGCCGGCGCTGCTGCTCCTGTCCTTTCCCGACTACGAGGGCAAGAGCGCCTTCCTCGTGTTCTTCCTGGTCTTCGTGGTGCAGACCTGCATGGTGGTGCAGCACCTGATCGCGCGCCGCTACGCCTACCTGCCGGCCGACACGGCCGACGCCGCGCCGTCGGGCCCGCACGGCACGCTGCAGCGCTGGCTGGCGCGCGAGCCCTTCGCGCCCAACGTGAGCCGCAGCTTCAACTGGGTGAGCTGGGGCGTGGGCATGGCGATCGCCAGCGTGGTGGGCGCGTTGCTGTCGTTCATCACGCCCTTCAAATTCGGCCAGGCACTGGCCATGGCGCTGATCGCGTGCGTGACCGGATCGATGGGACACCTGGTGATGAAAGCACTCAAGCGCGATCGCGGCATTCCCAACTGGGGACAGAAAGGGGTGGGCGTGACCGGCGCCAACGGGCTGCTCGACCGGGTCGACGCGCTGTGCTTCGCGGCGCCGATTTTCTTCCACTCCGTGCGCTGGTATTTCGGGGTCTGACCGCATGCGCATCCTCGGCATCGATCCCGGCTTGCAGACCACGGGCTTCGGCGTGGTCGACGCGGAGGGCCACGCGCTGCATTACGTGGCGAGCGGCACCATCAGCACCAAGCATCTCGACCGGGGCGATCTGCCGGCGCGGCTCAAGGTGCTGTTCGACGGCATCGGCGAAATCGTGGCGCGCTACCAGCCGCAGACGACGGCGGTCGAGATCGTTTTCGTCAACGTCAATCCGCAATCGACCCTGCTGCTCGGCCAGGCCCGCGGCGCCTGCCTCACCGCGCTGGTGGCGCGCGACCTGCCGGTGGCCGAGTACACCGCGCTGCAGATGAAGCGCGCCGTGGCCGGTCACGGCCAGGCCGCCAAGGCGCAGGTGCAAGAGATGGTCAAGCGGCTGCTGAACCTGCCGGGTCTGCCGGGCAGCGACGCCGCCGATGCATTGGGCATCGCCATCACCCATGCGCACGTGGGCAGCTCGATGGCCAAGCTGGCCGAGGCGGCCTCGTTGGGACGCAGCACCAGCGGGATGTATCGGCAGGGACGAACGCGCTGAACAAAAGCGCTGAACGTGGGCGCCGCCCGCGTCAGCCGTGCGTTGCACGGTGCGTGGCCCGCGCGTGGCGGCCGGCAATCAGCCCGACGACACCCACGGCCGATGGCGTCAGCATGCCGAGCCAGAGAATCAGGCCCTGCACCCTACCCACGCGATCCACGGCGTACAGCAAGGCGCTGCCCAGCACGACCCAGCCAAAGAGCCGCAGCATGCACCGTGCGCGCCGCCCTCGCCAGCGCCGCGCCAAGACGTCGTGGTGCCGCTCCATGGCGAGTGCGATGGCCATCATCCCGGGCACGCACAGGCCGAGGAGCGCGAGCGCCGTCACCATGGCGCGCGCTGCCGTTGGCGGCGCCTTGCGGCCCAGGCGATGCCGAAGAACATCGCGCCCACGCCGAGCGCGACGAGATCGAACCCAGCCATGGCGAGGTCGCCGGCCAGCAGCGAATGCGCCAAGTGCTGCGGGGTGGTCATCGCATTCAAGATGGGCAGCGATGCGAAGACGATCGCGGCAAGGAGTGTCTGCTCACGCCATGCCCGTGCCGGCGTGCGCACGGCCGCAAAGACGAACATCAGCAGCCAGACGGCGAACAGTGCGTGCACTTCCCATTCGGCGCGATGGGCCATGCCGACGGGCAGCAGCCGGTTCGCCCAGAAGTACGCGCCGATGGCCACAGGCAGGCCGATGACCACGGCGACGTTGAGCCGCTCCACTCCGCGAAGGCCGAGATGCGGCGTGCCGCGACCCCGTTCGACGCGCTGCCGGCGCTTGACCGTCCAGAGCACCAGACCTGTGGCGATCATCGCGGCACCGAGCAGGCCCGAAAGCACATAGAGCGCGCGCAGAACGGCCCCCGCAAACATTCCTTCGTGCAGCCCCAGCATCGAATCCCGGAACGCCTTGGGCCCGGATTGCCAGGGCCGCCGTGCGGACAGCCACTCACCGCTCACCCCGTCGTAGGCGAGGATGTCCGTCGCGCGCAACGGGCCGGCGGCGAAGCTGCCCACGACCTGGACGCGCGCATGGGCGTCGTTCGGGTTCGTGATCTCCAGCGCGCCGATCGGCTTGGCACGCAGCCGGCTTTGCGCGTCGTGATGCACCTGCTGCAGCGACACGAGCGTCGCGGGTCGGCCGGTCGCTTTGGCAGACACCAGCGGCGGAAACACCTCGTCCAGGAAAGCGTCCTGCCCGGCCTGGCCCGGCCCGTACCAGGCGGTGGCGATCAGAGGCATGAACGAGAACATCACGAACACCAGGCCAGAGTAGGTGATCATCAATTGGAACGGCAGCGACACCACGCTCGCCACGTTGTGCGCGTCGAGCCAGGAACGCTGACCCTTGCCGGGCCGGAAGGTGAAGAAGTCCGCAAGGATCTTCTTGTGCACGACGATGCCGGTGACCAGCGCGATCAGCAGCACCAATGTGGCAATGCTCACGATCCACAGGCTGACTGCGTCGGGCAAGTAATGCAGGCGCCAGTGCATCTGGTAGAGCGTCTGGCCGCCCGCCGTGTCGCGCGTCTCGAGCCGCTGGCCCGAGACCGGGTCGAGGTAGGCGTTGCCGGAGGCCGCGGGCGGCATGCCACGTGCCGCCTGCCACGACACCCGCATCCAGGGTTCGTTGCGGTCGATCGGCAGCGTGATGCTCCAGCGCCGCGCATCGGCGGCATGGGTCTGGAGATAGCGTTGCGCCTGGCCGATCGCGGCGTCCTGCGGCAGCGGATAGCGAGCGGCCGGCAGCTCCGGTCGCATCCAGCGGTCGATCTCCGTGTCGAGGTAGCCGGCCGTGCCGGTGATGAACATGAAGTACAGCACCCAGCCGAACAGCAGGCCCAGCCAGGTGTGCAGCCAGGCCATGGACTGGCGGAAATGATCCTTCATGGACGGTTCGCGGTCATGCGCAGCCGACGGCGCTGGGCGTCACAACAGCATCCACGCAACGAGGCCGGCCCACAGCGCCGGCAGGCCGAGCCCCAGCCATGCGGCGCGCGCGCTGCGGGCGGCGAAGGCCCACATCACCGCGCCGGTGTAGACGACGAAGCTGAGCGACATGGCGAGCAGCACCGCATCGGAACGCGCCATGCCGCCCATCCCGGAGGCCATGATCGCGACGATCGCCGCGGGCAAGGCGGTCGCGAGCGCATAGCCGCCGAGCACGGCGGCTATGCAACGCGAGAGGACGTTCCAGCGTGCAGCCAAGCGCTCAGAAATCTGCCGAGACGGACACCAGGAAGGTGCGGGGCGCGCCGATGGTCAGGCCTTCGCGCGCGGCGGATTGCCAGTAGTTCTTGTCGAGCAGGTTCTCGACGGCCGCACGGACCGTGACCGGCACGTTGCCGGTGATGAAGCGATAGCGCGCGCCGAGGTCGTAGCGCGTCCAGCCCGGCAGACGCTGCGTGTTGGACATGTCGACGTACTGCCCGCTGGTGCGCAGCGCGCGGGCGGTGAAGGTCAGGCCTGGGAGGAGAGAAGCATCCCATTCGCCGGCGACGTTGAACTGAAACTTCGGCGTGGCGGGCGCGGTGCGGCCGTCGTTCAGGCCCCCCTCCGTCCGCACCAGTTTTCCGTCCGTGTAGGCGAGGCCCGCCAGCAGCCGCACCCCCTTGGCGGCCTCGCCCTGGGTGAGGATTTCGGCGCCGCGGTTGCGCTGTTCGCCACCGGCGCTGAACCGCAGCGTCGTCAGGTCGAGGAAGCTGCTGGGGCGCTCGATCTGGTACACGCTGAAGGTGGTGGCGAAGCGGCCGAAGTCGTACTTGGTGCCGAACTCGATCTGCTTGGCCTTCGCCGGGGGAAACACCTCGCCGGCGTTCACGGCGCCCTCGGGCGCGGTCGGGCCCTGGCTCAGGCCCTCGATGTAGTTGCCGTAGAACGACCATTGGTCGGTCGCCTTCACCACCAGCGCCGCCACCGGCGTGACCGCGGACCTGTCGTAGTGGGCCGTGCGATTGCCGCTGGACGCATCGAAGCCCGCCGTCTCGACCTGTTGATGCCGTGCGCCCAGCGTCAGCTGGATGCGCCGGTCGCTGGAGGAGATCGTGTCGGCCAGCGCCACGCTGCGCAGTTTGGTTTCTCCGATCTTCGGAATGCCGGGCGCGGTGGTGATGTTGGGCCGGGCGATGGATGCGGGTTGGTAGAGGTTCGAGAAGATGAACGAGCCGTTCTGCCGGCGTGTTCCCTGATCGGAATTCAGGGTGCTGAGGCTCACCACGGCTTCGTGATGCAGCGCCCCCGTGTCGAACTTGCTGCGCAAACCGGCCTCGGCCGTCTCGGTATCGATCTGTTCATTGAGGCGCGTGGGACGCCCCGCGATCGTGCCGTCGCTGTCCTGCAGGAGCCAGCTGGTCTGCAGGCTGCGGAAGTCGTAGCGCATTGCGCCGATGGCGCCAAAGGCCGTCCAGCCCGGTGCGACGTCCACTTCGGCGCGCACCATGGCGGAGAGTTCCTTGGCCTTCCAATACGTCCACTCCGGCAGGAAATTGGTCTTGGCGTCGGGTGCCCGGCCGATCGCCGTGCCCGACTCGGGCGGGAACAGCAGGCCGCTGCGCGCGCGCGTGAGTCGATCCTGGTAGCCGAGGTCGGCCTCCAGCCGCACCCGGTCGCCCTGGTAGTCGACGCCCAGCGTCAGGGCACCCAGGTTCTCGCTGGAGTGATCGACGGGCGTGTCGCCCGAGCGCTTGAGGGCGTTCACGCGCACGCCCCATTCTTTGTCTTCCCCGAAGCGCCGGCCGATGTCGACCTGCGTGCCGAACTGGCCGTCGTCGACGTACGAGAGCGTCACGCGGTTGAGCGGCTCGGTGTCGGCCCGCTTCGGCACGAGATTGATGGCACCGCCGACGGAGCCCGCAGGCGCCATGCCGTTGAGCAAGGCATTCGGACCGCGCAACACCTCGACGCGCTCGACGCCGATCAACGAACTGGCATTGCGCGGCGAGATGCCGTAAAGCCCATTGAACGACACGTCGTAGTTGAACAGCGTGAAGCCGCGGATGTTGAACTCGTCGCGGCCGGCGCCGCGCGAATAGGTGTTGCGCACCGACGGGTCGTTGACCAGCACGTCGCCCAGGTTCTGCGCCTGCTGGTCTTCGATGAGCTGCGCGGTGTACTGCGTGGCGCTGAAGGGGGTGTCGAGCATGTCCTTGTCGCCCAGCAGGCCGATGCGCCCTCCGCGCGCCACCTGTCCGCCCGCGTAGGGCGCCGGCGAGCGCGTGGCCGACTCCGTGACCTCGACGACGGGGAGCGTTCGGTTGCCGGCCGATGCCGGCGCAGCCTGCCGCACCAGCACCGACGACCCGTCGACCGTCGCCTCGAGGCCGCTGCCAGCCAGCAGCCGGTCGACCGCCTGTCTCGCCGATAGACGGCCCGAGACGGCGGGCGCCGTCTTGCCCGCCACCAGCGCCGCCGGAAAGCTCATCTGAAGGTTGGCCAGGCGAGCCACTTCGTTCAGTGACTGCGCAAGGGGCTGCGCCGGCATCGAGAGCGCCAAGGCGCCCGGGGTCGACGCGCCGCTCTGGGCGTTCGCAGGAAGCGCGAGGGTGGAAACGAAGGTCCCGGCGAGAGCAGCCGCCAGGGTGAACGGGACAGGGTTGAAACGCACGGTGCGCATGAAGGTCGGACTCCTCGGTCGGTGGTTGTTGTCAGGCGATCCGCTTGGGCGCTCGCCTGTACCTGCCTCTGAAGACGCACCAGCGCTGCCGAACCCTCATGTGGGCAGCCAAGAAATCGAAAAAATCTTCAGGGGTGCCGCAAGACGATTTCGGTGACGTCCCCGTGCGCGACCAGCCGGACCGGCAGCATCAGCGGCAGCGCATCGACGAAGCTGCCGAACTGCTGGACGCGGTAGCTGCCCCCGACGGGCAGACGGGCAACGGCAGGGTCCTTGATGACCAGGCCAGTGCTGCGGTAGCGTTCGAACTCGGCCAGGGCCTGTGCCAGCGGTGTGTGGTCGAAGCTGATGCGCCCGGCGCGCCAGGGAGCGACGGCCTCTGGCGGCACGCGCGTCACCGGACCCATGCCGCCGCTGTCATCGCCCGTCACCCTCTGCCCGGCCACCAGTTCGACCGTCGCATCGCTGGACGCCGTGTCGCCCTCGTCGCCGCGCACGCGGCTGACGCGCACGTGGCCCTCCTCCACCGACACCACGGTGCGGCCGGCGTCCTGGCCCGAGGTGGTGTGACGAACGGAGAACCGGGTGCCGACGACGGTGATGTGCAGCCTGCCGGCCCACACATGGAAAGGCCGGTCGCTGTCCGCATGCACCGAGAACAGCGCTTGGCCCTCCTGAAGACGGACCTCGCGGCGACTGCGGAACAGGCGTGCGTCCAGGCGCGTGGCCGTGTCGAGTTGCACCGTGCTGCCCCGCGCCGGATCGTCGGGCAAGGTGGCCACGATCTGCTGGCCGCGCTCGGTCGAGAAAGCCTGCTCGAACGTGGGCAGGCTGCGCCAGCTGTCCCAGCCGGTCCAACCCGCACCGACGAGGGCCACCGCCACCACGACCGCAGCGGCGGGTGCGATCAGAGGACCGAGGTGAAAGCGCCAGCGCCAGCGCGAGGGCTCAGGCGCGTGGCGTGGCGGATTCGACGCCGCGTCCTGGCGCGAGGTGGCATCGGATTGCATGCTTCGCTTGATCGCGATGACGTCGTCGCTCGACAACTGCCGAAGCTGGCCTGTCATGGCCGCCATGTCCTCGAGGGCGGCGGCATGCTGGGGGTCCGCATCCAGCCAGGCTTGCAGCGCGGCCCGGTCGGCAGGGCTCAGCCCGTTGCGCCGGCGCACAGCCCAGGTCGCGGCTGCTACGTCGCGTGCGTCATGGGCCTGCACGAAACGCTCGAACACGTGCGCATCCACGTCCGCCACGGAGGCCGACGAATCACGGTCGGAAAGGGGCCGGTTCATGGGTTTGAAAGCAGAGTTCAGCGCTCAGGACTGTAGACGCACGAGAGGGGCCGATTCCTCAGGTCCGCTTCCTCCCGCCGCGCGACTACCTCGCGGACCGCCTCAAGCCGAGGTCGTCCTGCGCGTGCAAGCTGCGTTCACACGACTTGCAGGCGAGCATGCCGCGGACAACGTGCTTCTCGACCATGCTCACCGAGATGCCCATGTGCCGGGCGATCTGCGCATGCGTGAGCTCGTCGAACACATGCAGGACGAAGGCCTCGCGGCACCTCGGGGGCAGGGATTCGATCGCGCCGATATAGGCGCGCTGAACCTGTTGAGACGCGAGGACGTTCTCGGGTTGCAGGTGCGCCAGAGCGTGCGGCTGGTCGGCCTCCGTGATCGCATCCAGCGGCTCATGGCGGCGCACCGCGTTGCGCCGATGCTGGTCGACCAGCAGGTTGCGCGCGGTGCGATAAAGCAACGCACGGCCATCGAGAACGTCTCGACCTGCATGCTGCACGGCCAGTACGCGAGCGTAGCTTTCCTGCGCCAGATCGGCGGCCGTGTCACGGTCGCTCACCTGGCGGTGTAGAAAATTCAGCAGTTCGCGGTAGTAACGCTCCAGCAAGGCACACCTCTGGCGGTTCCTGCCGGCCGCAGCACAAGGGCGCAGACACAGGACAACCGTCACCCGATCAATAAGAATTGTTCTTATTATCAACCAGGCGGTGCATCACCAGGTGCAACTCTTGGCGCGTCGCGGGTGGTATTGACGGGATCAACCACCGCAGTCGGCTGCCAACGGCAGCCGACTGCGACGCGGTATTACGGCTTGTAGACCGAAGCGTTCAAGGCTTGCGGGCCAGTTCGACAAAGCTCCGATTCAAGGCGGCTTCGGCCTCGATCAGCCGCGCGCGGCGCGCCTTCGCCCACGTCTGGTCGCGCGCCAGCGCAGCGCTGGACGACGCCAGCATGCGGCGCACTTCTTCCGGCTGCGGACCGCCTGTGCCGGTGCGTGTGCGCACCATCGTGGCGGGAGAAAGCGTCGCCCGGAAGGCAGCCTCGTCCAGCGGCAAGACTGCCTGGGACAGCTGGTACTTCTGGCCGGCTTCGGCGTAGATGCGCTGTGCCTGCGCATACGGGAAGTCTTTGGGGCGCAGATTCTGGCTGCGCGCATAGACGACGATCTCGGACGCGAAATGATGGCCCACGCGGAAGGGCACGCCATGCGCGCGTTGCAGCGTCTCGGCCAGCTCCATCGATGTGATCCAGTCGGACTCGAGTTCTTCCAGCGCACGGGCCCGGTCGATCTGCAAGGCGCCCAGCACGCCGTCGAACTGCTGCAGCATCTCCACGCCGAGCACGAAAGTCTTGGCGCCCGTCGCACTGGCCGTGTTCTTGTAGTCGATCATGCCCGGCGTCACGTTGTGCGCACGCAGCGTCACGGCCTGGGCCGACGCCACCACGTCGGTGGCCTTGGCACGGGTGTTCTGGATGACGCCCGGATTGGCCTTCTGCGGCATCGCACTGCTGGTGTACGTGTCGCTGGCGCCCAGCAGCATCCATGGGCGCGTCTGGTGGTACTGCGTATGCACGTCCTGCAGGAACGCGCCCACCCGGATGGCGGTGGAGCTGGCAATGGCCGTGGCTTCGAGCGGAATGTCGTAGGTGCTGATCTGCCCCGCATCCAGCGAATTCACGATCAGCCCGTCGAAGCCCAGCAGCGCCGCCAGTCGCTCGCGGTTGACCGACCAGCTTGAATTGGCCAGCACGGCCGTGCCCATGGGGCTGAGGTTCAGGCGTGCGTACGCCTCGCGAATGCGCGTGGCGTCGCGCTCGAACGAATCGGCGAACGCCAGCAGGTAGTGCGCATAGCTGATCGGCATCGCCTGGACGCCGTTGGTGTAGGCCGGGACGTAGGTGTCGACGTGCTTGCCCGCCAGGTCGATGAGCCGCTTGCGCACGGCGTCGAGCGCGTCGGCGTAGTCCAGCACTTCGAGGCGAAGCTGCGCAGCGTTGAGCGTCGAGTGAATGTCCTGGCGGCTGCGTCCGGTATGGACCAGCGTGCCTTCGGGACCTACCTGGTCCGTGATGATCTTCTCGACCTGCAGCACATCGGTGGGCCGCTTGCCGCCAGGCTGCGCCGCCTGGTCGATCGAGTGGCTCACGCCGCGAGCAATGCGCCCGGTCAACGCGGCCGGGATGATGCCCTGCTCGGTCAGCACCACGGTCGAAGCCATGTTGATGCGACCGAACCAGTAGAAGACGTCCTGCTGCTTTGCGAGGGCACTCGTGGCGTCGCCTTTGACGGTGCCTTGAAGGCGAGCGACCTGGGCCTGGCATTCCTCGGTGGTGCGGCAGGCGGTGTCGAGCGTGTCAGCCGCATTCGCCGCGCCCATCCCGAGCAGAAGGCCTGCACCGAGGAGAAACCGCGTGGCGGGGCGCAACGCGATCGAGGGCCGGCGCGTGGCCGAGTGGGGGCTCTTCATGAAATCTGTCTCCGGTGGTTGATGCTTCTCACCGACTGTAGCGGGTCACCGAGCGAGATCGCCCCTGCCATGGCCCATCGTCGCCCCGCGCTGACCAAGCCTCAGGCGACGCGTTCGGCGATCAGTACCGCAAAGAAACCGAAGGCCGCAAGCAGCGTCCATTTGAGGACGATCCAACCGAAACGCCGGTACTTCATCTGTCCGGTTCCGGCATAGAACGCGAAGGAAACGCCGGCGAGCAGCAGCAGGAAAAGAATGGCCCAGCGAAACAGC
Source organism: Variovorax ginsengisoli (assembly GCF_006438845.1). Lineage (GTDB taxonomy): Bacteria > Pseudomonadota > Gammaproteobacteria > Burkholderiales > Burkholderiaceae_C > Variovorax > Variovorax ginsengisoli_A. The sequence goes on from NZ_RCZJ01000002.1 coordinate 438,165, forward strand.
AGCATCGGTGCGTGCGTGTGTGCAGGGCGCTACCAGGCGCGTGCGATCTCGGCGAAACCCGCCGGTGCGCGCTTGTCGTCGTCGAAGGTGACGATCTCGTGGGCATCGTCGTGCCGCAGCAGTTCGCGCAGCAGCTGGTTGTTCATCGCGTGTCCCGATCGGAACGCGCTGTACGCGGCCAGCAGCGGTCGGCCGACGACGTAGAGGTCGCCCATGGCATCGAGGATCTTGTGCTTGACGAACTCGTCGTCGTAACGCAGTCCACCGACATTCAGCACCTTGGTGTCGTCCATCACGATCGCGTTGTCGAGCCCGCCGCCGAGCGCCAGGCCCTTGCTGCGCATGTATTCGACTTCCTTGGTGAAGCCGAAGGTGCGCGCGCGCGCGATGTCGCGGGTGTAGGAGCCCTGTCCCAGGTCGAATTCCACGCGTTGGCCGGTCGAGTCGACCACACGATGGTCGAAGTCGATCTCGAAGCTCAGCTTGAAGCCGTGGTACGGCGCGAGCCGCGCCCACTTGGCGTTGGCACCCTCGCCTTCGCGCACTTCCACGGCGCGCAGCACCTTGATGAACCGCCGCGGCGCCTTCTGCAGGGCGATGCCCGCGCTCTGCAGCAGGAACACGAAAGACGAAGCCGAGCCGTCGAGGATCGGCACCTCGTCGGCGGTGATGTCGATGACCAGGTTGTCGATGCCCAGACCGGCACAGGCCGACATCAGATGCTCGACGGTCTGCACCTTCGCGCCGCCGTTGGACACAGTCGAAGCCAGACGCGTGTCGGTCACGGCCTCGGCCGTCATCGGAATGTCCACGGGCTCCGGCAGGTCGACGCGGCGAAAAATGATGCCCGTGTCGGGGGCGGCGGGTCGCAGCGTGAGTTCCACGCGTTGCCCGCTGTGCAGCCCCACGCCGACGGCGCGGGTGATCGACTTGAGCGTTCGTTGTTGCAGCACAGGCGTGATTTTAGGAGCGCGAGGCGCACGCATGAAGCTGCGCCTCGCTATGGCCTCCATAGCCACGCGGTCGAAACTCAGTCAGCCTGCCTGCGCAGGAATGCCGGAATTTCAAAGTCGTCCATGCCGCCCGAAGACAGCGCATCGACCTTCGCCGCGGCCATCGTGCGGTTGGTGCGCCACACGCTCGGCACCGCCATGCCTTCGTAGTTCGGCTGGCCGTGCGCGCCGGCGTGGCCCATGCCGCCCATCGTCGGCACGTTGAACGGGATGTTGTCGGTGCCGGTGCGGATGACTTCCAGTGTCGGCGCCTGACGACGTGCGTCTGCACGCGACAGGCCGGTGGCGACCACGGTGACGCGCATCTCGTCGCCCAGGCTCTCGTCGTAGGCGGCGCCATAGATGACGTGCGCGTCCGGCGAGGCGTAGGCGCGGATGGTGTTCATCGCCAGCTTCGATTCGGCCAGCTTCAGCGAGCCCTTCGATGCCGTCACCAGCACCAGCACGCCCTTGGCACCCGAGAGGTCGATGCCTTCGAGCAGCGGGCAGGCCACGGCCTGTTCCGCAGCGATGCGCGCGCGGTCCGGGCCGGTGGCCGCGGCAGTACCCATCATGGCCTTGCCGGGTTCGCCCATCACGGTGCGGACGTCTTCGAAGTCGACGTTGACGCCGCCGTACTCGTTGATGATTTCCGAGATGCCGCCCACCGCGTTCTTCAGCACGTCGTTGGCATGCGCGAAGGCCTCGGCCTGCGTCACGTCGTCGCCCAGCACTTCGAGCAGCTTCTCGTTCAGGATGACGATCAGCGAATCGACGTTGGCTTCGAGCTCGGCCAGGCCGCTGTCGGCGTTGTTCATGCGCTTGCCGCCTTCCCAGTCGAAGGGCTTGGTCACCACACCCACGGTGAGGATGCCCATCTCCTTGGCGATGCGTGCGATGACAGGCGCAGCGCCCGTGCCCGTGCCGCCGCCCATGCCAGCGGTGATGAAGAGCATGTGCGCGCCGTCGATGGCGGCGCGGATCTCGTCGACCGCCAGTTCGGCCGCTTCACGGCCCTTGTCCGGCTTGCCACCGGCGCCCAGGCCGTTGTTGCCCAGCTGGATCAGCTTGGGCGCGTTGCTGCGCGACAGCGCTTGCGCGTCGGTGTTGGCGCAGGAGAACTGCACGCCTTGCACGCCGCGTTCGATCATGTGCGCGACCGCGTTGCCGCCGCCGCCACCGACACCGATCACCTTGATCTGCGTGCCTTGGTTGAACTCTTCCATTTCGATCATTTCGATAGCCATTTGAGGACTCCTAGATTGGTTGCAGTTGCCGTTTGTTTGAGACTGAAATTCTTTTGAACTACCGATGACGTCTATGGCGGTCCGGTGCGCCGCCATCGTTCGTTGAAGTGGCGCGGGGTCATTCCAGAACGGCCATGGGACCGGCTTTGCCGGACCGTCGGCCGTGCCCCCCGGGACGGGGGGTTGGCGAAGCGACACGAAGTGCGCGCAGACTGGGGGGTCATCAGAAATTCCCGACGATGAAATCTTTGAAGCGTCCGAACGCGGTCTTCACCGAACCGTTCTTCTGCGCGACCTTGTAGCCGCGCATGCGCGCGAAACGGGCCTCTTCGAGCAGGCCCATCACGGTAGCGGCACGGCACTGGGCCACCATGTCCGACAGCGCGCTCGAATATTTCGGGATGCCGCGGCGCACCGGTTTGAGGAAGATGTCCTCGCCGAGCTCGACCATGCCGGGCATGACCGCACTGCCTCCGGTGAGCACGATGCCCGACGACAGCACTTCTTCGTAGCCCGACTCGCGCACCACCTGCTGCACCAGCGAAAAGATCTCCTCGACACGCGGCTCGATCACGCCGGCGAGCGCCTGCTTGCTCAGCATGCGCGGGCCGCGGTCACCCAGGCCCGGAACCTCGACCTGCGTCTCGGGGTCGGCCAGCAGTTGCTTGGCGTAGCCGTTCTCGACCTTGATGTCCTCGGCGTCCTTGGTCGGCGTGCGCAGCGCCATGGCGATGTCGCTGGTGATCAGATCGCCGGCGATCGGAATCACGGCCGTGTGGCGGATCGCGCCGTTGGTGAAGATCGCCACATCGGTGGTGCCCGCGCCGATGTCGACCAGGCACACGCCCAGTTCGCGCTCGTCTTCGCTCAGCACCGCCTGCGCCGAGGCCAGCGGATTGAGCATCAGCTGGTCGACCTCCAGGCCGCAGCGGCGCACGCATTTGATGATGTTCTCGGCCGCGCTCTGCGCACCGGTCACGATGTGCACCTTGGCCTCGAGGCGCATCCCGCTCATGCCGATCGGCTCCTTCACGTCCTGCCCGTCGATCACGAACTCCTGCGGCTCCACCAGCAGAAGGCGCTGGTCGCTGGAGATGTTGATCGCGCGTGCCGTCTCGACCACGCGGGCCACGTCGGCCGGCGTCACTTCCTTGTCCTTCACCGCGACCATGCCGCTGGAGTTGATGCCGCGGATGTGGCTGCCGGTGATGCCGGTGTAGACGCGGCCGATCTTGCAGTCGGCCATCAGTTCGGCCTCTTTCAGCGCCTGCTGGATGCTCTGCACCGTCGCGTCGATGTTGACCACCACGCCGCGCTTCAGGCCGTTGCTCGGCGCCACGCCCAGACCGGCCAGCTTGAGCTCGCCGTTGGGCAGCACCTCGGCCACCACCACCATCACTTTGGCGGTGCCGATGTCGAGGCCGACGACCAGGTCTTTGTATTCTTTGGGCATGAATGTCCTCGGGTGTTCGCTTATTTCTTCTTGGGGTCGGTGACGACCGTGGTGACGCCGCGCATGCGCAGGGCATAGCCTTCGTTGTGGCGCAGGTCGGCGCCCTCGACCGATGCGACGGTGCGGCCGTACTGGCCGGCCACCTGCGTCACGGTGCGCAGGAAACGCTGGGTACGCTCCACCACTTCCTCGCTGCGGCCGCGGCCGAGTTCGATCACTGCGCCGCTGTCGAGCAGCGCGTGCCAGCTGCCGCGGCTCGACAGGCCGAGCTCTTCGATCGACAGGTCGTACGGCTGGAACAGCGGCGCCAGCAGGCGGTACATGCCGAGCACCTGGCCGGCCTGCTCGACCGGGCCGTCGAGCCGCGGCAGCTTGTCGTCGATCTCGGCCACGTTGGCTTCGAACACTTCGCCGAAACCGTTGACCATCTTCGATGCGGCGTCGTCGCCCCAATGAGCGACCGGCACCTGCTCGGTCAGCGTGGCGCGCAGCTTGTTGGGGAATTCGCGCCGCACCACCGCCTTGCGCACCCACGGCACCGACTCGAAAGCCGTGCGCGCCCGCGCCAGATCGACGGTGAAGAAGTTGCCCGTCAGCTGCGGTGCGACGTTGGCGCGCAGCGTGACCACGTTGTTGTGCGTCACTTCGCCGTCCACCTTGATGCCGGCGATCGGGAAGAAAGGCTGGCGCAGCACCCACCACGCGCCCGCCGCCAGCAGCACGAGACCGAACAGGGCGAAGACCAGCGTCGCCGTGAGGTTCATGAGCTTGACGTCGAAGGGAACGGGTGCCGCAGCGGCCATGTTCAGACCTTGCCTTCCGAATCGAGCGCGGCCGAGGCCAGTACGCGCACGCACAGGTCCTCGTAGGCGATGCCGATCGCGCGTGCCGACATCGGCACCAGCGAATGGGTCGTCATGCCGGGCGAGGTGTTCAACTCCAGCAGGAAAGGCTTGCGGTCGCTGGCGCGGATCATCACGTCGGAGCGGCCCCAGCCGCGGCAGCCGAGCGTGCGGTAGGCCGCCAGCGTGAGACGCTGAATCTCTTTCTCTTCCACTTCCGGCAGGCCGCTCGGGCAGTGGTACTTCACATCGTCGGTGAAGTACTTGTTCTGGTAGTCGTAGGCGCCTGCGGGGGCTGCGATGCGCACCACCGGCAGCGCGACGGCGTCGAGTCCGTGGCCGAGCACCGCGCAGGTCACTTCCTCGCCCTCGATGAATTCCTCGCACAGCACGTCGGCGTCGTACTTGGCAGACAGCGCCACCGCGTCCTGCATCTCGGAGTAGCCGGCGACCTTGGTCACGCCGATCGACGAGCCCTCGCGCGGCGGCTTGACGATCAGCGGCAGGCCCAGCACATCGGGCACGGCGCGGATCTGCTCGCGGCTCTGCTGGTCGGCCGCGAGGCGCACGTATTTGGGCGTCGGCAGGCCGTCGGCCAGCCAGAGCCGCTTGGTCATGACCTTGTCCATCGCCACGCTCGACGCCATCACGCCCGAGCCGGTGTAGGGAATGCCGAGCAGTTCGAGCGCGCCCTGCACCGTGCCGTCTTCGCCGTGGCGACCGTGCAGTGCGATGAAGCAGCGCGCGAAGCCTTCGCGCTTGAGCTCGACCAGGTCGCGTTCGGCGGGGTCGAAGGCATGCGCGTCGACGCCGCGCGAGCGCAGTGCCTCGAGCACGCCGGTGCCGGACAGGATCGAGATCTCGCGTTCGGCGGAGGTCCCGCCGAAGAGCACGGCGACCTTGCCGAGTTGCTGAATGTTCGAAACGCTCACAGTGCCCTTCCTTCACGAGTGAACTGGCCGGGCTTCGCCGATGCGGCCGTGCCACCCAGCTCCACCACACGGCCGGGCACAGCGCCGATGGAGCCGGCACCCATGCAGACCACGACATCGCCGCCCTGGGCGTTGTCGAGAATGGCTTGCGCCATCTGGCCGATGTCGTCGACGAACACCGGCTCGACCTTGCCGGCGACGCGCAGCGCACGCGTCAGCGAGCGGCCATCGGCGGCGACGATCGGCGCTTCGCCGGCGGCGTACACCTCGCCCAGCAGCACCGCGTCGGCGGTGCCCAGCACCTTGACGAAATCCTCGAAGCAGTCGCGCGTGCGGGTGTAGCGGTGCGGCTGAAAGGCCAGCATCAGGCGGCGACCCGGAAAGGCGCCGCGCGCCGCGGCGATGGTGGCCGCCATCTCGACCGGATGGTGGCCGTAGTCCTCGATCAGCGTGAAGGCGGCGGACGTGGATGCGTCCTTGGCCAGCACGTCGCCGTAGCTCTGGAAGCGGCGGCCCACGCCCTTGAAGTCGGCCAGGCCGCGTTGCACCGCCGCGTCGGGCACGTTCAGTTCGACCGCCACCGCAATCACCGACAGCGCGTTGAGCACGTTGTGCTCGCCCGCCAGGTTGAGCACGATGTCCAGGTCGGGCAGTGTGATGCCGTTGCGGCGCTGCGCCGTGAAATGCATCTGCGAGCCCACGGCGCGCACGTTGACGGCGCGCACCTGGGCGCCCTCGTTGAAGCCGTAGCTGGTCACCGGGCAGGTCACCTGCGGCACGATCTCGCGCACGGCCTCGTCGTCGGTGCACAGGATCGCCACGCCGTAGAAAGGCATGCGGTGCAAGAAATCGACGAACGCTTTCTTCAAGTTGCCGAAGTCGTGCCCGTAGGTCTCCATGTGGTCGGCGTCGATGTTCGTGACCACTGCCATCACCGGCAGCAGGTTCAGGAAGGACGCGTCGGACTCGTCGGCCTCCACCACGATGTAGTCGCCGCTGCCGAGCTGAGCGTTGGCACCGGCGCTGTTCAGGCGCCCGCCGATCACGAAGGTCGGGTCGAGCCCGGCCGCGGCCAGCACGCTCGCCACCAGGCTCGTCGTGGTCGTCTTGCCGTGCGTGCCGGCGATGGCGATGCCCTGCTTCAGGCGCATCAGCTCAGCCAGCATCAGGGCACGCGGCACCACCGGGATCTTCTTCTCGCGCGCGGCGATCACCTCGGGGTTGTCCGACTGCACGGCGGTCGACGTGACCACGGCGTCGGCGCCCGCGATGTTCGCTTCCGCATGGCCCAGATGCGTCGTGATGCCCAGGCCGGCGAGGCGGCGCAGCGTGACGCTGTCGCTCAGGTCCGAGCCCGAGATGCGATAGCCGAGGTTCAGCAGCACCTCGGCGATGCCGCTCATGCCGGCGCCGCCGATGCCGACGAAATGGATGTGGCGGATGGCGTGCTTCATGCGCGGTCTCCTCGCTTCTTCGCAGCGAGTTCTTCGCAGGCGAGCACCATCGCGTCGACGGCCTCGGTCTTCTGCATCGTCTTGGCCTTCATGGCCTTTTCCACCAGCGTGGTTCGTTCTGTTTTCTGTAGCAAGTCGGCCAGCAATTCGGGAGTGAGGTCGGTCTGTTGCACCAGCCAGCCACCACCCGCGTCGACGAGGAAGCGGGCGTTGGTGGTCTGGTGGTCGTCGACCGCGGAAGGAAAAGGCACGAACAGCGCTGCCGCGCCGACGGCCGCAATCTCGGTGACGGTGCTCGCACCGGCACGCGCGACGATCAGGTCGGCGGTGGCGTAGGCGGTGGCGGTATCGTCGATGAAGGGCGTCAGCTCGGCCTCGACACCGGCCGCCGCGTAGTGGGCGCGAAGGTCGTCGATCTGCTTGGCGCCGCTCTGGTGCAGCACGATCGGACGCAGGTCCGGCGCGATGCGTGCCAGCGCCTTCGGCACGATCGCGTTGAGCGCCTTCGCGCCCAGGCTGCCGCCGACCACCAGCAGCTTCAGCGGGCCGCTGCGGCCCATGAAGCGCACCAGCGGTTCGGGCTGCGACACGAAGGCCTCGCGCAACGGGTTGCCGATCCACTGCGCGTTCTTCAACACCTTCGGAAAGGCGGTGAACACCCGGTTGGCCACGCTCGCGAGCACCCTGTTGGCCAGGCCCGCCACGGAGTTCTGCTCGTGCAGCACCAGCGGCTTGCCGAGCAGCACGCTCATCAGCCCGCCAGGGAAAGTGATGTAGCCGCCCAGGCCGATCACCACGTCGGGCTTCACGCGACGCAGAACCTCGATGCTCTGGAAGAAAGCGCGCAACAGCCGCACCGGCAGCATCAGCACGGTGAGCGGACCCTTGCCGCGCAGGCCGCCGAACTGCACCGGCTCGAAGGCGAAGCCGCGCGGCGGCACCAGCTGCTGCTCCATGCCGCCGGGCGCGCCGAGCCAATGCACCGCCCAACCGCGGTCGCGCAGGGCCTCGGCCACGGCCAGGCCGGGGAATATGTGGCCGCCGGTACCACCCGCCATGACCAAGGCAGTGCGGCTCATACGCGCCCTCCCCGCATCAATACGCGATTCTCATAGTCCACACGAAGCACCACGGCCAGGGAGATCAGCACCATCAGGATGGCGGAGCCGCCGAAGCTCATGAGCGGCAGTCCCAGGCCCTTGGTCGGCAGCGCGCCGAGGTTCACGCCCATGTTGATGAAGGACTGGAAGCCGATCCAGATGCCGACACCCTGCGCCACCAGCCCGGAGAACACGCGGTCGAGCGCGATCGCCTGGCGGCCGATGTGCATGATGCGGCGCGTCAACCAAAGGAACAAGCCGATCACCAGCAGCACGCCGACCAGGCCGAATTCCTCGCCCAGCACGGCGAGCAGGAAGTCGGTGTGGGCCTCGGGCAGCCAGTGCAGCTTCTCGACGCTGCCGCCCAGGCCGACGCCGAAGATCTCGCCGCGCCCGATGGCGATCAGCGAATGCGACAACTGATAACCCTTGCCGAGCGCATGCGCCTCGCTGAAAGGGTCGAGGTACGCGAAGATCCGCTCGCGCCGCCACTCGCTGGTCATCACGATCAGCGCGAAGGCCGCCACCACCAGCGTGGCGATCACGAAGAACATGCGCGCGTTGACGCCGCCCAGGAAAAGGATGCCCATCGCGATCACCGCGATCACCATGAAGGCGCCCATGTCGGGCTCGGCCAGCAGCAGCATGCCGACCACCACCACCGCGATGCCCATCGGCAGCACGGCGCGGAAGAAGCGCTCCTTGATCTCCATCTTGCGCACCATGTAGCTGGCGGCGTAGAGCACCATGGCCAGCTTGGCGAGCTCCGAGGGCTGGAAGTTCATGATGCCCAGCGGCAGCCAGCGGCGCGCGCCGTTGACCACCCGGCCCACGTGCGGAATCAGCACCGCGACCAGCAGCAGCAGCGACACCACGAAGAGCCAGGGCGCGATGCGCTCCCAGGTCTGCATCGGGATCTGGAAAGCCAGCAGCGCCGCGACGAAAGAGATGGCGATGAACAGCACGTGCCGCGTCAGAAAGAACATCGGCCCATAGCCGGCGCGGGCGAAGCGAGGGTTTTCCGGCAGCGCGATGGAAGCCGAATAGACCATCACCATGCCCCAGGCCAGCAGCGCGAGCGTGACCCACAGCAGCGCCTGGTCGAAGCCCAGCACGCGCATCGGCGCGGCCTTGGTCTGCGTCATGCTGCCGCCACCCAGGCGCACCGGCAGGTGCATGGGCAGTGCGTCGATGCTGCTCTTGGCGGCACGGCTGAACCAGCCGCGCAGGCGGCCCGGCGTGTCGTTGGGCGTGGCGCCGGCGGCGTGCGCGTTGCTCATGCGTCGGTCTCCTCGTCGCGCCGCGCGGTCGGCACATCGGCCAGTGCCTGTACCGCATCGGCGAACACCTGCGCGCGGTGCGCGTAGTCCTTGAACATGTCGAAGCTGGCACAGGCGGGCGACAGCAGCACGGCGTCGCCGGGATGCGCGCGCCGGGCGGCCTGCTGCACGGCTTCGTCCATCGATGCGGCGTGCACCAGGGTCACGCCGGTCGACGCCAACGCGGCTTCGATCAGCGGCGCGTCGCGCCCGATCAGCACCACGGCCCGCGCGAACTCGCCGACCGGCGCGGCCAGCGGCGCGAAGTCCTGCCCCTTGCCGTCGCCGCCCAGGATGGCGACGACGCGCCGCTCGGCGCCGAGTCCACCCAGTGCGGCCACGGTGGCGCCGACATTGGTGCCCTTGCTGTCGTCGAAATACTCGATCTGATCGTGGATCGCGATCGACTCGACACGGTGCGGCTCGCCCTGGTATTCGCGCAGGCCGTAGAGCATGGGGCCGAGTGCACAGCCGGCGGCGCTGGCGAGCGCAACGGCCGCCAACGCGTTGAGCGCGTTGTGCTGGCCACGGATGCGCAGCGCATCGGCCGGGATCAGGCGTTGCAGAAAGATCTCTTCGGCTTCAGCCGCCGCGCCGCGCTTGCGCTTGATCGTCTCGTCGGCTTCGAGCGCGCGCACCAGCCAGGCCATGCCATTGACGCGTTCGATGCCGAAATCGGAAGGCCGCTGCGGCAGGCCGGCGCCGAAGGTGATGTGCGCGCGGACCTGCGGGCGCTGCAGCTTGACCCGGACGGGTGCCGGCAGCATCTGCATGACGCCTGCATCGTCGCGGTTGAGGATCATCAGGCCGTTGGCGCCGAAGATGCGTGCCTTGGCCGCCGCATACGCGGGCATGTCGCCATGCCAGTCGAGATGGTCCTGCGTGAGGTTCAGCACGGCAGCTGCGGTGGGCTCGAAATCCTGCACGCCGTCGAGCTGAAAGCTGGAGAGCTCGAGCACCCACACCTCGGGCAACGTGTCGGCGTCGAGGTGGGCCCAAAGCGTGTCGAGCAGCGTCGGGCCGATGTTGCCGGCTACGGCGACGGTCTTGCCGGCGCGCTCGACCAGCTGGCCGGTGAGCGCCGTGACCGTGGTCTTGCCGTTGGTGCCGGTGATGGCGAGCACGGCCGGTTCGTAGCCCTTCGGCACGGGCGCTTCGGGCGCGACGACGGGCGGCGGGGCCTCGTCGTCGGCCGTGGGGGCTGCGGGCGCGGCGACGGAGAGTTCGGCGATGCGCGCGACGAACTCCGCGGCTTCGCGGGCTGCCGTGTGGACAGAGGGCTTGGCCACGACCGGGGTCGGCGCGTCAGCTTCCGGAGTCGATTGCTCAGTCGACAGCGCCTCGGCTTCCGACACCTCGACGTCGGGTGTTGCGGGTGCCTCGATGATCTCCACCGGCGGCTGCTCGGCCATCGTGATCTCGGCCTGCGTCGGCACTTCGGGTTCGGGCACGACCTCGGGGGCGACGTCTTCGACGACCGGCGCCGCCTCGATGTCGTCGACCGGCTCGACCATCGCATCGACCGGCATTTCCACCGTGCGCAGATCGCGCAGTGCCTGCGCGAACAGGTCGAGTTCGCCCCCCACCGCCAAGCCGATAGCACGCGCCGCGTCGACCACCGGCGCGATCGCCGCTGGCGAAAGGCCCGGCGAGCGGTACACGGCGCGGATCGGCGTGCCGTCGACCAGCGCTGCCGTCAGCGGCCCGCCCACGAAGCGCACAGCCGGCCATTCCGCCTGCAGCGTGGCCAGCGCGGGGGGCACGTCGCGCGTGTCGGCCACCGTTACCTGGGCACCGTGCCGCGCGCACCAACGCGCCATCGCCAGGCCGGACGCACCGAGGCCGAGGACGAGGACGGGGAGGTCGTGCAGGTGCTTCACGCGACTACCTGAGCTTCAGCGTCGACAAGCCCACGAGGCACAGCAGCATCGTGATGATCCAGAACCGCACCACGACCTGCGTCTCGCGCCAGCCGCTCTTCTCGAAATGGTGGTGCAGCGGCGCCATCTTCAAGATGCGTCGGCCTTCGCCGAAGCGCTTCTTGGTGTACTTGAAGTACATGACCTGCGCCATCACCGAAATCGCCTCGACCACGAAGATGCCGCCCATCACGAAGAACACGATTTCCTGTCGCACGATGACCGCGATGGTGCCGAGCGCGCCGCCCAGCGCCAGCGCACCGACGTCGCCCATGAAGACCTGCGCCGGGTGCGTGTTGAACCAGAGAAAGGCCAGGCCCGCGCCGGCCATGGCCGAGCAGAACACCAGCAGTTCGCCAGAGCCGGGGATGTGCGGAAACAGCAGGTAGCGCGAATAGACGGAGCTGCCGGTGACATACGCGAACACGCCCAGTGCCGAGCCGACCATCACCACCGGCATGATCGCCAGGCCGTCGAGCCCGTCGGTGAGGTTCACCGCATTGCTCGACCCCACGATCACCAGGTAGGTCAGGATCACGAAGCCGATGCCGCCGAGCGGATAGCTGATCTCCTTGAAGAACGGCACCAGCAGGTTGATCTTGGGCGAGAACTCGATGGCGAAACCCGAACGCACCCAGGCGTAGAACAGCTCGAGCACGCGCCAGTTGGAGCTCTCCGAGATGCTGAAGAGCAGGTAGACGCCGGCGACGAGGCCGACCAGCGACTGCCACATGTACTTCTCGCGCGAGCGCATGCCTTCGGGGTCCTTGCGCACCACCTTGCGCCAATCGTCGACCCAGCCGATGGCGCCGAAGCCCAGCGTGACCCACAGCACGATCCACACGAATCGGTTGCTCAGGTCGAACCACAGGATGGTGGAGAAGGCGATCGAGAACAGCACCAGCACGCCGCCCATGGTGGGCGTGCCGCTCTTGCTCAGGTGCGTCTCCATGCCGTAGCCGCGCACCGGCTGGCCGATCTTGAGCGCCGTCAGGCGGCGGATCGCATACGGGCCGACCGCGAGCCCGATCAGCAGCGCCGTGGTCGCGGCCATGAGCGCGCGGAACGTGAGGTACTGGAAGACGCGCAGGAACCCGAACTCGGGCGAGAGCGTCTGCAGCCATTGGGCCAGGCTCAGCAGCATGTGTTGGTGCGCGGTTCATGCAGCATGACCGGCCTCCTTGTTGTTGTTGTCGGATCCGACGACGGCGTCGACGACGGCCTGGACCACCCGTTCCATCCGCATGAAGCGCGAGCCCTTGACCAGCACGCTGGCGACCCCGACGCGGTGCAGGCCGACGGCGGCATTCAGCGCGTCGATGTCGTCGAAATGGCGGCCCACGCGGCGGATGCGCCCGTCTGCGAAGGCCGTGACGCTGTGCACCGTGGCGTCGCCGAGCGCAAACAGCGTGTCGATGTCGCGCTCTCGCGCCCAGGCACCGATCTCGGCGTGGAAGGCGTCCGACCGGTCGCCCACCTCGCCCATGTCGCCCAGCACCAGCAGGCGCGGGCCGGGCAGTGCGGCGAGCACGTCGATCGCGGCACGCACCGAATCGGGGTTGGCGTTGTAGGTGTCGTCGACCAGCGTCAGCGTGCGTCCGTCGGCCTGACGGAGTTCGATCGCCTTCGACCGCCCCTTGACCGGCTCGAAGGCGGCGAGGCCTTCGGCAATCTTCTCGACCGACACGCCGCTGGCCAGCGCACACGCAGTCGCGGCCAGCGCATTGATCACGTTGTGGCGGCCGGCGATGCGCAGCGTCGTGCTGAAGGCACCCAGCGGCGTGCGCACCTCGATGTCCCAGCGGCCACTCTGCCATTCGGCGCTGCCCAGCGCGATGTCGGCATCGGCATCGTCGCCGAAGGTCAGGCAGCGGCGGGTCGCGCCCTCGTGCGCGATTTCGTTCCACAGCGGCGTGAAGACATCGCCCGAAGGAAAGATCGCCGTGCCGTTTTCGGGCAGCGCCGAGAACACCGCCGCGTTCTCGCGGGCCACCGCCTCGACCGTGGCCATGAATTCCTGGTGCTCGCGCTGCGCGTTGTTGACCAGGGCGATCGTCGGATGGGCGATGGCTGCCAGCCGTGCGATTTCGCCCGGGTGGTTCATCCCGAGTTCGACCACGGCCAGCTGGTGCTGCGCGCGGAGCCGCAGCAGCGTGAGCGGCAGGCCGATCTCGTTGTTGAAGTTGCCGACGGTCGCCAGCCCGCGGTCGCCCCAGGCGGCGTGCAGCACCGTCGCGATCATCTGCGTGACGGTGGTCTTTCCGTTGCTGCCGGTCACTGCCACCAGCGGCAGCGCGAACTGCGCGCGCCAAGCCGTGGCCAGCGCGCCCAGCGCCGCGAGCGTGTCGGGCACCTCGACGCCGGCGAGGCCGGCTTCGCCCAGCCCGCCGTGCGCGATGGCGGCCACGGCGCCGCGCGCGCGCGCATCGGCCAGGAAGTCGTTGGCGTCGAAACGCTCGCCCTTGAGCGCGACGAACAGGTCGCCGGGCTGCAGGGTGCGGGTGTCGGTGTGCACGCGAGCGATCGGCGTGGCCGGGTCGCCCACCAGGCGAGCACCGGGCAGCCATTCACCAACCTGGCCCAGCGTCATCATGGCAACGACCTCGCTCATGCGGCGCTCCGCAGCGTCAGGGCGTCGATGGCGTGGGCGCGGTCGGAAAAGGCGATGCGCTCGCCTGCGATTTCCTGCCAAGCCTCGTGGCCCTTGCCGGCGATCAGCACCACGTCTTCGGGCGCCGCCTGCGCCAACGTCGCGGCAATCGCGGCGGCGCGGTCGGGTTCGACCTGCGCAGCCTCGGGACGCGACAGGCCCAGCAGGACCTGGCTGATGACGGCCGACGGGCGCTCGCTGCGCGGGTTGTCGCTGGTCACGACTACACGGTCGGCCTGCTTCTCTACCACCGCGGCCATCATCGGCCGCTTGGTCGCATCGCGATCGCCACCGCAGCCGAACACGCACCACAGTGCGCCGCCACGGGCCTCGACCAACGGCCGGAGGCCGGCCAGCGCCTTGTCGAGCGCATCGGGCGTGTGGGCATAGTCGACCACGGCCAGCGGCTGGCCCGGCAACGCGATGCGCTCCATGCGGCCGGGCACGCTGTGGAGTTCGCGGCACGCGTCCACCGCCTGCGCGAGCGTCATGCCCAGCGCGCGCAGCGTGCCGATGACACCCAGCAGATTGGCCACGTTGTACTGCCCGATCAGCTGCGTCGCGAGCGCACAAGGTGCAGCGCCCTGCTCAACCACGTCGAAGCGCAGACCTTGCGCGTCGTAGCGCACGTCTTGCGCCATCAGGCGGGCGGGCGCGCCGGCGGCCGACACCGTCCAGACGTCGAGCGCGCCGGTGCCGCGGTCGATCAGGTTGGCCACCAGCGTCGCCCCGTGCAGATCGTCGATGTTCACGACGGCCGCGGCCAGGCCGGGCCAACGGAACAGTTCGGCCTTGGCCGCCCAGTAGGCGTCCATGTCGCCGTGGTAGTCGAGGTGGTCCTGCGTGAAGTTGGTGAACACGGCCACACGGATCTCGCAGCCGTCGAGCCGGCGTTCGGCGATGCCGATCGACGAGGCCTCGATGGCGCAGGCGCTGAAGCCGCGCGCGACGAAGCCGCGCAGTTCGCGCTGCAGCATCACCGGGTCGGGCGTGGTCAGGCCGGTGTGCACCAGTTCCGGCGGCACGCCGATGCCCAGCGTGCCCACCAGCGCGCAGGGGCCATGGCCAGCGCGACGAGACAGCGCCTCGGCCAGCCACCAGGCGGTCGAGGTCTTGCCGTTGGTGCCGGTCACGGCGATCAATTCCAGCTGTGTCGATGGCCAGCCGTAGAACGACGCGGCGATCGGGCCCGTTGCGGCCTTGAGGCCCGCGTAGGTCGCAATGGCCTCGTGCGTGAAACCGAAGGCCTCGACGCCTTCACGCTCGACCATGCAAGCCACAGCGCCCTGCGCCAATGCGGCCGCCACGTGGGCGCGGCCGTCGGTGGCAGCGCCCGGCCAGGCGATGAAGGCGTCGCCCTCGACCACGCTTCGGCTGTCGGCGTGCAGGTGGCCGCCAACGCGGGAACGCAGCCAGTGACCGGCTTCGTTGGGGCTGGAAAGGAGGATGTCGTCGTCCATCAGAAGCTCTCGTCCACGCCCTGGGTGATCACCAGCGGCTTCACCGCCATGTCGGGGGCCACGTTCATCATGCGCAGTGTCTGCTGCACCACTTCGCTGAACACCGGCGCGGCGGCGATGCCACCGAAATAGCGCCCGTCGCCGGGCTCGTCGATCATCACGCCGACGATGATGCGCGGCGTCTCGATCGGCGCCATGCCGGTGAACCAGGCGCGGTACTTGTTGCTGGCGTAACCCTTGCCGACCTGCTTGTGCGCCGTGCCGGACTTGCCGCCCACCGAATAGCCCACCGTCTGCGCCAGCTGGCCGGTTCCGCCGGGGCCGGCGGCCATCTGCAGCATCTTGCGCACCGCACGGGCGTTGTCTGCCGAGAACACGCGCACGCCGACGGCGGCGGCCGGGCTCTTCAGCATGGTGACCGGAATGATGCTGCCGTCGTGCGCGAAGGCGGTGTACGACTGCGCCATCTGGAACAGCGAGGCCGACAGCCCGTAGCCGTAGGCCATGGTGGCCTGCTCGACCGGCTTCCAGTTCTTCCAGGGACGCAGCCGCCCCGTGACGGCACCGGGGAACTGGATCTGCGGCTTTTGGCCGTAGCCGAGCGCGGTGTAGGTGTCCCACATCTCGTGCGGCGACATCTTCTGCGCGATCTTGAGCGCGCCGACGTTGCTCGACTTCTGGATCACGCCTTCGACGGTCAGCGCGCCGTAATTGTGCGTGTCGCTGATGGTGAAGCCGCCGAGCTGATAGCGCCCGGGGGACGTATCGATCACGGTCGATGGCTTCACGCGGCCGGCCTCCAGCGCCATCGCCACGGTGATCGGCTTCATGGTCGAGCCGGGCTCGAAGGTGTCGGTGATGGCGCGGTTGCGCAACTGCTCGCCAGTGAGGTTCTGGCGCTTGTCGGGCACGTAGCTCGGATAGTTGGCCAGGGCCAGCACTTCGCCGGTCACGGCGTCGAGCACCACCACGCTGCCGGCCTTGGCCTTGCGAGCGATCACCGCGTCGCGCAGCTTCTGGTAGGCGAAGAATTGCACCTTGCTGTCGACCGACAGCTGAATGTCCTTGCCGTCGAGCGGCGGCACGGTTTCGCCCACGCCCTCGACCACACGCCCCAGGCGGTCCTTGATGACGCGACGCGAACCGGCCTTGCCGGCGAGTTGGCGATCGAAGGCGAGCTCGATGCCTTCCTGGCCGTGGTCCTCGACATTGGTGAAACCGACCACGTGCGCTGCCGCCTCGCCTTCTGGATACTGGCGCTTGTATTCCTTGCGCTGGTAGATGCCCTTGAGGTTGAGGTCGGCGATCTGCTTGGCGATGGGCGCATCGACCTGGCGCTGGATCCAGACGAAGGTCTTGTCCTCGTCCTCGAGCTTCTTGTCGAAGTCCTTCTGCGCCATGCCGAGCAGCTTGGCGACCTGCTTGAGCTTGGCGCGCACCTCGGGGTCGTTGCGCTCCACGTCTTCCGGGATGGCCCAGATGCTGGGCGCCACCACGCTCGACGCCAGCAGCAGGCCGTTACGGTCGAGGATGCGGCCGCGGTTGGCCGGCAGTTCGAGCGTGCGTGCGAACCGCACCTCGCCCTGGCGCTGGAAGAAGTCGTTGCCGATGACTTGCACGTAAGCGGCGCGCGCGGCCAGCACCACGAAGCCGAGCGCGATGGCTGCGACGATGAACTTGCTGCGCCAGACCGGCGTCTTGCTCGCGAGCAAGGGGCTGGTCGTGTACTGCACGCTGCGGCTGCGACGCGCCATCAGCCAGCCCTCCGCGGGGCTGCCGTGCGCGGCGCGGGCGCCGAGGCGGCCGGCGCGGGAATCGGCGGGATCACCGTGCCGTCGGGGCGCACGTACTGCGTGATGGCCGGCGTGGTGGTGCGCATCTTCAGCTGTTCCTTGGCGAGCTTCTCGACGCGCAGCGGCGTGGCCTGGGCTCGCTTCTCGACCTGCAGCCGCTCGCCATCGACCTCGAGCCTGCGCGCCTCGTTGCCCGCTCGGTCGAGTTCGGTGTAGAGCAGGCGCGAGCGGTACTGCGTGTGCACCAGGAACAGCGCGGTGGCCATCACGGCCATGAGCAGGAGGATGTTGAGGCGCGCCATCGGTCAGGCCTCCGTTCGCTCGGCGACGCGCAGGATCGCGCTGCGCGAGCGCGGGTTGCCGGCCACCTCGGCCTCGGACGGGCGGACGCGGCCCAGGGCGCGCAGCTTCATCACTTTGGGCGCCGCGAACGGCGCTCGACGGTCGTAGACCTCTTTCGAATGGGCGGCGATGAACTGCTTGACGATGCGGTCTTCCAGCGAGTGAAAGGCAATCACGGCCAGTCGGCCACCGGGCTGCAGCACGTTCAGGCTCGCGTCTAGCGCCTGTTGCAGCTCTTCAAGCTCGGCGTTGATGAAAATCCGAAAAGCCTGAAATGTGCGCGTTGCAGGGTTCTGGCCCGGCTCGCGGGTTTTGACCGTGCCAGCCACGAGCTCGGCCAGCTCGGTGGTGGTTGAAATTGGGCCCCGTTCTTGTCGGCGAGCATCAATCGCCTTTGCAATCTGAACAGCAAACCGTTCTTCGCCATAGTCACGAATCACCTCTGCAATCTGCTGGGTTTCGGCCGTTGCCAGCCAGTCGGCCACGCTCTCGCCGCGCGTGGTGTCCATGCGCATGTCGAGCGGGCCGTCGAAACGAAAAGAAAAACCCCGTGCGGGGTTGTCGATCTGCGGAGAGCTGATGCCCAAATCCATGAGCAGTCCCGTCACGCTGCGCGGCGGCAGCTCCCCCAGGTCCTTGAAGCCCTGGTGCCGGATGGAAAAACGCGCATCGGTGATGCGCGCTGCTTCGGCCACCGCTTCCGCGTCCTTGTCGAACGCAATCAGCCGGGCCTCCGGCGCCAGCCTCTCCAGCAGCCGCCGGGTGTGGCCACCGCGGCCGAAGGTGGCATCGACGTAGCAGCCGACGAGCGCGTCCGGCCGGTCCGCCGTCAAAGCGTCGACCGCTTCGTCCAGCATCACCGTGGTGTGGGTCCATGAGGTTTCCAAGGCCGTGCTCGTCAAAAGGCGAGGTCCTGGAGCGATTCCGAGGCCAGACCCGCTTGCAGCGCTTCGGCTTCCTTGGCGTCGTGCGTGGCCTTGTCCCACAGCTCGAAGTGGCTGCCCATGCCCAGCAGCAGCGTCTCGCGGGCGATGTTGGCAGCGGCACGCAGTTCGGGCGACACCAGCACGCGACCGGTTCCGTCCATCTCGACGTCCATCGCGTTGCCAAGGAATAGGCGCTTGAGCCACTGGTCCTTGAGCGGCATCGCGGCGATCCGCTCGCGGAATTGCTCCCACGCCGGCCGCGGGAAGATCATCAGGCAGCCGTGAGGGTGGCGCGTGATCGTGAGCTGGCCGCCCGCGCCGGCGCTCAGGACGTCACGATGCCGGGTCGGCACCGAGAGCCGACCTTTGGCATCCAGACTGAGCGATGAAGCGCCTTGAAACACGGCCACGAAACCCCGGTGGTGGGAGAAGCCAGGCACCTCGACGAGGCGCTATCCGACACTTTTTCCCACTTAACTGCACTTTTTTCCACTGTAGCAGCAAAGCCGAGGCGCGCAATGTGGTGTCGCGGGTATTTTTTGTAATGGAATCAAGGACTTAGCGGGGTTTTCGAACAATCAAAAACCGCTAATTCCGTTGCAAATGAAGCACTTAGCTCACGCAATGAATGTGATGCGTGAAGCGCCAGGCCATTGCGGCCCTGGCTAGAGGATGAATCGCGAAAGGTCTTCGTCGTGACTTAGTGCCGCCAAGCGTGCGTCCACATAGGCGGCGTCGATCTGAATCGTCTGGCCCGACAGCTTGGCCGCGTCGAAGCTGATCTCGTCGAGCAGCCGCTCCATCACCGTCGACAGGCGCCGCGCGCCGATGTTCTCGGTGCGCTCGTTGACCTCGAAGGCGATGCGAGCCAGGCGCGTGATGCCTTCAGGCGCAAAGTCGAGCGTCACGCCTTCGGTCGCGAGCAGCGCCTGGTACTGCTTGACCAGCGACGCGCGCGTCTGCACCAGGATCGCCTCGAAATCGGCCACCGACAGCGACTGCAGTTCGACCCGGATCGGGAAGCGCCCCTGCAACTCGGGAATCAGGTCGCTGGGCTTGCTCACGTGGAATGCGCCGCTCGCGATGAACAGGATGTGGTCGGTGCGCACCACGCCGTACTTGGTGCTCACGGCCGTGCCCTCCACCAGCGGCAGCAGGTCGCGCTGAACGCCCTGACGCGACACGTCGGCGCCCTGCGCGTCGGCCCGGGTGGCGACCTTGTCGATCTCGTCGATGAACACGATGCCGTTCTGCTCGGCATTGGCGATCGCCTGCGTGCGGATCTCTTCCTCGTTGACCAGCTTGCCCGCCTCCTCGTCGATCAGCAGGCGCATCGCTTCGGCGATCTTGAGCTTGCGCGTCTGGCGCTTGGCGCCGCCCATCTGGCCGAACATGCCGCGCAATTGCTCGGTCATTTCTTCCATGCCGGCCGGCCCCATGATTTCGAGCGGCGTGCGGGTTTCGGCCAGATCGAGCTCGATTTCCTTGTCGTCGAGTTCGTGCTCGCGCAGCTTCTTGCGAAACGCCTGGCGGGTGGCGTTGTTGCCGTCGGGCGCGGCGCCATCGGCGGTGCGCGCGGGCGGCAGCAAGGCGTCGAGCACGCGGTCTTCGGCGGCATCCTCGGCACGCGTCCGCACCTTGGCGCTTTCCTTCTCGCGTGTCTGCTTGACGGCGATCTCGGCGAGGTCGCGAATGATCGCGTCGACGTCCTTGCCGACATAGCCGACCTCGGTGAACTTGGTCGCCTCGACCTTGATGAAGGGTGCATCGGCCAATCGCGCCAGGCGGCGCGCGATTTCGGTCTTGCCGACGCCCGTCGGGCCGATCATCAGGATGTTCTTGGGCGTGATCTCGTGGCGCAGGGCGTCGTCGACCTGCTGGCGGCGCCAGCGGTTGCGCAACGCGATGGCGACGGCGCGCTTGGCCGCCGGCTGGCCGACGATGTGGTTGTCGAGCTCGGAGACGATTTCCTGGGGGGTCATGGACATGGTCAGAGCGCTTCCACGGTGTGGTTCATGTTTGTGTAGATGCAGATCTCGCCGGCGATCGCCAGCGACTTGCGCACGATCTGCTCGGCGCTGAGATCGGTGTTGTCGATCAGCGCCTTGGCGGCCGACTGCGCGTAGGCGCCGCCGGAGCCGATGGCGATCACGCCGTCTTCGGGCTCCAGTACGTCGCCGTTGCCGGTGATGATGAGCGAGGTGGTGGCGTCGGCGACGGCCAGCATCGCCTCGAGCTTGCGCAGCACCCGGTCGGTGCGCCAGTCCTTGGTGAGCTCGACCGCGGCGCGGGTGAGGTGGCCCTGGTGCTTCTCAAGCTTGGCCTCGAAGCGCTCGAAAAGCGTGAAGGCATCGGCCGTGGCGCCGGCAAAGCCGGCGAGCACCTTGCCGTGGTAGAGCCGGCGCACCTTGCGGGCCGTGCCCTTGATGACGATGTTGCCGAGGGTGACTTGCCCGTCGCCGCCGATGGCGACCTGGTCGCCCTCCGGGGTCTTGCGGCGGACGCTGACGATCGTGGTTCCGTGAAACTGTTCCATCGAAGGCACTTGGGGATCGCCCGGCCCAATGCAAGGCCCGCGGGACGCTCGAAGAACCTAGTTCTCGCGCACCCGCACCAGCGCGTGGTCGGCGATGCCCACCACCTTGAAGAAGGCGGCGATCAGCCGGTGCGCATCGACGAACTGAACACGCTGGCCGTTGGCATCGCGCTCGGTCACCCAGGTGAGCAGCGTCCCGGCAGCGGCCAGATCGAGTCGCACCAGCGCAGCACAGGAAATGGTCGCCGGCGCGGCCGGATGGCTCTGCTCCGCCTCGGCGATCTCGGCGTCGAGCCGGCGCCAGGTGGAGACGGCGTCGCCGCTCAAGTCACCCGCGAGCACGGCGCTCATGGATTCGTGTCCGCTCGACAGCTCGGGCGGCGCATCGCCGATGGTGCTCAACGCAAAGGCATCGGTCGCGCTCGACGACGGACCCGGCGCCTCGGCCGCGATGCAGCGGCCCCGCGGCTCTTCCCAGGGCGGCGGCGACACTTCGTAGGTGATGCAGTAGTTGAGCGCGGCCAGCTCGAACTGGTCGACCTGATTCAACAGCCTCAGCGCCGCCATGCGCAGCTGCCACCACGTCTGCTCCACGTCGCGCTCGTTCACCGGCGTGGCTTTCTCGATCACGGCCAGCAGCCTCGCCACGCCCAGGAAGCGCATGTCGACCGGAGACGCCGACCAGTGCGCGAACAGGGAGCGCAACGGACCCGCCGCCCCGGCGTCGATGCCGCTCAGCACTCGCCAGTCGAGCGTCCAGACCGAGCCGGCGGCCGACAGCGCGCGCGTGAGGTCCGACAGGCTTTCGCGCGTGAGCTGAGGCGGGCTGCGCCAGTCGGCACCGTGGGCACCAGCCGCCGCCGCCTGCGTCTGTGCGCCGCGCGCCAGTGCGCGCAGCGAGACCCACTCGGGCCCGCTGCGCCTGAGCCGCTGGGCGTACCGGGTGCTCGCGGCCGCGAACTTTTCGGCATCGCCGATGGCACGGTAGAGGTCGAGCAGCGCCAGCCAGTTTTCGTTGTGGTCGGCCTGACCTTCGGCGACCAGGCTCTGCAGCAGGATCGACTCGGCACCGACGTCGTCGCCGTGGGCGAAGCGGATCGCCGCCTCGTCCAGCGCGCTGTCGTAGACCAGGAGTGGAGCCGGGGCGCTGGAAGGCAGGCTGGCCGGCGCACTGTCGGGCGCGCCCGCCGACGGCGCAGGCACCGAATGCTCGGGCGGCAAGCCCGGCGTGGTGTCGGCGTAGGCGCGCGCGCGCTGGGCGGCAAGCACCTCCGGATTGACGGACGGACCGGCATCGTCGACAGGGCCGCCCTTCCACCACTGCTTGGACATCTGCTCTTCGATCTCGTCGATCTTCTTGAGCGTGAGCGCGCGCCCCTCGGTCTTGCCCGACGTACTGCCGACATTGAGCGACGAAGGCTGGTCGGGATCACGCGCGCCCGCGGCCTCGCGCTGACGGAGCTTGCGCAGCATGTCGAATTCGCGACGGCGCACGAAGTCGTTGCGCTGGCGACGCTCGATCATTTCCTTGAGCATCTCGCGGCTGTAGCCGTTTTCTCCCGCACCCGCGTCCTGCGCATCGAGTTCGGCCCAATCCTTCAGTGGATTGCGCACGAACTTGGCCATCTTCGAGAGGAGACGGCCCTGCGTTTCTTCCTTGGACATGCTGGCTTCAGAGGCTCGATGGTTCTAGGCGATGGGAGAACGCGACCGCGCGCATTGCAGCCCGGCGCTGCGTTCCCGCGAGGAAGACGATGCTGGCGCTGCCGGCGCGCCTCACCTCAATCTCCGAACATCTTCTGCTTGAGTTCCCGGCGCTGCTGCGCTTCGAGCGACAGCGTGGCGGTCGGGCGAGCCAGCAGGCGGCCCACACCGATCGGCTCGCCGGTTTCGTCGCAGTAGCCGTAGTCGCCGGCGTCGATGCGCTGGATCGACTGCTCGATCTTCTTGAGCAGCTTGCGTTCACGGTCGCGCGTGCGCAGTTCGAGCGCATGCTCTTCCTCGATGGTGGCGCGGTCGGCCGGATCGGGCACGACGACCGTGTCTTCACGCAGATGTTCGGTGGTTTCGCCGGCGTTTTCGAGGATGCCGCGCTTGAGTTCGATCAGCTTGAGGCGGAAGAACGCCATCTGCTTCTCGTTCATGTACTCGCTGTCCGGCATCGCGATGACTTCGGCATCGACCAGCTCTTCGACCTTCTTGGTCTTCCAGTTGTTGGCGAGCTTCGGGTCCTTCTTGACTGCAACATGCGGCGGCGGCACCAGCGCGGTCGACACGATCTGCGTGAAGCTGGACTTGGCCGCGGTGGAAGCGACCGACTGCGCCATCGAGGGCACGGTGAGTTGCGACAGCCGCGAAACGCGACCGCCACGCGCTGCAGGAGCGGGCGGCGTTGCGATCGGGGTGGAAGGTGTCGCCGGAGCGGTGGTGGAGGCGGCAGCCGTTTTTTTCATGGGGAGCGGTGGAGCAGGAGGGACGGCACTTCGGCCGGCCGGTTGGGATGTCGCGGCAACCGTACCGGTTGCCTTGGCTGAATTTTTCGCTGCGGCCTTGGGAGGTGCGGCGGTCGGGGCGGGTTTCGCGGGTGGCGCTGCCTTCGAGGGACTGGCCTTCTGGGCCGTCGCCGTCGCAACAGGAGCCTTCTTGGCCGAAGACGGCGCGGGCTTTGCCGCCGAAGTCTTCTTGACGACCGGCGGGGACGCGGGCTTGGCCTTGACGGCAGGTTTGTTCACGGTGGCAGGCTCCTTCGACGAACTCGAACGTGCTTTCACGGGGGTCTCCTCCCTGGAAGCCGCGGCGGTTCTTCGACCTCGCGGCCCATCTGACAAGTCGCCCGCCGGCGGCGAGCCCCGGGGTTATACCCTTGAAGCAGACCGCAACGCACGCATTCCGGTGCAGAAGTCACATCCCATCTCCTTCGGAGACCGATGCGGCTTCGCAACAGGCGCGCGATTGTATATAGATATAAAGCCTCCCGGCTTTGCACTCCGCTGCGCTGCGTGTCAGTTGCCCCGCCTGGAATCGCCTTGCTGATGGCGAAGGGGCGGCACAGTCAAACGAGACACTGGGCCAGCCCCTGCTCCAGGATCTCGCGCGGCAGCTCGATGCCGATGAACACCATGCGGCTCTGGCGCACTTCGTCCTTGCCCCACTCGGGACCCAGGTCGCTGCCCATCAGCTGATGCACGCCTTGAAAGATCACCTTGCGCTCGGTGCCCTGCATGTTCAGCACGCCCTTGTAGCGCAGCATCTTCGGGCCGTAGATATTGACCACGGCGCCGAGGAAATCTTCCAGCTTGGCCGGGTCGAACGGGCGGTCGGCCTTGTAGACGAAGCTCTTCACGTCGTCGTCCGTGTGGTGATGGTGGCCGTGGCCCTCGTGCGCATGCGACGGATGATCGCAATGGTCGCCGTGCGCATGGTCGTGACCTTCGTGGGCGTGATGCGCGTGGTCGTCTTCTTTCAGGAAGTCCGGGTCGATGTCGAGCTTGGCGTTCAGGTTGAAGCCGCGCAGGTCGAACACGCTGCCGATCGGCACCTCGCCGAAATGGACCTTCTGCTGAGGCGCACGCGGGTTCATGTGCTTCAGGCGATGGATCAGCGCCTCGGTCTCTTCCTCAGAGACCAGTTCGCTCTTGCTGATGAAGATCTGGTCGGCAAAACCCACCTGCCGGCGTGCTTCCTGGCGGTCGTTGAGCTGCTGCGGCGCGTGCTTGGCGTCGACCAGCGTCAGGATGGAATCGAGCAAATAGCTCTCGGCGATCTCGTCGTCCATGAAAAAGGTCTGCGCCACGGGGCCGGGGTCGGCCAGGCCCGTGGTCTCGATCACGACGCGGTCGAAGTCGAGCAGGCCCTGGCGCTTCTTGGCGGCCAGCAGTTGCAGCGCTTCGCGCAGGTCTTCGCGGATGGTGCAGCAGACGCAGCCGTTGCTCATCTGCACGATCTGCTCCTTCGACTCGGTCACGAGGATGTCGCTGTCGATGTTCTCCTCGCCGAATTCGTTCTCGATCACGGCGATCTTCTGGCCGTGCGCCTCGGTCAGGATGCGCTTGAGCAGCGTGGTCTTGCCGGAGCCGAGGAAGCCGGTGAGGATGGTGGCGGGAATGAGGGCCATGGGGTGCTCCGGGAAGATCGAAAAACGGGAAAGGCGGAAAGTTTAGCCACGCGGTTTGGCACGCGCTGCGGCAAGGTCAAAGCGGTTTGCGCACCACCACCAGGCCCTTCAGGTACTCGCCCTCGGGAAATTCGATGGTCATCGGATGGTCGGGCGCGGCGCCCAGGCGTTCGCTGATGTAACCGTCGACCCCCGCATCGATGCCGGCCGAGGCCACGATCTTGTGGAACAGGTCGGCGCCGATGCCGCCCGAGCACGAGAAGGTCAGCAGCACGCCGCCCGGCTCGAGCAGCTTGAGCGCCAGCCGATTGATGTCCTTGTAGGCGCGCGCGGCGCGCTCGGCATGCGCGACCGTGGGCGCGAACTTCGGCGGGTCGAGCACGATGGCGTCGAAGCTGCACCCTTCCTCGATGAAGCGGCGCAGCGTCGCGTTCACGTCGGCATCGAGAAACTGCGCGTTCGCGCCCTCGAAGCCGTTGAGCGCGAGGTTGGCGCGGGCACGCTCGAGCGCCGGCAGCGACGAATCGATCGACGTCAGTTCGGCGCCTTCGATCGCGCCCGATGCTTTCAGCCCCGCCAGCGCGGCCACGGTGAAACCGCCCGTGTAGCAAAAGCAGTTGAGCACGCGCCGGAATCTCCGGTGCTTCGCCATCTCGGCGAAGCGCTGTCGGCTGTCGCGCTGGTCGAGGTAGAAGCCGGTCTTGTGGCCGGTCGCGATGTCGAGCGACAGCCGCCAGTCGTGCTCGCGGATCACCTGCGCGGTGTCGCCCTCCCCGCGCAGCCAGCCGGTCACCGGCTTCAGCCCTTCGCGCTCGCGGCCACTGGCATCGGAGCGCTCGTACAGCTTCGCCAGGCCCGTGGCGGCC
This sequence comes from Variovorax ginsengisoli, assembly GCF_006438845.1. Taxonomy (GTDB): domain Bacteria; phylum Pseudomonadota; class Gammaproteobacteria; order Burkholderiales; family Burkholderiaceae_C; genus Variovorax; species Variovorax ginsengisoli_A. The sequence continues at coordinate 464,110 of NZ_RCZJ01000002.1, forward strand.
AGCAGCGCATCGGCCAGCACGGCCTTCCAGCGCTCGACGCCGGCCGACAGGAACTGCGCGACCAGGGTGTCGCCGTAACGGTCGACGATCAACCCCGGCAAGCCATCGGCCTCGCCGTGAACCAGCCGCACGCCGTCGCTCTGCAGGTCGAACAGCCCGCGCGCGGCGACGGCGCGCTGGACCCGCTCCTGGAAAAATGCCGCGTCGATGCGCTGCGTCTCCTGAAAGCTCCAGGCCCGCGCGCGGATCTTCGACGCCGGGCTGGTCGAAGCCCATGCCAGGAACTGGCCTTCGTGCGACTCGATGCGCACCGTCTCGCCGGCGTCACCACTGCCCTTGGCGATGGCCGATTCGAACACCCACGGATGGCGCCGCAACAGCGACCGTTCCTTGCCTGGCCGCAGCCGCAATGCCTTCATGTGTCTTTCGCTTTCGCTTTGTTCGAGGCGGACGGATGGTCGTCGCGCGCATGCGCCCGCGGATGCGCGGCGTCGTAAGCCTTGGCCAGGTGCTGGAAATCCAGCCGGGTGTAGATCTGGGTGGTGCCGATGTTGGCGTGGCCGAGCAGTTCCTGTACCGCGCGCAGATCGCTGCTCGACTGCAGCACATGACTGGCGAACGAATGTCGCAGCATGTGGGGATGCACCGCGGCGGCGAGCCCCGCCTTCAGGCTGCGCGCCTTCACCTGCTTCCACACCGCCTGCGGTGAACAACGCTTGCCGGTGCGACCGATGAAGAGCGCCGCGGCGCTGGCCGGATCGCGCAGCGTCGCGGCCGGCAGCGCGGCACAGTCGCCCCGCACGGCCAGCCAGGCCTGCAGAGCCTCGATCGCCTTGCTGCCGACGGGCACGCTGCGGCGCTTGCCGCCCTTGCCCAGCACGTGGGCCTCGCACGCGTCCAGGTCGACCCAGCCGGCGGCGTCGCGGCTCGCGTGCAGATCGAGCCCGGTGAGCTCGCTCACCCGCAGGCCGCAGCCATAGAGCAGCTCGACGATGGCGCGGTCTCGCGCCTCGGTCCAGGGGTCGGCGTCGGTGTCGTGGAGTTCGGCAAGACGCACCGCGTCGTCGACCGCGAGCGCCTTGGGCAGCGGACGGCCAGCTTTCGGCGCACGCACGTCCTGCACCGGGTTGGCGTTCACCAGGCCTTCGTTGCCGAGCCAGCGGTAGAAGCTGCGCCAGCACGACAGCACCAGCGCAATGCCGCGCGGCTCGCGGCCGGCGCTGTGCAGTTGCGCCGTCCAGCGACGGATGTGGGCCGCACCCACGCGGTCGACGGCGAGGTCGGCCTCGGCGATCTTCGACGCCAGCAGCCGCAGGTGTTCGGCGTAGATGGCGAGCGTGCGCGAGGCAAGCCGGCGCTCGACCTGCGCGTGCGCCAGGTAGCGTGCGAACAGTGCCGCGTCGCCGCGTTCTTCAGAATTGGCCATGCACGGCATTGTTCACGATGGCCAACGGCTCGCGCAACGCGCCGCGAAACCCCATGCCCCAGCGGCGCCAGCAGGACGTGGGCGCGGCTGCGTACTGCACGTCGAAGTGGCCATCGAAGCCGCTGGCGCGGGCCAGCCGTTCGACCCGCCACATGTGATACGGCTCCGAGACCACGATCACCCGCTTCACGCCGGCGGCGTCGAGCACGGCCCAGGACAGCGCCAGGTTCGCGTGCGTGGAAGAGGACACGCTCTCGCGCGACACCGGGCCGGCGTAGCCACTGGCACGGGCGTGCACCTCCATCACTTCCGCCTCGATACGGCCGTCTTCGTCATCGACGCCGCCCGACATCACGATGCGCGGCACCAGGCCGGCCTGCGCCAGCTGCACGGCGGTGTCGACACGGCCGGTGAGGCATGGGTTGGGCGCGCCGTTGCGGTAGGCCCGGTTGCCGAGCACGAGTGCGGCGTCGGCAGGATGCTTCGGCGGATCGGCCAGGAGCGATTCGGCGCGCAGAGCGATGGAGGACGCGATCGCCCCATAACCGCCCAGCAACACTACGGCAGCCGCCAGCAGCCACAGCGTACGCGCCCGCCGAAAACGGCTCCGGCGCGGTGTGCGTTCCGGAGTGTTCGCCACCCGGCGGCTCAAGGCCGCAGGCGCGACAGCGCGGCCGAAGCGAGTTCGGCAATGCGCTCGAGGAAGTCGGTGCCCATCTCGGCGTTGTAGCGCTGGCCATCGGGCGAAGCCAGCAGCAGCAGGCCGAAAGCCGGCGCATCCGGCTGCGAACGCAGCGGGATCATCGCGATCGACACTGCGGCTCGCGCGTCGTCGAGCCACGCGGTGGCCTCGAAGCCCGAATTGAGGCCGCAGTAGGGCGCCGTCAGCGAGGTGGCGAGTGCCTTCACATCCTCGCTCACCCACTGGGCGTACGGTTCGTTCTGAAAGCTGCTCTCGCAGTCCCACACCTTGATGGCAGCCTGGGGCACGAGGAACAGCGACTGCAACTGCTCGACGATCTGGTAGGGCAGCCCGCGCGGGTCGCGCGAGGTCAGCAAGCTGGCCGTCCAGCGCTGAAGGCGATCGGCCGTCACGACGTTCTCCGTGCCGTGGCGCACCATGTCCATCAGACGGTGTTCCAGCGCCTTGATCTTCTCGCGAAGCATCTCGGCCTGGCGTTCCTGCAGGCTCACGGCGCGGTTGCCGTGCGGGCTGGTGAGCTGCACCTGCGCCAGCAGTTGCGCATGGCGCTCGAAGAAGTCCGGCGTGTTCGCCAGGTAGTCGGCGATGTCGTCTTCGGTGATCGGGTTCATGGCGGCGTTGTGAGGTGGGTTCATCTGGATATCCAAGGCAATTCAAAACGAGGCAGGCCGACTTTTCCAAGATGACCGCGGAACCGGCTCCGCCGGGCCGCCGGTCGTGCCCCCGGCCCGGGGGAAGGCGAAACGACAGAAGTGCGCGAAGCCTGGGGGCGAATCAAGGAACGTCGATCTCGCCTTCGAAAACGGTGATGGCGGGGCCGGTCATCTGCACGGGCTGGCCTACGCCGTGCCATTCGATGGTGAGGATGCCACCGCGCGTCTCGACGTCGACCCGTGCATCGAGCCGGCCGAGACGGATGCCCGCCACCACCGCAGCACAGGCGCCGGTGCCGCAGGCCAAGGTTTCGCCGGCACCGCGCTCGTACACGCGCAGGCGCACATGCGTGCGGTCGACGATCTGCAGGAAGCCGGCGTTCACGCGCTGTGGGAAACGCGGGTGGTGTTCGATCAGCGGGCCTTGCTCGGCCACCGGCGCGGTCTCGATGTCGTCGACGATCTGCACCGCGTGCGGATTGCCCATCGACAGCACGGCGAAAGGCACGATCGCGTGCTCGGGCTTGGTCGAGAGCGCCAGGTGCCAGGTTTCCCAACCGCCGTCGGGCAGCGCATCCAGACCGGCGGCGTCGAACGGGATGCGTGCCGTTTCGAAGATCGGCGCACCCATGTCGACGGTGACGCGGCCATCGTCGCTGAGACGGGGTTCGATGACACCCGACAGCGTCTGTACCCGCACTGCGTCCTGGGTCGTCAGCCCGTGTTCGCGCACGAACCGCAGGAAGCAGCGCGCGCCGTTGCCGCATTGCTCGACCTCGCCGCCGTCGGCGTTGTGGATGAGGTACTGGAAGTCGACGCCCTCCGAAGGCGAAGGCCGCACCGACAGGATCTGATCGGCACCGACGCCGAAATGACGGTCGGCCAGAAATTGGTATTGCAACGACGTCAGCCCGAGCGGGCCGCGCGTTTCGTCGAGCACCACGAAATCGTTGCCGGCGCCCTGCATCTTGGTAAAGCGGATTCGCATCGACGGATTATCCGCCGTGCGCTGCGATGGCGGATCGACGAAGACCGGGTTCGGCGGTCGGGAGCCGGGCGCCGACGAAATCCAGAAAGCAGGCGATGCGCGCCGCCAATTGCGTGTTGCGGTAATAGACCGCGTTGATCGCCTGCCGCACGTCCACGGTTTCCCTCACCAGCAACGCAACCAGATCGCCCCGCGCACGATCGCCGGCCGTCATGAAATCCGACAGGCAGACGATGCCCACGCCCTGCAATGCCAACTGCCGCAAGGTCTCGCCGCTGGACGCAGCGATGTCGGGTGCGATCTGCCACTCGTCACCGTGGGCGCCGCGCAGCGGCCAACGGTTGAGCGCATCGGGCTGCGTGAATCCCAGCAGCGCGTGCTTGCCCAACGCGCTTACGGTCTTGGGCCGTCCATGCTCGGCCAGATAGGCGGGGCTCGCCAGCACGCGGAGCCGGCTGGTGCCCAGCGGCCGCGCATGCAAGGTCGAATCGCGCAGCGCGCCGATGCGGATCGCGATGTCGGTACGGCGCTCCAGCAAGTCGATGTTGAGCTCGTCGGTGTTGAGCTCGAGCGTGATCTGCGGGTAGGCACGGCAAAAGTCCGGCACCAGCGGCACGATGGCGTGCAGCATGAAGGGCGTGGCCGCATTCACCCGGAGTCGGCCAGCCGGCGTTTGGCGACGCGCGGCCATCTGTTCCTCGGCCTCGTCGATGGAGGCCAGGATGGCACGCGCGTGCAGCAGAAACGCCCGGCCCTCTTCGGTCAGCGCGATGCGGCGCGTGGTGCGACGCAGCAGCGTGGTGTCGAGCTTCTTCTCGAGGCGCCCCATCGAGCGGCTCACGCCCGAGACGGTCTGGCCGAGCCGCTCGGCTGCGCCTGTGATCGAGCCGCTGTCGACCACAGCGGCAAAGGCCTGGAGTTCGTCGAGGGTGGTTTTCATCGTCGCTCCCGCTTTGCAAAGCGGAAGATTATTGATCTTCCGGCAACTATCTTTGACTGAAAGGCTGCTTTTTCCGCAAGCCAAAGAATCCGACACTCCCGGCTGTTTCCAGGAGTCTTCCCATGCCCATTGCATTGTTCGCGCTGACGCTCAGCGCATTCGCCATCGGCACGACCGAGTTCGTGATCGTCGGCCTGCTGCCCACCGTGGCGGCCGACCTCGGCATCGGCCTGCCTTCGGCCGGGCTGCTGGTCAGCCTGTATGCGCTCGGCGTGGCCGTCGGCGCACCGGTGCTCACAGCGCTGACCGGCAAGGTGCCGCGCAAGGCGCTGCTGCTCGGCCTGATGGCGCTCTTTACCGCCGGCAACCTGCTGGCCTGGCAGTCGCCCAGCTACGAGACGCTGGTCGCGGCGCGCATCCTCACTGGCCTGGCGCACGGCGTGTTCTTCTCGATCGGCTCGACCATCGCCACCGGCCTGGTGCCGAAGGAGAAGGCCGCGAGTGCCATTGCGATCATGTTCACCGGGCTCACGGTGGCGCTGGTCACGGGCGTGCCGCTGGGCACCTTCATCGGCCAGCATTTCGGCTGGCGCGAGACCTTCCTCGCCGTCTCGGGGCTGGGCGTGATCGCTTTCGTCGTCAGCTGGATCTTCGTGCCGAAGAACATCGCCCACAGCGCGCCGGCCTCGCTGGTGCAACAAGCGAAGGTGCTGGCCGAGCCGCGCCTGCTGCTGGTGTACGCCAAGACGGCCATCGGCTACGGCGGCTCCTTCATTCCCTTCACCTTCCTCGCGCCGATCCTCACGGACGTGGCGGGCTTCAGCGCCGGCGCGGTCGGCTGGGTGATGCTGGTGTACGGCGTCTCGGTCGCGGTCGGCAACATCTGGGGCGGCAAGCTGGCGGACCGGATGGGCCCGATTCCCGCGCTGAAGATCATCTTCGCGCTGCTGGCCGCCGTGCTGCTCGTCTTCCAGTTCACCGCGCCGCACAAGTGGCTGGCGCTCGCCACCGTGCTCGCCTGGGGCGCGGTCGCCTTCGGCAACGTCCCCGGCCTGCAGGTCTACGTCGTGAAGCAGGCGGAGCGCTTCACGCCGCAGGCGGTCGACGTGGCCTCGGGCCTGAACATCGCGGCCTTCAACCTCGGCATTGCCGGTGCGGCCTGGGCCGGCGGCCTGATCGTCACGCACCTGGGGCTGATGCACACGCCGTGGATCGGCGCGTTGGTGGTGCTCGTCTCGCTCGCCCTCACGCAGTGGAGCGGAAAGCTCGATCAACGCAACGGCATTCCCGTACGCAACCCTGGCCCGATTCCTGCCGGCCACTGAATATCTTATGAAGGACAACGACACCATGAACACGAACACCCTCCCCGCCTTCGGCCTCGGCACCTTCCGCCTGAAGGACCAGGTCGTCATCGATTCGGTCAAGACCGGCCTCGAACTGGGCTATCGGCTCGTCGACACGGCGCAGATCTACGGCAACGAGGCCGAGGTCGGCCAGGCGATCGCCGAGAGCGGCGTGCCGCGCGATGACATCTTCATCACCACCAAGATCTGGACGTCGAACTACGCCAAGGACAAGCTGGTGCCGAGCCTCAAGGAGAGCTTGCAGAAGCTGCGCACCGATCACGTCGATCTGACGCTGATCCACTGGCCGTCGCCGAAGAACGAAGTCCCGGTCGCCGAATTCATGGGCGCGCTGATGGACGCCAAGGCGCAAGGCCTGACAAAGCGCATCGGCATTTCCAACTTCAACATCGCACTGATGCAGGAAGCCATCGCCGCCGTGGGCGCGGAAAACATCGCCACGAACCAGATCGAGCTCTCGCCCTTCCTGCAGAACCGCAAGGTGGTCGATTTCGCCAGGAGCCAGGGCATCCACATCACTTCGTACATGACGCTGGCCTACGGCAAGGCACTGAAGGACCCGGTGATCGAGGCCATCGCGCAAGCGCGCGGCGCGACACCGGCGCAGGTCGTGCTGGCCTGGGCGATGCAGCTCGGCTACGCCGTGATCCCGTCGTCGACGAAGCGCGAGAACCTGGCGAACAACCTGCTGGCGCAGCAACTCGCGCTCGACGATGCCGACATGGCGCAGATCGCCGCGCTCGACCGCAACGAACGCCTGACCAGTCCCGAGGGCCTGGCGCCGGTCTGGGACTGAGCCTGGGCGACGTCAGCGCGGCGAGGCCGCTGCGCCCAAGCCGTTGGTCATCGCCATGTTTCAGTTGAAGCACGAGCCCGCGCACGCGCAATGCCCCTGCAACAGCGGCTGGCGACAGTAGAGGCTCTGCACCGGCGCACCTCCGCACCGATGCAGTCCCCAACGCCAACCCGCCGCCTTCAACCCCAGGAGTCACCATGACCGACCTCGCCGCCGCCAAGAAGCATCGCCTCGCACCGCTCAACACGCCCACGCCCCTGGGTGCGGACGCGACCCGCGACATCTCCGCCGAACTCAACGCCCTGCTGGCCGACACCTTCGCGCTGTACTTCAAGACCAAGAACTTCCACTGGCACATGTCGGGCCCGTCGTTCCGCGACTACCACCTGCTGCTCGACGAACAGTCGGACCAGATCTTCGCCACCGTCGACCCGATCGCCGAGCGCGTGCGCAAGCTCGGGGGCACCACACTGCGTTCCAGCGGCCACGCCGTGCGCCTGCAGCGCCTGAGCGACAACGACGCCGACTTCGTGACGCCGGCCGACATGCTGGCCGAGTTAAGCCAGGACAACCAGCGCGTCGCCGCCTTCATGCGCGAGACGCACGCCCTGTGCGACCGCTACGGCGACGTCGCAACCGCCAGCCTGCTGGAGGTGTGGATCGACGAAGCCGAGCGCCGCACCTGGTTCCTCTTCGAGGCCGGCCGTCAGAGCTGAGCCGACCTGCCGCTCACGTGATTCGTCCGAACCAAAGGATGGACAGCGCGGCGGCCGCCATCGCCACCAAAGCCGAGACCAGCGCGAACACCGCGCTGATCTCGGTCTCGCGCGTCAGCACCTGCACGCGCGAGCCGAGGTTCTCGTAGACGCTGCGCAGCGCCTCGGCGCTGCCGGCGTGGTGGTAGTCGCCGCCGGTCATCCGGGCGACCTCGCGCAGCGTGGGCTCGTCGAGCTTCATGTAGATCGCCATGCCATCGGGCGCGGCGACGTCGCCGTCGACCGTGCCCAGCCCCACCACGTGCACGCGCACACCGCGGTCTGCCGCCATCTTCGCGGCGGCCAGGGTGTCGACGCCGGTGGTGCGCCGGCCGTCGCTCAGCAGGATGATCGCGGCCGAGTTGTACGAGCCCGGCGCCACCGGCGTGAAGGGCCGGGGCGGCGGCTTGGCCTTGTCGTCCAGGCTGCGCGCACGCGGGTTGCCGTTGCTGGCGACGTTGAGGTCGGCGAGCTCGATGCCCTGGTCCGGGAACAATTCCGCCAGGCTCAGCACGATGGCGTTGCCCACGGCCGTGCCCATCTGCATCTGGAAGCCGTCGATCGCCGTGACCAGCGCCTCGCGGTCGAGCGTGGCGCGCTGCGCGACCTGGCTGCTGCCGGCGAAGGTGACGAGGCCGACCTCGATGGTCTTCGGCACTTCCTGCAGGAACAGCTTGGCCGCTTCCTGCGCCGCCACCAGGCGAGTCGGCTTGACGTCGCTGACTCGCATGCTGAGCGACACGTCGATGGCCAGCATGACGGTGGTGCGCGCCCAGGGCAGGGGCACGCTCGCCACCGGCCGCGCCGCGGCGACCAGCAAGCCTGCGCTGGCCAGCAGCAGCAATGCCGGGGGCAGGTGCCGCCGCCACTGGCGGCCGGCCACCGCCGCCTGCACCACGCCCAGGCTGCTGTAGCGCAGGGCCGCCTTGTTCCGCCGACGCAGCAGCCACAGGTAGGCGGCAGGCATCAGCGCCAGCAGCAGCAAGAACCAGAGGTACCCAGGCCAGAGGAAGAACATGGCGGCGCGTGTCGGTGAACCTGCAGGGCGGCGGCTGCGCAGAATGCCGCGCCGAAGCCGGCGCAGCCATTTCTCGCAGTGCAGCAGCATCCTGCCCCGGAAGGATTCAACGCGCAACCGGGATCGCAGGCAGCCCCACAGCGCCCGTGCCTGCGGCTCAGGATCGGCGGGCCGCCCGTGCGCGTTTGCGCTCGTACATGGCTGCGTCCGCCTGTCGCAGGGCGCGGTCGGCGCTGCAGTGGCGCGGATCGACAGCCACGGCGCCCACGCTCGCGCCGGCATAGGCGATGCGTTGCGCACCCTGGTCGAAGTCGCCCACCGTGCATTCGCCGAGGCGTTCTCTCAGGGCCGCCACGACGGCGCTCGCGTCGTCGGCCAGTGCGGGCCCGGGGCCGATCACCACGAACTCGTCGCCGCCGAGACGCGCAAGCATGTCGCCAGCGCGCAGCGCCCGGCTCAGGCGTTCGGCCATGGCACGCAGGAAGGCATCGCCACTCTGGTGGCCGTGGGTGTCGTTGATTGTCTTGAAGCCGTCCAGATCGATGAATGCCACCAGCACCGACGTCTCGGTACGTGCGCTCCGCGCGATCAGTCCCTCGAGCTCCTCGATGAGCAGGCGCCGGTTCGGCAGCCCGGTGAGGTGATCTGTCCGTGAGCTGGCGGCCAGTTGCGCATTGACTGCCTGGAGTTGAGCCACCAGGCGCTCGCGTTCCAGGTGCTGGTTGATGAGGCGCGAGAAGAGTTCCAGCACATGCTGCGATTGGGCCGACATCGGCCGCTCGGCGGCGCTCGCGGCACACAGGGTGCCGTGGACATGGCCGTCTTCCGCGCGCACCGGCGTGCTCATGTAGGTGCGGATGCCGAGTTCCCGCGCCGCCGCCGAGTCGCCCCAGCATTCCGCGACGTTGGAGGTGTAGGGCCGCCCGTCTTCCAGCGCGCGCTTGCACAGCGTGTCGGCCCACGGGACCGACAGGCCTTCCGGAATCTCCAGGGCATCCCTCTGGCTGTTGCGCGCGACGCGCACATGCTGCAGGCCGCCCGGCCAGTCGATCGACGTGAGGTAGGTCGATTCGCAACCGGTCACGGCCTCGAGCATCTCCAGCAACGGACGGGTCAGTTCCTCGAGCGTATGAGCGCTGCCGACCGCTTCGGAAAGTTTGGCGAGGATGGGTTGCATGCCGGCATTGTGGCCGCGCCGGATGGGGGCGCGATCAGGGCCGACCAGCATTGCTCAACGCTGCAATGTCTCGGCTTCTTTCGCGAGCGCGACGGCCTGCTCCAGCTCGATCAGCGACAGGGCGCCCTGCAGTTCGACGTCGCCGGCGCGCACGCTCGCCAATGCGTCCTGTGCGGCCGGCCCGCTCAGCCATGCGAACGCCGATGTGATGGTTCCGCCACCGAACCTGGCGCGCAGCGCGATGGCCGCGGCACGGCTCACCTCGGCGAAGGCCGCTTGGTCCGCCGCCGCGGAGGCGGCGCGGACCAGCAGGCAGAAGGCCTCGAGCTTGTCGGCCTCCACGCGCAGCCGGCGGTCGCGTCCGGCGCTCATGGTGGCATCGCCCGGCACAGGCCTGCCGGGGCGGAAAAGGGGTGGACGTTCAGGGTCATCGATGTGCTTCTCATGAAGCACGCGATTGTCCGCGCGATCCGCCGGCCCCGTTCCTCGTCAGCCCTGGATGAAAGCCAGCAGGTCGGCGTTGAACTTGTCCGCATGCGTGGTGGCGATGCCGTGCGGCGCGCCGGCGTAGACCTTCAGCGTCGCGCCCTTCACCAGCTTGGCCGACATGAGGCCGGACGCAGCGATCGGCACGATCTGGTCGTCGTCGCCGTGCACCACCAGCGTGGGCACGTCGATCTTCTTCAGGTCGGCGGTGAAGTCGGTTTCGGAGAACTGCTTGATGCAGTCGAGCAGGCCCTTGTGCGAGCCGGCCATGCCCTGCAGCCAGAACGAATCGCGCATGCCCTGCGTGACCTTCGAGCCCTCGCGGTTGGCGCCGAAGAAGGGGGTGGTGAGGTCCTGGAAGAACTGCGAGCGGTCGGCGGCGACGCCGGCGCGGATGCCGTCGAACACCTCGATCGGCAGGCCGCCCGGGTTGCTGGCGGTCTTGAGCATCAGCGGCGGCACGGCGCTCAGCAGCACTGCCTTGGCCACGCGTTGGGTGCCATGGCGGCCGATGTAGCGCGCCACTTCGCCGCCACCGGTCGAATGGCCGACCATCACGGCGTTGCGCAGGTCGAGCTTCTCGAACAGCGCGGCGAGGTCGTCGGCGTAGGTGTCCATGTCGTTGCCATTCCACGGCTGGCTGGAACGGCCATGGCCGCGGCGGTCGTGTGCGATCACGCGGAAGCCGCGTTCGGCCAGGAAGACCATTTGCGCGTCCCAGGCGTCGGCCGACAAAGGCCAGCCATGCGAGAACACGACGGGTTGGCCGCTGCCCCAGTCCTTGTAGTAGATCTGGGTGCCGTCTTGGGTGGTGAGGGTGCTCATGCGTTTTGCTCCGGGGTTGAACGGCCGAGGCCGCGAAGACTTGATGTTCCGGCGGCGCGGTTGCCGCCCGGTTTCACCCGGGCGCTGCGCAGATTTCAACTGTAGCGGCGAGCGCCGGTACGGTCACGCAGTGCTTCGGACAGCCGCGTGGCCAGTTCTCGCAGCGCGAGCGGCTTGTGCAGCACCGCATGCACGCCAGCCGCCTGGGCGCGCTCGACCATGGCCTGGTTCACCTTGCCGCTCATGAGCAGCACCGGCAGTTCCGGCCGCTGCGCCCGCAGCAGCCGCGCCAGTTCGGTGCCGGGCATGCCGGGCAGCATTTCGTCGCTGAGCAGCGCGTCGAATCGATCGGGGTCGGCCTCGAAGGCCTGCAGCGCGCGCTCGGCCGACTCGAATCCGACCGGCTCGTAGCCCAGGCCGGCCAGCGTTTCCTCCGCCAGTTCGACCAGCGCTTGCTCGTCGTCCACCACCATCACGACCTCGCCCTGACCGGCCGGCCACTCGCCGGTGTCGGGCACCGTGGCCGGCGCGCACTCGCCGCACACCGGCAGCCAGACCGACACCTGCGTGCCTTCACCGGGAACCGAGGCGACGTCGATGGCGCCGCCGAGATCGGCCACGATGCCGTGCACCACCGCCAGCCCGAGTCCGGTGCCCTCGCCCTGCTTCTTGGTGGTGAAGAAGGGCTCGAAGATGCGCTGCAGCGCCTCGGGCGGGATGCCCACGCCGGTGTCGCGCACCTCCAGACAGACGTGCGGGCCGGCGGCCAGCTCGGTGTGCATCAGCACGCGCGGCGCGCCCACGTCGACCCGCCGCAGCCGGATCGACACCGTGCCCGCGCCCTCGATCGCCTGGACCGCGTTGGTGCAGATGTTCATCGCCACCTGGTAGAGCTGCGTGGCGTCGCCCAGCACGGCCGCGTCGCCGGCGTCCAGCTGCGCCTGCAGGTCGACGCCTGCCGGCAGGGTGGACGCGAGCATCGCGACGATCTCTTCCATCAGCGTCTGCACATGCACCGGCGCGCGGTCGGTCACGCCGCTGCGGCTGAAGTCGAGGATGCGCCGCACCAGCAGCCGCGCCCGCGCCCCGCCCTGCAGCACGCGGTCGATGTGGCGCCGCAGCGCGCTGCCGGGCTCGGCCTGCTGCTGGGCCAGCTCGCCGAAGCCGAGGATGGCGCCGAGGATGTTGTTGAAGTCGTGCGCGATGCCGCCGGCCAGCGTGCCCAGCGCCTCGAGCCGCTGGGTCTGCTGCAGCCGCGCTTCGAGGCGGCGGCGCTCGCTCGCGGCCTCGGCCTGGCGCCGCAACTGGCGCAGCAGCGCCACGACGACCAGGCCGACCAGCAGGCACACCACGCCCGTGCGAATGCTGGCGCTCCACATCTCGTCGTACCAGGGGCGCAGGGCTTCGTCCTCGTCGCGGGTGATCGCCAGGATCAGCGGCAACGTGCCGACGCCGACGACGGCGATGAGCTTCGCCCGCCCGTCGATCGGGCTGGCCGCGCGGTCAATCAGCGCGCCGTCCTTGAGCGCCGACAGCTCGGGGAAGCGGGTGCGCGGCGCGTTGGCCGGCTGCTGCACCACCACGCTGCCGTCTTCCTGCGCCAGCACCAGCGAACTGCCCTCGCCGAACTGAATGGCCGAATACGCACTCTGCAGCGCCTGGAGCGTGACGATGGCCGTCACCACGCCGTCGAAGCTGCCGTCGGGCCGGCTGAGGCGGCGCGAGATCACCACCGCCGGCTCGCGCTCGGTGCGGGTGACGATCGGCTCGTTGATGACCAGGCCGCCCGTGTCGGTGTCGCGCTGCTTGAGAAAGTACGCGCGGTCGGACACGTCCGCCATCGGCTCGCCGGTCGGGCGCGAACGGAAGCGCTGCATGCCGGACGCGTCGACGAGGGTCAGCACGCTCACCTGCGGCACGCCGACCGCGCGCGAACTGAGCGCAGCCACCACGGCCTCGGGCTCGGTGCGCCACGGAAAGCTCTCGTACCAGCTCGCCGTGTCGCGCAGCAGCACGTCGACCGACTGCAGGTTGCGGTCGGCCTCGCCGGCCAGCGCGGTCGCGAGGTTGCCGAGTTCGCGCTCGTTGACCGCCATCACCTGCTGGTGCAGCCGCCAGCCGTCGTAGGCGGCCGAGCCGATGAACGCCAGGATCAACAGCAAGCCACCGGCAATGACGCGTTCGCGAAGGCGGGCGGCTGGGCGCATGTCAGTGCCGCACGGCCGCCCGAAGGCATTGACGCGCCCCCTCGGGGGGCAGCGATACGCAAAGCGATGAGCGCGGGGGCAGCTGCATGTCAGTGCCGCGAGCCAGCGGCGTCGGCCACCGCCGACAACAGCTCACGGGCACTGCAGGGCTTGGACAGCAAGGCCGCCACGCCCAGCGACCTGGCGCGCTCCGAGCCGGCCGGCAGGCTGCGCGCGAGTTGCGCCGACAGGCCGATGACGGGCACGCCCGGGTAGCGCGCACGCACGTCCAGCGCATCGGCCACACGCAGCCTGGGGAGGTCGACGATGAGCAGGTCGACGTCGACCGCGGGCACTGCAGCGGCCCGCCGCGACGACTCGACGCGGTGGCCCGCCTGCGTCAACCACTCGGCGATCAGCGCCTGCATGGCGACGTCTTCTTCGATCAGCACAACTTTCAACATGGAACGCACCCGGGGCATGCGGTCGGCAAGGAGCCGCCGCTTCTTCAGGTGCCATTGGCGCACGGCCGGATGCCGGCGCGATGTCAAGCCGCGCGGCCGTGTTTCATCTGAAATGTGGGGCAGTTGCGGCACGCAAGGAATTTACATTACGCTCGCGGCCCATATGGCCAACCGACCTCACATCCTGGTCGTCGACGACGACGACGCCATTCGCGAACTCGTCGCCACCTACCTTACCGACAACGAATTCCGCGTGAGTGGCGCTGCCAACGGTGCGGAAATGAAGCAGGCGCTGCAGGACCACGTGATCGACCTGGTGCTGCTTGACCTCCGCCTGAACGGCGAAGACGGCATGCAGCTGGCGCGCGGCCTGCGCGACAGCGGCGAGATTCCGGTGATCATCGTCACCGGCCGCCTCGAGGAAGCCGACCGGGTGATGGGCCTGGAGCTGGCTGCCGACGACTATGTGACCAAGCCCTTCAGCAACCGCGAAATGCTGGCGCGCATTCGCGCGGTGCTGCGTCGCTCCCAGAAACGTGGCGATGGCGTCGCCAGCGCGCAGGACACGCAGCGCCGCGCCTACCGCTTCGACGGCTGGGAGCTGAACCTGTTGGCCCGCCGCTTGACCGACCCCGACGGTCGCCGCGTCGAGCTGAGCAACGGCGAGTTCAACCTGCTGCAGGCGCTGTGCGAGGCGCCGCAGCGCGTGCTGTCGCGCGACCGCCTTCTCGAGCTGTCGCGCCTGCACGGTGCCGAGGTGTACGACCGCTCCATCGACGTCCAGATCCTGCGCTTGCGCCGCAAGATCGAAGGCGACCCGTCGTCGCCGCGCTTCATCCAGACCGAGCGCGGGGCCGGCTACGTCTTCAACACGCCGGTCGATGTGCTGAACTGAGCGGCGCCGCATGACCGCCGTCGCCGCCTCGCCCAGCCGCTTTGCCCGGCAGCTCGCGCGGCAATACGGACTCGACGAGGTCGAGGCCTCGCGCGCGGACACGCGTCGGCTGGACATGGCGCGCATGCGGTACGTGCAAGCGCATCTCTTCGTGCTGCCGCCGCTGCCGGCCGACGACGCCTTTGTCGTCAGCGTCGAACTGTCGCGCGCCGGAAGCCGCCGCTTCTTCCAGAAAGGCGGGGAGACCCACCTCGGGCTGCTGGAGGCCGGCACGGTGCACATTGCCGACCTCGCGACGCGCCCGTCGGCCTACGTCTGCAGCCCGTTCCATTCGGTGCTGTTCCGCATCACGCGGGCAGCGCTGGACGACTTCGCCCAGGAATCGGGCGTGGCCGCAGTCGGCGCGCTGCGCTGCACGCCCGGCACCGCCGACCCGGTGCTCACGCACCTCGCGGCCGCCCTGCTGCCTTCGCTGCAACAGCCGACCGAAGCCAGCGCCCTCTTCCTCGACCAGATGGCGCTCGCGCTGTATGCCCACGTCGCGCATGCCTACGGCGGCACGGCGCCTCGTGTCGGCGCGACGGCGGGCCTGGCGCCGTGGCAGGAGCGCCGCTCGCGCGAACTGCTCAGCGCCGACCTGGCGCACGACCTGTCGCTGGCCGAGATCGCCGCGGCGTGCGGCCTGTCGCGCAGCCACTTCGGCAAGGCTTTCAAGACCACCACCGGCCAGACCCCGCACGCCTGGCGCACGGCGCAGCGCATCGAAGCCGCGCAGAAGCTGCTGCGCGACGACAACGCCTCGCTCCCGGAGATCGCCGTCGCCTGCGGCTTTGCGGACCAGAGCCACCTGACGCGCGTGTTCGGCGCGCGGGTGGGCACATCGCCAGCGGCGTGGCGGCGCTTGCGGCGCGGCTAACCCGCGAGCGCTGGCGGCAGGATTGCCGGCACCAGTTCCCGCTGCAGCCGCGCCCGCCACCACTTGAGCGCCTCGCCCGTGGCCGTGGGCTTCCAGGCCAGCCAGAAGGTTTCTTCCGGGCGTGACTCCTCGCAGGCCAATTCGACGAGCGTGCCGCGCGCCAGCGCCTCGCGAACACAGTCGCGCGGCAGAAAGCCATGGCCGAGGCCATCGATCTGGCAGGCGATCTTGGCGGCCATCGACGGCACCGTGAGCCGGCGCTGGCCCGGCAGCAGGCCGATGGTGCGGTCGGACAGCGTCCGCGCGCCGTCGCCGACCACCACGGCCGTGTGCTGCAGCAGATCGGCGCGTGTGAGCGGGCGGCGCAGCATCGCCAGCGGGTGCGTGGGTGCCACGCAGAAGGCGAAGGACAGGCTGCCCACGGCGACCGCCTTGTAGCCGCCGCCGGCCGGGCCATCGCTGGCGGCGACGATGAGGTCGGCGCGGCCGTCGCGCAGCGCTTCCCAGGTGCCGGTCATGGTGTCGCAGCCGATGCGCAGGCGCGTGCCGCAGTTCAGGTCCTCGAACGCGCGAATGTCGTGGTTGAAGGCGCTGGTGGGGATGAGCGAGTCGTGCACCAGCCGCAGCTCCGACTCGAAGCCGGTGGCGATCTGCCGCATGCGCGATTCGAGTTCGCCCGCCGCGGCGATGAGCCAGCGTCCTTCCTTGAGCATCTCCTGGCCGGCCGGCGTGAGAGTGACGCGCGGCCCCTGCCGCGTGAAGAGCGCGAGGCCGAGTTGCTCTTCGAGCTTGCCGATGGCGTAGGAGATGGTCGAGGGCACCTTGTGCAGCCGCTCCGACGCCGCCGCGAAAGAGCCGTGGCGCGCGATGGCGTCGACCAGCTCGATCGCCTCCAGCGTGAGTTTCAGCATCGGAATGCCTCCAGATTAATCATCGAAATCATCGATCGATCGGCCATAAACGTTTCAGCATGCGATGGGGCATTGCGCTCGATACTTTCCTCACGCCACGAACTTCTCCGCCTGAACATCTCGCGATTGATCGCAGATTGGGCTTCAGGCAGATCGTGAATTTCATCGACAGAGGAATGACAAGGAACGCATCATGCTCGAACTTCGCAAAGCCGACCAGCGCGGCGTCGCCAACCACGGCTGGCTCCGCTCGCGCCACACCTTCTCCTTCGGCCACTACCACGACGCCAAGCAGCAGGGCTTCTCCGATTTGCTGGTCATCAACGACGACCGGGTCGACCCGGCGCAGGGTTTCGGCACGCACCCGCACCGCGACATGGAGATCTTTTCGTACGTGCTCGACGGCGCCCTGGCCCACCAGGATTCGATGGGCACCGGCTCGGTCATCCGTCCGGGCGACGTGCAGATGATGAGCGCCGGCACCGGCGTGCGGCACAGCGAGTACAACCACTCGAAGACCGACAGCGTGCACTTCCTGCAGATCTGGATCGTGCCGTCGGTGAAGGGCGCCGCACCGCGCTACCAGCAGGTGCATTTCAGCGACGCCGAAAAGCGCGGCCGGCTGCGCCTCATCGCCTCGCCCGAAGGCACCGACGGCTCGCTCGGCGTGCATCAGGACATGCGGATGTACGCCGGCCTGTTCGATGGCGCCGAAAGCACGACGCTCGATGTCGGCCCCGACCGTTACGCGTACGTGCATGTGGCACGCGGCAGCGTCGAGGTCAACGGCGAGAAGCTGGGCGAAGGCGATGGCGTCCGCATCCGCGACGAACGCCAGCTGCGCTTCGCCAAGGGCGAGCAGGCCGAGGTGCTGGTGTTCGACCTGCGGCCGCTCGAGCGGCCGACGATGTAAACAAGGCGCAGGACCTGCTGTCGCCCGAGGGGCGGATGCTGCTGGGCCCGTGAAGGCTCAGTCCTCGTGGAACGCCGCCCCGCTCGCCAGGTGCAGCGCGGTGCGCACGCCGATCCACAGGACGACAACCGTGGCGACCGTCAGCGCACAGAGCGCGATGGCCGCGGTGTACCGACTCGGCCGCGCCTGGTAGTAGGCCAGCGCGGCGCCGGCCCAGCCGTCGGCCGGGAAGGTCATGGCCCACCAGCTCATGAAGAAGGCGCCGTGCGCTGCATGGTGGATCAGCGTCGCCAGCAGCACGGCGATGAAGAGCGCCAGGCAATAGAAGATGTCGCCCAGGGCGCCAGCGTGCCCGCCGGTGAAGGCCAGGTACGACGACAGGCCGATGGACGGCGGCGCCAGCAGGATGAACAGCGTGGGCATGCTGCGCTGGCTCATGGCGGGCACGAACAGCACGCGGTGCAGCACGATGGTGAAGAAGGCGAGCCAGAGGATCAGGCCGACCGAGAAGAAGAACCAGCTGATCTCGACATGGCCCAGCGGCACGCCACCGATCGGGATCAGGATGTTGCCCACCACCGGGATGAACCACGCCGGGGTCAGCACGCCTTCGTCCTGCGCATGCAGGATCCAACGCCGGATCAGCGTGACGGCCAGCACGAAGTGCAGCATCGCACCGACCCACCACAGCCCCTCGGCCACGCCGTGAGCGTAGGGGCGAAGGCCGATCGACAGCACCACGGCCGCCACCGAGATGGTCGGGAAGAAGCTGGAGCGCACCGGGTGCGCGAACTCTTCCCGCACCGCCGGAAAATGAAGGCTCAGCTTCAACAGGTGTGTGACGGCCAGCACGCCGAAGAGCAGCACGGCCAGGCCCAGCAGCAGCTCGCTCACCAGCACCGGCGCGCCGAAAACGCGGTGCGCCAGCGCCCAGGCGTTGGCCAGGCCGCCGATGCCCATCACCATGCCGAACATCGCGACCGACAGGCGCGCCAGCAAGGGCGGCTCGGGGATCATGGCCCCATCGCCCGGCGGCAGCTGGGCCGCCGTCTCGCTCATGAAGGCTCCTGCGCCGCCTGCGCGCCGTGGGCCGCGGCGCGCGCATGCTTCATGTCCAGCGCAAGGAAGTGGTGCACCACCGGCTTTTCCGGTCCGATGTGGAACTGGATCGCCGCGCTCTGCAGGTCGGCATCGGCGTTCGACACGCGCTGGTGCTGGCGCAGGTGCTCGGCCCACGATTCGACCAGGAACCACTCCATCAGGCATTCGCGGTCGTTGGTGTGCTCGGTGATGCCCCAGGCATAGGCGCCATCGCGGCGGCGTTCCAGCGAGAGCTTCTCGAGCGCCTGCAGGAAGGCCGGCTGGTCTTCGGGGCGGATGCGGTATTCGATCTGCACCATGACCGGCCCACGGTCGTGCGCCACCGGCGCGCTGAGCAGGGGCTCGGGCCAGTGGTTCGACGCCTGCAGGTCGGCCTCGCCGGTCGGCAGCCGGACGCGGTGGAAGACGAAGGCCACCACTGCCAGCCCTGCCGCGCCGATGAGCAGCGTCGTCGGCACGCCGAGCTCCTGCGCGATCAGGCCCCAGCCGAGGCTGCCGCCCGCCATCGCGCCGTTGAAGACGGTCAGGTAGATCGCCAGCCCGCGGCCGCGCACCCAGTTCGGCAGCACCGCCTGCGCCACGCCGTTGAGCGTGGTGAGCGCGATGATCCAGCCCACGCCCAGCAGCAGCATCAACAGCACTGCGACCCATTGCGGCGGCGC
Organism: Variovorax ginsengisoli; assembly: GCF_006438845.1. Classification (GTDB taxonomy): domain Bacteria; phylum Pseudomonadota; class Gammaproteobacteria; order Burkholderiales; family Burkholderiaceae_C; genus Variovorax; species Variovorax ginsengisoli_A. The sequence continues at coordinate 483,292 of NZ_RCZJ01000002.1, forward strand.
GAAAGACAACGCGCACATCACGACCGCCGAGATGAGCGACGCTGCCAGCACCAGGCCGTCGGCATCGAGCTTCGCGCGCATCCGCGGCAGCAGCACTGCGCCGAGGATGGCGCCCGCACCCACCGCACCGAGCATCACGCCGTAGAAGCCGGCGGTGCCTCCGAGCATCTTGCGGGCGACCAGCGGCAGCAGCGCCCACACCGAACTGGCGAACAGGAAGAACACCGCTGCACGCAGCAGCACCACGTGCAGCTCGCGGCTCGCCTTGGCGTAGCGCAGGCCGGCTCGGAAGGCGCCGAAGAACTGCTCGGACAGGCCCGTGTCGACCGTGGCCGGGCGCTTCCACCACAGCAGGGCCGCCACCACGAACACATAGCTCAACACGTCGGCACCGTAGGCGAACGACGCCCCGAAGCTCGCCAGCAGCAGGCCGCCGGCGGCCGGGCCGATCGCGCGGGCGATGTTGATGCCCAGCGAGTTCAGCGCCACCGCGTTTTTCAGGTCGGACCGCGGCACCAGCTCCGGCACGATCGATTGCCAGGTCGGCCCCATGAGCGCGGCGCCGATGCCGCCGACGAAGGTCAGCGCCACCAGGTACTCGACCGTCAGCGTGTTGGTGCGCGAGAGCACCAGCAGCGTCCCGCTCACGCAGGCCAGCATGATCTGGATGAAGATCAGGAAGCGGCGGCGGTCGAGGATGTCCGACAGCACGCCGGCCGGAATGGCGAGCAGGAAGATCGGCAGTGTGGCGGCGGTCTGGATCAGCGCCACCGCCGTCGGGCTGGCCGACAGCTCGGTCACCATCCACGAACTCGCAACGTCGCGCATGAAGCTCCCGACGTTGCCGAGCACCGTGGCGGCCCACAACACGGCGAAGACGGGGCGGCGCAGCGGGGCGAAGCTGCCCGCCGTCGAAGTGCGCTCAGTGCTCATCACGCCCCTTCAGGTCGTGCCAGGCCACCAGCAGGAAGCCACCAACCAGGCCCCAGTGTTCGAAGAAGGAATTGGCGGCCATGAAGCGCTCGGGCATGGCCATCTCCCAGAAGCGGTTGGCCACGAAGGTCGCCATCAGCGTGAAGCCCGCGAGGCCCAGCGCACCGAGCCAGCGGTAGAAGCCGGTGAGGATCATCAATGCCGCGCCGAACTCGAACACGATGACCACCGCGGCCATCGGCCCCGCGGGCGAAATGCCGAAGTGGTTCATCTCGGCGATGGCCGACGGGAAGTCGGTCGCCTTGTTGAAGCCGCCCTGCAGGTAGGCGGCGCAGAGGAAGAGCAGCGCGAGCCAGTGCACGGCCCGCGTGGTGAAGAGGCGTCGAAGTGCGGCCATCCTCAGACGGCCCAGCAGGCGCAGCCCAGGGCGCCCCAGAAACTCTTCAGGTCGGTGATGGGCAATTGGCTGCTCCAGGCCGTCGCGTGCTGGTGGCCGTGCACGTTGCAGTCGTTGGCGCAGGCGCAGTCGGCCGCCATGCGGCGCATCGCGGCCTGCATCGGCTTGCCTTCCTTGTCGCCCCATGCGCCGTAGCCGCCAAAGCTGCGCACCGGCGACCAGTCCGGCATGGCCGGCGGCGGAGCGCCGTCGTCGTGCGCCTGGAACGGACCCGCGGCGTACACCACCTTGCCGCCGACCATCGTCAGCAGTGCCGTGGTGTCGGCGATCTCGGATTCGGGGCAGGCGAAGAAGTCGCGATCGGGCACCACCAGGTCGGCCAGCTGGCCGGCCTCGATGCGGCCCTTCTTGCCGATCTCGTTGGAGAACCAGGTGACGTTCTCGGTCCACATGCGCAGGGCCGCTTCGCGGTCGAGGCAGTTGCGCTGCGGCGTCAGTTGCAGGCCGCCGACCGTCTTGCCGGTGACCAGCCATGACAGCGAGACCCACGGGTTGTACGACGCGACGCGCGTGGCGTCGGTGCCGGCAGACACCTTCACGCCCTTCTCCAGCATGCGCTTGACCGGCGGCGTCGCCTCGGCCGCCGCGGCGCCGTAGCGCTCGACGAAGTATTCGCCCTGGTAGGCCATGCGGTGCTGCACCGCGATGCCGCCGCCCAACGCCGCGATGCGGTCGATGGACTGCTCGGAGATCGTTTCGCAGTGGTCGAAGAACCAATTCAGGCCGGCCAGCGGCGTATCGCGATTCACCTTCTCGAAGACGTCGAGCGCGCGCTCGATGGTCTCGTCATAGGTGGCATGCAGCCGCCACGGCCACTTGTTCTGCACCAGCACGCGCACGACCTCTTCCAGCTCGCCTTCCATCTCGGGCGCCATGTCGGGCCGCGGCTGGCGGAAGTCCTCGAAGTCGGCCGCGGAGAACACCAGCATCTCGCCCGCGCCGTTGTGGCGGAAGTAGTCGTCGCCCTGTTTGTACTTGGACGTGGCGGTCCAGTTCAGGAAGTCTTCCTTCTCCTGCTTGGGCTTCTGCGTGAAGAGGTTGTAGGCCAGGCGGATGGTGAGCTGGCCGGCGTCGGCCAGCTGCTGGATCACCTGGTAGTCCTCGGGGAAGTTCTGGAAGCCGCCGCCCGCGTCGATGGCACCCGTCACGCCGAGCCGGTTGAGCTCGCGCATGAAGTGGCGCGTGGAATTGATCTGGTATTCGAAGGGCAGCTTGGGGCCCTTGGCCAGCGTCGCGTACAGGATGCTCGCATTGGGCTTGGCCAGCAGCAGGCCGCTGGGGTTGCCGGCCGCGTCGCGCACGATCTCGCCGCCGGGTGGCGCGGGCGTGTCCTTGGTGTAGCCGACGGCGCGCAGCGCGGCGCCGTTGAGCAAGGCACGGTCATAAAGGTGCAGCAGGAAGACCGGCGTGTCGGGCGCCACGGCGTTGAGCTCGGCGATGGTCGGCAGCCGCTTCTCGGCGAACTGGTGCTCGGTGAAACCGCCGACCACGCGCACCCATTGCGGCGCGGGCGTGATCGCGACCTGGCGCTTGAGCATCGCCATCGCGTCGGCCAGGCTGCGCACGCCGTCCCAGCGCAGCTCGAGGTTGAAGTTGAGCCCGCCGCGGATGATGTGCAGGTGGTTGTCGATCAGGCCGGGCAGCGCGGCGCGGCCTTGCAGGTCGATCATGCGGGTGCCGTCGCGCTTGAGCGCCAGCACGTCCGCGTCGCGGCCCACGTGCGTGAAATGGCCACCACGGATGGCGACGGCCGTCGCGGTGGGGTTGGCACGGTCCAGCGTGGTGAAACGGCCGTTGTGCAGGATGAGTTCGGGGGGTTGGGCATCGACCATGTCGGGCATCCTTGAAGAGCGTTGTTGCGCCAGGGCAGGCGCTGCGAGGGCGGCGCCCAGTGCGCCGAGAAAGTGACGGCGGGGCTGGGGGTCGGCGCTGTCGGTCATGCGTTGCGGTCCGTGATCGGGGCCACGCCGGAAGCCACGGGCTGCGCCGGTTTGGCGCATTGCGGCAGCTCGCCGAACATGTGCGGCTTGACCTGGTGGTCCAGCCAGGAACTGCCGGGCGGCGTGGCGTCGAACAGGCGCTTGACGAGCGGCGGCAACTGCTCGCCCGCCAGGATGCCCAGCAACCCGACCAGGGCGATGATCGGCGGCGCCGGCGATCGCACGCTGAAGAGCGCGTAGATGACGCCGACCAGCACGCCCAGCGCGAGGGAAACGATGTACGGCTTCATCACGCGCTTTCCGCTCAGCCTTCGTGGGCGTTGAACATGGTCTTGGCGTAGGTGACACCCAGGCCGTAGGCGCCGCCGAGCTTGCGTGCGATGCCCGTCGTCATGTCGTAGCTGTCCGTGCGGGCCCAGTCGCGCTGCAGTTCGAGCAGGTACTGCAGCGAGGTCATGGGTTGCGCGCCGGCCTGCACCATGCGCTGCATGGCGCGCTCGTGCGCTTCGGTCGACACGTCGCCGCAGGCATCGGCGATCACGTACACCTCGAAGCCCTGGTCGATGGCCGAGAGGGCCGGCCCGACGATGCACACGCCGGTCCACAGGCCCGACAGCACGATGCGCGTCTTGCCGATCTCGTTGATCTTCTGGATGACGGCGGCGTCTTCCCAGGTGTTCATCGAGGTGCGGTCGAGCATCGCCTGGCCGGGGAAAGCGGCCTTGATCTCGTCGAACATCGGGCCGGAGAAACTCTTCTCTGCCACAGTCGTCAGGATGGTCGACACGCCGAAGCCGGCGGCCGCGCTGGCCACCAGCGCGGCGTTGTTGCGCAGCGTGACGGCGTCGATCGAATGCGTGGCGAAAGCCATCTGCGACTGGAAGTCGATCATGACCAGCGTGTGGTCCTTGGGGCTGAGCAGCTTGGGCCCGGGGGTGGGGGTGGCGGTGATGGGCATGGTGAAGTCCTTCCAAAGGGGAGATGACAGGCGAGTCGGGTCGTGCCATAAGTCGGCAGACGCTTCGGTGTGCAGAGCGCGTGGCCGGCAGGGCATCGAGAAAGCAGTGCGAAGGCTACGGAAGCCCGGCGCTGCTGGCTTGAACAAAGGAGCGGCCTTTTTTCCGTTTGCGCGATCGTCATCCCAGCGTGTTCGAATCGCATCCACCATGCAAGGACATCAGGGATGAACGCCATGCCATCGGCCTCCGGGCCTCCTCCCATCGCCACGGCGCACGACACGCTGGGCTGCCAGTCGGCCCAGCTGAGCGACAGCCTGGAATTCGCGGGCTCGGGCATCCGCTTCTATCGGAAGCGCTCCGACGACGCACGGCTCGGCCATGTGGCCACGCCGGCCAGCGACCGCGGCTTCCTGGTCGGCGTCTCCCAGTCGGCCGGGCACCGGCGGCGCATCCTCCACGGCCGCCGCGCCGAGGCCTGCGGCTTCGACCAGAACGCCGTGTACGTGCGCAACTTCGGCGACGACTACCGCGCCGACATGCAGAGCCCGTTCGACTTCCTGCTGCTGGAGATGTCGCATGCCGCGCTGGCGCAAGCCGCCGGCCGATCGCAGATCGCCGGGCTGACGGCCGCGGCCGGCGCCAACGACCCGGTGCTCGCACACCTGATCGGCGCACTCACGCCGGTGCTCACGCGCCCCGGCGAGGTCAGCACGCTTTTCGTCGACCAGCTCTGCCTGGCCATCGGCATCCACCTGAACGACCGCTACGGCGCCGCCGCCCCTGTCGCACGCCCCGCACAGGCCCTGGCGCCGATGCACGAAGCCCGCGCCAAGGAGATGCTGCGCAGCCATCTCGACGGCCGCATCGCCATCGCCGACGTTGCCGACGCCTGCCAGCTGTCGCGCAGCCACTTCACGCGCGCTTTCCGCCTCGCCACTGGCCAGACACCGCACGACTGGCTGCAGGCGCAGCGCCTGGCGCGCGCCCGGGAGCTGCTGCGCGGATCGGACCTGCCTTTGGCCGACGTGGCCACTGCTTGCGGCTTTGCCGACCAGAGCCATTTCACCCGCGTGTTCTCGCGAGCCGAAGGCGCACCGCCCGGCCACTGGCGACGCGCGTTGCAAACCTGAGGGAAGATCGCGCCATGAGCAAACACTGCACCCACACCGACACCATCCACCACGTCACGCCCAGCGCCCGTGGCTGCGAGGAATGCCTGAAGTCCGGCAGCACCTGGCTGCACCTGCGCCTGTGCCGCAGCTGCGGCCACGTCGGCTGCTGCGACGATTCCCCCAACCGCCATGCGAGGGCGCACTTCAAGGAAACCGGCCACCCGATCATCGAAGGCTACGACCCGCCCGAAGGCTGGGGCTGGTGCTACGCCGACAAGGTGATGGTCGAGCTGCCCGACGCGACGCCGCAAGTCGGCCCGATCCCGCGCTACTACTGATCACGCGCGCTGCAAGCATGTCGACACCCTCCCTCACCGAAGCACCGTTCGGCCAACTGCCCGACGGCCGCACGGTCACGCAGTACACGCTGGACAACGGCCGCGGCCTGCGCCTGAGCGCCATCAACTTCGGCGGCATCGTGACATCGCTGGAGGTGCCCGATCGCCACGGCGCGAGCAGCAGCGTCGTGCTGGGCCTGCCCACGCTGGACGACTACGTCGCGCGCAACCCGCACTTCGGCACCATCGTCGGCCGTTACGCCAACCGCATCGCCGCGGGCCGCTTCACGCTTGACGGCGAAGCCTTCCAGCTGCCGGTGAACGATGGCCCGAATTCGCTGCACGGCGGCCTGGCTGGCTTCGGCGCGCGCTGGTGGGACATCGCGCCGGTCGACACCGGCGTGCCCGGTGAAATCGCCATCGCGCTGCGGCGCGTCAGCCCCGATGGCGAAGAAGGCTACCCCGGCCGCCTCGCGGTGGAGGTGCGCTACACGCTGCACGCCGAGCAGGGCTGGCGCATCGACTACAGCGCCGAGACCGACCGGGCCACGGTGCTCAACCTGAGCCACCACGACTACTTCAACCTGGCCGGCAGCGGCTCGATCCTCGACCATGTGCTGACGCTGCCGGCCAGCCGCTACACGCCGGTCGACGCCACGCTGATTCCCACCGGCCTGGCAGACGTGGCCGGCACGCCCTTCGACTTCCGCACGCCGACACGCATCGGCGAGCGCATCCGCAGCCCGCACGAACAACTGGTGCGCGCACGCGGCTACGACCATAACTGGGTGCTCGACCGGCCCGCCGACGGCATGGCCCTGGCCGCGCGGCTCGAGCATGCCGAATCGGGGCGGGTGATGGAGGTCTTCACCACCGAGCCCGGCGTGCAGTTCTATTCGGGCAACTTCCTCGACGGTACGCTGGTCGGCACCGCCGGCGCGGTGGTGCGCCAGGGCGACGGGCTGTGCCTCGAGACGCAGCACTTTCCCGATTCCCCCAACCAGCCGGAATTTCCGTCGACGGTGCTGCGTCCGGGCGAGCGCTTCAGCAGCCGCACGCTGCATCGCTTCGGCTTGCTGCGCTGACGCGCAGCGATCGGCTTCAGCCGCCGAACATAGGCGCCGGCAGCCCAGGGCTGTCGATGCGCACCGAGAACAAACCGCCGGCCAGCGGCTCGGCCACACGCTGCGCATCGCTCAGCCCGCTGCAGGCGCTGGTGATGAACAGAGTGCAGAAGTCGTCGCCGCCGAAGGCGCAGTTGGTGATGTGCGAAGTCGGCAGCACGATGCGGCTGAGTTCTGCGGCGCTCACCGGGTCGTGGCAGCTGACGCAGGCCCCGCCCCAATGCGCGATCCAGATCCGGCCGGCCGCATCGGTCGTCATGCCGTCGGGCACGCCGTCGCCGGGGGCGAAGCGCAGCCATTCGCGCTCGTTGGACAGCGTGCCGGCTTCGGGCTCGAAGTCGTAGGCCAGCACGCGGCCGCGCACCGTGTCGTTGAAGTACAGCGTGCGGCCATCGGCCGACCAGGTCGGCCCGTTGGTGACGGCGAAGCCGTGCGCATGCCGCGTGCATTGGCCATCGGGGTCGAAGCGGTAGAGCGCACCGGTCGGCGCTTCGCAGGCGAAGTCCATGGTGCCGCCCCAGAAGCGACCTTGCGCATCGCACTTGCCGTCGTTGAAGCGGTTGCCGGGCAGCGTCGGCTCGGGCTGGTGAAGGTACGCGGGCGCGCGTTCCGGCCGGGCCGGGTCGAAGAAGGCGAAGCCGCGGCGCAGCGTGACCAGCAGGCCCGGCGCGTTCACGCGCTCGGCCACGGCGGAGATCTCTTCCTCGAAATGCCAGCTCCGGCGCGAGCCGTCGTCGGCGTGCCAGCAGTGCAGCGTGCGTTCGAGGATGTCGACCCAGTACAGCGCGCGCTCGCGGGGTGACCACAGCGTGCCCTCGCCCAAAGTCGCCTGGGCGGGCCAGAGGCAGCGAGGTTCGCCGAGGCATCGCGGCGTCGGAAGCGGCAGGGCGGACGAGGTCATGGATGTCTCCGGTTTCGGCGGTCGGACCGCGCCGGTCCTTGACGCGGCGGATCGTATCAGGGCATATTGATATAGGAAAACCCCAGCATGCATATCCATCGATATGCAAATTGCAATACATCAGATTTTGGAGACATCCATGAGTGCCCCCGCCTTTCAGAAGAATGCCGTCTTCCCCAGCCTGCGCGACCGCGCGGTCTTCATCACCGGCGGCGGCAGCGGCATCGGTGCCGCGATGGTGTCGGCCTTCGCGGCGCAGGGCGCGCGCGTGGCCTTCGTCGACATCGCCGAAGACGCCAGCCGCACGCTGGCCGAGCAGATCGCCGCAGCCGGCCATCCCGCCCCGTGGTGGCGCCGCTGCGACGTGCGCGACATCGCGTCGCTGCAGGGCGCCATCGCCGATGCGGCCGCCGCGCTGGGCGACTTCGCGGTGCTGGTCAACAACGTGGCAAGCGACGACCGCCACTCGCTGGCCTCGGTCACGCCAGAGTATTACGACGACCGCATGGCCATCAACGAGCGGCCAGCCCTCTTCGCGATCCAGTCGGTGGTGCCGGGCATGCAGCGCCTGGGCTTCGGCTCGGTCGTCAATCTCGGCTCGACCGGCTGGCGCGGCAAGGGCTCGGGCTACCCGTGCTACGCGATCGCCAAGTCATCGGTCAACGGCCTGACCCGCGGGCTGGCCGTTGACCTGGGGCGCGACCGCATCCGCATCAACACGGTGTCGCCCGGCTGGGTGATGACCGAGCGGCAGGTCAAGCTGTGGCTGGACGACGAGGGCGAGCAGGCGCTCAAGCGCAACCAGTGCCTGCCGGACAAGCTGCTGCCCGAGGACATCGCGCGGATGGTGCTGTTCCTGGCTTCGGACGACGCGGCGATGTGCACCGCGCAGGAGTTCACCGTCGACGCCGGCTGGGTCTAGCAGCCCACCCCCGATGCGGCGCACTGCGTGTCGCCGCCTCCCCCTCGAGGGGGCGCACCCGGCGGCCTGGCAAAGCCAGTTCCGCGGGTGCCCTGACCTCGGCCGTGCCGGTTTCATCCGCGCGGGTGGCGCGGCGCCATGGAAACTCAATCAGCCAACGCCAACTTGCGGTTGTAGACCGGCAGGCTGGCCGCCTGTAGCGCCCGCAGCATGACTTTCGCGGCCGGCGAGAGCAGCCGGTCGGTCCGGATGATGAGGCCGAAGTTGTCCATGTGACAGGGCATCTCCAGCGGCAGCAGCGCCACAATGCCGTGCGCCGCGTAGTAGCGCGCCACGTCGGCCGCCAACACCGCCAGCATGTCGCTCTGCTGAAGCATGCGCGTGATGAAAAGCAGCGCAGCGGTCTCGACCGTGTTGATGGGCGGTGCCAGGCCGTCCTCCTGGAACATGAGCTCGAAGCGATGTCGCAGCACGCTGCCTGCGGGCGGCACGATCCAGCTGGCGTTGACCACGTCGCGCAGCGCCAGTCCTGAGGTGCCCAACAGCGGATGGCCCGGCCGCACGACCGCGCAGACCAGTTCCTCGGTCAGCGCCTGGTAGCGCAGCTGCGACTTGTCGTGCTCCTCCGACAGGCGGGCCACCAGGATGTCGAGCTTGCCCTGCTCCAGCCGTTCCAGCAGCACCGGGCTGGTCTCGATCTCGAGCGAGACGCGCAGGTTCGGCTGCTCCCGCTTGACCGTCGCCACCGCCGACGGAAGCAACGCGAGCGCCGGCGAGGTGATGGCACCGACGTTCACCTGGCCGTAGCTGCCCGCCTTGAGCGCCTGCAGTTCGTCGTGCGCCTGGTTGAGGCTGCCCAGCGCCACGCGGGCGTGCCGGATCATGGTTTCGCCGTACCAGGTCGGCCGCATGCCGCGCGGCAGGCGCTCGAAGAGCGGCACCTCCAGCACGTCTTCCAGGTCCTTGAGCAGCTTGGACGCGGCCGGCTGCGTCATGTTCAGCACCTGCGCCGCGCGGTGGATGTTGCCCTCCTCGGCCAGCGCAACCAGCAGCAGAAGCTGGCGCGTCTTGAGGCGCGCGCGAATGAACCAGTGGGTGGTGGTCGTCATGGGGTTTTCCAGAATCCGTCGATCGATATCTATTTTGACGAAAAAATGATTGGATCGATATCCAAATCGTTTTTAGACTGGCCGCCGCTTCCCCCCACAACCAACAACAACACGACAAGCGCACGAGGTGGCCCGGTGAGACACGGCGAGATTCAGCAAAACGTTCGGCAGTACATCAACGGCCGCTGGGAAACCAGCGCGACGACTGGCGTGAGCGTGAACCCGTCCGACACCCGCGAGGTCGTCGCCGAATACGCCCGCGCCGACCGCCACCAGGCCGAGCTCGCGGTGCGGGCCGCCGCCGACGCCTTCCCGCACTGGGCGCGCAGCACGCCGCAGCGGCGCGCCGACGTGCTCGACCGCATCGGCAGCGAGATCCTCGAACGCCGCGACGCGCTGGGCCTGCTGATCGCCCGCGAAACCGGCAAGCCACTGGCGGAGGCTGTCGCGGAGGCGGTGCAGGCTGGCCGCAGCGTGAAGTACCTGGCCGGCGAGGCGTTGCGGCAGGGCACCGGCGACAGCTGGGGCACGCGGGCCATGGTGCGCGCCGGCCTGCAGGCCGACGTGTCGCAGGCACCGGTCGGCGTGGTCGGGCTGATCACGCCCTGGAGCAGCCCGCTTGCCATCCCTGCCGCACAGGTGGCCGAGGCGCTCGCTGCCGGCAACAGCGTGGTCTTCAAGCCGGCCGAGCGGGTGCCGGCCTGCGGCTGGGCGCTGGCCGACATCGTCAGCCGCGCGGCCCTGCCCGCCGGCACCTTCAACCTGCTGATGGGCAGCGGCCGCGAACTGGGCCAGGCGCTGGTCGACAGCCCGCAGGTGCAGGCGCTGAGCTTCGTCGGCTCTGCGGCCAAGGCCGAGCGCCTGCGCGTCGCGGCCACGGCAAGGCGCACCCGGTTGCGGCTCGACACCGGCGGCCTCAACACGCTGGTGGTGCTGGCCGACGCCGACCTCGCGCAGGCGGTCGATTGCGCGGTGCAAGGGGCGTACGGCATCAACGGCCACCGCGGCAGCGCGTCGAGCCGCATCGTGGTCGAAGCGCCGTTGCACGACGCCTTCGTCGCCCGGCTGCGCGAGCGGCTGGCGACGCTGCCGGTCGGCCATGCCCTCGACCGCGACACGGCGCTCGGCCCGCTGCCCGACGCGACCGAACTGGCGCGCAACCTCGAACGGGTGCAACTCGCGCAGGGCGAAGGTGCGGAACGCGTCTGGGGCGGCGAAGCGCTCACGCGTGCAACGCCCGGACACTACATGAGCCCCGCGCTGTTCCTCGCACGGCCGACGCACCGCATCGCCCGCGAGGCCCTGTTCGGCCCCATCGCCTGCGTGCTGCGCGCGGTCGACTACGAAGACGCCCTCGCGATCGCCAACGACGCGCCCGACGCCCTGAACGCGGCGCTGTGCACGCAGTCGCTGCGCCATGCGCTGCACTTCCGCAGCCACGCCGCCGCCGCGACCACGCTGCTGAACCTGCCGACCACCGCGGCGGACGATGCCATCGACCGACGCGCGGCGCCCTTCTTCAGCACCGCGCGCACTGGCTATCTGCCGGCCTGAAGCGCACCCCGTTTCTTCCCCGCTTCCCTTCGACAACTACAGGAGACTGACCATGTCCATGAACCGACGCACCCTCACCGCCAGCCTGGCGGCCGCCACCCTTGCCGGGCTCCTGCCCGCCACCGTGCTGGCACAGAAGAAGCTCGTGCTGGGCTTCGCCCAGGTCGGCGCCGAAAGCGAATGGCGCACCGCGAACACCGAGTCGATCAAGTCGGCGGCCAAGGATGCTGGCATCGACCTCAAGTTCTCGGATGCGCAGCAGAAGCAGGAGAACCAGATCAAGGCGATCCGCTCTTACATCGCGCAGAAGGTCGACGTGATCGCCTTCTCGCCGGTGGTGGAATCCGGCTGGGAGACGGTGCTGCGCGAAGCCAAGGCCGCGAAGATTCCGGTGGTGCTGACCGACCGCGCAGTCAACACCAAGGACGACACGCTCTACGTGACCTTCATGGGTTCGGACTTCGTCGAAGAAGGCCGCAAGGCCGGCCGCTGGCTGGTCGACAAGATGAAGGACCAGAAGGGCGACGTGAACATCGTCGAACTCCAGGGCACGGTGGGTTCGGCCCCGGCCATCGACCGCAAGAAGGGCTTCGAGGAAATCGTCAAGGCCGACCCGAAGTTCAAGATCATCCGCTCGCAGACCGGTGACTTCACCCGCGCCAAAGGCAAGGAGGTGATGGAAGCCTTCCTCAAAGCCGAAGGCAAGAAGATCAACGTGCTGTTCGCGCACAACGACGACATGGCGATCGGCGCGATCCAGGCGATCGAGGAAGCCGGACTGAAGCCCGCCAAGGACATCACCATCATCTCGATCGACGGCGTCAAGGGCGCCTTCGAAGCCATGATCGCCGGCAAGCTGAACGTGTCGGTCGAATGCAGTCCGCTGCTCGGCCCGCAGCTGATGAGCGCGGTGAAGGACATCAAGGCCGGCAAGTCACTGCCCAAGCGCATCGTCACCGTGGAAGGCATCTTCCCGATGGAGGTCGCCGCCAAGGAACTCCCGAGCCGCAAGTACTGAGGAACCGACCCATGAAGCGCAAATTCCTCAAGACGCTGCTGGCCATCGCCGTCACGGGCGCGCTCGGCGCCACCTCGCTGGTGCAGGCGCAGAACAAGGGCCCGATCGCCATCTCGATGCCGACCAAGTCGTCGGCGCGCTGGATCGCCGACGGCGCCAACATGGTCAAGTACTTCCAGGAGAAGGGCTACAAGACCGACCTGCAGTACGCCGACGACGACATCCCCAACCAGCTCGCGCAGATCGAGAACATGGTGACCAAGGGCGCCAAGGTGCTGGTCATCGCGGCCATCGACGGCACCACGCTGTCCGACGTGCTGCAGAAGGCGGCCGACAAGGGTGTGAAGGTCATCGCGTACGACCGGCTCATCAAGGGCTCGAAGAACGTCGACTACTACGCGACCTTCGACAACTTCCAGGTCGGCGTGCTGCAGGCGAGCTACATCGAAAAGGCGCTTGATCTGAAGGCCGGCAAGGGTCCGTACAACATCGAACTGTTCGGCGGCTCGCCGGACGACAACAACGCCTTCTTCTTCTACAACGGCGCGATGTCGGTCTTGAAGCCCTACATCGACAGCGGCAAGCTGGTGGTGCGCAGCAAGCAGCTGGGCATGGACAAGGTCTCGACGCTGCGCTGGGACGGCGCGGTGGCCCAGGCCCGGATGGACAACCTGCTGTCGGCCTACTACACCAAGGACAAGGTCGATGCAGTGCTCTCGCCCTACGACGGCCTGTCGATCGGCATCATCTCCTCGCTCAAGGGCGTGGGCTACGGCACGCCCAAGCTGCCGATGCCCGTGGTGACCGGGCAGGACGCCGAAGTGCAGTCGATCAAGTCGATCCTGAAGAAGGAACAGACCTCGACCGTCTTCAAGGACACGCGCGAACTGGCCAAGGTCACGGTCGCGATGGCCGACGCGATGCTGGCGGGCAAGCCGCCCGAGGTGAACGACACCAAGACCTACAACAACGGCGTGAAGGTGGTGCCGTCGTACCTGCTCAAGCCGGTCAGCGTGGACATCACGAACTGGAAGCAGACCCTGGTCGACAGCGGCTACTACAAGGAAAGCCAGCTCAAGTGAGCGTCGCCGGCGACATCCTGCTGGAGATGCGGGGCATCACCAAGACCTTCCCCGGCGTGAAGGCGCTGAGCCAGGTCGAACTGGCGGTGCGCGCCGGCGAGATCCATGCGGTGGTGGGCGAGAACGGTGCCGGCAAGTCGACCCTGATGAAGGTGCTCAGCGGCGTCTATCCCTGCGACAGCTACGAGGGCGAGATTCGGTTCGAGGGCGAAGCGCGGCGCTTTCGCGGCATCGCCGACAGCGAGAAGCTGGGCATCATCATCATCCACCAGGAGCTCGCGCTGGTGCCGCTGCTCTCGATCGCCGAGAACATCTTCATGGGCAACGAGATCGCGCGCGGCGGGGTGATCGACTGGTTCGCCGCGCATGCGAAGACGCGCGCGCTGCTGGCCAAGGTGGGCCTGGCCGAATCGCCCACCACGCTGGTCACCGACCTGGGCGTGGGCAAGCAGCAGCTGGTGGAAATCGCCAAGGCCCTGTCGAAGGACGTGAAGCTGCTCATCCTCGACGAGCCGACCGCCAGCCTGAACGAACGCGACAGCGACGCGCTGCTGGCGCTGCTGCTCGAACTCAAGCGCCAGGGCATCGCGTCGATCCTCATCTCGCACAAGCTCAACGAGATCGCCAAGGTGGCCGACGCCATCACCGTGCTGCGCGACGGCACCACGGTCGAGACCATGGACTGCCGCACCGCGCCGATCAGCGAAGACCGGATCATCCGCGGCATGGTCGGGCGCGACATGGAACACCGCTATCCGCAGCGCACACCGCGCATCGGCGAGACGGTGTTCGAAGTCAGCGACTGGCATGTGCACCACGCGGTGCATGCAGAGCGCGAAATGATCAAGGGCGTCGCGCTGAACGTGCGGCGCGGCGAGATCGTCGGCATCGCCGGCCTGATGGGCGCTGGCCGCACCGAGTTCGCGATGAGCGTGTTCGGCCGTTCCTACGGCCAGCGCATCCGCGGCACGGTGCGCATGAACGGCCAGCCGGTCGACGTGAGCACCGTGCGCAAGGCCATCGACCACGGCATTGCCTACGTGACCGAAGACCGCAAGGGGTACGGCCTGGTGCTCGAGGAAGACATCCGCAAGAACATCACGCTCGCCAACCTCGATGCGGTGTCGAGCGGCTCGGTGATTGACGAAGGCCGCGAGTGGCAGGTGGCGGACGAGTACCGCCAGGCACTGCGCATCCGCTGTTCGGGCACCGATCAGCTGGCGGTGAACCTGTCGGGCGGCAACCAGCAGAAGGTGGTGCTGAGCAAGTGGCTGTTCGCCAAGCCGGAGCTGCTGATCCTCGACGAGCCGACGCGCGGCATCGACGTCGGCGCCAAGTACGAGATCTACACCATCATCGACCAGCTCGCCCAGGAGGGCAAAGGCATCCTGATGATCTCGTCGGAACTGCCCGAGTTGCTGGGCATGTGCGACCGGATCTATGTGATGAACGAAGGCCGTTTCGTGGCCGAATACCCGGCCGCCGAGGCCTCGCAGGAGCGCATCATGCGCGCGATCGTCAATGCAGGAAGTTCCGTCCATGTCCCCGTCTGACAGCAAGGCGGCACAGCCCGCCGTCCCCTTGACCCCTGCTGCCGGCAAGCTGCACGCCGGCTTCCTCAAGAACAACCTGCGCGAATACGGCATGCTGATCTCGCTGGTCGCGATCATGGTGCTGTTCCAGGTGCTGACCGACGGCACGCTGCTGCGGCCGCTCAACCTGACCAACCTGGTGCTGCAGAACAGCTACGTGGTCATCATGGCGCTGGGCATGCTGCTGGTGATCGTGGCCGGCCACATCGACCTGTCGGTCGGCTCGGTCTGCGGCTTCATCGGTGCGCTGGCCGCGGTACTGATGGTGCAGTACGACTGGGGCTACGTGCCGACAGCCATCGTCAGCATCCTGGCGGGCGCGATCATCGGCGCGGCGCAGGGCTGGTTCGTGGCCTACGGCAAGATCCCCTCGTTCATCGTCACGCTCGCGGGCATGCTGGTGTTCAAGGGTCTGACGCTCGCGCTGCTGCAGGGTCAGTCGCTCGGGCCGTTCCCTGAAACCTTCCAGAAACTGAGCTCCGGCTTCATCCCCGACCCGCTCGGCGGTGACACGATGCGCACCACCTCGCTCATCGTCGGCGCGCTGGCGGCCGCGGCCCTGGTGTTCTTCAAGCTGCGTGGCCGCGCCAAGCTCGCCAAGCACGGCATGGAGCAGGAACCCTACGCCTTCTTCCTGGTGAAGAACGTGTTCTTCGCGGTCGTCATCCTGTTCTTCAGCTGGCTGCTCGCGTCGTACAAGGGCCTGCCGAACGTGCTGGTGGTAATGGCGGTGCTGATCGTCGTCTACGACTTCGTCACCAACCGCACCACCGTCGGCCGCCGCATCTATGCGCTGGGCGGCAACGAGAAGGCGGCGCGGCTGTCGGGCATCAAGACCCAGCGCCTGGCTTTCCTCACCTTCGTGAACATGGGCGCACTGGCCGCACTGGCCGGCCTGGTGTTCGCGGCCCGGCTCAACACGGCCACGCCGAAGGCCGGCCTCGGCTTCGAGCTGGACGTGATCGCGGCCTGCTTCATCGGCGGTGCGTCGGCCTCGGGTGGCGTGGGCAAGGTGATGGGTGCGGTCATCGGCGCCTTCATCATGGGCGTGATGAACAACGGCATGTCGATCCTCGGGATCGGCATCGACTACCAGCAGGTCATCAAGGGCCTGGTGCTGCTGGCCGCCGTGTTCATCGACGTCTACAACAAGAACAAGTGATGACCGCCGCCCCCGCCACCGCGCCTGTGCTGGAGCTCGCCGGCATCGACAAGTCCTTCGCCGGCATCCCGGTGCTTGATGGCGTCCAGCTGCGCCTTTACCCCGGCGAGATCCATGCGCTGATGGGCCAGAACGGCGCCGGCAAGTCGACGCTGATCAAAGTGCTGACGGGCGTGCTTGCGTCGACCGGCGGCGAGATGCGACTGGCCGGCGTGGCGATCCGGCCCGGTTCGCCGCTGGAAGCGCAGCAGCTGGGCATCAGCACGGTCTACCAAGAGGTGAACCTCTGCCCCAACCTGTCGGTGGCCGAGAACATCTTCGCCGGGCGCTACCCGCGCTGCGGCATCGCGCAGGGCTTTCGCATCGACTGGGGCACGGTGAACGAGCACGCTCGCGCGCTGCTGGCGCGCATCGGGCTGGACATCGATGTGACACGGCTGCTCGCGAGCTACCCCGTGGCGGTGCAACAGATGGTGGCGATCGCGCGTGCACTCGGCGTGTCGTCGAAGGTGCTGATCCTCGACGAGCCCACATCGAGCCTGGACGACGAGGAAGTGAACAAGCTCTTCGACGTGCTGCGCCGGCTGCGCGACGAGGGCCTGGCGATCGTCTTCGTCACCCATTTCATGAACCAGGTGTATGCGGTGTCCGACCGCATCACGGTGCTGCGCAACGGCCGCTGGGTCGGCGAATGGCGCGCTGCCGACCTGGGCCCGCAAGCCTTGATCGCCGCCATGCTCGGGCGCGAACTCGCGGCCCAATCGGCCCGGCCCGAGGTGCTGCCCGCTTTCGACGACACCGCGACCGCGCTGCTGCAGACCGAAGGCCTGGCGCAGGCCACGCAACTGCAGCCGCTCGACCTGCGCGTGCGCGCTGGCGAGATCGTCGGCCTGGCCGGCCTGCTCGGCGCGGGCCGCACCGAACTCGCGCGCCTGCTGTTCGGCATGGAGACGCCGGACCGCGGCGTGATCCGCATCGACGGCCAGGTCGTGAGCTTCGCCAACCCGGCCGACGCGATCCGCCACGGTCTGGCGCTGTGCCCGGAAGAACGCAAGACCGACGGCATCGTGGCCGAGCTGTCGGTGCGCGAGAACATCGCGCTGGCGTTGCAGGCGCGCATGGGCACCACGAAGTTCCTCTCGCATGCCGAACAGACGGCGTTGGCCGAGCGCTTCGTCGCGGCGCTGGGCATCAAGACCGCGAGCATCGAGACACCCATCGGCCTGCTCTCCGGCGGCAACCAGCAAAAAGCCATGATCGCGCGCTGGCTCGCCACCGAGCCGCGCCTCTTGATCCTCGACGAGCCCACACGCGGCATCGACGTGGCGGCCAAGCAGGAAATCATGGAACAGATCCTGAAGCTGGCCGCGGCCGGCATGGCGGTGATCTTCATCTCGTCGGAAATGAGCGAGGTCGTGCGCGTGGCGCATCGCATCGTGGTGCTGCGCGACCGGAAGAAGGTCGGTGAGCTGCCGGGCGGGTCGACCGAGGACGAGGTGTACGAAATGATTGCTGCGGCATGAACCACGCGCTTCTCTTGTCTTTCTCCCTCCCCTTCCGGGGGAGGGTCGGGGTGGGGGCACGGCGTTCGGGGCGGGATCACGCCGACGGGGTACCTTGCTCCGCGAATGTCCCCCGGCCTGCGGCCTCCTCCTTTATTTCGCTGCGCAAGGCACCCCATCGACGTGATCCGGACGCGCCAGTGGTGATCGCGCGAGCACCCACGCTGTGTCCACGTGCGCAGGGTATCGGGTGCTCCCCGCAGCGAAGTAAAGGAGGAGCCGAAGGCGGGGGACATGAGCGGAGGGGAGTACCCGGTGGCCTGCGCACGCCGCAAAGGCCTCACCGTCACTTGAACCCACACCCGCACTCGCAGCGAACGCAACGCAACAACCGCTGCAGCCCCTGACATGACAAAACAAAAACACAGCCCATTGGCCACAGCCATGCGCCACCGCTTGGCCTGGCCCCTCATCACGCTGCTGCTCCTGCTCGCGCTCAACACCGCGTTCAACTCCAGCTTCCTTCATCTCGAATGGCGTGACGGCCATCTCTACGGCAGCCTGATCGACATCCTCAACCGTGCCGCGCCGCTGGTGCTCGTGTCCCTCGGCATGACGCTGGTGATCGCGACGCGCGGCATCGACATCTCCGTGGGTGCCGTAGTCGCCATCTCGGCAGCGACCGCGGCCTGGATGATCGGCGGCGCGATGGGCGGCGACGTCAGTCGCTTCCCGCTGCCGCTGGCCATCGGCGCGGCGCTGGCCATTGCGCTGGTCTGCGGACTGTGGAATGGCCTGCTGGTGGCGCGCGTGGGCATGCAGCCGATCATCGCGACGCTGATCCTCATGGTGGCAGGCCGCGGCATCGCACAGCTCATCACCAACGGCCAGATCATCACGATCTACTACAAGCCCTACTTCTTCCTCGGCGGCGGCTACCTGCTGGGATTGCCCTTCTCCGTCTTCGTGGCGGCGGCGGTGTTCGCGTTGCTCTACCTGGCGATCACCCGCACCGCGCTCGGCCTGTTCATCCAGGCGGTGGGCATCAACCCGACGGCGGCACGCGTCGCGGGCGTGCAGTCGCGCCGGCTGCTGGTCGGCGCCTATGCCTTCTGCGGCCTGTGCGCCGGCATCGCGGGCCTGTTGATCAGCTCCAACGTGAAGAGCGCCGACGGCAACAACGCCGGCCAGTTGCTGGAGCTCGATGCCATCCTGGCCGTCACGCTGGGTGGCACCGCACTCACGGGTGGGCGCTTCAGCCTGGTGGGCAGCGCGATCGGCGCGCTCATCATCCAGACGCTGACGTACGCGATCTACTCGCTCGGCGTGCCGCCGGAGATCAACCTGGTGGTGAAGGCGGTGGTGGTGTTCATCGTGATGCTGCTGCAGTCGCCCGAGTTCCGTGCCACGGTGCGCGGCTGGGCGCAGCGCCCGACGCTGAATGAGGTGCGTCGATGAGCGCGGTGATCGAATCGAAGCCCTCGTCCCAACCCTCCCCCGCGAGCGGGAAAGCGGAAGGAAAGGGAGGCAGGAGACTCAACCCCAAGTACCTGCCGCTGACCGCGACCATCTCGCTGTTCATGCTGATGGCGAGCTTCGGCTCCTTCGCCTACGACAGCTTCTTCTCGGCGCAGGTCTTCCTCAACCTCTTGATCGACAACGCCTTCCTGATCGTGGTGGCCGTTGGCATGACCTTCGTGATCCTGTCGGGCGGCATCGACCTGTCGGTGGGCGCGGTGATCGCGCTCACGACCATGGTGTCGGCCGCGCTGGTCGAGCGCCACGGCTGGAGCCCGCTGGCGGTGATCCCGCTGGTGCTGGCCATGGGCACGGCCTTCGGCGCGTTCCAGGGCCTGTTGATCGAGCGCTTCCGGCTGCAGCCATTCATCGTGACGTTGGCCGGCATGTTCCTGGCGCGCGGCCTGTGCTACCTGATCAGCATCGACTCGATCAGCATCACCAACGCGTTCTACACGCAGGTGTCGCAGATCCGCATTCCCGTGTGGGGCGACGCGTCGCTGTCGATCAGCGCGGTGATCGCCATCGTGGTGGTGCTGGCCGCCGTCTTCATCGCGCACTGCACCGCCTTCGGTCGCGCGGTGTATGCGGTGGGCGGCAGCGAGCATTCGGCGATGCTGATGGGACTGCCGGTGCGCCGCACGCTCATCGGCGTGTACACGCTGTCGGGCTTCTGCTCGGCGCTGGCCGGCGTGATCTTCACCTTCTACATGCTGTCGGGTTATGGCCTGCATGCGGTGGGGCTGGAGCTCGACGCGATCGCCGCGGTGGTGATCGGCGGCACGCTGCTCACTGGCGGCGTCGGCTACGTGGTCGGCACGCTCTTCGGCGCGCTGATGCTCGGCATCATCCAGACGCTGATCTCCTTCGACGGCTCGCTGAGTTCCTGGTGGACGCGCATCGTGGTTGGCGCGCTGCTCTTCGTCTTCTGCTTGCTGCAACGCTTCTTCACGTCACGCGCCCCGCTGCGCTGACCCACCTCTCCTACCTCTCGCGCCACAGGACACCCCAGCATGTCGGACACCCCTCCAAAGAAACTGCGCTCGACCGCATGGTTCGGCACCGCCGACAAGAACGGCTTCATGTACCGAAGCTGGATGAAGAACCAGGGCATCCCCGACCACGAGTTCGACGGCCGCCCGATCATCGGCATCTGCAACACCTGGTCGGAACTCACGCCCTGCAACGCACACTTCCGCAAGATCGCCGAGCACGTCAAGCGTGGCATCTCGGAGGCCGGTGGCTTCCCGGTCGAGTTCCCGGTGTTCTCCAACGGCGAGTCGAACCTGCGCCCCACCGCGATGCTCACGCGCAACTTGGCGAGCATGGACGTGGAGGAAGCCATCCGCGGCAACCCGATCGACGCGGTGGTGCTGCTCACCGGCTGCGACAAGACCACGCCCGCGCTGCTGATGGGCGCCGCGAGCTGCGACATCCCGGCCATCGTCGTGACCGGTGGGCCGATGCTCAACGGCAAGCTGGACGGCAAGAACATCGGCTCGGGCACGGCCGTGTGGCAGTTGCACGAATCGCTCAAGGCCGGTGAGATCAACGAGCATCAGTTCTTTGCAGCCGAGGCCGGCATGTCGCGCTCGGCGGGCACCTGCAACACGATGGGCACCGCGTCCACCATGGCCTGCATGGCCGAGGCGCTGGGCACCTCGCTGCCGCACAACGCCGCCATTCCGGCGGTCGACGCGCGTCGCTACGTGCTCGCGCAGATGTCGGGCATGCGCGCCGTGGAGATGGCCAAGGAAGGCCTGACGCTGTCGAAGATCCTCACGCGCGAGGCCTTCGAGAACGCGGTCCGCGTGAACGCGGCCATCGGCGGCTCGACCAACGCGGTGATCCACCTGAAGGCGATCGCCGGGCGCATCGGCGTCGACCTCGAACTGGAAGACTGGACGCGCATCGGCCGCGGCACGCCGACGCTGGTCGACCTGCAGCCGTCGGGTCGCTTCCTGATGGAAGAGTTCTATTACGCGGGCGGCCTGCCCGCGGTGCTGCGCCGCCTGGGCGAGCACGATCTGCTACCGCACCCCGGCGCGCTCACCGTCAACGGCCGCTCGCTGTGGGACAACGTGCGCGAGGCGCCCAGCTACAACGACGAGGTGATCCGCCCGCTGGACAAGCCGCTGATCGCCGACGGCGGCATCTGCATCCTGCGCGGCAACTTGTCGCCACGCGGCGCGGTGCTCAAGCCCTCGGCGGCCACACCCGCGCTGCTGCAGCACCGCGGGCGCGCCGTGGTGTTCGAGAACCTGGAGCACTACAAGGCCCGCATCGTCGACGAAGACCTGGACATCGACGCGAGCTGCGTGATGGTGCTCAAGAACTGTGGCCCCAAGGGCTACCCCGGCATGGCCGAGGTCGGCAACATGGGCCTGCCGCCCAAGCTCCTGCGCCAGGGCATCAAGGACATGGTGCGCATCTCGGACGCGCGCATGAGCGGCACCGCCTACGGCACGGTCGTGCTGCATGTGGCGCCCGAAGCCGCCGCGGGCGGCCCGCTGGCCGCGGTGCGCGATGGCGACTTCATTGAGTTGGACTGCACCGGCGGCCGCCTGCACCTGGACATCAGCGACGACGAACTGGCCGAGCGCCTGCGCTCGCTGGCCGCGCAGCCACCGGGCATGGCCGGCGGCTACCAGCGCTTGTATGTCGACCATGTGCTCCAAGCCGACGAAGGCTGCGACTTCGACTTCCTGGTCGGCTGCCGCGGCTCGGAAGTCCCCCGTCATTCGCATTGATCCAAGCCATGAAACACAGTTTCTCCAACCCACGCTACCGCGGCATCTTCCCGGTCGCGCCCACCACCTTCACAGAATCGGGTGCGCTCGACTTGGCGAGCCAGAAGCGCTGCCTCGATTTCATGATCGACTCGGGCGTCGATGGCATCTGCATCCTGGCCAACTTCTCCGAGCAGTTCCTGCTGTCGGACGACGAGCGCGAGGTGCTCACCCGCACCGCCCTCGAACATGTGGCCGGCCGCGTGCCGGTGATCGTCACCACCACCCACTTCAGCACCGCCGTGTGCATCGATCGCAGCCGTCGCGCGCAAGCCATGGGCGCGGCCATGCTGATGGTGATGCCGCCCTACCACGGCGCCACCTTCCGCGTGCCTGAAGCAAAAATCTTCGAGTTCTATGCGCAGTTGTCGGACGCGGTGTCGATTCCGATCATGGTGCAGGACGCCCCCGCCAGCGGCACGGTGCTGTCGGCGCCCTTCCTCGCGAAGATGGCCACCGAGATCGAGCAACTGAGCTACTTCAAGATCGAGACACCCGGCGCAGCGAGCAAGCTGCACGAGCTGATCCGCTTAGGCGGCGAAGCCATCGAAGGGCCGTGGGACGGCGAGGAAGCCATCACGTTGCTGGCCGACCTGGACGCCGGCGCCACCGGCGCGATGACCGGCGGCGCCTTCGCCGACGGCATCCGCCCGATCATCGAAGCGCACCGCAACAGCGATGCCGACCTGGCCTTCGCGCTCTACCAGCGCTGGCTGCCGCTGATCAACCACGAGAACCGGCAGGCCGGCTTCCTCGCAGCCAAGGCGCTGATGAAGGAAGGCGGCGTGATCGCCTGCGACGCGCCGCGCCATCCGTGGCCATCGATGCATCCCGAGGTGCGCCGCGGCCTGCTGGACATCGCACGGCGGCTCGACCCGCTGGTGCTGCGCTGGGGACGCTGAGCGCTTTACTTCGCACCGGGATGCAGCCCCAGCACGTTGGCGCCGATGGCGGGGTCGACGAAGCGCTCGAGCTTGTGCGGGTGCAGGATGACCGTGATCTCGCACGAGCCCGTGCCCACGGTCATGCCCAGAAAGTGGCCACCTGCGCCGATGAAGGTGGCGTCCGTCACGATGCCGTGCGCATGGATCGACGGCTTTCCTTCCTTCCACGCGATGCTGCCGGTCAGGTTGGCCATCTCGACGTCCTTGAAGGTCTTGGGGTCGAAGACCTTCCGGGAAAAGTCGTAGAAGCCGAAGGTCGCCTCACGCATGAAGCCGATCCCGAAAATGCTGGCGCTCTGGATCTGCTCGACCACCGCCAGCCGCTCGATGTGCGCGAGGACGTCGTCGCCATTGCGCAGCACCATGAGGTAGCCGGTCGGGGTGCGCGTGACCTTGCCAGTCAGGTCTTGCGCCTGCGCCGAGGCCGTGAAGGCCAGGGCGGCGAGCACTGCGATCCACAGGGAGATGAGCGTCTTGAGGAACATGGTTTGTCTCGTTTCTTTTTAGGTTGAGGGAAAAGGGATCAGCGCGCCGACGCGGACTGCTGCACGCCGGCCTGCACCTTGGCGCGCAAGCGGTCGACGTTGACGACGAAGCGGCTGTGCGTGCCGCCGGCGACTTCCTTGTCGCCCTCGTGCACGCTGAACTCGAAAGTCACGCTGCGGCCGTCGAGCGCACTCACGCGCGCGTCGATGCGCACCGACTGGCCCAGCAAGGTGGCGCCGCCATGCTTCACTGCGATGGCCGTGCCGACCGAGTTCTCGCCTTCGTCGACATGCCCGAGCAGGAAGTCGAGGCAGGTTTCCTCGACGTCGCGCACCAGCTCGGGCGTCGCGTAGATGCGCAGCGATTCACCGAGAAAGTCGACCGTGCGGCGGCGGTCCACGGTGATGTCGCGCCGGGTCGTCGCACCCGCGCTGAGTTCGTTCTTCATGCTTGTTTTTCCGAAGGCGGCCGCCATGCGGCCTGGAGGGGACTCGACGCGCCGGTGCATCGAACGGGGCGCCAGTCTAGGAACGCCACCCACCCCGCGGCAAACGAGTTTTTCTAGGGCGAATGCCGAGAAAATATTGAAGGCTTTTGACGCACACTCGGCGCTTCAGGCCCGCCATCCCGACGCCGGTCATCCCAAGGAAACATCGTGTCGCGCCCCATCCCGCCGCTCAATCCCCTGAGGGCTTTCGAAGTCGCCGCCCGGCATCTGAGCTTCACGCGCGCCGCGGAAGAACTGTTCGTCACGCCTTCGGCCGTGAGTCACCAGATCAAGACGCTGGAAGAAAGCCTGGGCATCGCGCTCTTCACGCGCGACGCCAAGGCCCTGTCGCTCACCGCCGCCGGCAAGGCCTACCTGCCGGGCGTGCAGCAGGCCTTCAAGCAGCTCGCCCATGCCACCCACCAGTTGCAGACGCACGGCATGCCCGCGCTGAAGATCAACATCCCGCCGACCTTCGCGGTCAAGTGGCTGATCCCGCGCATGGACCGCTTCATGAAGGCGCACCCGGAGATCGACCTCAAGGTGTCGACCTCCAACCACACGGTCGACTTCTCGCGTGAGGACTTCGACCTGTCGGTGCGCTACGGCCGCGGCCACTACCCGGGCCTGCATTCGGAGCTGTGCCTGCCGGTGGAGGTTTTTCCCGTGTGCAGCCCGGCGCTGATGCGCGGCGAGCACCCGCTGCGCACACCGGCCGATCTCAGGCACCACACGCTGCTGCACGACGACAGCACCTACACCGACGTGAGCAACCCCAACTGGGCGATGTGGCTCGAGCACGCCGGCGTGACCGGCATCGACGCGACGCGCGGCCCGTCGTTCTGGCCCAGCCACCTGGTGATCAACGCGGCCGCCGACGGCCTGGGCGTGGCGCTCGCCAAGAAGAACTGGGTGGTGAAAGACCTGGCCGACGGTTTGCTCATCCGCCCTTTCGACATCAGCCTGCCCGTGGAGTTCTCCTACTTCATCGTGTACCCGGAAGAGCGCGTGGAGGACCGGCGCATCGCCGCCTTCGTCGATTGGGTGCGCCAGGAGGTCGCGGCGGACCAGGCCGCGGCGTCGGCGAACACCGCGGCGATGACCGCGCTGATCGCCTGAGCGGACGGCCCGCCGCTGCGGGCTTTCGGCGCCGATGCCGGTGCCGGTGCCGTGCTTCAGTCCAGCCGGTAAAGCCGCACCGCGTTGTCGTGCAGCAGCGCGCGGCGTTCGCTGGCCGGCCGGTCCGCGATCGCCGCCCTGAAGCCGGCGAGGATCGTGCCGTAGTCCGCCACCAGACTGTCGACCGGAAAATTGCTGGCGAACATGCATCGCGACGCGCCGAAGATGGCGATGGCATCGCGGATGACCGGCACGTTGTCGGCCTGCGTCCAGGGCTTGCCGCGCCGGCCCAGGCCGGAAATCTTGAGGGCGGTGTTGGGCCGTGCCGCCAGCGTTTCCAGCGCGCGGCGCCAGTCGGCAAGGCTGGCCTCGCTGCGGTACGCGGGCAGGCCGGTGTGGTTGAGGATCAGCGTCGTCTGCGGAAAGTCATACGCCAGGTCCACCGCCTGATCGAGGTTCCACCACGGCGCCTGCAGGTCGAACGACAGCCCGTTCGGCTGCAGCATCGCGTAGCCGCGGCGCCACTTCGGGTCGTCCATCGACCCCGCCAGCCCGCGCTGGGCCTGCGCCGCCGACGCGCTGGTCACGGGCTTGTGGCGAATGCCACGCACCAGCGGGAAGGCGGCCTGCGCCTCCAGCACCTCGACCACGTCGTCGCGGTCGAGCGCTGCGTGCGCGACGATGGCCGACGGCCGCCCGCACGACTGGGCCAGTTGCGACAGCCAGCGCGTTTCGGCAACCGGGTCGTCACGCGCCCATTCGGCCTCGATGTGCACGGTGCGCAACGGCGTGAAGCCGCGCGTGTCGCGCGCCAGGTCGGCCGGCAGGTAGTTGCGCTTCAGCGCCGAATAGTCGCCGTAGCGGAAGTTCGGCACCGTCTCGCCTTGCAGCCACGGATAAGGGTTGGCGCCCAGGTCCCAGAAGTGCTGGTGGGCGTCGACGAAGGGCTCGCCGTTCTCGGTGTCCATCGTGCAGCGCCCGCCTTCAGTTCGACAGCTTGAGCTTGCCCGCCAGGTCCTTGAAGAAGGCGCTCTCTTTCACCATGACGGCTTCGAGCGCCGCGTCGTCGGCGTACGTGTCGGTGCTGAAGTGCAGCTTGGTCAGCGCGTCGATCCAGACGGGTTCCTTCACCGCCTTGGCCGTGGCCGCTTTCAAGACGGCCATCACGTCGTCGGGCGTGTTGCGCGGCGCCGAGAGACCACGCCAGATGCCGATCGACAGGTCGATGTTGCGCTCCTTCAGCGTCGGGATCTTTTCGAACCCGTCGGCCACGCGCTTGTCGGCCATCACGGCCAGCGCCTTGAGCTTGCCGGCGGCGACGTAGGTCGACACTTCCGCCGTGCTGACCGTCACCGCGTCGATGTGGCCGCCCAGCAGCGCCAGCACTGCGGGCGCACCGCCGGCGTAGGGGATGTGGTTGAAGCGCGCGCCGGTCTTCTCGGCCAATGCCGCGGCGGCCATGTGCCAGGTCGAGCCGTGGCCGGCGTTGCCCACGCGGATGTTCGAGTCGCCCTTCTTCGAGGCGTCGAGGAACTGCTCCAGCGTCGCCCAGGGCGCGTCGGCGCGCACCACCACCGCTGCCGGGTCGGCGTTGAGCCGCGCGATCGGCCGCAGGTCGCTGTACGAGAACTTCGCCAGGCCCAGGTGGTTGAGGAAGGTCAGCTCGGTCGACGACAGCACGATCTTGTAGCCGTCGGGCTTGGCGTTCACCACCTCGCCCAGGCCCAACGCACCGCTGGCGCCCGGCCGGTTGATGACCACCACCGGCTGCGGCAGGTGCTTGGCCACCGCCGCGCCGAAGGAGCGCCCGACCACGTCGGCGCCACCGCCGGCCTGCCAGGGCACGACCAGTTCGATCGGCTTGCTCGGGTAGGCGCCCGGTTGCGCCCAGGCCGGCGCGGCCAGCGCGGCGCCGAGCATCAACGCGGCGCGCAGGCCGTGTCGTCGCGCGCCGTCGAAGGAATTGCGTGTCATGTCTCTTGTCTCCGGCTTGTTGTATTTGTTCGGTCGGCGGCGCACTAGCCCGCCGCTGCGACACCGACCTTCGGGGTGCCGAAGGCGCCGGCCTGGCGCATCGCGTCGATCGCCTCGGCCGACAGGCCGATCTCGCCCAGGATCTCGTCCGTGTGCTGGCCCAGCAGCGGCGCGGGGTGGCGCACCTGCTGCGGCGTGGCGCTGAGTTTCACCGGGAAGCCCAGTGCGCGGGTCTCGCCCTCGACCGGGTGCTGGATCTTCAGCACCATCTCGCGCGCCACCGCCTGTTCGCTGTTCAGCGCCTCGGCGTAGTTGTAGATCGGGCCGGCCGGCACGCCGACGGCGAGCAAGGCATCGACCCATTCGTCGGCCGTGCGGTGCGCGAACTCGCGCTCCAGCTCTTCAATCAGCACGCCGCGGTTGCGGATGCGCAGCACGTTGTCGGTGAAGCGAGGGTCTTTCAAGAGGTCTTCACGCCCGATCACGCCGCACAGCGCCGACCACAGCTTGGGGTTGGCGGCGCCGATGACGAAGTGGCGGTCGGACGCACGCACCGCCTGGTACGGCGCGCTCATGCGGTTGGCGCTGCCGATGGGCGTAGGCACTTCGCCCGTGCCCCAGTACTCGGCCGACTCCCACACCGACAGGCTCATCGCCGTCTCGAACAGCGAGGCGTCGACGAACTGGCCTTCGCCGGTGATGCCGCGGCCGATCACCGCGCTCAGGATGCCGTAGGCCGCGAACAGCCCAGCGCCCAGGTCGGCCAGCGGAATCGCCGACTTCACCGGCGCTTCGCCCGGGTGGCCCATCACGCTCATCACGCCGGTCATGGCCTGTGCGATCAGGTCGAGGCCGGGCCGCCGCGACCACGGGCCGGTCTGGCCGAAGCCGGAGATGCTGGCGTAGACCAGGCGCGGGTTGATCTCGCGCAGCGTGGCGTAGTCGATCTTCAGCCGTGCCGCGACGCCCGGCCGGTTGTTCTCGACCAGCACGTCGGCCTCCTTCACCAGCGCGTAGAAGGCTTCGAGGCCCGCCGGGTTCTTCAGGTCGATCTCGACGCTGCGCTTGTTACGGTTGAGCGCCAGGAAGCCGCCGCTGTCGGCGCCCTTCAGACGGAAGCCCATCGACTTGCGGGTCTGGTCGCCGATGCCGGGCGTCTCGACCTTGATGACGTCGGCCCCCATGTCGCCGAGCAGCATGCAGCAGAAAGGGCCGGCCATGATCTGGCTGACGTCGAGGACCTTGATGCGGGAAAGAGGAAGGGTCACGCGGTGGCTCCGTGGAATGTCGTGAAGGACCGCGATCAGCGGCCGGTGAAGACCGGCTTGGTCTTGTCCAGGAAGGACTGGAATCCGATGCGGAAGTCCTCGGTGTCGAAACAGGCGTAGGCCTCGTCCGCCTCTTCCTTCGTGAGCGGGCGCGGTTCGGCCAGGCGCCGCACGAACTTCTTGTGCCAGCGTGCCACCAGTGGCGCACCGTTGGCGATGCGCCGTGCCGCGGCGTAGCCCTGCGACACCACTTCGGCGTCGTCGACCACCCGGTTCACCAGGCGCTTCTCGAAGGCCTCCTTGGCGTCGAACACGCGGCCTTCGAGAACGATCTCCAGCGCGGTGGCGCGGCCGACCAGGTCGACCAGGCCGCCCAGCTCGCCGTACGACATCACCAGGCCGAGCCGGTTGACCGGCACGCCGAAGCGGCTCGACGTGCCACAGATGCGCATGTCGCAGACCGACGCGATCTCCAGTCCGCCGCCCACGCAGGCGCCTTCGATAACGGCCAGCGTCGGGTGCTTGCTGGTCGCGATGGCCTGCATCGCGTGGTGCGTGACCTGTGCGTAGTCGCCGGCCTGCTTCGCGCTACCGCGGCTCGTTCGAAATTCCTCGATGTCGGCGCCGGCCGAGAACGCCTTGCCGCCGGCGCCTTTGAGCACCACGCAGCGCAGTTCGTCGTCGGCAGACAGTTCGGCGAAGGCATCGGTGATGCCCTGCCACATGCCCATGTCCATGGCATTCATCTTGTCGGGCTTGTTGAGGGTGACGGTGGCGATGCGCTCTTCGCGCTCGACGAGGATGAGCGAGGTCATGGTCGGTTCGTCTCTTTCGTTGGAATGCGCCGCGCAAATGGCGGTGCGGGTGATGGCGAGGGTGCGGGTGCAGACCGGCCGAAGTCTAGGGACGGCACCGCCCGCGGCCAAACGAAAAAAACTGGGCCGGTCTTCAAGAAAAACTCGGGCGCGACCCTGTGAATTTTTCTCGGCAGGGCTTCAAGTTATTCCACGTTGCCCCGCCCGCGCACCGTTCCTAGACTCGCGGCCCACGACGGTCGACCTCGGCCCGACGCCCCACCGCGAGACAACGGAGACAAGCTTGGCGCTCATCAACTACATCACTCAGATCCAGATCGACTTCGGCGCGGTGCAGCTGCTCGCGTCGGAATGCGAACGCATCGGCATTCGCCGTCCGCTGGTCGTCACCGACGCCGGCGTGCGCGCGGCCGGCGTGCTCGACCGCGTGACGGCGCACCTCGGCGGCCGCGAGTTCGTCGTGTTCGACGGCACGCCCTCCAACCCGACCGAGCGCGCCATGCGTGCCGCGGTCGCCCTGTACGTGGCCAACCGGTGCGACGGCATCGTCGCCGTCGGCGGCGGCTCGCCGATCGACCTGGCCAAGGGCGTGGCCGTGTGCGCCACGCACGAAGGTCCGCTCAAGTCCTTCGCGGCGATCGAAGGCGGCGCGGCCCGCATCACCGCGGCCACGGCGCCGGTGATCGCAGTGCCGACCACGGCCGGCACGGGCAGCGAGGTCGGCCGCGGCGCGGTGCTGATCCTCGACGACGGGCGCAAGGTGGGCGTGCTCTCGCCCTACCTGGTGCCGCGCGTGGCGCTGTGCGACCCCGAGCTGACGCTCGGGCTGCCGCCCTTTCTCACCGCCGCCACCGGCATGGACGCCATCGCGCACTGCATGGAGACCTTCATGGCGCCGGCCTTCAACCCGCCGGCCGACGGCATCGCGCTCGACGGGCTGCGCCGTGCCTGGATGCACATCGAGACCGCCACGTCGACGCCAGGCGACCGCGAGGCGCGGCTGAACATGATGAGCGCGTCGATGCAGGGCGCGCTGGCCTTCCAGAAGGGCCTGGGCTGCGTGCACAGCCTGAGCCACTCGATGGGCGGCCTGAGCCCGCGGCTGCACCATGGCACGCTCAACGCGATCCTGCTGCCGGCGGTGATCCGCTTCAACGCCTCGGCGCCCTCGATGCAGAAGGACCAGCGGCTGGCGCGCATGGCGCAGGCCATGGGCGTGGGCGGTGCCGACGACGTGGCGCCGGCCGTGACGGCCATGAACCGCCGGCTCGGCCTGCCCACCGGCCTGCGCGACATCGACGTGTCGCCCGAGATCTTCCCGCGCGTGATTGAGGGCGCAATGAAGGACCACTGCCACAAGACCAACCCGCGCGAGGCCAGTCACGAGGACTACCAGGCGATGTTGATGACATCCATGTAGCCGCTTCCCCCCCCTTAAAACAGACGGAGACAAAGACACCATGCAAAGACGCCACTTCATCGCATCCACCCTCGCGGCCTGCAGCCTGCCGATGGTCCATGCGCAATCGCCGCTGCCCAGCGGTCCCATCCGCATCGTCGTGGGCTTCCCGCCGGGCGGCGGCACCGACGTGATGGCCCGTGTCATGGGGCAGAAGCTGTCGGTGATGTGGAACACGCCGGTCACGGTCGAGAACAAGGCCGGCGCGGGCGGGGTGATCGCGGCCGAGTATGTGGCCAAGGCTGCCAACGACGGCACCACGCTGCTGATGACCAACATCAGCAACCACGCCATCGCACCGGCGCTGTATCCGTCGCTGCCCTACGTGGTGGAGCGCGACTTCACGCCGCTGGTGCTGGTGGGCGTGACGCCCAACCTGCTGATCTGCAACCCGAGCCAGCCGGCGCGCACGCTGAAGGACATCGTCGAGCTGTGCCGCGCCAAGCCGGGCACCGTCACTTTCGGCTCGTCGGGCGCGGGTGCCTCGCAGCACCTGGCGATCGAGCTCTTCAAGCTGCGCGCCAACATCGACGCGCTGCACGTGCCCTACCGCGGCTCCGCGCCGATGCTGACCGACCTCATCGGCGGGCAGATCAACTACAGCTTCGAGACCATGACCTCGGCCACGCCGCAGGTCGCGAGCGGCAAGCTGATCGCGATCGCGCAGACGCGGCCGCAGCGCTCCAAGGCGCAGCCCAACGTGCCGACCGTGGCCGAGCTGGGCTACCCCGGCTTCGACGCCAGCACCTGGTACGGCCTGGCCGGCCCGGCGCGCATGGCGCCGGCGATGGTGCAACGCATGAACGAAGACTTCAACAAGGTGCTGGCGATGCCGGACGTGGCCGAAAAGCTGGCCGGCTACGGCGCCGAGGACGGCGGCGGCTCGGCCGCGAAGTTCGTCGACTTCATCGCCGTCGAGAAGGAGAAGTGGGCCAAGGTCGTGAAAGAGGCCAAGGTCACCGTCTGACCGCCGGGCACGCCGGCGCCCCGCAGGCCGGCCACAGACCAACCCTCGGAGACAAGTCATGCAGAAGAATCTCAAACGAATCGCGGGCAGCGTGCTCGCCGCATCGATCACGCTGGCGTTCGCGCTGGGCGCCGGCGCTTCCGCAGCGCAAAGCCCCGTCAAGCTGCGCTTCAGCCACACCGTGCCGGAGACCGACTCGCAGCACAAGGCCGCGCTGGAATTCAGCAAGCGCGTGAAGGAGCGCACCCAGGGGGGCGTGGAGATCCAGGTGTTCGCCAACAGCCAGCTGGGCAATGACGTGACGCTGGTGACCGGCGTGCGCAGCGGCACCATCGACATCGGCGCCACCGGCAATCCCTTCGTCACCGGCCTGGCGCCCAAGCTCAACGCACTCGACCTGCCCTACCAGTTCACCGATGCGCAGCAGGCCTACCGCACGCTCGACGGCGCGGTGGGCCGCGGCCTGCTCGACGAGCTGGGCGCGCACCAGATCAAGGGGTTGGCCTTCTGGGAGATCGGCTTTCGCAGCCTGGGCAACAACAAGCGGCCGATCAACACGGCCGCCGACATCAAGGGCCTGAAGATCCGCACCACGCCCAATCCGTCGCACCTCAAGGCCTTCCAGCTGCTGGGCGCCAACCCGCAGCCGATGCCCTTCGCCGAAGTCTTCGGCGCGCTCGAATCTGGCGCGGTCGACGGCCAGGAGAACCCGCCCACGCTGATGCTGTCGTCGAAGATGTACGAGGTGCAGAAGTACCTGTCGCTCACCCGGCATGCCTACACGCCGCTGGTGGTGATCATGAACAAGGCGCGCTTCGAGTCGCTCAAGCCGGAGTTCCAGAAGGTCGTGCTCGAAGAGGCGGCGACGGCGGCGAACTTCCAGCGCAAGCTGAACAACGACGGCGAGAAGGCGGCCATCGCCGAGCTGCGCGCCAAGGGCATGCAGATCAACGAGACGCCCGACGTCGAGAGCATCCGCAAGATCGTGCGCGACGAGACGCGCAAGCTCTACGTCGAGAAGAACGGCGACGCCGTGCTCAAGGCGATGGACGCACAGCCCTGAACGACCGAATGAGCACGCTGCCCAGCGCCATCGTCGACGCGCACCACCACCTCTGGCACCTCTCGGAGGGCCATTTCCCCTGGCTGCAGGACGGCTACGACGCCGATGCCTTCTTCCTGGGTGACTACAGCATGCTGCGCCGCGACTTCGGCGTGGCCGACTATCGCGCCGCGACCGAGGGCCTGAACATCGTCGCGACCGTGCACGTCGAGGCCGAGCGATCGCGCGCCGAGTCGCTGGCCGAGACGCGCTGGCTGCACGCCATCCACGCCGAGCACGGATTCCCGAACGCGGTGGTCGCCAACGTCGAGTTCCTGGCGCCCGATGCCGACGCGCAGATGGCGGCGCACGCCGAATGGCCGCTGGTGCGCGGCGTGCGCTGCAAACCGCGCATTTCGCGCAGCCCGGCCGACAGCGTGCGCGGCCAGCCGGGCACGCTGCAGGACGAAGCGTTTCTCGCCGGCCTCGGCCTGCTGCGATCGCACGACCTTCTGTGGGACGTGCGGGTGCCCTACTGGCACCTGGAAGAAGCGGCAGACGCCATCGCCCGCTTCCCGGGACTGCGCGTGGCGGTCGAGCATGCGGGCCTGCCCTGGGACCGCAGCGACGACGGGCTGGCGCACTGGCGCCGCGGCATGACGGCGCTGGCCGCTTTGCCCGATGTGATGGTGAAGCTTTCGGAATTCGGTTTGCCCGACGGGCCGTGGGACGCCGAGAGCACGGTGCGCGTGATCCGCCAGACGGTCGAAATCTTCGGTTGGCAGCGCTGCATGTTCGCCAGCAACCTGCCGGTGTCGGGCCTGCGCGCACCGATGACCGAGGTGGTGCGCACCGTGGCCGAGGCGCTGGAACCGCTCGAACCCGCCGCACGCGAGGCCATCTGGTGCGGCAACGCGCTGCGCTTCTATCGCATCGCTTTGCCTGCCCGCTGAGCCGACGCCTCCCACATCCATAACAACAGGAAACCCGTCATGCTGTCCCGCCTCTTCGAGCGCGCGGCCAACGTGCTGATGATCACGATGATGGCCGTCATGGTCGCGCTCGTGTTCGGCAACGTCGTGCTGCGCTACGCCTTCAATTCCGGCATCGTCTTCTCCGAGGAAGCCTCGCGCTTCGTCTTCATGTGGCTCACGCTGATCGGCGCGCTGCTGGTGATGAAGGACAACATGCACCTCGGCATGTCGACCCTCGTGGCGCGCCTGGGCGAGCGCGGCCAGCGCTTCTGCAAGTTCGTCGCGGACTTCGGCGCCCTGGCCTGCTGCCTGCTGCTGGTGCACGGCAGCTGGAAGCTGGTGGTGATCGGCATGGACGACCGCGCGCCCGTCACCGGCGTGCCGATCGGCCTGGTCTACGCCTGCCTGCCGGTGGCCAGCGCCGGCATGGCGCTGATCCTGGTGCACTCGCTCTGGCGCCTGCTCAGCGGCCGCATGCGTCGCGACGAGCTGGTGAACGACACCGGCACCGCCGGCGAATGACGGCGTCGGAGACCCACGCATGACCATCCTCGTCTTCATCTCCTCGCTGCTGGGGGCCATGGCCTTCGGCATGCCCATCGCCTTCGCGCTGCTCGTCTGCGGCGTCGCGCTGATGGTGCACCTCGGCAGCTTCGACACGCAGATCCTCGCGCAGAACATGCTCGAGGGCGTCAACAACTACCCGCTGATGGCGGTGCCCTTCTTCATGCTGGCCGGCGAGCTGATGAACGCAGGCGGGCTCTCATCGCGCATCGTCAAGGTGGCCGACGCGATGGTCGGGCACGTGCGCGGCGGGTTGGGCTACGTGGCGATCATCGCGGCCACGGTGGTGGCGAGCATCTCGGGCTCGGCCGTGGCCGACACCGCGGCGGTCGCGGCGCTGCTCATTCCGATGATGCGCAACGCGGGCTACAACGTCCCGCGCGCGGCCGGCCTCATCGCCGCCGGCGGCATCATCGCGCCGGTGATCCCGCCGTCGATCGCCATCGTGGTGTTCGGCGTGGTGGCGCAGGTGTCGATCACCAAGCTGTTCCTGGCCGGCCTGTTCCCCGGGATCATGATGGCGCTGACGCTCACGGCCACCTGGTGGCTCTGCGCCAAGAAGGAGAAGAACGTGGCGGTGCGCCACTTCAGCGGGCGCGAGCTGGGCCGAGCGCTGCTCGACGGCCTCTGGGCGCTGGTGCTGCCGATCGTGATCATCGGCGGCATGAAGTTCGGCGTGTTCACGCCGACCGAAGCGGCCGTGGTGGCCGTCGTCTACGCCTTCATCGTCGGCAAGTTCGTCTACGGCGAACTGAAGATCGCGCGCATGCCCGAGCTGGTGCTGAGCGCCGCCAAGACGTCGAGCACCGTGCTGTTCCTCGTGGCCTGCGCGCTGGTGTCGGCCTGGCTCATCACCATCGCCAACATCCCGGCGCAGGTGACCGAATTGCTCGAGCCCTTCATCGACAACAAGGTGCTGCTGATGTTCGTGATCATGGTGCTGGTGATCATCGTCGGCACCGCGCTCGACCTGATGCCCACCGTGCTCATCATGACGCCCATCCTGATGCCAGTGATCACCAAGGCCGGCATCGACCCGGTGTACTTCGGCGTGATGTTCATCATGAACAACGCCATCGGCCTGCTCACGCCACCGGTGGGCACGGTGCTCAACGTGGTGGCCGGCACGGCCCGCGTGAGCCTTGACAGCGTGATCTCTGGCGTCTGGCCCTTCCTGCTGTCACTCACGGCGCTGATGTTTCTCTTCGTGCTGTTCCCGCAGCTCATCCTCGTTCCGGCCAGCTGGCTGCGCTGATCGCGTTCGCTCGACGTTTTCTCATGCCCCTCATCACCACCATCGAAGACCTCCGCGTGCTCGCCAAGCGCCGTGTGCCCCGCATGTTCTACGAGTACGCCGACGCCGGCTCGTGGACAGAAAGCACCTACCGCGCCAACGAGGCCGACTTCCAGCGCATCCTGCTGCGCCAGCGCGTGGCGGTGGACATCGGCGTTCGCAGCACGCGCACGCAGATGCTCGGCCAGGACGTGGCCATGCCGGTCGCCATCGCCCCCACCGGGCTCACGGGCATGCAGCACGCCGACGGCGAGATCCTCGCGGCGCGCGCGGCCAAGGCCTTCGGCGTTCCGTTCACGCTGTCGACCGTGAGCATCTGCTCCATCGAGGACGTGGCCGAGGCGACCGATGGCCACCCCTTCTGGTTCCAGCTGTACGTGATGCGCGACCGCGCCTTCGTCGAGCGGCTGATCGCCCGCGCGCATGCGGCGAACTGCACGGCGCTGGTGCTCACGCTCGACCTGACGATCAGCGGTCAGCGCCACAAGGACCTGCGCAACGGCTTGTCGGCGCCGCCGCGCCTGACGCTGCCCAATCTGCTCAACATGGCGAGCAAGCCGCGCTGGTGCGCCGGCATGCTGGGCACCCAACGGCGCAGCTTCGGCAACATCGTCGGCCACGTCGAGGGCATCGAGACCATGAGCTCGCTGGCCGACTGGACGGCGAAGCAGTACGACCCGACGCTCAACTGGAAGGACGTCGCCTGGATCCGCAAGTTGTGGCCGGGCAAGCTGATCCTGAAGGGCATCCAGGACGTGGAGGACGCCAAGCTCGCCGCCGACAGCGGCGCCGACGCGTTGATCGTGTCCAACCACGGCGGGCGCCAGCTCGATGGCGCGCCCTCGTCCATCCGCGCGTTGCCGCGCATCGCCGAGGCGGTGGGCCACCGCATCGAGGTGCACATGGACGGCGGCATCCGCTCGGGCCAGGACGTGCTCAAGGCGATGGCACTGGGCGCCAAGGGCACCTACATCGGCCGCGCCATGCTCTACGGCCTGGGGGCGATGGGCGAAGCGGGCGTGACGCGCGCGCTGCAGGTGATCCAGAAGGAGCTCGATCTCACGATGGCCTTCTGCGGACGCACCGACGTGCGCGACATCGACCGCGGCGTGCTGCTCGACGAGCCGCCGCCACCCGCCGGCTTTCCGATCTTCTGAGTCCTGCGCGCAAACGCGCGACTGTCACACCCAGCCAGCGCGCCGGAAGCGGTAGTACAGGTAACCGCAGAGGCTTGCGATCAGGCCCAGCGCCATCGCGTAGCCATAGCGCCACTTCAGCTCGGGCATGTGCTCGAAGTTCATGCCCCAGATGCCGACGAAGGCCGTGCACACCGCGAAGATGGCGGCCCATGCCGCCAGCCGCTTGGTGACTTCGCCGTCGGCGATGGTGACCATCGACAGGTTGGCCTGGATGGCGGTGCCGATGGTGTCGCGCATGGCGTCGATGGTGCCGTTGATGCGGTTGAGGTGGTCGAGCACGTCGCGGAAGTACTCCTGCGTGCCCATGCAGACCTGCGGCACGCGCCCGCCGTGCAGTTTGTTGGTGGCTTCGAGCAGCGGCGCGACCGCGTGCTTGAGCACCGTCAGCCGCTGCTTGAGGCCGTAGAGGCGCTGGATGTTCTCGCGCGCGCCGCCCTGCGTGAAGATGCGCTCCTCGATGGTCTCGAGCTCGATGTCGAAGGCGTCGATGGCGGGGAAATAGCGGTCGACTACCGCGTCCATCAGCGCGTAGAGCACGAAGCCCGGTCCGTTCTTCAGCAGTTCGGGCTCCCGCTCGCAACGCTCGCGCACCTCCACGAAACCATGCGTGCTGCGGTTGCGTACCGACACCACGTAGTTCCGGCCGACGAACACATCGACTTCCCCGACCTGCATGTCGTTGCGCGCCTGCGCCGTGTCGGCGTCGATCAGGTGCAGCACGACGAAGAGCGAGTCGCCGTACTCCTCGACCTTGGGCCGCTGATGGCCGTTCTGCGCATCTTCCACCGCCAGAGGATGAAGGTCGAAGGCCTGCTGCACTTCTTCCATCTCTCCGGGCGTCGGGTCATGCAGGGCCACCCAGACGAAGCAGTTCGGCAACGCCACGTACTCGTTGATGCGGCCGACCGGGATGTCGGCCAGCCGGGTGCCGTTCTCGTAGACGACGCAGTTGATCAGCATGCAGGGGGCGTGTGGCGATGGATGGCTGCATCTTGCCACGGCGCTCCTTGGCGTGGCCGGCCGCCCTGCACCGCAGGATCATTGCATCGCGAAACGGTCGCGCTGCGCCCGTGCGCACTCCCCCATCACGTTCAATGCGCGCTCCACCGTCGGCGTGCCGAGCACGAACGGGTTGGACTGTGCGTCGGCACCCGGCTGCCGCAAAGCCGCCAGCTTGGCCTGCGAACCGTCGAAGCCCGAGTGGTTCGACACCAGCACATCGATCTTCTGCGCCGACACCACCGCCGACATGCGCCGCGTGGCGTCGATATAGCTGCCCAGGCGCGGCAGGTCCTTGCCGAAGTTGAAAGACGTGCCGCCCCACAGCAGGGCGCGGTGCATCTGCCCGCCCGAACGCACATCGAACACCGGCGAGATCGTGCCCAGGGTGTGGCCGGGCGTGAGGTAGAGCGCGACGGTGGTGTCGCCCAGCGTGAGGCGGTCGCCGTCCTTCACCGACAGGTCGCGCGCGCCGCGTTGGGGCGGGGCGCCCCAAATGGGCGTGGCGAACTCGAGCCGGGTTTCCGTCATCGTCCAGTCGAGTTCGCTCATCACCACGCGCGCGCCGTATTTCCGCGCGAGGTAGGGCACGCCGCCATAGTGGTCGCCATGCCCGTGCGTGACCACGATGTACTTGATCTGTGCCGGGTCCAGGCCCAGCTTGCGCATGCCGCCCTCGATGAGCGCAGCGGCCTCGACCTGTGTGTTCAGCGCGTCGATGAGGATGATGCCGTCCGAGGTCTGCAGGGCCCAGGCGCTGACCCAGTCGGCGCCCACGAAGTAAAGGTTGTCGAAGGCCTTGCCCGGTGGCGGCGCCGGCTTCTCGATGAGCGCCGTCAGGCCTCGGTCCAGTTCGGCGCTCGCCGGCCGTGTGGCCGGCGCGGGCTTGCAAAGCGCCATGAGCGCGCCGAGGTCCGTGCCCGCGGACCGGTTGGCGGCCGCGACATGGGCCGCCACGGTGGTGTCGGTGGGCGCCTGTGCAGTCGGCTGCGCACAGCCCTGGACCAAGGCGACGGCGGCCGCCAGCGCAGCGGTCCTCATGAGAATCGAGTGAGCCATTGATGTCCCCGTGCCGTCGTCGCGGCGTGTGTCGAAGCGGTCATTCTGCAGCGTCGGCGCCCGTTCGAATGTCGCGCGCGAGGCTGGCGCGAGGCCTCGCGGAGGCGTGATGACGCACGTCTGCCGATAATCCCCCGATGGTCCGCCCCACCCAACTCCTTCATTCGCAGCGCGAGCCCGCGCCAGTCCGCCCGGCCGCCACCCTGCTCCTGTTGCGCGACACGCCTGCCGGGCTCGAAGTGCTGATGACGCGCCGCTCGGACAAGGCCAGCTTCGGCGCCGGCGCCTACGTGTTCCCGGGCGGGCGCATCGACGACGGTGACGCTCAGGCGCACGGCATCGCCGCACGCCGCGCCACGCAGAGCGACGTGCAGCTCACGCAATCGATCGCCGCGCTGCGCGAGAGCTTCGAGGAGCTGGGCGTGCTGCTGGCCCACCATGCCGACGGCCGCCCGGTGCAGGCTGCGGTGCTGGCCGCCATGAACCGCAGCACGGCGGGCGATGCGCCCTCGTTCGCCGCGCAGTGCGCCCAGCACGGGCTGACGCTGGCGAGCGACCGCGTCTTCACTTTCGCGCACTGGATCACCGACCGCGACCTGCCCAAGCGCTTCGACGTGCCCTTCCTGGTCGCGCGCATGCCCGACGGCCAGATCCCGGTGGCCGACGAGTCGGAGCAGTTCGAGCCCGTGTGGGTACGCCCCGCCGACGCGCTCGAGCGCCACAAGGCGCGCCGGTTCCTGCTGATGTTCCCGACCGTGCGCACCCTCGAGCGGCTCGCCGCCTATGCCACTGTCGACGCGGTCCTCGGCGCCTGCGACCAGGAGCAGCCGCTGTTCACCAGCTGCCCGCGTGCCGGTTTGCTTGCCGGGAAGGAAGCGCGCTACATGGAAAGCGACACGCCCTACGGCGAGCTCGCGCTGGTGTGCCCCGACGGGCAGATCGTGCATGCGCTCGACTGGCAGAGCGAGCAGCCGGTGCGGCTGCTGCACAACCTGCAGCGCCTCACCGCCCCCAACCCGAGCGCGATGACCGGGCCCGGTACCAACAGCTACATCGTGGGCGACGCGGCCACCGGCTACCTGGTGATCGACCCCGGCCCGCTCGACGCCGGCCACATCCGCCGTCTGCACGACGCCACCGGCGGCGACATCCGCATGATCGTCTGCACCCATTCGCACGCCGACCACTCGCCGGCCGCGCTGCCGCTGCAGGCGCTGTGCGAGGCGCGCCCGCCGATCCTCGGACTGCCGTCGGCGCCAACGGCGAAGCCCACGGCGCGCTTCACGCCCGACCGCGCACTGGACGACGGCGAACGGCTGGTGCTGCAGGACGCGTCGCGCGGCACCGCGCACACGCTGCGCGTCGTGCACACGCCCGGCCATGCGTCCAACCACCTGTGCCTGGTGCTGGAGGAAGACGGCCTGCTGTTCTCGGGCGACCACATCCTCAACGGCAGCACCACGGTGGTCGACCCGCCGGACGGCAACATGACGGCCTACCTCGATTCGCTCGACACGCTGGACGAAGCCTGCGCCAGCGCCAAAGTCGAGTTCATCCTGCCCGCCCACGGCTACGTGCTGGCGTCGGCGCGCGACGCCATCGCGTTCCTCAAGATGCACCGGCTGCGGCGCGAGGCGCGCATCCTCGCGGCCATGCGCGCGCAGCCCGATGGCACCGTGGAAGACTGGCTGCCGATCGCCTACGCCGACGTGCCCGAGCGCATGTGGCCGGTGGCCGCCCGCTCGCTGGCGGCGCATGTCGAACGGTTGCGCGAACGGGAATTGGCATGAACCGCACGAACAGCTCCATGCCGGAAGGCGACGAAGGCATCCGCCTGGCCAAGCGCGTGGCGGCCCAGGCCGGCTGCTCGCGGCGCGAGGCCGAACTGCTGATCGAGAACGGCGCCGTGCGCGTCGATGGTCAGCGTGTCGAGGTGCCGCAGGCCCGCGTCACGGCACAGCAGACGGTGGAGGTCGACCAGGCCGCCAAACCCGAGCCGGTGCAGGTCGTGACGCTGCTGCTGAACAAGCCGCCGGGCATCCCGTTCGATGCGCCCATTGCACGGCTGCTGGTGCCGGCGCAGCGCAGCGAGGACGACAGCTCGCAACGCCCCACGCTGCAACGCCATTTCGCCAACCAGCACTGCTTCACACCGCTGGAGACCGGCGCCGGCGGGCTGATCGTCTTCACGCAGGACCCGCGCATCGAGCGCAAGCTGGTCGAGGACGCGGGACTGATGGAGTACGAGGTGATGGTCGACGTGCACGGCGAAGTCGGCCCGCAGGCGCTGCACCGGCTCAACCAGTCGCCGGTGATCGACGGCCGCGCCATGCTGCCAGCCAAGGTGAGCATCAACCGGCAGAACGAAGGCATCACGGGCCTGCGCTTTGCGATGAAGGGCGCCTGGCCCGGGCAGATCGCGCAGATGTGCGACGGCGTCGACCTGCGCATCGCGGCGATGAAGCGCCTGCGCGTCGGTCGTGTGTCGCTCGCCGGCCTGGCGCCGGGCGCGTGGCGCTACCTGCTGCCGCACGAGAAGTTCTAGCGCAGCAGCGCGAGCGTCTCAAGCGCTTTCGCGCTGGACGATGGAGAAGCCGATGTCGACGACCGGCTCGGCCACCGCGTGGCCCTCGGCCCGGTCGACGATCAGTTGCGCCGCGGTCTGCCCGATGCGGGTGCCGTCGATGCGCACCGTCGTGAGACTGGGGCTCACGGTCTCCGCGAAGGCCAGGTCGCCAAAGCCGACCACCGACAGCCGGCCGGGCACGTCGATGCCGCGGACCCGCGCTTCGGTCAGCACGCCGAGTGCCAGCATGTCGGAGCTGCAGAACACCGCGTCGATGTCCGGGTCTGACGCCAGCAGCGTCGCCACGCCGAGGCGGCCCTCGGCGTGGGTGGTGGGCGAGCGCCCGAAATGCGCCGCCGGCGTGGGCAGGCCCCGGCGCTGTGCTTCGCGCAAGAAACCACTGTGCCGGCGCGCGGCGCGCTCATCGTCGCCGCTGATCAGCGCCGGCCGACGCCGGCCGCGCTGGTGCAGGTAGGCGCACACCGCCTCGCCCAGACGCTCGTGCGACAGGCCCACCAGCATGTCGATGGGGGTGGCGGTGAAGTCCCAGGTCTCGACGACCGGAATGCCCGAGGCGAGCAGCATGCGCCGCCCTTCCTCCGAATGCATCACGCCGGTGAGCACGATGCCATCGGGCCGGCGGCCGACGATGGCGCGCAGCAGCGCGTCCTCGCGCGAACGCGCATAGCCGATCTCGCCGAGCATGACCTGGTAGCCGCGCGCATCGAGCGCTTCGGTCAGCGACTGCACCATCTCCGCGAACAGCGGCCCGGTGGTGGTGGGCACCAGCGCGGTCACGAGATAGCTTTTCGACGCGCGCAACCCGCCGGCCACCAGGTTGGGCACGTAGCCCATGGATGCCACCGCCTCGTTCACGCGCTGCAGCGTCTGCGGCGACACCTGATGCGGCGAACGGATGGCGCGCGACACCGACATCATCGACACGCCGGCCCGTTGCGCGACATCGCGCAGCGTGACCGCGGCGCGCTCGCGCGCGCCCGTCGGCGGCATTGCTTCGGTGGATGTAGGTGTCGGCATGCACCGAGTCTAGAGGCGCTTCGCGCCTGCCCCGGCTGTGACCGGCACGCCCACGTCGCGGCTGAAAACGGACGGGTTTTCCCTGTGTCGCGCCCATTTGTTAACGTTAACAATCTCGGGCGTGCCTGCGAATCTCGGCCGGCTTCACGTTCCGAACCTCTCCTTGGAGACCTCATGAAAAAACTTCTGATCGCGCTTTCTTGCGCTTTGTCCCTGAGCGCCGTCGCGCAGGCCGGCTGGCCCGAGAAGCCCGTGACCATCGTGGTGCCCTTCCCCGCCGGCGGCTCGACCGACATGGTGGCGCGCGCCATCGCCTTGCAAATGCAGACCAAGCTCGGCCAGACCTTCGTGGTCGACAACAAGCCGGGCGCGACCGGCACCATCGGCGCCGGCTTCGTGAAGCGCGCAGCGCCCGATGGGTACACGCTGCTGGTGTCGTCGCTCGGCGCCTTCGTGGTCACGCCGCACCTGCAGAAGAACGTGCCCTACGACGCCACCAAGGACTTCGACTACATCAGCGTGCCGGTGCAGGCGCCCAACGTGCTCGTGGCCAGCCCCGGCCAGAAAGCGCGCACGGTGGCCGAGGTGGTCGCCGCGCTCAAGGCGAATCCCGGCAAGGTGAGCTTCGCCAGTTCGGGCAACGGCTCTTCCGACCACCTGTCCGCCGAGGTGTTCTGGCAGCAGAGCGGCACCGAGGGCCTGCATGTGCCGTACAAGGGCGGCGCGCCGGCGGTCAACGACCTGCTGGGCAACCAGGTCGACTTCTCGTTCCAGAACGTGAATGCGGTACTGCAGCACATCAAGGCCGGCAAGCTCCACGCCATCGCCGTGACCGGGGACAAGCGCTCGCCGGTGCTGCCAGACGTGCCGACGCTGGCAGAGGCCGGCGTGAAGGGCGCCGAGGTCTATTCGTGGCAAGGCCTGGCGGCGCCGAAGGGGCTGCCGCCGGCCGTGAAGGAGAAGCTGGCGGCCGCCGCCATCGCGGCCATCCAGGAGCCCGAGGTGAAGAAGCGCATGGTCGACCAGGGCCTGGAAATCGTTGCCAGCACGCCGGCAGAATTCACCGCCTTCCAGGCGCGCGAATGGGCCCGCTGGAAGACGCTCATCGAGACCCGCAAGATCACCGCAGACTGAGGCTTCGCGCCGTTCCCTTTTCGAAACTGAAGACCATGACGACACCTTCCTCCGATGCCGCCCACAGCCAGACGCCGGTCGTCACCGACCTGCGCGTGATCCCCGTCGCGGGCCACGACGGCATGCTGATGAACCTGAGCGGCGCTCATGGGCCGTTCTTCACCCGCAACCTGCTCGTGCTCAAGGACAGCGCCGGCCGCACCGGCGTGGGCGAAGTGCCCGGCGGCGAGAAGATCCGCCAGACACTGGAAGACGCGCGCGGCCTCATCGTCGGCCAGCCCATCGGCCGCCATAACGCGGTGCTCAATGCCATGCGCGCCCAGTTCGCCGACCGCGACAGCGGCGGACGCGGCACGCAGACCTTCGACCTGCGCATCGCGATCCACGCCGTCACGGCCGCGGAAGCGGCCCTGCTTGACCTGCTGGGCCAGCACCTCGACGTGCCGGTGGCCGCGCTGCTCGGCGAAGGCCAGCAGCGCGACGCGGTGCAGATGCTCGGCTACCTGTTCTACGTCGGCGACCGGAACAAGACCGACCTGCCCTACCGCAGCGAACCCGACGCCGACAACGACTGGTTCCGCCTGCGCCACGAAGAAGCCATGACGCCCGAGGCCATCGTCCGCCTGGCCGAGGCCAGCCATGCGCGCTACGGCTTCACCGACTTCAAGCTCAAGGGCGGCGTGCTGCGCGGCGAGGAAGAGGTCGAGGCGATCCGTGCGCTGCACGAGCGCTTTCCGGAGGCGCGCGTGACGCTCGACCCCAACGGCGGCTGGCTGCTGAAGGACGCGATCCGCATCACGCGCGACCTGCACGGCGTGATGGCCTATGCCGAAGACCCGTGCGGCGCCGAGGGCGTGTTCTCCGGCCGTGAGGTGATGGCCGAATTCCGCCGCGCCACCGGCTTGCCGACCGCCACCAACATGGTCGCGACCGACTGGCGCGAGATGGTGCACAGCCTGTCGCTGCAATCGGTCGACATCCCGCTGGCCGACCCGCACTTCTGGACCATGCAGGGTTCGGTGCGCGTGGCGCAGCTGTGCCAGGCCTGGGGCCTGACCTGGGGTTCGCATTCGAACAACCATTTCGACGTGTCGCTCGCGATGTTCACGCATGTGGCGGCGGCGGCCCCGGGCAAGGTCACGGCCATCGACACGCACTGGATCTGGCAGGACGGCCAGCGACTGACGAAGGCACCGCTGCAGATCGAAGGCGGCTACGTGCAGGTGCCGCAGACGGGCGGCCTGGGCGTCGAGCTCGACATGGACGAGGTCGAGAAGGCGCACCAGCTGTAC
The DNA here is from genome assembly GCF_006438845.1 of Variovorax ginsengisoli. Taxonomy (GTDB): domain Bacteria; phylum Pseudomonadota; class Gammaproteobacteria; order Burkholderiales; family Burkholderiaceae_C; genus Variovorax; species Variovorax ginsengisoli_A. The sequence goes on from NZ_RCZJ01000002.1 coordinate 527,984, forward strand.
CTGAAGCACGGCCTGGGCGCGCGCGACGACGCGCAGGCGATGCAGTACCTGATCCCGGGTTGGAAGTTCGACAACAAGTCGCCGTGCATGGTGCGATGAGGCACCTTGAGCGGCCCGCGCCGAGGTCGGCCGGGTCGCGAAAAAAGTGTGAAGCGCGCCGATAAGCCGGATTCTGTGCACCGGCGCCGTCTTGCGACGATGCCGGCGTGACCGCCATTACTCTGGGCCGCCGGTCGCCCGGACGGCTCGATGCCACCTACCCGCCAGCTCCGCGGAACCACATCAACGCTGGCCTATTTGGTGTTGCTGCGCGCAGAGATTGCCCGTTTCACCCGAACTGAATCGGCTCGTCTCTGTTGCTCTGATCCTCACCTCACGGTGGAGAGTCGTTAACTCCTGCGCTGTCCTGTGCAGTCCGGACGTTCCTCCAGTGCTCCCTTTCGGGAATTGCACCAGCGGCGGTCTGGCACGCTTCACGAGCGGGATTATCTCGCGACAATGAACATCCCCCGTTTCGTCGACACCAGGAGACCGAATCCATGAAAGCCCAGAACATCCTCGAGACCATCGGCCGCACGCCGCACATCCGCATGCAGAAGCTGTTCGCGGGCGTCGCCCAAGGCACACAGCAGGTGTGGATCAAGTCCGAACGGTCGAACCCCGGCGGCTCGATCAAGGACCGCATCGCATTGGCGATGGTCGAAGACGCCGAGAAGTCCGGCGCGCTCAAACCCGGCGGCACGATCATCGAACCGACCTCGGGCAACACCGGCATCGGCTTGGCGATGGTCGCGGCGGTCAAGGGCTACAAGCTGGTGCTGGTGATGCCCGACAGCATGTCGGTGGAGCGCCGCCGCCTGATGCTGGCCTACGGCGCCAGCTTCGACCTCACGCCGCGTGCCGGCGGCATGAAGGCGTCGATCGCTCGTGCGGAAGAACTGGTGGCTAGCACGCCCAACAGCTGGATGCCGCAGCAATTCAACAATCCCGCCAATGTCGACGTGCACGTGCGCACCACAGCCGAAGAAATCGCCGCCGACTTCCCCGAGGGCCTCGACGCCATCATCACGGGCGTGGGCACGGGCGGCCACATCACCGGCGTGGCGAAGGTGCTGAAGGCGAAGTGGCCCAAGCTCAAGGTCTACGCGGTCGAGCCCGTCGCATCACCGGTGCTGTCGGGTGGTGCGCCCTCGCCCCACCCCATTCAGGGCATTGGCGCGGGCTTCGTGCCGAAGATCCTCGAGATGCCGCTGCTCGACGGCGTGATCCAGGTCGACGCCGACCCGGCGCGTGAAATGGCGCGGCGCTCGGCGCGGGAAGAAGGCGTGCTCGTCGGGATTTCGTCGGGCGCGACGCTGGCGGCCATCGCGCAGAAGTTGCCGGAGCTGGCCGACGACGCGGTGGTGCTCGGCTTCAACTACGACACCGGGGAGCGCTATCTGTCGGTCGAAGGGTTCCTGCCGGCCTGAGGCTCGCGCGTGCGGCAGCGGCCGGCCGCCGGCTTCCCTACAATACCGCCCTCCGGTCCCGCCACCTGCCCGATCACCACGGGCCGCACGCCATGCTCCGCCTCTCCGAAATCAAACTCCCCCTCGATCCGCCCTCCGATGCGCTGCCGCGCGCGGTGCAGGGCCTGCTCGGCGTCGATGCCGATGCCATCGCGAACATCCATGTCCACAAGCGCAGCTTCGACGCGCGCAAGGTCGACCTGCTGCAGGTCTTCATCGTCGACGTGACGCTGGCCGATCCAGCCATCGAGCCGCAGCTGCTCGCCAAGTGGGCCGGCAACCCACGCGTCAATGTCACGCCCGACATGTCGTACCACCCACCGGCCCACGCGCCGACCGCATTGCCGATGCGCCCGGTGGTGGTGGGCTTCGGCCCCTGCGGGATGTTCGCCGCGCTCATGCTCGCCAAGATGGGGTTCAAGCCCATTGTGCTGGAGCGCGGCAAGACCGTGCGCCAGCGCACGCGCGACACCTGGGGCCTGTGGCGCAAGAGCACGCTCAACCCCGAGTCGAACGTGCAGTTCGGCGAAGGCGGCGCCGGCACCTTTTCCGACGGCAAGCTCTGGAGCCAGATCAAGGACCCGCGCTTTCTCGGCCGCAAGGTGATGGAAGAGTTCGTCAAGGCCGGCGCGCCGCCCGAGATCCTCTTCGTCGCGCACCCGCACATCGGCACCTTCAAGCTGGTGAAGGTGGTCGAGAACATGCGTGCGCAGATCGTGGCGCTGGGCGGCGAGATCCGCTTCGAGCAGCGCGTGACCGACGTGCACATCGACAACGGCCACCTGCGGGGCTTGACCGTGCTCGATGCGCAGACCGGCACGTCGAGCGAGCTGCGCTGCGACCACGTCGTGCTGGCGCTGGGCCACAGCGCGCGCGACACCTTCGAGATGCTGCACGCGCGCGGCGTGCACATCGAGGCCAAGCCCTTCTCCATCGGCTTTCGCGTGGAGCACCCGCAGGGCCTGATCGACCGCGCGCGCTGGGGCCGCCATGCGGGCCATCCGCTGCTGGGCGCGGCCGACTACAAGCTGGTGCACCACGCCAGCAACGGGCGCTCGGTTTACAGCTTCTGCATGTGCCCGGGCGGCACGGTGGTCGCGGCCACCAGCGAGCCGGGCCGCGTCGTGACCAACGGCATGAGCCAGTACTCGCGCAACGAGCGCAACGCCAACGCGGGCATCGTGGTGGGCATCGACCCGGCGGACTATCCGGGTTGGGAAGATGGCAAGACCGGGTCTCCGCTGGCCGGCATGGCGTTGCAGCGCCAGCTCGAAGCCAACGCCTTCGTGCTCGGCGGCAGCGACTACCGTGCGCCGGGGCAGCTGGTGGGCGACTTCATCGCCGGCACGCCGTCGACCGAGCTGCGCAGCATCACGCCTTCGTACAAGCCGGGCGTGACGCCGACCGACCTGCACCAGGCGCTGCCGGCCTACGCGATCGAAGCGATGCGCGAGGCGCTCCCCGCCTTCGGCCGCAAGATCAAGGGCTTCGACACGCCCGACGCGGTGCTGACCGGGGTGGAGACGCGCACCTCGTCGCCGATCAAGATCACGCGCGGCGAGGATTTCCAAAGCCTCAACACGCGCGGCCTGTTCCCGGCCGGCGAAGGCGCGAGCTACGCGGGCGGCATCCTGTCGGCCGGTGTCGATGGCATCAAGGTGGCCGAAGCCGTGGCGCGTGCCGTGCTGCAAGAGGCCGAAGGCCAACGGGTGCCGGCATGACGCGCTACCCGACGCCATCGCGCATGCAGTTCGCCGGCGCCACGCTCGCGATGGCGCTCGTCGTGCTCGCGTCGAACGTCCTGGTGCAGTTCGCGATCAACGACTGGCTCACCTGGGGCGCCTTCAGCTACCCCGTCGCCTTCCTGGTAAGCGACCTGATCAACCGGCGCTTCGGGCCGTCGCCGGCACGCCGCGTGGCGTATGTCGGCTTCGCGGTTGCGATCGCCGCGTCGCTGCTGCTGGCGCCGGCGCGCATTGCGATCGCGTCGGGACTGGCCTTCATCGCGTCGCAACTGCTCGACATCGGCGTGTTCGACCGCCTGCGTCGCGGCACCTGGTGGCGCGCCCCGCTGGTCGCGACATTGTTCGCGGCGGTGCTCGACAGCCTGATGTTCTGGGGCATCGCCTTCGGCGGCACCGAGGGGCCGTGGCTCACTTGGGCGCTGGGCGACCTGGGCGTCAAGCTGGCCGTCGGCGTGCTGATGCTGCTGCCGTTCCGGCTGCTGATCGGCCGCACCTTCGGCGGCGCGCCGTCGGCCGCCACCCGCTGACATCGAAAGCGCCACCATGACCGACAACTTCCACTTTTACGAACCCGCCCAAGGCCACGGCCTGCCGCACGACCCGTTCAACGCGATGGTCGGGCCACGCCCCATCGGCTGGATCTCGTCGCAAAGTGCAGCGGGCGTGCGCAACCTCGCGCCCTACAGCTTCTTCAACGCCTTCAACTACGTGCCGCCGATCGTCGGCTTCGCCAGCATCGGCGCCAAGGACAGCCTGCACAACATCCGCGATACGGGCGAGTTCGGCTGGAACCTGGCGACGCGGCCGCTGGCCGAGCGCATGAACGCGTCGTGCGCGGCAGTGCCGCCGGAGGTCGACGAGTTCGAACTGGCCGGCCTCACGCCCGTGGCGTCGCGCTGCATCGCGGTACCCCGCGTGGCCGAAAGCCCGGTGTCCTTCGAATGCAAGCTGACGCAGATCGTGCAGCTCGAAGGTGTCGACGGCACGAAGGTCGACACCTGGCTGGTGCTGGGCGAAGTGGTGGGCGTGCACATCGCGCGGCACCTGCTGAAGGACGGCATCTACGACACCGCGGCGGCCGAGCCGATCTTGCGCGCCGGCGGGCCGGCCGACTACTTCACCGTCACCCGCGACAATCTCTTCAAGATGTTCCGTCCGCGCTGAACGCGGCGGCATCACCCTTCACGCTGCGCCTGCGCGCGGCCTCACACGAACCGAATCGATGACCGAAGCTCCCGACCACACCACCGCGCCGACGAGCGACGCACCTGCCGCGACCGCACCGGTCACGCCCGCCGAACGTGTCGACGCTTCTGCGCCTGCTGCGGACATGCCGTCGGCCGATGCGCCTGGGCGCAAACGTTCCCGCGGTGGCCGCGGCCGCCGTGGCGGCAAGGGCGAGCGCCCGGCGACGGCCGAGGGCGATGCGCCCGCCGCTCAGACGGCGCCACCACCGGCCGGCAAGCCGGCGCGCAAAAACGGCACCTCCGCGCCGCGCAAGGTGCACCCGGTGCTCGAGCGCCTGTTCGAGCTGTACCCGCAGCTCTTCGGCGCGCGCTTCCGCCCGCTCAAGCTCGGCATCTACCAAGAATTGCTCGCCGCGCACGGCGACGAGTTCAAGGCCGAAGACCTCAAGCTCGCGATGGGCCTGCACGCCCGCTCGACCCGCTACCTCGAATGCGTGGCGGCCGGCCATCCGCGCCACGACCTGCAGGGCCGCCCCGTCGAGCCGGTCGCGCCGGAGCACATCCACCACGCGATCCTCGAAGTGTTCCGTCGTCGCCAGGGCCGCACACAGGACGACCTGAGCGGCCAGCTGCGCGACCGCATCATCGCGGCGATCGAAGCCTCGGGCGTTGGCCGCGAAGCCTATGCCGAGCGCGTGCGGGCGCGCGACGACGCATCGAACGCCGCACTCGACGACGCCTTGGCCGAGCTGGCGCGTCAGGCCGCCAAGCGCGAGGCGCTGATGCGCGCCTTCGAGGCAAACGGCAAAACGGAGGCCGAGTTTGCCGAGATGTACGGCATGGACCTCAAGGACGTCGCCTACGCGCTCGCACGGGCGCGCCGCGACAAGGCGGACGACGAGAAGCGCGCCGCCGAAGCCGCGCTCGCCGTGCCGGACCCCGAGATCGACGTGCCCGAAGCGCCCGAAGCGCCGCCGGCCGATGACGTTACAGAAGACACAAAGCCGCAAGGCTGAGCGCCGCTCGCCCAAGAAAAAGCCGGCGCATGCGCCGGCTTTTGTTCGTGAGGTGCCGCGGAACCGGCTTCGCCGGGCCGCTGGCACCGCCCCCTGGTAGGGGGTTGGCGAAGCGACACGAAGTGCGCGAAGACTGGGGGTCAGCCGTGTCCTGCGTTCTGCAGCGCCGCGATGCGCTCTTCGATCGGCGGGTGCGTCGCGAAGAGCTTGCCCATCGAGCCGGTGATGCCCATTGCCTCGACCGCCTTCGGCAATTCGCCGGCCGGCAGCCCGCCCAGGCGGGCCAGCGCGTTCATCATGGGCTGCTTGCGGCCCATCAGCTGGGCAGCGCCTGCATCGGCGCGGAACTCGCGTTGGCGCGAGAACCAGGCGACCACGATCGCGGCAGCGAAGCCCAGCACGATGTCGAGCACGATGGTGCTCACGTAGTAGCCGATGCCCGGCCCCGAACTGCGGTCGTCGCCGCGGCGCAGGAAGGAATCGACGGCGTAGCCGATCACGCGCGACAGGAACACGACGAAGGTGTTCATCACGCCCTGGATCAGCGTCATCGTGACCATGTCGCCGTTGGCGATGTGCGCGACCTCGTGGCCGATCACGGCCTCGACCTCTTCACGCGTCATGTTCTGCAGCAGGCCGGTCGACACGGCGACCAGCGACGAATTCTTGAACGCACCGGTGGCGAAGGCATTGGGCTCGCCCTCGAAGATGCCGACTTCGGGCATGCCGATGCCGGCCTTGTCGGCGAACTTGCGCACGGTGCCGACGATCCAGGCCTCATCGGGCGACTGGGGCGCATCGATCATGCGCAGTCCCGACGTCCACTTCGCCATCGGCTTGCTGATGAGCAGCGAGATGATCGCGCCGCCGAAGCCAATGACCAGCGCAAAACCCAGCAGCATCCCGAGGTTGAGCCCGTTGGCCGTGAGGAAGCGGTTCACGCCGAGCAGGCTGGCGACCACGCCCAGGACGGCGACCACCATCACGTTGGTCAGGACGAACAGAAGAATACGTTTCAAGTTGATCTCTCCGTGGGAAAACTGTGACTCGAGTTGGGGGCGGTTCGTGCCGCTTCAAGCCGCGGGGTCGAGGCGGCCCCGACGACATTGCGCCAAGTCATGGGGGTCGGCGCGGACGGAACACATTGGGGTCATCGTAAAAGCAGAAGTCGTCGTTCTCGGGCCACCAACCCGGCACGCCGAGCACTGGCAAGGGCATGAAAGGCTTGGTGGCAAGGTGCGTCGCCGAGAGCGCCTCGGCGATGCATTCGTCGCGAGGGTAGATCGACTGAAGCGCGCCGGGGGCCATGAGCACATGCGCCGTCAGGCCTTTGCGCGGCACGGTCAACTTTTCGATCAGCGCATGGCCGAAAAGAAGGAGCCGGGCCTCGCTCCAGCGCGCGCGCTCGGTCACGAAAAGGCGGTGCCAGTCGCGTGCGAGCAGCGCCTTCCACAGCGCCGGCGGCGCATCGAGCACGGCGCCGTTCTCGTCGAACAAGGTCAGCGCATCGCGCAGCGGGCCGCGGTCAGCGCCGATGCCGCGCCGGGCGATCTCGGCCGCCTGCAATTCATTGAGGCGACGTTTGGTCTGCGGAAACTGCAACCACGCCAGGCCGTTGAAGAAGTCGTGCAGGTTATCGCGGGTCGGCACCTCGCCGGTGCGGAAGATGAAAGCCTCGTACGCCTCTTCGGGCGGCAATGCATCCTGCGGGACGAAGCGCATGGGCGTCGCTGTGGACGTGGCCTGCAATGCGGCAGCGACGGCCTGGTGCCGCGCGTTCGCCTCGGCTGGCGCGCCCAGCGCACTGCAGTGCGCCAGCCAAGGGCGCGCCCAGTCGACGCGCAGCCCGTTCAAGCGGCAGAAGCACCCAGCCAGCGGATGCGGTCGGGCTGCTGCAGCACGGCGAACTCGTCGGTCAGCTTGTCGAACAGCTTCAGCGAGCTGCCGTGCTTCCCCAGAAGTCCGGCCGCGCGCAGGGCCTGGGCCGCATCGTTGAGGGCCACGTCGCCGCCGTTGCGCAGGTTGGGCACGGCCTGAAGGATGAACTCTGCGGCCTCCGACACCTCGGGCGCACGCGATGCCGGCGCCTTGGCCTTGGTCGTCTTTCGGGCGGCTTTCTTCGCAGCAGGCGCAGCGGCGGTCTTCTTCGCAGGCGTGGCCTTGGCGCGGCTCGTCTTGGCGGCCGCAGCCGGTGCTGCAGCCGTCTTGCGGGCCGGTGCGGCTGCAGGTGCAGAGGCGCGCGATGCGGGGGTGCGCGCGCCGTGGTGCGCGAGATCGATGAACTCGTCGTACACCGCCATCGTCTCCTCGCCGGTCTTGCCCTGCTGCCCGATGCCGCAGACCCGGCAGCCGGTCTCGCGCAGGCGGATCACCAGCGGCGCGAAGTCGGAGTCGGACGACACCAGCACCACCACGTCGGGCCGCTCGGTGATGGCCAGCGCCATCGCGTCGACGGCCAGCGCGATGTCGGTGCTGTTCTTGCCGGCCGACAGATTGACCATGGGCCGCACCGACAGTCGCTTGAACAAGCCCTGGTGCTTGAGCGCCGTCTCGGCATTGCCGTAGGCGCGGCGCAGGTGCACGGCACCGTGTTCCATCAGCGTGCGCTGCACGGCCTGCTCGATGACGTCGGCCGAGACGTTGTCGGCGTCGATCAGCAGCATGACCTTGGGTTGCGTGCTCATGCCAGCTTCCAGTTCAGCGTCTCGCCGCCACCCAGCGGTTTCAGCGTCGCGTCGCCATAGGGCACCGTCTCCGGCACGGTCCACGTTTCGCGCCGGAGCGTGATCGTGTCGGTATTGCGGGGCAGGCCGTAGAAATCGGCGCCGTGAAAGCTGGCGAAGCCTTCGAGCTTGTCGAGCGCACCGGCGTTGTCGAAGGCCTGGGCGTAGAGCTCGATGGCGTTCAGCGCGGTGTAGCAACCGGCGCAGCCGAGCGCGTGCTCCTTCAGGTGCGCGGCGTGCGGCGCGCTGTCGGTGCCCATGAAGAAGCGGTCGCTGCCGCTGGTGGCGGCCTCGACCAGCGCGATGCGGTGCGTCTCGCGCTTGAGCACCGGCAGGCAGTAGTAGTGCGGGCGGATGCCGCCGGTGAAGATCGCGTTGCGGTTGTAGAGCAGGTGGTGCGCAGTGATGGTGGCCGCGGTGAACGGGCCGGCGTCGCGCACGTAGTGCGCGCCCTCCTTCGTCGTCAGGTGCTCGAAGACAATCTTCAGCTCGGGCATGTCGCGGCGCAGCGGGATCATCACCCGGTCGATGAAGACGGCTTCGCGATCGAACAGGTCAATGGTCGGGTCGGTCACCTCGCCGTGCACCAGCAGCAGCAGGCCGTGCTTCTGCATGGCTTCGAGCGTCGCGTAGGTCTTGCGGATGTCGGTCACGCCGGCGTCGCTGTTGGTGGTGGCGCCCGCGGGGTAGAGCTTGACGGCGCGCACGCCGGCATCGGCGGCGCGCGCGATCTCGTCGGCGGGCAGCTTGTCGGTGAGGTAGAGCGACATCACGGGCTCGAAGCCGCGCTCGGCCGGCATCGCGGCCAGGATGCGCTCGCGGTAGGCCATTGCCTGGTCGGCGGTGGTCACGGGCGGGCGCAGGTTCGGCATGATCAGCGCGCGGCCCACCTGGCGGGCGGAATGCGGCACGACGGCTTCCAGGGCGGCGCCGTCGCGCACATGCAGGTGCCAGTCGTCGGGGCGGGTGATGGTGAGGGTGTCGGCAGGGCTTGTCATGGCGGGATTGTCCCATCGCTACCGGCGCACGAACCAGACGACACGCGATGCTGGCACGGCTCCTGCGTCATTCGAGGATGGAAGCTCGGGCTGGCACTGGCTCGGAGCGGCCGCAGCAAGCGGCGCGAATCCAACGGCAGCGCTCGGCCTGCTACCTTCCGCCCAGGAGACACCTTCACATGCATCTGCACGACCCCGCCCACGCCTTCGTTCCCTACCCGGACACGCCCGTCGAAAGTGCCGCGACCGGACCGTTGTCGGACCTGCGCTTCGCGGCGAAGGATTTGTTCGACGTGGCCGGCTATCCGACCGGTGGGGGCAGCCCCATCCTGCTGGCGATGTCGGGCATCAAGACGCACACGGCACCCGCGGTACAGGCCTTGCTCGACGCCGGCGCGCACTTCGTCGGCAAGACCGTCACCGACGAGCTCGCCTTCTCGATGACCGGCAACAACGCGCATTTCGGCGCGCCGATCAACGGCGCCGCTAAGGACCGCATCACCGGCGGCTCGTCATCGGGCTCCGCATCGGCCGTGTCGTCGGGTCTGTGCGATTTCGCGTTGGGCAGCGACACCGGCGGCTCGGTGCGCGCACCGGCCAACCACTGCGGGCTCTACGGCATCCGCCCGACGCATGGCCGCATCAGCCTCGAACGCGTGCTCGACCTCGCGCCCAGCCTCGACACCTGCGGCTGGTTCGCGCGCGACATCGGCACCTTCGCGCGCGTGGCCGACGTGCTGCTGGGCGTCGATGCGAAGCCGCTCCCAGCGAAGGCACGGCTGCTCTGGCCGAAAGACGTGTGGGCGATGCTCAGCGCGCCGGTGAAAGAGGCGTTGGCGGCACCGAGCGATCGCGTCCAGTCGGTGCTCGGCCAGGCAGCGCCGTTCGATCAGCTCGCGCTCGAATCGTGGGACGCGATGTACTGGAGCTTCCGCTACATCCAGGGCCGCGAATCGTGGCTCACCGACGGCCCGATGATCGAACGCTTCGCACCGCCGCTGGGCCCCGGCGTGGCCGAGCGCTTCGCCTGGTCGCGCGAGGTGACCGATGCACAGGTGAACAGCGCACGCGCATTCCGCATCGCCTTCCGCGAGAAACTGGCCACGCTGCTCGGCGACGACGGCGTGCTGCTGATGCCGACCATGCCCGACATCGCGCCGCTGCGCAGCGCAGCCGAAAGCACGCTCGAGGATTACCGCAACGATTCGATCCGCATGCTGTGCGGGGCCGGGCTCAGCGGCTTCCCGCAGCTCTCGATGCCGCTGGCACAGCGCGACGGTGCGCCGCTGGGCCTGTCGCTCCTGGGGCCGGCCGGCAGCGACTGCAGTCTGGTCATGCTGGCCGAACAGATCGCCGCCTAGCGCCACGCGGCCGCGCTCCGCCGGGGTGCCGGCCCCGGAAAACCCCCATGAGACGTACGGCCACAAGTGGCTAGGATCGCCGCAGCCCGCTCCGTGCTGCTTTCGCGCTCCTTCCCGATGTCTTCTCCTCCCGAGTCCGGCCCCACGCTGGATGCTGCCAGCCCTCTTCCCACCGAACTTCCCGCCGCCGACGAACCGGCCAAGGTGCCCCTGGCCATCGAAGACTGGGCCACGGTGATCATCATGGGCCTGCTGGCCTGCATCACCTTCGCCAACGTGCTGGTGCGCTACTTCACCAGCTCGTCCTTCGCATGGACCGAGGAGTTCTCGGTTTTCCTGATGATCCTGCTGGCCATGGTGGCTGGCTCGGCGGCGGTGGCGCGCGATCGGCACATCCGCATCGAATATTTCTCCGAAAGCGGCTCGATGGCGCGGCGCAAGCGCCTGTCGCAGTTCGGCGCGGTGCTGGTGGCCGCGCTGTTCCTGTTGATCGCCGCGCTCAGCGTGCGCATGGTGTGGGACGACTACCGCTTCGACGAGACTTCGCCCGGGATCGGCGTGCCGGCATGGTGGTATTCGATCTGGCTGCCGATCGTGTCGACGGCCATCGCGCTGCGCGCCATCGGCCTGTTCATCCGGCGTGGCCGCCGTGACGACCGGGGCGCCGAATGATCGCGACGCTGCTCTTCGTCGCCTTCGTGGTGCTGATGCTGGTCGGCGTGCCGATCGGCGCGGCGCTGGGCCTGGCCGGCGCGGCCTGCATCGCGCTGGCGAACGGCGACGCGCAATGGTTCGGCCTCTTGGCCGTGCCGCAGAACTTCTATGCCGGGCTCGGCAAGTACCCGCTGCTCGCCATTCCGATGTTCGTGCTGGTCGGTTCGATCTTCGACCGCTCCGGCGTCGCGCTGCGGCTGGTCAACTTCGCGGTGGCCATCGTCGGCCGCGGGCCGGGCATGCTGCCGATGGTCGCGATCCTGGTGGCGATGTTCCTCGGCGGCATCTCGGGCTCGGGCCCGGCCAACGCGGCCGCGGTCGGCGCCGTGATGATCGCGGCGATGTCGCGCGCCGGCTACCCGCCCGCCTTCTCGGCCAGCGTGGTCGGCGCCGCGGCAGCGACCGACATCCTGATCCCGCCGTCCGTCGCCTTCATCGTGTACTCCGTGCTGGTGCCCGGCGCCTCGGTGCCGGCGCTGTTCGCGGCCGGCATGATCCCCGGCATCCTCGCCGGCTTTGCGCTGATCATTCCGGCCGTGTGGATGGCGCGCAAGCACAAGATGGGCGCGCTCGAAGCCAGCATGCCGCGCCCCGCGTTCTGGAAGAGCCTGCGCGAAGCAACCTGGGGCCTGGCCGCGCCGGTGCTGATCCTTGGCGGCATGCGCGCCGGCTGGTTCACGCCGACCGAAGCGGCCGTGGTCGCGGTGTTCTACGGGCTCTTCGTCGGCATGGTGATCTATCGGACGATCAAGGTGCGCGACCTCTTTGTCATCCTGCGCGAAGCGGGCGAGCTGTCCGCCGTGATCCTGCTGGTGGTGTCGCTGGCTGGCATCTTCGCGTACTCGCTCTCGACGCTCGGCGTGATCGACCCGGTGGCCAAGGCCATCACCAACTCGGGCCTGGGCGAATACGGCGTGCTGGCGTTGCTGATCGTCATGCTCATCACGGTGGGGATGTTCCTCGACGGCGTGTCGATCTTCCTGATCTTCGTGCCGCTGCTCTGGCCGATCGTGCAGTTCTACAAGTGGGACCCGGTGTGGTTCGGCGTCATCTTGACGCTGAAGGTGGCGCTGGGCCAGTTCACGCCGCCGCTCGCGGTCAACCTGATGGTGTCGTGCCGCATCGCCAACGTGCGCATGGAAGAGACCGTGCGCTGGGTCGGATGGATGCTGTTCGCGATGTTCCTGGTGATGGTTGCCGTCATCGCCTGGCCGCAGCTGGCGCTTTGGCTGCCTGCCAAGCTGGGCTACCTGTGAGTCCGGCTCAAGAACTGCATCGGCTGGGGCGGGCTCACGCCGACGGCGTACTCTGCGCCACTCGTGTCCCCCGGCCTGCGGCCTCCTCCTTTACCTCGCCGCGCAGAGCACACCATCGGCGCGAGCCGGACGCGCAGTGGTTGATCGCCGGCGGCCCCCCGCCCCCAGCGCGTCCACGTGCGCAGGGTATCGGGTGCTCCCCGCAGCGAAATAAAGGAGGAGCCGAAGGCGGGGGACATTCGCGGAGGGGAGTACCCGGTGGCCTGCGCACGCGCCCAGTGCCCTGCACCCGCATCCCCGATGCGCCGCCCCTCGAAACATTCAATCTGTAGTTCGTGTTCGAAAACAAAAGGAGACTCCCAATGAAATTCCGCCGCACCCTGCTCGGCCTCGCGCTCGTCGCCACGGCCCTGGGCGTCACCACCGGCGCCATGGCCCAGACCGCCTACAAGCCCGAATACAAGATGTCCCTGGTGCTCGGCCCGCCGACGCCGTGGGGCCAGGCCGGGAAGATCTGGGCAGACCTCGTGAAGGAGCGCACCCAGGGCCGCATCAACATCAAGCTGTACCCGGGCGTGTCGCTGATCCAGGGCGACCAGACGCGCGAGTTCAGCGCGCTGCGCCAGGGCGTGATCGACATGGCGGTGGGCTCGACCATCAACTGGTCGCCGCAGGTCAAGCAGCTCAACCTGTTCTCGATGCCCTTCCTGATGCCCGACTACGCGGCGGTCGATGCGCTCACGCAGGGCGACGTCGGCAAGGAACTGTTCGGCGTGATTGAAAAAGCCGGTGTCGTGCCGCTGGCCTGGGGCGAGAACGGCTACCGCGAAATCACCAATTCGAAGCGTCCCATCAAGTCGCCGGAAGACTTGAAGGGCATGAAGATCCGCGTGGTCGGCTCGCCATTGTTCGCGGACCTGTTCACCGCGCTCGGTGCCAACCCGACGCAGATGAGCTGGGCCGATGCGCAACCCGCGCTCGCCAGCGGCGCGGTCGACGGGCAGGAGAACCCGCTCTTCCTCTTCACCGTGCTGAAGATGCAGAACGTCGGCCAGAAGTTCGTGACGACCTGGGGCTACGTCGCCGACCCGCTGATCTTCGTGGTCAACAAGGAGATCTGGGCCTCGTGGACGCCGGCCGATCAAGCCATCGTGAAGCAGGCCGCGATCGACGCCGGCAAGCAGGAGATCGCCATCGCGCGCAAGGGGCTGGTCGAGGCCGACAAGCCCGTGCTCAAGGACATCGCCGGCATGGGCGTGACCGTGACGCAACTGTCGCCCGAGGAGCGCGCGGTCTTCGTGAAGGCCACGCGACCCGTCTACGACAAGTGGAAGCCCACCGTCGGCAACGAACTCGTGACCAAGGCCGAGAAGGCCATCGCCGCGCGCAAGCAGTAGTCGGGCATTGCGCGGCGCGGCTGGCGGTCAGAGCAGGTGCTCGCCGCTGGCCTCGGGCTGAAAAGCCAGCGCGGCGATGCGCAACGCACCGCCGCTGCCGTCGGGCGCGACCCAATGGGCAACGTCGCCCACGCGCAATCCCAGCAATGCCGTGCCGACCGGCGACAGCACCGAAATGCATCCGCTTGCCGGATCGGCATCCAGCGGGTAGCTGACCGTCAAAGTACGCTCGCCGGCGCCTGACAGCTCGGCCACTCTGACGCGGGAGCGCATCGTGACCACATCCGGCGCGACGTCACCCGGCGCCACCAATTCGGCGTTGTCGAGCACGGCCTGGATCGCCGGGGGATGGGCCGCGCCCGTGTCCGCGTACTTGGCGAGCCGCGCGTGGTCGAGTTCGGTGAGGGTGCGGGCCGTCGTGGCCAGCGTCGAGATGGAATTCATGAAGCGCTCCTGAGAACAAACGCCGGGCGGAGGGTGCCCGGTGATCCAGTGGCGCGATGAAGAAGGGGAAAGGGATCGCCGGGCTCAAGAATGTGCAGCAGCAGATCGACTCGGCATGCGGCGGACTTCCGTGCGCAAACGCGCCGCGGACAAGCAGGCAAGAAGCCGCTCCGCAAAAGCGCAGGCATGAGAGGTCGCGAGAGAACGCATGGCCCCATCCTAGGTCGGTTGGCCACGGATGACACGCATACACCCGCCGCCAATGCGGGTTCGCCAAAAACGAAGCCCCGCAGTGCGGGGCTTCGTGGTTCGCAGGCAGCCGGTCAGTGCTGCAGGATCTTGTTCAGGAATTCCTTGGTGCGTGGCTGACGGTTTTCGGGGTGATTGAAGAACTCGTCCTTCTCGCAGTCTTCCAGGATGCGGCCGCCGACGTCGATGAAGATCACGCGGCTGGCGACCTTGCGCGCGAAGGCCATCTCATGCGTGACCACCATCATGGTCATGCCTTCCTTGGCCAGCGTCACCATCACGTCGAGCACTTCACCCACCATCTCGGGGTCGAGCGCCGAGGTGGGCTCGTCGAACAGCATGACGATCGGGTCCATGCTCAGCGCGCGGGCGATCGCCACGCGCTGCTGCTGTCCGCCGGACAGCTGGCCGGGGAACTTGTCCTTGTGCGCCATCAGGCCCACGCGGTCGAGCATCTTCAGGCCGCGCGTCTTGGCTTCGTCCGCACTGCGGCCCAGCACCTTGATCTGCGCGATCGTGAGATTCTCGGTCACCGACAGGTGCGGAAACAGCTCGAAGTGCTGGAACACCATGCCGACCTTGGAGCGCAGCTTGGGCAGGTTGGTCTTCGGGTCGTGCAGCGGAATGCCGTTGACCGTGATCTCGCCCTTCTGGAAAGGCTCGAGCGCGTTGACCGTCTTGATCAGCGTCGACTTGCCCGAGCCCGACGGACCACACACCACGACCACGTCGCCCTTCTTGATGTTCACCGAACAGTCGTTGAGCACCTGGACCGGGCCATACCACTTGGAAACGTTTTTGATTTCAATCATTTCAATCTCTCCGCTCAACGAATGATGGCGATTTTCTTGTGCAGGCGCTTGACGAGCCACGACAGGGAATAGCACAGGACGAAGTACACGACTGCAGCGATGAGGTAGGCCTCGACCGTGCGACCGTACTGCTTGCCCATGGTGTCGAAACCCTTGAGCAGGTCATAGGCACCGATGGCGTAGACCAACGAGGTGTCCTGGAACAGGATGATGGTCTGCGTGAGCAGCACCGGCAGCATGTTGCGGAAGGCCTGCGGCAGGATGATCAGCTTCATGTTCTGGCCGTAGGTCATGCCGACAGCCTGACCGGCATTGACCTGACCGCGCGGAATCGACTGGATGCCGGCCCGCATGATCTCGCTGAAATATGCTGCCTCGAAAGCGATGAACGTGATGACCGCCGAGATCTCCGAACGGTAGTTCGCGCCCATCGATCCGAACAGGCCGTAGAACGAAGCAGGCACCAGCAGGAAAAACCACAGGATCACCATCACCAGCGGAATGCTGCGCATGCCGTTGACGTAGATGGCGGCTGGCGCGTCGAGCCACTTCTTGCCCGACAGCCGCATCAACGCCAGCAGCGTGCCGAAGAACACGCCCCCGATGGTCGCGACCACGGTCAGCATGACGCTGAAGTACAGCCCCTTCAGCACGAAGTTGCTGATGACTTCCCAGTTGTAGAAGGAAAAATCGAGACCGGTCATGTCAGTGCCCCCCGCCGCCGCTGGCGGACACGATGAAACCCGGCACGCGCGTTTTCTTCTCGATCAGGGCCATGAGGCGGTTGATCGCGAAAGCCGAAATCACATAGAGCGCCGTGACGGCCAGATAGACCTCGATGCCGCGTGAGGTTTCTTCCTGCGCCTGCATCGCGAACATCGTCAGTTCGGACACCGACACCGCGAACGCCACCGAGGAATTCTTGAAGATGTTCATCGTCTCGCTGGTGAGCGGCGGAATGATGATGCGGTAGGCCATCGGCAATATGACGTAGCGGTAGTACTGGAAGGTGGTGAAGCCCACCGCCATGCCCGCGTAACGCTGGCCTTTGGGCAGCGCCTGGATGCCGGAGCGCACCTGCTCGGCGATGCGCGCCGAGGTGAAGAAGCCCAGTGCCAGGACCACCAGCACGAAGCTGGGAACGTCCTTCATCGGTGGCACGAGCGCGGGAACGACGTGGTACCAGAGAAAGATCTGCACCAGCAGTGGAATGTTGCGGAACAGCTCGACCCAGGCATTGCCCAGGCGCGTGAGCCAGGGGCTGTCGGGCAGCGTTCGGATGATGCCGATCAGCGACCCCAGCACCAGTGCGACGATCAGCGCCAGCAGCGACACCGACAGCGTCCAGCCCCAGGCCGAAAGCATCCATTGCCAGTAGGTCGGGAATTTCCCGCCCGGGTCCTGCAAGAAGACCTGCCAATCCCAGTTTGATCCCATCGGGACTCTCCTCGTAGTCGACTGTTATTTTGGAGGGTTGGCACTGTTGAAAACAAACGCCCGCCGGGGGCGGCGGGCGTTTGACTCTTCAGTGCGTGACCGCGATCACTTCTTCGCGGCGTAGTCTTCCATGGGCTTGTCGTTCGGGTTGGCCCAGGCGTTCTTGGTGGCGTCCGACAGGGCCAGGCCGATCTTGACGTTCGACGGCGGGATCGGCTGCAGGAACCATTTGTCCCAGAGCTTCGCGAGGTCGCCGTTCTTGATCTGCGACTTGATGCTGTCGTCCACGGCCTTCTTGAACGCCGGATCGTCCTTGCGGATCATGATGGCGATCGGTTCGACGCTCAGCACTTCACCGACGATCTTGTAGTCGGCAGGCGCCTTCGACTTGGCAATGTTCGACGCGAGGATCGAACCGTCCATCACGAACGCGTCGGCACGGCCCGATTCGAGCAGCAAGAAGCTGTCGGAGTGGTCCTTGCCGTACAGCTCCTTGAAGTCGATGCCGCCGGCGCGTTCGTTCTTGCGCAGGGTCTGCACCGACGTGGTGCCGGTGGTGGTCGCGACGGTCTTGCCGTTCAGGTCCTTGATGCCGGTGATGCCGGAGTTGGCCTTGACCGCGATGCGCACTTCCTCGACATAGGTCGTGACAGCGAAGGACACGTCCTTGGCGCGGGTGGCGTTGTTGGTGGTCGAACCGCATTCGAGGTCGACGGTGCCGTTCTGCACCAGGGGCACGCGGTTTTGCGAGGTCACTGGCTGGTACTTGGTTTCCAGCTTCTTGCCCACGGCCTTCTCGAGGTCCTTGATGATGTTGGCGCAGACGTCGTAATGGAAACCGGTGTATTGGCCGTTGCCCAGCGTGTAGGAAAGACCGGAGGATTCGCGAACGCCCTCGGTGATGCTCCCCGAGGCCTTGATCTTGGCGAGGGTGTCGGTGGCTTGTGCGAACGCGCCGCCTGCGGCCGTGGCGGCGATGGCCAATGCCAAAACTTGCTTCTTCATACGAAACTCCTGATTGAAACTGAAACAGATACAACGAAATTCTAGACAGTCGCGCCTAAGGAAATACCCGGTCCAACCCGGTGCATTTCTCGGCACCAAGACCGCGCCGTGTGCTAGCTCGGCGCCGACGTGGTGCATCGGACCGTCGCCCCGCTTATTCCGGGAGACTAAGCAGTCTTTGTGCCCGGCCTGCCACTGGTGCGCGGCGGCATCCTTGCGGTTGTGACATACCGCACACTGCTGTGGCAGTCACAACGAACAGGCGGGACTGTAGGCGGGTCGCCGAACGCTGACCAATGCCGTATGCGCGCGCTTTCATGCGCCGACGTCATAGTTTGTGCAACGCAGCACGATTCAGTGGGTCGGTTGCGTGTCGACGAGATGGGCCCACAGCGCGTCCACCGCCCGCTTGGATTGCACCGCTTCCTCATGCTGCCGGGCCGCGCGTGCCGCCTTCGGCGGCGCGACGGCCACGGGGCGCTCGCGGTAGGCGCGAATCTCCATGGTGGCTTCGAGACGGTCGATTTCTGGCGGCAGCGCGCTCACCAGCTTGCGGGCCTTGACCTCTTGGCGCACCGCGCTATGCGGCAGGAACGCAATGCCGTGGCCTTCGAGTGCCATCGCCTTCAGGCCCTCTGACATGTCGGTCTCATACACCCGGTCGAGATGGATCGCGGTGCCCGATTCCTTGATCAGCTGGTCGACGATGCCACTGAGGTAGGCGCCCGGCGCATAGCCGAGATACGGCAGCGGCTGGCCGGGCCGGCCGGGCAGGCGATAGCGCGGCGCGCCGTCGGCGTCGGGCTTGACCCAGGGCGCGACCACCTCGTGGCCGAGCAGCACCATCTCGTAGCGGTTGGTGTCGAGCTGCAGCGGCTGCGACGGATGCTGGTAGGCGATGAGCACGTCGCAGCTCCCTTCCACAAGGCGCAGCACCGCGTCGTGCACGTTGAGCGCGATCAGCCGCGTCTTGAGCGGCCCGAAGTGCTCGCGCAGCGCGGTGATCCAGGGGGGAAAGAAGGTGAAGGCCAGTGTGTGCGGCAACGCGAACTCGATCACATCGTGCGCCGCCGCCGAATGGCCGCGCAGCATCGCGCGCGTGCTCTGCAAGCCCTGCAGCATTTCGATGGCCTGGCCGTAGAGCGTCTGCCCGGCCGGCGTGAGGCGCGTGGGGTAGGAAGACCGGTCGACCAGGTCAGTGCCGGCCCAGCCTTCGAGCGCCTGGATGCGTCGCGAGAAGGCCGGCTGCGTCACGTGGCGAAGTTGGGCGGAGCGGCTGAAGCTGCGGGTTTCAGCAAGGCTGACGAAGTCTTCGAGCCACTTGGTTTCCATGGGGCGCGATTATGTCCGCGGCCTGCCCCGAGCCCGGGTGTGTTTGCACTCGCCTTCAGATCGGCGACACCACGCCGTGCCCCGCAAAGTGCCCCTCCGCGTTCGCGAGAAAGCGATCGAACGAGGCTTGCGTCGCCTCGGGCGACCAGCCGGCCATGTGCGGCGTGATGATCAGGTTGTCGAGCCCGACCAGCGCCTCGGGCCGTGCCGGTTCGCTTTCGTAGACGTCGAGGCCGGCGCCGCCGATGCGCTTGTCGTGCAACGCGGCCGCCAGCGCCTCGGTGTCGACCACGCTGCCCCGGCCGATGTTGACCAGAAAGCCCTTCGGCCCCAATGCGTCGAGCACCTCGGCATTCACGATGTGGCGCGTTTCGGGCCCGCCGGGCGCTGCGCACACCAACATGTCGCTCCACGCGGCCAGGGCCTTCAGGCTGTCGAAATAGCGATGTGGCACGCCTTCCTTCGGACTGCGGTTGTGGTAGCCGATGGCCATGTCGAAACCACCCGCGCGCTTGGCGATCTTCTGGCCGATGGTGCCCAGTCCGAGGATGCCGAGCTTCTTGCCCGAAACATTGGGTGGTTGCGGAATCGCCAGGCGCCACACGCCCTCGCGGCACAGGCGATCGAGCTGATGGAAATTGCGCACCGCTGCGATCAAAAGGCCGAAGGCATGGTCGGCCACGCAGTCGTCGTTGGTGCCCTGCCCGTTCGCCAGCGCAATGCCGCGTGCCCGTGCGGCGGCGATGTCGACCATCTCGTAGCCCGCCCCCATGCAGCACACCAGCTCCAGCGCCGGCATGGCCGCCATCTCTTCGGCGGTCAGGCCGAGCACCCCGATGGTCAGCACGGCGCGAAAGCGAGCGCCCTGCGTGGCGATGGCGGCCGCCCGGTCTGCCGCCTCTGGGGCGTAGTGCAGGTCGAAACGCTCGCCGAGCCCCGCCTGGTGCGCGCGCGAGAGGTGGTTGAGTACGAGCAGCGGAATCTTGGCGGACATGTCTGGAGAGTTCCTTGGGAAGTTGAAAGCGTTCAAAGCACGACCGGCGCGGCCTCGACCTTCTGCAAGGTCCACATTTGCGCATAGCGTCCCTGGCGCGCGAGCAGATCGACATGGGTGCCGCGCTCGACCACCACGCCGCTCTCGAGCACGAGGATCTCGTGCGCATCGACCACGGTCGACAGGCGGTGCGCGATGACCAGGGTGGTCTTGTTCTGCGCCGCACTCTTGAGTTCGGCCTGGATGGCGCGCTCGTTGGCCGAATCCAACGCCGACGTGGCTTCGTCGAAGATCACGATCGGCGGGTTCTTCAGCAGCGTGCGCGCGATCGCCACGCGTTGCTTCTCGCCGCCAGACAGCTTGAGCCCTCGCTCGCCCACGGTGGTGGCGTAGCCCTTCGGCGTGGCGGCGATGAAGCCGTGGATGCGCGCCGCCTGCGCGGCGGCCTCCACCTGCTCGCGCGTCGCGCCCGGCCGGCCGTAGGCGATGTTGTATTCGATGGTGTCGTTGAAGAGCACCGTGTCCTGCGGCACGATGCCGATGGCCTGGCGCAGGCTGGCCTGGGTCACGGTACGGATGTCTTCACCGCCGATGGTGATGCGCCCGTCCTGCACGTCATAGAAGCGGTAGAGCAGCCGTGCCAGCGTCGACTTTCCGGAACCCGAAGGGCCGACGACCGCCACCGTCTTGCCGGCCGGAATCTCGAAGCTCACGTGCTGGAGAATCGGCCGGTCCGGCTCGTAGGCGAAGCTCACATCCTCGAAGTGCACGGTGCCGTCAGGCTGGGCCAGGGGCTTGGCGTCGGCGCCGTCGCGCACCTCGCGCTCCTTCTCCATCAAGACGAACATCTTGTCGAGATCGGTCAGACTCTGCTTGATCTCGCGGTAGATCACGCCCAGGAAGTTCAGCGGGATGTAGAGCTGGATCATGAAGGCGTTGACCATCACCAGGTCGCCCAGCGTCATGCGGCCCTCGACCACGCCCGCCGTGGCGCGCCACAGCATCAGCACCAGGCTCACCGCGATCAGCAGCTGCTGGCCTGTATTGAGCAACGACAGCGTACGCTGGCTCTTGATGGCGGCCTTGCGGTAGCGGTCGAGGCTGGCGTCATAGCGACCGGCCTCGAACTCCTCGTTGTTGAAGTACTTGACGGTCTCGTAGTTCAGCAACGAGTCGACCGCGCGGCTCTGCGCGACGGAATCGAGCTCGTTCATGGTCTTGCGGAACTGCGTGCGCCACTCGGTCACGGTCACGGTGAAGGTGATGTAGAGCACCAGCGCGGCACCGGTGATCCAGACGAACAGCGCGTCGAACTTCACGCCCAGGATGGTCAGTACCAGCACCAACTCGACGATGGTCGGCACGATGCTGTAGAGCGACATCGAGATCAGCGAATGCACGCCGCGCGTGCCGCGCTCGATGTCGCGCGTCATGCCACCGGTCTGGCGTTCCAGGTGAAAGCGCAGGCTCAGCGCATGCAGGTGGCGAAAGACCTCCAGCGAGATGCGCCGCGCCGCGCCCTCGGTTGCCTTGGCGAAGACCAGTTCACGCAGCTCGTTGAAGAGCGACGTCGACAGCCGCAGCAGCCCGTAGGCCAGCAGCAAGCCGATCGGCACCACCAGCAACGCCTGCGCCATGTCCGGCTTGGGCGTCATGGTGTCGACCAGGTTCTTCAGCAACACCGGTACACCGACATTGGCGACCTTGGCGCCGATCATGAAAGTCAGCGCGGCGAGCACGCGCCACTTGTAGTCCCACAGGTAAGGAAAAAGGCGGCGCAGCGTGGCCCAATCGGACCGGTCGCTGCGCTGTGGCGCGAGGCCAGGCGTGTGGTGAGGGGGAGCGAGGGCTTCGCCGCTGCGGCGCATCGGGGACAATCTTCGGAGTTATTTCTCCAGATTGTGCCCATGTCCGATTCTCCCAGTGCCCCCGTGGCTGCCACCCTCCAGAGCCTGCCGGTCGACATGGAGCTGGTGCTCAAGGTGATCCCGATGCCGGGCGACGTCAACGCCAACGGCGACATCTTCGGCGGCTGGGTGATGGCGCAGTGCGACCTGGCCGGCTCGGTGATTCCGGCCCGCTACACGCAGGGCCGCATGGCCACGGTGGCAGTCAACGAATTCGTCTTCAAGCAGCCGGTGCGTATTGGCGACATCCTGTCGTTCTACTCGAAGCTGGTGCGCGTCGGCCGCACGTCGGTCACGGTGATGGTCGAGGTGTTCGCCGAGCGCTTCCAGGCGCAGGGCGCCTACGTCAAGGTGACCCAGGCAACCTTCACGTACGTCGCCATCGACGACAACGGCCGGCCGCGGCCCATCGAGGCCGCAGTAGCCTGAGCCCGTCGCCTCACGGCGCCATGCGCGTCGCCTTGTCGAGATAGTCGTTGGTGAAGAGCGTGGCCGGCTCGTAGGCTTTCTCGATGCCGATCATTTCCTTCACCAGGTCGTAGTCGGACTTGACGCGCGCGCCGTCGAACGCGCCCAGCGCCACCTTGGTCGTGGTGTCGTCGCGCATCAGCTGCTTGATGCGCTCCCACTGGTCGCGCTGGTTGTCGGGGCTGAGGCCGCTCACGGTCGCGGTCAAGGCCTCGAGGCAGGGCGCAAAGTCCTTCACGCAGGCGGCGTAGGCGCGCTGAGTGACCGCCACGAACTTCTTCACGCGTTCCGGATTGGCCTTCAGGTAAGCACCGTTCACGACCAGCGAATTGCCGTAGACATTGACGCCGATGTTGCGCCAGGCCACGAAACCCAGGTCGTCGCCGAACTCCTTCACCTTCAGGTCATGCTCGTTGTAGAAGTCGCTGATGATGTCGACCGACTTGCTCTTGAGCGCGCCGACCTTGGCCTGCGGGCTGAGGTTGACGAAGTTGACCGCCGCCGGGTCGATGCCCGTCTTCTTCGCGAAGGCCGGCCACATAAGGCGCGCTGCATCGCCCGGCGGGTTACCGATCTTTCGGCCCGCGAAGTCCTTGGGACCGCCGATGCCCGACGACTTCAGCCAATAGAAGCCCTGCGGGCTGTTGGCGTAGATCACCATGATGGCTTTCAAGTCCGCGCCCTTGCCGACGGCCTGGATCGCGGTCGGCAGGTCGGCGATGCCGAGGTTGGCGCCACCCGATCCCACGCGCTGCGCCGACAGCGCCGAGCCCTTGCCGGCCTCGATGCCGAGATCGATGCCCGCCTCGGTGTACCACCCCTTGGCCTTCGCGAAGTAGATGGGCGCGTGGTCGGCCGTGGGCGTCCAGTTGAGCATCAGGTTCATCGCGTCGGCCGCGCACGCGGCGCCACCCGCGGTGGCGAGCGCCACGGCGCACAGAAGGGGACGCAGGGCGGAAGACACTCGTGTACGCATGGATCGCTCCAGAATGGAAGGGTGGATCGGAACTAGAATTTATATTACCAACTGTTTGGTTGACGAGCAATTGGCAGCAATCCGGATTAGCAAGAGGCATACCATTCATGGCTTCCACTCCCACCCTCGCCGCGCGCAAGAAGCCGGGCATCGCGGCACCCGCACGGCGAGATGCGGCGGCAACGCGCGACGCCCTCACGGCCGCAGCGGTGGCGGAGTTCTCGCGCAACGGTTTCGCCGGCGCACGGGTCGACGAGATCGCGCGCGCCGCAGGCGTCAACAAACAGCTCGTCTACCACTACTTCGACAGCAAGCAGGGCCTCTACCTCGTCGCGCTCGAATCGGTGTACGCCGAGATCCGCGAGAAGGAGCAGGGCCTGTCGCTCGGGGAGCTTGCACCGGTGGAGGCCATGACGCAGCTCATCGGCTTTTCCTTCGATTACCTGGCCGAACACCCCGAATTCATCGCCCTGCTGACCGATGAGAACCGCAACCAGGGCAGCCACATCCTCGCGTCGGAGCGCTTGCAGAAAATGCACTCGCCGTTCATCGAGATGCTCGAGGCCACGCTCGAGCGCGGTGCCAAGGAGGGGGTGTTCCGCAATGACTTCGACGCCATCAACGTCTACATCTCGATCGCCGGCATTTCCTACTTCTTCTTTTCGAACAACCACACGCTGTCCGCCATCTTCGGCAAGTCGCTGAGCCTGCGCGGCGCGCAGTCGCAGCGGCGGCGCCACGTGATCGCCTTTGCGCTGAACGCATTGCGGCCTTGAGCGCGGGACGCACCCGATTCGGGGTACACGTGTTTTATCAACCGTCTGGTTGACTGGACGGCTGGTGGATCCTATGATTTCGCCACGACGGCTTTCCCAGGACACTTGCACATGACGGCTCTCGATACCGGCGCCACGGCCGGCCTGCCGACCGCCACGCCCGCGACGGCGAGCGAACGCCCGGCGTGGCAACGGTGGGCCGCCGTGGTGGGCGTGCACCTCGCGGCGGTCGGCCTGTGGGAGGCGGCGGTTCGTTTCTTCGCGATCCAGACCTTCATCCTGCCGGCGCCCTCGCGCGTGCTGGCCACCTTGGCCAACGACAACTACAAGTGGCTGTCGAACACCGGCGTCACGGCGCTCGAGGTGTTCGGCGGCTACGCGCTCGCGCTGGTGCTCGGCATCCTGTGCGCCCTGCTCTTCATCACCAGCCGCCGGCTGATGCTGCTGGCCTTTCCGTTGCTGGTCACGCTCAACATGATCCCGAAGGTGGCGATGGGGCCGTTGATCATCGTGTGGTTCAGCTACGGCATCGGGCCGAACATCCTGATCACCTTCAGCCTCTGCTTCTTTCCGATCCTGCTGACCACCATCCGCGGCCTGAACGAAACCGAGCCCGACCTGCTGAACCTGGTGCGCGCGCTCAAGGGCTCGCGCTGGCAACTGTTCCGCTACATCCAGTTGCCGGGCTCGCTGCCGTACGTGTTCTCGGGCATGAAGGTCGCCACCATCCTGGCTGTCGCGGGCGCCGTGGTGGGCGAATTCATCGCATCGGACAAGGGCCTGGGCTATTTGATGATCCAGGTGCAGGCCTCGCTCGACACGCCCGCCGTCTTCATGGCGGTGCTGCTGATCACCGCGCTCGGCGTGCTGCTCTACCTGCTGGTGCTTCTGCTCGAGCAGCTCTTCATCACCCAGGACGCCCGCATCCAATGACCGCCACTGCCCCCACCCCCCGCCTGCTCGACGCGCGCGCGTTTCCTGCCCGCTTCGAATCCGAAGAAGCGCTCGAGGACTTCCTGTCCACGCCATCGCGCGAGCTCGTCGACGACCTCTCCCGCATCGACGGCGACCTGATGATCCTCGGCGTCGGCGGCAAGATGGGACCGACGCTCGCGCGCCTGGCGCGCAATGCGATGGCGCCCGACCGCCGCGTGATTGCCGTGGCGCGCTTCAGCGAAGCCGGGGTGCGCGAGTCGCTGCACGCGCACGGCATCGAAACCATCGCCTGCGACCTGCTCGACGCCGTGGCCGTCGCCGCGCTGCCGAAGTGCGCCAACGTGGTCTTCATGGCCGGCCGCAAGTTCGGCGCCGATGCGAACAACCCGTTGACCTGGGCGATGAACGTTCACGTGCCGGCGCTGGTTGCGCAGGCTTTCAGCGGCTCGCGCATCGTCGCTTTCTCGACCGCCTGCGTCTACCCTTTCGTGCCCGTCACCGGCCAGGGCGCGGCGGAAGACCTGCCGCCCAGCCCGCCGGGCGAGTACGCCAACTCCTGCGTCGGGCGCGAGCGCATGTTCGAGTACTTCTCGCAGCAGCACGGCACGCCCGGCCGGCTGTTCCGCCTGAGCTACGCCATCGACCTGCGCTACGGCGTGCTGGCCGATGTCGCCGTCAAGGTGTGGCGCGGCGAGCCGGTGGACGTGACGATGGGGCACGTCAACGTGATCTGGCAGGGAGACGCCAATGCCCAGGCGTTGCGCTGTCTGGCGGTGGCGACGGTGCCGACATCGCCCCTCAACGTGAGCGGCCCCGAGACCACGTCGATCCGCTGGCTGGCCGAAGAGTTCGGCCGCCGCTTCGACAAGCCGGTTCAGATCACCGGGCAAGAGGCACCCACTGCCTGGCTCATGAACACTGGCGAAGCCGAGCGCCTGTTCGGCTATCCGCAGGTGCCGCTGTCGCAGCTGGTCGGCTGGGTCGCAGACTGGATTGCGCGCGAACAACGCCTGTACGGCAAGCCGACCAAGTTCGAATCGCGCGATGGCAAGTACTGACGGCGCCCTTTCTGCGGACGTGGCCGTCGAGGCGCTGGGTGCCCTCGATGCGCACACGCTCGGCATGCTGGGTGATCTCGTGGCCCAGAGCGGGTGGAACCAGACCCGCGACGACTGGGCGCTGTTTGCAGCGCACGGCACGGTGCACGCCGTGCGTGATGGCAGCGGACGCATCGTCGCCAGCGGCGCGGTGCTGCCGATGGGCCCGCGCGGCGCCTGGATCAGCATGATCCTGGTCGACCCGGCGCTGCGCGGGCAAGGCATGGGACGCGCGGTGTTCGCGCACTGCCTGCGCCAGGTGCAAAGTGCGGACCGCGTCGCGCTGCTCGACGCCACGCCCGCCGGCGAAAAGCTCTACGCCCGCTATGGCTTCGTCCCTCTGTGGCGGCTGACGCGTTGGCAGCGTGCCGGCGATGCTTCTGCGCGTCGGGCACCGCGCAGCGAGCCGGGCCCGCTCGACCTGCTCGCCGCGCTGGACGCCGAGGCGCTCGGCCTCGCACGCCCTGCCGTGCTCGCGCATCTGGCACTGCGCGCCGACTCCCGCGTGGTGCGGCATTCGCAAGGCTTTGCCGTCGTGCGCGCAGGGCGCGTCGCCCGCCACGTCGGTCCGTTGATCGCGACGCACGAAGCCGCCGCGGCCGTGTTGCTGGCCGACATCGCCGACAGCGAACCCGGCCCGCTGTTCATCGACGTGCCCGACGACCGCCCGCTGTTGCGTGAGCAGCTCGCAGCGGCCGGCTTCGCACCGCAACGCACCTTCGCCCGCATGGCGCTCGGCGACGCCGTGCCACAGGGCCAGACCGCCTTCATCCACGCGATCGCCGGCCCCGAGTACGGCTAGGCGCGCCCTTCATTCCCGGAGTTTCGATGGCCCTGCAACGATCCGATCTTCCTGCCGATGTGCTGGCACTGCTGGCGCAAGGCACCGTCATCCCCGCGCATCCGCTGGCGCTCGACGCCGAGCGGCAGCTCGACCGGCGCCGCCAGCGTGCGCTCACGCGCTACTACGTCGACGCGGGTGCCGGCGGCCTGGCGGTGGGCGTGCATACCACGCAGTTCGCGATCCGCGAGCGTGGCCTCTACGAGACGGTGCTGCGTGCCGCCGCTGAAGACCGCGCCGCCTGGACCTCGCGCCCGATGGCGATGATCGCCGGCCTCTGCGGCCCGACCGCGCAGGCGCGCGCCGAGGCGCAGACCGCCGTCGGCCTGGGTTACCACGCGGGCCTGCTGAGCCTCGCGGCCGTGGCCTCGGCGTCGGAAGACGAACTCATCGCGCACTGCGAGGCCGTGGCGCAGGAGATCCCGCTGATCGGTTTCTACCTGCAGACCGTGGTCGGTGGGCCCGTGCTGTCGAGCGATTTCTGGCGCCGTTTCGCGCTGATTCCCAACGCACTGGCGATCAAGGTCGCGCCCTTCAACCGCTACCGCACCCTCGACGTGGTGCGTGGCGTCGTCGACGCCCGCGCCGAGGAGCGCGTGTTTCTCTACACCGGCAACGACGACCACATCGTGCTCGACCTGGCCCTGCCCTTCGCCGCCATGCGCGACGGCGTGCAGGTCGACGTGCGTTTCCGCGGCGGCCTGCTGGGCCATTGGTCGGTATGGACCTCGCAGGCGGTGGCGCAGTTGGCACGCATCAAGGCCGAGCTCGGCGCCCATGGCGGCACGCTGAGCCCGGCACTGCTGGCGCTCGACGCGCGCGTGACCGACTGCAACGCCGCCTTCTTCGACGTGCGCAACAACTTCCACGGTTGCATCGCGGGCTGCCACGAGGTGCTGCGCCGGCAGGGTTTGCTCGAAGGCATCTGGTGCCTCGACCCCGACGAAGGGCTCGGCGACGGCCAGGCCGCAGAGATCGATCGGGTGTACGCCGCGCATGGCGACCTCGGCGACGACGCCTTCGTGCGCGACAACCTGGCGCGGTGGCTCGCATGAACCGCGCCCCCGGCATGGCCGATCCGCTGATCCGCATGCAGCAGCTGCGCAAGGTCTACCGCAAGAAGGCGGGCGGCAAGACCGAGGAGTTCCTCGCCGTCTCGGACGTGTCGATGGACATCCGTCAGGGCGACATGGTGTCGCTGGTCGGGCCCTCGGGCTGCGGCAAGTCGACCTTGCTGAAGATCCTTGCCGGCCTGCACGGCCACGACGGCGGCACGCTGCAGATCGGCGGCGGCCAGGCCTTCGACGCGGGTCGCGACATCGGCATGGTGTTCCAGCAGCCGGTGCTGCTCAAGTGGCGCACCATCCTCGACAACGTGCTGTTGCCGGCCGACATCCTGGGCCTCGACCGCAAGGCGGCGAAGGCACGCGCCCATGAACTGCTGGAGATGGTCGGGCTGACCGGCTTTGCCGACAAGCTGCCCTACGAGTTGTCCGGCGGCATGCAGCAGCGCGCCGCCATCGCACGCGCGCTGGTGCACGACCCCAAGCTGGTGTTGATGGACGAACCCTTCGGTGCGCTCGACGCACTGACACGCGAGAAGATGAACCTCGAGATGCTGCGGATCTGGGAAGAGACCGGCAAGACCTTCGTGGTGGTCACGCACAGCATCCAGGAGGCGGTGTTCCTGGGCACGCACTGCGCGGTGCTCACTGCCGGCCCGGCACGCATGGCGGATTTCTTCCCCATCGACCTGCCGGCACCGCGGCGGCTGCACCTCAAGACCAGCCCCGAATTCGGCGGCTACGTGCGCCGCGTGTACGACCTGCTCGGCGTCGAGTGACGCGGCGTCGGATTTCAGACCTTGCTGAAATCCGGCTTGCGCTTTTGACTCCGTCGAAAGCCTGCGCACCGCTGCGCGGCTTCGCCGCCAGGGCGGCGTCGGATTTCAGACCTTGCTGAAATCCGGCTTGCGCTTTTCCATGAAGGCGCTGAAGGCTTCCTTGGCCGCGGGGGAGCGCATGGCATGGCCGAAGCTCTCGCTCTCGGCGTCGATGCGCGCCAACACCGCCGGCTGCTGCGCCATCTTGAGCAGGCGCTTGGTCTCGATCAGCGCCGACAGCGGCTTGGCCGCGAGCTTGCGCGCCTGGCCTTGCGCGATGCCGTTGCATTCGAGCGGCGGCACGATCCGGTTGGCCAACCCGACTTCGAGCGCGGCTTCGGCCATGAACGGCTCGCCCAGCATCAGCGCTTCGGCGGCACGGTGATAGCCGAACATTCTCGGCGCCAGCAAGCTCGATGCAGCCTCGGGCACCAGACCCAGGTTGACGAAGGGCATCGAGAAGGCGGCGTTGTCGCCCGCGTAGACCAGGTCGCAATGGAAGAGCAGCGTGGTGCCGATGCCCACGGCGGGTCCGCAGACTGCGGCGATCACCGGCTTCGGGAACGCGGCGATGGTGCGCAGGAAGCGGATGGCCGGCGATTCCTTCATCGGCGTGTCGGCCGGTGCACTGGCGGCGGCCATGAAGTCGGCGATGTCGTTGCCCGCACTGAAGATGGTCGGATCGCCCTGGATCAGCACGGCCCGCACGGCCGCATCTTCCGACGCCTGATCGAGCGCTTCGGAGAGGGCTTCGTACATTGCACCGGTGATCGAGTTCTTGCGCGCGACGCGGTTGAAGGTAAGGGTCATCACACCGGCTTCGGTGTGGACGAGGATGTCGCTCATGGTCATTCCTTGAAGTAGACGATCTGGTTGGACGTGGCGAGCAGCGCGCCGGCCTCGCTCCAGAGTTGCGCGCTCTGGTCGAAGAAGCCATTCTGAAACTGCTGCCCGACCGCGCGCCCCAGAAGATAGCCGGTTCCGACTTCGGCCAACTGCGCCGCATCGGCATGGAAGTACGTGGTGATCGACACCGTGCCTGCCGGCACCGGCTTGGCGCGCCGCAGCCAGACGCGCGGGAAGAACATGTCGCTCATCGCAGCCAGCGCCGGAAAGTCGAGCGGGCGGGGGTCGATGTCGCGCAGCCAAAGCAGTGTCTCGCTGTGGTCGCCACTTCCATCCCATTGCGTGGGGACGGTGCCACGCACCGGCCGCATGTCGTACCGTTCGATCCAGGCCACGCCCTTCGGGCCGATCGTCATGCGTTCGACTTGGCCAGGTCCGGGCACGGCCGGCATCGGCAGGTCGTTGAGGCTCCAGGTGTCGCGGCGTACCGCCGTGACGACCGTGGCCGTCGTCGTGACCTGCGGTGCGCCGCTGGCGCCGGCTTGGGTGATCTGCACGGTCCAATGCTGCGTCGAGCGGTTGGTGCGCACCGCGGTCGCCTGCACGTCGAAGGCGCCGGCTTCGATGGCGGCGGCGTAGTTCACCGTGAGCGCGATCGGCGCGCCCAGCAGGTCGGGATGCCGCAGCACCGACTGCAACACCACCGCCGCCGTCGTGCCGCCGAAGGGGCCGACCATGTTCCAGTAGTCCGGGCTCGTCATGCCGGTGAAGTGGCCGACGCGAATGTCGCTGTGGTGCAGCGCCAGCGCCTTGTCGAAGATGTGTTGCGTCACTGCTCGTCTCCTGTGTCAGCGCCGCAGTTCCTCGTCATACCCGCTCGAAGATTCCTGCCGCGCCCTGCCCCATGCCCACGCACATCGTGACCATGCCGTACTTCAGATTCTTGCGCCGCAGTGCATGCACGACTGTCGCGGAGCGGATAGCGCCGGTCGCACCCAGCGGGTGGCCCAGCGCGATCGCGCCGCCCATCGGGTTCACCTTGCTCGGGTCGAGGCCCAGCGTGTTGATGACGGCCAAGGACTGCGCGGCAAAGGCTTCGTTCAACTCGAACCAGTCGATGTCCTCGTGCTTCAGGCCCGCGTAGCGCAGCGCGGCGGGGATCGCCTCGATCGGGCCGATGCCCATGATGTGCGGCGGCACGCCCTTGCTCGCGAAGCTCACGAAACGCGCCAGCGGCGTGAGGTCGTACTGCTTGCACGCCTTCTCGCTCGCCAGGATCAGCGCGCCCGCGCCGTCGGAAGTCTGCGAGCTGTTGCCGGCGGTGACCGTGCCGCGCGCGGCGAAGACGGTGCGCAGCTTGGCCAAGCCTTCGAGGCTGGTGTCGGGCCGCGCACCTTCGTCCAGGCTCACGGTGCGCGTCTTCGCGATCGCATCGCCGGTCTCCAGGTCCGGCGTGCGGTCGGTCACTTCGATCGGCGTGATCTCATCATCGAACTCGCCGGCCTTCTGCGCGGCCCGCGCCTTCTGGTGCGAGGCCAGCGCAAACGCGTCCTGCGCATCGCGGCTCACCTTCCACTGTTGCGCGACCTTCTCGGCCGTCAGGCCCATGCCGTAGGCGATGCCCACGTCGCCTTCGCGCTCGAAGATCGAAGGCGACAGCGACGGCGAATTGCCCATCATCGGCACCATGCTCATGCTCTCGACGCCGGCCGCGATCATCACGTCGGCCTCGCCGACACGGATGCGATCGGCCGCCATCTGTACCGCCGACAGGCCCGACGCGCAGAAGCGATTGACCGTGATGCCGCCGATGCTGTTGGGCAGCCCCGCCAGCACCGCGCCGATGCGCGCGATGTTCAGACCCTGGCTGCCTTCAGGAATGGCGCAACCGCAGATGATGTCCTCGATGGCCTTCGGGTCGAGACGGGGCACCGCGGCCAGCGCAGCACGCAGCGTCGTGGCCAGCAGGTCGTCGGGCCGATAGTTGCGGAAGAAACCGCGGTGCGACTTGCCGATCGGCGTACGCGTGGCGGAGACGATGTAGGCGTCTTGAACTTGTTTCATGGCGTGATGTTCCTTGTGTCTTGTCTTGCCCCCTCTCCCGCCTGCGGGAGAGGGTTGGGGTGAGGGTCTTCTTGAAGCGCCTGCAGGATTCGCTCCAGTACCGCTGATGTCTGCGCCAACACTTCGTTGTTCCAGAAGCGAAGAACGCGAAAGCCCTGGGCCACCATGAAGCCG
This sequence comes from Variovorax ginsengisoli, assembly GCF_006438845.1. GTDB lineage: Bacteria > Pseudomonadota > Gammaproteobacteria > Burkholderiales > Burkholderiaceae_C > Variovorax > Variovorax ginsengisoli_A. The sequence continues at coordinate 560,129 of NZ_RCZJ01000002.1, forward strand.
GTTCTCGTCTCGTCGTAGTCAACCGCTTCCACATGCTGCCCACCGTCCAGTTCGACGATCAGCTTCGCTTCGAGGCAAGCGAAGTCTGCGAAGTACGGACCGATGGGACGTTGACGACGAAACTTGTGATTGCCCAGTCGGCGGTCGCGAAGGTGAAACCAGAGCAGCGACTCGGCGTCAGTGGCGTCTTTCCTGAGCGACCGCGCCCTCACCCTAGCCCTCTCCCGCACGCGGGAGAGGGGACCAGACGGGTCAGACTCGACGCTCATCGCGTTGTCGCTCAGTTTCGGAGGGGCTTGCCCGTGCTCAGCATCCCCATGATTCGCTCCTGCGTCTTCGGATGCACGATGAGCGAGCAGAAGGCCTTGCGCTCCAGCGCCATCAGATATTCCTCGGTCACAAGCGAGCCGGCGTCGATGTCGCCACCGGTCACCACTTCTGCGATCAGGCTGGCGATGTGGAAGTCGTGCGCGCTGATGAAGCCGCCGTCACGCATGTTGACCAACTGGCCCTTGATGGTCGCGGCGCCGCTTCGGCCCGCCACGCGGAAGCTGCGGCGCAGCGGTGCGCGGTAGCCGGCGTCAGCCATGGCCTTGGCCTGCTGCAGCGCGACGTAGAGCAACTCGTCCTTGTTGGGCACGATGACGTCGCTGTCGAGCAGGTAGCCCAGCTTCTTCGAATCGAGCGCACCGGTGCCGACCTTGGCCATCGCCGCGGCGGTGAAACCTTCGGTGAGGAAGGGCAGCAGGTCGGTGCCGGTCGAGGCCGCAGCGTTCTCCGCGGCGCGACGCGCGATGTAGGTCAGGCCGCCCGCGCCGGGCACCAGGCCCACGCCGACTTCGACCAGGCCGATGTAGCTTTCCATCGCGGCGACGCGCTTGGCCGAATACACGGCCAGTTCGCAGCCGCCGCCGAGCGCCAGCCCGCGGATGGCCGAGACCACCGGCACGCTGGCGTAGCGGATCTTCAGCATCACCTTCTGCAGTTCTTCTTCCGCGCCTTCGACCGCGCCGATGCCCGCGACCACGAAGGCCGGCAGCATCGCCTGCAGGTCGGCGCCGACCGAGAACTTGTCGTCGGGCGACCAGATCACCAAGCCCTGGTACTCGGCCTCGGCGAGGTCGACCGCGGCGGCGAGCGACTCGGCCACGTCCGGGCTGATGGCGTTCATCTTCGAGTGGATGCTGGCGATCAGCACTTCGCCGTCGAGCGTCCAGACGCGGACGTCGCCTTCGTCGCTGATCGTCGTACCAGCCGTCGTCGGATCGGTCGCGTTGGCGCCGAGCACGCTTTCGGGGAACAGCTGGCGCGCATGCACTGGCAGCTGGCGTTGCGGCACGAACTTGTTGAGCGATGCGCTCCACGAGCCTTCCGGCGTGTGCACGCCACCCAGCTCGGCCACGGGCCCTTCGAACACCCACTTCGGCAGCGGCGCGGTGCTCAGCGCCTTGCCCGCGTCGATGTCTTCCTGCACCCATTTGGCAACCTGCGCCCAGCCGGCTTGCTGCCACAGCTCAAATGGACCTTGCTGCATGCCGAAGCCCCAGCGCATGGCGAAGTCGATGTCGCGTGCGCTTTCGGCGATGGTCGCCAGATGCACGGCGGCATAGTGGAAGCCGTCGCGCAGGATGGCCCAGAGGAACTGCCCCTGCGGGCCTTCGCTCTCGCGCAGCAGCTTCAGCCGCTCGGCGGCCGGGCGCTTGAGCATGCGGCCATACACCTCGTCGGCCTTCTCGCCGCCAGCCACGTAGTCGCCGCTCTTCAGGTCGAAGCGCAAGATGTCGCGGCCGACCTTCTTGAAGAAGCCCGCCTTGGTCTTCTGCCCCAGGTTGCCGAGTTCGAGCAGCTTGGCGAGCACCGGCGGCGTGGCGAAGTTGGCGTAGAACGGATCGGTCTCGGCGTTGAGGTTGTCCTGCAGCGTCTTCACGACGTGCGCCATCGTGTCGAGCCCGACCACGTCGGCCGTGCGGAAGGTGCCCGAACTCGCGCGGCCCAGCTTCTTGCCGGTGAGGTCGTCGACGACGTCGGGCGTCAGGCCGAATTTCTCGACCTCCTTCAGCGTGGCCAGCATGCCGGCGATGCCGACGCGGTTGGCGATGAAGTTGGGCGTGTCGTGTGCGCGCACCACGCCCTTGCCGAGCGTGCTGGTGACAAAGGCTTCGAGCTGGTCGAGCACCTGCGGCTGCGTGGTCGGCGTGTTGATCAGCTCGACCAGGAACATGTAGCGCGGTGGATTGAAGAAGTGGATGCCGCAGAAGCGCGGTTTGAGTTCTTCGGGCAGCGCCTCGCTGAGTTTGGTGATCGACAGGCCGGAGGTGTTCGAGGCCAGGATGGCGTTCTTCGAAACGTGCGGCGCGATCTTCTTGTAGAGGTCGAGCTTCCAGTCCATGCGCTCGGCGATGGCCTCGATCACCAGGTCGCAGTCGCCCAGCTTCGCGAGGTCGTCCTCGTAGTTCGCGACCTCTATCAGCGCCGCGTCGGCCACGTCGCCGAGCGGCGCGGGCTTCTGCTTCTTGAGGTTGTCGATGGCGCGCAGGACGATGCCGTTCTTGGGGCCTTCCTTGGCCGCCAGATCGAACAGCACCACCGGCACGCGGACGTTGACGAGGTGCGCCGCAATCTGCGCGCCCATCACGCCGGCGCCGAGCACGGCGACTTTCTTCACATTGAATCGGGACATGGGTTCTTCTCGAATGGGTTACTGGACACGGTTCCAGGTCTGGGTGCGCCAGAAGGGGCCGAGGTAGCCGCGCACCTGCAGCTTTTGGCCGCCATCGATGGGCGTGAAGCTGGCGCGGTACTCCTTGCCGTTCTCGGGGTCGAGGATCTTTCCGCCTTCCCAGACGTCCTTGCCTTCGGCCTTGGTGCCGCCGCGGACGATCTCCAGGCCGGTGATCGGCTTGCCCTTGCGGTCGTCCGGGCACTCGTCGCAGGTCGCGTCGGGCTTGGTGTCTTTCTTGAGCGAGCGCTCGAGGCGACCTGCCAGCGCGCCGCCCGACTCCGTCACCCGGATCTCGCCCTTGGCTTCGCCGGTCTTGTCGTCGATGGTGCGCCAGAGGCCCACGGGGCTCATCTGCGCCACCGCCGACGTGGCGACGGCGAACAGGGCGATGCTTGCGACAAAGGCTTTCATGGTGTCTCCGTTCTTGTATGTATGGGGTCGCCGCGCGTCAGGCCAGCGCCGCGTCGGTGTCCATCAGCGACTTGCTGCCGGCGCGCGCGGTGCGCATCAGCGTCGCGGTCTCGGGGAACAGCTTGGCGAAGTAGAAGCGCGCGGTCTGGAGCTTCGCGACGTAGAACGGGTCGCTGTTGCCAGCGGCGATCTCGCGCAACGCGACCTGCGCCATGCGGGCGAACAGGTAGCCGAACACGAAATGACCCGCTACGCGCAGGTAGTCGACCGCCGCCGCGCCCACTTCGTCGGGGTTCTGCGAACCCTTGAAGCCGATCTCCATCGTGAACTTGGTGAGCTGCTCGCCGAGCACCGCGACCGGCGTGATGAACTCGCTCATCTTCTCGTTCACGCCTTCTTCGGCGACCAGCGCGCCCACCAGCTTGCCGAACTTCTTGAGCGTGGCGCCGTTGTTGCCCAGCACCTTGCGGCCCAGCAGGTCGAGCGACTGGATGGTGTTGGTGCCTTCGTAGATCATGTTGATGCGGTTGTCCCGCACGAACTGCTCCATGCCCCATTCCTTGATGAAGCCATGGCCGCCGAAGACCTGCATGCACGCATTGGTCGCGGTGTGGCCGTTGTCGGTGATGAAGGCCTTGACGATGGGCGTGAGCAGCGCGACGAGTTCGCCGCTGTCCTTGCGCACCTTCTCGTCGGGATGGTTGTGTTCCTTGTCGAGCAGCATCGTGCAGAAGATCTGCAGCGCCCGGCCGCCTTCGGCATAGGCCTTGGCGGTGAGCAGCATCTTGCGCACGTCGGGGTGCACGATGATCGGGTCGGCGTCCTTGTCCTTGGCCTTCACGCCCGACAGCGAGCGCATCTGCGTGCGGTCCTTGGCGTAGGCCAGCGCGTTCTGGTAAGCCACCTCGGTCAGGCCGAGCGACTGGTTGCCCACGCCCAGGCGGGCGGCGTTCATCATCACGAACATCGCGGCCAGGCCCTTGTTGGGCTCGCCCACCAGGCTGCCGACCGCGCCGTCGATGACGATCTGCGCCGTGGCGTTGCCGTGGATGCCCATCTTGTGTTCGAGGCCGCCGCAGTAGATGGGATTGCGCTCGCCCAGCGAGCCATCGGCCTTCACGTGGAACTTGGGCACCGCGAACAGGCTGATGCCCTTGCTGCCCTTCGGTGCGTCCGGCAGGCGGGCCAGCACCAGATGGATGATGTTGGCGACCATGTCGTGCTCGCCGGCCGAGATGAAGATCTTGTTGCCCGTCAGCTTGTAGCTGCCGTCGGCCTGCGGCTCGGCCTTGGTGCGCAAGAGGCCCAGGTCGGTGCCGCAATGCGGTTCGGTCAGGCACATGGTCCCGGTCCACTCTCCGCTCACAAGCTTGGGCAGATAGGTCTTCTTCTGTTCGTCCGTGCCGTGCGCGACCAGCGCTTCGTACGCACCGTGCGACAGGCCCGGGTACATCGTCCACGCCTGGTTGGCGCTGTTGAGCATCTCGTAGAGGCATTGGTTCAGCACGAAGGGCAGGCCCTGGCCGCCGAATTCGGGCTTGCACGACAGCGCGGCCCAACCGCCTTCGACGAACTTCGCGTAGGCGTCCTTGAAACCGGTGGGCGTCTTGACCTCGTGCGTGGTCTTGTCGAGCACGCAGCCCTCTTCGTCGCCGGAGATGTTCAATGGAAAGGCCACCTCGGCCGCAAACTTGCCGGCCTCCTCGATGACGGCATTGACCGTGTCGATGTCGGTCTCGGCATGGGCCGGCATGGCCTTGAATTCGTCGGTGACGCGAAGGACTTCGTGCAGAACGAACTGCATGTCGCGCAGCGGTGGGGTGTAGAGCGGCATCGGTGACTCCGAAAGATGAGAAGGACGAAAGGAAAAAACGAGGCGCGGTCAGCGGACCGGCTTGAGGCGGCGCGCGGCGGGCGACGGCGCTTCGGAGGCGGCGCCATGGCGCGTGAGGATGTTCTCGAAGCCCAGGCGCGCGCGGTCCATGGAACCCGGCGCGCGCAGAAAACGCGCTTCGTAGTGCAAGGCAAGGATGAGCGCGTGGATCTCGAAGGCGATCTGCTTCTCGTCGGCATCGGCGTTCAGGTGGCCTTCGTCCATCGACAGCACCACGGCCCGGGTCATGGCCGCAAGCCAGATGTTGACCGACTGGGCCAGCGCGTCGCGCACCGGGCCTGCACGGTCGTCGAACTCGACGGCGCCGCTGATGTAGATGCAGCCCGAGTCGATTTCGGTGGACGTGCGCTTCATCCAGTTGTCGTACATCGCGCGCAGCCGCGGCAGGCCGCGTGGGGCGTCGAGCGCCGGGAAGAAAACCTCCTGCTCGAAGCGCTGGTGGTATTCGCGCACCACCGACAGTTGCAGTTCCTCGCGTGAGCCGAAATGGGCGAACACGCCAGACTTGCTCATCTGCGTCATCTCGGCGATGGCGCCGATCGACAGACCTTCGAGCCCGATCTGCGCGGCCAACCCCAGCGCCGCATCGATGATGACGGCCTTGGTCTGCTGGCCCTTCTGGGCGCTGCGGGCAGACTTGGCGATGGACGCGGTGGGGGACATGGCAATCCTGCAAAAACGAACGGTCGTTCTATTTTGCAGGAGTTACGGGTCGCCCGATAGTCCAAAGACCCAACGCCATGCTGGGGTATAGCGCCGTGAAGGCGCCGAGGCGTCAGTCGTACTGCTGACCCGAGCGCATCAGCTCGGGCGTGCCGATCACCTCGTTGAGCCCGTCGAAGTCCAGCATGCGGTCGCGCCAAGGCTGCGTGGTGCGGTGCTGGTGCAGGCTGCCGTAGTAGCCCTGCAGCGTGTGGACCACCGCGCGCGCCGTGCCGCCCGGAAAGATCGCGATGCGAAAGCCGTGCGCTTGCAAGGCGTTGGCATCCTGAATCGGCGTCTTGCCGCCTTCGACCATGTTGGCCAGCAGCGGCACGCGGTGCGCGAAGCGGGCGCATGCCACGTCCATTTGTTCGGGCGAGCGCAGCGCTTCGATGAAGAGTGCGTCCACACCCGTTGCCAGATAGGCCTCGGCGCGTTCGAGCGCGGCGTCGATGCCCTCGACCGCGAGTGCGTCGGTGCGCGCGAGGATCAGCGTTTCGCTCGACTGGCGCGCATCGAGCGCGGCCTTGAGCTTGCCGACCATCTCGCGCACCGGCACCACGCCCTTGCCATCGAGGTGGCCGCAACGCTTGGGAAAGGTCTGGTCCTCGATCTGCACCATGGCCGCGCCCGCACGCTCGAAGCCGCGCACCGTGCGCTGCGTGTTGAGCGCATTGCCGAAGCCGGTGTCGGCATCGACGATCACCGGCACGCGCACGCGCTCGGTGATTTGCGAGAGCGTGTCCTGCACTTCGGTGAAGGTCGTCAGGCCGATGTCGGATCGGCCCAGGCGCGTGTAGGCGATCGAGGCGCCCGAGAGGTACAGCGCCTCGAAGCCGGCCTGCTCGGCCACCAGCGCACTGAGCGCGTCGTACACGCCGGGCGCGAGCACGATGTCCTTCGATGCGAGTCGGGCCTTGAGGGAGGATGTCGTCATTGCTTTTCCTTCTGGCGGACCAGTGCCGCCGCCGTCGCTGCCGCGATGTAGCCGCCGGCCACGGCGCTCAGCAGCCCATTGCCCGAGAGATAGCCCCACACCGCGTCGCCCGACACGCCACCGGCGGCGCCGCCCGCGGCCAGCAGGTTGGGCAGCGGCGTGCCGTCGTGCCGGAGCACGCGCATGTCGGGCGCGACGTCGAGCCCGCCCTGGGTGTGAAACAGCGCGCCGGTCACCTTGACGGCGAAGTACGGCGCGTCGAGGCCGCGCGCGAAGCGCCGGCCGTCCGGCTGCGCGTCGGTGCTGCGCATCGCGTCGAGCGTGCCTTGCAGCACCGCGCTGTCGCAATCGATGCAGTCCGCCAGCGCCTCGACCGATTCGCAGCGGCGCAGCGCGCCCGCGGCTTCGGCGTCGCAGAAGTCGGGGAAGCCGCGCGCCAGCGTGAGCAGCGGCGTGTCGAACACGTTCCAGGCAATGCCATCTGGTTGCGCGAGCACGTGCACCGCAGCCTCCGAGTAGCCGAGCGTCTCGTCGTGAAAGCGCCGGCCGTCGCGGTTGATCTGCACGCCGCCTTCCATCATCACGGCCCACGACATCAACGCCCCCTGCGGCGTGACCCACGAGCCGTGGCCCTGGTAGCCGCCCAGGTCGCGCAGCCGAGCGCCCAGCGCCTCGCCCCAGAGAATGGCGCTGCCGTCGTTGCCGACATGGCCGCCGAAGGTGGCGTCGGCCATCTCGGGCAGCAGCGTGCGCACCATGGCCGTGTTGCCGCCGAAGCCGTTGCAGGCCAGCAGCAGCGCGTCGCAGCCCAGCGTTTCGTGCGAGCCATCAGGGCGCAGGTAGTCGATGCCGATCACGCGGTCGTGCGCATCGAGCACCAGCGTGTCGACCACCGCCTGCGTCAGCACGGGGATGCCCGCAGCCTCCACGGCCGCCTGCAGCGCCGCCATCAGCGCGGCGCCGGTTTTCTGCGGCAGCGCGTGCATGCGGTGCACGCTGTGGCCGGGGTAGAGAAAGCCGTCCAGCAGCATCCATTCGAGGCCGTGGCGCGCTTCGAGCGCATCGAGTGCGGGGCCGATGGCCGCGGCATAGGCATCGACCAGCGCACCGGCCGCGCGACCGTGCGCCTTGGCCTGGATGTCGGCGGCAAAGCGCGCGGCGCTGTCGTCGGCCACGCCGTGGGCACGCTGAGCGCGCGTGCCGGGCGCGGGGATGAAGCCCGACGACAAGGCGGTCGATCCGCTCGGCAATGCATCGCGCTCCAGCACCACGCAGTCGACGCCCGCATCGGCCAGCATCAGCGCCGCCGTGAGCCCGCAGGCCCCGCCGCCGACGATCGCTACGGCGACCTGTATCTCCTCATCGACACGCTCGGCGCGGCGAACGGTTCTTGCCGGCGCACTCATGCCAGGGATGCGATGAAGGGCGCGCACGCCGTGACCTCGGCCACATTGCGCATGTCCGCCAGCGAGGTCTGGTGGCGTTCTTCACCGAAGGCCGCGCAGCCATCGGCCAGCACCAGCGTGCGGTAGTCGCGCATGTGCGCGTCGCGCACCGTGCTCGCCACGCCGCCGTTGGTGACGATGCCGCAGACGGCGACCGTATCAATGCCCGCGCGGCGCAGCACCCAGTCGAGCTGCGTGTTGAAGAAGGCCGAGTAGGCGACCTTGCTGACCGTCACGTCGATCAGGCCGGCCAGCGCGTCGACGTTCGCCTGGCCCCAGCTGCCCGGCGCGAAGTCGCCCTGGCGCAGGTAGGGGCGCAGTTGCTTCAGGTGTGGCGAGATCATCGGCGCGCCTGACGCATCCGGCCACAGCGTGAACTGGCTCGCGACCACCAGCCCGCCCACGGCTTTCACGGCGCGCGCCACGGCCGCGACGCGTTCGGGCAGCAGCAGGGCCGGCGGGTTGGTGTCGCCGCCGCGCGCATAGGCGCCGCGGGCATCGAGAAAGTCGTTCTGCAGGTCGATCACGACCAGCGCCGTGGTCGCGCCGCTCATGCCGACCGCCGCACCAGCAGGTTGCCGAAACCGTCGACCTCGGCATCGAAGCCGGGCTCGAGCCACACCGTGGTGTCGGCCTGCTCCAGGATCGCCGGGCCGGCGACGCGCGCGCCGACAGGCAGGTCAAGCCGCGCATAGCGCACCGCGTCATGCCACTGGCCTTGATGGAACACGCGCTGCGTGCCCAGTGGCTGCGTGCTGCCCTCGCCTTCCGGTGCCAGCACCGCCAGGTCGAACTTCGGCCGCACGCCGATGCGCGCATAGCGCAGGTTCATCACGCGGATCGCGATGCCGTCGAGCACGCGGCCGAAGGCGGCGGCATAGGCCGCCTCGAAGGCGCTGCGGATCGCCTTGCGCGTGAGTGCGGAGCCGGTGCCTTCGGGCAGCGTGACCGGCAGCGTGTGCGTCTGGCCCGCATAGAGCATGTCGAAGGCGACGATCTCGCGCACCGCGTCGAAGCGCACACCGGAGGAATCGAGGCGCTGCTGGCACGTGCCCGACAACGCGGCGATGCGTCGCTGCACGTCGGCCACGTCGAGGTCGTCGAGCGGCTTGTTGAGGGTCTGCACCGCGTCGTGCCGCATGTCGGCGATCACGCAGCCCAGCGCCGAGGTCACGCCGGGGTAGCGCGGCACGATGCCGGTGGCCACACCGACCTCGCGCATCATGGCGCAGACATGCAGCGCACCGCCGCCGCCGAAGGGCATGTAGGCGAAGCGCCGTGGGTCGTGCCCACGCTCGATCGACACCAGCCGCACCGCGCCGGCCATGCGCGCATTGGCCACCGTGAGGATCGCCTCGGCCGCCTGGTACACGTCGATGTCCAGCGGCCGCGCCACGTGCGTGTCGATGGCCAGCCGGGACGCCTCGGCGTCCAGCGCCGCGAGCAACCCGCCGCCCAGCGGCCGGTCTGCCGCGATGCGGCCGAGCAGCACGTTGGCGTCGGTCACGGTCGGGCGCGTGTTCCCGCGGCCGTAGCAGGCCGGGCCCGGAATGCTGCCGGCCGATTCGGGGCCGACCTGCAGCATGCCGCTGGCATCGACCGAGGCGATGGAGCCGCCGCCCGCACCGATGGTCTCGATCTGGATCATCGGCGAGCGCACCACCATGCCGAACTCGATGGAAGTCTGCGCGGCCAGCGCGGCCTCGCCGCCGGCGATCAGCGAGACGTCGAAGGACGTGCCGCCCATGTCGCCCGTGATCGCATCGGGGAAGCCCGCGGCGCGCGCGATGGCGGCGCAGGCGATCACGCCCGCAGCCGGGCCCGAGAGCGCGGTGCGCACCGGCAGATCGCTCGCGGTCTGGCGCGACATCACGCCGCCGTTGCTCTGCACCACCAGCAGTTCGCCGGCGAAGCCCTGGCCGCGCAGGTCGGATTCGAGCCGCTCCAGGTAGCTGCCGACCACCGGCTGCAATGCGGCGTTGAGCGTGGCCGTGGAGCAGCGCTCGAACTCGCGGATCTCGGGCAGCACCTCGTAGGCCGAAGTGACGTGCGGGTTGGGCCACAGCGCCCGCACCGCCTCGACGGCCAGCCGCTCGTTCTCGGCGTTGGCGTAGGTGTTGATGAAGAACACGCAGACTGCCTCGCAGCCCGCGGCCAGCAGCGCGCGTGCTTCGGCGCGCACCTGGTCGAGATCGACCGCCGTGTGCAGCGTGCCGTCGGCCAGCACGCGCTCGTCGACCTCGCGACGCAGGTCGCGTGGCACGACGGGCAGGAAGCTGCCGCGCAGGCCCCAGGTCTGCGGCCGGTCGCGGCGGCGCATCTCGAGCACGTCGCGAAAGCCGCGCGTGGTGATGATGCCGGTGCGCGCCACCTTGCGCTCGAGCAGCGCGTTGGTGCCGACCGTCGTGCCATGCACGATGGTGGCGATGGCGGCGGCCGAATCGGCCACGCGCGCCACGCCGTTCATGAAGCCGCGCGCTTCTTCGCCGCGCGTGGAAGGCACCTTGACGATGCGGGCCGTGCCCTTGGCTTCGTCGAGCACGAAGAGGTCGGTGAAGGTGCCGCCGACATCGACGCCGACGACCAGGGAGGAATCAGGAGAAGTCATTCAACCGCTTTCTTCGACGCGCCACCCTCGGCGCTCACATAGCCCATCGCCACATCGGCCGCGCGCTGCGCGGGGGGCCGCTCGGCGGCATGGCCCCAGCCGCCGCCACCGGGTGTCTCCAGGCGCACGCGCTCGCCGTGCGCCAGCCGGATGCCGCGCATCTTCGAGACCATCGGCGGCGTGTGCCATTGGCCGTCGTTCTCGTACTGGAAGACGTTGACCGCGCCCGGCCCGCCGCCGGCGATGCCCTTGGGCGGCGAGGTGCCGCGTTCGCCGAAGACGAACACTTCGGCGTCCTTCTCCAGCAGCTCGATCTCGTAGACGGCGCCCAGGCCGCCGCGGTACTGGCCGTCACCGCCGGAGTCGGCGCGCAGCGACCACTCGGTAAAGCGCACCGGGTAGGCGGCTTCGAGGATTTCCAGCGGCGGGATCGTTGCGGTCGAGATCGGCGCATTGCCGTGCGCCAGCCCGTCGCCGGCCGAGTGGCCGCCATGGCCACCGCCGAAGAAACTGAACATGACCCAGCGCTGGCCTTCACGGCCGGGGTCGCTGCGGTGGCCCGCGATCGACAGCGCGTTGATGGTGCCGTAGGCATGCGCCACCGCGCGCGACGGGTCGGCCTGCGCCGCGGCGCTGAAGATCACGTCGATCATGCGCAGGATGGTTTCGGTGTAGCCGCCCATCGGGCGCGGGCGCTCGGCGCTGATCACCAGCTTGTCGGGGATCACGAAGTCCACCGCATCGAGCACGCCGGCGTTCGCGGGCACGTCGGGGAACAGGTGCTTGAGCGCGACATAGCAGGCGGCCACCGCGGTGGCGCGCGAGATGTTGACCGGCCCCGCGCATTGCGGCGAGGTGCGCGAGAAGTCGAGCGACAGCCGCTCGCCGGCCACCGTCATGTCCAGCGCGATGGTCAGCGGCACGTTGGTGATGCCGTCGTTGTCGAGCACGTCCTCGAAGCTGTAGCGCCCGTCGGGCAGCGCGGCGATGTGCGAGCGCATCAGGCGCAGCGCGCGGCTGCGCAGTTCGCCCAGCGCGTTCAGCACCAGGTCGTCGCCGTACTCGTCGAGCAGGCCGTTCAGCCGCTTCTCGCCGAGTTCGAGCGCCGCGAGTTGGCCGTTCAGGTCGCCCCACAGACTGTCGGGCAGGCGCGTGTTGGCCTGCAGGATGGCGAGCACGTCGGCGTCGAGCTGGCCGCCCCGCACGATGCGCACCGAGGGGATCTGCACCGCCTCCTGCCAGCACTCGGTCGCTGCCGGGTTGTAGTTGCCCGGCACCGCGCCGCCCACGTCGTGCCAGTGCGCGGCCGACGCCATGTAGCAGTACAGCTTTCCGTTGCGGAAGAAGGGCTTGACCAGCTTGAAGTCGTTGGCGTGCGTGCCGCCCTCGTAGGCGTCGTTGCTGATCCAGATGTCGCCGTCCTGCATGCCGCCGCGCGACGCGGCCGCGAGGGCCGTGGCGCGCACCGCGAAGGCCATGGCACCGACAAACACCGGCAGGCCCGACTTGCCCTGCACCAGCGTGTCGCCGGTGGTGGCGTCGTACAGGCCATGGCAGGCGTCGTGTGCCTCGGCAATGATGGGATTGAACGCGCTGCGATACAGCGTCGCGTCCATCTCGTCGGCCACCTGTTCGAGGCGGCCACGCAGCACGGCGAGCGTGACGGGGTCGAGCATGGCGGACGCTGAGGACGCGTCTGCGGCGTGGGTTTCAGGCATCGAGGGGTTCCTTGCCAGCACGCTGGCGCAATTGATTGACCAGTCCGCCGGCGCGGACCATGTCGAGAAGAAAACGGGGGATCGGTTCGCACGCGAGGTGACGGCCGTCGGGCGCCGTCACGGCCGGCGCATCGGCATCGAAGGCAATGTGCTCGCCGTCGTGCAGCGACTCGGCCTCGGCACAGGTCAGCAGCAGCAGCCCGACGTTGAAGGCGTTGCGAAAGTAAAGACCGCTGTACGACGGCGCGATGACCGCGGCCACGCCCAGGTGCACCAGTGCGGCGGCCGCCTGTTCGCGCGACGAGCCGATGCCGAAATTGGGGCCGGCGACGAGCACGTCGCCACGCCGCACCTCGCGCGCGAATTCGGGCCGCACGGCTTCGAGGCAGTGCGTCGCGATGACGTCGATGCCGTGCTTCATCGCATGGCCGGGCGCCAGCAGGTCGGTGTCGACATCGGCGCCCAGGCGCCAGACACGGTGGGTCAGCGCCGCGTTCATGCGAGCACCTCGCGCGGGTCGGTGACAAAGCCGCGCAACGCCGCGGCGGCCACGGTGTAGGGCGAGCCCAGGTACACCTGCGCGCTCGGCGAGCCCATGCGGCCCTTGAAATTGCGCGCGGTGGTCGAGATGACGGTCACGTCGTCGCCCATCGGGTCGCCGTAGCCGGAGCAGGCGCCGCAGGCGGTCGGGAACAGTTCGGCGCCGGCGTCCAGCAGCACCTGCAGCACGCCCTCGTCACGCGCCTGCTCCTGGTCCTGGATGCTGGCGGGCGCGACGATCAGGCGGATGCCCGACGCCACCCTGTGCCCGCGCAGCACCTGCGCGGCGGCGCGCAGGTCGTCGAGCTTGGCACCGGTGCAGGCGCCGATGTAGGCCACGTCGACCGGCGTGCCGGCATAGCGGCTCACGCCGTACGCATTGGCCGGGCTGTGCGGCGCGGCGACATAGGGTTCGAGCGTCGATGCATCGAAGCGATGGCGCGTGAGTTCTGCGCCTTCGTCGGTGAACCACGGCGCCATGTCGACCGGCGGTGCGCCGGCCTCGGCCAGGAAAGCGGCGGTGGTCGTGTCGGGCGCGATCAGGCCGGTCTGCGCACCGAGCTCGGCGCTCATGTTCGACAGCGTCATGCGCTCCTGCATCGACAGCGCCTGCACCGCCGGGCCGGCGAATTCCACGGCCTGGTAGCGGCCGCCGTTCATGCCGAAGCGGCCGATCATGTGAAGCATCATGTCCTTGGCGGTCACGCCGCGTGGCAGTGCGCCGTCCCACCACATCTGGATCGTCTCGGGCACGCGCAGCCAGATCTCGCCGGTGACCACCACGCCCAGCATCTCGGTGCTGCCGACGCCGAACATGTAGGCGCCGAAGGCGCCGCCGGTGGGCGAATGCGAATCGCCGCCCACGCACAACATGCCCGGCCGGATGTGGCCGTGCTGCGGCACCACCACGTGGCAGATGCCCTGGCTGTCGTACACATGCGGCAGCTGCTGGTCACGCGCCCACTCGCGGGCGATGCGCACAATGCGGCGCGAGTCGTCGTCGCGTTCGGGCACGTAGTGGTCCATCACGAGCACCACGCGCGAGCGGTCCCAGATCTGCGCACCCAGTTCCTCGAGCATCGGCTTCAGGCGCCGCGGGCCGGAGGAGTCGTGGAACATCGCGAGGTCGACACCGCAGGTGACGATCTCGCCCACCGCCACCGCTGCACGGCCGCTGGCGTGCGCGATGAGCTTCTGCGCCAGCGTCTGTGCCTTCGCGCCGGAAGAGGCCATCGACGTCATTCCGGTTTGGCTCCCGAGAACTTCACGACCTTGGCCCAGCGCGGGATCTCGCTCTGCACGAACGCGGCGAACTGCTCGGGCGAATTGCCCACAGGAATGGCGCCTTCGGTTTCCAGCCGCTTGCGCATGTCGGGTTGCTGCAGGGCCTGGCGCGCTGCGTCGCCGAGCCGGCGCGCCACGTCGGCCGGCAGGCGCGCCGGGCCGAAGAGGCCGAACCAGGCGCTCGATTCATAACCCGGCAACGCCTCGGCGATGGCGGGCACGTCCGGAAACGCAGGCAGCCGCTTGGCGGTGGTCACGCCCAGCGCCTTGAGCTTGCCGGCCTGGATGTGCGCCTTGACGTTGCCGACCGCGGCGAACATGAGCTGAACCTGCCCCGCCAGCAGGTCCTGCACGGCGGGCGCAGTGCCCTTGTACGGAATGTTCACGATGTCGACGCCCGACTGCATCTTGAATTCTTCGCCGGCCATGTGCAGCGACGAGCCCACGGCGCCGATGGCAAAGTTGAGCTGGCCGGGCTTGGCCTTGGCCAGCGCGATGAGCTCGCGCACGTCCTTGGCCGCCACGCTCGGGTGGGCCACCAGGATCGACGGCGACGTGGCCACGCAGGTGAGCGCGGTGAAGTCCTTCACCGGGTCGAAAGGCAGCGACGGGTACAGCGTCGCATTGATCGCATGGCTGGTGAAGCTCATGAGCAGCGTGTTGCCGTCCGGCGCGGCCTTGGCGACCGCATCGGCGGCGATGTTGCCGCCGGCGCCGGGTCGGTTCTCGACGATGACGTTGCGCCCCAGCGCGGGGCCCATGCTCACGGCGAGCGACCGCGCCAGCGTGTCGGTGGAGCCGCCCGCCGGCGCGCCGACGAGGATGCGCACCGGCGCGCCACCGATCTGCGCGCGGGCGCCGACGGCGAAAGTCAGCGCCGCCAGGGCGGGCGGGGCGATGAGCAGGTCACGGCGTTTCATCGGAGTCTCCTTTGTCGATGTGCAGGGCTCAGAGGCCCAGGTAGGCGCGGCGCAGTTCGTCGCTGCCCAGCAGCGCTTCGGGGTTGCCCGAGAAGCGGACGCTGCCGTTTTCAAGCACGTAGGCGCGGTCGGCGATCTCGAGCGACTGGCCGACGTTCTGTTCGACCAGCAGCACCGCGAGGCCGCCGTCGCGCAGTTCGCGGATGAGCGTGAACATCTCTTCCACCAGCAGCGGCGACAACCCGAGCGACGGCTCGTCGAGGAGCAGCAGCACCGGCTCGGCCATCAGCCCGCGGGCGATCGCCAGCATCTGCTGCTCGCCGCCGCTCATGGTGCCGGCGTGCTGCGCGACGCGCTCGCGCAGCCGCGGAAAGAGGTGGAACATCTTCTCGATGTTGTCGGCGCGCCGTTCGCGGGCGCGCGTGAACGAGCCGAGTTCGAGGTTCTCCAGCACGCTCAGGTTGGGGAACACCTTGCGCCCTTCGGGCACCTGGATGAGGCCGGCCTTGACCACGTCGCGGTAGTGCGCGCCGGTCAGGTCCTTCCCGTCGAAGCGGACCGTGCCGCTCCACGCGGGCACGAGCCCGCACACGATCTTGTTGAGCGTGGACTTGCCCGCGCCGTTGCTGCCGAGC
This sequence comes from Variovorax ginsengisoli, assembly GCF_006438845.1. Taxonomy (GTDB): domain Bacteria; phylum Pseudomonadota; class Gammaproteobacteria; order Burkholderiales; family Burkholderiaceae_C; genus Variovorax; species Variovorax ginsengisoli_A. Next base: position 575,945 of record NZ_RCZJ01000002.1, read on the forward strand.
AGCGCGACCATCTCGCCGGCGTTGACCTGCAGGTCGATGCCGCGCAGCACTTCGGTGCGGCCATAGCCACCGCGCAAGCCTTGGATATCGAGCAATGCGCTCATGGGGTCGCTCCTGCTGCGGCCTTGCGCAAACGCGCCGCAGTGCCGTGTCCGAGGTACGCCTCGACCACGCGGTCATCGGCGGTGACCTGCGCCGGGCTGCCCTCGGCGATCAGCTGTCCCTGGGCCAGCACCCACACATGTTCGGCAAGGTTCATCACGGCCTGCATCACGTGCTCGATCATGAGCACGGTCACGCCGCTGTCGGCGATGCCGCGCACCACCGGCATCATCTCGGCGATCTCCTGCGGGTTGAGGCCCGCGAGCACCTCGTCGAGCAGCAGCAGGCGGGGCCGGGTGGCGAGCGCGCGGGCAAGTTCGAGACGCTTGCGGCCGGCCACGGTGAGGTCCGATGCCGGCTTGTCGAGCTGGGGCGCGAGGCCCACGCGCTGTGCGACTTCATCGGCACTGCGCAAAGCCTCGGCACGGTCGCGCACATGCAAGTGCGCGCCCACCGCGATGTTCTCGCGCACGGTCTGGGCCGCGAAAGGCTTCACGATCTGAAAGGTGCGCGTCATGCCGAGCACCGCGTTGCGGTGCGGTTCGCGCCCGGTGATGTCCTGGCCAGCGAAGCGCACGGTGCCGCTGTCCGGCTTGAGAAACCCCGACATCAGCGCGAACAGCGTCGTCTTGCCCGCGCCGTTCGGCCCGATCAGTGCGGTCAGGCTGTGCGGGGCGACCGCGAGGCTCACGTTCTGCACAGCCTTGAGGCCGCCGAAGGCGCGCGAAATGCCCTCGAGCTTCAGCAGCGGCTCAGTCATGCTTGCCTCCCCGGGCGTTCCACAGCTGGCGCACCGACAGCCCCACGCCCGCGACGCCGCGTGGCAGGAAGATCACGATGAGCACCAGCACCGTGCCGTAGATCACCATGTTGATGCCCGGCAGCTCGCCGAACAGGTTGCGCGTCAGGTCTGCCAGCAGGTGCAGCACGGCGGCGCCCAGCACCGGACCCCACAGCGTGCCCATGCCGCCCACGATGGCTGCCACCAGCGCCTCGACCGAGACCACAGAACCGTAGGCGATGCCCGCATCGATGTACTGGAACACCTGCACGTAGAACGCGCCCGCCGCGCCCATGAAGGCCGCGGAAATGCCGATGGCCGCCAGCTTGACGCGGAACGGATCGACGCCGACGGCGCGCGCGGCATCCTCGTTGTCGCGCACCGCCTGCAGGTAGGCACCGAAGCGGCCATTGCGCAACCACCAGGTGACGAGCAGCGCGACGACGACCATCGACAGCACCAGCCACAGATAGCCGCCACGCGACGCGAACTGCATGTTGCCCACCGATTCGCGCAGCGGCACCATGAGGCCGACGCCGCCACCGGTGAAAGGCACCGAGGTCGCAACGATCCGGAACACCTCGGCGAACGCCAGCGTGACGAGTGCGAAGTAGGAGCCCTTCAGGCCGTAGCGGAAGGTGAGCGCGCCGACGAACAGCCCGACCAGCGCTGCACCGGCGACCGCCATCGGCAGCGCGATCCACGCGTTGATGCCGCCCTGCAACTGCGCAATGGCCTGGATGTAGGCCCCGGTGCCGAAGAACAGTGCATGGCCGAACGAAAACTGCCCGCCGAAACCGCCGAGGATGTTCCAGGCCTGCGCGATGAGCGTGGCATAGAGCGCCATCATCACGAAGTTGAGAACGACGCCCGAGGTCGTCACCAGCGGCACGCAGGCGACGGCCACCGCAAACAGCGCAATGCTGGCCAATTGCTTGGCTCCCGAGTTCATTCGCGCGCTCATGCCTTGGCCCCGAACATGCCCTGCGGGCGGAACAGCACCACGCCGATGAAGATGGCGAAGATGCCGATCTGCCCGAGCGATTCACCGAGATACAGGCCGCCCAGCGACTCGACCACGCCCACGAGGAAGCCGCCGACCAACGCCCCCATGAAGCTGCCCATGCCCCCCAGCACCACGATCGTGAAAGCGACCAGGACGAAGCCGTTGCCGACCTGCGGATTGACGTAATACGCCGGCAGCAGAAAACAGGCCGCCGCGCCGAGGCAGGCAAGCCCGATGCCGAAGCTCATCGCATACACGTGGTCGACGTCGATGCCCATGAGCTTGGCGCCTTCCTTCTCCTTGGCGACCGCGCGAATGGCGCGGCCGAGGTCGGTGCGTCCCATGATCCAGAACAGGATGGCCGAGACCACCAGCGCGCCGGCGAAGGCCACCAGCTTGGGCACCGCGATCATGGCGGGGCCGATGGCCACGGTGCTCAGCGAGTAGGCGGTGTCGATGCTGCGCGTGTCCGACTTGAAGAACAGCAGCGCCAGGTTCTCCATGACGATGGCGATGCCGAGCGTCGCCAACAGGATGTTCTCGTCCTTGCCATGGCCCGCCCGGTTGATGACCACGCGCTGCAGCGCATAGCCCAGCGCGAACATGCCTAGGATGGCGATCGGCAGCGCCATGTACGGGTCGATGCCCCAGCGTTCCTTCAGGAAGTAGACCGCGTAAAGGGCCAGCATCAGGCTGGCACCGTGCGCGAAGTTGATGATGTGCAGCACGCCGTAGATCAGCGTCAGCCCCACGGCGATCAGCGCATAGACGGCGCCCGTGGTCAGCCCGTTGAGGACCGAGGGAAAGAGAATGCTGAAGTCGAACATCCGGCGTCGCGATCCCGATCAGGCCTTGAGCGGAAAGATCGGATCCACTTCGCGGTAGTCGCGCGGAATGATCACCTTGATGTCGTTCTTCACCACCTGCGTCATCAACGGCTGCGCGCCCTCGTTCTGCCCATTGACGAACTTCGTGGGACCGTACGGCATGATGTGATTCGAGAAGCTGCTCTTCTCCAGCGCATCGACGATGGCCGCGCGATCCATCGACTTCGCGCGCTCGACGGCATCGGCCAGCAGCCACATCGCGGTGTAGGTCATGAAGACCTCGTAGCTGAAGAACTGGCCCTTGGCCTCGACCCGCTTGCGCAGTTCCTGCGAGCGCTTGTCCTTGGGGTTGAACCAGTGGTTGCAGTCGATGATGCCGTTGGCCGCGTCCGGAAATTCCTTGACGAACTTGTAGCTCGACGCCGCACCACCCAGCACCGAGAAGATCGCCTTCGGCACCACCTTCTGCTGCTGCATGGTGCGCACCAGCAGCGCGTATTCGTTGTAGTAGTTCGCGGGGATCACGATGTCGGGGTTGACCGACTTCATGCGCAGCACGATGTTGTTGAAGTCGCGCGTGGGGTTGGCGTGCTTCACCACCTCCTTCACGTCGAAGCCGTAGCCTGGCAGTTCGCGCGACAGCAGCGCCGCCGTGCCGGCGCCGAACAGCGACTCCTCGTGGATGATCATCACCGTCTTGGCCGGGCTGCCCGCGGCCTTGTTGAGCACCAGCAGGTTGGCGATGGCGACCTCGGTCGATTTCTTGTAGCCGGGCCCGAAACGGAAGGTGTTCTTCAGGCCACGCTCGACGATCTGGTCGGCCACGCCGACGTCGACGACGTGCGGCAGGTTGTACTTCGCGGCGGCCTGGGTGGTGGCCAGGCAGATCGCCGAGGCGAAGGCGCCGACGATGGCGGACACGCCGGCCTCGTTCATCTTCTCGACTTCTGCGGCGCCGGCCTGAGGCTGCGACTGGGCGTCGCCGAGCACGGCCTCGAGCTTGGCGCCGCCCAGCGACTTGATGCCGCCCGCAGCATTGATGTCCTCGATCGCCATCAGCGCGCCAAGGCGGCACTGCTGCCCCGAATAGGCCAGCGCACCCGTGACCGGATGCAGCACACCGACCTTGACGGTCTTGGGCTGCGCGCCCGCGACGAGCGGGTAAGCGATGGCCGAGGCCAGGGCGGCGGTTTGCGAGACGAAGCGGCGACGGTTCTGCATGAGGGGCTTTCCTTTTGGGGCTGAGGCGCTAGTTGAAGGGGGCGGACAGGGAATCGTTGACCCACACCTTGGCATCGATGCCGCCCACGCGGGACAGTTGCATCTCGTAGGTGTAGCGGTCGGGGCGGTAGAAGCCGTGCAGCCACAGCACCGGCCGGTCGGCGTCGTCGAAGACCAGGCGGCGCACCGCGAGCAGCGCCGAACCCACGGAGATCTCGAGGTGCTCGGCGAGCACGTTGTCGGCCAGTCGCGCCGACAGCGTCTGGTAGGCACGACCGACCTTCACGCCCGATTCCTCGAGCAATACAAGGATCGGCTTCTTTGCGAGTTCGCGGCGGCCGAAACGCCGCGCAATCTCGGCGGGCACATAGGTGGTGATGTGGGACAGCGGCCCTTCGCCGGTCGAACGCACGCGCATCGCCTTCTGGACCGAGTCGCCGAGCTTGAGCTGCAGTGCGTCGGCCACCTGGGTCGAGGCCGTGATGGTCGCTACGTCGATCACCTTGACCGAGGTGTGCAGGCCCATCGTGACCAAGTTCTCCAGCAGGCCGCGCAGGTTGGCGCGGGCCATGCCCTCGCTGCCGACGCGTGGGTCGTTGCTTGCCGACGCCGGTACCGGTCGCGTGCGGCGTCCGGGGGTGCGGGAGATCAGGCCCTCGCTCGACAGGCGCTCCAGCGCGCGGCGCACCGTGACGCGAGCGACGCCGAACTGTTCCATGAGCGCCAGTTCGCCAGGCAATCCTTCGACGGCGAAGCGGCCTTCATCGAGTTGCTCGCGCAGCACCAGATAAATCTGATGGTATTTCGGCAAGGGCATCTGCGACATGCGCCCGATGGTTTGCCAGTTCTAATGTTCTGTCAATGAGACATTTGAAAACGAAGCAGGGCGCCGCACGGTGGTGCGGCGCCCTGCTCAAGGTGCACCTTCAGCGGGCGGACCGGCTCGGCCCGCGACGCATGCTCAGAGCTTGAACGGAACGACTTCCTGGCGCTGTTCGCCCAAGCCCTCGATGCCCAGCGTCATCACGTCGCCCTTCTTCAGGAACACCGGCGGCTTCATGCCCATGCCGACTCCGGGCGGCGTGCCCGTCGTGATGACGTCACCCGGCATCAAGGTATTGAGCTGACTCACGTAGCTCACGAGCTTGGCCACGTTGAAGATCATCGTCTTGGTGTTGCCGTTCTGGACGCGCTTGCCGTTCAGGTCGAGCCACATCGCCAGCTTCTGCGGGTTCGGCACTTCGTCGCGCGTGACGAGCCAGGGGCCGAGCGGGCCGAAGGTGTCGAAGCCCTTGCCCTTGTCCCAGGTCAGGCCGTGTTCCATCTGCCATTCGCGCTCGCTCACGTCGTTGATAACGCAGTAGCCGGCGACGAAGTTGAGCGCGTCCTTTTGCGACACGCAGCGTGCGCGCGTGCCGATGACCACGCCGAGCTCGACTTCCCAGTCGGACTTGACGGAGTTCTTCGGCAGCATCACGGGGTCGTTCGGGCCCTGGATGCAACTGATGGCCTTGGTGAACACCACCGGCTCTTTCGGGATCGGCATGCCGGATTCGGCCGCGTGGTCCGCGTAGTTCAGGCCGATGGCGATGAACTTGCCGACGTTGGCGATCGGGCTGCCGAAACGCGGCTTGCCGCGCACCAGCGGCAGCTTGTCGGTCTTGAGCTTGCGCAGCTTGGCCAGCGCGGCATCGCCGAGTTGATCCGGGCCCAGGTCCTTGACCACCGCGCTCAGGTCGCGCAGCTGGCCGTTGTCGTCGATGAGTCCGGGCTTTTCCTTGCCGGGGTTGCCGTAGCGCACAAGTTTCATGGATTGCTTCCTTTCAGTTGAATGGGGATTCTCGCGCGCGCGTCAGTACGTCGCGCGGCCGCCGGAAAGATCGAACACGGCACCGGTGGTGAAGGCGCAATCTTCCGTGCAGAGCCAGGCCACCATGGCCGCGATTTCGTCGGGCGTGCCGAAGCGGCCCATCGGAATTTTGGACAGCATGAAGGCGATGTGCTCGGGCGTCATCTGGTCGAAGATGGCTGTCTTCACGGCCGCCGGCGTCACGCAGTTCACGCGCACGGGGCCGGTCGCGAGCTCCTTGCCTAGCGACTTGGTCAACGCGATGACCGCAGCCTTGCTGGCGCTGTAGGCGCTGGCGTTGGGGTTGCCTTCCTTGCCGGCCACCGAGGCGATGTTGACGATGCGCGCCCACGGCCGGGTGGCGAGGTGCGGCGTCCATTCGCGGCAGCAATAGAAGACACCGTTGACGTTCACGTCCATCACCTGGCGCCAGGCGTCGACCGGGTAGTCGGCCAGCTTGGTGTTGGGGCCGGTGATGCCGGCGCAATTGACCAGCGCATCGACGGTGGTCGCAGCACCGCGGCGCTGCAATGTCGTCTGCACGGCCTGCGCGACGGCCGCCGGGTCGCTCACGTCGACCTCGACAGCCACCGCGTTGTCGCCCAGTTTGCGCGCGGCGGCCTCTGCGGCCGCAAGGTCGCGGTCCCACAGCGTGACGTCGCCGCCGGAGGCGAGCAGGCGCTCCGCGATGGCGTAGCCCAGGCCGGTCGCGCCGCCGGTGATGACCGCATGGCGGCCGTGAAAGTCGAGACGGTTCATATCGTGATTCCTCCATCGACCGAGAAGGCCTGGCCGGTTGCAAAGACGGACTCGTCGCTGGCGAGAAAAACCACCACCGGCGCGATCTCGTGGGCCTGCGCCAGGCGGCCCATCGGCTGGCGCGCGATGAAGGCCTTGCGGGCCTCGACAGGGTCGGCGTTGGCATTGATGCGCTCGCCCAGCGACGGCGTGTCGACCGTGCCGGGGCACACCGCGTTACAGCGCACGCCCTTCGTCACGTAGTCGGCGGCCACGCTCTTGGTGAGGCCGAGCACCGCCGCCTTGGTGGTGCCGTAGACATTGCGATTGGGCAGGCCCTTGATGCTCGAGCACACGCTCGCCATGTTGACGATGCTGCCGCCGCCCGAAGCGAGCATGCGCGGCAGCACGGCCTGGATGGCCCAGAACTGCGCACGCACGTTCAGCCGGAATGCGAAGTCGAGGTCGTCGTCGCTCGCATCGAGGATCGTCCCGTTGTGCACGACGCCGGCGCAGTTGAACAGCACGTTCACCGCCGGCATGCGCGCGACCAGGTCGACGATGGCCTTCTTGTCGAGCACATCGAGCACCGCCGTCTGCACGTTCGGCGTACCGGCGTAGCTCTCGAGCAGCGCGGCATTCACATCGGTGGCCCACACCTGCGCGCCTTCGGCGGCCATGGCCAGCGCGGTCGCACGGCCGATGCCCTGGCCGGCGGCGGTGATGAGGGCGGTCTTTCCCTGGAGTCTCATGCGTGTGTCCTGGTGATTCGATGGAGGGAGAGAGGGCAGCGCGTTCAGGGTTTCGCCCGATGGCCGCAGCGGGTGGCCGCTCGTATTCTGAATTGGCCTGACCACTTGTCCAATTCAGGACAACCCTTAATCCTCCTCGTCCGCCGTGCCCCTCCAGTCCATCGAACCGCGGCGCCTTTATCGCCAGATTGCGGACCAGCTGCGCGCGCTCATCTCGCAAGGCGAGTTCGGCGCCGGCGCCGGCGCCCGCCTGCCCGCTGAGCGCGACCTGGCTCGGCAGCTGGGCGTGAGTCGGCCGTCGGTGCGCGAGGCACTCATCGCGCTCGAGGTCGAAGGCTGGGTCGAGGTACGCACAGGCTCCGGCGTGTACGTGCAGGACCGCGCACAACGCACGGCCGAACCTGTGGCCGCGACCGAGTGGGGCCCGCTAGAGCTGATCCGCGCGCGCCGCGTGGTCGAGGGCGAGACGGCGGCACTGGCCGCGACGCTCGGCCGGCGCAAGGACGTCGACGCCATGACGCGCGCCATCGCCCTTATGCAGGACCTGGCCGATCGCAACGTCATGCCGCTCGACGGCGATCGCGCCTTCCACCTGGCCATCGTCGATGCCTGCGACAACGCGGTGCTGGCCGAAACCGTGCAGGGCTTCTGGGACTCGCGCAACGGCCCGATCTTCACGCGGCTGGGCGGGTACTTCGAGACGGTGCAGTCGTGGCGCCGCGCCATCGCCGAGCACCACGCGATCCGCGACGCGATCGCGGCACAGGACGCCGTTGGCGCCCGCGCGGCGATGCACGAGCACATGGACAAGTCGCACATGAGATTCAGCGCGAGCTGGCGCCGCGCGAAGAGAGCCGCCTGAAACGCCAGCACCTTCATTCTTTTTTTTCTCATCAGACATCACGGAGACAACCGATGAACAGCAGCAACAAGAGCAAACGCTTCGCCCTCAAGACACTGGCCTTCTGCGCCGTGGCCGCCACCGCCTTCGGCGCTGCGGGCCTCGCGCAGGCGCAGACCAAGCTCAAGTGGGCGCATGTCTACGAAACGTCCGAGCCCTTCCACAAGTACTCGGTCTGGGCCGCCGAAGAGATCAAGAAGCGCAGCAACGGCAAGTACGACATCCAGGTCTTCCCGGCGTCGAGCCTGGGCAAGGAAGCCGACATCAACCAAGGGCTGACCCTGGGCACGGTCGACATCGTGCTGACCGGCGCGAGCTTCGCGGGCCGCAGCTACACGCCGCTGTCGATCTCGTACTTTCCCTTCATCTTTCGCGACGCAGAACATCAGCTGAAGTACGCGAAGAGCGACGTTTTCAAGGAACTCGCCAAGGGCTACGACGACAAGACCGGCAACCACATCACCGCGCTGAACTACTACGGCGCCCGCCATGTCACCTCGAGCGCGGCACGGCCCGTGGCCAAGCCGGAGGACATGAAGGGCCTGAAGATTCGCGTGCCCGACGCACCGGCCTATCTGGCCTTCCCGAAGGCGCTGGGCGCGAACGCCACGCCCATCGCTTTCGCCGAGGTCTACCTCGCGCTGCAGAACGGCACGGTGGACGCACAGGAGAACCCGCTGCCCACCATCGAGGCCAAGAAGTTCTTCGAGGTGCAGAAGAACATCTCGCTGACCGGCCACATCGTCGACTCGCTGTTGACCGTGGTGTCGGGCCAGCTGTGGGGCAAGCTGAGTGCCGACGAGAAGAAGATGTTCAGCGCGGTGATGGAAGAAGCCGCTGAAAAGACGGGCCGTGAAATCATCGCGTCGGAAACGCGTTTGGTCGAAGAGTTCAAGAAGCGCGGCAACAACATCATCACCGTGGACAAGGCTGCGTTCCGCGAAGCAGTGCTGAAGAACACGAAGCCGACCGACCACGGTTACCGCCAGGCCGACTACGACCGCATCATCGCGATCAAATAAGGCTCGCCCCCAGTCTGCGGCGCACTGCGCGTGGCCTTCGCCGATCCCCTAGCGGGAACAACACCAGCGGCCCGGCGCAGCCGGTTCCGCGGTGTTGCTGGGCCATGCTGGCGAGCAGTGCGCGTGTGCCTCGGCCGCTTAATTTTTAAGACATCCCCATGCAAGAACAAAAGATCATTGACGACGAGGGGCACTTCCATGCCGAAGACGAAGTCGTCGACCTCTCCGACACCATCGCCGAAGGCTGGATATCCCTGGCGCTCTTCTGGGCGCTGGGGCTGACCGTCTTCTACCAATTCGTCACGCGCTACGTGATGAACGATTCCGCCGCATGGACGGAGGAAATCGCCCGCTACATGCTGGTGGCCGTGGTGTTCGTCGGCGCCGCCGTGGGCGTGGCCAAAAACAGCCAGATCCAGGTGGACTTCTTCTACCGTCACATGCCGGCGGTGTTGGGTCGCTGGATCTCGCGCGCCGTCGATGTGCTGCGCACCGCCTTCTTCGCCGCAGCCGTGTTCATGACCTGGCAGATGATGGAAAAGATCGGCAACCAGACGCGAATGACGATCGTCGATGCGCCGATGAACATCGTCTATGCCGTATGCCTGTTCGGCTTCGCTGCGATGACGTTCCGCTCGGCGCAGGTCGGCTTGATCCATTGGCGCCGCGGCTACAGCGTGCTCGAACGCCCCGAGTCCACCTTGGCCGATCAGTGACCGACCGCTAAAGAACGCACGACATGCTGAAAATATTCTTCCTGATCTTCATGGCCGGCGGCATTCCGGTGGCCGTGGCCATGGCCGGCGCCTCGCTGGTCTACATCCTCTTCACCGGCTCGTTGCCGCCCTTCGTGGTGATCCACCGGATGGTGAGCGGCATCGACAGCTTTCCGCTGCTGGCGGTGCCCTTCTTCATCCTGGCCGGCAACCTGATGAACAACGCCGGCATCACGACGCGCATCTACAACTTCGCACTCGCGCTCGTCGGCTGGCTCAAGGGCGGTCTCGGTCATGTCAACGTGCTGGGCTCGGTGATCTTCGCGGGCATGAGCGGCACCGCCATCGCCGATGCCGCGGGCTTGGGCACGATCGAGATCAAGGCGATGAAGGAGCACGGCTACTCGACCGAGTTCGCCGTGGGCGTGACGGCCGCCTCGGCCACGCTGGGGCCGATCATTCCGCCGAGCCTGCCCTTCGTGATCTACGGGATGATGGCCAACGTGTCGGTCGGCGCGCTGTTCCTCGCCGGGATCCTGCCGGGCGTGATGCTGGCGATCCTGATGATGATGACGGTCGCCTACTTCGCCCACAAGAACAAGTGGGGCGCGGACGTGAAGTTCTCGCGCACGCGCCTGTTCAAGGCACTGACCGAGCTGATGGTGGTCATCGGCTGGCCGCTGCTGATCTGGCTGCTGGTGGCCAAGCTGGGCACGCCGCCGCAACTGACGGTGTTTGCCGGGCTGGCCTCGCTCTTCGTGCTCGACAAGCTCTTCAAGTTCGAGGCGCTGCTGCCCATCATGACGCCGGTGCTGCTCATCGGCGGGATGACCACCGGCCTGTTCACGCCCACCGAAGGCGCGATCGCGGCCTGCGTGTGGGCGCTGATTCTGGGCTTCGCCTGGTACAAGACCCTGTCGTGGAAGATGTTCGTCAAGGTCTGCCTCGACACCATCGAGACCACATCGACCGTGCTGTTCATCGTGGCTGCCGCGTCCATCTTCGGCTGGATGCTGACCGCCACCGGCGTGACCACCGACATCGCCGCGTGGGTGCTCGGCTTCACCAAGGAAGCCTGGGTGTTCCTGCTGCTGGCCAATCTGCTGATGCTCTTCGTCGGCTGCTTCCTGGAGCCGACCGCCGCCATCACCATCCTCGTGCCGATCCTGCTGCCGATCGCCACGCAGCTGGGCGTGGACCCGATCCACTTCGGGCTCGTGATGGTGCTGAACCTGATGATCGGCCTGCTGCATCCGCCCATGGGCATGGTGCTGTTCGTGCTGGCGCGTGTGGCGGGTTTGAGCTTCGAGCGAACCACCATCGCCATCCTGCCGTGGCTGGTGCCACTGCTGGTGGCGCTGGCAGTGATCACCTATGTCCCGTCATTGGTACTGTGGCTGCCGAAAATGTTCTTCTAGCCTGACAACGAGAACCACGATGATTCCCTTCATTCGCCTCCATCCCGCCGATGACGTGGTGATTGCCCGCAGCCAGTTGGTCGGCGGCACCACGATCGAGAACTTCACGGCGCGCGGGCTGATCCCTGCGGGCCACAAGGTCGCCGCGCATGACATCGCGCAGGGCGCGCCGGTGCGCCGCTACAACCAGATCATCGGTTTCGCGAGCAAGCCGATCGGCGCGGGCGAGCACGTGCACACGCACAACCTCGACATGGGCCCGGACAAGGGCGACTTCGAGCGCGACTACGCCTTCGGCGCCGACGTGAAGCCCGCGCCTGCACGGCGCGAGGCGAGCTTCATGGGCATCAAGCGCGCCGACGGCCGGGTGGCCACGCGCAACTACATCGGCGTGCTGACCAGCGTGAACTGCTCGGCCACCGCGGCCCGCGCCATCGCCGACCACTTCTCGCGCAAGACCAACCCGCAGGCGCTGGCCGATTACCCGAACGTCGACGGCATCGTGGCGCTCACGCACGGCACCGGCTGCGGCATGGACACCCAGGGCATGGGGATGCAGATCCTGGAGCGCACGCTGACGGGCTACGCCACCCACGCCAATTTCGCGGCGGTGCTGGTGGTCGGACTGGGCTGCGAGGCCAACCAGATCAAGGCCTGGCTCGACACCGGTCACCTGGCAGAGGGAGAGAACTTCCAGACCTTCAACATCCAGGACACGGGCGGCACGCGCAAGACCGTCGAGAAGGGCGTGGCACTGATCAACGGCATGCTGCCGCGCGCCAATGCCGTCAAGCGCGAACCGTGCAGCGCTGCGCACATCACCATCGGCCTGCAATGCGGCGGCTCGGACGGCTATTCCGGCATCAGTGCCAATCCGGCGCTGGGCGCGGCGGTCGACTTGCTCGTCGCGCATGGCGGCACCGCCATCCTGTCGGAAACACCCGAGGTCTACGGTGCAGAGCATCTGCTGACGCGCCGCGCCGTGAAGCGCGAGGTCGGCCAGAAGCTGGTCGACCGCATCAAGTGGTGGGAGCACTACACGGACATCAACCAGGGCGAGATGAACAACAACCCGTCTCCCGGCAACAAGGCGGGCGGATTGACGACCATCCTCGAGAAGTCGCTGGGCGCGGTGGCCAAGGGCGGCACCAGCAATCTCGAGGCGGTGTACGAGTACGCCGAGCCGGTCGATGCGCACGGCTTTGTCTACATGGACACGCCCGGCTACGACCCGGTGAGCGCCACGGGCCAGGTGGCCGGCGGCGCCAACGTCATCTGCTTCACCACCGGCCGTGGCTCGGCTTACGGCTGCGCGCCCTCGCCGTCGCTCAAGCTCGCGACCAACTCCGCGCTGTGGAAGCGGCAGGAGGAGGACATGGACATCAACTGCGGCGAGATCGTCGACGGCACCGTGTCGATCCAAGAGATGGGCCAGCGCATCTTCGACATGGTGCTGGCCACCGCGTCGGGCGAGCCATCGAAGAGCGAGAAGCACGGCTACGGCCAGAACGAATTCGTGCCGTGGCAAGTCGGCGCAGTGATGTAGTTCGCGGGAACCCCAATGTCTCAAACACTCCAAGCATCCCTTCTTCGCACCCAGGTCGCCAGCGTGCTCGCTGCGGCCGGCAGTTCGCAGCCCGAAGCCGAACAGGTTGCCGGCAACCTGGTGCTCGCCAACCTCAGCGGCCATGACTCGCACGGCATCGGCATGCTGCCGCGGTATGTCGATGCCGTGGCCGAAGGCGGGCTCAAGCCCAATGCCTCGGTCAAGGTCACGGCGGACATCGGCACGCTGCTGGCGCTCGATGGCCAGGGCGGTTACGGGCAGATCGTCGGCGTGCAGGCGATGGACATGGGCATTGCCCGCGCCAAGCAGCACGGCAGCTGCATCTTTACGCTGGCGCATGCGCACCACCTCGGCCGCATCGGGCACTTCGCCGAGATGGCGACAGCGCAGGGGCTGGTGGCGATGCACTTCGTCAACGTGCTGTCGCGGCCCGTGGTCGCGCCATGGGGCGGCGGCGATGGGCGCTTCGGCACCAACCCCTGCTGCATCGGCGTGCCGCTGGCCGGCGCCGAGCCTTTCGTGCTCGACTTTGCGACCAGCCGCGTGGCGCAAGGGAAGATGCGCGTTGCGCACAACAAGGGCGAGCGCATGCCCGCCGGCTACCTGATCGACGAGCAGGGGCGCCCCACCGACGACCCGGGCGTGGTGGTGGTGCCGCAGCCCAACGGCCTTTTCGGCGCGCTCATGACTTTCGGCGAGCACAAGGGCTACGGCATGGCCGTGGCGTGCGAGCTGCTGGGCGGCGCACTGACGGGTGGCGGCACGTGGCACCGGCCGGCGGACACCGCGCGCTCGGTCTTCAACGGGATGCTGACGGTGCTGATCGACCCCGCCAAGCTGGGCACGCAGGCGAGCTTCGAGCAGGAGGCGCACGGCTTTGTCGAGTGGCTGCGCCAAAGCCCGCCCGGCGCGGGCTTCGATCAGGTGCAGATCGCCGGCGAGCCGGAGCGCGCCGCACGCAAGGCGCGCGAGCGCGACGGCGTGGTGGTCGACGATGCGACCTGGGGCGAGATCGTGGCGGCCGGCGCCAAGGTCGGCGTGGACCTGCAGGCCTGAGATCGAGCCGGCCGGCGCCGCGCAGGCGGCGCGCCACCGACCGGACCGGGTGCCTCAGAGCATCAGCCGGATCGCGGCGTCGAGGTGTTCCGACGCGGGCCGGCGAAATCCCGAGCGCGCGAAGCGCTGAAGCCGGCCGACGGCAAAGGCGGTGAGCGCCGCCGCGCGCACCTGCGCATCGACGGTCGGCGTGGCCGAGGTGTCGGTCGCCACCGCATCTCGCAACACCTGCCGCAGGGTCGACTCGATCTTGTCGAAGAACTGGTTCATGCGGTTCTGCAGCCGCTCGTTCTCGTAGACCAGAGCGTCGCCCACCATCACCCGCGTCATGCCCGGGTTCTTCTCGGCGAACTGCACCAGCATCGTCACGATGCGTGCCGCCTGCTCGCGTCCGGCATCCTCACGCTCGGTAATCTGGTTGACCAGCGTGAACACGCTCTGCTCGATGAAGTCGATCAGCCCTTCGAACATCTGCGCCTTGCTCGCGAAGTGGCGGTAGAGCGCCGCCTCGCTGACGTCGAGCTGCGCCGCCAGCGCCGCTGTCGTCACGCGCTCGGCGCCAGGGCGCTCCAGCATTGCCGCCAAGGTCTGAAGAATCTGCACGCGGCGTTCGCCCGGCTTGGGGCGCTTGCGAACCGGCGCGCTTTCGTCGGTCGCCGGCGCGGCATCGGCTGGCGGAACGCTGGTTTCGTCGTTTTGCATGGGCGGCGGGCGCATATGTAAAAAAATGATTCTCGCACAGCGCAGTGAGTGCGCGCCAACTCGTCCAGCCATCCTCCGCGCGCGGCTCGCCGACAATGACCCCCTCGAATCAGCGAAAGTAGCGCGACATGGGCGATTGCATTCTGGTGACGGGCGGTGCGGGCTTCGTCGGCAGCCACAGTTGCGTGGCCCTGGCGGAGGCCGGCTACACCCCCTTGATCCTCGACAACCTGGGCAACAGCGACGTCCGCGTGGTCGAGCGGCTGGGCCGCATCACCGGAACGGTGCCTACTTTCATCGAAGGTGACGTGCGCGATCGCGCCTTGCTCGACCGCGTGTTCGCGATGCACGACGTTGCAGGCGTGATGCATTTCGCCGGCCTCAAGGCGGTTGGCGACTCTGTGCGCGACCCGATCGGCTACTACGACAACAACGTCAACGGCAGCCTGGTCCTGGCCGCAGCCATGCAGCAGGCGGGCGTCAAGACGCTGATCTTCTCGTCGTCGGCCACGGTGTACGGCGAACCCGAGCGCTCGCCGATTCCGGAAGACGCGCCCCGCCGCCCGGCCAACCCCTACGGCCACTCGAAGCGGATGGTCGAGCAGGCACTGGCCGACCTGCAGCACGCGCAACCCGAGTGGCGCATCGCGCTGCTGCGCTACTTCAATCCGGTCGGCGCGCACGAGAGCGGGCTGATCGGCGAGCACCCGCAAGGCAAGCCCAACAACCTGATGCCCTTCGTGTGCCAGGTGGCGGTGGGGCAGCGCGCGGAGCTCGCGGTGCATGGCGGCGATTACCCCACGCACGACGGCACCGGCGTGCGCGACTACGTGCATGTCATGGACCTGGCCGAGGGCCACGTGGCCGCACTGCGGCATGTGGCCAAGGCGCCGGGCCTTCTGACGTTGAACCTGGGCAGCGGCCGTGGCGCCTCGGTGCTGGATGTGGTCAAGGCCTTCGAGCGGGCCAGCGGCCGGCCGGTTGCACACACGATCGGCCCGCGTCGCCCGGGCGATGTGTCGGCCTATTGGGGCGACGCGTCACTGGCCGAAGCCACGATGGGCTGGCGCGCGCGGCGCGACCTCGACCAGATGTGCGCCGACAGCTGGCGCTGGCAGCAGGGAAATCCGCGCGGTTACGAGTGAAGCACGCAGGTCAACGTGCGCGGATCATGGTTCCGTAGGCTTGGTCGGTGAGAATTTCCAGCAGCATCGCGTGCGGCACGCGGCCGTCGATGATGTGCACCGCGTTCACGCCGCTCTTGGCCGCATCGAGCGCGCCTTCGATCTTCGGCAGCATGCCGCCGGAGATGGTGCCGTCGGCGAAGAGCTCGTCGATCTCGCGCGCGCTCAGGTCGGTCAGCAGCTTGCCAGCCTTGTCGAGCACGCCGGGGGTGTTGGTCAGCAGCATCAGCTTCTCGGCCTTGAGCACAGTGGCCAGCTTGCCGGCGACCACGTCGGCGTTGATGTTGTAGCTCTCGTTTTCCTCGCCGAAACCGATCGGGCTGATGACGGGGATGAAGGCGTCGTCCTGCAGCGCCTTGACCACGCTCGGGTCGATCGAGACGATCTCGCCGACCTGGCCGACGTCGTGCATCAGTGCCGGGTCGTTGCGGTCGGCCAGCTTGAGCTTCTGCGCGCGGATCAGGCCGCCGTCGCGACCGGTCAGGCCCACGGCCTTGCCGCCGGCCTGGTTGATCAGGCCCACAATGTCCTGCTGCACCTCGCCGGCGAGCACCCATTCGACGACTTCCATGGTTTCGGAGTCGGTCACGCGCATGCCCTGGACGAAGCTGCCCTTCTTGCCCAGCTTGTTGAGCGCCGCCTCGATCTGCGGACCGCCGCCGTGCACCACCACCGGGTTCATGCCGACCAGCTTGAGCAGCACCACGTCTTCGGCGAAGTCGGCCTGCAAGGCCGGGTCGGTCATGGCGTTGCCGCCGTACTTGATGACGATGGTCTTGCCGTGGAATTTGCGGATGTAGGGCAGCGCCTGGGCCAGGATCTCGGCCTTGTCGCGGGGGGGGATGTTGAGGACGGGGTCGGTCATGAACGTTCCGGTTCGGGTGTTGCCAAATTGTGCCGCATGGGCGCGTCGATTCCGCGCGCGAAAACGCGTCGCTGCGCCACGAACAGCAGCAGCACCAAGTCGACGCCGACGCGTGCGGTCCATGCGAGTGCGGCGCCGGCCAGGCCGTACCGGTCCAGGCCAAGCAGCAGCAAGGGGAAGTAAAACACGGCCTCGACCAGGTGAAGCTGCGCCGTCAGACGCGCAAGGCCCGCCGCCTGGACCGCGGCGAAGGGCACGAAGGCCACGCCGTTGAGCAGCAACCCCACCGCGAAGATCGACACGACGGGTGAGGAGCGGTCGGCGAAGTCCGCGCCCAGCCACAGCGTCAGCGCCCAGTGCGCACCGAGGGCGATGGCCACGCTCACCGGCAGCAAGACAAGCACCAGCAAAGCCAAACACCGGCGGTAGAGTCGCCGCGCGGCATCGGGGTCACCGATCAGCAAGGAGGCCAGGCGCGGAAACAACGCGCCGGTGAGCGCGCCAGGCAGGATCAGCATGCGCGCCAGCACCTCGGACGGCACCGTGTAGTAGGCGACCACAGCCGCGCCGAGCACCGCCGAGATCACGAAGCGATCGGCCGTGACCATCAGCGGGCTGACGATGTTCGACACGGTCATCCACGCACCGAAGGCCAGCAGCCGGCGCATGTGGGGGCGCGCCAGCGGCACGCCACCGAAGCCGCCGCCGAGCCGGCGCCGTACCAGCACCCAATGCGCTGCGCCGACCCCCAGCCGGGCCGCCATGAGCGACGCGACGACCGGCACCAGCGACGGTCCGAACAGCGCGACGCTCAGCGCGGGCAGACCGAAGCTGGCCATGCCGAGCAGCATGCGCAGCAGGTTGACGTCGCGAAAATCCTCGAAGGCCTCGAGCACGCCCCGCAGCCCCACCGTCGCGGTCGTCAGCGGCACGCCCAGCGCGGCGACGAGCAAGGCATGGAACACCTCGGCATGCAGTGCTTCGGACACTTTCAACCCATGAACCGCCAGCGGCTCGGCGACGAAGGCCAGCGCCACGCCGCCCAGCGCGCCCATCGCAGTGGCCAGCCACAGCCCGCCGCGCACCAGCGAAGGCAGATCGGGACGTCGACCAGCCGCGAGCTTCTGCGCGATCTGCTGCGTCAGCGCCCTTCCCAGCCCCAGATCGAACAGGCTGAAGTAGCCGACGAGCGCCCACACCAGCGTGAGAATGCCGAAGCGCTCGATGCCCAGACCGCGAACGAGATAGGGAACAAGCGCGGCGCCCACGACGAGCGGGAGCCCGGCCCCCGCCAGGTTCCACAGCACGTTGCGTCGCAGGGACATCGCCGTCAGGCCGGGGGCGTGAGCAAGCCGTTGTTCATGGCCGCAACCAGCGCGGCACCTTGAAGCGCACGATCATCAGGTACGCGACAACATAGGTCGTGACGAAGAGCAGCGTGCACAGGATCAGCACGGCGGTGTTGTTCCAGAACAGCACCGCCGGCACCACCGACAACGCCGCGAACATCCAGAGATAGGGCGAGGTGCGGTTGTTGCGCGCCAGGAGCTGGCGCGCCTCGTCGTCCGAGAACGCCACCCGCACCAGCCGCCGGAAGATCAGCTGGTGAAAATGCAGCGCGTCGGCCGTGCCCGGCGACTGGCCGCGTGCGAGCTTGCGGTAGATAGAAAACAGCGTCTCCCATACCGGGTAGATCAGCAGCAGCATCGGGAACCATGGCGAGACGGCCGAGTGCCGTTGCACCAGCGTCACGCAGGCCACCGCGATCACCATGCCCCAGACATAGGCCCCACCGTCGCCAGCGAAGATCTTGCCGCTCGGGTAGTTCCACATCAGAAAGCCCAGCGTGGCGCCGAACAGGCAGATCACCATGGCGGCCAATTGCCGGTCGCCCACCTGCAGCGCGACGTGCGACACCGCCAGGCAGACCAGCACGGCGACGGTTCCGGCCAGCCCGTTGTAGCCGTCGATGATGTTGAACGCATGCGGCAGGCCACCGATGGCGATCACGGCGAGAACCAAGCCGGCGTACGGCACCACCTGCATCCAGCCGTCGACGAGTGCGAAGCCCGTGCGATGCACGCCCAGATTGAGGACCCAGCACAGCAGCAACGCAGACCCGATGGTAAGGCCCAGTCGGTAGCGCACCGCCACGCGCTGCGTCACATCTTCCGCGATGCCTCCCAGCACGGCGGGCGCGATGCACAGCAGCATCAACGCCGACACCGTCACGGGCCAGCGAACATTGAAAGGGTCGCCGAAGAGCCCGGCGAACAGCCACGCCAGGCCGGTGCCCAAGAAAATGCCGGCGCCACCCAACCGCGGCACGTGCCCCTTGTGGAAACGCTGCGGCATGTCGGCCGCGTAACGACGGGCATGGCGGCGTGCACGCCGCATGAACACCAGCACGGCGAACGCGGAGACGACAAAACTGACGACGATCAGGGCAATCATGGAGAGTGGGATGCGGGACCTAGAATTCCCGAGCGAAATTAGACCATGCCGACATCCCCCTCCCCGCATCGCCCGATCACCGTCTCCATCGTCAGTCACGGCCAGCTGGAACTGATCCGCCCGCTGCTCGCGCAGCTCGACCGCTGGAGTGCCGCATCGATTGCCAAGGTGGTGCTCACGATCAACATCCCTGAAGCGGACGCGCTCGCGAACACGCACTGGGCCTTTCCCCTGGAGCGCATCGAGAACGCGACGCCGCAGGGTTTCGGGGCGAACCACAACCGGGCTTTCGCACGCTGCGACACGCCTTGGTTTCTGGTGCTGAACCCGGACATCCGCCTCGACGCCGACGTGTTGGCGCCGCTGGTGGCGCAGGCGCGGCCACGCAGTGGCCTGCTGACACCGCGCATCGTCGAGCCTGGCAAGACGGCGCCGGAACCGCACCGGGCGATAATCACGCCGCTGGAAATCGTGACGCGCAACCGCGCGGACTATGCGCCGCCGCTGGTGCCAGCCTGGATTCCGGGTCTTTTCATGCTCTTTCGCAGCGAGGCCTACCGCGAAATCGGCGGCTTCGACGAGCGCTTCTTCATGTATGGCGAGGATTTCGACATCTGCGCCCGCACTCAACTTGCGGGCTGTTCGCTGCAGGTCGCGGAAGACCTGCTGGCGCGGCACGATGCGCAGCGGGCCAGTCACGTCAGCAGCAAGCATCTCTACTGGCACATCACGAGCCTGCTCAAGGTGTGGATGTCCGCCACGTTCTGGCGATATCGACACCATCTAAAGCAACAAAACCCCCGACACGAAAGACAGAAAAACGTATGAGCCAAGCGCATTCAAACCTGCACCGCAGTGCATGGGCGGACTGGTGGGAGGGAACGCGGCGCACCGACATCTGGTGGACGCTGTCGTGGTTCGACATCGTGCTGCGCTACCGCCGGTCGATGCTCGGCCCGATCTGGCTGACCCTCAGCATGGGCGCGATGATCGCGGGCATGGGGCCGCTCTACAGCTCCCTGTTCGGCACCGAGCTGTCGAAGTTCTTTCCCCACCTGACGCTCGGCCTCATCTTCTGGTCGCTGTTCTCGAGCATCGTGATCGAGTCGTGCAACACCTTCGTCAGTTCGGCGCACTATTTGAAACAGGGCTACTTTCCGATCAGCCTGTTCGTTTGGCGGAGCATGTCGCGCAACGTGATCCAGTTTGCGCACCAGATCGTGATCTACATTCCCGTGGCGCTCTGGGCCGGAATCAGCCTGTCGTGGTCGGCGCTGCTGGTCTTTCCGGCCATGGTGTTGCTGCTGATTAATGCCCATGCACTGGGTTTGGCCCTGGGCCTGATCTGCACACGCTTTCGTGACGTGACGCAGATCGTCACCAGCGTCATGCAGATGCTGATGTTCCTGACTCCGGTCTTCTGGATGCCGGAAAGCCTGCCGGGCCGCGCCAAATACATCCTGTGGAATCCGCTGGCCCAAATGCTCGACCTGCTGCGCACGCCGCTGATGGGTGGCGTGGCCGACATGCACAACTGGCTCGGCATCCTTGGCTGGACGGTCGGTACCGTGGTCGTCTCCAGCATGCTTTTCGCAAAATACCGTCGTCGCGTTGTCTACTGGCTCTGAACATGGCTCTCATCTCCCTGAAGAACGTCTCCGTCAGCTTCCCGATCTACGGTGCCGGCTCCGCGTCGCTGAAGAAGACCCTGGCGGCCTCTGTCACCGGCGGTCGCTTCGGCAAGGAAACCGGCGTGAATGTGGTGCAGGCGCTCAGCGACATCAATCTCGAACTGCGCAGTGGCGATCGGCTGGGCCTCATCGGTCACAACGGCGCTGGCAAATCGACGCTGCTGCGTGCGCTGGCAGGCGTCTACGAACCGTCGTCAGGCGACTTCGTCCGCGAAGGCACGGTGGCCAGCCTGATCGACCCGTCGCTGGGCATCGAGCCTGACGCGTCGGGCGTCGAGAACATCATGCTGCGCGGACTGGTGATGGGCATGAGCCGCAAGCAGGTGGAAGCACTGACACCCGAGATCTGCGAGTTCAGCGGCCTCGGCGAATACGTGAACATGCCCATTCGCACGTATTCAACCGGCATGCTGATGCGCTTGGCTTTTTCGATCTCCACCAGCGTCCAGGCCGACATCCTGCTGATGGACGAGTGGCTTTCCGTCGGCGACGCCGACTTCACCGAGAAAGCGGAGAAGCGGATGAAGGACGTGGTTTCCAAGTCCGGCATCCTGGTGCTGGCTTCGCACTCGCCCGACCTGATCGCCCGGGAATGCAACCGCGTGATCCACCTGGAACACGGTCGCATCGTCGAGCGCTGAGCATCCGCGTTTGCGCGGCTCAGACCGTGATGTCGCGCGAAAACACCGCCCGAACGGCGGCTTGCGAAAAGCGCTCAGCCACGTAGCCACGGCCCGCCAGCGCCAACGCTTCCCATCGCGCGGCATCTTCCATGATGCCGACGATGGCATCGGCGATGTCGGACGCCTCGTCGTGCACCGGTACCACGGCATCCAGCCCGTCGAGCCCCTGCATCCCGACCGAAGTGGTCACGAGCGGGAGACCATGGTGCAACGCCTCGATGACCTTGCCCTTGACGCCGGCGCCGAAGCGCAGCGGCACCACGGCCACGCCGGCACTTCGGTAGAAGCCGGCCAGCGCCTCGTCGGTGACGTAGCCGGTGACATGCACATCCGGGCTTTCCAACGCGCGGACATCGCTCGTCGGATTGGAGCCCACCAGCATCAAGCGGGCTTCCGGTATGCGTGCCTTCACGCGCGGAAAGATCTCGCCGACCAGCCATTTGGCGGCATCGACATTGGGTGGATGGCCGAAGCCGGCGACGAAGAGCAGGTCGGCCTTGCGACGCGTCCCACTGTCGACCGGCGGCTCGGCCTCGTCGAAGTAGTAGAGCGGCACCGTGCGCGCAACGGCATCGGGCAGCAGTTGCAGCACGGCCTGCGTTTCGGACGACGACGGGTAGTAGACGACATCCGCCTTCGCCCACAGCGACTCTTCGAGCTCGCGGCTGGCCTTGGCCTGCTTGAGCAATCGCGCACTCTGCGTCTTCTCGTACTCACCGAGCAAGCGCATGTAGTGCAGGTCGTGGCCGTAGAAAAGCACCTTTGCACGCGTCGACGCGCGAACCGCCGCCAGATGCTCCGCGGCGACTTGCGGACGGCTCAGCAGCACATAGTCGATGTCGGCGCCGTTGGCCTTGATCCACTCGCCGAAGCGGCCGGTGTATTCCTTGCCGTAGTAGACCTCGATGCCCTCTTGCTGCAACAGTGCGGTGTATTGCGGATCGCGCCACAGGTTGGCCGGCCAGAATTTGACGTTCAGCCCCATGGCCCGGAATTCGCGCAGAAAGCACCACGTGCTGCGCGAGCCGGCATCGCGGTCGGGCTGCGGTACGTAGTGGTCGATGACCAGCATGGTTTTCTTGCCGACGGACCTGTCTCTGGCATGGAAGACGTCGACGCCGTTGTCGCGGTGCCGGTCGCGCAGCTCATCGGCCCAACGCGCGTAGAACTTCTTCTGGTTGGCGACCTGGTGGGCTTTCACACCCGTGCCCGTGTCCGTGCCGTGGGAGATGCCCTCGTAATGAATGACCACCGACTCGGGCTGGTACATCACGCGGAGTCCGGCGGCCCGAACGCGGAACGCGAGATCGGTGTCTTCGTAGTAGGCGGGCAAGTAGTGCTCGTCGAAACCCCCGAGTTGGTCCCACAGCGACTTGCGAATCAGCAACGAGGCGCCGGAGCAGTAATCGGCTTCCTTCACGTAGTTGTAGACGCTTCGCCCCGGATCATCGAGCCGCCCGTAGTTCCAGGCCGAGCCGTCGCGCCAAAGGATGCCGCCCGCCTCCTGCAGCCGGCCGTCCGGGTAGACCAGCTTGGAGCCCACCATGCCGCAGTCGGGCACCGTCGAGAAAAGCGACAGCATGCTGTCAAGCCAGCCCGGAGTCACTTCCGTGTCGTTGTTCAGCAGGTAGACGAAGCGCCCTCTGGCGGCGGCACAGGCGGCGTTGCTCGAGCGCAAGAAGCCCAGGTTCTTCGGATTCGATAGAAACCGCAGACCCGGGATGCCGCGAAGCCGTTCGATCTCTCCGTCGCCCGACGCGTCCTCCGCGACGATCACCTCCACCGCCACTTTCGGCAGGTGTGCCGCTATCGAGCGCACGCAGGCCAGGGTGTGGCCCAGGTTGCCGTAGGTCGGAATCACTATCGACACTTCGGGCGCTTCCACGTCGTCGAAGCGCAGGGCGGCGAGCACCGCCTCGTACTGGTCTGCAGCGACGGCGCCCAGACCCACAGGCTGAGGCGGCGCGTTGTGCCGCTGACGTTTCCAGATTTCGTAATGAACGACACCCTCGAACAGCGGACCCGCGACGCGATAGGTCGCGGAGACAAGGTAATCCTTGAAGCGCCGTGATAGCGGGAGCGACCGGTAAGCCAGCTTTCCCCAGCGCACGGCGTAGGAGCCGAGCGCCGCCTGGAATGGCTCCTTGCGGGGGGGGCGAAGGTTAGGCTTGTTTTCTGTGTTCATCTTTTCTACGAGTCTTCGCTTGAGGCTTAGACGCTTCGCACCAAGTCTCGACTTTTAGCCCAGCAATTGATCCGGGCGCCGGCTGGGCTGGGCCTGCACACCGTTGGAAGCGGCGGGCCTCTGTGTGCAACAGGGAGCGATGCAGGCCTCAATGGTCGCTCTCCGAATTTGTCAATTTCACAAAGCTCTGTCATCAAGGCACATTGAGTTTCCGAAAAATCAGAACCGCAATCTGAAGCTCGCCCGAATCAGTCGCGAGGAGTAAAAGTTTTTACCCATTAAAAGTTCGTCCGTGGCGGCAACTGAAGCCACATCAATTGAAGAGCATGGTCAGTCTCAAAATACGCCCAAAGAAGGCCTGAAGCCCAATCTTCACAGAGAGCCTCATCAATTGAAATGAACGGGTACTCACCCCGCTAATTCCGCAAATAGCTGTTTAGCAGATTAATTCTCGGGCGCATCTGGCGTTCGAATCCGAACTCCCGCAGCAACGCGAGGCGTCCGCTCACTCGGAGCGCTTGAAGCGCGTCTGGATCTTTCATGAAGCCGCGCAGAATCTCCGCAATCCTTGCGGGCTCCCGGTCGATTAAAATGA
Source organism: Variovorax ginsengisoli (assembly GCF_006438845.1). GTDB lineage: Bacteria > Pseudomonadota > Gammaproteobacteria > Burkholderiales > Burkholderiaceae_C > Variovorax > Variovorax ginsengisoli_A. The sequence continues at coordinate 600,260 of NZ_RCZJ01000002.1, forward strand.
GCTCTTTTGACGTAAAGATGCGCGACCCGTCGAGGCGTTGGTTCATGCCTAGAAAGTCGGTAGCCAGCATGGCTGCGCCCTGAAGACCCGCTTCCACGACCGCCGTTGTAGGGAAACCGTCGAAGGTCGCCGGAACTTTTGGATCCAAATCGAACATCCGTATGTTGGGCGACACGACGACGTGCATTCGTTTATAAAATTCCGGGAAGAAACTGGCGGGCCGACTGCCATAAAACGTGACGTTCTTCGCGCCGCCAAGATCCACTACGTCGCGGTCGAAACCTCCGACCACGTGAAAATGAATACCACTCGAACTCGACAGTAAGCGCACGATTTGAGCGAAGATGTCGTACCCTTTTTCTGCTCCTAGAGGCGAATACCGCTGTGCGACGAAGCACACGTTCAGCGTGCCATCGAGCGGCATAGGCGTCCATAAGGGGTCGGCGGCGTAGGCGGCCGGAACGATCCCACCGAAGACATGAAGGATGTCTTCGCCCTTGCAGTAACCCTTGTCGATCAGGTAGTCGCGCGTCAGATTCTGCGTGGTGACCACCTTTGAAAGACACGGGTTTGCGAACACCTTCGCCAACTTGGTATCCGACACTGCATTTCCCGGTGCGAAGCCACCCCCAGGGTACAAAGTGAAAACTAAGTTACGAGCGTAAGGCAATCCGATTTGACTGAAGAACAGATGCGCGAGATTGAGGAACACGCAATACGCCACCTGTGGCTGCCTCGAACCTAGATTACACATGGGACCAACGACGGGTCGACCTCTACTCGACACTTCGTTGAACGCGCGCGTCAGTTCAGCGAAACTGTATTTCTCACCGTAGCGGAAAAGGTTCCCGTCTGGCCGCACCAACATGACGGCATCGTCCATCTCTGCAAGGTAGCTGGAGAATTCCCCGTAACGGAATGAGGAGACCTGCGACGGGAACGATGTATCCAGCAACAGCACCGCCGACGTAGCGTTCGCCGGCAAGGCAGCTCCTTTAAAGTCCTCGAGCTGCTGCAGTACGCTCGTACAAAGCGAGCTGATATCAACTGAAAGAAGCGTGAGGTCTAAGCTTCGCAGTTGGCGCTCGGCCACACCAAGATCATTCGCTTCAAAATGAAGCAGGCCGGCAAGTGCGGCCAACGCCGCCGAATGCGGAAATCGCGCGCTGATATCGTCCACGAGCGGTGAGATTTCACGGAAGTCGTCCAGAGACTCGAAACGCAATGATCTGCTTAGTGCCCGCGAGGCGAACTGCTCGAAGGCGCCTTCAAGGTCGAAGCAAGCACGGGGCTCCCCAACGGTGCCCCCATGAAGATCGAGCGCTTGACGCCCAGCCTCGACTGTGTCGGACGCCAGCAGCAGGAGGATGCGTGCACCGCGAGCACTAGCGTTCTGCGGATCGATTGAAAGCGCCAGATCGATTCGAGCCGTCGCGTCGGGCGCGGTGACGTCGAGTGGATGGCGTCCCTCCGCCTGACCGGCTGCGGCGAAATGCTCCACAGGATCAACACCAGCGTCTCGCACATCGGGATACTTCGCAAGGTAGAAGCGAGCGTCCATAAGGGCTTCGAGGCTGCGCCGCGGCGCTGTGATGGCGATCGCGTCGATGGCAGCCACCGATTTCGCACTTAGGCGGCGTCTGAGCTGGGACCAGAAACTCATAGAAAAAACTCCTCTAGGCGATACCAGCTTCAAGCAATGCGCTGCACAGGTGCTCCATGTTGATCTCATAGTTGGCATGGAGTGGATGCTCAGTTGTTTGCGACGAGCCGCTCCGCTTGCCCCGAATAAAACGTATTTCTACCCCGCCTGCCATCAAGAAGCTCGCATAGCCGTAGAAGTTGAATGAAGCGTTGTCGTGAATCAGCCCCAACACCACCGCTCCCTTGGGACAGAAGATGCAGTTAGTCAATGCAGAACTGCAGGAACCCACAACAATCCTCGCGCTCGAAAATTTGCGGACTTGATCGGCGAATGACAATTGCTCCGGATAGATCACTTCAAATCCGAGCCGGACGAGATGCCGCTCAATGACTTCCTCATTGAGCAGTCTTCGTTGAGTGAACGACCTTCGAGAGATGAAAAGGCATGCTGCCCCCGGGCGGCTTTCGATACCAATCGATCGTTTGAACACGTCCCTTAGTTCGCCGAAGATATCGGCCGGCCATACGGTGTCATAGGTTCCGCCATGCGTGTCGAGAGGGAAATACGCGGGGATCGGTGCGACTCCCAAGCGTGCAAACTTAAGAGTCTCTCCTTTTCCTATGGTAACAATCCGACGTTTGTGAACGTTGAGCAACTCCAACGATTCCAAGTGCGAGGCCGGCATCCCGTGGTTGACGAACAGCGGCACATCTACTTCGATGTTCGCGCGATTAAAGGCCAGCATTCGAGGCAGATATTCGAGGAACCAGTGACCATAGTTCGAAGAAACAACGCCGAACATCATGAGACCGGCCTCGTGCGTCTGGTTCGGCAATTCGGGCACCTCAACGAGCGCGCGACCTGCGGCCCTTGCCTGGAACAGATAGCGCCCTCCCGCCGCCCTATCTTGCAGGATCGCGCTGGCGCCGCGAGGGTGTGCCGCCAAGTCGTATATGACACGCCCCTGCTGTAGTACCGCATTGGCATCCGAGAAGGCGAGACAGTCGCGAATTTCGCTGTAGTACTGCGGCGGTGCTATCAGTTCTCCCTGTTCCGCGGAAAGGGCACCCGCTTCACCCCTAAACATCAACATGGGTGGAGTGATGACCCGCTCGGCAAGGAACTCCCGATAAAGATTCCGACTGAGTTTCGCGTTGCGTTCAACCGAAACGATGTCAACCGCAAGCGTTGGATCGAGCAGGCCCCGTTCTTCGTACAAGCGCTTTAGCTCTAGACCCTCATCCCATTTGCCGGCGTTGCAAAGTTCCTGGATGTATGCAGTGCAGAGCGCCTTCAGGATGCCGGGTAGGTCGCCCACTGGCGTGGCCGATTCGCTCTGCATCGTCTCGTAGGCTGTGATGGCGGTGGCGTAGTCACCCGCGGCCGAAGCTGCGTGCCCGATCTCGCCAAGCATCGTTTTCTTGAAGGTCGGCGCATGTCGAGGCACAGCGTCATCCATACACGACAAGGACTCAATCGCTTCGAGATAACGCCCCAGCAGATACAACCCTTTGGTCTCGATCAGTTGTTCAGCGACACCCCTCGCAGGCACGCGCCGCACGACCTCGATAGCTTCTTCATAGCGCCCTCGCCGAAAGGCGTCTGTGGCTGCAACAAGGCGAGCAAGACGATCGGTTGGGTCGGCGGCGAGCTTCTCGAGCGCCGTTGCCAATACTTCAGGCGATTCAACATCCACGGGCACGAATCCTTCATCGATCCCTGAACCGGTGAAGTGTTCTAGCAGGTTCACGCCGGCATCGACCACATCCGGACGCGACGCGGCGTAGTGTCTCGGGTCAAAAAGGGCTGTTGGCCGGAGTCCGATGGCCTCTCCAAACTGGCGGTAGTGCAGCCAAGGCGTCAGCGCGCCGAGGTCCTCGCTCGCGACCTGCTTGCGGTAGAACACCTCATCGAAGTAGCAAGAAGCCGCGTCAACAGTCCGCTCGCCCTTCGCGTCGGAATCTGTGTTTGCCCCAACAGACAACGGTTGTGCCCCGCTACGGATTACTCGACGTCGAAAGACATCCGAGAGCCCCGCAAGGAACTTCAACGGCGTCATGTGCGCCGGCCGGAAAGGCGCCTGACGACCCGTATGGCGAACTCGACTATGAGCTCGCGCGCGGTGTACGGCGAAAGGCCCTCTCTCACAGAGTTCGGTAAGCGCCCCAACAGAGAGGGCTGCGCCGTAACGACGTTCGTAAAGGTATCAAGGTCCCCTGTGACCTCCTGAAAGAAACGATCGTCTATGCCGTACTTTTGTTTCAGCTCACTCGGGTCGACGCCAGCGCCGAGAAGGCGATGCAGCGCGGCCGTGCCCACCAGCCCATAGATACGTGGATTCCCAAGGCCAGGCGAGAAATAGAGGAGAGCCTTTTCGGCGCCAATACTTGATTCGCCGACAGCATTAGGATCGCGCAACAAGTCCCCGAATCCCTCTTTGAGAAGTTCAGGCGAGACGTCGTCGAAGAACTTCGAAAGAATGAAGAAAGTCTCATTGTTCCCGCGCCGGGCATTCTTTAAGGTCGGACTACTGGCGTTCTCGCCAGGGAGGATTCTGAAGCGCAGCAGCCGCTCGCTCATGATGTGAATCGGCCAACGCTTCACGAGCCTCACCCACATCTCGAAATCGGGCAACTGTCGCAAGCGATTGTCATAGTCCCCGAGGACGTCGTAGCAGTCCTTGCGAATGAGGACGGACGGATGGCACAGGCAATTTCCGCTGAAGAAGAACCAACGCAGCCACATCGCCTGGGAACGGTTCTCCTTGTTAAAGACGTCGCCATACTCGACTTGGTCGTCACCGAGTGCTTTCCCTTCGGAATCGATCCACTGCGCGCGAGTGAAACATGCCGCCAAGGAGGGGTCCTCGTCGAGCATGCGGACCTGACGCTCAAGCTTATCGGCAACCCATTCGTCATCGGAATTGAGCAACGCGATGAACTCCCCTCGCGCCCTCGCAATCAGTTCGTTCGTGACGATGCCCGCGCCGCGGTTAAAGGGATTCGCAACAAACGACAGGCGAGGATCGCTGATCTGCGCCACGACATTCGATGTATCGTCGATCGAGCCATCGTCTGACACCAGCAACTCCAGGTCTTTAAATGTCTGCGCAAGAACACTCTCTATCGCGGAACGAATATAACGAGCGTGGTTGTACGAGGGCATGATCACGCTGACCCTCGGCGCTGAGGGCGTGTCGATCGATGCCGCTGTCACTTGGTTCGATGCCATAGTTTTTTTAATTGTTGTACGACCGCTGGCGGGACCAAGAGGCGCGCCACGATTAGGACGATTGGCGGACATAGGTTCAACAGATGTCTTGGACGCGACTTGAAGTCCCTTCCCAGCGCGACCTTCGTTGCCAGGTCCCCAATCAACAGTTTATCGTTTTCTCCCAGATGCTCGATCGAGCGATCCAGACGCTCGCGAAGCAATAGAAAGTCAGCGCAGTAAATGCCGTCCGTAATGCGGTCGTAGTCTTCAAGAGCATCACGCTGATCCTCCAACTTCTTTCTTGTGGTGGTAGCACTCCATGCGCCACCCCCATGAAGCCTGTAAATCGACATCGGTGTGTTCAAGAAACCAATGAAGGATCCTCTCGCAGCGCAAATATTGATGATCCAGTCGTACGCCTTCAACTCAAACAATCTTGGATTTAGTGTCTGCAAGACTTCTCGTCGATAGACGCATGTCGAGAAATTGCCGACCACGTTGTCGGCAATAAGACTTCGCACATCGAGCAGTGAATAACCACCGCCCACAGGAACTCGCGCAGATAAGCTCTCTTCGTCTTCCTTGAAGACATAGTAGTTCGCAGAGCAAAGATTGCATTCAAGGTGCTCTTCGAGAAACTCAACCTGCAGAGCCAGTTTTCGAGGGTGAATCCAGTAGTCGTCGCCCTCTAGTACAGCGACATAGTCGTGTTGAAGACACGCAGCGAAGCCTCGGGCATAGTTGCGGGTGATTCCCATGTTGGGCTGCCTCGCCAGTTGGCTGTAGCGGAATCTCGGATTCAACTGCGCCCATCTTGCGATGATGTCGACCGTCTCGTCCGTTGAGCCGTCATCCGCGACAATCACCTCAATCTCGCCGCCGAATAATTGTGCGGTGATGCTGTCAAGCGCGCGCTGGATGTACTTAGCGTGGTTGAAGCAAATCAACAATATGGCAAGAGAGGATGGACGCGAGCCCCTCATCGCTGCATCTCGCGTGCAGGATTGCCGACGACCACGGCGCCGGGCGCGACGTTCTTTGTAACGACGGCGCCCATGCCGATTACGGCACCTTCGCCAATGACCAGCGGCTTGGACGAACTACCCTGCTTCAAGACTGCGCCGGTTCCGATGTAGGCGTGATTCTCGATCACGACATTCCCATTGCACTTGGCACCCGGCGCGAACGTCACGTAATCGCCGACCACACAGTCGTGTGCCACGTACGCGTAGATGTTGGCGTGAAAAAACTTCCCGATGCGAGCATTGGACGTAACCATGGAGAAGGGGGAGAAAACCGCCCCTTCGCCTATCTCGTTGCCGTCGAGCACGATGACGTTTGGCGCAAAAATTGAGACGGGTTTCAAACCTGCCTGCATACACTGGGTCGCGATGCGCTCCCGGGCGATGGAATCGCCAATGGCGACGTTGAAATAGCCCATTCCCGGCAGCGCCGAGAACGTGTCGAGTGAGATAAGTTCGACCCCATTGATAGCCTCTAACTTTTGATCACCCTCGGCAACGAAATAAACCTGACTGCCAGGCTGACGATTGGCAATCTCGCGAAGAAGGGGCATCACCTCGCGGCCATAGCCGCCAGCGCCGACCAGGCCGAAGCGCACTCCGTTCGACCTATCCATACTTCACCACCCGCTTGATGAGGCGGCAGATCATGTCGACTTCCTCGATGGACAAGCTGTTGTACATAGGGAGACACAGGATGCGCTGCGCGATGGATTCCGCCACAGGCATGTCTTGGCCGCTGATGTACGGAAGCTTGGAAAGCGCAGGATAAAAATAGCGACGTGGCGCGACGTTGTGGAGGTTGAGGGTCTCGGTAATCTTTAACAGAACTTGCTCAGACATGAACACCACCGGGAAATAGGCGCAGTTGTATTCGGTTCGGGCCGGCACTTCCTGGAACTGGAAATCGCCATCGCTGTCGGCGAGATTCTCCTTGTAGCGCGCATAAAGCTTTTGGCGCTGCGCGACGATGCCGTGAACATGCGGCAGGTTGCACAGACCCATCGCGGCATGAAATTCTGAGTTTTTCCCGTTGATGCCGGGAACGTCAAACTCCGTAGCGTTCACATGCCCGAAATTACGCAGCTGCGCCATGCGCCTGAGAAGTTCGGGCCGAGGAGTGGAAACCGAACCACCCTCAACCGTGTGGAAGAGCTTCGTGGCATGAAAGCTGCACGTCGCTATATCTCCGTAGCTCAGCACGGAGCGCCCGTTATAGGTACTTCCGAAAGCATGCGCCGCATCGTAAATGACCGGGAGATCATGCTTTTTTGCAATCTCTTCGATTGCGTCGACATCGCACGGCACACCGAAAACGTGGGTAGCGAGGATCGCCTTGGTGTCCCTCGTGATGGCCGCCTCAATCTTCTCCGGATCGATATTGAAAGAGCCCGGGCAGACATCGACCATGACCGGTTTGCACTTTTCCCAGACGATGCTGGACGTGGTCGCGACGTAGCTGAATGGCGTCGTAATAATGTCCCCATCCAGGCCAAGGGCGACGATTGCGATCTGTAAGGCAACGGTTCCGTTTGTTACGAAGAGCAAGTGCTCAAGCCCCAACTGCTGCTTAAGGCTCAGTTCGAGCTCATTGACCAATGGCCCATTGTTGGTCAGCCACTCGCGCTGCCATATCCCCTTCAACTGCAAAGCGTATTCTGCGAAATCTGGAAGAAAGGGTTTGGTGACTGGAATGTTCATAGCATCAAGGAAAAACTTCCGCGTTGGTCAGTGGCAGCGCTGCTTTGTCCTTAGCGGACAAGGTCGGCGCCGACCCAAGTCCGGGCCACTCTATCGCGAGGCTCGGGTCGTTCCAGACGATGGAGCGCTCGTGTTCGGGCGCGTAATAGTCGGTCGTCTTGTACAGGACTTCAGTCGGGTCCGCTCCAACGACGAAGCCATGCGCAAATCCCTCAGGAACCCAGAGTTGCTTATGGTTGAACTCGGTCAACTCGACACCTACCCAGGAACCGAACGTGGAAGACGAGCGCCGGATATCCACTGCGACGTCGAACACACTGCCGCGCACGACGCGGATGAGCTTGCCCTGTGGCTGATGTATCTGGTAATGCAATCCCCGCAGTACGCCCTTAGCCGAGCGGGAGTGGTTGTCTTGAACAAATTGCACCCGCCGACCCACCGCCTCTTCAAAAACTTTTTGGCTAAAGCTCTCGAAAAAAAATCCTCGCGCATCGCCAAACACTGTCGGCTCAATCACTAGCACATCCGAAATTGCAGTCGGGGTGATTTTCATGAGCGAACCCTCTCCGCCAACAGGTGATTTAAGTACTTGCCGTAGCCGTTTTTCTGCAACGGCGCCGCCAGCTTGGCGAGTTGCTCGGTATTAATAAACCCCGCCCTCCACGCGATCTCTTCCGGGCAAGCGATCTTCAGCCCTTGCCGATGCTCCAGCGTGGCGATGAACTGCCCCGCCTCCAGAAGGCTCTCGTGCGTGCCGGTGTCCAGCCACGCGTAGCCGCGCTGCATGATCTGCACGTTGAGTTCTCCCGCGTCCAGGTAGGCCTGGTTGACGGCCGTGATCTCCAGTTCGCCTCGCGCGCTCGGTTTGACGGCCTTGGCAATGTCGACGACCCGGTTGTCATAGAAGTAGAGGCCTGTCACGGCATAGCTGCTCTTCGGCGCGGTCGGCTTCTCTTCGATGCTGTCCGCCTTGCCCTTGGCATCGAAGGCGACCACGCCATAGCGCTCCGGATCCTGCACGTGATAGGCGAATACGGTCGCGCCGGAGGTCTGCGCGTCGGCGCTTTCCAACAGATTCGAGAGGTCGTGGCCGTAGAAGATGTTGTCGCCCAGCACCAGCGCGCTGGGCGAGTTGCCGACGAACTGCTCGCCGATCAAGAAGGCCTGCGCCAGCCCGTCCGGGCTCGGCTGCACCGCGTACTGCAAGTTCATGCCCCACTGGCTGCCGTCGCCAAGAAGTTGCTGGAAGCGCGGTGTGTCCTGCGGCGTGCTGATGATCAAGATGTCACGGATGCCGCCCAGCATCAGCGTGCTGAGCGGGTAATAGATCATCGGCTTGTCGTAGACCGGCAGCAGTTGCTTGCTGACGGCCAGCGTGGCCGGGTGGAGCCGGGTGCCGGAGCCCCCGGCGAGGATGATTCCCTTGCGTTGCGTCATTCTTTGTTCTTTCCGTTCAGAGCGTTTCGCGGAGCATGCGGGCCACGCCGGCTTGCCAATCAGGCAATGTCAGGCCGAAGGTCGCTTGCAGCTTGCCGGTGTTCAGGCGGGAGTTGTTCGGCCGGGCGGCCGGCGTCGGGAACGCGCTGGTGGGCACCGCATCGACGGTGTCCGGCGACGCCTTCAGTTCGACGCCCGCCAGCAGCGCCTGCTCGAGCACGAAGCGCGCATAGCCGTGCCAGCTGGTCTCGCCGCCGGCCACCAGGTGATAGAGCCCGGCCTTGGCCGGGTCCGCCAGCGTGGCGCGAATGGCGTGCGCCGTGACGTCGGCCAGCAGTTCGGCGCCGGTGGGCGCGCCGAACTGGTCGTCGATCACGGTCAGGCGCTCACGCTCCTTGGCCAGCCGCAGCATGGTCTTGGCGAAGTTGCCGCCACGAGCTGCGTACACCCAGCTCGTGCGGAAGATCAGGTGGCGCGCGCAATGCTGCGCCACCAGTTGCTCACCTTCGAGCTTGGTGCGGCCATACACGCTCAGCGGGCCGGTGGCATCGCCCTCTTGGCGCGGCGTACTGCCGCTGCCGTCGAAGACATAGTCGGTCGAGTAATGCACCATGAGCGCGCCGATCTGTTGCGCGGCTTGGGCCACCACGCCGGGCGACGTGGCGTTGAGCTTGCGCGCGAAGTCGGGCTCGCTCTCGGCCTTGTCGACGGCGGTGTGCGCCGCAGCGTTCACGACCACGTCGGGCCGCAGCTTCAACACGGTTTCGGCCAATTGTTCGGGGTGGCTGAAGTCGGCGTGGTAGTCGGTGCTGTCGTGGTCGAGCGCGGTCACTTCGCCCAGCGGCGCCAGGCTGCGCTGCAGCTCCCAGCCGACCTGCCCGCCCTTGCCCAGAAGCAGCAACTTCATGCGCCCGCCTTGCCAGCGGCCGCCAATTCGGCGTCGTACTGCTTCTCGACCCATTCACGGTAGGCGCCGCTTTGCACGTTGGCCACCCACTCGCCGTTGGCCAGGTACCACTCGACGGTCTTGCGGATGCCCGTATCGAAGGTCTCTGCGGGCTTCCAACCCAGTTCGCGCTCGAGCTTGCGCGCGTCGATGGCGTAGCGCCGGTCGTGGCCGGGGCGGTCGGTGACGTAGCTGATCTGTTCGCGATAGCTCTTGCCGTCGGCACGGGGGCGCAGTTCGTCGAGCAGCGCACACACGGTGTTGACGATTTCGATGTTGGGCTTCTCGTTCCAGCCGCCGACGTTGTAGGTCTCGCCGAGGCGTCCGCCTTCAAGCACGCGGCGGATGGCACTGCAGTGGTCCTTCACGTAGAGCCAGTCGCGCACCTGCATGCCGTCGCCGTACACCGGCAGCGCCTTCCCGGCGAGCGCGTTGACGATCATCAGCGGGATAAGCTTCTCGGGGAAATGGAACGGCCCGTAGTTGTTCGAGCAGTTGGTGGTGACCACCGGCAGCCCGTAAGTGTGGTGCCAGGCGCGCACCAGATGGTCGCTGGCGGCCTTGCTGGCCGAGTAGGGGCTGTTGGGCTCGTACTTGTTCTCTTCGGTGAAGGCCGGGTCGGTGGCCGACAGCGATCCGTACACCTCGTCGGTCGACACATGCAGGAAGCGGAAGGCGGCCTTCTGGTCGGCCGGCAGCGCGCTCCAGTGGCCACGCACGGATTCGAGCAGGCGGAAGGTGCCGAGCACGTTGGTCTCGACGAAGTCTTCCGGTCCGTGGATCGAACGGTCGACGTGCGACTCGGCGGCGAAGTTGACGACGGCCCGGGGCTTGTGCTCGGCGAGCAGGCGGTCGACCAACTTGCTATCGCCAATGTCGCCCTGGACGAAGACGTGTCGGCCATCGCCCTCGAGCGAGGCGAGCGTCTCGGGGTTGCCTGCGTAGGTGAGCTTGTCGAGATTGACGACCGGCTCGTCGTTTTGCGCCAGCCAATCGAGGACGAAGTTGGCGCCGATGAAGCCGGCGCCCCCGGTAATTAGGATCATGTGGGAAGCTCTTGGGTCTGTATGAACGGGGCCGCATCGCCGGCTCATGTGATTATCCACGGCACATTGCAGCCGAATGACCGTCTGAAGTCAGGGTCTGCCCATCGATGAAAGTGGCGAAACCAGTTGTTCGTGCGCGACCTGGCAGTTCAGGCTACGGGATAACCCGGAAAAATTCACGGAATACGGCGGTTTCCGTACACGATTGGAAACAATCTGGCGTTACAGTATGTTTGCTTTAGTCTTAATCGAACAAGTGGCGGATTCCTCGGTTCGGGCGAATTTCCTCCTCTTCCGACGGCCCTCCGATCCGAGAACACCATGATCCACTCCATCCATCCTGTCGTGCTGTGCGGCGGCAGCGGCACCCGTCTTTGGCCGCTGTCGCGCAAGGCGCTGCCGAAGCAGTTCGCCCCGTTGATCGACGGCAAGAGCCTGCTGCAACTCACGCTCGAGCGACTGCGCGAACTCAACCCGGCCATTTGTTGCGTCGCGTCCGAGGACCATCGATTCCTCGTTCAAGAGGCGCTCGACAACGCCAAGGTCACAGGGCGGCAAGTGCTGGAGCCCATGGCCCGAAACACGGCCGCCGCCATGGCCGTGGCCGCTTTGCTGGCCGACGCCGACGACCTGCTGCTTTTCGCACCGGCCGATCACCACATCCCCGATGCGGCCCTGTTTGCACAGACCGTGCGCAGCGGCGTGGCGGCTGCGCTCGCCGGCAACATCGTGACCTTCGGCGTGGTGCCGAGCTTTCCGAGCACCGCCTACGGCTACATCGAATCCGGCGCACCGCTGGCCGACGATGTCGCGGGCTGCACGGTGATGCGCTTCGTCGAGAAGCCGACAGCCGACGTCGCACAAGGTCTTCTGCTCAAGGGCGGTTACCTCTGGAACGCCGGCATTTTCCTGGTGCAGGCGCGCACGCTGATCGAGGCGCTGCGCCAGCATGCGCCCGACATCCTTGCCGCCTGCCAGCAAGCGACCGCAGCGCCGTCGACCGACGGCAGCTTCGTGCGCCTGAACCGCGATGCTTTCGAAGCCTGCCGGAGCGAGAGCATCGACTACGCGGTGCTCGAAAAGCACAAGCAGATCGCCGTCATTCCCTTCGCAGGCGCCTGGAGCGACGTGGGCAGCTGGAACGCGGTGGCCAACCTCTATCCCGCCGACGACGCCGGCAACCGCCTCAACGGCATGGCCATGGCGCTGGACGCGCGCAACACCTTCGTGCACGCACCGTTGCGCCCGGTGGTCGCGCTGGGCACCGAAGACCTGATCATCGTGGACACCCAAGATGCGGTGCTGGTGGCCAGCGCGTCCCATGCGGAGCAAGTGAAGGACGTGGTCGCGATGCTGAACCGCGAGGGCCGCCTCGAAGCCACCGACCACCGCCGCGTGGCCCGGCCTTGGGGGGCCTACGACAGCGTCGATGCCGCCGAGCGCTTCCAGGTGAAGCGCCTGACGGTCAAGCCCGGCGCCAAGTTGTCGCTGCAAATGCACCATCACCGTGCCGAGCACTGGGTCGTTGTCAAGGGCACGGCCAAGGTCACGCGTGATGACGAGACGATCCTGGTGCGCGAGAACGAGTCGGTCTACATCCCGCTGGGCACGGTGCACCGGCTGGAAAACCCCGGAAAAATCATGCTGGAAGTGATCGAAGTCCAGTCCGGCGGCTACCTGGGCGAAGACGACATCGTCCGCTTCGACGACACCTACGGCCGCGTCACCCCCCTGACCGCACACAAGAAATGACCTCCTCGATGACGCAAAAAAAAGCACTGATCACCGGCATCACCGGCCAGGACGGCTCCTACCTCGCCGAATTCCTCCTCGAGAAGGGCTACGAAGTCCACGGCATCAAGCGCCGTGCGTCCTCGTTCAACACTTCCCGCATCGACCATCTCTACCAAGATCCGCACGAGAAGAACCGCAAGCTGCATCTGCATTACGGTGACCTCACGGACACCAGCAACCTGACGCGCATCGTCCAGCAGGTGCAGCCCGACGAGATCTACAACCTGGGCGCACAGAGCCACGTGGCCGTGAGCTTCGAAGCGCCCGAGTACACGGCCGATGTCGACGCGATCGGAACGCTGCGGCTGCTCGAAGCCGTTCGCTTGCTCGGCCTGCAGGAAAAGACACGCTTCTACCAAGCCAGCACCAGCGAGCTGTACGGCCTGGTGCAGGAGATTCCGCAACGCGAATCCACGCCCTTCTACCCGCGCAGCCCTTACGGTGTGGCCAAGCTCTACGCCTACTGGATCACCAAGAACTACCGCGAGGCCTACGGCATGTATGCCTGCAACGGCGTGCTGTTCAACCACGAGAGCCCGCGCCGCGGCGAGACCTTCGTCACGCGCAAGATCACGCGCGGCCTGTGCAACATCGCGCAGGGCCTGGAGTCGTGCCTGTTCGTCGGCAACCTCGACGCACTGCGCGACTGGGGCCATGCCAAGGACTACGTGCGCATGCAGTGGATGATGCTGCAGCAGGATGCCGCCAAGGACTACGTGATCGCCACCGGCGTGCAGTACAGCGTGCGCGACTTCGTGCGCAAGTCGGCCGCCGAGTTGGGCATCACGCTCGACTTCGTCGGGACCGGCGTGGAAGAGAAGGCGGTGGTTCGCAGCATCGAAGGCGACGCGGCGCCCGGCGTGAAGCCCGGCGACGTGATCGTGTCGGTCGACCCGCGCTACTTCCGCCCGGCCGAGGTCGAAACGCTGCTCGGCGACCCGTCGCTGGCCAAGAAGGACCTGGGCTGGATTCCCGAGATCACGCTCGACGAGATGATCAGCGAGATGGTCGCCAACGACCTGGAGGCTTCGCGCCAGCATTCGCTGCTCAAGACGCACGGCTACCGCGTCGCGGTCAGCAAGGAAGACTGAGGCCGGCGGTATATAAAAGGCGTCGTGGGCCGCATCGGTGACGATGCGGACGCACCCGCCTACCGCCTCACGCCCTCAGGAGTTTTCATGACCCAGCCCAACCCGGAAAAGCCCTCGTCGTCGAAGTCCGACCCCATCAAGGACTCCGCCCAGCAGATCTGGCTGGCGGGCCTGGGCGCCTTCGCCAAGATGCAGCAGGAAGGCAGCAAGGCCTTCGAGGCGCTGGTGAAGGACGGCGCCGGCATGCAGAAGAAGACCCAGCAAGCCGCCGAAGAAACGCTGGCGCAGGCGCAGGCACGCATGGCGGGGCTGGCCGGCGACCTCGGCACCAAGACCGCGGCCGGCTGGGGCAAGCTGGAGAATATCTTCGAAGAACGCGTGGCACGGGCGCTCGAGCACCTGGGCATGCCGTCCGCGGCCGAACTCGCAGCCCTGCGCGCGCGCGTGGATGCGCTCGAAGCGCAGTTGAAGACACCGCCACCCGCCGCGCCGCGCCGCACGGCACCACGCAAGACGACCGACGACCCGGCGCGAAGCACGTCGCGCCGCCGCACACCGCGCAGCGGCGGCTGATCGCCCGCGCAGGGGCGCGCAAACCCCTGCAAGCTTTTCATCTGCGTCGCACCCGCTGACGCACAGTTGCGCTAGAGTGCCCCAAGAGACAAAAAACGGGGCTGACACATGGCCAAGAAGGCGCCGCGCCGCACTGCCGAGCGCATCCTCGAAGCAGCGCTCGATCTGTTCAATCGTTTCGGCGAGCCGAACGTGTCGACCACGCTCGTCGCCGGCGAACTCAACATCAGCCCCGGCAACCTCTACTACCACTACCCTGCCAAGGACGAGCTGATCAACCGACTCTTCCGCCTGTACGAGGCCGAGCTCGACGAGCTGCTGCATGCCAGCGAAGGCGTGCAGGACGTGGAAGACGCCTGGTTCTTCATGCACAGCCTGTTCGAGCTGCTGTGGCGCTACCGCTTCCTCTACCGCGACCTGAACGACCTGCTGAGCAAGAACCGGCATCTGGAAACACAGTTCCAGCTGGTGCTGCAAAACAAGGCCAAGGCCATCCGCCGGTTGCTCGCCGGGCTGGACCGTGCCGGCCACCTCGAGATCGACGCGCGCGAGGTCGACATGCTGGCCCAGAGCATGGTGGTGGTGCTGACCTATTGGCTCAGCTATGAATACGTGCGCAACCCGCGCGAGGCGCTGGAACCTGAACACGCACAAAGCGCTCTGATGCGCGGCGCCCAGCACACGCTGCACCTTCTCGCACCCTATCTGGCAGCCGAACAGCGGCGGCATTTGATGACATTGGGTCGGGCCTACGAAGGCGAAGATCTTGCAATCGCGGCTTAGAAGGACAGCGTCACGACGAGCCTGGCGAGTGAAAGACAGAACAAGAAACCAGACGAGACACACACATGCCCCCGCCGAATTTCCAACCGCTCTCGCTGCTGCCGCCAGGCTGCCATGGCCCGGCGGCCGAGGCGGAGACACCGGTGCCTTGGGTCCCGTTGCCCTACGCCGACGTGCCGCGTTTCGACACCACGTCGCTGCTCGCGCAATGGACTCGCCTGCACGCGGGCCATCCCCTGTCGCCACCGCCGCGGGGCCCGCTGGCCGACGGTTGGGCGCTCTATCACAGCGGCGAATTCGAGCGCGCCGCCACCGCCGGCCTGCGCCATGGCGGAAGCGCAGGCCTGGCGCTGGCCAACCAGGCGACCGCGGTCTATGCCAACTACCTGGAGCCCCGCGAGGCGGTGCGACTGGCCCTGCTCCTGCAGGTGGCTGAACGCGCGGCCGGTCAGGCGGCGGTCGAACCGGAAAACTGCCAGGCCCTCTTCTGGGAGGCGTATGCGCTGGGCCGCTACGCACAGGGCATCAGCGTGGCGCGGGCCTTGGCGCAGGGGCTGGGCAGCAAGGTCAAACAGGCGCTCGAGCGCGTGATCGCCCTCCAGCCGCAGCATGCCGACGCACACCTCGCACTTGGGGCCTTCCATGCCGAAGTCATCGACAAGGTCGGTGCGCTGGTCGGCCGCATGACCTACGGTGTACAAGCCGACGCCGCCATTGCGCTGTTCGAGCGGGGCGTGGCGCTCAACCCGGCCTCTGCCAGCGGCTGGATGGAATACGGCCGTGCCCTGCTGATGCTCGAAGGCGATGCGCGCCTGCCCGACGCCTTGCGCCTCTACGAAAAGGCCGCGGCCGTGACGCCGGCCGACGCGCGCGAACGGCTGGACGTCGAACTGGCCCGCGCAGGCTTGAGCGACTGAGCCTGCAGCGCATCGTCCGGGGCGTCCTTTAAGATGCCCGACCCCATCGTGCGAGAGCCTCGTCCATGTCCGATCTCACCTCCCTTTTCGAAGCCGCCCAGGCCAGTTCCAAACTGCTTGCCGAGCGCCCCGACAACCCGACGCTGCTCAAGATCTACGCGCTCTACAAGCAGGCGACCGAGGGCGACAACGCCGCCAAGCGGCCCAGCTTCAGCGACGTCGTCGCCCGCGCCAAGTGGGACGCCTGGACAGCACAGAAGGGTTTGTCGGCCGACGAAGCGAAGCAGAAGTACGTCGACCTGATCGACTCACTGCGCGCCTGAGCGCTGCGCGGTATTGGCGGGCGGCGCGCCGCCTAGCAGCGCGGCATGCCGTTCGGCCTTCGGCAGCGCGGCGAGCTTTTTGACCACTGCATAGAAGCGCGGCCAGTCACGGCCCTCGCGCTCGTACAACGCCTCGAAGCCCGGCACCAGGTCGTCGTAGGCGGCCTGCGCGCCGAACACCGCGTTGTTGGCACGTGCCGCCCAGGCGTCGTAAGCCGCCTGCCGCTGCGGCGGCCAGCCGCTGCGCAGTGCGGCGAAGTCGGCACGGAAGGCGTCCATCGCTTCGCGCTTCATCGCCTCCACCGCCGGCCAGTCCTGGGCGACCGCCTGCGGCGAGCTGTAGACCGCCTGCAGGCGGCGCCGCGTGGCGAAGGTCAGCGCACGAAACTGTTGGCGGCGTGCGTCGTACTGCGCGTATTCGCTGCGCGCCGCGTCGCTCGCCTGCGTGGTCAGCCAGCGTGCGCCACCGATGCGCTCCACGGCCGTCGCGAACGACTCGTTGAAGAGCGTGTCGCCCGCCACGTACACCAGCTGGTGCGTGAGCTCGTGGAAGATCAACCGCGCCAGTTCGCCTTCGGGGTAGCCGATGAAGGTGCTCAGCAGCGGATCGCCGCCGGCCCAGTTGAGCCAGCCCAGCGTCGAATACGCCGGCACGGGGTACACGGCGGCCTCCAGCCCCGCAAGGCGCTGCGCCTCGGCTTCGGCCTTGGCCTGCGCCTCGTCGTAGTAGCCGCGGTAGCCGACACAGCCGGCCACTGGAAAGCACCAGGTCTTGAGCGTCAGCGAGTACGGCGGCGCGGCCACGACGTTCCAGACCGCCGCGTTGCGATGCAGGTCCGCGTAGCCGGTGTAGCTGGGGTTGTCCGGCAACTGCAGCTCGGTCACTGCAAAGCGACGGATGCGTTGGGTGAGTTCGAGCTTGGCCCTGAGCGCCGCCGGCGTAGCCGGGTCGTCGAGCCATTGCGGCACCGGCCGCGCGGCGCGCATCACGCCGAGGTGGCCGCTGGCCGACTGCCAGTAGTAGCCGAGGTCGGCGCAACCGGCGAGCATGCCGACCGCCATCAGCAGCGGCGCGACGACGGCAAGCCGCTGCATCGCCCTAAGCCGCATCGCCGCCCTCGACCGCGGGTTGGACTTCAACCAGGCAGTCGTAGAAGGTCGGGCCGCGCCCGAGGTCGGTCAGGCGCTGGCTGGTGAGCTGGTTGACGTTGGTGCCGTCGAAACCGAGCTTGCGCCACCAGATGCCCAGCCCGTGCACCACCCCCGGACGGGCCCGGCGCGACACCTCGGCGCGGCAGCGGTGCTCGCCGCGCTGATTGAACACACGCACCATCGCGCCGTCGACGATGCCGCGCGCGGCGGCATCGTCCGCGTGGATTTCCAGCAGAGGCTCGCCCTCGATGGCACGCAGGCTGGTGACGTTCACGAAGGTCGAGTTCAAGAAGTTGCGCGCAGGCGGCGAGATCATCGCGAGCGGGAACGCGGTCGAGCTGCCCACCGCTTCGTGGTTCGGTACGTGGTTCGGCAGGCCGTCCATGCCCTGGGCCGCCAGGCGCGCGCTGAAGAACTCGCAGCGCCCGGACGGCGTAGGAAAGTTGCCGTCGGCGAACGGCGCGTCGGGCAGGCGCAAGGTCGTGAAGCCCTGGGCGTGCATCTGCGCGACGTCGATGGCGCCCGGCGCGAAGGCGGCGGCGCACAGCGCCTCGTCGTCGTCCGAGAAGCAGGGCTCGTCGAAGCCCATGCGGCGCGCCAGTTCACGAAACACCCAGGCATTGCTGCGCGCTTCGCCGCGCGGCGCCACCGCCGGACGATTGAGCAGCACGTCGGTGTGGCCGTAGCTGGTGTGGATGTCCCAATGCTCGATCTGCACCGTGGCGGGCAGCAGGTAGTCGGCGTAGTCGGCCGTGTCGGTCTGGAACTGCTCGAGCACCACGGTGAACAGATCGTCGCGCGCGAAGCCGGCGGCCACCTTGCCCGATTCCGGCGCCACCGCCACCGGGTTGCTGTTGTAGACCACGACCGCGCCCACCGGCGGCCCACCCGACAGCGCCTGCGCGTCGCCCGTGAGCGCGTCGCCGATGCAGCTCATGTTGATGGTGCGCGGCTGACGGCCCGCCAGCAGGTCGGGCCGCTGCAGCGCCGCGCGGTCGACCGGGAACGCGCCCGAACTGCTCAGCAGGAGGCCGCCCGCGCGATCGCGCCACGCGCCGACCAACGCCGGCAGGCAGGCGATCGCACGCGCCGCATTGCCGCCGCCGTGCACCCGCTGCATGCCGTAGTTGAGGCGGATCGCGGCGGGCTTCGTCAGCCCGTAGTCGCGCGCCAGGTCGGCGATCTGCGCCGCCGGCACGCCGCACACGGCCGCCGCGCGCTCGGGCGGCCACTGCAACGCGCGCTCCCGCAATGCGTCCCAGCCCAGCGTGTGGCGCGCGATGTAGTCGTGGTCAAGCCAGTCGTGGACGATCAGCTCGTGCATCAACGCCAGCGCCAGCGCACCGTCGGTGCCGGGCAGCAGCGCGACGTGTACGTCGCACTTGTCGGCGGTCTCGGTCTTGCGCGGGTCGATGCACACCAGCTTCGCGCCAGCCCGCTTGGCCGCCTGCGCATGGCGCCAGAAATGCAGGTTGCTGGCGATCGAGTTGCTGCCCCAGATCAAGATCAGCTTCGCCTCGGCGAAGAACTCGACCCGCATGCCGACCTTGCCGCCCAGCGTCTGGGTCAGGCCCTCGCCGCCAGCGGTGGAGCAGATGGTGCGATCGAGCAGCGACGCACCCAGCTTGTGGAAAAAACGACGGTCCATCGACTCGCCCTGCACCAAACCCATGGTGCCCGCGTAGCTGTAAGGCAGAATCGCGGCGGAATTGTTACTATTTGCAAAATCCTGTAAGCGCGTTGCAATGGCGTCCAGCGCGGTTTCCCAGGACACCCGCTCGAACTGTCCGCTGCCTTTGGGGCCGCTGCGCTTCATCGGATAGAGCACCCGCTCCGGATGCGTGCTGCGCTCGATGTAGCGCGACACCTTGGTACAGAGCACGCCGGCGGTGTGCGGGTGCGCCGGGTTGCCCTGCAGTTTGACGGCCACGCCGTCCTGCACGGTGGTGACCAGCGCACAGGTGTCGGGGCAGTCGTGCGGACAGGCGCCCAGCACGGTGTGTGACGGGGCAGGAGGCGGCGAAGAAACAACGGCGGCAGAGACCATCGGGCGAGTCTAAGAGTTCCAGGCAGATGTTGGCGCGGACACGCGCGGAGGGGTTCGACACATGATCCATCGCAGGCATTTCTCGATCGCCGCCGGCGCGGCGGCGATCGGCGGTTTTCAGATGGCGCGCGCGCAAAGCGAAACGCCCATCGTGCTGGGCCAGTCGGCGCCATTCAGCGGTCCGGCGGCGCAGCTCGGCATCCAGTTCTATCAAGGCGCCAAGCTGTACCTCGACCAGTACAACGCGCAGCCTGGCCACCGCGACGTGGAGATCAGGTTCCTCGACGACGGCTACGAGCCCGAGCGCAGCGTGGCCAACACGCAGAAGCTGATCGGCGACGACGCCTTCGCGCTGTTCGGCTACATCGGCACACCGACCAGCCTGGCGGCGCTGCCGCACGCGGTGAAGGACAAGGTGCCCTTCATCGCGCCGTTCACCGGCGCCATGGCGCTGCGCGAGCCCTTCAACCGCAACGTGTTCCACCTGCGAGCCTCGTACAACGACGAGACCGCGCTGATCGTCAAGCAGCTGACCCACCTGGGCCTGAAGAAGATCGCGGTCTTCTACCAAAACGACGCCTACGGCAAGGCTGGCCTCGACGGCGTCACGCTGGCCCTGGCGCAGCAGAACCTCAAGCCGACTGCGCTCGCGACGGTGGAGCGCAATTCGGTCAACGTGTCGGCCGCGGTGAAGACGATCACCGCAGCGCGACCCGACGCGGTGGTGCAGGTGAGCGCGTACAACTCGTGCGCCGCGTTCATCCGCGAGGCGCGCAAGGCCGGCTTCGGCGGCAGCTTCTACAACGTGTCCTTCGTCGGCACCCAGGCGCTTTCCGACGAGCTCGGCAAGGAAGGCGCCGGCGTGATGGTGACGCAGGTCGTGCCCTCGCCGTACAGCCCGGCCAATGCGATCACCCGCGAGTTCAGCGACGCGGCACGCAAGAGCGGCGGCGCCACCAAGCCCAACTTCTCGAGCATGGAAGGCTATCTGGCTGCCAAGGTGCTGACCGAAGGCCTGCGCCGCGCGCCGGGGAAAGTCACGCGCGACGGGTTGATCCAGGGGCTGGAGAGCATCGACCGCCAACAGTTCGGCGGCTTCGAGGTGTCGTTCTCGCCGAAGAACCACGTGGCGTCGAAGTTCGTCGAGCTCTCGATGATCACGGGCGACGGCCGCATCCGCACCTGAGCGCGCGCCGGTCGACGCGCGCCGGCGTCACGCCAGCAGCTGCGTGACGGTGTGGATCAGCAGCCCCACCAGGCCGCCCACCAGCGTGCCGTTGATGCGGATGAACTGCAGGTCGCGCCCGATGTGGCGCTCCAGCTCCAGCGTCATTTCCTCCGCGTTCCACTGCCCCACCCGCTCGACGATGTAGCGCCGGATGTCTTCGCGGTAGCGCTCGATGGCCAGCGGCGCCGCGTCGGTGATCTGCTCGTTGATCCACCGGCGGAAGGGCTCGTCCTGCTGCAGCCGCTGCCCGGCCGACGCGGCCAGCGTCGCGATGCGCCGGCCGATGGTGGAGTCGCTGCGCCGCAGGTCGTCTTCGAGCCAGGCCAGCAGCTCGCCCCACAGGCCGTGCAGGTACTCGCCCACGGCCGGATGCGCCTGCAGTTCGGCGCGGATCTGCTCGCCGCGCTCGCGAAATTCCGGGTCGTGCTTGAGCCGCACCACGAAGTCGTCCATGAACGCGTCGAAGCGCCGCCGCAGCGGGTGCGCCGGATCGGCCGCGAGTTCGGCCAGCGTATGGGCCACGGCCGCGACGATCTTGCGGGTGGCGACGCGCGCCGCCATCTGGTCGAGGCCGACGTATTTCAACGTCTTGATCTCGCGCGCGATCGCCTCGGTGATGCGCGCCTGCACCTCCTCGCCCTCCACCACCGTCGCGACCTGCGCCAGCACGTCGTCGAGCAACGCCTGGTGCCGGTTGCCGGCGGTGATGGCGTCCAGTGCCTGGCCCAGCAGGCGCGACAGGTCGAGCTGCGCCAGGCCGGCCGCCGCGGCGCGGCCGAGGAAGGCGCGCGCCCTCTCGTCGTCGAAGGCCACCAGGCCATACCGCACCACCGCCACCGCGTGCTCGCCCAGGCGCTCGCCATGCGCCGGCACCGACAGCCATTGCGCCAGGCGCGCCGCGGGATCGAACTCGCGCAGCTTGGCCAACACCTGCGGCGTGCTCAGGAAGTTGTCGAGGATGAAGCCGGCCAGCTTGGCGCCGATGCGATCCTTGTTGGCCGGGATGATGGCGGTGTGCGGAATCGGCAGGCCGAGCGGATGCCGAAACAGCGCCACGACCGCGAACCAGTCGGCAATCGCGCCGACCATCGCCGCCTCGGCAAAGGCGGCGACGTAACCCCAGGCGGGGTGCCGTGCTTCGAGCGCGTGCGCCACGCCGTAGAGCACCGCGGCCCCGGCCAGCAGGCCGAGTGCGACGCGCTTCATGGTGTTCATGCCGGTGCGCGCTGCGTGCCTGGCATCAGGCGATGGTCTGGGTCTTCGCGAGCCCCTGCAGGAACGCTTCGCAGCGAGCCAGTTGCTCCAGCGTGACGAACTCGTCGGGCTGGTGCGCCTGCGTGATGCTGCCCGGACCGCAGACGATGGTGGGGATCCCCGCGCCCTTGAAGAGCCCGGCCTCGGTGCCGAAAGCCACTTGCGTCACGCGTTCTTCGCCCGACAGACGCTGCGCCAGGCGCGTGATGGGGTCGCTGGCCGAGCCGAGGAAGCTCGGCACTTCGCAGATCGTCTCGAAGCTGAAGCCGGCATCGGGCGCGACCTTCTTCATCGGGCCTTCGAGCCGGTCGGCGTAGGCCAGCACTTCCTTTTGCATCTGCTGCGCGTCGGCGGTCGGCAGGTTGCGAAATTCGTAGTGGAATGCGGCGTCGCGCGGCACTACGTTGTCGGCGATGCCGCCATGGAACTGGCCCACGCTGGCGGTGCTGAAAGGGACGTCGAAGCCTTCGTAGCGGCGCTCGTTCTGCTCGAAGCCTTCGGCCATGTCGCGCACCTTGCCGACCACCCGCGCCGCCATCTCGATGGCGTTGACCGACTGCGGCGTGAGCGACGAATGCGCCTCCTTGCCGCGCACGCAGCAGCGGTAGCGGTACACGCCCTTGTGCGCGATGGCCGGCACCATGCTGGTCGGCTCGCCGATGATGCAGGCGAGCGGCTTGACGCCCTGGTCCTTCATGTCGGCGATGAGTTCGCGCACGCCGAAGCAGCCGACCTCTTCGTCGTAGCTGAACGCGAAGTGCACCGCAAAGGGCGACTCGCTCTCCATGAAATGCTCGGCGTTGGCCAGCGCGATGGCGATGAAGCCCTTCATGTCGGCAGCGCCGCGCCCGTAGAGCCGCGGGCTGCCCAGCGCGGCGAGCTCGTCCGCCGGGCCGACGGGCACCGGGCCGCCGCCCTCGGTGGGCCAATGCTGCACCATGGCCGAGAGCGGGTCGACGCTCCAGTCCTGCCCGTCCCACGGCACGGTGTCGGTGTGGCCCGAGACGACGATGCCGTTGCGCTTGCCCGCGCCCAGCGTCGCGAACAGGTTGGCCTTGGTCTTGTCGGCGTTGTAGGTGAGGCGGCTGCGCACACCGAGGCGGGCCAGGTGGTCGCTCACGAAGCCGATCAGCTCGAGGTTGCTGTTGGCGCTGACGGTGTTCATGCGCACCAGGGTCTGGGCCAGTTCGAGGCCGCGGGCGGAAAGAATGTGGGACATGTGCGCCATTGTCTCGGAAGACGGATGGGACGGGTGGGGCGCGTGGGTGCGAACACGCTGTCACAGCGCGGGTGTAGGCTCCCCAGCGATTCAACGACTCCTGGGATACCGCCATGACCGCTTCGACCGACCGCGCCTTGACGCTCCGCCGCCGTACCGCCCTGTGGGTGCTGGGCACCACGGCCGCCCTGGCCGCCGCAGGCTGCGCCGCGCCGAGCCAGCCGATAGCCTTGCCGACCCTGGACGGCCGCCCGCCGCTGGTGGTGGCGCACCGCGGCGCGTCCGGCTACCTGCCGGAAGAAACGCTCGAGGCTTACACGCGCGCCATCGAACTCGGCGCCGACGTGATCGAGATGGACCTGTTGTCCACCAAGGACGGCGTGCTGGTGACCCGGCACGACCCCAACCTGGCGATCAGCACCGACGTGGCGAAACATCCCGAATTCGCGTCGCGCAAGAAGACGATGCAGGTCGACGGCGAGACGCAGACCGGCTGGTTCGTGCAGGACTTCACGCTCGCCGAGCTTCGCACCCTGGGCGCCATCTCGACCGACGCCGAGCGGCCACAGCAGTTCAACGGCCGCTTCAAGGTGCCGACCTTCCAGGAAGTGGTCGACCTGGCCAAGGCGAAGTCACGCGAGACCGGCCGCACCATCGCGATCTATCCGGAAACCAAGAACCCGACCTGGTTCCGCGACCTCGGCCTGCCGTTGGAAGAGAAGCTGATCGCCATCCTCGAAGCCGCCGGGTGGAACAGCAAGACGGCGCCGGTCTACGTGCAATCGTTCGAGCCCGGCAGCCTGAAGACCATGAAGGCCAAGGGCCTGAAGACGAAGCTGATCCAGTTGATCGACGGCGACGGCATCGACATGCGCACCGGCGCCATGACCTATGCGGTGCCGGTCGACCGCCCCTACGAGTGGACCAAGGCCGGCGACAAACGCAATTTCGACGTCATGGTGACGCCGGCCGGCCTGGCGGAGATCGCCACCTACGCCGACGGCATCGGACCCTGGAAGCGCTACATCGTGAGCGTCAAGGGCATGATCGGGCCGGACGGCAAGCCGGTCGACATCAACGCCGACGGCAAGATCAACGACGCCGATGCCACCTCCGCCACGCCCACCACGCTGGTGGCCGACGCGCACCGCGCCGGGCTCTTCGTGCACCCTTTCACCTTCCGCAACGAGTCGCGCCGCCTGGCCCGCGATTACCAGGGCGACGCCAAGAACGAGTACATCGCGTTCTACCGGCTGGGCGTGGATGGGGTTTTCGCCGACTTCACCGACACCGCCCTGGCGGCGCGGGCCGCCTGGCTGAAGGAAACCGGACGCTGAGGAGACACGCCGGAACACCGCAGAACCGGCTTTGCCGGGCTGCCGGTGTTGCCCCCTGCGAGGGGGTGGGCGAAGCGATACGAAGTGCGCGCAGCCTGGGGGTGTGCAACACTTCGTTATGAAACTCATCGACTCGCTCGTTACCCAAGCCGCCGGCATTGCGTCGATCCGACGCGACCTGCACGCC
Source organism: Variovorax ginsengisoli (assembly GCF_006438845.1). Taxonomy (GTDB): domain Bacteria; phylum Pseudomonadota; class Gammaproteobacteria; order Burkholderiales; family Burkholderiaceae_C; genus Variovorax; species Variovorax ginsengisoli_A. The sequence continues at coordinate 625,175 of NZ_RCZJ01000002.1, forward strand.
CACCCCGAACTCTGCTTCCAGGAAGTCCGCACCGCCGATGTCGTCGCGGCCAAGCTGACCGAGTGGGGCATCCCGATCCACCGCGGCCTGGGCACCACCGGCGTGGTCGGCATCGTGAAGAACGGCACCAGCACGCGCGCCATCGGCCTGCGCGCCGACATGGACGCGCTGCCGGTGACCGAGCTCAACACTTTCGCGCACGCCAGCAAGCACCAGGGCAAGATGCACGCGTGCGGCCACGATGGCCACACCGCCATGCTGCTGGCCGCAGCCCAGCACCTGGCCAAGCACCGCAACTTCGACGGCACCGTCTACCTGATTTTCCAGCCGGCCGAAGAAGGCGGCGGCGGCGCGCGCGAGATGATCGCCGAGGGCCTGTTCGAGAAATTTCCGATGGACGCCGTCTACGGCATGCACAACTGGCCCGGCATGAAGGCCGGCCAGTTCGCGGTGAGCCCGGGGCCGGCGATGGCGTCGAGCAACGACTTCAAGATCACGGTGCGCGGCAAGGGCGGCCATGCCGCACTGCCGCACACCGGCATCGACCCGGTGCCGGTGGCCTGCGAGATGGTGCAGGCCTTTCAGACCATCCTCACGCGCAGCAAGAAGCCCACCGAGACCGGCCTGATCTCGGTCACGATGATCCACGCCGGCGAAGCCAACAACGTGATTCCCGACGCCTGCGAGTTGCAGGGCACGGTGCGCACCTTCACGATCGAGGTGCTCGACCTGATCGAAGCGCGCATGAAGAAGATCGCCGAGCACATCGCCGCGGCGCACGACGCCGAGGTCGACTTCTACTTCCACCGCAATTACCCGCCGACCATCAATTCGGTTGCCGAAGCGAATTTCGCCCGCGAGGTGATGGCCGGCATCGTCGGTGCCGAGAACGTGCTGCCGCAGGAAGGCGCCATGACCGCCGAAGACTTCGCTTTCATGCTGCAGGCCAAGCCAGGCGCCTACGCCTTCATCGGCAATGGGGACGGCGCGCACCGCGACATGCACCACGGCGGGGGCCCGTGCACGCTGCACAACGCCAGCTATGACTTCAACGACGACCTGATCCCGCTGGGCGCGACCTGCTGGGTCGAGCTCGCCGAGCAGTTCCTCAAGCCGGGCAGGGCCGCGCTGTGATCGGCGTCGTCGAGGCGTTCTCTCCCAGCTATGCGCTGGCGCGGCAGAAATTCCTGCAAGGCTGCGTCGCCGCCGGCCTCACCGTCGACACGCACCCGCATCCGCTGAAGGGCCGCGACGGCGAAGAGCTTGCGATGGACGTGGCCTATGACGGCCCGGCCGGCGCGCAGCAAATGCTGATCATCACAAGCGCCTGCCACGGCATCGAGGGCCACTGCGGCAGCGGCGTGCAGGTGTTCGCGCTGCACGATGCCGAGTGGCGCGACAAGGCGCGTGCAGCCGGCGTCGGCGTGCTCTACGTCCACGCGCTGAACCCGCACGGCTTCTCGCACGGCCGGCGCGTGACGCACGAGAACGTCGACATCAACCGCAACTTTCTCGACTTCGCGCAGCCGCTGCCGGTGAATGCCGCCTACGCCGAGTTGCACCCGCTGTTGCTGCCCAAGGCGTGGCCGCCCTCGGCGGAGAACCAGGCCGCGATCGACGGTTGGATCGCCAAGTACGGCGTGACCGCGTACCAGGCGGCGATTTCCGGCGGCCAGTATCAGTTCGACGACGGCCTCTTCTTCGGCGGCAAGGCGCCGACCTGGAGCAACCACACGTTGCGGCAAGTGCTGCGCACGCATGCGCAGAAGGCGAATCGGCTCGCGTGGATCGACCTGCACACCGGCCTCGGCCCGAACGGGCACGGCGAGCGCATCTACGCTGGCCGCGACGACGCCGTGGCCTATGCGCGCGCGAATGCCTGGTGGGGCAGCGAGACGGCGGTGACGTCGATGTACGACGGCTCGTCCACCTCGGCCCGGCTCACTGGCCTGATCTGCGGCGCGGTGTACGAGGAATGCCCGCAGGCCGAGTACACCGGCATCGCGCTCGAATACGGCACGCAGCCGGTCCTCGAGGTGATGGGTTCGCTGCGCGCCGACCACTGGCTGCACAAGCATCCGGAGGCGGCACCCGAACTGGCCGACGCGATCCATGCCCGCGTGAGAGACGCTTTCTACACCGACACCGATGCTTGGAAGGGCCAGATCATCAGCCAGGCGCGGCAGGCGATGTTCCAGGCCGTCGACGGCTTGACCTCGGCCTGAACGGCAAGGCCCGAGCGCTTTGCGCGTCCGCGTCAGACGGCGGCGGCGCGCGCCTCGGCGATCACCAGCAGCCCGTCCATGATGAGCCCGTCGACCAGTTCGAAAGGGCTGACCATCGAGGGCGCCATCTTCCAGCCTGCGCCGCCCGTCATGTAGCAGGCAGGGTCGGCGCCGCAATGCGTCTTCACGTGCTGGCGCATGCGCTCGACGGCGCCTGCAATGGCGTAGGTGCCGCCGCTGGTCAGCGCGTCGCTGGTGTTGGTCGGAAAGTCGCGCACCTCGCCGGTCGGCACGTGCAGGCCCGCAGTGCCCGACTCCAGCGCGCGCAGCATGATGCCGTGGCCCGGCAGGATCAACCCGCCCAGGAACTTGCCGTCGGTGTCGATGGCTTCGACCGTGACCGCGGTGCCGATCATCACCACCACCATCGGCCGCGCCGGCCCTTGCGACAGCATGCGGTGGCGCGCACCGATCATCGCGACCCAGCGGTCGGCGCCCAGGCGCGTGGGATGGTCGTAGCCGTTGACCAGGCCGGCCTCGGCGGCGCTCGACACGACCCAGCGCGGCACGCAGTCGAATCGCTCCACCACCTGCTCTTCGGCGCGACGGCGCACCGCATCGCCGGCCACCGCGCAACCCAGCATCGCGTCGGGCGACGCGAGGTCGGCCCATGGGCCTTCGGCCAGCCGCTCGATGTGATCCAGAAACTCCGCGCCGCTCGCCAGCAGTTCGGCACCGGGGCGCTGGGCCGCGTAGAGCGACCACTTGAGCCGGGTGTTGCCGATGTCGATGGCGAGGAAGGTCATGCCGGATTATTCGCGACGAAGTGCCGTCAGCTCTGTTTCCAGGGCAACCCACGAAAGCGCCACCCGCCGGCGCGTCCGCGATGGCCGTCCGCATCGGGGTGGCCCTCGAAGCCTTCAAGGATGTTGTAGGCCTCGATGCCCAGCTCGGCCGCGCGCTTGGCGGCGGCGATCGAGCGCACCCCGCTGCGGCACAGCAGCACGGCCTTGCCGCCGGCAGGCACGGCGGCGCGCAGGCCGTCGTCGAAACCCGGGTTCATCGCCATGCCCGGCCACTGCTTCCAGGCCAAAGGCACCGCGCCGGGCACGTAGCCCACCCATTCGCGCTCGGCGTCGGTGCGGACGTCGACCAGCACCGCCTGGCCATCGGCCATCCACTGCGCGGCTTGTTCGGGCGTGACGTCGCCGGCGTAGCCATCGGCGGGGGTGAAACCGGTGTCTGTGGAGACCATGTCGTTCCTCGAATTTCGGGTGCTTGAGCTTACAGTCGCGGCAAGGAAAACCGAATGCCCACATACGACTTCGATCTCTTCGTCATCGGCGGCGGCAGCGGCGGCGTGCGTGCCGCACGCATGGCCGCACAACGCGGGGCGCGCGTGGCGCTGGCGGAGGCTGCCGAACTGGGCGGGACCTGCGTCAACGTCGGCTGCATTCCGAAAAAGCTCTACAGCTACGCCGCCAGCTACGCCGAAGCCTTCGACGAGGCGCCCGGCTACGGCTGGCAGACCGGTGAAGCGCGCTTCGATTGGGAAGTGCTCAAGGCCAACGCCGCCGGCGAGATCCGCCGACTCAACACCGTCTATGGCGGGCTGCTCGACGCGGCGGGGGTCACGCTCGTCACCGGCTGGGCGAACCTCGAGGATGCACACACGGTCAAGGTGGGCAACGCACGCCACACGGCGCGCCACATCCTCGTGGCGACGGGCGGCCGACCTTTCGTCCCGGATTTTCCGGGTCGCGAGCATGTTCAGGTGTCGGATGCGATGTTCGACCTGCCGACCTTCCCGAAGCGGCTCGTCATCGTGGGCGGCGGCTACATCGCCTGCGAGTTCGCGTCCATTTTCAACGGCCTGGGCGCGCAGGTGACGCTGGTGCAGCGCCAGGCGCATCTGCTGAGCGATTTCGACGAGGACGTGCGCGAGTTTCTGGCGCGAGAAATGGGCAAGGCCGGTGTCGACATCCGGCTCAACGCCGAGGTCGCGTCGGTCGCACGCGGCCGCGGCAAGGACGCCCCGCTTGCCGTCATGCTTTCGCGCGGCCAGCAGTTGGAGGCCGACACCGTGCTGTATGCCACCGGCCGCGTGCCCAACACCGAAGGGCTGTGCCTGGAGGCCGCAGGCGTGGCGCTCGACGCGCGCGGTGCGGTGAAGGTCGACGCGCGCTATCGCAGCAGCGTGCCGTCCATCTACGCCGTGGGCGACGTTTCGACCCGGATGCAACTCACGCCGGTCGCGCTGGCCGAGGCGATGGCCGTGGTCGATGCGCTGTTCGGCAACGGCCAACGCAAGGTGGACTACGACTGCATCCCGACCGCCGTCTTCACGCATCCCAACGTCGGCACCTGCGGGCTGACCGAGGCCGCGGCACGCAAGAAGTACGGGAAGATCACGCTCTTCAGCAGCGAGTTCAAGACACTGCGTCATACGATTTCGGGCCGCGACGAGCGCACCTTTCTCAAGCTGATCGTCGACCCTGCGAGCGACCGCGTGATCGGCCTGCACATGGTCGGACCCGAGGCCGGCGAAACGGTGCAGGGCTTTGCCGTCGCGATGCGCGCGGGCGCCACCAAGGCCGACTTCGACAGCACCATCGGCATCCATCCGACGGTGGCCGAAGAGTTCGTGACGATGCGCGATCCGATGCCGGGCTAGCACCGATCCCGAACTCTCCGCCCCCCGCAAGCGGGCGGCTGCATTGCACAATGCCGCATGCCTTACATGCCACCCTTCGTCGCCCCCGCCCGCTTCACCGACGCCGCTGCGGCGCTGGCGCAGGTCCAGATGATCTATCAGCAGGCGCTGGCGCATCTGCGCGACTCGATGCTGCGCTTCGTCGCCGGCGAGACGCTGCCGGGCCGGGTCCGTGCCTGCTACCCGTTCGTTCGGGTCCACACGCACACCGTGTCGCGCCAGAGCCCGCCGACCACCGCTGGCCTGAGCTACGGCTTCGTGGCCGGCCCGGGGCGCTACGAGACCACGCTGACGCGGCCCGACCTGTTTCACCGCTATTACCTGGAGCAGTTCCGCCTGCTGCTGGAGAACCACGGCGTCGAGCTCGAGATCGGCACGGCCACGCAGCCGATCCCGATCCACTTCTCCTTCGCCGAGAACGACCACATCGAAGGCACGATGAGCGCCGAACGCCGTGCCCTGATGCGCGACGTGTTCGACCTGCCCGACCTGGCCGCCATGGACGACGGCATCGCCAACGGCACCTACGAGCCGAAGGCCGGCGAGCCCCAGCCACTGGCGCTCTTCACCGCTGCGCGGGTCGACTATTCGTTGCACCGGCTGCGCCACTACACCGGCACCGCGCCGGAGTGGTTCCAGAACTTCGTGCTTTTCACCAACTACCAGTTCTACATCGATGAGTTCGTGGCGCTCGGCCACGAGGAGATGGCCGATCCGGCGAGCCCCTATGTGGCCTTCATCGAACCGGGCAACGTGACGAACTACCGCAGCGGCTATGAAGGCCCCGAGGGCGGCATGGCGCCGCCGCGGTTGCCGCAAATGCCGGCCTACCACCTGGTGCGCGAGGACCGCACCGGCATCACCATGGTCAATATCGGCGTCGGCCCGTCGAACGCCAAGACCATCACCGACCACATCGCCGTCCTGCGCCCGCACGCCTGGATGATGCTGGGCCACTGCGCCGGCCTGCGCAACAGCCAGCAGCTGGGCGACTATGTGCTGGCCCATGCGTATGTGCGCGAGGACCACGTGCTCGACGAGGAACTGCCGCTGTGGGTGCCGATCCCGGCGCTGGCTGAGATCCAGCTCGCGCTCGAGAAGGCGGTGGCGGAGGTCACGCAGCTCGACGGGCCCGCCCTCAAGACCCTCATGCGCACCGGCACCGTGGCGAGCACCGACAACCGCAACTGGGAACTGCTGCCGCAGAACGAGCCGCAGCGCCGTTTCAGCCAGAGCCGGGCCGTGGCGCTCGACATGGAAAGCGCCACCATCGCCGCCAACGGTTTCCGTTTCCGCGTGCCCTACGGCACGCTGCTGTGCGTGTCCGACAAGCCGCTGCACGGCGAGATCAAGCTGCCGGGCATGGCCAATCATTTCTATCGTGAGCGCGTGGAGCAGCATCTGCGCATCGGCATGAAGGCGATCGAGATCCTGCGCGCCGAGGGTTCGAGCCGACTGCACAGCCGCAAGCTGCGCAGCTTTGCCGAGGTGGCGTTCCAATAGGCCGACCGTGCCGCTGCGCAGGGGCGGCGCGGCGTGTCTTTTGACATAGCGGCGTGCGCTATCTTCCCGCGTTCAAGTCACGGCCTGCATCGGGCCTATCATCGCCCCCGAAAGAATCGCCGCGCAGAGATGCCAGGAACCTCCGAACACTTGCTCCGGGCGAGCCCTCCAGTGGAATCCGACATTCTCGACGCCCTGCGAACGGCCACCGCCCCCCTCCACGCCGAGGTCGACCAGTGCCTGCCTCTGGCCCAGCCTGTGCCCGACCTGGCGGCCTATCGGTCCCATCTGCGTCTGCTCGATGCATGGATGCGCCGTCTGGCTGCTTTCGAGCCGAATCCCGTGCCGCTGGAAGCACACCGCGCCGCGGTGGCCGACGACCTGCGGACCTGTGACGCGCTGCTGCCGACCCCGGCGGACGCGCTGCATCACGACACGACCCCGCCGCAGCCACGCAGCGCCGCCTTTCTGTGGGGCGTGTCGTACGTGCTCGAAGGCTCGCGCCTGGGCGGCCGCGTGCTTTACCGGCGCCTGGCCGAGCCGCTGGCGCCCCATCCGCTGAACTACCTGCAAGGTGAGGGCGAGCAGACCGGCGCGCAATGGAAGCGATTCGTGGCCAGGCTGCAGGCGCAGTCTTTCGGACCCGACGAGGTTCGCAGTGCCTGCGAAGGCGCGGTCGACGCTTTCGAGCTGCTGCTGCAATGCCATCGGCAGACGGAGCGGGCCGCATGAGCGAGACGCTGCCGATCAACCTCGACAACTGTGCACGCGAGCCGATCCACATTCCGGGGTTGATCCAGTCGCACGGTGCGCTGCTGGCCTTCTCGAGCGAGGGTGTCGTCACCCATGCCAGCGCGAACGCCGCCACGCTGCTCGGCGCCACGACCCCAGCGGTCGGCGAAGCCCTGGCGAATGCGCACTTCGAGGGCGACCTCGGCGTGCACGAAGCCATTCGCGAACTGCTGGTGTCGGCCGACGGCGACGGCCTCCCTTTCAGCCTCGAGGTGCGGTTGCATGAGCAGGTGTTCGACCTGGTGGTGCATCGCAGCGGCGGCCTGGTGATCGCCGAATTCGAGCTGCGTCCCGCCAGCATCGACGTGATGGCCGACTTCGCGCTCAAGGCGCATCGCGCGATGGAACGCATCAAGCGGCAAAAGTCGATGCGCAGCCTGATGGTGTTCGCGGTCGGCGCGGTGCGCCAGTTGACCGGCTTCGACCGGGTGATGGCCTACCGCTTTCGCCACGACGACAGCGGCGAGGTCGTGGCAGAGGACCGCGCCGAAACGCTCGAACCCTTCGTGGGCCGACGCTACCCGGCGAGCGACATCCCGGCGCAGGCGCGGCGCCTCTACGTGGTGAACACGCTGCGCCTGATCGCCGATGTCCTCGCGGCGCCTGTCGCTCTCACGGCCGCCCCCGACAGCGGCGCGCTCGACATGAGCCACTGCGTGCTTCGCAGCGTGTCGCCGATCCATATCGAGTATCTGCAGAACATGGGCGTGGGCGCGTCGATGAGCATCTCGATCGTCGTCAACGGCCAGCTCTGGGGCATGCTGGCCTGCCATCACATGAGCCCGCTGCAGGTGCCCTACTCCGTGCGCATGGCCTGCGACGTGCTCGCGCAGATCCTCGCGGCCAACGTGCAGAGTCTGACCGCCGGGGAGCATGCCAAGCGCAGCGCCGACGCCGCCGATCTGCGCAGCCGCCTGATCGAGGCCGCGCTGCACGCCGACGACACCGCGAGTGCCTTGATCGCCCGCGCGGCCGACGTCGCAACGGCCTTCAGCGCGCACGCGGTGCTGATCGCCGAGGAGTCCAAGCTGCACGTCGAGGGTGACGTGCCGCGGGACTTCGCCGTCCAGCTGATCCAGTGGCTCGATGCGGGTCAGGCGCCGGCCGGCCACCTGCTCGCCACCGCATCGCTCAAGCAGCTGGCGCCAGCGCTGGCAGGCGGGCCGGGCGTGTGGTGCGGCGTGCTCGCGCTGTCCTTCGACCCGGCGGCCCACGGCTGGCTGGTGCTGCTGCGCAAGGAGCAGATCGAGACGATCGAGTGGGGCGGTCATCCGGAGAAGACCTACAAGATCGGCCCGCTGGGCCCGCGGCTCACACCGCGCGGGTCCTTCGATGTCTGGCGCGAGACGGTGCGTGACAGCGCGGTGCCCTGGGACACGTACGACCTCGAATTCGGGCGCCGTCTGCTCGACGAACTGCTGCGCGCGCGCACCGCGCGGCTCGCCGACATTTCGCGCGGGCGTTCCGAGCTGATGGCGATGCTGGGCCACGACCTGCGCGACCCGCTCCAATCGATCGCGATGGCGGCACGGCTGCTGGGCAAGGACGCCGAGGGCGATGGCGCGCGCGACCCGAGCACAGGCCGCCGAATGGGCCAGCGCATCCAGGCCTCGAGCACGCGCATGGCACGGATGATCGCGCAGGTGCTCGACATGTCGCGGCTGCAGAACGACGGCGCCATGGAGGTACGTCGCACCGAGGTCGATCTCGTGCTGCTGCTCGACGACCTGCTCGACGAGATGCGCACCGCCCACCCTGGCGTGCACGTGGTGCGGCGGGCGCCGGAAAGCCTGGTCGCCTGGGTCGACGGCGACCGCATGGCGCAGGTCTTCACCAATCTGGTGAGCAATGCCCGCCACCACGGCGCACCGGGCGAGCCGCTGGTCGTCGAGCTCGGCAGCCACGACGGGCAGGCGACGCTGGCGGTGCGCAACGTCAGCGCACCGATCCCGTCCGACATCGAAGCGCAGCTCTTCAACGCCTTCAAGCGCCGCGAACAGGCCAATCCGCGCAACAAGGGCGGGCTGGGTTTGGGGCTTTACATCGCGCACGCGATCGTCGCGGCACACGGTGGCACCATCACCTATGCGTACGCTGCGCCCTTCGTGGTGTTCAGCGTGCGATTCCCGCTTGCACCGCCGGCACCCCCGGCTTGATTTTTCTCCTGACGACGCGATGCGCAGCAGCACTCCGGCCAGCCGACTGGTCTATTCCACCGACACCGGCCGCGTCTGTCCGGAATGCCGCCAGGCGGCCGCCGATTGCCGGTGCAAGGCGCTGGTTGCAACGCCCAAGGGCGACGGCATCGTGCGCGTGTCGCATGAAACCAAGGGACGCAAGGGCAAGGGCGTGACACTGGTGCGCGGCGTGGTGCTCGATGCTGTCGCGCTCGCAACCTTGGGCAAGCAACTCAAGGCGCAGTGCGGCTCGGGCGGCACCGTCAAGGACGGCGTGATCGAGATCCAGGGTGACCACCGCGAGACCGTGATCGCCGCGCTGCAGAAGCAGGGCATGACCGTCAAACGCGCCGGCGGCTAGCGATGAACCCGGAAGACCTGCAACGTCTGGTGAGCCTGGAGATGCCCTTCGGCAAGCACAAGGGCACGCTGATCGCCGACCTGCCCGGCAACTACCTCACCTGGTTCGCCCGCGAGGGCTTTCCCAAGGGCGAGATCGGCCGGCTGTTGCAGCTGATGCACGAGATCGACCACAACGGCCTCAGCGCACTGCTCGCGCCCTTGCGCGGGTCGCGCCCTCAGCGGTAGGCGCCGGGGTAGCGCGCCACGGTCAGGCCGTCGAGGTCGATGCCCGGCGCACGGCCGGAGATCACTTCGGCCATTACCCGTGCGGTGCCGGCCGCCATGGTCCAGCCGAGCGTGCCGTGCCCGGTGGCCAAGAACAGTTCGGGCCAGCGCGTGGCGCCGACGATCGGCGTGCCGTCGGGCGTCATCGGGCGCAGTCCGCACCAGAATTCGGCGCGCGACACGTCGCCGCCGCGTGGGAACAGGTCGGTCACCACGTGGGCCAGCGTCTGCCGGCGGGCCTCGTGCAGCTTCAGGGTGTAGCCGGCCAGCTCGGCCGTGCCCCCCACGCGAATGCGGTCGCCCAGCCGCGTGACCGCGACCTTGTGCGTCTCGTCCATCACCGTCGATTCGGGCGCGCCCGCGGCGTCGGTGATCGGCACGGTGATCGAGTAGCCCTTGACCGGGTACACCGGGATGCGCAGCCCCAAATCCTTGAGCAGCAGCGGCGAGTGGCTGCCGAGCGCGACCAGGTACGCGTCGGCGCGCAACGTGCCGGCGTCGGTCTGCACCCCAGTGATGGCGACGCCCGACGACTCGATGCGCCGAATTTGCGTGCCATAGCGAAACTGAACGCCGAGGTCGGCCGCCATCGCCGCCAGCCGCTGCGTGAACTTGAAGCAGTCGCCAGTCTCGTCGCCCGGCAGCAGCAGGCCGCCGACGAACTTCTCGCGCACCGCGGCCAGGGCCGGCTCATGGCGGATGCAGCCGTCGCGGTCGAGCAGCTCGAAGGGCACGCCGTCGCGTTGCAGCACGGCGATGTCGGCCGCGGTGCCGTCGAGCTGCGCCTGCGTGCGAAAGAGTTGCAGCGTGCCCTGCATGCGCTCGTCGTAGCGGATGCCGGTCTGCGCGCGCAGTTCGCGCAGGCAGTCGCGGCTGTATTCGGCCAGCCGCACCATGCGGCTCTTGTTGAGGTCGTAACGCGCGCTGGTGCAGTTGCGCAGCATCGACGCGCCCCAGCGCACCAGCGCCAGGTCGAGTGTCGGGCGGATCACCAGAGGGCGGTGGTGCATCAGCAACCACTTCACCGCCTTGAGCGGAACGCCCGGCCCGGCCCAGGGGGACGAGTAGCCGGGCGAGACCTCGCCGGCGTTGCCGTAGCTGGTCTCCATCGCGGCGGCGGGCTGGCGGTCGACCACCGTGACCTCGTGGCCGGCCAGCGCCAGCTGGTAGGCCGAACTCACGCCGATCACCCCGCTGCCCAGAACCAGAACCTTCATTCGACTTTCTCCATGGGCTTGTCGCCGTCGTTGTCGCCGCGTGCGCTTGGGCGCATTCGTGAGAAGGCCAAGGTGCAAGGAACGGGCCCGGTCATGGCGCCGCCGGTGCCGGTGCGAAAAAACCGGGCACGTCGCGCAGTGCCTTCGGGGTGACCACCAACGCGCGGCTGTCGAGGTCTTGCCGCATCCATCCCCGACGCAGCGACTGCGCCAGCAGCGCAGCGCCCAAGGCGCCACCGAGGTGCGGCCGACGTTCGCTCCAGTCGAGGCACGGGCAGGCGAAGCGCCGGCGTAGCGAAAGCGTGGCCGACACGTCGATGCCCAGCGCACCGAAACCTTCGGTGCCGCGCGCCGTGAGCGCGTAGTCGGCCTCGCCCGAAGGCGCCAGCCAGCCGTGGTCGTGCAGCCGGTCGTGCAGCGCCACGCCTGCGGCACCGGCGATGTGGTCGTAACAGGTGCGCGCGGCGCGAAGACGGTGGGGCGTGGTGGGCCGAAAACGGCTGCGACCCGCCCCGGCCAACACCAGCAGGCTCTCGAGCGCGGTACCGACCTCGTCGCCACTCAGGCGAAAGTACCGGTGCTTGCCCTGCGCCACCGACGCGATCAGGTGCTGGTCGCGCAATCGCGCCAGATGGGCGCTGGCGGTCGATGCCGCCACGCCGGCCACCACCGCCAGCTCGGTCGCGGTCCGGGCATGGCCGTCCATCAGGCTGCACAGCATGCGCGCACGCGCCGGCTCGGCCATGGCGGCGGCGATGCGCGCGAGATGGTCGTCGGCATGGTCGCTTTCACGGTCGTTGGATGCATCCATGATTCGATCGTAGGCGAAGTGTGTCGCGTGCGCCTCCCTAAGATGTGCTGAACGACGACGTGTCGCACCGGTCCGGAACACACGCCCATCCACTTCAATCAGGAGCTGCCCCATGATGGCCGTGATCTTCGAAGTCTGGCCCGCCGCGGGCCAGCGCGACACCTACCTGCAGATGGCCGCAGCACTGCGCGAGGACCTGCTGAAGATGGACGGCTTCATTTCCATCGACCGCTTCGAGAGCCTGTACGAGCCGGGCAAGATGCTCAGCCTGAGCTTCTGGCGCGACGAGGCATCGCTCGCAGCCTGGCGCCTGCTGGATGCGCATCGGCGCGCCCAGAGCGCGGGCCGCAGCCACGTGTTCGGCAATTACCGGTTGCGCATCGCGAGCGTGGTGCGCGACTACGGCATGGACGAGCGCGCGGAGGCGCCGTCCGACAGCCGTGGGGTGCATGGCTGACGCGCTGCGCCGCTGGCGTCGCTGGCGTCGCTCACAATGCGCCCGGTGAACAATGCGCCCCTCTTCCGCGTCAACCAGCTGCGCAAGCGTTACGGCGACACCACCGTCGTCGACGACCTCTCCTTCGAGATCGCGCCGGGCGAATGCCTGGGCGTGATCGGACCGAACGGCGCCGGCAAGACGACCACCATCCGCATGTGCCTCGGGCTCACCGCGCCCGATGCGGGCGAGATCATCTACACCGGCAGCGGCGGTGACCTGCACATGCCGCGCGACGCGCTGGCCATCAAGGCGCAGCTGGGCGTGGTCACGCAGTTCGACACGCTCGACCCCGACTTCAGCTGCGCCGAGAATCTGATGGTCTATGGCCGCTACTTCGGCTTTCGTCGCGCAGAGATCGCGCCCCGCGTTCCCGAACTGCTGGCCTTCGCAGCGCTCACGAACAAGGCCGACGCCAAGCCCGGCGAGCTCTCGGGCGGGATGAAGCGACGGTTGTCTCTGGCGCGCGCACTGGTGAACGACCCCAAGTTGCTGCTGCTCGACGAACCCACCACCGGCCTCGACCCGCAGGCGCGCCACCTGATGTGGGAGCGGCTCCAGGTGCTGCTTCAGCGCGGCAAGTCCATCCTGCTGACCACCCACTTCATGGACGAGGCCGAGCGCCTGTGCTCGCGCCTGCTGGTGCTCGACCATGGTCGCAAGATCGCCGAAGGCAAGCCGCGCGACCTGATCGCCCAGCACCTCGAACCCGACGTGGTCGAGGTCTACGGCCACGGTGCGGTGCCGCTGGCCGAGGCGCCCGAACTCAAGGCGCTTGCGGCTCGCATCGAGGTCAGCGGCGAGACTGTTTTCTTCTACACGCAGGACGCGCGCCGCTTGCTGGACGTGCTCACGCAGCGCGGCGGGCTGCGCACCTTTCATCGGCCTGCCAATCTCGAGGATCTGTTCCTCAAACTCACCGGGCGGCAGATCCGCGAGGACGCTTGACCATGCAGTCCAAGACGATACACACGCCTCTCCGAACCACGCCCTCTGTCTGGCGCCCACCCGCGCTGTCGATGCGCTGGTGGCCGGTGTTCCTGCGCAACCTTCTCGTGTGGCGCAAGCTGGCCATTCCGAGCCTGATCGGCAACATCGCCGAACCGCTGATCTGGCTCGTGGCCTTCGGTTACGGCATGGGTGCACTGATCGGGCAGGTGGAGGTGGGCGGCACCCGGGTGCCCTACATCCTGTTCCTCGCCAGCGGCTCGATCTGCATGAGCGCGATGAACGCGGCGAGCTTCGAGGCGCTGTACTCGGCCTTCTCCCGAATGCACGTGCAGAAGACCTGGGACGGCATCATGAACGCGCCGGTCAGGCTCGACGATGTGGTGCTCGCGGAGATGCTGTGGGCGGCGTTCAAGGCGATCTTCACCACGACCGCGATCCTGCTGGTGATGCTGGGGCTGGGCATCAGCCACAGCCCCAAGTTGATCGTCGCGTGGTTCGTGCTGGCGGGCGCCGGCGTGACTTTCTCGTCGATCGCGCTGATCTTCAACGCGCTGGCCAAGGGCTATGACTTCTTCACCTACTACTTCACGCTGTTCATGACGCCGATGATGTTCCTGTCGGGCGTGTTCTTCCCGCTCGAGCAGCTGCCGTCAGTCGTGCGCGCGATCTCGGCCTGGTTGCCGCTGACCAATGCCGTGGCACTGGTACGCCCGCTGTTCATGGACCAATGGCCGAACGACCCGCTGCGACACGGCGCGGTGCTCGCGGTTTACGCGGTGGCGGCGTTCTGGATCGCGCTGGCGCTCACGCGCAAGCGCTTCAAGGCGTAGCTTTCAGCCGCTGACGCGTTGCGTGGCGGCTGCAGCGGCGGCGCGCAGCTTGTCTTTCTTGCTGGGACGCTTGCCCTTGACGCCGCCGGTGCCGGCTGCGGCTGCGGCTTCAGTCGACAGTTCTGCGCGCGGCGCGGGTTCAAAACCCGCCACCTGTTCACGCGGCACCGACTTGCCCTGTCGCTTCTCGATCAAGCGGAAGTGCGCCTCCATGTCGGCAGTCACGAAGCTCAAGGCCATCCCGTGCTCGCCGGCACGGCCGGTGCGGCCGATGCGGTGCACGTGGTCGACGGCCGAGCGTGGGAGGTCGTAGTTCACGACCGCGGGCAGTTGCACCACGTCGATGCCGCGGGCCGCCAGGTCGGTGGCGACCACCACCTGCACCCGCGACGCCTTGAAGTCTTCCAGCACCTGGGTGCGCTTGCCCTGGCTCAGCACGCCGTGAAAAGGCTCGGCATTCAGGCCCGCCTTGCGCAGCTTGTCGGCCACGATCTCGGCCGCGTGTTTGGTGGCCACGAACACCAGCACGCGGGCCCAGGCCTCGTCGCGAACCAGCTTCACCAACAGCTGCGTGCGCCGTTGCGCGTCGACCTCGATCGCGCGCTGCGCGATGTCGGGCGCCGTAGCGGGCTCTGCGGCGATGTCGATGCGCAGCGGGTCGCTGAGCACGGTGGCGGCGAGCGTCTCGATCGCGGGCGGGAAGGTGGCCGAGAACAGCAGGGTTTGGCGCCTCGCGGGCAGCAGGCCGAGGATGCGCTGGAGTTCGTCGGCGAAGCCGAGGTCGAGCAAGCGGTCAGCCTCGTCAAGCACCAGCACGGCGAGGCCACCGAGCCTCAGCGCGTTGTGGTCGACGATGTCCAGCAGGCGCCCCGGCGTGGCCACGACCACGTCGGCACCGCGGCGCAAGGCCATCAGCTGCGGATTGATCGATACGCCGCCCGCAGCGACCACGATGCGCAGTGGCACGGGCAGCGCGCGTGCCAGTTCCCGCAGGGTCTCGCCGACCTGGGCGGCGAGTTCGCGCGTGGGCACCAGCACAAGCGCCGGCAACTGTCGCGCCGGGTCGTTGCGCCCATCCAACAGTTTCTGCAGCAGCGGCAAGGCGAAAGCGGCCGTCTTGCCAGAGCCAGTCTGCGCCGAGGCCAGAAGATCACGGCCCGCCAGTACCGCGGGAATGGCCGCGCGCTGGATGGCCGTCGGCTCGGCATAGCCCTGCGCGGCGGCGGCGCGCGCCAGAGGAGAAACAAGGCCCAGGGCTTCGAATGGCATGCAACGTCGTGATGGTGAGAAAGGCCCTGATCGCGGGCGGGATACGAGCCGGCAAGCATAGCCAGACCGGCTCCTCACAGGGCGAGAGCGCTTTTTTTCGGGGTTTACGCGCACACGACCAAAGCTTTTCACCCAAAAGGCCAAGAGTGAAGGACAATATCCGAGCGTTTCAGGCGGCCTCCGTCGGAAACGTGAACCGGTGATCGGTCAGTTTCGCGCCACAGCGCTTTTTCAGTCAGTTGTGATTCTGGGACTCCATCGCTTTGTTATTTTGGTTTGAATTAGGAGTCCCTCCATGGGCAAAAAACTGTACGTAGGCAATCTGTCCTACTCCATCCGCGACAACGATCTGGAACAAGCCTTCGGCGAGTTCGGTGCTGTGACCAGCGCCAAGGTCATGATGGAACGCGAAACCGGCCGCTCCAAGGGTTTCGGTTTTGTGGAAATGGGCACCGACGCTGAAGCGCTGGCTGCTATCGAAGGCCTGAATGGCCACACGCTCGACGGCCGCGCTCTGACGGTCAACGAAGCACGTCCGATGGAACCCCGTCCTGCTGGCGGCGGTTTCGGTGGCGGCCGTAGCGGCGGCGGCGGTGGTGGCGGCTACGGTGGTGGCGCTGGTGGCGGCGGCGGTTACGGCGGCGGTGGCGGCCGTAGCGGTGGCGGCGGCGGTGGTGGTTACGGCGGCGGCGGCGGCGGTGGCCGTGGCGGCTACTAAGCCCTCACCTCAGTCACTGAATTGAAAAAGGCTCCTTCGGGAGCCTTTTTTGCGTCTGGACCGCCTGTTTTTTGAGCAGCCTATCGGATACCCGTACGAGGGGCTACGCGTTACTGCTTAGCGCTCGCGTCAGCCATTGGTCAGGCGCATCCGACGACCCTCACGCCTCCAATTCACGGGGTCGAGACAATGGGTATCAAGAGTCAGGCTGACTTCTTTTCAGGGGTCATGTTCACAACGGTCGGTGCCGCCTTCGCGGTGGGCGCCACCACTTACAACATCGGGGACGGTGCGCGCATGGGGCCGGGCTACTTCCCCCTCATGCTGGGCATTCTGCTGTCCATCCTGGGATTGCTGATCATCTTCCAGGCTCTGGTTGTCGAAACCGCAGACGGCGGGAAGATCGGCCGATGGGCGTGGAAACCACTGTTCTTCGTGATTGCCGCCAACGTCGCATTCGGTGTGTTGCTGGGTGGATTGCCGAGCATTGGCCTGCCGGCCATGGGACTGATCCTCGCGATCTATGCGCTGACCATCATCGCGAGCCTGGCCGGCGAGCACTTCAAGCTGCGCGACGTGCTGGTGCTGGCCACCATTCTCGCCATCGGTAGCTACATCGCCTTCATCTGGGCGCTCAAGTTGCAGATCCAGGTCTGGCCCACATTCATTTCGGGCTGAGGAGACCCACACCATGGAACTGTTTCATAACCTGTCGATCGGCTTCGGCGTCGCCTTCACCTTCACCAACCTGCTGTACTGCCTGGTCGGTTGCATTCTCGGTACGCTGATTGGCGTGCTCCCCGGCATCGGTCCCGTCGCGACGATCGCGATGCTGCTGCCTGCCACCTACGCGCTGCCCCCCGTATCGGCACTGATCATGCTGGCCGGCATCTACTACGGCGCGCAGTACGGCGGTTCGACCACGGCCATCCTGGTGAACCTGCCGGGCGAGTCTTCGTCGGTCGTGACCTGCATCGACGGCTACCAGATGGCGCGGCAAGGCCGGGCGGGCCCTGCGCTCGCGGCGGCCGGCCTGGGCTCCTTCTTCGCCGGCTGCGTCGGCACGCTGATCCTGGCTGCCTTCGCGCCGCCGCTGACCGAACTGGCCTTCAAGTTCGGCCCGGCCGAGTACTTCTCGCTGATGACGCTGGGTCTGATCGGCGCCGTGGTGCTGGCCTCGGGCTCGCTGCTCAAGGCGGTCGCCATGATCGTGCTGGGCCTGCTGCTGGGCATCGTCGGCACCGACGTGAATTCGGGTGTGGCGCGCTTCAGCTTCGACATCCCGGAACTGACTGACGGCATCGGCTTCGTGGTGATCGCCATGGGCGTGTTCGGCTACGGCGAAATCATCGGCAACCTGTCGCAGCCCGACGACGAGCGCGAGGTGTTCACCGCCAATGTGAAGGGTCTGTTCCCCACGAAGGACGACTTCAAGCGCATGGCCCCCGCCGTGCTGCGCGGCACCGCCCTCGGCTCGGCGCTGGGCATCCTGCCCGGTGGCGGCGCACTGTTGGCGGCCTTCGCGGCTTACGCGCTCGAGAAGAAGATCAAGATGAAGCCGGGCGAAGTGCCTTTCGGCAAGGGCAACATCCGCGGCGTCGCCTCGCCCGAATCGGCCAACAACGCTGGCGCGCAAACCTCCTTCATCCCGCTGCTCACGCTGGGCATTCCGCCCAACGCCGTGATGGCGCTGATGGTGGGTGCCATGACCATCCACAACATCCAGCCCGGCCCGCAGGTGATGACCAGCAACCCGGAACTGTTCTGGGGCTTGATCGCCTCGATGTGGATCGGCAACGCGATGCTGATCATCCTGAACCTGCCGTTGATCGGCATGTGGATCAAGCTGCTCACGGTGCCCTACAAGTTCCTGTTCCCGGCCATCGTGCTGTTCTGTGCAGTCGGCGTGTACTCGACCAACAACAACACCTTCGACGTGTGGATGGTTGCGATCTTCGGCGTGATCGGGTACCTCTTCCTCAAGCTCAAGACCGAGCCCGCGCCGCTGCTGCTGGGCTTCATCCTGGGCCCGATGATGGAAGAGAACCTGCGCCGCGCGCTGCTGCTGTCGCGCGGCACCTGGAGCGTGTTCGTCACGCGTCCGCTGTCGGCCGGCCTGCTGGTGGCAGCGTGCCTGCTGCTGGGCATTGTGCTGCTGCCGTCGATCAAGGCCAAGCGCGAAGAGGCCTTCGTCGAAGAGTAGGCTCGTCCCCAGGCTGCGGCGCACTGCGTGTCGCCTTCGCCTTCCCCCTACCGGGGGCGACACCGGCGGTCCGGCAGAGCCGGTTCCGCGGTGTCTCACGAACAAGAAAGCCGCCCATCGGGCGGCTTTCTGCCGTTCGGGCGTGGCGGTTTCAGGCTTTACGGGGCTTCACGCGCGAGGCGGCTTCCTTGGCGTTCGCGCGCGCGGTGTCGATATCGGCCGCATGCGCCAGCGCCACGCCCATGCGGCGCTTGACGAAGCTCTCGGGCTTGCCGAAGAGGCGGATGTCGACGCCGTGCACCTGCAGCGCCTCGGCCACGCCGTCGAAGACGATGCCGGTCGCGTCGACGCCGCCGTAGATCACGGCGCTGGCACCCGCGCTCTTGAGCGTGGTGTCGACCGGCAGGCCGAGGATGGCGCGGGCGTGCAGCTCGAACTCGTTCTGCCACTGCGTCGCCATCGTCACCATGCCGGTGTCGTGCGGGCGCGGGCTGACCTCGCTGAACCAGACCTCTTCGCCCTTCACGAACAGCTCGACGCCGAAGAGCCCCTGGCCGCCCAAGTCGTCCGTCACCGCTTTCGCGATCTGCTGCGCCTTCTTCAGCGCCACTGGCGACATCGGGTGCGGCTGCCAGCTCTCGACATAGTCGCCGCTGACCTGCACGTGGCCGATGGGCTCGCAGAATTGGGTCTGGACCGAGGCCTTGGCGTCGAGCGCGCGCACGGTCAGCAGCGTGATCTCGTAGTCGAAGTCGATGAAGCCTTCGACGATCACGCGGCCGTGGCTCACGCGGCCGCCCGCCATGGCGTAGTCCCAGGCTTTCTTCACGTCGGTCGGGCCGTCGATCTTGCTCTGGCCCTTGCCGGAGCTGCTCATCACCGGCTTGACGATGCAGGGGTAACCGATGCCGGCATCGATGGCGGCCTGCAGTTCTTCGAGCGAGTCGCAGAACTCGTAGGGGCTGGTCGGCACGCCCAGCGTTTCGGCGGCGAGGCGGCGGATGCCTTCGCGGTCCATCGTGAGGCGGGCTGCGCGGGCGGTCGGGATGACGCGCACGGCGCCTGCGTCTTCCAGCGCCTGCAGCATCGGCGTGGCGATGGCCTCGATCTCGGGCACGACCAGATGCGGCTTCTCGGCCTCGATCAGCGCCTTGAGCTGCGCCGGATCGCTCATGGTGATCGTGCGTGCGTGGTGCGCCACCTGCTGGCCGGGCGCGTTCTCGTAGCGGTCCACGGCGATGGTCTCGACGCCCAGGCGTTGCAGCGCGATCAGCACCTCCTTGCCGAGCTCGCCGGAGCCGAGCAGCATGACGCGGGTGGCGTCGGGGGACAGCGGGGTGCCGAGGGGGGTCGTCATGGGAAGCGCTCCGGGGGCTGGAAAACCGGGCACTTTAATCCACCCGCCCTGAATCCCATGTTGTCGGCTGCGGCACAGCGCCAGTGAGCCGTGCTGCGACACAATCACCGCCATCGCGCGGGCCATGCTCGCCTCCCCATCTCAAATTCGCTGCAAGGAGCACTTCAATGAGCATTCAAACCGTCGGCATCATCGGCGCCGGAACCATGGGCAACGGCATCGCGCAAGCCTGCGCGGTCGCTGGCGTGAAGGTCGTGATGGTCGACATCGCGCAAGCCGCCGTCGACAAGGGCCTGGCCACCGTCAGCGGCAGTCTCGACCGCCTGATCAAGAAGGAGAAGCTGACGGCCCAGCAGAAGACCGCCGCGCTGGCGATGATCCAGGGCTCGACGAACTACGAGGACCTCAAGGGCGCGCAGCTGGTGATCGAGGCCGCCACCGAGAACTACGAGCTCAAGCTGAAGATCCTCAAGCAGGTCGACGCGATGCTCGCGCCCGAAGTCATCATCGCGTCGAACACCTCATCGATCTCGATCACCAAGCTGGCCGCGGCCACCTCGCGCGCCGACCGCTTCATCGGCATGCACTTCTTCAACCCGGTGCCGATGATGGCGCTGGTGGAAATCATCCGCGGCTACCTGACGAGCGACGCCACGCACGACGCGGTGAAGGCGCTGTCGGTGAAGCTCGGCAAGTCGCCGATCACCGTGAAGAACGCGCCGGGCTTCGTGGTCAACCGCATCCTGGTGCCGATGATCAACGAAGCCTTCTTCGTGCTGTCCGAAGGCATTGCGACGGCGGAAGACATCGACGCCGGCATGAAGCTCGGCACCAACCAGCCGATCGGCCCGCTGGCCCTGGCCGACATGATCGGCCTGGACGTGTGCCTGGCCGTGATGGACGTGTACCTCGAGGAGTACGGTGACTCCAAGTACCGGGCCTGCCCGCTGCTGAAGGAAATGGTCGCTGCCGGCCAGCTCGGCCGCAAGACCGGCCGCGGCGTGTATCAGTACTGACCCCCAGGCTTGCCCACTTCGTGTGGCAGCGCCAACCCCCTTCCAGTGGGGCAACACCAGCGGCCCGGCGAAGCCGGTTCCGCGGTGTTCTTGGATCACCCCCAGGCTTGCCCACTTCGTGTGGCAGCGCCAACCCCCTTCCGGGGGCAACACCAGCGGCCCGGCGAAGCCGGTTCCGCGGTGCTTCTCGAACAAAACAACGACAGGAGACTGCCATGCTTGCTGAAGGAACCACACCCCCGCCCGAAGGCTGCATCGACACACAGGTGCTCGACCATGTGCTGCTGATCGGCATCAACCGCCCGGCCAAGCGCAACGGCTGGACGCCGCGCATGTTCCGCGAGCTCGCCGAGGCGTACACCCGGCTCGATGACGACCCTGCACTGCGCGTGGGCGTGCTGCATGCGATGGGCGATCACTTCACCGCCGGGCTCGACCTGCCGGCCTTCACCGAGTTCATGCAGCGCGGAGAGAAGGTGGTGCCGAAGGGCATGGTCGAGCCGCACGACTTCGGGCTCGACGGTTACCGCCGACGCACCAAGCCGATGGTCGTTGCGGTCAAGGGCATCTGTTTCACGGTCGGGATCGAGCTGATGCTGGGCGCCGACATCGTGGTCGCGGCCGACAACTGCCGCTTCTCGCAAATGGAGGTTCAGCGCGGCATCATGGCCACCGGCGGCGCCACGCTGCGCATGGCCGAGCGCGCGGGCCTCGGCAACGCGATGCTGCACCTGCTGACGGCCGACGAGTTCGGCAGCGCCGAGGCGCTGCGCCTGAACTTCGTGCAGCGCGTGATGCCAGCTGGCCAGGAGCTGGACGAGGCCTTGCGCATCGCGCAGCAGATCGCCGCGCAGGCACCGCTGGCCGTGGTGGCCACGCGCCTCAACGTGCTCAAGGCCGTGGAAGAAGGGCCGGCGGCGGCGGTGGCCGAATTCATCGAGACGCAGAAACGACTCGCGCGCAGCGAGGACGCCGCGGAGGGCGTGCGCGCCTTCGTCGAGCGGCGCCCGGCCCGCTTCAGCGGTCGCTGACGCGCGCGACGGCGGAGTCGACAAGGCGTATCGCGCCAAGGACGACCCTGCGCTCCCGCACGGCCGGAAATACCGCGATGCGGGGGATCCCGCAGCGTCATTCGAAGCAACCCTGCCGGCGGTCCGGCAATTACATTGCACGCAATTCAATTGCTCGCTACACTTCAGCCATGCGCTCCGCACCTTCCACCGACGAAATGCTCCTGCTGGACAACCAGCTGTGCTTCGCCGTGTACTCCGCATCGCTTGCGATGACGCGGCTCTACAAGCCGATGCTCGACAAGCTCAAGCTCACCTACCCTCAGTACCTGGTGATGCTTGCGCTGTGGGAACAAGACGGCGCGACGGTGTCCGAGTTGGGCGAGCGGCTGTCGCTCGACTCCGGCACGCTCACACCGCTGCTCAAGCGCCTCGAAACCAGCGGTCACCTGACTCGCTTGCGCGACGCGGCCGACGAGCGACGCGTTCGCATCACGTTGAGCGGCGCCGGCCGCCGCCTCAAGGCGCGCGCGGCCGACGTGCCCGCCTGCCTGCTGGCGGCCACGCAATGCGACGTGCCCGAACTTATCGCGCTCACGCAGCAAATCCAGACGCTGCGCGATCGCATCAAGGCCGCTTAGCCCGAAAAATTTCCGCGTGTGCTTCACCGGAAGCACTCACCTTTTCACCACTTCTCCAACCACTCCCAAAGGAACGACCATGACCACGAAACTCGACAAGGTTCTCTACACCGCCGAAGCCCACACCACCGGCGGCCGCGACGGCGCTGGCAAGAGCAGCGACGGCGCCATCGACGTGCAACTGAGCTCGCCCGGTTCGGGCAAGCCGGGCACCAACCCCGAGCAGCTGTTCGCGGTCGGCTACGCCGCCTGCTTCATCGGCGCGATGAAGGCCGTCGGCCCGAAGGTCGGCGTGAAGGTGCCGGACGACGTCGCGATCGACTCCAAGGTCTCGCTCGGCCCGACGAACGGCGGCGCGGCCTACGGCATCAGCGTGCAACTGGCCATCACCCTGCCCGGCCTCGATGCCGAGCAGAAGCAGAAGCTGGTCGACACCGCCCACCAGGTGTGCCCGTACTCGAACGCGACCCGCGGCAACATCGACGTCGAGATCACGATCGCCTGATCGATCCCACCTCACGGAGGGCGGCACGGCCTTGTGGCTGTGCCGCCCTTTTTCCATGGTGCTGGTTGCACGATGCGGTTCGGTGCGCGCCGACAATCGCCCCATGACACCTAACAGCGCACCGGCGAACACCCATCCTTACGAGAGCCTCACGCCCGACGTGGTGCTCGACGCGCTGGCCACGCTGGACCTGCACGGCGACGGTCGACTCACTGCCCTCAACTCCTACGAAAACCGGGTCTACCAAGTCTTCCTCGACCAGCCGGCCGCGCACGCGTCGGTGGTCGTCAAGTTCTACCGGCCCGAGCGCTGGAGCACCACCGAAATCCTGGAGGAACACGCCTTCTCGCGCGAGCTGGCCGCCGCCGATGTGCCCGCCGTTCCGCCGATCGAGGTCCACGGCCGCACGCTGCACCACCACGACGGCTTCGCCTTCAGCGTGAGCCCCTACCGTGGCGGACGCTCACCCGAGCTCGACGACTTCGAGGTGCTCGAATGGGTCGGCCGCTTCCTCGCACGCATCCACACCATCGGCGCGGCGCAGCCGTTCGTGGCACGGCCGGCGCTCGACCTGCAGAGCTTCGGCATCGCTTCGCGCGACTGGCTGCTCGGCAACGACAAGATCCCGCTCGACGTGCAACGCGGCTGGGAAAAGGCCTGCAACGAGGCGCTCGGCCGCATCGCTGCGACGCCTCTGTCCCCCACTTCCGCCGACGCAACGCTGCGCAAGCTGCGCCTGCACGGCGACGTGCACCCCGGCAACATCCTCTGGACGCCGACCGATCGCCCCGACGGCGGCCCGCATTTCGTCGATCTCGACGACGCGCGGACCGGCTTCGCGGTGCAGGACCTGTGGATGCTGCTGTCGGGCGACCGGGCCCAGCGCACCGGCCAGCTCAGCGGCCTGCTCGACGGCTACGAGCAGTTCCGCTCCTTCGACCGCCGCGAGCTCGCGCTGATCGAGCCGCTGCGCACGCTGCGGCTCATCCACTACAGCGCCTGGCTGGCGCGCCGCTGGGAAGACCCGATCTTCCCGATCAACTTTCCCTGGTTCGGTACCAGCGACTACTGGAAGGGGCAGATCCAGATGCTGCAGGACCAGTGCGAGTCGATGGACGAGGAACCGCTGTACGCCTAGTACACGATGGCGTCTGCGCCGGGTGCGCTGCGTGACGTCGCGAAGCGCGCCGCCGCCGCCTCGGCGCCGCGCGCCAGGATCTGCAGGTCCATCGCCACCGCGACGAACAACGCACCCAGGTCCAGGCACTCGCGCGCCCGAACTTCGTCGAGCATGAGGATGCCCGGCGCCTTGCCGGCGGCGCGGATGCAGCGGATCGCATCGTCGATGGCGCTGCGCACTTCGGGGTGGCCCGGGTCGCCGGGATGGCCCAGGCTGGCCGACAGGTCGGCCGGCCCGATGAACACGCCGTCGAGGCCCTCGACCGCAAGGATCGCGTCGAGGTGGTCGAGCGCCTCGCGCGTCTCGACCTGCACCAGCACGCAGAGCTCGTCCTGTGCACTTTTCACGTAGTCGCGGATGCGGCCGAAGTTGGACGCCCGCATCGAGCCGCCCATGCCGCGGATGCCCTCGGGCGCGTAGCGCGTCGCGCGCACCGCGGCTCTCGCCTCGTCGGCGTTCTGCACGAAAGGCAGCAGCAGGCTCTGCGCACCGATGTCGAGGTAGCGCTTGATGAGCACCGCGTCGTTCCAGTCGGGCCGCACCACGGCAGAGGTTGGGCGCGTCGCCTCGGCCGGCACGGCCGCAGTCACGGCCTGCAGTTGGTGCAGCATGCGCGGCACGTCGGTGGGCGTGTGCTCGGTGTCGAGCAGCACCCAGTCGAAGCCGGCACCGGCAACGATCTCCGACACGTAGGGGTCGGGCAGTGTGGACCAAAGGCCGATCTGCGGCACTTGGGCCGCGAGCGCACGCTTGAAACGGTTGGTAGGCGCTGGCATGGGGTCAACCGAAGTGGCAGGACACGGTGCCGAACTCGCCGTAGTCGGCCACGATGGTGTCGCCCTTCGCGACCTCGATCGGACGGATGAACGAGCCCGCGAGGATCACCTGCCCAGGCTGCAGCGTGACGCCGAAGCGGTGCAGTCGGTTGGCCAGCCAGGCCACGCCATAGCCCGGGTGGTTGAGCACGCCGGCCGCCAACCCTGTCTCCTCGACCTCGCCGTTGCGGCTGACGATGGCCCCGATGCGCCGCATGTCGGCATCGATCAGCGCCGGCTTGAAGGGCCGCCCCCCCAGCACCAGCGCGGCGTTGGCCGCGTTGTCGGAGATGGTGTCGAACACATTGCGTGTGCGCTTCGTCTCGGGATCGATGCGCTGGATGCGCGCGTCGAGGATCTCCAGCGCAGGCGTGACGTACGCGGTGGCATCGAGCACGTCGAACAGCGTGCAATCGGGGCCCGACAGCGGCCGGGCCAGCACGAAGGCCAGCTCGGCCTCGATCTTCAGCTGCAGGAAGCGTTCCGCCGGGATCACCGCGCCGTCGCGGTAGAACATGTCGTCGAGCAGCGTGCCGTAGTCGGGCTCGGCGATGTTCACCGCGCGCTGCATGGCCTTCGACGTGAGGCCGATCTTGTGGCCCTTCACCGTACGGCCGTTGCGCAGCTTGAGCTGCATCCACGCATGCTGGATCGCGTAGGCGTCGTCGATCGTCATGTCGGGATGGTCGAGCGAGAACTGCCGGCAGGCGATGCGCGTGCGCTCGGCTTCTTCGAGCCGCTCGGCGGCGTTGGCGAGGGTAGCTTGATCAAGGCTCATGCGTTCACCTCTTCGGCCTTCACGACGTTGCGCAGCACGCCCACGCCGCTCACCTCGACCTCGACCACGTCGCCCGGCTGCAGGAACTTCGGCGGATCGAAGCGAATGCCCGCGCCGATCGGCGTGCCCGTCGCGATGATGTCGCCCGGCTCCAGCGTGGTGAAGGTCGAGAGGTAGCCGACGAGGTAGGCGAAGTCGAACATCAGGTTCGCGGTGGTGTCGTCCTGCCGCGGCTCGCCGTTGACGCGCGTCTGCACGCGCAGCGCGCCATAGCCTTGCGGAAACTCATCGACGGTGACGATCCACGGCCCGATGGCGCCCGACGCATTCCAGTTCTTGCCCTGCGTCACGTTGAACTTGGCGTGGTGTACCCAGTCGCGGATGGTGCCTTCGTTCATGCAGGTGAGGCCGGCGATGCAGGCCAACGCATCGTCGCCCTTCACGCGGCGCGCACGGCGGCCGATGACGATGGCGATCTCGCCCTCGTAGTCGAGCTGCTTGGATTCGAGCGGCTGCAGCAGCGCTTCGCCATGGCCCACGAAGGACTCGGCCACGCGCATGAAGATGCTCGGGTACTTGGGCAGGTCGCTGCCGTCCTTGTACTCGGCGTTGCGGTGCGCGTAGTTCACGCCGATGCAGAAGATGCGGCGCGGCCGCGCGATGGGTGTCTCGACGCGCACGTCGGCCAGCGCATGGTCGGGTGCGGCGCCTTCGGCGGCTGCACGGGCCTGTGCCAGCGCAGCGTCACCGCCTTCGAGCAGTGCGGCAACGGATGCGAAGTCCGGCAGACGGCGGCCGAGGTCGACGACGCCGTCGCCGGTTCCGTTGTCGATGACGCAGCCCCAGTGCGAGGCTCCATCGTGGAGGTAGCTGATGAGTTTCATGGGGTCTCGAATCCGAAGAAGCGGGCGGGGTTGTCGACGAGGATCTTCTGCTGCGTGGTGGCGTCGGGGGCGAAGCGGTAGAGCAGTTCCATCAGCGCGCCTTCGTTGGGCGGCTGCTTGACCGACACCGGGTGCGGCCAGTCGCTGCCCCACACGCAGCGGTCGGGCGCGGCGTCGATCAGGCGCTGCGCCAGCGGCACCACGTCGTCCCAGGGTGCGCCGGCCTTCGAGATCTTCTCGGACAGCGACAGCATCACCCAGAAGTTGCCGCGTTCGAACAGCTCCAGGATGCGCACCAGGCTCGGGTCGGCGTCGCCGCGCGTGGGGTCCGCGCGGCCCATGTGGTCGAGCAGCACCGGCACGTCGAGCGACTCGAAGGTGGACAGCTGCTCGGCCATGCCGTTCGGCTCGGGCTGCACCTTGACGTACCAGCCGAGCTCCTTGACGCGCGCGAACGCGCGTTCCTGCTCTGCTGCCGTCAGGCTGATGCCGAGGCCGCCACGCGTGAAGCGCGCGCCCCGCACGCCGGCGTCGTGCAGCTTCTGCAGGTAGGCGTCGTCGCGCTCTGTCAGCACCGCCGCGTTGGCGCAGGCCATGTAGCGGCGTGGGCCACCGGCATTGAGGCCTTCGAGCGCATCGAGCACCACCGTGTGGTCGGCGCCGTAGGTCGTGGCCTGGACGATCACGCCACGTTCGATGCCGAGCGTGGCGTGCAGCTCCTGCGCGACCTGCCAGGTCGCGGTGGGCATCTCGTAGGCCGCGTTGGGCCGCACCGGGTACTGCTCGCGCGGGCCGAACACGTGGAACTGGCTGTCGCAAGTGAGCGGCGGCGGCAGCGGCACGGGGGCACGCGGATAGGGGTCGAAGGGAAGGTAGTCGGGCATGGGTTCTCGGAACGTGGGTGGTGGATCAGGCGATCCAGGCGGTGAAGCTGCACTCGATCAGCTTCCCCATGTCCAGCTCGGGCGCGATGATCGCGTGGCGTGCGGGCCGCGAGGCGGCATCGGGGAACATCTCGAGCCAGGGCACGTTGAGCGCGGGGCGCTGGCTGCGGTCCTTCATCCAGACCGTGAGCTTCACGATGTCGTGCGTGCCACCACCGGCGGCTTCGACGATGCGACGCACGTTGTCGAGCATGAAGCGGCACTGCGCCTCGATCGTCTCGGCCGGCTTGCCGGTGGCCGGGTCGTTGCCCTGGATGCTGCCGCTCTCGAGCAGCGGGCCGACGCGGCAGGCCGCGGGAATCGGGTTCTTGTGGCTGAAGCCTTCGACGTAGACGCTGGTCCGGGCAGCGGGCGCGGCGCGCCCCAGGGGTGCGGTCGCGGCGCTCATTCGGCGGAGATGTTGGCTTGCTTGATGACCGGCATCCACCGCGCGTCTTCCTTCGTCAGGAACTGCGTGAACTGCTGGGGCGAACTGCCACGGGCCTCGGCACCGAGCGTTTCGAACTTGGCCTGCACGGCCTTGTCGGCCAGGATCTTCTGCAAGGCTTCGGAGAGCCGCTGCAGGACGTCCGGCGGCGTGCCGGCAGGCGCGAGGATGCCGGTGAAGGTTTCGGCTTCGAAGTTCTTGAAGCCCGACTCCTGCAGCGTCGGCACGTCGGGCATCGACGGCACGCGTTTGGCCGACGTCACGGCAAGCGCACGGGTGCGGTTCTGCTGGATGAAGGGTTGCGCCACCGACAGCTGGTCCAGATTGAACTGCACCTGCCCGCCCAGCAGGTCGGTGGTCGCGGGCGCGTTGCCCTTGTAGTGCACCGTCAGCCACTTTCCACCGCTCTCCTTCTGCAGGTACTCGCTCACCAGGTGGTTCGTGGTGCCGGCACCGGGCGATGCCATCGTCAGCGCGCTGCCAGGCTTCTTCGCCGCAGCAAGCAGTTCACCGATGGTTTTGTAGGGCGTCGCAGCGTTGACCTGAAGCACCAGCGGCGTGAACGACACCGAGCTGACGGGCGCGAAGTCCTTCTTCCAGTCGTAGGCATTGCGCTTGAAGATGGTCGGGGAGAACAGGATCGGCCCGTTCGCGCCCATGAAGAAGGTGTAGCCCTCGGGGGCCGCCTTGGCCACGAACTCGCCGGCGATCATGCCGCCGGCCCCGGGTCGGTTGTCGACCAGAAACGGCTGCTTGAAGACGGCCTGCAGCTGCTCGCTGATGATGCGCGCCGCGCCGTCCACGTTGCCGCCCGGCGGATAGGGCAGCACGAGTTTCACGGGTTTGTCGGGCCAGTTGCTCTGCGCCATGGCGGGCAGGACGGCGAGGGCCGCACAGGTGGCAACGGCGAGGGTGGCGAAAGTCTTCTTGAACATAGGTCTCCTGCTCTTGCGCCGGCACCGCAAGTGGCTGCGGTTCCTTCGGCGACTTGTTCACTTTAAGAATCGGCCGCCCGATGCTGCAATGCAATATCTCCAGCTTGTTCCGTATCATGGACTTTTCGCGGATGTGTGCGGTCCCCACTCGGCAAAGCCATCCCCACAATCGAGGCTCTGCCACCCCGGAAGGCCCTTTCATGTTTCTCGATGCCGGCGACCTGTCGCCCGAAGCCACCTACCGCCTGATGAGCGGCATCGTCGTGCCCCGCCCCATCGCCTGGATCACCACCGTTTCCGAAGACGGCGTGGTCAACCTCGCGCCCTTCTCGTGCTTCACCTTCGTCTCGAACAAGCCACCGATGCTCGGCGTGAACATCGGACGGAAAGCCGGCAAGCGCAAGGACACCGGCGCCAACATCCATGCGATGGGTGAGTTCGTGGTGAACATCGGCGACGCGTCACAGATGGTCGCCATCCACGAAAGCAGCGCCGAGCACGCGCCCGATGTGAGCGAGACCGAACTGCTGGGCCTCGACACATTGCCCTGCAACACGGTGCGCGTACCGCGCCTGGCCGACGCACCGGTCAGCATGGAGTGCAAGCTCGAACGCGTGATCGCCTTCGGCCAGACCGGCGCCGAGTTCATCGTCGGCGAAGTCACGGCCTTCCATCTCCGCGACGGGCTGTTGCACGACGGCAAGGTCGACACCCGCGCCCTGAACCCGGTCTGCCGCATCGGCGGACCGAACTACGCGACGCTCGGCGAGATCGTCACGCTGCGCGGCATGCAGCAAACGGCCAAGACGGTGATGGATGGCGGCCGCGGCGGATAACGACACGGCCGCCACCGCGGGCGCCCAGAGCGTGCGCCGCGCGCTCGCGGTGCTGCGCGTGCTCGCCACCGGGCAGGAGCGCGGCGTGCGCCTGACCGACGTCGTGAGCCATACCGGCCTGAACCGCCCGACGGTGCACCGCATCCTGCGCGTGCTGGTGGAAGAAGGCGCGGTCGAGCAGGACCCGGCCACGCGCCGCTACCTGATCGGCGGCGAAGTCTCGCTGCTCGGCCTTGCGCGCTCGACGCGTTTCCCGATCCGCGCGATCGCCGAACCGCACCTGCGCCACCTGAGCGAGATCCTGGGCGACACGGCCTTCCTCACCATCCGCAACGGCGCGGACTCGGTGTGCATCGATCGCCGGCCCGGCAGCTTTCCGGTGAAGGTGCTGTCGATCGAGGTCGGCGCGCGGCGCCCGCTCGGTGTGGGCGTGAGCGGCCTGGTGCTGCTCGCCGCGTTGCCAGCCGGAGAGGCCGACGAGGTGGTGCGGCGCAACGCGCGGCGGTTGCAGGCGATGCACGTCGACCCCGCCGAGTTGCTGGAGCGCGCGGCGCGCACCCGCACGCAGGGCTATGCGTACGCGCCGGTCGGCGTGGTGCCTGGTTCGCGGGCCGTGGCCGTGCCGGTGCAGGTCTCGGACGGCCGCATCGTCGCGGGGCTGGCGATTGCGACCATCACGGAGCGCCTGCCCGACGAACGCGTGCCAACGGTGGTCGCGCACATGAAGGAAAGGGCAGCGCTGATCGGCGCGCAGGCCGCAGAACTCGCGCGACGCAAAGGTGGACGCGGCAGCGCTTGAACCAGAGGGAAGACCCTGCAAACGTTCACGCTATGGACGTTTGCAAGAGAAAATTACGGCTTTGAAGTGGCGGGCGGTGTGGCAGCCCGGTCGCTCGCCAGCACGCCTGCGCTGGCCCAGTCGTGCTTCGGCACATCGAAGAACATCACGTCCACCGCGTCTGCGGGGGAGCCCAGTGTGCGCATCGTGGCTTCGGTCAGCGCAGCTGCCAGCGCGCGCTTCTGCTCGACGGTGCGGCCCTCGAAAAGTTCGACGCGGATGAGAGGCATGGGTTCTCCTTGAACAAAAACCGGTAACTGTGCGCGAGGCGCGCTGGGCGCGTCAGGGTGCGATCGGCTGGCCCGGCGTGCCGAGCGCGCGCTCGGCCGGCGGCACTGCGGCCATCGGCGAATTCGGGTCGTGCAGGAGCACGCTCTGCCCGACGCCGACACCGACCGATGCGCCACCGCCGATGCCGGTGCTCGCACCCACGCCGGCACCGCCGTAGACCTGGCCGCTGGTGTTCACGCCCACACCGGCGCCGACCGGTCCCCAGCCCGTGCCGAGGCCGACGCTCGGGCCGCCGGAGCCCACGCCCAGGCCGAGCGAGAGGCCCGGCACCAGCGGAATGCCGATGCCCAGGCCGACCCCGCCCGATGCGCATCCCGCCAATGCAAAAGTCGCCACGAGCGCGCAGCCGCGCAGGACGGCGGCGCGCACCGAGGCAAGGCGGTGGAGGGTGGTGTGGTTCTTCATGGTGACGGTCGCTCCCTGGTGATGTGGCAGACGAAGCGGCCGTCGGGCCACTTCGCGTTCAGACGAGCAGCGCGTTGACGCGCCGCACGTAGGCCGCCGGATCTTCCGGCAGGCCGCCCTCGGCCAGCAAGGCTTGATCGAACAGGATGTTCGCCAGGTCCTCGAAATGTGCCGATCCCTCCAGTTTCTTGACCAGCGGGTGCTCTGCATTGACCTCCAGCACCGGCTTGAGTTCCGGCGCGGCCTGCCCGGCCTGCTTGAGCATGCGCGCGAGCTGCGTGCTCATGCCTCCGTCCTTCACGACGAGGCACGCTGGCGAGTCGACGAGGCGGGTGGTCACGCGCACGTCCTCGGCCTTGTCCTTGAGGGCTTCCTTGAGACGCTCCAGCACCGGCTTGAAGGTTTCTGCCGCTTCTTCGGCGGCCTTCTTCTCGGCTTCGTCCTGCAGCGTTCCGAGGTCGACCGCGCCCTTGGCGACGCTCTGCAGCGGTGTGCTGTCGAACTCTTCCAGGTAGTTCAGCGCCCATTCGTCCACGCGGTCGGTCATCAGCAGCACTTCGATGCCCTTCTTCTTGAAGACCTCGAGCTGCGGGCTGTTCTTGGCCGCGGCCAGTGAATCCGCGGTGATGTAGTAGATGGCCTCCTGGCCTTCCTTCATGCGCGCCTTGTAGTCGGCAAAGCCCACGCTCACGGTGTCGCTCGCGGTGGAAGCGAAGCGCAGCAGCTTGGCGATGCGCTCGCGATTGCCGAAGTCCTCGCCCAGACCTTCCTTGAGCACCGCGCCGAACTCGGCGTAGAAGGCGGCGTACTTGCCGGCATCGGGATCGCTCGCGAATTCGGCCGCGGCCTCAGCGGCGGGCACGGCCTTCTTGTCGACGACGTCGGTCACGTCGCCCACAGGCGCAGTCGGTTCGGGCGCCGGCACCGACTCCCCAGAGCCCACGTCGATCTTGCCGGCCGCGTTGTCGACAGCGGTCTTCTGCTTCTTGGCCAGGTCTTCGAGCATCGACAGCACACGCTTCGTGCTGCCCTCGCGGATCGCCTTCACGTCGCGGCTTTCCTGCAGCAGTTCCCGGCTCACATTGAGCGGCAGGTCGGCCGAGTCGATCACGCCCTTCACGAAACGCAGGTAGCTTGGCATCAGCGCCTCGGCGTCGTCCATGATGAAGACGCGCTTGACGTAGAGCTTCACGCCCGCGCTTTTCTCGCGGTTGAAGAGGTCCATCGGCGCCTTGGCCGGGATGTAGAGCAACTGCGTGTACTCGGTGCTGCCTTCGACGCGGTTGTGGCTCCAGGCCAGCGGGTCGGCGTAGTCATGGCTGATGGTCTTGTAGAACTCGGCGTACTGCTCGCTCGTGATGTCCTTCTTGGCACGGGTCCACAGCGCGCTGGCCTTGTTCACCGGCTCCCATTCGCCGGTCTTGACCATGTCGCCGGGCTGATCGTTCTCGCCTTCCTTCCACTCCTCCTTTTCCATGAGGATGGGCAGCGAGATGTGGTCGGAGTACTTGCCGATGACCTGCTTGAGCTTCCAGGCATTGAGGTATTCCTCTGCATCGTCGCGCAGATGCAGCGTGACGGTGGTGCCGCGTTGCGTGCGCTCGATGTCGTCGACCTCGAAGTCGCCCGCGCCACCGCTGGCCCAGCGCACGCCCTGGTCGGCCGCCGCGCCGGCGCGTCGCGATTCGACCGTGATGCGGTCGGCCACGATGAAGCCCGAGTAGAAGCCCACGCCGAACTGGCCGATGAGTTGCGCGTCGGCCTTCTGGTCGCCGCTGAGCTTGCTCATGAAGTCCTTGGTGCCGCTCTTGGCGATGGTGCCAAGGTTGTCGATGGCTTCCTGCTTCGACAGGCCGATGCCGTTGTCGGCAATGGTGAGCGTGCGGGCCGCCTTGTCGAAGGACACGCGCACTTCGAGGTTCGGCGCGTCTTCATACAGCGCGGGGTTGTCGATGCCTTCGAAGCGCAGCTTGTCGCAGGCATCGGAAGCGTTCGAGATCAGCTCGCGCAGGAAGATTTCCTTGTTCGAGTAGAGCGCGTGCGTCACAAGGTGCAGCAGTTGTGCGACCTCGGCCTGGAAGGGGAGCTTGGTGGTGGTATTCGTTGACATGGCGGTGCAGTGAAAAAGCGCCGAAGACGGCGGTTCGTGAAATTTTACGGACGTGCGCCGACCGGGTCGGCGCACGTGGATCGAAAGACGAAAGCCAAATGGGGACGTCCCGAGAAAAAGCAACAGCGCGTCACGTTTGCCTGTTCGCCCCCTAGCGCGAGCCAGAAAGCGCCGGCATCCGTGAACTCATTCCGATACCGCGCACGGGCTGAAAAATAACCTTCCGTTACGTTCCTAGAATCCGCCCGCGCCGGGGCTTTGCCCTGCGCGACTTCATCACATACACAAGCGAAGGACAGGGAAATGGAACACAGCACTTTCAAGAAATGGTCGGCCGAATTCATCGGGACCTTCTGGCTCACTTTCGGCGGCTGCGGCAGCGCCGTGCTCGCCGCGGCCTTTCCGCAACTGGGCATCGGTTTTGCCGGCGTGGCCTTGGCCTTCGGGCTCACCGTACTCACCGGTGCCTACGCGCTCGGGCCGATCTCGGGCGGTCACTTCAACCCTGCCGTGTCGGTCGGCCTGGTGATCGGCGGCCGGTTCAAGGCCTCCGAACTCCCTGGCTACGTGATCTCGCAGGTGCTCGGCGCCATCGTCGCGGCCGGCGTGCTCTACCTGATCGCCACCGGCCGGCCGGGCGCCGACGTCGGCGGCTTCGCGACCAACGGCTACGGTGAACACTCGCCCGGCAAGTTCAACATGGTGGCCGCGCTGATCACCGAAGTCGTGCTCACCGCCATCTTCCTGATCGTCATCCTGGGCGCCACCGCACGCCGTGCGGCCGCCGGCTTCGGCGGCCTCGCGATCGGCCTGTGCCTGACGCTGATCCACCTGATCTCGATCCCGGTCACCAACACCTCGGTCAACCCGGCGCGCAGCACCGGGCCGGCGCTGTTCGGCCCGTCGTACGCCATGTCCGAGCTGTGGCTGTTCTGGGTGGCACCGATCGCGGGCGCTGCGATCGGCGCGCTGATCTACAACGTGCTGCTCAAGGAAGACTGAGCGTTCAAACGCACAGTCCACCAACGACAAAAGCGCGCGGTCTTCGGTCCGCGCGCTTTTTTTATGGGTGCTTCGATCGGTCGCGTCAGAACTTCTCGTGCGCGCCCAGGTAGCGCCACTGGCCGGCCGGCAGGTTGCCCAGCACCACGCGGCCGATGCGGATGCGTTTGAGCCCGACCACCTTCAACCCGACCTGCTCGCACATGCGCCGGATCTGCCGCTTCTTGCCTTCGGTCAGCACGAAGCGCAATTGCTCGGGGTTCTGCCAGTCGACCTTCGCGGGCTTCAGCGGCTGGCCGTCGAGGCTCAAGCCATGGCGCAGCCGGGCCAGCATGGCGGGCGGAAAGATTGCGCGCACATCGGTCGTGATCGGGTCGTCGTCGTCGATGCGCACCAGCTGGCCCGCGGGTGCGAGCCTGTCGGGGCCGTGGTACGCCACGCGCACCAGGTACTCCTTTTCCATCACCGAGTCTTCGCCGATGAGCTGGCGCGCCACGCGCCCGTCCTGCGTCAACACCAGCAGGCCGACCGAATCGATGTCGAGCCGGCCGGCCGGCGCCAGGCCGCGCAACTGCGGCGGCGAGAAGCGATTGCTGCTCGGATCTTCGCGCCAATGGGTGCGCGGGTTGACCAGCATCACCGCGGGCTCGTGCCCGTCTTCCGCCTGGCCGCTGACGTAGCCCATGGGCTTGTGCAGGATGATCGTCACGCGGCTGGCCTGATGGCCATGCGCCTGCTTGTCGACCTCGACCTTGTCGGCCGGTGTGACCTTCACGCCCATCTCGGCCGGCTGGCCGTTGACCTTGACCCAGCCCTGTGCGATCCATTCGTCAGCCTCGCGGCGCGAGCAGATGCCGAGTTCGGCCATGCGTTTGTTGAGGCGGACAGGTTCTGCGGACGTGGTCATTGAAGAGAAGGCATTGAACGGACGGACAAGGACTGCTATTCTCAAGCCACGTCGCGGGCTGACCGCGGCATTTTTGGGGGATTCCCAAGTGAGCACACGTCAATATCCGTACGCGGTCGTCATCGGCCGTTTCCAGCCGGTTCATTTCGGTCACCAACGACTCATCGACGAAGCCCTGCGTGCTGCAGAGCGCGTGATCGTCGTCGTCGGCTCCGACCGCAAGCCGCGCAGCTTCAAGAACCCGTTCACCTTCGACGAGCGCGAACGCATGGTGCGCGCATCGCTGCGCAGCCACGAGCAGATGCGCGTGAGCGTCGTCGGCGTGGGCGATTCGCCCTACAACGACCAGCTCTGGATCGCGTCGATCCAGTCGGCGGTCGACAAGCTGATCCAGCAAGATGGCGCGGTGCCTGCGCAGACGCAGGTCGCGCTGGTGGGCCACCTGAAGGACGCGTCGAGCTACTACCTCAGGCTCTTTCCGTCGTGGACCTTCGTCGCCAACCCGGTGGTCGAGAGCATTCACGCCACCGACGTGCGAAGCCTCTACTTCGACCCCGAGAACCGCGGCCAGCTGGCGCGCGCCGACCTGCCCGACGGCACCGCAGTCTTCCTGGACCAGTTCGCGGCCACCGAAGACTACGCGGCGCTCTGCGACGAGCGCGCCTTCCTGATCGACTACAAGACCAAGTACCGCTACGCCGGCAGCAACTTCCCGCCGATCTACACCACCGTCGACGCGGTGGTGGTCGAGGCCGGACACATCTTGCTGGTGCAGCGCAAGTTCCATCCCGGCAAGGGCACTTGGGCGCTGCCCGGCGGCTTTGTCGGCCAGCACGAACGCCTGCAGGAAGCGGCCATCCGCGAGCTCAAGGAAGAGACGCGCCTGAAGGTGCCGGTGCCGGTGCTGCACGGCAGCATGAAAGAGAGCCACGTGTTCGATGCGCCCGACCGCTCGCAGCGCGGCCGCACCATCACGCACGGCTTCTTCTTCGAGCTCTCGCACAACCAGTGGACCGGCCTGTCGGACGTGCGCGCCGACGACGACGCGGCCGCGGTGCGCTGGGTGCCGATCGCCGAGTTTCTCGACATGCAGGAACACATGTACGAAGACCACTTCTTCATCGCCAACCATTTCCTCGGCGGCCTGGGCAAGAACTAGAAGCCAGGCCATTTCAGCAAGAACGGGCTCCGGTTGACGGAGCCCCTGTGAAAGGAGCTTTCACCATGACCCGCAACCTCGCCCCCTCGTCCCTCGGCAGCAACCTGCTGCTGCGCACCGACTCCTACAAGGTGTCGCACTGGATGCAATACCCCCCGGGCACGCAGACGGTCTTCAGCTACATCGAGTCGCGCGGCGGCACCTTCAGCCACGCGCTCTTCTTCGGCCTGCAGGCCTATCTGCGCGAATACCTCTCCACGCCCGTCACCGTCGCCGATGTCGACGAGGCCGCAGCGTTGATGGCAATGCACGGCGAGCCTTTCAACCGCGAAGGCTGGATGCGGTTGATCGAAAAGCACGACGGGCGCATGCCGGTGCGCATCCGTGCCGTGCCCGAAGGGAGCGTGGTGCCAGTGCACAACGTGCTCGCGACCATCGAGAACACCGACCCCGAGTTCTTCTGGCTCACCAGCTTCCTCGAGACCGAACTGCTGCGTGCCATCTGGTACCCGACCACCGTCGCCACGCTCTCCGGCGCGGCCAAGGCCACGCTGCTGCGCTACCTCGAGGCGACCTGCGACGACCCGCAGGGGCAGATCGCTTTCAAGCTGCACGACTTCGGCGCGCGGGGCGTGTCGAGCCTCGAATCGGCCGGGCTGGGCGGCATGGCGCACCTGGTCAACTTTCAGGGCACCGACACCATCGTCGCGCTGGTTGCGGCGCGCCGCTACTACGACTGCGAGGTGGCGGGCTTCTCGATCCCGGCCGCCGAGCACAGCACGATCACGGGCTGGGGCCGCGACCAGGAGTCGGCGGCGTATCGCAACATGGTCGAGCAGTTCGGCAAGCCGGGCGCGGTGTTCGCGGTGGTGAGCGACAGCTACGATATCTTCAACGCCTGCGACCGCATCTGGGGCACCGAATTGAAGGACCTGGTGGTGCAATCCGGCGCCACGCTGGTGGTGCGGCCCGACTCCGGCGATCCGGCCGAGACGGTGCTCAAGGTGGCGCAGATCCTGGCCGCGCGCTTCGGCACCACGACCAATGCCAAGGGCTACCGCGTGCTGAACAACGTGCGCATCATCCAGGGTGATGGCATCAACCTCGATTCGCTGCGGCTGTGCCTGTCGAATCTGTTCCACAACGGCTTCTCGGCCGAGAACATCGCCTTCGGCATGGGCGGTGGGCTGCTGCAGCAAGTCAACCGCGACACCATGCAGTGGGCGATGAAATGCTCGGCGATGCAGGTCGACGGCGAATGGCGCGATGTCTTCAAGTCGCCGGTCGGTGACGCCAGCAAGGCGTCGAAGAAGGGCCGGCTCACCCTGACGCGCGATGGCCAAGGCGCCCTGCGTACGCGACGCATCGAAGACCTTGGAGCTGGCGAGGCCGACCTGCTGGAGACAGTGTTCGAAGACGGCCGAATCGTGAGTGAAGCCTCTTTCGAGTCGGTAAGGGTGCGCGCGGCTCAGGGCAACGGTCTGCTCATCGGCTCACGCGCGCCGCTGTGACCGATCGCCTACGGCCGTCCTAGATCTGCTCGGCTTCCTGCAGTTCGGGGGCGTTCCGACTGGCCCTGGGAATGCCCAGGTAGCGACAGACCGCCTGGGTCGAATCACCTGCAGCACCGACGGCTGAGCGAAGGCGCATTTCGGTCACGGCCAGCGCGCGCGTCCAGTAACGGACCTCGCGTGGCTCTTCAAGGTTGATCCATCCGGTGTCGCGCGGGGTCCGGCTGTCTACAGCGTTGATCATGGGAGTCTCCTTCTTTTCTGGGCTTGCGCGCGCACGATGCCCCGAAGTGGGAAGGAAGTGCACCAGAACGGGAAGCACTCTGGTGCAGGACATTTCCGACACTGCCCTTCTCGCAACGACCCGCGAGCCCCGTCACGGAGCGCGGGATCAGCACAGTACCAACGGCGCACACGGTGCGCAGACGCTCATCCGCCATGGGCTACGCCGCAGCGCCGGAGATGCGCGCACCAGCTGCTCAGTGCGCCGAACTCGCCGTCCGGCACACAGGCGAGCACGCAGTGCAGCACATCGGCGTAACTGGACAAAGGCAGGCGCACCATGAGGCGCACCCGCGGCGTCGCGTGCTCGCAAGACGCGTTGGCATGCAGCAGGGGCTCGCACCGCAGCACACCCACCCCTGCGCACCCGGCCAGCGCCCGCCGCACGCGACAGGCGTCGACCGAAGCGACCGTGACGTCGAGCACGTGGAAGGTCGTTTCGCGGACGGCGGGGGTGGCACCGGGAGGGTCCCGGTAGGCGGCGTAGGCCATGCAATACCTGCTGAAAATGAACAGAAAGGCAGTGTCGGCAGGCGCCCGTCAAAACGTTGCAAAGCCTCGGGTCGGCGGCATAAAGAAGCTGTCAACGTGCGCGGTGGCGCGACCGGCCACCGGCGCGCTCAGGGCACCAGCCGGTAGCCCACGGCGGTCTCGGTCAGCAGGTGCTTGGGCTGAGCCGGATCGGCCTCCAGCTTCTGCCGCAGGTGGCCCATGTAGATGCGCAGGTAGTGGCTCTGCTCCGAATGCGACGGACCCCACACCTCGCGCAGCAGTTGCCGCTGCGTGATGACACGGCCGGCATTGGCGACCAGCACGCCGAGCAGCCGGTACTCGGTGGGCGTGAGATGCACCTCGGCACCCGCCCGTCGCACCAGGCGAGCGGCGCGGTCGACTTCGATCTCGCCGAAGCGAAACAGCGGCTCGCTCGCCTCGCCGTTCGCAGCGCTGCCCGCCGCTGCGCGCGGCCGGCGCAGGTTGGCCCGCACGCGCGCCAGCAGCTCGCCGGTGCCGAAGGGCTTGGTCAGGTAGTCATCGGCACCGGCGTCGAGCGCGGCGATCTTGTCAGCCTCGTCGGTGCGCGCCGACAGCACGATGATCGGCACCGCCGACCAGCCGCGCACGTCGCGGATCAAGCCGACGCCATCGCCGTCGGGCAGGCCCAGGTCGAGCACCAGCAGGTCGGGCTGCCGCGTGCCGGCCGCCGCCAGGCCATCGCGCAGCGTGCCGGCCTCGTGCACCAACCAGCCTTCGGTTTCCAGCGCGCCCCGCACGAAGCGGCGGATCTGCGGTTCATCCTCGATGACGATGGCAACGGGTTGGGACATGGCGCTCAGGAAAGTTGATCGTCGGCCTCGGCCGATGCGGGCGGCGTGCGGCGCGGCAGCGTGACGGTGAATTCTGCGCCGCCACCGGACGCGTTGGCCGCCGTGATGTCGCCGCCATGCGCCCCCACGATCGCCTTGCAGATCGCCAGCCCCAGCCCGACGCCCGGGGTGGCCGACTCGGTCTGGCCCCGCGTGAACTTGTCGAACAGCAACTGCTCGCGGCCGCGCAATGCAACCGGCAGGCCAGACCCGTGGTCACGCACCGACAGCAACAGCGCATCGGCCGTCGCGTGTGCGCTCACCACGATCGGCGGCGTGCCGTACTTCGCGGCGTTCTCGAGCAGGTTGACCAGCACGCGTTCGATCAGCACCGCATCGAACTCGACCAGCGGCAGATTCGGCGTCAGCGCCGTCTGCACCGCGCGACCTCCGAGCGCCGGACTGGCCGATCGAATGGCCGCGCCGACCACCTCCTCCACCGATTGCCAATCACGCCGCAGTTGCACCGAACCGCCCGCAGCGCCAGCTTCGAGCCGCGCCATGTCGAGCAGGTTGTTGACCAGCGCGTGCAGCGCGCGGGCCTGCGCGACGATGGCCTGTGCGGTCTCGCTGCGCTGACCGGGTTCGCCGGGCTCGGCGGTCTGCAACGATTCGGCCAGGCCGATGAGCGCGGTCAGCGGTGTGCGCACGTCGTGCGAAATGGCGCCGAGCAATGTGTTGCGCAGGCGTTCCGACTCCATCTCGACCACCGCCTGCTGCGCCACCTCGACGTAGTGCACGCGCTCCAGCGCGATGGCGATCTGGCGCGCCAGCGTGTCGAGCTGCTGCGCCTGCTCGGGGATCAGCAGCCAGCGCGGCTGCGCGGGGTCGAGCGCCAGCACGCCGCGCACCCGCATCGGCGCCTTCAGGGGCACGTAGTGCCAAGGCTGTGCGGCCAGCGTGGCGGTGGCCAGGCCGGCCGGCTGGCCCTGGCGAAAGGCCCAGTCGGCCACGCTCGCGTCGAAGCCGGACGGTGGCGACGCGGGCATGACGAGCCGATCGTTCGCGTCGGTCACCAGCACCAGTGCATGACCGCCGAAGTGGCCTTGCACCGCCGCCGCACCGAGCTCGACGACCTGCGTGCTTTCGAGCGCGGCCGACAGCTCGCGCGTGAGTTCGAACAGCGATTGCGCACGGCGCTCGCGGCT
Source organism: Variovorax ginsengisoli (assembly GCF_006438845.1). Classification (GTDB taxonomy): domain Bacteria; phylum Pseudomonadota; class Gammaproteobacteria; order Burkholderiales; family Burkholderiaceae_C; genus Variovorax; species Variovorax ginsengisoli_A. The sequence goes on from NZ_RCZJ01000002.1 coordinate 666,052, forward strand.
GGTCGACACGCCCGCCGCGAAGCGAAGTCCCGCCGTCAGCTGCCCGACCAGCAGGCCGACACCGAGCATCACGGCGAAGGTGACGACGTACTGCACGTCGCCCACCGCGAACGAGAGCCGCGGCGTGACGAAGAAGAAGTCGAAGGCGGCGACGTTGAGCAAGGCCGCCAACGCCGCCGGCCCGCGGCCGAAGCGCATCGCGATGCCGACCACGCCGAGCAGGAACAGCATCACGATGTTGACCTGTTCCAGCACGCCCGAAAGCGGCGTCGCGATCAGCGTGACGGCGACGCCCATCACCGTGGCCCACACGTAGCCGGGCCAGCGCGCGTGGGGCCGGTCGGCGTCGTCGGGAATGTCGTCGCCGGCTGCCACGTCGCGCGCGGCACCGAGCAGCGTGCGGCCCAATCGACGCGTACTGTCGGCGCGTGCCGTCTCGACGATGTCGATCGCCGGCTCGAGCCGTGCCAGATCGCGCGTGAGCGGCGTTGATGGCCACCAGCGACGCCAGCCGGTCACCGGCGCTGCACGACCCACCACCAGCGTCGCGCAGTTGAGCCGCTGCGCCTGCGCGATGAGCGCTTCCGCGACGCTGGCGCCGGTCAACACCGCGGTCGCCGCGCCGAGTTCTTCCGCCAGCTTGAGCACCGCCAGGATGCGGTCGCGCCGCGCGGCTGGCAGGCGCTGCAGCGCCGGCGTCTCGACATACGCGACATGCCAGCGCACGTTGAGCTGCCCGGCCAGCCGTGCGGCCGTGCGCACCGTCTGCGCCGCGCCTTCGTGCGGGCCGACGCACGCGAGGATCGCCCCGGAGGTGTTCCAGGCCTGCGGCCCCGTCGTGCCGTTCGGCCCGGACTGCTCGACGCGCCAGCCGCGCACGTCGTCTTCCACGTGCTCGGCCGTGCGGCGCAGGGCGATCTCGCGCAGCGCAATCAGGTTGCCCTTGCGAAAGAAGTTCTGCGCCGCGCGCTCGGCCTGCTGCGGCAGGTAGACCTTGCCGGCCGCGAGCCGCGCCGTGAGCTCGTCGGGCGTGACGTCGACCAGCACCACCTCGTCGGCCTCGTCGAGCACGGTGTCGGGCACCGTCTCGTGCACCCGCACACCGGTGATGGCGCCGACCGTGCCGTTGAGGCTTTCAAGGTGCTGCACGTTGAGCGCGGACCAGACCTCGATGCCGGCGGCCAGCAGTTCCTGCACGTCCTGCCAGCGCTTGGCGTGGCGCGAGCCGGGGGCGTTGGAATGCGCGAGTTCGTCGACCAGCAGCACGGCCGGCTTGCGCGCCAGCGCGGCGTCGAGGTCGAACTCGGCCAGCGTGTGGCCGCGGTAGGCGATGTCGCGCAACGGCAGGCGGGCCAGCCCGGTCACCAGCGCGGCGGTTTCGCTGCGGCCGTGCGTCTCGACCACGCCGATGAGCACGTCGCGCCCGGCTTCGCGCTCACGCTGCGCCGCCGTGAGCATCGCCCAGGTCTTGCCGACGCCCGCGCTCGCGCCGAAGTAGATGCGCAGACGCCCCCGCTGCGCGCGGGCCTCGTCGCTGCGCATCTGCGCGAGCAGCGCGTCGGGGTCGGGGCGATGCGGGTCGGACATGCGGCAGGCAGGTTAGCGCATCGGCGGCACGTCCTTGCGCCGATCGCGGTGCGGATGCCGCCGCGCGGTGCGCGACAGCACGAACCACGCGAAGCCCATCGGAATGAACAGGACCACCAGCGCCAAGAGCGCGTGCAGCAGGTCGGTCACCATGGGTCGCGGCTCAACGTGCGGCGTCGAGCGCCAGGTTCAGCGCCAGCACGTTCACGCGCGGCTCGCCGAGGAAGCCGCCGACCGGCGCTTCGGTGTGGCGAGCGATGAGCGCGTTGACCAGGTCGACCGGCACACCCCGCACGCGCGCGACCCGCGACGCCTGGTAGGCGGCCGCGGCCGGACTGATGTCCGGGTCGAGCCCGCTGGCCGATGTGGTCACGAGGTCGACCGGCACCGGCGCGGTGTTGCCCGGGTCGGCCGCACGCAGCGCCTCGACACGGCCCTTGACCGCATCGACCAGCGCCGGGTTCAGCGGCCCCTGGTTGGCGCCGCCCGACGACGCGGCGTTGTAGGCCATTGGCGCGGTGGCCGACGGGCGACCCCAGAAGTGCTTCGGGTCTGAGAAGTTCTGGCCGATCAGTCGCGAGCCGACGACCTTGCCGTCACGCTCGATCAGGCTGCCGGCGGCCTGGTCGGGGAACACCGCTTTCGCGGCGCCGGTGACGGCCAGGGGATAGAGCAGCCCGGTGAGCGCGCTCAGCAGCACGAAGAGCACAAGCGCAGGACGAAGAATGGTTTTCATGAGGGTGTCTCTTTCAGACGAGGTGCACGGCGACCAGCAGCCAGTCGATGAGCTTGATGCCGATGAAGGGCACGACCAGGCCACCCAGGCCGTAGATGGCGAGGTTGCGGCGCAGCAGCGCGGCGGCACCGACGGGCCGATAGCGCACGCCCTTCAACGCCAGCGGGATCAGGAACACGATCACCAGCGCATTGAAGATCACGGCGCTCAGGATGGCCGACGACGGGCTGGCCAACTGCATCACGTTGAGCGCCCCCAGCTGCGGATAGGTCGACACGAAGATCGCCGGGATGATGGCGAAGTACTTCGCCACATCGTTCGCGATGCTGAAGGTGGTGAGCGAGCCGCGCGTCATGAGCAGCGCCTTGCCGGTCTCGACCACCTCGAGCAGCTTGGTCGGGTTGGAGTCGAGGTCGACCATGTTGCCGGCCTCTTTCGCGGCCTGCGTGCCGCTGCCCATCGCCACCGCGACGTCGGCCTGCGCCAGCGCGGGCGCGTCGTTGGTGCCGTCGCCGGTCATGGCCACCAGACGGCCTTCGGCCTGGTACTGCCGGATCAGCGCGAGCTTGTCTTCGGGCGTGGCTTCGGCCAGGAAGTCGTCGACGCCAGCCTCGGCCGCGATGGCAGCGGCGGTGAGCTTGTTGTCGCCGGTGATCATCACCGTCTTGATGCCCATCGCGCGCAGCTCGGCAAAGCGCGACTGGATGCCGGTCTTGACGATGTCCTTGAGCTCGACGACGCCGAGCGCCCGGTTGCCTTCGGCCACGGCCAGCGGCGTGCTGCCGCGGCGCGAGACCTCGTCCGCAGCGCGCAGCACCTCGGGCGCCATGCGGCCACCCAGGGCTTCGACGTGCTTACGCACCGCTTCGACCGCGCCCTTGCGCAACGCGACCGGACCGACATCCAGGCTGTTCGGCGCGGCCGGCAGGTCGACCCCGCTCATGCGCGTCTGCGCGGTGAAGGGCACGAAGTGCGCACCATCGACCGCGCTGTCATCGGTGCCGCCGCGGCGGGCCAGCTCGACGATGCTGCGGCCTTCCGGTGTCTCGTCCGGCAGCGACGACAGCAGCGCGGCGCGCGACAGGCGCTCGGCCGTCACGCCGGGTGCCGGCACGAAGGCGCTGGCCTGCCGGTTGCCGTGCGTGATGGTGCCGGTCTTGTCGAGCAGCAGCACGTCGACGTCGCCGGCGGCTTCCACCGCGCGGCCCGAGGTGGCGATCACGTTGGCCTGCATCATGCGGCTCATGCCGGCCACGCCCACGGCCGACAGCAGGCCGCCGATGGTGGTCGGGATCAGGCACACCAACAGCGCGACCAGTGCGGTCAGCGACACCACCGAGCCGGTGCCCATCGCGCTCACGCTGAACACCGAGAAGGGCAGCAGCGTGACGGTCACCATCAAGAACACGATGGTCAGGGCCACCAGCAGGATGGTCAGCGCGATCTCGTTGGGCGTCTTGTGGCGCTTGGCCGACTCGACCATGCCGATCATGCGGTCGAGGAAGGACTCGCCAGGGTTCACCGAGATGCGCACCACCAGCCAGTCCGACAGCACGCGGGTGCCGCCGGTCACGGCCGAGAAGTCGCCGCCCGACTCGCGCACCACGGGGGCCGATTCGCCGGTGATGGCGCTCTCGTCGACCGAGGCCACGCCTTCGATGACTTCCCCGTCGAGCGGGATCACGTCGCCGGTCTCGACCAGCACCACGTCGCCCTTGCGCAGGTTGGGCGCCTGCTCGGGCAGGAAGGCCGCGCCGTGGTGCGGCTCCTTGAGTTTCTTGGCCCATGTGTCCTTGCGCAGGCCGCGCAACGAGGCTGCCTGTGCCTTGCTGCGGCCTTCGGCCAACGCTTCGGCGAAGTTGGCGAAGAGCACGGTGAACCAGAGCCAGATGGTGATGGCCAGCACGAAGGCCGGCGGCATGCCGGTGTCACCGGGGAAGCTCAGCGCATGCACCCAGAGCAGCGTCGTGAGGATGCTGCCGATGTAGACGATGAACATCACCGGGTTGCGCCATTGCACGCGCGGGCTCAGCTTGGCAAAGGCGCCCCACAGGGCGGGCTTGACCAGCGCCATGTCGAAGAGAGAGAGTGAACTTGCAGTTTTCGAGGTCATGGTTCGACTCTCACTTCCAGAGCATCAAGTGCTCGACGACCGGGCCGAGCGCCAATGCAGGCACGTAATTGAGCAGCCCGACGAGCATCACGGTGCCCACCAGCAGCACGACGAACAGCGGGCCGTGCGTGGGCATGGTGCCCGCCGTGACCGGCAGGCGTTTCTTGGCGGCCAGTGCGCCGGCGATGGCCAGCACCGGCACGATCATTCCGAAGCGGCCGACCCACATCGCGACCGCGAGCAGCGCGTTGTAGAAAGGCGTGTTGGCCGACAGGCCGGCGAAGGCGCTGCCGTTGTTGTTGCCGGCCGAAGTCAGCGCGTAGAGGACCTCCGAGAAACCGTGTGCGCCGGGGTTGGCGATGCCCGCCTTGCCCGCCCCCAGGCTCACCGCGAGGGCGGTGCCGGCCAGCACGACGATCGGCGTGATCAGGATGGCGATCGACGTGAGTTTCATCTCGTGCACCTCGATCTTCTTGCCGAGGTATTCCGGCGTGCGGCCGATCATCAGCCCCGCGATGAACACCGCCAGGATCGCGAAGATCAGCATGCCGTAGAGCCCGCTGCCGACGCCGCCGAAGACCACTTCGCCCAGCTGCATGAGCACGATCGGCACCATGCCGCCCAGCGGCATGAACGAATCGTGCATGGCGTTCACCGCGCCGCACGAGGCGGCTGTGGTGATGGCGGCGAACAGGGCCGAAGCCGTGATGCCGAAGCGCGTCTCCTTGCCTTCCATGTTGCCGCCGGCCTGGAGCGCGGAGGCCATCTGGTCGACGCCCAGTGGCTGCAGCAGCGGATTGCCCGCCTGCTCGGCCGGGATGATGACGATCACCGCGGCGACGAAGAGCACGGTCATCGCGGCCAGCACCGCCCAGCCCTGCCGCAAGTCGCCGACCACGCGGCCGAAGGCGAAACACAGCGCCGTGGGGATCAGGAAGATCGCCAGCATCTGCGCCAGGTTGGTGAGCGCGGTCGGGTTCTCGTAAGGGTGCGCCGAGTTGGCGTTGAAGAAGCCGCCGCCGTTGGTGCCGAGCATCTTGATCGCCTCCTGCGACGCGACCGGGCCCATGGCGAGGGTCTGCGTCGTGGTGTTGGCGTCTTCCATCACCGGAGCGCCGGCCGCGTCCTTGAGCGGCTGGCCATCGGCATCGTTCTTCGGCTGCTGGTAGGCGAGCGTCTCGACCGTGGTCACGGTCTTGTAGGCGTCGAAGTTCTGGATGACGCCCTGGCCGACGAAGAACACCGCCAGCACGAAGGAGATCGGCAACAGCAGCCAGGCGGTGATGCGCGTCACGTCGACCCAGAAGTTGCCGACCCATCCCTTGCCATCGGTGCTGCGGGCAGCGAAGCCGCGGGCCAGCGCGAAAGCTACCGCGATGCCTGTGGCGGCCGACAGGAAATTCTGCACCGTCAGGCCGAGCATCTGCGTCAGATAGCTCATCGTCGACTCCCCGGCGTAGCCTTGCCAGTTGGTGTTGGTGACGAAGCTCACCGCCGTGTTGAACGACGAGTCGGGCGACACCGCGGCCATGCCGGCCGGGTTGAGCGGCAGCACGGCCTGCAGGCGCTGCAGGCCATACACGGCCAAGGCGCCGATGGCGTTGAAGGCAAGCAGTGCGAAGGCGTAGGTGCGCCAGTGCATCGACTCGCCGGGCGCGACGCCCGCGAGCCTGAAGAAGGGCGTCTCGACCCGCTGCATCCAGCGCGGCAGACGGCCGTCGCACAGCAAGGCGATGTAGCGGCCGAGCGGCCAGCCGAGCACGACCAGCGCGACCAGCAACACGACCAGCAGGCCCCAGGCGGAGGTGGTCATGTCAGAACCCCTCCGCGCAAATGAGCGCGAAGACAAGGTACGCAAAGAGGATGACGGCGATCAGGCCGCCCGCGCCGTAGAGCACGTCGAGGCCGATCACGGCCGTGCTCCCGACGACGCTGCGTGCGTCCTCTCCCGGCCCTTCGGCGAAGCGAGCTTGTTCAGCCCCACCACCATTTCGGCCATTGCCACCCACAACACGGCGACCGCCGCGATCCATACGATGTCCATCTGTCACTCCTCTGTACGAGACACGGCCGTGAGTCTCCGTAAAGGCCCGTAAAAACGGGGAACAGAAAGCGGCGCGAGGCCGTAAAGAAGGCGTAAAAATCACGCGTCTCTGCAACCAGATCGCCGACAAGTCGGGCTTCCTGGTCGACCGCGAGCTGCTCTAGAAGCTCAGGGCAGCGAGCAGATGCTGACCGCCAACTTGCAGGGTTCGGTCGGCAGATGGCTGTCGCATTGCGCGACGGCGGCCTTGCCCGCGGCGTCGGCGGTCAGCGCATAGGCGGCGCCCCACTCGCCGAAATTGCCGGTCGCCAGCGCACCGCAACTGCGGTCGAAATAGGCGCGAATCTCGCACGTGCCCACGCCGCCGCCGCGCCGTGCGGCCTGCTCGCACTGCGCGCGCGCCAAGCGCTCGGCGGTGGCGCGCGAGTTCTGATTGAAGGCGTAGCCGTGAGCGCCGGGCTGGGCCGCGATGGCACCCCAGCTGGGCGCCGGGCGCGCGGTCGGCCGATCGCCCGACGCGGCCGCAACGAACGTCGGCACGCTGCTGCAGACAGCGAGCGCGGCCAGCAGGCGGACGGCCATCGATCGGAACGTGCGGTTCATGCGCCTCACGAGGGACTGTCTCCAGCCTCGATGAACAGGCGCTTGATCATCGGGAAGCGCTCACGCACCTGCCGCTGGATCAACGTCATTTCCGCGGCGGCGACGTCGGTGTGCGTGCCATCCTCGAAATGAAGGTCGAGGGTGACGAGCACCTCCTCCGGCCCGATGTACATCGACAGGATGCGGCCCACGCTGCGCACGTGCGGCTGCGCGGTCGCCAGCGCGCGGATCGCACGCGCCGTGTCGGGCCGGATGCCTTCGCCGATGAGCAGCCCGCGCGACTCGCGCACCAGCAACGTCGCCACGCCCGCCAGCAGCAGGCCGATCACCACCGAGGCTGCGCCATCGAGCTCGGGCATCTCCAGCCGGTGGCTCAGGTAGATGCCCAGCGCCGCCACTGCCAGCCCCACCAGCGCGGCGCCGTCTTCAGCGAGCACTGTGTAGGTGGTCGGGTCCTTGCTCGCATGCAGCGCGTTCCAGAAGGGGCGCCCGCGGGTCTGGCCGCGAAACTGCCGCAAGGCGATGGTGAAGCTGATGCCTTCGAACAGCGCCGCGGCGCCCAGCACCACGTAATTCCATGTCGGGTCGCTGATCGGCTCGGGGTTCCGGATGTGCTGAATGCCTTCGTAGAACGACACCCCGCCGCCCAGACCGAAGATCAGCACCGCCACCATCAAGCTCCAGAAGTACAGCTCCTTGCCATGGCCGAACGGGTGCTCGTCGGTGGCGGGCCGTTGGCTCAGCTTGAGGCCGACCAGCAGCAGCACGCCGTTGAAGGTGTCGACGGCCGAGTGAATGCCTTCGGACAACATGGCCGAACTGCCGGTGACGCCGGCGACGATGAACTTGGTGACGGCGATGGCCACGTTGGCGCCGATGGCGCCGTAGATGGCGATGCGGGATTCGGCCATGGGTGGATGCGGGAAAGCGAAAAGGTGCCGACTGAGCGAGTCTTGAACCTTAACCTCCGAACGTGCCGCGTCCTGTAGGCGCGAAGCGCTGCGTCACCCGCGCATGCACGGCCACCGATTCTCCGCAACCGGAACTGGAATCGCAGGTGCGCCGGGCCTCTACATGCGCGACGCGATGATGCCGGCCGCGGGCTGCGCTTTCGACGGCTAGGCCGGCAGCGCCCGCCCATCGAAAACCTGCACTGGGATCGTCTCCAGGTCGACGCCGTCCAGGCAGCGAATGTTGACGGCCGCCACCGCCTCGCCGGTCGGCGTCTTGCCCTCCCCATAGGGATGGATGCCGCAAGTCGAACAGAAGCGGTGCTGGACGACGTGGCGGTTGAAAAGATAGGTGCTCGTGTCGGACTCCGGTGTGAGCAGCGTGAACGCGTCGCGCGGAACGAACCACATCAGCGTGCCCTTGCGCCGACAGATGGAACAGTTGCACGAGGTGGCGGAGCGCAGTTCGCCCTCGGCCTCGAAGCGGATGCGGCCGCAATGGCAGCTGCCCTGGAATTTCATGGCGCGCTCTCCTTGAAAAAGGCATGGAGGTTGTCGAAGAACACGGGCCAGCCGCGGGCATGGTCGTCGCGCGCCTTCTGGTTGAAGAAGCGGTCGTGCACGAAGCGAAGCTCGGTGCCTCCTCCGGCCGGTGCGAGCTCGAGGGTCACGCGCGACACCCGGTCTGGCGTGCCCTTCCAGGCGAAGGTGAACACCAGCCGGCGCGCCGGCTCCACCTCCTGATAGACGCCCGAGACGGTGTGCGTTTCGCCGTCGGGGGCGGCGAAGGAGATCAGGTACTCGCCGCCCACGCGCAGATCGATGACGGCCGTGGCATGCGACGGCAGCGTGCCCGGCCCGAACCACTGGCTCAGCGCTTGCGGGTCGGTCCATGCGCGCCAGACCTTGTCGGGCGTGACCGGGTAGGTGCGCGTGATACGGATTTGCGCGGTGGCTGTGTTCATGGTTCGAGGTCCTTCTGTTGAGAGAGATAGCGGGCCAGCGCGTCGAGCTGGCCGTTCCAGAAGCGCTCGTAGCGGCAGAGCCAACGTGCCGCGTCCTGCAGTGGCGCAGCGTCGAGCTCGCAGCGCACGACCCGACCTTCCTTCGAGCGCGCGATCAGGCCGGCGGCTTCGAGCACGGCGAGATGCTTCATGAACCCCGGCAGCGACATGCGGTGCGGCTGCGCCAACTCGGTCACCGAGGCCGCGCCAGCATCGAGTTGCGTCAGCACACCGCGGCGCGTGCCATCGGACAGCGCGGCAAAAACAAGATCGAGCGCTGGATTTTTTTCGTTAACCATTTGGTTTAGTTTGAACGCGATGGCGGGATGCTGTCAAGCGCGCGCCGCCCGTCGAGAGGCGGATGGAGGACCGACCGCCGGTGCTTTCGTCGGCGGTCTCCGACAAATCGCGCGAAGCAACGCGAGTACGGTTAATTTTTCCCAGCCTCCAAACAGCCACACCCGCGGGCTCCCATGATGAAAACAAAATCTCTCCAAGCCCCTGACGCCAGACGGCGCAGCCTGCTGGCCAGCGGCGTCGCCAGCGCTGCGAGCGGTCTCGTGTCGCTGTCCGCTTCGGCACAGCCAACAGCCGCGCCTCCGGCCACAGCCGGCGAGCTGCCGCCGGTCGCACTCAAGGTGAACGGTCGCACCCACGCCCTTCGCCTGGACACCCGCACGACGCTGCTCGATGCATTGCGTGAACACCTGCAGCTCACCGGCTCCAAAAAGGGTTGCGATCACGGCCAATGCGGCGCGTGCACCGTGCTGGTGAACGGCCGCCGCATCAACAGCTGCCTCAGCCTGGCCGCGATGCACGACGGCGACGAGATCACGACCATCGAAGGCTTGGGCACGCCGGACAAGCTGCATCCGATGCAGGCCGCGTTCGTGAAGCACGACGGTTTCCAGTGCGGTTACTGCACGCCGGGACAGATCTGCTCGGCCGTCGGCACGCTTCAGGAGATCAAGGCCGGCATCCCGAGCCATGTCAGCATCGACGTGACCGCGATCCAGAAGGCGACGCCCGAGGAGATCCGTGAACGCATGAGCGGCAACCTGTGCCGCTGCGGCGCCTACGCCAACATGCTCGAGGCGATCCAGGAAGTTGCGGGAGGCAAGGCATGAAAGCGTTCACCTACGAGCGCGCCGCAACGCCTGCCGCTGCGGCCGCCGCGCTGGCTGCCAATCCCGGCGCCAAGCTGATCGCGGGCGGCACCAACCTGCTCGACCTGATGAAGCTGCAGATCGAGGCACCGTCGCATGTGATCGACATCAACCGCCTGGGCCTCGACCAGATCGAGGACGCAGGCGGCGGCGGGCTGCGCATCGGCGCCCTGGTGCGCAACACCGACCTTGCCGCGCATCCGCGCGTGCGCAAGGACTACGCCGTGCTGAGCCGTGCGCTGCTGGCCGGCGCTTCGGGCCAGTTGCGCAACAAGGCGACCACCGCGGGCAACCTGCTGCAGCGCACGCGCTGCCCTTACTTCTACGACACCACCAAGCCCTGCAACAAGCGCTTGCCAGGCTCGGGCTGCTCCGCCATCGGCGGCTTCGATCGCAACTTGGCCATCGTGGGCACCAGCGACCAGTGCATCGCGACCCACCCCAGCGACATGGCCGTGGCCATGCGCGTGCTGGACGCCACCGTCGAGACGGTGCGTGCCGACGGTTCCAAGCGCACCATCGCCATCGCCGACTTTCATCGCTTGCCAGGCACCACGCCGCAGGTCGAGACCGCGCTGGCGAGGGACGAGATGATCACCTCGGTGCTGCTGCCGGCGCCGCTCGGCGGCAAGCACCTGTACCGCAAGGTGCGCGACCGTGCTTCCTATGCCTTCGCGCTGATCTCGGTCGCCGCCGTGATCCAACCCGACGGCCGGGGGCGCTACGCCTACGGCGGCCTCGCGCACAAGCCATGGCGCGTGGAGGCGGCGGAGGGGCAGGCCGACGCGAAGTCCATCGTCCAGTCGACATTGAACGGCGCGCGCACCAGCGCGCACAACGCATTCAAACCCATGCTGGTCGAACGCACGCTCGCGTCCGTCATGGCGGAAGCACGGAGCCAGGCATGAAGTTCGATCAACCCGCCACGCGTAACCCGGTCGATCGACTCCGCATCGTCGGCAAGCCGCACGACCGCATCGACGGCCCCCTGAAGACCACGGGCACCGCGCCCTACGCCTATGAGCGACACGACGTGGCGGCCAACCAAGCCTACGGGGTGATCGTCGGCGCTGCGATCGCCAAGGGCCGCATCCGCCGCATCGCGACCGACGCCGCGCGCTCGTCACCGGGCGTGATCGCGGTCGTGACCCACGAGAACGCCGGCAAGGTCGGCAAGGCCAAGGCCATCACTGCCAAGCTGCTGGCCGGCCCCGAGGTGGATCACTACCACCAGGCCGTGGCGATCGTCGTGGCCAACAGCTTCGAACAGGCTCGTGCGGCCGCTCACCTGGTCGAGATCGACTACGAGCGCGCCGAAGGCCGCTACGACCTGGAGAAGGAAAAGTCGGCCGCGGTGAAGCCCAAGATGGAAGACCCCGCGGACACGGCCGTCGGCGATTTCGACGGCGCCTTCGCCAGCGCCGCCGTGAAGATCGACCAGACCTACACCACGCCGGACCAGAGCCATGCCGCGATGGAACCCTTCGCGACCATCGCATCGTGGCAGGGCGACAAGCTGACCGTGTGGACGTCGAACCAGATGATCGCTTGGGCACAGCGCGACTTGTGCGAAGTGCTGGGCCTGCAAAAAGAGAACGTGCGGGTGGTCTCCAGCTATGTCGGCGGCGGCTTCGGATCGAAGCTCTGGGTGCGCAGCGATGCCGTCATGGCGGCCGTTGCCGCACGCGTCGCCGGGCGCCCGGTGAAGGTTGCCCTCGCGCGCCCGCAGATCACCAACAACACCACGCACCGGCCTGCCACCATCCAGCGCATCCGCCTGGGTGCGGGGCGCGACGGCAAGCTGACGGCGATCGCGCACGAGACCTGGTCGGGCGACCTGCCGGGCGGACAGCCCGAGACCGCCGCGATGCAGACGCGCTCGCTCTATGCCGGGGCCAATCGCATGACGGCGCACCGCTTGGCGACGCTCGACCTGCCCGAAGGCAACGCGATGCGCGCGCCGGGCGAAGCGCCGGGGCTGATGGCGCTCGAGATCGCGATGGACGAGTTGGCGGAGGCGCTCAAGATGGACCCCGTCGAGCTGCGCATCGTCAACGACACGCAGGTCGATCCCGAAAAACCGGAGCGCCCGTTCTCGCAGCGCGACCTGGTCGGCTGCATGCGCACCGGCGCGCAGCGCTTCGGCTGGGAGCGCCGCGTGGCGACGCCGGCCCAGGTGCGCGACGGCCGATGGCTGGTCGGCATGGGCATGGCCAGCGCGTTCCGCGGCAACCTCACCATGAATTCGGCGGCGCGCGCAGCGATCGACGGCAAGGGCATCGTGACCATCTCCACCGACATGACGGACATCGGCACCGGCAGCTACACCGTCATCGCACAGACGGCCGCCGAGCTGCTCGGCGTGCCGTTGGAACAGGTGCGGGTGCGCCTTGGTGATTCGGACTTCCCGGTCTCGGCCGGTTCGGGCGGCCAGTGGGGCGGAAACAGTGCCACGGCCGGCGTGTATGCAGCGTGCATGAAGTTGCGCGAGGCGATCGCTCGCAAGGCCGGGCTGATGGCCGGTGACGCGCGCTTCGAGGGCGGGCGCATTGTCTCGGGCAGCCGCAATATGAGCCTGGCCGAAGTCGCGGGCCGTGCAGGGCTCACCGCGGAAGACGGCATCGAGTTTGGCGACCTGACCAAGAAGTTCGCGCAGGGCACCTTCGGCGCCCATTTCGCCGAGGTGGGCGTCGACGCCGACACTGGCGAGGTGCGCGTGCGCCGCATGAGCGGCGCTTTCGCGGCCGGTCGCATCCTGAATCCGAAGACGGCGCGCAGCCAGGTGATCGGAGCGATGACGATGGGCCTGGGCGCAGCACTGATGGAAGAAGCCGTCGTGGACGCGCGGCACGGCTACTTCGTCAACCACGACCTGGCCGAGTACCACGTGCCGGTGCATGCAGACGTGCCGTTGCAGGACGTGTTCTTCATGGACGAGGTCGATGACAAGTCATCGCCCATGAAGGCCAAGGGCGTTGGCGAACTCGGGCTCTGCGGCAGTGCTGCCGCGATTGCCAATGCGGTCTACAACGCGACGGGCGTGCGCATTCGCGACTACCCGCTCACGCTCGAGAAGATCCTGAAGGCGTGGGCGTAGCAGCCGGCCCATCTCGGGCACGGTCGCCAAGTCCGCGCGCCAGCGCAGCGATTGACAGGACCTGGCAGGCTTTCTATCTTCCGATCAGGGGACCGTCCGGTCTCGCCCGAAGGAAAATGGATGTCAGCTATTGGCAGAAGACAGGTCCTGGGATGGCTGACTGCGAGCGCTTCATGCATTGGCGCTCCAACGATTGCTGCGACAGGACGCCCGAACGCTGACGCGATCAGCGACGCCAGCGGCAAGATCGATGCCGAGCGCTACAAGGCGCTGGCACGCAGGATGGACACGGCCGATGCGATCACCTATCGGTATGGGGAGCCTTCGAGCCTGACCGACGCCGGGTTGCCGCAATGGTGGGAACGCCCGAGCAACGCAATGCCTGTCGATGCGCAGTCGGGCGGCGTCCCCAAAGGCGGGCGACCGGTGAACAAGGCGAACGCCGGCACCTACCAAGTGGGCCGCTGGGTGGAAGACGTCGGCGGTTTCAGCAGCAACTGGGGCCATGTCGGATTCATTCCCGATCGCCCAGCCGAGCACATCGGCATGGCCGACCTGCTGCTCACCAGCATCAGCAATGCCGTGCTGACACAGCGGCCCGAACTGCCGTGGATGTACTACGGCAGAGGCATCGACGCCATCGCATTGCTCGAGGCGCGCAGCAAGGATGCGCTGAAGCTCGTCGGCCCCCCGGTCGCGATGGGGCGCTGCCATGGACGCCCCGGTTGGGGCGTGACGAGCATCCTGGTTTTCGCCGACGGCCTGGTCGTCAACGCCGGCAGCAACACGCAGACCAATCGCGCGCACTGCAGGCTCCCTTCGGGCAAGGTTCCGACGGCTGTCGCCGTCACGAACTCCAACGAGTTCGCGCTGATCACCTGCTGGGACATTGAGAAGGTCCGGGGCGAGGTCGCCGTGATCGCCTTGTGCGCGCTGCCGGAGGGTGACAGCCTCGACCGGTTGTCGCGCAAGGACTCCTGGGGGGAGTGGGTCGAGCCGTACCCCGGCCTGCCGAACCTCGGCAACATCGCATACATGAAGTTGCTTGGCATGGTGCCCCTGCCGGAAACCATGAAGGCACCGACCGAGATCAGCGCAACGACAGGCATGGATCGCACGATGTACCTTTCGGCAGGCGCTGAAGACTCGCCGCGCGATTTCCCGCTCAGCGTGGAAGCCAACCGGCTCAAGTTCAAGCCCGGCGCGATCTATGCGCGCGCGATTCCGACGCGGGGGCAGGCGGTTGTCATCAGCAAGTCGGAACGGCGCGCCGTGTTCATCGACCTCACGCCACTGATCGGCTACTACGGCAGCATGTACTTCTCCACGCCTGAAAGATTTCAGCGAACACGCAGCGTGGGCGACCGTGCAGGGCAGTGGCCGCATACCTTTGCCGAGGCACCGCAGCAGGTGCCACGTGTTGTCAAGAGCGTCACGCTGGCGGACCGTCCGACGGCGGTGAAGTGCTATGCATGGGGCAACCTGCGCCAGGCTTGGATTGCCACGCAGCAGGGTAAATTGCTGCAGTTCGGCATCGCAGATGGCGAAGCGAAAGGCAGCATCGACGTCGGCGCCAATCCGACCGCCATCGAACTTGCCAAGGAGAAGGCGATCAACGCCGAGCGCATCTACCCGGACTACTCGCGGGAACTGATCGTCACTTCGCGCGCCACGCGGTCGGTGCAATGGGTGCGCCTGCGCGACAGCGGTGGCGAGGTGGTTCGGACGCTGCGCGACAAGCGCCTGCGCGACCCGATCACCGCGTGCGACACAGACAACCAAGGCAGCGAGCTGTATGTGGTGAGCGTCGTGGACTGGGCGGGAAAGGCAGTGCGAAACTACCGGTTCGGCGCACTGAACCTCTACCCCGCCTACCGCGCGCCGCGCTACGGCAACGGACCCACCGGCGATGCCGAATTCGAGTACGGTGGCGGCTTCGACATGCCCGGCCGGCCGTTCTCGCTGTGCAGCTCGAACACCTCCTGACACCGCCATTGACCATTCGCCGGCGCACCGCACGCCGGCACAGCACCTTCTCGCTTTTTCATGACGCTCGTTGCCCTCCTCAGCCACACCGCCAAACTCGATTTCCTCCGCCCGATGCTCGCGGCGGCCGACCCCTCGCTCGATGTCGTGACCTGGCCCGACCCGCGCTGCCTCGACGCCGAAGTCGCCGTGTGCTGGAACTCGCCACCCGGCGTGTATGCGCAGATGCCGCGGCTGCGTCTGGTGCACAGCATCGCCGCAGGCGTCGACAACGTCATCGCCGAGCAGGACGTGAGCCAGCTGCCCGTCTGCCGCGTGGTCGACCCGATGCTGGCCGAAGGCATGCTGCAGTTCGTGCTCTGGGGCGTGCTGCATTTCCACCGCAAGCTCGACCAGGCGATGGCCAGCCAGCGCATCCAGCAATGGAAGCGGCCGCGGCAGACGCCGGCCTCGTCGTGCCGCACCGGCCTGATGGGCATGGGAGAACTCGGTGGCCACATCGCCAAGCGCCTGCCGCTGCTCGGCTATCCGGTCAGCGGCTGGGCCCGCACGCCGCGCGAGATTCCGGGCGTCACGATGTTCAGCGGCGATGAAGGCTATGCCGACTTCCTGGCGCAGACCGACGTGCTGGTGTGCCTGCTGCCGCTCACGGCGCAGACGCGCGGCATCCTCGGCGAGCGCACCTTCTCGGCGCTGCCCAAGGGGGCAGCCTTGATCCATGTCGGCCGCGGCGAGCACCTGGTCGAAGAGGACTTGATCGCGGCCCTCGAGAGCGGCCAACTGCGCGGCGCGGTCGTCGACGTGTTCGAAGAGGAACCGCTTCCTTCGGATCATCCCCTGTGGACCACACCCGGCGTGGTCGTCACGCCGCACATGGCGACCATGGCCACCTACGACGTGGTGGTGCAACAGGTGGTGCGCAACATCGCGCAGATGCACGACAACGCGCCCTTGTACAACCAGGTCGATATGGCGCGCGGGTATTGATAAACCATCCGGCCACAAAAAAGGCCACCTGAAGAGGTGGCCTTTTTTGCTTGAAGCTGGAGCGGGATAAGAGACTCGAACTCTCGACCTATACCTTGGCAAGGTATCGCTCTACCAACTGAGCTAATCCCGCGATCGAAGGCCGCAATTCTAGCCAGATATTGGGCCGATTCTGAGCGCTGACCAAGGAAAAGTTGCGCTGCGCGTCGATGGCAGAGCGCCCGTCAGTCGGGCACGAATTTCGCCTTGAACTTGGCCTCGTCGGCAGCGTCTTCGAAGGTCGCGAGCTGGCCGGCCTTGTTGTCCGATATCCGATTCGCCGCGAACAGGCTGTAGCGACCCTTGAGGTAGTAGCTCTCCATCTCGATCAGCATGTACGGATAAGGCACGAATACCTGATGGGCGAACACCACGCGGTGCAGATTGCGCGGATTGGGGAAGAGCTTGTACTCGCCGGTGCTGAGGGCTTGGGCAGTGGCCATGGCGCGCGCTCAAGCGGGGTCGCGCACGTCGGCCACCGGCTTGCTGCCGAAGTCCGCCCGGGCGAGATAGGCCAGCACCTTGCCGGCGGCGGTGGCGGGCGAATCGAGCAGGCCGTCGGCCTTCAGCTTCTCGAAGCGGCTGCGGTCGGGGAACAGCGCCGGATCGGTGCCGCGCATGGCGACCTGCATGTCGGTGTCGATCACGCCCGGTGCGAGCGAGACGATCTTCGCGCCGTTAGGACGCAGCGCTTCTTCCAGCGCGACGGCGCGAGAGAAGTGGTCCATGCCAGCCTTCGATGCGCAGTACGGCGCCTGGCTGGCCATCGCATTGCGGCCGAGGCCCGACGAGATGTTCAGCACCTTGCGTGCGCCACGCCATGTGCTCGTTGCGCGCAGGAAGGCGGCGGTGAGCAGCAGCGGCGCCTCGAGGCCGATGCGCAGCGACTGCACGAGGTCCGCCGCATCGGCCTTCTCCAACGGGCCCAATCGGCCGACAGTGCCGGCGTTGTTGATCAGCGTGACGCTGTCGAAGGCCTGGGCGTCCTGCGCGGCCAGCCACGCGGCGATGCGCTCGGCAGCGGCTTCGGCAGCGGCCAGGTCGAAGGACCATTGCAGAAGTGCGGCGCCGCTGGCCTTGGCCTTCGCGGCGAGTGCGTCGTCGGTCTTGCGCGAGATGCACACGAGCGTATGGCCGGCGTCGAGCAGTTGCTCGGCCATGGCACGGCCCATGCCGCGGGAGGCGCCGGTGAGGAGGGTGAGATGTTTTTCGCTCATTGCTTGGAGTCCTGAGAAGAAGAAGAGGAAGAGATGGAATTCGGTGCGATCGCGCTGCTGCGCAGGGCCGCGAGGTCGAGCACGCGCAGTCCGCCGTACTCGACCTGGATCATGCCCTGTGCCTCGAGCGTGCGCAGCGCCTCGTTCACGCGCTGGCGCGACAGACCGATCAGGTAGGCCAGCTCCTGTTGCGTGATGCGCAGCAGCTCGCCCACGCCGGGAAACAGCACGGGGTTGAACAGCGCGGCCAGGTTGCGCGCCACGCGCACGTCGGGGTTGTTCTGGCGGTCGGCCTCGCGCGCGGCGATGAACTGGCCGAGCCGCTCGTTGAGCTGGTTCATCACGAAGCGGTTGAATCCGATCGAGTGGTCGAGCAGCCAGTGGAAGTCGTCGATCGGCAGGCCCGCGACCACACTTCGGCGCAGCGCCTGGATGTTGTAGCGGTAGGGCTCGCGCTTCATCGCCGTGCCCTCGCCGAACCAGCCGCCGGGCGGCAGGCCGCTGTAGGTCATCGAAGTGCCGTCGGCGTTGTCGTTGCTCATCTTGAGCAGGCCTTCGACCACGCCGAACCAGTAGGTCGGCGAACCGCCGATGCGGCAGACCAGGTCGCCGGGATCGGCCTCGCCGACCACCAACGCGGCCTCGGTGCGGCGGCGCTCGAAGGCGCTCAAGGCGTCGAGCCAGGGAATGTTGCGCAGTTCGTCCGGCCGCGCGGCACGGGCGCGGTCACGGATGGCATTGCGTCCGCGGTCGGCGTGAACCATCGGGAAAGTCCGGGGGAGTGGTGACCCTAGGATTGTCGTTGGAACGACAACTTGGCGTCAAAGCCAAGCCTACAGTCCGCCCATCGTGAACATTCCCACCCCGGTCCTCCCTGCCGCCGACACCTTCCCTCGCCTGCTGCTCGCGCACGCCGCGCAGCAGCCCGACGCGCCGGCGGTGCGCGAGAAAGACCTGGGCATCTGGCAGACGTGGACCTGGGCGGACACGGCGCACGCCGTGCGCGAGATGGCCTGCGGCCTGGCGAGCCTGGGATTCAAGCCCTTCGACAACCTGGCCATCGTCGGCGCCAACCGCCCGCACTTGTACATGGCGGTGGTCGCGGCGCAGAGCCTGCGCGGCGTGCCGGTGCCGCTCTACCAGGACGCGGTCGCGGCCGAGATGGTCTTCATGCTCGACGACGCGTCGATCGAGTTCGTGATCGCCGAAGACCAGGAGCAGGTCGACAAGCTGCTCGAGTGCCGCGAGCTGCAGCTGGCGCAGGGCCAGGCACACGCGATTCGCCACATCATCTACGACGACCCGCGCGGCCTGCGCCACTACACGCAGCCGGGGTTGATGAGCTTTGAGCAACTGCGCGAACGGGGCCGTGCCTTCGACACCGAGAACCGCGGCTACTTCGACGCGGCCGTGGCCAGTGGTGTGAGCAGCGATGTCGGCGTGATCCTCTACACATCGGGCACCACCGGCCGGCCCAAGGGCGTGTGCCAGACGCATGCGAGCTTCATCGCCGCGGGCCATGGCGGCGTGGTCACCGACCGGCTCGGCCCGGGCGACAACATCATGAGCTACCTGCCGATGGCGTGGGTGGGCGACCACCTGTTCTCGGTGGCGCAGTGGCTGGTCGGCGGCTTCACGCTCAACTGCCCCGAATCGGCCGCAACGGTGATGAACGACATGCGCGAGATCGGCCCGAGCTATTACTTCGGCCCGCCGCGCACCTTCGAAGGCCTGCTGACCGCTGTGTCGATCCGCATGGAAGACGCCGCTGCACCGAAGCGATGGCTCTATGCGAAGGCCATGGCGCTGGCGCAGCGCGTCGGCGCCGACATCCTGAACGGCGCGCCGGTGAGCGCCTTCGACCGCTTCAAATACGCGCTGGGCAACCTGTTCGTCTATGGGCCGCTGCGCAACGTGCTGGGCATGAGCCGCATCCGCGTCGCCTACACGGCCGGCGCGGCCATCGGGCCGGACCTGTTCCGCTTCTACCGCTCGATCGGCGTCAACCTCAAGCAGTTCTACGGCCAGACCGAGACCTGCGCCTACGTCTGCCTGCAGCAGGACGGCAAGGTCAAGCTGCAAACCGTCGGCACCGCGGCGCCGGGCATGGAGCTGCGCATCGCCGACAACGGCGAGGTGCTGGTGCGCGGCGTGTCGGTGCTCAAGGAGTACTACAAGCGGCCCGACGCCACGGCCGAAGTGCTCGACGCCGACGGCTACTTCCACACCGGCGATGCCGGCGTGCTCGACAGCGAAGGCCACCTGCGCATCATCGACCGCGCCAAGGACGTCGGCCGCCTGCACGGCGGCGCGATGTTCGCGCCCAACTACATCGAGAACAAGCTGAAGTTCTTCCCGCAGATCAAGGAAGCCGTGTGCTTCGGCGATGCGCGCGACCAGGTCTGCGCCTTCATCAACATCGACTACGAAGCGGTCGGCAACTGGGCCGAACGGCGTGGGCTGGCCTACGGCGGCTATGTCGACCTGGCCGGCAAGCCGGAGGTGCTGACGCTGATCGCCGACTGCGTGCAAAAGGTGAACGCCGACCTGGCCGCGGAAGTCGGCATGGCCGACACGCAGATCGCGCGCTTCCTGGTGCTGCACAAGGAACTCGACCCCGACGACGACGAGATGACCCGTACGCGCAAGGTGCGGCGCGGCTTCGTCGCGCAGAAGTACGCGGTGCTGGTCGATGCGCTGTACGACGGCAAGGCCGAGCAGTTCATCGAGACGCAGGTGAAGTTCGAGGACGGCCGCACGGGGTCGGTCAGCGCGACGCTGCCGATCGTGGATGCCA
The DNA here is from genome assembly GCF_006438845.1 of Variovorax ginsengisoli. Classification (GTDB taxonomy): domain Bacteria; phylum Pseudomonadota; class Gammaproteobacteria; order Burkholderiales; family Burkholderiaceae_C; genus Variovorax; species Variovorax ginsengisoli_A. Next base: position 686,378 of record NZ_RCZJ01000002.1, read on the forward strand.
AGCGTTATCCCGAAGTGAAGGCGGCGGCATGAGCGATCGAAAGACCGGCGACGTGATTCTGGACGTGCAGAACATCAGCCTGAGCTTCGGCGGCGTGAAGGCGCTGACGGACATCAGTTTCGACGTGCGCGAGCACGAGGTGCGCGCCATCATCGGCCCCAACGGCGCGGGCAAGAGTTCGATGCTCAATTGCATCAACGGGGTGTACCAGCCGCAGCAGGGCTCGATCACTTTCCGTGGGCAAGTGTTCAAGCACATGAACTCGCGCCAGGTCGCGCAGATGGGTGTGGCGCGGACCTTTCAGAATCTGGCGCTGTTCAAGGGCATGAGCGCGCTCGACAACATCATGACGGGCCGCAACCTGCAGATGAAGAGCGGCCTGCTGGCTCAGGCCTTTCGCAACCCCTTCGGCTGGGGCTCGGCCGAGCGCGAGGAGCTGCAGCAGCGCGAGTTCGTCGAACGCATCATCGATTTCCTCGAGATTCAGGCCTTTCGCAAGACGCCGGTCGGCCAGCTGCCTTACGGCCTGCAGAAGCGCGTCGACCTCGGCCGCGCGCTGGCGATGGAGCCGCAGGTGCTGCTGCTCGACGAGCCGATGGCCGGCATGAACGTCGAAGAAAAGCAGGACATGAGCCGCTTCATCCTCGACGTGAACGACGAGTTCGGCACGACCATTGTGCTGATCGAGCACGACATGGGCGTGGTGATGGACATCTCCGACCGCGTGGTGGTGCTCGACTACGGCAAGAAGATCGGCGACGGCACGCCCGATGAAGTGCGCAACAACGAAGACGTGATCCGGGCTTACCTGGGCGTGGAACATTGACCATGGGCTTTTTCCTCGAAACCCTGTTCGGCGGCCTGATGGTCGGCATGCTGTACGCGCTGGTCGCGCTCGGCTTCGTGCTGATCTTCAAGGCTTCCGGCGTCTTCAACTTCGCGCAGGGCGCGATGGTTCTGTTCGCGGCGCTGGCCATGGCGCGCTTCTCGGAATGGTTCCCGCAGTGGTTCCATTTCGACAACAAGGTGCTGGCGAACGTGCTCGGCTTCGTCGCCGCCGCGCTGTGCATGGTGGCGGTGGCCTGGGCCGTCGAGCGCTTCGCGCTGCGGCGGCTGGTCAACCAGGAAGGCATCACGCTGCTGATGGCCACGCTGGGCATCGCCAACGTGCTCGACGGCGGCGGCCAACTCATCTTCGGCAGCGCCACCTACAAGATCGACATCGGCATGCCGAAGGACCCGATGCTGGTGCTGGAGAACGTCTTCGAGGGCGGCCTGCTGCTGAACAAGGAAGACCTGTACGCAGCGGTCGCTGCGGCGGCGCTGGTCGCGTTGCTCACGCTCTTCTTCCAGAAGACGCGCACCGGCCGCGCGTTGCGGGCGGTGGCCGACGACCACCAGGCGGCGCAATCGATCGGCATCCCGCTCGGGCGCATCTGGGTCATCGTGTGGTCTGTCGGCGGGCTCGTCGCGCTGGTGGCCGGGATCATCTGGGGCAGCAAACTGGGCGTGCAGTACTCAATCTCGCTGGTGGCACTCAAAGCCTTCCCGGTCGTGATCCTCGGCGGGCTCACGTCGGTGCCGGGCGCGATTCTGGGTGGCCTGATCATCGGCGTGGGCGAGAAGCTGTCGGAGATCTACCTCGGCCCCTACGTAGGCGGCGGCATCGAAAACTGGTTCGCCTATGTGCTCGCATTGGCCGTGCTGCTGATCCGGCCGCAAGGCCTGTTCGGCGACAAGATCATCGACCGCGTCTGAAGAAGCCACACCATGTTCTACAGAGAAAACGGTCAATTCAAAAGCAGCTACCGCGCGGACCTGGCGCTGTTCCCGATCGCGCAGGACCGCTGGGCCATGCTTGCGCTCGCGGCGATCTGCTTCGTCGCGGTGCCGATGCTCGTGAGCGACTACGCCTTCCGCGCGGTGCTCATCCCCTTCCTCATCCTGTCGCTGGCCGCCATCGGCCTGAACATCCTGGTGGGCTACTGCGGGCAGATCTCGCTGGGCACCGGTGCCTTCATGGCGGTGGGCGCCTATGCAGCCTACAACCTGCAGGTGCGCATCGACGGCATGCCGCTGGTGCTGTCGATCCTCGGCGGCGGCGTCGCGGCGATGGCGCTGGGCGTGGTCTTCGGCATTCCGAGCCTGCGCATCCGCGGGCTGTACCTGGCGGTGGCGACGCTCGCTGCGCAGTTCTTCATCGACTGGTTCACCAACCGCGTGAAGTGGGTCACTAACGATTCGCCTTCGGGCTCGGTGGGCGTGCGTTCATTGCAGATGCTGGGCTACGAGTTCAGCACGCCGGTGCAGAAGTACCTTCTGTGCCTGTGCTTCGTCGTGGTGTTCGGCATGCTCGCGAAGAACCTCGTGCGCGGCGCCATCGGCCGTGAATGGATGGCGATGCGCGACATGGACGTGGCAGCGGCCGTCATCGGCATCCGGCCGGTGTACGCCAAGCTTACGGCCTTCGCGGTCAGCAGCTTCATCGTCGGCGTGGCCGGCGCGCTGTGGGGCTTCGTGCACCTGGGCGCTTGGGAGCCGGCCGCCTTCGGCATCGAGAAATCCTTCCAGCTGCTGTTCATGATCATCATCGGCGGGCTGGGCTCCATCGCCGGCTGCTTCTTCGGCGCGGCCTTCATCGTGCTCCTGCCGCTGCTGCTGAACTACGTGCCGCACTGGCTGGGCCTGCCGCTTTCGACCGCCACCGCATCGCACCTCGAACACATGATCTTCGGCGCGCTGATCGTGTTCTTCCTCATCGTCGAGCCGCACGGCCTGGCGCGGCTGTGGTCGACGGCGCGGCAGAAGCTGCGGCTGTGGCCCTTCCCGCATTGACCCACCACTGATTTCGTTCCCGCACACACCGTGCTCATTACAAGGAGACAAGCCATGCAATTGAAGAATCTCGCACGCACCGCGGCACTCGCCGCCGCTGGGCTTTCGATGGTCGTCGCGGGGACGCTCGCGCAGGCCCAGCCGGCCGAGCAGTTCGTGCCGCTCTTGGTCTATCGCACCGGCCAGTTCGCGCCGCTCGGCATCCCATGGGCCGACGGCAAGCAGGACTACCTGAAGCTGGTGAACGCACGCGACGGCGGCGTCAACGGCGTCAAGCTGACGTTCGAGGAATGCGAATTCGCGTACGACGCCGCCAAGGGCGTGGAATGCTACGAGCGCCTGAAGGCCAAGGGCACGGGCGCCTCAGGCTTCGACACCCAATCGACCGGCGTGACCTTCGCGGTGAGCGACAAGGCCATCGTCGACAAGATCCCGGTGGAGACGCCCGGCTATGGCCTGTCGCAGTCGGCCGACGGCACGGTGTTCGAGTGGAACTTCCCGCTGCTGGGCACGTACTGGACCGCCGCCGACGTGATGATGCAGGACATTGCGAAGAAGGAGAAGGGCAACCTCAAGGGCAAGAAGATCGCGCTGGTCTACCACGACTCGCCGTACGGCAAGGAGCCGATCGCGCTGCTGCAGAAGCGTGCCGCCGCGCAGGGCTTCGAGCTGGCGATGTTCCCGGTCACGCCACCCGGCGTGGAACAGAAGTCGGTGTGGCTGCAGATCCGCCAGCAGAAGCCCGACTACGTGCTGTTCTGGTCGGCCGGCGTGATGACGCCCGCCGGCATCCGCGAGGCGCAGGCCAGCGGCTATCCGCGCGAGAAGATCTATGCGGTCTGGTGGGCCGGCTCGGACCATGATGTGAAGGACATCGGTGCCGGCGCCAAGGGCTACAACGCCATCACCATCCACAACAGCGCGGCCAAGGACAAGGTGCACGACGAGCTCAAGAAGGCCGTGTACGACAAGGGCCAGGGGACCGGCCCAGCCGACAGCATCGGCTCGCTGGCGCACACCCGCGGGATGATGATCTCGATGCTTCAGGTGGAAGCCATTCGCGCCGCGCAGGAGAAGTACGGCAAGGGCAAGTCGCTCACGCCCGAGCAGGTGCGCTGGGGTTTCGAGAACCTCAACCTCACGGCCGACAAGCTCAAGGCGCTGGGCTTCGGCGAGATCATGCGGCCTGTGAAGACCTCGTGCGCCAACCACATGGGGGACGACTGGGCACGCATCGTCCAGTGGGACGGCGGCAAGTGGGAGATCAAGTCGGACTGGTACCAGTCCGACAAGAGCTTCATCGACCCGCTGGTGAAGGAGTACGCGGCCAAGTACGCGAAGGACAAGAACATCAAGCCCAGAGCTTGTTGAACTCCCCCAGTCTTCGCGCACTTCGTGTCGCTTCGCCAACCCCCTCGCCGGGGACAACACCCGCGGCCCGGCAAAGCCGGTTCCGCGGTGTTTCCCGAAAGAGAGTGAAAGCCGCCGCCCTATGACCACGCCCAACATCCTCCTCAACGTCAACGGCATCGAGGTCATCTACAACCACGTGATCCTGGTGCTCAAGGGCGTGTCGCTGACGGTGCCCGAAGGCGGCATCGTCGCGCTGCTCGGCGGCAACGGCGCGGGCAAGACGACCACGCTGCGCGCCGTGAGCAACCTGCTGGCCGGCGAACGCGGCGCGGTGACCAAGGGCACGATCGAACTGCGCGGCGAACGCATCGAGGCGCTCACGCCTTCGGCGCTGGTGCAGCGCGGCCTGGTGCAGGTGATGGAAGGCCGCCACTGCTTCGCGCACCTGAGCATCGAGGACAACCTGCTGACCGGCGCCTACACGCGCACCGACGGCAAGGCCGCAGTGGCCGAGACGCTGGAGAAGGTCTACGCCTACTTCCCGCGGCTGAAGACGCGGCGCACCTCGCAGGCGGCCTACACGTCGGGCGGCGAACAGCAGATGTGCGCCATCGGCCGCGCGCTGATGGCCAACCCGACGATGGTGCTGCTCGACGAGCCGTCGATGGGCCTCGCGCCGCAGATCGTCGAGGAGGTCTTCGCGATCGTGAAGGACCTGAACGAGAAGGAGCGCGTGACTTTCCTGCTGGCCGAGCAGAACACCAACATGGCGCTGCGCTTCGCCGACTACGGCTACATCCTCGAGAACGGCCGCGTCGTGATGGACGGCGAGGCGAAGGGCCTGCGCGAGAACGAGGACGTGAAGGAGTTCTACCTCGGCGTCGGTGGTGCCGACCGCAAGAGCTTCCGCGACGTGAAGAGCTACAAGCGAAGGAAGCGGTGGTTGGCATGAGCGACTTCTACGACAAGCTCGAGGTGCGCGACCCGGCCGAGCGCGAGACCGACCTACTCGCCGCGCTGCCCAAGCAATTGGTGCATGCCCAGACGGCGACACCAGCGTTCGCGGAGATCCTGTCGGGCATCGACTGTGCCGCCATCAACAGCCGGGAAGCCCTGGCGCGCCTGCCGGTCACGCGCAAGTCCCAACTGCTGGAGCGCCAGAAGGCGCTGCGCGCCAGCGACCCCTTCGGCGGCTTCAGCGCCACGGTGCGCGGCCCATCGATGCTGCGCGTCTTCGCCAGCCCCGGAACCATCTACGAACCCGAAGGCGCATCGCGCGATTACTGGCGCACCGCGCGTGCGCTGCATGCCGCGGGCTTTCGCGGCGGAGAGCTGGTGCACAACAGCTTCAGCTACCACCTGACGCCCGCGGGGTCGATCCTCGAGAGCGGCGCGCATGCCCTGGGCTGCACCGTGTTTCCTGGCGGCACCGGCCAGACCGAGCAACAGCTCGAAGCGATGGCTGAACTCAAGCCAGACGGCTATGTCGGGACACCCAGCTTCCTGCGCATCCTGCTGGAGAAGGCGGCGGCTGCAAACGTCACGTTGCCCAGCCTGACCAAGGCGTTGCTATCTGGCGAAGCCTTTCCGCCGAGCCTGCGCGACTGGCTGGCAGCGCGCGGCGTCATCGGCATGCAGTGCTACGCAACGGCCGACCTGGGCCTGATCGCCTACGAGACCAGCGCGCGCGAGGGCCTTGTGCTCGACGAAGGCGTGCTGCTCGAGATCGTGCGCCCCGGCACGGGCGACCCGGTGCCCGAAGGCGAAGTGGGCGAAGTCGTCGTGACCACCTTCAACCGCGACTACCCGCTGGTGCGCTTCGGCACCGGCGACCTGTCCGCCGTGCTGCCGGGTCACTGCCCCACCGGCCGCACCAACACGCGCATCAAGGGCTGGCTCGGCCGCGCCGACCAGACGACCAAGGTGCGCGGCATGTTCGTGCACCCGGGCCAGGTGGCGACGGTGCTCAAGCGGTTTCCCGAAGTCGCCCGTGCGCGGCTCGTGATCGAAGGCGAGATGGCGGACGACCGCATGACGCTGAAGATCGAGGCACCGGTCATCGCCGACCTGACCGAGCGCATGGCCGAGTCGATGCGCGATGCCACCAAGCTGCGCTGTGCCATCGAGCACGTCGCCGTGGGCAGCCTGCCGAACGACGGCAAGGTCATCGAGGACGCACGCAGCTACAAGTAGCCGGGGCCGCCTCGATCAGATCGCCGCGACACTGCCCGTCACAGGCAACACGATGCCGGTGATGTAGCCAGCGCACACCGGCGAGGCCAGGAACACATAGGCCGGCGACAGTTCCTCCGGCTGCGCCACGCGTTTGAAGTCGGTTTCCTTGCCGAACTTGCGGACGTCGGCCGCCTTCTTGTCCGCCGGGTTGAGCGGTGTCCACACCGGCCCTGGCGCGACCGCGTTGACGCGGATGCCACGATCGATCACGTTCAGGGCGAGTGCCTTCGTGAAGGCGTGGATCGCGCCCTTGGTCGCCGAATAGTCGATCAGGTTCTTGCTGCCCTGCAGCCCCGTCCGCGAACCGGTATTGATGATCGACGCGCCGTTCTTCATGTGCGGCAGTGCCGCGCGCGCCATGCGCATGTAGCCGCCGATGTTGGTCTGCAGCGTGAGGTCCAGGCGCTCGTCGCTGATGTCCTCCAGGGCATCGGCGTGCATCTGGAAAGCGGCATTGTTGACCAGCACGTCGAGCCGGCCGAAGGCCTTGACGGTGCGCTCGACCGCGCGCTGGCAGAAGGCCGACTTGCGCACGTCGCCGGCGATCAGCAGGCAGCGCCGGCCCTCGGCCTCGATCGCCGCCTGGGTTTCCTCGGCATCGGCCTTTTCCGCGCTCAGGTAAACGATCGCCACGTCGGCGCCCTCGCGGGCGAACAGCACGGCAACGGCGCGGCCGATGCCCGAGTCGCCGCCGGTCACGATGGCGCTCATGCCGGCCAGCTTGCCGCTGCCCTGGTAGCCAGGCGCGGTGTAGCGCGGTCGCAGTGCCATGTCCTTTTCGCGCCCGGGTTTCGCGAGCTTCTGCCCGGTCAGCGTCTCGGGTTGAACACGGGCGCCGGCCTGCACCGCCTTCGTCTTCTTGGGCGCCGCCGGCGTGGCGCGGTCGCGGGCATCCTGGCTGCGCTGGATCGCGCGGTGGCGCTCGACCAGGGGACGGGTGGCGGTCTTCTTCGTGCTGGCCATGTGTCAACTCCTTGGATGCGAAAGCAATCCATGTTCAGGGGGCCTCCGGCCCGGCACTGTCGTCCAACGCCGCAGGCAGGCCGCGGAATCGGGCGCCCATGGACGCGGAGCGACGCCGTGGCTGGCGCTGCCGTCTTAGGGCTTTTCGGGAGCAGTCAGCTGCAGTTCAGCCGATAAGATCGCGCCCTTTGACCCTCCGGAGTGCTTACATGAAGAAACTGCTCGCCTTGGCTGCGATCGCCGCGGCCGCCTCGGGCGCCTTTGCCCAGGACTTCCCAGCCGGCAAGCCCATCACCATCGTGGTGCCCTTCGCCGCCGGAGGCCCGACCGATCGCGTCGCGCGCGACCTGGCCGAGGCCATGCGCAAGCCGCTGGACGGCGTGAGCATCGTCGTCGACAACACCGCCGGTGCGGGCAGCACCATCGGCAACGCCAAGGTGGCACGTGCCAAGAACGACGGCTACACGCTGCTGCTGACCCACGTCGGCATGGCGACCACGCCCGTGCTCTACCGCAAGCTGCCCTACAACTACGAAACCGACTTCGAGTACCTGGGCATGATCAACGACGTGCCCATGACCGTCATCGGCAAGCCGCAGCTCGAAGCCAACAACTTCAAGGAACTGCGCGACTGGATCGGCAAGAACAGCGGCAAGGTGAACCTGGGCAACGCCGGCATCGGCTCGGCCTCGCACCTGTGCGGCCTGCTGCTGCAAAGCGAACTGAAGGCCGAGATGACCACCGTGCCGTACAAGGGCACGGCACCGGCCATCGCCGACCTGTTGGGCGGCCAGATCGACCTGCTGTGCGACCAGACGACCAACACCACCAGCCAGATCGAGGCGAAGAAGGTCAAGCCGTACGCGGTGACGACGCTCAAGCGCCTGACGACGCCGGCGCTCAAGGACATTCCGACAGCCGACGAGTCCGGGCTCAAGGGCTTCCAGGTCACGATCTGGCACGGCCTGTACGCGCCCAAGGGCACGCCACCTGCGGTGCTCAAGAAGATCAACGACGCACTCAAGGTCGCGCTGAAGGACCCCGACTTCATCAAGAAGGAAGAGGGCCTGGGCGCGGTGGTGGTGACCGACAAGCGCGTCGAGCCGGCCGAGCACAAGAAGTTCGTACAGGCCGAGGTCGCGCGCTTCGGCCCGGTCATCAAGGCTGCGGGCGTCTACGCCGACTGAGCTTGTTGCTCGCCCCCAGGCTTGCTCGCTTCGCGTAGCAGCGCCAACCCCCTACCGGGGGCGACACCAGCGGCCCGGCGAAGCCGGTTCCGCGGTGTCTCTGGAACGGGCATGAAAAGCCGCCGCGCCTTCGGGCCGGCGGCTTTTTAACGCCTGTTCCGGGTTATTCCGCGCAGACCGCTCGGGGGGCGCACCCTACGATTCCGGCCACGACAAAGAAGCACCTCGCGTGCGCCGGAGACCCATGGATTCGACCTTTCCCGACCCCCCACGCGCGCTGGCGCTGTACCGCACGATGGCACGCATTCGCGCCTTCGAGAACGCCGCCGAGATCGCCAGCCAGGGCGGCGTGAGCGCCTATGGCCAGCAGGCCACCGGCACCGTGCGCGTGCGCGGGCCGCTGCACCTGTCGACCGGCCAGGAGGCCGTGCCCGCCGGCGTGTGCGCACACCTGAAGCCAGCCGATTACCTCACGTCCACCCACCGCGGTCACGGCCACACTTTGGCCAAGGGCGCCGACCTCGACCGCATGATGGGCGAGCTCTTCGGCAAGGCGACGGGCTTCAACGGCGGCAAAGGCGGCTCGATGCACATCGCCGACTTCTCGGTCGGCATGCTGGGCGCCAACGGCGTGGTGGCCGCCGGCCTGCCGATCGCGGTCGGCGCGGCCCATGCGCAGAAACTGCAGAAACGCGATGCCATCACCGTCTGCTTCTTCGGCGACGGTGCCATCAACCGCGGGCCGTTTCTCGAAGCGTTGAACTGGGCGCAGGTGTACCGACTGCCGGTGCTCTTCGTCTGCGAGGACAACCGCTGGAGCGCCACCACGGCCAGCGGCCCGATGACGGCCGGCGAAGGAGCCTCAGCGCGCGCCGAGGCGCTGAGCATTGCCGCCACGCAGGTCGACGGCAACGACGTGTTCGCGGTGCACGCCACCGCGGCGCGGCTGGTCGACCAGGTGCGCAGCGGCAACGGTCCGCGACTGCTGCACGCGATGACTTATCGCGTGAAGGGCCATGTGTCGGTCGACCCGGCCGCCTACCGCGACCCGGCCGAGCTCGCCGCCGCGCTGGAAACCGACCCGATCGCACGCGCGCGCGCCGTGTGCACGCAACATGGCCTCGCCACGGCCGCGATCGATGCGATCGACGCCGACGCCCACGCCGAAGTGGAGGCCGCGTTGGCGGCCGCCGCCGCGGCGCCGTGGCCCGACGCCGGCGCAGCCTTCACCGACATCCAGACCACGGGGGCCGGCCAATGGCACTGAGCAACGACACCCTCACCGAACTCAGCTACGCCGAGGCCGCCGTGCTGGCGCTGCAGCGCGAAATGGAAACCGATCCGAAGGTCGTCGTGCTGGGCGAAGACGTCGGCCGCGGCGGCATCTTCGGGCAGTACAAGGGCCTGCAGCAGCGCTTCGGCGACCAGCGAGTGATCGACACGCCGATCAGCGAGGCGGCCATCATGGGTGCCGGCGTCGGCATGGCGCTCGCGGGGCTGCGGCCGGTGGTCGAGATGCGCGTGGTCGACTTCGCGCTGTGCGGCATGGACGAACTGGTCAACCAGGCCGCCAAGAACCGCTTCATGTTCGGCGGACAAGGCCGGGTACCGCTGGTGGCGCGCATGCCCGGCGGCATCTGGGATGCGTCGGCGGCGCAGCATTCGCAGTCGCTCGAAGCGTGGTTCGCGCACATGCCGGGCCTGGTGGTGGTGAGCCCGTCGACCCCGCAGGACAACTACAGCCTGCTGCGATCGGCGCTGCAGTGCGGCGACCCGGTGGTGTACATCGAGCACAAGGGACTGTGGGGCGCGCGCGGACCGGTGGACGAAAGCCTCGACGTTCCACTGGGCCAAGCCGCAAGACTTCGCGATGGCGATGCGCTGACGATGGTGAGCTGGGGCAAGCAGGTGCAGGCCTGTGCCGATGCCTGCGATGCGCTCGCGCAGCAAGGGATCGCCGTCGACCTGATCGATCTGCGCACGCTGTGGCCATGGGACCGCGAGACGGTGCTGGCCTCGTGCGCGCGTACGCGTCGGCTGCTGGTCGTGCACGAGGCGGTGCAGGCGGCGGGCTTCGGCGCGGAGATCGCCGCCACGGCCGCCGAAGCCACTGGCTGCCGCATCGCGCGGCTGGGCGCACCGCGCATTCCGGTGGGCTACGCGGCAGTATTGGAAGCGCAGTCGCGGGTGAGCGCAGAAGCCATCGCAGCGGCGGCTGATCGGCTGCTTGGCTGATCGACTGAAAGTCCGAGCACCGCCTGGCGTAGGCTGAACGGGGGTTTCACCTGCGACACCGCGGCGGGGTTCGCCTGTACAAAGCGCGGATGAACTTTTCTACCCGTTCCGCTCGTCTCTCCCGCCGTGCCGCGCTGTCCGCTGCCGCGGCAGGCGCACTGTTTTTGCTCTCCGCACCGACCTGGGCGCAAGGCACCTGGCCCAGCAAACCGGTACGCATCGTCGTCCCCTTCGCGGCCGGCGGCACCACCGACATCCTGGCGCGTGCCATGGCGCCCGAACTGTCGAAGGCCTTCGGCCAGCAGTTCATCGTGGACAACCGCGCGGGCGCCGGCGGCAACGTGGGCAGCGACATCGTCGCCAAGTCGCCGAACGACGGCTACACGCTGCTGATGGGCACCGTCGGCACGCACGGCATCAACCGCGCGCTGTACCCCAAGCTGCCCTTCGACCCGATCAAGGACTTCGTGCCGATCACGCTGGTGGCCGCCGTGCCCAACGTGATGGAAATGAACACCGAGAAGGCGAAGTCACTGAACATCCGCAACGTGCAGGACTTCATCAAGTACGCCAAGGCGAATCCGGGCAAGCTCAACATGGCGTCGAGCGGCAGCGGCACGTCGATCCATCTGGCGGGCGAGCTCTTCAAGAGCATGACAGGCAGCTTCATGACGCACATTCCGTACAAGGGATCGGGCCCGGCCCTGCTCGACATGGTCGGCGGCAATGCCGACGTGATGTTCGACAACCTGCCGTCGTCGATGCAGCAGATCAAGGGCGGCAAGCTGGTGGCGCTGGCGGTGACGAGCTCGAAGCGCTCGCCGGCGTTGCCTGACGTCCCGACCGTCGAAGAGGCCGGCGGACCCGCCCTGAAGGGCTTCGAAGCGAGCTCATGGTTCGGCCTGCTGGCGCCTGCCGGCACACCGGCCGACATCGTCAACCGGATTCAGCAGGAAGTGCAGAAGTCGCTCGGAACTCCGAGCATGCAGGAAAAACTGCTCGCCCAGGGCGCCATCCCGAGCGGCAATTCACCGGCCGAATTCGCCAAGCACATCGACAACGAGCACAAGAAGTGGGCGAAGGTCGTGAAGGATTCCGGAGCCAAGGTCGACTGAGGCTACACCCCCCAGACGACGTCCTTGCCCTCGGCGGCGGAGCGCTTGAGCATGTCGATCAGCGGCGCGGCCCGCTGGTGCAGCGCGACATGTTCGCGCTCGGCCGGCTCGTCGTGGTTCTCGGCGGCGAACTGGTCGCCGTTGTGGCGGTTCTGCCCTTGTTCATGGCTCACCGCGGCTTCGAGCGCCGAAACGGCGGCAGGAATCTGTTCGCTGGTGATGATGCCCTGCGGGCCAGGTGCCTTGCCGATGATGTCCAGCAGTTGGCGGGCATTGGGTTCGAGCATCACGACGTCGGCGGTCGCTTGAGATTTGAATCGGTAGAGCATTTTCTTTAGGTATAGATGAAGTCCCGGGTGAAAGGGTACACCGATTGCGCACCGCGCATTCGGCCGCCCTTCACGTCGCCGTCGGGACGTGTCGCCAGCATCTGGTGCAGCGAGATCCATCCACGCTCGAAACTCATCGCCGAACCCGCCAGGTACAGGCGGTAGGCCCGCAGGATGCGTTCGGCGCGCTCGTCCTCGCCGCTGGTGCGGCGAAGCACGGCGCGCGCATCGTCCAGTTGTGCCTCCAACGCGTCCGACCAAGCCCAGAGCGTGCGCGCGTAATGCGGCCGGAGGTTTTCGGTGTCGACCATCTCCAGGCCAGCCTCGGCCATGTCACGCAGCACGTGCGTCACGTGCAGCAGTTCTCCACCCGGGAAGATGTATTTCTCGATGAAGTCGCCCATGCCGGCGCCCAGCTGCTGGTGGTCGAGCCGGCCGGAGGTGATGCCGTGGTTCATCACGAGGCCGCCCGGCGCCAGCAGCGCGTGGATCTGCTGGAAGTAGGCCGGCATGTTGGCGCGGCCGACGTGCTCGAACATACCGACCGACGAGACCTTGTCGAAACGCACCGACGGATCGAGCGAGCGGTAGTCGCGCAACTCGACGCGCACCCGGCCCCCCAGCCCCTTGGCCTCGATGAGCCGCGACACGTGGGCATGCTGGTTCTTCGACAGCGTGATGCCGGTAGCGTCGACACCGTAGTGCTCGGCCGCCCACAGCAGCAGGCCGCCCCAGCCGGAACCGATGTCGAGGAAGCGCTGGCCGGGCTGCAGCATCAGCTTGCGGCAGATGTGATCGAGCTTGGCCTCCTGCGCCTGGGCGAGCGTGAGGTCGGCGGTGCGGTAGTAGGCGCACGAATAGACCCGCCGCGGGTCGAGCCACAGGGCATAGAAGTCGTCGGAGACGTCGTAGTGGAACGCGATCTGTGCCGCGTCCTTTCCCAACGTGTGTGCGCCACGCGACTTGGCGCGCCGCATCATGCGCGACCACCATCCGGTGTCGGTCTCGGCGGGGTTGCCGGGAAGCAGACCTGCTGCCGCGTCGGTCAGGTCGCGCATGGCGCCTTCGATCTGTACCCGACCCTCGACATAGGCTTCGCCGATGGCGCCGACCTGGCGCGCCGCCAGTTTGGCCAGCGAGGTCCAATCGTCGAAGGCCAGCGTGACCCGCGACCCGGGCCGAGAAACCGTCCTGCCGTCCGGCAGCTGCAGGGCGATGGGCACCGGCAGCGCAGCCAGTTGCGACTCGATCTTCGGTATCAGGCTCGGCATGGAAACGATTCTTGCTAGCGCCATGACGCTCGTCAACCCGGGGCCCCCAGCCCTCGTCCCCATTGACACCCGAATGTTTATGTCTAAACTATTTATTCATGAACATCCTCGCACCCGGACTCCAGCGCATCCTCTGTATCGGTGGCGGCCCCGCCGGGCTGTATTTCGCCCTGTTGATGAAGGCGCGGCACCCGCAGCTCGAGATCACCGTGGTCGAGCGCAACCGCCCCTTCGACACTTTCGGCTGGGGCGTGGTGCTGAGCGACCAGACGCTGGCGAACCTGGCCAAGGCCGAGGCCGGGACGGCCGGGCTCATCGGCGAGGCCTTCCACCACTGGGACGACATCCAGGTGTTTTTCAAGGACAAGCAGGTGCGCTCGGGCGGCCACGGCTTCTGCGGCATCGGCCGCAAGCGCTTGCTGAACATCCTGCAGGAGCGCTGCCTCGCGCTGGGCGTGAACCTGGTGTTCGAAACCGACGCCACCGACGACCAGGTGCTGGCCGCGCAGTACAAGGCCGACCTCGTGATCGCCGCCGACGGCCTCAACAGCCGCATCAGGACGCGCTACGCCGAGGTGTACCAGCCCGACGTCGACACGCGCAAATGCCGCTTCGTCTGGCTCGGCACGCACCAGACCTTCGAGGCTTTCACCTTCGCCTTCGAACAGACGGAGCACGGCTGGTTCCAGGCGCACGCGTACCAATTCGACGACGCGACCTCGACCTTCATTGTCGAGACGCCCGAAGAAGTGTGGAAGGCCCACGGCCTCGACCAGATGGAACAGGCCGAGGCCGTGGCCTTCTGCGAAAAGCTCTTCGCCAAGTACCTCGGTGGCCATGCGCTCATCAGCAACGCATCGCACCTGCGCGGCTCGGCGAACTGGATCCGCTTCCCGCGCGTGATCTGCAAGCACTGGACGCACCGCGTCGACATCGGCGGCAAGACGGTGCCTGTGGTGCTGATGGGCGACGCGGCCCACACGGCGCACTTCTCGATCGGCTCGGGCACCAAGCTGGCGCTGGAAGACGCCATCGATCTGGCCGACGAGTTCGGCCACGGCGGCAGCATCGACGAGGTGCTGACCGGCTACGAGGCGCGCCGCAGCGTCGAGGTGCTGAAGATCCAGAACGCCGCGCGCAACTCGACCGAGTGGTTCGAGAACGTCTCGCGCTACACCGGCATGCAGATCGAACAGTTCGCCTATTCGATGCTCACGCGCAGCCAGCGCATCAGCCACGAGAACCTGCGGCTGCGCGACGCCAAATGGCTCGGCGGCTATGAAAAGTGGCTGGCCGGCGGCAAGCAGATCCCGCCGATGCTCACACCCTTCAAGGTGCGTGGGCTCGAACTGAAGAACCGCATCCTGGTGTCGCCGATGGCGACCTACAGCGCGGTCGACGGCGTGCCGCAGGACTTCCACCTGGTGCACCTCGGCGCACGCGCACTGGGCGGCGCGGCGCTGGTCTTCGTCGAGATGACCAGCCCGACGCCAGAGGGCCGCATCACGCCGGGCTGCCCCGGCCTGTACTCCGACGAACAGGGCGCGGCTTTCAAGCGCATCGTCGACTTCGTGCACGCGCAGAGCAGCGCGAAGATCGGCATTCAGCTCGGCCACAGCGGGCCCAAGGGCTCGACGCAGGTCGGCTGGGAAGGCACCGACGAGCCGCTGCCCACTGGCAACTGGGCGTTGATGGCCGCGAGCGCGATGGCCTATGGCGAACAGAACCAGACGCCGGCCGCGATGACGCGCACCGACATGGATGTGCTTCGCGACCAGTTTGTCGCATCGACGAAGCGTGCGGCCGACGCCGGCTTCGACTGGCTCGAGCTGCACTGCGCGCACGGCTACGTGCTCGCATCTTTCCTCAGCGCGCTCACCAACCAGCGCACCGACGAGTACGGCGGCGACATCGCGGCCCGCGCACGCTACCCGCTCGAAGTGTTCGCAGCGATGCGCGCAGCCTGGCCCGAAGAGCGGCCGATGAGCGTGCGTATCTCCGCGCACGACTGGGCGCCCGGCGGCAACACCGACGACGACGCCGTTGCGATCGCTCGCCTGTTCAAGGACGCGGGCTGCGACTTCATCGACGTGTCGTCCGGCCAGACCACGCGCGCCGCCCAACCCATCTACGGCCGCATGTACCAGACGCCCTTCGCCGACCGCATCCGCAACGAGGTCGGCATCGCGACCATCGCCGTCGGCGCCATCACCGACGCCGACCAGGCCAACAGCATCATCGCGGCCGGCCGCGCCGACCTGTGCGCCGTCGCGCGACCGCACCTGGCCGACCCGGCCTGGACGCTGCACGAAGCCGCCAAGCTGCAGAGCCGTTACGTCGATTGGCCGAAGCAATACACGGCAGGCCGCGACCAGATGTACCGCGAGATCGCCAAGCAGCAAGCAATGGCGGCGGTGCCGGTGAACGTCGCCAGCGAAGAGGAGCGCTGAATGGACCTCGAAGCGCGCGCGCACAGCGAACACCCCGAAGAACTGCGGCTCTGGCTGCGGCTGCTCACCTGCACCCAACTGGTTGAAAAGGAAGTGCGTAACGGACTGCGCGAGCAGTTCGCCACCACGCTGCCGCGCTTCGACCTGATGTCGCAACTCGAGCGTTCGCCCGACGGTTTAAAGATGAACGAGCTGTCGCGCCGCATGATGGTGACCGGCGGCAACGTGACCGGCATCACTGACCAGTTGGTGGCCGAAGAGTTGGTCGAGCGCGTCAACGTCGAAGGCGATCGGCGCGCCTGGCGCGTGCGCCTCACCACGCGCGGCCGCAAGCTGTTCCATGAGATGGCGCAGCAGCACGAAGCCTGGATCGTCGAGGCCTTCGCCGGCCTCAACGCCAAGGAGATCTCGCAACTCCACAAGCTGCTCGGCAAGGTCAAGCAGCACACCACCCCCTTCACGACAACGACGGAGACGGCATGAAGCATTACATCGGCGCGGGCAACCCCATGCACGCGCAATTCGAGGCCAAGGCTGGCTATACGGCGACGCATTTCCAGTGGTCGTATGAGGACGGCGTGGGCACCGTCACGCTCAACCGACCCGACCGCAAGAATCCGCTGACCTTCCAGTCGTACGCCGAACTGCGCGACCTGTTCCGCGCGCTGCACTTCGCGACCGACGTGAAGGTGGTGGTCGTCACCGGGGCCGGCGGCAATTTCTGCTCGGGTGGCGACGTGCACGAGATCATCGGCCCGCTCACGAAGATGAGCATGCCGGAAATGCTCGAGTTCACGCGCATGACCGGCGATCTGGTGAAGGCGATTCGCCAGTGCCCGCAGCCGATCATCGGCGCGATCGACGGCATCTGCGCCGGTGCCGGCGCGATGATCGCGCTGGCTTGCGACATCCGCTACGGCACGCCCGCGACGCGCACCGCCTTTCTGTTCACGCGTGTCGGCCTGGCCGGCGCAGACATGGGCGCCTGCGCCCTGCTGCCGCGCATGATCGGGCAAGGGCGCGCGTCGGAGCTGTTGTTCAGCGGCCGGGCGATGAAGGCCGAGGAAGGCTTGGCCTGGGGCTTCTTCAACGCGCTGCATGAGAGCGACGCGGTGCTCGACGCGGCCACCATGATGGCACGCGAACTCGCGGCCGGCCCGACCTTCGCGCACGGCATGACCAAGACGATGCTGTCGCAGGAATGGTCAATGACCATCGAACAAGCCATCGAGGCCGAGGCGCAGGCGCAAGCGATCTGCATGCAGACCGCGGACTTCACGCGCGCCTACGAGGCCTTCGCGTCGAAGCAGAAACCTGTGTTCGGTGGGGACTGACGATGTCGGCATCCAAGGTCGACCCTTCGACAGCGCATCTCGCGCTGCCCTTCTTCGACGATGCGCACCGCGAACTCGCGCGCGGCCTGCTGCCGTGGGCCGCGGCGCAAGACGTCGACGAGCGCGACGACCGCGCAGCCTGCCGCGACTGGGTGAAGCGCCTCGGCAACGGCGGCTGGCTGCGCTATTGCGTGCCCGCGGCTTTCGGCGGTGCGCTCGAAAAGCTCGATTCGCGTGCACTCGTGCTACTGCGGGAGACGCTCGCCTTCCATTCGCCGCTGGCCGATTTCGCGTTCGCGATGCAGGGGCTGGGCAGTGGCGCGATCACGCTGGCCGGCAACGCGTCGCAACAGGCCGAGTACCTGAGTGCCGTCGCGCGTGGCGACAAAATCGCGGCCTTCGCACTGAGCGAACCCGAGGCCGGCTCCGACGTCGGCGCCATGGCGATGCAAGCCGTCGACACCGGCACTGCGTGGCGCCTGGACGGCGCAAAGACGTGGATCAGCAATGGCGGCATCGCCGACTTCTACTGCGTGTTCGCCAAGACCGACCCAAATGGCGGCACGCGCGGCATCACGGCCTTCATCGTCGATGCCGATGCCAAAGGCCTCGACACCAGCGAGCGCATCGAGGTGATGGCACCGCATCCGCTCGCAACGCTGCGCTTTGGTGCCTGCGATGTGCCACACGGTGCACAGCTCGGCGAACTGAACGGCGGCTTCAAGCTGGCGATGCGTACGCTCGACATCTTTCGTGCGTCGGTGGCAGCAGCTGCGCTTGGCATGGCACGGCGCGCATTGAGTGAAGCCATCGCACATGCGAAGTCGCGCCGCATGTTCGGACAGACGCTGGCCGACTTCCAGCTCACGCAGGCGAAGCTCGGCGACATGGCGGCGCTCGTCGACAGTGCCGCCTTGTTGACGTACCGCGCCGCTTGGATGCGCGACGAAGGCGAACGTACAGGCAAGCCCTTCGGCGACTACACCGCGGCCGCGGCGATGGCCAAGATGTGCGCCACCGAGAACGCGCAGCGCGTGATCGACATGGCGGTGCAGATGCACGGCGGCAGCGGCGTGCAAGTGGGCATGAAAGTTGAAAGTCTCTACCGCGACATCCGCGCGCTTCGCATCTACGAAGGCGCGACGGAGGTCCAGCAACTGATCATCGGCAAATCCGTATTGCGGGGGTAGACCTTGAGCGCACAAATCGACCGTTTCGTCCACGACGGGCTTCCACCGGCAGAGCTGTTGCCGGTCTTTCGGTATGACCTGCCAGAGCTGCAGTTTCCCGACCAACTGAACCTGGTCGGAGAGCTGCTGGACAAGGCCCCCGCCAAGGGCTTCGGCGACAGGCCGATGCTGCGCTCGCCAACGCGCACGCTGACCTACGCGCAGGCTTCGATCGAGGTGAATCGCATCGCTCAGGTGCTCACGGAAGATCTCGGCCTGGTGCCCGGCAACCGCGTGCTGCTGCGTGGCGGCAACTCCATCCCCATGGCGCTGGCTTGGCTGGCCGTCGTGAAGGCCGGGCTCATCGCGGTGGCGACGATGCCCTTGCTGCGTGCGCGCGAACTGAACGATATCGTCGACAAGTCGAAGCCCGCCGTGGCGTTGTGCGAAGCGAAGCTCATCGAAGACATGCTGGTCTCGCAGCAAGCGAACCCGGTGCTGCGCACGGTGCTCGCTTTCAATTCCGACGCGCCAGATGCGCTCGAAGCGTTGGCCGCGAAGAAGAGCGGCGTCTTCGCCGCGTGCCCGACGTCTGCCGACGACATCGCATTGCTGGCCTTCACGTCGGGCACCACCGGCAAGCCCAAGGCGCCGGCCACCACGCACCGTGACGTACTCGCCATGTGCGAGACCTGGCCGCGTCACATCCTGAAGGCGACGAGCGACGACATCGTGATGGGCTCGCCACCGCTGGCCTTCACCTTCGGACTGGGGGGCCTGCTGATCTATCCGATGTGGGCCGGCTCGTCGATCTACTACCCCGACATCCCGTACACGCCCGAAGGCATGGTGAAGCTGATCAACGAGATGGGCGCAACCATCGTCTACACCGCGCCCACCTTCTACCGCCAGATGGCCCCCTTCGCGAAGCAACACGGTGTGCCCACGCTGCGCATCACTGTCAGCGCCGGCGAGGCCCTGCCCGATGCCACGCGACAGTTGTGGAAGGACGCGACCGGCATCGAGATGCTCGACGGCATCGGCGGCACCGAGGTGTTCCATATCTATATCTCGGCCGCAGGGCACGAAGTGAAGCGCGGCGCCATCGGCAAGGCCGTCCCCGGCTTCACTGCCAAGGTGGTCGACGACCAAGGCGACGAGGTGCCGCGCGGCACGGTGGGCAAGCTGGCGATCCAGGGTCCCGTGGGCTGCCGCTACTTCGACGACGCACGGCAGACGGCGTATGTGAAGGACGGTTGGAACTACCCCGGCGACGCTTTCAGGCAAGACGACGACGGCTACTTTTTCTACCAAGCACGCGCCGACGACATGATCATCACCGCCGGCTACAACGTCGGCGGCCCGGAGGTCGAAGACGCGTTGCTGCAACACGCCGCGGTGGCCGAGTGCGGCGTGATCGGCAAGCCCGACGACGACCGCGGCATGATCGTCAAGGCTTACTGCGTGCTCAAGCCCGGCCATACCGGCGACGCGGCGCTGCGCAAGATGCTGCAGGACCACGTCAAGGCGACCATTGCTCCCTACAAATACCCGCGCGAGATCGAGTTCGTCGACGCGCTCCCCCGCACCGAAACCGGGAAGCTCCAGCGCTTCAAATTGAGACAGACACCATGATGAACAAGCTTCTTCAACCCGCCGGCTGGTTGCCGCCCAAGGGTTACGCCAACGGCATCGCCGCGCGCGGCACCCAGATTTTCGTGGGCGGCCAGATTGGATGGAACGGTCAACAGCAGTTCGAGACCGACGACTTCATCGCACAGTGCGGCCAGGCGTTGCGCAACATTGCCGAGGTGCTGCGCGAAGCGGGTGCGGGTCCGGAACACATGGTGCGCATGACTTGGTACATCACCGACCGCGACGAATACAACGCACGTCTGAGCGAGTTGGGCCCGGTATACCGGGATGCCATGGGACGTAATTTCCCGGCGATGACCTGCGTGCAGGTGGCGGCGTTGGTCGAAGCGCGCGCCAAGGTGGAGATCGAGGTGACCGCCGTGCTGCCGGATTGACCTCTGCCTTCGGTCTAGAACCTGGCACGTTACCGATGGGTTTTCGCCCATGCTGTTCTGCAACGAAGAAGCCCTCTTGCGAGGGCTTTCTTCATCCACCTAACCTGTCCAGGTGACGTGCGTGGCAGCCAAAGAAAAAGGTCCTTTGATTTCTCAAAGGACCTTTCCGATTTGGTTGCGCGAGCAAGATTTGAACTTGCGACCTTTGGGTTATGAGCCCAACGAGCTACCAGGCTGCTCCATCGCGCGGCAAGATGGAATTATATCTTATTCCGAGGCGCTCTGCGCATCGTCAGCAACTTCTTTCACGTCAGGGCGGTCGACCAGCTCGACCAGTGCCATCGGCGCGTTGTCACCCACGCGGAAGCCCATTTTCAGGATCCGCGTGTAGCCGCCTGGACGCGTGTTGTAACGCGGCCCCAGTTCGGCGAAGAGCTTGACGACGCTGTCGCGATCGCGAAGACGGTCGAAAGCCAGGCGCTTGTTGGCGAGCGTGGGCTTCTTGGCCAGCGTGATCATCGGCTCGATGACGCGGCGCAGTTCCTTGGCCTTCGGCAGGGTGGTCTTGATGGCTTCGTGCTCGATGAGCGAATTCATCATGTTCTGCAGCATCGCAAGACGGTGCGAGCTGGTGCGATTGAGTTTGCGGAGGCCGTGACCGTGACGCATGGTGATATTCCTTTGAGGTTTTTAATAAGGGCAGCCGTGTCAGGTACTGCCCTTCGCGAATGAACGCTTGGGTTGACTTCGAATTAACGCTTGTCCAGACCGGCCGGCGGCCAGCTTTCGAGCTTCATGCCCAAGGTAAGACCGCGCGACGCGAGGACTTCCTTGATTTCGTTGAGCGACTTGCGACCCAAGTTCGGGGTCTTGAGCAACTCGTTCTCGGTGCGCTGGATCAGGTCGCCGATGTAATAGATGTTCTCGGCCTTCAGGCAGTTCGCCGAACGGACGGTGAGTTCGAGCTCGTCGACCGGACGCAGCAGAATCGGGTCGAACTGCTGGGCGCTGCGCGGTGCAGGTGCATCGAACGCGGCGAGTTCGCCACCTTCGAGCTGCGCGAACACAGCGAGCTGCTCCACCAGAATCTTTGCCGACGCACGAACCGCGTCTTCTGCTGTGATGGCGCCGTTGGTCTCGATTTCGATGAGCAGCTTGTCCAAGTCGGTACGCTGTTCAACGCGGGCGCTTTCGACGGTGTAGCTTACGCGCTTCACGGGCGAGAACGACGCGTCGAGCACGATCCGGCCGATCGACTTGGTGGGCTCGTCCGCATAGCGACGCATCGTGCCAGGGACGTAGCCACGGCCCTTTTCGACCTTGATCTGCATGTCCAGCTTGCCACCTTGCGACAGGTGCGCGATGACATGGTCCGGATTGATGATCTCGACATCGTGCGGCGTCTGGATGTCCGACGCCAGCACTGGGCCGTCGCCATCCTTGCGCAAGCTCAACGTGACTTCATCGCGGTTGTGGAGCTTGAACACCACGCCCTTGAGGTTCAACAGGATGTTGACGACGTCTTCTTGAACGCCATCGATCGACGAGTACTCGTGGAGGACGCCGGCGATCGTGACTTCGGTGGCCGAGTAACCGACCATCGATGACAGCAGCACGCGACGCAGCGCGTTGCCGAGCGTGTGGCCGTAGCCGCGCTCGAAAGGCTCGAGCGTGACCTTCGCCTTGTTGGCGGCCAATTGCTCGACCTGGATGGTCTTGGGTTTCAGCAGGGTGGTTTGCATGCAGACTTCCTCTCAATACCCCCGGTTCGTTACACCGGTAAGGCTGGTGAAGTGCCCTGTCGCGGTGCAGCGCGAAGGGAACAAAAAATCACAAGAACGAGGCAGCGCCGCTGCCTCGTCGTCGTCCGCTTAACGCGAATAGAGTTCGACGATCAACGATTCGTTGATGTCGGCAGCGAATTCGTCGCGGTCCGGGACCTTCTTGAAGGTGCCTTCGGCCTTGTCGGCATTCACTTCGACCCAAGCCGGCATGCCCACCTGTGCAGCCAGTTGGAGCGCTTCGGCGATGCGAGTCTGTTTCTTCGACTTGTCGCGCACCGCGATCACGTCGCCGGTCTTGACCAGGTACGACGCAATATTGACCGACTGACCATTCACCGTGATCGCACGATGCGACACCAGCTGACGCGCTTCAGCGCGGGTCGAGCCGAAGCCCATGCGGTAGACGACATTGTCCAGACGCGATTCGAGAATGAACAGCAGGTTGGCGCCAGTGTTGCCACGGCGACGATCGGCTTCTTCGAAGTAGCGGCGGAACTGCTTCTCGAGCACGCCGTACATGCGCTTGACCTTCTGCTTTTCACGCAGTTGCAGGCCGAAGTCGGACGTGCGCTGACCCGAAGTGCGGCCGTGCTGGCCAGGCTTGGAGTCGAACTTCGACTTGTCCTGGATCGAGCGGCGGGCGCTCTTCAGGAAAAGGTCTGTGCCTTCGCGGCGGGAAAGTTTGGCCTTGGGGCCGAGGTAGCGTGCCACGTGATCTTCCTTTGTGTCATCTGCTGCAGCGCTGGTCTGCAGGAGCCATCAGCGGCGTGCCGATGGCGGTGGGCTTGTTAAAACAAAATGCGCAGCCGCGGTGAAGCAGACTGCGCGGTGGCGTCGCAGCCCGAAGGCCAGGACACCTGATCGCCGACGATCAGATACGGCGACGTTTTTGCGGACGGCAACCGTTGTGCGGCACCGGAGTCACGTCGGCAATCGAATTGATCCGAATGCCAAGCGCAGCCAGTGCACGCACCGACGATTCGCGACCCGGGCCGGGACCCTTGATCTCGACGTCGAGGTTCTTAATGCCCTGTTCGACAGCAGCACGGCCTGCGACTTCCGAAGCCACCTGAGCAGCGAACGG
This sequence comes from Variovorax ginsengisoli, assembly GCF_006438845.1. Classification (GTDB taxonomy): domain Bacteria; phylum Pseudomonadota; class Gammaproteobacteria; order Burkholderiales; family Burkholderiaceae_C; genus Variovorax; species Variovorax ginsengisoli_A. The sequence goes on from NZ_RCZJ01000002.1 coordinate 709,752, forward strand.
CGTCGACTTGCGCGAGCCCTTGAAGCCCTGGCCACCCGAAGACGCCCACGACAGCGCATTGCCCTGGCGGTCGGTGATCGTGATGATCGTGTTGTTGAACGAGGCATGCACGTGGGCGATACCGTCCGCAACGTTCTTGCGAACCTTCTTGCGAACGCGCTGTGCGGCGTTATTGGCAGGAGCTTTAGCCATGCTGTTTCAATCCTTATTTCTTCAGGGACTGCGCGGCCTTGCGCGGACCCTTGCGGGTACGGGCATTGGTGCGCGTGCGCTGGCCGCGCATCGGCAGGCCACGGCGATGACGGAAGCCGCGATAGCAGCCGATGTCCATCAAACGCTTGATGTTCATCGTCGTCTCGCGACGCAGATCGCCTTCAATGGTGAAGAGCGCGATCTGATCGCGAATCTTTTCCAGATCAGCGTCGGTCAGATCTTTGATCTTCTTCGAATACTCGATGCCGCTCGCTTCGCAGATTTGTCGGGCGCGGGTGCGACCGATACCGAAAATGGCGGTCAGGCCAATCTCAGCGTGCTTGTGCGGCGGAATGTTGATGCCAGCAATACGTGCCATGTGCGTCCTCTAATACTCTTTTGAATCAACCCTGGCGCTGCTTGTGGCGCGGGTCGGAACAGATCACACGCACGACACCTTTGCGGCGGATGACCTTGCAATTACGGCAGATGGGTTTGACCGAAGCCGAAACTCTCATTTGATTCTCCTAAAACTGTTTAACGTGGCGATCAGCGCCTGGACTCAATACTTGAAACGCCAGCCCTACGATGTCTTGAAGTTCGCCTTCTTGAGCAGCGATTCATACTGCTGAGACATCATGTAGTTCTGTACCTGGGCCATGAAGTCCATCGTGACGACCACGATGATCAGCAAGGAGGTGCCGCCAAAATAGAACGGCACGTTGTACTTGAGGATCAGGAACTCGGGCAGCAGACAGACGAAGGTGATGTACACCGCGCCCGCCAATGTCAGGCGAACCAGGATCTTGTCGATGTAGCGTGCGGTCTGGTCACCCGGGCGGATGCCCGGAATGAATGCACCACTCTTCTTCAGGTTGTCGGCCGTTTCCTTGCTGTTGAACACGAGTGCCGTGTAGAAGAAGCAGAAGAACACGATCGCAGCGGCGTAGAGCATCACATAGATCGGCTGCCCCGGTGTGAGCGCCCCTGCAATGTCCTTGATCCAGCGCATGCTGTCCCCGGTGCTGAACCAACCCACCACAGTGGCCGGCAGCAGGATGATCGACGAAGCGAAGATCGGCGGAATCACGCCAGCCATGTTCAGCTTCAGAGGCAGATGCGACGACTGGCCACCGTACACCTTGTTGCCCACTTGGCGGCGCGCATAGTTCACAAGGATCTTGCGTTGGCCGCGTTCGACGAACACAACGAAATAGGTGACGAGCACAACCACGGCGATGATGAAGATCGCAACGATGGGGTTCATCGCGCCAGTCGTCACCAAAGAAGCCAGACCGCCAACGGCACTCGGAAGGCCCGCCGCGATCCCCGAGAAGATCAGGATCGAGATGCCGTTGCCCAAACCACGCTCGGTGATCTGTTCGCCGAGCCACATCAGAAACATCGAACCGGCCGTCAAGCTGATCATGGCGGTCAGCCGGAAGCCGAAGCCCGGGGCAATCACCAAACCGGCCGACGATTCCAGAGCGACGGCGATGCTGAAAGACTGGAACAATGCCAGACCCAGGGTGCCGTACCGCGTGTACTGCGTGATCTTGCGCCGACCAGCCTCGCCTTCCTTCTTCAACTGCTCGAAGGTCGGCACCACGTAAGTCATCAACTGCATGATGATCGACGCGGAGATGTACGGCATGATGCCCAGCGCGAACACAGTGAAGCGCGACAGCGCCCCGCCCGAGAACATGTTGAACAGGCTCAGGATCCCGCCCTGTTGTCCCTGGAAGAGCTGCGCCAGCTGGTCGGGATTGATGCCCGGTACAGGAATGTGCGCGCCGATCCGATAGACGACGAGTGCGAGCAGCAAAAAGACGAGCCGACGACGGAGGTCGCCGAACTTGCCGGTTTTTGCGAGCGTTGCCGCGTTAGTTGCCACGAAGGATCTCTCTCAGTCCGGTCTTTAGGCGATGCTGCCGCCGGCCGCTTCGATCGCAGCCTTGGCACCAGCGGTCGCGCCGATGCCCGTCAGCTTCACGGCCTTGGTCAGTTCGCCGGTCTTGATGACCTTGACGACCTTGATCATGTGACCGACCAAGCCAGCTTGCTTCAGCGTCAGCATGTCGACTTCGGCGGCGCCGAGGTTCTCGAGCGACGTCAGTGTGACTTCGGCGTTGTACTTGAGCGTTTGCGACTTGAAACCGCGCTTCGGCAAACGCCGTTGCAGCGGCATTTGACCGCCTTCGAAGCCCACCTTGTGGAAGCCGCCTGCGCGCGACTTCTGGCCCTTGTGACCGCGACCGGCCGTCTTGCCGATGCCAGAACCGATACCGCGACCGACGCGACGCTTCGCGTGCTTGGCGCCTGCGGCCGGCTTGATGCCATTGAGTTCCATATCAGTCTCTCTTACAGAACTTTGACCAGATAACTGATCTTGTTGATCATGCCGCGCACGGCGGGCGTGTCTTGCAACTCGCTCACGCTGTTGATCTTGCGCAGGCCGAGGCCGCGCACCGTCGCACGGTGCGATTCCTTGGTGCCGATCGGGCTCTTCACGAGTTGCACCTTGACGGTGGTTTGTTCTTGCGTCGTCATGTCGATGCTCCTGCTCAGGCGAACAGCTCTTCGACCGTCAGGCCGCGCTTGGCAGCAACGGCCGACGCGGTCGTCGAGTTCTTCAGGCCGTCCAGCGTGGCACGGACCATGTTGTAGGGGTTCGACGAACCATGGCTCTTGGCCACGATGTCGGTGATGCCCAGGACCTCGAACACGGCGCGCATCGGGCCGCCAGCGATGATGCCGGTACCTTTGGGGGCCGGAATCATGACGACGGAAGCGGCACCATGGTGGCCCGTCACGCGGTGATGCAGCGTGCCGTTCTTGATCGAGATCTTGAACAGATTGCGGCGGGCTTCTTCCATGGCCTTTTGCACGGCAGCGGGCACTTCCTTCGACTTGCCCTTGCCCATGCCGACCTTGCCGTCGCCGTCACCCACCACGGTGAGTGCCGCGAAACCGAGAATACGACCGCCCTTCACCACCTTGGTGACGCGGTTGATCGCGATCATCTTCTCGCGAAGACCGTCCTCGGGTCCTTCGTTTTGCGTTCTTGCTTGAATCTTTGCCATTTTGAATCTCGTGTCCGGTTAGAACTGCAAGCCGGCTTCGCGGGCTGCGTCGGCCAGCGCCTTGACGCGGCCGTGGTACGCAAAACCTGCGCGGTCGAAAGCAACCTTCTCGACGCCAGCGGCCTTGGCCTTCTCGGCGATGCGCTTGCCGATGGCGGTGGCAGCGGCGGCATTGCCACCCTTGCCGGAGCCGCCGAGCGAGGTGCGCACTTCGGCTTCGGCCGTCGACGCGGTCGCGATCACCTTGGTGCCGTCGCCGGAGATGACGGTGGCGTAGATGTGCAGGTTGGTGCGATTCACCGTCAAACGGGCCACGCCTTGCGTCGCGATCCGGATGCGGGTCTGACGCGAGCGGCGCAGACGCTGTGCTTTTTTGGTCAACATCATTTTGCTGCCCCTTACTTCTTCTTGGTCTCTTTGATCACGATCTTCTCGTCCGAATAACGGATGCCCTTGCCCTTGTAAGGCTCAGGCGGACGAACAGCGCGGATCTCAGCGGCGATTTGACCAACGCGCTGACGGTCAGCACCCTTGATCACGATTTCGGTCGGGGTTGCAGTGGCCACCGTGATGCCCTGGGGCATCTCGATGTTGACCGGATGCGAGTAACCGACTTGCAGGTTCAACTTGTTGTTCGAGGCCGCAGCCTTGAAGCCGACACCGACGAGGTTGAGCTTCTTTTCGAAGCCCTTCGTCACGCCGACGACCATGTTGTTGACCAACTGACGGATCGTGCCGCTCATCGCATTCGCTTCACGCGAATCGTTGGCAGGCTCGAAGCTCAGCTTGCCGTCCTTGCTGACGACATTCACCAGGGCATTGCGGGCCAGGTTGAGCGAACCGCCCGAACCCTTGACGCTGATCTGGTCTTCCTTGATCGACACATCCACACCTGCGGGGATGGTGACCGGCATTTTTCCAACTCGGGACATTTCAGTGACTCCTCGATGTCTCGGTTAGGCGACGTAGCACAGGACTTCGCCACCGACACCGGTAGCGCGCGCCTTGCGGTCGGTCATCACGCCCTGAGGGGTCGTGACGATCGCGACGCCGAGGCCGTTCTGGACTTGCGGAATGGCTGCGCTGGCCTTGTAGACGCGCAGGCCAGGGCGGCTCACGCGCTCGATGCGCTCGATGACCGGGCGGCCAGCGTAATACTTCAGCGTGATGACGAGCTCGGACTTGCCGGACTCGGTCTTCACTTCGAAGCCGTCGATATAGCCTTCGTCCTTCAGGACTTGTGCGATCGCGGCCTTCACCTTGGAAGACGGGATCGACACGGTGGGCTTCGCCACCATCTGCGCGTTACGGATACGCGTCAGCAGGTCGGCAATGGGATCACTCATGCTCATGTTGTTTGCTCCTGCCTGGCTTACCAGCTGGCCTTGGTGACACCGGGGATGTCGCCATTGAAAGCCAGTTCACGGATCTTGGCGCGAGCCAGACCGAATTGACGGAAGGTTCCACGCGGACGGCCGGTGATGCCGCAACGATTGCGTTGGCGGGTCGGGTTCGCATTGCGCGGGAGCTTTTGCAGGCCCAGGCGGGCGGCAGCGCGCTCTTCGTCGCTCTTCTTCAGGTCATTGGAAATGGCCTTCAGTTCAGCGTGCTTCGTCGCGAACTTGGCGACCAGCTTGTCGCGCTTGAGTTCGCGCTGGATCAGGGATTGTTTTGCCACGGTTCGCCTCAGTTCTTGAACGGGAAACGGAAGCCGGCGAGAAGCGCCTTGGCTTCCTCGTCGTTCTTGGCCGTCGTCGTGATGCTGATATTGAGACCGCGCAGGGCATCGACCTTGTCGTATTCGATCTCGGGGAAAATGATCTGCTCTTTCACGCCGATGTTGTAGTTTCCGCGGCCGTCGAACGCACGGCCGGAGATGCCACGGAAGTCGCGAACGCGCGGCAGGGCCACGGTCACGAAACGGTCCAGGAACTCGTACATCTGCACGCCGCGCAGCGTGACCATGCAACCGATCGGCTGCATTTCGCGGATCTTGAAACCAGCGATGGCCTTCTTCGACTTGGTGACAACCGGCTTCTGGCCGGCGATCTTCGTCAGGTCGCCGACAGCGTTGTCCAGCACCTTCTTGTCGGCGACCGCTTCACCCACACCCATGTTGAGCGTGATCTTGGTGATGCGGGGAACCTGCATCGGCGACTTGTAGCCGAACTTTTCGGTCAAGTCCTTCGCGATCTTGTCGCGGTAGATTTGTTGGAGACGTGCCATGTGAGTGCTCCTTAGGCGGTCTTGATTTCGTCGCCGCTGGACTTGAAGACCCGCACGCGCTTGCCGTCAGCGACCTTGATGCCCACGCGATCGGCCTTGCCGGTCGCGGCATTGAAGATCGCCACGTTGGATTGATGGATCGGCATGGTCTTCTCGGTGATGCCACCGGTCGTACCCTTGAGCGGGTTCGGCTTGGTGTGCTTCTTGACGATGTTGATGCCGTCGACGATCAGATGCGAGTCGTCTTTGCGCAGCGACACCGTGCCGCGCTTGCCCTTGTCACGACCGGCCAACACGATGACCTGGTCGCCTTTGCGAATCTTGTTCATGGCGTTGTGTCCTTACAGAACTTCGGGAGCCAGCGAGACGATCTTCATGAACTTCTCGGTGCGCAGTTCGCGCGTGACCGGTCCGAAGATGCGGGTGCCGATCGGCTCCAGCTTGGCGTTGAGCAACACGGCGGCATTGCCGTCGAACTTGACGAGCGAACCGTCAGCACGACGGATGCCCTTGGCGGTACGCACCACGACGGCGCTGTAGATTTCGCCCTTTTTGACGCGACCACGGGGGGCGCATTCCTTGATGCTGACCTTGATGACGTCGCCCACGCTGGCATAACGCCGCTTGGAGCCACCGAGCACCTTGATGCACAGGACGGATTTCGCGCCCGTGTTGTCGGCCACTTCGAGCCGGGATTCAGTTTGGATCATTTCGATTGGTTCCCAACTTGTACCGAGATGCCGCCTCGTGGCAGCAGCGCAGTCAGTCTTGGGCCCGTCGTCGGCGACTCGAACCACTCGAGGCACCACCGGTTGGGCGGAAAGCTTCGCCTTTTTGAAGCGAAGCCCGCGATTGTTGCACGCGTTTACGCGCCTGTCAACGCCGTGTGCGCCAAAGAACGTCCGGCGCCGCGTTGAGGCGACAATTTGCGCCCTGCTTCCTCACGGGTTCACCATGTCGCTCCCTTCTACCTCCGCCGCCGCGCTGCCCCCCATCGCCTTTATCGGAGGCGGCAACATGGCCAGTGCCATATTGGGAGGGCTGATTCGCCAGGGGCTGCCACCCGCCGCGGTGGAAATCGTCGAGCCGTTCGAGGACGCACGGGCCCGGCTCGCGCAGCAGTTCGGCGTCGAGCCCAGGGCCCACGCCAGCGTGGCGCTCGCGCGGTGCCGCCTGATCGTCTGGGCGGTCAAGCCACAGACTTTCGCCGAGGCGGCTGCGCCTGTTCGTGCGTGGGCCGACAACGGATTGCACCTCAGCGTTGCGGCCGGCATCCCTTCGGCAAGCATCGCACGCTGGCTGGGCACGGAGAACGTGATCCGGGCCATGCCGAACACGCCGGCGCTGGTGGGCCAGGGCATGACGGGGTTGTTTGCCCGGCCGGCAGTGGAAAGCGACGGGCGCCGCCTGGTCGAACAGGTGCTGGCGCCAACGGGTGACCTGCTGTGGGTCGACGCCGAGGACGCGCTGGATGCGGTCACCGCGGTTTCCGGCTCCGGGCCCGCCTATGTGTTCTATTTCATCGAAGCCATGATCGAGGCCGGCATAGAGATGGGCCTGCCGCCCGCACAGGCGAAGCAGTTGGCAATCGGGACCTTCACGGGCGCTTCGACGTTGGCGAAGGCATCGTCGGAACCTCCTTCGATACTGCGGGAACGCGTCACCTCCAAGGGCGGCACGACGCACGCGGCGCTCAGCGCTCTGGAGGCGGCCGGCGTCAAGGCGTCGTTCAAGCAGGCGATCCGGGCGGCAGAGCGTCGCGCCGGCGAGCTGGCCGACGAATTCGGCCGCGCCTGACTCGCTGCGCTCAGCGGAGCGCGTAGCCGACGACGATGCCGGCAAACACCACGAAGCCGAGCCAGTGGTTGAGTCGAAAGGCCTGGAAGCAGCCTTCGCGCGTGCGGCGACGAATCAGGCGCCAGTGCCAGAAAGCCTGCGCTGCCGCGGCGGCGATCCCCGCCATCAACGGCGCGCCCAGCCCTGTCCGCATGCCGACGAACGCCCAGAGCACGATGAACAGCGCGTAGCTCCACATCACGGCCGCGACATCGAAGCGCCCGAAAGTGATGGCGGAGGTTTTCATGCCGATTTTCAGATCGTCGTCACGGTCGACCATGGCGTACTCGGTGTCGTACGCCAGCACCCAGCCTAGATTGCCCAGCAACAGAAGCCATCCGTACCCCGGCACCCGCGAGAAGGCCTCGGATGCCGGCACCCCTTCACCACCCGCCGCGCAGAAAGCCATCGGAATCCCGATCGAGAACGCGACGCCCAACACCGCTTGAGGCAGCGAAACGAAGCGCTTCGCGAACGGATACGCCAAGGTGATTGCCAGCCCCACGAAGGCCCAGACGATCACGGCCGCATTGGTGGTCAGCGCCAGCCCGAAAGCGAGGAGCGCCAGCACAGCGCCCAACCCGAGCGCCTGCTTCACAGAGATGGCGCCGCTGGTCACTGGACGCTGCGCCGTGCGCTTGACGTGCCGGTCGAAGTCTCGATCGGCCACATCGTTGATGCAGCAGCCGGCACTGCGCATGAGCACAGTGCCCGCCACGAAGACGGCCAGCAGATGCCAGCCGGGCCAACCGCCCGAGGCCAACCACAGGGCGCCCAGCGTCGGCCACAGCAGCAGCAGCCATCCCGCCGGGCGGTTCCAGCGGATGAGATCGAGGTACAGCGCCAGGCGCCCGCCAGACTTCACGGAAGCTCCAAAAATGAAAAGAGCGGCATTGTGCCGCTCCGCTTCACACCAAGGCCTTCGCCTCGGATGGGCTCACTCTTCGAGCAGCGAACGCAGCATCCACGCCGTCTGGTCGTGCACCGTGCAGCGCGCGGTCAGCATGTCGGCGGTCGGATCGTCGCCCGCCTCTTCGGCCACCGGGATGAATTCGCGCGCGATGCGGGACACGGTTTCATGGCCCTTCACCAAGATGCGGACCATTTCCATGGCCTTTGGCGGCGTCGGCGGCACGTCGGGCACGGTCGCGATCTTGCTGAATTCTGCGTACGAACCCGGGGCGTAGTGGCCGAGCGCGCGGATGCGCTCGGCAATGACGTCGGTCGAATTCCAGAGCTCGGTGTACTGGCCCATGAACATCGCGTGCAGCGAGTTGAAGTGAGGGCCCGTCACATTCCAGTGGAAGTTATGCGTCGTCAGGTACAGCGTGTACGTGTCGGCCAGCACGCGGCTGAGGCCTTCGGCAATGGCCGCGCGGTCCTGGCGGTCGATGCCGATGTTGATGATCGGCGCGTTGCGGCTGCCCGACTCCTGCGCGACCTGGGCGTTGCCCTTGGTCGGTACCTTGCCCACGCCGGACGGCGGCGCGATGTTGGCCAACGGCTTGATCTTCTTGGGCGACTTGACGTTGTTCGGTGCTTTGGCCATGGAACTCCTCGTTGGATTGTGTGAAGGTGAATCAGGTGACAGGCGACTTTAAAGTCCGGCTGGCAGCGCCGCAACAGCGAGACTCTATCGCAGCCATTGCCTCGCAGGGCCGTCTCACGAAAGGCGCTTGACGCCCGGCAGCTCGCAGGCGTAGATGGCGTTGCGCAATGCCGCGATCGCTTCGTAGCGGGTGAAGCTGCGCCGCCAGGCGAGCACCACGCGACGCGTCGGCGGCTCACGCCCTTCGCCGTCTCGCACAGGCAGGTAGCGCACGATCTGCTCGAGCTCCTTGCGAGCTCTGGGCTTGGGTTTGAGGGCCTCCGCGGGCACCGACAGCCGGGGCACCAGCGTCACGCCCATGCCAGACGCCACCATGTGCTTGATCGTCTCCAGCGACGAGCCTTCGAAGCTCTTGCGAATGCCTTCGGCATTGCTCGAGAAGCGGGCGAATTCGGGGCAGACCTCGAGCACATGGTCGCGGAAGCAATGGCCAGCGCCCAGCAACAGCATGGTTTCGCTCTTCAATTCGTCGGAGCTGATCGACTCGCGCGCAGCAAGCGGATGGCTCACCGGCAGCACCGCGACGAAGGGCTCGTCGTACAGCGGCGCGATCGCGAGACCCGTGTCTGGAAAAGGCTCGGCCATGATGGCGCAGTCGATTTCGCCGGCACGCAGCATCTCGAGCAGCTTGACGGTGAAGTTTTCCTGCAGCATCAGCGGCATCTGCGGGGTGCGCGCGATGTTCTGGCGCACCAGGTCGGGCAGAAGGTACGGGCCGATCGTGTAGATGACGCCGAGGTTCAGTGCGCCCGCCAGCGGATCCTTGCCGCGCTTGGCGATCTCCTTGATGCTGGCGGCCTGGTCGAGCACGCTCTGCGCCTGCTGCACGATCTGCTCGCCCAGCGGGGTCACGGTGACTTCGCCGGCGCTGCGCTCGAAGAGCTTCACCTCGAGCTCGTCTTCCAGCTTCTTGATGGCGACCGAGAGCGTCGGCTGCGACACATGGCAGGCCTCTGCAGCCTTGCCGAAATGCCGCTCCCTGGCGACCGCGACGATGTACTTGAGTTCGGTGAGAGTCATAGCTTGCGTCAATTATGCGCAAGCGTGCCGTGCAGCCGGACTCTAGGGCTACCGCGCACGGCGCGGGCCGGGGCTAGCACTCGACGATGTTGACCGCGAGGCCGCCGCGCGATGTCTCCTTGTATTTCGTCTTCATGTCTGCGCCCGTCTCCATCATGGTCTTGATGACCTTGTCCAGCGACACGACGTGCGCACCATCGCCGCGCAAGGCCATGCGTGCGGCGTTGATGGCTTTCACCGCGCCCATCGCGTTGCGCTCGATGCAAGGGACTTGCACCAGCCCGCCGATCGGGTCGCAGGTCATGCCCAGGTTGTGCTCCATGCCTATTTCGGCGGCGTTCTCGACCTGCTCGGGCGTGCCGCCCATGACGGCCGCGAGTGCACCGGCCGCCATCGAGCAGGCCACGCCGACTTCGCCCTGACACCCCACCTCCGCGCCGGAAAGCGATCCGTTCTTCTTGTAGAGGATGCCGATGGCAGCCGCCGTCAGCAGGAAGTCGACAACGGCCTCGTCGCCCGCATCCGCGAAGAAGCGCTGGTGATAGTGCAGCACCGCCGGAATCACGCCTGCCGCGCCGTTGGTGGGCGCCGTGACCACGCGCCCGCCCGCCGCGTTTTCCTCGTTGACGGCCATGGCGTACAGGTTGACCCAGTCCATCGCCGCCAGCGGGTCCGGTGCGATGTCGGAGCTGTGGCTTTGCAACTGGCCGAACAGATCGGCCGCGCGGCGCCGGACCTGCATGCGGCCGGGCAACGTCCCCGTGCTCGCACAACCGCGCCGCACGGCACCGGACATGGCGCCCCAGATCCGAAGCAACAAGGCATGCACCTCGGTCTGCGGGCGCCACTGCACCTCGTTGGCCATCATCAGCGCGGCGATCGACATGCCATGGGTTCGGCACAGGGCCAGCAGATCGGCGCCGGACTCGAACGCGAAGGGGAGGTCGACGGGTGACGGCCGTTGTACGCCTTCTTCGTTTCGGACGCCGTTTCCCAGCGCATCCACGACGAAGCCGCCGCCGACGGAAAAATAGTCCTGCTCGGCCAACGCCAAGCCCGCCGCGTCCAGAGCGACAAAGCGCATGCCGTTGGGGTGGTACGGCAGGCTCTTTCGCATGAACAGCAAGTGCGTCTTCTCGTCGAAGGCCACCGCGTGCACGCCGCCCAGAGACAGCCGCCCATCACCCCGGATTGCCGCGACCAGCGGCTCGATGGTGTCGGGGTCGATTTCGTCCGGCCGATGGCCGGCCAGCCCGAGCAGCACGGCACGGTCCGTTCCGTGGCCGCGACCCGTCGCGCTCAGCGACCCATAGAGCTGCGTCACCACCGCGGCGACCTTTGGCAACAGCGCCTGCGATTGCAGCAGGGCGACAAACTGCCGGGCCGCGATCATCGGCCCCACGGTATGCGAGCTCGACGGCCCGATGCCGATCTTGAACAGATCGAACGCGCTGACGTGCGTTGAAATGGCTGTCACCACGCCCTTACCGTGCCTTGACCGCGAGGTTCCACAGCGCGACGAGCTGCTCGTACTCGGCGGAGGCGGCCTCCTGGTCGAGCGGGAAGATCTTGATCGCGCCGAGGTCGGGCAGGGAGGTGAGCTTGGAGACCGCGATGTCGCTGCGCACCGGGCGGCGGAAGTTCTTCACCAGCAGCTCCTGCTGCGCGTCCTTGCTCAACAGTCCGTTGTAGAGCGCGATGGCGGCATCCATGTTCTTCGCGTCCTTCACGATGAACATGCCTTCGGGCGCGAGGTAGCTGCCCTCGGAGGGATAGACCAGCTTGATCTCCTTCTGTCCGCCCGCCACGTATTCCTGGGCCGCGTATTCGATCGTCAAGCCGACCGGATACTCGCCCGCAGCGACGCCCTTGTAGGTGCTTCCGGAAGAGGCGGTGACGACCGCATTGGCGGCCAGCTTGGCCAATCCATCGCGACCGAACTGCTTGAGCAGGCCGTAGACCAGCATGTAGGCCGTGGCACTCTTGCTCGGGTCGGTGATAGCGAACTTGCCCTTCCACTCGGGGCGCATCAGGTCCGACCAGGTCTTCGGTGCCGCCATGCCCTTGAGCTGACGCTCGTTGATCATCATCACCATGACATGAACGTTGGTGCCGACCCACAGGTCGTTCGGCCCACGGAAGGCCGCGGGAATGGCGGCGAGGTCCGGCGACTTGTAGGGCGCCATCAGATCCTTGTAGGCGCCCAGCGTGCCGAACCCACCGCTCCACAGCACGTCGCCGCGCGGGCTCTTGGCTTCGGCCTGGATGCGCTTCATCAGCGTGCCGGTGCCGCCGGTGACCTGCTGCACGTTCAGCGCGGGCGTCTTCTTCTTGACGACGGCCAGCGCGGTTTCGACGGTCTCGGTGTTGTTCGACGAATAGAGCACCACGGTCTGCGCGCCCGCCATGCCGGACAGGAGAGCCAGGCAGGCGACCGCGTATTTCGTCAGGGACTTGAAGGACATGAAAACCTCGCAGGTTGGAGTGGGTTACTTGCTGGAGAAAAGATTGATGCGAAACACCTTGATCGACACGGCGATGGGCAACAGGATCACGCTGATCAATGCCGCCCCGTAGGCCGACGCGAGGCCGAGGCGCCCACCGTCGACCTGGCGGAAGATGGCGATCGGCATGGTTTCCAGGCCGCCCGTGTAGACCACGATGGACGCGGACAGCTCCGAGATCGTGGTCACCCACATCAGGATGGCGGCCGAAATGATCGAGGCCTTCATGGCTGGCAACAGCACCTTGAAGAAGGTCATCAATGGCGACACGCCCAGGCTGATCGACGCCTCTTCGATCGAGTCCGAGATGTTGAACAGCGTCGACGACGCGTTGCGCACCGCGAACGGAAGGCGGCGCACCGTGTAGCAAAGCACCATGATTCCCGAGGTGCCAGCCAGCACCAGCCAGCCGGTGTTGAAGGTCTGCACCAGCGCGATGCCCAAGACGGTGCCGGAGATGGTGAGCGGCAGCACCACGATGTAGTCGAGCAGCTGCGTGAACGCGTTGCGCTTCTTGATCGTCAGGTAGCTCACCAGCACGGCGAAGGCCACGCCCACCAGCGTGGCCATCGATGCGAACTTCAACGAGTTGATGATCGGCTCGGGCGCGCCTCGCAACGCCCGCTCGAGGCTCGAAAGCGACCATTGGCCCCAGCGCATGACCGGCCCGCTGGTCTCGGTGAATGCACCGACGAACACAATCACCAGCGGCAGCATCGACAGCACGATGATCACCCCGACGCTGAGCGTGTAGAGCAGCGCCGCACCCGAGCGCACGCGCACCACGGCCGGTGCACGCCCCTGCGTCATGGTGTAGACCTTTCGCTCCACCACGCGCTTCTGGAAGAACAGCACGATGGCGACGATGCCGATGGAAATCACCGACATCGCGCTCTGCAGCGTGGGGCTGCCGCCCATCTCGCCGACGAAGGCGTTGTACGTCATCACCGACAGCAGCGGCACCCGGCCGCCCAGCACCACCGACAGCGCGAAGTTGCCCACGACCAGCGTGAAAACCACCAGGGCGTTGACCAGCACAGCCGGCAGGATCACCGGCACCAGCACCCGGAGCTTGGTCACCAGCGGCGAAGTTCCGAGGCTCAGGCCGGCCTCCTCCAGCTGGCCGTCGAAGCCGCGAAGCGCGGCCAGCACACCCAGATAGATGTACGTGTAGTAGACCAGCGTCATGGAGAACACCATGCCCGTCCAGCCGTAGAAGGTCGGCAGCGCGATGCCGACGTCGGCCAGAAGGTTGGTCACCAACCCGTTGTTGCCGAGCAGCAGCAGCCACGACTGCCCCACGATGATCTCGGGAATGACGATCGTCATGATGGGCAGCACCGCCACCAGGCTCTTCAACGGGAAGTCGTAGCGCGCCACCATGTAGGCGAAGGGCACGCCCACCGCCACCGTGCAAAGGGTGACGGCGGCACCAAGCACCAGTGTGTTGCGGAACGCCAGCAGGTACTCGCTGTCGCGCAGCAGCGTGGCGAAGCCCGTCAGCGAGAAGGCGCCAGATTCGTCGCGCACGCTGTTGACGAACAATGTCCCCAGTGGATAGAAAACAAAGAACGTCAGCAGCAGCAGGCTAAGCAGCGTCAGCAGACCCCAGGGCCACCATTTGATTTTCATGGTGCGCTTTCGTCAGTGGCCGACAACGCGGCTGTCGGCCGGCACCAGGACCTGCACCGCGTCGCCGGCCTGGAAGTCGGCGACCGTGTTGCCCGCATGCAGTTCGACGCGGATTTCGGAGTCGTCGTGCAACCGGATGCGGTAGGCGGTCTTGAAGCCCAGGTACTGGCGCCGCAGGACCACCCCCGCAATGGCGTTGGGCACATGCGGTGCCGGCGCCATCAGCGACAGCGCCTCGGGGCGCGCGATCAGGATGCCCTGCGCAGCCAGCGCGTCGCTCCCCTGCACGCCGTCGAGTTGCTGGCCGCACAGCAGGTAACGGACACGCGACGAGGCATCTGCGCCGGCTTCGCGGTCCACGCACTCGGCCGGCACCGGAATCACGTTGGCCGAGCCGATGAAGTCGGCGACGTACGCGTTGACCGGCGTGGCGTAGAGCTCCTCGGGCGTCCCCAGCTGCGCGATGCTGCCGCGGTCCATGATGGCGATGCGGTCCGACATGGCCAGCGCCTCTTCCTGGTCGTGCGTGACGAACACGGTCGTGATGCCGGCTTCGCGCACGAGGTCGAGGATGACGTCGCGCATCTGCAGGCGCATCTTGGCGTCGAGGTTCGACAGCGGTTCGTCCATCAGCAGCACGCGCGGGCGAATCACCAGGGCCCGGGCCAGTGCGACGCGTTGGCGCTGGCCTCCGCTCATCTGTGCCGGGTAGCGGTCGGCCAGCGCGAGCAGGCTCACCCGGTCCAACGCTTCGTTGACGCGGCGCGTGATCTCGCCCTTGGTCACCTTGCGCGCTCGCAGCCCATAGGCGACGTTGTCGAAGGCGCTCTTGTCAGGGAACAACGCATAGTCCTGAAACACCATCCCGATGTCGCGGTGGTGCGTCGACACCCGTGTCACGTCGTCCTGGTCGAACAGGATGCGGCCGCCATCGGGCTCGTTGAAACCCGCGATGCAGCGCAGCAACGTCGTCTTGCCGCAGCCGCTCGGGCCCAGCAAGGTGAAGAAGGCGCCGTCCGGCACATGCAGCGACAGGTTCTGCAGCACCGTCTGCTGGGCGAACTGCTTCACGACGCGATCGATGGTGATGGAGGCCATGTGTCTGGGTCAGGGTGGAACGAAGCGCGATGCTAGGTTCGTGATCGCGGCGCCACCAGCCGTGATTTCTAAGAGCATCCGTTAGTTTTTCTGCAGGCTCCGAAGCGCGCATCGCCCTAGGATGTCCCGCCCGCAACGAACGCGGCAAGAACAGGGAGGACGCATGAGGAAGAGAAGTCCGTGCGGCAAGGCACGACGGTGGTGACCCGACGTCTCCCACCCTTGAAAGCACTGCGCGCTTTCGAAGCAGCGGCGCGCCACGCCAACTTCACGGCTGCGGCCGACGAACTCAGCATCACCCACAGCGCCGTCAGCCAACAGATCCGTCTGCTGGAGGATTACCTCGGGCAGCCGCTGTTCGCCCGTGAAGCGCGTGGGGCGACGCTGTTGCCGCAGGCGCGCGACTACTTCGCTGAAGTGCAGTCCAGTCTGGACCGCATCGCCAGCGCCACGGCAGCGCTGAAATCCCCCGATCAGCGCAGCAG
Source organism: Variovorax ginsengisoli (assembly GCF_006438845.1). Classification (GTDB taxonomy): domain Bacteria; phylum Pseudomonadota; class Gammaproteobacteria; order Burkholderiales; family Burkholderiaceae_C; genus Variovorax; species Variovorax ginsengisoli_A. Next base: position 725,437 of record NZ_RCZJ01000002.1, read on the forward strand.
CCTGCGTGTGTGCACCACACCGTCGCTGGCGATGAAGTGGCTCATTCCGCGCCTGGCCGGTTTCCAGCTGAAGGCGCCGCATGCCGACATCCAGTTGACGACACTCGGCCGCCAGTTCTTCGACCATGCCGAGGCCGGCAACGACGTGCTGGTGCGTCGCATGCCCATGCAACGCCCCGACCACACCTGCGTGCGCTGCCTGGACGATCACCTGGTGGTCGTCGCATCACCGCGCTTCATCGAACGCCACCACATCACCGACATCGCCGATTGCCTGGGTCATCCGTTGCTTCAGGCGACGGGCGGACTCGCGCACTGGCCACGCTGGTTCGAACTGGCCGGCGTGCGCGTTCCCTCACAGTTGCCCGGGCCGGCGTTCGACCATCAGTTTCTTTGCATGCAAGCGGCCATGAACGACCTCGGCCTGGCGCTCGCGCCCTGGTGCCTGCTCGAAGAGGACATCCGCGCCGACCGACTGCGCCTTGTCTTTCCACAGCCGCGCCTGCCCGCTTCCGGCGTCTACGCGCTGTACCGCACCGAGGGTCCGACGGCGGTGCTGGCGCGGCAGTTCGCCGACTGGCTGGGCACACAACACTGGACCTTAGAAAGCCCATCATGACCACGACACCCGCCATCCAAGCCACCATGCCTGGCATTGCCGCTGCGCCACGGCTGTCGGATTTCCGATTGATCGCCTTCGACATGGACTCGACCCTGATCGACATCGAGACGGTCGACGAGATCGCCGAGATGGCCGGCTGCGGGCGCGAAGTCGCGGCTCTCACCGAGGCCACGATGCGTGGCGAGATCACCGACTACAAGGAAAGCCTGCGCCGGCGCGTCGCATTGTTGCGTGGCGTGCCGCTGTCGTTCCTGCAGACCGTGTACGACCATCGGCTGCGCCTGAACCCCGGCGCCGAAGCCCTGATCGCCGCTTGCCGCGGCGCTGGCCTGCGCATCGTCTTGCTGAGCGGCGGCTTCACCTTCTTCACCGATCGCCTGCGCGAGCGACTGCAGCTCGACGACACCCGGGCCAACGTGCTCGAAGTCGACGACGGGCATCTCACCGGGCGGCTGCTGGCCCAGCCGTGGGGCGACATCTGCGACGGCGACGCCAAGCGCGACAAGCTGCTCGACTGCTGCCGCGCGATGGGCATTTCACCAGCTCAGGCGATCGCAGTGGGCGACGGTGCCAACGACCTGCCGATGATGCGGGTGGCCGGTCTGTCGGTGGCTTATCGCGCCAAGCCCGCGGTGCGTGAAGTCGCCATGCTGCGCATCGACGAAGGTGGGCTCGATCGACTGATCGACCTGTTGAACCACACGGGCGCCGACGCCTGATCTCGCTCAGGCTTTCAAGTATTCAGCCTTGCTGCCGAGCCATCGGTCGACATGCTTCTGCGCGAGTTCAGGATGTTGGTCGAGCATCTTGGGCGCCAGCTCGCGCGCCCACTCGAGCAGCAGCGCGTCTTCGGTCAGGTCGGCGAAGCGCAGCAGCGGCGCACCGGATTGCCGCGCACCCAGAAACTCGCCGGGGCCGCGGATATCCAGGTCGCGCCGGGCGATCTCGAAGCCGTCGCCCGTCTCCGCCATCGCCTTGAGGCGCGCCCGCGCCGTCTCGCCCACACGGCCGCCTTCGTTCGGCGCGTAGAGCAGCACGCAGGCCGACGCCGCGGCACCCCGCCCCACGCGCCCGCGCAACTGGTGCAGCTGCGACAGGCCGAAGCGCTCGGCATGCTCGATCACCATCAGCGACGCGTTGGGCACGTCGACGCCCACTTCGATCACCGTGGTGCTGACCAGCACGTGCACCTCGTTGGCGGTGAAGCGCGCCATCACGTCCTGCTTCTCAGCCGTCGGCATGCGCGAATGCAGCAGGCCGACCTGCACCGCGTCGCCCAGCATGCCGGCGAGTTCTTCGCGCGTCTCCGTGGCGTTGCGCAGGTCGACCGCCTCGCTTTCTTCGATCAGCGGACACACCCAGTACACCTGCCGTCCTTGTGCCAGCTGATGGCGGATGCGGTCGATGACCTCGTCGCGCCGGTGCTCGGCCACCAGCTTGGTGACGATCGGGGTGCGGCCCGGCGGCAGCTCGTCGAGCGTGGAGACGTCAAGGTCCGCGTAGTAGCTCATCGCGAGCGTGCGCGGGATGGGCGTCGCGCTCATCATCAGCAGGTGGGGTTCCAGACCATCTCCCGCCTTCTCCCGCAACGCCAACCGCTGCGCGACGCCGAAGCGATGCTGCTCGTCGATGATGGCCAGCGCCAGTCGCTTGAAGCGCACCTTCTCGGAAATCACCGCATGCGTGCCGATCACCAACGCGGCCTCGCCGCTCTCGACGGCCGCGTTCATCGCGTCGCGCTCCTTCTTCTTCTGGCTGCCGGTGAGCCACGCGACACGCAGGCCGCGTTCGGCCAGCAGCGGATCGAGCCAGCCGATCAGCTTGCCGAAGTGCTGCGCGGCGAGGATCTCGGTCGGCGCCATCAGCGCGCACTGAAAACCCGCGTCGATGCAGCGTGCCGCGGCCAGCGCGGCGACCACCGTCTTGCCGGAGCCCACGTCGCCCTGCAGCAGGCGATGCATGGGCAGGTCGCACGCGAGGTCGTGCGTGATCTCTTCACCGACCCGTTGCTGGGCACCCGTCAGGCCGAAGGGCAGCACGGCGAGCAGACGCGTGTGCAGCGCTTCGGATGAGTCCGTGGGCCTCAGCATCGGGGCGCGCTGCGTGGCACGTTCACGCCGGGCCTGCAGCTGCGACAGCTGCTGCGCCAGCAGCTCCTCGGCCTTCAACCGTTGCCACGCGGGATGGCTGTGGTCTTCCAGCGCGGCGATCGACACGTCGGGCGTCGGGTAGTGCAGGAAGTTGAGCGCATCGCGCAGCGGCCACGCGCCACGCAGGCCGATCTGCGCAGGCACCGTCTCGTCGAGCACAGCGCGCGCCAGGCCCGCTCGCACCTCGCGCCGCAGCACCGGCTGGGCGAGGCCGGCGATGGTCGAATAGACCGGCGTCAGTGCGTCGGGCAGCACGGTGCCGGCGGCCTTCACCGTCGGATGCATCATCTGCCGCCCGACGAAGCCGCCACGCACCTCGCCCCGCACGCGCACGCGCGCACCGACCGCCAGCTGCTTCTGCTGCGACGGGTAGAAGTTGAAGAAGCGCAGCTGGCAGGTGTCGCTGCCGTCGTCCACCGTCACGATCAACTGCCGCCGTGGCCTGAACGTCACTTCGCTCTCGGTCACGACCGCTTCGATCTGGCCGACATCGCCCTCGTACAGGTCGACCAGCCGCACGACGCGTGTCTCGTCTTCGTAGCGCATCGGCAGGTAGAGCGCGAAGTCGATGTCGCGCAGCAGGCCGATCTTGCGCAGCGCGCGCTGCACCAGGCTCGGGCCGGTGCCCGGCGGTTGCGGCTTGGCCGCGGCCTGCGCGGGATCGGTCGCTGCGGGGGGCTTCGGCTTGCGCGGCACGTTCAGCAGAGGTCCTGCAGCGCGCTGCGCGCATCGGGGAAGCGAAAGCGGAATCCGGTGTCCAGCAAGCGGGCCGGTGCCACGCGCTGGCCCTCGAGCAGCACGTCGGCCTGTTCGCCGAGCAGGAGCCGCACGGGGGCGGCCGGCGTCGGCAGCCAGAACGGGCGGTGCAGCACATCGGCGGCTGTGCGCATGAGAGATTCCTGCGACAGCGTTTCCGGCGCGGTGAAGTTCCAAGCCTGCGCCTCGGTCGGCGCGCTTGGCGCCATCGCCTCGCCCCACACGTGGGCCATGCCGCCCAACAGGTCCATCAGATGGATCCACGACAGCCACTGCCGGCCCGTCCCGAGCCGGCCGCCGACGCCCATCTTCACCGGCAGCAACAGCCCCGGCAATGCGCCGCCATGCCCGAGCACCATGCCGAAACGCAGGCAGGCCACGCGCACGCCGTGCGTGGCCGCGGCGTGCGCGGACGCTTCCCACGCCTGGCAGAGACGCGACATGAAGATGGATTGCGGCGGGCTCGATTCGGTCAGCACGGTCGCATTGCCCTGCGGCTGCACGCCGTAGTAGCCGACGGCCGAGCCCGAGAGCATCAGCCACGGCTTGACCGCGCGGCGACCGATCCAGTCGACCAGCGCATCGGTCAGCCCGACGCGGCTCTTCATCAACGCCGCCTGGCGCGCGTGCGTCCAGCGCCGCCCGACGATGCGTGCGCCCGCCAGGTTGACGACCACGTCGACCGCGGGCGATGCCGGAATGTCGTCGAGCCGCTGCACGCAACGCACGGCGGCGGCGAAGTGCTTGGCCGCCGACGCGGCATCGCGCGTCCACACCGTGACGGCGTGGCCATCGGCCCGCAGCGCCTGCACCAGGTGACGCCCGACGAAGCCCGTGCCGCCCGTCACCAAGACGTGCTGCGGCACATCGCCGAAATGCAGCGTCGACACGCCTGCGACGTGGGGGTTCGAAACGGGTGGCGTGGTCATGCACTGATTCTGCCGCGCCGCCCCGTGGCGCACCCGGCCTTTTCCGCCATGGGAGAATCCGGCCCGCACCTTTCTTCCTTCCCATGCCTCCTTGGCACGGGCCCGTCCGGCCCTCAAGCACCATGCGCGCCTTCACGCTCTCCGATTTCGATTTCGTCCTGCCGCCCGATCTGGTCGCGCAGCACCCCGCCACCGAACGCACCTCGTCCCGTCTGCTCGACGGCACCGACGACACACCCGTCGACCGCATCTTCCGCGACCTGCCCAGCCTGCTGCGCAGCGGCGACCTGCTGGTCTTCAACGACACGCGCGTGGTCAAGGCGCGGCTGTTCGGAGAGAAGCCGACGGGCGGCAAGCTCGAGTTGCTGGTCGAGCGCGTGCTGACCAGCCAGGAAGTCGTCTGCCACATGAAGGTCAGCAAGAAGCCGCCTGTCGGCACGACGCTGCGGATGGTTGGCGGCTTCACCGCCACGCTGCTGGGCCGGTGGCCCGAAGAAGACGGCGCCCTCTTTCGCTTTGCCTTTGCCAGCCCGGCCGGCGAAGACCCGTACGCGCTCATGGCGCGTTGCGGCCACGTGCCGCTGCCGCCTTACATCGACCACACCGATTCCGCAGACGACGAAAGCCGCTACCAGACGGTGTTCGCGCGCGTGCCCGGCGCCGTGGCCGCACCGACCGCCGCGCTGCATTTCGACCAAAGCCTGCTGGCACAGCTCGAAGCCCGCGGCGTGCAGCGCGCGAGCGTCACGCTGCATGTCGGCGCCGGCACCTTCCAGCCGGTGAAGACCGAGAACATCGCCGAGCACACGATGCACGCCGAGCGCTACGAAGTGCCCGAGGCCACGCAGCGCGCCATCGCCGACTGCAAGGCGCGTGGCGGCCGCGTCGTCGCGGTCGGCACGACGACCGTGCGCACGCTCGAGTCGTGGGCGAAGAGCGGTGAAGCATCGGGCGACACGCGCATCTTCATCACACCGGGCTTTGCCTTCGCGCACATCGATCTGCTGATCACCAACTTCCACCTGCCCAAAAGCACGCTGATGATGCTGGTGAGTGCGCTGGCGGGCTACGAACGCGTGATGGCGCTGTACGCCCACGCCATCGAGCGCCGCTACCGCTTCTTCAGCTACGGCGACGCCATGCTTCTCGCGCGCCAACCCGACGGAACGACATGCTGAACTTCGACCTCCTCACCACCGATCCCGACAGCCACGCGCGCCGCGGCACGCTCACGCTCAACCACGGCCCGGTGCAGACGCCCATCTTCATGCCCGTGGGCACTTACGGCACGGTCAAGGGCGTGATGCCGCGCAGCCTGGAAGAGATGGGCGCGCAGATCATCCTGGGCAACACCTTCCACCTGTGGATGCGCCCGGGTCTGGACGTGATGGCGAGCTTCGGCGGCCTCCACGGCTTTGAAAGGTGGAACAAGCCCATCCTCACCGACTCGGGCGGCTTCCAGGTGTGGTCGCTGGGCGCGATGCGCAAGATCAGCGAGGAGGGCGTGAAGTTCGCGTCGCCGGTCAACGGCGACAAGCTCTTTCTCACGCCGGAGGTCTCGATGCAGATCCAGACCGTGCTCAACAGCGACATCGTCATGCAGTTCGACGAATGCACGCCCTACGACACCCACGGCCACATCACGACCGAGGCCGAGGCGCGCACGTCGATGGAACTGAGCCTTCGCTGGGCCGCCCGTTGCAAGACGGAGTTCAAGAAGCTCGAGAACCCGAACGCGCTCTTCGGCATCGTGCAGGGCGGGATGTTCGAGAACCTGCGCGAGGAGTCGCTGGCCGCGCTGGTCGAGATGGACTTCCCCGGCTATGCCATCGGTGGCGTGAGCGTGGGCGAGCCGAAGGCCGAGATGCTGCACATCATGGGCCACACGCCGCACCGTCTGCCGGTCCACAAGCCGCGCTACCTGATGGGTGTGGGGACGCCCGAGGACCTGGTGCAGGGCGTGGCCGACGGCGTCGACATGTTCGACTGCGTGATGCCCACGCGCAATGCGCGCAACGGCACCATGTTCACCCGCTTCGGCGACCTGAAGATGCGCAACGCGCGCCACAAGATCGACCCGCAGCCGGTCGACCCGAGCTGCACCTGCCATGCGTGCGCGGGCACATCAGGGGTGAGCTGGAACGACGGCGGCCGTGAAGGCTTCAGCCGCGCCTACCTGCACCACCTCGACCGTTGCGGCGAGATGCTCGGGCCGATGCTCTGCACCATCCACAACCTGCACTACTACCTGAACCTGATGCGCGAGATCCGAGAGGCGCTCGACGCCGGCGCGTTCACCGCCTTCCGCGCGAAGTTCAAAAGCGAGCGGGCCCGCGGCGTCTGAGCGCACGACCCCAAAGAAAAAGGCCCGTCGCTGACGGGCCTTTCACATGGGCAGCTGACGATCAGTCGCGCAGTTCGGCCGGCAAAGTACCGCCGTTGGCGGCAATGCGGCTCATCACCTGCTTGTGCAGGCCGATGTTCCACTCGGCCGAACCTGGTTCGCCATCGCTGTAGAGAATTTCGCTGGCCAGTTCCTTGCGTGCAGCGAGGCTGCTGTCCAACCCCAACAGCTTCAGCAGATCCACGATCGATGTGCGCCAGTTCAGCGCACTTGCGCCCGGCATCGCATCCAGGATCGGCGTCACGTCACCGAGGGGAATGGATGGCGGCGGTGCGACTGCGGCCGGCGCGCTGGGCGCCGATGCGGGTGCGGGTGCGGGTGCCGGCGCAGCGGTCACTTCTGCGGCATTGGCCGAGGGGAAAATCTTCGAAAAAATCTTGCCGAAAATGCTCATGCGGTACTCCTTGAATATGGGGGCTGGTTATGAAATGCGGCACCGAGGTGGCCGCATGAAGTTCTATCACGCAGGCGGGGCTCCGGCCACCGAATCCTTGTCCGAAAGTGTTCGCGTTTGTGCTGAGGTGCCGCACGCATGGCAGAACTTCGAAAAGGCGCTTTTCCTCGCATCGCAGGCCCCGCAATGGTCGAACAGGCCGATGCCGCAGTGCGGGCAGAAATCGATCGCCGGGTTCTTCAGATCGACGGACCGCTCGCAGCCCGGGCACACGCCCTTGGCAAGTCTCGTCAGCGCCGTGTCGTAGCTCAGTTCTTCGCGCCGCACGACGTCGGGTTGCGCCTCGGCGAGCTTCTGACGCGCGAGGTAGCGGTTGAGCGCGACGATGGCGTATCGGCCGACCAGCACCGTCATTACGATGCCCACCACGTAACGCACGTAGCCGCCATAGCTCGGGAGGTAGGGCACGAGCTCGACGAAGAACGCGAACAGCGCGAAGAAGATGAAACCCCAGACAAAGGGCCAGTAGGTGCTCTTGCGCTTTTTCACGAACAGCCAGCCGGCGATGAGCAGCAGCGGCAGCGTGAGCGCCAGCCGGTAGCCGAACACGCGCAGTTCGACGCGCCGGTACTCGGCGTCGAGCTTCAGCTGTGCATCTGCCTCGAGCACGGCCAGTTTCTGCTGCGCCGCTTCCTGCGACTGGCGCGCGTCGAGCGCCACCTGCTGCTGCGCATCGACCTTCTGTTGCGCCTCTTCTTCCTTCGCCTTCAGGACATCGAGCGCACGGGTGCGCGCGATGAGTTCGGCGTCCTGATCGGGCTGCGCCGTGGCACGGCGCGTCGCCACCCAATTCTCGAAGGTCTCGCGTGCCGTTCGACTGGACTGCTGAGCCACGGACAGCTTCAGCTCCGCCTGCTCCAGCGCGCGGGCCGCCTTTTGCTCGGTGAGCTCGGCATCGCGCACGCCGGCGCGCAAGGGCTCCGCTGCAACGCCATCGATGAAGTCTTCGAGCTTCAGCGCCCGCTCGACCTGCGGCAGGTCACCGACCAGCGTGCCGCCGAGCCCGATGAGGAAGCTGGCGAACACCACCGCCACCAGCCACAGCCCGCGACGAAACCATTTTTCCGAAAGACGAAGCGATTTGCTCATGCGTGTTCCTCCTTGTTCTAAAGCCCGAGTGTGACCGGCGCGCTGCCCAAGCCGCTGCCTTGCAGCCACGAAAAAACCGAATCGGCCGTGACCGTCTCGATGCGATCGGCAAAGCGTTTGTCGTTAGGGTGGTCGTCGAACGCGACGTTGGCCTTGCTCATGCGCGCGCCGAGCCGCGTGAGCGGACCGAGCGCGAGCGCGGTCGGCACGTAGCCCTTGAAGCGCAGCCAGGCTTGCGCCTGACCGCGATCGGTGATGGTTCCGGGCTCCATGGCCAGTGCCAGCGTCTCGATCACCCACTGGTTCGACTGCTGGTACCGGACGGCCCAGGCATGGCTTACCAGGCTATAGGCCGGCGTGTGCAGACGGCCGATGCCGGACGCGGGTGTCGCAGCCAGCAATGCCATCAGTTGCGACTGCACCGTCAGCGCCGGCACCGACCACGCCGCCTCGTATCGGTACGGGTCGTCGAGAAAGAACTCGCCCAACCCCTGGCGGTAAAGGCCGGCCACCGCCGTGCCGCACTGGTTGAGCTTGTGCGCCACGCGCCACGGGCCGGCGTCGGTCTTGTAGGCGATGCCTGTGTGCGACCAGCGCAGCCCGTACTTGCTCAGATCCTGGCCAGCCCGCGCCAGCAGCACCACGCGCGCGCCGCTGGCGTCCAGCGCCTGGGCGGTGCGCTCGGCCAGCGCCATGCCTTGCTGCACCTGCCGCCCCGTGAGGTGGGCCGGCTCGCACGAACGGCCGGCGTGCGACGCGGTGGGAAAGAGAAGCAGGCCGGCCAGCACGACCGTGGCGGCGAGCAGCGCGATCCGCAACACGCCCCGCATGCGCGACCGCCAACGCGGCACGCCCATCGGCCGCCCCGTGTCGTCGCAGTTGCCGGCGGGAGACGAATCCCGCGGGCTCACATCAGCCTCTCGTTGTGAAGCAGCGCGCGGCCGATGGCATTGGGGATGAAGGCGATCATCTCGCCGGCGGCCGACAGCACGACGCCGCTGCCGATCACGCCCACGGTGACGACGGTGCCCACCGCGATCGCGCTGCCATGCACCGCGGCGCCGGCCAGTCGGACACTGGCGCGTGCACCGTCCGATGCACGCGCCAGCAGATAAACGGTGCCTTCGGCGGAGGCCTCGACCGCCACCACCGTGAGCGCGGCGCCAGCCACCGACAGCGCGACCGGCACCGCGAGCACGGCGCTGGCAGCGGCGCCCGCCACGGAAGCGGTGCCGACCACCGACGCGACCGGCAGCAGCGACAACGCGGCCGAGGCCTCGCTCTGTGCCTGCGCCGAGAAAACGGCGCAGGCGCAGAGCAGGGAAACGACGAACATCTTCTTCATGAGAGCGCTCCTGGGAGGGACGGCGTACCGAGCGTCATTCGACGGCGCTGTCTGCGGCATGCGCCTCGCGGCGGCCTTGCAGGCGGGCCTCGGCCAGGTCGGCCTCGTGGCGATCCCTCAGCGTCTTGGCGAGGGTGAAGGCCGCGCTGATGAGGAACAGCCAACTCACGCCGAGGAAGGCTTTGTAGGTTTCGTTGATCTCCATGCGCAGCAGGCCCCAGCCGGTCAGCGCCATGGCGGTGAGGAAGCCGCCCCAGACCACCAGCTTCCACATCGGCGTGTCGCCGGCGGAGCGGGCTGCGCCCTGCGGGTTGTCGCGCACGAACTTCGCCAGCACGAAGACCGTCGACAGGCAGAACACATAGCCCATCACCATGAAGGCGCGGTCGAGCGCGGCGCCCGGCAACCAGCCGAGGCCGATCGCGCAAAGCGAGACGGCGATGCCGAAGGAGGTCCAGACCTGGAGCTGCCAGGCACGGGTGTCGCGTTGGACGGTCGACGTCAAGGAAAGGGTTTGCATGCGTGCCTCGCGGCGGAGTGAAGGTGCGCGAATGATCGATCGCACCCCGCCGTTCAGCATCGAATCAATGCACCGGTCCCTGTTACCGGTGCCTGAAGTATCAGCTAGGGATACTTTTTCTCATCCGCACTCCTTGCAGCATGTCGCGACGCGTGTACGGCCGCTCGATGCCAGCGAGCCGCACGGCGATCGTTTCGAGCAGCCCTTGCGTCTGCGCCGGCTTGCCGGGTGTCTGGAAGGCCAGCGGCAGCAACAGGCACCCCGCCATCGCGTACCAGGGCAACCGCGGTGGCGCGTGCAGCCGCCCGAAGAACACGAAGCCGACGACGATGGCCACGCCGAGCAGCAGGCCGGCAACGACCTCGGACACCGAATGCGCGTGGATCGCGAGGCGCGAAATGCCGATACACGCGCCCAACGTGCAACCCGCCACCACCGCCAGCGTGCGCACCCGCGGAGAGCGCCCGGCGGTCATGACCCAGAACACCATCGACCACACGCTGGCGGCCATGGCCGTGTGGCCGCTGAAGCCGGTGAAGTTGAAGCGTGCGCTGCCGATGCCCCAGCCCATGAAGGCGAGCTTCGACGCTGCAATCAGCACGCTGCCGAGGCCGAAGGCGAGGCACCACTCGAGCGCCGTGCGGCGCCCGGAGGGCGTGCGCAGCAGCAGCAACGGAAGCAATGCGGCGACGGGCAGCAGCAGGCCGCTGTCGCCGAGCCAGGTGAACGCGTGCCAGTAGCCGCGGGGAATCGTTCCGAGGGCGCCCCAGAGGGCGTCGCGCAGGCCGCCCATCACGTCGCAAGCAGCCCTTGCACGCGTGCCTGGAGCAACTCGGGCTGGACCTCCGCGCTCTGCACCATCGGGCCCACGTGCAAACCGACCCGGCTGAACAGCCCGCGGCGGAACGGTTGCACCATCGCGACGTTCTTGCCCTCCCGCACCTCGACCCGGCTGAAGAACGAACCCCACAGGTTGGTCAGCGCCATCGGGATCACCGGTGGGTCGATGCCCTCGGCGTGTGCCTCGGCGAGGATCTTCATCACACCGCCCTTGAAGGGTTGCAGAGCGCCATCGCGCGTGATGGCGCCTTCGGGAAAGATCGCCAGCAGATCGCCCTCGCGCAGCACCTCGACGGCCTGCGCGAACGCACGCTCGTAAGCGACGGGGTCGTCTCTCTGCGACGCGATCGGGATCGCCTTGGCCAGCTTGAAAAGCCAGCCCAGCACCGGCACGCGGAAGATCCGATGGTCCATCAGGAAGCGGATCGGGCGCGGGCTGGCCGCCATCAGCAGCACCGCGTCGATGAAGCTCACGTGGTTGCACACCAGTACCGCCGCACCTTCGGTCGGGATGTGCTCGTCGCCGCGGATGCGGAAGCGGTAGATGAAGTGCGACAGCAGCCACGACACGAAGCGCAGCAGGTATTCAGGCACCAGCATGAAGATGTAGAAGGCCACCACCGCGTTGGCGATGCCGGTGAAGAGGAAGAGCTGAGGAATAGTGAATCCGGCCTTGAGCAGCGCACCCGCGATGACCGAGCTCGCGATCATGAAAAACGCGTTCAGGATGTTGTTCGCCGCGATGATGCGGGCGCGGTGCGTCGGCTGGCTGCGCAATTGGATCAGCGCGTACATCGGCACGCTGTACAGGCCGGCGAAGAGCGACAGCAGTCCCAGGTCGGCCATCACGCGCCAGTGCGCCGCCTGCCCGACGAAGGCGCCCAGGCCCATCTCCGGCACCGCGGGCAGGCCGCGCGAGGCGAAGTACAGGTCGATGGCGAACACGCTCATGCCGATCGCGCCCAGCGGCACCAGGCCGATCTCGACCTGGCGACGGCTGAGCGTCTCGCACAGCAGCGAGCCGATGCCGATGCCGATCGAGAACACCACCAGCAGCAGCGAGGCGACCTGCTCGTTGCCGTGCAGCACCTCCTTGGCGAAGCTCGGGAACTGGCTCAGGAAAACGGCGCCGAAGAACCACATCCACGAGATGCCCAGCAGCGAACGAAAGACGACGACGTTGCCGTGCGCCAGCTTGAGGTTGCGCCAGGTTTCGCTGAACGGGTTCCAGTTGACGACCAGGCCCGGGTCGGTGGCCGGCGCAGGGGGAATGGCCTGTGCCACGCCACGGCCCACCAGCGCGAGCAGCACGCAGGCCACCGCCACCGTCGCATGGCCGACCTGCGGCAGCGCCACCAGCAGCCCGCCGACGACCTGGCCCAGCAGGATGGCGACGAAGGTGCCCATCTCGACCATGCCGTTGCCGCCGGTGAGCTCGCGCGCGTTGAGCACCTGCGGCAGGTAGGCGAACTTGACCGGCCCGAACAACGTGGAGTGCAGGCCCATCAGAAACACACAGCCCAGCAGCACGGCTGCATCGGCACGGAAGAAGCCCCAGGCGGCGATCGCCATGATGGCGATCTCCAGGTTCTTGACGAAACGGATGATCCTCGTCTTGTCGTACTTGTCGGTCAGCTGGCCCGCCGTGGCCGAGAACAAGAGGAACGGCAGGATGAACAACGCACCGATCGCCAGGCCTGCCATGGCCGGCGGCATCCAGCTGAGCTGGAGCTGGTAGGTCACCATCACGGTGAAGGCGAACTTGAAGAGGTTGTCGTTGGCTGCGCCGGCGAACTGGGTCCAGAAGAACGGAGCGAAGCGCCGCTGGCCCAACAGGGCGAACTGATGGGTGTGAGCGTCGGATGCGATGGCGGCGGTGGCTGTCATTCGAATGTCCCTGGCGGGCTCCTCAGGCCGTCAGGGCGGCTGCGCGTGGATTGTGCCGCAGGGGCTCGGCGTGCCACTGGCGCAGCATCTGCAGCACGGGCCATGCGGCGCACGCGGCGACCAGGTGCTTGAGGCTGTGACCGGACACGGGTTGCCCGGTTGCCTCGTACACCGCTGCGTCGCCCGGCTCGAACAGCCTGGCGACGGCGCAGATCGCGATGACGACACCCAGCCTCAATCCCATCGCGCCGGCCACAGCGGCAAGCAGCCCGGGTTCGCGACGTTGAAGGTCACCGAAGCGGCGAAGCAGGGCGAGGCGTGCAAGCAAACGGTTCATGGCTCGGACTCCAAGGGCGGATGGGTGGCGCGAATCTCGTTGTCAGCGACATGACTTGGCATCGAAAATCGATACGGTCAGCCGATCCAGGACGATCGGTATCTCCCCAGAATACCAACGCACCCCCCATGAGCACCACCGTCGACCTCGTTCAAGTGTTGAAGAACGAACTCAAGACCGCCCGCATGACCTACGCCGACCTCGCCCGTGCGCTCGGCATGGCGGAATCCAGCGTCAAGCGGATGCTCGCCAAGTCGGACATGCCGCTGAGCCGCGTCGACGCGATTTGCCGCGCGCTCAAGATGGACTTCGCCGAGTTGGCCCGCCGCGTGGCCGACGCGCAGCCGCTGCTGCGGGAGCTCACGCACGACCAGGAAAAGGCGGTGGTGCGGGACAAGAAGTTGATCCTCGTCGCCATCAGCGTGCTGAGCCAGTGGACCCTGGAGCAGATCGTGGGCGCCTACCGAATCAGCGAGGCCGAGTGCATCGGCTGCTTCGCGCAGCTCGATCGCATCGGCATCATCGAACTGCGCCCGCTCAACCGGTACCGCCTCAAGCTGGCCAAGACCTTCCGCTGGCGGCCGCACGGGCCGGTGATGGACTTCTTTCGCGAGAACGTGGTGCTCGACTACTACCGCGGTGGCTTCGACGGGCCGGCCGAGGGACTGCTGCTTGTGCACGGCTCAATCAGCCGGGCGCTCGCGCCCTCCTTCCTTGAACGGCTCCAGCGCGTGGCGCAGGATTTCGCACAGCAGCACCAGACCGACCAGAAGCTCTCACCCAATGACCGCGAGGGCTACACGCTGCTGCTCGGCATGCGCAACTGGGAATTCGAAGCCTTTACCCGTCTGCGCCGCGCTTGATCGATTGAAAGCGTCCGGCGCGTCCAAGGTGTCGGCTCGCTACCACAGCGCGAAGCCGGTTATGACCCTGACTCTCGGATATTTGTCAACAAGGGTAAACTCCAGGTCTGCAGAAGAGCGGGTGTTCCCCACCCCACCGTACGCGCAATCTCCCATGAACGCCGAGGTGAACCGATGACCGGTTCGACGACTGCTGATTTCTTACGCCGTCTGGAGAGCCGTCGCCTTGTGTGACGCACCGAAGGAGCAACCCCGCTGCGAGCCCGTGACGGGCGAATCTCTCAGGTACCAAGGACAGAGGGAGCGGCAAACCTGAACCTCGGACCGACGTGCCGCCGACAGCGCGCGCTTTCCGCCGTTTGTGCCATCCCACAAGGAATCGGACCATGCGTGTGATCGTTTTGGGCGGCGGTCTGCTCGGCGTCGCTTCGGCTTACTACCTCCAGCAGCTCGGCCACGAGGTCACGGTGATCGACCGCCACGACTCGCCAGCGGCCAAGGCGCGCGGCGTGGCGAGTGCCCCGATGCGCACGCCTTGCGATGCGCCCAACGTCAGCATCGCACACGGTGCCTGCAGGTCTGCGATCGCGCACCTGCGCAGGCGGTGGCGCAACCTGACCCACTATTTTCTGGGCGGCGCGCCGCGCCCGACCGAACGCCTGGAGCATCTGGTGCGTTTGAGCGTCTACAGCCGCGCGACAGTGAGCGAACTGCGCCGCGAGGCCGGGGTCGCTCCGCCGCCGAGCAGCGCGGGCTGGATGCGCATCTTCACCGACGCCGATGCCTTTGACGCGTTCGCGCGCAGCGCGCCTCGCTTGCATGCGCTCGGCTGCGCGGTCGAGCTCATGTCGGCCGACGAAGCCCTGCGCGAGGAACCTGCGCTGCATGCATTGCGCGGCTCGCTGGCGGGCGCGGCTTTCAGTCGCGAGGTCGCGCTGCGCGACCCGAGTGCCTTTGCAGCCAGCATGATCTTCATGTGCCGCGCGGCCGGCGTGCACTTCCTGATGAACCACGACGTGGTCAAGCTGCATGCCCGCGAAGGCCGCATCGACCATGTGGAGCTGGCCAATCACGACGGTGAGCGCAGCACCCTGCGAGCGCAGGCTTACGTGATGGCGCTCGGTGCCGGCAGCGTGCCGCAGGCGTATGCACTCGGCATCGACCTGCCATTGCGCCTGGTGCGCGAGTACAGCGTGCTGCTCCCGGTTCGGGACGCGGAGATCGCCCCGCGCGTGATGCTGCATGACCGGGTCGGTCGGCTGCGCATCCGCCGCATCGAGACGCCGCAAGGCGAGCGCCTGCGCGTGTGGTCGTCGGTGCGGCTGACGAAAGACACAGCGGCCGACAGCGCCGACGAGGCCGCCCACTTCGCCCGCATGCTGGCGCGCGTCGAGCAGCTGCTGCCGGGCGTGGTCGACGTTTCGGGCGCCGAGTTCTCGTGCACGCTGCAGTCGCGCAGCGCCACGGGCTTGCCGGTGATCGGGCGCACGCCACTGCGCAACCTTTTCCTCAACACCGCGCCCGGCGCGCCGGACTGGGTCAACGCCTGCGGCGCAGGCAAGTCGATCGCCCGCATCGTGAGCGGGTTGTCGCCGGAAGTGGAATTCGCCTTCGCGAAGGGCTGAGGCAGCGCCTGCTCAGAGGCCCTAATCGGCCACGAACACGGTAAGCACGCCGGTGTAGCCGTACACATGGTGCCGCGCGATTTCGCCGGCCGCGAAGAAGCCGGTGAGTGGCACGTCGCCCAGCGCATGCCGCACGATCTGCATCTCCGCGCCCGGCGCACCGAAATGCGGGCCGCCGCGCCCGGAGCAGCTCACGTACACCGCGCCTGCGATGCGACGCGCCGGATGCGGCGCGGCTTCGGCTTCGCCGGCCGCCACGGCGCGTGCCGTGGCCAACGTCTGCTCCTCGGGTTCCAGCTCTTCGCGAATCTCCGCGCAGATGCGCATCAGGTCGGCCCGCGCAGCCTGCGCGTTGCGGCGGCAGAAGCTCATGCGCATGCCGGCTTCCGCAACATCCGCGATGGCGATGCCGCGGCGCGTCGGATCCAGGCCGATGATGTGGCGCACCAGCACGTCGGCGCCCAGGTCGCCGGTGCGGCGGATGCCGTCGCTGCCCGCGTCGACCAGCCCGACCAGCGTGCTGCGCACCGCATCGATGGCTTCCTGCGGCGCATCGAGCGACACGCGCAAGTCGGCGAGCAGCACGTCGAGCGCCGGCTCGCCGTCGAGCTTCAGCAGCAGGTTGCCGTCGGCCTCGGTGATCTCGCGCTCGCGCGAAACCGGCTGGCAGCCCTGCGTGACGCGCGACACCAGCCGCACGCCGTCGCCGAACACCACGCCCGACATGCCGCCCGAGAACACACCGCCCGCGGCACCTTGACCGCGGATGTTGCCGTTGCCGCCAACGGCAAACTGAAGCGAATCGTCGCGACCCGACGAGAGTCCGCCGAAAAGATAGCCGGTGTCGGTGCGCCCCGCCATCTCTCCGACCAGCTCGGCCAATTCGGGCGTGCGCGGATCGGCGTGGACCAGCGCCGTGTGCGCTTCGAAGCCGCTCATCTCCGAGCTGCCGAGCGGCGCCACGCCGGAGAACACGCGGTACTGATCGCTGGGCAGCGCACAGAGCATCACGCTGAGCGCTGGCTCGTCGAAATACTCGGCGTTGTTGGCTGCCACGCCGACGCCGACCGTGCCCGACCAGTCGGTGATCTCCGGCAGTTCGGCGCTCAGGTGGTCGAGGATGTCCTGCGCCTCGCCCGCATAGTGGTCGGTGATGTAGAGCAGGCCCAGCGTGGGCGACGCGGCGTAGTCGGGCAGCGCCATCTGCGCGTGCAATTGCGCCAGGGCGAGGCCGGCCGCCATGCGCCATTGCGGATGGGTGGCGTGGCCGGTGGGAAAAAGCTTCATTCGCGCGGTCCGATGGATTCCTGGAAAAAAGACACGCTCATCGGCTGCGCTTGCGCGCGGCCGCGGCGGTCTTGCGGGGGGCAGGGGATGCGGCGGGCTTGTTTCGCGCCGCAGCCGCCTTGGCGGCAGGCGCCGTCTTCTTCGCGGGCGTGGCCGCGGGCACGAAAGGCGGCGTCATCACCGGCATCTTGATCTGGGCAGCATCCTGCATCGCCGAGCTGGCGATCTGCTGAAACTGCTCGGTGAGCGCGTTCCACCACTGCATCGGGTCGACCACCCCGGCGGGCTTGAAGGTCTCGCTGGCCTTGTCGCCCGTGTCGCCTGTGTCGCCCGTGTCGCCTGTGTCGCCCGTGTCGCCTGTGTCGCCGGAGGGCGCCGATGCCTTGTCGGCCGCAGCCTCGGGCGGCACCGATCTCGCGGCGGGTGCCGGCGCAGGGCCTCCGGCCGAGGGTGCAGCACGCGTGAACACCTTGGCGAGGTCTTCCATCTGCACGTTCATGCCGCGCAGGGTCGACAAGGTCATCTTCTGCACCTCGAGCGCCTGAATGGTGGCCTTGAGCGCATGGCCGTTCTGCTCGAGCCAGTACTGAACGGTCTTGAGCTCCTGGATGCGTTTGTCGACTTCCTCGACGCTCAGCGTGGGCGCCACCCAGCTCGACAGGCTGGGCATGCCGGGTGCAGCACCTGCAGCGGCGCCGCCGCCAGCGCCCAACGGTGACGCGCCAGCCAGATTCTTCAAGAAGTCGAAGCCGGGCACGAACTGGCTGAAGGCAAAAGGGGGTGTCGCATCGCTCATGGGAGTCTCCGGCAGTTCTTTGCGTCAGCTTACTCCACGGCGAGCGCGCGCCGGCCCCCCTTCGCGCCCTCGAACTGCGGCGTCAGCGACACCGTCATGCCCGTGGCGATGGGCCACTTCGGGTTCCTCAGGCGGCGCCGAAAGCCCGCACGATTGGCCGTGCAGCCCGGCAACTTCCGGCCTGCGTCGGATAATTCGCCGCATGAAAAGCCTGTTCCACCTCGCCTTCCACGTTCGCGACCTCGACCAGGCACGCCGCTTCTACGGCAAGGTGCTGGGGTGCGCCGAAGGCCGCAGCACCGACACCTGGGTCGACTTCGATTTCTTCGGCCATCAGATCTCGCTGCACCTCGGTGAACCCTTCGCCACGACGCGCACCGGCCGCGTGGGCGACGCGATGGTGCCCATGCCGCACTTCGGCATCGTGCTGGAGTACCCCGACTGGCGCGCGATGGCCGACCGCCTGGAAGCCACCGATACCGACTTCGTGCTCAAGCCACAGGTGCGCTTCGAGGGTCAGCCGGGCGAGCAGTGGACCATGTTCTTCTGCGATCCCTTCGGCAACCCGATCGAGGCCAAGGGCTTCCGCTCGTTCGACGCGGTGTACGACAAATGAAAACCAAGCCGTTGCCCTTGGGGGTGAACCGATGACGCTCCGCGACACCGCCTTCGCGCTGGCCGGCCTGACCGCGCTGTTGACGAGCCTCGCCGGCACCGCGCACGCGGTGCAGGAGTGCGAGCTCAATGGCGAACATGTCAATCCGGCCAACGGCAACACCACGAAGGGCAAGACCGGCCTGATGCGCTGCAAGGACCGGGACAGCGGCGAGCTGCAGCGCGAGCAGGAACTGCGCAACGGCGTCTTCATGGGCGTGGTCCGTTACTACGACAAAGGCAAGCTGGGCAAGGAACAGCATCTGAACGCCAAGGGCAACCTGCACGGGCGGGCGCGCGAGTTCTATCCCGACGGCAAGGTGCTGCGCGAGGCGACCTACGAAAACGGCCACGAGGAGGGGCTGGTGCGCAGCTTTCACCCCGACGGGCAACTGCGGCGCGTCGCGTTCTATGCCGACCCGGGCGGCGAGCGCGCGTCGGCCGAATTCACGCCCGCAGGGCAGCTCTCGGCGCTGCGCTGTGCCGACAGCGCGGTGCTCGCGCCGGCGGCCGACGACGCGCGATGGTGCGGCTTCGTCGGAGGACCGTCGCAGGTCGAACTGTTCGACGCCAAGGGCGGCCTGCGCGCGAGGCTGTCATACACGTCGGGCAAACGCGTGCGCAACGAACGCCTCTACGACAACGGCAAGCCGGCGTCGCAGGACGAGGTCGCGGGCAACCAGCGCACCGAACGGCGATTTTCGTCCGAAGGCGTCAAGCGCTACGAACTGGTGTCGTTGATCGTGGAGCGCGGCACGGTGAAGCAGCGCGAGATCGAATACTCCGAACGCGGCACGCCGGTGCGCGAACAGCGCTGGACGCCCGCCGGCCTGGCCGTGAGCGACGACAGCTACTACCTCAACAGCCAACCGCGCAGCAAGACGGTCTACAGCGGCGAAGGCCTGGCGCGCGTGGCGGACATCACCGAGTTCCACGACAACGGCCAGCGCGCCGCCGAAGGCCGCTTCGGCGCGGCACCGCGCGGTCGCCTGATCCCGGTGGGCCTGCACCGCCGCTTCGACGAGCAGGGCAAGCTGGCGAGCGAATCGGTCTACGACGACAAGGGCCGCGTCACGCGGGAACGCACCTGGGACGCCAACGGCCAGCCGGACCGTGACGACGAAGTTTTCGAGGACGGCTCGCGCAAGGCCTACGCGAAGTAGGCCGGACGGCGCCACAGCCGCCCTTGGTCGTCAGTCGAGCTTGACGCCCGCTGCCTTGATGACCGGTCCCCAGCGCTTGGCCTCTGCACGCGCCAGCGTGAAGAACTGCTCCGGCGTGCCGGGCATCGCTTCCATGCCGATGTCGGCAAAGCGCTTCTGCACGGCCGCGGTGCCGAAGGCCCTGTTCAGCTCGGTGTTGAGCCTTGCGACCACGTTCTGCGGCAACCCGGCCGGGCCGAGGATGCCCTGGAAGGCGAAGACCTCGCTGTCGCGCACGCCCGCTTCGGCCAGGGTCGGCACGTCGGGCAGCAGCTTGCTGCGCACCCCCGAGCCGATGGCCAGCACGCGCACCTTGCGGCTTTGCATGATCTGCAGCCCCGAGGCCAGGTCGAGGAACATGCACGGCACCTGCCCGCCCATCACGTCGGCCATGGCCGGCGCGGCGCCACGGTAGGGGATGTGCGTGATGAAGGTGCCGGTACGGTTCTTGAACAGCTCCATGGCCAGATGGTGCGGCGAGCCGTTGCCCGGCGACGCGTAGTTGACCTTGCCGGGGTTCGCCTTCACATAAGCGAGGAACTCCTTGAAGTCCTTGGCCGGAAAGTCGGGGTGCACGACCAGCGCCAGCGGGAACTTGCCGATCGCACCGATGTAGCTGAAGTCCTTCTGGGGGTTGAAGGGCAGCTTGCTGAACAAATGCTCGTTGAAGGCCAGCACGGCGTTGTCGGCCGACATGATCGTGTAGCCATCGGGCTTGCTCTTGGCAACCAGGTCGGCGCCGATGTTGGTGGCGGCACCGGGGCGGTTGTCGATCACGATCTGCTGGCCGAGCGTCTGTCGCATGGCCTCGGCCAAGGTGCGTGCGATCACGTCGGTGCCACCGCCTGCGGGGTAGGGCACGAGCCACTTGATGATCTGCTCGGGGTAACCCGTTTGGGCGTGGGCCCAAGGTGCGGCGGCGGCGGCGGCGCTCGATGCGAGCGCGGCCAGAAGGGTACGACGGTCCATGAATCAATCTCCGTTAGTGGGTGTGGATGCAGACAGCGATGGTACGGGGAGCGCATTCAGTGCATCGGCCAGCGCCGTGCGGCAGCGCGCCTCGTCGCCGACCTGCTCGAACAGCAGCAGCGCGAGGCGCGCGAGGAACAGGGCCTCGCGCTCGGGGCCGGCTTCGGTGATGGCGCGCGCGCACTCGGCGTAGAGGCGATCGCGTGCTTCGGCGGGCAAGGCTGTCATGCGGTGTGCTCCATGGTCGCAAGGGTCGACGCGGCCGCTGCGTGTCTCAGTGCGGCTCCCAGTGCGCCGGCCGGCGCGCGGCGCCAGCGGGCGGCCACATGGCCGTCCGGGCGCAGCAGGTAAGCCGCGCCCTCCGCCGCGCCGAGCGCATCGAAGACCGCGGGCTCGGCCTGGGCCTGACCGCCGACATCGGCGATGCGGCAGACCGCGAGCGGCCAAGGCCCGTCGCGTTGCGCCTCGGCGATGTCGGCCGCCGGCATCGCCTCGCCGGCGCCCGCAGGCTGCAGCAGCAGCAAGGTGAAGCTCGGCCCGATCCAGTCGGTGAGATGACCGTGCGCCAACGCCTGCTCGCCCATCGCCTCGCCCGGCAAAGGCCCGGCGGGCAGTGCGTCGCCCGGACTCGACAGCGCCGAATCTTCATAACGCACCGCCTGCGTCTGGCGCGGGTTGATGAGCTGCGCGATGCCGCGGTGCGCCCCGGCCAGCGACAGGGCCGCCTCGCGCAGCAGGTCGAAGCCGCGTGAAGGCGGTGACATGAATTCGGTGCTGCGCATCGCGTTCTCGGCGTTCACATGAAAGGCGGCGATGCGCTCCTGCGCATAGCTGTCGAGCAACGCCGCGTCGGCCCAACCCTTGGCGACGAAAGCGAGCTTCCAGGCCAGGTTGTCGGCATCGTCGAAGCCGGAGTTGAGCCCTCGCACGCCGAAGATCGGCATGGCGTGTGCCGCGTTGCCGGCGAAGACGACGCGGCCGTGGTGGTAGTCCGCCAGCGTCATGGCGCCGGCACGGTAGACCGAGGTCCACACCGTCTTCCACGGCAGGTGGCCTTCGCCGATGGCGTCGAGGTGGCGCTGCACGAACTCGGCCACCGCCGCCGGTGCGAGCGCCTCTTCGGTGCTCTGGCCGGCGCGCAGCTGGTAGTCGATGCGCCAGATGTCGTCGGGCTGGCGGTGCATCAGCACGGTGGAGCCCGGATTCCACGGCGGATCGAACCACGCCCTGCGCTCCGTCGGATGGCGGCTCGCGAGCTCGATGTCGATGATCACGTAGCGTCCCTCGTACGCCGTGCCTTCGAGCGCGAGCCCGAGCGATTTGCGCACGAAGCTCTGGCCGCCGTCACAGGCGGCCAGCCAGCCGCCGTGAAGCCGGTAGGCGGCCTCGGCATGGCGCACGTCGAGCGTGATGCCGTCGCCGTCCTGCGCGATCGCCGTGACTTCCGTGCCCCAGCGGATGTCGATCAGCCCCGGCGTCGCCGCGTTGCGACGCCCGATGGCATCGAGCAGGTACTGCTCGATGTAGTACTGCTCGAGGTTGACCATCGGCGGCAGCTTCTGGCGCGCGTCGTCGGGCATCTCGAAGCGGAACACTTCCTCCGTCTTGTAGAAGCTGCGTCCGCCGCGCCACGGCAGGCCCTTGGCCAGAAAGTCCGGCAGTGCGCCCAGGCGCTCGACGATCTCCAGGCTGCGGCGCGAGATGCACGTGGCACGGCTGCCGACACAGACCGTGTCGTCGGCCTCCAGCACGACGCAACGCACGCCGTGGTTGGCCAGACCGAGCGCGAGCGCCAGGCCGACCGGTCCGCCGCCGCAGATCAGCACCGGGTGCCGGCCAGGCTCGCAACCGTTCTCGAGCGGCGGGGTCCACGGCGCGAAGCGCGTGTAGTGGAAGGCGCCGACGGACGGCGGCAGCGCATCGTGCAGCGCCGTGGGGGGCAGCGGCCCACCAGCGGCGTCGCCAGCACGCGCAGCGGCGCTGGGCACAGCGGTGGAAGCGAGGGAAACGGTGTTCATGCGAAGGGATTCTCCCGATGCAACCGGCTCGCCGGTGTCGTAACTTCGTACGAAGTGTTTACCCTCCCCTCAAGACCATGAAGCGCTGGCGCATCGCCGCGTCCAGCCAGCCGATCGATCCCGCCGTGGTGACCGACCTGCTCGCAGGCATCGGCACGCCTCAATTCGCAGCGCACTGCCTGGCTGCCATGCAGCGCGTGCTGCCGGTGACCTTCTGCACCGTGTTCGCCGTCGGCGCCACGGGCCGGCTCGAAACCGTGTCGGCGGCCAGCAGCTACGGCAGCACGGCGCAGCGCACGGCCGCACGCTACATCGAACAGCGCTTCGACCGCCTCGACCCCCACATGGTCTGGCTGGCGGCGCGAGCGCGGCCACGTCAGCCGCAGCGCTGGCTCGGCCATCACCGCGGCGAGGAACTGGAGGACGCCGCCTACCGCGCCGCCTGCTACGGCGAGGTCGGCATCCGCGAACGGGCCTCGGTGCTGATGCTGCAACCCACCGGCCAACGCGCAGCCGTGAGCTTCTATCGCAGCCTGGCCCAGCCGGAATTCGATGCCGATGATTTCGCACAGATAGGGATGCACGCCGCCCTCATGGCCGATGCCGCTGCCGCCCACGGACGCAGTGCCGTGGTGGCGCGCGACGCCGTCGAACCCGCCCTGGCGCCGAGGCTGCTGTCGTTGAGCGCGCGCGAACGCGAGGTCATCGGCCACCTGCTGGCCGGCCGCAGCGCCAAGGAAGCGGCACGCGAGATGGCCATCGAGCTGACCACCGTGCGCACCCACCAGTACCGCGCCTTCCGGCGGCTCGGGATCAGGACGCAGAAGGAGTTGCTGCGCGGCGCGGCCACCATGGCCACGGCGCCTTGAGGCCCTTCAGTCCTGCGCGGCTTCCGCAGCCTGCAGCTTGAGCGCGCTTTCGGCCGCTGCCGCCGCCGCCCGCTCCCGCCCGCCCGGCGCCACGATCTCCTGGTCGATCGCGCCGAACAGCGAGCGGCCGTCGAGGCCCTTCATCTCGATGCGGATGGTGTCGCCGTAGCGCATGAACTCGGTGCTCGGCTGGCCGTCCTGAATGGTCTCGATGCAGCGCTTCTCGGCGATGCAGGAGTAACCCTTGGGCCATTCCATGCGGCCGTTCTTCTCCACGCCCTTGTTGCTCACGGTGCCGCTGCCGACGAGGCTGCCGGCGCGCACGTTGCGGGTCTTGGCGACGTGGGCGACAAGCTGGCCGAAGTGAAAGGTCATCTCGTCGCCGGCGTCGCACAGCCCGACCTTGCGGCCGTTCCAACTGCTCTGCAGCGTCAGGTGCACGCGGCCGTCGCGCCAGGCGTCGCCCAGCTCGTCGAGCGTGACGGCGACCGGGCTGAAGGCGGTGGCGGGCTTGCTCTGGAAGAAGCCAAAGCCCTTGGCCAGTTCGGCCGGGATGAGGTTGCGCAGGCTTACGTCGTTGACCAGCATCACCAGGCGGATGCCGTCGAGCGCCTGCTCGGGCGTCGCGCCCATGCGCACGTCGCCGGTGACCACCGCGATCTCGGCCTCGAAGTCGATGCCCATCGATTCGCTGGGCACCACCACGTCGTCCATCGGACCGATGAAGTCGTCGCTGCCGCCCTGGTACATCAGTGGGTCGGTGTAGAAGCTCTCGGGCACTTCCGCGTTCCGGGCCTTGCGCACCAGCTCGACATGGTTGAGGTAGGCCGAGCCGTCGGCCCATTGGTAGGCGCGCGGCAGCGGCGCCAGACACTGGGCGGGGTCGAAGGGAAAGGCGTGGCGCGCGCGGCCGTTGTTGAGCTCGTCGTACAGGTCCTGCAGCTGCGGGCTCATGAAGCCCCAGTCGTCGAGCACCTGCTGCAGGCGGCTGGCGATGCCGGTGGCGTAGTGGGCGAGCGTGAGGTCGCGCGAGACGACGACCAGCTGGCCGTCGCGCGAGCCGTCCTTGAGGGTGGCGAGTTTCATGGTGGCGGCGAGCCCGGGTGCGGCGTCGCTACTAAACTGATTGAACGGGCGGCAGTGTACCGAGGTGAACCTCCGGGGCGCCGCCCCGATCCATACCCCCCGATGACCGCGCCCGCCCTCCCTCCGCTCGCCGACGCCCTGCCGCCGACGCGCCGCGCATGGCGCACGCCGGCGGCCGTGGGTCTCGGTGTGGCGGCGGCGCACCTGGCGTTGCTCGGCTGGACGCCGTCCGGCATGGCGCCGGAGCCGGCGCCGAAGGCGGAGCGGTTCATCACGCGCACGATCGTGGTCGCCCCGCCGCCTGCACCTGTACCTACTCCCGCTCCCGCTCCCGCACCTTCACCCGTTCCACGCGCCCAACCGCCGGTGCCGCGCGCGCCCATGCCCAAGCCGGCCCGGCCACGGCCGGTGCCGCCGCCAGTGGTGGCCGCCGCGCCAGTTTCGGCAACGCCGGCTCCGCAACCGGCCGAGCCGCCGCCGGCGGTGCCTGACCCCACGGCCGCAGAAGCACCCGCCTCTACAGAACCTGCGTCGGCGCCGGACGCCGGTGGCGCGGCATCGGCCGGGCCCGGCGCCACGGCGGCCGCCGCTGCGCCCGCACCCACCGCGTCGTCTGCGACCGCCGCCAGCGCCGAAGCGCCCCCCTTGCTGCAGGTGCCCGGCTCGGTGCGGCTCAAGTTCGCGGTCACGGGCCAGCAGGGCGTGTCTCCACTGAGCGGCGTCTTTGGTGAACTCACCTGGCAGCAGGACGGCCAGGCCTACGACGCGCGGCTGTCGCTGAGCTTTCTGTTCAAGACGCTGCGCACGCAGCACAGCGCCGGGGTGATCGGCCCCAGCGGCATCGAGCCGACGCGCTTCTCGGACACGCGCAAGACCGAGGTGGCCTCGCATTTCGTGCGCGACCAAGGTCAGATCGTCTTCAGCAGCAATGCGCCGTCGGTGCCGTTGATGCCGGGCGCGCAAGACCGGCTGAGCGTGATGCTCCAGCTGGGCGCGCTGCTCGCGGGCGACCCGGCGCGCTACCCGACCGACGGCGCCATCGCCGTGCAGACGGCGGGGCCGCGCGACGCCGATCTTTGGATCTTCAAGGTCGGCGAGGAAGAAGGCCTGCAGTTGCCCGCGGGCGATTTCAAGGCCCGCAAGCTCACGCGCAACGCACGCAAGCCCTATGACGACACGGTCGAGCTGTGGTTGGCGCCCGCGCTGGGCTATCTGCCCGTGCGCATCAAGCTGACACAGTCGAACGGCGACTTCGCCGACATGCGCTTGCGCGAACGGCTCCCGCTGGACGGGTCGAAATAGCCGGAAAAGTGGCTCGATTCGCAGCGAAATCTGCGGCTTCTTGAAACTTTGGCGTCCAGCGCCATCTGACACCCATGAACGCCATCGACATCCTCACCGGCTCCGCCATGAACATGCTCTACGACTCGGAATCGTTCGTGGTCGTGCATGTGCAGCCCACCGAGGGCGATGCCCCGCTGGCGCCGCATTTGCCGGTGCTGGCCCGTCACGGCTTCGAGATCGTCGACAAGCGCTCCGGCAAGGAGGTCTACCTCGACGGCTCCTGGGCCGAACTCTTCCAACAGAAGATCACCGCTTGGCAGCTCAACACGCCGACGCAGGAAGAGGTCGAGGACACGCTGGAAGGTTACGCAGAACTGGCGCAGAACCCTGTTCTGATGCACTGACCGGTCGCCCCCGGCAACCTTTTCCGATCAGGCTTTGCGTCCGTAAAGCCAGCCGTACATCGGCCCTACCAGCAGCAGCACCGCGATCAGGCGGCACACCTGGAACGCGGTCACCACCGGCACGCCCAGTTGCAGCACCTTGGCGGTGATGGACATCTCGGCGATGCCACCTGGCGAGGTGCCCAGGATCAAGGTGGCCGGGTGCAGCCCGGTCGCCCAGGCCAGCACGAAGGCGAAGCCGGCACACAGCGCGATGAGCATCACCGTACCCCCGGCCACGCTCAGCAACCAGCGCGGCGCCGTGTGCAGAAATTCGCGGCTGAACCGCACGCCCAAGCTCACGGCGATCACCAGCTGCGCAGCGTTCGACAGCCACTGCGGCACGGCCGACAGCTGCCAGCCGCCGACCGTGAAGCCGATTGCCACGAGCAGCGGTCCGATGAACCAGGGGTTGTTGCGACCGGTTGCGCGCATCGCCACCGCGCCGACGCCGGTCGCCAGCGCCAGCACCACAAGCCCGCCCCACTGCACGTTGCGCAGGGCAGGCGGCTGGATCTCCAGCCCGTGCAGGCCGCTCCATTGCATCGCGAAAGGAATGACGAGGGTCACGATCATCAGGCGCAGGCTGTGCGCGGCG
Source organism: Variovorax ginsengisoli (assembly GCF_006438845.1). Taxonomy (GTDB): domain Bacteria; phylum Pseudomonadota; class Gammaproteobacteria; order Burkholderiales; family Burkholderiaceae_C; genus Variovorax; species Variovorax ginsengisoli_A. Next base: position 752,464 of record NZ_RCZJ01000002.1, read on the forward strand.
GCCACCAGATCGGTGCGGGCGCCGACGCGTTCGGCCATCAACGTCATCTCAGACGCACCGCCGATCGCCCCTGAGAAGTAAGCGGTGGCTCGCATGGAGCGCAGCGTTATATGGGGCATCCGCCGACCGTGCTGCCATTCGAGCCAGCGACCGAACAATCCGCCGATGACCAATGCCCACGCGATGGCCAACACGATCGCCCACCAGATGCTCGCGACCAGCGCGACCACTTGCGGCGTGAAGTAGAGGCCGAGCGCGGTGCCGATGGTCCATTGCCCCACATTGCGAAGGCCGTTGGCACTGGCCGTCGGCGCACCGGCGATCGAGGCCAGCGACACCGCGAGCAGCGGGCCGATCATCCAAGGCAGGGGCGTGTGGAGCGCGAGACAAAGGGCCGCAGCGGCGAGGGCCAGGGCCAACGTGGCAGCGACGCGCAGCGGAAAACGGAAAGAGGCGGACACGAGCAAGCGGGATGGGGACGTCGGCCGGCACGGCACGCGACGCGTAGTATCCCCCGATGCCTGTCCGCTCTTCTTTCGCCCGGCGTAGCGCCGCCCTCGTGATTGCGACCGGCGCGCTGTGCGCTTGCAGCGTGTTGCCGCCCGCGGCCGACGCGCCCGTGGGGAGCCGTATCGACACCCTGCTCCCTGCCGACGCGGTGCTGCTGGGCGAGCAGCACGACGCGCCCGAGCACCACGCGATCGAGCGCGAAGCGGTCGCCGCACTGGCCGCCAACGGAAGACTGGCAACCCTGGCCCTGGAGATGGCCGAGGAAGGCAACGGCACCGCGCACTTGCCTGCAAGTGCTACCGACATGCAGGTGCGCACCGCACTGGCATGGAACGACAGGGCCTGGCCGTGGGCCGACTATGGCCCGGTGGTGATGGCGGCGGTGGGCGCCGGCGTGCCGGTGGTCGGCGCCAACCTGCCGCGCGAGCGCATGAAGGACGCAATGGCCGACGTGTCGCTCGACGCGCAATTGAGCGACACGGCGCGCGAGGCCCAGCAGCAGGCGGTGCGCAGCGGCCACTGCAACCTGCTGCCCGAATCGCAGATCGTCCCCATGACGCGCATCCAGATCGCTCGCGACCGCGCCATGGCGCAGGCGGTCGTCAAGGCCCGCCAGCCCGGAAAGACGGTGCTGCTGATCGCCGGCGCCGCGCACGTGCTTCGACCGCTGGGCGTGCCGCAACACCTGCCGAGCGACCTGAAGGTGACGAGCGTGCGCCTGCGCGCAGCTGCGCCGGCCACTGACGGCAAGGACGGCGCTGGCGACTACGACCGCACCTGGCGAACGACGCCGCTGCCCGAAAAGGACTACTGCGCCGGCGTCAAGGCGCCATCACGCCCCTGATCAGGCGAACTTCTTGATCGCGTCGGCCAGCGTGTTGACCAGCGTGTCGATGTGCGACTTCTCCACGATGTAGGCCGGTGCGATCACGATCACGTCGCCAGCCGGGCGCACCAGCGCGCCCTTGTGGAAGCACTCGATGAAGATGTCATAGGCGCGCTTGCCAGGAGAGCCCGCGATGGGCGCGAGCTCCACCGCCGCCGCCAAGCCGAGGCTCCGAATGCCGATCACGTTCGGCAACCCCTTGAAGGCGCTGTGGAAAGCGTCGCCCAGGACCGGACCCATTTCTCCGGCCCGCGCGAACAGCTGCTCTTTCTCGAACAGCTCGAGCGTGGCGATGGCCGCCGCCGCGGCCACGGGATGACCCGAATAGGTGTAGCCGTGGAAGAACTCGACCACGTGCTCGGGCGCGTCGGTCTTCATCATCGCGTCGTACAGCTTGTCGCGGCAGAGCACGCCACCCATCGGGATCACGCCGTTGGTCACGGCCTTGGCGAAGTTGAGCATGTCGGGCACCACCCCGAAGTAATCGGCGCCGAAGTTCGTGCCCATGCGGCCGAAGCCGGTGATGACCTCGTCGAAGATCAGCAGGATGCCGTGCTTGTCGCAGATCTCGCGCAGACGCTTGAGGTAGCCCTGCGGCGGGATGTACCAGCCGGCCGAACCGGCGATCGGCTCGACGATGATGGCGGCCACGTTGCTCGGGTCGTGCAGCGGCAAAATGCGCTGCTCCAGTTCAAGAAGCGGGTCTTCGGCCCACACCGGCTCCTGGTTGTGGATGTAGGCATGGTTCACCGGATCGTGGATGAAGCGCATGTGGTCGACACGCGGCAGCAGCGCCGTACCGAACACCTTGCGGTTGGCCGGAATGCCGCCCACCGACATGCCGCCGAAGCCCACGCCGTGATAGCCCTTCTCACGGCCGATGAAGACGGTGCGGTGACCCTCGCCGCGCGCGCGGTGGTAGGCCAGCGCCACCTTCAGCGAAGTGTCGGCCGCCTCGGAACCGGAATTGCAGAACAGCACCTTGTTCAGGTCGCCCGGTGCCAGCTTGGCGATCATCTCTGCCGCGCGAAAAGCCTTGTCGTTGCTGACCTGGAAGGCGGTCGCGTAGTCGAGCGTGTCGAGCTGCTTCTTGATCGCCTCGTTGATGGGCTTGCGGTTGTGGCCCGCGCCCACGCACCACAGCGAGGAGATGCCGTCGACGACCTTCTTGCCGTCGTGCGTGGTGAACTCCATGCCGTCGGCGCCGACGAAGACGCGCGGGTCCTTGCGGAAGGAACGGTTGGGGGTGAAGGGCAACCACTGGTTGTCCATGTTGAAGTCGTTGAAGGCCATGGTCGCTCCTGCAAGGTCCTGCGAAAGAGAAGGAAAGGGGCATTTTGGCACCGCGCAGTCGCGCAGGCAGGACTGCGACAATGGCGGCCCTTATGACCTCCGCCTACATCCTGACCCTGTCCTGCCCCGACCGCACCGGCATCGTCCACGCCGTCTCGGGCTTCCTGCTGGAACGCAACGGCAACATCGAGGAAGCGGCGCAGTACTACGACGCCGGCACCGGCCTGTTCTTCATGCGGGTGCGTTTCGCCTGCACCGACCACAGCGAGGCGGCCCTGCGCGAGCAGCTGGCCGGCTTCGCCGAAGGCTTCGGCATGACGGTGCAGCTGCACGCCGCCGAACAGCCGATGAAAACCGTCATCCTCGTCAGCAAGGAAGGCCATTGCCTCAACGACCTGCTGTTCCGCTGGAAGAGCGGGCTGCTGGCCATCGACGTGCGCGCCATCGTCTCGAACCACCGCGATTTCTACCAGCTGGCCGCCAGCTACAACGTGCCCTTCCACCACATCCCGGTCACGGCCGCCACCAAGGCGCAGGGCGAAGCCAGGCAGATGGAGATCATCGAGGCCGAGGGCGCCGAGCTGGTGGTGCTGGCGCGCTACATGCAGATCCTGAGCAACGACCTGTGCGTCAAGCTCAACGGCCGCGCCATCAACATCCACCACTCGTTCCTGCCCAGCTTCAAGGGCGCCAAGCCCTACTACCAGGCGCACGACCGCGGCGTGAAGCTGATCGGCGCCACCGCCCACTATGTGACGGCCGACCTCGACGAAGGCCCGATCATCGAACAGGACGTGGCGCGCGCCGACCACACGGACACGGTCGAAGACCTGACGGCCCGCGGCCGCGACACCGAAAGCCAGGTGCTGGCCCGCGCGGTGAAGTGGCACAGCGAGCACCGCGTGGTGATGAACGGCCATAAGACGGTCGTCTTCAAATAGCCACGCGGGCGCCGTTCCGCCGTAGAGTGACGCCATGAACGCTCCTGCCATCGCCACCGAGCACGCGCTGCTGCAGCGCGCCGAACGCCAGTCGCAGATCGTGCGCGCGCTGCAGGCGCACCTGCCGGCCCATGCGCTGATCTGGCATTCCGAAGACACCACGCCCTACGAATGCGATGGACTCACGGCGTACCGCCAGCGGCCGCTCGTGGTCGCGCTGCCCGAGACCGAGGCACAGGTGGCGGCGGTGCTGAAGACCTGTCACGGCCTCGGCGTGCCGGTGGTGGCGCGCGGCGCCGGCACCGGCCTGTCGGGCGGTGCAATGCCGCATGCGATGGGCGTGACGATGTCGCTCGCCAAGTTCAACAAGATCCTGAAGATCGACGCCTACAGCCGCACCGCCGTCGTGCAGTGCGGCGTGCGCAACCTCGCCATCAGCGAAGCGGCCGCGCCCTTCAACCTCTACTACGCGCCCGACCCGTCGAGCCAGATCGCCTGCACCATCGGCGGCAACGTGGCCGAGAACTCGGGCGGCGTGCATTGCCTGAAGTACGGCCTGACGCTACACAACGTGATGCGCGTGCGCGGCTTCACGGCCGACGGCGAGCCGATCGAATTCGGCGGCGAAGCCCTCGACTGCGCCGGGCTCGACCTGCTCGCGCTGGTCATCGGCAGCGAAGGCATGCTGGCCGTGACCACCGAAGTCACCGTCAAGCTCGTGCCCAAGCCGCAGCTGGCGCGCTGCATCATGGCCAGCTTCGACGATGTGCGGAAGGCCGGCGACGCGGTGGCTGCAGTCATCGCGGCCGGCATCATTCCGGCCGGCCTCGAGATGATGGACAAGCCGATGACTGCCGCGGTCGAGGACTTCGTCAAGGCCGGCTACGACCTCGACGCCGCCGCCATCCTGCTGTGCGAATCCGACGGCACGCCGGAAGAAGTCGAAGAGGAAATCGGCCGCATGACGGCCGTGTTGCGCGGCTGCGGCGCCACCGCCATCGCCGTGAGCAACAGCGAAGACGAGCGCCTGAAATTCTGGAGCGGTCGCAAGAACGCGTTTCCCGCTTCGGGCCGCATCAGCCCCGACTACATGTGCCTCGACTCGACCATCCCGCGCAAGCGCCTGGCCGACATCCTGCTGGCGATCCAGGAGATGGAGAAGAAGTACGACCTGCGCTGCTGCAACGTGTTCCATGCCGGCGACGGCAACCTGCACCCGCTGGTGCTGTTCGATGCCAACGACCCCGACGAGCTGCACCGCTGCGAGCTCTTCGGCGCCGACATCCTCGAGACCAGCGTCGCCATGGGCGGCACGGTGTCGGGCGAGCATGGCGTGGGCGTCGAGAAGCTCAACAGCATGTGCGTGCAGTTCACCGCGGCCGAGAACGAGCAGATGTTCGGCGTGAAGCGCGCCTTCGACCCTGAAGGCATGCTCAACCCTGGCAAAGTGATTCCGACGCTGCAGCGCTGTGCCGAGTACGGCAAGCAGGTGGTGCGCGGCGGCCGGCTGCCGCACCCCGATCTGCCGCGGTTCTGAGGCGCGTGCCATGAAGGGGCTGCGCGGGCTGGCATGGTTGCTGGTGTTCCAGTCGATCGGTGAGGTGCTGTCGCGCGGTTTCGCGCTGCCGCTCCCCGGACCGGTGCTGGGTCTGGTGCTGCTGCTCCCCGCGTTGAAGTTCGCGATCGTTCGCGAACCGGTGGGCGAATGCGCGAACTTTCTCCTGTCGCACCTGTCGCTGCTTTTCATCCCTGTAGGCGTCGGCGTCATGACGCACCTGAGCCTGTTGTCGCAATACGGCGGTCGGATGCTGTTCGTGATCGTGCTGTCGACCTGGATCGGCCTGGCCGTCACCGTGCTCGTGCTGTACCGGGCCGAGCGCAAAACGCCGCGCGCCTGAGGTTGGGGCCATGCCGCGCTTCGTCGAGCTCTGGGTCTACCTTTCCGCTTCGCCACTGTTCGGCCTGACGGCCACGCTGGTGGTGTATCTGCTGGCGCAGGCGGCCTACACACGGCTCGACAACGCGCCCTGGGCCAACCCGGTACTGTGGTCGGTGCTGGCGCTGGCAGGCGGACTGCTCGCGACCGGTGTCGACTATCCGACCTACTTTGCGGGCGCGCAGTTCATCCATTTCCTGCTCGGTCCGGCAGTCGTCGCGCTGGCGTGGCCCCTTTGGCAACGTCGCGCCGAGCTGCGCGCGCGATTCGGTCGCGTGCTGCTCGCCGCCTTGCTGGGCGGACTGGCCGCCGGCGGTTCGGCGGTGCTGCTGGGCTGGGCCGTCGGACTGCCGCACGACGTCGTGATGTCGCTGGCCCCCAAGTCCGTCACTGCACCGGTTGCAATGGGGATCGCAGAGAAGATCGGCGGCATTCCTGCGCTGTCGGCGGTGTTCGCCGTGCTCACCGGTCTGGTCGGCGCGCTCTCGGGCAAGTATTTATTCGACATCCTGCGCATTGCCACAACGCCTGCGGGCTGGTCTGCACGGGGCTTCGCACTGGGCACCGCGGCACACGGCATCGGTGCCGCGCGGGCGCTGCATGTGAACGCAGATGCGGGCGCCTACGCCGGTCTGGCGTTGGGCCTGCAAGTGGTGCTCGGCGCTTTGCTGATGCCGCTGGTCTTTCGGCTGTTCTGACGGACCCGACAAACTGCCGATCGTGCTTCGGCAGATGTCCGGACACGCTGTCGCGCCTCAGTTGCGGCGCGGATTGTCGGGCCGGCGATCGTTGCGGTTCGGCACGCCGTCGCCATCGCGGTCCCAACGGCCACGGCTGTATTCCCAGCGACCATCACGCTCGCGCCATTCAGGCGATCGGTAGGCGTAGCCTGGACGTGCCCGCACATACTCGCCGCGCACCCACACGTAGCGATTGCCACGCGTCTCGTAATGGCCTGGTGCCCACACATAGCCCCGACGCGGAGGCGGCACGCGCTCCGCACGCGGCGGCGGCGGGGGGGTCTTAGCCCAGAGCACGACCGGCTGAGCCTGGGCGGCGGTCGGCAAGGTGATCGCTCCGATGGGCAGCAGCACAGCGGCGCAGGTTGCGAGAGAGAGCGCGAGTTTCTTCATGGAGTGGCTCCTGGAATGAACGAGATCCCATCGTCCGCCACGCATGTGAAGTGCGTGTAAGCAGCGCGCGAAGACTTGTGTAGCGTTGTGTCTCGAACGCATCGGGGCTGTCCAGCGCTCAGGGTTTGCGATAGCCGTCCAGACTCTGCGGCGGGTTGTCAGCCGAAGGTGCGACCCCAACAATCCTACCGATGGGTAGAACAAGCCAGACAACGCCGCGCCAACCGCATCTGCCGCAGGGCACGGGCCGCCAGCGCACGGCGACCGAAAGCACCGACCTCCAGCGCGAACGCATTCTCCAGGCCGCCGCCGCGCTGTTCGCCGCACAAGGCTACGCCGCCACCACCATGGCGCAGATCGTTCGTGAGCTTGGGGTGACCAAGCCCTTTGTGTACTACTACTTCCGCGACAAGCAGGAGATCTTCGAGACCTTGTCGTGGCGCCCGACGGTCGACTGCTTCACGTCGATGGACTTCCCGGAAGACGATGCGAGGCCGGCCCGCGCGAAAGTGGCCGAGGGCATCGAGCGGTTGGTTCGAGCGACGCTCGACCACCACCCGTGCGCTGTGTTTCCCTACCGCGAGCCTCAGGTCTACCGACCCGAGTACGTGGCCGCGCAGCGCAGGCTCGCGCGCCATTTCTACGGCAAGTTGTGCGCCTTGCTCGAGCAAGGCCGACGCGACGGCGACTTCGATTTCGGCGACACCATGGTCACCGCGCTGGCCGCCTGCAGCCTGCCGGGCTTTCTCTACACCTGGTACCGGCCTGGCGGGCGCCTGACGCAAGAGCAGACCGTGGCCGAGCTGTCGCGGCTGGCCTGGCGCGTGCTCGGGATGCGCTGACGCGCTTGTCCCACACGCGGGCGCAACGCTTCTGCGCGATAGTGCGCCGATGCCTCCCATCCTCGAACTGATCGGTGCGCCGACCGACATCGGCGCGAGCGTCCGCGGCGCCGGCATGGGCCCCGACGCTCTGCGCGTGGCCGATATCGCCGGCACCCTAGTGCGCCTGGGCTTCGAAGTCCACGACGCCGGCAATCTCGCCGGGCCAGCCACCCCATGGGCCGCCCCCACCGACGGGCTGCGCCATCTCGAGGAAACCGTGGCCTGGAACCGCGCGGTCTACGACGCGGTCGATGCCGCCTTGGGTGCGGGCCGGATGCCGCTGATGATGGGTGGCGACCACAGCCTGGCGATCGGATCCATCAGCGCGGTCGCCTGGCATGCACGGCAGCGCCGCCAGACGCTGCGCGTGCTGTGGCTCGATGCGCACACCGACGTCAACACCCACGGCACCAGCCCGAGCGGCAATATCCACGGCATGCCCGTCGCGTGTCTGCTGGGCCACGGTCCCGCTGCGCTGACCGGGTGGAGCGGTGAACGCGCAGCGCTGACCCCCGACGCCATTCGCTTTCTCGGCATTCGCAGCGTCGACGCCGACGAGAAGCGCGCCATCCGCGCTCAGGGCCTGCGCGTTTTCGACATGCGCCACCTTGATGAGCACGGCATGCGCAACACCATGACCGAGGCGCTGCAGGATGTCGACGACGACACGCACCTGCACGTCAGTTTCGATCTCGACTGCCTGGATCCGGCGGATGCACCCGGCGTCGGCACCGGCGTGCGTGGCGGGCCGACCTACCGCGAGATGCAGCTGTGCATGGAAATGATTGCGGACACGGGCCGGCTGGGATCGCTCGACGTGGTTGAACTCAACCCCGCCCTCGACGTGCGCAACCGGACGGCGGAGGTGGCGGTGGAGTTGATCGAGAGCCTGCTCGGCAAGTCGACGCTGGTGCGCTGAAGCGAGCGTCAGGCGACACTCCTACGCGGGAATGTGGCGCCCAGGAAGGCGAGAACGGCCGTTGGCGCGTAAAGTCAGCCTTCTCTTTTCTCTGCTCCATGTCTCTTACTTCGATCCATCACCCCGGCGACGCTGCTGCGACGACCCCGTCATCGCCCTCGCTGCGCGTGCTGGTGGTGGAGGACGATCCCGCAACGCTGGGCGCCACGGTCGAGATGCTCGAATTGCTCGGCCATTGGGCGGCGGGCGTCAAGAGCGCAGAGGTCGCGCGCGATCGGTTCATCGAGGGCGCTTTCGACGTGCTCCTGACCGACATCGGGCTGCCGGCGCTCTCGGGGCTGGACCTGGTCGAAATCCTGCAGGCGCATCACAAGCTTCGCGTCATCTTCGCCACTGGCCAGCCGCCTCCCGCCCGCCCCATTCCCGGCACGGTGTGGCTGCAGAAGCCCTTCGGCGTGGATGCGCTGCAGGCGGCCCTCCAGGGCATCGAGCGCAAGACTTCCTGATCCGGCGGTTTCCGACATCTGTGCGGGAGGCGTAGCTCAGCCGCGCTCGCCCGAGGGTTCGACCGGACTTCCCAGCGGAACCGCGGCCGGTGCGGTCTGCGGCACGACAGGGGTCGTGATCGCCGGCGCAGGCGGCGCAGCCGGTGCAATCGGCGCGCCGGTCACCGGTGGCATCGGCTCGTCCACCTTCTCATCGATCGCGCCCGGCACCAGGTAGCGGTCGAGCAGCGCATAGAAGCGGTCGTAGAAGCGCTCGTCCGTCAGCGTTTCGCTCGCCACCTTGATCATTGCGTCATCGCTCGAGGAAAACGGCAGCGAGAGCGAGCCGATCACCCCCACGCCGACGCTCGCGGCATTGTTGACCTTCTTCATGCCGTAGCGGTCCTGAAGGGCGGTGACGAAGGCGATGGTCTTGCGCGGCGCGCCGCGGACGGCCTGGTCGCGCGCACACACCACGCGGAACTCGACTTCCACGTGCACCTCGTTGGCGGGCTGGAAGTTCTTGCGCCCGGTCACCAGGTCCGCGTTGGCCGCGGTCACCAGATAGCCCTGGCTCAACAACGCCCGCCGGGCCGCCTCGCAGGTCTGCGCCTCGGTGGCGGCATAGCTGCGCGCGTGGGTGGTCGTGGAGTCGAACTCCTCCGGGTCGTAGACGACCCGCTTCGGGGCGCCACCACCGCAGGCGGCCAGAGCGAGCGCAAGAACGGGCAGCGCCGCGGCCAGGCGACGGCCTGAGAAAAAAGAGAAAAGGCGAAGGTTTGGATGCGACATCGGTCGTGGAATGCTACCCGGCGGACGCCGGCCCCACCTCGGAGCCGTGGTGTCGCGATATCGTTCCCGCCACCCGCGTCGTCGGCCTCCGCCGCATTCGCGACTCAGGGATACAGACCGCGCTCCTGGCGCGCTGTCAGGATGCGCTCGCAGGCGACCGCGTAGGTGGCCGTGCGCAGCGTGATCTTGTGCTTGTCGGCCGTGTCCCAGATCTGGTTGAGCGCGTTCATCATGATGCGGTCGAGCCGCACGTTGATCTCGTCCTCGTCCCAGAAGAAAGACGAGAAATCCTGCACCCATTCGAAGTAGCTCACCGTCACGCCACCGGCGTTGCAGATCACGTCGGGCACCACCAGCACGCCGCGTTCGGCCAGGATGTCGTCGGCTTCGGGCACCGTCGGGCCGTTGGCGCCTTCGAGCACCAGCCGCGCGCTGGTCTTGCGGGCGCGGTCGGCGTTGATCTGACCCTCGAGGGCAGCGGGAATCAGAATGTCGCAGGCGACGTCCCAGAACTGCTCGTTGGGCACCTTGTCACCGCCCTCGAACCCGACCGCGCCGGCCGGCGTGCGCGAGATCGGGATCAGCCCGGCGAGGTCGAGCCCGTTCTCGTTGACGATCGTGCCCGTGTGGTCCTGCACCGCGACGATCTTCGCGCCCGCCTCGACGAAGAGCTCGGCCGCGACCGAGCCGACGTTGCCGAAGCCCTGCACCGCGATGCGCGCGCCGCGCAGGTCGAGCCCCAGGCGGCGCGCCGCCTCGCGGCCGGTGACGAAAACGCCGCGGCCAGTGGCCTTGACACGGCCGAGCGATCCGCCCAGATGCAGCGGCTTGCCGGTGACGACGCCGGTCGACGTGCCGCCGGTGTTCATCGAATAGGTGTCCATCATCCACGCCATGATCTGGCCGTTGGTGTTCACGTCGGGCGCCGGGATGTCGGTGTGCGGGCCGATGATGATGCCGATCTCGCTGGTGTAGCGCCGCGTGATCTTCTCCAACTCTTTCTGCGACAGCTTCTTCGGGTCGACGCGGATGCCGCCCTTGGCGCCGCCGTAGGGCAGGTTCACCGCGGCGGTCTTGACCGTCATCCAGGCCGACAGCGCCATCACTTCTTCGAGCGTGACATCGGGGTGGAAGCGCACGCCGCCCTTGCCCGGGCCGCGGCTCATGTTGTGCTGCACGCGATAGCCCTCGTAATGCGCGATGCGGCCGTCGTCCATCTCGATGGGCACGTCGACGATCAGCGCGCGCTTGGGGCGCTTGAGCGTCTCGGCCCACCGGGCCAGGTCGCCCAGGTAGGGGATCACGCGGTCGACCTGCTGCAGGTAGGTGCCCCATGGGCTGTTGGGCGTCGGTTGGACGAAGGACAGTTTCTCGCTCATGGAAGCACCTCGTTGGTAGGAATGCGGTAGGAATGCGATGGGCCGCACGATAGCCGGCAGGCGGCGGCGGCGCCACTCCCCATGCGGCGGATGCAGGACCTTATGCCGTTGCGGCAGGTCGGTCAGGCCGGCCGGGGCCGTCCGCCGAAGATCGCCGTGCCGACGCGCACCATCGTGCTGCCCGCGGCCACCGCCGCTTCCAGGTCGGCGCTCATGCCGAGCGACAGCGTGTCGAGTGCGATGCCGGCCTCACGCAGCTGCTCGTACACCTCACGCGCCTGAAGGAAGAGCGCGCGCTGCGCGTCAAAGCCGTCCACGGGTTCGGGAATCGCCATCAGCCCGCGCAGCCGAAGCCGCGGCAGCGCGACCACGGCCTGCGCCAGGGCCAGCGCATCGGCCGCTGCCACGCCCGACTTGTTGGCACCGCCGTCGACGTTCACCTGGAGGCACACCTGCAACGGCGGCAGATGCGCCGGCCGCTGTGCGCTCAAGCGCTCGGCGATCTTCAATCGGTCGATGCTGTGCACCCAGTCGAAGTGCTCGGCCACCACGCGGGTCTTGTTGCTCTGCAGTGGACCGATGCAGTGCCACTGGAGTTGCGCGCGCACGTCACTCAGCGCCTCGATCTTGTCGACGCCTTCCTGCACGTAGTTCTCGCCGAAGGCAAGCTGCCCCGCGGCAAGCGCCTCCCGCACAGCCTCGGCCGGAAAGGTTTTGGAGACCGCCAGCAGAGTCACCATGTCCGGATCGCCACCGGCGGCCTTGCAAGCCGCCTCGAGCCGCGCACGAACTTGATGGAGGTTGTCGGCAATCATCGTCATAATCTTCCAAAGCGTATCAAAACGTCACCGAGGACCTTCGTGGACATCACCCAACTGCTGGCATTCAGCGTCAAGAACAAAGCCTCCGACCTGCACCTCTCGTCGGGGTTGCCGCCGATGATCCGCGTGCATGGCGACGTGCGGCGCATCAACGTCGACGCGCTGGACCACAAGGCGGTGCACGCCATGGTGTACGACATCATGAGCGACACGCACCGCAAGCACTACGAAGAATTCCTGGAGGTCGATTTCTCCTTCGAGATCGACGGCCTGGCGCGCTTTCGCGTCAACGCCTTCAACCAGGCGCGTGGCGCGGCGGCCGTGTTTCGGACCATTCCGTCGAAGATCCTCACCCTCGAACAGCTCGGTGCCCCCAAGATCTTCGGTGACCTTGCCCTCAAGCCACGCGGCCTGGTGCTGGTGACCGGGCCCACCGGCTCGGGCAAGTCGACCACGCTGGCGGCGATGGTGAACTACCTCAACGAAACCGAGTACGGCCACATCCTCACGGTGGAAGACCCGATCGAGTTCGTGCACGAATCCAAGAAGTGCCTGATCAACCAGCGCGAAGTCGGTCCGATGACGCTGAGCTTCGCGAACGCGCTGCGCTCGGCGCTGCGCGAGGACCCCGACGCGATCCTGGTGGGCGAAATGCGCGACCTGGAGACCATCCGCCTCGCGATGACCGCGGCGGAAACCGGCCATCTGGTGTTCGGCACGCTGCACACCTCGAGCGCCGCCAAGACCATCGACCGGATCATCGACGTGTTCCCGGGCGAAGAGAAGGACATGATCCGCGCCATGCTGTCCGAATCGCTGCAGGCGGTGATCTCGCAGACGCTGTGCAAGACCAAGGACGGCCAGGGCCGCGTGGCGGCGCACGAGATCATGCTGGGCACCTCGGCCATTCGCAACCTGATTCGCGAGGGCAAGGTGGCACAGATGTATTCGACGATCCAGACCGGCAGCGGCCAGGGCATGCAGACCCTCGACCAGAATCTCGCGGACATGGTGCGCCGCGGCTTGATCTCCGCCGCCGAAGCGCGCGGCAAGGCCAAGACCCCCGAAAACTTCCCAGGCTAGCGATGGCTCGATCCCAGGCTGGGCGCACTGCGTGTCGCCTCGCACTCTCCTGCCGGGGTAACGCCAGTGGCCGGGCGAAGCCCGTTCCACGGCGTTTCTGGCATAACCGCATCTTCGCGCCTGTGACGGGCGCTCACCGCTTCAGCTGAGACAGGCAGGTACTTCATGGAACGCGATCAGGCCAGTCAGTTCATCAACGATTTGCTCAAGTTGATGGTGAGCCGCAAGGGCAGCGACCTGTTCATCACGGCCGACTTTCCACCGGCCATCAAGGTCGACGGCAAGATCACCAAGGTGTCGGGCCAGTCGCTGGGCATGCAGCACACGGTGGCGCTCACGCGATCGATCATGAACGATCGCCAGGTGGCGGAGTTCGAGCGCACCAAGGAGTGCAATTTCGCGATATCGCCCACCGGCATCGGCCGCTTCCGCGTGAACGCCTTCGTGCAGCAGGGCAAGGTCGGGATGGTGTTGCGCACCATCCCGTCGACGCTGCCGACCATCGACGGCCTGGGCATGCCGCAGGTGCTCAAGGACGTGGCGATGACGAAGCGCGGGCTCACCATCCTGGTGGGCGCGACCGGCTCGGGCAAGTCGACCACACTGGCGGCCCTGGTCGACTGGCGCAACGAAAACTCCTTCGGCCACATCGTCACGGTCGAGGACCCGATCGAATTCGTGCACCCGCACAAGAACTGCGTGGTGACGCAGCGCGAGGTGGGCATCGACACCGACAGCTGGGAGGCGGCGCTCAAAAACACGCTGCGGCAGGCGCCGGACGTGATCCTGATGGGCGAGATCCGCGACCGCGAGACGATGGAGCACGCGGTCGCCTTCGCCGAAACCGGCCACCTGTGCATGGCCACGCTGCATGCCAACAGCGCCAACCAGGCGCTCGACCGCATCATCAATTTCTTCCCCGAAGAACGCCGCGCGCAGCTGCTGATGGACCTGTCGCTCAACCTGCGCTCGCTGGTCTCGCAGCGGCTGATTCCCACCGAGGACGGCCTGGGCCGCGTGGCCGCGGTCGAAGTGCTGCTCAACACGCCGCTGATCTCCGACATGATCTTCAAGGGCGAGGTCGGCGAGATCAAGGAGATCATGAAGAAGAGCCGAAACCTGGGCATGCAGACCTTCGACCAGGCGCTGTTCGACCTCTTCGAGAACCATGCGATCACCTTCGAGGACGCGCTGCGCAACGCCGACTCGGCCAACGACCTGCGCCTGCAGATCAAGCTCAACAGCCAGCGGGCCCGCTCGACCGACCTGGCTGCCGGCACGGAGCATTTCGCGATCGTCTGAGCGCCGCGGCACAGCGCCCGTGACCGGGCCGGGGGAATCCGACATCTGGGACACTCGCCCGGTGTCTTCCGCCGCCATCGCGGGCTGCCCCGTCGAGTGGGCCGGCCAATCTCTCCTGCTGCTGCCCGACCGCGCCCTCTGGTGGCCGTCCGGCGGCGTGCTGTTCATCGCGGACCTGCACCTCGGCAAGGCCGCCACGTACCGCGCTTTGGGGCAGCCGGTGCCCGGGGGCACCACGCAGGAGAACCTCGACCGTGTGGACGCGCTGATCGCCCGCATGGCGCCGACGCAGATCGTTTTCCTCGGCGACTTCCTGCACGCGGTGCAGGCGCGCACGCCCACGATGCTGGCGGCGCTGGCGGCTTGGCGCGCGCGCCATGCCAGGCTGGGCATGACGCTGGTTCGCGGCAACCACGACAGCCGCGCCGGCGATCCGCCACCCTCTCTGGACATCGCGGTCGTCGACGAGCCCTTCCTGCTTGGCCCCTTCGCCTGCTGCCACCATCCGCAGACGCATCCGACGCACTTCGTGCTCGCGGGCCACGTGCACCCCGCCTGCCGCCTGCACGGACCCGGCCGCGACCGGCTGCGCCTGCCCTGCTTCGTGCACGAGGCAGGGCACGCCATCCTGCCGGCCTTCGGCGAGTTCACCGGTGGCTGGCAGGTGCCGCCGGCGCCCGGACGACGGTTCTACGGCGTGGGAGGGGAAAGCGTCTGGGCCTTGCCACCGGACAGCACGCCGGCGCAGCGAAGGGCCTAGAGCAGCACCGGCGCGTCGGGCAACTCGTTGCGGTCGAGCTCGCCCTCGGACAGCGGGAAATGCGCGACCAGCAGCGCCGAGACCTCCTCCAGCGCCCGCGTAAGGCCATCCTCGAAACGCCCCTCGCGAAACGCCGCGCCCATGCGCTGCGTCATGGCCGCCCATTGCGCGGCGCTCACATGCCGGTCGATGCCGCGGTCGGCCACGATCTCGATCGCGTGCTCGGCCAGCAGCAGGTAGATCAGCACGCCGTTGTTGTGCTCGGTGTCCCACACGCGCAGCTTGCCGAACAGCATGACCGCGCGCTCGCGTGCCGGCGCGCCGCGCCACAGATACGACACCGGAAGTCCGGCCTCGACGCAGAGCCGGACCTCGCCGCTGTGGCGGCGCTCGCTGGCGGCGACGCGACGGGTGAGTTGGTCCAACACCTCCGGCGGCAGCACGCAGCGCACGGCGCTCTCGTCGGTCCAGCGGTGGCGCCAGAGCCGGATGAGTTTGGATGCGAAGGTCGCCATGCTTACCAGTCTCCCGAGGCGCCACCGCCGCCAAAATTGCCGCCACCGCCCGAGCTGAAGCCGCCGCCACCGAAGCCGCCTCCGCCGCCACCGCCACCCCATCCACCGCCGCGTCCACCACCACCACCACCGCCGCCGCCCAGCATCGGCAGCCCGATCGCGCCGGAGAACACCGTGAAGAGCAGCGCGACGACGCCCGCGATCACCGCCAGCACGACGCTGGAGGTGACGACCATCGCCACCACGCCGGCACCGACACCGGTGGCCAGTGGGCCCAGCTTGCTGCCGAGCACCGCGCGCGCCACGCGCCCGGCGAACAGCACGCCGAAGAACAGGAAGATGCCGAGCTCGGCCCAGTCGAATCCCTGCCCGCCAAAACGCGGGCCATTCACGTCGCGAACTTCGACGGCCGGCAACGGCTCGCCGCCGATGCGCGCGATGAGCTGGTCGGCCGCCGCGTCGAGGCCGCCTGCGAAATCGTTCTGCTGGAAGCGCGGCTTCATCACGTCGTCGATGATCCGGGCCGCCGCGAGGTCGGGCAGCGCGCCTTCGAGGGTCTTCGCGACCTCGATGCGCATCTTGCGGTCGTTCTTGGCGACCACCACCAGCACGCCGTCGCCCACGTCCTTGCGCCCGATCTTCCAGGCATTGCCGACGCGGTTGGCGTAGCTCGCAATGTCTTCAGGCTGCGTGGTCGCGACCATCAGCATCACGATCTGCGAGCCTTTGCGCTGTTCGAACGCGGCCAGCTTGGCGTCGAGCGCATCGCGCGCAGCCGCGTCGAGCGTGCCGGTCTGGTCGATGACGCGGGCGCTGAGCGCGGGCACCGGCAGCAGCGCCTGGGCCAAGGCACTGCCGAGGCCAAGGACCAGCCAGAAGCACAAGGCCAGTGCCCACCGCACGGACGCAATGGACGCTACGGACGCTACGGACGGGCTCATTGTGGGGAACACCGCGGAACCGGCTTTGCCGGGCCGCTGGTGTTGCCCCCGGCGAGGGGGTTGGCGTAGCGACACGAAGTGCGCGAAGACTGGGGGCGCACTACTTCTTGCCGAAATCGACGGTCGGCGGCGTGGAAATCTGCGCCTCGTTCTGCACGCTGAAGTTCGGCTTCGGGTCGTAGCTGAAGATCTTCGCGGTGATGTTGGTCGGGAAGCTGCGGGCGAGCACGTTGTATTCCTGCACGCTCTCGATGTAGCGGTTGCGGGCCACGGTGATGCGGTTCTCGGTGCCCTCGAGCGTCACGCGCAAGTCACGGAAGGCCTGGTTGGCCTTCAGGTTCGGGTACTGCTCCGACACCACCAGCAGCCGCGACAGCGCACCCGACAGTTCGCCTTGCGCCTGCTGGAACTTGGCGAAGGCCTCGGGGTTGTTGAGCGTCTCGGGCGTGACCTGGATCGACGTGGCCTTGGCGCGCGCCTCGATCACCTTGGTGAGCGTGTCTTGCTCGAAGCTGGCCTCGCCCTTGACCGTCGCGACGATGTTCGGCACCAAGTCGGCACGGCGCTGGTACTGGTTGAGCACCTCGCTCCAGGCCGACTTGCTGGCCTCATCGAGCGATTGGAAGTCGTTGTAGCCGCAGCCGGTGAGCGTGCTCATCGAGAGTGCCGCGAGGAGGGTCAGAAGCCAGCGTTTCATATGGAAGTTCCCTTGGTCGATGGGGGCGGCGCAGGCCACGGGTGGCACGGCCGGCCGGTTCGGGCGCAAGCATAGCCCAGCGTCTCCAAGCGCAGGCAAAATCGCTTCCCCTCCCGGAGCCCACGCATGCCCACCCAGACCAAGCGCCACGCCGCCGCGATCGGCGGTACCGCCGACGACGTCGAAACCGCCTTCTACGAAGCGCTGCAGCGCGGCGACATCGAGGCCCTGATGGCCTGCTGGGCCGACGACGACGAGGTGTTCTGCGTGCATCCGGGCGGACCGCGGCTGGTCGGCGCGATCGCGATCCGCGCTGCCTTCGAGCAGATGTTCGGCAACGGCGCGATCCATGCGCAGCCGGCCCGGGTGCGCAAGGTCGAATCGCTGGCGAGCGCGGTGCACAACGTGCTCGAACGCATCGACGTGCTCACGCACGAAGGGCCCAAGCAGGCCTACGTTCTGGCCACCAACGTCTATCACAAGGCCGCGCAGGGCTGGCGCATGGTGGCCCACCATGCGAGTCCGGGCACCGCACGCGAACCCGACGCGCACGACGCCGCGCAGCAGACGCTGCACTAGGGCGCGGCCATGCAGTACGTTGCGCCACGCTGGCTGCCCGGCGGCAATCTGCAGACCATCTGGCCCGCGCTCTATGCGCGCCGGGCCGCGGGGCCGCTGCCGGCCTACCGACGCGAGCGCTGGCCCACGCCGGACGGAGATTTCGTCGACGTCGACCGCCTCGATGCGCCGCAGCCGGACGCGCCGCTGCTGGTGCTGTTCCACGGTCTCGAAGGCTCCTCGCGCAGCCACTACGCCGAGGCCTTCGCTGCCTTCGCGGCAACCCGCGGCTGGGCTTTCGCGGTGCCGCACTTTCGCGGCTGCAGCGGCGAGATCAACCTGGCACCGCGGGCCTACCACTCGGGCGATTTCGAGGAAATCGACTGGCTGCTGGCGCGCTTCGCGAAGGGGCAGGCCCTGGGCGCGCCAATGCTCGCGGCCGGCGTGTCGCTGGGCGGCAATGCGCTGCTGCGCTGGGCCGAAGAAGCGGGCGCGCAAGCCGCCCGCCGCGTGCGCGCGGTGGCGTCGGTCTCGGCCCCGCTCGACCTGGCGGCGGGCGGCGCCGCGATCGGGCGCGGCTTCAACCGCCTGGTCTACACCCGCATGTTCCTCGCGACCATGAAGCCCAAGGCCTTGGCCAAGCTGGCGCAGCATCCGGGCCTGTTCGACCGCGAGACACTGCTCGCCGCGCGCGACCTGTACGCCTTCGACGACGTCTTCACCGCGCCACTTCACGGCTTTCGCGGTGTCGACGACTATTGGTCGCGCGGCTCGTCCAAGCCGCACCTGGCGGCGATCCGCGTGCCGGCGTTGGTGGTGAACGCGCTCAACGACCCCTTCGTGCCGGCGCAAAGCCTGCCGCACGCGGCGCAAGCCGGGTCGCACGTGACGCTGTGGCAACCGGCGCACGGCGGCCATGTCGGCTTCCCGCTCGGGCTGCCGCCCGGCCATGTGCGCGGCATGCCTGAACGCGTCGGCGACTGGCTGGCGCGACAACTGTGATCTGATGGCGTTCGGACTTCGCAAGAAACATCGCGGAACCGGCTTTGCCGGGGTGCGGATGTTGCCGCCGGTAGGGGGTTGGCGAAGCGACATGAAGTACACGACGACTGGGGGTGAGTGAATGGACGAGATCGTTAAACAGGCCCTCGCGAAGTGGCCCAACGTACCGCACTGTCACGGCTGGCTCGGCTTGGATGCGCGGGGCAACTGGTACATGCGCGACGACCGCACGCAGGCCGAGGGGCCGTTCCCGGCTGCCAAAGGCTCGCTGCTGCGACACGACAAGCTGATCGACTTCATCCAGCGCAACTACGAGCACGACGCGGATGGCCAGTGGTTCTTCCAGAACGGCCCGCAGCGGGTGTACGTCGAACTCGAGGCCGCGCCCTGGGTCTGGCGGGTGGACGAAGACTTCGCGCTACAGACGCACACCGGCATCGCGACCGAGCGCGGCGCCTGCCTGCTCGACGAGGCCGGGAAGCTCTACCTGGCGACACCGATCGGCTTGGGGCTGGTGCATACCCAGGACATGGGTTTGGCGGCAGACGCCATCGAGCAAGGCGTGTGGCCGGAACCGGAACAGGTGCAGGCCATCGACCTGCCGCTGCGCTTCAGCCACGTGCTGAGCCCCGCGCGCCGCCACGTCGCAGCGGGCTGATGCCTGAAGCAGCATGAAAAAAGCCGGCAAGCAGCCGGCTTTTTTCATGCGCGAGAAGATCGCTTACTTGCTGGCGGATGCCGCCGTCGCAGCGGATGCTGTAGGTGCTGCAGGTGCTGCAGGTGCAGCGGGCGCGGCAGCCGATGCGTCAGCGGCCGGTGCGGCGGCGGCGCCAGAAGCGCCGGATGCGGCACCTTCGGCCGGCGCAGCGCCGGCGGCTGAGCGCTCAGGCACCGGGAACTTGGCACCGCCGGCGTTGGCCATGTAGACCACGGCACGGCCGATCTCGAGGTCTTCGAAATCGCCCCCGCCCTGCGGCGGCATCGCGCCCTTGCCCTTGAGCGCGTGCTCGAGCAGGGTGGCATAGCCCTGACCCAGGCGCGGGCCCCAGGCGGCGGCGTCGTTCAGGTGGGGTGCACCCGGGATGCCGGGGCTGCCGTGGCAGGCGATGCACTGCGCCTTGAACACCGCTTCACCAGCGGCGAGCGCGCGGTTGGCGTCGCGTATCTCGATGGCGCCGACCTTCTTCAGCCGGTCCGAGAGTTCTCGGTCGCGCTGGTCCTGAGACACGCCGTACAGCGACATGTTGTCGCCCTGGGCATTGCCCGATGGGCGTGTGCCCGAGACCACGAAGGACACGAGGGCCACGATGATCGCGATGGGGGCGATGAACGAGAAAAATACCGCCAGAAGCAGTTGTTTCGGGTTCTTGATGGGGCCGGTGTGGGCTTCTTCTGTGGCCTGGTAGTGCGGGTCTGCGCTCATGGCGTCCTCAAATCGGGGGCTTCTCGGGGGGTCGGGCGAATCAACCGGCGATTATAGGGAAGGCCCCAGCGATCGACAGGTTGCAGCGCCCGCGGCCGCGCGGCATGCGTCAGCCACGGTCGCCGCCGGAGACCCGGCGACGTGCGAGGCTCAGTCTTTCCAGCCGCCGCCCAGCGCCTTGTAGAGCATTACCTGGTTCTGCAACTGCAGCAGGCGCGTCTGCACCGCCGCCTGCTGCGCCGAGAAGAGCGAGCGTTGCGCATCGAGCAGGTCCAGCGCGCTGGCGATGCCGTTGCGATAACGCAAGTCGTTGAGCTTGAAGCGCACGCCCTCGGCGTCAGCCTGCGCGCGCAACGCGCGCACCTCTTCGCCCAAGGTGGCGCGGCCGGCCAATGCGTCCGCGACTTCGCGGAACGCCGTCTGGATCGACTTCTCGTACTGCGCGACGGCAATCTGCTGCCCGGCGCGGGCGGCGTCGAGCGTGGCCTGGTTGGCGCCGGCGTTGAAGATCGGCAGCGTGATGGAGGGCGCGAAGGACCACGCCTTGGTGCCGCTGTCGAACAAGCTGGAGAACTCGTTGCTGGCCGTGCCGATGGCCGAGGTGAGCGAGATGCGCGGGAAGAAGTTCGCCCGCGCAGCCCCGATGCTGGCGTTGGCCGCGATCAGTTGCTGCTCCGCCGACCGGATGTCGGGGCGTTCGGTCAACAGGTCCGACGGCAGGCCGGCCGGCAGATCGCGCATCGGCGCTGCAGCGTTCAAGCGCAGGGCGCCGCCCGCCAACGCTTCGGCAGGCACGGGCGCGCCGAGCAGGAGGGCCAGTGCGTTCTCGTCCTGCGCACGCAGCCGTTGCTGTTGCGCGTAGGACGCACGTGCGGTCTCGGCCAGCGAGTTGGCCAGTTGGAAATCGATTTCCGACGACACGCCGCTGTCGAAACGCAGCTTGGTCAGCCGCACGGACTCGTCGCGCGTCGACAGCGTCTGGCGCGTGAGGTCGAGCAGTTCGTCGTCGGCGATGAGCGTCAGCCAGCCGCTGGCCACCGCGGAGATCAGGCTGATCTGCGCCGCCTTGCGCGACTCTTCGGTGGCGAGGTATTGCGCCAGCGCCTGTTCCTTCAGGCTCGCGATGCGCCCGAAGAAATCGATTTCCCAGGCGGTGATGCCGAGGTTGACCAAATAGTTCGAGGCCACGCTGCCGCCCACGCCGAACGCCTGGTACGGATTGGGACTCGAGCGCGAGCCGCTGGCCGACACGCCGACCGCCGGGAACAGCGCCGAGCGCTGGATCTGGAACTGCGCACGCGCCTGCTCGATGTTGAGCACCGAGACGCGCAGGTCGCGGTTGTTCGCCAGCGCCGTGTCGATCAGGGCCTGCAGCCGCGGGTCGGTGAAGTAGTCCTGCCACGCCACCGTGGCGGCCGCCGCCCCGACCGGCTGCGCCGGATCGTTGGGGAAGGTGGTGGGCACGGGCGCCATGGGGCGCTCGTAGGTCGGGATGAAGGAGCAGCCAGCCAGCACCAGGCTGGCTGCCAGCGCGCTGAGCACGTTGCGTGGGTTCATTCGCTGCTTAGTCATGGCTTTGCTCGATTCCTGCTGCCTCGGCATGGCGCCGATCGGCTTCCTGCTGGCGTTGGCTTCCTTTGAAAAGGGTGCGCACGATCACGAAGAACACCGGCACGAAGAACACGGCGAGCGCCGTGCCGGTGATCATGCCGCCCAGCACGCCGGTGCCGATCGCACGCTGGCTTGCCGAGCCGGCGCCCGAAGCGAGCACCAGCGGCAGCACGCCCAGCCCGAAGGCCAGCGAGGTCATCACGATCGGACGGAAGCGCAGGTGCGCGGCCTCAAGCGCCGCCTGGACCACACCCTTGCCCTGTGCCTGCAGGTCCTTCGCGAACTCGATGATCAGAATCGCGTTCTTCGCCGACAGGCCGATGATGGTGATCAGCCCCACCTGGAAGTAAACGTCGTTCGAATACGAACGCAGCATCGTCGCGAGCAGCACCCCCAGCACACCGCATGGCACGACCAGAATCACCGCCAGCGGGATCGACCAGCTCTCGTACAGCGCAGCCAGGCACAGGAACACCGCCAGGATCGCGAAGCCGTAGAGGATCATGGCCTGCGAGCCGGCCAGCTTTTCCTCGCGCGATTGCCCGGTCCACTCGAAGCCGAAGCCCGGTGGCAGCTTGGCCGCCAGCTGCTCCATCTCGGCCATGGCCGCACCCGAGCTCGAGCCCGGAGCCGCCGCGCCGGTGATGCGCACCGATGGATAACCGTTGTAGCGCACCGTCTGCTGCGCGCCGTTGATCCAGCGGGTCGACGCGAAGGTCGACAGCGGCACCGGGTTGCCCTGCGCGTTGCTCGCGTTGAGCTTGAGCAGGTCGTCGGGCTGCATGCGCGCCGGCGCGTCGGCCTGCACCACCACCCGTTGCAGGCGACCCTGGTTCGGAAAGTCGTTGATGTAGCTCGAGCCGAGCGCGGTCGACAGCGTCGTGTTGATCGCGTCGAAACTCACGCCCAGGGCGTTGGCCTTGTCGCGGTCGATGTCGATCTGCAGCTGCGGCGCGTCTTCCAGGCCGTCGGGGCGCACCTGCGCGAGCAGCTTGCTCTGGCCGGCCATCCCCAGCAACTGGTTGCGCGCGTTGATGAGGGCCTGGTGCCCCGCACCGCCACGGTCCTGCAGCCGGAACGTGAAGCCGCTCGCGTTGCCCAGTTCGGGGATCGGCGGCGGGCTCAGCGGGTAGACGAACGCGTCGCGCACGCCCGACAGCGCACCGAACGCGCGGCCGGCCAGCGCATCGGCCGACTGCCCGGCTTCCTTGCGCTGGTCCCAGTCCTTGAGCGTCACGAAGGCGAGGCCGGCGTTCTGGCCTTGGCCGGAGAAGCTGAAGCCCAGCACGCCCACCATGCTCTGCACTTCGGGCTGCTTGAGCATGAAACCTTCGACCTGCTGCATCACCG
This sequence comes from Variovorax ginsengisoli, assembly GCF_006438845.1. Lineage (GTDB taxonomy): Bacteria > Pseudomonadota > Gammaproteobacteria > Burkholderiales > Burkholderiaceae_C > Variovorax > Variovorax ginsengisoli_A. The sequence goes on from NZ_RCZJ01000002.1 coordinate 775,685, forward strand.
CGAGCGTGCGCTCCTGCGTGGCTCCCGGAGGCAGCTGCACGTTCACGAGCACGTTGCCCTGGTCTTCCTGAGGCAGGAACGAGGTCGGCAGGCCGCGGAACAGGATCACCACCGCGCCGATGATGGCCACGTAGATGATCAGGTAGCGCGCTGCGCGCTTGAGCATGCGCGCGACCACGCCTTCGTACCCTTTGGCGGTGCGCGAGAAGCTGCGGTTGAACCAGCCGAAGAAGCCCTTCTTCTCGTGATGGCTGCCCTGCGCCACCGGCTTGAGCAGCGTGGCGCACAGCGCCGGCGTGAGCGACAGCGCCATGAAGGCCGAGAAGCCGATCGACGCCACCATCACCGCCGAGAACTGGCGGTAGATGTTGCCGGTCGAGCCGGCGAAGAAGGCCAGCGGCACGAACACCGAGATCAGCACCACGGTCACGCCGATGATGGCGCCCGAGATCTGCTTCATGGCCTTGCGCGTGGCCTCGAGCGGGCCGAGGCCCTCCTCGGTCATGATGCGTTCGACGTTCTCCACCACCACGATGGCATCGTCCACCACGATGCCGATCACCAGCACCATGCCGAACATGGTCAGCACGTTGATCGAAAAGCCCAGCGCCGAGAGCACGGCGAAGGTGCCCAGCAGCGCGATCGGCACCACGATGGTCGGGATGATGGTGTAGCGCCAGTTCTGCAGGAACAGGAACATCACGACGAACACCAGCGCCACCGCCTCGAACAGCGTCTTCACCACTTCGGTGATCGAGATGCTCACGAAGCGCGAGCTGTCGTACGGAATGCTCCACTTCACGCCCTGCGGGAAGTACTTGGCCAGTTCGGCCATCTTGGTGCGAACGGCTTCGGCCGCCTGCAGTGCATTGCCGCTCGGCGACAGCTGGACGCCGATGCCCACCGCCGGCTGGCCGTTCAGGCGCGCCGAGGTCGAGTAGGTCTGGCCACCCAGCTCGATGCGCGCGACGTCTTTCAGCCGCACGGCCGAGCCGTCGGTGTTGGCGCGCAGCACGATGTTGCCGAATTGCTCGACATTGCTCAGTTGGCCGGTGACCACCACCGTGGCCGCGATGGCCTGGCCGGTGATGTTGGGCAGGTCGCCGATGGTGCCCGAGGCCACCTGCGCGTTCTGCGCACGGATGGCCGCATTCACCTCGGCCGACGACAGCTTGAAGCCCTGCAGCTTGGTCGGGTCGATCCACACGCGCATCGCGCGCTCGGTGCCGAACAGCTGCGCCTGACCGATGCCTGCGACGCGTTGCAGCTCGGGCACGACGTTGCGCGAGGCGTAGTCGCCCAACGCGATCGGGTCGATCGACGGGTCGTCGGACGACAGGATCGTGAACAGCAGGAAGTTGTTGCGCGACTTGTCGACACGCACGCCCTGCTGCGTCACCGTCGAAGGCAGACGCGGCGTGGCGCGCGACAACCGGTTCTGCACGTCGACCTGCGCGAGGTCGGCATTGGTGCCGGTCTCGAAGGTCACGGTGATCGTGCCCGTGCCGTCGGCCTGCGCCACCGACTCCATGTAGATCAGGCCGGGCGACCCGTTCATCTCGCGCTCGATCACGGACAGCACGCTGTCCTCGAGCGTCTGCGCGGAGGCGCCGGGGTAGACCACATTGATGACGATGGCGGGCGGTGCCACCGGCGGGTATTGCGAGATCGGCAGCTGCGTGATCGCCACGCTGCCCATCACGATGACGAACAGCGCGATCACCCACGCGAAGATGGGCCGATCGATGAAGAATTTAGCCATGCGGGCGGGCTCCTTACTTGGCGGCCGAAGCCGGGGCCGCCGGCGCCGATGCAGCAGCCGACGCAGGCGCGGCGGCCGGCGTAGCGGCGGTGTTCGGCGGCGTCCACGGCACGGCCTTCACGGGCGAGCCGGGCGGCATCATCTGCAGCTTCTGGAAGCCGTCGACCATCACCTGCTCGCCGGCCTTGAGGCCTTCGAGAACGATCCACTGGTTGTTCCGCGCAGCGCTGATCTTGACCGTGCGCTTGCTCATCTTGCCGTCGGCGCCGACCACGGTCACCGTATCGCCCTGCTGCGTGCGCGTGACGGCCTGCTGCGGCAGCGCAATGGCGTTGCTCACCTGGGCCTGCTCGATCTTCACCCGCACATACAGGCCGGGCAACAGCTCGCCCTTCGGATTGGGGAGCTCGGCACGCAAGGTGACCTGGCCGGTGGAGGCATCGACGGTCAGGTCGGAGAACAGCAGCTTGCCCGGCAACGGGTACTCGCCGCCGCCTTCGAGCACCAGGCGCACGCTGGCGGCATCGGTGCCTTCGGCACGCTTGAACTGGCCGTCGGCCATGGCGCGGCGGAGCTTCAGCACATCGTTGGCCGACTGCGTGAAGTTCACATACAGCGGGTTGATCTGCTGGATCACCGCGAGCGCGGTGGTTTCGCCCTGGCCCACCAGGGCACCTTCGGTCACGAGCGCACGGCCGATGCGGCCTGAGATGGGCGCGGTCACCGCGGCATAGCCCAGGTTGATATTGGCGGTGGTGACCGAAGCGCGGGCGACGCCCACATCGGCCTCGGCAGCTTTCTGCGAAGCCACGGCGTTCGCGTATTCCTGCTTGCTCACCGCATTGGCTTCGACCAGCGGCTTGTAGCGGTCGGCCAGTGCCTTGGCCTGCGCCGCATTCGCTTCGGCGCGCGCCAGGCTGGCCTGCGCGCTGCGCGACGCCGCAGCGTACGGTGCCGAGTCGATGCGGAACAACGGCTGGCCGGCCTTCACGTCGCTGCCCTCGCGGAACAGCCGCTCCTGCAGGATGCCGGCCGCACGGGCGCGGACTTCGGCCATGCGCGAGGCCTCGAGCCGGCCCGGCAGCTCGGTGACCAGACCGACGTCGGTCGGCGTCGCGACCACCACGCCGACTTCGGGCGGTGGCGGCGCAGCGGCGGCCGGGGCGCCCGCTGCGGGCTCCTTGCCTTTGCCGCAGGCGGCGAGCAGGGCCATGACCAGCACGGCGACGGCGGCGGCGCCCAGGCGCTTCGGGGAAGACGAAACACGCGAAGAGACATGCGAATGCGGCATGTGATTCCTTTGAAGCAAAAAGGGGACGACGCGCAGCGAGTGGATCGCCGTCAAGGCCGAGTGGCCGAGGGGTCATCTGGAGGCGGCTAGTTTACATACATTCGTGCATGTATAGTCGACCCGCTCGATCCCGGGCACGTTTCAGGAGACACATTGGCCCGCCACACGAAGGAAGAGGCCCTCGCCACACGCCACCGCCTGCTCGACGCTGCGGAGGTGCTGTTCCAGGCGCAGGGCGTTTCGCAGACCTCGCTGCAGCAGATCGCGCAGCAGGCAGGGGCGACGCGCGGCGCCATCTACTGGCACTTCAAGGACAAGGCCGACCTCTTCAACGCGATGATGGAACGCGTCACGCTGCCGCTGGAGGCCGCGGTCCAGGCGTCGGGCGCGTCCGACGGCGATCCGCTCGCCGAGATCCACAACGTCCTGATCGCCGCCTTCAAGCTCGTGACCACCGACCTCCAGGTGCAACGCGTCTTCGACGTGGCCACGCACAAGGTCGAATACACGCACGACATGGCGTCGGTGCAACGGCGCCACCTCGACATGCGCAATGCCTGCGTGGCCGATTTCGAGAGGGCCCTGCGGCTTGCCGCCCGCATGCAACGCATCCGCCTTCCCATCCCGGCATCGTCCGCCGCCCAAGGGCTGCATGCGCTGGTCAGCGGCCTGATCCAGAACTGGCTGCTGGACACCACCGCCTTCGACCTGGTGCAGATCGGGCGACGCAGTTTCGATGTCTACGTGAAGGGACTCGGCTTCGGCGATGCGCAGACAACTGCGATCTCATCGTCCTCGCCTTGCCGGGCCGTCGCCTGATGCGATAATCGCCGGCTCGCGGTCATCACCGCGAGCCTCTCTCGCTGTATTTCAACGGATAGAATTCGGCCCTCCGAAGGCTGAGATCCTGGTTCGATTCCAGGCGGCGGGACCAGACAACTGTTCCACGCGCTCCAAGGCGCATCCAGAACCCGCACGCTGCAAGGCGTCGCGGGTTTTTTGTCGGATCGGGCCAGGGCGCCGTCACCCACCGGCGCAGGCCTACAGGCTCCCGCAGACCGCTCGCGCACAGTCGAAGCCCGTTCTCCCGGAGCTTCCAACCATGACCTACCAACTGCACTACTGGCCCACCATCCAGGGCCGCGGCGAATTCGTCCGCCTGGCGCTGGAAGCCGCCGGCGCCGACTACGTCGATGTCGCCCGCGGTACCAAAGCGCAAGGCGGCGGCGGCGCGGCGCTGGGCCAACGCCTGGGCGATGCGCGCAACTCGCGTCCGCCCTTTGCGCCGCCCTTTCTGGTCGATGGCGACGTGGTCGTCGGCCAGACCGCCGCGATCCTGCTGTACCTCGGGCCGCGGCTGCAACTCGCAGGCGCGGGCGAAGCCGACGGCCTGTGGACGCACCAGCTGCAACTCACCGTCGCCGACGCAGTGGCGGAGGCGCACGACACGCACCACCCGCTGTCCGTCGGCATCTACTACGAAGACCAGCGCGAAGCCGCGGCGGCGCGCGCCAAGGCCTTCCGCGACGAACGCATCCCCAAGTTCCTGGGCTGGTTCGAAGACGTGCTGCAGCGCAATCCGGCCGGCGACACGCACCTGGTGGGCGATGCGTTGACCTATGCCGACCTGTCGCTGTTCCAGCTGGTGGCCGGGCTGCGCTATGCGTTTCCCAAAGCCGCGGCGCGCGCGCTGGCCGACACGCCGGCCGTGGTGAAGCTGCACGACAACGTGGCGCGCCGACAGCGGGTGCACGCGTACCTGCAGAGCCCGCGGCGCATCGCGTTCAACGAAGAAGGGATCTTTCGGCGTTATCCGGAGCTGGACGGGTAAGACGGCCCTGACGTTTCGCCCGCACGGTCTGCGTTCCCGCTACCGCCACGCCTCGCTCTGCATGCGGACGATGGCCTCGGAGCTGATCGGGATCCGACCGGCCACCTTGCATCGCCCACCGGAGATCAAACTGAACGGGCTCAGCGCCATGGCCAGGAACTCTGCGTTAAGCGGCATCTCCGGCTTGTAGCAGTAGGTCAGCCGGATCTTCAGCAGGTTGGCGTCCTGGATGTTCTGCATCGACGCGCCCTTGATGGCGGTGCCGCGGTACATGAGGTTGTCGTTGGGAATGAGGCGCCGGCCCCCCACCGTGATGCCGTGGTCGTTGAAGCTGGCCCGGGTCGGGTTCAGCACGTCGATGCTCAGAAACAGCACGCTATCGGCCAGCGCGCTGCCGACTGCCCGCACCACCTCGCCGTTCGACGCCGTGTCCCGCATGTACAACGGCGCGAGCGCCGAGGCGCCCGCGATGTGCATGCTGCTGGTCACGCCCTCCCGCGCATGGTCGATCGCGCCGGCGCGCGCAGCGGCGAGTGCCGCGATGTCGACCACGGTCTTGGCCTGGTACATCAGCGCCATCTCCGCGATGGCGAAGATCAGCATCAGGAAGGCGGGGATGAAGAGCACCACCGCGAACTCGACCATGGTGGCGCCGCGCTGGCGGGCGCGTGCGCGCACCGACGCGAAGGTCGGACCGGCGTTCATGCAGCGCTCCTTCGGGGCAGCTGCAGCAGACGATCGCCCACCGCCACGCCCAGCCGTTGCGCCTCGCCGGGCGCCCACTCGATGACCGAGCGCGCCCCGCGATGGACGATCACGCGCCACGGCGCCAGCGCTCGAATGCCGAGCACGAGGCCGCTGCGATCGAGAAACCACACCTCCAACGCAAAGCGCATGCCGGCACCGTGCACGCTGCTGCATGGCTGAATGCCCAGCCCCACGCCGTGCGGAAGCGGCGGTTGGCCGAGCAGGCCCCGCAGGCGCGCGCCGAAGGTTTCGGCGAGGTACAGCGCGACGCCGAGCCGACGCCCGTTGCAGTCGAGGTCGACGCTCGGCAGCGCGTCGATTCGAAGGCTCGTCATCAGAAGGCCCCCGACATGCGGATCTTTTGATACAGGAAGTAGCCGAGGAAGGCGAAGGTGCAGGGGAAGATGAAGATCACCAGCGGCGCGAGCATCTTGACCGGCGCCTCGAACGCCTTCTTCTCCGCCAGCAGAAAGCGCTCGGCACGCCGCTGCATCGACTGCTCGCGCAGGATCGGCACGAGCGACGAGCCGGTCTTCTCGGCCTGGATCATGGCGCTGATCAGGGCCGACACCTCTTTCACGCCGAGCCGGTCCTGCAGGTGGTCGAGCGCCTCGGCCCGCGGCACGCCGGCCGAGATGTCGCGCAGCACGCGGCCGAACTCCTGGCGCAGCGCGCCGGGTGGCCCCTTGGCCAGCGTCAGACGAAGCGCGGCGGTCAAGTTCTGACCCGATTCCAGGCCGAGCACGAGAAAGTCGATCATGGCCGGCAGCTCGCGCAGCACCTTCTGCGATCGCTTCTTGCGCACCTCGTTGAGCCGCAGGTCGGGCAGGAAGAAACCGAAAGCGGCCGCCGCGATCACGTACACCGCATCGAAGCGGCCGAGCATCATCAGCGCGCCGGCGGCCATCGCGCCGGCCAGCATCCCGGCGATCACCTTCAGCCCGACGAACTGGTCCAGCGTGAAGAGGTAGTGCAGCCCGCTCATCGACAGGCTGCGCTGCAGGCGTGCCCGGTAGCCCTGGGGAAACAGCGGCGTGAAGCGCGCCGCCGCCCACCGCGTGAAGGGCCAGATCAGCCGCAGCGAGCCAGGCAGCGGATCCATGTACTCGCGCTGCTCGACCGGCACGCTCTTGAACTCGAGGTAGATCACGGCGATCGCGAGGGCGACGGCCGTCATGACGCACAGGCCGATGACGAAGAGAAGGCTCATATGTCGATGCTCATGATCTTCTTGATGACCCGGAAGCCGATCCATACCCAGATGCAAACGACGATGAACACGCCCCAGCCGAGCACGGTCGAGAACATCGGCGCCATGGCCGCGGCGTCGAGCTGGTGCAGCATGTAGAGCATGAAGAAAGGCAGCCCCGCCATCACCAGCGCCTGCATGCGCCCCTGCGCGGTCAGCGCCATGACCTTCTTCTCCATGTTCTGCCGATCGCGCACCGACTTCGCCAGGTTGTCCAGGGACTCGGCCAGGTTGCCGCCACTGTCGCGCGCGATCTTGATGGCCGCGGCCACCATCACCATCTCGGAGCCGCCGACGCGCCGCGCCATGTGATCGAGCGCGGCGTCGAGGTCGATGCCCATGCGCACTTCGCGCAGGCACAGGTCGATTTCCTGCCGGATCGGGTCGGGTCCGTCCTTGGCCACCGAGTCGAGCGCCTTCATGAGGCTGAAGCCGGCGCGCATCGAACCCGACATCATCGACAGCACGTCCGGGATCTGGCTGTCGACCAGCATCTGCCGCTTGGCCCGCCGCCACGCGAAGTACTTGCGCGGAAGCACCACGCCGCCCACCGCCAGGCCGACGCAGAGCAGCAGCCGGTGCGACAGGAACCACACGATCGCCACCGCCACCACCACCAGCGCGGCGTGCGCGAACACCCGGTTGCCCACGAAGGCCGAGAACACCGCCTTCTCGCCGCGCGCGCCGTGGCGGGCCGCCGTGGCGGTTTCGACCAAGCGCGTCGATGCCAGGTAGACCAACAGGCCGACGCACAGGCCGACCGCAGCGATGACGGCGACGTCAAGCACCCGCAGGCACTCCCGACTCTGCCGGCACCTCGAAGATCGAAAGGTCCGGCGTCGCGATGCCAGCCTCGCGCAGCGCCTCGATGAACTCGGGAACAGCACCCGTCGCAACGAAGCTGCCGTGCACCCGGCCGTTCTCGTCGTAGCCTTCCTGCGCGAAACGGAAGATCTCCTGCAGCTGGATCTTGCCGCTCTCCACGCCAGTGATCTCGGCCACCGAAGTGATCTTGCGGCTGCCGCACTTGAAGCGCGTCTGCTGCACGACGAGGTTGACCGCCGAGGCGATCTGCTCGCGGATCGCGACCACGGGCAGGTCCATGCCGGCCATCATCACCATCACCTCGACGCGACTGAGCAGGTCGCGCGGCGAGTTGGCGTGTGCGGTGGTCAGCGAGCCGTCGTGGCCGGTGTTCATGGCCTGCAGCATGTCGAGCGCCTCGCCGCCACGGCACTCGCCGACCACGATGCGGTCGGGGCGCATGCGCAGGCAGTTGCGCACCAGCTCGCGGATCGGCACCGCGCCGCGACCTTCGCTGTTGGCGGGCCGGGCCTCGAGCCCGACGAGGTTGGGCTGGTGCAGTCGAAGCTCGGCAGCGTCTTCCACCGTCACGATGCGTTCGTGGTCGGGGATGAAGTTCGACAGCACGTTGAGCAGCGTCGTCTTGCCCGAGCCGGTGCCGCCCGAGATGATGCAGTTCTGAGCCTGCAGCACCGCGAAAGACAGGAAGTTCAGCATGTCGGCATTGAGCGAGCCGAACTTGATCAGGTCTTCGCCGTAGAGACGGCGCTTGGAGAACTTCCGGATCGAGATGCACGGCCCCTTGAGCGCCAGCGGCGGGATCACCGCGTTGACGCGCGAGCCGTCCTTGAGCCGCCCGTCGACCATCGGCGAGCTCTCGTCGATCTTGCGGCCCAGTGGTGCGACGATACGCTCGATGGCCGCCAGCACGGCCTTGGGCGAGGTGAACGACGCTTCGGAACGCACGATGCGCCCGGCCCGCTCGATGAAGATCTGGTCGTGCGCGTTCACCATGATTTCGGTGATGCTCTCGTCCTCGAGCAGCGGCTCGAGCGGGCCGAGCCCGACGGCTTCGGCGACCACTTGCCGCATCAGCTCCTGCATGTCGATGTCGGCCGGAAAATCGCGCACGTCGCCGAGCACCAGCATCACCATCGCCTGCGTGGCGGCGCGAAGCTCGCCGTCGCTCATCTTGGTGACGTCGGTGCGGCGCACATCCATCAGCTTGATGAGCCCTTCGTGCACGCGCTCGCGCCACTGCTGGTAGAGCATGGCGCGGGCTTCGTCGCGCGCCGGCACGGCGGCGGGCTCGGCCCGTGCCGGTGCCGTCGGGGGCGGCACGGCAACGGGCGCCGGTGAAGGCGTGGCCACATGCGGTGCGACGGGTGCGTCGTCCAACCCCGGCGCATCGGCGGCCGCCACGGCCGCGACAGGCTCGGCGCCCTTGAACACGTACAGCGAATGGCCCGCGATCTCGATCTCGTCCTTCGACGCCAGCGGGCCGAAGCGGCGCACGCGTTCGCCGTTGACCTCGATGCCCACCAGTTGGTTGTTGCTCTCGACGAAGATGCCTTCCGGCGTGGTCACGATGTCGGCATGGTGCCGGCCCACCGACCAGCCCTTGATCACGATGTCGTTGGTGTCGGCCTTGCCGATGCTGATGGTGCCGGCATCGGCGCCGAACAGGCGCTCCTCGATGCCGCCACCGGGCGTGCGGATCACGATGCGCGGCTGGAGACCGGCGTTGGCAGTCATGGCGCGGCGCCTTCGATGTCGGTCGGCTGCACCTTCTGGCGCTGCAGCATGTCGATGGTGCGCTGTTCCAGCGCCTGGCGCTTGCGAATGCCCTCCTGCACGACCGCGCTCTGCGGCGTGATCACGCTCGGCGTGATCAGCAGCACCAGCTCGGTCCGCCCGCCGTTCGAGCCGCGGTTCTTGAACAGGTTGCCCATCAATGGCACGTCGCCCAGGCCCGGCACCTTGTTGAGGTCTTCGCTGGCGGTCAGCGAGGTCAGGCCCGAGATGATCATCGGCTGGCCGTCGATCAGGTCGAGTTCCGACTCGGCCTTGCGCGTGAGCAGGCCGGGCACGCCGAGCACCGAGACGGACCGGTCGATCTGGCTCACCTCGGCGCCGAGCTTGGCCCGGATGCGGCCCTGCACGTCGCACACCGGCTCGATGTTCAGCCGGATGCCGTAGGGCTTGAACTCCACCGTGGTGGCGCCCAGGCCCGACGCGTACGGAATGGGCAGCTCGCCACCCGCGGTGAAATCGGCCTTGCCGCCACAGCGCGAAGTCAGTTGCGGCGAGGCGATCGTGTAGGCGTCGCCACGCTGCTCCAGCAGGTTGATGCTCGATGTGATGGCGGTAGCGATGCCGGCATACCAACGAAACGGCTTCACACGCGGCAGATCGGAGAAGGTCTGGTTGTCTGGCCTCAGCGCGAAGGTGTTGTTGCGGATCACGTCGCCGGCCACGCCCGCCGAGGGACCGTCGATCGCGTTCTGCCATTGGATGCCCAGGTTTTCCAGCGCACTGGTCCGGATCTCCACGATCTGGGCCGACATGTGGATGGTGCGCTCCTGCAGGTTGGTCTCGCCACCGACGATGGTGATCACTTCCTGCGGATAGGCTTTCTCGACCGCCGCAAGCTTCTTGGCCTGCAGCGTCGTCAGGTCGCTGACTTCCAGGAAGACATGGTCGCCGACCACCCGCACGCCCACGTTGGCGTCACCGTCGAACAGGCCGAGCACTTCGTCGGCGATGCGCCGCACGTTGTTGCCTCCCACGCTCACCGCGTAGCTCACCTGCGTGCCGCCCTTGAGCCACAGCATGATGGTGGAGTCGCCGGCATCGTTGGCCACCAGCAGCAGCTCGCGATCGCGCAGGGTCGAGGCCGACAGCACCTTGCCGTTGCCGATCGCGATGCGCTCGATCTTGGCCGCCATGTGAAGCGTGCGGGTTTCGCCCACATAGAGGCGGAAGGGCGCTGAGGCGGCCGCCCAGGCGGTGGCCGAAACAAGGGTGGCTGTACCTAGCACCAAGGCAAGGCGGAAGACTCGGGAGATCACGCGCGACATCTGGACTTTCAAGCTTCAAAAACGATTGCGCGCCGGAGGCGGCATGACGATCACGGTGTTCGGCCGGGCAGCCGTTGCGGGTGCCGCTGGGGCGGCGACGGGCGCAGGGCGGGCGCTGCGCATCACCTCCATTTCGCTGGCCTCGTCGGGCTTGCGCCCGGCGTTGGCGGCTCCGCCGACTTCGGTGTAGGTCGGCTGCAGCACACCCTGCTGTCTGCCGCCGATGTAGACGGCGATCATGTCCAGCTGCCCGCCAGCGGCGCCTTTGCGGCCGCCCAGGTCGGCCATGGTGGTAGGCACATAGGGTGCGGCTGCCGACTCCGACGGCAGCTTGAGCACCGCCTTGAGCGCGCCCTGCTCCTGCGCCAGGATCACCTTGCCGACGTTCGTCGGATCGAGGTCGAGCGTCAGCGTCGAATAGCTGCGGTCCACCGGCGCGCCGCCGCCGGGCGGCACTTCGCGCCGCGTCGTGTTGCCGGTCGCCTTGACCAGCACGTTCTGCAGCAACGGCACGACCACCTTGCCGCCCAACGCACCGTCGGTGGCGCTGTCGGTGCGGATGAAGAACAGGTCGATGCGGTCCGACGGACGCACCATGCCGGAGATCGAGTTGAGCTCGTCGATGGCGATCGTCAGCGCACGCCGCTGCGTGTCGATGGTCTCGCTGAACGACGGCTCGCGCCCGCTCGAAAGGTAGCTCCAGAGCAGCGGGCGACCTCGCGGCAGCGCCACCTTGATCGCCTGCCCCTCGGCCTGCTCGACCTCGTCGACGCGCAGTGCGTCGGGCGGCGCCGTGTCGGCCAGCACGCTGCGCTTGGCGAAATCTTCGGAGCGAAAGGGCGCACCCAATGGCACGTCGACACGCGGCACCACGACCTCGATCATCTCGCCCTTGTTGGCGTACTCCGCGGCCAGCCGGGCCGACGCGCGGTCGAGATAGACCTTGACCAGCCAGGCCGCCATCAGCGCCAGCACGATCGCGGCGACGAACATCAACAGCCGGGGCGAAGGGCGGCGCAGCCGCGGACTCACGAGGCAGCTCCGGAAAACGCGGCGAACAGGAACATGGAGGTCATTAGGGTTTGAGTGAGGAACCGATGAGAGGACTGCCGATGGCATGCGCGCGCGCACTGTGGTTCGCGCGAACCATCTCCATCAGCTTGTCGAGGACGGAAGGGCTGCCGGCGAACAGCACCAGCCCGATGAACATGGCGCCGAGGATGTACTCCAGCATGGCCGAGCCGCGCTGGCGTCGACGGCCGGCGCGTGCCCGCGATGCGTGGGGATGCTCTTTCATCGTTGTGTCTCGTTCATGACGATGTAGGTCTCGCCGTTGTCCATGCGGCGGATGTCGACCAGCGACTCCTTGCCGTCGCGGGTGAAAAGAAGCTGGCGTGCCACCTGCGTCTGTTCGGTGTGGTCGCGCTGCCGGCTCCAGCCGGCCCGCAGCATCTGCGCGCGCAGGTACATGGCATTGCCCTCGACCGTCTGGTTGTTGCGCATCGACGTGACCGTGTTGCGCACCGGCCCGTCGCGGCTTTCGATCACCTGCACCACCGTCGTCCCCGGCATGCGAGGCGCCTGCGGCGCGAGCTCTTCGGGATTGCGCATCTCCGCGAGCACCATCGACGACACCAGCACCGACGTGGCACCGACCGCACCGGCGAACTCCGCCGTGATCAGCCGCCCGTCCTGGATGCCCGACAGCACGCGGGCGCCGTTGCGCTCGTTCACCACGCTCTTGCCGGCGCGCCCGTGGCGCACGAAGAAGTCGCGGTAGAAGCCTTCGGTGGCCTGCGCGTCGGCGGTGTCGAAGCGCACGATCTGCATCGACGCGCCGTTGAAACGCATGTCGTCGCCGATGATTTCGGTGCGGGCGTCGCGTGGCAGCGGCAACGCATCGGCAGGGCCGGCCGACGCTGCGCAAGCGGCCAGCGCAGCCATCAACGCCAACGCCCCGTGGCGCAGAAAGCGGTGCGTGCGCATGCTAGCGGCGCCGATCGGCGGGCAGGATGTCCGGCTTGACGACCCCTGGGTCGAAATCGCCGAGTGGCGCGATCAGGAAACCCAGCACGTCGAGCAGCGTGTCGACGAAAGGTACCGCCAGGATCGACATCGGCACCAGCGGCTTGACCCGCGTCTCCTCATGCGCCGCACCGCCCACGTTCCACGTGTTGGTCAGCACCGCAGCCGACTCGTCGAAGCGCACGGCCGGCAGGTTGCTCATGGCGCCGTCGGACAGTGCGGCGATGTTCAGGCCGTTGGTCTTCAGGCTCACCTGGGCCTTCCACAGCCCCCGGTTCTCCAGATCGATGCCGGCGCCGCCGCCGAGGCTGCTGGCCTTGCCGATGGCCTCGAGCACGCCTACGACGCCGGTCGAGGTGTTCACGCCCGAGTCGGCCAACGTCAGGCGCGGCTTGGTGCCCTGGAACTCGCTGCCGGTGGTGCGCTCGACGTCGATCACGTTGTCGTTGGCACGGTAGGTCTGCAGGCCCAGCGACCGTGCGCTGTTCGATGCAGCCGGGGCCGTGCCGGCGTGGGAGCGAATGGCGTCGGGTCGACCCGATGGGCCACGACCGCGCTGGAACACGCGCTCGACCATGTCGGCCTCGATGCGGGCCTGGCTCTTGACCGCCACATTGACGTTGCTCGAAGGCGCGTCTGTGGGCGCTTGCTCGAACCACACGGTGCGTTCCCACGCGGCGTAGCGTGCCGCGCTCACCGCCGTGTTGCGCGCGGTGGCATAGCCGTTGAGCGCCCAGCCGAAGACGAACAGCGGGATCAGCACGGCCAGGCAGGCGATCACCATCTCGGTCAGCGCCTGCCCGCGCACGCGGCGGCGCCCGGCGGAACGAGGTATGAAGCGGGGTGCGTGTGGGCGCATCGTCGAACCGTTCAGTACATGGCCTGCACGGCCGCGTTGACGCCGGTCGGTACGTCGGTCAGGCGCGCCTGCCAATAGGGCGAGAACAGGCTGGCGTACTCGCCGTTGGGGTAATTCAGGCTGAGCAAGGGCGCAACGCCGGGGCCGGTGCCCTCCTGCGAACGCACGGGGCGCTTGAAATACACCTGGCTCGCAGCGATCGACATCACCGACGAGTTAGACCACGGGAGGCGGTAGGGGTTGTCGGGTGCGTTCAAGTCCAGCGCCCTGCCGCTCGACTGGGTCTTCACATCCGGCGCGTCGACCGGCTTGGTCACGATGACGACGATCGCACCCGACTGCGACTTGCTGTCGTCGCGCTTGCGGTCGCCGATGTCGAAATAGGAGCGAAGGCCGTTGTAACCCGGAAGCTTTTCGCGCGTCGCATAGGCGGGATCGGCCACCTGGCGCTTGATGCCGCCATAGCTGCCCGGACGCCAGGCCTTGTCCGGCCCGGCCTGCGCGCCACCCCAAGCGATGGGGAGTTTGAATAGAAAGAGGTCGAGCATGGCGCCGTCCAGGCCGGTCCAGGTCCGGTTGTTGTCGCGCAGCTCGGTGCCGCCACGCGACAGGCCGCCCAGCAGCCAGCGCCGGTCGGTGGTGAACTTGTCACGCGACTCCATCGTCACTTGACGAAAGCGATCGAGCGACGCCGTGTTGCCTTGAATGCTGCTGTAGCCGATGAAGGCGTTCAAGCTGGCCGCGGTGCTGAGCGCACCTGCGGCGGTGGTTTGGTCCCAGCGCATCGCCGGGTCATTGGCACGCACGGTCTTGCGCACGTTCTCCTCGGCGTCCAGGATGGTGATGGCGCGCATCGCCACCTGCGAGCCTTGCAGCGCGCGGACGATCAGGTCTTCGGCCTGAACCACCGGTTTGACGAAGTTCGGCACCTTGTCGAGCACGGTGGTCTTGACCTGCTTCAAGGCGTTGCCCAGCGTGATCAACACCTCGCCGACACCCAGCCAGCTGGTCAGGACGCCCAGCACCTTGGAGCCGGTCGCCAGTTCTTCGGTCAGCATGCCCAGTTCCTTGGACAGCGACACCAGGCTCACCATCTGGCCGACCGCGACATGGTTGGCCACCATGGCGCGGTTGGTGTAGGCCATGAAGTTCATGTCGCGTGCCAGCGTGCTGGCCGCGGCATAGGCGGCGCCGTCGGCCGCGTTCATGGTCTTGATCTTTCCGTAGCCGAGCTGGCTGACGTTGAAGGATGCCAACGTCATCGCCACGAGAAAGAGCAGCGCCGCCATCGCGAGGATGGTGGCCTGGCCTTTTCCGCGGCGGCGTGACGGTGGCGGCGACGTCATGGACATGCTCGTGCTTGGCGCCGATGCATCAGTAGCTGGACATGTCCTTCTTGGCGTTGTTGGTGGCCTTCGTCTTCGCGTCGGTGATGTCCGTGGCGTGAGACTTGGTGGTGCCACCCAGCACGTCGGTGGCATTGCCGACCTGTGCACGCAGCACGTCGCCGAACGCGGCGTAGACGGCGATCGAACCCAGCGCGACCACGGCCACGATGATGATGTACTCGACCATGCCTTGGCCGCGTTGACGGGCTTTTTGAATGATGTTCTTCATGTCGATATTCCTTGAGTTGAGTTAAAAAACGAGAGCAGGGAGAGAGCGGTAAACATCACACCCGGCGCGTCGAACACGTGCCTGATGCGTCCACTGGCGCCTGACTTCAGGGGTCAATCCTTGAAGCAGGCGCCCGTGTTGCAATGCACGGCGGAGTGGCCGTTGACGACCGGCTTTCCGCCCTGCGACAGCACCAGCACGCGCTCTTCGGTGCGGCCGGCCTTGGAGAATTCGGTTTCATAGATGACCGTGACGGCACCGGCCTGTCCCGGCTTTTCAGTGACGTAGCGGCGCGACTTCACATCGCCCGACACGCGCAGGCGGGACGCGTCGACGCGCTGCACCTTCTCGCGCGACCAGGCGCCGTCGCTCGAGCCCTCGGTCAGCATTTCCGCCATGCGGGCGTAGTCGCCCTTGTCACGTGCGCTCATGTAGGCCTCGGCAGACTTGCCGGCCGGCGAGGTCGGCAGCGGCGCAGCCGCGGCATGGGCGGCCAGACCGAACGAAAGGGCGAGAAGAAGGCGGCGAGCGCCGGCGTGCAAATGCATGGTTCAAATTCCGAGAAGAGGTGAAGGCGCGCGGCGAAGCGGTGCGGCGCGCGGCAAAAGGTCGATCACGAGGCCGCCGCCGAGCGCGGTGCCTGCGGTGAACGACGAAGAGGAAACAGGCGCCGGGCGCGCGAGAACAGGCACGGCGGTCGGCGTCGCCATCGGCGAGGCGGCTTCCGTGCCCGACAGCGCGGCATGGCCGGCCATGACGGCGGCGACATAGCGCTGCGTCTCCAGGAACGGCGGCACTTGGCCGCCGAAGCGGGCGACCGCGCCTTCGCCGGCGTTGTAGGCGGCGAGCGCCAGCGGCACATTGCTCGCGTAGCGGTCAAGCAGCAAACGAAGCAACCGGGCGCCGCCCTGCAGGTTCTGGTCGACATCGAAGGGCTTGTCGACGGCGAGTCTGGCGGCCGTGCCGGGCATCAACTGCATGACGCCCTGCGCGCCCTTCGGAGACAGTGCGCCAGGTTGAAAACGCGATTCGGTCCACGCCACGGCCTTGACCAGCGATGCGTCGACGCCGCTGTCGCGCGCGGCGGCGGCGATGGCGCCGTCCAACGCATGGTGGCGTGGCGGCAGGGCGTGGCGCGGCTCGCCGCCTCGCGCAGCGGTCGGCGCTGCCGATGCCGTCGTGAGATCGGTCACCGTGGCGCCGCCGATGCGAAAGGTGTGCGCTTGCGCGGCGGCGCCCAGCGTCGCCAGGCAGGCCATCCAGATCGCTCGTTTCTTCTGCAGTCGCATTGTTCGATTTGAACCGCTGTAATTTTCAGGACCAATTGGAGCCGGTGCCGCAATGCGACGCCGACAGCCACCAACCAGCGGAATTCTGCGCACCAAATTTCACGCGAACAAGCTGAATCGATTCAACGTTTTCATGCTGATAGCAGCGTTTAGCCGCCAACCGACTGCACCCAATGGTTCTCTTTAACAGACATTCGTGTCAGTTCTTTGACATGAATTTGACAGAAGCTACGACCTCGAGAAATGGGAAGAAGATTTCGAGGCATTGACTGACGCATCGACAGTCGCGGCAGCGCATAGCATCGCCGCCTGCTCATCGAAGCAGCACAACAACATTGAAGAGTGGCTGTTCAGGCGCGCCTCCGGCCTCGGACAGAGTAGGAGAATCCCAGTGAACGACTCGGTTTTTGCCGATCTCCTGAAGGCTTTGGCCCAGGAGACGCGCCTTAAGATATTTAAGCTTTTGACCCAGACCAGCGAAGAAGGATTACCGGCCGGCGTGATTGCTGCCAGCGTCGACGCGCTTCCGACGCTGACTTCCTTTCATTTGAAGGAATTAATGCGGGTCGGTCTGGTCACGAAACAAATCAGCGGTCGGCACTCAATTTACCGAACCGACCTGCGAACGATGGCGCGAATTGAAGCCTATGTGAGCTCCCACTTCGCTTATTCGATCGCCTCGGGCTCGGTGGTCGCGTCCAAGCCCGAAAAAGTCGAATAGAAATAGCCAGATCGGGGTACGAACCAGCAATTCCCGCAATTCCCCGCAGTCCCCAGGCCCGGCTCAGGGTCCGTCGCGCAACTTCAGCGCGGCGTCGTACAGCGCGTTGCGCGGCGCGCCGCTGATCTCCGCAGCCAGTTTCACCGCGCCTTTCAGTGGCAGTTCGGCCAGCAGCAGACGCAGCACGCGCTCGGCCTCGGCGCCGTCGTCGGCGGCCACTGCCACCGGGTGCAGCACCAGCGCGAACTCGCCGCGCGTGCGGTCGCGGCCCGCCGAAACCCAATCGGGCAGCGCGCTGGCGGCCACGGTGGCGATTTCCTCGAACTGCTTGGTGAGCTCGCGGCCCACCGTGACGCGGCGCTCTCCTAATATGACCAAGGCACGCGCCAGCGCCTCGATGCGGTGCGGCGCCTCGAGCAGCACCACGCTGCGCGGCTCGCGCGACAGCGCCTGCACTGCGGTGTCGCGCTCGCCGGTCTTGCTCGGCAGGAAGCCGGCGAAGACGAAGGCGCTGCGCTCGTCGCCGCCCTCCGCCACCAGCCCCGCTGCCTGCACCAGCGCGATCACGCTGCTGGCCCCGGGCAGCGGCAGCACGCGGTGGCCCGCCGCGCGCACGGCGGCGGCGAGCCGGGCGCCCGGGTCGCTCACGCCGGGCGTGCCGGCATCGCTCACATAGGCGATGCGTTCACCCTGTGCGAGCCGCGCGACCACCGCCTGCGCCGCTTCGGCCTCGTTGTGCTGGTGCACCGCCAGCAGCTGCGCGCCGGGCCGGTCGATGCCATAGGCGCGCAGCATGCCCTGCGTGTGGCGCGTGTCTTCGCACGCAATGGCGTCGACGATCTCCAGCACGTGCAACGCGCGCAGCGTGATGTCGGCCAGGTTGCCGATCGGCGTGGCGACGACGTAGAGCGTGCCTTGCGGATAATGCTGCGCACCCGCGGCATCGCGCGCGGCCGACAGGGCGGCGCCGAAAGAGGCGGGAGCGAGAGCATTCAATGGGATTCCTCCAGAACAACAACAACAAGACGACGACAGGGAGTACGACCACCAAGCAGCGCGGCGACGCGGCCGAAGCGGCGGCGCTGGCGCATCTGCAGGCGGCGGGCCTGCGGCTGGTCGTGCGCAATTATCGAACCCCCGGGCGCGGCGGCGGCGAGATCGACCTGATCGTGCGCGACCCGCGCGACGGCACGCTGGTCTTCGTCGAGGTGCGCCAGCGCGCGAGCGGCAGCCACGGCGGCGCGGGCGGCAGCATCACCGGCGTGAAGCAGCGGCGCATCGTCTTCGCCGCGCGCCACTACCTGATGCGCCTGCAGACCGCACCGCCGCCCTGCCGGTTCGACGTGGTGCTGGTCGAGGGCGCGGGCATCGAGTGGCTGCAGGCGGCCTTCGATGCCGGCGGTGCCTGAGCCCCGCGCGCCGCGCCACACCTTTTGTTTCAACCCCCACGGCTATCATCACCGCCCATGCTCGAGCAACGCATACAGCAGCACTTCATCGACAGCGCCGACCTCAAGTACCAGTCGGGCCCGGTGCTCAGCAAACCCATTTCCCAGGCCATGCAGGCACTGCTGGCGTGCGTCACCAGCGGCGGCAAGATCCTCGCCTGCGGGGCCGGTGTGTCCGGTCTGCTGGCGGCGCAGTTCGCGGCGCAGTTCGTCGGCCGCTTCGAGCGCGACCGGCCCGAGCTGGCCGCCATCGCACTGCCCGGCGACACCACCGACCCGAGCGCCGACACGGCCGATGCTGTCGATGCCGACCGCTTCGCACGCCAGGTGCGCGCGCTCGGCCAGGCCGGCGACGTGCTGCTGGCACTGAGCGCGAGCGGCAAGTCGGCCGCGGTGCTGGCCGCCGTCGAAGCCGCGCATGCACGCGACATGACGGTGGTGGCGCTGCTGGGCGCAAACGGCGGTTCGGTCGGCCGCGCGCTGCGCGAGACCGACGTGCAGGTTTCCGTGCCGCACGAGCGTGCACTGCGCATCCATGAAGTCCACCTGCTCGCGCTGCACTGCCTGTGCGACGGTGTGGACGCACAACTGCTCGGCGACCCCGACATCGCGACGTGAACACCGCGCTCCTCCGTGCAGAGCGGCTGCGAGATGGCGTGCAGCCGCACGCCCTGCGCCGCTTTGGTCTCGACTGACATGCTGGTTCTCTCACACCCCACCGGCAACGCCAACGCACGCGCGGCGGCGCTCGGGCTGTTGCAGGCGGGCCAGCTCACCGCGTTCCAGACCTCCATCGCGACCTTTCCCGGCGACTGGCTCGACCGGCTCTCGGGGCTGCCGGGCCTGGGCGAGCTGCGCCGGCGACGCTTCGACCCGGCACTGAAGGACGTCACCGCGATGTGGCCGTGGCGCGAGGCCGGCCGCCTGCTGGCGTCGCGTGCGGGCCTGCGCAGCCTGACGGCCCACGAGCGCGGCGCCTTCTGCGTCGACGCCGTCTATCGGAGCCTCGACCTTCACATCGCGCACGGCCTGGCGAAGGCCGGCACCGCCGCTGCTGGACGCTCCGGCGTCTATGCCTACGAAGACGGCGCGCTGGCCTCGTTCCAGGCCGCTCGGTCGCTCGGCATCGCCCGGCTCTACGACCTGCCGATCGGCTACTGGCGCGCCGCGCGCCGCTTGCTCGACGCGGAACAAGCGCGTTGGCCCGAATGGCAGTCCACGCTCACCGGCTTCCTGGACTCCGAAGAGAAGCTCGCGCGCAAGGACCAGGAGCTGCGGCTCGCCGACCGGATCTTCGTGGCCAGCAGTTTCACGCGACGGACCCTCGCCGATTTCCCCGGCCCGCTCGCGGCGATCGAAGTGATCCCCTACGGTTTTCCCGCCGTCGGCGACGCGCGGCAGCATGCGGCCCTGGCGGGCCGGCCGCTCAAGCTGCTGTTCGTCGGCGGACTGTCGCAACGCAAGGGCATCGCCGACCTGTTCGCGGCCGTGCGCGCGCTCGGCAGCCGGGTCGAACTGACCGTGGTGGGCGCCAAGGCCGTCGAGGGCAACGCCGCGCTCGATGCCGCACTGGCCGCGCACCGCTGGATTCCCAGCCTGCCGCACGACGCCATCCTGAAGCTGATGCGCGAGCACGACGTGTTCGTCTTCCCGTCGCTGTTCGAAGGCTTCGGCCTGGTCATCACCGAGGCGATGTCGCAAGGCACGCCGGTGATCACCACCGACCGCACCGCGGGGCCCGACCTCATCGAACACGGCCGCAACGGATGGCTGGTCGAAGCCGGCAACACGGCGGCGCTGCAGGCGTCCATCGAAAACCTGTTGCAGCACCCCGAGCAAGTCGCCGCCGCCGGACGCGAGGCCATGGACACCGCGCGACGTCGACCGTGGGAGGTCTACGGCCGCGAACTGGCCGAAGCGGTGGCACGCACG
This sequence comes from Variovorax ginsengisoli, assembly GCF_006438845.1. Taxonomy (GTDB): domain Bacteria; phylum Pseudomonadota; class Gammaproteobacteria; order Burkholderiales; family Burkholderiaceae_C; genus Variovorax; species Variovorax ginsengisoli_A. The sequence continues at coordinate 796,340 of NZ_RCZJ01000002.1, forward strand.
CTGGACGACACCGCTCGCCGTCCGCTCACCAAGGAGAGCGGCCACCATGCGTGACGCTTTCGGCCGGATGCGGATGCTGCGAACTTCCCGCGCCGCACCCACTCCATACGCCAGGCCATCCAACCGGCGCCCGCTCATTCCGTGCGGCCGCTGCACTGCCGCTCTCGCACCCTTCTTACAGGAAGTTTCTCCATGAAGATGACATCGATCCCCCGCCTCGTGCTGACCCTCACCGCCGGCGCCGCCCTGGCCGCCGCGCTTTCGGCCTGCGTGCCGCTCGTCGTGGGCGGAGCCGCGGTCGGCGCCGGGCTGGTCGCGACCGACCGGCGCACCTCCGGCGCACAGCTCGACGACCAGGGGATCGAACTGCGCGGCGCCTCCCGCATCCGCGAGATCGCCAACGACCAGATGAACATCAGCGTCACCAGCTTCAACCGCCAGCTGCTGCTGACCGGCACCGTGGCCACCGACGCCGACCGCCGTCGGGCCGAGGCTGCGGTGCAGGGCATCGACAACGTGCGCTCGGTCGTCAACGAAGTGCGGGTGGGCCCGGGGCGCTCGTTCCAGGTGCGCTCCAACGACACCTTCATCACCGGCAAGGTCAAGGCCTCGCTGCTCGACGCCAAGGACCTGTTCGCCAACTCCTTCAAGATCGTGACCGACGACGGCGTGGTCTACCTGATGGGCCTGGCCACGCGCCGCGAAGTCGACCGTGCGACCGACATCACGCGCGGTGTGTCGGGCGTGCAGAAGGTGGTGCGCGTGGTCGAGGTGGTGAGCGACGCCGAACTCGCCGGCCAGTTGCGCCAGGGCGGCACCGACGCGCCGGCCGCGGCGCCGAGCGGTTCGCGCGTGCCGCTGCCGCCGATGGACCCGGTGCCCGCCCCGGCATCGGGCGGCGCGACCATCACGCCGGTCCGCTGACAGTAAAAAGCGCCCCGCGGGGCGCTTTTTACTTGAGTCGAGTAATGAGGCTCGACGTGTCGTAGCGGGCGCCGCCCGCCTGCTGCACGTCGGCGTAGAACTGGTCGACCAGCGCGGTCACCGGCAACCGTGCGCCGTTGCGCTTGGCTTCGTCGAGCACCAGGCCCAGGTCCTTGCGCATCCAGTCGACCGCGAAGCCGTAATCGAACTTGCCGGCGATCATGGTCTTGCCGCGGTTCTCCATCTGCCAGCTCTGCGCGGCGCCCTTGCTGATGACGTCCAGCACAGCCTCCATGTCCAGGCCCGCGCGCACGCCGAAGGCGATGGCTTCCGACAAGCCCTGCACCAGGCCCGCGATGCAGATCTGGTTGACCATCTTCGCGAGCTGGCCCGCACCGCTGTCGCCCAGCAGCGTGACGGCACGCGCGAAGGCCATGGCGATGGGCTGCACCTCGGCGAAGGTGGCGGCGTCGCCGCCGCACATCACCGTCAGCGCGCCGTTCTGCGCACCGGCCTGGCCGCCGGAGACCGGCGCGTCGATGAACTGCAGGCCCTTCTCCAGCGCGATCTTCGACAGCTCGCGCGCGACGTCGGCCGAGGCCGTGGTGTGGTCGACGAACACGGCGCCCTTGGCCATGCCGGCGAAAGCGCCGTCGTCGCCCAGCACCACCGAGCGCAGGTCGTCGTCGTTGCCGACGCAGCAGAACACGATCTCGGCGCCGGCGGCAGCTTCGCGTGGGGTCGCCGCCGACTTGCCGCCGAATTCAGTGGCCCAGGCCGCCGACTTGGCCGGCGTGCGGTTGTAGACCGTCACGCTGTGGCCGGCCTTCGCGAGGTGGCCGGCCATGGGAAGGCCCATCACGCCGAGGCCGAGGAAGGCCAGCTTGCGCGCGGGAACGGTGTCGTAGGTTTTGGGGTTGAGGGTGCTCATGGCGGCAGCTTAAACGACCCCCTCGTCATGCGCCATGACGGCAACGCGCATGCGCCGGGCCGCCACGCTCACAAGGGCGGCAGCGGCCGCGAGGCCTTGCGCTCGCGACGCGGCCGGCCGCTCCCTGCATCGGCCCCGTTGCCCTCGTGCTTGCCGCCGCCCTCCTGGCCGAACGCCATGCCCGCCTTGACGTTGTCCACGCCGCCGACCGGCACTGCGCCGCCGGCCGCCTTCTCCAGCTGCGCCACCATGCGCGCGATGCGATCGGCCACGCTCTCGTTGCTGAGTTTTTCGCGAAAGCGCTCGACCATCAGCGGAAAGGCGAACGGCGTCGGCCGCGCCAGCGTCTGCAGCACCAGGCGCTGGCCGTTGATGCGCGCGAGGCTGTCGCGCAGCCGGCCGATCTCCAGCTCCTGCGCCAACAGCTCCTGCTCGGCCTGCAGCAGCAGCCGATTGGCCGGGTCGTACTTGCGGAAGACCTCCCAGAACAGCGACGAGGAAGCCTGCAGCTGCTTGTTGCTGCGCTTCTCGCCCGGATAGCCCTGGAAGATCAGCCCCGACACGCGCGCAATCTCGCGAAAGCGCCGCTGCGCGAGCTCGCTGGCGTTGAGGCTTTCGAGCACCTCGTGCAGCAGCGCGGCGTCGGCATCGTGATGCGCGATGGCGTCCTGCGCCTCTGCGTCATGGCCCGCGCGCAGGACCTGCGGCAACAACGTCGGCCAGTCGACCTCGGTGGCGCTCAGCAGCTCGAAACCGTAGTCGTTGACCGCGATCGAAAAGGTGCGCGGCGCGTGCTGCGCCACGCGCCAGGCGATCAGGTTGGCCAGCCCCAGGTGCACATGGCGGCCGGCGAAGGGGTACAAGAACAGATGCCAGCCCTCGCGCGTCTTGAGCACTTCGGCCAGCAGCGTCTGCGGCGTGGGCAGCGCCGACCACTGCTGCTGGATCTCGAGCAGCGGGCGCACGCACTGCAGCTCCGGCGTGTCGTATTTGCCCTCGCCGGCCAGCGCGAGCTGCTGCACCACCGCATCGGCCAGCGTGGTCGACAGCGGCATGCGCCCGCCGTTCCAGCGCGGCACCGCCGGCCGCTTGCCGCTGGCGCGCCGCACCCATGCCGTCATCTCGCGGATGCGCACCAGCTCGAGCATGCGGCCACCGAACAGGAAGCAGTCGCCCGGCTTCATGCGCGCAGCGAAGCTCTCCTCCACGCTGCCGATCTTCGCGCCGCCGACGTACTGCACCGCCATGCTCGCGTCGCTCACGATGGTGCCGATGTTCATGCGGTGCCGGCGCGCCAGGCGCGCATCGGGCACGCGCCAGATGCCGTCCGCATCGGGCACGGCGCGCTGGTAGTCGGGGTACGCCGCGAGCGACGGGCCGCCCTGCCGCACGAAGGCGAGGCACCAGTCCCAGCTGTCGTGCGACAGCTTGGCGTAGGCCGCCGTGCTGCGCACCTCCGCATACAGATCGTCCGGCACGAAGCCGCCACCCAGCGCCACGGTGACCAGGTGCTGCACAAGAACGTCGAGCGGTTGCTCGGGCGTGCTGCGCGCCTCGATGTGGCCGGCCGCAATGGCGTCGCGCGCGGCGGCGCCCTCCACCATCTCGATGCTGTGCGTCGGTACGAGCGTGATGCGCGATGGCCGCCCCGGCGCGTGGCCCGAGCGTCCTGCGCGCTGCAGCAGCCGCGCGACGCCCTTCGGCGAGCCGATCTGCAGCACTCGCTCGACCGGCAGGAAGTCGACGCCCAGATCGAGGCTCGACGTGCACACCACCGCGCGCAGCTCGCCGCTCTTGAGCCCCGCTTCGACCCACTCGCGCACCGCGCGGTCGAGCGAGCCATGGTGCAGCGCGATCAGCCCGGCCCACTCGGGCCTGGCTTCGAGGATCGCGTGGTACCAGATCTCCGACTGCGAGCGCGTGTTGGTGAAGACCAGCGTGGTGCTGCTCGACGCGATCTCTTCGACCACCTGCGGCAGCATCGTGAGCCCGAGGTGCCCGCCCCAGGGAAAACGCTCGGCGCGTCCAGGCAGCAGCGAATCGATCACCAGCTTCTTGGGCACTTGCCCTTGAACCAGCGTGCCATGGCCATGGCCGAGCAGCGTGTGCATCGCCTCGTCGAGGTTGCCGAGCGTGGCCGACATGCCCCAGACGACGAGGCCTTCGTTCCAGCGCCGCAGCCGGGCCAGCGCCAGCTGCACCTGCACGCCGCGCTTGTTGCCCAGCAGCTCGTGCCACTCGTCGACCACCACCATCTTCACCGTGCCGAGCACGTCGGACGCGTCGGCGCGCGACAGCAGCACCGACAGGCTCTCGGGCGTGGTCACCAGCACGGTCGGCAAGCGCGCGTTCTGCGCGCTGCGCTCGGCCGAGGCGGTGTCGCCGCTGCGCGCGCCCGCGGACCAGGCGGGCGCCAGCGTTTCGAGCGGTTGTTGCAACGCGCGCAGCGTGTCGGACGCCAGCGCCCGCATCGGCGTGATCCACAGCACGGTCAGCGGCGGTGCGAGCTTCTTCGTGGTGGCACGCGCGGCCGTCGTCGTGGGCTTGGTTGGCGTCTTGGGCGGCTTCGCGAACGCGTTCAACGCACCGAGCCACACCGCATACGTTTTGCCTGCGCCGGTCGTCGCATGCAGCATGCCGGACTCGCCCGCGGCGATGGCCTTCCACACCGCGCGCTGGAAGGCGAAGGGTTTCCAGCCGCGGGTGGCGAACCAGGCGGCAAGGGCAGCGGCGCTCATGCATGGAGCTTCGACGGCACCCGCCCAGCACGCCATAGGACGAAAGCGCGTCGTGCGAGCCGGTGCGACGCCCGACATAATCCGCAGCCACAGCGCCTCACAACCTCAACGCCTCACGCCTGCCGGAAACCACCATGTCTTCCATCACCCTGCGCTTCCTGGCCGAACCCAGCACCGTCAACTTCGGCGGCAAGGTCCATGGTGGCACCGTCATGAAGTGGATCGACGAGGCCGGCTACGCCTGCGCCACCAGCTGGTCCAAGCGCTACTGCGTCACCGTGTTCATCGGCAGCATCCGCTTTCATCGGCCGATCATGATCGGCGACCTGGTCGAGGTCGAGGCGCGCCTGGCGTACACCGGCAAGACCAGCATGAACATCTCGGTGGAGGTGCGCAGCGGCGACATGAAGGGCGGCGGCATGCAGACCACCACCGAGTGCCTGATCGTCTTCGTCTCGGTCGACTCGCACGGGCAGCCGATGCCGGTGGACGCCTTCACGCCGTCGACACCGGGCGAGATGGCGCTGGCCGAGCGGGCACGCGCACACCTCGATGCAAGCCGGGCCGCCGGCGCTCCGGCCCCGGCGCCCACCGACGACGGAAACTCGGTATCGAAAGCGCGCGCTACTCGCAGCCGATAAACCGGCGTGCCTCAGTGCCAGGGATACCGCGGAACCGGCTTTGCCGGGCCGCTGGTACCGCCCCCCTCGAGGGGGAGGCGGCGACACGCAGTGCGCCGCTTCGGGGGTGGGCCTCATTCAGGCCGGGAGCACCGTGCCGCTGACCTCGCCCAACCCGATGCGCACGGCGCCTTCGCGCTCGCAGTAGCCGCGGAGCGTGAGCGTGTCGCCGTCTTCCAGGAAGGTGCGCGTCTCGCCGTTGGGCAGCGTCATCGGCTGCTTGCCGCCGAGCGTGATCTCGAGCAGCGAGCCGGCCTCTTCCAGCGTCGGGCCCGACAGCGTGCCCGAGCCCAGCAGGTCGCCCGGCTGCAGGTTGCAGCCGTTGACCGTGTGGTGCGTGACGAGTTGAGCGGCCGTCCAGTAAGCGGCTTGCGTGGTGCTGCCGCGGGTGAGGCGCGTGGCGGGCTCGCCGGCGTCTCGCATCTTCGCGGTCTGCAACCAGACCTCGAGCGTGATGGCCAGCGCGCCCTGTTCGCGGTTGGCAGGCGAGTCGAGATACGGCATCGGCTGTGGGTCGCCTTCGGGCCGTTCGAACTTGGCGCGGAAGGGCGCGAGCGCTTCCATCGTCACGATCCACGGCGACAGCGTGGAGGCGAAGTTCTTCGCCAGGAACGGGCCGAGCGGCTGGTATTCCCAGGCCTGCAGATCGCGCGCCGACCAGTCGTTGAGCAGCGTCACGCCGAAGAGGTGCTGCTCGGCGTCGGCGATGGCGATGGGCGCGCCCAGGTCGTTGCCGCGGCCGATGAGAAAGCCGAGCTCGAGCTCGTAGTCGAGCCGCTTCGACGGGCCGAAGCTCGGCACGTCGGCATCGGGCGCCTTGGTCTGGCCCTGCGGGCGCTTGAAGCGCTGTCCGCTCACGCCGATCGACGAGGCGCGGCCGTGGTAGCCGATGGGCACCCACTTGTAGTTGGGCATCAGCGGCTGGTCGGGGCGGAACAGCTTGCCGACGGTGGTCGCGTGGTGGATGCCGGTGTAGAAGTCGGTGTAGTCGCCGATGCGGCAAGGCAGCGCCATCTCGACGGCCGCTTGCGGGTACAGCGCGATCTCCCAATCGCCCTGTTTGGCGCCGCCTTCCTGCAGGCCTTCGGACAAGGCCGTGCGCAGCGCCGCACGCTCCGCGGGCGTGGCCGCCATCAGCAGGTTCATGTCGGCATGGTCGACCACCTTCGCGGCCTTCAGGTCGAGCACCTGGTCGCCGATGGCCACGCCGATGCGGAAGGGCTCGTCGGTGCCGGCCGGCCGGAAGCGGCCGAAGGGCAGGTTCTGAACCGGGAAGTCGGTGCCCGCGACGTTGGCGGATTCGACCCAGCTGCGAAGCGTGGGGTTGTGGGTGGCGTCGAGTGTGGTCATGGGTTCTTTCAGTCTGCGGTCATGCCGGCCTTCTTGGCGACTTCACCGAGGCGTTGGTATTCGGATTGCGTGAGCTTCGCCAGCGCTTCGGCCGACGAGCCGCGCGGCGTGAAGCCGGCCTGCGTGAGCTTGTCCTTGACCTCGGGCATGGCGAGCGCTTCGGTGAAGGCGTCGTTCAGCGCCTTGACGATGGGTGCCGGCAGGTTGGCGGGCGCATACACGCCGAACCATGGGTCGAGCGCGTAGCCCTTCAGGCCGGCCTCGGCGATGGTCGGCACGTCGGGCAGCGACGGCGAACGCGCCGGGCCGGCCACCGCCAGCGCGCGCAGCTTGCCGGCCTGGATGTGCGGCAGCGACGCGGGCAGGTTGTCGAACATCACGCCGATGGTGTTGCCCAGCATGTCGTTGATGGCCGGGCCGCTGCCCTTGTAGGCGACGTGCGTGAGCTCGGTGCCTGTCATCTGCGCGAACATCACGCCGGCCAGGTTCATCGAGGTGCCCGCGCCTGCGGTGGCGTACGGCAGGCCGGGGTTCTTCTTGGCCGCGGCGATCAGGTCGGCCACGCTCTTGATGGGCGAGGCGGCCGGCACTTCGAGCACGATGGTCGACGTGCCCAGCAGGCTGATGGCCGTGAAGTCCTTGCGGGGATCGAAGGCCATCGACTTGTAGATGTGCGGGTTGAGCGCGTTGGTCGAGATGGCGCCGAAACCGATCGTGTAGCCGTCGGGCGCGGCCTTGGCGACCGCATCCATGCCGATGTTGCCGCCCGCGCCGGCGCGGTTGTCGATGACCACCGGCTGGCCGAGCTTTTCCGACACCTTCTGGCCGACCGTGCGCGCCACCAGGTCGGTGGTGCCGCCGGCGGTGTAGGGCACGACGAAACGGATCGGCTTGGTGGGGTAGTCGGCGGCCTGCGCGGTGGCGAACGGAAAGCCGATCCATGCGGTGGCGACGAGCGCGGCGAAGCTCGCGCGGCGGGACGTGGTGAAGGTCATGTCTCTGTGTTCTCTGTTCAGATGAAGCCCATTGTTGCGGGCCGGCAAGTCCAGCGCTTGCTCAGGGTTTGAATTGATCCTTGAGGCCGGCCCAGCAGTCGGCATAGGCCTCGTCGAGCGCCGGGTTCTGCATCGCATACGGCGTGGGCACGAAGCGGAAGCGGCTCTCGAACATGAAGGCCAGGGTGTTGTCCAGCTTGCGCGGCTGCAGCTCGCCGTGGCTGGCTTTCTCGAAAGCTTCCTCGTCGGGCCCGTGCGGCACCATCGGGTTGTGCAGGCTGGCGCCGCCGGGCTTGAAGCCGCCGGGCTTGGCGTCGTACTCGCCGTACACCAGGCCCATGAACTCGCTCATGAGGTTGCGGTGGTACCACGGCGGGCGGAAGGTGTCTTCCATCACCAGCCAGCGCGGCGGGAAGATCACGAAGTCGCAGTTGGCCACGCCGGGCGTGTCGCTCGGCGAGGTGAGCACGGTGAAGATCGACGGGTCGGGGTGGTCGAAGCTGATCGAGCCGATGGTCATGAAATTGACCGTGTCGTACTTCACCGGCGCCAAGTTGCCGTGCCAGGCCACCACGTTGAACGGCGACTGCTTCATCGGCGCGTGCCAGAAGCGGCCGCCGAACTTCTTGACGACCTCGTACGCGCCCTCGCCTTCTTCGTAGGCCGCCACCGGCGCCAGGAAGTCGCGTGCGTTCGCCAGGCCGTTGGAGCCAATAGGGCCGAGCTCGGGCAGCCGGAACTGCGCGCCGTAGTTCTCGCAGACATAGCCGCGCGAGGGGCCGTCGGGCAGCGCGACCTTGAAGGCCACACCGCGCGGCAGCAGCGCGATCTCGCCCGGCTTCACCTCGAGCACACCCATCTCGGTCGTGATGCGCAGCCGGCCCTGCTGCGGCACCAGCAGCATCTCGCCGTCGGCATTGACGAAGGCACGGCGATCCATCGAGCGGGTGGCCAGGTACATGTGAGCGGCGACGCCGACCTGTGTCTCGGCGTCGCCGTTGGCGGCCAGCGTGTGCATGCCGTCGACGAAGTCGGCCTCGGCGCTGGAGGCGTCGAAGGCGATCGGCGCCCAGCGCAGCGGCTCGGGCGGCACCGCCATAGCGCGGTCGACGCCGGTGGTCCAGAAGGGTTGTGCGTACGGCTGGTAGCGGCCCGACACCACCGAAGGCTGGCGGCGGTACAGCCAGCTGCGGCGGTTGGTGTGGCGCGGTGCGGTGAAGGCGGTGCCGGAGATCAGCTCGGGGTACAGGTCGAACGGCGCGCGCTGCGGGCTGTTGCGGCCCTGCGGCAAGGCGCCGGGAACCGCCTCGCTGGCGTACTCGTTGCCGAAGCCGTGCTGGTAACGCAGGGCGGTGTCGGGGCTGGAAGCGGGGGTCGGGGCGAGGGCCGGGTCGGCCTGCGTCGGAAGGCGGTCGGTCAGCGTGCTGCTCATCGTCGTGTCTCCATCAGGAAGTTCGTCTAATCCGAATGCGTTCGCTTAAAGCGAATGACATGAGTGTAAGCCCGGCGTCGGTTCATGTCTAATCCGCTCTCCATCCACGAACCAGCAGGCGGACCGGACCCGATGGCCAGCAGCAAGCCCAGCGTCAGCATCGTCGCGCTCGACAACCCCGCGCAGCGCGGCATCCAAAGCATCGAGGTCGGCGGCCAGCTGCTGCGCGCGCTGGTGCACCACGGCCGCCCGATGGCGCTGAAGGACCTGGCGCGCGAGGCCGACATGACGGCCGCCAAGGCGCACCCGTACATGGTCAGCTTCGGCCGGCTCGGCCTGATCGAACAGGACGGCGCGAGCGGCCACTATCGGCTCGGACCGCTGGCCTTGCAACTCGGCTTGATCGGCCTGCAGCAGGCCGACCCGGTGCGCATCGCCACCCCGCTGATGGCACCGCTGGCCGCGCAGATCGGCCAGACCGTCGGCCTGGCCGTGTGGGGCGCGCGCGGCGCGACCATCGTGCACATCGCCGAGGCGCCCTCGCCGGTGCACGTGAGCCTGCGGCACGGCACCGTCTTCTCGCTGACGGACACGGCCTCGGGCCGGCTCTACGCCGCCTACCTCGACGCCGCCGTGGTCAAGCAGTTGCTCGACGCCGAACGCCAGCGCGAGAAGCCGCGCGGCGGCTCGGCCGCCTCGCGCCATCCCACTTGGAAGGCTTTCGAGGCACAGCTGCAGGAGGTCCGCCAACACCGCATCAGCCGGTCCGAAGGCGAGGTGATCGCGGGCGTCAATGCGATGTCGGCGCCGGTGTTCGACCACACCGGGACCATCGTGCTGGCCGTGATCGCCATCGGCCCGGCCGCCACCTTCGACGCTGCATGGGACGGCGCCCTGGCGCGGTCGCTCAAGGCCTGTGCGGACGCGGTGTCGACGCAGCTGGGCGCGGCGCCGGACCGCCGGACCGCCAGGTAGCAGCGCAGCGCGGTTCGATCACTGCAAGGCCCGCACGATGCTCAGCGAACTCCGCGCCCACGTCTGGGCCTACCCCGCGCTGGAGGTGGTGCACATCGTCGGCATCGCCCTGCTGCTGGGCAATCTGATGGCGCTCGAAATTCGCGTCTGGGGCGGCGCCGCGGCACTGCCGGTGAAGGCGCTGGCGCGGCTTTCGCTGGGCATCGCGCTCGCCGGCTTTGCGCTGGCCGCCGCCAGCGGCCTGTTGATGTTCGCCACCGAGCCGGCCGAATTGCTCGCCAACCGCAGCTTCGTGCTGAAGATGGGCCTGCTCACCGCCGCCGCCTGCAATGCCGCCTGGTTCCACGGCCGCGGCTCGCTGGACAAACTCGACCTGGTGGCGCGGGTTCAGATGTGGGTGTCCACTGCCATCTGGCTCGGCGTCGTCGTCTGCGGACGCTGGATCGCCTACTGATTCCCAACCTTTCCAGGAGCACTGCCATGCCGATGTCTCGCCGCCGATTCGTCCTCGCCACCGCCGCCGCTTCGGCGACACCGCTTGCCTTGCCGCCCGCCTGGGCCCACCACGGCTGGAGCAGCTTCGACGCCGACCGGCCGATCTACCTCGAAGGCAAGGTGGTCAGCAGCAAGTGGCAGAACCCGCACGCCGAACTGATGCTCGACCTGAGCCCCGGCCTGGCGCTGCCCGCCGACCTCAAGCAGCGCCCGCTGCCCGCGCAAAGCGCCGGCGTCGACGGCCCGGCCCTGCTCGCCAAGACGGTGTTGCCGAAACGCAAGGACCGCCGCTGGGAACTGGAACTGGCCCCGCTCACGCGCATGTCGGCGTGGAAGGTGGCGGAGATCAAGGCCGGCGATCCGGTGTCGGCGGTGGGTTTCACCTTCAAGGACGAGGCGGGGGACGCGGTGATGCGCGTCGAATACCTGTTTGCGAGTGGGAAGAGCTATGGATTAAGGTCCAGCCCTGTTTGAAAACACCAAGGAACCAGCCAGCACCATGAAATTCCCTCGCAAGACCATCGCCGTCGTCCTCGGTCTTCTCGTCCTCGCTCCCCCGGTCGTCGCACAGACCGACAAGCGGGACGAGTTCTTCTGGCTCGGAGAGATCAACAAGGCCACCGCTGTCATCAACACCGACGAGGGCCTGCTCGAGAAATCGATCGCACCGCTGGCCTACCAAGGCATCACCAAGGTACTGAAGGACGGCAACCAGCCCGGCGGCAAGCGCCCCACGCTGGTCATCACCTTCGAGCCCCTGCTGATCGATGCCGTCGGTCCGCAGATCACGCTGCTGCATGCCGGCCGCTCCAGCCAGGACATGCTGTCCACCGTGCGCTCCGCCATCCTGCGCGACAACCTGCTCGATCTGGCCGATGCGCTGAACAAGACCACGGCGACGATGGTCCGCCTGGCGGACAAGCATCGCGCGACGATCGTGCCCAACTACACCAACGGCGTGGCGGCCCAGCCCAACAGCTACGGCCACTACCTCCTGGGCATTGCCAGCGGGCTCGACCGCGATGCCCAACGCATCCGCGAGACCTACGCGCGCGTCGACCGCTCCCCGATGGGCACCACAGTGTTGAACGGCACGAGCTGGCCGCTCGAGCGCAAGCGCATGGCGAGTTACCTCGGCTACGCCTCCACCGTCGACAACGCCTACGACGCTGCGCAGATCTCTGCGGTCGACCTGCCGGTGGAGGTCGGCGCCATCGTCGTCGCGATCGCCCTTCACGCCGGCACGCACATCGAAGACGTGATGACGCAGTACGCCCAGGCGCGTCCCTGGATCCTTCTGCAGGAAGGCGGCGGCAACACCTACGTGAGCAGCGCCATGCCGCAGAAGCGCAACCCCGGCTTGCTCAACAGCACGCGGCGCGAAGCTTCGCAGGCCATCAACCTCGGCAGCGGCACGGCGCTGCTGGCGCACAACCTGCCGCCCGGCATGCAAGACGGCAAGGAAGTCCGCAACAACACCGCCATGGTGGTGGCCGCGACAGGCGTGCTGAACAACTGGAGCCGAATCCTCGACAACCTGATGATCAGCCCCGAACGTGCCTTGGAAGAACTCAACAGCGATTGGACGGCGTCGCAGGAGCTGGCGGACGTGTTGATGCGCAAGCACCGGCTGCCTTTCCGCGTCGGGCATCACTTCGCTTCGGAGGTGGTCGACTACGCCAAGGCCAAGGACATCAAGCCACTCGCCTTCCCGTATGCCGAGGCGCAACGCATCTACGCCGAGAGCGTCAAGGGGTCGGACTTCGCACCGGTGCTGCCGATGTCCGAAGCCGAGTTCCGCGCGACGCTCGACCCTGTTGCCATCGTGAAGAACCGCGCTACGGCGGGCGGCCCGCAACCGGCCGAGATGGAACGCATGTTGAAGGAGGCCACCCAGCGCGTGGCACAGCAAGAAGCCTGGATCCAGGGCCGGCGTACGCAGATCGCGTCGTCGCTGGCGCGGCTCGATGCCGACTTCGAGAAGCTGCAGACCGTGCGTTGAAGATTCGAAGTCCCCACGCCGGCACCGGTCGACCGGTGCCGGCGCTTCACGGCATCAGCGCAGCGTGAAGCGCGCCGTCGACGCCGGCTTGCCGTCGATCCGCACCACGACCACGGCCTTGGTGCCGGCCGCGGTCTTGAAGCTTCCGGTCGCTTCCAGCCTGTCGCCCGCAGGCTTCAGTTCGACGTCCTGCTTGTCGGTGCCGGCCAGCAGCGTGAGCTTGGCGCTGGCCTTGGCCACGTCGGCCGGCTTGCCGTGGTCGCGCAGCCAGAGCTGCACCACGCCAGGCTTGGCGACGAGCTCGTAGTCCATGTCCTTGACCTCGGTGACCACGCCGCCGTGCCGCGGGGTGTGGGCGTGATCGTCGCCGTGCGCGAGGGCGTTGCCTGCAACGGCGAAAAGCGAAGCGGCGAGCAGGGTGTGCAGTTTTTTCATGAGAGCTCCTTGGAAAGACGAGAAAGAAAAAGAGAAAGGGTCACAGCGCCTCGGCGCCGTCGTCGTCGGCCAGCCGCTGCGCGGCCTTGCGGCCGAACAGCCAGAACATCACGGGCGTGAGGAAGGTGTCGAGCAGCGTCGAGCTGATGAGGCCGGAGAAGATCACCACCGCCACCGGGTGCAGCACCTCGGTGCCGGGCTGCTCGGCCTCGAACAGCAGCGGCGCCAGCGCGAAGGCGGTGACCAGCGCGGTCATCAGCACCGGCGCCAGCCGCTCGAGCGAGCCGCGCACGATCATCGGCAGGCCGAAGACCTCGCCCTCGTAGCGCATCAGGTTGACGTAGTGGCTGACCTTCAGGATGCCGTTGCGCACCGAGATGCCCGCCAGCGTGATGAAGCCCACCAGCGCCGCCACCGACAGCGGCTGGCCCGACAGCCACAGGCCCAGCACCGCGCCGACCAGCGCGAGCGGGATGTTCGACATGATCAGCGCCGCGAGCACGGTGGAGCGGTAGCGGCTGTAGAGCACCACGAACATCAGCGCCAGCGACACGATCGACAGCACGCCGATCAGCCGTGACGCTTCTTCCTGCGCCTGAAACTGGCCGCCGAGCGTGACGAAGTAGCCCTCGGGCAGCGGCGACGACGCCACGGCCGCGCGGATGTCGACCACCACGTCCGACAGCGCCCGCCCCTGCGCGTTGGCCGAGAGCACGATGCGGCGCTTGCCGTCGTCGCGGCTGATCTGGTTGGGGCCGTCGCCGTCTTCGATGCTCGCGATCTTCGACAGCGGCACGCGGCCGGTCGGCGTGTCGATCAGGATCTGGCCGAGGCCTTCGATCGAGCGCGCCGTCTCGGGCAGGCGCACCACCAGCGCGAAGCGGCGGTTGCCTTCGACGATCTGCGCGACCTTCTCCCCTTCGACCAGGCTCTGCAGCGTGGCGAGCACCTGCGGTGCCGGCACGCCGTAGCGCGCGGCGGCGTCGTAGTCGATGCGCACCTTGATCTGCGGCGCCAGCACCTGCTTCTCGATCTCGAGGTCGGCCAGCCCGGGGATGGCCGCGAGCTTGGCGCGCAGCGCATCGGCCTGGCCGCGCAGCACGTCGAGGTCTTCGCCGAAGATCTTGATCGCGATCTGCGAGCGCACGCCCGAGAGCATATGGTCGATGCGGTGCGAGATCGGCTGGCCCACGCCGACGGAGGCCGGCAGGTTCACGAGCCGCGCGCGGATGTCGGCGCCGATCTCGTCCATCGAGCGCGTGAGTTCGGCCGCGGGCTTGAGGCCGACATCGAGCTCGCTCACGTGCACGCCCTCGGCATGCTCGTCGAGCTCGGCGCGCCCGCTGCGACGCCCGACGTGCGTCACCTCGGGCACCTGCTTGACCAGCACCTCGGCCTGCCGCGCGAGCGCCGCGCTCTCGGCCAGCGTCACGCCGGGGTTCAGGCGCAGGCCGATCAAGAGCGTGCCTTCGTTGAAGGGCGGCAGGAAAGTGGTCGGGAAGAAGGGCACCGCCACGCCTGCGACCAGCACCGCCGCACCGGCCGCGACCAGCGCCGCCTTCGGCCGCGCGAGCACCGACTGCAGTCCATCGCGGTAGCCGGCCTTCAGCCACGCCAGCACCTTGGTGTCGCCGTGCTCGAGCCGCTTCATCTTCGGCAGCAGCCAGTAGCTCAGCACCGGCGTGACCGTGACCGACACCACCAGCGAAGCCAGCGTCGACACGATGAACGCGATGCCCAGCGGCACGAAGAGCTTGCCCTCCAGCCCCGGCAGCGCGAACAGCGGGATGAACACCAGCACGATGATCACCGTCGCGTAGAGGATGCCCGAGCGCACCTCCATCGACGCCTTGGCCACCAACGCCAGCAGGTTCATGCGCTGCGCGGCCGGCCTGGCGCGGTCTTCCTTCAGGCGGCGCAGGATGTTCTCCACGTCGACCACCGCATCGTCGACCAGCCCGCCGATGGCAATGGCCAGGCCGCCGAGCGTCATGGTGTTGATCGACAGGCCGAACCAGCGGAACACCAGCGCGGTGATGAAGATCGACACGGGAATCGCGACCAGCGCGATCACCGTCGGCCGGATCGTGCCGAGGAAGAAGAACAGGATCACTGCGACGAACACCGACGCACCGATCAGCTTGCCCTGCAGCGTGGTGATCGAGGCCTCGATGAAGCTGGCCTGCCGGAACGTGACCTGCGGCGCTTCCATGCCGGCCGGCAGCGAGGCCCTGAGGCCGACCAGCGCTTCCTCGATGGTGCGCGTGAGGCCGACGGTGTCGGCCGTCGGCTGCTTCTGGATGCCGAGGATGACGGCGGGCTTGCCTTCGAAGCCGGCGTCGCCGCGCTTGATGGCCGCGGCGAACGTCACTTCCGCGATCTGTCGCAACAGGATCGGCTGGCCGCCGCGCGCCGTCAGCGCGAGGTTCTTCAGGTCGTCGAGGCGCGAGGTGCGGCCGAGGTTGCGGATCAGGTACTCGCGTCCGTTGAGCTCGAGAAAGCCGCCGGAGGTGTTGCCCGAGAAGCCTTTCAGCGCGGCTTCGAGCTGCTCGTGCGTGATGCCGAGGTCGCCCATGCGCACCGTGTCGGGCTGCACCTGGAACTGCCGCACCTCGCCGCCGATCGGGATCACCTGCGCGACGCCCTGCACCGACAGGAGACGCGGCCGCAGCACCCAATCGGCGTACTCACGAACCGCCATCGGGCTCACCTTCGCCGTGTCGATCGGGATCGCGATCTGCATGATCTCGCCCATGATCGAACTCACCGGCCCCATGCGCGGCGTGATGCCGGGGGCGAGGCCTTCTTCCATCGAGCCGAGCCGCTCCGCCACCAGCTGGCGCGCGCGGTAGATGTCGGTCGACCAGTCGAAGGTGACGTAGAGGAAGGACAGCCCGGCCGATGACACGGAACGCACCGACTCCACGCCGGGCAGCCCGTTCATCGTGGTTTCGAGCGGCAGCGTGATGAGCTGCTCCACCTCTTCCGGCGCCATGCCGCCGGCTTCGGTGACGATGGTCACGGTGGGTTTGTTGAGGTCGGGGAACACGTCCACCGGCATGCGGGACAGCGTGAAGGCGCCGTAGCCCATCAGCACCACGGCGGCGATGAGCACCAGCAGCCGGTTGCCGAGGCTGAAGTCGAGAAGCCACTTGAACATCGTGCGGCCTTCAGCGGAGCTGGTTGATGAGCGTGGCGCCCTGCGTGGTCACGCGGTCGCCGGCCTGCAGGCCCGCGGTCACGGCCACGCGCACGCCGTCGAGCGGCACGGTGGTGACGGTGCGCGGCACGAAGCGCTCGGCCTCGGTCTTGACCCACACGATGGTCTGGTTGGCCGGGTTGCGCATCAGCGCCGCGCTCGGCACCGCGATGCCCGCCACGGTCTGCTTGCTGCGTACGAAGACCTGCACCGACTGCCCGACGGCGAGCCGTGCGAGCGCCGCGCCTTCCGCGCGGAACTGCAGCGGCAGCGCCTGTTCGCGCAGACTGCGTGCCGCGCCGACGAAGACCAGCGGGACGCGCGTATCACCGACCGCGATGGCCGCGTCGGCGATGTCGGCGCCGATCGCCGCATCGAAGGCCAGCGCCTCGACGCGCAGGCGGGTCGGGTCGATGACCTCGAACAGCAGCTCGCGCGCGTCGACCACCTGGCCCGCGACCACGCTGGCCGAGGCGATGACACCCGACACCGGCGCCACCAGCGCGTCGCGGTGCGACAGGCCGGCGCCGATGGCGGCGGCGCGCTGCTGCAGGCTCGCCGCGTCGCTCTCGGCGGCTTCGATGTCCTTGCGCGGCACCGTGTCGGCCAGCTCGCGCAACCGCGCGACGCGGCGATCGGCCAGCGATTTCGCGGCGCGCAGCTCGGCCAGTTGCGCCGCCTGGTTCGAGCGCTCGACCGGCGCGGCCGATGCGACGACATACGCCAGCACCTCGCCCTTGCGTACCGCCTGCCCGGGTTCGGGCAGACCGCGCGGGCCGGGTTCGACGCGGCCAGCCAGCAGGGCCTGCACCTTGCCGCCGGCGTTCGGGTCCATCAGGACCTTGCCGGCGAGTTCGGTGGTGCGGGGCAGTTCGGCAGATTCGGCGACGAAGGTGCGCACCGCGAGTTGCCGCTGCGCCGGCTTGGGCAGGAAGACGCTGCCGTCGGGCAGGCGCTGCGGGCCGTTGGCGTTCATGGCGGCCGGTGCCTCGCCGTGGCTGTGGCCTTCGTCGGCGTGCGCGGTGGCGGCAAAAGCGGCGCTGAACGCGACGGCGATGAGGATGCGTGCGGCGTTCATGCGGCACCTCCCGCTTGAGAGGTGCGCGACGTGCGTGCGCGGCGGGCCAGCGCGAAGAGCACCGCCAGGGCGGCAAGGCCCCCCATGCCGAAGCCGACGATGCGGCGCCAGTTGCGCGGCGCCGCGGCGTCTTCGTGCGCGTCGGCGTGGATGTCGAGCTCGCCGGCCAGCAGGTCGGTCTCGTTGCCGGCGATCACCGTGGCGGTGACGGGCAGCACGCCGGGCGCGGGCACCGCGGCCAGCTGCACTTCGAATTCGCCTTCGCCGTGCGGCTCGGCCTTGACGGTGGTGCCGCCGATGTCGAGTTCGAGCGAGGCCTTGGGCACCGGAGCGTTGTCGGCGAAGCGGTCGAGGTAGAGCGTGAGCCGCTGGCCGTCGAGCACGCCGACCAGTTCGAAGGCGTCGGACACGGCGGTGAAGCGTGGCAGCGCGGGGCCGGCCGCAGCGGCCGGTGCGTCGTCGTGGTCATGGTCGGCGTCGGCCCAGGCGGGCGCGCCGGCGAGCAGCAGCAGAAAAGCGCAGAGCAGCGCGGAAAGGAAATCGGGTTTCATGGCAATGCGTTCGTGGGTGGGACCGGTGTCGGTCATTCGAAGAGAAGGCCCAGCGACTGGCGCCAGTGCGAGATGGCGGCGGCCAGGTCGATGCGGCTACGCGCTTCCTGGCGCTGCGCCTCGACGGCCTCGCCCTCGATGCGCAGCCGGGTCGGCAGGTCGGTCTCGCCGAGGCGAAAGGACTTGTCGAAGAAGCCGCGCGATTCCGCGGCCAGCCGGGCTAGGCGCTCGGCCGCGGTGAGCTGTGCGCGCGCGGCATCGACCCGCGCATGCGCGGCGTCGCGTTCGCCGGCGATGCGATCCCGCTCCATCGACAGTTGCGTCTGCAGGTCGAGCGCCTCGGCGTGCGCGTTGGCCGCAACGGCGGCCTGGCGGTCGCCCGCGCCGAAGGGGATGCGCAGGCCGAGCGTGACGGTGCGCAGCGCGGGCTCGCCGCGGCCGTCGCGTTCGCGCGTGGTGGCCAGCGTCAGCTCCGGGTTGGCGCGGGTGCGCACCGACGACAGCGCGGCGGCACGCTCGGCCACGGCGGCGCGGTCCTGCAGGTCGCGCAGGGCCGGGTGCGCGTCGGGGTCGAGGGCTGCGCTCTCGGGCGGCGCTGGCTCCATCGCAACGACGGCATCGGCAGGCGGCTCTGCGACCGCGGTGCCGACCACCGCACGCCACTTCTGCCGGGCGACGACCTGCACGGCCAGCGCCTGCGCCAGCGACGAATCGGCGGCCGCGAGCGCGCCGTCGGCCTGGTGCTGGTCGGCGCGCGCCAGGTCGCCGGCCGCGAGGCGCCGCGCGACATCGGCGGCGAGCCGCTGCGCCGCCGCCTGCCGGTCGCGGGCCAGCGTCACGTCGACGGCGCTGCGCTGCAGCGTCCAATGGGCCTCGCGCAGGGCTTCGGCCACGCGCAGCCGGGCGGCGCCGACACGGCTCTCGACCGCGCCGGCTTCAGCGTCGGCGAGCGCCCCGCTGCGGGCGCGTTCGCCGGGCAGCCAGAGCGGCACGGCGAGGCCGACCTCGCGTTCGCGCACGCCGTCGTCGCCCTGCCAGCGGTCGGTGCGGCTCGACAGCTCGAGGGCCATCGGCTCGGGCGTCCAGGCGCGGGCCGCGCGGCCCTGGGCCTGCGCCGCATCACGCCGCACCTGCAAGGCGGCGGCTTCGGGCTGGCGCGCCCAGGCGGCGTCGAAGGCCTGTGCAAGCGTGGGCTGTGCATGGGCCGCGCTGACGGCCCCCATGAAAACAAGCGCTGCGCCCAGGGCGCGGGCGCGAATCGAACTTCGCAAACTGTGTCGGTGCATCCGGATCTCCGTCGATGGAACGAGCCACGGGAGATCGGCGAGGCGCGATCGAGAAACGATCGCTGCGCGCGGCCTCAGCCGCCCTCGGTCATCGAGGGCGCGCTGTCGCGCAAACGGAAACGGGGGGTCTTTGGTGCCGGTCCGCCTCGCCGATCAGGCGAGGGCCGACCACTGCGGGCGATCGGGCGGTGCGGTCGGGTGCGAGGCCCGGCTGCCGTCGGGCCAGGGCGCCGCGCGGCGAAGGGCGCGCAGCAGGGGCGGACCGACCGGCGGCACCGACACGACGACGCCCATGCCGTGGCAATGGCCGCAGTCGAGGTCGAGCGCCGGAGCGGCGGTCTTGCCGCCTGCGTCCGCAGATGCCGCGGCGTCAGCTTCACCGGCGGGCGCATCCGGATGCGCATGCTGGTGATGCCCCAGGTGCGGCGCCTGCACCTCGGCCTCGTGCGCGCAGTAGCCAACCACCGCCGCCCAGCTGAACTGGAGCGGAAGCAGGGTCAACAACAAGACGCAGAGCCAACGACGCATGGCGGCGAGTGTAGGGGCGGGCCGTACACCATCCTGTCCAATAGGGGCATGCAACCTACCCGCACCCTCGAAGACCGAATCGACGAACTGGAGATCAAGGCGAGCTTCACGGACGACCTGCTGGACCAGCTCAACCTCACGATCTACCGTCAACAGCAGCAGATCGACAGCCTGGTGCAGCAACTGGTGCAATTGCGCCGGCAGATGCCGGAGGCAGGCTCGGGCGGTGGCCGCAACCCGAGTGACGAATTGCCGCCACACTATTGAACGCCAAATGCAACGAAACGAGGCCTTTCGGCTCCATCAACAAAGCGGCTCCCCACCAAATGCAAAGTGCCGCACGCCAAAGTTCACATTTGTTGACATGATCGAGAATGCGCCGGCATCCGAAACGCCTGACCGAGCGGCATAGAGCTCCTAAAAGATACCAACACTGGCTACTGCCGACCATGCGCCCCGCACTTATTCGCCTGGCAGACGCCCGCCGCTCCCGCCACAGCGCCTTGCACCGCAGGCCTTGTTCATGCTGAGAAAACCATTGGCGCGCACGGTGATGTCGATGGCCTGCGGCGCGGTAATCGCCGTCGTGCTGGCCCTGACCATCGGAGAGTGGACCGTTCGGCGCCAGCAGAACGCCGACGCCGGGGAGATGGCCGAGGCCTACATCGCGCGCTCCGATGCGATCAGCACCGAAGCGGCCACCGCGCTGGCCGAGATCAACGAGACCGCCGACAACACCTGCCCGATGGTCGAGGTGGCACGCCTGCGCCGCATCGTGCTGGACTCCCGCTACCTCAAAAGCGCGGCCCGGGTGCGCAACGGCGAGATCTACTGCAGTTCCACCGTCGGCCTCATTGATCCGCCTGTGCCGCTGCCTCCGGCGGACGTGACCAGCGGCGGCGGCCGGCGCCTGAGTTTCAACGCGCCGCAAGCCGGCGTCCCGGGCGCCCGGGCGCTGCTGCTGCAAGCGGGCGGCGCCGCGGTGGGGCTCAACGGCCAGGCCTACCTCGATGCCGTGGACCCGCGCCTGGAGTTCACGGTGGTGACAAGCCGCCAGGCGCCGCTGCGCACCTTCACGAGCAGCGGGCCGCGCCTGCCGCTGGACGGCGTGACGCTGCGCCCCGGCGAGCCGGTCGAGCTGGACGATCGCCGCTTCGAAGTGCGCTGCTCGGACGTGCACGCCAATTGCATCCTGGCTGCGCTGCGAGGCTCGGCGTCGATATTCCAGTCGCCGATGATGCTGGAGTTCGGCGTGTTCGGCCTGCTCATCGGCCTGAGCGGCGGCTTTGCGGCGAGCGTCTTCATCACCCGCTCCAAATCGCTTGGCAAGCAGCTGCGCATGGCCATGCGCTCGGGCCAGCTCAAGATCGTCTACCAGCCGATCGTGCGCCTGAGCGACCGCCGCCAAGTGGGCGCAGAAGCCCTGCTGCGCTGGACCGACGCGACCGGCAAACCGGTCAGTCCCGACGCTTTCATCAGTGCCGCCGAGCACGAAGGCTTCATCGGGCAGATCACACGCTTCGTGGTGAACCGCGTGCTCGAGGAACTCGGCCCCGAACTGCGTCGACGACCCGCCTTCCAGGTGACCATCAACGTCGCCGCAAGCGACATCCTGGACAACGCCTTTCTGCCCTTTCTCGGCGCGCGCCTGCAGGAAGCCGCACTGTCCGCCGGCAGCATCGGGCTCGAGCTGACCGAGCGAACGACCGCCAACAGCCGCGAACTGGGCAAGGCGATCGCGCGATTGCGCGAGGCCGGGCACAAGGTGTACATCGACGACTTCGGCACCGACTATTCGAGCCTCTCCTACCTGTCGCGGCTGCGGGTCGACGCCATCAAGATCAACCGCACCTTCATGCAGGCGCTGCACGACCAGAGCGAGGAGGACACGATCGCGCCGCAGATCGTCGCCATGGCCGAGGTGCTGGGCCTGAACATCGTGATCGAGGGCATCGAGGAAGAGCAGCAGGCCGCCTACTTCCTGACGCTCGCGCCCAAAGCGATGGCGCAGGGCTGGCTGTTCAGCAAGCCGGTGGAGGCCGGGCGGTTGTTCGCAGGCTGAGGCCAGGCAAACAGCGGGCCATCACCCCTTGGCGGCCTCGAGTCCGTCGCGCGTGCGGGTGGCTTCGCGCCGTGCCGCCTCGGCGAAGTCGTCGCCGTCCGAGGCGTAGCAGATCGCCCGCGACGAGTTGACGACGATCGGCGCGTCTTCGCGCCAACCGGCGCGCACAGTCGCCACCGCATCGCCACCTTGCGCGCCCACGCCCGGAATCAGCAGCGGCACGGTCGGCGCCAGCGCGCGCACCCGTTCGATCTCCGCCGGATAGGTCGCGCCCACCACCAGGCCAAGCTGGCCGTTCAGGTTCCACGGCCCCTGCGCGAGCCGGGCGACGTGCTCGTACAGCAGCGGCTCGCCCTCGACACTGGCCAAACGCTGGCCCTGCAGGTCGGCGCCACCCGGGTTGCTGGTGCGGCACAACAAGAAGGCGCCCTTGCCTTCGTGCTTGAGATAAGGCGCGACCGAGTCGAAGCCCATGAACGGCGACAGCGTGACCGCATCGGCGCCATAGCGCTCGAAGGCCTCCAGCGCGTACTGCTCGGCCGTGGAGCCGATGTCGCCGCGCTTCGCGTCCAGGATGATCGGCACCTGCGGCGCGACCCGGCGGATGTGCTCCATCAGCCGCTCCAGCTGGCCTTCGGCGCGGTGCGACGCGAAGTACGCGATCTGCGGCTTGAAGGCGATCACCAGGTCGGCCGTGGCGTCGACGATGCGCGCGCAGAAATCGTAGATCTTGTTGGCGTCCCCCTTGAGGCGCCCAGGGAACCGGGTCGGTTCGGGATCGAGCCCCACGCACAGGAGAGAGCGGTTTTGGCGTTCCGCGGCGCGCAGCTGTTCGATGAAAGTCATGCCCGGAATTCTAGGGGTGGCTCGGCACGTGACTTTTTCCTCGACCTCCGAGGCGAACGCGTAACAACGCGTTGTTTTTGCGCATTGAAGATCGCTTGAAAACACATTTGAATAACAATTGTTATGTGATTGTCACATCTTGTAATACTTATTTATTCAAATGAACCGAATTCACCGCCTTGTATTTAATCGTGCTTTGGGTGTTTGCCAGGCCGTTTCCGAAGTTGCCAATGGTTCACACGGCGGCGTGAGCAGTGCGTCCGGTAAACAGTCGACTCGTCGGCCTCACCTTTCCGCAATCGCCTCAGCGTGCCTGATGCTCTCAGGGTTGGCGTCGAATGGCGCGTGGGCCGTAGACGGGCCGCTTGTGGTGACGACTACGATCAACGGAGATAGCGGCGTCTACACCGAGAGCACCCAGAACGAGAACAACTACACCGGATACGACGGGGGCGATGGTTCCATGGCCCTCACCGTCGGCGGCGGCCTGAGGGTCGAGGAAGGCGCGGCAGTCAACGGCGGCTCCGGCGCCCAAGGCAGCCAAACCAGCCAATACAACACCGTTGCAGCACAGACCGACCTCAACCTGATTGGAAGCCGGGGCGGCGCTGGCGCCATCGGTGCGCAGATCACCAGCGGCCCGGTGGTCAACGCCGGCAGCATCACGGGCGGCCGAGGCGGCGACAGCGGCACGGTCTCAGTAGACAGCGGTTTCAATCCCATCCCGTCCGAAAATCCGGGCGGCCCAGTGCTGACAAATCTGACGGGCGGCAGTGCCGGCGCCGGAGCGACGGCGCTGTCGACTGCCTCGAGCGGCACGATCACCAACTCCGGTTCGATCAGTGGCGGCGCCGGCGGGGGCGGCGGCTATGTTCAGCAATACAACTACGGCTATTACGGCAACCAACAATCCGCGCAGAGCCTTACGGGACAGCCGGCGGCTGGTGGTGAAGGCGGTACAGGCGTTCTGGCCACGCAAGCTGCCACACTAAACAATAGCGGTGTCGTCCAAGGCGGCACAGGTGGCTACGGCGGAGGGATGTTTGTCGACAACTACGGTGGCCAAAACGGCGCCATCGCTGGGACCGCCGCCCCTGGCGGCGCAGGCGGCGCCGGTGCGGTCTTTGCAGTTGGCGGCACTTTGTCGAATACCAACGCGATCCGCGGAGGCGACGCTGGCTCGGCCAGTTCAGTCAACCTCTATTCCTATCAGTACAACAACGAAGTCGATAGCTCGACTTCGTCAACGGTCACGGCGACTGGCACGACGACTGGCGCCAAAGGGGGCGTCGGCGCCTATTTCGGCGGTGTGGCCAACGTAGAGAACAGCGGCAGCATCATTGGTGGCGCAGGCAGCGGCGCCGGCAATGGCGGCAATGATTTGATGGCGCTCGACGCGAGCGGTCCGGGCAGCACGGCCTACATCAGTACCTACAACGGCACTTCAGCCGGCACGCTGACAGCGACGGCCACAGGCAGCGTCGGCGGGCGAGGCGGCGATGCCATCGTGATGAGGGAAGGCGGCCAACTCACGAACACCGGCAATGGCTGGATTCAGGGCGGTGCCGGCGGCGCGGGCGGATCGGCGCAAGCGAGCATCTATGTGAACTACAACGAGAGCGAGCTCTCGC
The DNA here is from genome assembly GCF_006438845.1 of Variovorax ginsengisoli. Taxonomy (GTDB): domain Bacteria; phylum Pseudomonadota; class Gammaproteobacteria; order Burkholderiales; family Burkholderiaceae_C; genus Variovorax; species Variovorax ginsengisoli_A. Next base: position 820,478 of record NZ_RCZJ01000002.1, read on the forward strand.
TGTCCGCTCCGATAACCTATGTTTCGGCCGTCGGAGGTGACGGTGGCCGCGGAGGCGATGCGATCGCACTAAGCGGCGGAATCATCGTCAACGGCGCCAGGATCCAAGGCGGCAACGGCGGCAACGGAGGCAACGCCAGTGCGACTGTCTCCACGTACGCCTCTCCTGCGCGGGCACTCGAACCCTCTCAAGAAGAGATCGGTGGCAAGGGTGGCGCAGGTGGCATCGCTATTGTGGCGACGGGCAGCACCATCCTCAACTTCGATAGCGGCGCGATCATCGGCGGCGACGGCGGCAAGAACGGCGGTATGCCTGAGATATACACCCGTGGGGTCGGCCCTTCCGTTGACGCCAACGCAGGTGGCGTGGCCATCAGCGGCTCGGACCTCTTCATCGTCAACGCTGGCACTATCTCGGGCGGTTTCTCCGGCGACGGGTTGACGCAAGCGGATGCCGTTGTCTTTACCGGAGGCGTGAACACGCTGGCGCTGCACGCCACCTCCAAGATTTCCGGCAACGTCACCGCCTTTGGCGGCAACGACACGCTGGCGCTTGGTGGTAACAGCGTTGGCGAAAGCGCAGGAGTTTTCAACGTAGCCACCATTGGCAACGACGCGCAGTACCGCGGCTTCGGCGTCTTCCGCAAGGTCGATGAAGGCACGTGGGCGCTCGAAGGCGCCACCGCTGCCGTCACGCCTTGGACCATCGACCAGGGCACGCTGTCTATCGCCAAGGACGCCAGCCTCGGCGACGTGAGTGGCGCCCTGACGATCGGTGCCGGCACGCTGAGGACGACGGACGACATCACCACGGCACGCCAAGTCGTTTTGACGGCGCCGACGAGCACGATCTCGAACGTCATCAACACCACCTTGACCCTCAACGGCACGGTGTCCGGCGCCGGCACGCTGGTGAAGGAAGACGCAGGCACGGTGCGCCTGGGGGCTGCCAACAGCTACAGCGGCGGCACGGACATCCGCGCCGGCTACGTGGCCACGCAGGTCAACGGGGCGCTGGGCACGGGACCGGTCTCCGTCAAGGCTGGCGGCATGCTGATACTGGATGGCAGCTTTAACGCGGGCAACCTCGCCATCAGCACCGCACCACGTCCCGTTCCGGAAGCGAACGTGAACAGCGGCACCGTGCAGTTCAAGGACCAGAGCTCTGCAGGGAACGCCACGTTGCAGAACCAGGGCTCGCTCGAATTCCGCGACAACGCCACGGCCGGTACCTCGTCGATCCGCAACGACGGTGGCAGCACCGTGTTCTGGGAATCGACCACTGCTGGCAATGCCACGATCACGGCCGCCAACAAGGGCTCCACCAACTTCTGGTACGACAGCTCGGCGGGCAGCGCCAAGCTGGTGAACGAAGCAGGCGGCTCGACCGAATTCTGGGACAACAGCACCGGCGACAACGCCACGGTGGTGAACGGCGCCGGGGGCACATTGAGTATCTCGGCCCTGGAACGCGCCGGCACGTCGATTGGCTCGATCGAAGGCGAAGGCCGCATCTTGCTGGGCAAGAAGGCACTGACAACGGGCGGCCTGGGCACCAGCACGACCATTGCAGGCGTGATCTCCGGCAAAAACGGCTCGCTGACCAAGGTCGGCGACGGCACGCTCACGCTGGCGGCTGCCAACACCTACACCGGCGGCACGACCGTCTCGGCCGGCACGCTGCAACTGGGCAACGGCGGCACCAGCGGATCGATCGTGGGCGACGTGGTCAACAACGGCACGCTGGCCTTCAACCGCTCCGACGCCGTCAGCTTCGCCGGCGCCATCTCCGGCAGCGGCGCGGTGCAGCAGCGTGGTGCGGGCACGACCACGCTCACGGCCGACAACACCTACACGGGCGGCACGACCATCGCGGCCGGCACGCTGCAGGTGGGCAATGGCGGCACCACGGGTTCGATCGCGGGCAACGTGGTGAACAACGCCAATCTGGCGATCAACCGGTCGGATGCGGTCACCGTTCCAGGGTCGATCTCCGGCTCGGGCGCAGTGCAGCAGATCGGTGCCGGTACCACGACGCTGACGGGCACCAACACCTACACCGGCGGCACCACCATCGCGGCCGGCACGCTGGTCGGCGGCACGTCCAGCTTCGGCAGCGGCGCGATCGCCAACAACGGCGCACTGGTGATCGACCAGCCCACCGACGCCACGTTCGGCAACACCCTGTCGGGCGACGGCAGCCTGACGAAGACCGGCGACGCCACCGTGTTCTACACGGGCGACGGCACCGCCTTCACCGGCGCGCTGCAGGTCAAGAGCGGCACGCTGTCGGTCAAGAGCGCCCTGAACGCCACCGTGACGGTCGAACCCGGCTCGGTGCTCAAGGGCAACGGTTCGGTCGGCAACACCTTCGTCTCGAACGGCGCCACCGTGGCACCGGGCAACTCGATCGGCACGCTCACCGTCAACGGCAACCTGACCTTCGCGCCGGGCGCCTTCTACGAGGTGGAGACCAACGCGCAAGGCCAGAGCGACCGCATCAACGTGACCGGCACCGCCACCCTCGGCGGCGCCTCGGTCGTCGTGATCGCAGCCGACGGCAACTGGGCGCCCACCACCCGCTACACGATCCTCACGTCGGGCAACCGCGTGGGCACCTTCGGCGGCGTGAGCTCCAACTTCGCCTTCCTCGACCCGTCGATCACCTACGAAGCGAACAACGTGCTGTTGACGCTCAACCGCAACACGGTCGCCTTCCCGACCGTGGGCCAGACCTTCAACCAGCGCTCGACCGGCGCTGCGCTCGAAGCGCTCGGCGGCGGTGCGCTGTTCAACGCGGTGGTCCAGCTCGACGCGCCGACGGCACGCTCGGCCTTCGACCAGCTCTCGGGTGAACTGCACGCCTCGGTGCGCTCGTCGCTGATGGAAGACAGCCGCTTCGTGCGCGAAGCCGGCATCGACCGCCTGCGCCAGGCGCAGGGCGCGGCCACCGACCTGAAGACGGTCGAAGGCATGGACGGCGGCGCCTGGGCGCGCGTCTACGGCTCCTGGGGCCGGATGGACGGCGACGGCAATGCCGCCAAGGTCGACCGCGACACCAGCGGCGTGCTGGTGGGTGCCGACCGCCGCGTGGGCACTTGGCGCGTGGGCGTGATGGGCGGCGCGGGCCGCAGCGACGTGGACGTGGACGCTCGCCGTTCCTCGGCCAAGATCGACAACTACCACCTGGGCGTCTACGGCGGCACCGAGTGGGGCGCGCTGGCCCTGCGCACCGGCGCGAGCTACTCGCGCCACGAGATCGACACGAACCGCAGCGTGGGCTTCACCGGCGTGGCCGACGGCACCAAAGGCAGCTATGACGCCCGCACGGCGCAGGTGTTCGGCGAGTTGGGCTGGCGCATCGACGCCGGTCGCTTCGCGCTGGAACCCTTCGCCAACCTGGCCTACGCCGACCTGAAGACCGACGGCTTCACCGAACAGGGCGGCATCACCGCGCTGCGCGGCCGTGGCGAAAGCACCGACACCACGTTCACCACGCTGGGCCTGCGCGCCAGCACCCGTCTGGGTGCCGACGCCACCGGTGCGACGCTGCGCGGTCTGCTGGGCTGGCGCCATGCCTTCGGCGACGTGTCGCAGAGCGCGACGATGGCCTTCGCGGGCGGCAACGGCTTCGCCGTGGCCGGCGTGCCGATTGCCAAGGATGCGGCGGTGATCGAGGCCGGCCTGGACTTCGCGATCAAGCGCGACCTGACGCTGGGCGTGTCGTACGCCGGCCAGGTCGGCGACGGCGTGAAGGACCACGGCGTGAAGGCGAGCCTGCTCTGGAAGTTCTGATCACGGCTTGAGCGCCCGGCCCCGCGAGGGGTCGAGGCTCTTTGAAAGCGGCGCTGCCCTCTCGGGCGCGCCGCTTTTTCGTTTCATGGCGTCGGACAACACGCCGGCCTCCTCCAGGTCGTCGTGACCTTATTCACGATCCGCGCCACATCGGCCTGAAATGTGAACGGTTAAAGACACGATATGAATACTTTCTAGCGACTTACGCCACAATTGTTTCTTTCCCGAGACAAACGAAAGTTTTCCTTTTCCCATGAATCGCATCCATCGCATCGTCCTCAATCGCTCCCTCAATGTGTGCCAGGCCGTGTCCGAAGTGGCCACTGGCGGCCGCGGCGGTTCCAGCGCCAGCACCTCCACATCTTCCTTTTCTCCTGCCCTCAAATTGAGCGGCCTGGCTTCGGCTTGCCTGCTCGCGCTGGCCGCGATGGGCCCGGGCAGCGCCTGGGCCGACGGCGGCGCCGGCGGCGGCTCGCTGCCGGTCGCGCTGACGACGGGCGGCGCTGGTGGTAACAACACCGCACCGAACGGCCAAAACGGCAACGTCGCTCCGATCCAGACCTACCTGCTGGGCACTGGCGGCGGCGGCGGCGGCGTCTCGGCCCAAACCGGCATCGGCGGCAACGGCGGCGAAGGCGGCAACGGCGGCGCTGGTGGCGCTGGCGGCGCAGTGGGGCAGACCTTCGGCGCCGGCACGGCGTCTTCCAATGTGACGGGCAGCGCCGGTGCCGTCGGCGAAAAGCCCACCGACGTCGTCGGCAACGACATTGACGGCGGTGGCGGCGGTGGCGGCGGTGGCGGTGCCGGTGCCGTCGCCAATGGCACGTCCCTGTCGGTGGCGAGCGGTGTGACGCTTGCAGGTGGCACGGGCGGCGAAGGCGGCAAGAGCGACCTGTCGACCGCACCGGGCCTGAACAGCGGCGGCGGCGGCGGCGGTGGTGGTCAGGGCGGCATGGGCCTGCTCGTCGTCGGCAGTCAAACCACGGTGACCAACGCCGGCGCCTTGCGCGGCGGACAAGGCGGCGCCGGCGGCGAAGCCAATCCCTACATCACCGTGGGCACCAACACCAACGGCGGCGGCGGCGGTGGTGGCGCCGGTGACGGCGGCGATGCGCTCATCTTCGCCACGCCCGGCGGCACGCTCGTCAATTCGGGCAGCGCCATCGGCGGCAACGGCGGTCTGGGCGGCATCGGCGAGGTCAACGGCACCAGCGGCAACGGCGGCGCAGGCGTCCGCGCCAGCAATGCGACGATCGTCAACAACGGCACCATCACCGGCGGCAACGGTGGCGCGGCCACGGTCACCACCACCGATGGTGGTCGGGCCGGCGTCGGCGGCGTGGGCGTGATCGGCGCCAACCTCAATGTCACCAACAACGGCGCTCTGAGCGGCGGCATCGCCGGCGACGGCGTGCAGGCCGACGCCGTGCGCTTCACCGGCGGCGTGAACCGCCTCGAACTGCAGGCCGGGTCGGTCGTCACAGGCAACGCCGTGGGCGTGGCCGGCGGCACCGACACGCTGGCCCTCGGCGGCGCGACGAACGCGAGCTTCGACGCGAGCCAGATCGGCCCGACGGCGCAATACCGCAACTTCGTCGCGTTCGAGAAGACCGGCGCCAGCACTTGGGCGCTCAACGGCGCGCCGACCGGTGCCACGCCTTGGACGGTCAATGAAGGCCGCCTGTCGATCGCCACCGACGCGAGCCTGGGCGACGCGGGCAACACGCTCACACTCAACGGCGGCGGCCTGCAGACCACGGCCGACCTGACGGTCGGACGCGCCATCGCCCTCACCGGCACCGGCGGCACGCTGTCGACCGCGGCCGGCACCACCGCCATCGTTGCCGGCCCGATCTCGGGCGCTGGCGCGCTGGTCAAGGACGAAGCCGGCACGCTGGTGCTGACCGGCGCCAACGGCTACACCGGCGGCACGACCGTCTCGGCCGGCACGTTGCAAGTGGGCAATGGCGGCACCACCGGCTCGATCGTCGGCAACGTCGTCAACAACGGCACGCTGGCCTTCGACCGCTCGGACGCCACCACTTTCCCGGGCACCGTCTCGGGCAGCGGCGCGGTCGCGCAGGTCGGCACCGGCAGCACCACGCTGGCGGCGACCAACACCTACACCGGCGGCACGCGGGTCTCGGCCGGCACGCTGGTCGGCAGCGCGACGAGCTTCGGCTCCGGCGCCATCGTCGACAACGCGGCGCTGGTGATCAACCAGCCCACCGATGCGACCCTGGCCAACACGCTGTCGGGCACCGGCACCGTCACCAAGAACGGCACCGGCACGCTGCGCTACACCGGCAACGGCACGGCCTTCAGCGGCAACACGCTGGTCAACAGCGGCGCGCTGGCGGTCGACGGCAGCCTCGGCGGCGGCCTCACGGTCGGCAACGGCGCCGCGCTGCAAGGCACCGGTACGGTGGGCAACACGACGCTGCTGTCCGGCGCCACGGTGGCCCCGGGCAACGGCATCGGCACGCTCAATGTCAACGGCAACCTCACCTTCGCGCCCGGTTCGCGCTACCAGGTGCAGACCACGCCCGACGGCCGCAGCGACCTGATCCGCGTGACCGGCGCGGCAACGCTGGGCGGCGCTTCGGTGGTCGTGCTGGCGGCGGACGGCAACTGGAACCCCGTCACGCGCTACACCATCCTCACCTCGGGGTCGCGCGTGGGCACGTTCGGCGGCGTGACATCGAACTTCGCCTTCCTCGACCCGACGCTGAACTACATCGGCCAGGACGTGATCCTGAGCCTGACGCGCAACAACGTGGACTTCGCCAATGTCGGCCTCACGCCGAACCAGCAGGCCAGCGGCGGCGCGATCGACCGCGCCAACACCGGCACGCTGTACAACGCGGTGGTCCAGCTCGACGCACCGACCGCGCGCAACGCGTTCGACCAGTTGTCGGGCGAGCTGCACGCATCGGTCAAGTCGGCGGCGCTCGAAGACAGCCGCTTCATCCGCGAAGCCAGTCTCGACCGTGCACGCCAGTCGCTCGGCGGCATTGCCACGGCGGACGATGTCTCGGGCCGCGGCGGCCTGTGGGCGCGTGCGCTGCATTCGGAAGGCCGCATTGCCACCGACGGCAACGCCGGCCGGATCGACCGCGACATCAGCGGCCTGTTCATCGGTGCCGATACGCAGGTGGACGACAGCACGCGCGTCGGCGTGGTGGGCGGCTACACGCGCAGCCAGGTGGATCTCGATGCCCGCACCTCATCGGCCGACATCGACACCTACCACCTCGGCCTCTACGGCGGCAAGCAGTGGGGTGCACTGGGCCTGCGTGGTGGCGCCAGCTACAGCTGGAGCGAAGTCGACACGCGCCGCAACGTGGCGTTTCCGGGCTTCTCCGACACGCTCCGCGCCGAGTACGACGCCAAGACCGCCCAGGTCTTCGGCGAGCTCGGCTGGACCGTGCCGGCCGGCAGCGGCAGCCTCGAGCCCTTCGTCGGTCTGGCGCACGTTCGCCTGAAGACCGATGGGTTCACCGAAAACGGCGGCGTCGCGGCGCTGCGTGCGCAAGGCGACACGACCAGCACCACCTTCAGCACGCTGGGCGTGCGCGGGAACGCCGGCGCAGTGTCGCTGGGCGGCGTGCAGGCCACGGTGCGCGGCATGGTCGGCTGGCGTCATGCCTTCGGCGACACCACGCCGACGACGGCCGCGGCCTTCGCCAACCAGTCGGCCTTCATCGTGGCCGGCGTACCGATCGGCAAGGACGTGGCTGTCTTCGAAGGCGGCCTGGACTTCGCGTTGCAGCGCAACCTGACGTTGGGCGTGTCGTACAGCGGTCAGGTCGGCAACGGCGTGCAAGACCACGGCGTGCGGGCCAACCTGCTCTGGAAGTTCTGATGCGGTCCTGATCCTGCGCGGTGCGGGCCGAGAGGCCCCGCACCTGCCGGGCGAGACCCAGGCGACGCGGCCCCACGGCCACGTCGCCTTTTTTGCGTGGGTGTTAGCCGGCCGGGTCGAGCCGGTCGGCCGCCAGGCAGAGATCGGCCCACGCCCGGGCCTTGTCGGCCGGATTGCGCAGCAGGTAGGCCGGGTGGTAGGTGGCCACGACGGGCACCCCGCCCCACGCCGCCATCGGCACGGCGCGGCCGCGCAGCTTGCCCAGGGGCTCGGTGCTTTGCAGCAGGCTTTGCGCGGCGAGCGGGCCCATCGCCAGCACGATGCGCGGCGCGAGCGCCTGTGCCTGCACCGCGAAGGCGTCGGCGAAGGGGCGCGGGCTGTCGTCGCGGCCGGCGGCCACGCCGCGGTGTGTGCGCATGAGGTGCACCGGCCGTTCGCCGCCGTGCAGTTGGAGCGCGCGCAGCATGTTGTCGAGCAGGCGGCCGGCATCGCCCGCGAAGGGTTCGCCGTGGCGGCCGTCGGCCTCGGGCGCCATGTCGGCCACGATGAGCCAGCCGCCGCCCGGGGCCGCCACGCCGCCGTGCAGCAGGCGCGGCGCCTCGACCAGCACGTCGGCGCCGTGCGCGCGCGCGGCCGGCGTGGCCTTGGGCACAGCAGGGGCGGACGGGGTGGTCAATGCAGCGGGTTGCGCGAGCGGCCTTGCGCGCACGGGCTCTTCGCGCAGCGGTGCCGGTGCCGCAGCTGCGGCTGCGACAGCCACGGCCGCCTCCATGCCGCGAGGAACCCGTTCGACCGGCGCAGCCGCGATCACGGCGTCGACAGGTGGCGCCGTCGGCCACCACACCTTCACGCCCATTTCGTCGAGCATGGCGCGCTGACGCGCGTCGAGGTTCAGCGTCGGGTCGCTCACGGTGCGAGCCCGCCCCAGGCGCTGTTGGTTTCGTTGAGGCGCAGGCTCATCACCACCGCATCTTCGCGGCCGGCGAAGGCGGGGTAATAGGCCTTGCGCACGCCCACGCGGCGGAAGCCCTGGCGCTCGTAGATGTGCAGGGCGCGTTCGTTGCTCACCCGCACCTCGAGCCACAGCCACTGAACGCCCTCGCCGCGCGACCAGCCGGCCAGCGCTTCGAGCATCAGCGGTGCCCAGCCCCGGCGCTGGAACTCGGGCGCCACGGTGAAATTGAGCAGATGCACCTCGTCGACGCCTTTCATGGCCACGAAGTAGCCGATGAGGGTGTCGCCGCCCATCAGCAGCTGGCAGTGGTAGCCGGCGGCCATCGAATCGATGAAATTGGCGCGCGTCCAGGGATGGCTGTAGGCGCGGTCCTCGACCGCGCAGACGGTGGCGAGTCGATCGACGGTCATGGCGTCGAGCCGGGCTTCGAGGGGTTGCAGAACGGCGCTCATGCGGCTGGAGGGGGTGGCTGTTGCGCGGCCTTGAGGGCGGCGCGCTCGTCGGTGGTCTGCGCCACTTTATCGCGAACGTAGAGCGGCCAGGCGTCGGCCGGGGCGACCGCGCCACCGGCCACGAGCAACGCGGGCGCCAGGCGCAACAGTGCTTCTGCCGTGGGCAGCACCGCGTGGCGGTCGACGTCGGGCAGGCGTGCGCCGTACGCCACGAAGGCGTTGCCCGCCAGCACCCAACCGTCAGCCACGGCGAGGGCTTCGGGCGCCAGCAGTTCGGCCTCGGCCGTCGTGCCGTGGGGCGCGTCGAAGTCGTAGCGCGCGGCATAGATCTGGTCCATGCGCGCGTCGAGCACGGCCACCACGCGTTGCGCGCCGAAGCGGTGGCGTGCTTCTTCGGCCACCGCCAGCAGCGTGTCGACCGGCAGCAGCGGCACGCCGGCGCCGAAGCCCAGCCCCTGGGCCACGGCGCACGCGGTGCGCAGGCCGGTGAACGAACCGGGGCCGCGGCCGAAAGCGATGGCGTCGAGCTCGCCGAGCGAGAGCCCGGCCTCGGCCAGCAGGCGGCGGATCAGCGGGATGAGCGTGGCCGACGCCTGCGCGCCGCCGGCACCGCTGTGCACGAGCACACGGTCGCCATGGCGCACGGCGACCGACAGCGTGTCGGTGCTGGTGTCGAAGGCAAGGAGCTTGTCAGGCATTGGCGCTCCGCATCAGCGCGACCGCTGCCGCCCTCTTCACACCGAACAGGATGCCGGCGGTGACCAGCACCAGCCCGGCGAACAAGCTCCAGTGCAGCGGTTCCCCCAGCAGCAGCACAGCACCGGTGGCGGACAGGCCCGGCACCAGCGCGGTGATCATGGTGGAACGCACCGGACCGAAGTGCTGGATCATCTTCGTGAAGGTGATGCCGGAGATCACCACCGAGCCGCCGCCCTGGAACAGCATCTGGAACGCGATCTCGCCGGCCGGCGCGCTGTCGAGCCGGCTCGCCACCGCGCCGAAGGCGGTGAGCAGCGCATAGACGGGCACGTAGACCATGAAGGCGAAGACGGTGATCGCGATGGTGGCGCGCACCGCGTCGAGTCCATGGCGCCGCGCCACCACGCTGTAGCAGGCCCAGCTGAAGGCGGCGCCCATGAAAAGAAGGTCGCCCTTCCAGACGTCGCCGCCTTCGAAGGCGTGCAACAGGCTGCGTCCACCCACCAGCAGGTCGCCAACGACGATCAGCACCAGGCCGGCCGCGCGTGCCGGCGTGATGCGGTCGTGCAGAACGATCGCGGCCAGCAGCGCCGTCCACAACGGCAGGCTGCCCGGGAGCAGCACCGACGCATGCGAGGCGGGCGCATAGAAGAAACCGCTGTAGGCGAACAAGGCGTAGGCCAGGCCGCCGAAGGCACCGCCCAGCGCACTCAGGCGAAACGTCAACGGCGACAGGCCGAACAGCGCACCGAAGTGCCGGCCGGGATGGCGGGCGCGCTCGCGTGCGACCAGCCACGCGCCCCAGGGCATCAGCACCGCGCTGGCCCCACAGATGCGCAGGAAGGCCAGGTCGAACGGGCTGAGCGACCGCGCCGCCGAGGCGCGCGCAATCAGGATGAAGGCGGTCCAGACGAGCACCGTGACGACGGCGGCACCGATGCCCAGCTGGCGCTCGGACAAGCGCGGGAAGAATCGGAAAGCGGTGGGCATCGCCCGATTATCCGGGCCTCAAGCGCTCGGCCGCCGGCAAGGGGCCATGGGCCATCGCGGCCCGGATAATCGATCGATGTCCTTTCCCGCCTTGCCGACGGCCTCGCGCCGTGCCTGCCGCACCTTCGCCCGTGCCGTCTTGCCCGTCCTTGCCGCCGCCGCGGCCAGTGTGGCCGCTGCCCAGGCCTTGCCGCCCGAAGTCGAATCCGCGTTGACGCGCGCCAAGGTGCCGCGCGACGCCGTCACCCTGCTGGTGGCCGACGCCGACGGCGTGCGCCCGCCGCGGCTGGCCTGGCGCGCCCAGGTGCCGGTCAATCCCGCATCGATCATGAAGCTGGTCACCACCTACGCCGGGCTCGACCTGCTCGGACCGGCCTTCACCTGGAACACGCCGGTCTACATCGACGGGCCGATCCGTAACGGCGTGCTCGAGGGCAATCTCTACGTGCGCGGCCAGGGTGATCCGAAGATGGTCATCGAACGGCTCTGGCTGCTGCTGCGCCGCGTGCAGGGGCTGGGCATCCACACCATCGCGGGCGACATCGTGCTCGACCGCAGCGCCTTCGACACCGTCGATGCCGACCCCAACGCCTTCGACGGCGAGGGCCTGCGGCCCTACAACGCGGCGCCCGACGCGCTGCTGATCAACTTCAAGTCGGTCGTCATGACCTTCGTGCCCAACCGGGCCATGTCGACCGCACAGGTGAGTTTCGACCCCTACCTCCAGGGCGTCGCGATGCAGGCGACCGTGCCGCTGTCGGCCGGCGAATGCGGCGACTGGCGCGCCACCCTGGCCGCCGATGTCGCCGACCCTGCGCGCATGCGCTTCGCCGGCAGCTACCCGACCGCCTGCGGCGAGAAGACCTGGGCGGTGGCCTACGCCGACCCGCGCGGCTACGCGGCGCGCGCCATCGGCGGGATGTGGGCAGAGATGGGCAGCCAGCTCAAGGGCCAGGTGCGCGACGGCCAGGTACCGGCCGACTTGAAGCCGGCCTTCGAAGTCGCCTCGCCGCCGTTGGCCGAGGTGATCCGCGACATCAACAAGTACAGCAACAACGTGATGGCGCAGCAACTGTTCCTCACGCTGGGGCTGCAGCAGAAGAAACGTGGCTCGCTCGACGCCTCGCGCACGGCCATGCGCCAGTGGTGGAACAACCGCATCGGCACCGGCGAGGGCCAGCCGGTGTTCGACAACGGCTCGGGGCTGTCGCGGGACGAGCGCATCACCGCCGGCGAACTGGGCAAGATGCTGCAGGTGGCGTGGCGCTCGCCGGTGATGCCGGAGCTGATGTCCTCGCTGCCGGCCTCGGGCGTGGACGGGACGCTGAAGCGGCGCGCGCTGCGCTCCGGCGGTGCCGCGCACCTGAAGACCGGCACGTTGCGCGATGCGGCCGGCGTGGCCGGCTACGTGCACGGTGCCAGCGGCCGGCGCTACGTGCTGGTCGCCATTGCCAACCACGGCAACGCCGCGGCGGCACGGCCCGCCTTCGATGCGCTGGTCGACTGGGCGACGCAGGACTGACCGCGGCCGGGAGCCCGGCACACGCCACCGCCGATTCAGTCGACCTGCTTGTCGGTCAGCATCAGCGCGGCCTGGTAGGCAGCGCGGCCGGCGGTCTTGGTCTGGGAGATCACGTCGTCCCACTGGCGCAACCGCTCCATCGGCGTCGGGCTCGCGGGTTGTCGGATCAGGGTCTGGGTGACGCCGAGCAACGCGCTCGCCGAAGTCAGGCAGCAGTGGATGGCGCGGTATTCGGCCGTGAACGAGGGCATGACGACCCATGGAGCCTGCACCGCGATCGGGGCCATGGGGACGACCATCGCTGCGGTGGCTGGCCGCGGCGCGTCGGCAGGAAGCGGTGGCGGCGCGCCTTCCATGCGCGCCAACACCATGCCGATGGCCGCGAGCGCGTTGTCGATCAGCGCGGCTTCGCCCAGCGTGTCGTTCATGTCGTCCCTCCGTGGACTTTGGTTCTTTTATTCAGCCCGCGAATGTTGCCAGCCGCCCCTCTGGCGCGCCTGCAAAATAATTCACGAACGTAAACTAAAGTATGCCGCATTCAGCCTGCATTCAGCCCAGTTTGTCAACGGTCAGCACCCGGCAACGGTGTGCCCACCGGTGCCGGGTGGCGCGATGCGGAAAGACGCCCGACTCGGGCGTTATGGCTCGCGGGGCGGCTCGCGTCAGGCGGCCGCGCGCTGCAGCCGATCGCGCACGCCTTCCCACTCGGGGGTGTCGGGCGGCGTCTCGACCCAGATCAGCTTGACCCCTTCGGCGTCGAAGCTCCGCAGCAATGCGAACAGTTGCTGCGCCGCGGCACCGGCGTCGTCCGGCATGCGCCGATGCAGCACGCGCTGCGAGCGGCTCTTGATCGGCGAGCGCGCCCACACGGCAATGTGCGCCGCCTGGGCGCCGAGCACGTCGAGCGCCGCCTGCAGCGTCTTCGCATCCATCAAGCGCAACCTGGCGTCGGGCGCGTAGTGCGACGCCAGCGTGCCGGGCGCGCGCGGATCGGGCGCGGCCAGGTCCTGCTTGTCGCGCAGCGGCTCGCCGCAAGCGGCCTCGATCTGCGCCCGCGTGATGGCCCCGGGGCGCAGCAGCACCGGCGCACCGCGGCTGCAGTCGACGATGGTCGATTCGATGCCGACCGCGCAGGCTCCGCCGTCGACCACGGTCAATGCGTCGCCGAACTCATCGTGCACATGCTGGGCGGTCGTCGGGCTGACGCGTCCGAAGCGGTTGGCGCTCGGACCGGCCAGCCCGAGCACGCCCTGCGCGGCGCAGGCCTCGAGCAGCGCCTGCGCCACCGGGTGCGCCGGGCACCGCAGGCCGATGGTGCCCTGCCCGCCGGAGGCTGCGTTGGCCACGCCAGGCTGGCGCGTGACGATCAGCGTCAGCGGGCCGGGCCAGAAGGCGAGCACCAGCCGGGCCGCGAAAGCCGGCAGCGGCTGCGCGAAATACGACACCGCCTCGGTGCCCTTGGCGCCAGCGGGCACATGCACGATCAGCGGATGGTCGGCGGGCCGGCCCTTCGCCTGGAAGATGCCGCCGACCGCGGCGTCGTTGCCCGCGTCGGCCCCCAGGCCGTAGACGGTTTCGGTCGGAAAGGCCACCAACTCGCCCGCGCGCAGCAGGTCGGCAGCGGCGGCGATGGCCGCAGGGTCGCTTCCGTTCAAGATCATCGGGAAGCGTTCATTCCGACAACGGGATCGGCAGGCCGAGGACTGCCGCCGCGAAGTCGGCCGTGGCACGCACCGCGTCGATGTCGGTGCCGGTGATGTTCAGGTGGCCCATCTTGCGGCCGCGCCGCGCCGTGGTCTTGCCGTAGAGGTGCAGGTGCGTGCCAGGGAGCGCCAGGACATCGGCCCACGGCGGCTCGACCGCCGTCGTGTCGTCGCCTGCACCGAACCACAGGTCGCCCAGCAGGTTCAGCATGACGGCGGGGCTGTGCTGACGCGGCGCTGTCAATGGCAGGCCGGCCAGCGTGCGCACCTGCAGCTCGAACTGCGACACGTCGCAGGCGTCCATCGACCAGTGGCCGCTGTTGTGCGGGCGCGGTGCCATCTCGTTGACCACCATGCTGCCGTCGGCCAGCACGAAGTACTCGACGCACAGCACGCCCACGTAGCGCAGGCCTTCGGCGATCGAGCGGGTCGATTGCACCGCCAGCTCGGCCTGACGCGCGGGCATGTTGTCGGGGTGCACCTCGGTCACCGCCAGGATGCCGTCGCGGTGCAGGTTGCGCTGCGCGGGCAGGTGCACCATCTGGCCGTCCTGGCCGCGCGCGACGATCACCGAGCACTCGAAGTCGAGCGGCAGCAGCTTCTCCAGCACGCAGGGCACGCCGCCGGTGGCGTCCCAGGCGGCGGCGAGCGCCTCGCGGGTGGCCACGCGTTGCTGGCCTTTACCGTCGTAGCCGAGCCGCGCGGTCTTGAGGATGCCGGGCAACAGGTCGTCGGCCACCGCGGCCAGGTGCGCGGCGGTCTCGATCACCGCATGCGGCGCACAGGCCACGCCGCAGCGGATGAAGTGCGCCTTCTCGCGGATGCGGTCCTGCGCGATGGCCACCGACGCCGCGCCGGGCGCCACCGGCCGCGCCACGGCGAGGTGCTCGAGCGACGGCGCCGGCACGTTCTCGAACTCGGTCGTGATGGCGTCGGCCAAGCCGGCCAGACGCGCCAGGCCGTCGATGTCGGTGTAGTCGGTGTGGATGTGGTGATGGCTCACACGGCCGGCCGGGCTGTCGGCATCGGGATCGAGCACCGCCGTGAAGTAGCCCATGCGCTGGGCCGCGTGCGCGAACATGCGCCCGAGCTGGCCGCCACCGAGCACGCCGAGCGTCGCGCCGGGCAGCAGGTGCGGCGTGGCCGCGCTCACAGCGCGCCCCCGCCCTGCGGCGAGAACGGCGACACCGCGGCACCGGCTGGCGTGCCAGGCTCCGGCGGCGGCAGCGTCATGGCCTGCGCGGCGGCGGTCTGCGCCGCGCGGAAGGTGTCGAGCTGCGTGCGCAGCCGAGGGTTGCCGACTGCCAGCATGGCCACGGCGAAGAGCGCCGCGTTGGCGGCGCCGGCGTTGCCGATGGCGAAGGTCGCAACCGGCACGCCCTTGGGCATCTGCACGATGCTGTAAAGCGAATCGACGCCCTGCAGGTGGCGGCTGGCCACCGGCACGCCGAGCACCGGCACGGTGGTCTTGGCGGCCAGCATGCCCGGCAGGTGGGCCGCGCCGCCCGCGCCCGCGATGATCGCGGCGAGGCCGCGGGGCGCAGCGCTCTCGGCATAGGCGAAGAGTTCATCCGGCATGCGGTGCGCAGAGACCACCCGCGCTTCGTGGCCGATACCGAATTGCTGGAGAATCTCGACCGCGTGACGCATCGTCTCCCAGTCGGAGTTCGATCCCATCACCACGCCGACCTGGATTGTTTGGTTCATGGTCGCAATTTTACGTTTCGCCTCCATCTGCATCCGATGATCGATATCACCCTCGAAAACTTCCAGACCGCGCTCATCGAAGGCTCGGCCACCACACCGGTGCTGCTCGACATCTGGGCCGAGTGGTGCGGCCCCTGCAAGCAACTCGGCCCGGTGCTCGAGAAGCTCGAAACCGAGTACGCCGGCCGCTTCACGCTGGCCAAGCTCGACGCCGACAAGGTGCCGCAGATCTCGACCCAGCTCTCCGAGATGTTCGGCGTGCGCAGCATCCCGTTCTGCGTGATGTTCGTCGGCGGCCAGCCGGTCGACGGCTTCGTTGGCGCGATTCCCGCCGAGAAGATCCGCGAGTTCCTCGACAAGCACGTGCCCGCTGCCGAAGAACTCGAAGCCGCCGCCGAGGAAGAAGCCGCGCACGAAGCGCTGGCCGAGGGCGACACCGAGGGCGCGCTCGAGAAGCTGCAGCACGCCGTGGCCACCGACCCGGCCAACGACGACGCGCGCTTCGACTACGTCAAGTTGCTGCTGCAACTCGGCCGCAGCGACGACGCCAAGGTCGCCTTTGCGCCGGTCATCGCCAAGGCGCCTGCCGTGCGCCGTTTCGACGCGCTGCAACGCTGGATGACCGCCATCGACTTCGCCGCCCCACCCACCGGCAGCGCGCCGGCGCTGGCCGATCTCGACGCCCGCATCGCCGCCGGCAAGCGCGACTTCGACGCCCGTTTCGCGCGTGCGCAGCTGCTGATGGCCGAGCAGCGCTGGACCGACGCGATGGACGAACTGCTCGAGATCCTGATGCGCGACAAGGCGTGGAGCGACGACGCGGCGCGCAAGACCTACATCGCCGTGCTCGAACTCATCGAGCCGAACAAGCCCAAAGTCGCCGACGGGCAGATTCCGCCAGACGATCCAACGGTGGCGACCTACCGCCGCCGCCTCAGCAGCGTCGTGCTGAGCTGACCCGCCCTGATCTGGTTCTTGTTCTGTTCGAAAGGACTTCCATGCGCCCCCTCGTCCGGCCCGCCGCCTTCGCCGCATTGCTTCTCTCGGCCGCTGCTTTCTTGACGGCCTGCGGCACCACCGTGAGCCTGGACGAGCCGATCGAATCGCGCACCTGGCAGCTGGTGAGCATTCGCTCGCAGCCGATGCCGCTCGACCCCGATCCGCAACGCGGCGCGCACCTGCAGTTCGATGGCGCGCGCGTGACCGGTTCGGGCGGCTGCAACCGCATTTCGGGCAGCTACCAGCGCACCGGGCACGCGCTGCGGCTGGGCCAGCTCGCGGCCACGCGCATGGCCTGCCTCGACGGGGGCCGCAGCATCATCGAAACGGATTTCCTGGCCGCGCTCCAGGCGACCACGCAGTACAGCCTGGCCGGCGGCAATCGGCTGACGCTGCTCGACGGCGGCGGGCGAACCCTTGCCGTGCTGGAAAGCCGCTGAACGCGGCCCGGCCGCTCAGTCGGTCAAGCGGTCCAGCGCTTCGCGGTACTTGGCCGCGGTCTTCTCGGTCACCTCGGCGGGCAGGCGCGGCGCCGGCGGCGTCTTGTCCCAGGGCTTGCCGTTGACCTTGGTGGCTTCGAGCCAGTCGCGTACGAACTGCTTGTCGTAGCTCGGCGGGTTGGTGCCGTTGCGCAGCGCCTCTTCGTAGCCTTCCACTGGCCAGTAGCGCGAGCTGTCAGGCGTGAGCACCTCGTCCATCAGCACCAGCGTGCCGGCTTCGTCGAGGCCGAACTCGAACTTGGTGTCGGCAATGATCATGCCCTTGGCCAAGGCGATCTGCGCCGCGGTCTCGTAGATCGCGATGCTGGTCTCGCGGATCTGCTGCGCCAGCGTGGGACCGACGATCTCGACCACACGGTCGTAGCTGATGTTTTCGTCATGCTCGCCGGCCGCGGCCTTGGCGGCGGGCGTGAAGATCGGGCGCGGCAGCTGGCTGGCGTTGCGCAGGCCTTCGGGCAGCGGCACGCCACACACCGCACGGTTTTCCTGGTATTCCTTCCAGCCGCTGCCGGCCAGATAGCCGCGCACCACCGCCTCGACCGGAATGGGCTTGAGGCGCTTGACCAGCATCGAGCGGTCCTTCACCTGCGGGATTTCGGCCTCGGTCACCACGCTTTCGGGCGCCTCGCCGGTCAGGTGGTTGGGGCAGAGATGCCCGAGCCGGTCGAACCACCACAGCGCCATTTGCGTGAGGATCACGCCCTTGCCGGGGATCGGCTCGCCCATGATGACGTCGAAGGCGGAGAGGCGGTCGCTCGCCACCATCAGGATCCGGTCCTCGCCCACGGCATAGTTGTCGCGCACCTTGCCACGCGCGAGCAGGGGCAGGCTTTGGATGGAAGAAGTGTGGACGGTCGTCATGGCGAAAGCGTGAGGAAACGGAAGGAAAGACGGATTGTGCGCGCAGAAAAAAGCCACCGCGAGCGGTGGCCGTTGCGAGCGCGGTGGCCTCTCAGGTGTTCGATGCCTGGTAGATCGATTCGATCGCGGCGTCGAGCGCCTTGTTGAAGTCGGCGTCGGACTGTTGCGCGCTCAGGCCTTCGGTCAGGGCGCGGCTGAAGCTGGCGATGATGCCGGCGTTGCGCGACAGGCGCTCGTTGGCGCCGGCACGGTCGTAGCCGCCGGAGAGCGCAACCACGCGCACCACCTTCGGGTGCTTGACCAGTTCGCCGAAGAAGCCGTCGACAGTGGGCAGCGTGAGCTTGAGCATGACCTTCGCATCGCCCGTCAGCGCGTCGAGGCGCTCGATGAAACCCTTCTTCAGGATGACTTCGGCTTCCTGCTTGTCGGCCGCGCCGATCGAGACTTCGGGTTCGAGGATCGGCATCAGGCCTGCCGCCAGGATCTGCTGACCCACAGCGAACTGCTGGTCGAGCACGGCGGCAATGCCCTTCTCGTTGGCGCTGTTCACCACCGAGCGCATCTTGGTGCCGAAGATGCCCTTGGCCGCAGCGCGCTTCAGGAGCGCGTCGAGTTCGGGCATCGGCTTCATCAGCTGAACGCCGTCGACTTCGTCGGCGAGGCCCTTGTCCACCTTGAGGAAAGGCACGACCTGCTTGCGCTCCCACAGGTAGGTGGCTGCATCGATGCCGTCGATCTGGCGGTCCATCGTGGCTTCGAACAGGATCGCACCGAGCACGCGGCGGCCGTCGAAGGCCGGGCTGGTGACGATGCGGCTGCGCATCGCGTGCACCATGTCGAACATCTCGGCATCGCCCTTGTAGGCGGTCTCTTCGACGCCGTACAGCTTGAGCGCCTTCGGCGTGCTGCCGCCGCTCTGATCCAGCGCAGCGATGAAGCCTTGGCCCATGGTGACTTTGTTCAGTTGTTCCTGATTCACTGTGTCGCTCTCTTGTTCGTGCCGTGCAGACGGCATTAAGGGGAATGGTTTAACGATTGTATCGAGGGGCGCTGGGCCGACTTTTCAGCGTCCGCGGAAAGTCCGACGAAATCCAGCACCGGCGGCAGCACCGGCCCGCCGATCCAGCGGATCGGCTTGGCGACCGCGCCGATCAGCGTGACGTGACTCAGGTTGTCGAACTCGCGCGTCTCCACCTCGACGCCCGCGGCGCGCAGCTTGCTCGCCATCTGGCCGGTGTTGCGGACCGGGTCGACCAGCGTGTCCTTGCTGGCCGCCATGAGCAAGGCGCGCGGCGACGCGGCAGAGGCGTGCGCGATCGGCTGCGAGTCGCGCGGCGTATTCGGCCAGTTGAAGGCGCGCTGGGCATCGGGGTCGCCCATCGGCAGGAAATCGTAGGCACCGGCGAGGCCGATCCACCCTGCCAGCTGCTTCGGGCTGGCGCCGACAGCGCCCAGCCAGCGCGGGTCGAGCGCCAGCATGGCCGCGTTGTAGCCGCCGGAGCTGTGGCCCATCACGTACACCTGTTTCGGGTCGGCGCCCAGGCGGGCCGCGTTGTCCAGGCCCCACTTCATGGCGCGCGCGCTGTCCTGCACGAACACCGGGTAGGTGACCTGGGGCGAGAGCCGGTAGTCGGGAATCACCACCACCGCACCGCGCGAGGCCAGCGCCTCGCCGACGAAGCGGAAGCTGGCACGGTCGCCGTGGGTCCAGGTGCCGCCGTAGAAGAAAACGATCAGCGGGCGAGCGCCTTCGGCCGGCAGCGTGCCCGGCAAGGGGCGATAGACGTCCAGCTGCTGGCGCGGCGCACTGCCGTAATCGATGCCGGTTTCGGCCGCATAGGTGTCGCTCGGCGTGAGCCGGTCGAGCAGCTTGATCGGGGAGCAGGCGGCCAGGGCGAGTGCGCCGAAGGCGGTCGCGGCGACGAGCAGGCCGCGGCGTTGACGGACGAGAAAAGGGATGGACATGCGTGCTGTACGCATCGCCCGTCCTTTTGGTTTTGCGGCCCTCAGGCGGCGCGGCAGATCTTGAGCATGTTGGTGCCGCCGGGCGCGCCCATCGGCTCGCCGCAGGTGATGGCGTACACGTCGCCGCTCTGTACGATGCCGCGCTTTTTCAAATGCGCCTCGGCATGCTCGAGCGCGGTGTCGCGGTCGGTGTGCGAATCCATCAGCAGCGGGCGCACGTTGCGGTAGAGCGCCATCTTGCGCTGGGTCGAGAGGCGCGAGGTCAGCGCGTAGACCGGGATGTGGGCCGAATGCCGGCTCATCCAGAGCGGCGTCGAGCCGGATTCGGTCAGCGCGACGATGGCCTTGGCGCCCAGGTGGTGCGCCGTGAACAGCGCGCCCATGGCGATGGCCTGGTCGATGCGCGCGTAGGTGTGGCCGCTGAAGTCGGTGTCGCGGGCGGTGTCTTCGGCCTGCTCGGCGGCTTCGCAGATGCGGCTCATCTCCTGCACGGTGGCGAGCGGGTAGCGGCCCGAGGCGGTCTCGGCGCTCAGCATGACGGCGTCGGTGCCGTCGAGCACCGCGTTGGCCACGTCGCTCACCTCGGCGCGCGTGGGCACCGGGTTGGTGATCATCGACTCCATCATCTGCGTGGCGGTGATGACCACGCGGTCCATCTCGCGCGCCATGCGGATCATCTTCTTCTGCAGCGCCGGCACCGCCGCGTTGCCGACCTCGACCGCCAGGTCGCCGCGCGCGACCATGATGCCGTCGCTGGCACGCAGGATCTCCACCAGGTTCGGGATCGCCTCGACGCGCTCGATCTTGGCGATCATCCCCGGCCGGTGCCCGAACTCGGCCGCGGCCACGTTGCACAGCTGGCGCGCCATTTCCATGTCGGTCGCGTTCTTCGGGAAACTCACCGCCACGTAGTCGGCCTGGAAGCTCATCGCCGTCTTGATGTCCTCCATGTCCTTGGCCGTCAGCGCCGGCGCCGTGAGGCCGCCGCCCTGCTTGTTGATGCCCTTGTTGTTCGACAGCTCGCCGCCCATCACCACGGTCGTGTGCACCTGCTGGCCGCGCACCAGATCGACCTTGAGCACGATCAGCCCGTCGTTGAGCAGCAACCGGTCGCCGGCCTTCACGTCACGCGGCAGGTCCTTGTAGTCGAGGCCGACGGCATCGACGTCGCCGAGTTCGGTGCGCGACGCGTCGAGCACGAACTTGGCGTCGGGCTCGAGCCAGATCTTGCCCTGCGCAAACTTGCCGACGCGAATCTTCGGGCCCTGCAGGTCGGCCATGATCGCCACCTCTCGGCCGGCACGGCGCGCGGCCTCTCGCACCATGGTCGCGCGGTCGATGTGGTCCTGCGCTGTGCCGTGGCTGAAGTTCAGCCGCACCACGCTCACCTTGTAATGGATCAACTGCTCGATCAGTTCGAGCGTGTTCGACGCAGGCCCGAGCGTCGCGACGATCTTGGTGGCATGGCGGGGAAGTCGGGTGGTGTCCACGGGGTTGCGTCTCCTGGGGGTATTGGGGCTTTGGCACAATTCTCACATGCGGAGATGACATGGCACGCCATGACACGGTTGCTCCAGACAACCCGGCGCTGCTTGATCTTCGTCATATCCCCTTCCGATGAATACGGTACGGTGCGTGCTCCTGCACCGTAGTTCCTGTTCCTTTGCCTGTCGTTTCGTCTTATGCAGACCCAACCCGATCCCGCTCTCACGCCCCTTCCGCCGGAAGCGCCGCTGCCGCACCGCAAGGTCATCCGTTCGTGGCTGATCCCGATCTCGCAACGCACGACCGTGCGCGCCATCGTGATGCTCGTCGTCGACTACCTGCTGTTCGGCGCGCTGGTCACCGGCACGGTGCTGCTGGAATCAATGTGGCTCAAGCTGCTGAGTGCGCTGGCGGCCGGCTTCGTCATCGGCCGGCTGTTCATCATCGGCCACGACGGCTGCCACCAGAGCCTGACGCCGCACCGCCGCCTGAACAAGTGGCTGGGCCGCATCGCGTTCCTGCCTTCGCTCACCGCCTACAGCCTCTGGGACATGGGCCACAACGTGGTGCACCACGGGTTCACCAAC
The DNA here is from genome assembly GCF_006438845.1 of Variovorax ginsengisoli. Lineage (GTDB taxonomy): Bacteria > Pseudomonadota > Gammaproteobacteria > Burkholderiales > Burkholderiaceae_C > Variovorax > Variovorax ginsengisoli_A. The sequence goes on from NZ_RCZJ01000002.1 coordinate 842,562, forward strand.
CTCAAGGGCGTGGATTTCGTTTGGGCGCCGCTGACGCAGGACGAATATCGCGCATTGCCGCCTGTGCGTCGTGCGCTCGAGCGCATCTACCGCAGCGGCTGGGGCCCGGGCCTGTACTACATGATCGAGATCTGGTGGAAGAAGATGATGTTCCCGCGCAAGGCGGCCATGGGCAACAGCTACCGCCCGATCTTCGCGAAGGATTGCGCCCTGGTCACCGGTTTCGCCGCGCTCTGGATCGCCGTGCTGGGCGTCGCGGCCCTGACCACCGGCCAATCCGTGCTGCTGACGCTGCTGCTCGGCTTTGCGGTCCCGATGGCCTTCTGGTTCACCATGATGGGCTTCGTGATCTACGGCCACCACACGCATGTCAAGGTGCAGTGGCACGACGAGAAGGCCGCCTGGCAACGCGCGCAGCCCTTCGTGTCGACCACCGTGCACCTGACCTTCCCGATGCAGGTCGGCGCGCTGATGCACCACATCATGGAGCACACGGCGCACCACGTGGACATGAGCATCCCGCTCTACAAGCTGAAGGAAGCCCAGAAGATGCTCGAGCACCTGCTGCCCGAACGCATCATCGTCCAGCCCTTCTCGTGGAAGTGGTACTTCTCTACGGCGCGTGCGTGCAAGCTCTACGACTTCTCGCGCCAGTGCTGGACCGACTTCCAGGGCCGCGCGACCAGCGCGATGCGCGCGCCCGCGCCGGCCATGGCCTGAGCCTGGACCGTCCCGACAGCAAAAAGCCCGCGTCTGCGGGCTTTTTCAATGGGCTCAGGGCGAACGTTCAGCCTGCAGCGCGCTTGCTCAGGATCTCGAAGGCCGGCAGCGTCTTGCCTTCGAGGATCTCGAGGAACGCGCCGCCACCGGTCGAGATGTAGCCGACGTCCTTCTCGATGCCGTACTTGGCGATGGCCGCCAGCGTGTCGCCGCCGCCGGCGATCGAGAACGCCTTGCTCTCGGCGATGGCGCGGGCGATGGCTTCGGTGCCGTGCGAGAAGGCCTCGAACTCGAAGACGCCGACCGGCCCGTTCCACACGATGGTGCCGGCCTCGCGCAGTTGCGCGGCCAGCATCTCGGCGGTTTTGGGGCCGATGTCGAGGATCAGGTCGTCTTCGTCGACGGCATCGGCCGCCTTGACGGTGGCGGCCGCATCGGCGGCGAAGGTCTTGGCCGTCACCACGTCGACCGGGATCGGCACCGCCGCGCCGCGGGCGCGCATCGCCTCGATCACGGCCTTGGCCTGGTCGAGCAGGTCGGGCTCGGCCAGCGACTTGCCGATCGACAGGCCCGAGGCCAACATGAAGGTGTTGGCGATGCCGCCGCCCACGATGAGCTGGTCGACCTTCTCGGCCAGCGCCTTGAGGATGGTGAGCTTGGTGCTGACCTTGGAGCCAGCGACGATGGCCACCAGCGGCCGCGCGGGATGCGCCAGCGCCTTGGTGATGGCGTCGATCTCGGCGGCCAGCAGCGGACCCGCCGAGGCGATCTTCGCGAACTGGGCGATGCCGTAGGTGGTGGCTTCGGCGCGGTGCGCAGTGCCGAAGGCGTCGTTCACGTAGATGTCGCAGAGCGCGGCCATCTTCTTGGCGAGCGCCTCGTCGTTCTTCTTCTCGCCCTTGTTGACGCGACAGTTCTCCAGCAGCACGACCTGGCCGGGCTGAACGTCGACGCCGTCGACCCAGTTCGCCATCAGCGGCACCGGACGGCCGAGCAGTTCGGCCAGGCGCTCGGCCACCGGTGCGAGCGAATCCGCGGACTTGAATTCGCCTTCCGTCGGGCGGCCGAGGTGCGAGGTGACCATCACTGCCGCACCGGCGTCGAGCGCCGCCTGGATGCAAGGCACCGAGGCGCGCACGCGGGTGTCTTCGGTGATGCGGCCCGCGTCGTCCTGCGGCACGTTGAGGTCGGCACGGATGAAGACGCGCTGGCCGGCAACCTTGCCTTGCGCACAGAGATCGGTGAAGCGGATGACGTTCATGAAAGGTGGAGTGAAGAAGAGCGGAAGAAGAAAGCGTTAACTATTGATTGTAGTTTTCGCGGTGGCGCCCCGTCGGTGTCGGCCGCCACTACCAACCCAGGCCAAGGTGGAGTGGCAGGTACACCGCCATGCCCACGAGCATCGTGCCCAACACCCCACGTCGCCAGAAATAGTAGGCCGCGCCGGCCAGCGCGCCGAAGATGCGTGCGTCCTGCCAAGTAGAGACGAGGTGACCCTGCGTCATCACGATTTCCGGCACGATCACCGCCGCCAGCGCGGCGATGGGCGCGTAGTGCAACGCGCGGTGCGCCCACTCAGGCAGGCCCCAGGGACGGTCGAGGATGAAGAAGAAGCAGCGTGTCAGCACGCTCATGCCAGCCAGTCCGACGATGACCGCGAGGCTCCAGAGATCGGTTTCGCCCTTCACAGGTCGGCCTTGATCGCGTCACGCACGAACTGCTTCTCCAGCCAGAAGCACAGCAGCACGGCCACGCCGATGCCGGTCACGATGTTGAGCTTGAGCGGCAGCGCATAGGCTGCCACGGCCGTGGCGCCCGCGATCAGCGCCGACAGGATGCGCAGGCGCGTGGTGGCCATCGAGCACAGGATGCCCACGAGACTCAGCACGCCCGCGAAGCCGAGGCCCCAGGCCTGGGGGATCAGGTTGGCCAGCGCGATGCCGACCGTGCTCATGCCCATCCAGGCACACCAGGTGGTGCAGTAGCCGCCCGTGAGATAGGCCTCCTGTTCACGTTGCTCCGCAAGGTCGGCCGGCGGCCGCGGATAGCGCGTGGTGAAGGTGGCGTAGCTCAGGTCGGCGGTCAGGTAGCCGTGCAGCATGCGGCGCCAGCGTGGCATGTGCATGAGGTAGGGACGCAGGTGCAGGCTGAACACCACAAAGCGCAGATTGACGCAGAAGCCGGTGGCCAGAACGACCCAGGCCGGCGCGCCGGCCACCAGCAACGGGATGGCCGCGAGCTGCGAGCTGCCGGCGTAGACCAGCAAGGTCATCGCCATCGCCTCGATCACGCTCATGCCCGACTTGACCATCGCCACGCCGGTCATGAGGCCCCAGGCGCCGATGCCCACGGCCATCGGCGCCATGTTGAGCACGCCCTCGCGGAACGCCGGGCGGCGGCGAACGTCGGCACTCAGGAACATCTCAGCCGAACACCTGGCCGACCTTGACGTCGAAGCCGTGCAGGAAGTCGGCCACCGGCAGCCGCTTGCCGCCGGGGCGCTGCAGTTCGAGCAAAGTGACGACCGCGTCGCCCGCGGCCACATCGATGCCTACAGGCGAAACGGCCAGCACGGTACCGGGCACCGCATTCGCGTTTTCGTCGCGGACACGTGCCGCCCAGAACTTGACGACGACGCCATTGAGCACGCTGTTGGCGCCGGGGAAGGGGTCGAAGGCCCGGATGCGCCGCACGATGGTCGCCGCATCTTGCAGCCAGTCGACGGCAGCCTCGTGCTTCTCGATCTTGTGCGCGTAGGTCACGCCGTCCGCCGGCTGCGCCACCGGCTGCAGCGTGCCCGCTTCGGCCTGGCGCAGCGCCTGGACGATCAAGCGGCCGCCGAGCGACGCCAGCCGATCATGCAGCTGCGCGGTGCTGTCGTCGCCGACCGAGAGCGACGCGCGCAGCAGCATCGCGCCGGTGTCCAGGCCGGCATCCATCTGCATGATGGTCACGCCGGTCTCGCGATCGCCGGCCTCGATGGCGCGGTGGATCGGTGCGGCGCCGCGCCAGCGCGGCAGCAGGCTGGCATGGATGTTGAGACAACCCAGCCGAGGCGCCACGAGCACCCATTGCGGAAGGATCAGCCCGTAAGCGGCGACCACCAGCACGTCGAGCTTCGCGTCGACAAGGGTCGCACGCGACGCGACGGCGTCGTCGGGGTACTTGCCGTCGAGGCGGAGGCTGCGCGGCTGCGCGACCGGCCAGCCGTGTTGCAGCGCGTATTGCTTGACCGGCGAAGCCTGCAGCTTCATGCCGCGCCCGGCCGGGCGGTCGGGTTGGGTGAGCACCAGTGCGACATCGAAAGAGGCTGCGTGCAGCGCTTCGAGCGCGACACGGGCGAACTCGGGCGTCCCTGCAAAACCGATCTTCAAGGACAAAGCGGGCCTCACCAGCGCACGTCGTCGCGCATCACGTCGTCGGCTGTGTGGTAGCGCGCCACCACGCCTGTCGGGTCGAGATAGATATGCAGCAGACGACGCGCATTCATGGACTTGAAGCGCCAGGTCCAGATGACGCCATCGAACGAACCGACGCGGGTGATTTCGAAAGGCCGTCCGTAGGTGCGCAACACGTCGGCCTCGCGCCAGATGCCGGGCTGGATGGTGCGGTCGAACATCGAGCCATCGAGCTCCTGGCGCACCGATACGACGCGGCCGTTCGCGTCGAGGTCGACGTTGTTGACTTCGGTGCCCATCGGCGCGCGCGAATATTGAAGGCGCTCGCCGCTGCCCAGCGGGTAGATCGCGCTCGGGGCGCCGAGCTGCTGCAACGCGTCGGCGCGCGAGGTGCCCAGGGACAGCCGCGTCGGCTCGCTGGCGCAGCCGACGATCAGCAACGCCGCAGCCAAGGCAGGCAGCAGGGCACGGCGCACGAAGGTCAACGCCGGCCGTCCCGTTCGTCCAGCCGGTCTTCGCGCTGCTGCTTCAGGAGCTTGCTCTTGATGCGATTGCGCTTGAGTGGCGAGAGGTACTCGACGAACACCTTGCCCAACAGGTGATCGAGTTCATGCTGGATGCAGACGGCCAGCAGACCATCGGCCTCGATCGTCTGGGGCTCTCCATTGGCGTCGAGCGCCGTCACGCGCACAGACGTGGAACGCTCCACGCCGTCGTAGATGCCCGGGACTGACAGGCAACCTTCCTCGTTGAGCACCTTCTCTTCGCTGGCCCAGACGATCTCCGGGTTGATCAGAACCAGTGGCGCGTCGCGTTCTTCAGACACATCGATGACGACCAGGCGCTCGTGCACGTCGATCTGGGTCGCGGCCAGGCCAATGCCCTTCGCGTCGTACATCGTCTCGAGCATGTCCGCGATCAGCGTCTTGATGCGCGCGTCGACGCCCTGGACCGGCTTGGCCACCGTATGCAGGCGTGGGTCTGGAAAACTCAGGATGGTTCGTTTGGCCATGAAGTCGCTCGGAAATTGTGGCTATTTTCTCCAATTCCAAACGGTGCCGGAGAACGCTGGCGCGATAAGCGTTGCCCTATCAAGGGCTTCAGCGCAAAATTCGTAGCAAATTGTGAGGATTCGTACGCCCGGTGCGGCGTTCGCGTGTACATCGACCCAACCATGAAAAAAAATCGCATCCAACGCCAGCACTCGACCGTTATCACCGCGCTGGCTGCCGTGGTCGCATGGGGCTTCGGCGCCCACGCATTCGCTCAGAACTACCCAGTCACGCCCCAGCAACGCGCCACGGCCCAGCAGGCGGCCCAGACTGGCGTTCCCCTGAGCGAACTTGCGCCAAACGCGCCTGATGAGTACACAGTCAAATCCGGCGACACGTTGTGGGCGATCTCTCGGCTCTACCTGCGCAGTCCTTGGCGCTGGCCCGAGCTGTGGGGCATGAACATCGACGACATTGCCAACCCCCACCGCATCTACCCTGGCCAGGTGCTGTACTTGGACAAGAGCGGCGGCCGCGCACGGCTTAGCACGCGGCGCGGCATGGGCGGCGGCGATCAGACGGTGAAGCTGTCGCCGCGCACTCGCTATGAATCGCTCTCTGGCATGGCACTGCCCACGCTCAACCCCAGTCTCATCGAACCCTTCCTGAGCGAGCCCATCGTCGTTGACGAAGGCACGTTGCTGGCCGCGCCGCGCATCGTTGCCGGCAACGACAGCCGGGTGCTGCTGGCGCGCGGCGACCGCGCCTATGCCCGTGGCGAAATCAATTCGCCGCTGGTCGAAGAGGCAGGACCGATCAAGACTTTTCGAGTCTTCCGCAATGCCACGCCGCTGACCGATCCCGGTACCGGCGAAATCCTCGGCTATGAAGCCCAGTACCTGGGCAAGGCCCAGCTGCAGCGCGGCGAGTCGGTGGCACAAGCGATGGAGGGCGGCAGGCCGGTGAGCACGGTCGTGCCGGCGACGATCGACATCGTGGCGGCACGCGAGGAGATGCGCGCCGGCGATCGCCTGCTGCCCGAGCCTGCGCGCCAGCTGCTGAGCTATGTTCCCCGCGCTCCGGCGCAACAGTTCGACGGGCGCATCGTTTCGGTCTACGGCAATGCGGTGCAATTCGCTGCGCAGAACCAGGTCGTGGCCATCAACAAGGGCCTGCGCGATGGCATCGAGAGCGGCCATGTGCTGGCCATTCTGAAGAACGGCGAGACCATCGTGGACCGGACCGGCGGCACGAAGGAAACGCTCAAACTGCCGAACGAACGCATCGGCCTGCTGATGGTGTTCAGGCCCTTCGACAAGGTGTCGTATGCGCTCGTGCTCGAGATCAACGATGCCCCGCGCGTTGGCGACCTGCTGGTCAACCCCTGAGAGCCTCTCCGGGCGGCGTCGTGGAACGTGACGAACTCGCCGACTGGCTGCGGCTCGCGCTGACTCCGGGCATTGGTGACGTCGCCGCACGCAAGCTGCTGGCCGCCTTTGGACTGCCGGGCAACGTCTTCGCGCAGACCCCGGCGACGCTGCGCGACGTCGCAACGGCCGCCCAGGCGACCGCCCTTCATTCCCCGCCGGATGGACTCGATGCGCAGGTCGCGCTGACCTGGCAATGGCTACAAACAACGGACCCTGATGGCACGACGCGCCGGCTCGTGACGCTGGGCGATGCCGGCTATCCGGCCGCTTTGCTCGAAACCGCCGACCCGCCGCTCATGCTCTACCTGCTTGGCGCGCCGGCCTTCGACCTCACGCAGCTCGAACGCAGCTTGGCCATCGTGGGCAGTCGCAACCCCACGCCGCAAGGTGAATCGAACGCCCGGGCCTTCGCCCGCGCGCTCGTCGAAGCGGGCATCTCCGTCGTTTCAGGGCTGGCGCTGGGTGTCGACGGCGCCGCGCACCAGGGCGCGCTCGACGCCTTGCAACACGCCGATGCCGCCGATCCACGCTTGGCGACGGTCGCCGTGGTCGGCACCGGGCTCGACCGTGTCTACCCGGCTCGCCACCGCGCGCTGGCGCATCGCATCAGCGCGCACGGACTGATCGTGAGCGAATTCGCGCTCGGCACGCCCCCGCTGAACCAGAACTTTCCCAAGCGCAATCGCATCATCTCCGGGCTGACCCGCGGCACGCTGGTCGTCGAGGCAGCACTCCAGTCAGGCTCGCTGATCACCGCGCGGATGGCAGTGGAGCAGGGCCGGGAGGTCTTCGCGATCCCGGGCTCGATCCATTCGCCGCAATCTCGCGGTTGCCATGCGCTGATAAGGCAGGGCGCCAAGCTCGTCGAATCGGTGCAGGACGTTCTGGAAGAACTGCCGTTCGATGCCGCCGCGGCGCCGTCGCGCGACTCCGCGGCGGCCGACGCAGCGCCGATGCAGGCAGAAGCAACGACGCTGTTGCGCGCGATCGGCTTCGATCCGGTGGGGCTCGATGCGCTGTGCGCACGCACCGGCCACCCCGCGGCGACGCTCCAGGTGCTGCTGCTCGAACTCGAACTCGAGGGCCGCCTGGCCAGGCTACCCGGCGGCCTGTTCCAGCGCATGGCGGCGGAATAGCGCTCTTCGCTTCTCCGTCGCGGCGCAGGCCGGGCGCCTCGACATGTGGGCTATATTGAAGCCATGTTTGAAGTGCTCGTGTTCGTCTACGAAAACTATTGGCGCGGCGACGCGTGCCCTGAACCCGAGCAACTGGGCCGCAAGCTCAGCGCGCACGGCTTCGAGGCCGATGAAATCCACGCTGCCCTGCAATGGCTCGACGAGCTCAGCGTCGCTACCCAGGGCGTTCCGCTACAGCGCGAGGCCGACGCGTCGCGTGTGACGATCGGCGCGCGTGCCATGGGCGAAGCGGCATTGGCGCCTGCCTCCGATTCGATGCGCATCTATTCCGCCGCCGAGCAGGACCACCTGGGTGCGGAGTGCCTGGGCTTCATCCATTTCCTGCAGGCGGCGGGCGTGCTGGCAGGCGGGCTGCGCGAAATCGTGATCGAACGCGCCATGGCGACGTCGGGGCAGCCAGTGGCGCTGGACGAACTCAAGATCATTCTGCTGATGGTGCACTGGAGCAGCGGCATCGAGCCCGATGCCCTGGTGCTCGACGAGCTTTGCGACGGCCGCGAAGGGCGCACCGCACACTGACAGGCGAACATGGCCGCGGCCATGCGGTCGCACGGGCCGACCGATCCGGCCGGCCTCAGTTCAGCAGCCGCTCGGGGTTGGCGTCCAGCTTGGCCAGCGCCTCGCGCGTGGCGCGCACCGTCAGCGTTTCTTCCTCGGCCGGCACCAAAAGCCCAGCCTGCAGATAAGAGGCCAGGCGTCCCGCCTGGATCAGGAAGCTGCGACCATCCGCCGACGCGAAGAGGTGCAGCTGCTTGCGCGTGCTGCGCCAGACGAACTGGACCTGGCTCGCCCGGTTGTTGTGGTCGAGCATGAACCAGTTGCCGATCTGCAGTTCGTGGGCCCACTGCAGCATGTCTTCGGGGATCTTGACGCCGCGCATGTCGGGCACGACCTCGATCGACGCCGCATCCACACCCAGCAACAGTTCGATGCTGGCCGCGTCCAGCGGCAACTCCGACGTGCCTTCGTCGCTCACGAAGTCTTCGAGATTGGCCAGGCGCGTGGCCATCGCCTCGATCTTGGCCTGGGGAATGGCTTCGGTCTTCGACAGGAAAGCATCGGACAAGGTCACACCGATGGTCTTGATGTGTTCTTCCTGCGGCTCGCCCGTGATGCCCAGCAGCGCCATGCCCGAGCGCAGGCGCTGCAGCAGCTTGGGCAGGTCCTGGATGACGCGGGTGCGGTCGTTGCGGTTGGGCTTGGCGCTGGCCGCCCATACCAATTCGGACGCAGCGCGCTTGAGCGTGACCGTCTGCTCATCCTGCGCGCCGTATTTGAGGGCCGCGATGGCCAGCACCTCGGCCCACACCTTGAACAGGAACTCGCGGATCTCGTCGCGCACCGGCATGTCGTTGAGCATCTTGCGCAACTCGATGGTGTACTGGATCGCCATCGTCTCCTTCTGCTCGACCTGCTGCGCCACGCTCATCACGCGTTGCGTGCTGTCGCTCTGCGTGAGGTACTTGTTCAGGAAGGCGACGAATTCGTCGAACACCAGCTTGAACACGCGCTGGCCGGTTTCCGGGTACTGCTCGATCACCTGCACCACGCGGCGAATCTCGCCTTCCAGCGCGCTGCCCGAGATGGCGGCCGCGTCGAAGCCCATCACCACCGAACCCATGCGGTCGATCAGCATGCGCGCCGGGTGCTGCAAGGTACCGAAGAACTCGGGCTCGGCGATCGCCACGCGCAACACCGGCATCTGCAGGCGCGCGAACCAGACGCGGGCCGAGAAGGGAATGCGCTCTTCGGCCAGGATCGCCTGGAACATCAACGCCACGATCTCGACCGTGGCCTTGTCCGCCGTGGTCGGCGCCCGGCGCTTGAGTTCGCTGGTGCGTCGGCGCAGGTCGGCGGCGCTTTGCTGAATCGCCACCGCCTCGTCGCCGATCACGTACTGCGACGAGGCCACCTGGTAGGCCATCTCCGCATCGGCGATGGCGGCTGCGAAGCCGGGAGGCAGCCCCCGCCCGGCGCCGGCGCCAGAGGCGCTGCCGCTGCCGACAAAAGCACCCTGGCCCGCGGTGCTGCCCGTGCTGCCTTGCGTGATGTCGCCGCCGATGCGGCCCGTCACGAAACGCTTGAGGTTCAGAAGCACACCCTGAGCACGCTGCCGCGCCATGAGCAGGGGCGAGCCGCCAGTCGCCGCCATCGGGTCGCCCGCGGCGCCTCCCTGCAAGCCGATGCCCGCCGGCGCGAACCCACCGGCACCGAAGGGCCGTCCGGCGCCTGCATACCCCGTGGCACCTGCGCCAGCGAAACCGCCGCCACCCAGCGGCATCGTGCCGGAGCTGCCCGATGCGGTCCGCTTGACGAAGCTCTTCAGGTCGATCTCGGGCATCACGCCCTTGGCGACCAGATAGCCGTTGGCGTCGGCGTAGGCCTTGGCAGAAGCCTCGACCACGTGGCGCTCGATGACGTCCTGCGTGCGCGTCCAAAGCCCGCGCGTAAGCCCCATCGCCAGCCATTGCTCGACCAGCACCCGGGCCAGCGCCTCGGGCTTGAGAGCGTCTTTGCCATCGAGTTCGCTGGTGCCCTCGAGGTGCTGGATGCGCAACCGGAGGTCGTTGATCTCGAAGCTGGACTTGCCCAGGATCGCCTGCGCCAGCCGTGACGACAGGATGTTGGTCTCGACCACCTCGTCGCCCATCAGCTCGAGCCGCGACAGCGAATTCGTGCCGAGGCCGGGCGTCGCCGTTCCCAGGGCCTTGCGCCATGCAGACTGGGTCGCCGCAACCCAGCGACCGCCCTGTGCCTGAAAAGCCAGGAAGTCGTCGCGCCAGTCCTGCATGTCCCGCGCGTTGCCCATCTGACTCGCCGCCGCCGACAGCTTGTCCTGAATCGCCTGGGCCAAGGGCTCGACCACTTGCGCAGTGGCGGTGATGAAGCGTTCACGCGTCTCACGCGCGAGCTGCAGGGACATGGCGTGGGACCGCGCAGTGCTCATGGGGCAGTTTCAGGATTGCAATAAAGTGTCATCGAACCCTGCGAGCTTGCCCGGGTCGGCGCGACCGCACAAGGGCATCCGATGCTCGGCAACCCGAAGCCATCCGGGCGGCGATCTCTTCGGTCACGCGGACGGGCTCACACGGCGGCGCCGGCGTTCGGATCGTCGGGGTCGCCGTCGTCGCGCTTCACCGGTGTTTTGACCAAGTCCTCGCGCTTGATGCCCAGCCACATCGCGATGGCAGCGGCGACGAAGCAGGAGGAATAAATGCCGAAGCAGATCCCGATGGTCAGCGCCAGGGCGAAGTAGTGCAGCGTCGGGCCGCCGAAGAAGAACATCGACAGCACGACCAGCTGGGTCGATCCGTGCGTGATGATGGTCCGGCTGATGGTCGACGTGATGGCGTTGTCGATGGTCTCGACGGTCGTCATCTTTCGGTAACGCCGGAAGTTCTCGCGGATCCGGTCGAAGATCACGACCGACTCATTCACCGAATAGCCCAGCACCGCCAGCACCGCCGCCAGCACCGCCAATGAGAACTCCCACTGGAAGAAGGCGAAGAAGCCCAGGATGATGACCACGTCGTGCAGGTTGGCGAGCACGGTGGAGAGCGCGAACTTCCACTCGAAACGAAACGCCAGGTAGATCATGATGCCGACGACCACCATGGCCAGCGCCTTGATGCCGTTCGTCGTGAGCTCCTCGCCGACCTGCGGGCCAACGAACTCGTTGCCGCGCAGCACGGCGGTCGAATCGACCGCCTTCAGTGCGTCCATGACCTGCGCGCTCTGCTGCGCCGAGGTCTGGCCCTTCTGCACCGGCAGGCGGATCTGCACATCGCGTGAGCTGCCGTAGTTCTGCACCTGCACTTCGGCGTAGCCGAGCTTGCCGATGGTCTCGCGGACCTTGCCGACGTCGACCGACTGCTGGTAGGCGACTTCCATCACGGTCCCGCCGGTGAACTCCACCGACAGATGCAGCCCGCGGTGGAACAGGAAGAAGATCGCCAGCGCGAAGGTCGCGAAGGAGATGATGTTCAGCACCTTGGCATGGCGCATGAACGGGATGGTCTTGTGGATGCGGAAGAATTCCATGGCCTGCGCCCCTTATTTCGCTTCGACCACGGTCGTGCCGTCGGTCTTGGGCCGCCATACCGTGCCGATGGACACAGTCTTGAGCTTCTTCTTGCCGCCGTACCAGAAGTTCACCAGGCCTCGTGAGAAGAACACGGCCGAGAACATCGAGGTGACGATACCGATGCAGTGCACCACCGCGAAGCCGCGCACCGGGCCCGAGCCGAAGGCCAGCAAGGCGATGCCAGCGATCAGGGTGGTGACGTTCGAGTCGAGGATGGTGCCCCAAGCGCGGTCGTAGCCGGCGTGGATCGCCGCCTGCGGCGAGGCGCCGCTGCGCAGCTCCTCGCGCACGCGTTCATTGATCAGCACGTTCGAGTCGATCGCCACGCCGATCGCCAGGGCCATGGCCGCGATGCCCGGCAGCGTGAGCGTGGCCTGGAGCATCGAGAGGATGGCGACCAGAAGCAGCAGGTTGACCGCCAGCGCGATCGACGAGAACACGCCGAACAGCGCGTAGTAAATGCACATGAAGACCATGATGGCGATGAAGCCGTACATCACGCTCTTGAAGCCCTTGTCGATGTTGTCCGCGCCCAGGCTGGGGCCAATGGTGCGTTCCTGGATGATCTCCATCGGCGCGGCCAGCGAGCCGGCGCGCAGCAGCAGCGCAAGGTCGTTGGCCTCGACCACGTTCATCGAGCCGGAAATCTGGAAGCGGTTGCCCAGTTCGCCGTTGATCGACGGGGCAGTGAGCACTTCGCCCTTGCCCTTCTCGAAGATCAGCATGGCCATGCGCTTGCGGTAGTTGTCGCGGCTCACGTCGCGCATGATGCGGCCACCCTTGGCGTCCATGGTCAGGTCGACCTTGGGCTGCTGGGTCTGGGAATCGAAGCCCGGCTGCGCGTCGGTCAGGTTTTCACCAGTGACCAGCACCTGCTTCTTCACGATGACGGCACGGCCTTCGCGGTCCTGAAAGCGTTCGGAACCGAAAGGCACCGGGCCCGTGCCGAGCTCAGCAGCGCGGCCTTCGGTCGACTCGTCGACCAGGCGCATCTCGAGCGTGGCGGTGCGGCCCAGGATGTCCTTGGCCTTGGCCGTGTCCTGCACGCCCGGCAGCTGCACGACGATGCGGTCGAGGCCTTGCTGTTGGATCACCGGCTCGGCGACGCCGAGTTCGTTGATACGGTTGTGCAGCGTCGTGATGTTCTGCTTGAGCGCCGCGTCCTGCAGGCGACGGGCCGCCTCGGGTTTGATCGAGGCGGTGAGCTTCCAGTCGCTGCCTTCCTGGCTGTCGACGGTGCTGAGGTCCGGGAACTGGTCCTGCACCAGCCGCTTGGCCGCCTCGAGGCCTGCGGCGTCGCGGAAGCGCACTTCGATCGTCTGGCCGTTGCGGCTCGCCGCGCTGCCGCGGATGCCCTTGTCGCGCAGCGCCGTGCGCAAGTCGCCAGCGAAGGATTCGGCCTTCTTGTCGATGGCGCCCTTCATGTCGACCTGCAGCAGGAAGTCGACGCCGCCGCGCAAATCCAGTCCGAGGTACATGGGAAAGGCGTGCAGTGCCGTCAACCAGGACGGCGAGCGCGACACCAGGTTGAGCGCCACCACGTAGGGCGGGTCGGCCGGGTCGGGGACCAGCGCACGCTGGAGCACGTCGCGCGCCTTGAGCTGGTCGTCGGTGCTGGCGAAACGTGCACGGATCGACGTTGCATCCATCGTCAGCATGTCGGGCGTCAGGCCGCCTGCCTTGAGCGCCTCTTCCACGCGGGCCTGCGTGGTGGCGTCGACCTTGACGGTCGCCTTGGCCGACGACACCTGCACAGCAGGCGCCTCGCCAAAGAAATTAGGCAGGGCATAGACGAGCCCCACGAGCAGCACGACCACCAGGATCGCGTACTTCCAGACCGGATATCGGTTCATCTTTCAGCCTTGAAACGCGTGTCGCGTTAATTCGTGGGCTGCCGTGGAACCAGCTTTGCCGGGCCACTGGCAGCGCCCCCGGTAGGAGGTAGGCGAAGCGGACACGAAGTGCCGCGCAGCCTGGGGGCGAGCATTACTTGATCGCGCCCTTTGGCAGCACCTGAACCACAGCGGTGCGCTGGATCTTGACTTCAACGCCATTGGCGATCTCGAGGCCGAGGTATTGGTCGCCCAGCGAAGTAATTCGGCCGAGCACGCCACCGGCGGTCGCGACCTCATCGCCCTTGGCCAGCGCCTCGATCATGGCGCGGGCTTCTTTCTGGCGCTTCATCTGGGGCCGGATCATGACGAAATACAGCACCACGAACATCAGCACCAAGGGCAGCATGCTGCCGAGCGAGGACAACATGTCGCCGCCCGCGGCAGCGGGTGCGGTCTGGGCGAAAGCAGAGGAAATGAACAAGAGAGTCTCCAGCGGGAAAAGCGGGGGGTGAAAGCGACGCCGAGACGGCGGCACTGGCTGCGGCCGCCGATGGCGGTCACGGGCGCAACGGGGGTCGCGCGCAACACCCGGCATTGTATTCGGCGCGGCGGGGGTCTTGCCGCCGGTATCCAGCGCCAGCGCCGGGAATTGCCGCCTAAGACGGTGCGTCGCTGACGGATCGCTAAGACGATGCAGCCACCTGGGAACAGAAGGACTGGAAGCCCGGCAGGCATCACGTCGAACCCGAATACAAAAATGTTGCGAGGCGCCCCGACACGAAGGAGGAGGAGGGAGGAGGAGGAGAATCGCCCCGGGATTGCGACCGGACGACAGGCGCCCGGAAGACCTCGCAACATAAAAACAGCGGGATGCCTTGTCGGCGATCCCGAGCGGTATGAGTACCCGAAGCAAAAAGCAGTTCCCAGAAAAAGGGATTGCGTTTGTGACCAGATGCATCCAGCTCGGGCAACCGTCCGACCCTGCAACGGGCAGGGTGGAGAAAGGCAGTTCGTGTCAAAGGCGCTTAGGCTGAGCCATTGCCTTGACGCCAGGCGGCAGTCTTGTTTCCGTCGTCGCCTAAAATTCGCGCAGGTTCACGAAAGACGCCCATGCTCTACCCCGAACTTTTCAGACAACTCGAATCCGTCCGTTGGGACATGGACAAGGACATTCCCTGGCAGTCCTTCGAAGGCACCAAGCTTTCGGAGGAGCAGGCGCAGACCATCAAGATGAACGCCATCACCGAGTGGGCGGCGCTGCCGGCCACCGAGATGTTCTTGCGCGACAACCGGCACGACAGCGATTTCTCCGCGTTCATGTCGATCTGGTTCTTCGAGGAGCAGAAGCACTCGCTGGTGCTGATGGAATACCTCAAGCGCTTCAGCCCGCAGCACGCGCCGACCGAACAGGAACTGCACGACATCCGCTTCGACTTCGACCCGGCGCCGCCGCTCGAAACGCTGATGTTGCACTTCTGCGGCGAGATCCGACTCAACCACTGGTACCGCCGCGCTGCCGAATGGCATACCGAGCCGGTCATCAAGCACATCTACACGACGCTCAGTCAGGACGAAGCGCGCCACGGCGGCGCCTACCTGCGCTACATGAAGCGCGCCATGGAAAAGTTTGGCGACGAGGCCCGGGCCGCCTTCACCAAGGTGGGCGTGCTGATGGCCAGTGCGCGCCGCACCGCGCAGGCGCTGCACCCGACCAACCTGCATGTCAGCAAGGCGCTGTTCCCGAACGACACGATCCAGAGCCGCATGCCCGATCCCGACTGGCTCGAGCATTGGCTTGACCACCAGATCAAGTTCGACGCCGCCTGGGAAATCAAGGTGGGCGAGCGCATCCTTCACAACCTGAGCCTGCTGATGAACCGCAGCTTCAAGAGCGTTCAGGAGCTCAACAAGTACCGCAAGGAACTGGCCGCTTCCCTCGGGCCGAAGCCGGAGTACCAAGGCGCCTGAACGCCTGGCGCTGTGCGATGACGCGGCGCCGAGCTATTGCCCAGACGTTTGCGTGTCACAGGAGGCGCGGTCGAACCGTCTGACAGGCATGGACGACGCCACCCTCGCCTTCAGCCGCCACCGACCCCGCCTCAAGGGCATCGCCTATCGCATGCTGGGTTCCGTGGCAGAGGCCGAGGACGTGGTGCAGGATGCCTGGTTGCGCTGGCACGAGGCTGCACATGACGCGCTCGACAGCAGCGAGGCGTGGCTCGTCACCGTGACCACGCGCATCGCCATCGACCGGCTGCGCGCCGCGAAGGCGCATCGCACGCACTACATCGGCACCTGGCTGCCGGAGCCCCTCGTGAGCGACAGCCCGGCCACGCCGGAACAACTGCTGGGACGCGCCGAAGATCTCTCGATGGCCTTCCTTACGGTGCTGGAGCGACTGTCACCCGAAGCACGCGCGGCGTTCCTGCTTCGGGAAGTCTTCGACGTGGACTACGACGAGATCGCGCGGACGCTCGGAAAGACCGAAGCGGCCTGCCGCCAGCTCGTGCACCGCGCAAAGACGCAGGTGCGTGAAGACGATCGCCCCAAGCAACACGTGTCGCGCGACATCCATTTGCGCCTGCTCGGAGGCTTCGCCGAAGCGGCACAGCAGGGCGACATCCACGCACTGAAGGCCCTGCTGGCGGAAGACGTGGCCATCGTCAGTGACGGCGGCGGCAAGGTGGCGTCCTTCGGCCAGCCGGTCGTCGGCGGCCAGCGCGTGGCGCAGATCTATTTCGCTGTGGCGCGCCGCTTCCCGGGGGCGGTGCGTGTGGAAGTGGCCGACGTGAACGGCGCACCCGGCCTGCTGCGCTGGGTGGACGGCGTGCTGGAGTCGGTGCAGAGCATCGAGTGGGACGGCGAGCGCATCGCGCGCATCCATGCCCAGCGCAACCCGGACAAGCTGGCGCGGATCGCCACAGAATTTTCACGCTGACCGTCACAAACGGGGAAGCTGGCGCGTCTTGAGGGTGTCATCACTTTTTCAAGACAAGGAAACCGCCATGAACAGCCCCCGTCTCCCTTGGTTCAAGATCGCGCCCAAGGCCTACCAGGCCATGGTCGGCGTCAACGCCGCCATCGCAGGCCACACGCTCGGCCAGCGCCTTTACGAGATTGTCCAGACGCGCGTCTCGCAGCTCAACGGCTGCGCGTATTGCCTCGACATGCATGTGCGCGATCTCCGCAAGGCCGGCGTGCCATGGCAGCACATCAACAGCATCGCCACATGGCGAGAGGTCGGCTTCTACGACGCCCGCGAACGCGCAGCGCTGAACTGGGCCGAGAGCATCACGCGCCTGGTCGAGCACCACGGCGACCGCGATGCCGACTTCGCGCAGTTGCAAGCAGTGTTCAGCGATGCAGAGATCGTCGACCTCACGGTGCTGGTTGCACAGATCAACGCCTGGAACCGATTGGGTGTGGGCATGCACCTGCCCGTGGCGGACAAGCCGATCGACTGACGCCGGAGTCAGCGGCGCTCGACAACGATCGCGGCCATGCGCATTTCGTCGCGCAGCTGCGCCACGGCGACGGAGGCTGCCTCGCGCGTCGCAAAGGGACCGGCCTGCAGGCGGTGCGTGTCGGCGTCCGTGAAGACGCGCAGCAACGGCGCCAAGGTGGGCAGGCCTCGCGACGCGCGCGTGCGCAGGGCTTCGGCCCCGTCGCGCTCGCGGAAGGCGCCGAGCTGCACCCAGTAACCCGCCGCGGGAACCGCGTCGTTGGCCGCCGGCACCGCGTCCACCGGCGCGGACGCCGCTGGAGCCGCCAGCGGCGGGGTCAAGGGTGACAGCGGCGGCAGGTCGTTCACGATCAGCGGTGCCGGAGGCGCCGACGCCGACGTCACTGCGGGCTGCGGCGGTGCATCGACAGGCAGTGCGGCCACGTCGGCGCGCCAGGCCGTGGGCACCGGGACCGAGCTGGAGGCCGCAGAGGTGCCCGGCGCAGGAGTCGCAGACGAACGCGCAGACGGCCCGGCTGCCGGCACAGCAGCCAGCATCGCGTCCCCACCCCGCCGCCAGGCGCCGGTGCGGATGTCCTCGTTGGTGATGCGCTCGATCTCCACCGGCGCCACGCCGCGCAGCAGGTCGAGCTTGAGCGCCGCGGTGTAGCTCAGGTCGATCACGCGACCGTCGTGGAACGGGCCGCGGTCGTTCACACGCACGATCGCCTCGCGGCCGTTGGCCGGGTTGCGCACGCGCACGTAGCTCGGCAGCGGCAGGGTCTTGTGCGCGGCCGTCATCGCGTACATGTCGTAGGGCTCGCCGCTGGCCGTCGACCTGCTGTGGAATTGCGTGCCGTACCAGGAGGCGAGGCCGCTCTCGCGAAACGGCCGGTCGTCGGTGATGGGTGCATAGGAGCGACCCAGTACCGTGTACGGCTTGCTGGTGCCGCCGCTGCTTCGCACGGCTTCGACCCGCGGTTCGGCGTCAGGGACGCTGCCCAGGTTCGACGGTGGCCGCGCCGGCGGCCCGTCGCGGCCCGACGAGGTGCCCTTCGGGCCGCTGGCGCAACCGACGAGCGCCAAGGCCGCCGCGATCAGCGTTGCCCCAAGCGCGCTGCGCTGCATGGCCCGCTCAGCCAAAGACCGCCCGCCACAGCGCCAGCATGGCTTCGCGTTCCGTCGCCAGCGCCGGCAACTGGACCTGCGTCGGCTCTTCGTTCAGCCGCGCGCGGTGCTGCACGCGGCGCAGTTCCCGGTAAGCCGCCGCCGCGTTCCGGCCGACGCCCTCGGGCAGCAGGCCGGCCGTTTCCGCGCGCTGCAGCAGCGCGATGTTGCCCACGTTGGGCACCAGTTCCCGGTGCTCGCAAGCCTGCGACAGCACCAGGTACTGCACGGCGAATTCGGCGTCGACCATGCCGCCGGGGCTGTGCTTCACGTCGAAGCGCCCCGGCTTCACCGGCCGTGCCGCGCGCACCTTGTTGCGCATGGCGAAGATCTCGGCCTTGAGCGCGTCGCGATCGCGCGGTGCGCAGATGACGGCCTCGCGGACGCGGTCGAAGCGCTCGCCCAGCGCGGGGTCACCCAGCACGTACCGTGCACGGGTCATGGCCTGGTGCTCCCAGGTCCACGCGGTGTTGCCGCCGCGGCCCAACTGGTACTTTTCGTACGCGGCGAAGGTGGTGGTAAGCAGGCCCGAACTGCCGTTGGGACGCAGCGCGGTGTCGATCTCGAACAGGTCGCCCTCGCGCGTCTTGACGGTGAGCCAGTTGATGAGCCGTCGGATGTACGCGGCATAGACCTCGCCGGCGCGCTCGTCGTCGTCCTCGTAGACGAACACGATGTCGAGGTCGCTGCCGTAGCCGAGCTCTTTGCCGCCCAATTTTCCGTAGCCGATGATCGCGAACTGCGGCGTCTCGCGGTGCGTGTTGCGCACGTGCTGCCAGCACCAGCGCGCGGTGATGCGAAGCACGGTGTCGGCCATGGCGCTCAGGTCGTCGGCCACCTCTTCGACGCTGATGCGCCCCTCGACGTCGCGCGCGAGGGTACGAAACACCTCCGCATGGTGCGCCTGGCGCAGCAGGTTCAGCAGGCGCTCCTCGTCGTCCTCGCCGGTGCGACGCAATGAGACGATGCGCGACTCGAGCTCGCGCTCGAAGTCGGCGGCGACGAACCGGCCGCCCAGCATTTCGTCGCTGGCCAGTTCGTCGATCACGCCCGGATGCTGCATCAGGTAGCGCGCTGGCCACCTGGCGGCACCGAAGAGGCGCAGCAGCCGCTCCTGCACTGCGGGCCTTTCGACCAACAGCGCCACATAGCTTTCGCGGCGCAGCAGCGGCTCGATCCAGTCGGACCAGCGCAATGCGGCGTCGATGCGTTGTGTGGTCACTTCGTCGGGCCCCGACGCGGCCTGGATCCATTGGCCGGTGCGCCGCACCAGCTGGCGCAGGCGTGCGCGCGTCTCGTCACGCAACGCCAGGATGCGCGGATTGCCGCGCCAACGCTCGACGCGTGCGGCGAAAGCGGCCGGCAGCTGCGCAATGAGATCGTCCAGGTCGACCGGTGGCTCGGGCTTCGTCTTTCCGTTGCAGCCGACGCACTGCTTCTCGCCGCCGAGCAGCTTGTCGAACTCCTGCGCGACCAATTCGCGGTGGGCGTCGAGCTGCGCCAGGAAAGCGCATTCGTCCAGGCCCATCGATTGCGCGATCCAGCGCACATCGTCGTCGTCCACCGGCAGCACGTGGGTCTGCTGGTCGTCCAGGTACTGAATGCGGTGCTCGACGCGCCGCAGGAACTCGTAGGCTGACGCCAGCGCGTCCGCCGCGTCCTGCGGCATCAGGCCGGCGCGCGCCAGCCGCTGCAGCGCATCGAGCGTGGGCCGGGTGCGCAGTTCGGGAAACTGCCCGCCACGGACCACCTGGAGCAATTGCACCGTGAACTCGATCTCGCGAATGCCGCCGCGCGACAGCTTGACGTCGTTGGCGCGCTCGGGACGGCCGGCACTGCGTCGCGCCGCCTGTTCGCGGATCTGCCGGTGCAGCGTGCGCAATGCATCGAACACGCTGTAGTCGAGGTAGCGCCGGAACACGAAGGGCAGCACCACGCCGCGCAGCGCCTGCGCCGAGCCGTCGGCCACCACCGAGGCAGGCGCCACCACGCGGCTCTTCATCCACGCGAAGCGCTCCCACTCGCGGCCTTGCAGCTGCAGGTATTCCTCGAGGGCGTCGAGCGACACCACCGGCGGCCCGGAGGCGCCGTTCGGTCGCAGCGCCAGGTCGACACGGAACACAAAGCCGTGCTCGGTGGTGTCCCCCACCAGCGCGTAGATCCGCTTCACGGCCAGGGCGAAGTACTCGTGGTTCGAGATGCGCGCGCGCCCATCGGCGTCGCCAGCGGTCTCGCCGTCCTGGTCGTACAGATAGATCAGGTCGATGTCGCTCGACACATTGAGCTCGCGCGCGCCCAGCTTGCCCATGCCGACGACCCAGAACTGCGCGCGCTGGCCGTCGGCCCCGATCGGCGCGCCATGGCGGGCGTCGAGCTCGGCCGCGCTGTCGGCACAGGCGATGTCGAGCGCGAACTCGGCGAGCTGCGTGACCGCGGTGGTGACGACGGCGAGCGGCGCCTGTTCGTCGCAATCGAGCACGACCAGCCGTTCCATGACCAGCTGGCGCACGATGCGCAATGCATCGGCCACGCCGTCGCCGCGCGCGCGCAGCCGCTCATAGGCCTCCGCCATGGCGGGCCGCAACGGCGGGCCGGCGGGCAGCAAGGAGAGTTCGTCGGCGTAACGCCGGCGCAGGCGCTGCACGAAACGCGAATGCGCCGACAGCGGCGGTGTGCGCTGCGGCGTGGCCGTCGCTCGTTGCGCGACGGCATCGATGAGCGGGGAACCCGTCGAGAGGCTGGGGGTCATAATTCCTGCACAGCGCGATCCTCAATGAACGACACGGCGTCCCACCCTTCCAGGCTGCTCAAGATCACCGCTGTCACGGCGACATGGATGCTGGGTCTGCTGATCGCCGCGTGGTCGCTGTTCGCTTTGTCAGTCGTTGTCCTACACGGCTGGATTGTGCCGCGAATCGGCGATTACCGTGAAGCCATCGAGGCGCAAGCCAGCCGTGCCATCGGGGTACCCGTGCGCATCGGCGCGATCAGCGCCCGATCTGGCACCCTCTTTCCCGTTTTCGAGCTGCGCGACGTGGTCCTTCAGGACGCGCAACAGCGCGATGCACTGCGTCTGGAGCGCGTCGTGGCAAGCCTCTCGCCACGCTCGATCTGGCGCCTCAACTTCGCGCAGGTGCACATCGCGAACCCGCAACTCGACGTGCGGCTCGATGCCGCGGGCAAGCTGCACGTGGCGGGGCTCGACATGTCGACCGAGACCAGCGGCGAGAGTCGGGGTGCCGACTGGTTCTTCGCGCAACGCGAGTTTGTGATCGAAGGCGGCACGGTGCGCTGGACCGACGAGCGACGCCGTGCCGAACCCCTGCTGCTCACCGACGTGCGCTTCATCGCGCGCAACAACGGCCGCCGCCATGCGCTGCGGCTGGACGCCACGCCGCCTGCCGGCTGGGGCGAGCGCTTCACGCTGCGCGGTCGCTTCCGCCAGCCGCTGCTGTCGGTGCGCAGCGGCGACTGGCACCGCTGGAACGGCGAGATGTACGCCGAACTCCCACACATCGACGTGCAACGGCTGGGTCGCTACGTGTCGCTCGATGCGCGCATCCGCGAAGGCCGTGGCGGCGTGCGCGCATGGGCCGACATCCGCGACGGCCAGGTGGTGGGTGGCGCGGCCGACTTGGCGCTCGAGCGCGTCGATGCGTCTCTCGACACCGGGCTCGAACCCCTGGTGCTGCGCGCCGTCACTGGCCGGCTCGCAGGACGCCTGAACGATGCGACGCTGGAATTCTCCACCACCAACCTGCAGTTCGACACCGCCGACGGCCTGCGCTGGCCCGGCGGCAACCTGTGGTTCCAGCACACGCCGACGCAGGGCCGCAGCCCCGAGCGCGGCGCGCTGAAGGCCGACCGGCTCGATCTCGCCGCGCTGGCGTTGATCGCTGCGCGGCTGCCGCTGGGCGACGCGACGCACCAGGCGCTGGCCGCGTACGCCCCACGCGGCGTGGTCGAGCGCATCGACGCTCAGTGGCAGGGCGCACTGGGCGCACCGAACACCTACCAGGCGCGCGGCAGCGTGAGCGGCCTCAGCCTGGCCGCACAACCTGCGCCGACGGCGACGGTCGACGCCAAGGCCCAGGCCGCCACACGGCCGCACGCCGGCACGCCGGGGCTGCGCGGCGCCAGCGTGGACTTCGACGCCACCCAGGACGGCGGCAAGGCCACGCTGGCCATCGCGCAAGGCGCACTCGAATTTCCCGGCGTGTTCGAGGAACCGCTGATCCCGATCGACCGGCTGTCGACCCAGTTGCAGTGGAGGATCGACGGCGACAAGGCCGAGCTGCAGGTGAGCGACCTGCGTTTCACGAACGCCGACGCCACCGGCGAGGCGAAGGCGAGCTGGCGCACCAGCGATCCGGGCGTGTCGCACGGCCGCTCGCGCTACCCCGGCGTGCTCGACCTGCAGGGCCAGCTGACACGCGCGAACGGCACCCGCGTGCATCGCTATCTGCCGCTTGACATCCCGAAGCACACCCGCGACTACGTGCAGGAAAGCGTCACCAAGGGAACGGCCAGCACGGTCGACTTCCGGGTGCGCGGCGACCTCCACGACATGCCCTTCATGGACCCGCGCGACGGCGAGTTCCGCATCGCCGCCAACGTGGCGAACGTCGACTACGCGTACGTTCCGCCGTCGTCGGTCAAGAGCGGCAAGACCCTGGCCTGGCCCGGCCTGGCCGGCGTGTCGGGCGAACTGATCTTCGAACGCGCGGGCATGCGGGTGCGCAACGCGCAAGGCCGGATCGCGGGCGCGCCCGGTATCGAGGTGACGAAGGCCGACGTGCAGATCGCCGACATGTCGCACCATGCGCCGGTCCTCGAGGTCGATGCACAGGCCCGCGGCCCGCTGGCCGAACTGCTCAAGGTCGGCGCACCGCTCACTGGCGAGGCGGCCACGGCGGTGGCCGGCGTGCGCGCGGGCGGCAACGCCGACTATCGCCTGCGGCTCCAGCTTCCGCTCGAAACCATGGACAAGGCCAAGGTGCAGGCCAACGTGGTGCTCGGCGGCAACGAGCTGCAGCTCGCCCCGGAAGCGCCCGCCGTGTCGCAGGTGCGCGGCACGTTGGCCTTCACCGAGACCGGCTTCACGCTCGCCGGCGTGCAAGGGCGGTTCATCGGCGGCGAGACCCATATCGAAGGCCGCGGACGCTACGACGGCGCCCAGCCCGAGATGAGTTTTCGTGCGCAGGGCAACGTCACCGCAGAGGGCCTTCGCGGCGCCCGCGAGGTCGACTGGCTGCGGCGCCTCGCCGCCAAGGCCGAAGGCGGCACCGGCTACAGCGCCACGCTGTCGATGCGCGAGGGCACGCCGGAGTTCTCGCTGACCAGCGACCTGCAGGGGCTGGCGCTCGCGCTGCCCGCCCCGCTGGCCAAGGAGGCCGGCACCGCGATGGCGCTGCAGGTCGAGAAGAAAGTGGTGCTGCGCGAGGCACGCGCCGGCACGGCGCCGCTGCTGCACGACCGCCTCTCGCTCGAACTCGGCCGCGTCGCCTCGGTGCACTACCTGCGCGACATCGGCGGCGAAGTGCCGCGCGTGTTGCAGGGCGCCATCGGCGTTGGTCTGCCCGAGGGCGAAACCCCGAGCGCGCCGGAGCGCGGCGTGCTCGCGACGCTGCACCTGGGCCAGTTCGACCTGCCGGCCTGGCAGGCGCTGTTCGGCGAGGCCACCGGCAATGCGGTCGACACCGGTGGCGGTGGCGCCGAGCCATCCGCGTACCTGCCCACCGCCATCGCGGTGCGTGCCCAGTCGCTGGGCATCGGCGGCGGTCGCACGCTGCACGACGTGGTGCTGGGCGGCTCGCGCGAGGGCGCGCTGTGGCGCGCCAACATCGACGCGACCGAGCTCAGCGGCTATGCGGAATACCGGCAGTCGCAGGACGGCCGCATCTACGCGCGGCTGTCGCGGCTGAAGATCGCCGCGACCGAGGCCAAGGACGTCGAGTCGCTGCTCGACGAGCAGCCTGGCGCGCTGCCGGCGCTCGACATCGTGGTCGAAGACTTCGAGCTGCTCGGCCGTCACCTCGGACGGCTGGAGATCGACGCGGTCAACCGCGGCGGCGCACGGCGCGAATGGCGGCTCAACAAGCTGGCCTTCACCATGCCCGAAGCGGCCTTCACCGCGCAGGGCAGCTGGGCCGGCAACGACGCGGCGCAACGCCGCACGTCGATGAACTTCAAGCTGGAGATGGCCGACGCCGGCGCACTGCTGGCGCGCTTCAACATGAAGGACGTGATCCGACGCGGCCGTGGCCGGCTCGAAGGCGAGGTGGATTGGCGCGGCTCGCCACTGTCGCTCGACTACCCGAGTCTCAACGGGCAGTTGCATATCGACGTGGGCACCGGCCAGTTTCTCAAGGCCGATCCGGGCCTGGCCAAGCTGCTGGGCGTCCTGAGCCTGCAGGCGCTGCCTCGCCGGCTCACGCTCGACTTCCGCGATGTGTTCAGCGAGGGCTTCGCCTTCGACTTCATCCGCGGGGACGCGAAGATCGTGCGCGGCGTGGCCAGCACCAACAACCTGCAGATGAAGGGCGTCAACGCCGCGGCGCTGATGGACGGCTCGGCCGACATCGCGCGCGAGACGCAGAGCCTGCGCGTGGTGGTGGTGCCGGAAATCAACGCCGGCACCGCCGCCCTGGTGGCCACCGCCATCAACCCGGTAATCGGCTTGAGCACCTTCCTCGCGCAGATGCTGCTGAGCAAGCCGTTGGCCGCCGCGGCGACGCAGGAGTTCCAGATCGAAGGCACCTGGACCGACCCGACCATCGTCAAGGTGCCCCGCCGCAGCGCGCCTGCGCCCGCCGTTGAAATGCCCAAGGAAAGCCCGCCATGAAAGTCGCCGCTCTGCAGATGGTTTCGGCCATCGACCGGGCTACCAACCTGGCGCGCGCGCATGCCTTGCTGAGCGAGGCTGCAGCAGGCGGCGCCGAGCTGGCGGTCCTGCCCGAATACTTCTGCGTGATGGGCGCGAAGGACACCGACAAGCTCGCGATGCGCGAGAAGCCGGGCGAAGGCCCGATCCAGCGCTTCCTGGCCGATGCCGCGCGCGAGCTCGGGATGTGGATCGTCGGCGGCACGCTGCCGATCGAGGCCGGCGACGACCAGCACGTGTTCAACAGCGCGCTGGTCTACGCGCCGTCGGGCGCATGCGTGGCGCGCTACGACAAGATCCACCTCTTCTTCTTCGACAACGGCCGCGAGCGTTTCGACGAGCGCCGCGTCATCACGCCCGGCAGCGCGCCGGTGCACTTCGACCTGCCCTCGCGCGACGGCCATGCGTGGCGCATCGGCCTGTCGGTCTGCTACGACCTGCGCTTTCCGGAGCTGTACCGGACGCTGTCGAAACAAGGCGCCGATGTGCTGCTGGTGCCCAGCGCCTTCACCCACACCACCGGTGCCGCGCACTGGGAACTGCTGTTGCGCGCCCGCGCGGTCGAGAACCTGGCCTGGGTCGTCGCACCGGCGCAAGGCGGTCTGCACGAGAACGGCCGCCAGACCTGGGGCCATTCGATGATCGTCGACCCCTGGGGCGCGGTCGTCGCGCAACAGGCCACAGGCGAAAGCGTGGTGCTGTTCGATCTCGACGCGCAGCGCATCGCCACGTCGCGCACCCAGTTGCCCGCGCTCGGGCATGCGGTGCTCTAGCCACGCCAGCGCCCGTGTCTTCCCCGCCCTTCGATCCGACCCCGTCGCCGAGCGCACCGCGCGAGAACCTCGCCACGCGGCTGGCGATCCGCGTCTGCGGACAGGCCTTTCTGAGCCTGCGCTCGGTGTGGCAGCGCTGGTTTCTCTGGGTGCTGCTCGCGGTGCTGGTGCTGGCGCTGTTGGGCACGGTGGTGTGGCTCGCCGGCCGGCACGAGGCCGAGCAGGTGCAGGCCGCGCTGGACCGCGACACGGCCGATGCTGCCTCAGACCTGCGCGCCGGCCTGCAGCGCAACGTGCAGAGCCTGCATGCGCTGCAGTCGGGCGGGCTCGACCCCGGGCGCTGGGCCACCGAATCGACGGCGCTGATGCGAGGCCACCGTGAATGGCTGCGTCTCGAATGGCGCGACCTCGCCTTGCGCACGATGGCCGTCGCCGACACGCCCTACCGCGTGCGCCACTTCGACGAGGCCACACGCAACAGCGCGCAGTCCGATGTCGCGCTCGCCTGCGCCGCGGCGCGCAAGACGGAAGGTGCCGCCTATTCGCCAAGCCACTACGTCGCACTGCCCGACAGTGGCGGCATCGAGGTCATGGAGATGTGCCTGCCGACCGAAAGCGGCGGCTACCTGATCGCCACCTACACGCTGCGCGACGTGCTGATCGAGCTGGTCGCGCCGACGCTCCGGCGCGGGCAGGAGGTGTCGCTGACCGAAGCCGACGGCACGCGACTCGCCTCGGTCGGCACCGCGCGGCGCAGCGGCAGCCGGGTGTTCAGCACCCAGCAGCTCATCGACCTGCCCGGTACTGCGCTGGTGTTGCGCGTGGACGGCTGGCGCGCCGCGCCCGATGTGTTTCCCAACCTGCTGACCGGCCTGGTCACCGCCATCTCGATCGCGCTGGTGTCGGTGCTGGTGCTGCTGGCGCGCGACACGCGGCGCCGCCTGCGCGCGGAGAACGAGCTGGCCGACACGCTGGCCTTTCGCAAGGCGATGGAGGACTCGGTCATCACCGGCCTGCGTGCGCGCGATCTGCAAGGCCGCATCACCTACGTCAATCCGGCCTTCTGCGAGATGGTCGGCTTCAGCGCCGACGAGCTGGTGGCGGCCGGCCTCGGCGAAGCGCCCTACTGGCCCACCGAGCTGGCCCACGAATACCAGAAGCGACAGACCCATCGGCTGGCCGGCGGCATGCCGCCGCGCGAGGGTTTCGAGTCGGTCTTCATGCACAAGGACGGCTCGCGCTTTCCGGTGCTGATCTTCGAGGCGCCACTGATCAACGCGCACGGCGTGCAGACCGGCTGGATGAGCGCCTTCATCGACGTCAGCGAGCAGCGCCGCGTCGAAGAGCTGTCGCGCGCCAGCCAGGAACGGCTGCAGGCCAGCGCGCGCCTCGCGACCGTGGGCGAGATGGCCTCGCTGTTGAGCCACGAGCTGACGCAGCCGCTGGCTGCGATCGCCAGCTATGCGAGCGGCTCGCTCAACCTGCTGCAAGGTGCGCAGGGCGACGGCGCCGAGGTTGCGATGGCGGTGCGCCGCATCGCCGAGCAGGCGGACCGCGCAGGGCAGGTGATCCGGAGCGTGCACGACTTCGTGCGGCGGCGCGACCGCACGCGCGAGCCCGTGGCGCCTCAGGCGCTGCTCGACGCCGTGCTGCCGCTGGTGCGGTTGCAGGCGCGCAAGCTGGGCGTGCGCGTCGACGTGCAACTGGAAGACGCGCTGCCCGCAGTGCTGTGCGACCGCACGCTGGTCGAGCAGGTGCTGCTCAACCTGGCGCGCAACGCGATGCAGGCGATGGACATGCCGGAGTTCAAGGAACGCGTGCTGCTGCTGCGCGTGTCGCGCGCCGGTGGTCTCCGGGCGGCGGGCGCGCCAGCCGACATGCGGCACTGGCTGACCTTTGCCGTGGCCGACATCGGCAGCGGCATCGCAGACGATGTGGCCGAGCGCCTGTTCACGCCCTTCTTCACCACCCGCGCCGACGGCATGGGACTGGGACTGAGCCTGTGCCGCACGGTGGTCGAGCAGCATGGCGGCGTGCTGATGCACGAGCCGAATCGACCGCGCGGCACGGTCTTCCGCTTCACATTACCCATGGCATGACCCCTCTATGCAACCTCTGATCGACGGCCTCATCTTCATCGTCGACGACGACGCCAGCGTGCGCGAGGCGCTGGCCTGGCTGCTGCGCTCGCGCCGCCTGGCCAGCGAGCACTTCGGCAGCGCCGACGCCTTCGAGGCCTACATCGACAGCACCGAACTGCCCATGCACCCGCACTGCCTGCTGCTGGACGTGCGCATGCCAGGAACCAGCGGCCTGGTGCTGTTCGACCGTTTGGCAGAACGCGGCCTGCTCGACACCATGCCCGTGATCTTCCTGACGGGTCATGCCGACGTGCCGACGGCGGTCGATTTGGTCAAGCGCGGCGCCTTCGACTTCTGCGAGAAGCCGTTTTCCGACAACGCACTGGTCGACCGCATCGAGAAGGCGCTGGGCGCGTCGCTGCGCGCCGTGGGTGCCCAGACGGCACGACGCGCGCTGCGCACGCGCATCGACGAGCTCACCGAGCGCGAGCGCGATGTGATGCGTTTGGTGGTCGAGGGATTGCCGAACAAGCTGATCGCCGATCAATTGCAGATCAGCGTACGCACGGTGGAGGTCCACCGTGCGCGCGTGTTCGAGAAGATGGAAGTCAAGTCGGCCGTCGAACTGGCCAACGTGCTGCGCGGGCTTTGATCAGCCCGGCTGGCGCTCACCCACATAGATCTCGACGCGGCGGTTCTGTGCGCGGCCGGCATCGCTGTTGTTGTCGGCGATTGGTTCGCGCGAGCCGCGGCCTTCGATGCGGAAGGCCGTCGACGGGACGCCACGGGCGATCAGGTAGTCACGCGTGCTGGCGGCACGGTCGACCGACAGCGGGTTGTTGATGCTGTCCGAGCCGGTGCTGTCGGTGTGGCCGATGATGCGGACTTCGGCGTTCGGGTTGTTGCGCAGGCCGTTGGCGAACTGGTTGAGAACGGGCGCAAAGTTGCCCTTGATGGCCGACTTGCCGGTGTCGAAGGACACATCGCTCGGAATGGCCAGCTTCAGTTCGTTGTTGGCGGTCTGCGTCACGCCGATGCCCGTACCGCGCGTGGCCGCTTCCATTTCGCGCTTCTGGTTTTCCATGCGCTGCGACCACAGGTAGCCGCCCAGGGCACCCACACCTGCGCCGATGGCTGCACCGGTGCCGGCCCGGCCTCCCGTCGCAGCACCGATGGCCGCGCCGCCCAACGCGCCGGCGCCCGCACCGATGCCGGTGTTGCGCTGCGTGTCGGTCATGCCTGCGCAGCCGGTGAGAAAGACGGCGAGTGCAGCGGTGGAGAGAACGATTTTTTTCATGGAAGACCCCTTCGGTTCGTTGTGGAGACTCCGCGGCAATTGCTGCGGAACGCCGAACGATTATCACGAGTAAGCCAGGGCCGAAGCACCCCTCGGGGTGTCTCGGCATGTAACCCGCGCGCCCGTCGATCACGGCGCAAGCCTTTGCTTGCAAGGCTTTCTTGCTATGGAATCAGAAGCACCTCGTCCGTTACCCCACGATACGATGCGGCCTAGCCCGACAGGCAAAGCGTGACATTCAACCGCTTGGCGGTCGGTCGTCGGGCCGCGCTTCGTCGGCTTCCTCATCGATTTCGCCGCCCTTGCGGCCGGAGAACATCGTCCACCACACGATGAAGACGAGCAGCGCGAGGGCGCCGAGCGCTTCAAGCAGAATCAGACCCATGAAAAAAGGACTCCGGTGGCTGGTGGTATGCATGATCGTAGCAACGCTGGCGGCCTGTTCGACCGGCAGCCGCGTGCCTCCGGCCCCCACCACGCCGCTCTCCCCGCAGCCGCCTGTGCTGGGACCGTTGACCGGCTCGTTGAACCATCCCAAAAGCCGCTGGGTGCCGGTGGCCTGGTCGGAGCTGCCCGGCTTCGCCGACGACGCCACGCACGAAGGCTGGGCTGCGATGGTCTCGAACTGCGCGCGCCCCAACGCCGCTTTCGCACCGCTCTGCCCTGAAGTCCGCCGCCTCGCCATCGCCGAGCCCGACGCGCAGCGCCAGTGGATGACCGAGCGCTTGCAGCCTTACCGCGTGGAATCGCTCGCCGGCGAGAGCGACGGGAAGCTCACCAGCTACTACGAGCCCGTGTACGAAGGCTCGCGCCGGCCGACCACGCAGTTCAACGTGCCGCTGTATGCCGTGCCGGCTGGCCTCGTGCCGCGCCGCCCCTGGTTCACGCGGGAGCAGATCGAGACGCTGCCTGAGGCACAAGCCGCGCTGCGTGGCCGTGAGATCGCCTGGATGGCCGACCCTGTCGACGCGATGATGCTGCACATCCAGGGGTCGGGCCGGCTGCGCCTGACCGACGTCGACGGCACCCAGCGCACCGTGCGCGTGGCCTTCGCCGGGACCAACGAACAGCCCTACCGCAGCATCCAGCAATGGCTGCAGAACCAGGGCGCCGGTCGCGTGAGCCGCTGGCCCGACGACACCAAGGCCTGGGTCGCGCAAAACCCCCAGCGCGTGCAGCAGCTGATGTGGAGCAACCCGCGCTATGTGTTCTTCCGAGAGGAAGCGCTCAACGAAGTCGACGCCGCGTCCGGACCGCGCGGCGCGCAGGGCGTGCCGCTGACGGCGGGACGTTCGATCGCGGTCGACCGCGACAGCATTCCCTACGGCACGCCGGTCTGGCTCGCTTCGCCGGGCCCGAGCGTTCAGCTGCAGAAACTGGTGGTCGCGCAGGACACCGGCAGCGCGATCCTCGGTGCGGTGCGCGCCGACTACTTCGCAGGCACCGGGCCCGAAGCCGGAAAGCTGGCCGCCACGGTGAACCAGCCGCTCAAGCTGTGGGTCTTCTGGCCCAAGTAGCCCCTGCAGCGGCCCTCTGACGGCGACACGACCGTCATCGTTTCGTCACACGCGTTGCACAGCCGCGTCATGCGCGGTTCCTAAGCTCGCCCGACCGCCGCGGATCGAGGTGCACGCATGCATCCCTGCGCGGTTCTCAATCCAACCCACGACCTGGAAGCGAAGCACCGTCATGTCCGAAACCGCCGCACCCCGCGCATCCCGCCGCCAAGCCCTCAAGTTCCTCAGCGCCGCACCCATGCTGCCGCTGGGCGGCGTTGCCTTTCTGACCGCCTGCGGCGGCGGTGGCAGCGACGATCCGGCGCCGGCACCCGCTCCCGCTCCGGCACCATCCCCGGCGCCGACCCCCGCACCGAAGCCGAACTACGTCTCGGCAACCTTCACCGGCATGGCCGCACCGGCGCTCTCCGATTCGGCCGCGATGGCCACGACCAGCGTCGGCTCGTCGCTCAAGATTTCCTACGACGACGGCAGCAGCACCGACTACAAGCTGGCCTACAAGCCTTTCTTCATCACTGGTGACATGGTGCCGAATGGCAAGGGCGGCACGATCCTCGCAGGCGGCTACGTCGACATCTACAACCAGCCGATCATCGACACGACAGTGCCGGCCAGCCAGCGCCAGTTCTTCTCCGATGCGCCGGACGGCACGTCGCTGCTGAGCGTGCCGGGCGCCAAGGTCGACGGCGTCAAGGGCAATACCGTGTTCGCCGTGGTGCAGTTCGAGTACACCACCTGGGCTCAGGACAAGACGACCGACATGTACGGCAAGCTGCCCTCGCCGATCGCCGTGCTCACGCTCGACCAGGACCCGGCGACCGGCAAGCTCAGCCTGGTCAAGTACCACAACGTCGACACCTCCAACGTCGCTGGCTTGTGGATCACCTGCGGCGCCAGCCTGTCGCCGTGGGGCACCCACCTTTCGAGCGAAGAGTACGAGCCCAACGCCTTCACGGCCGCGACGGAATTGCAGTTCAAGGCCTTCAGCAAGAACCTGTACGGCAGCGAAACCGCCGCCAACCCCTACAACTACGGCCACATGCCTGAAGTGACCGTGCACGCCGATGGCACCGGCACGATCCAGAAGCACTATTGCATGGGCCGCATCTCGCACGAGCTGGTGCAGGTGATGCCGGACAACCGCACCGTGTTCATGGGCGACGACGCGACCAACAGCGCCTACTTCGTCTTCGTGGCCGACAAGGAAAAAGACCTGTCATCGGGCAGCCTGTATGTCGCCAAGGTCGGGGCCGGTTTCTCGCTCGACCCGGCCGCCGCCGGCGCGCCGCTGACCTGGATCAAGTTGGGGGCCGCCACCAGCGCCGAGGTCAAGAAGCTGGCCACCACGCTCAAGGCCACGGACATCATGGACGTGAAGACGTCCGACCCGCTCGACGCGACCTACACCAAGGTGTTCGCCAACGGCAAGACCGAGTGGATCAAGCTGGTGCCGGGCATGGAGAAGGCCGCGGCCTTCCTCGAGACGCACCGCTACGCCAGCCTGGTCGGCGCCTCGACGGCGTTCACCAAGATGGAAGGCACCACCGTCAACATCAAGGACAAGATCGCCTATTCCGCCCTGCAGAACTGCCAGACCTCGATGGTTGCCGGCAACGCGCTGAACGACCCCGCCAAGGGCGTGGCGCTCGCCAAGGCGGTCAACGCCGGCGCCGTGATGGCGCTCAAGCTGCAAGGCGGCGTGAAGGACACGCTCGGCGCGGCGATCAACAGCGAATGGATGCCGGTCGACACCAAGGCCCTGCTGGTCGGCGAGGACATCACGGCCGACGCCATCGGCAACACGGCCAACCCCGCCAAGGTTGGCAACCCGGACAACCTGAAGTTCTCCGAGAAGTTGCGCACGCTCTTCATCGGCGAGGACAGCGGCCAGCACGTCAACAACTTCCTGTGGGCCTACAACGTCGACACCAAGGCGCTGGCACGCGTGATGTCGATCCCCGCGGGCGGCGAATCGACCGGCCTGCATGCCGTGGACGAACTCAACGGCTGGACCTACATCATGAGCAACTTCCAGCACGCCGGTGACTGGGGCGCCATTCACAACAACGTGAAGGCCACGCTGGAACCGCTGATCAGCGCCAACTACAAGAACAAGTTCGGCGCTGCCGTGGGTTACCTCACTGCCGATCCGAAGCAGCCGGCGCTCGCGAAGGCCTGACCTCCTCCCACGCCACCCCGCGCTGCCGCTGCCTCATCCCCGAGGCAGCGGCAGCGCCGTTTTGTAGCGCACCTGCTTGAGCGCGAAGCTTGAGCGAATCTTCTCGATGCCAGGAATGGGCGTGAGTTGCTCGAGGATGAACTTCTCGAGCGCCGCCATGTCCGCCACCGCGATGCGGATCAGGTAATCGCTGTCGCCGGTCATCAGATAGCACTCCATCACCTCGTCGTGTTCGACGATGCGCCGCTCGAAGTCGCCGAGCGATTCCTTGCTCTGCGTCCTGAGGCTGATGGAGATGAACACGTTCAGCCCCAGCCCGACCGCGCTCGCGCTGGCCAGGGCGACGTAGCGGTCGATCACGCCAGCGCTTTCCAGCGCCTTGACTCGGGCCAGGCACGGTGACGGAGACAGATGCACGCGGCGCGCCAGTTCGACGTTGGACAGCGCGCCGTCGCGCTGCAGTTCGTCAAGGATGCGCAGGTCGATGGGGTCGAGTTTCATGAAATGCCGCCATTCGTCGTTATGGCGGCAGTTTATTCTGCGGGCCAGGGAATACGCGTTGCGCGGACGGCAGCCCATTCGGCGCACCGCAACCTAAAGTCATGGGCATGAACGCCCCGATCTCCGCTTTTCATATGCACGCATTGCTGAACCCGGCCTCGACCGACCCGGACCCCCAGGAAACCGCCGAATGGCGCGACGCCTTCGCCGCGCTGGTGCACACGCAAGGCGCCGAACGTGCGCGCCAGATGCTCGACGAACTGGCCCGCGTGGCACGCGAGCGCCGCATCGGCTGGCAGCCCGAGCTGGCCACGCCGTACGTCAACACCATCGCGGTCGACCAGCAGCCGGCTTTCCCGGGCGATCTCGCCGTGGAGGAACGGCTCGCTTCCCTGATGCGCTGGAACGCGCTGGCGATGGTGGTGCGCGCGAACCATTCGTACGGAGAGCTCGGCGGCCACATCGCCAGCTACGCGAGCGCGGCGGATCTGTTCGAGGTGGGCTTCAACCATTTCTTTCACGCGCACAACGAACGCCATGGCGGCGACTTGGTGTTCTTCCAGCCGCACAGTTCGCCGGGCGTGTACGCACGGGCCTTTCTGGAAGGCCGGTTGAGTGAAGAGGACCTCGCCCACTACCGCCAGGAGCTGACGGCGCCGGCCTTCACGGAGGGCAAGGGAGCACGCGGACTTTCCAGCTACCCGCATCCCTATCTGATGCCGGACTTCTGGCAGTTCCCGACCGGCTCGATGGGCATCGGCCCGATCAGTTCGATCTACCACGCCCGCTTCATGCGCTACCTCACCGACCGGCAGCTGCAGGACTGCGCGTCGCGCAAGGTGTGGGGCGTGTTCGGCGACGGCGAGATGGACGAGCCCGAATCGATGAGCGCGTTGACGCTCGCCGCGCGCGAGAAGCTCGACAACCTGGTCTGGGTGGTCAACTGCAACCTGCAGCGCCTCGACGGCCCGGTGCGCGGCAACGGCCGCATCATCGACGAGCTGGAGAAGCTCTTCGCCGGCGCCGGCTGGAACGTGATCAAGCTGGTGTGGGGCAGCGACTGGGATGGCCTCTTCGCGCGCGACACCACCGGCGCGCTGGCCCGTGCCTTCGCACACACGGTCGACGGTCAGATGCAGACCTTCGCCGCGAAGGATGGCCGCTTCAACCGCGAGTCCTTCTTCGGCCAGGATCCCGAGCTCGCGCGCCTCGCGCAAGGCATGACCGACGAGCAGATCGACCGCCTCAAACGCGGCGGGCACGACCTGGTGAAGATCCACGCCGCCTATGCCGCCGCCGCCGCGCACCAGGGCCAGCCGACCGTCATCCTCGCCCACACCAAGAAGGGCTACGGCATGGGCGCCGCAGGTCAGGGCAAGATGACCACGCACTCGCACAAGAAGTTCGAAAGCGCCGATTTGATCGGCTTTCGCAACCGCTTCAACCTGCCGCTGTCGGACGAGCAGGCGACATCGCTCGCGTTCTACAAGCCGTCAGAAGACAGCGTGGAGATGCGCTACCTGAAAGAGCACCGCGCGGCGCTGGGCGGTTCGATGCCGCGGCGCGAGACGGCGTGCGAGGTGGTGCCCAAGCCCGAGTTGGCGGCCTATGCGCAGTTCGCCGTCGCAGCGGCCGGCAAGGAGATGAGCACGACCATGGCCTTCGTGCGCATGCTCGGCAACCTGATGAAGGACAAGGCGCTCGGCCCGCGCATCGTGCCCATCGTGGCCGACGAGGCCCGCACCTTCGGCATGGCCAACCTGTTCAAGCAGGTGGGCATCTATTCGAGCGTGGGCCAGCGCTATTCGCCCGAGGACATCGACACCATCCTGAGCTACCGCGAAGCGACCGACGGGCAGATCCTCGAAGAAGGCATCAGCGAGGCCGGCGCCATCGCCAGCTGGACGGCCGCGGCCACCAGCTACAGCGTGCACGGGCTGGCGATGCTGCCCTTCTATATC
This sequence comes from Variovorax ginsengisoli, assembly GCF_006438845.1. GTDB lineage: Bacteria > Pseudomonadota > Gammaproteobacteria > Burkholderiales > Burkholderiaceae_C > Variovorax > Variovorax ginsengisoli_A. The sequence continues at coordinate 878,018 of NZ_RCZJ01000002.1, forward strand.
TACTACTCGATGTTCGGCTTCCAGCGCGTGGGCGACGCCATCTGGGCCGCCGCCGACCAGCGGGCACGGGGGTTTTTGCTCGGCGCCACCTCGGGCCGCACCACGCTCGGCGGCGAAGGCCTGCAGCACCAGGACGGCAGCAGTCACCTGGTGGCGGCGACCATCCCGAACTGCAAGGCCTACGACCCCGGCTTCGCCGGCGAGATGGCGGTGATCGTCGACGCGGGCATCCGCGAGATGATGGTCGAGCAGCAGGACGTCTTCTATTACGTGACGCTGATGAACGAGAACTACGCGCAACCCGACGTGCCGGCCGAGGCCGCCGCGGACATCCTGCGCGGTTGCTGGCGCTACGAGGGGTGGCGCGATGCGTCAGCGGAAACCGGCAAGACGCAGGTGACGTTGATGGGCTCGGGCGCGATCCTCACAGAGGTCGTCAAGGCCGCGCAGCAGCTTGCGGCCGAAGGCATCGCCGCCGAGGTGATCAGCGTCACCAGCTGGAGCGAGCTGGCGCGTGACGGTCAGGCCTGCGAAGCGCGCGCCCTGCGCGGCGAGCAGGCGGACACGCCCTTCATCGCCCAGCAACTCGCGGCTTCCAGCGGCCCCATCGTCGCCGCCACCGACTACGTGCGCGCCGTGCCCGAGAGCGTGCGTGCCTTCCTGCCCGAAGGCCGACGCTACCTCACGCTGGGCACCGACGGCTTCGGCCGCAGCGACACGCGTGCCGCGCTGCGCGACTTTTTCGGCGTGGACGCGGCGAGCATCGTTCGAGCGGCCAAGCACGCGCTGCGCTGAGCGGTGTGCCCCGGCGAGCGCGAGGCTCATGCGCTAGAGTCGTCGCATGAATTCCGGATACAGCCCATGAGCACGGCGCCGTCGTTCGCCGCGATGGCGCCGTCGATCCGTCTGTCCGAGCGCGTGGCCGAGGCGCTGGCCACGGAGATCCGTTCGGGCCGCCTGCAGCCCGGCGACAAGCTCCCTACAGAGCCCGAACTGGTGACGCAGTTCGCCGTCAGCCGCACCGTGGTCCGCGAGGCCGTGTCGCGGCTCAAGTCGATCGGCCTGGTCGAATCGCGGCAGGGCAGCGGCGTCTTCGTGCTGGAGCCCGCGATCCCGCCGCTGAACTTCGACACCCATGAGGCCGTGTCGCGCGAAGCCGTGATCCAGATGGTCGAGGTGCGGCGGGCGCTGGAGGCCGAAGTCGCCGGGCTGGCCGCGCAGCGCCGTTCGCCCGAAGACGTGGCGCGCATCCGGGCCGCCATCGACGCGCTGGACGCCGCGGTCGAGGCCGGCGGCGACGGCGTGCCGGAAGACGTGGCGCTGCATCGCGCCATCGCCGATGCCGCCCGCAACCCCTTCTTGCTCAGCACGCTGCAATACCTCAGCCGCTTCCTGCACGGCGCGACGCGCGTGACGCGCGCCAACGAGGCCCGCCGCGGCGACTTCGCGCGCCAGGTGAAAGACGAACACGCCGCGATCCTGCAGGCGATCGAATCCGGCGACGCGGTGGCGGCTCGGGCGGCGGCTTTCGACCACATGAACAACGCGATCCGCCGCATCGAAGAGGCGGACCCGGCCTTCTGGCGGCAGGAAGGCGCCGTGCTCGCGCGCGCGCTGACGACCGGACTGAGCACGGTTTGAGTCGCTGACGTCGCACCGACGACGTACGAACAGGGACTAACCCGAATCGCCTTTGCAAACAAAAGTCATATGATGACAATATCAACAGACGATGCCTAGGTCATCGAGCGCCTGCGGGCGCCCGTCGTTTGACCGTGTCGTCTGGCCTCCAGACACCTCACTCTCCCCGTTCGTCATGTCCACTCCCGCTCTTCTCGGCATCGCTGCCGTCGGCATCGCCCTGCTGCTCATCCTGATCATCCGGTTCCAGGTCCATGCCTTCATCGCCATGATGCTGGTGAGCTTCCTCGTCGCGCTGGCTGCCGGCCTGCCGATCGGCGACATCATTCCCACGCTGATCAGCGGGATGGGCGGCACGCTCGGCTCGGTCGCCATCCTCGTGGCGCTCGGCGCCATGCTGGGGCGGGTGATCGAGGTCTCGGGCGGTGCCGGCAGCATGGCGCAGCGCTTTACCCAGCTGCTGGGCCCGACGCGGGTCCCGGCCGCGCTCACCGCCGCGGCCCTGGTGCTGTCGATTCCCGTCTTCTTCGACGTCGGCTTCATCATCCTGGTGCCGATCATCTATGGCTTCTGCAAGGCCGCGAAGGTCGACCCGGTGAAGTTCGGCCTGCCGGTCGCCGGCATCATGCTGGCGGTGCACGTGGTGGTGCCGCCGCACCCCGGCATCGTCGGCGGCGCGACCGTGCTGCAGGCCGACATCGGCTGGATCACGCTGATCGGCCTGGCCATTTGCGTGGTGCTGGCGGTCGTGTCGCAGTACGTCTCGAAATTCCTCAACCGCAAGCGCTACGCCATGCTGCCGACCACGGCGGCGCAGTTCGAAGCGTTCGACGCCGGCGCTGCGAAGGCCGCTTCCGGCAAGCTGGCCGCGCCCGGCGTGGGCGTGGTGCTCACGCTCATCCTGGTGCCGCTGCTGCTGATCATGCTCGGCACGACCGGCGCCACGCTGCTGCCCAAGGGCGACCCGATGCGCAATGCGCTGGGCTTCATCGGCTCGCCGGTCTTCGCACTGATGGTCGCCATCGGCCTGGCCTTCTGGCTGATCGCCCGTCAGCAGGGCTGGTCGAAGGAGCGCACCAACGAAGTGATGGAGTCGGCGCTACCGCCAGCGGCCACGGTGATCCTGGTCACCGGCGCAGGTGGCGTGTTCGCCAAGGTGCTGACGGCCACGGGCATCGGTGCAGCGCTGTCGCAGAGCATCACCGCGGCACATCTGCCGCTGATCCTGGCCGGCTTCGTGATCTCGCTGGCGCTGCGCGCTGCGCAGGGCTCGGCCACGGTCGCCATCCTCACCACCTGCGGCCTGCTGGCCCAGGCCGTGACCGCAGGCGGCTACAGCGCGGTGCAGGTCGCGCTGCTGACGGTGGCCATCGGCTTCGGCGGCCTGGGCCTGTCGCATGTGAACGACTCCGGCTTCTGGATCGTCACCCGCTACCTGGGCCTGAGCGTGGCCGACGGCCTGCGCAGCTGGACGGTGCTGACCACCGTGCTCGGCGTCGCCGGCTTCCTGATGACGGCCGCGCTCTGGGCGCTGGTGGCCTGACGGGGTTTTCCCGCGTTGCCCGTCGTGATCCTTCCTTCTTACTCCTTCCAGAGAAACAATCCAGCATGACCTCCAAAAATGTCGGCGTGATCGGGCTCGGCGCCATGGGCCTGGGCATTGCCAAGACCCTTCGTACCAACGGCTTCAACGTGCATGTGTGCGACGTGCGCCCTGGCGCTGCAGACGCTTTTGCACAGGAAGGCGGCGTGGCGTGCGCGTCGCCCGCCGCACTCGCCGCCGCATGCCCGGTGCTGGTGTCCGTGGTTGTGAATGCGGCGCAGACCGAGTCGGTGCTGTTCGGCGAGAACGGCGCTGCCGCCGCGATGCCGGCCGGCAGCACCTTCATCATGTGCTCGACGGTCGACCCGAACTGGTCGATCGCGCTCGAAGCGCGCCTGGCCGAAAAGGGCGTGAACTACGTCGATGCCCCGATCTCTGGCGGCGCCGCCAAGGCCGCCTCGGGCCAGATGACCATGATGACCTCGGCCAAGCCTGCGGCCTATGCCGCGGCCGATGCGGTGCTCGACGCAATGGCCGGCAAGGTCTACCGCCTGGGCGACGGCGCGGGCGCCGGCAGCAAGGTGAAGATCATCAACCAGCTCTTGGCCGGCGTGCACATCGCCGCCGCGGCCGAAGCCATGGCGCTGGGCCTGCGCGAAGGCGTGGACGCGGCGGCGCTGTACGAGGTCATCACGAACAGCGCCGGCAACAGCTGGATGTTCGAGAACCGCATGGCGCACGTGCTGGCCGCCGACTACACGCCGCTGTCGGCCGTCGACATCTTCGTGAAGGACCTGGGCCTGGTGCTCGACACCGCACGTGCCACCAAATTCCCGCTGCCGCTCGCCTCGACCGCGCACCAGATGTTCATGCAGGCCTCGACCGCCGGCTTCGCGAAGGAAGACGACAGCGCCGTCATCAAGATCTTCCCGGGCATCGAACTGCCCAAGAAGAAGGACGGCGCGGCATGAGCAAGATGGTGCTCGGCTGCATCGCCGACGACTTCACCGGCGCCACCGACTTGGCCAACAACCTGGTGCGCGCCGGCATGCGCGTGGTGCAGACCATCGGCGTGCCGAGCGCGCCGCTCGCGGCCGATGTCGATGCAGTCGTGGTCGCACTCAAGTCGCGCACCATCGCGCCGGCCGATGCCATCGCGCAGTCGCTCGACGCGATGAAATGGCTGCAGGCCCAGGGCGCTCAGCAGATCTACTTCAAGTACTGCTCGACCTTCGACAGCACGGCCGCCGGCAACATCGGCCCCGTCACCGAAGCGCTGATGGACGCGCTGGGCAGCGACTTCACTATCGCCACCCCCGCCTTCCCCGACAACAAGCGCACCGTGTTCAAGGGCTACCTGTTCGTCGGCGACGTGCTGCTCAACGAGAGCGGCATGCAGAACCATCCGCTCACGCCGATGACCGACCCGAACCTGGTGCGGGTGCTGCAGGCGCAGACGAAACGCGAGGTCGGGCTGATCGATCACACGGTGGTGGCGCGTGGCGCCGACGCGGTGCGCGAGCGCATCGCCGAACTGCGCAACGACGGCGTGGGCGTGGCGGTGGTCGACGCAGTGTCGAACGACGACCTGCTGCGCCTCGGCCCGGCGCTGGCGGCGATGCCGCTGGTCACGGCCGGCTCGGGTGTGGCGATCGGGCTGCCGGCCAACTTCGGCATCGAACCCTCGTCGCAAGCCAGTGCGCTGCCGCCGGCCAAAGGCCTGCAGGCCGTGGTGTCGGGCAGTTGCTCGATCGCGACCAACCGCCAGGTGATGAACTTCATCCAGACCGGTCGCCCGGCCATGGCGATCGACCCGTTGCGCATCGCGTCGGGCGTGGACGTCACGGCCGAAGTGCTCGCCTGGGCCGCGCCGTTGCTTGCGGACGGCCCGGTGCTCGTCTACTCCACGGCAGAGACCAGCGCCGTGAAGTCGGTGCAGGGCCGACTCGGCGTCGAAGAGGCTGGTGCGATGGTGGAGCGCACCATCGCCGCCATTGCGCGCGGCCTGGTCGCGCTGGGCGTGCGTCAGTTGGTCGTGGCCGGCGGCGAGACTTCGGGCGCCTGCGTGCAGGCGCTGGGCGTCACGCAGATGCAGATCGGCCCGCAGATCGACCCTGGCGTGCCGTGGTGCCACGCGCTGGCCGCGGCGGCTGATGGAGCGGGCGTGCACCTCACACTGAAGTCCGGCAACTTCGGGGCGGACGACTTTTTCACCAAAGCCTTCAAGGTCCTCGCATGACCGAGACCCAGGCGCGCGAGGAGATCTGCCGCGTCGGCCGCAGCCTGTTCGAGCGTGGCTACGTGCATGCCACCGCCGGCAACATCAGCGTGCGGCTCGACGATGGGTTTCTCATCACCCCGACGGACGCCTGCCTGGGCTTTCTCGACCCGGCACGGCTGGCGCGCCTCGACGCCCAGGGCATGCAGACCAGTGGCGACCGCGCGAGCAAGACGATCGCACTGCACACGCGCATTTACACCGCGGCGCGGCGCTTCGATGCGGGAACGGCCTGCGTCATCCACACGCACAGCACGCACTGCGTCGGGCTCACGCTTCAGCCGCACGGCGCCGAACTGCTGGACGCACTGACGCCCTACTTCGTGATGAAGGTGGGACGCGTACCGGTGATCCCGTATCACCGCCCCGGCGCGCCGGAAGCGGCGGAAGCCGTCGCCGCCGCCATCACGACGTATGGCCAACGCGGCACGCAGATCCGCGCCGTGATGCTCTCGCGCCTTGGCCCGAACGTTTGGCACGACACACCCGCCGCGGCGATGGCCGTGCTGGAGGAGCTGGAAGAAACCGCGCGCCTGCGCCTGCTGTCGGCCAGTGCGCCGGCGCCGCTGCAGTCCGAATCCATCGACGAACTCCGCCGCACCTTCGGTGCGCGCTGGTAACCCTGAACCCCGAGACCACCATGCCCCGTTTCGCCGCCAACCTCTCGATGCTCTACCCCGAGCTGGACTTCCTCGATCGCTTCGATGCCGCCGCCAAGGATGGCTTTGCGGGCGTCGAATACCTGTTTCCCTATGCCTTCCCCGCCACCGAGATCGCAGCGCGCCTGAAGGCCAATGGCTTGAAGCAGGTGCTCTTCAACGCCCCACCCGGCAACTGGGACGGCGGCGAACGCGGGCTGGCCTGCCTGCCGGGGCGCGAGGGCGAGTTCCGAGACGGCATCGCCAAGGCACTCGACTACGCCGCTGCGCTCGACTGCCCGCGTGTCCACGTGATGGCCGGCCTGCTGCCCGCCAGCCTGGCGCGCGAAACGGGCAAGGCGACCTACGTCGAGAACCTCCGCTGGGCCGCGGGCGAAGCGGCGAAGGCCGGGCGCGACCTGCTGATCGAACCCATCAACACGCGCGACATTCCCGGCTTCTTCCTCAATCGGCAGGACGAGGCGCACGCCATTGTCGAAGCCATTGGCGCATCCAACCTCAAGGTGCAGTTCGACCTGTACCACTGCCAGATCGTCGAGGGCGATGTCGCGATGAAGATCCGCAAGTACCTGCCGACCGGGCGTGTCGGCCACATCCAGATCGCCGGCGTGCCCGAGCGGCACGAGCCGGACATCGGCGAGCTGAACCATCCATACCTGTTCAAGGTGATCGACGAGGTGTCGGCGCAGTGCGGCTGGGATGGCTGGGTCGGCGGCGAGTACCGCCCGGCGCGCGGCGCGGTTCCCAACGGCACGTCGGACGGACTGGCCTGGCTGCGCGCCGCGAAAGCGCTCAGCGCCTGACGACGTAGCGCGTCACCAGCGGCGGCCCGTCGCCCAGGTGAAAAGCCAGCCGGCGCTCGCGCAGCGCCAGGTCGGCCGCCGTCGCGCGGTGAAAGCGGCGGAGGTGGCCGGTCCACGACTCGTCGATGATCTGCTCGATGTAGCGGCCCGGCTCCGAGATGTCGTGCAGCAGTTCCCAGCCGATCGCACCTTCGCTCAGCCGCGTGCGGCGCGTCTGTTGCATCACGTCGCAGAACGCGTCGGCACGCGAAGGGTCGATCAGGTATTCGACGTTGATGACCAGCCGCCCTTCGCCCGGTGGCGCATGCGGCGGTGCGTCGGCCCAGCCCGGCGCGGCAGGACTCACATCGTCGTCGACACCGCCGTCGAGCACGTAGCGCAGCGCGGCGCCCATCATCAGCGTGCCGGTGACGGCGGCGATCAACAGGCTGGCCTGGATCGAGCTGACGGTGGCGATGTGTCCCCACAACGCCGCGCCGAAAGCACTCGCGCCCATGATCGACATCTGGAACATCGACATGCCGCGCGCGCGCACCCAGTCGGGCAGCGCCAGCTGTGCCGACACCGACAGCGAATTCGCCACCGTGATCCACGCCGCACCGCCGAAGAACATCGCCGGCACCGCCACCCAGGTGTTGGGCGCGACAGCCATCACCGCCGTCGCCGCCGACTGCACCAGCGCCCCGCGCAGCACCAGCTGGTCGCGCACGTAGGCCTGGCGCAGCCGCGGCATCACCAGCACGGCACCGATGGCACCCGAGCCCATCGCGGCCAGCAGCAACGTGAAGGTGCCAGCCCCGCCGCCCTCGAGCCCGCGTGCGAGCAGCGGCAGCAGCGCGAGCAGCGCGGTCGAATGCAGAAAGAAGATCGAGATGCGCACGAGCACCGCGCGCATGCGCAGCGACTGGCGCACGAACTGCACGCCCACGCGCATCGCGCTCACCAGCTTCTCGCGGCCGAGCGGGTTGGGCGTATGTGCGCGCCGCCAGCGCAGCACGATGAAGCCCGAAGCCACCGACATCACGGCGTTGAGCACGAAGACCCACAGGCTGCCGGCGCTGGCGATGAGCGCGCCGGCCACCAGCGGTCCGATGATGCGCGAGGCGTTCATCGCAATGCCGTTGAGACCCAGCGCCGCCGGCAGCTGCGGCCGCGGCACCAGCTCAGGCACGATGGCGGAGAACACGGGCCAGCGCAGCGCCAGGCCGATGCCATTGAAAAAGGTGAGGATCAAGAGCAGCGGCGCCGTCATCAGATCCATCGCCACCGCCGCGCACAGCACGATCGCCACGCCGGCCAACCAGAACTGCGTGGCCATCAACCAGCGTCGGCGGTCGAGGATGTCGGCGAGCGCGCCGCTGGGGAGACCGAGGAGAAAGACGGGGAGCGTCGACGCCGACTGCACCAACGCAACCCACAGCGGCGTGCTGGTCAGCGTGGTCATCATCCACGCTGCTGCCACGTCGTTCATCCACATGCAGATGTTCGCGAGCAGCCAGGTGCTCCACAGCATGCGGAAGACGGGGAGCTTCAGCGGAGCGAAGGGGCCGATGCGGGCCGGCGCGACGCGCATCGGCGGGATGGGAGAGTCGTCAGGGGAGATGGGGGGCATCGCCGTGTATTGTCCGTCCATCGTTTGGGCGCACGCGACGCGGCGCCCGAACGAACGTCGACGCCGGCCCGGCTTACTTCCCGCTGTCGAGCCGCTTTTGCATGGCCGCTGCACGCTCGGTCGACGGCGGGTGCGAGCTCAGCAGCGAGCTGCCCGACGACGCGCCGCCGCTCAGGCTGGCCAGCTTCTGGAAGCCGGTCACCAGGCCCTTGCGCTCGAGCTTGCGTTCGCCGAGCAGGTCGAACGAATAGCCGTCGGCCGCGCTCTCCTGAGATTGGGAGAACTGCGCGTTGACGAACTTCTCCGCCAGATCGCCCGCCTGGGATTGCGAAAGCTGCCCTGCGACGCCGCCGACCGCGCTGGCCAGGCCGCGCGCTGCCGAGGCGGCGTAAGCGGTCTGCATGCGGGCCTTCGAGTGGCCCAGCGCGACGTGGCCGATTTCGTGGCCGATCACGCCGCGAAGTTCGTCGTCGTTCATCAGGTCCATCAGGCCGCTGTAGACGCGGATGCAGCCGTTGGCCATGGCCCAGGCGTTCACGTCTTTTGTCACGTAGACCTTGTAGTTGGCCGGCCGGTTGTTGATCGTCGTCGGCATCGACTTGATCACCTGATTCAGGCGCACCGTGTACTTGCTGTTGGCAGGCGCGACCTGGTTCTTCTGGTCCATCGCTGCACAGGACTGGTCGGACATCGTGGCGATGTCGCCGTCGCTTAGGGACATCGCCTTCATGGCGGTGCCGCCCACATCGGACAGCTTGCTGACGTCCATGGTCTTCATGGTTTCGCAGCCGACAAGCGCGAGGGAGAGGGCGATGGCCGCGAGCGGAAAGGTCTTAGGCATGGGTGATATCTCGACAGGCGAGTTGGGTAGAGGTTGAAAGGAGGAACCGGACGAAATAGGCAGGACAGCAGTGGGGCTGCAACTTTCCGATGATCCGTGACGCAGAGAGATGTATCCGAATGTTCGACGCCTACAGGTCGGCATGCGTAGCGGCGCCGTGTAGTCGAACGCCTTGCAGGCCTTCATCGAAGCACGCGCGGCCGGTCTGTCATTTCTTGAGGTGCCCCAGCGGCAGCGCATGGCTTGCCTTGACCTCGCCCAGCGAGAAGCTGGTGTGCAGGTCCTTCACGTTGGGCAGGTGCATCAGGCTGTTGAGGGCGAATCGCGAAAAGGCGTCGAGGTCTTCGGCGACCACCTGGAGCTCGAACATGCCGGTGCCGCTGATGTAGTGGCAGGCGATGACTTCGGGCAGCTTGCGGATCGCCTCCTCGATCTTCTTCGTGATCTCGCTGTTGGCACGCTCGGTGTCGAGGCGCACGAAGGCGAGCACGCCCAGGCCGATCTTGCGGCGGTCGATCTCGGCGTAGTAGCCCTTGATGAAGCCGGACTCTTCCAGCGCTCGCACGCGGCGCCAGCAGGGTGCGGCCGACAGCCCCACGCGCTGGGCCAGTTCGGCGTTGGTCAGGCGGCCATTCGTCTGGAGTTCTTTCAGGATGGCGAGGTCGAACTTATCAAGGCTTTCCATGAAGTGCGATTCTAAGAAAGGATCTTCCAGAAACTAGGGTTTCCCGGCCCGGATCTGAAAGCACCTGTCGCCAACGCAGACATACACTTTCCGGAGATCATGGGTGCAGCCCAGCAACGGGCGCTCGCATGCCGCCCAGCCACGCCCACAAGGCCACGCCAACCGGAGACACAGACGATGAACGCCCCCCTGCCCGAGCACATTCGCAAGGCCCTCGAAACGGTCACGCTCGACGACAAATACTCCCTCGACTACGGTCGCGCCTTCATGTCGGGCGTCCAGGCCCTGGTCAAGCTGCCGATGCTGCAGCGCCTTCGCGACCAGCAGAACGGCAAGAACACGGCCGGCTTCATCAGCGGCTACCGCGGCTCGCCGCTCGGCGGCTACGACCAGGCGCTGTGGAAGGCGAGCAAGTACCTCAAGGCACAGAACATCGTGTTCCAGCCGGGCGTGAACGAAGAGCTCGCAGCCACCGCGCTATGGGGCACGCAGCAACTGGGCTTCTCGCCGCAAGGCACCAACAAGTTCGATGGCGTGTTCGGCATCTGGTACGGCAAGGGTCCGGGCGTGGACCGCTGCTCCGACGTCTTCAAGCACGCCAACATGGCCGGCACGACCGAATTCGGCGGCGTGATCGCGGTGGCGGGCGACGACCACATTTCCAAGAGTTCGACGGCGGCGCACCAGAGCGATCACATCTTCAAGGCCTGCGGCACGCCGGTGTTCTTCCCGACGAACGTGCAGGAGATCCTCGACCTCGGCATTCATGCCTTCGCGATGAGCCGCTTTTCGGGCGTGTGGTCGGGCATGAAGACGATCCAGGAGATCGTCGAGTCCAGCGCCACCGCGATGATCGACCCCGAGCGCGTCGACATCGTCATCCCCACCGATTTCGAGATGCCGCCCGGCGGCCTGCACATCCGCTGGCCCGACCATGCGCTGGAGCAGGAAGCACGGCTGATGCACTACAAGTGGTACGCGGCGCTCGCGTACATCCGCGCCAACAAGCTCAACCACAACGTCATCGAAGGCCCGCACGATCGCTTCGGCATCATGGCCAGCGGCAAGGCCTTCAACGACACGCGCCAGGCGCTGATCGACCTGGGCCTGGACGACGCGGCCTGCCGGCAGATCGGCATCCGTCTGCACAAGGTCGGCGTGGTGTGGCCGCTCGAGGCGCAGCTCACGCGCGACTTCGCCACCGGCCTGCAGGAGATCCTGGTGGTCGAAGAGAAGCGCCAGGTCATCGAGTACCAGCTCAAGGAAGAGCTCTACAACTGGCGCTCCGACGTGCGGCCCAACGTGGTCGGCAAGTTCGACGAAGGCCTGGGCGCGAGCGACGACGGCTACTCGGGCGGCGAATGGTCGATGCCCAATCCGACCGCGCACACGCTGCTGCGCGCCAACGCCGACCTGAATCCGGCGCTCATCGCCAAGGCCATCGCGCGGCGCCTGAAGGCGACGGGCCTGCTCGACGCCATCGGTGCCGACATGCGCGCGCGCATCGATGCGCAACTCGCCATCCTCGAAGCGAAAGAGCGCTCGATGGACGTGATCAAGCTCGAAGGCGTGCAGGGCGCCGACCGCCAGCCCTGGTTCTGCTCGGGCTGCCCGCACAACACCAGCACCGTGGTGCCCGAAGGCTCGCGCGCGATGGGCGGCATCGGCTGCCACTTCATGGCGACCTGGATGGACCGCAGCACGATCGGCTTCACGCAGATGGGCGGCGAGGGCGTGCCATGGGTGGGGCAGCAGCCCTTCACGACCGACCAGCACATCTTCGCGAATCTGGGCGACGGCACCTACTTCCACAGCGGCCTGCTCGCCATTCGCCAGAGCATTGCGGCGGGCGTGAACATCACCTACAAGATTCTCTACAACGACGCGGTCGCCATGACCGGCGGCCAGCAAGTGGGCGAACGGCCCGAAGGCCATTCGGTGCTGCAGATCGCGCAGAGCCTGCAGGCCGAAGGCGCCGTGAAGGTGGTGATCGTCACCGACGAGCCGGAGAAGTACGAGGGCGTGAAGGTGGCGGGCGATCCCGAGGTGAAGCACCGCGACCTGCTCGACGACATCCAGCGCGAGTTCCGGGAGATCAAGGGCACCACGGCCATCATCTACGACCAGACCTGCGCCACCGAGAAACGCCGCCGCCGCAAGCGGGGCACGGCCGTCGACCCGGCCAAGCGCGTCGTCATCAACGAGCTGGTGTGCGAAGGCTGCGGCGACTGCAGCGTGCAGAGCAACTGCTTGAGCGTGGAACCGCTGGAGACAGAGTTCGGCCGCAAGCGCACTATCAACCAGAGCACCTGCAACAAGGACATGAGCTGCCTGAAGGGCTTCTGCCCGAGCTTCGTCACGGTCGAGGGCGGCGCGCTCAAGAAGAAGTCGAAGGCCAAGGCCAATTCGCCTTTCGAGATGGGCGCGATGCCCGAGCCGGCCGTGCCGCAGCTGGCGCGCGACCAGGTCTGGGGCATCGTGGTCGCCGGTGTCGGCGGCACGGGCGTGATCACGATCGGCCAGCTGCTCGGCATGGCCGCGCACATCGAAGGCAAGGGCATCGTCACGCAGGATGCGGCGGGCCTCGCGCAGAAGGGCGGCGCGACGTGGAGCCATGCGCTGATCGGCGACACGCAAGAGGCCATCCGTACCACGCGCGTGGGCACGGCGGCGGCCGACCTGATCCTCGCGGCCGACCCGCTGGTGGCGGTGAACGCCGAGACGCTGGCCCGCATGCGCGAAGGGCGCACGCACGTGGCGCTCAACAGCCACAGCACGCCAACGGCCGCCTTCGTGCGCAACGCCAACTGGCAGAACCCGCAGGACGATTGCGCCAACCAGATCGCGCGGATCGTCGGTGTCGACGGCCTCGGCAGCTTCGATGCCGATGCGGCCTCCGTCTCACTAATGGGCGACAGCCTGTACGCCAACCCGATGCTGCTCGGCTATGCCTGGCAGAAGGGCTGGGTGCCGTTGGATTACGCGTCGCTGATGCGTGCGATCGAACTCAACAACGTCGCCATTGAGAACAACAAGACGGCCTTCGAATGGGGCCGCCGCGCGGCGCACGACCTTGGGTCGGTACAGAAGCTGGTGTCGCCCGGCCAGGTGATCGAGTTCAAGAAGCGCGAGACGGTCGACGCGCTCGTCGCGCGCCGTGTCGAATTTCTGACCGGATACCAGAACGCCGCCTACGCGGACCAGTACAAGGCCTTCGTTGCCAAGGTGCAGCAGGCCGAGACGGCGGCCGTCGGCAAGACGACGATCACCGAATCGGTGGCGCGCTACCTGTTCAAGCTGATGGCGTACAAGGACGAATACGAAGTGGCGCGCCTGCACACCGACCGTTCGTTCCTCGACCGCGTCGAAGGCATGTTCGAAGGCGACTTCAAGCTCAACTACCACCTGGCCCCGCCGCTCATCGCCAAGAAGAACAGCAAGGGCCAGTTGCAGAAGCAGAAGTTCGGCCCCGGCATGCTGACGGGCTTCAAGGTGCTGGCGAAGCTCAAGGGCCTGCGCGGCACGGCGCTGGACATCTTCGGCCGCACCGAGGAACGCAAGACCGAGCGCGCACTGATCGGCGAGTACCGCGCCAGCATCGAGGAAGTGATCGCCGGGCTGAACGCGGGCAATCACGATGTGGCGCTGGAGATCGCGAAGCTGCCCGAGCAGATCCGCGGCTACGGCCACGTGAAGGAACGCAACCTGGCGGCGGCGCGTACGCGCTGGACCGAGCTGACGGGCAAGTGGCGCAACCCGACAGCGGAGCGCGTTGCGGCCTGAGTTGCTGCCGCCCATGAAAAAAGCGCCGTGAGGCGCTTTTTTCTTTTCGGGCTCAACGCGGCAGGGTCAAGGCAGCTTCAGGGCTTGGTGTCCGCAAAGCTCGGGCGTTGCATCAGCTTGTCCTGCAGCTTGGCGAGGTTGCCGTACTGAGCGCGCCAGTCGATGTCCGGAAAGCGGAACTCGATCCAGCCCAGCGCACAGCCGACCGCGATGTCCGACAGGCTCAGGTGGATGCCGCTGCAGAAGGGCTTGTCGCCCAGGCCCTTGGCCATCGCGGCGATGCCACTGGTCATCTTGGCGCGCTGGCGGTCCATCCAGACCTGGCTGCGTTCGCCGTCGGCACGGCCGGCCCAGGTCGCTTCGAGGCGGCACAGCACGCCGGCGTCCATCACGCCGTCGGCGAGCGCTTCCCAGGTCTTGACCTCAGCGCGCTCGCGGCTCTGTTGCGGAATCAGCTTGCCGACGGGCGACAGTGTGTCGAGGTACTCGACGATCACGCGCGAATCGAACATCGCTTCACTGCCTTCCATCACCAGACAAGGCACCTTGCCCAGCGGGTTGGAACTGGCGATGGTGGTGTCGGCCGACCAGACGTCCTCGAGGACGAACTGATAGTCGAGCCGCTTCTCGGCCATGACGACACGGACCTTGCGCACGTAAGGGCTGGCGTTGGATCCAATCAGTTTCATGCGGCTCTCTTCTCTCGGGGGGACGTCGTTGTAGCGTTTTGATTCTAGTGCGCAGCCTTGCAGGACCGGCGGCCCGTTGGAGGTAGGACGGCCGCACGCATGCAGAATCGTGGCGCATCACCAACGAGGGAGCAGAGCGAGATGGACACCGACGCACCGGCCGGCACGGCCCCCCAGCGCCACCCGATAAGTTTTACTGCCAGCGGCAGCGAGTACTTCCGCATCTGGATCGTGAATCTGCTGCTGATCGTGGTCACGCTCGGCGTCTACCTGCCCTGGGCGAAGGTGCGCAAGCTCCAATACTTCTACGCCAACACCTGGGTCGACGGCGACGCGCTCGGCTTCCACGGCGAGCCGGCGAAGATGCTGCGCGGCACGCTGATCGCCGCCGGCTTCCTGATCGCCTATTCGGTGGGCAGCAACTTCTCGGGCTGGGCCGCGCTGCTCGCCGCCGTGGCCTTCGTTGCACTGTGGCCTGCGCTCTTCAGGGCGTCGATGCGCTTTCGCCTCGCCAACACCAGTTGGCGTGGCCTGCGTTTTCGCTTCACCGGCGACACGGCCGGCGCTTACGCGGCGCTGATGCTGCCGCTCGCTCTGGCCCTGCTGCCGGTGGCCTTCGCCGGCATCAGCGCCGGCGAAAGCATGGAAAACGGCAAGCCCGGCGCGCCCTCGGCGGCCGCGGCCGGGTTCATCGGCGTGGGCATGCTCGCCTTTTTCGTAGGTCTCCCCTTCTTTCTCTGGAAGCTGCGTCGCTATCAGCACGACCACTACCGGTACGGCGGGCTGCAGACCCGGCTGAGCGCCGATGTCGGTGTGGTCTACGGCATCTTCATCAAGCTGATGGCGCTGAGCATCGCCGCCATGGTGGTGGTGGGCGTGCTGGCCGCCCTGTTCATCGGCATCGGCGCGTTCGGGCGCAAGAGCAACGGCCTGGGCGCGCTTTTCTTCGCCTCCATGTTCGTCATCGGCATCGGCGGGGTGTTGATCTTCAACGTGCTGCCCAAGTCGTACCTCCAGGTGCGCCTGCAGAACCTGATGTGGTCGACCACCGGCAACGACGTGCTGCGCTTCGACAGCCGACTGAAGCTCGGGCCCTACCTCGGCCTGCAGTTCAAAAATTACTTGCTGATCTTCCTCACGCTCGGCCTGTACTGGCCGTTCGCGGTGGTCGCGACGCGACGGGCACAACTCGAGGCGGTGGTACTGGAAACACGCGTGTCGCTCGACGAGATCACGCGCACGGCCGGCGAAGACGACCCGGGCGCGGCCGGCGACATGGCGGCCGACCTGTTCGGCCTCGACATCGGGATGTGACGCCTTGAACGACGCGCCATCCGACGAAGATCCGACCGACACCCTCGACGCACGCTATTTCGACGGCCGCAGCAGCCGGCCCCATGGCGTGCAGCTGCGCATGACACGCGACGGGCTGTGTGTCGCCCCGCTGCCGAGCTCGGGGCGCGCGAGCCCGCCGGTCGCGCCGTTCGCGCCCTTCACCGTCAGCCCGGACCAGGTGCGCTGGCCCGAGCGCACCCGCCACGGCGGCCGCCTGGCCCAGTTGCCGGAAGGCGCGAGCCTCCAGGCGCTCGACGTCGTGCGTTGGGACGCATGGGTCGCGCGTCATGGCGGCCATGCCGAAAGCCGGGTCGTGCGCGCGCAGCAAAGCTGGCGCGGCGTGGCCGCGGCGCTCGTGCTGCTGCTGGCCGCCATCGCCTGCATGTACCAATGGGGATTGCCCGTGGTGGCACGTGGCGTGACGGCGCTGGTACCGCTGAAGGTCGACGTGCTCATCGGCGCCAAAGCGCTGGCTTCGCTCGACGATTCGTTGCTGCAGCCCAGCGAGCTGCCGGTGGCCGAGCAGGAACGCCTGCGTCGCCGCTTCACACAGATGGTGGCGCAGGCGCACCCCGAGGGCGCGGCACCCTGGAACCTGCAGTTCCGCAAAGGCCGCGATCGGCGGCTCGGGCCGAACGCATTGGCGCTGCCGGGCGGCACGATGGTGCTCACCGACGAACTGGTGCGCCTCCTGCCCGGCGACGACGACGCGGTGCTCGGCGTGCTGGCGCACGAATTCGGCCATGTGCGGCTGCGCCATGCGATGCGCCAGCTGGTGCAGGCCTCCGCGGTCGGTTTCGGCGTGTCGGTGGCGTTCGGTGATTACGGCACGCTGATCGGCACCGCCCCGGTGCTGCTCGCCACGCTGGGCTATTCGCGCGATGCCGAACGCGAGGCCGACGAGGAATCGGTGCGGCTGATGCGGGCCGCCAGCCTCTCGCCGCGCGCCATGGTCGGCTTCTTCGAGGCCATCGAAGGTTGGCGCGGCGCGCAGCGGCGCACCGGGCAGGACGACAGCGTCATCGGCATGGCCTTCGCCTCGCACCCCGCCACGGCCGAACGCATCGCGTTCTTCAAGGCGGCGGCCGAATAGAGGCGGCAGGCGGCCGCCTAAAATTCGCCGCATGAGCTTCTCCACCGTTTCCGCCCTTTCCCCCCTCGACGGCCGCTACGCCGCCAAGCTGGCCGCGCTGCGCCCCCTGATGAGCGAGCAGGGCTACATGCACCGGCGCGTGCAGGTCGAGGTGGCCTGGTTCATCGCGCTGTCGGACTGCGGCTTCGCCGAGTTCAAGCCGCTCACGCCGGGCGCGCGCAAGTACCTGCTGGGACTGGTCGCCAACTTCTCCGAAGCCGATGCGCTGGCCATCAAGGAGATCGAGAAGACGACCAACCACGACGTGAAGGCGGTCGAGTACTGGATCAAGTCCCGCTTCGAGGCGCGGCCGGAGCTGCTGGCCGCCGCCGAGTTCGTGCACTTCGCGTGCACCAGCGAAGACATCAACAACACCAGCCATGCGCTGCAGATCCAGTCGGCGCGCGAGAAGGTCCTGCTGCCCGCGCTCGACGGCATCGTCGCCAAGCTGCGCGAGATGGCGCACCAGTTCGCCGACGTGTCGATGCTCGCGCGCACCCACGGCCAGACCGCCAGCCCGACCACCGTCGGCAAGGAGATCGCCAACGTCGCGGTGCGCCTGGCCAAGGCGCGCGACCAGATCGCCGCCGTGCAGCTGCTCGGCAAGATGAACGGCGCCGTGGGCAACTACAACGCGCACCTGGCCGCCTGGCCCGACTTCGATTGGGAGAGCTTCAGCCGCAAGGTGATCGAGACGCCCGCACCGTTGGGCCTGGGCCTGACCTTCCAGCCCTACAGCATCCAGATCGAGCCGCACGACTACATGGCCGAACTGTTCGACGCGGTGGCGCGCGCCGACACCATCCTGATCGACTTCTCGCGCGACATCTGGGGCTACGTGAGCCTCGGCTATTTCAAGCAGCGCCTGAAGAAAGGTGAAATCGGCTCGTCGACCATGCCGCACAAGGTCAACCCGATCGACTTCGAGAACGCCGAGGGCAACCTGGGCCTGGCCAACGCGCTGCTGCGCCACCTGAGCGAGAAGCTGCCGATCAGCCGCTGGCAACGCGACCTGACCGACAGCACCGTGCTGCGCAACATCGGCGTGGCCTTCGGCTATGCCGTGCTCGCCTACGCCAGCCTGGCCACCGGCCTGGGCAAGCTCGAGCTCAACGAGGAGTCGCTGGCCGACGACCTTGACACCTCGTGGGAAGTGCTGGCCGAACCGATCCAGACCGTGATGCGCCGCTTCGGTGTGCAGGGCGCCTATGAACAGCTGAAGGAAGTCACGCGCGGCAAGACCGTGACTGCAGAGGCGCTGCACGGGCTGATCCGCTCGCTGGAGATTCCTGAGGCCGAGAAGGAACGCCTGCTGGCGATGACGCCTGCGAGTTACACCGGCAAGGCCGCCGAGTTGGCTCGGCGAATCTGATGGCTCTCAAATCCACCATCTTCAAGGCCAACCTCGCGGTGGCCGACATCGACCACAGCTACTACGCCGACCATGCGCTCACGCTCGCTCGCCACCCGAGCGAGAACGACGAACGCATGATGGTGCGGTTGATCGCGCTGGCGCTCAATGCGCACAAGCTCGACAGCGTGTGCCACGGCGACGGCGTGCTGGGCTTCGGCGCGGGGCTCTCGAATCCCGACGACCCCGACGTGTCGTTGCGCGACTTCACCGGCCGCACGCGCGTCTGGATCGAGGTCGGCCAGCCGGAGGAAAAGCCGCTGATGAAGGCCTGCGGCAAGGCCGACGAAGTGCTGCTCTATTGCTTCAGCCATGCCGCCGGCATCTGGTGGAAAGGCATCGAGAACAAACTTGCGCGGCTGCAGAACCTGCAGGTCTGGCGCATCCCCAGCGAAACCTCGCAAGCCGTTGCCAAACTGGCGCAGCGCAGCATGCAACTTCAGGCCACGGTTCAGGAAAACACGCTGACGCTGGGTGACGGCAAGGACAGCATCGACATCGAGCTGCAAAGACTCAAGTAGCCAGCGCACCTCTTCGCGGAACACCGCGGAACGGGCTCCGCCCGTCCGCTGGTGTTGCCCCCGGTAGGGGGTAGGAGAAGCGACACGCAGTGCGCGCATCCTGGGGGCGAGCCAGCTACCCCGGCATCATCGCGCCGCACTGCCAGCACTGCTCGAAGCCGCCTTCGACCAGCTCGCCGCATCCGCAATGCCAGCGGCGCTGCGGCCGGTTCTGCAGCGCATGCAGCGCGCGCTCGGCGGACGCGAACTGCGCGTCGTCCTCGATCCAGAGCTCCGGCAGGCACTGGTCGGGCGGCAACTGGCCGACGGCCGCGCCGAGGTACTCGCGTTGCACCGATGCAGCGATACCGTCTTCCCGCAAGCCGTCCACCCACAGCGTCGCGATCGCAAGATTGGGCGCGCGTGCGAGGCGGCGCATGCGCACTCAGCCCGCAGCGTCGGGCAACGGCCCGGCCGATGCTTCGGGAAGGTCCTTCGACACGGCTTCGCGAGCCCGCTCGGCATAGGTGTTGAAGCGCCAGGCCTTGTCTTCCATCGTGATGCGGCGCCAGGTCTGGCGCTTCTCGGCCGGCGTCATCGCGGGCCAGTGCTGCACCTCATCGAAGCTGCGGCCGCAGCCCTTGCACTCGTCGTCGCCCTGGCTGGTGGAGCAGATCGCGATGCAAGGCGTGTCGATGGTGGTCTGGTACCAGGCGAGCCAGGCGGACCAGGCTTTGGCGGGGAATCCGACCTCGTCGACCTCGTCCTCGTGGTGGTAGACCATCAGGGCGTAGACCTCGGCCAGCGCGCGCAATTCGGGCGCCAGCGTGACGCCGTCGGGCGACGGCTTGAGTTCGCGCCAGTGATTGATGGCGGCCTCGATGTCGGTGATGTGAATGGCGGCCATGAAGAAGCAGGAACGGGGGAGCGGCATCATAGTGCGGCAAAGTCCCGGCGACACCCAAGGATATGAGCCGCTACTTTTTATGTAGCGCCCAACCCATTGGCGACAACGTCTGCAGAAGGGTTTCCTTTAAACCCCAGGTCGACCCGGTTGCCACACCCGCGCTGCGAATGCTCTAATCCCGGCCACGAAGGGGAGTAGCTCCCACCCGCGGTCCACGTCGCGGGTATCGCCAGGTCGTCAATACGAAGCACAACAACTTCCGGCCTGTCGGGCAGCCCCTGGCTGCTGAGCAAGACCTTCGATTTGAACCGGCGCAGGTTTGATCGAAGCGATTGCATTGGGCAGGGGCACCCCGCCCTCATTCAGCTGCTTCGATCCGATCCGCGCGGCCCATATCGAAACGCATCGAGCGAAACGCACAGAGGACGCCATGGAAGCTTTTATGACCCCGGAATTCTGGGTCGCAGTCGGTCAGATCATCATGATCGACATTCTTTTGGGCGGCGACAACGCCGTCGTCATCGCGCTGGCCTGCCGCAAGCTGCCGCCGGCCCAACGCACCAAGGGCATCCTGTGGGGAACCGCCGGCGCCATCATCCTGCGGGTCGTGCTGATCTTCTTCGCACTCACGCTGCTGGCCATTCCGTTCCTGAAGATCGTCGGCGCCTTGTTGCTGCTGTGGATCGGCGTGAAGCTGCTGGCGCCCGAGCATGAAGACGCGCATGGCAACATCGCCGGGAGCGACAAGCTGTGGGCCGCCGTCAAGACCGTGATCATTGCCGACCTGGTGATGAGCGTGGACAACGTGATCGCCATTGCCGGTGCCGCACAGGGCGCAGGCGAAGGCCACCAGATGCCGCTGGTGATCTTCGGCCTGCTGGTGAGCATTCCGATCATCGTCTGGGGCAGCCAGCTGGTCATCAAGCTGATGGACCGCTTCCCGATGATCATCACGCTCGGCGGCATGCTGCTGGGCTGGATCGCCGGCACGATGCTGATCTCCGACCCTGCCGTGGTTCGCCTCGACGCCTGGACCTGGGTGCCGAAGATTCCGCAGACCGACACCATCAAGTACGCCGCCGGCATTGCCGGAGCGCTGCTGGTGCTGGCCATCGGCAAGTGGGTTGCCTCGCGCCGTCCGAAGGCGCACGAGACGGCAGCCGTCTGATCTCTCGACCGAAGTCTCTGCCACTCTAACTACCTGAAGGAGCGCATCGTGGAAAAGATCATCTTGTATGTCGACGACGCCGCCTATGCCCGCGAATTTCTCGCGAAGGCACCGGCCGGCACCGTGGGCGCCGGCGCCAAGCACTGGGTGCTGGTGGCCTGTGCACCGCGCATGACCCACCGCATCAGCAAGTGGGTCAGCCACAGCGCCCGTGAAAACTGGCGCGGCAAATGGTTTGCCAAGACGCAAGACCAGGTGATGCCGCTGCTGCAGCGCGCGGGCGACCTGATCACGCCGGTGCTGGCCCAGGGCTCGCTGACCGACCTGACGCAACGCCTGAAGCTCGAGCACGGCGCAGCGCGCGTCATCGACGCGCGCCGACCGAAAATTGGCGTCGACATGGAACCCGTGTCGCCCGACCAGAAGCCCATCAAGCAAAGCGGCTGGGCGCTGCCCGGCGCGACGATGGGCCTGGGCGCACTCCTGGTGCTGGCCAACGAGCTTGCCGAATAGGCCAGCGATGCGCGCAACGCGCTGACCCCCAAGACGGCTGCCCATGGCAGCCGTTTTGCTTTCTGCCGCGCGGGTGCTGCGTTATCCTGCGCCGCATGCGACTACTCATCAAATGGCTTCTCAGCGCCCTGGCGCTGCTCGCGGTGACCTACATCTACGGCGGCGTGCAGATTGGCAGCTTCACTTCGGCGCTGATCGCGGCGGCGGTGATCGGCCTGCTGAACATGGTGGTGCGGCCGGTGCTGGTGGTGCTCACGCTGCCGGTGACCATCGTCACGCTGGGCCTCTTTCTCTTCGTCATCAACGCGCTGATCTTCTGGGCCGCCTCCGGGCTGCTGGGCGGCTTCGTGGTGAACGGCTTCGTGGCGGCGCTGATCGGTTCGCTGATCTATTCGCTGCTGGGCGTGCTGATCGAAGCCGCGCTGGGCGGTCTGCGCAAGCGCTGACCCTGGCCGCAACGCCGCCCTAGCGCAGGGGCGGTTCTTCCTGCTGCACACGCAGCAACGCCTCGACGGCGCGCGCACGGGTGTCGACGATCGACGCCTCGTAGTGGTCGACCACGCCGCCGGTGCCCCGCATCGCCAGTTCTTGCGCGGCCTTGAAGCGATCGCGCGCCGCGGCGTAGTCGAGCACGGCGACGTTGGCCTCGGCGTCGGCCCGGACGGCGCGCAGCGTGTCGCCCTGCGCACCGTAGAGGCTGGACAGCGCACGCCACGCGCCCGCATCGCGCGGGTGCACCGCGACCCAGTCGCGCAATGGCGCCACCCAAGCCGTCGGCTGGCGCACCGCGACCGCGGCTTGCGCGGCCAGCATCAGTTCGGCCCGCGTCCGGCCGGCGGTGCTGGCGCCCGCGTCGAGCAGCGCCGCGGCCTGCGGGGCGGCGCCGGCGGCAAGGAAGAGCTCGGCGCTCAGCAGCCGCGCCAGCAGGGCCGCCGCCGGGTCGGACGCGGCATGGGCGCTCAAGCGGTCCGCGAACGCGCGCGCGCCGCGCACATCGCGCAACTCGCTGGCACCCAGCGCCGCGGCGTACAGCAGGCCCGCCTGCTGCGCGGCCGAGCGGCGCGCGAAGTCGGTCCCGCTGGCGGCCTCGGTCCACTGGCGCAGCACGTCGGGGCCGGGGCGCGAGAGCACCCGCGCGCGCGCCGCGACCATCGCATGGTCCATGCGCAGCGCGGGGGCCATGGCCGAACGGGCGGCCGACGGGCGCACCGCACCGGGCAGCGCCGAGCCGGCACTGGCGTCTTCCGGCGCGGCACCTTCGCCACGAAACTGGAAGCGCGCCTGCATGTCGGAAATGCGTTCGCTGTTGAGCGGGTGGCTGCGCAGATACGGGTAGGAGCCGTTGTCGTTGAGGCGCGAGGCGTACTGCAGCTTCTCGAACATCGAGGCCGCACCCTGCGGCGCGAAGCCGGCCTGCGTCATCACGCCGAAGCCCACGCGGTCGGCCTCGCGTTCCATGTCGCGCGAGAAGTCGAGCTGGTTCTGCATCGCCAGGGCTTGGCTGCCCATCAGGACCGCCTGGCCGGCGTCGCCGTTGCGGCTCTTGCCGGCCGCGATCATGCCCAGCACCATGGCAGCCAGCAGCAGCGGCATGTTGCGGCTCTGCTTGGCCATGAGACGCGCGATGTGGCGCTGCGTGACGTGCGAAAGCTCGTGGCCGAGCACGGTGGCGAGCTCGTCGCGGCTGTCGGTCGTGGCGATCAGCCCGAGGTGCACGCCGAGGTAGCCGCCGGGCAGCGCGAAGGCGTTGATGCTGCGATCGCGGCCCAGCAGCACAGCCCATGCGAAGCGCTCGTCGAGCTCGGGCGTGAGCTCGCCGCGCACGCGGGCTGCGGCCATCAGCGGTTGCCAGATCGACTGCACGTAGTCGACCAGCACCGGGTCGTCGATGTAGTCGGGGTCTCGGTACAGCTCCCGCGCGATCTGGTCGCCCAGCCGGCGCTCGGCGGCCGCCGTCATCTCGCCGCCGTCGCCGAGCCCCGGCAGCAACTGCGCGCGCGCCGCGGTGGGCATGAGGCACTGGGCGGCGACCAGCACCGCGATGCAGAGCCCTTGCAGCCGTGGCAAAGGGCGCCAGGCCGGCGGAGCGGTCGTTGAAGTGCGGGGCAGGACGGTCGATGGCGGCATGGGCTTGCAACGTCGCGGATGACGGAACGGACTCGTATGATGCACACCCGGAGCGAACGTTCACCATGAGCACCCTCACCCATTTCGACGCGCAAGGCCAGGCCCACATGGTCGACGTGGCCGCCAAACCCGCCACCCACCGCGTGGCCGTGGCCACCGGCCGCATCGAGATGCAGCCGCACACGCTGGCGCTCATCGAGTCCGGCACCGCGAAGAAAGGCGACGTGCTCGGCATCGCGCGCATCGCCGGCATCCAGGCGGCCAAGAAAACGAGCGACTTGATTCCGCTGTGCCATCCGCTGGCGCTCACGCGGGTGGCCGTGGCCTTTGCGATCGCCGACGGCGGCGTGCCACAGGTGGCCTGCACCGCGACGGTCGAAACCGTCGGACCGACCGGCGTCGAGATGGAGGCCCTGACCGCCGTGCAGGTCGCCCTCCTCACGATCTACGACATGTGCAAGGCCGTCGACCGCGGGATGCGCATCACCGACGTGCACGTGCTGGAGAAGCACGGCGGCAAGTCGGGGAGCTACGTGGCGGACTGAGCGGCCAGGGTCTTGCGGTAGATCGCCTCGATGCGGTCGAGCGCGGCCTCGGAGTCGAAGCGGCGCACCTGCTCGAAACCGTGCGCGATGGCATCGCGCCGCGCTTCAGGCGACAACGCCACCACCTGGTCCACCACCTCGGCCGACCGGCTCGCCCACGAGGCCCCCCCGGACATCGGCGCGTCCATCGGCGGAATGTAGAAGCCGGCCTCGCCCGCCACCTCGGTCATCGGCGCCGCGTCGGTGGTGATCACCGGGCAGCCCGCGGCCATCGCCTCGGCAATCGGCCAGCCGAAGCCTTCGGCGATCGACGGGAACAGAAACACGGTGGCGACGCCGTAGAGCGCCACCAAGACTTCGTCGGAAATGCCGGTCAGGAAATGAACGTCTGCGGCGTTTGGGGACGCGGCATGCCGTTCTGCCAGCGCCGGCGGCGGCGGTGGGCCGACCATCAGCAGCGGCAGGGCCTCGGCCGGGGCACCGTGGCGCCAGCGGTCGTAGATCTCCAGCACGCCCGGCCGATTCTTGTACCAGGTGTTCACGCCCACGTGCAGCACGAACCCGCGGCTCAGGTCGATGCCGAGCTGGCGTCCGAGCGCAGCGCGCTGGCCCTCGATGTCGGCGGCAGGATGAAAGCGCGGGTTGACGCCGTTGTAGACCACGTGGCTCTCGGGCGCCGGGCCGATGAAGGTGCGCAGCTCCTGCTCGGTCTTGCGCGAGATCGCGATGAACACCCGCCCCTGCGTGTAGCCGCTGCGGATGTAGCGCTGGTAAACGCGCCCGGTGGCGCTCACCGGGTTCTGCGGCACCTGCCCCAGCGCCGACTGCTGCGCCAGCAGGTCGTGGCAATGGATGACGTGCGGCTGCGCCGCCGCCAGCGGCACCCAGGGCCCGAGCGCATGGTCGCTGAACACGTACAGCGTGTCGGCCGGCTGGGCGGCCATGTGGCGGCGCACCCAGCGCGGAAACAGCAGGTACTGGTCGATGTAGCCCATCCACTTCTTGAAGCGGGTGGGCACCGGCAGGTTGTGGACGTGCGGCTCGGGCATCCACACCTGCACGCGATGGCCACGCGCCGTCATGCCGTCGACCAGCCACTGCGTGTAGCGCGGCATGCTGGCGTGGCCGATGAACAACGGATGCGCGAAGAGGACGATGTTCATGCGGTCACCTCGGCGGCGCCGCCCGACACGGCCGCCAACAGCCGCGCCGCAGCGCGTTCGACCGCGAAGTGCCGCGCGTAGACCGCACGGGCTTGCGCAGCGCGACCGGCTTGCTCGGCATCGCCGAGGTCGAGCCAGCGTTGCAGCAGGCGCAGCGTGCCCGCGTCGGTGTCGTCGTCGACCAGCCCGCCGGGCTCGCATTCGCGCCAGATGTTGACCTGGTTGCTGATGAGCACCGGGCGGCCGCAGGCCAGCGCCTCGACCACCGCGATGCCGAAGTTCTCCTGGTGGCTGGGCAGCACGAAGGCGCTGCAGCCGTACAGCGCGCCCCACTTGGCGTCGCCCTGCAGCATGCCGGGGAAGTGGACGTCGTCGCCCTCGCGCGCCATCGCCTGCACCGCGCGACCGTGCGCGCTGTCCAGCCCCGGGCCAGCGACGACCAGCGCCGGCATGCCGGGCCGCGTCTTGCGCAGCTGGAGATAGGCCTGCACCAGCAGGTCGGTGCCCTTCTTCTCGTGCAAACGCGCAAGGAAGAGCAGGTACGGCCGCCCGGTGACGCCGGGGCAAGCCGCGCCGAACGCCGGGGCCATCTGTGGTTGCTCGGCCGGCGGCGCCTCGATGCCCAAGCCGACGTCGAGCTCGCGGCGCGGGCGGTAGGGCGAGAAGGGCTCGCGGGCCAGCAGCAGCTCCTGCGCGCAGGTGAAGAGCACGCCGTCGGCGCCGTTGACGGCCTGCCCTTCGAACAGCTTCCACACCAGCACGTTGCGCACGGCCTTCAAGCGCCGGCCCGGGGCGCGCTGGAAATAGGGGTCGAGCATGCCGTGCGGCATCACGTAGAAGCGCGGCGCGGGCCGGCCGCGGTGCAGCCGCGCGAACTGCCGCACGGCGCGGTACGTGCCCGCGCTGTTGTGCAGCCACAAGCCGTGCGCGATGACCACGTCGAAGCGTTCGAGATTGGCGAGCAGCCAAGGCCGCAGGCCGGCGCCGTAGCTGTACGGACCGCGGGCCGGGCCGATGGCGTGCACCGGAAATGGGTCGCGGCCCACGAAGTCGGCCGAAGGCGCGTCGAGACACAGCACCTCGTTCGTGGCGCCCAGGGCCGTGAGTGCGGGGACGGTATTGCGGACGGCCTGGGCCAAGCCACCCTGGGCCGGGTCCATGCTGGCGATGACGTGCAGGATGTTCATGGCATGGCGTTCGAAGGCCATCGGGGAAGGAAAGAGACGCGCGACAGCGGCTGCCGCACGCCGCGCAGTTTATGCGTCAATCGGCCGGCGCCTCGAGCGGCTCGCCCCGAATCCAGCGCGCGTACTCGGCGGGGTAGGCGGCCTTGAAGCGCGCCGCGAGCGCCACGGCCTCGTCGTCGCGACCCAGCAGCGTCGCGCTTTCGATGAGGCGCGAGACCACCCGCGGTTCGGGCGAGAAATGCAGCACGCGCTGCGCCAGCGCATGCACCTCGGCCGCATTGGCGCGCGCCACCGTCGTCAGCGAGAGCTCGGCAAAGCGCACCTGCCCCTCGAACAGCCACGAGCCCTGCGCCTTGGCCAGCGTGTCGTCGCGCCAGGGCGGCAGGCGCTCGGCGCGCACCGTGTAGACCTGGCTGATGCGCAGGTAGTCCCAGCCGGCATAGACGACCGCGGCGACCAGCCACGCAGCCAGGGCGCCCCGGGCGACAGCGCTGGCCAGCCAGCGCGCGTGCACGGCGGTACCCGGCCAGAGCAGGCCCAGGCACACCCCGAAGACGAGTTGGAAGGGTCCGTACCAGAGCGGATATTCGAGCAGGCTGTGCAGCCCGATCGCGCCCAGCACCGCCCAGGCCATCAGTTGCAACGGGTCGCGCGCCCGCCAAGGCCGCGCGGAGAGCACCAGCGCCGCGAAACCGACGCACAACGCGACGGCCGCTGGAATGCCCAGCTCCACCGCCAGCTGCAGCGGCAGGTTGTGCGCGTTGTCCAGGATCTCCACGAAGCGCGGGCCGGCATACGGATGCGTGAAGTGCGCGTAGCTCAGCCCGCCCCAGCCCCAGCCGACCCACGGGCGTTGCGCGATCAGCTCCAGCACGTTGCCCCACAGCAACAGGCGCCCGTGACCTTCGGGCGCGCCATCGCGCAGACGACGCAGCATGTCTTCGATCTCCGGGCCGGCCAGCATCGGCAGCGCCCAGGCCGCAACGAAATAGGCGGGGATCAGGGCCAGCACCACCAGCGGATGCGGCAGTCTTGGTGCGACGCCCGCTGCAGCGCCGCGGCGCTCGCTCCAGGCCAGTGCCGCCGCGCCGCCGCTGATCGCCAGCCACTGCAGCAGTCCGGTGCGCGAGGTCGAGGCGGCCGCGGCCAGCGTCAACAGCAGCAGCGCCGCCCACCCGCAAAGCCGCCAACGCGGCCCGAGCCCGCCGTACAGCCAGAGCGCGGCGGCCAGCGCCATGCTGATCAGCGTGGCGAACTGGTTGCGCTGCCGCAGATTGCCGTACGCCTGGCCGATCTCCGGCGCGGTGGTGAAAGGCGCGAGCGGCGCGGCAGCGCCGTAGTACTGACACAGCCCGAGCACGGCACTCACCAGCCCGGCCCCCAGCAACCCCCACGCGAAGGCCGTTGGCCAGGCCGAGCCCGGCGTTCGTGCGACGCCGGCGCCGAGACACGCGGCCATCGCCACTGCGGCGATCGCGGTGAACGCGCCGAGCACCTGCGCAGTGTCGGAACCCCGGCGCACCACGATCGCCAGCGCCAGCGCCGCCAGCCAGAGCAGCACCCCGCGTGACGGCAACGCGCGGGGGCCGATCCACCACAGCGCTGCGGCGCAGAGCCAGGTGACTAGCAGTTGCCAGGCGTTGGCGGAGGGGCCGGCGACGAGGGGGGAGAGGAAGGGGAAGGCGAGGAGGGTTGCGGGGACGATGCGGGCGTTCAAAAGGGACGGTGCACCGGAGAAAAGACCAGACATCGCGCGCATTGTGCCGACCCTTTTGCGCCGGACGAGTGGTCGTCGGCCCAGGATCAACGGCTCCGCCCAATTGCAACTTTGCTGTGACAATTGTCGAAACTATGTGTTACGGCCTCCCGGCCCCTGCCGACAAAAGGTGTTTTTTGACGTTCATCGCCACCCGTCGGGTTCAGCCCGCCAGCAAAGCCAACGGCTTCACGCTCATCGAGGCGATGGTCGTTGTCGCGTTGGTCGCGATCCTGGCTGCGCTGGCAGTCCCGTCGTTCAACACCATGATCGCCAATCAAAGGGTGGGCTCCGCGGCACAAGAACTGCAGATCCTGCTTCAATTTGCGCGGGCAGACGCCGTTTACAAGCGCGCCGAGACCGTCGTCGTGGCAAACGGGCAGAAGTGGGAAGCCAAAAGCGGCGCGCAGGTCCTGCGTGAGACCGCGGTGTCGGACGCCGTGACCGTGGAGCCCGGGTCAGCCAACGGTGTGCAGTTTGCAGTGACCGGCAATGCAAAACCTGTCGGCAACGGCAACTCGCCGCCCTACACCTTGAAGCTCTCGTCGCCGCGCGCGACGCGCGTGCATTGCCTCAGCCTCAACGGTGCAGGCCTGGTCATCCAGAAAAGAGTGGCGGCCGGGGAAGCCTGCCCCTGACGCTTCCGAATCCTTGACTTCCCTTCAATCCATGCGTGCTCGACCATCTCCGCCACCGGCCCGACAACGGGGTTTCAGCCTCATCGAAGTGCTCGTCGCGGTGCTTTTGGTGAGCTTCGGCCTGCTCGGCGCTGCCGGCATGCATGTCCGCGCCATCGAGTACACGGTCGACACCGAACGCCGCCAGATGGCGTCAATGGTCGCCGCCGAAATGATGGAGACGATGCGGGGCGACACGGCGACCGTGTTGCAGTCCGACGGCGTTCCGAAGCCCGATCTCGGGGGATACAAGAAAGACACTGGCACCGCCCTGCCCGCGAGCGCGAGCACGGACTGCCAGCCCCTGGCATCGGCACCGGCAAAGCGACTGGGATGCTGGGGCGTACGCGCCCGCCAGGTCATCCCGGAACTGACCGAGAAGATGACGACGGACCGCTTCGCCGTTGGCGTGGATGCGGCCAGCCAAGTCGTGACGGTCACGGTCGCGTGGCCGGTCAAGAAGGGCCAGTGCCTCGACGGAAACGACAATGACTATTGCACCTTCACCCTGCGCTCGCGCCTCTGAGCCGATGAAGCTTTCTCACAGACTTCTCGGACGCTCCTCGCGTGCGAACGGCACGGCCGCTCAGCGCGGCATCTCGCTGATCGAACTCATGGTGGCCATGGCCATCGGCCTGTTCATCGTGCTGATCGCCACCACGCTCTACGTAAAAGGCACGTCCAACGTCAATTTCCGCATGGGCCAGAGCGAGAACCTCGGCAACGGCCGGTACGCGCTCGGTACCCTGGACATGGAATTCACCAAGGCCGGGTTTCGACGTGATCCGACCCAGCCCATGGAGCAAGCGTTTCCGGCCGATGCCGCCGCGCTCGCGAATGGCTGCAAGTTCGCCGAGGGGCAAGCCATCTATCTGACAAGCGGAAGCGAACTGTGCATCCGCTTCCAGGCACGGGACAAGAACGAAACGGACTGCGCAAGCGCCACGGCAGGCATCGCCGCCCTGAAAGCCTATGAAGAGCCGCCTGCACCCGGCCTCGGCGCCGGCATGTTCGCCGAGAAATTTGCCGTGAAGAACGGCGCGCTGGTCTGCCAGGCGGGCAGTTCGGCGGCCGCCGCAGCGGTGCCGGTCGCCGACGGCGTGCGCGACATCCTCTTCGAATTCGGCGTGGGCAAGGGCACCGATTCCCTGGCCGAGCGCCGCGTGGAAAGCTTCAAGACCACCGCGCCCGCAGCGGACGACGCCATTCGGTCGCTGCGCTACGCCGTCCTACTGGCGAGTTCGGCGCAGGGACTCACAGCGGGCATGGAATCCTCTGTCTGCGGTCGCTGGGCGCAATTGGGCGGCACTGCCGCAAGCTGCGACACCAGCAAGGGCCAGCTCTACCAGCTCGCCAGCGGCTCCCTCACCCTGAGAAACCTGATGCCATGAGCGCGCGCAAGTCATCCTTCTGCAGGCAACCCAAGGCGTCGCAGCGCGGGGCCGCCCTGTTCGTCGCCATGATCATGCTGCTGCTCATGCTGTTGCTGGCTGTCGTCGGCATGCGCACCATCACGCTGGAATCGCGCATCGCCGGCAACATGCTGGAGAGCCAACGCCTGCAGGAGACGGCGGACGGGTCGCTGCGCGAGGGCGAGCGCGCTATCCAGAAATACGGGATTCCGCTCATGCAGTGCACTACCGGGGCCACCAGCCCGTTTTCGGATCTGAAGCCTTGTTTCATATCCGAAGCTCGTTCGGACACGCTGGGCCTGAACACCAACTTCGGTGTCAGCGCCCAGGCCGCCGGGTTTGAGAAGCCCTACGGCTACTGGTATCCCCGCCTGATCGAGAGCACGCGCGGATGCGACAAGGGACGCAGCGCAACAGCTGCGCTGGAGATCGCCACAACGGGCTGCACCGAGTTCTACGAGCTCAATGCGCAAGCCACGTCCGCAGCCACCGCCAAGGAATGCGGCCCCGACGCGCTGTGTCTGCGTTCCACAGTCAATCTGTTCATCAAATAACCGAGGAGCGCCGCCATGGTTCGCCCCGCACTTTCAAAGCCGACGCCCTTCCGTGCGCTGCACATCGCCGGCCTCCTGGCTGCATTCGTGGCCCTGCTCACGGGCCAGCACCTGGCCACCGCACAAAGCGGCGGCGACACGGCCCTGGCGCAGACGCCGTTGTTCGTCAGCGAGAGCCATCCGCCGCTGAACATGCTGGTGATGGGCCGCGACCACAAGCTCTACTACGAGGCCTACAACGATGCCTCCGACCTGGACGGCGATGGTGTGATCGACGTTGGCTACAAGCCCGACAAGATCGACTACTACGGCTACTTCAACAACAACGCCTGCTACGGGTACAGCGGCGACAAGTTCACGCCGGTTGCGGTGGCGACGGGTAGCAAGAAGAAGCAATGTGACGGCACCAATTGGAGCGGCGATTTCCTGAACTATCTGACCACGTCGCGCATGGATGCCATTCGGCGGGTGCTGTACGGCGGGACGCGTATGGAAGACTCGAAAACGAGCACCGTTCTCCAGGGCGCCTACATTCCGCGTGATGCGCACAGCTCGGGCAAAGCCTACGACCCGGCACGGGACATTGGCGTCTACAAAATACAAGATTACTCGCCGCTAAAACAACCGGTAGCCGGCACACGCCACCTCTTCGCCGTAACCACAATCGATCAAAGCGGCGACGGTGCGATCCCGCGCCTTCGCGTGCTCAATGACTCGAAGTTCCAGATTTGGGAATGGGTCTCCAAAGAACAGCCGGTTGCTCAGGACAAATGCATCAACAACGACACGAACTGCGCACAGGGCGAAACGACGCAATTCGACATGTTGGATTCGAGCTCTTACCGCAACCTCAAGATCAGCACCTGGAAGACCAGCGGGGGTATTCCGGGCGACCCGGTGACGATGGCGCTGTACTTCGTTGCCAACAGCCTTGGCAACAGGCTCTGCGGAACGGGTACCGTCACCGCTATTAACACGCAGGGGCCCAACAACAATCCTTTTGTTCCGGGTGCAAACAACTGCACGCAGGACAACTACATGACCGAGATCACCGGCCAGATCTATGTGCCTACAACCGGAACGTACACCTTTGCGGTCGATGGCGACGACGCAGTGGAAGTGTCTTTTGGAGTCGGCCTACAGACCTTCGGCTGGTATGGCGGTCATGGCGGAGATCGTGGACAAGCAGGCTTGCAGTCTCACTCGGGATCGGTTTATCTGAGCGCAGGATATAACGATGTGAGGTTTCGTCACGTTGAAGGATCCGGCGATGACCACTGGGGCTTGGCACTGCGAAGCACACGGCCAGCCAGCGCTATCGTGGACCGCAAGATCCGCGTCGAGGCATGCTCCAGCACTAACGCAGCCTTGCGTGAAGCTACTTGCAAGGCCTACCCGAACAGCGGCGGAACGCCCATCTACAAGCCCACAGGTCTGCTGCACGACTTCGGCGAGAACGAGAAGATGTACTTCGGCCTGCTCACCGGCTCGTATCAGAAGAACATCGCTGGCGGCACTTTGCGGCGCAACATCAGCAAGTTCACTGACGAAATCGACCTGCAAACGGGTCAGTTCAGGAATGGTGTGAGCGGCGTGGTGGCGAATATCGATCGGCAGAAATCCATCGGTTTCAATGGATCGACGTACAACAACTGTGGCTGGATCACCAACGGCCCTATCAGTGCAATGAGCGATCCATCGGATTGCGCCATGTGGGGCAACCCGGTGGGCGAGATGATGTTCGAGACCATGCGCTACTTTGCTGGAGGTACTGGCGCGCACAGTCAGTACACCTACGCCAACAGCGGATCCAAGGACGACGGACTTGGCCTCTCGAAGCCTGACTGGCAAGCACCCTACCGGCCTGTGGCCGATGGCGGCTTCCAGCGCTGTGCACGACCAGTGATGACGGTTGTCAGTGACATCAACCCCTCTTACGACTTCAAGATGCCCGGCAGTAAATATCTGACGGGCGTTGGGGCGGAGGCAAGCAACTTGTCCGCATTCAACGTCTCGACAGAGGTCCAAGCCATCGGTGCTGCCGAACAGATCAATGGCAAAAGCTTTTTCATTGGGCAGTCGACGACCGCAAACGCCGATGCAGCACCGACGGTGAAGAGGGTCGACGACCTGTCCTTGGTGCGCGGCCTGTCGCCGCAAGAGCCAAGCAAGGAGGGCACTTACTACTCAGCCGGCGTGGCACGGTATGGCGCCAACAACGCTATTTTCGGCACGGCCAGCAGCGCCGTGAAGAACCAATTGATGACGTATTCGGTCGCTATTGCCTCGCCGTTGCCGGAGATCCGCTTTCCAGTCGGCACTGCGCAGCAGCCGCGTTTCGTGACCATTGCGCCCTTCGCCAAGTCGGTGACGGGCAGTGGCATTGACCCGACCAAATTCGCGCCCACCAACCAGATCGTCGATTACTACGTGGACCGTATCGCCAACACCGGTACCGTCGATGCAGACTCCACTGTCAACGGCGGTCGGCCTTATGCAGAGTTCCGGATCAACTATGAAGACGTGGAGCAGGGAGCAGATCACGACATGGACGCGATCTCCCGCTATACCGTCGCCTTGCAGGCCGACCGTACGGTGAAGATTGACATCGTGTCTGAGTACGCTGCAGGCGGCATCGGCCAGCATATGGGCTATGTGATCTCGGGCACCACACAAGACGGCATGTACCTGGATGTACGTGACAAGGACACCGGCTCGGTGTACTACGCACTCAATACACCACAAGGTCGGCTGCCTGGCTACTGCGCGAACAACGCCGCCGATTCTGACTGCCATAACCTGCCGCTGACTTCGAGCCGCACCTTTGCGCCGAGCACCAGCGCCACGTCGGGCACCTTCCTCAAGGACCCGCTCTGGTACGCAGCCAAGTACGGCATGCCCGGGCGCAACCCGAGCAGCGTAGTGGGCGACCCCGACAACTACTTTCTTGTCACCAACGCCACGACGTTGAAGGACAAGATGACGCAGGCTTTCAACGACATCCTGCAACAGAACAACGCGGTCACGGCCGTGACGGTGGATGCGCCAGGCGGCACGATCACAGCGGGGGCCGATGTCTACCGCACCCGCTTCGAGGCGGAAGGTTGGACCGGCGACGTGATCCGCGAAAAGCTCAGCGAAGACACCACAGGACTGAGCAGCGTGCGGCAATGGAGTGCGGCCGAGAAGCTGGCGGCGCGCGCCGCCACCACCCGGAAGATCTACTACGCCGGTGCAGGTGCAGGCACGCCTGTCTTGCGCCCCTTCACCTACGCGGGGATCAATGCGCAGGCATCGGACAAGGCATGGCTAGACGCCCTCAATCTCAACCCAACCACTTCGACAACCACGTCGGACGGCAAGGCAGAGGAGCGCATTCGCTTTCTGCGCGGAGAAAGCGAGACGTTGCGGACACGCAAGAAGCTGGTCGGAGGTCTGCCCAATGTGCTGGGCGACATCGTGAACTCCTCACCGTTGCGGATCAGCGGAGCGATGTACCGACCCGCCGCCGCCGATGCGCTGGAGGGCTCGAAAAATTACTCGACTTTCGCCAGTGGGCAGGCGGCCATGGAAATGATCTACGTGGGTGCCAACGACGGGATGCTGCACGCCTTCGACGCGAAGACTGGCGAAGAGGAATTTGCCTATATCCCCAGCGCCCTGCGCAGCACGCTCAACATCCTGACCGCGCCGAAGTACGGCCTAAAAGATGGGACGCCGCACCGCTATTACGTTGACGGCACGCCTGTGGCTTCGGACGTGTATTTCGGCGGCGCCTGGCACAAGGTGCTGGTCGGCAGCTTGGGCGCCGGTGGCCGGCAGGTCTTTGCATTGGATGTCACCGACCCGAAGGCGCCGAAGCTGCTGTGGGAATTCGGCAACCTGCAGGACGGCAACATGGGCCATTCCGTCGCTCAACCCACGATCACCCGCCTCAACGATCCCGCCTCGGGCAAAGGCAAATGGGTGGCGCTGGTGCCGAGCGGTTACCAGGGCGACAGCAGCAGTGCCGGCGGCGCAAACCTGTTCGTGCTCGACATTTCAACCGGCGCCGTGATCAAACGCTTCGACCTCGCCGGGGGCATGACGACCGACGAACTCAATGCGTCGCTTCCGCTGGGCAACGGCTTGTCCCGCGCCACCGGCGTTGATGGCAACCGCGACGGCAAGACAGACCTGGCTTACGCCGGCGACCTGGCGGGCAATGTGTGGCGCTTCGATATGCGCAGCAGCGACGCCAACGCGTGGACCGTCCAAAAGTTCTACACCGCCAAGGATGGAAGCGGGAAGCGCCAGCCCATCACAGCGGCACCGTATGTCGTCGACCATCCCACCGGCTTGGGAGATCTGGTGATCTTCGGCACGGGACGGTTGCTCACGGTGACCGACAAGAGCAGCGCCCAGAAGCAATCGGTGTATGGAATTTGGGACCGCTACACCGTCCCCGGCGCGGCGGCGCCTACGCCATTGCCGAGTGCAGGCAAGGTTCGCGCGGATCTTCAGGCGCAAACATTCACCGAGTTGCAGGCGGACTCAGGCAACTTCGGGCTGTCCAGCAACCAGGTGCAGTGGAAGAAGACAGGCGCCACGGGCTCGGACGACGCCAGCGTCGGCAAGTGGGGCTGGTATGTCGATCTGCCCCGCAATGGAGAGAAGGTGACCTTCGACATGGCGTTGTATGGACGCGGACTGTTCATCTCCACTGTGCGTACGTCGGACGACCCGTGCGCCGCCGGCTTGAGCGGCACGTTGTACGGCATCGATCCGAACGGCGGGGGTCAAACGAAGTACACGGTCTTCGACATCGATGGCAACGGTGCCTTCAATGCCTCCGACTCCGTGGCTGGTCAGACGGTCAGCGGCACGTCGACCGGCGCCGGGAAGCAGACGATCCGCGCAGGAAAGGTGTTTGACCCCAATGCTGCGCCGAAGGGTGTGAATTCGGGCATGGAGTTCGGTCGCCAGAGCTGGCGTCGGCAACCACCGAATGCGCCGTGATGATGTCTAGCATGACGACGCGAAAGTCGGAGGAAAAACGAATGCGCAAAGCTGAAAAGGGATTCACCCTGATCGAACTGATGATCGTGGTGGCCGTAATCGCCATCCTCGCCGCGATTGCTTACCCGTCGTACCAGGAGTACGTGATGCGTTCCCGGCGTGTGGAAGGGCAAAGCCTGTTGAATGATGTGGCGGCGCGGCAGGAGCGCTGGCGCGCGCAGAACGGCGAGTACCTGACCAATGGCACCGCGTCTGAGATTGCGACCAAGTTGAAACTGGCGCAGATCGAGAAGTCGGAGAACGGGTATTACACCTTGGGCGTCACCAAGGCGGCCGATAACAGTGACGGTGGCTACACGCTGAAAGCCACGCGCTCGGGAGTTCAGGCCAACGACCGGAAATGCGGTGACTTCACGCTAAACGCCACTGGAAAGAAAGACATGGTTGCCGGTACGCCTGGAACGGCGGCACTTTGTTGGCGGTGACGCTCGGGGGTTTTTCCGAAACCAACACCGCGAGGTGAGCGGCGACGACTTCCCCGCCTGGCCGAATACAAATAGAGGTTGGATATCCTTCACGGGCCTTTTTCCGCACGCCGGAGATGCCTACGTGACGTCTTCGCTTGACCAGCGCTTTAGCTGGGGGGCTCGCGACCTGTTGCTGTACGCGCACACCATCTCCAAAGCTGGTGCTGATACTGGTGCTGGTGCTGGTGCTGGTGCTGGTGCTGGTGCTGGTGCTGGTGCTGGTGCTGGTGCTGGTGCTGGTGCAGTCGGAGTGATGCCACGGCGCTTGAGGTCAACGGCAAGCACGTCCCTGAGGCAGGATGGATCGTCCGATATCAGCAACGTCAATCGAGTGTGACGACGGTCTCGGTCTACCCTTGATGCATCTAAGGCTGCCGATGCGTGATTCGGTGCCAGACGACAAGAAGCTCAACATGCAAAAAGCCGCCCGCAGGCGGCTTTGTAAAGCGAGATAGACCTAGATCAGGTGCATTCCTTCGGCTTCAACTTGGCAGCCACATCGGTGGTGCAGGCCCATGCGCTGGGAGTTACGGTCGCGCTAGCGGTAGCAGTATCAGCCGTCCGGGTCCAGGTGATTTTCTTCCCAGCGACTTGGGCACCGCCAACCATCGTGCATTCAATCGTGGCAACACCAGCATTGGCGACCACAAAGGCAGCGGTGATGGGCGAGCACCGCTTTGTAGGCGTCTGGAGACCGATATCAGCAGGAGTGGCGACAGCAGTACCTTCGGTGATCTTGGTCTCCATGCTCACCTTGCCCGGGGTAATTTCAGAGAGAGCACTTGCGATCTGCGCCTTTGCCGTGTAATCCTGATAGGCGGGCAGTGCCACAGCGGCCAAGATACCGATGATCGCCACAACGATCATCAACTCGATCAGGGTGAAACCCTTTTGCACGTTGCGTGCGATGGAACGACGGTTCATTCAGATACTCCGGTTGATTAAGAAGCCCGGGTTGCTCCCGGTGCGGTGTTCCATCCGCAGCAACCGTGCCACGCGCCGATTGACCTTGGTTAACCGCTTCGGTGCGAAATCGATCACATTCGGCTTACAAACTGTGACGATTCACGCCTCAACGTTGGAGGCGTCGTTGACAATTTTTGTCCAACTGGCCGAAATGTGTCCCGCACCGCCGGACGCCGGTCAACGGCTCAGACCACCAAAACGCCCGCAGCTTGCAACCACCGAATATCCCTAGCCTCGCGCCCGCTCACATGGCACGCCGCTGCAAACGCATCGATCTGGCTCATGATCTCGCCCGTCTCCGCCGGCTTGGTGTGCGTGATGTAGATGGGGTACTGCCTGCCCGGTGCGATGCATGCCAGTTCATCTGCCAACGTCACCGGTGACAGGTGCAGGCTGCGTTGCGCCAACGCCTGCTCGCGGTCGCTGAAGGCAGTTTCAATGACCAGCATGGCCACGTCCATGGCGTTCACGCGGTCCCAGAAAGGCGGATTGCGTTCGGTATCACCGCTGAAAACCCAATGCGGCCCACCGCTGGCGCAGCGCACGGCGTAGCCGCAGGCCGGCACGGTATGTACCGCCGGGAGCACCTCGATCGCTTTGGCAGCGCGGCTGCCGAGTTGCAGCGTCTGGCCAACGGCGATGTCGTGGAAGCTGACGAAGGGCGACTCACGGCTCGGGATGCTGGCGAAATCGGGCCAGATGACGTTGTTGAAGACGTGGGCCCGCAACGCTTCGATGGTGGCGCGCAGTGCGTGCACGCGAAGGGGCTGGCTGCGACGCGACGCGACGGCGTCGATCATCAGCGGCAGGGCGGCGATGTGGTCGAGGTGCGAATGGGTCAGCAGTACGTCGTCGATGCCGGCCATTTCGTCGAGCGTGAGGTCGCCGACACCGGTGCCGGCATCGACGAGCAGGTCGCCGTCGATCAGGAAGGATGTGGTGCGGCAGTCTTTGGCGATGGCGCCTGAACACCCCAGTACACGCACCTGCATAGGGAAAGGCCCTTGTTACTTGGTTTCGAAACGGATTGCGCCGTCCCAGTCCGGGTCCTTGGGCTGCAATGCCATCGAGGCTAAACGCTTCGCGTAGAGCTGGTAAAGGACTTTTTTGGCATCGACCGTCAACAGCGGGGCGAGCAGCGTCCGGCCTTCGGCCCACTGCTGCGCACGGTAAGCCGAAAGGACCAAGTCCCAGCGTTCCAGCTGCGCGAGAAGCGCGGGGCCGGCCTCGTCGACCCGTGCGACGGGGGTGAAGACGGCGACGGCGCGTGCCTTGCCGCGCACGTAGACCAAGTCGAGTTCTTGCCAGAGGTAGCGCGATGCGGCCTGCCGCGTGGCGTCGGTGGCGAGGATCTCGGCGCCGTAGTGCCCGCTGAGGCTTTCAAGCCGCGCCGCAAGGTTGACCGCGTCGCCCACCACCGTGTAGCTGCGCCGCACTGCCGAGCCCATGTCGCCGACGCTCATGACGCCGGTGTTCAGGCCGATGCCGACGTTGATCTCGGGTCGACCGTCGGCGCGGTGCACCAGGTTGATTTCCTGCACCGCAGCGACCATTTCGGTGGCGGCCTGCACCGCCAGCGTTGCATGGTCGGCGGTATGCACGGGCGCGCCCCAGAAGGCCATGACGCAATCGCCCATGTACTTGTCGACGGTGCCGCGGTGCGCGTTGATGATCTCGGTGAGGCGGCTGAACACGGTGTTGAGAAAGGCCTGCAGCTCGGTCGGCGCCATGGTTTCGGACAGCTGCGTGAAGCCGCGCATGTCGCAGAACATCACCGTGAGCTCTTTGCTCTCGGCGCGCATGCTGTAGCGCTCGGGCCGCTCGAGCATCTCGTCGACCAGCTGCGGCGGCACGTAGGTGCCGAACAGGCGTGCCAGGCCGCGGCGGGCACGCGCTTCGACGAAGTAGCCCCAGCTCATGTTGAGCACGAAGGCCATGGCGATCATCATCAGCGCCACGGCCAGCGGCAGCACCAGGCCGAAGCTGGCGAACAGCGCAGCGTTGAGGCCCACCACCAGCACGCCGACGCCGATGCAAAGCAGCGCCGCACGCGAGGCGGGCAGCAGCGACATGCCGACGGCCAGCAGCAGCCCGGAAATCAACAGCACCAGCACGCCGTAGCCGGGTGCGTAGTCGGGCACGTAGGGCAAGCGCCGGTCGATCAAGCCGGAAATGATGTTGGCGTGCACTTCCACGCCAGGAAAGGCCGCACCGACGGGGGTTGCGCGCAGGTCTTGCAGCCCCGGGGCCGTGGCGCCGACCAGCACGATCTTGTCCTTGAGCTCGCCCGGCGCCAGCTTTCCGTTGAACACGTCGGCCGCCGCGATGTAGCGGAACGACCCGCCACGGACGCCGCCCGGCCCGCGAAACGGCACCAGCAGGCTTGCGCTCTGGTCGACCGGCACACGCAGCAAACCCTGGCCGGGCGTGTCGAGCAGCAATGCCTCGAGCAGGGCCGGTCGGCCCGGCAGGCCGCTGGGTGCGAAGGCCGCACGCACCGGCGGCCTGCCCTGGGCCAGCCGGTAGACGGCGAGCGCGAGCGACTCGTAGTAGCCGGGCGTGGCCGCCACGCCTTCGTAGCGCGCCATCAAGGGCGCGGCGCGCACCACGCCGTCGCCGGTCGATTCGATCAGGACGTTGATGAAGCCGCCCGCAGGCGCCGCCTCGGCCAGCGGGGCGATGCTGCCAGCGAAGCCGTTCCAGCGTGTTGCATAGTGCGGGCCCGCAGGAAACGTATCGGGCGGCAGCAGCGGCACCGGAAGGCGCCCCTTGGCCCGGGCCTGAGGCGTCAACGTGAAGTAATAGCCCAACGAAACGCGTCGATCGACGAGCGACTTGGCGAAGAGGGTGTCGTGGTCCAGCGTCGGCGCCAGGCGCTGGAGTTGCGCAGCAAAGGCGGCGTCATCGCGCAACGGGCCGGCGGCCAGTTGCTGCAGGCTGGCAAGGCCCGAACTGCCGTCGGCCTCGACGAAAAGCACGTCGTAGCCGAGCACCGCCGCCTGCTGCCGGCCCACGATTTCTTCGGTCAGGCGCGCCAGCTTGTCACGGCTCCACGGCCACTGGCCGAGTTGCTGGAGGCTGGGATCGTCGATGTCGACGATGACGATGCGCGGGTCGAGCGTGCGCGGCATGGTGAGCCGCAACCGGGTGTCGTAGATGAAGTTGTCGAAAGGCTCGACGAAGGGTGAACGCCACACGCCGACGGCGTGACCCAGCGCCAGAAGTACCGGCAAAAGGGTGATGGCGATCCGCAGCCAATGCCGGCGCAGCGCATTCATGGCGCGGTGCGCCGAAGACCGAAAATCAGGGCCCGCTCAGGCGTGCACGAACTGCATGCGGGTGCCGCCGAGTTCCAGCACGTCGCCGTCTTGCAGCGACACGGCTTCGTTGCCCAGCGGCTCGCCGTTGAGCGTGGTGCCACCGTCGATCGGCGCCACCACGTAGCCGTGCAGACGGCGGGTGACGGCGGCCACGGCGACGCCGGGCTTGCCGATGGTGGTGACGACCTTTTCCAGGGAGAGTTCACGGCCGGCGCCGACGCCGGTGAGCACGCGGATGGCGGCTGCCGCGACGGCACCGCCCAGCGGCGACGCGACGGTGGGCGCACTCGACAACGGAATGGGGCCGGAAGCCACCGGCGGGCCGACGCGCACCGGCACCGGGGACACGCTGCCCGGCTCGCCACCGGACAGATATCGAATCTTGTACTTACCGACCTCGACGACGTCGTTGTTCTCCAGCGCCTGCTTCTTGATGGCGCGGGAATTGACGTAGGTTCCGTTGGTGCTGTTGAGATCTTCAAGATAGACATCGCCGCCGATCATGTGCAGCACGGCGTGCTCGCCACTGATCGCCAGATTGTCGATGACGATGTCGTTGTAGGGCCGCCGTCCCAGTGTGGTGCGGTCCTTGGCGAGCGTCACTTCCTTGATGACGACTCCATCGATCGAAACGATCATTTTCGGCATGGCCGACTCCTGAAACTGCGAATTTGAATCAGCGGGCCCTTGCGGAACATCGACTTCCCCAGACCTCTATGCCGTTGCAGCTGCCGTGCTTTCCGCGCCGGCGCGTGCCAGAACAATCGAAATATTGTCCCGTCCGCCATTGTCGTTCGCCAGTACAACCAAAAGTAGTGCTTTCTCGGGCAAGTCGCAATTCTGTAACAAAACTGTGGAAATCTGTGCGTCGGTCACCATCTCGCTGAGCCCGTCGGAACATAACAGGTAAAGGTCGCCGACCTGCGCACTGTGTTCGTGCATTTCAAGGTCCACCGCGCGTTCGATGCCCAGCGCGCGCGTCACCAGGTTACGGTGAGGCGACTGCGCCGCTTGCTCGGGGGTGATCATTCCGGCGTCGAGCTGCTCCTGCAGCAGCGAGTGGTCCCGCGTGAGCTGCTCGAGCTTGCCTTCTCTCAGCCTGTAACAGCGCGAGTCGCCGATGTGACCGACCAAGGCGCGTCGCGGTCCGAAAGCCGCCACCACCAACGTCGTGCCCATGCCTTGAAGCTGCATGTTGGCGATGCCCGCTTCGAGGATGGCGCTGTTCGCTTCGTCGGTACCGGCTTGCAATGCCCGGCGCATGGCACGCACATGCGCGCCGGGGCCGGCATGGGCGAGCCAGCGCCCGAAGCTCGCCTGCAGCAGGGCAATCGCCATGCCGCTCGCCACTTCGCCGCCGTTGTAACCACCCATGCCGTCGGCCAGGATCGCCAGGCCCAGCGATGCATCGAAGGCGATCGCGTCCTCGTTGTTCGCGCGCACGCGCCCGGGATCGGTCAGCGCGGCGAAATCCCAGGACCGAATGCCGTCTTCCAGTTGAGGGGGGGAAGTGTCGGGGCCGGCCATGGGTGGTGCAGTGACAGCGGGTTCAGTGCGCGGCGGCGTGGCCGCGGCGCTGCAGCCAGCGTCCGCCGAACACCACGAAGGCGGCGCCAGCGGCAGCGGCAGCGTAGTGCAGCCAGGGGTTCGCGACCAGCACGTCGCGCAGGAAGACGTCATTCACGATCGTCTCGCCGCCGACCCAGCCGATGAGCGCCGCGCCGAGCATGACGATGATCGGGAAACGTTCCATCAGCTTGATCATGAGCGTGCTGCCGAAGATCACCAGCGGAATGCTGATCGCCAGCCCGAGGATCAGCAGGGTGGTGTTGCCTTGCGCCGCAGCGGCCACGGCGATCACGTTGTCCAGGCTCATCACCAGGTCGGCAATGAGGATGGTGCGCACCGCCGCGAAGAGGCTGCCGTACTCCTTGCTCTCGCCTTCGCCTTCATCCTCTTCACCCAGCAGCTGCAGGCCGATCCACAGCAGCAGCAGGCCGCCGACGATCTGGAGAAAGGGCAAGCCCAAGAGCTTGGCCGCCACCACCGTCAGCACGATGCGCAGCACCACGGCCGCACCCGAGCCGAAGAGCACGGCCTTCTGTTGCTGCGCGGGCGGCAGCGAGCGGGCTGCGAGCGCGATCACCACCGCGTTGTCGCCCGAAAGAATGATGTTGATCCAGACGATCTTGATCAGGCCGATCCAGAAGTCAGCGTTTTGTAATTGGTCCATGTCTCTTTTCCACTGTTATGTATAGAAAAAGCGCCCGCAATGGGGATTGCGTGCGCTTTTCGTTTGTGTGTGGTCGCGAAACGCGATGCTTACAGGCGAGCCTTCAGCAGCTTGGCGAGCTCCGAGAAGTTGCGCGTCACGGTGAAGCCCGACTCTTCCATGATGGCGAGCTTGGCATCGGCCGTGTCGGCACCGCCCGAGATCAGCGCGCCGGCGTGGCCCATGCGCTTGCCCGGAGGCGCGGTCACGCCAGCGATGAAACCGACCACCGGCTTCTTCATGTTCAGCTTGCACCAGCGGGCGGCGTCGGCTTCGTCCGGGCCGCCGATTTCGCCGATCATGATGACCGCGTCGGTGTCCGGATCGTCGTTGAAAGCCTGCATCACGTCGATGTGCTTCAGGCCGTTGATCGGGTCGCCGCCGATGCCGACTGCCGACGATTGGCCGAGGCCGATTTCCGTCAGTTGAGCCACGGCTTCATAGGTCAGCGTGCCCGAGCGCGAGACCACGCCGATGCGGCCTTTGCGGTGGATGTGGCCGGGCATGATGCCGATCTTGATTTCGTCGGGCGTGATCAGGCCGGGGCAGTTCGGGCCGAGCAGCAGCGTCTTCTTGCCGCCGGCGGCTTCCTTGGCCTTCATCTTGTTGCGCACTTCGAGCATGTCCTTGACCGGAATGCCTTCGGTGATGCAGATGGCCATGTCCAGGTCGGCTTCGACAGCTTCCCAGATGGCGGCGGCGGCGCCAGGAGGCGGCACGTAGATCACCGACACGGTGGCACCGGTCTGCGATGCGGCTTCTTTGACGGACCCAAAGATCGGGATGCCGAAGATCGACTCGCCGGCCTTCTTCGGGTTCACACCGGCGACGAAGGCGTTCTTGCCGTTCGCGTATTCCTGGCACTTTTCCGTGTGGAACTGACCGGTCTTGCCGGTGATGCCTTGGGTGATGACCTTGGTGTCTTTGTTGATGTAGATCGACATGACTTGTTCCTTACTTGGCGACTGCCGCAACCACTTTTTGGGCCGCGTCGGCCATCGTGTCGGCGCTGATGATGGGCAGGCCGGATTCGGCCAGCATCTTCTTGCCTTCGACTTCGTTCGTGCCCTTCATCCGCACGACCAGCGGCACGGAGAGGTTCACGGCCTTGCAGGCTGCGATCACGCCGGTGGCGATGGTGTCGCACTTCATGATGCCGCCGAAGATGTTGACCAGAATGCCCTTGACGTTCTTGTTCTTGAGCATGATCTTGAAGGCTTCGGTCACCTTCTCGGGGGTGGCACCGCCGCCCACGTCCAGGAAGTTGGCCGGCTCGCCGCCGAACAGCTTGATGGTGTCCATGGTGGCCATCGCCAGACCGGCGCCGTTCACCAGGCAGCCGATGTTGCCGTCCAGCGAGATGTAGGCGAGGTCGAACTTCGAGGCTTCGACTTCGGCCGCGTCTTCTTCGTCCAGGTCGCGCAGGGCGACGAGTTCGGGGTGGCGGAACAGCGCGTTCGGGTCGAAGTTGAACTTCGCGTCGAGGGCCATCACGTTGCCCTTGCTGTCACGGTTGAGCGGGTTGATCTCGACCAGCGAGGCGTCCGTCTCCATGTAGCAGGTGTAGAGCTTCTTGAGGATGTCGACCGTTTGCGCGGTCGAATCGGCCGGCATGCCGATGCCATCGGAGATTTCCTTGGCTTGCGCGTCGGTCAGGCCCAACTGCGGATCGGCGAAGACCGTGATGATCTTCTCGGGCGAAGAGTGCGCCACTT
Organism: Variovorax ginsengisoli; assembly: GCF_006438845.1. Lineage (GTDB taxonomy): Bacteria > Pseudomonadota > Gammaproteobacteria > Burkholderiales > Burkholderiaceae_C > Variovorax > Variovorax ginsengisoli_A. The sequence continues at coordinate 922,737 of NZ_RCZJ01000002.1, forward strand.
CTTCGATGTCCATGCCGCCTTCGCTCGATGCGATGAAGGCGATCTTCTGCGTCGCGCGGTCGGTCACGGCCGAGACGTAGTATTCCTTGTTGATGTCGGCGCCGTCTTCGATGTACAGGCGGCGAACCTTCTGGCCTTCGGGGCCGGTCTGGTGCGTGACGAGCTGCATGCCGAGGATCTCGCCGGCGATGCGCTTGACGTCTTCGATGGTCTTGGCGACCTTGACGCCACCGCCCTTGCCGCGGCCACCCGCGTGAATCTGGGCCTTGACCACCCACACGGGGCCGCCAAGCTTCTGGGCGGCCTCGACCGCCTCCTGGACCGTGTATGCCGGAATGCCGCGCGGCACGGGCACGCCGAACTTGGCAAGAATTTCCTTGCCTTGGTACTCGTGAATCTTCATGAGGTGTCTCTCGGAACGGAGGTTGAAAACTGGAGAGGGATGTGGCTGTTGTTCACGGGCCACGGCGTCCTGCAGGGCGGGGGCGGCGAACAACAGGCGACTGTATCATGGTGCGCCGCACCAAAGGCGAGCCTCTGCCTGCGGTCATCACGTAGCCCCTTTCTCGGTACAAACACCATGGCCAAGGTCTTCATCGACGGCGAAGCCGGCACCACCGGCCTCCAGATCCGCGAACGTCTCGCGACGATGCCGGGCATCGAAATCGTGAGCATCGATCCCGCGTTGCGCAAGGACGCCCATGCCAAGCGCGACCTGATGGCGGGCGTCGACCTCGTCATCCTCTGCCTGCACGACGATGCCGCGATCGAATCGGTGGCGCTGATCGACCAGTTGCCGGGCAAGAAGCCCAAGATCATCGATGCGTCGACCGCCCACCGTACGCACGCCGACTGGGTGTTCGGCTTCCCCGAATTGACCGAAGGCCACTGGCAGGCCGTGGCGAAGGCCACGCGCGTCGGCAACCCGGGCTGCTACGCCACAGGCGCCATCGCCATCGTGCGTCCATTGGTCGACGCCGGCTTGCTGCCCGCCGACTTCCCGATCGCGCTGCCCTCGGTCAGCGGCTACTCCGGCGGTGGCCGGGCCATGATCGAGGCGTACGAACAGGGCGAGGCCGCGCCTTTCGAGACCTACGCGCTGGGCCTCAAGCACAAGCACATCCCCGAGATCATGAAGTTCACCGGCCTCACGCGCCGCCCGGTGTTCATCCCGTCGGTCGGCAACTTCAAGCAGGGCATGCTGGTGCAGCTGCCGCTGCATCTCGACGACCTGCCGGGCCAGCCCAAGGCGGCCGATCTGCACGATGCATTGACCGCACACTACGCCCGCAGCAACACGCCCGACGGGTTCGTGAAGGTGCTGCCGCCCACCACTGACGGCAAACTCGAGCCCACGGCGCTCAACGACACCAACCAGCTGGAATTGCGCGTGTTCCCGAACGAGGACCACCGCCATGCCGTCGTCATCGCCCGCCTCGACAACCTGGGCAAGGGCGCCAGCGGCGCCGCGGTGCAGAACCTCAAGCTGATGCTCGGGCTCTGAGTGCGACATCGGCGCATCTTCGGATGGATTTGAATCTGGCCAGCTATCTGCTGGCTTTCGGCAAAAGCGCCTTGCTGGTGGTGGCGACTTTGCTGCCCATCATCAACCCGCCCAGCACGGCGACGATCTTCCTGTCGCTGACCGAAGGTGCATCGGAAGCCACGCGGCGCGAACTCGCGCGGCGCATCGCACGCAATGTGTTTCTGCTCATGCTCGGCTGCACGCTGGTGGGCTCCTTCGTGCTCGACTTCTTCGGTCTCTCGCTCGACATCGTGCGCGTCGCGGGTGGCCTGCTGGTGGTGAACATCGGGTGGCGCCTGTTGAGTGCGGAGAGCAGCGACACCGCGCGCACCGCCCGATTGGCCGAGGTCTACACGCCCGAGATGGTCAACAAGACGGCGTTCTATCCACTGTCGTTTCCCATCACCTGCGGTCCGGGCACGCTGGCCGCCACGATCACGGTCGGCGTCAGTCTGGCCGACCCCTCGCTCGCATTGAGCGCGGCGCGCAGCGGCGGCGCCGTCGTGGGATTGGGTCTGGTCGCCGTCGTGGTGTTGCTGTGCTACCGCTACGCGCAGAATTTGCTGCGACCGCTGGGCGAGACCGGCACGGTCATCTTCCTGCGGCTGTCGGCCTTCATCCTGTTGTGCCTGGGCATCCAGATTTTCTGGGACGGCGCCGGGGCGCTGCTGGCGGACGCCATGCAGCGGGGGATGCGCGCGGCCTGATGCAGGGTGCAGGTCGGAAGCGGGTCTGCACGCCGCCCACCCGGTCAGCGCAGCATTGCCGACATTGCCGAGCAGCAATTCAGCATGCGCACCGCCGCCTCGACCGTCGGGGCGCCAAAGCGCAGCGCCGTCGGTGCAATCCGCTCGAACGCGGGCCACTGGCCGAACAGGTCGGCCAATGCAGGCGTCTGCGTGCACAGCGTGACGGTCAGGGGCGTCGGCCACACCAACGGCGCGACGGACGCCCGATTGTCCAGCGCAGAAACGACGCCCGCCCGGATCGCCGCGCACGACTGCGCCGGCGACAGCGAGATGCCACTGGTCTGCCCTGTCGCGCGCTTGGTCTGCACGAAGGTCGCTTGCGGGAACAGCGGGTGGTTCTCCGCGATGAAGAGGTCGTCGCCACTCGCCATCAGCACTGGCGCGCCGTATTCGCCCGCGAGCGCACCGTAGATCCCAGCTTCGCTCATCGGTTGGCCGTCGAACTCGATGGCCGCGAAGGCGAAGCTGTTGATGGTGTGCGCGAGGATGCCGGCGCCCTGGGCGCGCGCGTGGTAGCCGACCATGCAGACGCCGTCCATGCCCAGCTCCACGCCGGCGACCATGCTCAGGTAGCGAGGCTTGCCCTGGATCGCCTGGGCGCGCGGGTCCAGTACGTCGGGCAGCAGGTTGCGGAAATCGCCGTGCGAGTCGTTGACGTAGACCTCGGTCGCACCGCCGTCGAAGGCGCCTGCGATGGCGGCGTTGGCTTCGTCGGTCATCCAGCGGCGGGCGCGTTCGTACTCGCCGTTGCCCGATCGCGTCTGCTGCGGGTGGTAGACGCCGGCCACGCCTTCGATGTCGGTGGAGATCAGGATTTTCATGTGGGTTCGACTGTGAAGAGGCCGCTGGCGGCGGAGGCATGCGGCTGCGCATCGCGCAGCAGGTCGGCCAGTGCAGGCCGCATGTGGCCGTCGCGCCCGACGAAGGACGTCGCCCGCCACAGCGCATGCAGGATGGCCTGCTCCACGCTGTCGGCCACCGCCTGGAACAGGCCGTCGAGCAGTGCGTCGTGCAGCATCGCCACGGCCGGCATCGGCTCGATGGGCCGCTGCGGCAGGGTGTAGGCCGTCGAAAAGGCCAACGCGATGTCGCCGCTGCCGTGGCCGAAGACCGAGCCGGTGCGTGCGAGGCCCGCGCCGGCCCGCAGCGATAGGCGGCGCAGCTGACGTGCATCGAGCGGCGCATCGGTGGCGATCAGGATGATGATCGAGCCCTTCTCGGGCTCGGCCGGCATCGCCGCCACCGGCGCACCGACCGCATGCCCCGCGATCACGAGGTTGTCGCGCACGCCGTAGTTGGCCAGCACCAGCGCGCCGACGGTGTGTGCGCCGGCCAGGCGCGAGGCACTGCCGATGCCGCCCTTCACGCCGAAGCTGGTCATGCCGCGCCCCGCACCGACCGAACCCTGCGCGAAGTCGGCGCTCGCGGCCGACCAGGCACGCAGGTAATCGGCCTCGGTCACCGCCATGCGCTGGATGTCGTTGAGGAAGCCGTCGTTGCACTCGAAGACCAGCGGGTTCAGCGTCGGCAGGCCGCGGCCGCACTCGGGGTTGGCCGCCATGCACTGACGGATCTGCGCTGCAGCCACGGCGGGCACCGAGAAGGTGTTGGTCAGCGCGATCGGCGCCTCCAGCACGCCGAGCTCTTCGACCTGCATCAGCCCCACGCTCTTGCCGAAGCCGTTGAGCACCGTGAAGCCGGCCGGTACGCGCTGCAGGTACGGATCGCCGCCATGCGGCCGCACGACGGTCACGCCCGTGTGCACGTCGCCCGCATCGAGCGTCGCATGGCCGACGGTGACGCCCCCCACGTCGGTGATCGCATCGCGCGCGCCCGAGGGCAGCCGGCCGATGCGCGGGACCGGAACCGCCATGCCTACAGCCGATCGATCTTCGGATCGAGCGCGTCGCGCAGGCCGTCGCCCAGCAGGTTGAAGGCCAGCACCGTGAAGAAGATCGCCAATGACGGGAACAGCGCCACGTGCGGCGCGTTGACCATGTCCGCGCGCGCCTCGTTGAGCATCGCGCCCCACTCCGGCGTTGGCGGCTGCGCGCCCAGGCCCAGGAAGGACAGGCTCGCCGCCGTGATGATCGAGGTGCCCAGCCGCATCGTGAAGTACACGACGATGGCCGAGATGGTGCCCGGCAGGATGTGCCGCAGCAGGATCGTGCGGTCGCTCGCGCCGATGCTCTGCGTGGCCTCGATGTAGGTCAGGTTCTTCAGCACCAGCGTGTTGCCGCGCACCAGGCGCGCGAAGGCCGGCACGCTGAACACCGACACCGCGATCACCACGTTGACCATGCCGCTGCCCAAGATCGCCACCACGCCCAGCGCGAGCAGCACGCCCGGAAAGGCGAAGAGCACGTCGGAGATGCGCATGACGATGCGGTCCCACCAGCCGCCGTAGTAGCCCGCCAGCAGGCCGAACACGGTGCCGATGATGGCGCCCAGCACCACGGAGAAAAAGCCCGCCGCCAGCGAGATGCGCGTTCCCATCAGGATGCGGCTGAAGATGTCGCGGCCCAGCGGGTCGACGCCGAACCAGTGCATCGCCGACGGACCCTGGTTGATGCGGTCGTAGTCGAAGAAATTCTCGGCGTCGAAGGGCGCGATCCACGGTGCAAGCGCCGCGACGAGAACCAGCAGCACGACGAAGATCAACGCACCGAAGGCGACGTGTTGCATGCGGAACTTGCGCCAGAACTCACGCCAGGGCGTGCGCACTGTGTTTTCGGCAGCGACCGTGGAAGAAATCGTCATGGTCGGGGATTCACTTGTAGCGGATGGTCGGATTGATGAAGCCGTAAAGCACGTCGACCACCAGGTTGATCAGGATGAACTCCAGCGAGAACAGCAGCACGAGCGTCTGGATGACCGGGTAGTCGCGCATCTCGATCGCATCGACCAGCAGACGTCCCAGCCCCGGCCAGTTGAAGACGGCCTCGACCACGATCGAGCCGCCGAGAAGAAAGCCGAACTGCAGGCCCATCATGGTGACGACCGGAATCAGCGCGTTGCGCAGGCAGTGCTTGAGCACCACCCACTTCTCGCTCACGCCCTTCGCACGCGCAGTGCGCACGAAGTCTTCCTGGATCACCTCGATGAAGGACGAGCGCGTGAAGCGCGCCATCACGGCCGCGACGGCCGCCCCCAGCGTGAGCGAGGGCAGGATGTAGTGGCGCCATGAGTCGGCACCGACCGTCGGCAGCCAGCCCAGCTGCACCGAGAACACCTGCATCAGCAGCATGCCCAGCGCAAAGGCGGGAAAGGAGATGCCCGAGACCGCCAGCGTCATGCCGATGCGGTCGGGCCATTGGTTGCGGTACACCGCCGACACGATGCCGATGATCATGCCGAAGACCACCGCCCAGGCCATGCTGGTGAGGGTGAGCAACAGCGTGGGCATGAAGCGCTCGGCAATCTCGGTCGACACCGGCCGCTTGGAGCGCAGCGAGTGGCCGAAGTCGCCCTGCACGATGTTCACGAAGAAGTTCAAGAACTGCTGCGGCATCGACTTGTCGAGCCCCAGGTCCTGGCGGACCAGTTCGACCGTCTCGGGACTGGCGTCGACGCCTGCAGCGAGCCGCGCCGGATCGCCCGGCAGCATGTGGACGAACAGGAACACCAGCACCGCGACGATGAGCAGCGTCGGCAGCAGACCCAGCAGGCGCTTGAGGATGTAGGAAGTCATCGTCGCGGATCGGCGTGGTCGTGATTACTTCAGTTCGACTTCGTCGAAGTTGAAGCTGCCGTCGGGAATCACGTAGAAGCCGCTCAGGTTGCGCGCACGCACCGACACCATCTGCTCCGTCACCAGAAAGGCCCATGGGGCGTCCTTCCAAATGCGCTGCTGCACGTCGGCATAGATCTTGGCCTTGGCCGCCGCGTCGGTGGTGACCAGCGCCTTCTTGATGCCGGCGTCGACTTCGGCGTTCTTGTAGTAGGCGGTGTTGAAGAGCTTCGGCGGGAACGATTCCGACGACAGGAGCGGGCGCAGCGCCCAATCGGCTTCACCGGTCGACGACGACCAGCCGACGTAGTACATGCGCACCGGCGCGGTCGCCGGGTCTTGTGCGCTCTCGACGCGTTCGACGCGCTGGCCGGCTTCGAGCGCCTGCACCTGCACCTTGATGCCGACCTGGCCCAGCTGCTGCTGCACGAACTGGATCACCTTCTGCGCGGTCGTGTGGTTGTAGGCCGACCACAGCGTGCTCTCGAAGCCGTTCGGATAGCCGGCTTCGGCCAGCAACGCCTTGGCCTTGGCCGGGTCGTACGGCCAGGGGCCGGTCTTGATGGCGTTGTCGACGCCCTTGGGCAACACGCCCTCGGCCGGAATCGCGAAGCCGGAGAACGCCACCTTCGTCAATGCGTCCTTGTTGATCGCGTAGTTGATGGCTTCGCGCACCTTCGGATTGTCGAACGGCTTCTGCTGTGTGTTGAACGAGATGTAGCGCTGGATGATCGACGGCGCGGCCGTCACTTCGAGGCTCGGCTTGGCGCGCAGGGTCGCGACCGATTCGGGCGGGAGCGTGAAGGCGAAGTGCGCTTCGTTGGTCTGCATCATCGCGGCGCGGGTGTTGTTGTCCACCACCGGGCGCCAGGTGATCGAGTCGACCTTCGGGTAGCCCTTGCGCCAGTAGCCATCGAACTTGGCGACCTTCAGGTAGTCGGTCGATTTCCATTCGACGAACTTGAAGGGGCCGGTGCCGACGGGGTTCTGGGCGATGCCCTTGCTGCCGTACTTGGCCAGTGCGGCCGGCGAGATGATCACGCCCGAAGGGTGCGCCAGCGTGTTGATGAAGGGCGAGAAGGGCTCGGTGAGCGTGAACTTGACCGTGGTCGCGTCGACGGCCTCGGTCTTGGCGATGTTCTTGTAGAGGTTGTAGCGCTTGAGCTTGTTCTCCGGGTTCGTCACGCGGTCGAAGGTGGCCTTCACGGCTTCGGCGTTGAAGTCGGTGCCGTCGTGGAACTTGACGCCGGTGCGCAGCTTCACGGTGTAGACCAGGCCGTCGGCACTCACGGTGTGACCGGTGGCGAGCACCGGCACCATCTTCATGTCCTTGTCGAAACCGTAGAGGCCTTGGTAGAACGACTTGGCCACGGCCTGCGAAAGTGTGTCGTTGGCGTCATAGGGGTCGGTGGTGGTGAAGCTGGAATACACGGCGACCACCACGTCCTTGGCGGCGTGCGCAGAAAGCGCGACACCGGCAAGGGCGAGCGCGGCTGCGGTTCGGGACAGGCGTTGGTTGAACATGCGAAGACTCCTTTGAAGTCGGTGGGTGACGATGATGGAAAAGAAAAACCGAAACGGTCAAACGACCCGATGCCGCGCGACGAAGTGTCCCGGGCCGACTTCGACCAGCGGCTGCACGTCGGGCTCGTAGCCCACCGGATGCACCGGGCTCGGAATTTCGCCCTTCTGCAGCGTGCGGCCGATGTGGCGCCGCGTCGGGTCGGCCACCGGCACCGCGGCCATCAGGCGCTTGGTGTAGGCGTGCTGCGGGCTCTCGAAGATGGCGCGGCGCGGGCCGATCTCGACGATCTGGCCGAGGTACATCACGGCCACGCGGTGGCTCACGCGCTCCACCACGGCCATGTCGTGCGAGATGAAGAGAAAGGCCACGCCGAGTTCCCGCTGCAGGTCCAGCAGCAGGTTGACGATCTGCGCCTGGATCGACACGTCGAGCGCCGACACCGACTCGTCCGCCACCACGACCTTCGGGTTGAGCGCGAGCGCACGCGCGATGGCGATGCGCTGGCGCTGGCCGCCGGAGAACTCGTGCGGATAGCGTTGCGCATGGTCCGCCGGCAGGCCGACCTTCTCGAGCAGCCAGCGCACGCGTTGCTGGGCCTCTTCGCCCTTGGCGATGTTGTGCACCAGCAGCGGTTCCATGATCGAGTAGCCCACCGTCACGCGCGGGTCGAGCGAGGCGAAGGGGTCCTGGAAGATGAACTGGATGTCGCGGCGCAGCGTCTGCACTTCGCTCTTGGGCAGTTCGAGGATGTTGCGGCCGTTGAACTCGATGGCGCCGCGCTGGCTCTCGACCAGGCGCAGCAGCGAGCGGCCGGTGGTCGACTTGCCGCAGCCCGATTCACCGACCAGCGCCAGCGTCTCGCCGGCGTGCAGGTCGAAGCTCAGCTTCTCCACCGCATGCACGCGGCGCGTGACGCGGCCGAGGATGCCGCTGCGCAAGTCGAAGCGCGTGACCAAGTCCTTCACGCGCAGGATGGGCGGCTGATCGGCGCGCACGGTGTCCTGCGGCACCGTGGCCACCGGTGCCGCATCGCCATCGACACGCAACAGTTCGAACTTGGCCGGCAGATCGGTGCCGCGCATGGCGCCGAGCTGCGGCACGGCGGACAGCAGCGCGCGCGTGTACGGATGACGTGGGTCGGCGAACACGCGCGTGGCGGTGTCGGCCTCGACTTTGTCGCCGCGGTACATCACGAGCACGCGGTCGGCCACCTCGGCCACCACGCCCATGTCGTGCGTGATGAAGAGCACGCCCATCTGCATCTCGGTCTGCAGCTCGCGGATGAGCTGGAGGATCTGCGCCTGGATGGTCACGTCGAGCGCCGTGGTCGGCTCGTCCGCGATGAGCAGCGACGGCTTGCACGACAGCGCCATCGCGATCATCACGCGCTGGCGCATGCCGCCCGACAGCTGGTGCGGAAAGCGGTCGAGCACGTTCTTCGCTTCCGGAATTCGCACCAGTTCGAGCATGCGAAGCGCCTCGGCGCGCGCGGCGGTGCGGTCCTTGTTCTGGTGGATCGCGATGGCTTCGGCGATCTGGTCGCCGGCGGTGAACACCGGGTTCAGCGAGGTCATCGGCTCCTGAAAGATCATCGCGATGTCGGCGCCGCGGATGCCGCGCATCGTGGCGTCGGGCGCACGCGCCAGGTCGAGCACCTGACCATTGCGGCGGCGGAAGGCCATGCGGCCTTCGATGATCTTGCCGCCGCCGTATTCCACAAGCCGCATCAGCGCCAGCGAAGTCACCGACTTGCCCGAACCCGACTCGCCGACGATGGCCAGCGTTTCGCCGCGCTCGACGTGGAACGAGAGATGACGCACCGCATCGACGACGCGCTCGGAAGTCGAGAAGCGCACGGTGAGGTCGTCGACCGCCAAGACCTGTCCTTCGGGCAAGGTGGGCGAAGACCCCGGTGCCGTTGTGACGGCGCGTGGCGGATCGGTAAGTACGACGGACATGGCGACCTGTTCAGCGATGGATGGCGGTGTGGGGCGCGTCGGCGCCGCGGGCGTGCGCCCGGTACATGCCTTCCGTGTTGAAGGGCAGGCAGACGTTGCCGAGCCGGTCGACGGCGATCAGCCCGCCGCGTCCGCCCATGGGCGGGAGCGTCTGCATCACGACTGCGTCGGTAGCCTGCTGCAAGGTCTGGCCAGCGTAGCGCATGCGTGCGCACACGTCGTAGGCGGCAACGGCGCGCATGAACATCTCTCCGCTGCCGGTGCACGACACCGCCGCCGTCGCGTCGTCGGCGTAGGTCCCTGCGCCGATCAGCGGTGAGTCGCCGATGCGGCCGACGCGCTTGTTGGTCATGCCGCCGGTGGAGGTGGCTGCGGCGAGATGGCCGTGCATGTCGAGCGCGACCGCACCGACGGTGCCGAACTTGGTGCCCTCGGCCAGCGGCCCGCTGTCGTGGTCCAGCGAGACGCGGTCGCTGGCGCGCGCGCGATGGAGTTGTTGGCGGCGAGCCTCGGTCGAGAAGTACGACGGGTCGACCATCTCCAGGCCGCGCTCGCGCGCGAAGAACTCGGCGCCGGTGCCGGCCAGCAGGACGTGGCTGCCGTCTTCCATCACCGCACGCGCCGCGCGAATGGGGCGACGAACCCGGCTGACGCCCGCGATGGCCCCCGCCCGCAGATCGCTGCCGTTCATGACCGCGGCGTCGAGTTCGTGCGTCTCGTCATGCGTGAAAACGGCACCGTGCCCGGCGTTGAAGAGTGGACAGTCTTCCAGCATCTCGACGGCCAGGCAGGCTGCATCGAGCGCGGACCCGCCACGCAGCAGCATGGCCTGCGCTGCAGAGACGATGTCGTGCAATGCGGCCCGGTAAGGCGCCGCGCTGGCGGCGTCGGCCGCGGCGGCGGCGATGGTGCCGGCTCCGCCGTGGATGGCGATCACAGGAGGGGTGTTCATGGTTGCTTGTTCTTAGAGGTCACGCGCGTGGCGGCAAACGCACCGCCGTTCGCCGTCGCTTCAGCGCGCAGGCTTTGTGCGCCGTGCAGCCAGGGCGCCACGGATTGCATGACGCTGCTGGCCCGGTGGAAGGCGCCGGGGGTGCGCAAGGCGACGGCGCTGACCAGCGCCTCGATCAACGCCAGCACGCTGGTGTCGCAGTTGGGGCGGTAACGGGTTTCGGTTTGCGCATAGAGCGCCACGTCCGCCAGCGGCGCGAGCGGCGAACTCGGCCGGTCCGTCAGCACCAGCACCCGAACGCCGTGCGCGCGCGCGATCCCGGCGATGGCGATGGTGTCGGTCAGATAGCGCGGGAACGCGATGGCGATCAGCAGGTCTTTGTCGTTGCCACGAGCGACCAGCCGCGCGGCGTGCGTGACACCGCTGGGCGTCGGCAGCAGCCGGAGGTCGGCGCAATACGCATCGAGCCCGTGCTGCAACAGGCCTGCCAGCCAGGCGCTCGCTCCAAAACCGACGATGTGCACGGTCCGGGCGTCGAGGATGTGCTGCACCGCCAGCTCGCAGGCGCCCTGGTCGAGGGTGCGGCGGGTCGCTTCGATGTTTCGGTGGCTCTCTGCCAGTGCATTGGCGAAGACCTCGGCGACCGTCGTCGGTTGCGCCAAGCTGCCGCGCAACTGCTCGACCGGCGCGATCAGGGGCTCGAAGCCCCGCACGAGCTCGGCCCGGAAGCTGGCATAGCCCTCGTAGCCCAAAGCCCGCGCGAAACGGTTGGCCGTGGCCACCGACACGCCTGCCGCTTCTGCCAATTCGTCGATCGGCAGCGTGGCGACCTGCAGCGGACGGGTGAGCACGAAGTCGGCGACCTGCCGGTGGGAACGCGTCAGCCGCGGCATTTCCCGCGCGATGCGTTGCGCCACCGTGGAGGCAGGGGTTGGGGAAGAACTTCGGGTCATGCCCTTGTCGCAGCGCAGCGCTTGTCGTCCGTCGAAGTAAATGGAATTACAAATATACGACAGAAAGAAAATTTTTGGTCATTTAAACGGCAGAACGTTGGCGACAGGGCGTGGCGCCCTCAAGCCCGACGGGTGGAACCCAGCACCTTGCCGACGACTTCGCCGCTGAAGCCACGGGCAAGCAGGAACCGGACCTGTCGGGCGCGCTCCTTCATGTCCACTGCCGGCATGCCGAAGCGGCGCGCCCAGACTTCGCGCGCCCGGTCCAGTTCCGTCTCACGCAGCGCTGCGACGGCTTCTGCAACGGCTTCGGGCGCGATGCCCTTGTGCAGCAGTTCCTGGCGCACCCGCGCAGCGCCCATGCGTGGCGCGCGCAGGTTGACCACCGACTGCACCACCCGCGTCTCGTTGATGAAATCCTTGGCGGCCAGTTCGTCGAGTGCCAGCGCCAGCGTGCCCGGGACCTCTTCGTACTTCGCCAGCTTGCGTTCGAGTTCGGGGCGCGAATGCTCGCGCTGGCTCAGCAGACGCAGCGCGCGGCCTTTGAGGGAGGGCGCAGAAAAAGCCATGGGATGCGGTGGCGTCGACGCGAAAGCGCCCGCGACGGTGCGCGGGCACTCTCACTTCAGGCGGCGATCAGGCCTGCTGTTGCTTGGCTGCCTTGGCTTCGGCTTTCGCTTCCGCCTTGGCCGCAGCCTTGGCATCTTCGGAGCCGGCATCGGCGGCGAGCAGCGGGATGCCCAGCGAATCGCGCACCTTGTTTTCGATCTCGCGCGACAGCGTCGGGTTCTCGCGCAGGAATTCGCGGGCGTTGTCTCGGCCCTGACCGATCTTCTCGCCGTTGTAGGCGTACCAGGCGCCCGACTTGTCGACGATCTTGGCGGTCACGCCCATGTCGATGATCTCGCCCTCGCGGCTGATGCCTTCGCCGAACAGGATGTCGAACTCGGCCGTCTTGAAAGGCGGGCTCACCTTGTTCTTGACCACTTTGACCTTGGTCTCGTTGCCGATGGCTTCTTCGCCCTTCTTGATCGTGCCGATGCGGCGGATGTCCAGCCGCACCGAGGCGTAGAACTTCAGCGCATTGCCGCCGGTGGTGGTTTCGGGCGAGCCAAACATCACGCCGATCTTCATGCGGATCTGGTTGATGAAGATGACCATGCAGTTGGTCTTCTTGATGCTGGCGGTCAGCTTGCGCAGCGCCTGGCTCATCAGGCGGGCCTGCAGGCCGGGCAGCGAATCGCCCATGTCGCCTTCGATTTCGGCGCGCGGCGTGAGCGCGGCGACCGAGTCGACCACGATCAGGTCGACGGCGCCCGAGCGCACCAGCGAATCGACGATTTCCAGGGCCTGCTCACCCGTGTCGGGCTGGCTGATCAGCAGGTCGGACAGATTGACGCCGAGCTTCTGGGCGTATTGCACGTCGAGCGCGTGTTCGGCGTCGACGAAGGCGCAGGTGCCGGCCTGCTTCTGCATCTGGGCGATGACCTGCAGCGTGAGGGTGGTCTTGCCAGAGGATTCAGGGCCGTAGATTTCGATCACGCGGCCGCGCGGCAGGCCACCGACGCCGAGCGCGATGTCCAGGCCGAGCGAGCCGGTCGACACGACCTGCACGTCTTCCAGTGCCTCGCCCTCGCCCAGACGCATGATCGTGCCCTTGCCGAACTGCTTTTCGATTTGTGCGAGTGCGGCTTGCAGGGCCTTGGCCTTTTCGCTGCCGGCCACCGAAATGCTGCTGCCCTTGACGAGTGCGTCCATGAAAACTCCTTGAATATCAACAGGTTGTAGGGATCTCATCCTGCTGCTTTTAACCACAGCCTGGATGCTTGAACAGTAGTGTAGCGGCGGGTATTTTGAAGTAAACCCGTTTTATGGTCAGTTTGCTTTACTATTCGCCCGATGTCTTACGGCGCGTTTCCCAGTGACCCCGACCAGTGGCGCCAGACACACCTGGGCCGTCTGCTGGGCCACGCGATGCGGCGCTTCGACGAACGCGTGCTGGCGCTGATGGCGCACGACGCCGACGTGCCGCTGGCCCTGTCCAACCTTGCGGCCCGCGCGCAGATCAGCGCGGCGCACATCCACATCACGCGGCACCTGGCACGCGGCGGCTCGCGCCTGACCGAACTGGCCGAGCGTGCCGGCATGAGCAAGCAGGCGATGGGCACACTGGTCGACCAGTGCGAAGCCTGGGGCTTGGTGACGCGCGGCCCGGACCCCCTCGACGCGCGGGCGCGCCGCGTGCTGTTCACCGCCGACGGGCTGGCCTGGCTGGAGGCTTTTCGCAAGGCCGTCGCGCAGGCCGAAAACGAATTCCGCGCGAGCGTCGGCGACGAGATCGCCACCGTGGTGACGATCGGATTGGAAGCCTACGCAGGCACCTGAGCGCCGACCGTCGACGCCTAGAATCCGCCGCGGAGACAAGCACAGCGCGAACCGCGCACCCACAAGCCGGAGGTCTCATGCGGATCCTGATTGCAGAAGATGACCAGGTCTTGGCCGATGCCTTGCTGCGCAGCCTGCGCACCTCGGGCGCGGCGGTCGACCGTGTGGCCACCGGCTCGCAGGCCGACGCGGCGCTGATGACCAACAGCGAGTTCGACCTGCTGATCCTCGATCTCGGCCTGCCCAACATGCACGGCCTCGAAATCCTCAAGCGCCTGCGCGCCCGCGGATCGCAGCTGCCGGTGCTGGTGCTGACCGCGGCCGACAGCGTCGAGGAACGCGTCAAGGGCCTCGACCATGGTGCCGACGACTACATGGCCAAGCCTTTCTCGCTGCAGGAACTGGAAGCCCGCGTGCGCGCCCTCACGCGGCGCGGCATGGGCGGCACCAGCAACGCCATCAAGCACGGTCCGCTGGTGTACGACCAAGCCGGGCGCGTGGCCAGCATCGACGGCAAGATGATCGACCTCTCCGCGCGGGAACTGGGGCTGCTCGAAGTGCTGCTGCAGCGTGCCGGCAGGCTGGTCAGCAAGGACCAGCTGGTCGAACGCCTCTGCGAATGGGGCGAAGAAGTCAGCATCAACGCCATCGAGGTCTACATCCACCGGCTGCGCAAGAAGATCGAGAAGGGGCCGGTGCGCATCGCCACCGTGCGCGGGCTCGGCTACTGCCTCGAGAAGATCCAAGCTTGAAACTTTTTCAGCGTGCGCAGCGTTCGCTGTTCGGGGAGATCCTCGACTGGATGCTCACGCCGCTGCTGCTGCTGGTGCCCGTGAGCATCGGCGTCACCTGGCTGGTGGCGCAGGGCATCGCCAACGCGCCCTTCGACCGCGCGCTGGAAAACAACGTGCAGACGCTCGGTCGGCTGCTGGTGGTGCAGGACGGCCGCCTGCAGTTTCCGCTGCCGCAACCGGCGCGCGACATCCTGCGCGGCGACGACACCGACGTCGTGTACTACCAGGTGCTCGACGGCCGCGGCCGATTGCTGAGCGGCGAGCGCGACGTGCCGCCACCCCATGCCGACGAGATGCCGACGCCTGGCACCGTGTACCTGCACGACGCGACGATGCGCGGCAAGGCGGTGCGCATCGCGTCGCTGTGGGTCGCCGGCGCCACGTCCGACGCACCACCGGCGTTGGTGCAGGTGGCCGAGACGCGCGGCAAGCAGTCGGTGCTTGCCACCGAGATCATCAAGGGCGTGCTGCTGCCGCAGTTCGCCATCCTGCCGCTGGCGGTGCTGCTGATCTGGCTGGCGCTGGTGCGCGGCATCAAGCCGTTGTCGGTGGTCGAGGCGCGCATCCGCGAGCGGCGGCCCGACGACCTGAGCCCGCTCGACGAATCGTCGGTGCCGCTTGAAGTGGTGCCGCTGGTCTCGTCGGTGAACGAGCTGCTCAACAAGCTGCATGGCTCCATCGCCACGCAGAAGCGCTTTCTGGCCGACGCCGCGCACCAGCTCAAGACGCCGCTGGCCGGGCTGCGCATGCAGGCCGACCTGGCGCAGCGCGAAGGCGCCAACGCCGAGGAGCTGAAGCAGTCGCTCAAGCAGATCGGCCGCGCCAGCGTGCGTGCCACCCACACCGTGAACCAGCTGCTCTCGCTGGCGCGCGCCGAGGGCAGCAGCGCGACGCTCGGGCGCCAGCCTTGCGACCTGGCGCGCCTGACCATCGAGGTGGTGCGCGAAGCGGTGCCGCGCGCCATCGAGAAGCGCATCGACCTCGGCTACGACGGCGCCGAAGCCGGCGCGCACGGCGTGGTGCTGCAGGGCAACCCGACGCTGCTGAAGGAACTGGTGCGCAACCTGGTCGACAACGCACTCAACTACACGCCGTCGACGCCCGAGCGCCCCGGCGTGATCACCGCGCGCGTGCTGGCCGACCCGTTCAGCCGGGTGGTGCTGCTCCAGGTGGAAGACAACGGCCCCGGCATTGCCGAGAGCGACCGTGAACTGGTGTTCGAGCCCTTCTACCGCGTGCTCGGTAGCGAAGCCGACGGCTCCGGCCTGGGGCTGCCGATCGTGCGGGAGATCGCTCGGCAGCACCGGGCGACGGTGCAGCTCGAAGACGCGCATGGCGAACACCAGCCGCAACCCGGCACGCGCTTCAGCGTGCGCTTCGACCTGGAAGGATGAGCCGGGCTACGGCGCCGGTCGCAGCTGCAGCAGTTCGGGCCGCACCTGCAGATCCACGCGATGCGGCTCGGTCTCGCTGAAGCGGGCCGGCTGGAATCCGAAGGCGCTGAAGGCACCCTGCCGCCAGGCGAAATAGCCCAGGTTCGCCAGCACCAGCAGCACCACGATCACGCGCCATGTGTCGCGCATGGTCAGGCAGGCGCGCGGACGGGCCGCACGCTGACTTCGGCGCTGGTAATGGCCTGCATGCCGGCCGCCGTCTGCACGCGCAGTTCGCCGCCCCAGCCGACGCCCTCGCAACGGCCCGCGGTGCCGTCGCTCAGTTGAACATCGCGCCCGCGCAGCGCGTCGCGTGCCGCGAAGCGTTCGGCGAAGGGCGCGAAGCCACACTCGGCGAAGGCCTGGACCATGGCGACCAGCGGCGGCAACAGCTCGCTCAACAACGCACCAGGCGTCGCGTCCGGCCGCCATTCGTGCACCCACGCCGGCGGCGTGCGCAGGCCGTCGGCCTCGCGCGGCCCGAGGTTCACGCCGATGCCGATCACCGCGTAGCGCTGGGTCGCATCGCCCTGCGGCACGGCCGTCTCGATCAGGATGCCGACGAGCTTGCGGTCGTGCACCCACAGATCGTTGGGCCACTTCAGGCGCACTGGGGCCGACGACGCCGGATCGAGGCTCTCTGCCACGCTCAGTCCCACGGCCAGCGACAGGCCCGACCAGTCCTTCGGCGCCAGCGGCAGACCGAGCGAGAAGGTCAGCGAGGCGGGCTGCGAAGTCTGCTGCGCGCTCTCCCACGGCCGGCCGAGGCGGCCACGACCGGCGGTCTGGCGCTCGGCCACGAGCAGCACCGGCGCGGTGATGCCCTGGCGCGCACGACGCATCAGCTCGGTGTTGGTGGAGTCGATCTCGGCGACGACCTCGACGCCGAATCCCGGCAGCAGCGGCGTCACCGCGGCGGTGATCTCGTCGGCGAACCAGGCGTCGTGCATGGGACTCGGCATCAGTCGGCAGCCTTGGTTTTCTTGCGCTTCTTCTTGTCGGACTTTTCTGCTCCTTCGGCATTCTTGTCCGCTTTTTTCTCCGCCTTCTTTACGGCCTTCTTTTCGGCTTTCTTCGCCTTGGCCTTCTTCTTCCCCTTGCCCGACTTCTTCTCGTCTTCCTTGGGCGACAGCAGCGTGCCGCGGCACTGGGGCGAGCCGCACCAGCACGGGAACTCGGCCAGCAGTTCGGGCGTGTACGGCAGGTCGATGATCAGGCCGTAGTCGTAATTGAGTTCCTCTCCCGCCGGGATGGCACGCAGCGCCTTGATGAAGATGCGGCCGTCGACTTCGTCGGCCTCGCAGTTCGGCTCGCAGGAATGGTTGATCCACTTGGCGGCGTTGCCGTCGACCTTGCCGTCGATCACACGCTTGTCGTCGATATGGAAGTAGAAGGTGTGGTTGGGCTGGGCCGGGTCGTGCGGATGGCGGCGCAGCGCTTCTTTCCAGCTGATGACTTCGCCGAGGTATTCGATGAGCGTTTCGCCCTCTGCGATGTCCTGCGTGGCGAACACGCCTTTGCCGTGCACCCCGGAGCGGCGGGTCTGAATGCGGCGGCCGGAAATCGAAGGGGTTTTGGAAGGCATCGCCGAAGTCTGATAGTTTGAATAGGCACACATGCGCGTGCGTGCGCACGCGAGAGCCGCAGATTGTATGTAGATAGACGCCCCAGGCGTTGTACGAGAGATTCCCGATGACGAAGACCTTGGTAATTGCAGAGAAACCGTCGGTGGCGCAGGACATCGTCCGCGCCCTCACACCCACGGCCGGCAAGTTCGAGAAGCACGACGAGTACTTCGAGAGCGAGCAGTACGTCGTGACGAGCGCGGTCGGCCACCTGGTGGAAATCCAGGCGCCGGAGGAGTTCGATGTGAAGCGTGGCAAGTGGAGCTTCGCCAACCTGCCGGTGGTGCCGCCCTATTTCGACCTGAAGCCGGTCGACAAGACCAAGACGCGCCTGAACGCCGTGGTGAAGCAGGCCAAGCGCAAGGACGTGACGCAGCTCATCAACGCCTGTGACGCGGGCCGCGAGGGCGAGCTGATCTTCCGGCTGATCGAGCAGTACGCGGGCGGCAACAAGAGCGGGCAGTACGCGTCGCTCGGCAAGCCGGTCAAGCGCCTCTGGCTGCAGTCGATGACGCCGCAGGCGATCCGTGATGGCTTCGAGTCGCTGCGCACCGAGCAGCAGATGCAAGGCCTGGCCGACGCGGCGCGCTCGCGCTCCGAGGCCGACTGGCTGGTGGGCATCAACGGCACCCGCGCCATGACGGCCTTCAATTCACGCGACGGCGGCTTCTTCCTGACGACCGTGGGCCGCGTGCAGACGCCCACGCTGTCGGTGGTGGTCGAGCGCGAGGAGAAGATCCGCAAATTCGTCAGCCGCGACTACTGGGAAATCCACGGCGCCTTCCAGGCCGAAGCCGGCCAGTACCCCGGCAAGTGGTTCGACGCCAACTTCAAGAAACCGCCGCCCGGCCCCGACGGCGTGGCCGACCCCGAGATGCGTGCCGACCGCGTGTGGAGCGA
Organism: Variovorax ginsengisoli; assembly: GCF_006438845.1. Taxonomy (GTDB): domain Bacteria; phylum Pseudomonadota; class Gammaproteobacteria; order Burkholderiales; family Burkholderiaceae_C; genus Variovorax; species Variovorax ginsengisoli_A. The sequence goes on from NZ_RCZJ01000002.1 coordinate 941,266, forward strand.
ACGCGAAGCCAAGGACATCGCCGATGCCGCGCGCGGCAAGCCGGCCACCGTCACCGAAGAAAGCAAGCCGACGACGCAGGCCTCGCCGATGCTGTTCGACCTGACCTCGCTGCAGCGCGAGGCCAACGGCCGCTTCGGCTTCTCGGCCAAGACCACGCTGGCGCTGGCGCAGAGCCTGTACGAACGCCACAAGGCGCTGACCTATCCGCGGACCGACTCGCGCGCGCTGCCCGAGGACTACCTGCCGGTGGTCAAGGACACGATGAAGATGCTGGCCGACAGCGGCATGAAGCACCTCGCGCCCTTCGCCAAGCAGGCGGTCGACGGCGCTTATGTCAAGCCGAACAAGCGCATCTTCGACAACGCCAAGGTGTCGGATCACTTCGCCATCATCCCGACGCTGCAGGCCCCGAGCGGCCTGAGCGACGCCGAGCAGAAGCTGTACGACTTCGTCGTGCGGCGCTTCATGTCGGTGTTCTTCCCGAGCGCCGAGTTCCAGGTGACGACGCGCATCAGCACGGTCGAAACCAACGGCAAGAAGTACCCCTTCCGCAGCGACGGCAAGGTGCTGGTCAAGCCGGGCTGGCTCGCCATCTACGGCAAGGAGGCCGTGAACGACGACGACGAGAAGGACGGCAAAAACCTCGTCATCGTGAAGCCGGGCGAGATCGTGCAGACCGAGTCGGCCGAGCTCAAGGCGCTCAAGACCCGCCCGCCTGCGCGCTACTCCGAAGCCACGCTGCTGGGCGCCATGGAAGGCGCCGGCAAGACCATCGACGACGACGAGCTGCGCGAGGCCATGCAGGAGAAGGGCCTGGGCACGCCCGCCACGCGCGCGGCCACCATCGAAGGCCTGATCGCCGAGAAGTACATGCTGCGCGAAGGCCGCGAGCTGATTCCGACCGCCAAGGCCTTTCAACTCATGACGCTGCTGCGCGGGCTGGGCGTGGAGGAGCTCTCCAAGGCCGAGCTGACCGGCGAGTGGGAATACAAGCTCGCGCAGATGGAGAAGGGCGCGCTCAGCCGCGAAGCCTTCATGCGCGAGATCGCCGAAATGACGCAGCACATCGTCAAGAAGGCCAAGGAGTACGACCGCGACACGGTGCCGGGCGACTACGCCACCCTCTCGACGCCCTGCCCCAACTGCAGCGGCATCGTGAAGGAGAACTACCGCCGCTACGCCTGCACCGGCAAGAGCGGCACGGGCGAAGACGCCTGCGGCTTCTCCTTCGGCAAGTCGCCGGCCGGCCGCACCTTCGAGGTCGCCGAGGCCGAGACGCTCCTGGCGACCAAGCACATCGGCCCACTGGAAGGCTTCCGCTCCAAGGCGGGCTGGCCCTTCACCGCCGAGATCGTCATCAAGTACGACGCGGAAGAAACCAAGAACTGGAAGCTGGAGTTCGACTTCGGCGACGACAAGAACGGCGAGACCGGCGAGATCGTCGACTTCAGCGCGCAGGACACGCTCGGCCCCTGCCCGATCTGCGGCGCACCGGTGTTCGAGCATGGCGCCAACTACGTCTGCGAGAAGTCGGTGCCGACCGAAGGCCAGCCGACGCCGAGCTGCACCTTCAAGACCGGCAAGGTCATCCTGACGCAGCCGATCGAACGCGCGCAAGTCGAGAAGCTCCTGGCCACCGGCAAGACCGACCTGCTCGACAAGTTCGTCTCGATGCGCACCCGCCGTGCCTTCAAGGCCTTCCTGGCGTGGAACAAGGACGAGGGCAAGGTGACCTTCGAGTTCGCGCCGCGCGAAGGCGGCAGCAAATTCCCGCCGCGCAAGACCTTCGGCAAGGCTGCGCCGGCCAAGAAGGTCGCGGCCAAGAAGACCGCCGCGGCGAAGACGCCCGCTGCCAAGAAGGCGGCCGCGCCCAAGGCGCCGCGCAAGCCGGGGGCTGGACTGAAGCCGAGCGACGCGCTGGCTGCGGTGATCGGCGCCGAACCGGTGGCGCGCACCGAAGTCATCAAGAAGCTGTGGGACTACATCAAGGCCAACGGCCTGCAGGACGCGGCCAACAGGCGCGCCATCAACGCCGACGCCAAGTTGAAACCGGTGTTCGGCAAGGACCAGGTCACGATGTTCGAGCTGGCCGGCATCGTCGGCAAGCACCTGAGCAGTTGAACCCTTTGGAGCCAACCATGACGACCTCGATTCGCTTCTTGCTTGTTCCCGCCCTGCTGACCGCGATGCTGGGCTCGGGCTGCAGCGGCCTGCCCGCCGGCGACAGCCGCGCCACAGGCACGTCGCGCAGTGGGGTCGAGGTGTTCGGCACTATCGACGCCGGCGTCAGCCGAACCGAGACGAAGCGCTAGCCGTCAGCGGCGCAGCAACGCCTGGCGCAGCATGCGCGCCGCGCGGTCGCGGATCTTGCCCGGCGCGCTGCGGTGCGGCCGATGCGGTTGCACCCGCGCCGCGGTACAGGCACCGAGAAAATCGTTGAGGATGGCCGTGTCGTCCACGGTGCTGATGGTGCTGCCAGCGCGGTGGAATTCCGGATGCCACTGCGTGGCCGCGATGTAGCCGCGCCCGGCACGGCCACTCACGCGCCGGATCGCCTCGGGCACGCGGTCGGGGTAGCTCCAGGCCTCCACTTCGAAGCCCGGCGCCAGGTCCTTGATGCCCTGGTGATGGATGCTGTTGACCCGCGCGTGCTGAACGCCCGGGTACATGCGCGAGAGGTGCGTGTCCTCGACCAGCACGATGTCGTGGAAGTTCTGGTCGTAGCTCACCGGGTCGCGGTGGCGCAGCGCGTTGGGATGCTGCGTCTCGATGTCCTGGAACAGCGTGCCGCCGAAAGCCACGTTGATCAGTTGCAGGCCCCGGCAGACGCCGAAGATCGGCTTGCCGGCCTGCTCGAAGGCCTCGACCAGCGCCAGGTCGTAGAGGTCGCGGATGCGGTCGCCGATCCAGGCTTCGCGCATCGGCACCTCGCCGTAGCTGCCGGGCCACACATCAGCGCCGCCGTGCATCACGACGCCGTCGAGCCACTCGGCATAGTGCGCGAGCTTGGTGTCGCCGCGCGCCGTCTCGCCGGTCGGGCAAGGCACCATCACCACCATCGCGCCGGCGGACATGAGCCAGTGCGCGATCGACTGCTCGACGTACTGCAGGGTCTTGTTGGTGAACAGCGACCGCGCCGGATCGGCGTGCTGGAAACAGGCGGAAAGACCGATCTTCAGTCGGCCGGCGACGTTCTGGGGCATGGCGATGAGCGCTGGCGAAGCGGGGCGGAAACAGGCGTCCATTGTGGCGTCGCGACCTCGACTGAGCGAGTCGGACGGCATGCCAAGTATGCTTTCGCGCTGCACGGCGCACAGAGAACAGCGCCCCTACGAAGGACATTGCGATGAAGACCCTCCAAGGCCCCGGCATCTTCCTGGCCCAGTTCGCCGGCGACACGGCTCCGTTCAACTCGCTCGACGCCATCGCCGGCTGGGCCGCCGGGCTCGGCTACAAGGGCGTGCAGATCCCGACTTGGGACGCGCGCCTGTTCGACCTGAAGAAGGCCGCCGAAAGCGCGACGTACTGCGACGAAGTGCAGGGCACGCTCGCGCGGCATGGGCTGCAGATCACCGAACTGTCGACGCACCTGCAAGGGCAACTGGTGGCGGTGCACCCGGCCTACGACGCCGGCTTCGACGGCTTCGCGGCGCCCGAGGTCCGCGGCAACCCGGCAGCGCGCCAGCAGTGGGCGGTCGAGCAGCTGATGCTGGCGGCCAAAGCCTCGTCGCGGCTCGGCTTGAAGGCACACGCCACCTTCTCCGGCGCGCTGGCCTGGCCCTACCTCTATTCGTGGCCGCCGCGACCGCCGGGCCTGATCGACGAGGCATTCGACGAACTCGCGCGCCGCTGGCTGCCGATCCTCAATGCCTTCGACGACGTCGGCGTGGACATCGCCTACGAGGTTCACCCCGGCGAAGACCTGCACGACGGCGTGAGCTACGAGATGTTCCTGGACAAGGTGGGTCAGCATCCGCGCGCATGCCTGCTCTACGACCCGAGCCACTTCCTGCTGCAGCAGCTCGACTACCTGGCCTACATCGACCACTACCATGCACGCATCAAGGCCTTCCACGTGAAGGATGCAGAGTTCAACCCGACGGGCAAACAGGGGGTGTATGGCGGCTTCCAGCCTTGGCTGAACCGTGCCGGCCGCTTTCGTTCGCTGGGCGACGGCCAGGTCGACTTCGGGGCGATCTTCTCGAAGCTGGCCGCCCACGACTACCCCGGCTGGGCCGTGCTCGAGTGGGAATGCTGCATCAAGCATCCGGAGGACGGCGCGCGCGAAGGCGCCCCCTTCATCGCCCAGCACATCATCCGCGTCGCCGATCGGGCGTTCGACGACTTCGCCGCGGGCGGCGTGGACGCTGCCGCGAACCGGCGGATGCTCGGTCTTGATCCGACACCGGTCCGCGGCGGCTGAGGCCTGAATAAAACGCGAGTTAGCAACACTTGTGCCCGATCGGGTAGAATGCGCGGTTCGTTTCGATACCACGACGAAGCACTTCGTCATCTTGCCGGCTGACCTGAATTTCCCTCGGATGTCCAGGCTCCTCACTTTCAAACCGGCTCAATACAGTGTGTTGGAGCGCCAAACCGGGCGCCCATGATTGCCACCACTGCCTTCGTTCCTATTGAAGCGAATTCCGCGCTGTTTGCGCTGCGGGCGTCCTGTCGACGACGTCCTTGCGGCCGGCCCGCGCCCGTTTTCAATTTTTCAGCGCATTGCGGCGTCGCAATGCGCCAAGGCTTTCATGGACAACATTCAACACAGCGTGGGCAAGTACCTCGTTTCGCCCCTTGTCAAGAACCTCGACGACGGCCGCTTCACGGCCGCCGTCTCCATCCGCTCGGGCCGCGGCAGCGGCATGCACGACCGCGTGATGCGCTTCACCCCGCATTTCGGCAGCCATGCCGCCGCCCTGCGCTACGCCGTCGACGAAGGACTGCACTGGGTGCGCGAACGCACTGCCGTCCGACCGGCTTCCACGACTTGCGCCGCTTGAGCGGCTCCCGGTTTTTCATCATCATCACGACAACTATTCAGAGGTAATTCATGGCCAAGGAAGAACTGATCGAAATGAACGGCGCAGTGACCGAAGTGCTGCCCGACTCGCGCTACCGCGTCACGCTGGACAACGGTCACCAGCTGATCGCCTACAGCGGAGGCAAGATGCGCAAGCACCACATCCGCATCCTGGCGGGCGACAAGGTGTCGCTCGAACTCTCGCCCTACGACCTGACCAAGGGCCGGATCACCTTCCGCCACCTGGAACGCCGCGGCCCGCCGCCGGTCAACAGCGGCGCCCAGCGTCGTTGATCGAAGCCATCCAGTGACAGGTCCCGCCACCGGTTTCGGCACGCTGCCGCTCGCGCCGCAGACGCTCGCCAACCTCACGCAGCTCGGCTATGTGCAGATGACGCCCATCCAGGCGGCCAGCCTGCCGGTGGCGCTGCTCGGCAAGGACCTGATCGCCCAGGCCAAGACGGGCAGCGGCAAGACCGCCGCCTTCGCCCTCGCCCTGCTCGCGAACCTGAACCCGCGCCGCTTCGCCGTGCAGGCAATGGTGCTGTGCCCCACGCGCGAACTGGCCGACCAAGTGACCACCGAAATCCGCCGGCTGGCCCGTGCGGAAGAGAACGTCAAGGTCGTCACGCTCTGCGGCGGTGTCGCCTTGCGCGGCCAGACCGCCAGCCTCGAGCACGGCGCCCACATCGTGGTCGGCACGCCCGGCCGGATCATGGACCACCTCGAGCGCGGCAACCTCGCGCTCGACGCGCTCAACACGCTGGTGCTCGACGAAGCCGACCGCATGCTGGACATGGGCTTCTTCGAGGACATCGTGACGGTGGCGCGCCAGTGCCCGCCCGAGCGCCAGACGCTGCTGTTCTCGGCGACCTACCCCGACGGCATCGCCAAGCTGGCAGCGCAGTTCATGAAGTCGCCGCAGCAGATCACGGTCGCCTCGCAGCACGAGGAAGGCAAGATCGTCCAGCGCTGGTACGAGGTGAAGAACAGCGATCGGCTGCACACCGTCTCGATGCTGCTCGACCACTTCCGCCCGGCCAGCACGCTGGCCTTCTGCAACACCAAGCAGCAGTGCCGCGACCTGGTCGCCGTGCTGCAGGCGCAGGGCTTCAGCGCGATGGCGTTGTTCGGCGAGCTGGAGCAGCGCGAGCGCGACCAGGTGCTGGTTCAGTTTTCCAATCGCAGCTGTTCCGTGCTGGTGGCCACCGATGTGGCTGCCCGCGGCCTGGACATCGCCCAGCTCGAAGCCGTGATCAACGTCGACGTGACGCCCGACTCCGAGATCCACATCCACCGCATCGGCCGCACCGGCCGGGCGGACGCCGAAGGCCTGGTGCTGAACCTGGCCAGCATGGACGAGATGGGTTTCGTCGGCAAGATCGAACAGCTGCAGGGCCGCGAATCCGACTGGCGCCCGCTGACGGAGCTCACGCCCGGCACCGGCGAGCCGTTGCGCCCACCGATGTCGACGCTGCAGATCGTTGGCGGCCGCAAGGAGAAGATCCGCGCCGGCGACGTGCTGGGCGCGCTGACCGGCGACGCCGGCTTTGCCAAGGAGCAGGTCGGCAAGATCAACGTCAACGAGTTCTCCACCTATGTGGCGGTCGACCGGCGCATCGCGCGCGAAGCCGCCCACAAACTGTCCACCGGCCGCGTCAAGGGCAAGAGCGTCAAAGTGCGCCTGCTCGACGATGTGGCTTAATTACGCCCTTCGATTCCTTTTTTATCCGAGCTACCATGCCCAAGAAAATCCGCACCGAGGCAGACCGCATTGCCACTCCCGCCCCCACGCCGCTGGCGGGCTACAGCATCCCCAAGTCCGGTGGCGGCCAGAAGGTCAGCCTCGAGCGCGGCACCTCGACCCGTAGCAAGAAGAACCCCGGCAAGCGCCCCAAGAAAGGCGGTTGAAGGCACGCGAGGCCAACGCCTTCGCGCCTTCGTCTCTTTGCCGCTTCCGTAATGAACGCGCCCCAACGGGCGCGTTTTTCATTGCGGGGCGCGCCGCGCGATCTACCGCGCGGTAGAAGTCGCCAACGCGACGCGACTGCGGGCAAACCTCAGTCGACCCATCACCGACCGGTCCCCACAATTCTTCGTTTGAGCCCGACACCCATGGCAGCGGTGGCGGGCGCCTCTCGAGGATCGATGTGGAACTCTTCTTCCAGCAATTCCTGAACGGCCTCACGGTCGGCGGCGTGTACAGCCTGGTCGCCCTCGGGCTGACGCTGGTGTACGGCATCCTGCACGTGCCCAACTTCGCGCACGGTGCCTTCTACATGTCGGGCGCCTTCGCCGGCTACTACTTCATGGTGAAGCTGGGCTTGAACTACTGGGTGGCCATGGCCGGGGCTGCGGTGGTGGTGGCGCTGATCGCGATGCTGGCCGACCGGCTGGTGTTCCACCCGCTGCGCAACGCGCCCGAGTTGCACGACATGATCGCGGCCATCGGCATCCTGCTGTTCCTGGAGGCCGGCGCCCAGGCGATGTTCGGTGCCGACTTTCATCGCATGCCCACGCCCTACGGCCAGATCGTCGAGATCTTCGGCCTCACGGCGCCGCTGCAGCGCCTGCTGATCATCGCCGGCGCGTTCTCGCTGATGATCGTGCTGCACCTGTTCCTCACGCGCACCGTCACCGGCTCGACCATCATCGCGATGGCGCAGAACCCGCAGGGCGCGGCGCTGGTAGGCATCGACGCCACCCGCGTGAAGCTGCTGGTGTTCGCGATCTCCGGCGCGCTTGCCGCCATTGCAGCGGTGCTCTACGCGCCCATCAACCTGGTCTATCCGGCGATGGGGCACCTGGTGATCACCAAGGCCTTCGTCATCATCATCCTCGGCGGCATGGGCAGTTTTCCCGGCGCCATCGTGGGCGGACTGATCATCGGTCTGGCCGAGAGCTTCGGCGGCTTCTACTTCTCGACCGACTACAAGGACATCATTGCCTTCATCCTGCTGGTGGTGATCCTGTCATTCCGTCCGCAGGGCCTGTTCACGCCGAAGGGGGCGCGGGCATGAGGTGGCTCGAAGGAAAGACGGGCTGGGCGCTGCTGGCCCTGGTGGCACTGCTGTTCCCGCTCTTCGCGCAGAACAACTACCTGATCTCGGTCGCCACGCAGACCTTCATCATGGCGATCGCCGCGCTGGGGCTGAACCTCATCACCGGCTACACCGGCCAGTTCAATCTGGCGCATGGCGCCTTCATGGCAGTGGGTGCGTACACGGTGGGCATCCTCACGGTCGACCACCAGGTGCCTTTCTGGATCGCTTTTCTGCTCGCAGGCTGCGTGACCGCGCTGCTGGGTTACTTCGTCGGCCTGCTTTCGCTGCGCCTGAAGGGCCACTACTTTTCGATCTTCACGCTGTGCGTGAGCTACATCATGTTCCTGCTCATCGAAAAGTGGGAAAGCCTCACGCACGGGCCGGTGGGCATCATGGGCATCCCGGCACCGACGGGCATCGGGCCGCTGCAGTTCGGCACGCCGCTGTCGCAGTACTACCTGGTGCTGGCCTTTTTGGTGCTGGGCATCTGGATCATGGCGCGCATCGTGCGGTCGCTGCTGGGCCGCAGCTTCATGGCCGTGCGCAACAGCGACGAGCTGGCCGAGGCGCTGGGCATCGACCTGATGCGCACCAAGACGCTGTCCTTCGTGCTGTCGGTGGTCTATGCCGGCTTCGCCGGTGCGCTCTATGCGGGCCAAGTGCGCTTTCTCGGTCCCGACCTGGCGAGCGAAGTCGTCACCTTCGACCTCGTGATGTTCGTGCTGGTGGGCGGCGTCGGCACGCTGCTCGGCCCGCTGGTGGGCACGGTGCTCGTCACCTATCTCACGCAGAGCCTGCAGTTCCTCCAGGACTACCGCATGGTCGTGTTCGGCCCGCTGCTGATCGCGCTGATCATCTTCATGCCGGACGGACTGGTCGGCACCTGGCTCAAGCGGCGTGCCCGGCGCGCCGATGCACAGGCTTCGGCCGCCAAAGATGCGGCCGGCGCAACCGCCACGCCGATCGCGCCCGCCAAGGAGGGCCGTTCGCATGCTTGAGATCACCGACCTCACCAAGCAGTTCTTCGGTCTCACCGCCGTCGACCGCATCACCACCCGCTTCGAGCGCGGCCAGGTGAGCGCCATCATCGGCCCCAACGGCGCGGGCAAGACCACCTTCTTCAATCTCGTGGCCGGCACGCACCCGCCGACCTCGGGACGCATCGTCTTCAACGGCAAGGACGTGACCGGCCTGCGCCCCGACCACGTGGCGCGCCTGGGCATCGCCCGCACTTTCCAGACCACGCACCTGTTCGAGAACGCGACCGTGCTCGACAACCTGATCGTCGGCCACCGGCTGCGCACGCAGTCGGGCCTGTGGGACGTGCTGGTCAACTCGCGCCGGCTGCAGGGTGAGGAACGCCTGTGCCGCGAGAAGGCGCGCGAGGCGCTCGACTTCGTCGGCCTCTCGCACGTGGCGAACCGCATCGCGGCCGACATCACGCAGGAAGAGCGCAAGCGCGTCGCCTTTGCGCTGGCGCTGGCCACCGACCCCGAACTGCTGCTGCTCGACGAGCCCGCGGGCGGCGTGAACCCGGAAGAGACCGTCGGCCTCGCCGCGCTCATCCGCAAGCTGGTCGACCACGGCAAGACGGTGTGCCTGATCGAACACAAGATGGACATGATCATGCGGCTGGCCGACAAGATCGTGGTGCTGAACAACGGCGCGAAGATCGCCGAGGGCACGCCCGCGGAGGTGCGGCGCGACCCGCACGTGATCGAGGCCTACCTCGGCACGGAACATGGAGCCGAGCATGCTGCGGTTTGAGAACGTCGACCTCCACTACGGCAGCTTCCGCGCGCTCGAAGGCATCACGCTGCATGCCGACGCCGGCGAGCTGGTGGTGCTGCTGGGCGCCAACGGGGCGGGCAAGACATCGATCTTCATGGCCGCGAGCGGCATCCACAAGCCGAGCCGCGGGAGCATCCGCTTCGGCGACCGCGAGCTGGTCGGCATGCGCACCGCGGAGATCGTGCAGTCGGGCGTGGTGCACTGCCCCGAAGGCCGCAAGCTGTTCCCGCTGATGTCGGTGCGCAAGAACCTGGAGCTCGGCGCCTACGTGCACCGCAGCGACAAGGCCGGCATCGCACGCTCGATCGACGAGGTGTTCAGCCTGTTCCCGATTCTCGAAAAGAAGCGCGACGACCCGGCCGGCTCCTTGTCGGGCGGCCAACAGCAGATGGTGGCCATCGGCCGCGCGATGCTCGGCCGGCCCAAGGTGCTGCTGCTCGACGAACCCTCGCTCGGCCTGGCGCCGCTGGTGGTCAAGCAGGTGTTCGAAGTCATCCAGCGCATCCACCGCGCCGGCACCACCGTGCTGCTGGCCGAACAGAACGCGTACTCCGCCCTCGCCATCGCCGACCGCGCCTATGTGATCGAGCGCGGCCGCATCACGCTCGAAGGCGACCGCGAATCGCTGCTCAACAACGAGGCCGTCAGAGCCGCGTACATCGGCGCCTGACGCCTTTGCTTCACTTTCCTTCCCAACGACCTCCGGAGACAAAACCCATGAAGTCCGCTTTTACCGACCGCCAACGCACCACCCGTCGCCGCCTGGCCGGCGCGCCCCTTGCCCTCGCCCTGATCGCCGCCTTCGGCGCCAGCGCCGCATCCGCGCAGGACACGGTGAAGATCGGCTTCACCGGCCCGCTCTCGGGCGGCGCTGCGCTCTACGGCAAGAACGTCGTCAACGGCATCGAGATGGCCATCAAGGAAATCAACGCCGCCGGGCTCGAAGTGGGCGGCAAGAAGGTGAAGCTCGAGCTGGTCGCGCTCGACGACAAATACGCGCCGGCCGAAGCCGCCATCAACTCGCGCCGGTTGGTGCAGCAATACCAGACGCCGGCGGTCTTCGTGCCGCACTCCGGCGGCATCTACGCGATGCAGGCGTTCAACGAGCAGGAGAAGTTCATCGTGATGGCGTACTCCAGCACGCCCAAGATCACCGAGACCGGCAACAAGCTGACCATCCGCATTCCCCCGACCTTCGCCGGCTACATCGAGCCCTTCACGAAGTACGAGATGGGCAAGTTCGGCAAGAAGGTCGGCATGCTGCCGGGCGACCACGAGTACGCGAAGAACTGGAGCGCGCTGTTCGAACCGGCCTGGAAGAAGGCCGGCGGCACGGTGGTGTCGAACAACCCCATGTCGTACAACCGCTCGGCCGATTTCTACAGCGGCGTCAGCCGCGTGCTGGCCGAGAAGCCCGATGTGCTCTTCATCGGCGGTCCGTCGGAACCCTCGGCGCTGGTGGCCAAGCAGGCCCGCGAGCTCGGCTTCAAGGGCGGCTTCCTGATCATGGACCAGGCCAAGTTCGACGAAATGGCCAAGGTGACCGGCGGGCTGGCGATGCTCGAAGGCTCGATCGGCGTGCTGCCCGTGTCCGACGACGTGCGCGTCGGCGCCAAGACCTTTGCCGCTGCGTACCGGAAGGCCTACGGTGACGACAAGTCGCCCACCACCGAGTCTTCGTACAACTACACGCTGACGCATGCGCTCGCGAGCGCGATGAAGATGGCCGGCACCACCACCGACGCCGCCGCCATCCGCGCCAAGATCGGCGATGCGCTCGCCAAGATGCCGAAGGAAGTCAACGCGGGCGATTTCCGCGGCGTCGACCCGACCGGCGGCACCTTGCTCGACCCGCTGGTCGCCACCATCGAAGGCGGCAAGATCAAGCCGGTGAACCTGAGCGATCTGATGAAGTGAACTTGGAGCGCGGGCGCGACGTGCTCGCGCTCCGCGTCTCGCGTCCCGCGCGCCGCCGCGGGTCTGACTTTCTTCGTCGACTTTGCCGGTCACGGACGCGCCTTGGGTGCGTGGCAAGCTATTGAGGATTCAACCCTCCTGGCGAACCATCGAATGAAGCTCCAAGCCAACTGCACCATGACCGTCAAGGCTGCGGCGGACTGTCCCGTGATCGCCATGCTCCGCCCGCGCAGCGGCATGGCGCAATGGATGATCAGCGAGCGCTACGAGCTCTCGCCCTGGGTGCGCACCACCGAGTACGTGGACAGCTACGGCAACCTCTGCCAGCGCCTGACCATTCCCCAAGGCGAGATGCGCATCGAGGTCGACATGGTGATGGAGACCGAGGAACACATCCGCGTCACGCCCGGAGCGCCCCCCACACCGATCTCCGCGCTGCCCGACGACGCCCTGCTCTACCTGCTGCAAAGCCGCTATTGCCCGAGCGACAAGATGGAGTCGCGGGCGCGCGAAATTGTCGGCGACGCCGCACCGGGCTACGACCAGGTCGAAGCGATCCGTGCATGGGTCAACGCGAACCTCGAATACCGCTATGGCGTGAGCGATGCCACGACCGACGCGCTCGACACGCTCGAACACGGTGCCGGCGTATGCCGCGACTTCTCGCACGTCGGCGTCGCGATGACGCGCGCGCTGAAGATTCCGGCGCGCGTGGTGGTTGGCTATCTGCACGAGCTTGACCCGATGGACATGCATGCGTGGTTCGAGGCCTTCATCGACGGCCGCTGGTACACCTTCGACGCCACGCAGAGCCAGCCGAAGGGCGGGCGCATCGTCGTCGCCTACGGCCGCGATGCGGCCGACGTGGCCTTCGTTTCCAACTACGGCCCGCTGGAAATGGGCGACATGCGCGTGACGGTGGCGAGGCTCGATACACCCGCCACCTGAACGGTGCCTTCGCGGGGCGTCGGGGCCTCCCAGGCCGGCGTACCCTGCAGCGTCTCGGCGAGGAAATCCACCATCACCCGCACCTTCGCGCTCAGGTGCCGACGGCTCGCATAGATCGCCTGGATATCGATGTCGGGCATGCGGTAGCCGGCCATCACTTCGACCAGGCGGCCGGCGCGCACGTCCTCGCCGACCAGGAAGCTCGGTTGCCATATCACCCCGGCGCCAGCCAGCGCGGCCGCCCGGGCGGTATCGCCGTTGTTGGCGCGCATGGCCCAGCGCACGCGCACCGAGTCCGGCATTCCGTCGGGTCCGATGAACTGCCATTCGTCAGACGTGGCGCCGTAGGTGTAGCCCAGGCACACGTGGCGCGCGAGATCGGCCGGCACCTGCGGCATGCCGTGCGCCGCGATATAGCCGGGTGACGCACAAACGATGTTGCGCGACCGGCTGAGCCGGCGTGCGACGTGGCTGGTGGAACCGACGCGCGAGATGCGGATGGCGAGGTCGTAGCCCTCTTCGACGATGTCGACCACACGGTCGATCAGCACGACGTCGAGCTCGACATCGGGGTACTTCGCCATGAATCGCGGCCACAGCGGCGCCAGCACCTGGATGCCGAAACTCAGCGGCGCGTTGATGCGCAGGCGCCCGCGCGGCTGCAACGAGGCGGTGGTGGCAAGGGCCTCGGTCTCGGCCACCTCCTCGAGGATCGACTTCGCCCTTTCGTACAGCGCCTCACCCCCTTCGGTGAGCGACAGCCTGCGCGAGCTGCGGTTGAGCAAGCGCGTGCCGAGGTGCGCTTCGAGGTCGTTGACGTAGCGCGTCACGTTGGCCGGCGAGGTGTCCAGCGCGTCGGCCGCCTTCGTGAAGCTGCCGCGCGCCACCACGGTGACGAAGACTTCGAAAGCCCGCAAACGGTCCATGGCCGCTCCGATCGTTCATAAAAACTGAACGAGTAAAGCACTTTCGCTGCCTTCTTGAAAGCGACATCGACTCCTAGATTCGGTCATCGCATCCACCACCGGAAGGACCTTCGAATGAACACCGACACGTTTCCCGCACGCGGCACACGCCGTGCGCTGATCGCCAGCGCCGCCACCCTGGGCGCCGCGCTCACCGTGAGCGGCCCGGCACACGCGGCGCCCGTCGGCGACGCGGTTGCGGGTTTTCGCCCGCACAGCGCCGAAGTCAACGGCACGCGCATCGCCTACCGCATCGGCGGCAGCGGCCCGGCCGTCGTGCTGCTGCACGGCTACGCCGAAACCGGCCACATGTGGAACCCGCTGATGCCGCTGTTGGCAAGGACGCACACCGTGATCGTTCCCGACCTGCGGGGCGCCGGCGACTCGGCCAAGCCCGACACCGGCTATGACAAGAAGAACATGGCCGTCGACATCCACGAACTGGTGAAGTCGCTGGGCATCGCCAAGGCCAGCGTCGTGGGCCACGACATCGGTCTGATGGTCGCCTACGCGTATGCCGCGCAGTTTCCGGCCGAGACCGACCGCGTGGTGTTGATGGACGCCTTCCTGCCCGGCATCGGCCCGTGGCAGAACGTCTGGCTGTTGCGCGACCTGTGGCACTTTCATTTCCACGGCCCGACGCCGCTGGCGCTGGTGAAGGGCCGCGAGCGGACCTACTTCGAACACTTCTGGAACGACTTCGCTGCCGACCCCAAGCGCTCGGTGCCCGAAGCCGATCGCCGGTTCTACGCCAGGGCGTACGCACAGCCCGGCGGCATGCGCGCCGGCTTCGAGTACTTCAAGGCCTTCGAACGCGACGCGGCCGACTTCGCCGAACTGGGGAAGACCCCGATGCCCATGCCGATGCTGGTGCTGTCGGGCGAGAAGGCCGGCGGTGCCTTCCTCATCGAGCAGGGCCGGAGCGTGGCGACGAACGTCGAAGGCGTGATCGTCCAGGGCTCGGGCCACTGGCTGATGGAAGAGGCACCCGACCAGGTGATCCCGGCGCTGGTCCGGTTTCTCGGCTGAAGCGCGTGCCCGACGTTCGGCGGTTTCAGGCGCCGGTGCGGCGAGCCGCCCGGCGCGCCTTGCGCTGTCGTTTTTCCCACTGTGTGACCATGCCGCTGGCCACTGTCGCGGCGGCCAGCAGCATGACCTGACGCAGCAGCGTGGCGGTGGCGTATTGCACCCGCTGATCGACGATGCGCTGCACCGAGCGCGTGCGCGCGAGCTGGTCCGAAGCGTCGTCGGTGCCAAGCGCCGGCGCAGGGTCCGATGCCTTCGTGCCGACCGCGCCCGCGGCCACCGCGGCCGGATGCGCATCGGTGCCGGCCTCGGCGGCCGCTGCGGTCGCCTTGGTGCTGGCCACCGCCTTCGCGCCCGCGACCGAGCCGTGGTCTTCGGCATACACCTTGGTGAACTCGGCCCCCAACAGAAAGATCTGCGCTGCGTAATAGACCCAGGCGAGCAGCACCACCAGCGAGCCGGCAGCGGCGAACGACTCGGCCACGCCGCTCTTGCCGATGTAGAGGCCGATCAGCGCCTTGCCGACCTCGAACAGCACCGCCGTCACCACCGCGCCCACGCCGACATCGCGCCACGCCACGTTGGCCGTCGGCATGAACTTGAAGATCATGGCGAACAGCACCGTCGTGATGAAGAGCGAGATCAGCACGTTCAGCACCAGCAGCATCGCCTCCCACCCCGGCATCAACCCGCCGGCCCAGCCGCCGAAGGCCGCGACGCCCGCGCTCACCATCAGAGAAACCATCAGCAAGAACACCAGCCCGAGGATCAGGCCGAACGACAGCACGCGCGCGCGCAGCACCGCCCACACGCCACTGGGCTTCTCGGCTTCAGGCACATGCCAGATGCGGTCGAGCGCGCTCTGCAATTCGGCGAACACGGTGGTGGCACCGACGATGAGCACCACCAGGCTGATACCGCCGGCCACCAACCCTTTGGTCGGCTCGGCGGCGCTCTTGATGAGCCCCTCGACCGCCAGCGCCCCGTCGCGGCCGATCAGCCCCTGCAGCTGTGCCACGACCTCGCCCTGCACCGCCTCACGACCGAACAGCGCACCGGCGATCGCGATCACGATCACCAGCAGCGGCGCCAGCGAGAACACGGTGTAGTAGGAGATCGATGCACCCATGCTGGGGGCGTAGTCGTCGATCCAGGCCGAGACGGCCTTCTTGCAGAGAACGAAGAGGTGTTGAGGCTTCATGGCGCGACCGGGAGGCGATAGGGCAGGAGGAACAGAAGCCACTGTGGGCTCCGCCCGCACGCAGCGGGGGGCGCGAAGCGCGGATGCTGGAGTAGGCGAAAGACGATGCGCGTTCAACGCGGTGCCGGGGTATCGACTTCGCGCACCCACACCACGGGGCCGAAGCGCAGCACCTTCACCGGCAGCGTGTCGGGCAGCGCATCGAGCCAGGGGTCGACCTGCTCGAAAGCGACGGTGGTGGTCATCCGCGCCTCCGCGACCGCCCCCGTAGGGACGAACCAGAGCCGCGGGTCGTAGCGGCGGATTTCGGCCAACACGTCGACCAATCGCTCGTCCTGGAACTTGAGTTGTCCGGCCCGCCAGGCCAAGGCATGTTCGATCGATACCGGCTGCACGCCCGAATGCGCGTCCCGGTCGAACCGCAGGCGCTGCCCGGCGTGAAGGCGCACCGCCGGCTGGAGGGCCGGGCCGTCGACCTGGACCTCGCCGCGCTCCACCGTGACCGACACGGCACCGTGCTCGCGGCGCACCGTCAGCGCCGTGCCATGCACACGCACCAGGCCGATGCCCGCGTCGATCAAGAAAGGCCGCGCGGCGTCCTGCACCACGTCGACGAACACCTCGCCACGGCCGAGCTCGACGCGGCGTTCGGTCGCGGTCATGTCGATGTCGACCGCCGTGTCTGTGTCGAGCTGCACCATGCTGCCGTCGGACAAGCGCACGGTGCGGCTTTCTCCCATGCCGGTGGTCTGGTCGGAACGGTCGACCGACCACCACAGCAGCGCGGTCATCGCCAGGACGATGGCAGCCACCAGCGTGGGCCGGCCACTGCGGGTCTGGACCAGCGCTTCGATTTCATCCACCGTCGGAGGCCCCATGAAGGTGCTGGTCGGCGGCTGGTAGGCATACGTGTGCGCCAGCGGCAACTCGGCGGGGACGGGAACGCGCGGCAGGGCATGGCCGACTTGGCGCCACCATTCGTAGGCATTTCGCATTGCCTCGGCATGCGAGGGATGGCTGTCGCGCCACTGCACGAAGTCGGCGTGCCGCTGCGGCGCCCCCTCGCCCGCATTGAGCAGGACGACCCAGCGCAAGGCTTCGGCCTCGATGGCCGCGGCGTCGGCGGCACGGCGGTCGGCCTCGTCGGTGGGGTCGTCGCCGGCCGTCTTCTTGCTTTTCGAGAGGCGCGGGATGGGATTCATGCAGGCCTGTTCCCTTGGTGCGCGAGACAAAGCGCCGGAGCCGTTCGGCCCCTCGCTGCATACGATCGCGTGGAGCGCACCATCCTAGGCCGCACCGCGTTGGCCGGGCTACGCGTTTTCGCTTTGTTGCTCGCGGCCCACAACGCGCTGCACCGGCGGCGCGGGCATGATCGCCGCATGTCCGACGAGTACCAGATCGAAATCCCGCCCTCCTTCTTCGCGCTGTACGCCGACCCGGCCAGGCAGCGGCTGCGCGAACCCATCGCGCTGGTGCGCCAGCGCTACGAGGTCTGCGAAGACCTGGCAACGCACCTGATCGAGCACGCGCGCATCCTGGCGCACGTCGAGGTGCCGTCGGAAGAAGAGGTGCTGCACCGCATCCATGACGGTCTGTGCACGCCGGAATCGGGCGTGTCGGCCGGCGAGGCGGGCTGGATCGTCACGCGGCTGGCCGAACTGCTGGGCTGGCCCAACGCGATCGGCTTCCTGAATCCAGACTGAATCGGGACTGAATCGGGCGCGGCCAGACCCCGGCCTACGCGAAGTGCAGCGGCCTTCCCGTGGCGACGCGGCCGGGGGCCGACGACAGTTCTGCTCTTTGCCCGGAACCGCCATGCCAGACCCCACCCACTCGTACGCGCTCGAAGAGGGCGCCCCCCACCCGCTGGGTGCCACCTACACCGGGCGTGGCGTCAATTTCGCCGTGTTCTCGGCCCATGCGACGAAGGTGCAGGTCTGCCTGTACGACGATGCCGGCACCACCGAAACGGCCTGCATCACGCTGCCCGAATACACCGACGAGGTCTGGCACGGCTTCGTGCCCGGCCTGGAGCCCGGCACGCGCTACGGCCTGCGGGTCCACGGCCCCTACGAGCCCGAGCAGGGCCATCGCTTCAACCACCACAAGCTGCTGCTCGACCCCTATGCCAAGGCGCACATGGGCGAGCTCAAGTGGGGACCCGAGCTGTTCGGCTACACCGTCGGCCACCCCGACGGCGATCTGAGCTTCGACGAGCGCGACAGCGCCCCCTTCATGCCCAAGTGCGTGGTGGTCGACTCGCGCTTCCAGTGGACGCAAACCGACGCGGTGCGCGTGCCATGGAACCAGACCGTGTTCTACGAGACGCACGTGCGGGGCTTCACGATGAAGCACCCCAAAGTGCCCGAGCTGTTCCGCGGTACCTTCGCCGGCCTGGCGCTCGACGAAGTCATCGGCCCGATCAAGGAACTGGGCGTGACCAGCGTCGAGCTGCTGCCGGTGCAGATGTTCCTGAACCAGCCCTTCCTCACCGAGAAGGGGCTGACCAACTACTGGGGCTACGACACCATCGGCTTCTTCGCGCTCGACCAGCGCTACATGGACGGCCCGAACATCGACGAGTTCAAGAACATGGTCGACCGCTTCCACGCCCACGGGTTGGAAGTGATCATGGACGTGGTCTACAA
This sequence comes from Variovorax ginsengisoli, assembly GCF_006438845.1. Lineage (GTDB taxonomy): Bacteria > Pseudomonadota > Gammaproteobacteria > Burkholderiales > Burkholderiaceae_C > Variovorax > Variovorax ginsengisoli_A. Next base: position 959,833 of record NZ_RCZJ01000002.1, read on the forward strand.
CCACACGCCCGAAGGCAACGAGATGGGCCCGACGATCTCGTTCAAGGGCATCGACAACGCCAGCTACTACCGCCTGCTGCCCGACCAGCCGCGCTACTACATCAACGACACGGGCACCGGCAACACGGTGAACCTCAGCCACCCGCGCGTGCTGCAGATGGTGACCGACAGCCTGCGCTACTGGGTGACCGAGATGCACGTCGACGGCTTCCGCTTCGACCTGGCGACCATCCTGGCGCGCGAGCCGCACGGCTTCGACGAGGGCGGCGGCTTCCTCGACAGCTGTCGTCAAGACCCGGTGCTTTCCAGCGTCAAGCTCATCGCCGAACCCTGGGACATCGGCCCCGGCGGCTACCAAGTCGGCGGCTTTCCGCCCGGCTGGGCCGAGTGGAACGACCAGTTCCGCGACACGGTGCGCGCCTTCTGGAAGGGTGACGAGGCGATGGCCTCCAAGCTCGCCCAATGCGTGACCGCCAGCGGCGACCGCTTCAACAAGCGCGGCCGGCGGCCGTGGGCCAGCGTCAACTTCATCAGCGCGCACGACGGCTTCACGCTGGCGGACACCACCAGCTACAACGAGAAGCACAACGAAGCCAACAACGAAGGCAATCGCGACGGCCACGGCGACAACCGCAGCTGGAACTGCGGCGTCGAAGGTGCGACAGACGACGCTGAAGTGCTGGCGCTGCGCGCACGCCAGCAACGCAACATGCTCGCCACGCTGATGCTGTCGCAAGGCACGCCGATGCTGTTGGCCGGTGACGAGTTCGCGCGCACCCAGCAGGGCAACAACAACGCCTATTGCCAGGACAGCGACATCTCGTGGTTCGACTGGGAAGCCGCCAGCGCCCCGGCCGGCCACAGCCTGACGACGTTCACCCAGCACCTGACGCACCTGCGCCACACGCTGCCGGTGCTGCGCCGCAACCGCTTTCTCACTGGCCAGTTCAGCGACGCGGCACAGGTCAAGGACTCGACCTGGCTCGCGCCCGACGGCAACGAGATGGACGAAGCCCACTGGACCGACCCGCAGACCCGCTGCTTCGGCCTGCTGCTCGAAGGCACGGCGCCTGCGTCGTCGTTGCCGCAACCTGCGGCCGACGACAGCGTGCTGCTGGTCTTCAATGCGTGGGAAGGTGCCATCGACTTCGTGCTGCCGCCGCGGGCCGACGGCAAGGTGTGGACGCGCGTGATCGATACTGCGCTCGACCCGCAGGAGGATGTGGCGTTCGAGCCCGGCCACGGCTACACCGTGACGGGCCGCTCGCTGCTGATGTTCACGTCCAAACCCTGACCCACCGCCACTGCCCGAGCGTTCATGACCGTTCTCTGCGCCAACTGCCATACCGCCAACCGCGACCGTGCCATGTTCTGCATCGGGTGTGCCGGCAAGCTGCCGGCCTTCGCAGCGACCGGACCTTCCGCGCTTCAGGCGCAGGGGGCATCGGCCGCTGCGGCCAAGGCGGAGCAGCGCACGGAGGCGGCATCGGAGGGGAGGACCGCGGCGCTCGCGAACGCGCCGCGCGGACTTGTCCTCGCAGTGCTGGGCCTCGGGGCCATCGTGCTTGCGCTCACGGCATGGATCAGCTTCGGTCCGGCGCGTTCGCCCGCGCCCGGCATCGCGTCGGCCGCGTCGACCGTGCCCGCCACGGCGTCGCCGGCGGTGCCGAGCACCGCGCCAACGACCGTGCCTGCCAACACGACGCTGTCACCCGGCGAAAGCATGGTGGCGGCGCCCTCTGCATCGGCTGCGCCGCCCACGGCGGCAACCTTGCCACCGATCTTTTCCGAACGCATCGACCCCGGCGCGTCGCCGGTGCATTCAGCGGCCCCGCCGTCGAATGCGCCGAGCCAGCGCGTCGCGTCGGTCAACGCCAACCGGCCCGCACAGCGTTCTGCTGGTGACCCACGCGCGGGTTGCGAGCACCTCTTCTTTGCGCTGGCAGCGCGCTGCGAAGCGAACCATTGCAACGAAGCCGCCTATGCACGCCATCCGCGTTGCGCGATAGTGAAGGAGCAGCGCCTGCGCGACGAGGCACGGCGCAACCTCCCCAACTAGCGCAGCGAGCCTCAGGCCCCGCCGGCTTCCTTCACCCGCTCTTCGTTGGTCGTGCTGCGGGTGCCCTTCAGGTGCATCTCGACATCGGTGGCACGGTCGCCGACCTTCGACACGGCCTCCTTCAACTGGTCCTCGGTCACATCGAGCTTCTTGCTCCATTCGGCGACCGATGCGTCGGACATGAGGTCGACGCGGTCGGGCGCGGTGCCCTGCGGGGCGATGGGGGTTGTGTTGTCTGCCATGGTGTTTTCTCCGGATTTGTTCGACATGAACGCAAGTTAGCGGCCCGTCTCCGCCGCGGCTGTAGGCGCATGGGGCAGACCCGGCGTCCGCGCAGGACGACGCAGCGCGCCGGGCGGGTTCGTCCGACAGCGCCGACCCGGCCGCCCGTGCAACATGCAGCATGGACCTCGCCACCTTCGATCTGTACGGCTTCAACGCCGTCGACCTGTTGCTCATCCTCGTGCTGCTGCTCGGCATCTGGCGCGGATGGCGGGTGGGCTTCGTGGCGGGCGCCGTGCAGCTCCTGTGCCTGGCGGTCGGCCTGGTGGTCGCCTTCTTCGCGACGCCGTGGCTCGCCACGGCGATCGATCGACCGGGCTGGCTGCCCGAGCCCTGGGCCTCGCCCGCCGCCTTTCTGGTCGTCTTCCTGGTGGTGCAGATGGTGCTGGGCGCCGTCGCGCGTGGGCTGACGCGGCCGGTGTCGGCGGGTGCTGCGGCGCGCTCGGTGAATCGTGCGCTCGGCCTGCTGCCCGGCGCGGCGAACGGCGCCATCAACGCCATGGTGGTGGCGGTACTGCTGACGGCGCTGCCACTGACCGACGGCATTACTCGCGCGTCGCAGGACAGCGTGATCGCCACGCAGCTGAGCGTGCCGGCCGAATGGCTCGAACGCCGGTTGGGGCCGATCTTCAACCCGGCGGTCGAGCGCACGATGCAGGCGCTCACGGTGCAGCCCGAGTCGCAGGAGCGGGTGACGCTGCCCTTCGCGTTGACGACCGCGCCGCCGCGGCCCGAACTCGAAGCCGCGATGTTGGCCCTGGTGAACGCCGAGCGCGCGAAGGTCGGCAACCTGCGCGTGCTGGCGGCCGACCCCGAGACGCTGGAGGTCTCGCGCACGCATTCGCGCGACATGTTCGCGCGCAGCTACTTCGCGCACATCTCGCCCGAAGGCCGCAGCCCTTTCGACCGGCTGCGCGCTGCGAAGGTCGGCTACCGCGCCGCCGGCGAAAACCTCGCACTCGCGCGCACGCTGGAGATGGCGCACCAGGGCCTGATGAATTCGCCCGGGCACCGCGCCAACATCCTCAACCCGGCCTTCGGGCGCGTCGGCATCGGCATCGTCGACGGCGGACGGCACGGCCTGATGATCACGCAGACCTTCAGGAACTGAGGCGGGCGAGCCGCCTCGTCCTCATCTCACCCGATTCGGCTTACCGGCGCACGGCCAGCGCCACGATCGCGGCGCCGGCAGCGACGATCAGGGCGTCTTCGATCAAGCCGCTGCGCGTCTGGCCGATGCGCGCCATGGCCTGCTTGCGCGCAGCCAGCGTCGCATAGGCGAGCGGCACCGCCGTCGCCACCGCCACGGCCGCGCCGGCCTGTTCACGGCCACGCGGCGCCAAGGCCGCGCCAGCGATGCCGGCGCTCATCACGCGCGCCAGCAGGCCGAGAAACACCGTCCGGTCCGGCGCGGTCTTCATCTTGTCGCCGAACAGCTCGCCCACGCCCATGGCCAAGGCGCCGTACTTGACCAACGGTTGGTCGAGCAACACCAGACGCCCCGGCGTGCGGTCGCCGAGAACGCGCGCCGCAGCGATGCTGGCCATCGGCGTCATCGAACGCGCGCTGGCGACGGCGCCGATCAGCGCGGAGAAAAGCAGGTCGGGAAGTTTCATGGTCGGTCTCGCAGAAATGATGCGACTACAGCGTCTTGGAAGTTGTGCGCTGTGGATGGCGGCGGATTACTTGGGGTGCTGTAGGGCGCGAGCACTGGGCGCCGATGCGGTCCCTGGGCTCCACCGCGGCAGAATCCGCACTTCTCCAATTTCCAGCCCGCCGAATGTTGGCCCCAGCCGATGCGACGGACATTCCGACCAATGGCCAAACACAGCACCATCACTGACGCATGGCTGAACGCGCCGCTCGATCACGGTCGTGAGCGGCGCCGCGCCATCGCGCCGGCCAATTCGAATCGCCTCGTCTTGGTTTGCGTCGCCGGCGCCATCGGCATTCTCGCTATGGTTTGGGCAGCGCTTGAATGGAAAGGAATCCGCGACAACGTGCAACGCCACGGCGCGCCGCCGACCCGCCCGATGCCGAGCCAGAGGCCGTCCGCACTGCCGCCGCGCCCCGAAGCCACGGAACCGCGCGCCCCTGCTTCGCAAGACGGACGCATCACCCGCGTCACGAAGTGCGTGTCGGCAAGGGGCGCGCCGACGACTTTCTCGGATGGGCCTTGCCCGCCCGGGACACGAAGCGATGTGGTCGTGGTCCGGCCGGATCTCAATCTGGCGGATGGCATGTCTCGGGCGGCAAGAAGCGAATCGATCCAGGACAGCCGAATCAAGGCGCAAGCGACCGCCGAGTACGAGCGGTGGGTGGCGGTGCAAGTCGATTCCACGAGTTTCGAATGCGATCGGCTCGACGCGCAGATCACCGCCTTGGATGCAGAAGCCCGGCAGCCGCTGCCGGGCTGGCGGCAGGACCAGATCAGGGACCTGCGAAAAAGGGCGCGCGATCGCCAGTTCGCACTCCGCTGCGCCTAAGGGCCGAAGCGCCGACAGCGCAGACACGAGCCGCCGTGGCTAGCGGCGCACCGCCGCCGGTGCCACCGCCAACGTGACCAGGCGCGGCGTGATGCGGTCTCCATCGATCAGCAACTCCGCCACAGAGATCGGCAGGCTGAACCGACGCGGGCCCGCGCTGCCAGGGTTGACGAACCACACGCCGTCGCGCTCGGCCATCGACGGCTTGTGCGAATGGCCCGACACCACCACCCGCACGTGCGCGTCGGCAGGGCCGAGATGAAGATCAGCGATGTCGTGCACCGCGCGGATCGCGACACCGCCGAGCGTGACAGTGAGCGAGTGGGGAATGTCCGCCGCCCACGGTTCGTGGTCGTTGTTGCCGCGCACCACGCTCACCGGCGCGATGGCCGCCAGTTGCGCCAGGATGTCCGGCCCGCCGATGTCGCCCCCGTGGACGATGTGATCGGCGCCAGCGAGGAAGGCCAGCGCTTCGGGTCGCAGGAGGTTGTGGGTGTCGGAGATGAGGGCGATGCGGGGCATAGATAGATTTTCGCGGCGCAGGCGCGGGCGAGTCACGGCCAGCCCATGCGCTGGTTTGTAGGACTGGTCAGACAGACCTCAGATACGCATGATGGTTGTAAACAATTGTTAGCGTCGCTTCCGAACCTCCATGGCAGCTCTTATTCATCCACCAACCGCCGCGTTTCACGTGACGACGGGCGCACGACGCTGTGGTTTGCGGCCGAAACAAACCAGGACACCCGGAGCATCTCCGAAGCGCAGCAAGCAGTTCAGCTTCAAGAGCGTCGGCATCCAGGCGCAGGGGCGCACCATGGTGCTGAAGATCAACGACCGCAACACGCGGCAGATCCTTCAGACCGCCAGCCAGATCGCGGGCGGCCTGCTCACGGCTGAGAACTCCGAGCAAGGCGAAGACGGCATCCCGCCGCTGCTACCCGTGAGCTGCGGCCGCGAAGGGCCGGAGCCGATGGTGATCAACCTGCCCACGCTGCACGAAGAAGCCGCGAAGGTTGCCGAGCTGCTGAGCGCTGCGCTTCAGGAAGGGCATCTGTGGGGCGACATGGCGGTGCTGCGTCGGCACCACGACGGGATGGAGGAATGTGCGCGTGCGCTGACGCGTCGCAGGTTGCCGCATCAGGTGCGCCACAGGTCGGGGGATTTCGGGCCGCTGGAGGACAGCATCAAGGTGATGACGATGCATGTCAGTAAGGGGTTGGAGTTTCCGGTTGTCGCGATGGTAGGAGCTCACTCTAGGTCAACAGAAGACATTGGCGAAGAGCGGCTTCTGTACGTTGCCTCAACGCGAGCAACAACGCGATTAGTCGTCGCATGCAAACATGAGCCAAGCGGGAGGGCCACATGATCGAAACGATCCACTTGTCAGGTGTAGCGACATACGCGCCGGCGGCGCAGTCGCTACGCAACCTCAAGGAGGTCAACTATTTCTACGGCGCCAATGGTTCCGGCAAGACGACGATTTCCCGCGTGATTGCCGATCCTGCCCATTCCGATCACAGGGGTTGCAGCCTCGTCTGGAAGGCAGCGCGGCTGATCGATACGCTGGTTTACAACCGCGACTTCGTCGAGGAGAACTTCGGCGGCGAGGACATCAAGGGCGTGTTCACCGTTGGCAAGCGAAGCGTCGAAGCCTTGCAAGAGATCGCACGACTCAAGATCGAGGTCGCAGAACTCGAAACCAAGATCGCAAATCTGCGCGCGACGCTGAAGGGAACCAATCCCGAGGTCGAGAGCGGAAAGTGCGGCGAGCTGGCTGAACTTCGCAAGAAGCTGCAAGCTAAATGCTGGCAACAGAAGGTCAAACACGAAGGCCAGCTGACCGGCGCGCTCGAGGGCTACCGCAGCGACAAGTCGAAGTTCGTCAGTAAGGTTTTGGATACGCGCTCGACGCCACCAGCGCATGGTTTCGTGGCGGCGACCATCGAAGACATGTGGGAGCGTGCGAAGACCATCTATGGGCCTTCAAAGGCGGGGGAGGCCCTGATTCCTTTGCCTTCGTCGGAGAGACTGCTGGCACTTGAGTCTTCTTCCAGTCTGGCGAAGGTCGTCGTGGGGAAAAGGGACGTAGATGTCGCCGCGTTGATCGAGAAGTTGGGCAATAGCGATTGGGTCAAACAGGGCCAGCCGTACTTGGCGGAGAGCGCGGGCGCCTGTCCTTTCTGCCAGCAGCAACTGCCGCTGAACCTAGAGGGCAGCCTGTCAAAGTATTTCGACGAGGCGTTTCTCACTGACACCGCAGCCATCGCAGCATTGGAGTCCAATTACCAGCGAGAGGCGAGGTCTTGGATCGTTGCGGTCAGCGTGCCCATGGACGCGAAGCATCCGCGGGTGGACGTGGAAAAACTTAGAGCACTCCGGGACGCGGTGTCTGCCCGAATCGATGCGAACCTGCTCCTGATTGCAACGAAGCGCCGCGAGCCGAGCCGACCAATCGCTCTTCAAGGTTTGGCGGAGGTCACCGAGGCAGCACTTGAGCCACTGTCGACGGCAAACGCGGCTATCAAGGCACACAACGCGACAGTCGCAAACTTGTCGGCCGAGAAGGCTCGCCTGACGGCGCAGGTGTGGCGGCATATCGTCGACGTTGAACTGAAAGCTGACCTAGACGAACATCTTGGCAAGGAAACCGGCCTTCAACGGGCCATCGACAGCCTCAATGAGCAGATCAGCAGGTTGGAACGCGAAGGGAAGGCATTCGAGGCCCAGATGAAGGCTTTGGAGAAAGACGCTACGAGCGTCCAACCGACGGTCGACGAGATCAACAGACTACTGGCTTCGTACGGATTCAGCAGCTTTTCGATCGAGCGTGACGGCAGTCACAACCGCTATCGCCTTCGCCGCGCGGACGGCTCAAGCGCCCGGAAGACGCTGAGCGAAGGCGAAAGAACGTTTATCACGTTCCTCTACTTTTATTTTCTCGCTCAAGGAAGTGCTAGTGAGACCGGCACACAGAGCGACCGTGTTGTCGTGTTAGACGATCCCGTTTCAAGCTTGGATAGTGACGTCTTGTTCATCGTTAGCAGCTTGATCCACAACCTGATTGAATCAATCAAGAATGGACAAGGATCGGTCAAACAGCTTTTCCTTCTGACTCACAACGTCCACTTTCATAAAGAAGTTTCTTTCGATACAAAACGAGGTACGGTCTCACTAGCGAATGAAACCTTTTGGGTCGTACGCAAGGTTGGCGGCAGATCGTTGGTGGAATTTCATAACGGTAACCCAGTATCGAGCTCCTACGAGATGCTTTGGGCAGAGTTGCGTCGGCAGGGGCCGCCGTCACCTAGCATTCAGAACACCCTTCGAAGAATCCTTGAGACTTACTTCAGGATTCTCGGTGGATGGGATCTCAACAAGATATGGCTGAAATTTGAGCCAACCGATCAGCCGATTTGCAAGTCGCTGTTCTCTTGGGTGAACGCGGGCTCTCACGGTGCGCTTGATGACTTACACCTAGCGTTGGATGAATCGTCAATCCAGCGATATCTGGCTGTCTTTAAGGAAGTATTCAGAGTGTCTGAACATCTTCCGCACTACAACATGATGATGCGAGAGACTATGCAGGTGCTTGAAGAGTCGCCGGCGGCTCTTCAAGCGGCACCGACTCCGATCAAGCGGTAGCTACGAGAAAGATTCGGCCGAAGTCCCTTTAGGCGGTTGCGGTCTAGTCACGTCACCGTGCGCATAGCCGTCAACCCCGCCCCGCCACCCCCCGCAACGCCGCCCGAATCGTCGACAACCCGCGCAGCAAATGCGCATCCAGCTCCTCCAGCATCGCGTTCAGGTCATCCCCGATCGCCAGCTTCAGAAACAGCTGGTGGTTCTCCGCATAGTCCGGCTGGGGCGTGTGCGTGAGGCGGCACACGGCGAAGCCGAGCTGGATCTTCTGGGTCATCTGCTGCCACACGTCGAGCAGCAGGTGGTTGCCGCAGCGTTCGTCGACCAGGCCGTGGAAGTGCGCCTCGGCGGCTCTTTCGCGGTTGGGGTCGCGGTTGGCGGCGGCTTCGGCCAGGGCTTCGAAGCGGGCGGTCATCTCGGTGCGGAAGGGGGCTCGCGTTGCGGCCCGAGGCAGATAGGGACCTTCCTTTTCCATGATTCGGCGCACCTCATACACATCGCTCATCGTGTCTCGTCGATGTCGGCGACGTAGGTGCCGGCGTAGGGGCGGTTCACGACCAGGCCGGTTTCGATGAATGTTCAAGACGTGAGCCTCAGCAGCGCCGCGACGTAGGGCATTGACGCAGTACTGCCGTAGCCCCGCGCGCCGCGCCCACCTCAGCCACAAAGCCTGGGGCAAATGCCCTACGCGCGCTGGTGCATCCGAATCTGTTTTTGCGCGACCCGCGTATCTACGATCCCAATCGCTCGCTTCACGGCGGGCGCCGAGGCAATGGTGCCGCGGATCTCACAAAGGCGAAGCAATGAACAAAGACACCGTCGACGGCAACCTCAAGCAGGTCAAGGGTTCGGTCAAAGAGGCGCTGGGCAAGGTCACCGGCAACACGCGCCTCGAGGTCGAAGGCGCCACGGAGAAAGTCGCCGGCAAGGCGCAAGAGGCCGTTGGAGACACCAAGGACGCGGCCAAGAAGGCTGCGGACAAGCTGCGCGATTGAGCCGCCCGGCCCGCAGTGGGCCGTGTCGCCATCGCGATGAATCACCTCCATTCCCATCACACACATACCAAGGAAAAACCATGTTCGAACGAGCTGAAGGAACCATGCAAAACATCGCAGGCCGCGTGCAGGACGCATTCGGCGCCGCCACCGGCGACACCGGCACGCAGCTGGAAGGCAAGGCCCGCCAAGCCGCGGGACGTGCGCAACAGAGCTACGGGCAGCTGCTCGACCAAGTGCGCGAATCCGCGGTGACGAATCCGCTCGGCACGCTCGCCGTCATGGCCGGTGTCGGCTTCGTGCTGGGTGCGATCTGGGCGCGTCGCTGAACCGCGGGTCTTTCGAAAAATCACGACAACAAGGAGATCCATGACTGCACCTCGCACCGTCTTAGCAGCCGACGCCGCGCCTCAGGCGCTCCATCTGCCCGCCTCGCGCGTTTCCTGGGGCGCCATCTTCGCGGGGCTGTTCCTCGCACTGGCCACCTACCTCTTTCTCGGCGTGCTCGGCACCGCCATCGGCTCCGGGTCGATCGACGCGATGCAGGCCGGCAATCCGCTCGCCGGCTTCGGCACCGGTGCGGGCGTGTGGGTCGGCGTGTCGACCATCGTCGCGCTGGCGGTGGGCGCCTTCTTCGCAGGCCGCACGGCACCGGGCAAGGGCATTCTTCACGGCGTGCTGTGCTGGGCCGTGACCACGCTGGTCACGGTGTATGCGCTTTCGTCGCTGGCGGGCGGCGTGATCGGCACCGCGTCGCGCGTGGCCGGCAGCGGCATTTCGCTCGCAGGCCAGGGCGTTGCCGCCGCAGCGCCCGGCATCGCGTCGGGTGTGAAAGACCAGATGCAGAAGAACGGCGTCGACTTCGATTTTTCCGACGCTCGCAAGCAGCTTGAAACGCTGCTGCGCCAGACCGGCAAGGCGGAGCTGAACCCCGACACGCTGAAGTCGAAGGCGAACGAGGCCGTGCAGGACGGCAAGTCGACGGCCGGCAACGCGGCCACGACGCCGCAGGCTTCGGGCGACGACCTGTCGAGCCTGTTCGACCGCCTGCGCCAGAAGGCACAGCCGAGCCTCGACGCCGCCGACAAGGAAGCATTGGTGAACGTCATCATGGCGCGCACCGGCAAGAGCCGGCCCGAAGCCGAGCAGATCGCCGCGAACTACGAGCAGAGCTACAACCAGGCGCTCGCCAAGTACAACGAACTGAAGGTGCAGGCCGAGCAGAAGGCGCGCGAGGCCGGCGAAGCCGCCGCCAAGGGCGTCAGCAAGGCGGCGTGGGCAGGCGTGATCGTGATGCTCATCGGGCTGCTGGTCTCTGCCGCGGCGGGCTTCTTCGGGCGCAGCACGGCGCGCCGCAGCGAGCCCCTCTTTGCGCTGTAAGCGAGCGCACCACGGGCGGCCGTCGCCACGGTCGCCCGCCAGGCCATGACAGATCCCATTCTTCAGACCCAGACCGACCGGCACCAGCTCCAGCAGATCATCGCGGGCCTCTCCGAGGGCGTGATCCTGGTGGAGCCCGACCAGCGCGTGGTGTGGGCCAACGAGGCCGCGCTGGCGATGCACGGCGTCGATTCGGTCGAGGCACTCGGGCACAACGTGACGCAGTACCGCGAACGTTTTCGGCTGCGCTACCGCAACAACCATCCGCTCGGCGACGGCCAGTACCCGATCGAGCGGGTGATTGCCGGCGAATGCTTCACTGATGTGGTGGTGGAGGTTTTCCTTGCCGAAGACGACGAGGTGAGCTGGGTCCACCGCGTGCGCAGCCTGGTGCTGACCGACCGCAAGGGCGATCCCGACCTGTTGGTGCTCATTCTTCACGACGCGAGCGAATGGGCCGATGCCGAAGAGCGCTTCGAGAAAACCTTCAACGCCAACCCCGCACCCGCGCTGATCTGCCGGCTGAGCGACCAGCGCTACATCAAGGTGAACCAGGGCTTCCTGGAGATGACGGGCTACGTGCGCGAAGACGTGGTGGGCCGCTCGGTGTACGAGCTCGACGTGTTCGCCAACGCCGACAAGCGCGAGCTCGCCGTGACCCGGCTCGGCGAGGGCGGCACCATCCCGCAGATGGAGTCGGAACTGCGCATGCCCGACGGCGGCCACAAGCCGGTGGTGGTGGCGGGCCAGCCGATCGACATCGGCGAAGAGGCCTGCATGCTCTTCACCTTCATGGACCTCGAGCCCCGCCGCAAGGCAGAGAGCACCTTGCGCCAGAGCGAGGAACGCTTTCAGAAGGCCTTTCGCATGCTGCCGGTGCCCAGTGCCGTGCTGCGCGGCGGCGACCTGGTGGTGCTGGACATCAACGATGCCTTCAGCGCCGTGACCGGCTACACAGGCCCGGACGTGGTGGGGCGCCCTGGCGCCGAAACCGCCATCTGGCTGGACGATGCCCATGCCGACATTGCGCGTCGGCTGGTCGACGGCGAGAGCGTGCGCAACGCCGAGTTCAAGATCGGCCGCAAGAACGGCGAGCCGATGGATGCGCTGGTGTCCGCGGAAAACGTGTCGATCAACGGCCAGGATTGCGTACTGCTGGCGTGGCTCGACATCACCGAGCGCAAGCGCTCCGAAACCGAACTGGTCAGCGCCATCGAAACCGTGATGCAGGACGCCTCCTGGTTCAGCCACTCGCTGGTCGAAAAGCTGGCGAACGTCAGGCGGCCGGGCCGCACCGACACTGCGCGGCTCGACGACCTCACCAAGCGCGAACGCCAGGTGTTCGACGGGCTGTGCGAGGGCCATTCCGACAAGGAGATCGCCAAGACGCTCGGCGTGGCGTTGAGCACGGTGCGCAACCACGTCGCGACCGTCTACGCCAAGCTCGACGTGCACAGCCGCGGCGCCGCCCTGCTGTGGGCGCGCGACCACGGCTACCTGGCGGCATCGCGCCCATCGCGCTGAAGCGGCCGCGGGCCGGCGCGCGATGCGCGATCATCGCGGGCATGACAACCGCGGTCTGCACGCTCTTCGAAGGCCACTACCACCACGGCGTGGCGACGCTCGTGAACTCGCTGGTCGAAGCCGGGTACGAGGGCACCGTGTGGGTCGGGCACCGCGGGCCGCTTCCGGCGTGGTTGACGCGGCATGCCGGGTTCGACAGCCAGGCAGGCAATCTGCAGGTCACGCCGCGGGTTGCTTTGCGCACCGTGGCGCTCGACCCGCCGCGCAGCCTCAACTACCAGAAGCCGGCTTTCATGCGCGACGTGCTGCATCTGCACGACCCGGCGGCAGAGGCGGTGGTCTACCTCGACCCCGACCTGGTCGTGAAATGCGCCTGGACCGAGGTCGCCGCGTGGTTCGCCGGCAGCGAGGTGGCGCTGGTCGAAGACCTCGACGGCGCGATGCCGGCGGACCACCCGCGCCGCGAGGGATGGCGGCGCTTCTTCGCTGCGCACGGCGAGACGCCCCAGCGCGTGCTGGCGCGCTACTACAACAGCGGCTTCGTCGGCGTGCCGCGCGCGCACGACGCGCTGCTGGCGACATGGCAGCGTCTCTGCGAACGCATCGCGGCCGACCACGGCGGCGCAGCGCGGCAGCGCAAGCTGGGCACGCCCGACCACCCCTTTCATTCGACGGACGAAGACGCGCTCAACTTCGCGCTGATGCTGAGCGACACGCCGCTGCACACGCAGGGCCCGGAGGCGATGGATTTCGTGGCGGGCGGGCGGCACCTGTCGCACGCGGTGGGCGCGGCCAAGCCCTGGCAGGGCCGGCATTTTCGTGGCGCGCTGCGCGGGCGGCCACCGTCGGCGGCGAGCCAGTCCTTCTATCGGTTCACGCGTGGCCCGCTGGCGTCGCTGTCGGCGCTGACGCTGGCACGTCGGCGCGTGTCGATGGCGTTGGCGACGGCGCTGGGGCGCGTGTACCGGCAGCGCTGATTCAGCCGGCGTTCAACACCCAAGGCGTGGCGAGCAGCGCCAGCAGTTGCACCAGCGCCAGCTCCTGCGGCTGCCAGGTCGGTCGCGTGCCGAGCAGGTTGAAGGTCGCGACACAACGGCCTCGGGCATCGAGCAGCGGGACGTTGACGATGGCGCGCAGCCCCAGCGACGCGATGAGCGCGTGGTCGTCGAAGACTTCGCTCAGGGCGGCGTCGCCCTCGCCCACGAAGATCTGCGCGCCGCGAAGCAGTTGGCGCGTCCACGGCGTCAGCGTCTTGCGCTTGCGGCCGCCGATCGGATAGGCCGCGGCGTCGGAGGTCCATACGCGCTGGAGCTCGATGGTGTCGCCGTCGCGCGCGTCGGGCGGCGATGCATCGATGTTGACCGTGAGCAAGCCCTCGCCCAACAGCCGGCGGCGCACGCCGTCGATGCACTGCAATGCCGCGTCGCGGTCGCGTGCGCGCGGCAAGTCGTGCACCAGAACCTGGCAGATGTCGAGCGGCAGGCACAGCGGCCCTGCATCACCCTCTCCGAGGGCCGCGGCGTCCGCAACGGCCTCACTCATTCTTGATGCCCAGCTCGCGAATGACCTTGCCGTAGCGGTCGGCGTCGCTGCGCAGCACGGTCGCGAATTGCTGCGGCGTGCCCTTGACGATCTCGACGCCCATCGACTCCATGCGCGTGCGCACCTCGGGCTGCGCCAGCGCCTTGTTGATCTCGTCGTTCAGTTTGGTGACCAGCTCCTTGGGCATGTTGGCCGGGCCGAAGGCGCCGTACCACACGCCGATTTCGTAGCCGGGCAGGGTCTCGGCCACGGTGGGTGCATCGGGCAGCAGCGGCGAGCGCTTGGCCTCGGTCACGCCCAGCAGGCGCAGCTTGCCGGCCTTGACGTGCGGCAGCGTTTGCGTGCCGGCCGAGAACAGCACCTGCGTCTGGTTCGACACCGTGTCGACCACCGCGGGCGCGCCACCCTTGTAGGGCACGTGCAGCATCTGGATGCCCGCGGCCTTCTCGAACAGCACCGCGCTCAGGTGGTTGGTGGAGCCGGGACCGGCCGATGCGTAGGCCAGCTTGCCGGGATTGGCCTTGGCGTAAGCGATGAACTCCTTCACGTTGGTCACGGGCACGGCCGGGTTGATGACCATGGTGTTGATCACGTTGGCCATCTGCGCGATGGGCGTGAAGTCCTCGACGCCGCGAAAGGGCATGGCGGGCATCAGTGCGGGGTTCATCGCGTGCGTGCTCATCGAGCCGATCAGCAGCGTGTAGCCGTCGGGCTTGGCCTTGGCGACGAAGTTGGAGCCGATGTTGCCGGACGCACCGGCACGGTTGTCGACGATGACCGTCTGGCCCAAGGACCTGGTGAGCTGTTCGGCCAGCGAGCGCGCCAGGATGTCGGTCGAGCCGCCGGGTGCCCAAGGCACCACCAGCGTGATGGGCTTGTCGGGCCAGTCGGCGGCGGCGAACTGGGCGAAGCCGCAAAGGGCGATCAGCGTGATGCCGCGTCGGATGCTTGAAAACATGGGAAGACTCCTCGAGGACAGAAAAAGAATAGGGTTCAGCGGCCGACCGCGTAACCCTGCATGCCGCGCGGGTTGGCCGCAGCGCGCAGCAGCAGGCGGCCTTGCGCGTCGTGTTCGCGGGTGCAGGCCGACATGCGGCTTTCGGACCATGGGTCGCCGACCTTCACGTCGTGCCCGGCGGCGCGCAGCGCGTCGAGCGTCTCGGCCGGAAAGCGCGACTCGGCCGTCAGGCGATTCAGCGTGGTCGAGCGCGGCCAGAACGACGCGGGGAAATGGTCGACGTGCCAGGCCGGCGCATCGATGGCCTCCTGCAGGTTCATGCCGTGCACCGCGTGGCGCAGGAAGAAGGCCGGCGACCACTGGTCCTGCTGGTCGCCGCCGGGCGTGCCGAACACCATGTACGGCTCACCGTCGCGCAGCGCGAGCGAAGGCGACAGCGTGGTGCAGGGCGGCACGCCGGGCGTCACGGTGTTGGGCAGGCCGTCGTCGAGCCAGGTCATCTGCAGGCGCGTGTTGAGCGAGAAGCCGAGCGACGGAATCACCGGGCTCGACGACAGCCAGCCGCCCGAGGGCGTGGCCGCGACCATGTTGCCGTGCCGGTCGATCACGTCGATGTGGCAGGTGTCGCCGACGAAGACTTCGCGCTCGGCCCATTCCGAGATCGGCGGCAGCGCGGCGAAGGTCGGTTCGCCGACGCCGAAGCGCGTGTCGGCGGTCAGCAGCGTGCGGCGTGCCACGTCGAGGTCGGGCAGGCGCGGCGCCTGGCCGAGCGGCGCGCCGGGCTGGAGCTGCTGCGACGCGCGGTCGCCGACCGACATCCAGCGCTGGCGCAGGTAGTCGTCGGACAGCAGCGCCATCTGCGCCTCGCGCGAGGCGCCCGGCGCACTGCCGTACCAGGCCAGGCGGTCGGCCATCGCCAGCTTGGCGGCTTCGGCGATGCGGTGCACGAAGCCGGCGCTGTGCGGCGCGTGCTGATCGAGGCCGGCGTGGCGCAGCATGCCGATCTGCTCGAGAAAGGCCGGGCCCTGGCTCCAGAAGCCGCATTTGGCCAGCGTGTAGCGGCCGAAGTCGACGGTGAGCGGCGCCTCGACCGTCGGCTTCCACTGGGCCATGTCCTCGTAGCGCAGCAGGCCGGCGTGCTTCTCGCCGGTGGTGTCCTGCACCTGCTCGGTGCGATAGAAGCTGTCGATTTCGCGCGCGACGAAGCCCTGGTACCAGCAACGCATCGCGGCGTCGATGGTGCCGGTGCGCGTGCCGTCGCCGTGGTGGTCGGCCGTGTGCAAGATGCGTTCGTAGGTCGCGGCCAGCTGCGGCAGGCGGAACAGCGCGCCGGGCATCGGCACCTTGCCGTCGGGCAGCCACACATCGGCCGACGAATGCCATTGGTCGCGGAACAGCGACTGCACCGCGACGATGGCCTGCACCGCGCGCGGGATGAGCGGAAAGCCGTCGCGCGCATAGCCGATGGCCGGCGCCAGCACGTCGGCCAGCGACCAGGTGCCGTGGTCGCGCAGCATCGTCAGCCAGGCCCCGAAGGCGCCGGGCACGGTGGCCGGCAACAGGCCGATGCCCGGGACCTGCTCGACGCCCAGCCGGCGAAAGGCGGCGGCGGTGGCCTCGGCCGGCGCGGCGCCCTGGCCGCACACCGACTGCATGCGGCGGTCCTTCTCGCTCCAGAACAGGATCGGCACTTCGCCGCCCGGGCCATTGAGGTGCGGCTCCACCACCTGCAGCACGAAGCCGCCGGCGACGGCCGCGTCGAAGGCGTTGCCACCGCGCTCGAGCACGCCCATGGCGGTCTGCGCGGCGAGCCAGTGGGTGGCCGCGGCAACGCCGTGCGTGCCGGTGATTTCAGGGCGGGTGGTGAACGTGCTCATGGTCTGGAAGCGTCAACGAAGAAGCCTCGATTCTGGACGCATGAAATAGACCAACCTGCATGGATTGCTATAGATGCATGCATCGATTGCTATGCTCGCCACCGCCATGACGCCTGCTCTTCCCTCACCCGACGCCCTCGCCCTGCGCCTCGAAACCCGCCTGAAGATGCGGCACTACGTGCTGCTGATGGCCGTCGACCGGCACCGCTCCGTCACCCGTGTGGCCGAGCAGCTCTCGCTCGCGCAGCCGACCGTGACGCGGGCGTTGGCCGACGTCGAGGACATCTTCATGACGCCGCTGTTCATCCGCAGCCGACGCGGCCTGGAGCCGACCGTGGCCGGCGAGGTGGTGCTGGCGCGCGCCCGGCTCGCCGTGGCCGACAACCACGCCCTGCAGCAGGAGCTGCGCGCCGTCAGCGGCGCCGGCCTGCAGGGGCGGCTGCGCGTGGGCGTGATTCCGTACGCCGCCACGCAGACGCTCGACGCCGCCTGGCAGCATCTCTTCGGCCTGCGCCCGCGCATCGCGCTGCTGGCGCACGAGGACACCACGCACAACCTGGTGCTGGCGGTGCGCCAGCGCAGGCTCGACTGCGCCATCTGCCGCTTCTCGCACGACAGCACCGACGACGACCTGGTGCAGGAGCTGCTGTACCGACAGGAGGCGTGCGTGGTGGTGTCGACGGCCAGCGCGCCGCGGCTCGCACGGCAGTCGCGGCAGGACGCGCTCGACATCTCGCTGCTCGCGGACATGGACTGGATCGTCCCGCCGACGGGCACGCCGATCCGCCAGATGATCGACACCGTGTTCGCAGCGGCCCGCCGCACGGTGCCCGTGCCGCTGCTCGAGGCCTACGCGGTGCGCACGGTGGCATCGGCCATGCAGCAGCTGCCGCGCGCCATCACGATCCTGCCCCGCGACGTGGCGCAGGCCGTGGCCGCCACCGGCGCCGCCGAGGTCATGCCGCGGCCGCTGCCGTGGAACCTGCCTCCGGTCGGGCTGGCGTGGCTGCGGGATTCGCCGAAGGCGGGGGTGATTCAGGGCTTGGCTGCGGCGTTGAAGTGATGGCGAAACGTCGTCGCGCGCGCTGCGCAAACCCCTAAAATCCATTCACTGTTTTTTACATTCAGCATCTCCTTTGAGGACGCACAGGTACACATGAAGCGCGAACAAGCAGCCCTCCTTTCATCCCTTGGCGCCGGTGAAGGACACGTCATCGACGCCTGGCTCGACGGCACCGGCGTCACCGATTCGGCGGTCCGCCGGTCGATGACCGTGGAAGCGAAGGAGATCGCGAAAGCGCTCGGCGACGGCCTCGCCGCCGAAGGCGACCTGGCATCGCTGCAGCACGGCGGGTGGGCCGAACTGCGGCACGTGCTGGAGACGCTGTCGTCCTCGCGTGCTGCGCGCGGGCAAACCGCAGGCGACACCAGCCGCTTCATCCTCGCGTTGAAGAAGCCGCTCTTCGCCGGGCTGCAGCAACAGCTGGCGGCCGACCCCGCGGCCCTGATGGACGCCATCTGGGCAACGACCACCCTCATCGACCAGGCGGCGCAATACACGGTGTCGACCTTCCAGCAGGCCCGCGAAGAACTCATCAAGCGCCAACAGGAAGAGCTGCTCGAACTGTCGACCCCCGTCATCAAGCTGTGGGACGGGGTGCTGGCTGTTCCCATGATCGGCGTGCTCGACAGCAACCGCACGCAGATCGTGATGGAGACGCTGCTGCAGAGCATCGCCGACACCGAGTCGGCGCTCGCCATCATCGACATCACCGGCGTCCCCACGGTGGACACGCTGGTGGCGCAGCACCTGCTCAAGACGGTCAGCGCCATCCGCCTGATGGGCGCCGACTGCATCATCAGCGGCATCCGGCCCCAGATCGCGCAGACCATCGTGCACCTGGGCATCGACCTGCAGGGCATCACCACCAAGGCCACGCTGGCCGACGCCCTGTCGCTGGCGCTGAGCAGAAGCGGCTGGCGCATCACCCGCGAGGCCTGAGCACACGATGGAACGCATACCAATCCTTCGGATGGGCAGCGTGCTGCTCGTCACCATCCAGGTCGACATGCAGGACCAGACGGCGATGGCGCTGCAGGAAGACCTGGCCGAGAAGATCGCCAAGACCGGCGCCAGCGGCGTGCTGATCGACATCTCGGCGCTGGAGATCGTCGACTCGTTCGTCGGTCGCATGCTGGCGAGCATCTCCGGCATCGCGCGCATCCTCTCGGCGACGACGGTGGTGGTGGGCATGCAGCCGGCCGTCGCCATCACGCTGGTCGAACTCGGCCTGTCGCTCGAAGGCGTGCGCACCGCACTGAACGTCGAACGTGGCGTCCAGCTTCTCGAGCGCGCGCGCCGGGGAGCTTCCCTTGAGCACTGAAACCTCGGGCACGCTGCCTCTGGCATCGGAGCAGAACATCGTGGCGAGCCGTCAGCTGGTGCGCACGCTGTGCCTTCAGTTGAAGTTCTCGCTGGTGGACCAGACGAAGATGATCACCGCCGCGAGCGAGCTGTCGCGCAACACGCTGGTGCACGGTGGCGGCGGACACATGCGCTGGGAGTTCGTCGAACGCAACGGCAAGCGCGGCCTGCAACTGCATTTCGAGGACCAGGGCCCTGGCATCAAGGACATGGGCCTGGCGCTGACCGACGGCTGGACCAGCGGCGGCGGCATGGGCCTCGGGCTGCCGGGCAGTAAGCGGCTGGTGAACGACTTCGAGGTCCATTCCGAGCCGGGGCTCGGAACGCGCGTGAGCATCACCCGATGGAAGTGACGCGCGGCTGGACGCACACCGCCTTCCCGATCGACGAGCCGAGCCGCATCGGCGAGGCACGCCGCCACGCCGCCCTTCTCTGCGCCGAACTCGGCTGGGGCGAAACGGAGACGGGCCGGCTCGCGCTGATCCTCACCGAACTGGGCACCAATCTCGTCCGCCATGCGACGAACGGGCGGATGCTGATCGCCGCACGAACCCCGCGTGACGACATCGAGGTGATCTGCATCGACGACGGCCCGGGCATCGCGGACCTCGGCCGAGCCATGACGGACGGCGTCTCGACCGGCGGCGGCTCGCCCGGCACCGGTCTGGGCGCCATTCGCCGCACGGCCACGAGCTTCGACATGCATTCGACGGTGCCCCATGGCACGGTGTCCATCGCGCGGGTTGCCCGCGCGCCGCGCATCGGCCACGCGGCGGCCGTGCCGCCCCGCGCCGACATCGCCGAGGCGCACGCGTTCGGCGCGATCTGCGTGCCGATCAAGGGCGAGACGGTCTGCGGCGACGCCTGGGGCACCTCGCAGGACGGCGCCACGGCCACGGTGTGGGTGGCCGACGGCCTGGGCCACGGCGTGCACGCCGCAGAAGCCTCGCAGGCGGCGCTCGACGTGTTCGTCGAAGACCACGGCGGGGAGCTTCGCAGCCTGGTCGAACGCGCGCACGGCCGGCTTCAGGCGACGCGCGGCGCCGCCCTTTGCGCACTGCGCATCGATGGCGCGTCGAAAACGGCGCTGTGCGCCGGCGCAGGCAACGTGGCCGTTCGCATCCTGTCGGGCGTGTTCGATCGGTCGATGGCCACGCAGCACGGCACGGTCGGCGTGCAGATCCGGAAGCCCGAGCAGAGCAGCCTGCAGATGCCGCCGCACGGCGTGGCGGTGGTGCACAGCGATGGCCTGGCGACCCGCTGGGATGCGGCGAGCATCCGTCCGGTGCTGGAACGCGATCCGACGCTGGCCGCCGCGATCCTCTTCCGCAATTACGCTCGCGGCCGCGACGACACCACGGTGGTCGTGGTTCGGCAGGAGGCCTCCGCATGACCGACGACATTTCGCCGACCGCCGAATTGCTCGCGGCGGCCCGGGAGGAGACCGAGGCGTTGCGCGCCGAACTCGAGGAAACCAACCGCGGCGTGGTGGCGCTGTACGCCGAGCTCGACGCCCAGGCCGAGCAGTTGCAACGCGCGACCGAGCTCAAGAGCCAGTTCCTGGCCTACATGAGCCACGAGTTCAGAACGCCCGTGAACGCGATCCGCAGCATCGCGCGCCTGCTCAGCGACGAGATCGATGGCCCGCTCACGAGCGAGCAGGCACGGCAGGTGGCGTTCATCCAATCGACCGCCACCGAGTTCGCGGAGATGGTCGACGACCTGCTGGACCTGGCCAAGATCGAGGCCGGACGGGTGGACATCTCGCCCGCCTGGTTCGAGATGGTCGACCTGTTTTCTGCCCTCCGGGGCATGTTCAAGCCGGTGCTGATCAATCCCGGCGTGACTCTCGTTTTCGAAGAGCCTGTCGGCCTGCCGAAGCTCTACACGGACGACCGCAAGCTCTCGCAGATATTGCGCAACTTCATCTCGAATGCGCTGAAATTCACCACGCAGGGCGAGGTGCGCGTGTCGGCGTGCCGGCAGGACGACCACACGGTTCGCTTTTCGGTGCTCGACACCGGCATCGGCATCGAGCCCCAGTACCACGCCGCCGTCTTCGACGATTTCTCGCAGGTCGATTCGCCGGTGCAGAAACGCCTGCGCGGCACCGGGCTCGGACTCTCGCTGAGCAAGCAATTGGCGGGTGTCCTCGGCGGGCGCGTCGAACTCGAAAGCGCGCTGGGCGTTGGCTCCACGTTCTCCGTGATCCTGCCGTTGCACGTGGCGCCCGCACCGCCGGGAGACGCCCCTTGACCGAACGCGCCGTCATCAACACCACCATCGACCGGGCACAACACACGGTGTTGGTGGTCGACGACAACCCGACCACGCGCTACTCGACGGCGCGCATCGTTCGCGCGGCGGGCTTCCAGACGCTGGAAGCGGCGACCGGCCTGGATGCCGTGGCCATGGCGACGCGAGGCATCTCGGCCGTGGTGCTCGACGTCCACCTGCCGGACATCGACGGCTTCGAGGTCTGCCGACGCTTGCGCGCGGAAGCGGCGAGTGCGCTGTTGCCGGTCATCCATCTGTCTGCCACCTACGTGCAGAACGCCGACAAGGTGGCTGGCCTGAATGCCGGCGCGGACGCCTACCTGGTGCATCCGGTCGAACCCGCGGTGCTCACTGCCACGCTGCAGGCCCTGATCCGCGCACGCATGGCCGAGGACAGCCTGCGGCGCAGCGACACCCGCTTTCGCGCCATCTTCAGCCAGGCGCTGAGCGGCATCGCGCTGATCCACGCCGACGGCCGTTTCGCCGATGTCAACCCGGCCTTGGTGGCCATGCTGGGCCGACCCGTCGAGGCCCTGCTCGACCGCCCGATCAGCGACCTCGCGCCGCCCGAATGGGTCGATTTCGTCCGTGAACGCACGATCGGGTCGCTGGAGGCCGGCGCCACCTGGCAAGGCGAATTTCCGTTGTTGCGCGCCGATGGCAGCTGGGTCTATTTGCAATGGAGCATCTCGGCGCACCTCGAGCCGGGGCTTCGCATCGGCATTGCGGTCGACGTCTCGGAGCGGCAGGAGCTCGACCGCCGCCGACAGGACGTGCTCGAGCGCGAGCAGGCCGCACGCACCACCGCCGAACGGCACAGCCGCACCAAGGACGACTTCGTCGCCGTTCTGTCGCACGAGCTGCGCACGCCGCTCAACGCCATCTCCGGCTGGGTGCACATCCTGAAGAAACGCGGGGCCGCCCCCGAGATCATGCGTGCGCTCGAGGCCATCGACCGCAGCGTGCACGCGCAGGCACGCATCATCTCGGACATCCTGGACGTCTCGCGCATCAGCTCCGGCAAGCTCCATCTGGACCGCCAGTGGTGCGACGCGGCAGCGGTCGTGAGCGAGTCCGTCGAGGGGCTGCGCGACCCGCTCGAGCGCAAGCGGCTGCGCGTCGAACTCGACCTGCCTGCACAGGCCCGCGCCAGCTGGGTGGACCCGACCCGCCTGCAGCAGATCGTCTGGAACCTGATGACGAACGCCATCAAGTTCTCCAAGGAAGGCGGCGCCATTCGCGTCGCATTGCGCAGCGACGGCGACATGCTCACGCTCGAGGTGCAAGACTTCGGGCGCGGCATCCGGCCCGACTTCCTGGCGCATCTGTTCAACCGCTTCAGCCAGAGCGATTCGCCCGACAACCGGGCACATGGCGGCCTCGGGCTCGGCCTGTCGATCGTGAAGCATCTGGCGCAGCTCCATGGGGGCGAGGCGACCGCGGAGAGTCCGGGTGTCGACCTCGGGGCGACGCTGACCGTCACCTTGCACGCCTCCGACGCGCGCTCCAAGCCGGGCGACGCCGCGTCGCCACGCCGGCTCTCCGAAGCGGTGCAGGATGGGCCGGTGTTGGCGGGGACGGATGTGCTGATCGTCGAAGACAACATCGAAGCCAGCGAGATGCTCGCGATGATGCTGACCGAAGGCGGCGCGCAGGTGCGCGTGGCCGCCGACTACGACACCGCGCTCGACGCCGTGCGGCAGCAATGGCCTTCGGTGCTGGTGAGCGACATCGGGCTGCCGGGCCGCGATGGCTATGAACTCATGCGCACCCTGCGCGACCTCGCGAGCACCTTCGAACGGCCGCGGATCCTGGCGATCGCATTGACTGCTTTCTCGCGCCCGCAAGACCGCGAACGCGCGCTGGATGCGGGCTTCGACTTCCATCTCGGCAAGCCGGTGCAGCCGCATGTGCTGATGGCTGCCATCTGCCAGCTCCAGGATTTGCCGTAGGCCGTCACGGCGCCGCGCAAAGCCGCGCCGTGCGCGCGAGCCGTTACAGCGTCTTGCTGAGCATCACGATGCCGCGCGCCTTGTTGACGTCGCCGAAGTAGCCCTTCTTGTTGGCGCCTTGCACGCCGCCGTACAGGGCCAGGCCGCTGCCGAAGTCGTACGACACGCCCACCGCGTAGTCGACGTAGTTGGGCACGCCCAGGTCCTTGATGTCGCTGGCGAAGCGGGTGTAGCCGACAGCCGCCTTCAGCGTCAGCGAAGGCGCCACTTCCTGCGCGAAGGCCAGGTTCAGGTAGCCGCTGTTGCGGCCCTTCAGGCCCGAGCCCGAGTTCTCGCCAGCGNTTACAGCGTCTTGCTGAGCATCACGATGCCGCGCGCCTTGTTGACGTCGCCGAAGTAGCCCTTCTTGTTGGCGCCTTGCACGCCGCCGTACAGGGCCAGGCCGCTGCCGAAGTCGTACGACACGCCCACCGCGTAGTCGACGTAGTTGGGCACGCCCAGGTCCTTGATGTCGCTGGCGAAGCGGGTGTAGCCGACAGCCGCCTTCAGCGTCAGCGAAGGCGCCACTTCCTGCGCGAAGGCCAGGTTCAGGTAGCCGCTGTTGCGGCCCTTCAGGCCCGAGCCCGAGTTCTCGCCAGCGAAGCCGAAGTAGTCCTTCGAGACCGTGTGCGAGTACTTCAGCGTCAGCGGGCCGAAGCCGGCCGCGCCGTAGAGCTCGGTGGTGTTGCCGTTCTTGTTGCCCGGGTAGATGTAGGTCAGTGCACCCACGTCCCAGGCCACGCCGCCGCCGGTGAACTTGTAGCCACCGTAGATGTCGCTCTCGATGCTGTTGCCCGGCAGCCATTCGACGCTGGAGTTCCAGTTGCCGATGTACCAGCCGGTCTCGCCGAAGGCGTAGTCGAAGCCGCCTTGCAGCGCGGGCTTGACGGCCTTGTTTTTGCTCGTGTCCTGGTCCTGCCCACGGAACTTGTAGTTGCTGGTCAAGGCGACGTTGCCCGTCAACTGCGCACTCGCGAACATGGGNTGCCGTTCTTGTTGCCCGGGTAGATGTAGGTCAGTGCACCCACGTCCCAGGCCACGCCGCCGCCGGTGAACTTGTAGCCACCGTAGATGTCGCTCTCGATGCTGTTGCCCGGCAGCCATTCGACGCTGGAGTTCCAGTTGCCGATGTACCAGCCGGTCTCGCCGAAGGCGTAGTCGAAGCCGCCTTGCAGCGCGGGCTTGACGGCCTTGTTTTTGCTCGTGTCCTGGTCCTGCCCACGGAACTTGTAGTTGCTGGTCAAGGCGACGTTGCCCGTCAACTGCGCACTCGCGAACATGGGAAGAGAAAGAAGGGTCAGGCAGAGCGTCGTGCGGAGCTTGTGTTTTTTCATGGAAGGTTCGTCGTGGCCATCAGGCCGATGTGGTGAGCGTCTGCCCGATTGAGCAGCCGCTCGCCACTGTTCAACAAACCGCATCAAGAGGGTGCAAAACTTTGTCTTAGCCGCGCAATCACCGCATAAAGATGGCGCCTCGGCAGCACCGTGACAAAGCCCGCCGCCGAAACCGCAGAGGGCCTTGGGAAGCGCCCTCGCGGCCGGTCATCCTCAGGGGCACCAGCGCCATATCACCAGCCAGAGTCCAAGATCTGTTACCAAGCAGACCTTCTTTCGCCGCGCAACCCCGTGACGCAGCGGCAGGGCGCCCCGGGCGCGGATGAAGCCCTACTTGCCGCACTCGCCCGACTGGGCCAGCCCGAGTTTGGCCACGTCGGCCTTGCCCTGCTCCTCCGGAATCGGTTCCAGGTCGGCGCCTCCGACGAAAGCACCTATCTTGATGAACTGCCGGACGAAGTAGTTCTTCCCGGCGTCCATGAAAACCTCCAAGGCATTGGGAGAGAACTCCGATTCCGTTTCGATCTTGTGCTTCTTGCCGCCTTCGACCTGCGTGTAGAAGAAAACGTCGGCAGCGCTTTCGCCAAGGCATTTGCCGTCGATCCACAGGTCTTTCTTCAGTGCCTTGCCGACGAAGCTGTTGCGATACACATAGACGCCAGCGTTTCCGGCACTTGGGGCGGCGAATTGCTTTGCCTTGTCCGACTCTTCCTTGCTGGCCATGTTGACCGAGGCGCAACCAGTCAGCACAAAGGCAGAAAGGGCAAGGACAGTGATGTTGTGATTGATCTTCATTTTTCAGTTGAGAACAGTTGGGGACAAAACGCCGGGCCCGTTTTTTGTGGGCCCGCCTCCACACGCGACGTGTCATGCCGTGAGCGGCGGCATTATGCGCCCTCATGTTTCAATAAGTAACCGACTGTCGAGATGGGCATGGCGTGCGTGCACCTTGTCGCTGCTTGGCTCCATCCGTCGCTCTGCGGGAGAATCCATCCATGCACATCGAAAAAGACACCGTCGTCACCCTCCGCTACAAGGTCACCGACCTGCAGAACAAGTTGATCGAAGAAGCCAAGGAGCCCATGGGCTACCTGCACGGCGGCTACGACAACACGCTGCCGAAGATCGAGGAGGCGCTGGACGGCAAGGAACCCGGCTACACCGTCACGCTGCAACTCAAGCCCGAAGACGCTTTCGGGCTGCGTGACCCCTCACTTGAACGCACCATCCCGAAAAGCGAGTTCCCCCCGGGCGTGAAGGTCGGCGGCCAGCTCGAGGGCCGCGACGACCAAGGCCAGCCGCAGGTCTTCCACGTGAAGAAGATCAAGGGCGACAAGGTGCTGCTGGACGCCAACCATCCGCTCGCCGGCATGGAGCTGCGCTTCACGCTCAAGGTGCTCGAAGTGCGCACCGCATCGCCCGAAGAGCTGGCCCACCGCCACGTGCACGGCGCCGGTGGTCACCACCATTGACCGAACACCCACCACGGACTCGCCCCACACCATGAGCATCGCAAGCGCCCGACAGGCCGATCAGAAGAAGATGGAGCTGTGCGAACCGTGCACCGGCATCCAGCGCAACTGGCGCCGCGCGCCGGGCCACGCCGAACTCGTGCAGGGCAACAACCGCAAGGAAGAGCGCGAAGACGGCCGCACGGTGACCGTGACGAGCTACCGCTGCGACCGCTGCGGCACGCGCTGGGAATACGAGAACGACAAGGCCAACCTGCATGCGGGGTGGTCGGTGGCTGGGCGGTAGACGGGCGCCGCCAGGCTGCAGTCGATCCGGACGTAGACAGGCGCAAAACCGCCGCTTGCGGCACACCACGGCCGACCCGCGTTGCGGCAGAATCCGGGCGGGCCCGAGCGGCGCTGAAGTGGCGAGCCGGCACGGGCCTGTCATGCGACCGTCGCTTCGCACGGGTCAAGATCACCGGGCACTGCACTTGCATGCCGCCTGGCCGACCCGCCGTGTGTGAAGTTCGGTAAAGCTGACCCCCTGTGACGCCGGTCGCTGAACTCGACCCGCCCGGACGTTTCACACTGTGCGTTCGCCCACCCACTGACCCTCCGTTCCATGCCCCACCCTGCTCGACCCGTGCCGCCCGCCACTCCGAAACGCGGGCTCCGAATCGGGGTGGCGGTAGGCCTCGCCGCCCTGCTGGCGGTCGGTTGCTCACGCAACGACGCCGCCAAGACCGCCGCGCCGCCGGCTGCCAAGGAAGTCGGCGTGGTCACGCTCAAGACCGAGCGGCTGGCCTTCACCACAGAGCTGTCGGGCCGTACCGTGGCGCCGGTCATCGCCGAGATCCGCCCGCAGGTCGGCGGCATCGTCCAGAAGCGGCTGTTCAGCGAAGGCTCGCAGGTCAAGGAAGGCCAGGCGCTCTACCAACTGGACCCGGCGCCGTTCCAGGCGGTCTACGCCAGCGCGCAAGCCAACGTGCGCAAGGCCGAATCGACGCTGGCGACCGCCCGCACCGTGGCCCGGCGCAATGCCGAGCTGGTCAAGATCGACGCGATCAGCCAGCAGGTGAACGAGCAAACCCAGGCTTCGGCCCAGCAAGCCGAGGCCGACGTGGCGGTCGCACGCGCTGCCGAACAGACGGCGCGCATCAACCTGGGCTACACGCGCATCAACTCGCCGATCACGGGCTGGGTCGAGCTCTCGACCGTCACGCCCGGCGCGCTGGTCACGGCCAACCAGGCTTCGGCGCTCACCACGGTGCAGCAACTCGACCCGGTGCACGTGCACGTGACACAGTCGAGCAGCGAGCTGTTGCGCCTCAAGCGCGACCTGGCCGAAGGCCGGCTGCAGCGCGGCAACGCCAACGAGGCGCCGATCAAGCTGCTGCTCGAAGACGGCAGCGCCTACCCCCACGACGGCAAGCTGACCTTCGCCGGCGTCACGGTCGATGCCGGCACCGGCAGCGTGACGCTGCGCGCGGTGGTGCCCAACCCCGAGCGCATGCTGATGCCCGGCATGTATGTGCGTGCGGTGCTGCAGGAAGGCGTGAACGAGGCCGCGCTGCTGATTCCGCAGCAGGCCGTCACGCGTGCACCCGACGGCAGCGCGTCGACGCTGGTGGTCGGCGCCGACGACAAGCTGGCCAAGCGCAACATCGTCGTGGGCCGTGCCGTGACCAACCGCTGGCAGGTGCTCAGCGGCGTGAAGGCGGGCGAGCGCGTGCTGGTCGAGGGCTCGCAACGCGCGAAGGTCGGCGACACGGTGCGCGCGAACGAGGTGACGCCGCCCGCTGGCGGGGCTGGGAGCCCCGCCGGGCCGTCGGGTACCAGCCCTGCGCCGAAAACGCCCAACGGCAGCGCGCCCGGCCCGGTAGCGAGTGCCGCACCCGCCGCCACGGCCGTGCGCTGAGGACCCCGCATGGCCCAGTTCTTCATCGACCGCCCCATCTTCGCGTGGGTGCTGTCCATCATCGTCATGCTCGCGGGGCTGATGTCGATCCGCACGCTGCCGCTCGAGCAGTACCCGGACATCGCGCCGCCGCGCGTGTCGATCGTCTCCACCTACACCGGCGCCTCGGCCAAGACGGTGGAGGACTCCGTCACGCAGGTGATCGAGCAGCAGCTCACCGGCATCGACAACCTGCTCTATATGCAGGGCACGAGCAACTCGTCGGGCCAGTCGCGCATCCAGCTCACGTTCGCGCCGGGCACCAACGTCGACGTGGCGCAGATGCAGGTGCAGAACAAGCTGCAACCCGCCATGGCGCGGCTGCCGCAGCAGGTGCAGACGCGCGGCGTGTTCGTCATCAAGGGCGGCAACGACTTCCTGATGATCGTCTCGATGTTCTCCGGCGACGGCAGCGCCGACGCGGTGGACGTGGGCGACTACATCACCAGCAACCTGGTCGACGTGGTGAGTCGCATCGACGGCGTGGGCGAAGTGCAGACGCTGGGCACCGGCTACGCCATGCGGATCTGGCTCGACCCCGACAAGCTGCGCAAGTACTCGCTCATGCCGTCGGACGTGAACACTGCGCTGCAGGCGCAGAACGCGCAGGTGTCGGCGGGCCAGCTGGGCGCGTTGCCGGCCGCGTCGCAGCAGCAGCTCAACGCCACAATCACCGCGCGCAGCAAGCTGCGCACCGTCGAGCAGTTCGGCAACGTGGTGCTGCGCGCCACCACCGACGGCGCCGTGGTGCGGCTCCGAGACGTGGCGCGCATCGAGCTCGGCGCCGAGAACCTGACAGTGCGCTCGGTGCTCGGCGGCAAACCCGGCGCCGGCCTGGGCATCGTGCTGGCCGACGGCGCCAACGCGGTGCGGGTGGCCGAGGCAGTGAACGCCAAGGTCGCCGAACTGCAACCTTTCTTCCCGAACCGGCTCGAGACCTTCGTCAGCTTCGACACCACGCCGTTCGTGAGCGCGTCGATCGACGAGGTGGTCAAGGCGCTGGCCGAGGCCATGCTGCTGGTCGTGCTGGTGATGTACATCTTCCTGCAGAACTTCCGCGCCACGCTGATCCCCGCGATCGCGGTGCCGGTGGTGCTGCTGGGCACCTTCGGCGTGCTGTCGGTGTTCGGTTACTCGATCAACACGCTCACCATGTTCGGCATGGTGCTGGCCATCGGCCTTTTGGTGGACGACGCCATCGTGGTGGTCGAAAACGTCGAGCGGGTGATGAGCGAAGAGGGCCTGTCGCCCAAGGAGGCGACGAAGAAATCGATGGCCGAGATCACGCCCGCATTGGTGGGCATCGCGCTGGTGCTGTCGGCGGTGTTCATCCCGATGGCCTTCTTCGGTGGCTCGACCGGCGTGATCTACCGGCAGTTCTCGATCACCATCGTCTCGGCGATGGTGCTGTCGGTGTTGGTCGCGCTGACGCTCACGCCGGCGCTGTGTGCCACGTTGCTCAAGCCGGTGGCCAAGGGCGCGCACTCGCCGCACGGCGCACCGCGCAAGGGCCTGTTCGGCTACATCGACCGATTCTTCGCCGGCTTCAACAAACGCTTCGACCGCAGCGCCGACCGCTACACCGGCATCGTCGGCGGCATCGTGCGCCGCGGCAAGCGCAGCCTGCTGGTGTACCTCGGCATCTGCGCCGTCATGGCCATCATGTTCATGCGCCTGCCCACCTCCTTCCTGCCCGACGAAGACCAGGGCTTCGTGCAGGTGCAGGTCACGCTGCCACCGGGTTCGTCGAACGCGCGGCTGCAGCCGGTCATCCAGCAGGTGCAGGATTACTTCCTGAAGCAGCCGGAGGTCGTGACCATCAACGTCATCACCGGCCAGAACGGCGACCAGAGTTCGGCGCGCGCCTTCGTCAAGCTCAAGGACTGGAGCGAGCGCGATGGCAAGGAGCATTCGGCCGCGGCGGTGGCGCGGCGCGGCAGCAAGGACCTGGCGGCCATCCGCGATGCACGCGTGTTTGTCGTGCTGCCACCTGCCGTGCGCGGGCTGGGGGCCAACGCGGGCTTCAACTTCTTCCTCAAAGACCAGAACGCGCTGGGCCACGACGCGCTGCTGAAGGCCCGCGATCAGGCGGTGCAGTTGATGCAGCAGCGCCCGGAACTTGCCAATGTGCGCAGCAACAACCTGGAAGACACCCCGGAGTTCGCCGTCGACATCGACGATGCGAAAGCCGGTGCGCTGAGCCTCAACACCGCCGCCATCGACAGCACGCTGTCGACCGCGATGGGCGGCACCTACGTCAACGACTTCCTGAACAACGGCCGTGTGAAGCGCGTGTACATGCAGGGCGATTCGCCCTTCCGCATGCTGCCCGCCGACATCGGCCGCTGGAGCGTGCGCAACACACTGGGCCAGATGGTGCCCTTCGGCGCCTTCTCCAGCACACGCTGGACCTACGGCTCGCCGCAACTCATCCGCTACAACGGTGCGCCGTCGTACGAATTCGTGGGCGACGCGGCGCCGGGCGTGAGTTCGGGTGCTGCCATGCTGGCGGTGGAAGAAGTGATGAAGCAGATGCCCGCGGGCATCGGCTACGAGTTCTCGGGTGCGTCGTACCAGGAGCGCCTGTCGGGCGCGCAGGCGCCCATGCTCTACGCGATCTCGATCCTGTTCGTGTTCCTGTGCCTCGCAGCCCTGTACGAGAGCTGGTCGGTGCCCTTCTCGGTGATTCTGGTGGTGCCGCTCGGCGTGGTCGGCGCCTTGCTCTTCACCTGGTCGCGCGGGCTCAGCAACGACGTCTATTTCCAGGTCGGCCTGCTGACCACCGTCGGGCTGTCGTCGAAGAACGCGATCCTGATCGTCGAGTTCGCCAAGCAGCTGCAGGAACAGGGCAAGAGCGTGATCGAGGCGACGCTGGAGGCGGTGCGGCTGCGGCTGCGGCCCATCCTGATGACCTCGTTGGCTTTCGGCTTCGGCGTGCTGCCGCTGGCCATCGGCACCGGCGCGGGCGCGGGCGGCCGTCAGTCGATCGGCACCGCGGTGCTGGGAGGCATGGTGGTCGGCACGGCGCTGGGCATCTTCTTCGTGCCGCTCTTCTTCGTGCTGATCAGCGGCTTCATGGAGCGGCGCCGCAAGAAGGCGCCACCACCGGCCGCGCCGGTGCAGGCCATCGAACAAGGGAGCCATTGATGGCACCGAACACACGACTGCGGCGCACCGCCGCCGGCCTGGCTCTTCCGGCGGTGCTGCTCGCGGGTTGCGTCAACCTGGCGCCTGACTACGTGCGGCCTGCGGCACCGGTGCCGCAGGCCTGGGCGTCGGCTGCGGCCGCGCGCGACGCGGCCGGCCTCACGGCGGCCGCGCCGAGCGACATCGGCTGGCGCGAGTTCTTCGTCGACGCGCGGCTGCGCGGCGTGGTCGAGCTGGCGCTGGCGAACAACCGCGACCTGCGCGTGGCCGCGCTCAACATCGAACGCGCGCGTGCGCAGTACGGCGTGGTCAGCGCCTCGGCATTCCCAGCCATCGGCGCGGGTGCGAGCGGCACCCGCTCGCGCACGCCAGGCAGCGTGTCGGCCAGCGGCCAAGCCCGGCTGGCGACGCAATACAACGTGAACCTGGGCTTGGCCAGCTACGAGCTCGACCTGTTCGGCCGCGTGCGCAACCTGGGCGACGCGGCACTTGAAAGCTTCTTCGCCACCGAGGACGCGCGCCGCGGCACGCAGATCAGCCTGGTGGCCGAAGTCGCCACTGCCTGGCTCGTGCTTGCCACCGACCAGCAGCGCCTGCAACTGGCGCGCGACACGCTGGCCAGCCGACAGAAGTCGTACGACCTGGTCGAGCGCAGCCACGCGCTCGGCGCGCAGTCGGGCTTGACGCTGGCGCAGTCGCGCACCACCGTCGACACCGCGCGTGCCGACGCCGCAGCGTTCGACGCGCAGGTCGAGCAGAGCCGCAACGCGCTGGATCTGCTGGCCGGTGGCTCGGTGCCGGCAGCGCTGCTGCCACCGCCGACCGCCACCATGAGCCCGTCACCGGCGGCGCAGCTGCTGGCGCCGCCGGCGGAGCTGCCGTCGACGGTGCTGCTGCAGCGCCCCGACGTGCTCGCGGCCGAGCACGCGCTGCGCGCCAGCAACGCGAACATCGGCGCGGCGCGGGCCGCGTTCTATCCGCGCATTGCGCTGACCGGCTCGGCGGGCACTGCGAGCAGCAGCCTGTCGGGACTGTTCGAGAGCGGCAGCGCGGCCTGGAACTTCGCGCCGTCGATCAGCCTGCCGATTTTCGACGGCGGCGCCAACCGCGCCAACCTCGGCGTGGCCCAGGCGCAGCAGCAGATCCAGCTCGCCACCTACGAGAGGACCCTGCAGGTCGCCTTCCGCGAAGTGGCCGACGTGCTGGCCGCGCGCCGCACGCTGGGCGAGCGCCTGGCGGCGCAGCAGTCGCTGGTGGCCGCGACCACGCGCGCGTTCGAGCTGTCGGATGCGCTGTTCCGCAGCGGCGGTGCGGGCTACCTCGACGTGCTCGATGCACAACGCTCTCTCTACACCGTGCAGCAGTCGCTCATCAGCCTGCAGCTCATCGAGCAGGCCAACCGCATCACGCTTTATCGAACGCTGGGCGGCGGGTGGCGCACGACGGCCGACGAGGCGCAGGTCACGGGCAGCGGCACGGCGCCGGTCAGCCGGGGCTGAGCACCGCCCCGGCGCGAAAGGGCTTGCTCAGAAAGCGCGAGCCCTTCTCGCCGAAGCGCCACGGCACGTCGGCCGCCTTGGTGATGCCGATGCGCGGGCCGGCCTCGACCACCACGGCCGCGCCCCCGTGCGCCGCGTCACGCAGCACGAAGGGCGGCGCGTCCAGCGCGTGGCCGTTGAAGCGGGCGTCCACGCCCAGCGCCTGCGCGACGCGGCCGGGGCCGGCGCACAGCAAGCGCAGATCGTCGAGACCGCGGCGGTGGCGCATGCGCTCGAGACCGTCCGTGGGTTCGATGGCGCGGATCAACACCCCGGCACCGTGGCCTTCTTCCCGGCACACGAAGTTCAGGCACCAGTGGATGCCATAGGAGCGGTACACGTAGACCCGCCCGGGAGGTCCGAACATCGCCGCGTTGCGCAGCGTCGGCCCGCCGAAGCTGTGCGAGGCCGGGTCGTCGCGGTCGTAGGCCTCGGTCTCGACGATGCGGCCACCCACGCCATCGACCGTCAGCGTCATGCCAATCAGCGCATTCGCCACAACCTCGGACGGCGCGTTGAAATCAAGTTTCGAGGGGCGATGCAGGGCGTGCGACATGGGGCTCAGTTTCCCAGAGAAAATGGCCGGTCCGAACGCCTCGAATTCCCATGAACGACACCACCGCACGCCCCGAACTCCCCGACCATCTTTCGATCGACCCGCGCAGCCCGCACCATGTCGCGGCCGTCTTCGAGCACGACATCGGCATCCGCTTCAACGGGAAGGACCGCGCCGACGTCGAGGAGTACTGCATCAGCGAAGGCTGGATCCGCGTTCCGGCCGGCAAGACGGTGGACCGCAAGGGCAAGCCGCTGCTGCTCAAGATCAAGGGCAGGGTCGAAGTTTTCTACCGCTAGCACCACCAGTGCTTGTGACGAATTCGCGGTGTTCCCGCAAATTTCTAAGGGTTTTTACGCCCTTCTTGTGAATACTTTCGTTGTCATGCAAGATTTCGCGCATGGACTGGCTTCCCATCGACACTCGCCTCGGAACGGACGATCTCGCGCACGATGAAACGTGCTCGCGGGTCCGCTCGTCGGCGTACCTGCTGATGCGCATTGCACGCCCTGGATTTCGTCGTCAATCCGCATGCTCGCGGCGTCTGACGCCGCCATAGTTCTCGCTTTCGGAATGCCGCTTTTTCGCGGCCTTTGGTCGTGATGCGCCTGCGCATCGCAGCCAGATCCTCCAGTGCAAGCCGCGTCCAGACTGTGTGTCCGCCGTGCCATTGCGCTGCCGTTGCGCTGCCGTGCATCCTGAATTCATGAACATATTCAACGTGGGCAACTGACCTCTGTACAGGTTTTGTGCCCCGCGTCGAGAAAACGCCGCTGGAAGGCGCCCCATCATGCGAATATCGATACTGATTCCGACCTGCGCGCGGCCCGAGCAGCTGCGTGAAGCGCTCGCAAGCATCGCCATGCAGGATCTTTCTCTCGTTGGCGAGATCCTGATTTCCGACGACAGTCCTCCCGAACACGTGGAGGCCAACCATGCCGCCGTGAAGGCCAGCGGTTTGCAGTCGCTCGTGCGGTATTGGTCCCACTCGCCCGCGCTCGGCACCTACCCCAACCACTGGTTCCTCGCGTCGGAGGCGCGCGAAGCGCACATGCTCTTCCTGCACGACGACGACGCCATGTGTCCGGGCGGCCTCGCTGCGCTGGCCGACGCCTGCAACGCCGAGACCGACACCCGCGTCAAGCTGTGGTTCGGTACGCAGTACATCGTCGATGAAGCGGGCGTCGTCGATCCTGTGCGTTCGGAGCAGAACGATCGCGCCTACGGCCGAACCGGCGGCGAGGCCGCACACCCGGTCTGGGAGTGGTGCCTGAAGCACTCCATCCCTCCGGACGGCTACCTCGTCGAGACCGCCACGTACCGCCGTCACATGCGCGGCGAGCGAGACGGCAACGTTGGCGACTGGGCCTTCGTGGTACGACTGGCCAATCAGGGCATCTGGGCTCGCTACATCGGCGAAACGGTCTCGCACTATCGCGTGCAGCTTGCGTCAGTCACATCGTCCGGGCGCGGCACCGATGTCCATCTGCTGTTCGAGCATGCGTGCAAGTTGAAGGTGCCGCCAGAGCGTGAAGCAGAGAAGCGCCAGCACTTCTACGGATCCATGCTGGTGGTCGCGGTGCGCTACCTGCGCGACGGCGAACGTGGCAACGCCTGGCGTGCATGGTGTTCGTCGCATCTGCAGTGGCGGCAACGCCTCTCCCTGCGCGCCGCCGCCGTGCTCGCAATGCTGCTGACGCCCAGGCCCATGTGGTTCTGGGCGCTGCGCTACAAGGACAAGCGCTGAGGGCAGCGCACTCTTAGCCACCTCGATCGACTGCCGCGCTGGAGGAAGAAGCGGTGGCGCAATGGCAGCGAAGCAGCCGGCCCTGGCGTTCCGCTTGCGGAACAGGCTGTCCTCCGCACCGGCCTTTCAGGCGCCCCGCCCGGCCCCATATTCGATGGAGCGCCGCTCGCCATTGCAGCCGGCGCCAACAAGGAAGACCACCATGACCGACCCCATTGTCCAGATCAAGCCCCTCGGCTTTCCGTGGGAGACCATCGACCCGTTCCTGTTCTGCGCGTACCACGACGACGCCTACCCGGCCGGCAACGGCGCGATGGGCCCGGCGGTGTCGCTCGAAGGCCGCGCCATCGGCCAGGACTTCAGCCGCAAGGACGGCTGGAGCATGTACCACGGCGAAGACATTCCCGGCTTTCCGGGCCATCCGCACCGCGGCTTCGAGACCGTGACCATCGTCCGCAAGGGCCTGATCGACCACGCCGACTCGCTCGGCGCCGCAGCGCGCTTCGGCGGGGGCGACGTGCAGTGGGTGACGGCCGGCCAGGGCATCGTGCATTCGGAGATGTTCCCGCTGCTGAACCCCGAAGCACCCAACCCGCTGGAGCTGTTCCAGATCTGGCTCAACCTGCCGGCGCGCAACAAAATGGTGGCGCCCCACTTCACGATGTTGTGGGCCGAAGACGTCCCGCGCTTCACCGCGACCGACGATGCCGGACGCACCACCGACGTGGCCTCTGTGGCAGGGCGCATCGGCCCGGTCGACGCCCCGCTCGACCCGCCGCCGGACTCGTGGGCGGCGCAGGACGGTTCGGACGTCGCGATCTGGACGATCCGGATGGCGCCCGGCGCCCGCTGGACCCTGCCCGCCGCGCAGCGCCAGGGCACGCGCCGCAGCCTCTACTTCTTCAAGGGCGCGTCGGTGACCGTCGGCGGACGCGCGGTGAAGAGCCACGCCGCCATCGAGCTGCATGCCGACCAGGCGGTCGAGCTGGTCAACGGCGATGCCGAAGTCAGCGAGTTCCTGGTGCTGCAGGGCAAGCCGATCGCGGAGCCCGTGGCGCAGTACGGTCCCTTCGTGATGAACACGCAGGCCGAGATCGCGCAGGCCATGGCCGACTACCGCCGCACCCAGTTCGGCGGCTGGCCATGGAAAGACGAGGCGCCGGTGCACGGCACCGACCCGGCCCGTTTCGCGAAGCACCCGGACGGGCGTGAGGAGCGGCCGAACGCGCTGGCTGCCTGAGCCCGGCGGTCATCCCGCGCGTGCGCTGGCGGGAAAGTGGACCTCCAGAAAATCCAGGAAGGCGCGCACCCGCGGCGCCAGCACGCGGCCGCGTGGGTACAGCACGTACAGCATGTCGTCCGTGTTCTCGCGGTAGTCGGTGAGCAGCGGCACCAGCGCACCGCTGGCCAGGTCGGCGGCGATGTTGAACTCCGCCAGCCGCACCACGCCCAGGCCGACGATGGCCAGCGTGCGCAGCAGCTCGCCCTGGTTCGCGCCGACGTGCTTCGGGATGTCGATGGTCTTGAGCGCGCCGTCGCTCTCGCGAAAGGTCCACGCGTTCCACTGCGTGCGGATCGTGAAGTTCAAGCATCGGTGGCGCAGCAGGTCGTCCGGCGTCTGCGGTGTGCCGTGCTTCTGCAGATAGGACGGCGCCGCCGCGATGACCCAGGGCCGCGGCATCAGAGGGCGGCCGATCAGCGAGAGCTCGGTGGGACGGCCGCTGTGGATCGCCACGTCGATGCCCTGCTTCACGAAGTCGCCACGCTCTGTGCCGATGATGAACTCGAGCCGCAGCGCCGGGTGCTTCTCCATCAGCGCGGGCAGCAAGGGCGCGATCAGGTACTTGGCGGTGGTCAGCGGGGTGTGGATGTGCAGCGTGCCCGACACC
This sequence comes from Variovorax ginsengisoli, assembly GCF_006438845.1. Lineage (GTDB taxonomy): Bacteria > Pseudomonadota > Gammaproteobacteria > Burkholderiales > Burkholderiaceae_C > Variovorax > Variovorax ginsengisoli_A. The sequence continues at coordinate 996,890 of NZ_RCZJ01000002.1, forward strand.
TCTGCATCGGTCGCCGCCGCGACGCTCTCGGCTTCGTCCATCGCATCGACCACGCGCTGGCTCGCGCGCTGGAATCGGGCGCCCTCCTCGGTCAGCCGGATCGAGCCCGCGATGCGCTCGAACAGCCGCACGTTGAGCCGCGCCTCGAGCCGCGCGATCAGCTTGCTGACGGCCGACGGCGACAGCAGCAGGCGCCGGCCGGCGCCTGAAAAGCTGCCCTCTTCCACCACGCGGAGGAAGACCGTCATCTCGCCGAATTTGTCCATGCGGGTTTCTTTGTACTGTGCCGCGGCGTCACAGGCGGTGTGCTGCGGCGTGCGTTGTCTCGCTGGGGGGCACTGTACAGAATGGGTCGCTCACACAGGAGACAAGACACATGAGCAAGACCCTCCGGATCGGTTCCGGCGCGGCGTGGTGGGGCGACCGCGTCGAGCCCGCCGCCCTGAACGCCGAGCGTGGCGAACTCGACTACCTCTGCTTCGAGACCATGGCCGAGGCCACCGTGTCGGCGGCCCAGGTGCGCGCGCGGCGCGACCCCAGCTTTCCCGGCTACGACACCTACCTCGACGACCGCATGCGTGCGGTGCTGCCGGCCTGCATGCGCAACGGCACGCGCATCGTGTCGAACCAGGGCTGGATCAACCCGACCGCCGCCGCCAAGCGCATCGTCGAGCTGCTGCAGGAGATCGGCGTCACGGGCGTCAAGGTCGCGGCGGTCGGCGGCAGCCTGATCACCGACCGCGTGCTCGAGCTCACCGACACCATCCTGGAGAACGGCCAGCCCACGCACACGCTCAAGCCCACGCTCATCTCGGCCGAGGCCTACCTCGGTGCCGAGCCGATCGTCGAGGCGCTGAAGGCCGGCGCGCAGATCGTGGTGACCGGCCGCGTGGCCGACCCGTCGATCTTCATGGCGCCGATGATGTACGAGTTCGGCTGGGACCCGCTCGACCATGCGCGCGTCGGCGCCGGCAACGGCATCGGCCACCTGCTGGAATGCGGCGCGCAGGTGACGGGCGGCTACTTTTCCGACCCCGGCTTCAAGGACGTGCCCGAGCCGTGGAACTTCGCCTTTCCGATCGCCGAGGTCGAGGCCAACGGCGACGTCGTGATCACGAAGGTGAGCGGCAGCGGCGGCGCCGTGACGCTGCAGACGGTGAAGGAGCAGATGCTCTACGAGGTGCACGACCCGGCGAACTACATCACGCCCGACGTGGTGGTCGACTTCACCACCGCGAAGCTCGAGCAGGTCGGCCCCGACCGCGTGCGCGTCACCGGCCTGTCGGGCAAGCCGCGCACGCCCACGCTCAAGGTGTCGATCGGCTGCACCGAAGGCTTCATCGGCGAGGACATGTTCTTCTACGCCGGCCCCGGCGCACTGCGCCGCGCACAGCTCGCGAAGAAGGTGCTCGAGGAGCGCTTCAAGATCGTGAAGCTCCAGGCCGAAGACATGCGTGTCGACTTCCTCGGCATCAACGCGATCCACGGTGACGCGACCCCGGCCGATGCGCCCGAGCCCTACGAGATCGCGGTGCGCGTGGCGGCCCGCACGAAGACGCGCGAGGAAGCGGCCAAGGTCGGCCGCGAGGTCGACGGCATGGCCGTCTCGGGCATCGCCCACACCGGCAAGCGGGTGCCGCACCAGGAGCGCACGCGCGAGGTGATCGGCGTGTGGTCGTCGCTGGTACCGCGCGAGCAGGTGCCGGCGTCCATCCAGTATTTCGAAAGCTGAGGCACCGATGAAAGTTCTTCTGCAACATGTCGCCCACGCCCGCTCGGGCGACAAGGGCAACACTTCGAACATCTCGGTGTTCGCCTACGAGCCCGAGTTCTACGCGCTGCTGCGCGACCAGCTCACGGCCGAGCGCTTCAAGGCCTTCTATCGCGGTGCGATCACCGGCGAAGTGCTGCGCTACGAGGCCCGCAACATCGACGCGATGAACTTCGTCTGCCATGGCGCGCTGGGCGGCGGCGTGTCGCGCAGCCTGTGCCTGGACAACTATGGCAAGGCGCTGTCGGCCGCGGTGCTGGGCTTCGAGATCGAGGTGCCCGACGCACTGGCGGACAAGCTGCACGGACGCCATCTGCTTTAGCGCTTTCATCCACACAAGAAGACGGAGACAAGAACAATGAAGACGACGATTCGCTGGTTCGCGGCCGCAGTGCTTTCGGTCGCGGCGGTCGGTGCCGTACAGGCACAGAGCTACCCCAACAAGCCGGTGCGGCTCATCGTGCCGTACCCGGCCGGTGGCACGACGGACATCATCGCGCGCGTGGCGGCGCAGCAGCTGAGCGAAAGGCTCAAGCAGCCTTTCGTGGTGGAGAACAAGGCGGGGGCCAACGGCGCGATCGGCTCGGTGGAAGTGGCGCGTGCGCCGGCTGACGGCTACACGCTGCTGATGGGCACAGCCAGTACGCACGGCATCAATTCGGCGGTCTACAAGAGCCTGCCGTACGACGCGGTGAAGGACTTCGCACCGGTGACCATCGTGGCGAGCACGCCTAACATCATCGCGGTGCACCCGAGCGTGCCGGCGAAGAATCTGCAGGAACTGCTGGCGCTCGCCAAGGCGCAGCCGGGCAAGCTCAACTACGGTTCGACCAGCCTGGGCGGCTCGCCCCACATGAGCGCCGAGCTGCTGAAGATGATGGCGGGTGTCGACATGGTCCACGTGCCGTACAAGGGCGCTGCGCCGATGCTCACCGACCTGATGGGCGGGCAGGTGCAAATCGGCTTCGACAATCTGCCTTCGACCATCAACTTCGTGCGCAGCGGCAAGGTGCGCGCCATCGCGGTGACCACGCCGCAGCGCTGGCCCGGTGCGCCTGAGATTCCGACCGTCGCCGAGAGCGGACTGCCCGGCTACGAGGTGTCTGGCTGGTTCGGCCTGCTGGCGCCAGCCGGCACGCCGCCGGCGGTGCTCGCCACGATCCAGCAAGCCCTCTCCGAAGCCGTGAAACAGCCCGAGGTGAACAAGCAGATGCTCGAGCTCGGCGCGCAGCCAGTGGCCAACACGCCCGACGCTTTCGCGAAGCTGGTGCAGGCCGACGTGGCCAAGTGGCGCGACGTGGTGAAGACCACCGGGGTGAAGTTGGACTGACCCCGTCGCCCGGTAGCGTGCGCGCAACGCGCCTACGCACGGCGGCGATTCCCACGTGCGCCATCGGCGCGACCTCGCCCGGACATTGAAGCGATGTCCGAAAAGCTGCTATTCCTCTTGCAGCGAGTCTGGCGCCGGTCGTGGGTGCGATGTGCGCTTTTCTCGCTTTTCGCGCTGCTTGCGGTGCTCTCTTCGACGCTGCTGGGCCCACTCATCCCGCAGGACGTTGCGTTGAAGTTGGGGTCCGACTCGATCGGCAGCCTGCTCAACATCCTCGCGTCGAGCATGCTGACGGTCGCCATCTTCTCGGCGAGCACCATGGTCGCGTCGTTTGCAGCCGTGGCTTCGAGCGCAACGCCGCGCGCATCGCAGTTGCTGATCGAAGACAGCACCATCCAGAACACGCTGGCCGTCTTCATCGGCGCTTTCCTGTACAGCGTGATCGCATTGGTCGGACTGCATGCCCATGTCTATGGCGATGGCGGACGGCTGGTGCTTTTCGTCTTCACGCTCGTGATCCTTCTGCTGGTGGTCATCGTGCTGCTGCGTTGGATCGACTATCTCTCGGTGATGGGCCGGCTCGGCGAGACCATCCGGCGGGTCGAGGCGGCGACGACCAAGGCGATGGACCAGCGCACGAACAGGCCTTACCTCGGTGGCCGCCCACAACAACCCGACGAACGCGGCACGCAAGGCGTCGAGGCGCCGACGACCGGCTTCGTCCAGCACGTCTCCCTCGACCTGCTGCAGGCACGTGCAGAGACGCTGGGTGCCGATCTCCACCTGCACGTTCTGCCCGGCGCTTTCGTCGAACCCACGACAGCGATCGTCAGCACCGACAGCCCCTTGGACGACGCGTCTCGCAAGGCCATCACCGACGCCGTGCTGATCGGCCCCACCCGCACTTTCGATCACGATCCCCGCTTCGGCCTGGTGGTGATGGGCGAGATCGCTTCGCGTGCGCTCTCGGCATCGGTCAACGACCCGGGCAGCGCGCTCGATGTGCTGGCGACGGGCGTGAAGACGCTGCACCACTGGGCAAAGCCGCGTCAGCAGCGCGACGAGCCGGCGGCAGAAGTCCTCTTCGCGCGAGTGAGCGTGCCGCCCGTGCATGAGGCGGGCATGGTCGACGACCTGTTCATGCCTTTTGCACGGTACGGCGCATCGTCGGTCGAAGTCGGTGTCGCGCTGCAGCGTGCACTCGGTTCGGTGATGCGCTTCGGGCATCCGCCGTTCAACGCGGCTGCGAAGCGGATGTCCCACTACGCGCTGGTTCGCGCCGACCACGCCGCTCTGTGCGCACCAGACCTGAACACCCTGTGCGAAGCCGCGCGCATCGCTACCGCGCACACGGAGTCACCCAGGCGCTGACGCCTCATGGAATTGCGGGCATGCTCCGGGGACCTTGCAAACGCAGGCGTTACGGGTCCTCCACCGCCCGGCTGTCCAAAAAAGAACGATGAGACATACCTCCCGCACGGCCGGCTCGTCCTGGCTGATGCTGATGGCGCTGACGACCGCCTTCGCCTTGAGCCAGGCGTTTCGCACGGTCGCGGCGATCCTCGCGACGCCCCTGCAGGCCGAGTTCGGCCTGTCGCCCCAGGCGCTGGGCCTGTTCGCCGGCGCCTTCCACTTCGCATTCGGTGCGCTGCAATTGATGATGGGCATCGGCATCGACCTGCAGGGCGTGCGTCGCACGGTGCTGATGGCGTTCCCGCTGGCCATCGTGGGCGCAGCGGTCTCCGCCTTGGCGCCCAACTTCGCGGTGCTGGTGGCGGGCCAGGTGTTGATCGGCATCGGCTGCGCGCCGGCCTTCCTGGTGTGCACGGTGTTCATCGCGCGGCAGTTTCCGGCGGAACGCTTCGCGGCGGTGTCGGGCATGACACTGGGCATCGGCTCGCTCGGCATGCTGCTCACCGGCACGCCGCTCGCATGGCTGGTGCAGGCGACCTCGTGGCGCACCGGCTTTTGGGCGCTGGGGGCGGGGTCGGCGCTGTCGTGGCTTCTCATCCTCCGGCTCGTGCAGGAGCCGCCGGCGCCGGTCGCCTCGACCGAGCGGCCGTCGGTGCTCGGCGCGCTGCGCAGCTACGGCGCGCTGTTCGCGCTGCCCCACACGCTGGGCATCGTCGCGCTGGCGTGGGTGACGTACGCATCGTTCATCTCGCTGCGCGGGCTGTGGCTTGGCCCGCTGCTGATCGAGCGGCACGGCTTCTCGCTGGTGCAGAGCGGCAACGTGGCGATTGCGGTGTCGGTGGTCGGCATGTTCGGGCCGGTGCTGTTCGGCCGCTTCGACCCCGGTGCGTCGCGGCGGCGCTGGATCGTCGGCTTCACGCTCACGGTGGCGGCGGTGTTCGGCATGATGGCCTTCGACCCCGGCGCGGCACTCGACGTGGCGGGCCTGATCGCGGTCGGCGTGCTCTCGGGCTACATCGTGCTGCAGTACGCCGACGTGAAGGCTGCCTACCCGGCCGCGATGACGGGCCGCGCCATGGCGGTCTTCACGATGGCGATGTTCCTCGGCGTGGCGGTGATGCAGTGGTTCACTGGGGCGGTGGCGTCCATCGCGTCGGCGCACGGGGCCGACCCGTTCATGAGCGTGCTGCTGACCATTGCCGCCCTGCTGGTCTCGGGCGCGGCCGCCTTCGTGTTGCTGCCGAAGCCCACCGGCACGCGGGCGTCGAGCACCGGCTGATTCAGACCGAGAGGCCCTGTTCGACCATGTCGAGCAGGCGTTGCCCGAACTGCTGCATCTGCGGGCCGATCACCGGCCCCAGCGGCCCGTCAAGCACCAGCGCCGCCAACCCGTGAACCGCCGACCAGGCCAGGAACTCCGCGCCGGGGCGCCGTGCCGCTGGCATCACCCCCGCCGCGACCATCTGGTCGAGCGCCTCGCCGAGCAGCTGGAACGGGTTCTTGCCGCTGGGTCCGGCGCGCGCCGGATCGCCGGGGCCGGCCAGGTCGTCGGACGCTGCATAAGCCGTGCGGAACAGCCCGTTCTCGGCCTGCGCAAAACGCAGGTAGCCGGTGCCGATGGCGCGCAGCGCGGCGCGCGCCGCATCGGCCGGCGCCAGCCCGGCGGGAACGGCAGCCAGCTCGGCCTCCATCGCCGCGGCCGAAGCCGACAGCGCAGCCGCGCGCACCGCCTTCAACAGCGCCTGGCGGCTGCCGAAGTGCCGGTACGCCGCGTTCGGCACCACGCCGGCCTGTCGCGTGACCTCGCGCAGCACCACGGCCTCGGGCCCGCCGCTGCGCGCCAGCGCGATGCCCGCTTCGAGCAACGCACGCCGCAGGTCGCCGTGGCGGTAGGTGCTGCGCACCGGCAGCGGGACGGGAACGGGACTCATGGCACGGGGAATTTCAGGTGGACAGCGTCCATTCTCTCCGCTAAGGTCTTGTGGACGGCGTCCACAAGCCGTTCCATTTCACCCCATTCCCCCGAGGAAAACCAATGGCGACCCAGATCTTCGTCAACCTGCCGGTCAAGGACCTGAACCGGTCCGTCGCCTTCTTCACCGCGCTCGGCTACACCTTCAACCCGCAGTTCACCAACGAGAACGCGACCTGCATGATCGTGAGCAAGGACCACATCTACGTGATGCTGCTGGTGGAGACATTCTTCTCGACCTTCACGACGAAAGCCATTGTCGACGCCAGGACCAGCACCGAAGTGCTGCTCTGCCTTTCATGCGAAAGCCGCGCGCAGGTCGACGAACTCGTCGCCAAGGCGGTGGCCGCGGGCGGCTCGACGCCGACCGAAGCGAAGGACCACGGCTTCATGTACCAGCATGCCTATCAGGACCTCGACGGCCACGTATGGGAGCTGATGTACATGAAACCCGGCGCAGTGCCGGGCTGAGGCGCAGCCGCGGCGGTCAGTCGATCACGACCTTGCCGTCCTTCACCAGCTTCGCGAACTTGGTGGTTTCGTCGGCGATCTGCTTCGCCATCTGATCGGGCGTGCCGCCCAGCGGCTCGGCACCGATGGCCTGCATGCGCTGCGCAAAGTCGGGCGAGCGGATGATCTTCACCATCTCGCTGTTGAGCCGCGCCACCACGTCCTTCGGCGTCGCAGCCGGCGCGAGCACGCCGAACCAGGTACCGATGTCGAAGCCCTTGAGCCCGGCCTCTTCGAGCGTCGGCACGTCGGGCAGCACCGAAGAGCGCTTGGCGGTCGTCACGGCCAGCGCGCGCAGCTTGCCCGCCTGGATGTGCTGCAGCACCGGCGTGATGGTGTCGAAGGACATCGCGACCTGGCCGCCGAGCAGGTCGGTCGTCAGCGGGCCGCTGCCCTTGTAGGGCACGTGCAGCAGCTCGACGCCCGTGCTCGCCTGGAACTGCGTGCCGATCAGGTGCTGAGCGGTCCCGTTGCCGTTCGAGCCGTAGGCCAGCTTCGTCGGCGCCGACTTGGCGAAAGCCACGAGTTCGGCCACGTTGCGCGCAGGCGTGAGCGTGGCGTTCACCACCAGCACGTTGGGCACCATCGCCACCGTGGACACCGGCGCGAGGTCTTTCTGGAAGTCGTAGGGCAGCTTCTTGTAGACGCTGGTGGCGATGGTGTGATGCACCGCGCCCATCAGCAGTGTGTAGCCGTCGGGCTTGGCCTTCGCGACGAAGTCGGCCCCCACGGTGGCGCCGGCGCCAGGCCGGCTTTCGACCACGACGGGCTGACCGAGGCTTTGCGAGAGCCTGTCGGCCAGCGCGCGCGCCAGCACGTCGGTGGTGCCGCCCGCGGGGAACGGCACGATCAGGCTGATCGAGCGTGTGGGCCAGGCTTGCGCCAGGGCCAGCGTGGCCGACAGGCCGAGGGCGAGCGTCGCGGCCTGCACGAACTGCCGACGATGCGGCCGGAAAGAAATGCGCATGGTGTTGTCTCCGTCTTGTTGTGAATCTCGTCGCTCGCGCCCGAGCCGGCGCGGCCGCGCTCAGGCGGCGCGGCGTTCGCTGCGTGTGCCGGCGATGTGCTCGCAGACCGCGCGCGTGACCGCCTCGGTGGTGGCCGTGCCGCCGAGGTCGCGCGTGTGCAGCGCGGGGTTGGCCGTCACGTGCTCCACGGCCTGCATCACGCGGGCCGCGGCGGATGGCTCGCCCAGGTGCTCGAGCAGCATCACGACCGACCAGAAGGTGCCGACCGGGTTGGCCAGCCCCTTGCCCATGATGTCGAAGGCCGAGCCGTGGATCGGCTCGAACATCGACGGATAGCGGCGCTCCGGGTCGATGTTGCCGGTGGGGGCAATGCCGAGGCTGCCCGCCAGTGCGGCGGCCAGGTCGCTCAGGATGTCGGCGTGCAGGTTGGTGGCGACGAGGGTGTCGAGCGTGGCCGGCCGGTTGACCATGCGCGCAGTGGCGGCGTCGACCAGTTCCTTGTCCCAGGTCACGTCCGGAAATTCCTTCGAGATCTGCACCGCGATCTCGTCCCACATCACCATGGCGTGGCGCTGCGCGTTGCTCTTGGTGACCACGGTGAGCAGCTTGCGCGGACGCGACTGCGCCAGCTTGAACGCGAAACGCATGATCCGTTCGACGCCGGCGCGGGTCATCATGCTGACATCGGTCGCGGCCTCGATCGGATGGCCCTGGTGCACGCGGCCACCGACGCCGGCGTACTCGCCTTCGGAGTTTTCGCGCACGATGACCCAGTCGAGGTCCTTCGGGCCGCAGCGCTTGAGCGGGCCGTCGATGCCCGGCAGGATGCGCGTGGGCCGCACGTTGGCGTACTGGTCGAAGCCCTGGCAGATCTTCAGGCGCAGGCCCCAGAGCGTGATGTGGTCGGGGATGTGCGGGTCGCCGGCCGAGCCGAAGAGGATGGCGTCCTTGTCGCGCAGTGCGTCGAGGCCGTCGGCCGGCATCATCTCGCCGTGCGCGCGGAACCAGTCGCCGCCCCAGCCGAAGTCCTCGAACTCGAAGCGCAGCGTGCCGTCGGCCGCGGCCAGTGCGTCCATCACCTGCCGGCCGGCGGGAATCACTTCCTTGCCGATCCCGTCTCCAGGGATGGTGGCGATGCGATAGGTCTTCATGGTGTCCACTCCTGATTGATGCTGTTTCAGTGGGGTCACTGTAGGATTAGCGGACACGATGCATTCACGCCGAAAGTGAATCCATTCTTCACTTCAGTTCAACAATCGGATGGGCATGAGCACCTCGATCCAGCCGGCGGAACTGGGTTTCTTCTCGACCCTCGCGACAGCGGGCAGCCTCAGCGCGGCCGCGCGCGAACTCGGCATCACCACGCCGGCGGTGAGCAAGCGGTTGGCGCTGATGGAGGCGCGGCTGGGCGTGACGCTGGTCAACCGCACCACGCGGCGCATGAGCCTCACGCCCGAGGGCGAGCTGTACGTGGCGCATGCGCGTCGCATCCTCGGCGAGATCGAGGACATGGCGCAGCTTTTGGGCCAGGGCAAGGGCGAGCCGCAGGGCCTGCTGCGGGTGAACGCGACGCTGGGTTTCGGCCGCAGCCACGTGGCGCCGGTGATTTCGCGCTTCGTGCGCAAGCACCCCGAGGTGGACGTGCAGCTGCAGCTGTCGGTCAACCCACCGCCGCTCACCGACGACGCCTTCGACGTCTGCATTCGCTTCGGCGTGCCGCCCGACACGCGGGTGATCGCACGGCGCATCGCGTCGAACCGGCGGCTGCTGTGCGCGTCGCCGGCCTACCTGGCGCGCGCCGGCACGCCCAAGGTGCCGAACGATCTGGCGCGCCATGCCTGCATCGGCATTCGCCAGGGCGACGAGGCGTACGGCACCTGGCGGCTGACCACCGGCCGCGGCGCCACGCAACGCACGGTCGCAGTGAAGACGCGCGGGCCGCTGACCACCAACGACGGCGAGATCGCGGTGAGCTGGGCGCTCGACGGCCACGGCATCGTGATGCGCGCCGAATGGGACATCGCGCGCTACCTGCGCAGCGGCCGGCTGGTGCAGGTGCTGCCCGGCTACCGCACGCCCGAGGCCGACATCCACGCGGTGTACCCGCAGCGCCACCAGCTTTCGACGCGGGTGCGGGCTTTCGTCGATTTCATGGCGGCGGCGCTGGCCAAGGGCGACGCCGGGAGCAGTGGCAAATAGGCGTCAGGCCTTCACGTGATCGCCAGGTAGATTCGAACGCTCAAAACCGGAGACCCTTTCATGATCCACGTCATCGCCATCATCACCGCCAAGCCCGGCCTGCGCGCCCAGGTGCTCGAAGCCTTCCAGGCCAACGTGCCCGCCGTGCTCGCCGAAGAAGGATGCATTGCCTATGAAGCGACCATCGACGCTGCTGGGCTGCCGCCATCGCGCGGCAGCGTCGGCGACGACACCTTCGTCGTCATCGAGCGCTGGGCCAGCGTGGCCGCGCTGCAGGCGCATGCCGCAGCCCCGCACATGGCGGCCTACGGCGCGAAGGTGAAGGACTGGACGGCCAGCCGCACGATCCACGTGCTCGAGGCTGTGTAGCCGAGTCGAAACGAAAAAACGCGCCCTCGGGCGCGTTTTGTTCAGAACGAAGTTGGCTTACTTCGACACGACCTTGACCATCTCGAGGCACTTGTTCGAGTAGCCCCATTCGTTGTCGTACCAGCTCACCAGCTTGACGAAAGTGCTGTCGAGCGCGATGCCGGCCTCGGCGTCGAAAATCGAGGTGCGCGGATCGCCGCGGAAGTCGGTGGCGACGACCTTGTCTTCGGTGTAGCCCAGGATGCCCTTCAGAGCGCCTTCGCTCTGCGCCTTCATCTCGGCGCAGATTTCCTTGTAGCTGGCTTCCTTCTCGAGCTCGACCGTCAGGTCGACCACCGACACGTCGGAGGTCGGCACGCGGAAGCTCATGCCCGTGAGCTTCTTGTTGAGCTCGGGGATCACCACGCCCACGGCCTTGGCAGCGCCGGTCGACGACGGGATGATGTTTTCCAGGATGCCGCGGCCGCCGCGCCAGTCCTTGTTGCTCGGGCCGTCGACGGTCTTCTGCGTCGCCGTGGCCGCGTGCACCGTGGTCATCAGGCCGCGCTTGATGCCCCATTTGTCGTTGAGCACCTTGGCCAGCGGGGCCAGGGCGTTGGTGGTGCAGCTGGCATTGCTGATGATGGCTTCGCCGGCGTACTTCTTGTCGTTCACGCCGTAGACGAACATCGGGGTGTCGTCCTTGCACGGCGCCGACATGATGACCTTCTTGGCGCCCGCGTCGATGTGCTTCTGGCAGGTTTCCTTGGTGAGGAACAGGCCGGTGGATTCGAGCACGATGTCGGCGCCGGCTTCGGCCCACTTCAGGGCCGACGGGTCGCGTTCCTGCGTGAGGCGGATCTTCTTGCCGTTGACGATCAGCGTGTTGCCGTCGACCGAGACTTCGCCCTTGAAGCGGCCGTGCACCGAGTCGTACTGCAGCATGTAAGCCAGGTACTCGGGCTCGAGCAAGTCGTTGATGGCGACGATCTCGACGTCGCTCTTGAAGTTCTGGACCGCTGCGCGCAACACGTTGCGGCCGATGCGGCCGAAGCCGTTGATACCGAGTTTGATAGCCATGTGACTTGCTCCTAAGGTTGAAAAATCGATTCCGGAAAACTCAGCGCGCCAGCGCCGCCTCGACCGTGGCCGCGACGTTTTCCGGGGTGAAGCCGAAATGCTTGAACAGCACGCCCGCGGGTGCCGATTCGCCGTACGTGTCGATGCCGACCACGGCCGACACGCCGTACTTCCACCAGCCGTCGGTGGTGCCCATCTCGACGGCGATGCGCGGCAGGCCCTTGGGCAGCACGCTCTTCTTGTAGGCCACGTCCTGGCGGTCGAAGGTGGTGGTCGAGGGCATCGACACCACGCGCACGCCGATCTTCTTCGCGGCCAGCAGCTCCTGCGCCTTGAGCGCCAGCTGCACTTCGGAGCCGGTGGCGATGATGACTGCCTTGACCTTCTTGTTCTTCAGGCCGACGCGCTCGGGCTCGGCCAGCACGTAGGCGCCCTTGCTGATGTCGCTCAGGTCGCCCTTGGGCGAGTACGGCAGGTTCTGGCGCGACAGCAGCAGCGCGGTCGGCCGCGTGGCGTTCTGCAGCGCGACGGCCCAGGCCACCGTGGTCTCGGCGGTGTCGCCCGGACGCCAGACGTCCAGGTTGGGGATCAGGCGCAGCGAGGCGGCGTGCTCGATCGACTGGTGCGTCGGGCCGTCTTCGCCCAGGCCGATGGAGTCGTGCGTGAAGACGTGGATCACGCGCTGCTTCATCAGCGCGGCCATGCGGATCGCGTTGCGGCTGTAGTCGCTGAAGGTGAGGAAGGTGCCGCCGTAGGGGATGAAGCCGCCATGCAGCGCCACGCCGTTCATGATGGCCGCCATGCCGAACTCGCGCACGCCGTAGTTGATGTGGCGGCCCAGCAGGCCGTCGGGAAACTGCTCGTTGCCCTCGCTGCGCACCACGTCGCCCTGCTCGTCGAAGCGCACGTTGGGCGTGCTCTTGGTGTTGGTGAGGTTCGAGCCGGTCAGGTCGGCGCTGCCGCCGATCATTTCGGGAAGCGCGGCGGTGAAGGCTTCGAGCGCGAGCTGCGAGGCCTTGCGGCTGGCGACCGTCTCACCCTTCGAGTGGGCGGCCACCACGGCGTCGAACGCGGTCTGGTGGAAGCTCTTGGGCAGCTCGCCCTTCATGCGGCGCGTGAACTCTGCGGCCAGGTCCGGGAAGGCCTTGGCATAGGCGGCGAAGCGCTCGTTCCAGGCGGCTTCGGTCTTGGCGCCGGCGGCCTTGGCGTCCCATTCGGCGTACACGGCCTCGGGCAGCTCGAAGGGCGCATGCGGCCATTGCAGGGCGCTGCGGGTCAAGCCGATCTCGTCGGCGCCCAGCGGCTCGCCGTGGGCCTTGGCGGTGTTGGCGCGGTTCGGGCTGCCCTTGCCGATCTGCGTCTTGCAGATGACCAGCGTGGGCTTGTCGGTCGACTTCTTCGCGTCGGCGATCGCCTTCGACACGGCCTTGGTGTCGTGGCCGTCGACCGGACCGATCACGTTCCAGCCGTAGGCGTTGAAGCGCTCGGCCGTGTTGTCGACGAACCAGGGCTTGACCGGGCCGTCGATGCTGATGCCGTTGTCGTCGTACAGCGCGATCAGCTTGCCCAGCTTCCAGGCGCCGGCCAGCGCGGCGGCTTCGTGGCTGATGCCTTCCATCAGGCAGCCGTCGCCGAGGAAGGCGTAGGTGTGGTGGTCGACGATGGCGTGCGACGGGCGGTTGAATTCGGCGGCCAGCAGCTTCTCGGCCAGCGCGAAGCCCACGGCGTTGGTGATGCCCTGGCCCAGCGGGCCGGTGGTGGTCTCGATACCCGGCGTCACGCCGACTTCGGGATGGCCGGCGGTCTTGCTGTGCAGCTGGCGGAACTTCTTGAGGTCGTCGACCGACAGGTCGTACCCGGCCAGGTGCAGCACCGCGTAGATCAGCATCGACGCATGGCCGTTGGACAGCACGAAGCGGTCGCGGTCCGGCCAGTGCGGGTTGGCCGGGTTGTGGCGCAGATGGTCGCCCCACAGCGCCACTGCCATGTCGGCCATGCCCATGGGCGCGCCGGGGTGGCCGGAGTTGGCGAGTTGAACGGCATCCATCGCCAGCGCGCGGATCGCGTTGGCCATCAAGGCTTGGTTGGCCATCGGGCAGGGCTTTCGGTGTGTTGGGGAGAGCCCGCAATTTTAGCGGGCGGGGTCGAAGGCCCCCGTCTTGCGCTCGCAAGCCCATACGGTGACGGGTCCACTGCTAGAGTCGCACGCCATGCAAGGCCTGCACCTCACCGCCGATCTCCACGACTGCCGCTGCGCGACGCCGTGGCTCACCGACGCCACGCTGTTGGGCGAACGCTGCGTGCGCGCGGTCCGCGATGCGGGGCTGCAGCCGGTGGGGCAGTTGGTGCACGCTTTTCCCGCAACGCCCGAAGGACCGGGCGGCGTGACGGCCACGGTGCTGCTCGCGGAGTCGCATTTGTGCATCCACACCTGGCCCGAGCGCCGCGCGGCAACGCTCGACGTCTATGTGTGCAACTTCGGCGCCGACCACTCGGCCAAGGCACAGGCGCTGATGGCGACTTTGCTCTCTCTGTTCGAGCCGACGCATGCCGAACGCCACGAAATCCGACGTGGCGCGGGCGCCATGCCGATGACAACGGCCACCGCATGAGCAGCGCGTTCAAGGCGGCCGCCATGATCCTCGCTGCAGGACGGGGCGAGCGCATGCGGCCCTTGACCGACGTCACACCCAAGCCACTTCTGGAAGTGCGCGGCAAGCCCTTGATGCAGTGGCCCATGGAAGCGCTGGCAACGGGTGGGTTCGGCTCGGTTGTCGTCAACACGGCGTGGCTGGGCGATCACATCGAAACACGCTTCGGCGCGCATCACCGCGTCGAGGAGTCTGTACTTTCCGTCGCTTATTCCCACGAAGGCCGCGACTTCGGCGGCGCGCTTGAAACTGCCGGTGGCATCGTGCGGGCATTGCCATTGCTCGGCGACGTGTTCTGGGTGGCAGCGGGCGATGTCTATGCCCCTGACTTCGTCTTCACGCGGGACGCCGTCCAACGTTTTTCGGCCAGCGGCAAGCTGGCGCAGCTTTGGCTGGTGCCGAACCCGGTTCACAACCCCCACGGGGACTTCGGCATCTCGCAGGAAGGGCTCGCGCTGAACGATGCAGCGGAGCGCTTCACCTTCTCGACCATTGCGCTCTACCGCTCCGCCTTCTTCGCGCCGCCGAACTGCATGATTCCGGCCGGAAATCCCGCTGGCGTCCACGCCGCCCTTGCACCGATGCTGCGAGCAGCCATCGACAAAGCCCAGGTGAGCGCCGAACTCTACCTGGGCGCCTGGACGGACGTCGGGACGCCGGAGCGTCTGGCCTCGCTCAATGGCAAAGCCAGCTCCGGCTGATGCCAGTCAGGGGATGTTCGAACCGGTGATCTGGAAGGCCTTGCCGGGAAGGTCGAATGCACCGCCGTATTCGAAGCCGGTACCTCCCTGCGTGTCGTACCTCTGCCCCCCATAGTTGTGCATGATGACCGGACCGTAACGGTAGTTCCGCAGCGCCCTTCCCCCATAGTCCGCCACTGAAAGCACATAGGATTCGGTCGAGTGGTTGTCGGTGTCCTCCGCCGCGATGGGATCTGCCAGACGGGAATCGTTCAGCGTGCGGACGACGGTGCCGCTGTTGCCGTCGCCGGCGAAGCGCACCCAGCTGACCTTGCGCGCGCCGCGAGAAGTGACGATGACCTCTTTGGTGATGTCCGGGTAGATCGAGTTGCCGGCCTTCTCCTTGGCGAAAGTGATACCGGTCGGGTTGGCTCCCACGTCGACGCTGGCGCCTTCGGTGATGGTGCCCGCCGATGCATTCCCGGCGCTGGGGTAATCGCCGAGATTGAAGATGCGCAGCTTGCCGTCCTGCGTAGCCACCCAGGCGCGCTTGTTGCTCCCCCATTGGTAGGCTTTCACGGCGGTGGGACGGCTCGGCAGGCTCACGGTCTTGATCACCGTGGGCATCTGCTCCGAAGCGCCGGCAAAAGTGCGTGGCCATTGGGCGTCGCCATTGCCGAGATCGGTGGTCGCGCGGTTGTCGGCATCACTGCCGAAATACATCTTCTGGTAGTACTGGAACAAGGGCTTCAGGTCGATGAAAGCAACCCGTTGCTCCGACTTAGAGATCACGACCGCCACACCGGCCTTTGCATAACTGTCGTAGGCGCTACCGCCTGCCTTGAACTTGTTTCGGTTCGCTGCGTTGCTCAGCGGCGTCGATCCACGGGGCGAGTCATAGCCAGGCACGCCGGCTTGCAGGTAGGCGCCTCGATTCACGCCGGTCGTCACTGCGATCTCGGTGGGCGCCTTCATGTCGGCCGGCAACGGCACATAGCCGAGCAGCTTCATGTAGCCGATGTTGCCGAGGTTGGGCAAACCCGGATACAGCGCATTCCATTCGCCCCACCAATCGGCGCTCGAAGGGTTGCCTGCCGTGCAACCATCGCACAGCCCGGCCAGCGCCAGCACGGCAATCTCGCCACGCAGATTCGTCGTGTTCCAGACGGTGACGAATGCGAACTCACCGCTGTTGCTGAGCGCGATCGCGGTCGGCACCTTGCCTGCGCCCAGTTGAACCGTCGCCTTGTTCTTGGCCGTGTTGCTCTGGGCCGGGCCGATCAGGCCGCTCTGGAACACCATGAGCGGATTCATGCACCAGCCCGGGCGGCCGTAGCAACGGCCCACCGCAACCGGGTTGCTGACGTCACCGGTCGCCCGGTAGGTCAGCGCATTGATCTCGTCCAAACCCGCCTCGTAATTGGTCCAGGACAATTCGGGCTTTTGCGAGAACACGCCATTGCTGACCGAAGAAATGGCCAGGTTGCTGACGCCGACGCGCTGCGAGGCTTGATCGGGAATGAACGCGACATGGCCGATATTGGACGAGTAGCCACCGGCCGATCCGCTCAAGCGGCCGACCTGCCAAGTGCCGCAATTGCCCGGTATGCAGGCGCGCTCGCCGCCCAGCCGGTCAGACAGGAACTCGGTGTCGTTGTTCTTGAAGTGGGTCGGGATGCCACCGAGCTTGTCGGCGCCGTACTCGGCCGCCGATGGGCCATAGCGGTACGCGATGCCCCCCTCCTTGCCCATCATGGCGGCGGTATTGCGGTAGGCGACCGCATCGAAGTTTCCGCTGCTGTTGACCACGTTGTTGACAATCGGGACGTCCGTCGCCACGACCGACGCAACGTCACCTGACGCAGTGTTCGCGACCGCGCTGGAGGGGGCCCCGGCTAATTCGCCCGCGCCCGAAGTTCCATTTGCCTCACCGCCCCCACCGCCACCGCCACCCCCACCCCCACAAGCCACGAGAGCGACAACCGCCATCGAAAAAGTGGCTATTTGTATTACATTCATTTCTAGCGTCCGCTGATTGACAATCGATAAATTTTGCGGTTAGCGGCTCATTACGGCAACCAGTTTTGCAACTGTTTCTGAAAGCGGTTTCCACACCACAAGGGCTGTTACAAACGTATTAGGATTCGTTGATGACGATCTCCAGCCCCTATGCCGCGCGCCGGGCGCGCCTCGCCGCGCAACTCGGTGCCAACGGCATCGCCGTGATTCCCACGGCGCCCGAGCGCTCGCGCAATCGCGACAGCGACTTCCTCTACAGGCACGACAGCTATTTCTATTACCTGACCGGATTCACCGAGCCCAATGCCTGGCTGGTGCTGAGCGGCAGCGGGCGCGCGACGCTGTTCTGCGCGCCCAAGGATCTGGAGCGCGAGATCTGGGATGGCCACCGACTCGGACCCGAGGCTGCGCCCGAGGCGCTGGGCGTCGACGAGGCCTTCTCGGTCGCTGAGCTCGACACCAAGCTGCCGCGGTTGCTCGAAAACAGCGCGGCCGTCTGGTACCCGTTTGCCACGCACAAGGGGCTCGAGACGCGCATCGATGGCTGGCTCTCGGCAGTGCGCTCGCGCGTGCGCTTCGGCGCCCTGTGTCCCGAGTCGCAACGCGACCTGTGCGGCCCGCTCGACGAGATGCGGCTGATCAAGGACACCCACGAGCTCGACATCATCCGGCGCGCCGGAAAGATCAGCGCGCAGGCGCATGTGCGTGCCATGCAGGCATCGGCGCGCATGCTCCACGAAGGCGCCGACCTGCGCGAATACCACCTCGACGCCGAGCTGATGCACGAATTCCGCATGGGCGGCTCGCAGTACCCGGCCTATGCGTCCATCGTGGCCGCGGGCGCCAATGCCTGCGTGCTGCACTACCACGCCGACGCCGCGCCGGTCCGCGCCGGCGAGCTGGTGCTGATCGATGCCGGCTGCGAGCTCGACGGCTACGCCAGCGACATCACCCGCACCTTCCCGGCGGACGGCCGGTTCACCGGCCCGCAGCGTGCGCTCTACGACATCGTGCTGGCCAGCCAGTACGCGGCAGTGGCCGCGACCAAGGCAGGCAACCGCTTCAACGACCCGCACGAAGCCGCCGTGAAGGTGCTCGCGCAGGGCATGCTCGACGTCGGCCTGCTCGACGCCAACAAAGTCGGCAGCCTCGACGACGTGATCGAGCAGCGCGCCTATTTCCCGTTCTACATGCACCGCACCGGCCACTGGATGGGCATGGACGTGCACGATTGCGGCAGCTACGTCGAGCCCACGCAACTCGCCGAGGTGAGCGAACGCAAGGACCCGCTGAGCGGCGAGATCCTCAAGAACCGGCCGAGCCGCATCCTGCATCCGGGCATGGTGCTCACCATCGAACCGGGCATCTACGTGCGGCCGGGCGGGGGCGTGCCGGAACAGTTCCACAACATCGGCATCCGCATTGAGGACGACGCGATCGTCACGCCCGACGGCTGCGAGCTGACCACGCGCGATGTGCCCGTGGACGCGGACGAGATCGAGGCGCTGATGCGCTGACGGGCCGTGGCGGGCGCCGGGTCAGGCGGCCGGTCTCGCCACCACGCTCTTCGGGTCGAACCCCGCCAGCTGCTTGTAGCGCAGCGCCACCGCCGCGAGTTCCTCGTGCGGCACCACCTGGTCGATGTCGGTGAAGCCTTGCGGCGCACGTTCGTGTGCCATCTGCATCACCTGCTCGGGCCCGTTCATGCGGTTGCGCAGCACGATGCCGGCGGTGCGGGGCAGGCGGTCGGCCTCGTACTCGCGCAGCGCCATCGACGGGTCCTTGAACTGCGTGAGCGCCACGGTGAGGGCCCGCGTGTCCATGATGGCCTGCGCGCTCCCGTTGGAACCGATCGGGTACATCGGGTGCGCCGCGTCTCCCAGCAGCGTGACGCGGCCGCGCGTCCAGCCGGGCAGCGGGTCCTTGTCGACCATCGGGAATTCGTAGATCGCCTCGGCGCCGTCGATGACCGAAGGGATGTCGATCCAGTCCCAGCGCCAGTCCTTGAACGAATCCGCGAAGACCGACTTGTCGACCTTCTTGTTCCAGTCGCTCTTGGGCGGCGTGTCGTCGTCGGTGCCGGGCACGCGAAGTTCGGCGATCCAGTTGATGAGCGAGCGGCCTTCGCGGCGCAGCGGCTCCGAGATCGGGTAGCAGACGAACTTCTGGTCCTGGTGGCCGGCCATGAACATCGTGCGGCCGTCAAGGTAGGGCGCCGCCTCGGTCACGCCTCGCCACAGCAGGCGGCGCGAAAAGCGGGGCAGGTCGCCGGTCGGATAGAACGACCGCCGGACCGCCGAGTGGATGCCGTCGGCCCCCACCAGCACGTCGGCACTCCGTTCGCTCAGCGTGCCGTCAGCACGGTTTCGCAGCGTGAAAACGGCCGGCTGGCCGGGTGGATCCATCAGGCCGGAGCCGGCGCGCGTGACCGACTCGAGCACCTGGCCGGTGTGGATGCGGCCGGCGCCCAGGCGCTTCACCGCGGTCTCGTACAGCAGCATCTGAAAGGCGCCGCGGTGGATCGAATACTGCGGCACCGGGTAGCCCGCGGCACGCCCGCGCGGCTCGTGCCAGATGCGCTGGCCGAAGTGGTTGTAGTAAGCCAGCGCGGCGGTCTCGATGCCGATCTCGGCCAGCGCGTCGCCGAGGCCCAGCGCGGTGAGTTCGGCCACCGCGTGCGGCAGCAGGTTGATGCCCACGCCCAGCGGCTTGATGCTTTCCGAGGCTTCGTAGACCTCCGCCTCGATGCCCTCGCGATGCAGCGCGAGCGCCAGCGTGAGTCCGCCGATGCCGGCGCCGATGATGGCCACTTTCATGATCCGTTGTCTCCTGTTCCTGCGCGCAGCGCGCGCGTTCGGTCGTTCAGTCTGCCTTGAAGCCGGTCGCCGCCACCGCTTTGCCCCAGACGGCCGTGTCGTCGGCGATCACCTTGGCGAATTCTGCGCTGCTGGTGCCGGTCGCGCGAAAGCCCGCGTCGAGCATCTTCTGCTTGCCCTCGGCCGACTGCACCGCTTTCACGATGTCGGCGTTGAGCTTGCGCACCACGTCCGGCGGCGTCTTCGCCGGCGCGACGATGCCGAACCACGCGGTGAACGCGAGGTTGGAATAGCCCTGCTCCTTGATCGTCGGCACCTCGGGCAGCGACGGGCTGCGGGTGGCGCCGGTGCTGCCCAGGGCGACCAGCTTGCCGGCCTTCACCGTCGACGCAGCCAGGCCCACGGTCGCGAACACACCCGACACGTCGCCCGCGTACAGCCCGCCGAGCGCGTCGGCCGTGTTGCGGTAGTGCACCGGCTCGGGCTTCTGGCCGATCGCGTCGCCGAACATGTAGGCGCCGAAATGGCCCGGCGTGCCCGCGCCGAAGGTCGCCATGAACAGGCCCTTCTGCTGCTTGCTCCAGTCGACGAACTCGCGCACGTTCTTCGACGGCACCTTCTGCGGATTGACCAGCAGCACGAAGTCGGACGTAACCACCTGGCTCACGGGCACGAAGTCCTTGACCGGGTCGTAGGGCAGGCGGTTGTAGCTGCTGGGCGCGATGCTCAGCTGGCCTGTCTCGGCCAGCATCAGCGTGTAGCCGTCGGGCGCGGCACGGGCCGCTTCGCTCGCGGCGATCAGCCCGCCGGCGCCCGGCTTGTTGTCGACGATCACGCCCAGGTTGCCCCAGCCTTCCGACAGCTTCTGCGCCAGCAGGCGCGCGACGATGTCCGGGCCGGTGCCGGCCGGGAAGCCGACGATGATGCGCACCGGCTTGTCGGGGTAGCCGCTGCCTTGGGCCGATGCGGGAAGCGCGATGCAGGCGGCCCATGCCGTGGCCACGACCAAGGCCGCACGTCGCGTCGAGGTGAGGGAAGAGCGGGAAGTTGTCATGTCTGTCTCCTGGTTTTTTATGGGAACGCGATCCGGTCGAGCCGCCTAGGTGACGGTGAAGAACTGCATCTCGACGCGGTCGGGCCGGCGCACGCCGCTGCCGATGAAGAGCCGCTCGTTGATCCAGCCCAGCGCGAGCGACGCCGTCTCGAAGCGCGGCGCGCAGCGGAAGTAGATTTCGGCCGGGTCCACCGGCTCGCCGCGCGCGAGCCGCGCCATGGCGTCGGGCGCGCCGCAGCGCAACGCGTTGTTCTGCACGTAGATCCAGTCGCCGGCGTCGGTCTCGAGCGTGTAGCGCGCGTCGAGGTCGGTCATGCCGCTGGCTGTCATCAGCTGGAAGTCGGCGCCACCGGGCACCACGCGCGCCTGCCAGCCGTGACCTTCGGCCGAGCCGCCGGTGATCGGGATCAGGCGGCGCCGGCCGCGCGGCGTCACGCCCACGTCCTGCGGCGCGCCGACCTCGACGCGCAGGGCGGCGAAGTGTTCGAGCGTGGGCGGAGCGGGCATCGGAAAGGCAACGTTCGTGGGCATGCCGCTAGCGTAATTCCGGGTGGTCGGGCGGTCTGTCATCCCGGAAGATGACAGGATGCATCCCGCCTCCGTCGTCGCACGTCCGCAGCCCCGGCGCGCCGCGCCATGAGAAGCTGGCAGGCCGCGCCCGCGAGCGACCGGCGCACGCAGGTGCTGACCGAGCTGATCGGCCACATCGGCAGCCCGCGCTTCGGCCCGGCCGTGCTCGACGGGCTTCAGGAACTGGTGCCGGCCGCCTCGTGGTCGGTGTACCGGCTGGGTGCGCAGCCCGCGCTGTTCTTGTCGGCCGCGCGCGGCGTGCCCGACACCACGCGCGATTGCTGGCGCGCCTACCTGAGCGGACCGCACCGCGGCGACCGCAGCTTCGTGCAAGCCTCCGACGCGGTCGACCACGCTCCGCTGTTGTGCCACCTGACGGCCGACGAGGCGCCGGAAGAACATCGCACCAAGGTCTACGAGGCGCACGGCATGGCCGAGCGCGTGTCGGTCGCCCAGACGCAGGAGGACGGCGGCGTGTTCGCCATCAACTTCTACCGCCACGGCCATCAGCGTGCCTTCAGCGACGCCGCGCTCGACAGTTTCGGCGCACTCGCACCGGCGCTGCTGGCGTTGGTGCGCAAGCACATGGCGTTGGCGCGGCCCGATGGCAGCGCTGTCGCCGAGGTCTGCGCCCCCGACATGGACGCGCGCCTGCGCAACCTGTGCCCGGCGCTGACCGAACGCGAGCGGGCGGTATGCGTCCGCCTGCTGCGGGGCATGACGCAGGACGGCATCGCGAGCGACCTCGGCCTCGCGCTGCCGACCGTCAAGACCTACCGCAACCGAGCCTTCGCACGGCTGGGCATCCACTTTCGCAACGAGCTGTTCGCGCGGGTGCTGTCGGCCTGACCGCGCACGGCCGCCATCGGGCCGCTACGCGAACGGCCAGAAGGCGAGCAGCGGCTTGTTCACCATCAGATAGAACACGCCGACCATCGCCACGAAGGCCGGGTAGCCAAGCCATTCCCATCGACGCTGGTAGCGCACGTACAGCGGCGGCAGCGGTGCGCCATCGCGCTGGGCCCGCGCAGCCATCGCCGCCATGCGGATCTGCAGCCACACGACCGGCAACCAGCACGCGCCCGTCAGCACGAACAGCCCGATCGACAGCGCGAGCCACGGCGTGGACAGCGGCCAGCCCGCCATGTGCGCCAGCGCGAAACCGGTGAGCGGCTGCAGGATGACCGTCGGCGTGGTGAACCACCAGTCGGCGCGCACCACCAGCCGGCTCACCACCGCCTGCGCCGGCACGCTGCCGCTGCGGTTCGTGAAGAACATGTAGAAGGCCGAGCCCAGCCCGGTGCCGACCATCAGCACGCTCGAGAGGATGTGCAGCCACTTGAGGACCAGGTAGGTGTTCATGGTGCGGTGCGACGCATCAGGTGCCAGAGCAGGGCGGCGATGGGCAGGTTCTTGAGCAGCGGGCCGAGTGGATGCAGCCACAGGCCGGGTTGCAGCACGGTCGCCGCGAGGGTCATCGCGGCCATCAGCGCCAGTGCGGCGCGGTAGCTGGCGCGACCGGGCCACCGCCACAGCGCGATGCCGACGAGAAGGTCCGCCACGGCGCCGCCGACGATCAGCACTTGCACCAGCCATGCCGGCGACACGACCCCCGCGGCGGCCAGCACCTGGCGGCTCTGGCCGTTCAATTCGACGAGACTGACCACGGCGGTGACCAGCCACACGGCCACGAGGCTCAGCTGCAGCAGACGGTCGTCGTTGTCTTCGGGGCGTCGGCGTGTCATGGAGATGCTTCGTCGATCACGTCGGTGACCATGCCCCAGCGAGAGAACTCGGGTTCGAATTCCGACAGCGCGAGCAGGCCGGCGCAAGCGTGTGCGCCCACGGGCAATGCATCGCGGCGCGCAAGCCGGCGCGCCAGCAGGACGGCGGCCATGCACGGAATCTCGGGGCCGTGGTTGTCGTCGGCGGCGATGTGCCACGCGCGGCGTGCGACAGCGCCGTGCGCATCAAGACCTTCGACGCGCACGACCATGCCGCCCAATGCGGTGCCGAAGGCATCGAACAGGCCGCCGGTGGCATGCAGCAGCCCTGCCAGCCGTTGCGGCGCCGGCAACAAGCCGATGCGGCGCAGCAACGCCAGGAAGGCGAATGCGTGCTGCGTCAGCCCGACTTCGAGCGCGGCGCGGAACATCACCGACTGCACGCCGGCATAGCGCGCCGGGAACAGCTCGAGATCGGGGATGTCGCACAGCGCGCCGCGCCGCGGCTTGATGCGTGCGAACGCGATATTTTCCGGTTCGGCCCAACCCAGCCGCTCTACCCATTGCCCGTCGTGCCAGACGCGGATCGGCGCGCCGCAATAGGCGAGCACGCCGGCCAGGGTCGCTTCGCCGCGCGGCGCGCCTTGCGCCGGTGCGATGCAGATGTCGATGCTGCGGATGCCTTGCCAGCCTGCCGTGAGATGGTCGACCACCGCCGAAGACAGCGCGGGCACGGTGCTCGCACCGCTGACCGCGAAGCGCCCGGCGTCGCGGAAAGTGGCGTCGAGCGCTGCCGGAAAGTCGCAGACGAAGCGGCGGCCATCGGCCAGGTCGATGTAGTGCGCCCCGGCTGCCGCCGCGGCGCGCGGCACGCGATAGTCCTGGTCCTGGAACGGCCCCGCCGTGTGAATGACGAGGTCAGCACCGACCGCGCCCAAAGCCTTCGCCAGATCCGCCGACTGCACGTCGATGCGCACGCCACGCGAGGCACCGCCGAGCGACCGCGCGAACGCCGTCGCGCGGCCGAGGTCGCGTCCGCCGACGACCAGCTCGATGCCCGGGTCTTGCGCCAGCGCACGGCAGATGCGCGCGCCGAAGTTGCCGTAGCCGCCGAGCACCACTGTCTTCATGCCGGGAGGCTCCCCGCCAGATGCCCGCGCGTGAACGCTTCTTCGAAGATCGAATAGCCCGACCAGTCGGCGTGCGCGAAGGCAAGCCGACCGGCGGTCACCGTGCCATCGTTGCCGAGCTGCGCGCGCAGCCCCGGCGTCGGGATCGCCATCGCGTGGCCGTAGCGCGTGATGTCGATGCGCGTGGCGCGCTCGGCGATGTCGGGATGCGGCACCGACAGCTCGGCCAGCAGCGCATCGCGCCAGGCCGACCACGGCTGGTCGAGCAACTGGCGGCGTCCGTCGGTGCCGTCGAAGCTGCTCGGGCCCAGCGGGCGGTACCAGGTCAGCACCGTGGCGCGCGGCGTCGGGTCGAGCGCTTGGTGGCGCGCGTCGACATAGCCCAGGCCGCGCGTGCCGTAAACCACGTTGTCCCAACTCGGCGCGGCGCCCGTCCGGTCGGCCAGCGGTGCGTCGAGATGCACGTTGGCCACCAGCCACGGCGCGTACTGCAATGCCGCCGCCGCGCGGCGCAGCAGCGCCGGCGGGTTCTCGACCACGCGCGCGGCGACGAACACCGGCAGCGCGACGATGCAGCGCTCGGCCTGCCAACGCACCAGCGACTTCGATGCCGCATCGAACACATCGACTTCGACGCCGCCCCGCGTCTCGGCGATGCGCGTGACGACCTGACCGGTGCGCAGCCGATCGCCCAGCGGCGCGGCGAGGCGCTGCGTGAGCCAGCCGTTGCCCTCGGGCCAGGTGAGCACCGCGTCGCGATCGGCGTTGTCGTCACCCGGCGCGTGAAAGCCGTGGCGACTCGCGAAGTAATGGATGCCGGCCCACGCCGACACCTGCGCGACGCCGGCGCCGTAGTCGTCGCGGCAGGAATACTCAAGGTACCAGCGCAGGTGCGCATCGCCCAGGCCTTCGGCGTCGAGCCACTGGCCGAAGGTCATGGCGTCGAGGCCGAACGTCGCAGCCGTCGTCGGAACGCGCAGCGACGGAATCGCGAAGCGGGTGGCCTGCTGCAAGGCGTCGACGCGTTGCGAAAAACGGCGGTACTGCGCCAGCGTCTCCGCACCGACGCCTTGCACGGGCAGCAAGCCGTCGTGCCACTCGCCTTCGAAGAAGAGCCGCTCCTGCGGGCTGTGGCACAGATGGCGTTCGTCGTACGCCCACCGCCCCGCCACGCGACGCCGCAGGCCGAGTTCTTCGAGCAGGTCCTGCACCTCGTGCGCGTCGTCGCCGGGCACCGGCAGGTAGTGCGCACCGAGTGGGCAGGCGATGCCTTCGAGCACGCCGCCGCGGCTGTTGCCACCTGCGGTGTCTTCGAGCTCGAGCACCACGAAATCGTCGACGCCCTTGGCGCGCAATGCGCGGGCGGCGGCGAGCCCGGCCACGCCGCCGCCGGCGATGACCACGCGCGTGCGCCGCGTGCTGCCCGGTGCAGCCGATCGCAAGGCGCCATCGCGCATCGCATGACCGCGTGCCATGTCGATGCCGGTGAAGCCGCCCGCGATCGGCGCCTTGGATTCGCAGGCGGCGAGGGACATCGCGCCCAAGCCCAGCGAGCTGGCAAGAAAGGCGCGACGCTGCATCGTCAATGCCCCGAGACCTTGCCCCACTCGCGCTCGTACGTGGTCACGAGGGTTTGGTTCGACAACCGGTTCACCTCTGCCGGCACGCGCGCCATGTCGAGCGGAAAGTCGAACATCAACGGCAGCGTGGGCAACGACAGGTAGCGCAGGCCGGCCGGCAGCAGCTCGGGCCGGCGGAACGGCCGATGGCTCGCGATGACGAACCCCCATTCGCCGAAGCTCGGCACGTGCACGTGGTACGCCGTGGCCGTAAGGCCGACCGATTCGATGGTGGTCGCCACGGTCCAGAAACTCTGGCGGGCGATCAGCGGCGAGGTGGTCTGCACCACCGCGTAGCCGCTCCCGGCCAGGCGCTTGTCGAGCAGCGCGTAGAAGGAGTTGGTGTAGAGCTTGCCGATGGCGAAGTTGGTCGGGTCGGGGAAGTCGACGACGATCACGTCATACGTGTCATCGCCTTCCTGCAGCCACTTGAACGCATCGGTGTTGACGATCTTGAGCTTGGGCGAGTTGAGCGATCCGCCATTCAGCGTCGACAGCGTTTCGTGCTCGGCGAAGAGGCGCGTCATGTTCGGGTCGAGCTCGACCAGCGTGACCGATTCGACCGACGGGTACTTGAGGATTTCCCGTACCGCCATGCCGTCGCCGCCGCCCAGCACCGCGACCTTCTTCGGCGCGCCGTGCGCCGCCATCACGGGGTGGACCAGGGCTTCGTGGTAGCGGTACTCGTCGCGCTCGGCAAACTGCAGGTTGCCGTTGAGGTACAGGCGGTGGCCGGCACTGCCGCTGGTCACCACGATGCGCTGGTACGGGGAAGTGGCGCTGAAGACGATGTGATCCTGGTAGAACCGGTCTTCGGCCAAGGTGGTGATGCGGTCCGCGAACACGAAGGCGCAGGCCAGCAGGGCCAGCGTCGCGAAGCACGCGACGACATGCACGCCGAGCTGCCGCAGCTCGTGGCGGAACATCCAAAGCGCCCACAACGCAACGGCCGCGTTCATGAAACCGAACAAGAGGCCGGTGCGGATCATGCCCAGCTGCGGCACGAAGATCAGCGGGAACGCGACCGACACGGCCAGCGCACCGAGGTAGTCGAAGGTCAGGACCTGCGACACCAGATCTTTCAGTGCGGTGTTGCGCTTGAGGATGCGCATGACCAGCGGAATCTCCAGGCCGACCAGCGTGCCCACCACGACCACCAGCCCGTAAAGCAAAAGGCGAAACGCGCCGGGAATATAGGCGTTGGTGAGGAAAAGCAGCGCCGGCAGCGCACCGCCGACGAGCGCGACCAGCAACTCGATGCGCAGGAAATGCGCCGGCAGCTGCCGCTCGAAGTAGCGCGAGAGCCACGAGCCCACGCCCATGGCGAAGAGGTAAGTGCCGATGATGGTGCTGAACTGCAGCACCGAGTCGCCGAGCAGGTAGGAGCTCAGCGCCGCCGCGCTCAGTTCGTAGACCAGCCCGCAGGCGGCCACGACGAAGACGCTGGCGAGGAGCGCGATCTCGACGGGCTGCGGGCCGCGCGCCGCCGGGGCCGTCGCGCTCAATGGATGGCGGCGGCGACGATGATCGAGATGCCCAGGCACATCGCCGCGACCACCATGCCGAGCGCGCGGTTCTGCTTCTCGACGATCTCGCCCCACAGGTCATAGGGCGTGAGCTTGTCGATGATCAGGAAGGTGATCCAGAAGATGAGCACGCCGATGATGGCGTAGAGCATCGAGCCCAGAAACGCGGCGGGCCGCAGCCATTCAATTCCCATCATGAGAACCTCCGGAAGAAAAGGTGTGTGAAAAACGGGGCGTCACTTGTGGCTCCCCCCGCTCGAATAACCGCCGTACGAGCCGCCGGAGCTGCGCGATGAGGACGAGCCGCCCGACCGCGTGCTGCAGGTGCTCAGGATGATCAGCAGGATGAAGATCACCACGATGATCAGGATGATCGTGCCGCACCCCATGCTGGACGCGGCGCTGAGCGGCGCGGCGTCGGCGCGCTTGAACATGTCCTTGTTCGCGTCGAGCTTGAAGGCCGCAGCCACCGCCGCGCTGTCCATCTTGCTGCCCGACGACCAGGTCAGCTCGTTGGCCGAGCGCTCCATCGACAGCAGCGCATTGCCGTTGGCGAAGTCGCGGTTGAAAGTCTTCTGCCCGCGCTCGACCTGCCAGTAGAACTCGCCCGCCACGTAGGTGGTTTCGGCGTTGTAGGCGTACTGCTGCTGGTAGCTCTTGCCGAGGTATTTGGCGGTGTTGCCGCTCTCGGCCATGCTGGGTGCGCCGGTGGTCGGTGCGACCATGCTCCAGCCGTCCTCGGCGTCGACCAGGAAACTGAAGCCGCGCTTGCGGTTGTAGAGCAGGTACTCGTTCCAACCGAACTCCTCGTCGTCGCCCGGCTCCTGGCCCATGCGGTGCTGGAAGCCGACCACCTGCCACTTCACGCCCTGCAAAGTGCCGACGCTGCCCAGCGCGATCAACGGGCGCACCGGATCGTCCTGCTCGGCGTGCTTGAGTTCGCCGCCGATGCCTTGCGACACGTCGATGATGCTGTGGCAATGGCCGCAGGTGATGCTCTTGCTGTCGGCCAGGTTGACCGCGACGGGGGCGCCGCAGTTCGGGCACGCGAAGCTTCGGCCCTTCTCGTCCTTGGTGGATTCTTCGCGCAGGCCGGTGAGCTGAAGGTCTTCGAGCCGCACCGCGCGGCCCAGGTACGCGCCCGGTGGCTGCGTGTCGCAGTCCAGGCTCAGCACCTGGCCCTGGTCGTTGCGCAGTTCGACGGCCGCAAAGGGCTTGCCGAGGTCGGGCAGGCGCGGCAGTTCGCCCTGCGCCGACACCAGCGTCACCTGTTCGTTCGATGCGACCGTGTAGGTCTGGCCATTGACCGCCGTGGTCGCGCCCACGCGCATGTCGGCGGCGGGTGCCACCGGCTGCTGCAGCTCGACCGGCAGCGAAAAGACGAAAGCGCCGTTGTCCTCGCTCAGCAAGCCGGTTCGCTCGCCGTCGAGCGCTGCGATCCACTCCGTCCAGCGGCCGCCGGGGTAGCTGTACTGCAGCCGCCCGACCAGCGTGAACGGTTGGCCGTCGACACGCCCCGCCGCAAACAGCTGCAGCGGGCTGAAGTCGTCGAACAGCTCTGCCATCTTGCCGATGCGCGCAAGGGTCTCGCCCTCGCGCACGACGGTGCTTTGACAGAAAGGGCAGACGGCGAATGCCGATTGCGCAGACCTGAATTCGACCGGTGCGCCGCAGCCAGGGCAGGGCGCACGGTAGGCGCGCTGAGCGCCTGTTTCCTCAGCCATCGCGGTTGCTTAGACCAGCTTCTTGAGCAGCTCGGCCTTTTTGGCGTCGAACTCCTCTTGCGTGAGGATGCCCTTGGTTTTCAGGTCACCCAGTTTCTCGAGCGTGGCCATCACCTCGTTGGCGCTGATTTCGGTGACCGGCGCTGCCGCAGCCACAGCGGCAGTGGCCGCGGCGTTCGGGTTCAGGCCCTGTGCGAGGTTCTGCGCCAGCACCTGGCCGAGCGCCACGCCGGCGCCCAAACCCATCGCGTCGCCGGCAATGCCGCCACCGCCGTTGGCCGAGCCTTCGGCGAATTTCGGAATGGCCTGCGCCGTCTGGTACTGCATGAACTTGCCCATGTCGTTGCCGACCATGCCCATGCCGATCTTCTGGTCGAGCACCTTCTGCAGTTCTTCGGGCAGCGAGACGTTCTGCACCGTGATCGCCTCGAGCTTGATGCCGATCTTGGCGAACTCAGGCTGCAGCTGCGTCGACAGCGCATTGGCGAACTCGATCTGGTTGGCCGCGAGGTCGAGGAAGGGCAAGCCGCTCGATGCGATGGCGTTGCTGATGTTCTGCAGCACCAGGCCGCGCAGCTGGCCGTCGAGGTCGGCCACGGTGTAGATGTCGCGCGTGCCCGAGATTTCCGTGTGGAACAGCTTGGCATCGCCGATGCGGAAGGCGTAGTTGCCGAAGGCTCGCAGGCGCACCGCGCCGAAGTCCTTGTCACGGATCGTGATGGGCTGGGGCGTGCCCCATTTCTGGTCGATCTGCTGGCGCGTGCTGAAGAAGTAGACGTCGGTCTTGAAGGGCGACTCGAAGAGCTTGTCCCAGTTTTTCAGGTACGTGAGCACGGGCAGCGTCTGCGTCGTGAGCTTGTACATGCCGGGGCCGAACACGTCGGCCACCTGGCCTTCGTTGACGAACACCGCCACCTGCGACTCCCGAACGGTGAGCGAGGCCCCGTTCTGGATTTCCATCTCCGCCATCGGGAAGCGCCAGGCCAGCGTGCCATCGCCGGACTCGGTCCATTGGATGATGTCGATGAACTGCTTCTTGATGAAATCCATCAGTGCCATGGCGCTCCTCCAGGTGGTCTAGTTGCGTTGAATCGTCCGGATCATATGCGCAGCCGAAGTCGGTGCGACGGCTTCATGCCAGCTGGTCGCGCAGCGCGCGCTTGAGCAGCTTGCCGCCGGCATTGCGTGGCAGCGGCGCGTCCGCCCAGGTGATGGTCTCGGGCACCTTGTAGTCTGTGAGTTGCGAGCGGCAATGGGCGCGCACTGCTTCGTCGTCGTGCGGCACACCGGGCGCGTGGATGAAAGCGTGTACCCGCTCGCCCAGCACCGGGCACGGGCGGCCGACGATGGCCGCCTCGACCACACCCGGCAGCGCCATCAGCGTGTTCTCGACCTCGACCGAATAGATTTTGAAGCCGCCTCGGTTGAGCATGTCTTTCTTGCGGTCCACCAGCCGCACGAAGCCTTCGGCATCGACCGAGCCGAGGTCGCCTGAATGCCAGTAGCCGCCGGTGAAGGCAGCCAGCGTGGCCTCCGGGTTGTCCCAGTAGCCGGGCACCACCATGGGGCCGGCGATCCACAGCTCGCCGGTCTCGCCGGCAGGCAGCTCGCGGCCGTCGTCGTCCATCACGCGCACGTCGGCGCAGGGCAGCGGCACGCCGACCGTGTCGGCATGGCCGCGCGTGAGACCTGGCGGGATCATGGTCGCTGGCGAGGTGGTCTCGGTCGCGCCGTAGGCATTGACCAGGGTGAGCCCCGGCAGCCGCTCGGCCAGCGCGTCGATGGCCGACACCGGCATCGGCGCGCCGCCGTAGCCGCCCAGGCGCCAGCTGCCGAGCTTGGCGCTGTCGAACGCCGGGTTCATCAGGCACAGCGTGTACATCGCCGGCACCATCAGCGTGTGGGTGACGTGCTCGGACTCGACGATCTGCAGGAAGGCCGCGGCCTTGAACTCTGGCAGCATGACGATGGCACCGCCGACGTGGACCATCGCCGCGATGACCGCAATCAGCCCTGTGACGTGGCTGGCGGGCACGGCCAGCGCCGAGCGATCGCCCGTGCGCACGCCCATGCAGGCGGCGTAGTGCTGCACCGAATGCGCAACGTTCAAGTGCGTGAGCATCGCGCCCTTGGGGCGGCCCGTGGTACCGGAGGTATAGAGGAGGAGGGCGGTGTCTTGCTCCTTCACGGCGGCGATGTCGACGGGCGGGGCGCCGGCGCCGAGCGTGTCGAGCGACAACGCGCCGTCGGCCGAACCGGCCGCGACGATACGCAGGCGCAGCGCCGGCACGTCGGCCGTGTCCGGCACGCGCTCGGCGAGTGCCGCGTCGACCACGATCGCGCAGGCACCGCATTGCTGCAGCATGTAGGCCAGGCCGGGCTTCTGTTCGCGTTCACCGATGGGCACGGCGATGGCGCCGAGGCGCTGCACCGCGAACAGCGTGGCGACGAACTCGGGCCGGTTGCGCATGAAGAGCACGACGTGCTCGCCCGCCATCACGCCGTGCGCTGCGAGTCCGGCGGCGATGCGCGCGACCTCGACGTCGAGTTGGCGGTAGCTCCATCGCGTGTCGCCGCACACGACAGCGTCGCTCTGGCCATGCGCGGCGACGGCGTGTTCGAGCAGCGCATGCATGCTGCCGGGCCGCTCGACGAAGCAGCGCACGATGCGATCGCCGTAGGCGGCCTCGTGGCGCAGCGCGGGCATGTTGCGCGATTGCCAGTGGGTGTTCATGCGGCGCCCGCGTGGGCCTCGGCGGCGACATTGGCACCGCGCTCGATCACGTACTCCACATCGACCAGCTTGCGCGAATGGTTCAAGTCCGACTGCGCGATCAGCACCGACAGCGCGCTGCCACGCAGCCCGGCGATGACTTCGCCGAGACGCATCGACAGCGCGGGCGCGACGCCTTCGAAGGGCTCGTCGAGCAGCAGCAGGCGCGTGCCGACGCCGAGCGCCCTGCCGAGGGCCACCAGCTTCTGCTGGCCGCCCGAGAGCAGCAGCGCGCGGCGCTCCCGCATGGCCGCAAGCTCGGGCAGCACGCCGTAGACGAAGTCCAGCCGCTCCTTCGCGTTGCGAGCGCCGGTGGCCCACAAGGGTACGAGGATGTTCTCCTCGACGGTCAGCTCGGGCACCAGGCCGCGGTCTTCCGGCATGTAGCCGATGCCCGCCGCGGCGCGGCCGTGCTTGGGCAGGCGCGCGAGGTCCTGCCCGTCGAAGACGATGCGGCCTTGCGTGGGCGCGAGGTGGCCCATCACCGAACGCAGCAGCGTGGTCTTGCCCGCGCCATTGCGGCCGATGAGGCCGGTCATGCTGTTGGGCGCGACGGCCAGGCTGAGGCCGCGCAGCACCTGCACGGAGCCGATGGCGACATGGATCGATTCGATGGCGAGCATCGCTTACTCCTGGCGAAGGGTGCCGGTGACGTAGCGGCGCACGTCATCGGTGGCAAGCGCGGCCTGCGGTGTGTCGTCCGCGATGATGCGGCCGCTGTAGAACGCGACCACACGGTCGGCGTAGCGTTCGACGATGTCCATGTCGTGCTCGACGAAGAGCACGGTCATGGGCTCCTGCCCGAGTGCGGTCATGATGATTTCCATCATCGGGAATTTCTCTTCGGCCGAGACGCCACTGGTCGGCTCGTCGAGCAGCAGCAGGCGCGGCTGGCCGGTCATGGCCATCGCGATATCGAGCAACTTGCGCACGCCGCCGGGCAGCTCGGCCACGCGGCGTTCGCGGTGTTCGGTGAGGTTGAAGCGCGCCAACAGCGCGTCGGCCCGGTCGACGGCATCGTCGCGCCGGGCGGTCTGCCAGAAGGACAACCGGTTCTCCCGGCAGGCGGTGGCCACCAGCATGTTGTCGAGCACCGACAGCTCCTGGAACAGCTGCGGGATCTGGAACGAACGCGCCACGCCCAGCTGCGTGATCTGCCGCGGCGCCAGGCGCGTGATGTCGCGGTCGCCCAGCAGGATGCTGCCGGTGTCGGGCTTGAGGTAGCCCGTGATCATGTTGACGAAGGTGGTCTTGCCCGCGCCGTTGCTGCCGATCAGGCTAACGCGCTCGCCCACGCCGACTGCGATCTCGATGCCGCTGGCCGCAACCACCGCGCCGAAGCGCTTCTCGATGCCGGTGGCGCGCAGCAGGATGTCGCGCCCGACGGGCGGCGTGACCTTGGCGAGGGACTTGATGACAGCGTTCACGCGCGGCCTCCCTTCGCACGCTTGCCGCCCACGCGGTCGACCCACAGCGAGCCGATACCGCGCGGCAGGAAGCGGATCATCAGCAGCAGGAACAAGCCCAGCGACAGCTGCCAGGTGTTGGGAAAATAAAGGCTCGAGAACGAGCGGACGATCTCCAACAGCGTCGATGCGACGAACACCGCCAGCACGCTCTGCCACCCTGCGAGGATGGCGACGAAGACGAACTCGCCGGACGTGGTCCAGTAGCTGAAGTTTGGATCGATGTGGCCCAGCGACATCACGGTGAGCGCGCCGCCGGCGCCGCCGACGAAGGCCGCGAGCAGGAAGTTGATGCTCATCGCCTGCTTGACCGAGCCACCGAGGTATTCGACGCGCAGTTCGTTCTCGCGCACTGCCTGGGTGACCAGCCCGCGCGTCGAATCGAAGTAGGCTCGCGCCAGCAGCGCCATGACGCCCGAGAAGGCGATCGTCACGCCATAGAGCGCGTAGCCCACGCGCGCGTCCGACAGCTTCTGGCCGAAGAGCGTGGCACGGCCCATGTTGAAGCCGTCGGAGCCGCCGAGCGCGTTGGTCTTGACCAGCACGCCGTAGCAGACCATCGACAGCGCCAGCGTGAGCATCGCGAAGAAGATGCCGCGGTAGCGCGCCAGCATCGGCGCGAAAGGCGCCGCGACGACGAGCGCCGCCACGCCGCCCATGAGCGCCAGTCCCAACGCATCCGTGATGCCCAGCTTGTTGAAGGCCAGCGCCGCGGCATACCCGCCGACCGCGAACACCAGCCCCTGGCCGAAGGACACGACGCCGCCGCGCATGAGCAGCACGATGCCCAGCGACACCAGCCCGTGCGACGCGGCCATGGTCAGCAGGAAGGTCAGCCACTTGGGCATGAAGGCGCCGGCGACGACAAGCACGGCGATGAAGGCCAGGCCGGCGAGCAGCACCGCCGTTCGGTGCGCGGTGCGCGATGCACCGGATGGCGACGAGGAAAGAGGGATGCTCTGCATGGTCAGATCTTTCGGGCCTGGATGCGCTGGAACAGGCCCTCGGGCCGCACCATGAGCACCAGCGCCATGACGATGTAGATAGAGAACAGTTCGGCTTCGGGCATGACATGGACCGCGAAGGAGCGTGCCAGGCCGACGATGAGCGCGCCGATGGCCGCACCCTCGATGCTGCCGAGGCCGCCGATGATCACGACCGCGAAGGACACGATGATCACGCCGACCGACACGCCCGGCTGTACCGAGATCAGTGGCGCGGTGAACGCGCCGCCGATCGCGGCCAGGAAGATGCCGACGGAAAAAGCCAGCATGTAGACGCGCGAGACATTCACGCCCATGCTGGCCGCGACCTCTTCGCTGTGGATCACGGCCAGCACGATCTTGCCGTGGCGCGTGCGGTTCAAGCCCCACCACACCGCGAGCCCGATCGCGACCGCCAGCCCCATCAGCATGAAGTCGTACCCCACGTACACCTGGTCGCCGATCTCCACGTTGCCGAAGAGCGCGTACGGCTCCGACACGTAGTACGGGTTGGCGCCCCAGAGGAGCTTGGTCACGTCTTCCAGCACGAGGAACAATGCATAGGTGACCAGCACCAGCAGCACTTCGTCGCGGCCGTAGAAGAAGCGCATGAGACCGCGCTCGGTCAGCGGTGCGACCAGCACCGCCACCGCGATCGCCGCGAACAGCATCGCGACCAGCGACCATTCGGGCGCGAATTTCATCGTGGCGAACCAGCCGACGAAGCTGGCCGCGGCGTACGCGCCCAGCGCGTAGAAACTGCCGTGCGCGATGTTGAGGATCTTCAGGACACCGAACACGAGCGTGAGCCCGAGCGCGACGATGAAGAGCCACGATGCGTAGCTCAATCCGTCGATGAGGATGGTGAGGGCGGTGTTCATGACCGAATCGGTGGAGGTTGGAGATGCGCTCGACCGGCCCGCGCAGTGGCGCAGGCCGGCGAACGTTCGATGCAGCGCGCCGTCAGCCGGTCAGCACTTCGACCCGGCGAAATTGCTCTTGATCCAATCCTCGGACTTCACGTTCGGCGGCGGATTCACGCACTCGGCCGGGAAGCGCTGGATGTCTTCCAGCACCACCATCTTCTTGCCCGCGTCGTAGCGCGTCTTGCCGATGGCGGTTTCCTGCGTGGCCTGATGGCCATCGCCCAGCGACATGCGGATCTTCCCGCCCGGCGAATCCCATTCCATGCCCTTGAGTGCCGCGGCCAGCTGTTCCGACGTCGGCTTCTTGCCGCCGTTGGCCGCCATCGCCTTCTCGGCCGCCAATTTCAAGCCCATCAGCGCCTGCGCCATGCGGTAGGGCGCCTGTGCCGGGTAGGTGTTCTGCGCCTTCTGGTACACGCTCCACCACCAGTCGTTGAGCGCCGACTTGGGTGACAGCAGACCGTAGGCGCCGCGCGCGCCCAGGATGGCCCCGTCGGGCATCTTGTCGCCGAGGTTGGTCAGCACATGGTCGGCGGCCGACAGCACGACCTGCGAGCGCTTGAACAAACCCCGCGGGCCCGACTGCAGGATGAAGGCCTGCAGGTCGCCGCCCCACAGGCTGGAGTGGGTAACGTCGGCGCGCCGGCCCATCAATGCGGAGATTTCGGTGCCGTACTGGCCGGCACCGAATTTCGGCAGCAGGTCCTCGCCGGCCTTCGCATCGGGATAGAGCTGCGCCATGGACAGCATGAAGTCCTTGCGCGAATCCTGGCCCCAGGCGTAGTCCTGGTTGATCATGTTGTACGTCGCGGCCTTGACGTTGCGCGCCTTCATGTAGCGGGCGAGGGCCACGTTGTCCATGGTGGCGTGCGAGGCGGTGCGGAAAACGTAGTTGTACTTGCCGTCCTCGAAGATGCGCGGGGTGCCGCAGTCGTAGAGGATCAGGAAGCGCTTCATCTCCTCGGCCACGGGCGCCACCGCGAGACAGTCGCCGGAGCCCACATAGCCCACCACCGCGTCGACCTTTTCGCGGTCGTAGAGGTTGCGAAGTTCCTGCACCTGCTTGGTGGCGCCACCGTTCTCGTCGACGTAGATGGCCTCGATCTTCATGCCCCCAAAGCCGGTCTTGTTGTAAGGGGCGGGACCCTCGCCCTTGTTGAAGGCGTCGACCAGCGCCTTGGCGCCATTGACCGCGGGAATGCCGAAACTCTCCGCCGCCTGGCCGGACAGAAAACTCACCACGCCGACCTTGAAGGTCTCCTGCGCCTGCGCGCCGAACGCCAGTGCCCCGATGCCCAGGGCAATGGCGGAGCGCGCCATGCCGCGGCGCCAGGCGCCCACCCGTGTCGTTCCGATCTGATGCTGCTTCGATTTCATGTCTTTGTCTCCTTGCTTGTAACGAACTACTGCGCCTTCGAGATGGGCGTGCGCATGTCTTGCCCAGTCATCTCGAAACCCTTCTTGAAGTCGACCATGTGCTTGCGTGTCCATTCGCCGGCGGCGGCGGCATCGCCACGCTTCAGTGCATCCAGGATGGCCCGATGCGCCGCGAGGTTGCGCGCTTTCGATTGCGGCAGGTGCAGGTGGATCTGCAACATGATCGGGTTGTAGAGCAGGCTGATCGGCTCGCGAGCGAGCATCAGCGCCCGGTTGTGGCTGGCGCGGCCGACCAGCGCATGGAACTCCACGTCGAGCTCCACCAAGCGCATGTTCTCGTCCATCGACGCCGACCCGTTGGCCTGCAACGCGGCGGTGACCTCGGTGTTGTGGGCGAGTTCGTCGATATCGCCAGGTTCGGCGCTCACTGCGGCCAGTCGTGCCGCCAGCGGCTCCAGCGTGACGGCGACCTCCCAAAGCTCCTGGAAGGTGGTCTGCTGAAGCAGCAGCAGGCGCGCAGCGCGTGGCGCCAGGTCGTAAAGGCCGGGCAAGGTAACGAAGAGGCGGCGGCCTTCACGGCGTTGAACGAGACCTTCCTGTTCGACCTGGCGGATGGCCTCGCGCACGGTCGAGCGATGCACGCCGAACCGTTCCGCCAGGCTCTGCTCCGTCGGCAGGGGCATTCCAGGTGTCAGCTTGCCACTGAGGATGCTGCGCTCGATTTCCGATGACACCGCCTTGTAGGCCGGCTCGAGCCGAAGCCGACGGAACAACGTTGGGTCCGGCGCCATCACCGGCACGCCGGAAGCGCGCTCGGCAGACGCGGAACTACCGGCGGTCGGCGTGGCCTCGGGCAGGCCGGAAGCGCGGATGCTGGCGTTCAATCGATGTCTCCTGCGCCCGTCGGGCTGCGCAATTCGTTTGTCGGACAATCGGATTTTGAAGAACGGCCTTGTGCGCGTGGAGCGGGTTTTCCCGTTGATGCCGCGCCGAGCCCCGTTCCCGCGAGGCGCCCAGGGGCCCATCTCCCCAATGGGCGAGGTCTACAATCGCCCCCCCTACAACCGTGTCGCGGACGCGTCATTGCGAGCCAGCGACAGCCGGAGCCTGCGCCCATGTCCGATTCGTCCCCCATCAGCACCGCTTCCATCGCCACGCCGAGCATCGAGGACAAGCGCGCAGAGCTGCGTCGCGCCGCGCTCGAATACCACGAGCTCCCGGTACCGGGGAAGATCGCCATCGCGGCCACCAAGCAGATGGTCAACCAGCGCGATCTCGCGCTGGCCTACTCGCCCGGCGTCGCGGCACCGTGCGAGGAAATCGTCAAGGATCCGGCCAACGCCTTCAAGTACACGGCGCGCGGCAACCTGGTGGCGGTGATCACCAACGGCACGGCCGTGCTCGGGCTGGGCGACATCGGACCACTGGCGTCGAAGCCGGTGATGGAAGGCAAGGGCGTGCTCTTCAAGAAGTTCGCCGGCGTCGACGTGTTCGACATCGAGATCGACGAGAAGGACCCCGCTAAGCTGGTCGACATCATTGCGTCGCTCGAGCCGACCTTCGGCGCCATCAACCTCGAAGACATCAAGGCGCCGGATTGCTTCTACATCGAGCGCGAGCTGCGCAAGCGGATGAAGATTCCGGTGTTCCACGACGACCAGCACGGCACGGCGATCACGGTGGCGGCGGCGCTGCTCAACGGCCTGAAGGTCGCGGGCAAGGACATCGGCAGCGTCAAGCTGGTCACTTCCGGCGCCGGCGCAGCCGCACTGGCCTGCCTCAACCTGCTGCTCAAGGTCGGCCTGAAGCGCGAGAACGTGTTCGTGACCGACCTGGCCGGCGTGGTTTACGAGGGCCGCACCGAGCTGATGGACGACGACAAGCGCCAGTACATGCAGAACACCACCGCGCGTTCGCTGCTGGAAGTGATCGACGGCGCCGACGTGTTTCTCGGCCTGTCGGCGGGCGGCGTGCTCAAGCCTGCGATGGTTGCCAAGATGGCGGCACGGCCGGTGATCTTCGCGCTGGCGAATCCCAACCCCGAGATCGCGCCGGAAGATGCCCATGCGGTGCGCGACGACGTGATCATGGCCACCGGCCGCACCGACTACCCGAACCAGGTCAACAACGTCCTGTGCTTCCCGTACATCTTCCGCGGCGCGCTCGATTCCGGCGCGACGACGATCACCGACGAAATGGAGATTGCCGCGGTGCGCGCCATCGCCGAATTGGCACAGGCCGAACAGAGCGAGGTGGTCGCTGCGGCCTATGTGGGCGAGAAGCTGAGCTTCGGGCCCGAATACCTGATCCCCAAGCCCTTCGACCCGCGCCTGATGATGAAGATCGCGCCGGCCGTGGCCAAGGCAGCCGAACAGAGCGGCGTGGCGACGCGCCCGATCGCCGACCTGGACGCCTACCGCGACAAGCTGCAGAGCTTCGTCTACGCCTCGGGCACCGCGATGAAGCCGATCTTCGACGCCGCCAAGCGCGCGACCAAGAAGCGTGTCGCGTTTGCCGAAGGCGAAGAGGAACGCGTGCTGCGCGCCGTGCAGATCGTGGTCGACGAAGGCCTGGCACGCCCGACGCTGATCGGCCGGCCGGCCATCATCGCGCAGCGCATTGAAAAATTCGGGTTGCGGCTCCAGGAAGAGCTCGACTACGACATCGTCAATGTCGAGCAGGATCACCGTTATCGCGACTTTTGGCAGACCTACCACCGCATGACAGAGCGCATGGGCACGACGGTCCAGACGGCCAAGATCGAGATGCGCCGCCGACTCACGCTGATTGGCGCGATGCTGCTGCACAAGGGCGAGGTCGATGGCCTCATCTGCGGCACCTGGGGCACCACGGCGATCCACCTGCATCACATCGATCAGGTCATCGGCAAACGCCCGGGTGGCTGCGCCAGCACACCGCAGGACGTGCCGATCTACGCGTGCATGAACGGCCTGCTCCTGCCCGATCGCCAGGTTTTCCTGGTCGACACGCACGTCAACTACGACCCGACGCCGGAAGAACTCGCTGAAATCACCACCATGGCTGCGGAAGAAATGATGCGCTTCGGCATCAAGCCGAAGGCCGCGTTGCTGTCGCATTCCAACTTCGGCAGCAGCAATCAGGCCAGCGCCGTCAAGATGCGCCGCACCCTCGACCTGCTGCGCGTCCAGGCACCGTGGCTGGAGGTCGACGGGGAAATGCACGGCGACGTGGCGCTCGACGGCAAGCAGCGCGCCGCCGTGATGCCGCACAGTGCCTTGTCCGGCAACGCCAATCTGCTGGTGTTTCCGAACCTCGACGCCGCCAATATTTCCTACAACCTGCTTAAAACGGCAGCAGGCGGGAACATCGCCATCGGCCCGGTTCTGCTCGGAGCGGCCAAACCTGTGCACATTCTCACGGCCAGCGCCACAGTGCGCCGCATCGTCAACATGACGGCCTTGACCGTTGCGGACGCGAACGCCGATCGATAGGCCTTGAGGCGACAGTGGTCGCTAACTTCAAAGTTTTCCACAGGCCGCTGCCCTCTGCCCAAATATTGAGCACGTGCTTGCTATTTGCGCTGGCGTGGTGCACACTGGCGGGCTTGAATTCGCGGGTTAACCCCAAGGTTGATCGCTCATTCGGCCCCTGCTCTTTTTCCTGTGGTGCTCAGCGCAGCCACCGTTTCCACCCATGGTTTCGTTCACGTCGTCTGCGTCTCGATTTGCCTTGGCCAGCTTGCTGCTGGTTGCGCTGGCAACCGGCGTCGAGGCGCGCGGCAACATGGAAACGACCGCGCGGCAATCGCCGCACGGCTCGATCTCGGTGGCCGAATTGCCGGTGCAGGGTCAGCAGACCTACCGCGCCATCCTGAACGACGGTCCTTTCCGTCACGAGAAGGACGGCACGGTGTTCGGCAATCGTGAGCGCCTGCTGCCGGCGGAGCCTCGCGGGCATTACCGCGAATACACGGTCGATACGCCCGGCGTGCGCCACAGAGGTGCGCAGCGCATTGTGTGCGGTGGCGAACGCAGGGCGTCGCCAACGGCGTGCTGGTACACGGCGGACCATTACGCAAGCTTTCGGCGGATAGCGCCATGACCGATGAACTGAACTGGAGCGGCGCGCCTTTGCGCCCCGATGAAATGATGACGACGACGACAACCATGGAAAGACCAGCGGAGATGACCTTATCCCTTCGTGCCGTGCGGCCCAACATCGTGCAGTCGATTCGCGCCTTCCGCGTGAACGACCTGCAGGAAGCGGCCAACGCGGCGGGGCAGCACTTTCTCTATGCGAATCTGGCCAACGCCCAGAGCAAGCAAGATGTGCTCGACCTCATTGCGCAGCAATTCACTTTCCCGTCGCACTTCGGCAAGAATTTCGACGCCTTGTACGACTGCATGACCGACCCGCTGCACAAGTCGGGCCCACAGCCTGGCTTCGTCATCGTGCTCGAGCAGATTCCGGCGAACGCCAAGTTCGACAAGGAAGCGCGCGAACAGCTGCTGGACATTTTCCGCGACGCCTCCGACTACTGGGGCGATCGGAAGATTCCGTTCAGGTGCTTCTATTCTTTTCTGTAGCCCGTTCTGCACACACCAGCCAAGCAGAACGGGCGAACGAGGCCCCTGAAGGAAGCACGTCGGTCGCCGGCATCGAGATCGCTCCGGTCGATCCGACGGCAGAGAAAATGCCGACCGACAAGTTGGTCGACGTGTCGCCCCTGGCGTTGCGAATGAGCAGCCCCTTCAACGCAGGGTACTGGTTGGCAGCAGCCTGAGCCGGTAGCGGCGACAGTGCCTGGCCGTCGGCGCTCCGATGCGCCCCCCGCACCCCCCATGAAAAAGCCCGTCGACGACGGGCTTTTTCGTGGGGGGTGCGGGGGCGTCGCAGACGTTCAGGGCGGAACAGCCTGCGCCAAGGCGACGTATTCGGCGACCGGTACTTCCTCGGCACGGCGCTGCGCGTCGAACTTGCCAGCAAACCCATGCTCATCGAGCCATCGACCCAGCGTATGCCGCATGATCTTGCGCCGCTGGCTGAAGGCCACCTGCACGATCTCGCCGAGCCGCGCGGCGTCGACCTGCGGCGGCTGCGCCAACGGCACCATGCGCACCACGGCGCTGTCGACCCGCGGCGGCGGCTCGAAGCTTTCCGGCGGCACGAACAGGATGTTTTCCATGCTGTAGCGCCATTGCAGCATCACGCTCAGGCGGCTGTAGTCGGACGTGGCGGGCTTCGCGACCATGCGGTCGATCACTTCCTTTTGCAGCATGAAGTGCTGGTCGGCGATCAGGTGGGCAAAGCCGAGCAGGTGAAACAGGATGGGCGTCGAGATGTTGTACGGCAGGTTGCCCACCACGCGCAATCCCTTGGGCTGCGTGCTGACCATTCGCGCAGCGAGGGCAGCGAAGTCGACTTTCAACACATCGGATTCGATCACGTCGAGTTGCCCGTGATCCCGAAGGCGCGCGGCCAGGTCGCGGTCCAGCTCGATCACGGTCAAGCGGCCCAGCCGCTCGACCAAGGGCTGCGTCAGTGCTGCCAGCCCGGGACCGATCTCGACCATCGCATCGCCGGGCTGCGGCGCGATGCCCTGCACGATCGCGTCGATGATCCCGCCATCGGACAGAAAATGCTGCCCGAAACGCTTGCGCGCGATGTGCTGCGCCATCAGACCGGCGATTCGCGGAACTCGACGTAGGCGCGGGCCCGAACTTCCTGAACCCAGGTGTCGAAGGCCTCGTCCATCTTCTTTTCGCGCAGCACGGCACGTGCGGCTTCACGCTGCTCCGTCTGGCTCAGTTTCGCCTCGCGGCGGGCGAGCGCCTGAATCAGATGAACGCCGAATCGCGTCACCACCGGGTCGCTGATCTGCCCCGGAGCGAGGCGATCGAGCGCCTCTTCGAACTCGGGCACGAACTGACCCGGCCGCGCCCATCCCAGGTCGCCCCCGTCCTTGGCGCTGCCGTCCTGCGAGTTGTCGCGTGCCAAGCCGGCGAAATCGGCTGTCCCTGCGAGCACGCGGCGCTTGAACTCGGCGAGCTGTTCGATCGCCTGCGCAGTGCTGCGCTGCGGATCGTTGCGCAACAGGATGTGGCGCGTCTGGGTCTGGGTGACCACGCCTTCGGCCGCACCGGCCTGTCCCTTGGCCAGCACCTTGATCACATGGAAGCCAGCGCCCGAACGCACCGGCCCGACGATGCCGTTGACCGGCGCCGTCTGCGTCGCTTCGACGAACAAAGGCGGGTAGCGGTCGGCGCTGCGCAGACCGAGCGAGCCACCGTTCGCTCGGTCGGGCGAATCGGAATTCTCGCGCGCCAGCTTGGCGAAGTCCTCCCCCGCGCGCGCGCGCTGCGCCACGCTTTGCGCCTTCTGCTGCAGAGCCGCGACCTGCGCCTCGGTGGCGTTCTCCGGCACCGTCACGAGCACGTGCGCCAGGTTGATTTCCGGCGACACCGCGGCGTTGCCGCTGCGCTGATCCTGAATGAACTGGTCGACCTCGCTGTCGCTCACCTTGACGCGCGCGTTGACCTCGCGCTCGCGCAAGCGGGTCAGCAGAAGCTGCTCGCGCAGATCGTTGCGAAACTCATCCCGCGAGATGCCCTCTGCACCGATCCGGCGATACAGCTCTTCCTGGCTGACCTGGTTCTGGCGCGCCACGAGCTGTTCTGCCTGCTCGACGGCCTGCTCGTCGATCTTGATACCGCTTTCCTTGGCCAGCTGCAGCTGGGCACGCTCGAGCACCACGCGCTCGAGCACCATGCGATTGAGTTCGGCACGCGGCGCGCGTTGCGCCTCCGGGTTCTCGCGCAGGATGCGGGCGACGCGCTTCTGCACTTCCGTGTTGGTCACAGGCTCAGAGTTGACCAACGCCACGATGTATTCGGCCGCGCGCTGGCCGGTCGGCGCCGGCAGCGGTGCCGCCGTATCGCGGGGCGCTGGCGCCGGCGCATTGACGCGGGGGCCGCCGCGCATGATGTCGGTGATCCCGGTGCCGCCACCGGGGCGCATGCCCAGGCCCTGCGCCTGCACGCCCGACGTGGCGGCCAGCGCGGCGAAGCAGGCCAGGGTGAGTGTGGAGCGAAAGAATTTCATGGTGGCAAGGCTCAGTCGTAATTGGTGAAGCGGCTCGGCCTTTCGCCGGGCGTGCGCAGGGGCTGGTAGCGCTGGATGTTCTGGGCCAGCGTGCCCATCGGATTGGCGCCGACACCGACGCTGGCGAACCCGACG
This sequence comes from Variovorax ginsengisoli, assembly GCF_006438845.1. Classification (GTDB taxonomy): domain Bacteria; phylum Pseudomonadota; class Gammaproteobacteria; order Burkholderiales; family Burkholderiaceae_C; genus Variovorax; species Variovorax ginsengisoli_A. Next base: position 1,040,737 of record NZ_RCZJ01000002.1, read on the forward strand.
AATTCGATCTGGAACATGATCCGCGTATTGGCTGTGACCTGCCCGGTGGTCAGACGTTCCAGCACGACGCGCCCGATCCAGCAGCAACCGTCATATTCCACGCCGATCACGCCGTCGGTGAGCTTGCTGTCCTTGAGGCTGTAGTTCATGCGGCCGACCGCATACCACCGCCCCCCGCCTTCGCCCTTACCCGGGCCGAGGTTCTTGCCCTTGTCGCCCCACAGGTCGTTCAGCGGCCACTGGAAGCCGATGTCGATCGACTTGCTGCCGTCCTGAACCAAAGGCGTGCTGTCCGCCTGGTAGCGCAGCGCCGCATTGATCGTGCGGTAGGAGCCCGGGTTGTAGCGACCGCTGAGCGTGCTGCGGACCGAGCGCCGTTCGTCGGGGTTGTACTGAATGGTGCTGTCGAGCGTCCACTTCGACGTCCAATTGATCTGCGCGCCCAGCAGCACGTCGCTCAGCCGGTCGGTCACGGGCAGCGCGCCGGGCAATGTGACGCGCTGGTCGGCGAAGCGGAAGCGCTGGGCAATGCCGAAGCGCGCCGCCTCTTCACCGCTGTCCGGATCGATCAAGCGGGTGCTGACACCGGCCGTCAGCAGGTTGCTGTCCGAGATGCGGTCCTGGCCGGAGAACGCGTTCTCTGTGTAGATGGTTGCGAAGTTGAAGTCGTTGGCGGCCGTGTCGTACACGGGCAGTTGACTCTGGTCGCGGTACGGCGTGCGCACGTAGAACAGGCGGGGTTCCAGCGTCTGGCGGAAGGCGCGACCGAAGAAGCTGGCGTCGCGCTCGAACACCAGGCCGCTGTCGATGCTGAACGTCGGCACGGTGCGACTGGCCGAATTGGCGCCGTTGGCCAACGGCGCATCGAACTGGTAGGACGTGGCGTGCAGCTGCACCTTGGGAATCACGAAGCTCGCCGGCGTGATCCATGGCCGGCTGACTTGCAGGATGCCGAAGGCGCGCTCGCCGTCGGGTTGGCGCTGGCCGTTCAGAAGCGGCGCGTACTGCCGGTCTGCGCGGAAACGCGTGTAGTCGAGCGAGGTCGACACGTCGAAGCCGTTCCAGTCGTACTGGGTGTTGTTGGCCGTGATCTGCGGTACGCGGTCGTAAGGGGGCGTGATCGGCGACAGCGTGTACTGCAGCGTCTGGTAGGACAGCGCACGCACGCGGCCGCTCCAGTCGCCGCGGCTCCAGTCGATCGAGCCTTCGCTGTCGAGCAGCCGCGAGCTGAGTGTGGGCGTGCGCGAGAAGTCGCGCCAATAGTCGTTGTCGCTTACGCGATTCAAGCGCAGGGAGGCGCTGAGCGAGTCCAGCCCGAAGGGCTTCGGATCGAAGCTCTGGTTGTGCCGTGTCCACAGGCCCCAGCGATCGCGGTCGCGAAGCGTGTCGGCCGGCATGTAGTCGGCCCGTATCGTCCCTGCGTAACCGTTTTCCAGGTACCTGAATTCGGTGCCCAGGTTGATGCCGCGCTTGGCCATCAGTGTCGGATAGAGCGTGGCATCGCGGTTGGGCGCGATGTTCCAGTAGTAGGGCAGCAGCACCTCGGTCCCGTTGACGCTGTCCACGCCGAACACCGGCGGCAGGATCCCGCTCTTGCGCTGGTTGTTGAGCGGAAAGGTCAGCGAGGGAAGCGGCGGCGTCGTGATCCCCATGAAGCTCATCCGGGCGCCGGTCGCGGTGCCGATGTTCTCTTCGGTGTCGGTCGTCAGGGTGGCCGCACTCAGCAGCCAGGCCGGCATCCACCCGGGATAGTCCTCGCGCCGGCAGGTCGTGTAGGTCGCCTGCCGAGCCACCGACACGTTGGAGTCGATGAAGTCGATGCGCTCCGCCTCGCCCCGTCCGCCGGTTTCCAGGAACTGGTAGCGCACGTTGCTGAAGAAGCCCTCGAAGGTCTCGACCTTGAGCTGCAGCTCGGGACCCTCGTAGACATTGCCAGCCTGGTTGACGCGGACATTGCCATTGGCTTTCGCCAGGTCGTCGGGCTGGTAGTACTCGAGGCGATCGGCGCGGATCACCGTGTCGCCGCGCCGGATCGAGCCGTTGCCTTCGATCACGGTCTCGAGGTTGGGTCGGCCCGAAATCCGGTCGCCCTCGACGAAGCTCGGGCGCAGTCCTCGCTCCGCATTGGGAATGGTCTCGGCCAGCTGGGGCGTACGCTGGAGCACGAGCGGCGTGTCGATCCAGGACTGCTGCGCCCAGGCGCCCTGCGTCTGGCACAGCGCCAAGCTCAACAGCGCCAGCGGCAAAGGCGGGCGGCGCAGCCGGCTCATGCGAGCGACCCCCCGCACGCCTCTGCGGCATGCACCACCCGCGCAGCGGACAACGAAGGCGCGGCATGCCGGGCACGAGGGCGTTGGATTTTGAACATGGGCAGGGACGTCACGAATCGTCGGAGAAGAATCGTCGGGAGGAGGAACGGCGCCGCGACGAGGACGGTGGCCGGGGATCCGCGAGGGACGGATTTGTAGAATCGATTATCCATGACCGCATCCCCGCACCCGCCTGCCGACGCCGCCCCGCCCATCCTGTGGAACGACCCGGCCCGGGCCACTGCTTTTTCCGCCTGGCTCGCGCGCATCGCGCCGGCCCACCGCCTGCAGCCCGACACCGTCAGGCTGGCCTCGGCCGATGCCAGCTTCCGCCGCTATTTCCGTGTCGATGCAGACGGCGCCGACACTGAGGGCGAGCGCTCGCGCATCGTGATGGACGCGCCGCCGGCGCAGGAGGACAGCGCTCCTTTCGTGAAGATCGCGCGCATGTTGCAGGACGCCGGGGTGACGGCGCCTCGCGTGCTGGAGTGGGACGCCGCCACGGGCTTCATGCTGCTCGACGACCTGGGCCACCAGACCTTGCTGGACGTGATCGACCCGGCCGACGCCGACGCCAGCCGCCCGCTCTACGCCAAGGCGATCGACGCGCTGATCGCCTGGCAGCTCGCCTCGAAGCCCGACGTGTTGCCGCCCTACGACCGCGCACTGCTCGAACGCGAACTCGGGTTGTTCCCGCAGTGGTATGTCACGCAGCACCGCGGCGTGGCGGTGGAGGGCAAGCTCAAGGAGCGGCTGGAGCGCAGCTTCAACGCGATCGTCGAGAGCAACCTGGCCGCGCCGAGCGTCTATGTGCACCGCGACTTCATGCCGCGCAACCTGATGCTGCCGACGCGCGCCGACGCCGGTGTCGGCGTGTTGGATTTCCAGGACGCGGTCTACGGCCCGATCACCTACGACATCGCCAGCCTCATGCGCGACGCCTTCCTGAGCTGGGACGAAGACTTCGTGCTCGACATCACCGTGCGCTACTGGCAGGAAGCCCGCAAGGCCGGCCTGCCGGTCGACGAGGACTTCGGCGCCTTCTATCGCGGCGTCGAGTGGATGGGCCTGCAACGCCATCTCAAGGTGGCCGGCATCTTCGCGCGACTGACGCTGCGCGACGGCAAGCCCAAGTACCTGGCCGACACGCCACGATTCATCGCCTACATCCGCGCCACCGCGAGCCGCTACACCGCGCTCACCCCGCTGCTGCGTGCGATCGACGAGATCGAAGGCACGCAGGCGGCGGTCGGCTTCGCGTACGGCCGGGTCTGAGGTGGCGCGCTTCCACTGCGCCGCCGCACTCGCCGCCGGCACCACGTTGTCGCTGCCGCCCGGCGCGGCGCGCCATGTGCAGGTGCTGCGGCTGCAGCCCGGCGATGCGCTCACCCTGTTCAATGGTGCCGGTGGCGAGTACGCCGCCACTGTCGAGCGCATGGGTCGCAGTGAAGTCACGGTGAACATCGGCGCGCACGATCCCGTCGAGCGCGAAGCGGGTGCCGCGGTGCATCTCGTGCCTGGCATGCCGGCGAACGACCGGATGGACTGGCTGGTCGAGAAGGCGAGTGAACTCGGGGTCGCCAGCATCCAGCCGCTGCTCACCGCCCATGGCGTGCTGCGCCTGTCGGGCGAGCGCGCAGAGAAGAAGCGGGCGCATTGGGAGGCGATCGCCATCGCGGCGTGCGAGCAATGCGGACGCAACCGCATCCCTGTCATTCATCCGATCCGGAGTTTCGGCGAGTGGCTCTCCGCCGACATCGGCGACACCGCGCAGCGCCTGGTGCTGAGCCTGGCGCCGGGCCATCGCAGGCTGTCCGCAGAGGGGTCGCCAGCCGCGGGCACAGCGTGGCGAGTGCTGAGCGGCCCCGAAGGCGGGCTGAGTGCGGCCGAAGAAGCGCGTGCGCTCGAGAGCGGCTACCAACCGGTGCATCTCGGCGCGCGCGTGCTGCGCGCCGAGACCGCCGCGCTGGCTGCGCTCGCGCTGCTGGGCGGCGCATGACCCCCGGGCGCGGCGCACCGACGGTGGCAGCGCCCGTCGACCTCCGCGTGGCACCGTGTCGCCTTCGGCGCGGCATGCAGCGCCTGCCGCTCGTTCTGGCCGGACTGTGCATCGCCACCGCGGCGCAGGCGCAATACCTGCAATCGCGCAGCGCCGTGCAGGCGCCGGTGCGGCCCGAAGTGGACCGTGCCTACACGCAGCTGATGGCGGCGCCGGCCGTGCAGCGACTGCTCGACGCCGTGCGCGACGACCATGCGCGCTCGATCGAAGACTTGCGGCGCCTCACCGAGATCGCCGCGCCACCCTTCAAGGAAGGGCCGCGCGCCGAGGCCTTTCTCGCCAGCCTGAAGGCGCTCGGCCTGAGCGATGCGCACATCGACGGCGAAGGCAATGTGCTGGGCCTTCGCAAGGGCCGAGGCAACGGGCCGACGCTGCTGGTCTCCGCCCATCTCGACACCGTGTTCCCGGCCGGCACCGACGTCACCGTGAAAGAGCACGACGGCCGCCTGCACGCGCCGGGCATCTCCGACAACACGCGCGGCCTGGCCGTGCTGCTGTCGTGGCTGCGGGTGCTTCAGGCGCAGCAGATCCGCACCGAAGGCGACCTGCTGTTCGCCGCCAATGTCGGCGAGGAAGAGCTCGGCAACCTGCGCGGCATGCGGCGGATCTTCGCGGAGCGTCCGGAGATCGACGGCATGCTCGCGCTCGAACCGGTGCCCGAGGGCAGCGTGCTGATCTTCGGCACCGCGAGCCGACGCTACGAGGTCGTGTTCAGCGGTCCGGGCGGACACAGCTTCGCCGCCTTTGGCCGAGTGCCCAGCGCGATCCACGGCATGGGCCGCGCCATCGCGAAGATCGCCGAGCTCCGCACGCCGCGCTTTCCGCGCACCACCTTCAACGTGGGCACGGTGAGCGGCGGCACCGCAGTCAATGCCATCGCACCGCAGGCGCGGATGGCCATCGACATCCGCTCCGACGCGATCGGACCGCTGCTCGCCACCGAGAAGAAGATCTTCGACGCCATCGACGCCGGGGTCGCCGACGAAAACCGACGCTGGGGCGTCGACAGCCTGGTGGTGTCGCGCCGCCTCATCGGCGAGCGGCCTGGCGGGCGCACGCCGTCAGATACGGCGATCGTCGAAGCGGCGGTCCGCGCCAACACCGCCTTCGGCCGCCGCACCCTGTTTCGCGGCGGGAGCACCGATGCCAACCTGCCGATGTCGCTCGGCATTCCGGCCATCGTGATCGGCAGCGGCGGGTCGACCGGCGGCTTTCATTCACCGGACGAGTGGATTGACGTGCGAGAAGCCTGGCGCGGCGCGCAGAACTCGCTGCTGACGGTGCTGGGCCTGGTCGGCGTGCAGGACGTGAGCGCACCGCTGCTGCCGAAACGTGCGCCGGTCGTGAATTAATTTCACACGGGAAGCGCGTCGGTCCGACACGAACTGTTTCCTTCGGTCGAGCCCCCACGCACAATCCGCGGCGAGACTGTCACACAACACACACATCAAGGAAAAACCATGGGATTGCTCGATTCGGTACTCGGCCAGATGCTCGGCGGCGCAGCGCAACAGGGCGGCCAGGCGGGCGGTGGCCTGGCCGATGCGCTCGGGGGTCTGCTGGGAAGCGACGGGCAACAAGGCGGGCTGGGAGGCCTCGTCTCGAAGTTCGAGCAGGCCGGCATGGGCGACGTCATCGGCTCGTGGATCGGCAAGGGAGAGAACGCACCGGTGTCCGGGGGGCAGCTCAACGAGGTGCTGGGCAGCGATGTGATCTCGGCCATTGCGGGCAAGCTCGGCATCAACGCCGCCATGCTGCTTCCGATGCTCGCGACCATGCTGCCGAAGTTGATCGACCAGCTCACGCCGCAGGGCAAGGTGCCGGAGCAGGGACTCAACACCAATGAAGAGCTGCTTTCCTCGCTGAGCGGCTTGCTGCAGAAACAATAAGAACAAGACGCTCGGCCATCAAAAGAAAAAGGCGCCCGACAGGGCGCCTTTTTCTTTGCAACGAGGCCGAATGCCGCTTCAGGCCGTTACCGGCTCGGCCTGTGCCTTGCGGTGCGCCACCGGCAGCGCGGCGATCACCTCGGCCACGGCGGCCGTCAGCTTCTTCGCGTACGGGACATGCAGGAATTCGTTCGGGCCGTGGGCGTTGCTCTTCGGACCGAGCACGCCGCACACCATCATCTGAGCGGTCGGGAAACCTTCACTCAGCATGTTCATCAGCGGAATCGTGCCGCCCTGGCCGATGTAGCCGCAGGGCGCGCCGAAGTGCGCCTGCGACGCGGTGTTGAGCGCCTGCTCGAACCACGGCGTGATGGCTGGCGCGTTCCAGCCGGTGGCCCCGCCGCCGCCTTCGAAGGTGACCTTGGCCTGGTAGGGCGCGTTGTCCTCGAGCAGCGCCTTGAGTTCCTGCACCGCGCGCTCGGCATCGACCAGCGGCGGCAGACGCAGCGACAGCTTGAAGGCGGTGTAGGGACGCAGCACATTGCCCGCGTCTTTCAATGCCGGGAAGCCGTCGGCGCCGGTGACCGACAGCGTCGGCTTCCAGGTGCGATTCAGTAGGGCCTCGACCGGGTCGGTCGTGGTGGGCAGCGCGAATTGGGTCGAGCCGCCGCAGTCGTAGTGCGCCCACGGGAAACGCTTGAACAGCTCGTCGCCGAGGATGCCGGCAGTGACCTTCGCCTGCGCCAGCCGATCGGCAGGCACTTCGCAATGGAAGCTTGCGGGCAGCAGTCGGCCGGTCGCGCTGTCCTCGAGGCGGTCGAGCACCTGCCGCATGATGCGGAAGCTCGAAGGCACCAGGCCCGACGCGTCACCAGAGTGGATGCCCTCTGTCAGCACTTCGACCTTGAGCATGCCGCCGGCCATGCCGCGCAGCGAGGTGGTGAGCCAAAGCTGGTCGTAGTTGCCGGCGCCGGAGTCGAGGCAGATCACCAGGCTGACGTCGCCCAGCCGGTCTTTCAACGCGGTGACGTAGGGCAGCAGGTCGTAGGAGCCGCTCTCCTCGCAGGTCTCGATCAGGCCGACGATGCGCGGATGCGCCGCGCCTTGCGCCTTGAGCGCCTGCAGTGCCGCGACGCTGGCGTAGACCGCATAGCCGTCGTCGGCACCGCCGCGGCCGTAGAGCAGCCCGTTCTCGTACTTCGGCGTCCACGGGCCGAGGTCGTTGCGCCAACCGGTGAATTCGGGCTGCTTGTCGAGGTGCCCGTACATCAGCACGGTCTCGCCCATGGCGGTGCCGGTCGCAGGCACTTCGAAGAACAGGACCGGCGTGCGGCCCGGGAGCCGCACGATCTCGAGCGTCAGGCCTTCGACTTTCTGCGCCTCGACCCAGGCCGCGGCGTTGCGCAGCACGGTCTCGAGGTAGCCGTTGGCCGACCATTCCTTGTCGAAGCCCGGCGACTTGGCTGGGATCGCGATGTAGTCGGTGAGCTGGCGCAGGATGTCGGTGTCCCACTTCGTGGTGACGTCGGACAGGGCACGCTCGGCGTCGAGCGCGCCGGCGGGCATTTCACGGTGCAGGGGGGCGTTCATCGGGGTTCTCCGCTGAAGGAATCGAGAAGGAAAAGCATTGTGCGCCTGCGTGCGCGCCGCGTAGAGTGCGCAGACCCAATCCCGACTCGACATGAAGGAACGTGCGATGAACAGCAGCAAGGCGATCGACCGCATCCGCGTGGGCATCGGCGGCTGGACCTACGAGCCCTGGCGCGACAACTTCTATCCCGCCGACCTGCCGCAGAAGCAGGAGCTGCACTACGCGAGCCGCCATGTCACCGCCATCGAGGTCAACGGCACCTACTACAGCACGATGAAGCCCGAGAGCTTCCGCAAGTGGCACGACGAGACACCCGACGACTTCGTCTTCTCGCTGAAGGCCACGCGCTATGCGACCAACCGCAAACTGTTGGCGAGCGCGGGCGAATCGGTCACGCGCTTCGTCGACAGCGGCATCACCGAATTGAAGGACAAGCTGGGCCCGATCGTCTGGCAATTCATGCCGACCAAGGTGTTCGACGCGGAGGACTTCGCGGCCTTCCTTGCGCTGCTGCCGAAGAAGGCGGGCAGCCGCACGTTGCGCCACGTCATGGACGTGCGGCACGAGAGCTTCATGACCGACGCCTACCTTGCGCTGGCACGCAAGCACGGCGTGGCGACGGTGTTCACCGACTCGGACAGGTTCCCGTCCTTCGCCAACCTCACGTCTGACTTCGCGTATGCGCGCCTGATGAACAGCGATGCGAAGCTGAAGGCAGGCTATGCGCCGAAGGCCCTGACGGCATGGGCGGAGCGTGCCCAGCAGTGGGCCGACGGCGGTGCGCCGGACGACCTGCCGCGCGTGGACGGTGCCGACGATGTCCCGGCCAAGGCGCGCGATGTGTTCGTCTTCTTCATCAACGGCGCCAAAGAAAAAGCACCCGCCGCGGCGGGTGCCTTGATCGCGAAGCTTGCGCGCTGAAGCGCGTCGCTCAGGCGGCTTGCAGACCGGGCTTCTTCGTCTCCGACGCGCCGAACGTGATCTCGCCGGAGAGCTGGCCGCCCTCTTCGATCACGATCTTGCCGTAGCGGATCTTGCCGGTGACCTTGCCGGTCGAATGGATCACGAGCTTCTCGCGCACCGTGAGATTGCCGTCGAAAACGCCGCGGATTTCAGCGATATCGATCTCGGCCGAGCCCTTGAACTCGCCCTGCTCGGCGATCTGGATCACGCGCGAATCCATCGTGGCCTCGACCAGGCCTTCCACCACGAGCGTGTCGCAGTCGGTGATCTCGACGCCCTTGAGCTTGATGTTCGGTCCGACGGTGAGCTTGCTGCCGCCTTCCTTGACGGCCGGTGCGGTCGCCATGCCGGTGGCGGCGCCGGTGGTGAGCGTGGACGGATTGACGGGCGTTCCTGCGAGATTGGTGCCGGCGCCGACGAGCGGTGCAGGACGTGAATTGAAGTTGTCGGTGTCGCGGTCACGCTTGCCGAAGAAGGGGGACTGTGAAGCCAAGACTTACTCCTCTGGGGAAACGGCCTATCGTAAGAACCCACTGGTGCCTGTCGGCACATCTTTGCGAAAGATTGGTAACGAGATCATTCGCAGCGTCTTGGCTGCGAACTTTTGCCTTGCTTCGCTGGATGCCTTGCAGGCAGGGCAAACCGCCACAATGCGCCCCTCTCGTCTACCGATTCGAACATGTCCTCACAGTCGGAAACTTTCGGCGATTCCGCGCACGCTGCCGTGCGCGATGAAGCCGCGACCGAAGCCCGCTTCGGCAAGCCCACGCACGGCTGGCGGCTGCGACTCTACGCAGTGATCTTCGAATCCGAGACGCGCGCAGGTCGCATGTTCGACTTGCTGCTCATCGCGGTCATCCTGTTCAGCGTGCTGGTCGTGGTGCTCGACAGCGTGCAGCCGATCCGTGCGCAATGGGGCCGCGTGTTCAGCGGCTTCGAGTGGCTCTTCACGATCGTCTTCACCATCGAATACCTGGCGCGGCTGGCCTGCCTGAAGCGGCCGATGCGCTACGCGCGCAGCTTCTACGGCGTGATCGATCTGCTGGCGCTGCTGCCCACCTACCTCGCCATCCTGATGCCCGGGCTCTCGGTGCTGATCGACGTGCGCATCCTCCGGCTGCTGCGCGTGTTCCGCGTCTTCAAGATGTCGCGCTACGCTGCCGAATACCGGGCACTGGTCACTGCCCTGGCCGCGAGCCGCCGAAAGATCATGGTCTTCGTCGGCTTCGTGCTGATGCTCGTGCTGGTGTTCGGTACCTTGATGTATGTCGTCGAAGGCCCGCAGCACGGCTTCACCAGCATCCCGGTGGCGGTCTACTGGGCCATCTCGACCATGACCACTGTTGGCTTCGGCGATCTGGTGCCCAAGACAGACATCGGTCGCGGCATCGCTTCGATGATGATGCTGCTGGGATGGGGCGTGCTGGCCGTGCCGACGGGCATCGTCTCGGCCGAGATGGTGCGCCACGGACGCGCCGCGGCATCGGCGAGCGGCGTCGGGCGCGGTCTGCTGGCCGGCGCGCTCGGCCAGCCCGGCACGCAGGTCTGCGCGGACTGCGGCGCCGACGCCCATGCGACCGATGCGCGCTTCTGCCGCTGCTGCGGCAGCGTGCTGAGCTGAGCCGAGGTCCGGTCTCAAGAACACTCGGGCGGATCGATCCAGGCGGCGCGGCCTTGCGTTGCATCGTCGATGCGCAGCACCAGCGCTGCGGCCTCGGCGTCGACCACGCTGAACCTCAAGCTGACGAGCGCACCGTGCGCGACGTTGTCCAATGCCGCACCGGCCGCGGCCAGTTCGCGACGCAGCGAACCCTCCATCGCATAGGGCACCGCGCAGCACAAAGTGCACCGGCGCTGCAAAGGCAGCTTGTCGACGCCCACCAGTGCCTGCGCGATCGCATCGGTGTAGGCGCGCAGCAGGCCGCCGGCGCCGAGCTTCACCCCGCCGAAGTAGCGCACCACCGTGGCGAGCACGCCCTCGAGGTCCTGATGACGCAACACTTCGAGCATCGGTCGGCCCGCGGTACCGCCAGGCTCGCCATCGTCATTGGCGGCCGACTGTCCGCCCGCCATCAATGCCCAGCAGACATGCGTGGCCCCCGGATGAACGGCGCGCAGGTCGCTCACGACAAGAAGCGCTGCCTCGCGATCGGCCACCGGCTGCACGCAGCCGATGAAGCGGCTCTTCTTGATGACGAGCTCGCTGTGAACCGCGGCGGCGAGCGTCTGAGCCACGGCCTCAGGCGCGTTCGAACTTGAAGACAGCCGTGCCGGCGCGGGCGTTCGGCAGCCAGCGCACCGCGCGGCCCTCCTGCACGCCGAAGGCATCGAGCACGCGCAACTGGTTCTTGCCCGCGAGCACCTCGAAATCCTTGAAGGTGCCGACGCGGATGTTGGGCGTGTCGTACCACTGATAGGGCAGGCGGCGCGTCACCGGCATGCGGCCACGCGCGATGCTCAGGCGGTTGGGCCAGTGCGCGAAGTTGGGGAAGGCGACGATGCCGATGCGGCCCACACGCGCCGTCTCGCGCAGCATGACTTCGGCATTGCGCAGGTGCTGCAGCGTGTCGATCTGCAGCACCACGTCGAACGAAGCGTCGTCGAACATCGCGAGGCCTTCGTCGAGGTTGAGCTGGATCACGTCGACGCCACGGCGGATGCACTTGAGCACGTTGCCGTCGGCGATCTCCACGCCGTAGCCGCTGCAGCCGCGCTCGCGCTGCAGCAGGTCGAGCAGGGCGCCGTCGCCGCAGCCGAGGTCGAGCACGCGTGCGCCCTCGGGTACCAACCGGGCGATGAGGCGTTGGGTGTCGAGGTCGCTCATGCTGTCAGCTCCGCGGCGACTCGCTCGAAGTAGGAGCGCACCACGCCCATGTAGCGCACGTCGTCGAGCAGGAAGGCGTCGTGGCCGTGCGGCGCGTCGATCTCGGCGTAGCTCACGCTGCGGCGGTTGTCGAGCAGCGCCTTCACCAGCTCTCGGCTGCGCGCCGGCGAGAAGCGCCAGTCGGTGGTGAAGCTCACCAGCAGGAACTTCGCGGTCGCCTTCGCGAAGGCTTCGGTGAGGCTACCGCCGTGCTCCCGCGCAGGGTCGAAGTAGTCGAGCGCGCGCGTGATCAGCAGGTAAGTGTTGGCGTCGAAGTATTCGCTGAACTTGTCGCCCTGGTAGCGCAGGTAGCTCTCGATCTGGAACTCCACGTCCTGCGTCGAGTAGCGGTACGCCGTGCCGGCGAGCTCGCCCTCGACCGCGCTGCGCAGTTCGCGGCCGAACTTCTCGTTCATCACGTCGTCGCTGAGATAGGTGATGTGGCCGATCATCCGCGCGATGCGCAGGCCGCGCTTGGGGATCACGCCCTGTTCGTAGAAGTGGCCGCCGTGGAAGTCGGGGTCGGTCACGATGGCGCGGCGCGCCACCTCGTTGAAGGCGATGTTCTCGGCCGTGAGGTTGGGCGCGCTGGCCACCACCACGGCGTGGCGCACGCGCTGCGGATACTGCAGCGTCCAAGACAGCGCCTGCATTCCGCCCAGGCTGCCACCCATCACGGCCGCCAGCGCGTCGATGCCGAGCGCATCGAGCAGCAATGCCTGCGCATCGACCCAGTCTTCCACCGTGACCACCGGAAAGTCCGCACCGTACACGCGGCCTGTGGCGGGATCGGTGTGCATCGGACCCGTCGATCCGAAGCAGGAACCGAGGTTGTTGACGCCGATGACGAAGAAGCGGTCGGTGTCGAGCGGCTTGCCGGGGCCGATCATGTTGTCCCACCAGCCTTCGGACTTCGGCTGCCCGGCGTAGACGCCCGCCAGGTGGTGCGACGCGTTGAGCGCATGGCAGACCAACACCGCGTTGCTGCGGTCGGCATTGAGCGTACCGTAGGTTTCGTAGGCGAGCGAATAGTCGCTGAGCGCGGCGCCGCTGCGCAGGGGCAAAGGCCCGGCGAAGGACATCGATTGCGAAACGACTTCGAAGGACGACATGGACAAAGAAAAACCCGGCCTCGCCAAAAAACGAGCCGGGTTCGGCCACGGTCTTTAGCTGAATTTGTTAAGCGCCCGCAAGCTGTAGCAAATCGGCGCAGGGCGAGTATAGCTGCGGCACCCGGCCGGCGGCGGCGGCGTCAGCCGACGATCATCACGACGCCCAGCACGAGGAAGATGACAGCCGAAATGCCATGGACCAGCTTGATCGGCACGCGCCGCATGATGCGTTCTCCGAGGAAAACCACCGGCGCGTTGGCCAGCATCATCCCGAGCGTCGTGCCTGCGACCACGCCGACGTAATCGTGAACGAAACGCGCGGCCAGCATGACGGTCGCGATCTGGGTCTTGTCGCCCATCTCGGCCAGGAAGAAGGCGACAACGGTGGTTCCGAACACACCGAAGTGCGAGCGCGTGCCGGTGTCTTCGTCGTCCAGCTTGTCCGGGATCAGCATCCAGATCGCCATCGCGATGAAGGCACCGCCGAGGAGCCAACGCAAGGTGGTCGGCCCGAGCCACTGCGTGACGAAGGCGCCGACCGCGCCGGCCAAGGCATGGTTGACGATGGTGGCAGCGAAGATGCCCAGCACGATGGGCCAGGGCTTGCGAAAGCGCGCGGCCAGAACGAGCGCGAGGAGTTGGGTCTTGTCGCCCATTTCCGCCAGGGCGACGATGCCGGTGGCGACGAGAAAAGCTTCCATGATGACGTGGGGATCCTCGGCCGAAGCAGACGCAATTGACCATGCAATTCTTCGGCCGAATCCCGAAATCGCATGGTCAAAGGTCTCGCCAAGCTTTTACCGTTTGCGCCATGTCCTGTGTGGGGCAGGACAAGTCTGTTGACGCAAACCCTTCTCGCGATGGAAGGCGGCTACTCCCCAATGACGGCCGAATTCTATCCGCGCGGCCGAGTCACTTGCGAGCAGCCACTGCCGGCTGAAATTTTTGCAACGGCACCGCGCAAAGCCGAAATCTTGTTTGAAAACCCGGTATTTCAAACATAATGCACGAGCCTCCCTTCAAATTTCCCAGGGCGGTAACTGGGTGATCGGTCAGTTTCGCGCGGCTCGGAATGCTCTCCGAGGTGGTGCTTTCGGGACTCCATCGCTTTCTTTGATGTGTTTATAGGAGTCCCTCGATGGGCAACAAACTGTACGTCGGCAACCTGCCTTACTCCGTTCGCGATGGCGACTTGGAGCAAGCGTTCGGTCAATTCGGTTCGGTCACCAGCGCCAAGGTCATGATGGAACGCGACACCGGCCGTTCGAAGGGCTTCGGCTTCGTCGAGATGGGCAGCGACGCAGAGGCGCAAGACGCCATCAACGGCATGAACGGTCAAGCCCTCGGCGGCCGCAGCGTCGTCGTCAACGAGGCCCGCCCAATGGAAGCACGCCCACCGCGCACCGGCGGATACGGTGGTGGTGGCGGCTACGGCGGTGGCGGCGGCGGTGGCTACGGTGGGGGCGGCGGCAGTGGCGGCTACGGCGGTGGTGGTGGCGGAAGTGGCGGCTACGGCGGTGGCGGAAATGGCGGTGGTGGCGGATACGGCGGCGGCGGTGGCGGCGGTCGAAGCGGCGGGGGCTACGGCGGTGGTGGCGGGGGCCGCAGCGGTGGCGGTGGCGGCGGTGGCGATGGCGGTTTCCGCAGCCCCTACGGTGCGGGTCCGCGTGGTGGTGGCCGAAACGGCGGTGGGAACGGCGGGAATGGCGGCGGTTACGGCGGCGGCAACAGCGGCTACTGATCGCGCGATCTGCAGACAAGGCTCCTTCGGGAGCCTTTTTCGATGGTGCCCGTGAACGCTGAGACAGCGTCCTCAACCCGGGGCAAGGGCAGCAAGCGCCGTGGGCCTATTCGCCCCGACGCTTCTTTCGACCGCGCCCTTGCACCACGCGATCGAAAAGCGCATTCGGCAGCAAGCGCATGACCTTGGCGAGCACCCCCATCTGCCACGGAATGACACGATAGCTGTTGCCAGCCTCGATGACCTGGAAGGCGCGGTCGGCAAAGTCGGGCGCCTGCATCAGGAACGGCATGCCATAGCGGTTGCCCTTCGTCAGCGGTGTGTCGATGTAGCCAGGACAGAGGGTCACGACCTTCACGCCGCTTGCGCGCATTTCGCCGCGCAGGCTTTCGCAATAGGCGACCACGCCGGCCTTGCTCGCGCAATAGGCGCCGTGGCCGGGCAGCCCGCGAATCGCTGCCACGCTGGCGATGCCGACCAGACGGCCGCTGCCGCGTGCAGCCATCGCGGCCACGAAAGGATGGAAGGTCGCGGCCAGACCGATGTTGTTGACGGCAAAGGTCTGGGCCAGCACGTCGATGTCGGCGCGCTCGCCTGTGTCGATGCCGACGCTGATGCCGGCATTGGCGATCACCACATCGGGCACGCCCTGGCGCTCGATGCAGCGCGCACCCGCCGCGGCGATGGCATCGACCTCCGCGACATCGGCGCCATAGACGGCGCAACGATCCGCCGCAAGGCCCGTGGCGACGATCCATGCCTCAATGTCTGCCGTCCGACGCGCCACCAGCGCCAGGCTGTAACCAGCTTGATAGAAACGCGCGGCCAGCGCCTGCCCGATGCCGCTGGAAGCTCCGGTGATGAAGACCAGTGGTGCGCTGCGCATCAAGACCTCAGCGCGAACGCGCGGGCGGAGCGGCCGATGGCACCAATTGCCCGCGAACCCGTCCCTGCAGGTTCGCGACGCCGCTCAGGTTGTCGTAATCCAGCGTGTCGGCCGTGAACCGGTCGGTGCCGCGGATCAGCGTGACGGGCTTGTTCGACGTGACGCGTTCGGTGTCGATGTAGGCGTGGAGGAAGTCACCACGAAACTCGAGCCTCGGGGCGGCGCGTCCGCCACCGAGGGTCGCGGCTTCGCGCACCACCACGGCGTTGCCGAAGAGCTGAATCTCGGAGCCGTCGCCGTTGGAGAGCCCGCGGTCGGCGGTCGCGCGCGTCGTGAGGCCCTCCGGCGAAATGGCACGCAGGCGCACCTGGTCGACCTCCATCGTGTCGTTGTCCGGGTAATGCCGGCCCTCCTTGCCGAAGAGCTCGCTGCGCAGATCGCCCGAAGGCAGAAAGTTCTTGATGACAAAGCCACGCATGAAGAAATCGGGCTCGTGCGTCGGCACTTCCTTGCCGGCCGGCGTCAGCAGCTTGGGCGCGTTCTGCACCAGCCAATAGGTACCGAGCGCAAGCAAGGCCGTCAGGATGACCGGCAGGTAGATCGTGACGCGATCGACGGCGTCGCGCAGCAACCGAAGCGGCCTCATGCGGTCGGGCCCCGCGCAGCGTCGAGCAGGCGCCGGTAGTGGCCGCCTGCGGTCAGCAGCAGGTCGCAGAACTCGCGGGCCGCGCCCTCGCCGCCGCGCGCTGCCGTGACGTGGTGGGCGATGGCGCGCACTTCGGCGTGGGCGTTGGGCGGTGCGGCCGCAAAGCCGGCACGAACGAGCACGGGGAGATCGGGCCAATCGTCGCCGATGGCCGCGGCCTGCGCCCAGCCGAAGCCCAACTGCGCCAGCATCGCCTCGGCCGCCGGCAGCTTGTCTTCGGTGCCGTAGCGCACGTGCGTGATGCCCAGCGCCTCGAGCCGCACGCGCAGCGGCTTGGAGTCGCGCCCGGTGATCACCGCCGGAACGATGCCCGCCGTGCGCAAAAGCTTGAGACCGTAGCCGTCGAGGATGCTGAAGCGCTTGAGCGTTTCGCCATGCTCGCTGAAGAACACGCCGCCGTCGGTCAGCACGCCGTCGATATCGAAAAAGGCGATTCGAACGTCCTGCGCGGCCAGCAGCGTCTCTGGCATGAAGCGCGCCGTCATCAGATGACCTTCGCGCGCATGAGATCGTTGATGCTCAGCGCGCCGATGAGCAGCTGCTGCGCGTCGACCACCAGCACGCTGGTGATGCGGTGCTGCTCCATCAGCTCGGCCGCCTCCACGCCCAGCGCGTCGGCGCGGATGGTGCGCGGCGTGCGGTGCATGACGTCGGCCGCGGCGAGCGAGCGCAGGTCGGCGCCGGTCTCGATCAGCCGGCGCAGGTCGCCGTCGGTGAAGATGCCCAGCACGCGGCCCTCGTCGTCGACGACGGCTGCGGCGCCCAGGCCCTTGGAGCTCATCTCGCGCATCAGCTCGGTGAAGCTGGCCGTCGGTGCGACGCGCGGCACCTGCTCGCCCGCCCGCATCAGGTCGCTGACCAGCGTGAGCAGCTTGCGGCCGAGCGCGCCGCCCGGGTGGGAGCGCGCGAAGTCTTCGGCACCGAAGCCGCGTGCATCGAGCAACGCCACAGCCAGCGCATCGCCCATCGCCATCTGCGCGGTGGTACTGGCCGTGGGGGCGAGATTCAGCGGACAAGCCTCCTTCTCGACGCTGCTGTCGAGCACCAGATCGGCATGGCGTGCCAGCATCGAATCGCGACCGCCGGTGATCGCGATCAGCGGCACGCCCTGGCGCTTGACGACCGGCAGGATGGCGGCGAGCTCGTCGCTCTCTCCGCTGTTGGAAATGGCCAGCACCAGGTCGACCGCCTTGATCATGCCGAGGTCGCCGTGGCTGGCTTCGGCGGGGTGCACGAACATCGCCGGCGTGCCGGTGGACGCCAGCGTCGCGGCGATCTTGCGGCCGACGTGGCCGCTCTTGCCCATGCCCATGACCACCACACGCCCGCGCACGCCCAGGATCTTGTGCACCGCCTCGACGAAGCTGGTGCCGACGCGCGTCTTGAGACCGAGCACGGCCGCGGCTTCGATGTCGAAGGTGGTGCGGGCCCGCGCCAGCAGCATCTCGGGGTCGGCCGCGAAGGCCAGGGGGGGGCGGGAGCTCATCGGCCGGATTTTATCGGTCGGATGCTTCTTGGGCTTTCGGGCGCTGCCGCATGGCCTTGCGCGCGCAAGGCGGGCGTTCGCGCGCATGACCCTTGCTAGCATCGGCGCATGTCCTCCCTCGACCTCGCGCTGTTGTATCTGCTTGCTGCAGTGATCGGGGTGGTGGCTTGCCGGTCGCTCAAGCTGCCGCCGATGCTGGGGTATCTATCGGCCGGCGTGCTGATCGGGCCGCACGCCTTCGCGCTGGCACAGAACAACGAGGGCATCCGCCACCTCGGCGAGTTCGGCGTGGTGTTCCTCATGTTCGTGATCGGCCTGGAATTCAGCCTGCCCAAGCTGCGCGCCATGCGCAAGCATGTGTTCGGGCTCGGGCTGCTGCAGGTGATGCTCACCATGAGTCTCGCCACCGCCGGCGCGTTGCTGCTGGCACGGCTGGCGCCGCCGGCCTGGCAGTTGGGTTGGCAGACCGCGCTGGCGCTGTCGGGCGCCCTCACCATGAGCAGCACCGCGATCGTCGTGAAGCTGATGGCCGAGCGGCTCGAACTCGAAAGCGAACACGGCAAGCGCGTGATGGGCGTGCTGCTGTTCCAGGACTTGGCGGTGGTGCCGCTGTTGGTGCTGATCCCGGCGCTCGGCGCACCGCCCGAGGCGCTGTTCAAGGCACTGTCCATCGCGACGGCCAAGGCCGTGTTCCTGGTCGGCATCCTGCTCTACGGCGGGCCGCGCGTGATGCGCTGGTGGCTCACGCTGGTGGCGCGGCGCCGCAGCGAGGAGCTCTTCATGCTCAACCTGCTGCTGGTCACGCTCGGCCTTGCGTGGCTCACCGAGCGGGCCGGGCTGAGCCTGGCGCTGGGCGCCTTCATTGCCGGCATGCTGGTGTCGGAGACCGAATACAAGCATCAGGTGGAAACCGACATCCGGCCGTTCCACGACGTGCTGCTCGGGCTGTTTTTCATCACCATCGGCATGTCGCTCGACTGGCACATCGTGGTCGAGCGCTGGCTGCTGGTCGCCGCGCTGCTGGTGCTGCCGCTGGCCTTCAAGCTGGCGCTGGTCACGCTGCTGGCGCGCGGACTCGGCGCGACCATGGGCGTGTCGCTGCGCACCGGGCTCTACCTGGCGCAGGCCGGCGAGTTCGGCTTCGTGCTGCTGACGCTGGCGCAAGACCGCGCCCTGCTGCCGCCATGGCTGGCGAACCCGGTGCTGGCGTCGATGGTGCTGTCGATGCTGGCCACGCCTTTCATCATCATGTACAGCAACGCCATCGTGCGGAAGCTCGTGGCCAGCGACTGGATGCAGCAGTCACTGCAGATGACGAGCATCGCGCGCAAGACCATCAATACGGCCAGGCACGTGATCATCTGCGGCTACGGCCGCTGCGGCCAGAACCTGGCGCGCATCCTCGAGCGAGAAGGGATCCCCTACATGGCGCTCGACCTCGACCCCGACCGCGTGCGGCAGGCCGCCGCCGCCGGCGACTCGGTGGTGTTCGGCGACGCCGCACGGCTGCAGGCGCTGATGGCCGCCGGCCTGGCGCGTGCCAGCGCGGTGGTGGTGACGTACCTCGATGTGCCCGGCGCGCTCAAGGTGCTCGCCAACACGCGCACCCATGCGCCGCAAGTGCCGGTGATCGTGCGCACCCAGGACGACCTCGACCTCGAGAAGCTGCAGGCCGCAGGCGCCACCGAGGTCGTGCCCGAAGCCATCGAAGGCTCGCTGATGCTGGCCAGCCACGCACTGGCGTTGGTCGGCGTGCCGATGCGGCGCGTGATCCGCGTGGTGCAGGACCTGCGCGACGCACGCTACAACCTTCTGCGCGGTTACTTCCACGGTGCCGACGACGACAACGCCGACGAGATCGATCACGAGCGACTCAACAGCTTCACCCTCAGCCCCGGCGCACGCGCCATCGGCCAGACGCTGGGCCACGTGGCGCTGCATGTCGTGGGCGTGCGCGTCGCAGGCCTGCGACGGCGCAACGGCGCGGCCGCGGCCCTGGCGGACGACACGGTGCTGGGCGACGGTGACACGCTGGTGCTTTCGGGCAAGCCCGACGCCCTTGCCATGGCGGTCGACAAGTTGCAAAAGGGCTAGGCAGAAGTCGGGGCGACCTCAGCTGGCGTTGAGCGGGTTTCGCTTTTCTTCGTCGATGCGCTGCTGGCGGCGCACCGGCTCGCACTGCGCGTGTGCCGCGAATTCGGCGCGGGCGCATTGCGTCACCATACATTGCGCCGTCCCGACGAAGCCGCGCCCACCGCACGCGCTTTGCGGGGAAGGAGGGGGCAATGGCGGGGCTGCCGCCACCGCCGGGGGCGGCGCTTCGGGCATCGGCTGCGGCGGGACGTCGACCACGGCCGGCGACGGGGCCGGCGTGGGTGTGGGCGTAACCTTGCGCGCTTTCCGCGGCGGTGCAGGGGCAACCTCCGGTGTCACCTGCGCCTGGGCGGGCATCGGCTCGGGCGGCAAGACGTCCGGCAATGGCGCGGCGCTCGGCGCGGGCATGGACGGGGTTGTGGGCGATGGGGTCGACGGCACCGCGGCAGGTGTCGCCGTGGCCACCGCGTCCAGCGCGGTCGATTTTTTCAGTGCGCCTGCGCGGTAGGCATAGCCAGCGCCTGCTGCGGCTGCGAGCAGCACGGCACCGGACAACAGCCAGACGCGTGCGCGAATGCGCTTGGCGCGGATGCGGCGCGGACCCGACTGCAGAGCTGTCGCAGTGCCCAGCAGCACGGGCCGCGAAGCGCGCGCGCCGACACCCGCTCGGGACGGCACGATCACCGTCGGCGCGTCGAGGTCGTCCGCACGCAGATCCTGTTCCAGCGCCGACTGCACGGTCGCGCGCCAAGCGCCGTCGAGCGCCTGGCGTTCCTCGGCGGAGCGCGACGGCGACGCCACGAGCCTTGCTCCGCACCCCTTGCAGAACTTCGCCTCATCACGGTTGTCCGTGCCACAGGCCGCACACATCAAAGCCATCGGACCCTTTCTCGCTGCAGGACGCTGGGTTGCGATGCCATCGCGTCAGGTCACGGCGACACGCTTGAGGCGGTCCACCATGCGCTTGGCGATCACGGCGCCGAGTGCCATCACCACCTCCAGGGCCAGTGTCGGCTGCCGGTTGGACATTTCGGCGAACCGGGCCGATGTGAGGCGCCAAATGCGCGCGTTGCCGATGGCCACCACATTGGCCGACCGCGGCAGACGCGAGAAGAAGGCGCCTTCGCCGACCACTGCGCCAGGGTTCAGGATGGCCAACTGCATCTGACCCTGCGCGCCTGCCAGGTGCACGCTGAGCACGCCGCTTTCAATGAAAAAAAGCGTGCGGTCTTGCGCGCCCTGGTTGATCAGCATCTGTCCGGCCGGCAGTTCGAAGCACTGCATGTAGCTTCCGAACATCTCCCATTGCGAAGGCGCGAGCGCAGGAACGAAGGCGTCATAGCTGGTGTTGTGCGCGATCGCATCACAAAGGTTCTGGATCGCGGAGGCCATGATTTCGGTTCCCTGTCAGTGTTCAGAAAAGTAACAGACACGAAATGTAGACAAATGTCACGACATTGTGCGTTGTTTGAGTACTACTTTCCTATACAGAAGCGGGAAAAAATCACACCGAGCAGGTCATCAGACCCGAACTCTCCCGTGATCTCGTTGAGCGCGTTCTGCGCAAGCCTCAGTTCCTCGGCCAGCAAATCCAGCGCGGGCACGCGTGCGCCCAACTGCTCGTTCGCAACCTCGAGATGCCGCTCGACACGTCCGAGCGCGTCGACATGGCGTGCCCGCGCCAGATAGAGGCCTTCGGGCATCGCCTGCCAACCGGCCACCTCCAGCAAGCGCTGACGGAGCGCCTCGACACCTTCGCCCGTTTTGGCAGACAGCGCCACACCGCCAAAAGGCGGCGCCAAATCGACCGCATCCTGCTTGTTCCAGACGTCGATCACGGGGACGCCCGCCGACAGCTTCTCTCTCAAGGCGCGCAGGATCTCTGCGTCGGCGTCGGCATAGGCCGCCGAGTCGGCGCGCGTCAGGTCATGCAGGAACAGCACCGCATCGGCGCCTTCGATCTGGTTCCAGGCGCGGGCGACGCCGATGCGCTCGACCTCGTCGCTGCTGTCGCGCAGGCCGGCGGTGTCGGCCACATGCAGCGGCACGCCCTGAATCTGGATGGTCTGCGACACGACGTCCCGGGTGGTACCGGCGACGGCGCTCACGATGGCCAGTTCGGCGCCGGCCAACGCGTTGAGCAGCGAGCTCTTACCGGCGTTCGGCTGGCCAGCGATCACGACCTTGATGCCTTCGCGCAGCAGTGCGCCCTGACGTGCGCGCTGGCGCACCGAGGACAGTTGCGTCCGCAGCGCATCGAGTTGACCCGCAGCGTCGGCTTTCTGCAGGAAGTCGATGTCCTCCTCGGGGAAGTCGAGCGTGGCCTCGACCAGCATGCGCAGGTGGATCAACGCGTCGCGCAGCACGTGGATCTCTTGCGAGAACGCGCCCGAGAGCGAGCGCCCCGCACTGCGCGCGGCCGCCTCGGTGCTCGCGTCGATCAGGTCGGCGATCGCTTCTGCTTGGGCCAGATCGATCTTGCCGTTGAGGAATGCACGCTGACTGAATTCGCCTGGCTCGGCGACGCGCAGGCCACGCAGCCGCGCTCGTTCGCTGGACGAATCGATCTCGGCAGCAGCCTCGAGGCAACGGGCCACCAGCAGCTGCAGCACGACGGCGCCACCGTGCGCCTGTAGTTCGAGAACGTCTTCGCCAGTGAAAGAGTGCGGCGCTGGAAAATACAGCGCCAGGCCGCGGTCGATGGCGTCACCGGCGCCATCGAGAAAAGGCAGGTAGGTCGCCTCGCGCGGCTTCAGGGCGCGACCGCACAACACTTCGACGAACGGGCCGAGGCTGCGGCCCGAAACCCGGACAATGCCGACGGCACCGCGCCCCGCGGCAGTGGCGACGGCGACGATCGGATCAGAAGTGCGTGCAAGCAAGGCGGCCCCCATTCCAGAAACGCCGTGTCACCGGCTTCGCCTGGCCACTGGTGTTGCCCCCGGGAGGGGGTTGGCGAAGCGACACGAAGTGCGTGAAGACTGGGGGCGAGCTTATTTCCCCAGCACGCCCAGCCGCTTGTTGATGAACCACTGCTGCGCGATCGACAGCACGTTGTTCGTGATCCAGTACAGCACCAGACCCGCTGGGAAGAAGATGAACATCACGCTGAAAGCCAGCGGCATGATCCACATCAGCTTGGCCTGCATCGGATCGGGCGGCGTCGGGTTGAGCCAAGTCTGGAACAGCGAAGTGAGCGTCATCACCACCGGCAGGATGAACCACGGATCAGGTGCCGACAAGTCCTGGATCCAGCCGATCCATGGTGCATGGCGCATTTCCACGCTCGACAGCAACACCCAGTAGAGCGCAATGAACACCGGGATCTGAATGACGATGGGGAAACAGCCACCCATCGGATTGACCTTTTCCTCGCGGTAGATGCGCATCATCTCCTGCTGCATTTCCTGCGGCTTGTCCTTCAGGCGCGCGCGCATTTCCGTGATCTTGGGGTTGATCCCCTTCATCTTGGCCATGCTCGCGTACGCCTTGGCATTGAGCCAGTAGAACGCAGCCTTCAACAGCACCACCAGCGCGACGATCGACCAGCCCCAGTTGCCGAGCAGGCCGTGCAACTGGTTGAGCAGCCAGTACAGCGGCTTTGAGATGATCGTGAAGATGCCGTAGTCCTTCACCAGTTCCAGGCCAGGGGCCAGCGCCTCGAGCTTTTTCTCTTCTTCCGGCCCGGCGAACAGGCTGCTGTCGATGGTTTGCGTGGCGCCAGGCGCCAGCGGCGGCAGGGGCAGCACCATGGCGGCGGAGTAGAGGTTGTTGCCCAGGTCACGGACGCGGAACTCGCGTTTGAGTTCGGCGCCGTTCGGCGTGTTCAGCAACCAGGCCGAAACGAAGTAATGCTGGACCATCGCGACCCAGCCGTTGTTGGCCGGTGGCGGAAGTTCGACCTTGTTCTTCGTGATGTCGGTGAACGCGACCTTGTGGAATTTCTTCTCGTCGGTGTAGAACGCCGGACCGGTGAAGGTGTTGGTACCGAACATCGTGCCCGCGGCGACGGTGCCGTGGCGGACCAGTTGCAGGTAGAGCTGGGCGTCTTGCGGCTTGTCGCTGACGTTGACGATCTGGTGCTTGACGCGGATGCTGTAGTCGCCGCGCAGGAACTGGTAGGTCTTGATGTACTTCAGGCCGCCCATGGGCTGCGACTCGAAGGAAACCTCAAGCGAGTTCTGGCCTTCGGCCAGTTCGCGCGCACCGGCGCGCGGCGTCATCAAGCTCAGGTGACTCGGGAAGCGCTCACCGTTGTCGTGCAAATTGATCAGCCCGGTCTGCGCGACATAGAGCGTGGACGGGGAGCCGTCTTCCATCAGCGTGACCGCCTTGACCTGATTGGGCGGCGGAGGATTGCCCATCCAGCGCTTCACCATGTCGACCAAACCGTTGTGATTGGTCTGGTCGTCGTACTGCCGCAACTGAAGCTGCGACAAGGTGCCGCCTTGACCGTCGAGCACGGCGGTGAAGACGTCGGTCGACACCGTCACCTTCTCTCCGACCGCCGCCGCTGCCTGTGCCGGCACAGCGGCATTGCCGCCTGTCACCGAGGCGGCGCCCGGCACGGTCGCGCCGGCCGCAGTGCCTGAACCCGCCGCAGCCGCTGACGATGCAGCGGGCACCGTGGCGGTCGACCGACTGGAGGGCAGGAACGTCGGCTTCTGGCCGTTGTGAACCTGCCATTGGTCCCACAGCATCACCAGCGAGAAACCAAAGATCACCAGCAGGATGGTGCGGCGGATATCGTTCATGAAGAAGACTTCTTGTCGGAGGAGAGAAAGGAGAACAGCCCGCCGGCAGCAGTACGCTGTGCCTTCGACGGCGGCACCGGATCGTGGCCACCCTTGCACCAAGGTTGGCAGCGCGCGAGACGGTGCAGTGTGAGATAGCTGCCTGTGGCGGCGCCGTGACGTTCCAGCGCTTCGATGGCGTAGGCCGAACAGGTGGGTTCGAAGCGACACGACTGCCCGAGCCACGGGCTCAACAGCAGCCGGTAGGCTTTGACCAAGCCGATGAGCAGACGTCGGATCATGGCCGCGCCGCGCGGGCTCGCTGCAGGAGATGCTCGAGTTCGGCGCGCACTGCGGCCTTGAGCTTGTCCGAGGAGGCGCTGACGAATTCCTTGCGATCGAAACCCGCGCGCAGGCGCACCACGTGCGCGGCGGGCGGCAACGAAGTTTGAACCGTGGCGCTCACGTGGTAGATCTGTCGCTTGATGGCGTTGCGCGTGACCGCACGGCGAGCCAAGCGCTTCGGCACCATGGCACCGATCCACACATCGTGCGCAAGGCCGAACAACGGCAATGCGCCCGCTGGCGCGTCGAGCGCGCAGCGGTGCAAGGCGAAGTGGGCGGTGCGCGCCACCGTGGCACCTGCGAGAACGGCCTGGAACTGCGCGCGGGTCTTGAGCCGCTGCATGGAGGCCGGCCGCAAGGCAAGGAGAGCTGCGGGCGCGGGCGGCAAGTCCAGCAAGGGTGCCGTCTGCGTGGCCTTAGACGGCCAGACGCTTGCGGCCCTTGGCGCGGCGTGCGTTGATGACTGCACGACCGCCGCGGGTCTTCATGCGAACCAGGAAGCCGTGGGTACGGGCGCGGCGGACTTTGGAAGCTTGGTAAGTGCGTTTCATGATGAGATTTCCTGGCCCCTGGGGTGCCCCTGGGTGCAACTGTGGGATGGCCAAGCTCTTTTGCGAGAGCCGGTTTTTCCGGGTTTTCGAGAGATTGCCCCGAAACACGCAAAAGCGGCGCTCAGGGGAACCGGCGATTATCGCAAACATTTGGAGAAGCACCAAACCAGGCCCGTTCGGTGTGCCCTTCCAGGGCCGACGATGACGGTGTGGATAAGGCTTTGACAAGTTAGAATGCCCGGCGCTCTCCAGCGGCAACTATCCACAACACGACAACGAGAAAATGACCGAGGGATACCCCCCATTTCACCCCACCCATGCCGAACGACGGCGCGGGTGACAGCCTTTGGCAGGCCTGTGTCGACCAGCTCGCGCAGGAACTGTCGGAGCAGCAGTTCAACACCTGGATCAAGCCGCTGACCGCGCAGGTCGCGGACGATCTGTCGCGCATGACGGTGTTCGTTGCCAACCGCTTCAAGCTCGACTGGATCCGCGCCCAGTACGCCGGCAAGATTGCGGCCATGGCCGAGAAGATCTATGGCCAATCCGTCATCGTCGAGTTAGCGCTTGCTCCGCGGGAAGCCCCCGTGCGCATGTCGCCTGTGGCGGTGATGGCCGAAACAGACGTGCCGCGTGACGTTGCGGGTCAGGGCGAGGATCCGGCCGCGGCCGCGTTCAAGAACCGCCTCAATTCCGGCCTGACGTTCGACACGCTCGTCGAAGGTACCGCGAACCGAATGGCGCGGGCCGCAGCCATGCATGTCTCGGGCATGCCGGGACATCTCTACAACCCGCTTTTCATCTACGGCGGCGTCGGTTTGGGCAAGACCCATCTGATGCATGCCGTGGGCAACCGCTTGCTGGCCGATCGCCCCGAGTCCAAAGTTCTCTACATCCACGCCGAGCAGTTCGTGTCGGATGTGGTCAAGGCCTACCAGCGCAAGACTTTCGACGAGTTCAAGGAGCGCTACCACTCGCTGGACCTGCTCCTGATCGACGACGTGCAGTTCTTCGCCAACAAGGACCGCACGCAGGAAGAATTCTTCAACGCGTTCGAGGCGCTGCTGGCCAAGAAGTCGCATATCGTGATGACGAGCGACACCTACCCGAAGGGCTTGGCCGACATCCACGAGCGGCTGGTGTCGCGCTTCGATTCGGGGCTCACGGTTGCCATCGAGCCGCCCGAGCTCGAGATGCGCGTGGCCATCCTGATCAACAAGGCGCGCGCCGAGTCGGCCGAGATGCCGGAAGAGGTCGCCTTCTTTGTCGCTAAGAACGTGCGCTCGAACGTGCGCGAACTCGAAGGCGCGCTGCGCAAGATCCTCGCTTACTCGCGCTTCAATCAGAAAGAGATTTCCATCGCGCTGGCACGTGAAGCGCTGCGCGACCTGCTGTCGATCCAGAACCGCCAGATCAGCGTCGAGAACATCCAGAAGACGGTGGCCGACTACTACAAGATCAAGGTCGCCGACATGTACAGCAAGAAGCGCCCGGCGAGCATCGCGCGGCCGCGCCAGATTGCGATGTACCTGGCCAAGGAACTGACGCAGAAGAGCCTGCCGGAAATCGGCGAACTCTTCGGGGGTCGCGACCACACGACGGTGCTGCATGCGGTGCGAAAGATCGGTGGCGAGCGCCAGCAGCTCACCGAGCTCAACCAGCAGCTGCACGTGCTCGAGCAGACCCTCAAAGGGTGACGACCGACAACGGATAACCTCGGCGCTGCACCGAGTAACGAATCGAACAAAACGAGGAAGAGGTAAGAGATGATCGTCCTGAAGGCACCCCAAGACAAAGTCCTCGCCGCGCTGCAGTCGGTGGCGGGCATCGTGGAACGGCGGCACACGCTGCCGATCCTGGCGAACGTGCTGATCCGCAAAACCGGCGGGCAGCTGCAGCTCACGACCAGCGACCTGGAGATCCAGATTCGCACGACGGCCGAGCTGGGCGGCGACGAAGGCAACTTCACCACGACCATCGGTGCGCGCAAGCTGATCGACATCCTGCGCACGATGCCGACTGACCAGACCGTGAGCCTCGAATCGAGCGCCGCCAAGCTGGTGCTCAAGGGCGGCAAGAGCCGATTCACGCTGCAGTCGCTCCCCGCCGAGGACTTTCCGCTGGTGCAGGAAGCCGCCAACTTCGGCCCGGTCTTCAGCGTGCCGCAGAAGACACTGAAGGACCTGCTGGGTCAGGTGTCGTTCGCCATGGCGGTGCACGACATCCGCTACTACCTCAACGGCATCCTGTTCGTGGCCGAAGGCAAGCAGCTGAGCCTGGTGGCCACCGACGGCCACCGTCTGGCCTTCGCGTCCGCCACGCTCGAGGTCGAAGTGCCGCGGCAGGAAGTGATCCTGCCGCGCAAGACGGTCATCGAAATGCAGCGCCTGCTGTCCGACGCCGAAGGCGCCATCGAGATGCAGTTCGCCAACAACCAGGCGAAGTTCAGCTTTGGTGGCATGGAATTCGTCACCAAGCTGGTCGAAGGCAAGTTCCCCGACTACAACCGCGTGATTCCGAAGGCGCACAAGAACAGCGTGACGCTGGGCCGCGCCACGCTGCTGGCCAGCCTGCAGCGCACCGCCATCCTGACCAGCGACAAGTTCAAGGGCGTTCGCTTGAACCTCGAGCCGGGCACGCTGCGCATCGCGTCGAACAACGCCGAGCAGGAAGAGGCGCAGGACGAGCTCGACATCGACTACGGCGGCGACGCCATCGAGATCGGTTTCAACGTGACCTACCTGATCGACGCGCTGTCGAACATGAGCCAGGACATGGTCAAGCTCGACCTGGCCGACTCCAACAGCTCCGCACTGCTGACGATTCCGGAGAACGCGAACTTCAAGTACGTCGTGATGCCGATGCGGATTTGACTCGCCCCCAGGCTGCGGCGCACTTCGTGTCGCCTGCGCCAACCCCCTGCCGGGGGCAACACCGGCGGCCCGGCAAAGCCGGTTCCGCGGTGTTTCTGGAATGGCGCTTCAAGCGGCATTGCCTTAGTAAAGAGAGATAGGAAGGATTCTGATGAGCGAAGAAAACAAGCCCGACGTGCCGCACACCGAGCCGGTCTACACGCCTGAAGTGCAGGTCGTGCCGCCCGAGGTCATTGCAGCGGACACCAGCTATGGCGAAGGCTCGATCACCATCCTCGAAGGCCTGGAAGCCGTGCGCAAGCGCCCCGGCATGTACATCGGCGACACGTCCGACGGCACCGGCCTGCACCATCTGGTGTTCGAAGTGGTCGACAACTCGATCGACGAGGCGCTGGCCGGGCATTGCGACGACATCGTCGTCACTATCCACACCGACAACTCCATCTCCGTCACTGACAACGGCCGCGGCATTCCGACCGGCGTGAAGATGGACGACAAGCATGAGCCCAAGCGCTCGGCCGCCGAAATCGCGCTGACCGAACTGCATGCGGGCGGCAAGTTCAACCAGAACAGCTACAAGGTGTCCGGTGGTTTGCACGGTGTGGGCGTCTCGTGCGTGAACGCGCTGAGCATCACGCTGCGCCTGATCGTGCGGCGCGAAGGCAAGATCCACGAGCTGGAGTTCAGCCGCGGCTTCGTGCAGAACCGTTTGCTCGAGACGGTGAACGGCGTCGAGGTGTCACCGATGAAGATCGTCGGCGACACCGACAAGCGCGGCACCGAAGTGCACTTCCTGCCCGACACCGAGATCTTCAAGGAAAACAGCGATTTCCATTACGAGATCCTGAGCAAGCGCCTGCGCGAACTGAGCTTCCTGAACAACGGCGTGCGCATCCGCCTGAAGGACGAGCGCAGCGGCAAGGAAGACGACTTCTCCGGCGCCGGCGGCGTGAAGGGTTTCGTCGACTTCATCAACAAGGGCAAGACCGTTCTGCACCCCAATGTGTTCTACGCGATGGGCGAGAAGCCGGCCGAAACCTACGGCGGTATTCCGGGCACGCACATCGGCGTCGAGGTGGCGATGCAGTGGAACAGCGCCTACAGCGAGCAGGTCCTGTGCTTCACCAACAACATCCCGCAGCGTGACGGCGGCACCCACCTGACCGGCCTGCGCGCCGCGATGACCCGCGTCATCAACAAGTACATCGAAGAGCACGAGTTCGCCAAGAAGGCGAAGGTCGAAGTCACCGGCGACGACATGCGCGAAGGCCTGTGCTGCGTGCTGAGCGTGAAGGTGCCCGAGCCGAAGTTCTCGAGCCAGACCAAGGACAAGCTGGTGTCGAGCGAAGTGCGCGCGCCGGTGGAAGACATCGTCGGCCGCCTGCTCACCGACTACCTCCAGGAACGCCCGAACGACGCCAAGATCATCTGCGGCAAGATCGTCGAAGCGGCGCGCGCGCGCGAAGCCGCTCGCAAGGCTCGCGAGATGACGCGCCGCAAGGGCGTGCTCGACGGCATGGGCCTGCCCGGCAAGCTGGCCGACTGTCAGGAAAAGGACCCGGCGCTGTGCGAGGTCTACCTGGTGGAGGGCGACTCCGCCGGCGGCTCCGCCAAGCAGGGCCGCGACCGGAAGTTCCAGGCCATCCTGCCGCTGCGCGGCAAGATCCTGAACGTCGAGAAGGCACGCTATGAAAAGCTGCTGACCAGCAACGAAATCCTGGTGATGATCACCGCGCTGGGCACCGGCATCGGCCGCGCCGGCGCCACGACGAACGGCGGTGGCGCCGACGACTTCAACGTCGCCAAGCTGCGCTACCACCGCATCATCATCATGACCGACGCCGACGTCGACGGTGCCCACATCCGAACGCTGTTGCTGACGTTCTTCTACCGGCAGATGCCGGAGCTGGTCGAGCGCGGCCACATCTACATCGCGCAGCCGCCGCTCTACAAGGTGAAGGTCGGCAAGGAAGAGCAATACCTGAAAGACGGCCCTGCGCTCGACGCCTTCCTGCTCAAGGTGGCGCTGCAGAACGCGAGCATCGAGACCGGCGGCCCCACGCCCACCACGCTCAGCGGCGACACGCTGGCCGAACTGGCGCGCAAGCACCAGCTGGCGCAGGCCGTGATCGCACGGCTGGGCGTGTTCATGGACGCGGCCGCCCTGCGCGCCATCGCCGACGGCGTGTCGCTTGATCTCGACACCACCGCCGCGGCCGAGGCTTCGGCGGTGTTGCTGCAGGCCAAGCTGCGCGAACTCAACGACACCGGCGCCCCCGCCGAAGTGGCCAGCGAGTTCGACGTGCGCTCCGACAAGCCGATCCTGCGCATCAGCCGCCGCCACCACGGCAACATCAAGAGCAGCGTGATCACGCAGGACTTCGTGCACGGCGCCGATTACGCGGCCCTGTCGACCGCCGCCAACACCTTCCGCGACCTGCTGAGCGAAGGCGCGGTGGTCAAGCGCGGCGAAGGCGAGCGCGCCAAGGAAGAGAAGGTGGCCGACTTCCGTGTCGCCATGAAGTGGCTGATCGGCGAGGCCGAGCGCACCACCTCGCGCCAGCGCTACAAGGGGCTGGGCGAGATGAACCCCGAGCAGCTGTGGGAAACCACGATGGACCCGAACGTGCGGCGGCTGTTGCGCGTGCAGATCGACGATGCAATCGAAGCCGACCGCGTATTCACGATGCTGATGGGCGACGAGGTCGAACCTCGCCGGGAATTCATCGAACAGAACGCACTGCGGGCGGCGAACATCGACGTCTGACCGGAGTGTAGACGGACGCAATAGCTGAGAAATTGCGCCGCATCAGTGAGAAACACCTCATAACTGAGAGAGCTCGTCCTCGAAAGAGGCAAATTTTCACTCGGCCGGCTGCATGGCAAGTCGTTGATTTCACAAGACTTTTTCGCTAAGTCTTGCGAGGTCGCACTCATACGGCTGCACATCACGCAGACATTCAGGCCCGCGAGCGGCCACCCACCCGCGTGGGTGCGTTCTTCTGAACGACCACCATGTCGCCATCGAGCAAGCTGGCGTCCCGCATGGAATCACCCTTCACGCGCGCCAGGGACGTCCTGTTCGGGTCCGGCACCAGGTAGTCGTCGATGGTGAGGACCTCGAAGTCGTCCTCATCCTGACGGGGCTGCGGCAGGCCGGCGCGCACGTTGCCCACGAGCGGCCTAGCGAAGAAGCGTTTGGTCGGAGCGATGCGGCCTTCGACTCGCTGCACGTAGACGGCGTCCTTCAATCTCGAGACCATGTCGAAGACGCTGGCGGTGGAGGCCATGCCGACGACCTCGCAGAGCTTCGCCATGGAGGAAAGGCGCGGTGCCGCTTCCAGTAGGTCCGAAGCCTCTTTAGGGGCTGCGCGTCGGTGTGGGGCATCGGTTTTCCAGCGAATGTTTGTTCGTTCGCGGCACTGTATGCATATACAGCACAACCGCAACCCCCATTCAAGCGCCCTCGATAGCGCCGCGTGCGGGGAAAGGCCGGCGAGCTAAAAAACTAAATTTCTTGCTCCTAAAGTGCGGCACCTAAAATCTCCGACAAGGAGTATTGCGTGCGCATTCAAGAAGAACATTCCAGGGGAAAAAACGGGGAACCTACACATGGCCTTACTGTCATTTCGCAGCTACAGGTCATGCCGCAACACCATCGGAAGAAGCTCACCCTCTCTCAGCTCGAGACCTTTCTCCTTCGCGCCAGCGACATCCTCCGCGGCAACATGGACGCCTCGGAGTACAAGGAGTACCTCTTTGGCATGCTGTTCCTGAAACGGCTGTCGGACCAATTTACCGCGGACCGAAGCGAGCTCTTAAAGGAGTTGGAAGCGTCAGGGGCATCCCCCAAGGTGGTTCAGGCCAAACTGAACATGAAGCGGAGCCCGCACTACTCGTTCTGGGTGCCGGAGCGAGCCCGCTGGGTGCTGGACGAGGCCATCACCCTCGACAACGGACAGCAGTTCCGCGGCCTGATGCACACGAAGCAGTCCGTGGGTGAGATGGTCAACAAAGCTCTCGCTGCGATTGAAGAAGAGAACAGCGAGTCCCTGGCCGGAGTGCTGAAGCCCATCAACTTCGTGCATACGAAGGGTGACAAGAAACGAGTGTTGCCTGACGACAAAATCGTTGAGCTCATCGCTCACTTCAGCACGATTCGTCTGGCAACCGACGACTTCGAGTTCCCAGACCTGCTGGGTGCGGGCTACGAATATCTCATCAAGTACTTCGCGGATTCTGCGGGAAAAAAAGGTGGCGAGTTCTACACGCCTGCCCCGGTTGTCCGGCTGCTCGTCCAACTGTTGGAGCCGCTTGAAGGCATGGCAGTGAGCGACCCGACGGCGGGCTCCGGCGGAATGCTGATTCAGACGGGCGGCTACGTCGAAGAATCAGGCGGCGACCCCAAGCGGTTGGCACTGTACGGCCAAGAGCTTTCGGGGACGACCTGGGCCATCTGCAAGATGAACATGATTCTTCACGGATACCGCTCCGCGGACATCCGCAATGAAGACACTCTCAAAGCGCCAGCTCACGTGGAGAACGGTGAACTCATGAAGTTCGACCGTGTTCTGGCGAACCCTCCCTTTTCCCAGAACTACGGCCGCTCTGGCATGCAATTTCCGGAGCGGTTTCACACCTTCATGCCGGAGACCGGGAAGAAGGCAGACTTGATGTTCGTCCAGCACATCATCGCGACCCTAGCCGACAGGGGGAAGGCGGCAGTTGTCATGCCGCACGGTGTGCTGTTCCGCGGCGGGCCGGAAAAGGAGGCTCGGAAACGCATCATAGAGGCCGGGCACCTGGACGCGGTAATCGGTCTGCCGCCTGGTCTCTTCTACGGAACGGGCATCCCAGCGTGCGTCCTCGTCCTTTCTAAGAAGGCAGCGAACACCCGGACCGACATCCTTTTCGTGAACGCCGACCTGGAGTTTCAAGAGAATAAGAACCAGAACTCCCTGCGCCCGGAAGACATCGAAAAGATTGCGCACGTCTACCACGAGCGGTTGACCGAAGAAGGTTACTCGCGCCGCGTCCCTGTCGAGGAGTGTCTTGCGAAGGAGTTCAATCTGAACATCCGACGGTACGTCGACAACTCACCACCTCCCGAGCCTCAGGA
The DNA here is from genome assembly GCF_006438845.1 of Variovorax ginsengisoli. GTDB lineage: Bacteria > Pseudomonadota > Gammaproteobacteria > Burkholderiales > Burkholderiaceae_C > Variovorax > Variovorax ginsengisoli_A. The sequence goes on from NZ_RCZJ01000002.1 coordinate 1,074,057, forward strand.
CGTGCGGGCACACATCCAGGGCGGTATTCCGTGCCAGGAGGTTGAGGCCCTGGCCCTTTACTGGTCAAACTACCCTGGTCTTCGAGCGAAGCTGTTTACCGCCAGCTCGTGCGGCCCCGCGTATTTCGACTTCGTGCCTGCACTGCAAGCCGAAAAGAGCTCCGCAAGGGAGTTCGTCCGCACCGACGCAGGAGTGCGCGAAACGAACGCGCGGCTGCACGTGAAACTGGAAGGCTGGTGGAGGACCAGCGTAGGCGAACTGCGCAACCTTCCTGCGCTCGGGAGTTACGCGCCGCTTCGAAAGAAGTTCGCCCAAAGCCTCGAAGACACTTTGGTGCCGTTGGGCCTTCTAAACAAGTTTCAGGTCCGCGGCGCGTTTGCTGAGTTCTCCAGCAAGCTGGCGGCAGATTTCAAGTCCGTTTGCTCTTCGGGCTGGAACGCAGACCTCATTCCTGCAGACACCATCCTGATGGCGCATTTTCCAGACGTACTGCAGGAACTTCGCGCAAACCAGGAACGCATCGCGACACTGCAGGGCCTGTTCGAGGCGGCAAAGGGCGATGAGTCGGAAGAGGAAGCAGAAATTGACCTCGACTCGCTGGTGTTTGACCCGGCCGAGCCGGTGCTGTCGAAACCCGTCCTGGACGCAATCAAGGGACGGAAGAAGGAGCTTGCGGAGCTCAAGAAGCAGGCGAAGTCCGTAAAAGGGAAGAGCGTGCAGCTTGCTGCGGAGATTGCGCGTTGGGATGCGCTGTTGTTAGGGCATGCTGCGAAAGCCGACGAACTGCGCCAAGCGAAAGAGTTCGTTCGCGCAATGGAGAAGACACGCGACCAACTCGTGGACCGAGCACGCGATGAAATCTCGGCGGCCGAGGCCGAGCGACTGATTCTTACTCGCTGGATGGAGGCGCTGGGCCAGTGCTTCGAAGACCGCCTCCAAGCCCATGTCGGCTTGCTCGTGGACCGGCTCGCAGTTCTCTGGTCGAAATACGCGGTGACGCTCCTGGACCTCATATCCAGACAGAAGGCCGGCGCTTTGAAGTTGGCGGACTTTCTGCGGGAGTATGGCTATGAGTGAATGGTTTGACACCACGCTCGGCCAAGTCGCAGAAATCCGGGTGAGTAACGTCGACAAGAAGCAGCTCCCAGGAGAGCGCTCCGTCCGCCTCTGCAACTACATGGATGTTTACGCCGCGACGGCTGTGGAAACCAGTGAAGGTCTGATGAGGGCCACCGCGTCGGATGCGGAGGTGCTTAAGTTCGGCTTGAAGGCGGGCGACGTCGTGATTACGAAGGACTCCGAATCGCCCGATGACATCGCTGTGCCCGCCTACGTCCCTTCCGACCTGGGCGACGACGTGGTATGTGGCTACCACTTGGCGATTTTGCGCCCAGTAGAGGCGGTAGACGGTCTGTTTCTTAGCTACTTGCTCCGGCTGCCCCAAGTGAACCAACACTTCGCACAGCGAGCAACAGGGTCTACGCGCTACGGGCTCACGCTCGACGCCGTGCAGAGCGCCCCTCTTCGAATTCCAAGGGACCTAAAGGCTCAGCGCAGACTTGGCGAACTGCTCGCCGCGATAGACCGGCGGATTGCTGGCTCACGCGCCCTGGCCCACAAGTATAAGAAGCTGAGAGCAGGCCTTTTCGGCAAGCTCCGCGACGTGGACTGTGCCTACGAGGCCATCGGCGATGGGTTCGACCTGCAGGCGGGCACCACGCCCCTACGCAGCCAAGCGCGCTTCTACGACTCCGAAGGTACCCCTTGGGTCAAGACCCTCGACCTCAACGACTCGCTCCTATACGACAGTCAGGAACGCGTTTCCGCGGCCGCTCTGGAGGCGTGTTCCCTAAGGGTGCATCCCCCTGGGACCGTGCTCGTGGCCATGTATGGCGGTTGGGAGCAAATCGGGCGCACGTCCCTGCTTGAGATTTCAGCCTGCACCAACCAAGCCATCACGGCGTTGTTGGCGAAGAGGCCAGGTGAGTGGGACTCCTACTTCGTCCTCAAGGCGCTCCAGGCCCTTCGACACAAGTGGGCGGATTTCGCCGTGAGCACCCGCAAGGACCCGAACATCACAAAGTCCGACATCGCCGCATTTCGGCTGCCCCGACTGGCACTGGCCGGCCAGCTGGAGTGGGCCGCCCGGATTCGCGCCGTGGATTCAGCTCTCGTTGACGAACACGAGGTTGCCGCCAAGCTCGAACTGCAGAAACAAGGCTTGATGCAAGAGCTGCTTTGGGGGCCGGGGAGACAAAGGATGGGCTCCTCAAGCACCGCGGGACGCCGCTGCGCGCCTGGGGGTGCTTGATAGCTAGAGGTATCAGATGGATAGAAAGTAAAACGCCCATGTCTGAACGTCTCAACGTCGAAAGCCCTTTCCTCGCGCAGCTCTCAGCCCTCGGGTGGCACGTTGTTGACCAGGGCGAGGCGCTACCGACTGAGCCCGAGGCCAGTCATCGCGCGAGCTTTCGCGAGGTGGCGCTGAAGAAGATTTTCTTCAACTCAGTTCGCGCCATCAATCTGGACGAGCGGGGGCGGCCTTGGCTTACCGACGTCCAGTTTGAGTTCCTGTTCACATTCGTCACGACCCGTCAAGGCTCCTTGGTGGAGGCCAACCAAGCCGTGCACGAAGCGTTACTGCACGGAATTCCAGACATCGACCATGTGACCGACTCCGGTGTGGTCAAGCGCACGGCGAGGCTGGTGGATTTTGACCGCCCCGAAGCCAACCACTTCATTGCCATCAACCAGTTCAGGGTTGATACGCCTGGGCAAGCTAAGGCCCACATCCGACCCGACCTGGTGCTGTTCGTGAACGGCCTGCCGCTAGTTGTGGTCGAAGCCAAGGAGGCGAACTCCTTCACCAGCATACCCCTGGAGGAGGCGAAAAAACAGCTTCTGCGCTACTCGGAGAGGCGCGACGACTCCACAAAGGGCGGTGTCCGGGAAGGAGAGGAGCGTCTCTTTCACTTCAATCTGTTCTCGGTCGCGACAACTGGAAGCCAGGCCGTCTACGGCTCCATTACTGCTGAACCCGACGAATTTCAGAGCTGGCGCTCTATTGAGCCGGCAAAGTACCAGACGTACAAGGTGCCGCTGGGCGGCCCGCCGCGCGCTCAAGAGGTTCTGGTGCAGGGCATGCTGCCCAAGGAAACGCTTCTCGACCTTCTTCAGAATTTTTGCCTGTTTTCGACAAAGCGGGACAAGCTGGTCAAGGTTATGTGCCGCTACCAGCAGTACCGCGCGGTTCTGAAGGCGCTGGCCAGAATTCGGGCAAACCGCGGCGATGCGCGAGGGGGTGTCATCTGGCACACGCAGGGGTCGGGCAAGTCGCTCACGATGGTCTTCTTCGTCCGGAAGCTACGTATGTCGAAGGACCTCTTCGACCTGAAGGTCATCTTGGTCAATGACCGCACGGACCTCGAGGACCAGCTTGAAGGGACAGCCCACCTCGCGGGAGAGCCCGTCACCACCATCGACAGCGCTCAAGACCTCAAGTCTAGGCTGTTGGGGGGCGACTCTGGCCTGTACCTGGTCATGGTACATAAGTTTCGCGAGGCGGCCGCGCAGCTTCCACAGAGCGTCAAAGCGGCGCTCGGCATTCCCATCGCTGCCCCGCGGCTGAACCCGTTCCCTGAAGTCAACAAGTCCAGCCGCATCATCATCTTCATCGACGAGGCGCATCGCACCCAGTACGCTGACCTCGGAAATAACCTTGCCGTGGCTTTCCCGAACGCAATCAAGATTGCTTTCACGGGCACCCCGCTCATTACCTCGCGGCATCAGCAGACAACCGCGCAGCGCTTCGGAAGCTACATCGACACCTACAAGCTCAAGGACGCGCAAGAAGACGGCGCAGTGCTGCCCATCGTGTATGTGGGGAAAACGACCGACACAGCCCTATCCCACAAGTCGGAGTTCGACGAGAAGTTCGAAGACTTGTTTTCGGGCCGCACGGCCGAAGAAATCGACGCCATCAAGAAGAAGTACGGCACTCGCGACGACATCCTCGAAGCTGAAGCACGAGTAGCTGAGGTCGCGAAGGACCTGGTCAAGCATTACATCGAGAACGTGATGCCTGACGGGTTCAAGGCGCAGGTGGTAAGTGCGTCGAAGGTGGCTGCCTTGCGCTACAAGGCGTCCGTGGACAAGGCCATCGCCACCTACGCTGAGCGCTACGCCGCCCGGCCCGGTGCAGACCCGGAAGTCCTGCGGCTCATAAGGTTCCTGAAGGCCGCCGTGGTTGTCTCAGTTGATGGGACCAATGAGCTCGCCGGCGTCTTGGAGGCTCGCAAGGAGGCAAAGGAGCTGGACGCGGTTGCAAACTTCCTCAAGCGTTTTGACCTCGACAAGCCCGAAACCGGCGTGGCGTTCCTAATCGTCTGTGACATGCTGCTGACCGGCTTTGATGCGCCTATTGAGCAGGTGATGTACCTCGACAAGCCATTGCGCGAGCACACGCTGCTGCAGGCCGTCGCACGCGTCAACAGAACAGCTCCTGGTAAGAAGGTCGGGCTGATTGTCGACTACATCGGGCTGACAAAGCATCTTCGGGAGGCGCTAAACATCTATGCCGGCGATGACCTGGACGACATCCTGCAGGGGATGCACTCGATGGACGGCGAGTTCGCGAAGCTAGAAGGCACGTTCGCCAGACTCGTTTACTTCTTTCGCGAGCACAAGATTCCGCAGGCGGAAGACTGGGCTCGCCAATCTCTGCCAGCTGCGGACGAGTACCTCGTGTTCGAGTTGATGCTGGACCTCTTGGAAGACGCCCAGCAGCGCGAGACGTTCTCTGTGTTGCTCATGCTGTTCCTACAGGCCCTGAACATTGTGCTGCCGGCGCCCGCCGCCACGGAATACCTGATGCCGGCGAAGCGGCTCGCATGGCTCAAAGCCCAAGCGAGGGAACGATTCAAAGACGAAGGGATGAGCTTCGGCAATGCTGGGGAGAAAATCAAGCGCCTGATTAACGAGCACTTGGTTAGCCTGGGAGTGAATCCCAAGGTACCGCCCGTGGAGCTGTTGTCCGCGCAGTTCATGAAGGCGGCAGGCACCCGTGAATCCCCGAAAGCGAAGGCCTCTGAGATGGAGCATGCCTTGCGCAAGCACATCACCGTCCACATGGACGAAGACCCCGCTTGGTTCGGCACCCTCTCGGAAAAGCTGGAGGAGCTTTTGCGGAAGTACCAAGACGACTGGTCCGAGCAGGCACGCCAGCTGCAGTTGCTCGTCCAGGAGGCCCAGGCCGGCCGAAGTAAGTCCCCCAGCGATGGTGTCGACACAAAAGCAGTGCCGTTCTACGAGGTCCTCATCAAGGCCGTGGAGGCGACGGTGAAGCTGCAGCCTGACGAGAAGCAGGCTCTCAAGTCTTTCAGCAACGACCTCATTCCCGTCTTGCGCGTGGAACTGAACACCCCGGGCTTCTGGGGCAACGCGGACAGGGTTTCTTCCCTCCAAGGCCTCATTGGGGACCGTCTCGTAGATACAGGCGTCGGCATTGTCGTCGACCGATACGAGGGCCTCGCGAACGACTTGGTGCAACTGGCGAAGGCGAGGCAATTAGACTTGCTGGCATGACGCTTCAGGTTGCGAACGTTCTGTGCCGGGTAGTACGGTCCGACCGGCGCAGCACTGCAATCTACATTGAGCGTGACGGGTCTGTTCTGGTTCGTGCGCCACGTACTCTGGACGACGCGAAGCTGTCCAAGCTGGTCGAGAAAAAGCTTCCATGGATTTACAGGAACCTTGCGCTCTGGGAGGAGTTGAACCGAGATGCCCCCACGCGGGAATTCGTCTCTGGCGAGACCTTCTACATCGAAGGGCAACCTTGCACCCTGGACGTCCAGTCAGAGGCAGTCTTGCCGCTTTCGCTGGTTGGCACCCGCCTGGTGCTGCGCGCCGACGCCCGACCAAGGGCGGAGGAACTTCTCCGCGCGCTGTACCGGCAGCGCGGTTACGAGCGCCTGCCAGGCCTTGTGGAGCGCTTCGCACGACAGATGGACGTCCGGCCCGGCCGTCTCCGCGTCTGGGAGCTGATGAATCGCTGGGCCTCGTGTTCGGCCGCTGGCAACCTGAACTTCCATTGGCGTGCGATGGCCCTCCCACTGGACATCCTCGAGTACTTGGTTGTCCATGAATTGGCGCATCTGAAGCATCGCAATCACACGAAGGAGTTCTGGCTGACCGTAGAAAAGACACTCCCAAAATGGGAACAAACCGCGGGATGGCTCCGAGTGCACGGTGCCGGCCGGTCCCTATAGTCCATCTCAGCTCCTACCTCCAACATGCAAGCGCGCGCAAAGACCATCCAGATTTTTCTTCCATCGGGGGACCCCCAAGGCATCCGCCAGGCGGAAATCACCACCCGTATCGTGCGGCTCATCGAAGTCCCGCGCGCCTTGCTGAAGGATTTCCTGGCCATGCCGGAGTCGGCTGGCGGCGCCGTGTACTTCCTGTTTGGAGACGCGGAGGAATCTGCTAAACCAAAGGTCTATATCGGGCAGACGACGGACCTGAAGAAGCGTCTGGTGAAGCATCACAAGGAGAGGGACTTTTGGCAGCGTGCCGTGGTCATGTTGTCTCGCGCCGAGAGCCTGACGACCACCCATTCTCTCTACCTTGAGCGTCTTTGCATCAAAGGGGCCAAGGAAGCGGACCGGTTCGTCGTCGAGAACGACACCAACGGGAACAAGCTGAACACCACGAAGCCGATGGAGGCCGAGTGCGAGGAGCTGTTCGAAACAGGCGAGACGCTGATGTCCACGCTGGGCTTTCAGCTGTTCGAGAGACCGGCAAAGCCCGTTGACGGTGCTCACGTGTACTTCTGCACGGCCTCGGGCACCGAAGCCCGGGCGCAATACACCGCCGAAGGTATGGCCGTCCTGAAAGGCTCCAAGGCGCGCGGCCAGGTCACGGACAGCTTCAAGGACAAGGGGTTCCACGTTCTGCGCAAGCAGCTTGAGGCGGAGGGCATCCTCAAACCGGCAGGCGGCCAGCTCGTGTTCACTCAGGACTACCTGTTCAAGTCTCCGAGTGCGGCGGCCGCCATCGTTGTTGGCAACAACATGAACGGCTGGCTGTCCTGGAAAAACCAGGAAGGCAAAACGCTGGACGCAGTGGTCCGCCAGGTCGCTGCCTGACATGTCGGGCGCCTTGAAGCTGGAGTCTCCAGAGGCGCTCCCCTCTGGGCTCAGAGAAGCACTGAAACAGCACCATGACCGGTTCCTTGCCAATGCCTTCGTCGAGCAAGTACTCGAGCACCCAGACGTTCGGGCAATCGGCCAAGAGCTTGAAGCCTTCCTCGCCACACAACCAATCCACGCCTACCACTGCACGAAAGAGCCCGAGCCCGGGTACTTCAAAGCAAACGGCCTACGGCTGACCGAGGTGGCCGTCCATCAGGGGTGGTTCCTGGAGCGGTTCGGGACGATGTTCACGGAAACGCAGCGGCAATGGCTGCAGTCTGCTTGGCACCAGTACTTCGTCGAGCACGGCCAGGCCAAGCTGCGGAACGGGTTGCTATGGGCGTGCCTTTCCCGCTCCCTGGTGAGTGACGACGGCTGCGAGCCGTTCTTCCGGTACTTCGGTGGGGAAGCAATTTCGATGGTGGCTGACGCCCATCCCGAAGTGGCGGCCATCCTGGAAACCATCGGGCGGCCCGTCGTCGTGGAGATTGCCGTTCTTGGTGGGCAGCTGAAGGCCAGCTATCCGATGTCGTATGCGGTTCTGAGCAACTACCACCGCGAGTTGCGCGCCGACGCGCGGCCGTTTGAATCGGAAGCGCGATGGCCGCACCCCGTCCCTCCATCAGACGTCTTGGCGGTCACCCCGCTCGAGCTGTTCACGCACTGACCGGGCGACACGGCAGAAGGCTGCGCAACAAGCTTCTCGCGCCTCCGTGGCCTAAGGCGCGGCGCGCCGTTCATCTGTCGTAGCTGAAGAAATGTGGATTGAGCGGCTCCCGAGCGGCTCGAAATCCCAAATTGCCAGCCCCCCAATCCAGGCCCATCCCCGGTGAATCCGCGAATCCGGACTGTCGTGAATCTCCTGCCTGCGGTCACTAATTCCGGTTCTCTCATCGGCTTAGGCGACACTCGTTCACAGCAGCCACTTGATAATGGTTGCATGCAGCGCATTCAAGAAATCGACGGCGAACTCACCAAACTTTTCCGCGGTTTTGAGCAAACAGCGCAGCGCCTCGAGTTTCAGCCGTTGGGAGACCTCCTTCAGGTCAATCTGGATTCCATCCAATTTTCCGGACTTTACTTTCTCGAAGTGTGGTCTAGCCCCTATGGCGCCGCAATGCTGGATGACTGGCTTTCTTGCTTCACGGCCACGTGGAATCAGGAGGAATTCAAGAAGTCATTCGTGCCATCGTGTCAGAAGGCGCGTATGGCGAAACATACGGCTGTTCACGAGTGGATGCCGCTGTACTTGGGCAAATCCGAAAAGGTTGGAAAGCGCGTCGGGGAGCACCTGTATCTGGCAGCGAATACGCGCACATTCGCCTTGAAACTGAAGGCGCGCAATCTTCTAGAGGGCAATCGATACCGCCTGTCAGTGCTACGCCTGGACGTGGCGAACTATCCCGTGCTCGCGCCCAAAATCGAATCGGCGCTGCGCCGAAAGCACTTGCCACTAGTCGGGCGGCAGTAGGAATCACTTAGCTCGCGAAGGGCTGCTTTGGGGCATAGGGACCGTCTGCTTAGGCCCAAAGCGGAAGTAAAGATTTTGCGAAAGCGGACATTTGCGCAGGTGACCGTCTCGCTCCCGGAAGCAGACCGTCGTCACTGTCCGCTTCGTACCTGTTGCGGAAGTAGCGCCCCTTAGCAAAAGGGAAAACCTGGAGTCCGACGGCTTCGTGCGCGTGCAACGCTACTACTGACGCACAATACTCGCTCGGACAGTGCGAGCGGCGTTTGGCGACGGAGAACTCCGCAGCATGGAAAGCTTGCAACAACTCCTCGCTCAAGCTCTAGAGATTCGAGATGCGAAGGACCCTGAGGCCGTTCCACTAAGTGACTCGCCGAAGCCAGGCCCACTCCCCCCAGACCCTTAGCTGCGAGCTCCGGCGGAACTCGCAGCCGCCGATGGGTCTTCCGCACAGGCGCTCCACTTCACGAACAAGCTGGTGACGACACTTGTGGCCATCGTAAGTCTCGCCGCAAAGGGAAGGTGCAGGGTGCAGCATTGGGCGTATTCTCGTAGCACCTACATACCGCGTTGCCGCCCCCCTATGAAGCTCGCCCGCCAGGTCAAGGTGAATCGCAGCTGCTCTTCGTTTAGCTCACGCCATTCGATACTTAGCGCTGATTCGGGACTTGTACCTGAAACTGTCAAGGAACGCAGCAACCGCCCTGGCACCACAAAGCAACCCTCATCAGGAGTCTCCAAACTATACGCCGCCACCCCGTTTACCCTAGAGAGAGTATGCAGTCCGTCGTCTAAGTGCGACGGCACGATAGCAACTCCCGACGGGGGGTGGCATCGCCATTCCTCCGGTCCCCATTCATGGGCGCTAAGGAGTTGACCAGAGGGCGAATTGCCAGCGACGATGACGGGAGTCTCACCAGTTGCTGCAAGAGCGGAGCACTGGGAAGCCACCGCTGCAATGAAAGCGCGCTTGTCGTCTGATGAGATGTCGTCGGAAGCATCCTCTGCTGGAGCACTCACGGGCGTGAGGCCCAGTTCTCGGACTAATGCCTCGAATCCCATAGACAACGAAATACGACGGAGTTCGGCACCGAGAAGAGGCACCAGGCCTCGGTCATGATTGGAATCGAGCCCACGCAGATAATGTTCCCTGTGGTCGTCGAACTGATACTGGTGGTGCGGCGCAGATGGCAAAGACGCATAAAGTACTTCGCGCACTGGGGGCGAATACTTGGCCACTACGAAAGCAGATGAGCCAAGCGAGCGCGCCATTTTATGAATCTTTGCTAGGTCGAGCTGCAAAGCCTTGAGAGAGATATGCCGCTCATGCGTGGCAACGCGTTGCAGGGTGCCGAACGCCTCAGCAACAGTCGACCGTCCAGAGGGAATGGGGAAAGACTTGTTGAGATGCACTTGCACTGCTTGAACAGCAGCCTCGGCACTGTCGAAGTCCTGCGAGCCAAGGTGTTCTCGAAGGTTATTGCAGTAACTTTTCACCTCCTGAAGCTTGTTGAGGTCTCGCCACCAATTTTCAATCAGCTGTTTGGACTGGCGCACGCCACTTCCCCGTGCACCTGCGAGCGCAACGAGCAAAATCTCCAATGGTCGTTTCAGCGATTCAAAATGATTTGCAGAGCCTGACCATCTGTATAGCCAACCTGGTACCACAATGTCTCCGGCCCCCCGGTCGAGGCTTTCCGCGATGGCATCAATGCGAACGAGCGGCGTATTGACGCCGTAGAGAGTTCCAAGCGCCGCTCGAAGGACGTCATCAACGGAGTCCAAACGCCAGACTTTCACTGAACCTCCCGCATGGAGCGGGCTTCCTTGTATCAGTGCGGAAGCAAGACGAAGTTCGCGACTTTGTGCTGAAGGTACAGCGCCCGCCGTCTGGATGAGAACCAAGATTACATAGAGCCTTACGCTCTCCCAATATTTCCGAATAGCGAGGTTCAAAGCCGCCACGGCAAAGTCGAGGGTGATTGACTCTGCGCCGTCCCACATGTCTTGTTGGGCAGAGGCCCAGTCCATCTGCGCCAAGTGCAATGAGACATCTCGAAGCCTGAAGTCTTCGAGAAGCTGAGGACATACAAGCTCAAATTCCCGATTTCCCCACCATTTCAGAAAGCAATCGACCAGCCAGACTGACGCAGTCTCATCGCCGCGAGACACCGCCGCAAAGAGGAGCCGGACAGTGTTGTCAATGTGCGCCGCATAGGCGATGGCTCGGCCTGTGTGGCAATACCAAGCCTCAGCGTCGCCATTGCTCTCAGCTACATCCAGTCTGACCCGAAATTGCCCCCAGCCTCCGATAAATCCGACAATCGCGCGCTCATATACTTTGTGCTCCTTCGTCGGCAGCACCCCGCTGAACGAGGTCGCGCCGGGAGTCAAGCTCGCGTCCGCTTTGCGTGTCCACCACGCCGATAGCTGATATGCCAGGTTCGTGCTGACAAGTTGCGCGTCAATGAGAAGTTGCTCCGGCCGCGACCCGACTTGACTCGCGATGCCCGCTGTGATGTTCGAGAGTGTGCGGAAGAGTCGTTCGTCATCCTCCAAGCAATTGACGGCAATTTGCGCTCCTTCTCGATAGGGCTCCAACCATTCCTGGTTGAAACTGCTGTTTCCCCACGAAGAAGGGGAGCGACCTATCGTCGCGGCGTTGCGGCCAATCGCCTGAACGTGAGACACACCGGCAAGCAGCAGCGTCTTGTGGAGGCGAAAGACCTCTTTCAACTCTTCGTGCGCGGCGCCGAACCTGTGCTGTTCGGTGGCCGCTTCGACGCCGCCGACTAGCTCATCAAGCATCTTTTTAGTGGACAGTGACAGTGATGCCGCCGGCCCGTAGATGAAAGAAGTCCTCACCAGGAACCGTTCGAGGCGATTCAGGGCTGGTCCTTCGTCGACGGTGCACAGAACTACCTCTCCCAGTGCCCCTGCTCCAATTTGCGCCCGAAATATCAAGGTAGGCTTCTTCCACTGTGGCGTTGCCTGAGCTTTTCGCACTGCTCGCCGACTCCACGACTTCACGACTAGGCGTAAGAGTCGAAGGTGGACATCGTGGAGCACGACTCCCCCTCTCAGAGTCCGCTTCACCTGAGTTCGACCCTTTCGAAGTTGAAAGGTCAGAACCTGAGGGTGAGTGCCTTCCACGTTGAATGCGGGTAAGCCCCAGGCGGATTGAGGCGCGTTGAGATATACATGCTTCTTCACAGCCGAGACGAGTTCGGCATGAAGGGCGACATCCACTGCTACCCGCGAGAATGCATGTTTCTGGTCTTCTTCCTGGACGAAGCGTAGGGTTCGGCCTAGGAAAAAACCAGTGAGGAGTACGTTGAACAGCAGCCAGATGCCGGAGGCAGCGAGAAGCGGAGCCATGAGGCTAACCATGAGCTCGTCAGTTTTGTACGGCGTGATGAAGTACTCGACGCCCAAGGCAATCAGCAGGCCAATAGAGCTTGCCCCCGCAGGCACAACCGCGGAATCCAAGATGTAGACCCTCAAGGAGACTGTTGAATGCGCCTTGCGCTGGAGAGTTAGCGCGATGAAGGAGAGCACAAGCGGGTACACCAGCGCCACCAGCGTAGCCTGCACGCTCCAGGGCACGCCGGCGAATGCGGAGAGGTCAAAGCCACTCGCCAACTTTGGTGCTGGAATCCTCCACCCAAGTATCCAATCAGCACAGACAAGCAAGTAGGACGTGGCGGCGGCAATCGCGCCCATCAAAAGCGCAAAGGTTACGGGCCGGTCGGTGCCCCAAATCAAAAAGTGACGGAAACAGCCGTACCGAAGCGAACGGCGGGTTGCGTTCGTCTTGGTCCAAGAACGAACCTCACGACGGGCGGCGGGTTCGATGCGCCCGGTCAGGACGCCGGGAAGAAGAGCGAGAAGTCGAGCCAGCAACTGGAAAACCGCGTCGATTTGCGGCCGATGTTGTGAATGCACGAATTGTGACGCGTGCCAGACATTCGCCCGTCGCCGGAGACGCCCAAATTTGATGAGGAGAGGGGCGACGCCACACCCCTCGCATGCGCGCTTGTACAGGCCAACGTCAACAGTCCTGCGAGCGACGTGTTGCTGAGCTGTATTGCAAGCAACGGAATTGCTGCGCCCTATATGGCTCTAGCGGGCTTCTCGAACCGGAAGCGCCCTCGAGGCAACGAGCGGCCACCTTCAAGCTTCTCTGTTGGCCAAGCCCGGCTCATTGTGGTTGTGCACCTCACCGGCTACTCGTCTCGCGCTGCCTTACTCCGCGGTCGTCCATTTCTATCGAGGCCATGCCCTGCCGTCCAGCGGCATTTGTGCCTTGTTCTTTCGAGCGTGAGTTGCGCGAGCCGCTGCGCCGAGCGGACGTGGCATCCGGGGAGCTCACCCCTATCGATACGCTCCAGCTAAACAAAAGCGATGAGGAGACGTACGAACGATGACGACAAGAATCCTGACGGGCCATGCGGAATTGACGACGGCGCTCGTCGAACAGACGCAGACGTGTCTCAGCGCTTCCTGGGCCATTGCCTGAACAACCGGAGCGCGGACAAACTGGCTGTGCAACTTGGCATCAACGCGTCCGACTTGGCAAGCGTCGATAACTATTAGACCAACGTAATGGAACCCATCCAGCTGACACCTTGGTGGAACGCGGACCGGCCGACGGACCCATCGCAATCAGAAGTCTGGGACTTCTGGGCGGCGCTGCTCGACGTGCTTGTCAAAGAGAACTGAACCACCACGGAGCAAGCTGGACTCAGGGGCAGACGGGCCAGAATTGATGTGCAAGCGGTTGTTCGCAGCTAATCCGAGTTGATGACCAGGCCGGAAATGACCTCGAACTGTTTGGCCCCAACCGCGTAGTAGCCGGTGTGCAGCAACTCATCTGAGGTTTCAGCGGGAATGACGCCTGTGACTTTTCGCTTCTCTACATCTGGGCGTCGCAGGGTCAACGGGTAGCGAAATCCTCGGCCATCAGGCAGTCGCCCTCCGCCAGGGCCATAGTTGCGGATGCTGGGACCGAAGAATGAATGCCCCAGAATTGATTTCAATTGCCGGAGAAGCGCGCGCCGCGCAGGCGTCAATGGTTTGTCCATAACCCCCTACGACGGCCGCCTTGCACTAGAACTCAGGGAAAGTGACGCTTCTCTGCAAGCCGATGCGCCCGCCAAGAACGTCCGCCTACTCCTCGAATTCTAAGCAGAGGTCGAGTGACCGGTGTTGGCCGGTACGGGATTTCCGAGATGGCCGCTTTACGCGCATTGTGTCCAAGACAGGGAAGCAACTAGGGCAGCGGTTCCCAGGCAGTACACGAACCTATAGAGCCATTGATTCACGCGCTCAGAAAGGGTCACGCCCCCAAAGCTTTGGATGTCCCACCCACGAACGAACAACGTTCCCCAAAGTAGCAGGCACGTCCCGGCGATTTGCAGCGAGGTAATGTGCTTGGGAGCGGCGCAATGGATGTGGTTGCCGAAGGCGAGTCCCGCCATGAATCCTATCGCGCCGGCGAAAAGAACTAGGCGCCCCGACCGGAAAAGGGCACGTCGAACTGTCAACGCGCGCGGAGAAGGACCAACGGTTGCGGCGGAACTCAACTTCTTGTTGTCCGCGTCTTCCGCCGCTTGGAAGCGGCTGGGAGAGAAGATGAGCAGTATGCAGAGCTGGACAGCTCGAAGGACGCCCACCGGTGTCGGATTCGTATTGGCCATATTTCACGACAAGTGTAGTCAGAGGTCGGTAGCGGAAGAACCACACTCAGCGGCGGGCTTGTGCCAGAGTGACTGCCGGTCCGAAGGGCAGAACAGGCCTCTAGCGCAATTTGTACCAAGGCACCGCGGAACTGCCATCTGGGTGTCCACGAGCAGGGCAGACGTACATAGTGCGGGATGGACGAACTGCCTCCAGGATGCCCGGGTGCCGGGCGAAGCTCATTTCCACGAATCTGATAGTGCGGAATCGAGGCGCTGCCATCGGGGAGGCCGCGAGCGGGCAGACGTCGGTACCTCGAATTGAAAAATGGGGAACGGATGAGCTACCGCTGGGATACCCGCGTGCCGGCCGAAGTTCACTAGCCAAGGTCGCCTCTTCGTTCAGAGCATACTCTGGCGCAATTTCTCGTCATCAGTCGCTCGCCGTTGCGCGTGGTGCAAGTGTCCGGTCCTGGCCGATGGCGGCGGTCCCGCCCACTACGCTCCGGCTGGCGTGGCAGGGACCAAGCCATAGCGAGTCATGACGGATATCAAGGCCGCTTTGTCCGGGGGGCCTTCGCCAGCGTTGACGACCGCGCCCACATCTCGAAAATACTGGGCGCCGATATCTGGCGACTGCACGATGAGAGCTCGGACTTCTGCGCCAAAGGGATTTGAAAACTGGTGAACGCTTCCCCTTGGGCTGAACATGCTCTCTCCAGCAATGAGGTCTCGAACCTCCGCGTCAACGGAGTACCGCAAGGTTCCTTCCAGAACGTAGACGCATTCGTCGTTCTTCGTATGACTATGCGGGGGCGGCACGTTGGAACTCGGCGGAACCTTGAGTTCGAACATGCCGACGCGGTCAGTCTGAGAACCATCCACCAGATAGCGAATGGAAAGCTGTCCCACCTCGATGACCGACGACTCCGTCATTTCAATCCTCCGTTGTCGATGACGCGGCATCATGCCGCAATTAGCCCCCGAAATAAACGAACGTCCTGGCCGGCAGACGCCTATAACGACGACCGGTGCGAATATTGCGGGACCTGTCGAAGGAGTTACTAAGACAGTGACCCTCTTAAGAGTTGAACTCAGCCGGCGTTTAAGTCGTTCGAATTGGCCGGACGCTCCTCAATCCAGTGAGTACCGGGGCCGTGCTGAGCGTTCTCAGTTTTCATGATGAGCGTCAGCGCGCGCCGAGGCTCGTCATAGTCGCCGTACCAGAATCCTCCGTCTCGGAACACCCCCCGGGGCTCGTGCTCTACGTCAGGGGTCCAGCAAAGGCGGATTTCTCTCATAAGCGCCAGCATACGACATGCGCCTTGCCACCTGCAACAAGCGCAGAGGCAGCCGAACAAGTCCCCGATAGCTGCAGAGTAGAAGGTGTGTATGCGACTGGAGGATAGCCACCGGACGCGCTAGGCAGCAGCCGCCCCACTCAGTCAATCGACGCTCACGCCGCAGGTCCGCCATCGACTTTGCAGGCATGGAACACACGAGAGCTTCTGACCATGCTAGCTGGAACAATCTAACGCTTCATCGGAGCACGGAGGTGCTGTATGGAAAAGAGGTGGTGTTTCGCCTGCGGGATGATGTTTGAGCCTCGAGCCCAATCACCTCGTCAAGCCTATTGCACGGACGAGGGATGCCAACGCGCTCGTAAACGTCTTTGGCAGCGGACCAAGCGAAAAACAGACGATGACTACCATCAGAACCAGCTCGAGGCCCAGAAAAGCTGGCGGGAGGCGCATCCAGGGTACTGGCGTCACTACAGAGACGCTCACCCCGAGTACACCGCTGAAAATCGCAACTTGCAGCGCGCCCGAAACGAGCGTCGGGTCCCCGGCGGTCATCTGATTGCAAAGGCGGACGCGTCCTCAAGCTGGCCGCCGCTTGCTGGAGTCTTCAAACTGGTTGAACTGCGGGGGGCGCAGTTGGAGCAAGGCCGCTCCTGGACAGTTCACCTCTCGCCGTTTACGTCGTAGGCAGCTTGGCGGTGATTGCAAAGAGAGGACTTAATCGCTATCCCGATGAGGGCCTGATAACTTGCGTGCTGCATCGTGCTCGTACGCCCGACAAAGAGTGCCGCCTCAGCCCGTCAACTGTGTAGTGGCGCCATCGTGGCATCTGAAGGCCGCAGAGTTGCGAGGCAGCAGGAGACGCGACATGGATAAAACGCCGTCCGCCAATGTGCATCTGCCGATACTGGCCGCCGAGTACGTGCGCATGTCGACAGAGCATCAGCAGTATTCGACCCACAATCAGGTTGACCGCATTCGCGAGTACGCTGCACAGAGGGGCATAGAGGTCGTGCGCACGTATGCCGACGAGGGCAAGAGCGGCCTGCGGATTGCCGGGCGATTGGCTTTGCAGCGCCTCATCTTGGATGTCGAGTCAGGTGAGGCCAATTTCTCGTTGGTGCTCGTGTACGACGTCAGCCGCTGGGGACGTTTCCAAGATGCCGATGAGAGCGCGTACTACGAATACATCTGCAAGCGCGCCGGAATCCAGGTGGTCTACTGTGCAGAGCAGTTTGAGAACGATGGCTCTCCGGTCTCAACGATTGTCAAAGGCGTCAAGCGTGCGATGGCGGGTGAGTACAGCCGCGAGCTGTCCGCAAAAGTGTTCGCGGGCCAATGCCGGCTGATTGAAAGAGGCTTCCGACAAGGCGGGCCTGCAGGCTTTGGTCTACGGCGGCTTCTTATTGACCAGAGCGGTGCACCCAAGGGGGAGCTCTCCCGAGGAGAGCAGAAGAGCTTGCAGACCGACCGCGTAGTACTGGTGCCGGGTCCGGAACCAGAAGTCACTCTCGTGAGGCAAATCTACAAATGGTTCGTCAGCGATGGTCTCACCGAGACGAGCATCGCCGCGCGGCTGAACACATCGGGCATCAGCGGAGAGCACGAGCGCAAATGGTCCAGGGCAACTGTGCATGAAGTGCTCATCAACGAGAAGTACGTCGGTAGCAACGTCTACAACCGCGTGTCATTCAAGTTGCGCAAGCTCCGGGTCGTGAACCCCAGCGACATGTGGATTCGCAAAGAGGATGCGTTTCCGCCCCTTGTAGGGAAGGAAGAGTTTTACACCGCTCAGGGAATCATCAGGGCGCGCTCTCGTCGATTCTCGGACAGCGAGCTCATTGAACGTTTGCGCCTTCTTTATCAAGACCGTCAGGCGCTCTCCGGTCTGCTCATCAATTCCACCGACGGCATGCCCTCCTCTTCGGTCTACGCCCATCGTTTCGGAAGCTTGGTGAGAGCGTATCGGCTTGTCGGCTACAGCCCTTCACGTGACTTTCAGTACATCGAAATCAATCGGGTCTTGCGGCGCTTGCACCCCACGATTGTCAAGGAGACCGAAGAAAAGATGGATGCCTTGGGAGGGAAGGTGAGGCGGGAACCACATACCGAACTCTTACGGGTCAACGAAGAGTTCAGTGTCTCGGTGGTGCTCGCGCGTTGCCATCGCCGTGAATCGGGCCAACTGTTCTGGAAAGTGCGCCTCGATACTGGCCTTGAGCCTGACCTGACTGTAGCGGTGCGCCTGGCACCAGAGAATCAGGTCGCTTTGGACTATTACCTGCTCCCGCGTTTGGACATCTCCGTCCCGCGTATCAATCTGGGAGAGCGCAACCCGGTAGAGCTGGAGAATTTCCGCTTCGAGAACCTCGAGTACCTATACGGCATGGCGGCCCGGACCAGACTGAGGAGAGCGGCGTGAGTGCAAGTTTGCCCCTCCCGGAGCTTCGCATGATTCCACTGGACCGAATCGATGTACTTAACCCTCGCGAGCGAAATCAGCGGAAGTTCGATGTCATTGTTAACAACATCGGCGCAGTCGGTTTGAAGAAACCGGTGACCGTCACGCCGCGGCCGGGCGACGACGGCGCTGAGCGATACATGTTGGTCTGTGGTGAGGGGCGGCTCAAAGCCTTTCTGCGGCTGGGAGAAACAAGAATTCCGGCGCTTGTAGTAACGGTCTCTGACGAGGACGCCTTCGTGATGAGCCTGGCTGAGAACATCGCCCGCCGTCGCCACCAACCACTGGAACTCCTTCGTGGCATTACGCTCCTGCGCGATAGAGGGTGCTCTGTCAGGGAAATTTCCCGCAAAACTGACCTGCACGAAACCTATGTGCGTCAGATTTTGGAGCTCGCGGACAAGGGAGAAGAGCGCCTGCTTGTAGCGGTGGAACGCGGAAAAATTCCCATCACGGTGGCCATACTCATCGTAGGCGCTGGAGACGACGACAAATCGGTCCAGATGGCCATGCAGGAGTCCTATGAATCGGGAGAACTTCGCGGCCCGCAGCTGATGTTCGCGAAGAAACTCGTCGAGCGCCGTCAGTTTCTGGGCCGTAGTGTTGCTCGCTCGCCGCCGCGAAGACGAGCCGATGTGAGCAGCTCCAGCCTCGTACGTGCGTATCAGAAAGAGGTAGAGCGGCAACGAATCATGATTCGAAAATCCTCTCTTGTGCAGCAGCGGCTTTTCTTCATCCTCGGCGCGCTACGAAAAATGTGCGCAGACGAAAATCTGGTCAATGTATTGCGCCTGGAGGGTTTAGACACGTTGCCCAAATATCTGGCCGAGCGGGTCATCCGTCTGGGAGGCGCTCTGTGACGGCCGTTTCGTTGGGCTTCTTGCCGAAGCCGTTGATGATTGCGGCAGACAGCCTGCTCCCGTCAAGCAGGTTGGATGGGCGCTTACTGTCTTCGCACAAGTACCGGCAGATTCGGGAATCGATTCTCGAAATTGGGCTGATTGAGCCGCTAGCGGTATCGGCCGCAGACCGAAAGACCGGCCAGCACCTCGTTCTAGATGGTCATTTGCGGCTCAACGTCATGAAAGAACTTGGGCTTACGGAGGTCCCGTGCCTAGTAGCGACTGATGATGAAAGCTTCACGTATAACAACCGGGTGAGCCGGTTGTCGACAATTCAAGAGCATTTGATGATTCGACGTGCAATCGACCGCGGTATTCCGGCTGGCAAACTTGCCAAAAGTCTCTGCATCGACGTAAGTCTTCTGCAGAAGAAGAGCAGCTTGCTTGACGGCATCTGCGCAGAGGTCGTGGAGATACTGAAGGACCGAAATTTCTCAACGGAACTGTCTCCTGTGCTTAGGCGCATGAAGCCTACGCGCCAGGTTGAGTGTGCCGAACTGATGGTCGCGGCAAACAGCGTGACGACAAACTATGCGAAGGCGTTGCTGGCTGCTACACCTCAAGAGATGCTTGTGGCCGGCAAAAAGCCTCTCGGACGCGCGTCTTTATCGCAAGAGCAAGTCGCGCGGATGGAAAACGAGATGTCCAATCTGCTCTCGCAGTACAAGCTTGCGGAGCAGTCCCAGGGCGAGGAGATGCTTAACTTGATGCTGGCCAGAGGCTACATCATCAAATTAATGGACAATCCGAGAGTAATGCGTTACCTCCACACGCACTACGCCGAAGTTCTTGAGGAGTTCGCCAAAATAGTCGAGCTGACGTCAATTGATGCTTAGAAATTGCTTGATTGACCCTGTTTTTGCAAATCGTGAAAAATGCACGCACATGGGCATGACAAAGTTGGATGTAAGTCGCCTGTCGGTTAGGGCGACCAGTCTCATGAAGTTGGCACCTGCTTCCAAGCGACGCACCACTTCTGCTGGAGACGATAGAAGACCATCCTTCTTAAGGGCGCCCGAACCAAAGCGGGCACGCCGCTGCAGCAATCTCCATATCGGCACGCGTCGGATAATGTTTCAAAATAGACAACGCTTGTTCGCGAAGCCTCTTTGGGACGCGCGGTGTTTCTTTGGCGTCAGTCAACGACAGCAGGAATTTCCTTGTTCTTACGACTGCGCGACTACGTTCGTCTGGCATGGTCATAGAAACTTCCTTTGAGTTTAGTTGCTTGCTGAAGCGAATGAAATGAATTTTAGGCCTGCATTACAGTTTAGATTGCTCTCTGGACTATTCGTCCACTGCGCGCATAAGAGCAATTCTATGGCACCAGATTGCACCATCTCGCCTTTTTAAGAGACGATGGTTTTCCGCTGCAGGGAATTCGTGCAGGTTGAGGCGTGGCCTTCAACTTTTTAAAATCGACTGGTCAGACGCCCAACTCGTCGTCTTCTGATGGGTGCGGGCAGCACACGCATTCGCTAGACGTAATGGTCTCCGCGCGGGATTTTTGACGCTGCTAAACACCAAATGGCTTGGGCCCGCACGTGCAAGGACGTTTCCATGCGCTCGTCCCGAGAATGGGCGCACTAGTCCGAAGCTTGCGAAGCGGCGTATAGCTCCGTAGAGTGCGCTCACCATGGAGTGCTTGATGAACGATGGGGCATTGTGGCGAATGACCACGCTTGGGCATATGCCCAGGCGTCGGGCCCGCCTGCGCCTCTCGTTTATTGAGCTCTGCTCGTGCGTATCCCTCCAGCGTCCCAGCCAAAGCACCGCTCCCCGAGCGGTTGCTTCGGCCTTCGAGCCTTCGCGTTCGTGGGACAGCTTGGCACAACAGCTTCAATCTAGTTCTGCGTCTGCTGCTTTCCAGCTTTTGCGGGTAAGCAGTTCCGCGTCTGGGCGGTTCCCAGTCTTCGGTTCTTTTGAACTCTTCCCCAAATGCGGCTGCGTGTCGAGCGCGTCTGTCTTGGGAAACACCTTAAAGCGCTTTATGGCGACTTTAGGGTTCGCGTGTGCCTACACGCGAAGAGTTCATAAATCGAAGACCCGAAGGAAACGTTCATGGCGTCCCCCCGCTTTAACACCCGCCCAGGCCTTAAGCGGCTAGACCGCGGCATCCGCAAGACTGCGCCGACCTACGGTCGCCCAGTCTTTCTCACACACGCTGCAAAGTCGCAAGGCGGTTTAGCCGTGGAGAGCCCGTCTGAGCGTCTTGTCTCGCAGATGCTCGGTCTTGACCCCAGCGTACGCAGCTTCGAGCCACAGCCTCTGACGGTTGATTTGCTGCACGGGACCCTGCTGCACACCGTCGAGGAAAAGGCACGAGCTCGCAAACGCGACAGCGTCCGCGGCGAGCGCTCGAGCTTCTATACGCCGGACTTCATGGTTCGCTGGAGCCTCGGCGCGACCACCGCTGTGGAAGTCAAAACGCAGGGCTGGGACGGTGACGAGCCTTACCAGGACAAGTTGGTGCGTGCGCGTGAGGTACTGAGCTACCACAGCATCGACTTTGCTCGCCTTGTCATTCCGTCGTGGTGGCGTCACCCGCTCCTGACCAGCGTGCCGCTGCTTCATCAGGCAGCCAACCGTCGAGACCTTCGGCCCGACATGCTGGTAATGGAACAGGCAGCGCTTCTGGCTCATAGCGGCGCCTGCACCTTGGGCGATTTCTGCTCGGGGCTCGGCTTCGAGATGCGCATGGCGCCTGTGCTCATCGTGTTTGGTGCGCTGAAGGTCGACCTCATGGCACATCATCTTAGAAGCGACACGCCTGCAGAGCTGGCGTATGGCGACCTGGACCATCTAAGCATCGCGGATGCGTTGACGCAATGAACTCCGTCCGCGAACACGACGAACTCTTCGAGCTTGGCGCAGCCCAACCCACGCTTGTCGTCACCAAAATTGGTCTTCCGTACCAGCGGGTATGCGTTCTCAATCTAGCTCGTGACCAAGAAGAGGTCATCAAGCTCTCAGAACTGCGTGACCGCATCAGTGCGGGTGAACTTATCCGCCGGCGGCCCGGGGACCCACGGGTGCCGCCTGCTATGCAAACGAATCCTGCGTTGGACAAGGCCACCGCAATGGCCCAAGCGCACCTGAGCAGAATCTGTCAGTACAGCGAGCGGTATGACGTGAGCATCCATCAGGCGTATCACGCTGTCCGCAAGTCCCGCGTGTTAGTCGGTGCCGACGCAACGCCGCCTCACTTTCCCTCGCTCGCCACGATGTACCGGCACCTGGAAGCCACACGCAACGGGCAGCCAATCCTCTGCGGCGATGCGAATAAAGGCAATCGCACGCCTCGCTACGGTGAAGCGCTTGTCCAGTTGATTGTCAGCAACGCCAAGGCGCATCACCAAAAACCCGGCTCGCGCTGGACGGTTGCGTCGCTTACTCGGTATTGCAACATCCAGGCCCAGGACAGCGGGCTCCTTCCAGCCGAGCGAAACATCAGCCGCAAATTCGTCGAAAAGGTCATTCAGACGCACTTGAGCGCGGATGCCGAGGTGGCTCGACTGCTCCCTCATCTGCGCGCTGCCCAAAAGGCGGTCGCAAGGTACAGCATACGTGTGAATGGCTTCCTGCAGCGCGTCGAGCAGGATGCGCTGCATCTTCCATGGCGCGTCCATACATCAGCCGGCGAATTGCGCGATATCTACCTCGTGCATGCCATCGATGTTGCAACCGGATTACCCGTCGGCTGGGCGCTTTCGGTGGGGGCGCCGACTGCAGCCACAAGCTTTGCCTGCGTCGAGAGCATTCTGTACTCGAAGAAGGCGCTGCTGTCCGCGCTGAACGTCCGAATGGACGCCGACTTTTACGGCGCGCCTGGCTGCATCGTGTTTGACAACGGCCCCGAGGCCAAGAACGACCGCATCGGCGGCCTTGTGCGGCTCGGAATCGAAGTGCAGTACTGCAAGTCGCGCCATCCGCAGCACAAGCCGTTCATCGAGCGGCTCAACCGTGCCCTCAAAGAAGCGTTGGAGACGCTGCCAGGATGCACGCGCATGGACGGCAAGGATGGAAGTCGGGACCCGGGCGAACTGGGCGACCTGCCGATGCCTCTGGATGAACTGGAACGGTGGATTGTGCGGTGGTACTACGAAGATTGGGCCCTCAGACCGCTGGAACGCCTGATACGTGCTGACTTCTCCGACGCGGGTGACATGGGCGCGACGCCCATGGCACGTTACCAGCGCATGGAGCTCGACGGCTTCTCGATGCCGCTGCCGCCCAATATCGACGACTGGCGCAGGGTGAAGTGCGAGCTCATTCAGCGGACACTGGCCCGCACCACTGGCATCACTGTGGACGGCTTCCACTTCCGTGGGCGCCATCTCGACCGCCTCATGCACCGATTCGGTGAGACCATGGTCGACGTACTCATTGACCCGGACGACTTCCGGACGGTGCATGTGGCCGATGGCGACGAGTTGGTGGCATTGGTCAATGCTGACGTGGATGAGAGTACGCCCGTCCTTTCCTTTTCGGAGGCCAAGGCCAGGGAGAAGGCCGCTCGAGACGCCGCGCTCGCGCAGGGTGCGTCCATCACGAATCAGCTCCGCAGGGATTTGTATGCGGCCTCCGAAAAAACCGGAAAGCGCGTGGGCAAGCCCAGCGGTGCCGGAGCATCGAAGGAAGCGCGCAACCAAGTCAAGCTTGCACGAGCAGTTGAACAGGCTCGCGCGCGTCCGTTGGAGGCGCAGAGCGCACCCAACGCGGCCTCGATGGATGAATTCTCACTTGACCAGCTTGCCGCGCTGCCTGTCGTAGACCGCCGGACAGGCGAAGTGCTATGACGAAGAACATCGACCCTAGCGTTCGCCGCATCATCGAAAGCTGTGAGCTGTCGCATGCGGAGTTCGTCATGCACTACCAACCGCTCAAGCGCCGTATCGATGATGCGCTGGCCGGCCACCCTGCCGCATCCGAGTGGCTCATTGGGCCATCGCGCGTAGGCAAGAGCATGCTCATTAACAACTTGGCCCGCGAGTATCCGGAGACGAAAGTCGAGGGCGTTCGTCGTATCCCTGTACTCGTTGTGCCAGTACCCAGTCCGGTGTCGCCCAAGGAGATGCCGAAAAGCGTCCTGGCGGCGCTGGGCATGCCAACCGTCCGCGGCAACAGCGGAGACCTCTTCCTGAAGATGGAAAGGTTGCTCAAACTTGCAGGCACGAAAGTCCTCCTGTTCGAGGAAGCAAGCCACATCGTTGAGGTAGGGACGAAGATGCCACCGAGAGCTGCAGGCGACTGGTTCAAGCAACTCATGGAACGCCTCGGACTGACCATCATTCTTTTTGGTGTTCCGCATCTGGAGAAGCTCTATCAGAGCAACGAGCAGCTTCGCAAGCGCTCCCAAGCCCGCCGGCAGTTCCGCCCGTATGACTCGACCGACAAGGCGGAGTACTTTTCTTTTGCGCAGTGCGTCATGACATACGCAGACGTGTTCGACAAAGCAGGGTGGCCGATTGACATGCCGCGTGCGCAACTGGTTGGGCATTGCTACCTGTTATCTGGCGGGCTCGTCGGCGTAGTCAGTGCGTTCATGAACCGGTTGGCGTACGACCTCGAGCCGCAGAAAAGGCGGCTTGTGACCGCAGAGGACTGCGCGCGCGCTATGCGCAGCATTGAGTCCGCTGGCCATCCAGACCACCCGGCGTTCACCCGCGCGGAAGTCACTCCCGCTGAGCTTGAGCAGGCGCATATCACTGTGCTGGCAGAAGCGAAGCTCCCTCGACGACGTTGAAATGACCTTGATTCACACCTTCCCTCCACAGCCGGACGAATCGGGCCGTGGCTACTACCGCAGACTATCGTCGGCCAACGCGCTGAGCAGTTGGAAAGACCTCGCGCGGTGTTGCGGCGAGCGCCTGAGCTTCGATGCGCTTCTGGCGCATCCTGACCACGTCTCGCGCAGTCTCGGGCTGGAACCCGACTGGTGTCAGAAGGCGACCGTGCAAGATGACCTCGCCCGCACCTGGCGCGGTCTGCGACGGCACGGCCGGGACGCAGTTTGCGTCCAGTGTCTGCGCGAATCTGTCCACTTGCGCATGGCGTGGGAGCATGCATATCTCGTAGCGTGCCCCGCGCACGGCGTGCTATTGCACGACACGTGTACTGCCTGCAGCACACCCCTTCGGTTTGAGCGCGAGCACATCGGTTTCTGCGAGTGCGGCTTCGATTTGTGTGCGTCGCCATCAGAGCCAGCGACACCAGCGCAGCTCTGGGTTTCTTCGCTGCTTGCGACCGGCGACGCGACCGTTGAGGGTTGTGGTCCGGAGATGGAACGTACAGCTACCGACGTCGCCGCAGGGCTTATCAACATGCTCTGCAGGCAGCCCGACCCGGCGGTCGAAGCCCGTCGACGGAACGCATCGGCGCCATCTGGGGTGCATGAACTCGTTGCGTTTCTCCGCCCATTGGAGGACTTGCTTGCCAACTGGCCATTCAACTTCCAAAGCCATGTCAGCGAGCGCCTGCGCCTCGGGCCACCAGTGCGTCGGACATTGAACGGACGCCTCGGGACGTGGTATCGGCAGTTGCGCAAACTCAGTGACCACGAGGCGTCACACCCGTTCATCAGGGCCGTCGGGCTTGTTGCGCAGGCTGAATTCGACGGCGTTCTCGGGCTGGACGCGACGGCAGAGGTTATCAATAAGGAGGCCACAAGTGT
This sequence comes from Variovorax ginsengisoli, assembly GCF_006438845.1. Classification (GTDB taxonomy): domain Bacteria; phylum Pseudomonadota; class Gammaproteobacteria; order Burkholderiales; family Burkholderiaceae_C; genus Variovorax; species Variovorax ginsengisoli_A. Next base: position 1,099,731 of record NZ_RCZJ01000002.1, read on the forward strand.
CTTGCTGATGGAAGCAGCGAAGCGCATCGGAGTTACATACGACTCGCTCTTGAACCACCGCAGCAAAGGGTCGCTGGACTGCAGGCCCATCAAGTCAGGTACTAACGGTCTCGTTTACCAGGTAGCCGTCACCGAGGTCGAGGCCATCATCGAGGCCCGGAGATTGTGGGCGACGGACGAGGTTGCCTGCACGATGCTAGGTGTTCCTCCGGCGGTCCTGGGTCATCTTTGCGATGCCGGTGCGGTCGTGCGAGAGGTGCGATGGAAAGAGGACCTGCGCAAGGGTGGGCCGATTGAGCTAGCGTCTCTCCAAAGGTTCACTGAACGACTTCGCTCCTCAACCTCCCCCGAGCAAACCAGCAGCAAGCGGATTAAGCTGAGAGAGCTTTCTGCGCGGCATGTAGGCGACAAGAAGGCGTTGACTTGCGCGTTGCAGGCCATTGCCACGGGGGCACTCTGTGCGGTGAAGGCTGAGGGCTTCGTGGGCGACTACGAGTATCTTTGGAACGACGTCGCGAAGCACTACGCCAGACCGCTGCTCGACCAAGGTCTGACCGTGCAAGCGTTGTCCGAGGCAACCGGCTACAAGCACGAAAGCATCTCATCCTGGGTGAGTCAGGGACTGCTCAAGTCCTTTGACGTCCTTCTCCGTGGGCAGCTTTGTCGCGTTGTGACACCTACGCAATTCAATGAGTTCCGGCGCCAGTTCGTACCCTTGTCTGACCTTGCGAGGGAGTTGGGCACCAAGTCCTCAGCGCTGGCTCAGAAGCTCGGGAGCATCCAAATCGTTGGCAGTCAGGTGCTCCCCGGTGGAGAACGACGAGGTGGCCTGGTGCGTATGGCAGATTTGGCGCGGGTTGCAGTTCAAGACCAACGTGCGGACGATGCCAATCCGTGACCGCCACCCGCTGGCTCCGTTGCCCGTCTATTGCTTTTCGATGCCGGCCTCTTTGAGCGAGGCTGCCAAGCTCACCTGCTCGGTTGCAAGAAACTTCTCGTAGGCCTCCGGGGTGCCGCCGTACGGCTCGGCGCCGCTTGCCTCCAGTTTCTTCAGGAACACTGCATCCTTGAGTGCGTCGTTCACCACGGCGTTGAGGCGGCTGACCACCTCTGCAGACGTACCTACCGGCGCTACGATGCCGTTCCAAGCGGTCAGCTCTATGTTCGGAATGCCCGTGGCCTCAGCTACCGTGGGTACGCCGGGAAGCAAGGGCGAGCGGGCCTTTGAACCAACCGCCAGCGCTGTGAGCTGCTTGGATTGCACGAAGGGAAGCACCGTGTTCAAGGTGGTCATGAAGGTTTCCGTCTGGCCGCCCACGAGGTCGGCGAGCGCAGGCGCGGTACCTTTGTAGGGCACATGCGTCAGGTCGATGCCCAGCCGCGATTCGAGCATCGCGAAGGCCAAATGGTCGATGGTGCCGGCACCGGAGGACGCGTAGTTCATCTTGCCCGGCTTCGCTCTTGCCAGCGCAACAAACTCCTGCATGCTTTTCGCGGGGACCTTGGGGTACATAGCCACGACGAGGGGCACGCCTACCGTGCGCACGATGGGTACGAAATCCTTCAGAGGGGTATGCGTCGCCGACTTATACGCCAACGCCCCGAGTAAGAATGAGGAGGTGTTGTAGAGCAACGTGTATCCGTCTTTGGGCGCACTGGCGACCATGGTGGACGCAACATTCCCCCCTGCACCTGGCCGGTTGTCCACAATCACAGGCTGCCCAAGTTTCTCGGTCATGTACTGCGCGAACAGCCTGGCGTTCACGTCCGTAGGGCCACCTGCTGGGAACGCCACCAGCATGCGTATCGGCTTGTCCGGGTATGCACCCTGTGCACCAACTGCGCCCGTTCCCAGCATCGATACGACCCCAATGATGGATGCCGCAATACGTCCTAGCTTGCAAATCATGTTTGTCTCCTGTCGTCTTTTGGTCTGATGCCGAACTGCGAAGGAAGCCTGCGCTAGCCTTCTCTCAAAGCTGGTGCCGAGTGGCCGCCCACTTGTCCAATGATTTCCGCGAGCACCTCTTCCGTGTGCTCTCCGAGCCGAGGAACCGGCCGGTTCATCACAGGTGGAGTGCGCGACCAGTTGCCTAAGCCCGCCATCTCAACGAGCGGGCCTTCAGTCGGGTGAATGCGGTGCTTGAAAAAGCCGACCGCCTCCAGATGTGGGTCGTGGATAAGGCTCTCCAGCGTGTGCAAAGGCATCACTGGAATGTCCAGGTGCGTGAGCTGCTCGAGCCAATAGTCCGTCGGCTTCGTTTTCAGATAGCTCGCTACCTCTGCATAGAGCTCGCTGATGTGGTGGGTACGTGCAGCAAGGCTCGCAAGTCGCGGGTCGTCTTGGTACTTTTCCTTCGCGCCGACCAAATCGAAGAACGAGCGCCAGTGCTTGGTCGTGTACAGCACAGTACAGACATAGCCATCGGCGGTCGCATAAGCCTGGCGAGAGGGGGCGAGCAAGCGCTTGTACCCAATGTCGCCTTCCGGTGGCTCGTACGTGTGCCCCGCCATATGCTCACTCATCACGTATGGGACCATGGTCTCGAACATGGGGATTTCAACCGTCTGTCCCTCACCTGTCTTCATGCGATGAATGACAGCGGCCAGGGTGGCTGTCGCCGCCGCCTGGCCGACGATGCGGTCGACGATGGCCAGCGGCACGTAGCGTGGAACACCGTCTCCGACTTGCGCGATAAGCGTCGGAATCGCACACACCGCCTGAATCATGTCGTCGTAGGCTGCACGCGCGGCATAGGGGCCCTTCTGACCATAGCCGACTAGCGTGACGTAAATCATGGAAGGGTTCACGCGAATGAAGTCTTCGTACGCCAGACCAAGCCTGGCGAGCGCAGCCGGTCTTACATTGCTCACAAACACGTCGGACGTTCGGGCGAGCGCCAAGAGCTTCTCGCGAGCCTCTGATTGCTTGACGTCCAAAACCACACTTCGCTTGTTGCGGTTCACGTGCAAGAACCCAGCGCTCATTCCCGGATTTCGCATAGGGCCGAGGTGGCGGATAGTGTCCCCCTCTGGCGCTTCCACCTTGATGACGTCCGCACCCAGGTCCGCAAGCACCTGGGTCGCGAATGGACCCATCAGCACCGAAGTCATATCTAGGATGCGAAGCCCGTTCAACGGTCCAGCCATATGTCGTTCTTCCGCTTGTCAGGTTGCTTGTACGAAGTCACAGAACGTCCCTTGGCTAGCAAGCACCTGCGTACCCAGCCAACGATGCCAAAAAGCTTCTGACCCATGGGCCATGCGCCATTCATGCAGGCGTCTCGTATAAAGCTGCAGGTCGTACTCCGCCGTGATGCCCACTGCGCCATGCAGCGCATGGGCGGTGTTGGCTACAAGGAGTGCCGCCTCGCTGGCACGGCTCTTGGCGATGGCCGCAGGCACAGGTAGCGGCGCATAGCCCTCGCCGAAAGCCGCTTGGGTCGCCAAGTTCGCAGCAACGATGTGCTCGGCCATGACCGCAAGTTGGTGTTGGACGGCCTGAAACTTTCCTAGCGACTTGCCGAACTGCTCACGGTCGTTGCAGTGCTGGAGGGTCATCTGGAACACCTTCTCCATGGCTCCGCACAGCATGGCCGCATAGCTAGCGGCGGCAAATGCTTCCAACTGCTTGGGAGGGCACTCTGTCGTCAAAGCCGTGTCGGCGTAGCCTGCGGGCCACGCCAGGGAAGCGAGCTGGCTTGACCAAATGCCGGCCGACGTCACGCTCGCCCCCTCGGTCGCCAGCAGTAATGTCGTGTCTGCAGTGACGACGAGCACATGCTTGACCACCGTGCCAAAAGGAAGGTGGGCGCAGACCAAGCCGCCGTCCTTGCTGCACGCTGAAGTGGAGGCCAGAGCTATTGGTCCACGAGGCATGTCAGCCCGCCCAGCTACACCCAGTGATGTTCTTGCGATGACGGTATCGACCAGCGGCATCGGCGCGGCGAGCGACCCCTGCAAATGACAGATGGCGTACAAGTCCGGCAGCTCCATGCCGGCTCCTCCTTCGCTTTCAGGAACAAGCAGGTCCAGGAAGCCAGCCTCTTCAAGTGCGTCCCAGGGTTTTCCAAGCTGCCCACTCTGCTCGACGCTGCGCACATAGGCCGGGGTGACCTCGGCCTGGAGAATCTTTCTTACGGCTTCAACAAACATACATTTCTCTTATCGAAGGCCCAAGCCGCGCGCGACCATTCCGCGCAAAATCTCGCGCGTTCCTCCGCGGAGGGAGAAAGACGGCGCCATCAGGCTCAAGTAGTTCAGCGCGCGCAAGAGCTCTGGCTCCTGCTGCTCTGGCGGCAGCGCACCGACCATCGCTTCAAGCACGCTCGGCACCGACTGCTCGAACTCAGTTCCCAAGTCTTTCATGAGTGCCGCCTCCACCAGAGGGCTTTCCCCGGCTGAAAGCTTGGTGGTCAGCGCAACGGAAACTTGGCGCAGCGCCACCATGTGTGTAGCGAACTTACCGAGCGCCGCAAGTTCCTCGCCGCTCACTGTGCGCTCCGGCGTACGCACGCGAAGCGAGCTGAGCCATGCATTGAGGAGTACAGCGCTTGAGTAGAAGCGCTCGGGCCCGCTTCTCTCATAGGCAAGCTCTGCGTTTACCTGAGCCCAGCCTTGTCCCTCCTGGCCCACCATCGCAGACTCAGGGACGAAGACATCGTCTAGCAGCACTTCATTGAAGTGCGCATCTCCGCACAGGTCGACCAACGGTCGTACTTCCATCCCTGGCGCCTTCATGTCTACGATGAACTGCGACAGACCTTTTTGGCGGTCGTCGGGCGCTCCCGAAGTGCGCACCAGTGCAATCATGTATTGGCAGTGTTGCGCGTTTGTCGTCCAGATTTTTCGGCCGCTCAATCTCCACCCACCGTCGACTTTCAATGCTCGCGAGCGCACGCTTGCAAGGTCAGAGCCAGAGTTGGGTTCGCTCATTCCTATACAGAAGAACACCTCCCCCGCACAAATACGCGGCAGGAAGAAGTCACGCTGGTCACTCGAGCCAAACTTCAAGATGAGCGGGCCGCTTTGACGCTCGGCAACCCAGTGCGCAGCAACAGGCGCACCGACGCTGAGCAATTGCTCAACAATCACGAATCTCTGCAGCGGCGTCATCCCCGCGCCCCCGTACTCTTTGGGCAGCGTCAATCCTACCCAGCCCCTTTTTGCAAGTCTCTGACTAAAGCTTGCATCGAACCCCATCCAGCTCCGAGCACGCTCGGCCGGCGCCCCCGCACCGTGATGTTCTCGCAGGAACTCCCGAACGTCATCACGAAGCTTTCTCGTATCCGAAGGCAGCGCCGCGAAGCGAAGCGAGGCCAGGAGGTCAGTCATCTGTGGGGGCGGCGATGGTCGCCGTGTGGCAGTGAGAAGGGTCAGATGCTATGGACGCTTTCCCACAAGCGTCCAATATCATGTTTGTGGTTTGCCATACCGTTTCACTATGTCCTCTCGTGGTTTGCCAGTAGCCATCGGAATCCGCCATGCCTTTGGTCTGCTTGTCGTTCAAACTTCCTCTTCGCAATGACGAACGCCTGAAGCAATACCTACCGAGAGCAATCCATAATGAGCAACTGCGTCTTGTACGAGCAGGAGGGGAGCATCGTGACTCTCACCTTGAACGACCCCGAGCGTCGGAACCCCTTGACGGGAAACACGATGGTCGCGGAGCTGCTAAGCGCTATCGACCGAGTTCATCGCGACGTTTCCGTGCATGTGGTCATCCTGACGGGCGCAGGCCCTGCCTTCTCGACGGGTGGAGACATCAAGGACATGCAGCGCCAGATGGCACCAGACGCCCCACTCGCTGAAATTCGGCAGGAGTACCGCTTAGGCATTCAACAGCTGCCTTTAGCAGTGTTCAATCTTGAAGTACCTGTCATTGCCGCGGTCAACGGTGCGGCAATGGGGGCGGGGCTCGACCTCGCCTGCATGTGCGATATCCGAATTGCGTCCGAGCGGGCGAAGTTCGCGGAAAGCTTCGTCAAACTTGGGCTTATCCCCGGAGACGGTGGGGCGTGGCTGCTGCAAAGAATCATCGGTCTATCTCGCGCTGCCGAGATGTCGTTCACCGGCGAGCCAATCTCTTCGGAGCTTGCTGCGCAGTGGGGATTGGTGTCGAAAGTGGTCCCCCCCGAAGAGCTGATGCCAGAAGCGCTCCAACTTGCACAGCGAATCGCAGTGAACTCCGCACCGGCAGTGCGTCTGACCAAACGTTTGATGCGGGAGGCGATGCACACCCGCCTTGACACGCTTTTGGAGCTCTCTGCTGCCTATCAAGCGATTGCGCACAAAACTGAAGAGCACCGCAGCGCGGTGGCCGGTTTCGTTAACAAAGCCCCAGCGCCTCGTACCAGCACCTAGCACGCATGGACATCAAACGCATCCGCAACTTCGTCACGCTTGCCGAGGCTGGAAGCTTCCGCCGAGCCTCGGAGCGGCTGCATCTCGCGCAGCCAGCACTGACGGTTTCCATCCAGAAACTGGAAACTGAGCTGAGCGCCCGACTCCTCGACAGAGGACCGGCCGGCGTAACCCTTACCGTCGCCGGAGAGGCCGTACTGCGAGAGGCGAAGCGCTTGCTGTTCTTTGAGGGTCAGGTCATCGCCGCAGCTCGTGATGCGGTCTCAGGTACCGGCGGCACACTGCGAATCGGCTTCGTGGGGACCACTACGTTTGGCATGCTCCAACGGCTCTTGCCGGCATATCGTGCGAGCTATCCGGCAGTGGAACTGAAGCTCCAAGAAGCGCCATCGGTCTCCATCATTGAACAGCTCGAACACGGCACGCTCGACTTGGGACTTGTGCGCGCGCCGGTGATGGTCTCAACCGCTGCAACCCTGCTGCCGCTGGAACGCGAACGGCTCATCGTGGCACTCCCACCCGGTCACTTCCTTGCGAAGCGTGATGCCATCCGGCTGAAGGACCTTGCTGGCGAAGCGTTCCTTATGTACGCGCAGGGAGCGGCCTCTAGCTTGCGCTCACTTGTGATGGGAGCCTGCCAGCGTTCGGGCTTCGTTCCTCGCGTTTCCCAAGAAGCAACGCAGGTGCAAACGTTACTCGCACTTGTAGAGAGTGGATTGGGCGTTGCGCTCGTGCCCTCGGTCATGCGGAAGTACGCGAACGATGTCATAGCCTATAGAGAGGTCCTCGACTTGGAACATGAAGGCGCGATGGGACTGTCATTAGCCTACATGGCAGATGCAGAATCACCGGCGGCCGTGAAATTTAGAGAGGTCGCATTGAGGGTTGCGGCAACAGACGCACGACGAGATTAGCAAAGCTGAGATTTCATGCATCAGCGCATCGAGCCTCAGCCAGTGCTCCCCCAGATGCGCACTTCAGAGCTCTTTGCTTGCCCATTGCGCCGTGAACGCAGCGTCTGATGCTCTGAACGGCGACCTGCCGAGAAGCTAAGAACCTTTCCCAAGACCAAAGGGGCGTCTGGACGGTCATAGCCGCCGATGCAAAGAGCCGCGGAGCATCCGCGCGCCTGCTGTCATGACCTCGAATCGCCGGCACAAGGCTGAACGACAGTGATGAATGCACAGGCTCCCGTAGCCCGAGTGGAAGCAACAGAAACCCTGCGGCCAATCTTAAATCCCGACCAGAATCCGTTATAAATCAACGGCATACGAGCCAGTTTCCAGCAAGCTAGTTTTTATTACCTTAGCGGCTATCGCCCCGACATGCATGTGGCGGTCCGATACATTCGCCTTCAGGCACCTGGTCGTACGACTGGCCGCGTTTTCCTCGCTACCTTCGGAACGGAAATTATCCGATTCAGGAATAATGGGGGATAACGTCCAAGATTTGGGGGGGCGGGCAGCTGCAGGCTGCGCGCGTGAATGGCCATTTGCTAGCTCTGCGCAGAGTTCCGATACCGTCGCCCATGAAATCTCCTTTTTGGCTCAAACGGCTCTTGCCAGTTGCCTTAGGCAAGCCTCCCGTGGCTAGTGACTGTGGCTCTTCGGCAGCCCGGATAGAGATTCTCAGCGTTTGCCTTGACGATTTCTCATAGTTGCTTCGAACACGGCCCTAACCCCGTGTCAATGCTAGAAGACGTTTCGCTCCTTATGGGCCTGTCCACACGGAGGACGCGCCGCTCTGGCGCGCCGGCTCCAGCGGCGCCTGCCCCTGCGCACTGCGCGCGCGCCTACGCCTTCGTGCAGCGCTCACCGGCGCCGCTTGGGAAAGGTCGCACGCACGCTCGGTGTCATTGCAACGAGGAGACCGCCATGCGCACCGACACGCCTTCCGCCCCGACCCATCCCGATGGCGAGACCCCGTCCGCCACAGGTGCGGCGCACGAAGCCCGGGCGGGTGACCGTGGCACCGCATCGGGACGCAACATTGCGCAGAACCGTGCCATTGGGCAGGACGATCCGATGGACGGGAGCCGGATGGGTCGCGAGCAGCACAAGGACCACGGCTTTCCAGGTGAGGGCGAGGCCGGCGCCGATCCCGGCACCGACGCTGCGCAAACGCACGAGGCGCAGCCCGACGGCACATCGACCGCTCGACGGTAGCCCTCTGCGCGTGGCCATGTGCCGTCACGGTCTGTACGCGTAAACGCTGTACCTTGCCCGACTCTTGCTAGGGAAGAATTCCCTACGCAACGTCTTCGGAGCTCCGGTACCGCATGAACATCTTCCCAATTCCCCGCTGTGCGGTCGCCGCAATGGCAGGCAGCGCGCTTTTCCTCTGTCTGACGTCAGCGCATGCGGCGACGAATCCGCCCATCCGCATGGTCGACGGGGTCGAGTACATGTGCGGCGGCGCCAGCAAAGACGAGGCTCGGTTCATGGAGATGGTGGCACCGCGCTGGGCTGCCACGCTCGAATTTGCGCTGGGGCAGACGTCGCGCGGTGTCTCGCCGGAAGACGTGAAAGTGCTCGTTCGCAGCAAGTACACCGGCAAGCAGGTCATGGAGGCGACCGCCACCGGCCCGTTGATGCTTACCCGTCTGGAGCCTGGCGTGTACGAGGTCGAGGCCACCGTCGGCGGTGTCACGCTGACGCAACTGCTCACCGTTTTCAACGGCACCACAGCCAATGCGCGTTTCGTCTGGCCATCCAACATCGACGTGCCGGCGCTGGCCGGCCGCACCGTGGTGACGCAGGACGCCACGGCCTCGCGGCAATAAGAATCCTCGCGTCGCCGCCCGCGCGCCTTTGGCGCGGCAGGCGGCACGACGCTTTCGTTTTCGCACGCGGTTGGCACGGGCCTTGAATGCGCCCTGGCTGCCTTGCACATGCGCTGCCGGGCACCGCCCGTTTCTGATCCTTCCCGGACCCGCATGCCGCTTCGCCCGCTTTCCTTCCTCACCGCATTGCTGCACGCCTACATCGGCCTGCGTCTGCTGCCCGCGCTGTATGCGCTGTCGCCGGCCACGGCCTGGCTGATGCTGGTCGCACTGATCGGCTCGGCCGCCACCATCCCCTTGCCCTTCGTCGGGCTGCGCGCGAGCCGGCCACCGCTGCACGACGCGTGGCGCTGGATCGGCCTGCTGTGCATGGGCTGGTTCTCGTCGCTGTTCGTGCTGACGCTGGCGCGCGACGCCGGCCTGCTGCTGGCGTGGGCGGCACAGTGGGCGGGTGCGGTCGTCGACTGGCCCACCGCGCAACGCTGGAGCACGGTGGCCGTGCCGCTGCTCGCCTCGACCGCGTCGCTGATCGGCTTTTTCAATGCGCGGCGCACCGCGCGGGTGCTGAGGGTGGACGTGCCAATCGCCGGCCTGCCGCGCGCGCTCATCGGCTTTTCGATCGTCCAGCTGAGCGACATCCATGTCGGGCCGACCATCAAGCGCGGCTACATCCAGCGCATCGTCGATGCCGCCAACAAGCTGGAGGCCGACGCCATCGCCATCACCGGCGACCTGGTCGACGGCAGCGTGGCCGAATTGCGCGAGCACATCGCCCCGCTGGCCGGGCTTCGGGCGCGGCACGGCACCTTCGTGGTGACCGGCAACCACGAGTACTACGCGGGCGCCCACGCCTGGATCGCCGAACTGCGCCGGCTCGGCCTGCGCGTGCTGCTGAACGAACATGTGCTGCTGGGCGCGCGCGGCGCGAAGGGCGCACAAACCGACGAAGAAGTCGGGGCGACCACGCTGGTGCTGGCCGGCGTGACGGATTTCACCGCGGTGCATTTCGACGCGTCGCAGGCGAGCGACCCGCACGCCGCACTCGTGGGCGCGCCCGAAGCTGCGACGACGCGCGTGCTGCTGGCACACCAGCCGCGCAGTGCGCCGGCCGCGCTCGAAGCGGGATTCCAGCTGCAGATTTCCGGCCACACGCATGGCGGCCAGTTCTTTCCGTGGAACCTGTTCGTGCCATTGCAGCAGCCCTTCGTCGCCGGCCTGCATCGGCTGAAGGGCATGTGGGTCTACACCAGCCGCGGCACCGGCTATTGGGGGCCACCCAAACGCTTCGGCGCGCCGTCGGAGATCACGTTGCTGCGGCTGGTTGCCGCCTGATCAGGCGGCGGGCGGGGCCAGGCGGCGCGCGTTCGCGGTCGCCTTGGCATGGATCGGCTTGAGCCCGCGCTGAGCGATGCGTGCGCCGGCGCTGCCGATCTGGCTTGCGGTGGCGACCGCGCGCGAACTGGCGTTGAAAAGCTCGTGGCTGTGGGCCACCGCCTGCGCTGGGGTCAGGCTGGTCGCGAGACCGACCCACGCCGTCGCGCCGCTGAGCCAGTGGCGCATGGAACGTTGTGCCAGCGAAAAGCCACTGGTGTGAAGCTGATTGGCGACGGCCGCGCTTGACTCGCTCACGGCGGCCAACTTCTCCTGGCCCATCAATTGGAACTCGGTGATGTCTTCGGCGCTCGGTGCCAGCCCGGCCTTGGCCATGCGTCCGGTGCGCACTTGAATCACGGCACCGGAGCTCATCAGCATCTCTTGAGTCTTCAGGGCGACGTCGGCCCACAGCATCAGCGGATTGAAAAACCGCGAGGAAAGAAGAGTAGGCATGGGCGTTGCGTCATCGAGCAAAGGGCCACTATAGGCCTGTACCCGACCAATTGCTGCAGTGCAGCAACGCAAAAGAGTGCGTCCTACCTTTCCTGAAGAAATTTGCCAATTTTTACCGTTCTAGTTGAAGCAAATACTCCGACTCCGATCTACCTCTTTCATGGATCCAGATTCATGACATCCAAGTTCAGCGTGGCCTGCGCCTCCCTAGGTACGAGCCTGCTCCTGCTCTTAGGCGCAGGTCCCGCGGCGGCCTTTGGCGATGCGACACCCGGTTTTTACGTGGAAGGCGGCAGCACCTTCCAGGGCGGCGCCGACGCCGATGCGTGGGCCGCCGGCGCCGTGCTGCCATGGTCGCCGAGCGGCGACTACACGGTCGACGGTCGGTCTTTCGCCTGGGACCTCTTCGCCAGCCAGTGGCGCTCACCTGAACGGCTCGACGGTGGTCGCCGCAACTACGCGCAGATCGGCGTGATCGCCACCTGGCGTTACCGCTTCGATGCCGGCCGGTCGCCCTGGTTCGCCGACGCAGGGATCGGCGGCACGGTGATGAACCATATCTACCGCCCGACGGAGCGTCCGTTCAGCAGCACGTTCCAGTTCACCGAGGTGTTGGGCTTAGGCCGCAGCTTCGGCCAGCGCGGCGAGCACGAGGTGTCGATGCGCGTTCAGCACTTTTCCAATGCGGGCATCAAGAAGCCGAACCCGGGCGCCAACTTCGTGCGCCTCCGCTACCTGTATCGGTTCTAGCAAGACGGGATCGATTGCTCAGCGGTCAACCGACTCGCCAGCTTCGGCCCGCAACACGTGCGTGGCCTTCGAGAGATCGTCCAGCCACGCCGCATACGCCTCGTCGCGATGCGCCGGATCGCCGCGCAGCAGCGCCGAGGGATGCAGCGTGACCAGCACCCGCTCACCACGCGGCCCGGTGTGCCATTGCCCGCGTTCGCTCATCACCGCCACCGCCCGACCGAGCACGGCGCGCGCAGCCGTCGCGCCCAAAGCCAACACCGCCTGCGGACGGACCTGCGCCATCTCGCTTTCGAGCCAGTGCAGACACGCGGCCGCTTCGCGTTGCGTCGGCGTCTTGTGGATGCGCCGCTTCCCGCGCAGCTCGAACTTGAAATGCTTCACCGCGTTGGTCACGTAGAGCGCATCGCGCGGCCAGCCGAGCTCGCCGATCGCGCGGTCGAACAGCTGGCCGGCCGGGCCCACGAAAGGACGCCCGCGCAGATCCTCCTGATCGCCCGGCTGCTCGCCGACGACCATCAGCGCAGCGCCCGGAGGACCTTCGCCGAAGACCGACTGGGTCGCATGTTCACCGATCGGGCATTCGCGGCAGCGGTCGGTGGCGCGACGCAGCTGCGCCAACGCATCGGCGGGGTCGGCCGGCAAAGACACGCTGGACGAATCGAGGACTGGCGCCCCGGCGTGTTGCTCGAAAAGCGCCGATTCGACAGCGCGCTCAACGGGCCGCTCGATCGGCACGATGCGGCGCGCAGTGCGAGTGGCCGGCGCGTCGATCATGCGGCAGCTGCGCGCCATCGCTTCGGCCGCGAGCGGCGAGATCAACTCGGCTTCGGGCAGGTTGTGCCAGTAACGGCGCGGCATTTCCTTCTGCATCATCGCGAGCTTGAGCCGGGCCGGATTGAAGATGTTCGCGTAATAGGTGAGCCACAACGCCTCGCCGGCATCGGCCGGCGGCGCGTCTTCGGCGCGCGCGCCGGGACCGAATTCGAGCCGGCCTTCGGACGCCGGTTTGTCGGTCACGGCCATCGCATCCGCCGACGATCCGGGATGCCATTCGACCGACCGTTCAGGCGTCAATATGGCCCATCGCATCTGCGTGAACCTGCGCATGAAGAAGGGCGCGACGGCTTCGACGATGTGGTGTTCGGGCTCGAACCACGCCACATGCAGCGGCGCCCGACCCTCGTCCTCCGTCACCGTCCGAAAGCGCACGAAGGCCTTCATCTTGTGCATGTCCCGGCGCACCGCTTGCGCCATGTGCTGCGCGCGAACGCGGTCGGCATCGATGGTGTCGTGACGCAAGCCGGGCTCATGCACCAGGCGCCACAGCAAGCGGTAGAGCAGGCCGAAACGCGCCGAATCTTGATGAAGCACCACGGTCTCGCAAAGCCGCACGAAGGCCGGTGGCACGATGGCCGACGCACTGGCTACGCCCTGCGCACGCGGTGCCTCGAGCGAAGCGAAGAGGTCGCCTTCGGCAGAGGCCCGGGTATGCCAGACCACATCGTCGGGCGGCACCTGTCGAGCCAGCAAGGCACGCGCCTCGCTGCGAAAACCGGGCCAATCGATGTCGCTGGAAAGCGTGACGGTCTGCGATGCCATGACGCAATGTCCGGCGTGCGCCTCATGCGCCATGTAGGCGCTCAGGCGGAAAAGAGTGAGGCTTGCACCGGCGCGGGCGCGAAGCGCGCGGCGAAGTCGCCGGCATCCAATGCACGGCCCGGTCGATGGTCGGCCACCACGACGAACGGCATGACCTTTTTCAGCGGCACATGCAGCCGCCCGAGGTCGGCGCTGCGCACACGTCGCACACGGCGCGCGACCAGCAGACGCTCGACGGTCTTCACGCCAAGGCCTGGCACGCGCAGCAGCATCTCGCGCGGTGCGGTGTTGAGGTCGACCGGAAAGCGGTCGCGATGCGCCAGCGCCCAGGCCAGCTTGGGATCGACGTCGAGCGACAGCATTCCCGGTGCACCTGCGGTCGACGGCGGCACGATCTCGTCGTGCGTGAAGCCGTAGAAGCGCATCAGCCAATCGGCCTGGTAGAGCCGGTGCTCGCGCACCATCGGTGGCGCGGCGAGAGGAAGCGCCGACGACGCATCGGGTATCGGACTGAACGCCGAGTAATAGACCCGGCGCAGCTTAAAGGCGCCATAGAGATTGGCGCTGGCCGAGAGAATGGTGCGGTCGTCCGTGGCATCGGCACCGACGATCATCTGCGTGCTCTGGCCGGCCGGCGCGAACATCGGCGCCACGGCGCGACGTGGCCGCGACTGCGGCATCGACATCACGTGCGTCTGCGCCGCTTCTCGCTTCGCATCCTTCGCATCGTCGATGTGCACCCGCAAGCGCGCCATCGAGCGCCGGATGGCCGCGCCGTCTTTTTCGGGAGCGAGGGCTTCGAGCCCCTGCACGGTCGGCAGCTCGACGTTGATGCTGAGCCGATCGGCGTAGCGTCCCGCGCGCTGCAGCAGTTCGGGCGAGGCGTCGGGGATTGTCTTGAGGTGGATGTACCCGCGAAAGTCGTGCACTTCGCGGAGCACGCGCGCCACCTCGACCACCTGCTCCATCGTGTAGTCGGGGCTCTGGATGATGCCGCTGGACAAGAACAGGCCCTCGATGCAATTACGGCGATAGAAGTCGAGCGTGAGCTGCACCACCTCGTCGACCGTGAAGCGCGCGCGCGGCACATTGCTCGTCACGCGGTTCACGCAGTACAGGCAGTCGTACTGGCAGAAGTTGGTCATCAGGATCTTAAGCAGCGAGATGCACCGCCCATCGGGCGCATAGCTGTGGCAGATGCCCGAGCCCTCCGTCGAGCCGATCCCGCGCCCGCCGACGGAGTTGCGTTTGCCCGTGCCGCTGGAAGCGCAGGAAGCGTCGTACTTGGCGGCGTCGGCCAGGATGGCCAATTTGCGATCTGTGTTCACTGTACGAATTTACAGTGATTCGATCATCCCTTCGGCCGTGTCGACTTCAGCCGGCCGCTGCCTATGGCTGCCCGGCGGACCGACGCCGCGCCCGCACTTCCATCGCGACATAGCCGACCGTCGCGATCGCCAGCGGTGCCAGGTAGTACAGCGCCCGGTAGCCGATCAACGCCGCCAGAATCTCGCCCTGCGGCAAGCGATGCGCGAGCAGTGCGACGAACACCGCCTCCAGCACCCCGAGCCCCGCAGGCACGTGCGTGATGACGCCGGCGACGGCGCCGACCATCAACACGGCCAGCACTTCGGGGTAGGCCACCTTCTGCTGCAGCAGCACCCACACCACGCCGCCCATCAGGCTCCAGTTGGCACAGGACATCACCAATTGCAGCAGCGCCATGCGAAGGCCTGGAGGCTGCCATGCGTGGCCGCGCACATGCCACGTCTTGTGGCTGGCGAACGCACAGAGCGCCAGATAGGCGGCAGCCAGCGCCAGCAGCGCCGCGCCGAGGATGCGCAGGCCACCGTCGCCGATCTTCCAGTCGGCCGGCAGCTCCAGCGGCCAGAAGCAGAAGGCCGCGCCCGCCACCACCAAGTAGCCGAACCAGTTGGTCAGCATGCTGAAACCGAGCACGCGCGTGATGGTGTCGTTGTCCAGGCCCAGCCGCGAATAGAGCCGGTAGCGGAACGCCACGCCGCCCACCAGCGAGCCCAGGTTGAGGTTGAAGGCATAGCTGACAAAGGTGACCGCCATCACGGTGCCCGCGCCGAGCGCATGACCGGTGCTGCGCCGCCCCAGAAGGTCGTAGGTGCTGTAAAGCACGAAGCTCGTTGCCGCGAGAGCCGCGGCCGTTGCCAGTACGCTGACGGGCATGCGCGAGAAGGCCTCGAGCACCTCGGACCAGTCGATGCCACGCGCCTGCTTGACCAGCAGCCAGGCGATCAAAGCGAAGAAGACCCACGTCCCGATGCGCTTGACCCAGGGCCACCAGCGCCGCTTCCCGGTCGGCGCGTCGCCCCCCTGCGCCCGCGGTTCGGCAGCGGGCACGGGCTGCGCCGCCATCACGCCGCCTCGGTCTGCGTGGCGCCGCCCGTCGGCGTGGGTGGCGGATCGAGCGGCTTGAGCCGCGGTGCATGGCGCGGCAACCACCCGACGAGCGATGGATACCAACGCAGCACGTGGAAGATGAAGAAGCTGCGCACCAGGCGCCATCCGCTCCACTCGGTGAGGTCCTCGACGCGGATTTCCTTGCAGCTGTGCTGTACGAGATGGTCCAGCCGCTCGCTGAGCGTGCGGTTGAACGCCTCGTCGCGCACGATCACATTGGCTTCGAGATTGAGCGACAGGCTCAATGGATCGAGGTTGCTCGATCCGACGGTGCTCCAACGGTCGTCCATGACCGCGACCTTGCCATGCAGCGGGCGCTCGCAGTACTCGTAGACATGCACGCCGGCGTGGATGAGATGGTGGTAGAGCAGGCTGGCTGCGGTCTTGACGATGGGCATGTCCGGCTCGCCCTGAAGGATCAGGCTCACATCGACGCCGCGCCGGGCCGCCTGTCGCATCGCCTTGATCAGCCTATAGCCAGGAAAGAAATAGGCGTTGGCAATGACCACGCGCTTGCGGGCGGTGCGAAGGGCCGCACGGTAGTGCCGCTCGATGTCGTTGGTGTGATGGCGGTTGTCCCGTGTGACGAATTGCACCTGAGCCTCGCCGGTGGCGCCGTTGACCTCCTCATGGTGGGCGGCACGCAGCCGGCGGCGGAACCAGCCCACGCCTTTGCCGCCGACGGCGATCGAGCGCAGGACGAAGCGATGAATGTCCGAAACGATCGGGCCGGTCAACTCCACCGCGTAATCCTGCTTGGCCTTGGGGCCGAAGTCCATCACATGGTCGGCTGAATAATTGATGCCACCGACGAAGGCGCGCTGCCCGTCGACCACGACGATCTTGCGGTGCATGCGCCGAAACACATTGAGCCGTTGACCGAAGAAGCGCTGACCGGGATCGAAAACACGGACCTTGACGCCCACCGACGTCAGACCCCGGATGAACTCCGGGGACAAGTCGGGCGAGCCGAAGCCATCGATCATCAGGTCGACCTTCGCGCCGCGTTGCGCCGCGGCACGCAAGGCCGCATGCAAACCCTTGCCGATCTTGTCCTCGAAGAGGATGAAGGTCTCGACGATGACTTCCCGCTGCGCATTGCCGATGGCCTCGAACACGGCCGGAAAGAACTCCTCGCCGTTTTCGAGCAGGCTGATTCGATTGCCGTCGACCCATTTGCTGGCAATCACAGCTCGATCTCCGCCACCAGCGGGGCATGGTCCGAGAGATGCGACCACGGCTTGCGCGGCAGCACGACCGGCGAATGCACCCCCGCGTTGCGCACGTAAATACGGTCGAGCGACAGCAAGGGGAATCGCGCCGGAAACGTCTTGGCGGCAGCGCCGTTGGCCTGCAGAAAGACCTCGCGCAGGTTCGCGCCCTCGGCCAGCACCTCGTGGGCTCGACCGCGCCAATCGTTGAAGTCGCCCGCCACCACCAGCGGTGCATCGGCAGGCACCTCGTCGCGCACGATGTGACAGAGCAGCTCGAGCTGCTGCTGACGGTGCGATTCGGCCAAGCCCAGGTGGGCACAGATCACGTGCACTTCACCCACGCGGCCCGGGAGACGCAGCGCGCAGTGCAGCAGGCCGCGCTTCTCGGGTCCGGCAATGGAGACGTCGTGGTTGGTGTGGCTGACGATTGGGAACTTCGACAACACGGCGTTGCCGTGATGCCCTTTCGGATAGACCGCGTTACGTCCGTAGGCGAACTGCGGCCACATGGTGTCGGCCAGAAATTCGTAATGCGGCGCTTCGGGCCAGTTGGTGTGGCGCTTGGCATGCCGATCGTGTGTGCCTTGCACCTCCTGGAGGAACACCACGTCGGCACCCACCGTGCGAACTGCCTCCCTCAACTCGGGAAGGATGAATTTCCGGTTGAGCGCAGTGAAGCCCTTGTGGGTGTTCACGGTCATGACCTTGAGCGAAGTCGGTGTTCGCGCAGGCGTCGTGGGGAGAGTCGCGCTCACGAGAAGAAAGGAGAGAAAAGCATTGAAGTGTTTGTAGAGCCGGCGCCTCGGCAAGCCTGTAGGACGCTCCACCTTCTTCGGACAGGGCGCCGCCACGTCCTACAGCTCCGCGTGCACGCGCCTCACACGGGCGTCTGGAAGCCCCTCCTACGGTCATTTCAGGGTCTCGAAAACGACTCGACTTTCAACCTCTCAAGGAAGACAACATGCAACGCAATCTCATCACAGCCACTCTTTTTGCCGGCGTGCTGGCCGTCGGTGCCGCGCACGCCCAATCCGTCGTGACGCCGCCTGCCACAGCAGGGCAACCCAGCACCGAATCGCGCGCAGGCGTGCCCAACCCGACGCAGCGCCCCGACGGCAGCATGCCGGCATCGCGCGAGGCGGTGAAGTCGGAAGCACGTGTTCAGAACCGCAACCCGGCCAACAGCAACACGCCCGGCGGCGAACCGAGCACCATGACCAACAACCAGCCCAATGCAACGCCGCAAGTGATGAGCGGAACGACGCGCAGCGAGGTGCGCCAGGATGCGCTCAAGACCAAGCCGCAATTTGGTCAGAAGGGGGAGCGCCCGGATGTGCCCACCAATCCCAAGACCTCGACCGGTACGCCCAAGTAAGGCTGTACGCACAGAGAAAGTCCGCGGCACCTCGGTGCCGCGGGCTTTTTGCTTTCAGAGCGCCGAACTTGCGCTCAGCGGAGACTTGCTCAGCCCTTGGCCGGCTGCATTGGGCGGTCAGCGCCGTGCCCGTGGTGCTTGCCGTGCCGACCGTGCGGCATTGCCTTCGCATCGAAAGTCATCTGCTGTTCGGGCGTCAGCACAGCGTAAAAGCTGCGCGTGGCATCGGCTCGCTGTGCGAAACGTGCTGCACGTTCGCTTTGACGCGCCTGCATGCGATCCAGCCGTTGCGGGGTGCTGAGCTTTTCGAACTCGGCACGGGCGGCCTTTCGGTCGATCCGTTGCGGCGGCGCCTTGGGTTTGACGGCGCTTTCGTAGGTCGACCATGCGCCTTCCTGCGACGCATTCAACTTCAGCTGGGCCTTGAGGTCGGCCATGTGTTTGACGCGGCGTTCCTGCATGCGCTCGGCCAACTTGCCGTCCCTCGCCGGATGGACGCGTTGCTCGGCGTGAACCTGCGGCCCCGCCGGCACGGCGGGCGGTGGCGTCGTCTGGGCCGACGCGGCGAAGGTGGCCGAGGCCAGCAGGCTGGCCCACAGAATGCGTTGACGTGCGGTGATCATGAGAGCGGTTCCTTTCAGAGATGTCCCGATGCCATCGGCAGCGGGTGAGAGGAAGTGTGGAAGCGCCGTGTGTCGCCGCCTTCTCGCGGCGGTCAACGCCGCGTGAGCGTGCGTAAAGAAGCGTGAACGCCCGCGCGGGACAATCCGCGGTGTCGCGTCGAAAAATAAGGCACGCCGCCAACGGCCAGCGGCGCAAGGATCTCAGGCGACCGGTCCGAGCTTCGCGAGGGCCGCATCGATCGATGCGCTGTCGGTCGGCCGCACCAGCCTGGCGACTTCCTGGCCATCGCGCAGGAACACGAGCGTGGGCCAGAGCTTGACACCGAACGACCGGCCCAGCGGGCGCCCGCTGCCGTCTTCCACCTTCAGGTGCGGAAGGCCCGGATGGGCCTCGAAGGCACGGTCGACCAGCGGCTGCGCAGCTTGGCAATGGCCGCACCAGTTGGTGCCGAAATCGACAATGGCAGCACCACGCAATGCGTCGATGTCCGCGCGGGATTCGGTTTCGGGAAGATAAGGTTTGCTCATTGCACGCTCCGGTTTTCCAAGAGCGTCGCATACGCCCGCGGCGGCACCCGTCAGCCGAGGCGAAACGCAGCGGTCAGTCCAGCGCCGTCAGTTCCCATGACACGTTCTGCCAAGCGACGCCGAAACCGCGATCGGCCGCGCCAGCGTCCTTGCGGCGCAGCGCCTCGAGCGCCCACTGCGCGCCCGCATGCACACTGTCGATCAAAGGCACCGGCACCCGAGAAGCGATGTCGGCCGCCATGCCCGCAAGCCCCGCGCCCCCCAGGATCACCGCCTGCGCCTTGAAGCGTTCGGCTGCCTCGATACAGGCTTCCGCCAGCAGCAGCCGCGCGCCGGCAGGGTCGGCAGCGAGCTGCGCGCCCGTCGGTGCCACCGTATGGATGCCCGCCAGCGTGGAGCCGTGACCCAGGCCGTTGGCCAGGCGCGAGAGCATCGGCCGCCAGCGCTCGCCGCCAGTGACGATGGCGAAGCGACCGTGCCAGGCGGACTCGGAAAACGCCGCCTCGGCCAGCCCGCCCACGGGCACGCCTGCACCTTCGCGCAGCGCGAACAAACCGGGGTCGCCGAAGCAGCCGATCAGCACGGCGTCGGGCCGGCCCTGCTGCGCGACATGTGCGGCCCAGGCGTCGAGCACCGCGTGGTTGGCCACCGCGTAGCTGGCCTCGGACGAGATGTAGGGCGCACCGAAGCGCGCCGTGATGGTCTGGACCTGCATCGCATCGCCGACACCCGCCTGCACATGGTGCTGGAGCAGCGCGCTGACGGACGCCGAGGTGTTGGGATTGATGACGAGCAAGCGCGGCATGGGCATCAGCTTCGGCGGGTGGAACGGCGACGCAACAGCGAGGCGCCGCCCAAGGCGACGGCCATCACGCCGAGCGACACGATGGTGGTGACTGTACCCAGTGCGTAGATCGACGGCGTGGTCACGGTGGAGGTGAGGCCCTGCAGTTCGAGCGGCAGCGTGTTGACGTCGCCGATGGCCTGCGAGGTGCGAGCGATCTCGTCCCAGCTCAGCGTGAAACCGAACATGCCGATGCCGACGATCGACGGACCGATCAGCGGAAGCACCACGTGGCGGAAGGTCTGCCAAGGGGTGGCGCCGAGGTCGCGCGCGGCCTCTTCATAGGCCGGATTGAAGCGGTTGAACACGGCGAACATGATGAGCAGGCCGAAGGGCAACGTCCACGTGAGGTGTGCACCGAGCGCCGACGTGAACAGGCCCAGCGCAGTGCCGTAGTTCTCGAGCGCGCCGGTTGCGTCCATCGCAGTCAACGCTTCCTTGATGCCGGTGTCGAGCAGGCGGAACTGCAGGCCGATGCCGAGCGAGATGATGATCGACGGCATGATCAAGCTGGCTACCGTGACGAAGAACAGCGCATTGCTGCCCGCCAGCTTCTTCCGGAACGCCAGCCCCGCCAGCACCGACAGCACGACGGTGAAGGCCATCACGACGGCGCCCAGTGCCAGCGAGCGCCGGAAGGCCGCGCCGATGTCAACCGTGCCCAGGCCCTCGGCCAGCTTGTAGAACCAGTGCAGCGACACGCCACGCAGCGGGAAGGTCAGCCCGCCTTCGGGGCCTTGGAAGCTGAGCACGAAGATCGTGATCATCGGGCCGTAGAGAAACAGCACGAAGAGCGCGAAGACCAGCGCCAGCGGCCAAAAGCCTGCCGCGCGTTTCTCGCCGATGCGGTTGCTCATGTCAGAGTTCCTTGCGGATGTCGACGAGCCGCGTCAGGCCCCAGATGATCATCAGCACCACCGCCAGCAGGATCATCGCGTTGGCCGCCGCGAGCGGGAACTGCAGGTACGAGGTCTGCACCTGGATGATCTTGCCGATGGAAGCGATCTGCTGGCCGCCCATCACGCCGATGGTCACGAAGTCGCCCATCACGATGGTGATGACGAAGATCGAGCCGATCAGGATGCCGGTGCGCGACAGCGGAACGATCACGTTCCACAGCGTCTGCCAGCCGGACGCTCCGGCGTCGTTGGCGGCCTCGAGCAGCGAACGGTCGATGCGCATCATGCTGTTGAAGATCGGCACGATCATGAACATCGTGTAGAGGTGCACGAAGGCCAGCACCACCGAGAAGTCGGAGAACAGCAGCCAATCGAGCGGCTCGTTCACCAGTCCGATGCCCATCAGCCCCTGGTTGACCAGTCCGTTGCGGCCCAGCAGCGGCACCCACGAAATCATGCGGATGACGTTCGACGTCCAGAAGGGCACCGTGCACAGCACGAAAAGCACCGTTTGCATCGTCGACGAGCGCACGTGGAAGGCGAGGAAGTAAGCGACGGAAAAGCCGATGAGCAGTGTGATGCCCCACACCAGCAGGCAGAACTTGAGCGTGCTGATGTAGGTGCTGATCGTGACGCAGAAATCGCCGTTGTCGGTGAGCTGCGAACAGCCTTCGAACAGGCTCAGGTAGTTGCGCAGCGTGACTGCGGGGATCAGCTCGTACTCGTTGAAATTCCACAGGCTGACCATCGCGATCAGCGCCAGTGGAATCAGGAAGAACAGCAGGAACACCGCCGCGAACGGCAGCGCCTGCCACCACGCCTTGACAGCATGCGTCGGCGCGGAAGCGGCGTGGCCGGATGCGACAGGTGTGCTCATAAGGTGGCGCAATGTTGTTGGTTCAAGGCGAGCGACGCGAAGCCCGTTGGTGAGGCACCGCGGAACCGGCTTTGCCGGGCCGCTGGTGTCGCCCCCTCACAGGGGGAGGGCGAAACGAAGCGCAGCCTGGGGGTCGAATTTGTCGACAGCCTTCAGGCTGCGACAAATTCGTTCCACTTCCTGACCATGTACTCGTTCTCGTCCATCACCGCGTTCCAGCAGGCGATGCCACCCATGCGCGCTTCGTAGCTGCCGCCGTCGCGCACCGAACCGGCCTTGGCGATCACGTCGCCTTGTGGGCTCTTGATGTCTTGCGCGGCGGCCTTGCCTTCCATCCAGTAGGCCCACTCGTAGGCTTCCATCTTGGTCTTGGCCGTCTCGAGCACCGCGCTGTAGTAGCCCTGGCGGTTCAGGTAGGCACCGGCCCAGCCGTCGAGGAACCAGTTGATGAACTCGTACGCACCGTCGAGCTTCTTGCCCGACAGCGTGGCCGGCAGGCCGAAGCCCGAGGCCCAGGCGCGGTACCCTTCCTTGAGCGGCTGGAAGGTGCAGTCGATGCCCTTGCTGCGCACCGCCGTCACCGCCGGCGACCACATCGACTGGATCACGACTTCGCCCGACGCCATCAGATTGACCGACTCGTTGAAGTCCTTCC
The DNA here is from genome assembly GCF_006438845.1 of Variovorax ginsengisoli. Classification (GTDB taxonomy): domain Bacteria; phylum Pseudomonadota; class Gammaproteobacteria; order Burkholderiales; family Burkholderiaceae_C; genus Variovorax; species Variovorax ginsengisoli_A. The sequence goes on from NZ_RCZJ01000002.1 coordinate 1,122,503, forward strand.
ACAGCGCGCGGAACTGGCCGGCCTTCTTGGCTTCGATCAGGGTCTTGATCGTCAGGTCGATCTCGGCCTTGGTCATGTTGCCCTTGTCCTTGTACTTGTGGATGCCCTTGGCCTCCACCACCATCGCGGCGTCCATGATGCCGATCGACGGGATGTTCAGGATCGCGGCCTTGCCCTTGAACTCGGGGTTCAGCAGTTCGGCCCACGAGGTGATGGGGCGCTTGATCAGGTCGGGCCGGATGCCCAGCGTGTCGGCGTTGTAGGTGGTCGGGATGAGCGACATGAACTGCGTGGCCGACTTGGCGAAGACCTTGCTCTTCTCGCCTTCGAGGTAGATCACCTTGACCGGCGCCGTGCCCTGGTCGCCGACCTTCTTGCCGGCCACTTCGCCCTTGGTGAACAGCGAGGTGATCTTGTCGGCGTTCTTCACGCGCTTGCTGTCGATGCCCTTGAGGTTGCCGGTCGGCACGATCTTCTTGAGCGAGAAGAACTCGGTGTCGATCAGGTCGAAGCTGTTGGGCGCGGTCACGGCGCGCTTGGTCACGTCGTCGGTGGTCACGGCCACGTACTGGATCTCGATGCCGGTGTCGGCCTTGAACTTCTCGGCGATCGCCTTGTCCTGGTTCACCGCAGTGCCCAGGTAGCGCAGCACGATCTTCTCCTGCGCGTGGACGAAGGGCGCCATGCCGCTCGCGAGGATGCCGGCCAGGCCGGCGCCGCCTTGAATGAGGGTGCGGCGCTGCAGGCCGTTGCGGGACGAATCGACAGGTTCGGACATGGGAGGTCTCCGGTTGCTGGTTTGAGAGGAATGGGTTGTGGGTCGGGCGGTCAAGCCACGAAGGCGGCGATGGCTGCGGTGTCGTCCCGCGCGACCGGCGGCGGGGCGGCACGGTCGGCCGGACGCTGGGCACCGGGGCGGAGCACCCGCGCGTCGGCCTCGGCCCAGCTCAGGCGCACCGCGTCGCCCGACGCATAGGGCCGTGCCAGAAAGGCGGCTTCACCGAGCAGCACCGAGACGGTCTGGCGTTCCTTCGCCACGCCGTCGAGGGCCAGGCCGAGCAGCACGTAGGTGCCCTGGTATTCGACGTCGGTCACGTGCGCCGGGACGCCAGCGCCGCCGGTGTCGGGCGCGATCTGCATGTGGTCGTTGCGCACGGCGATCGCGCCGGCCGGCGTGTCCAGCACGTTGTGGCCGCCCATGAAACGCGCGACGAATTCGCTGGACGGATGGTTGTAGACCTGGTGCGGCGAGCCGACCTGCTCGATCAGGCCGTGGTTCATCACGACCATGGTGTCGGCCAGCGCCATCGCCTCTTCCTGCGAGTGCGTGACGTGGATGAAGGTCAGGCCCAACTCCTTTTGCCAGCGGCGCAGTTCCGCGCGCATCTGGATGCGCAGGAAGGGGTCGAGCGCCGACAACGGCTCGTCGAGCAGCAGCACGCGCGGTTCGGTGATCAACGCGCGCGCCAACGCCACGCGCTGCTGTTGGCCGCCGGAGAGTTCACCGGGCTTGCGCTCGGCCAGGTGGCCCATGGCCACGCGTTCAAGCAAATCACCAGCGCGCTTCTGGCGCTCGGCCTTGCCGACGCCCTTCATCTTCAGGCTGAAGGCCACGTTGTCGAGCGCCGAGAGATGCGGGAACAGGGCGAAGCTCTGGAACATCATCGCCGTGCCGCGCGCCGCGGCGGGCAGGTCGGTGATGTTGCGGTTGTCGAGCAGGATGTCGCCGCTCGACACCGACTCGTGCCCCGCGATCATCCGCAGCGTGGTGCTCTTGCCGCAGCCCGAAGGACCGAGCAGGCAGCAGTAGCCGCCGCTGGCGATGCGCAGGTCGATCTGGTCGACCGCGGCCGGCGTGCCGGCTGCGTAGCGCTTGGTCAGCGCGATCACTTCGACGGCAGCGGGCGGAGGGGTGACGACGGCATCCATGCCGGCGTCTTCGCAAGACGTGTGCCAATCGCGAACGCACCAAAGGCGTGCAGCACGGTGGTGTGGTCACAGAGGTCGTTAATATCGGGCGCTTTCCAGCATCGAACGCCCCGTGCGCCGGCCACCACGCCCCAGGCACCGCCCCCAGAGCAGCCCATGGACCTTCAGACGACGATCGGCCTCGGACTGCTCACGCTCGTGGGCGCCGTCATTGCCATGGCCGGCACGCACCCGGAAAACCGCATTCCGTACGCGATCCACATCTCGATCGTCACCGCGCTCGCCTACATCGTCTGCAAGCTCAACTGAGCGGTTGCGCCCGATTCAAGGCGCCGTGAAGCGCGCGGTCTCCACGTTGCGCAGCAAGGCTTCCCGCTGGTTGCGGCCGATCCCGCGAATGCCTTCGGCCACGCGCTTGAAACGCGCCGCGTCGATGCTGCCGGTCGCTTGCCACTGTGCCAACTCGGCCGAGGGTTTGTGCAGCATGGCCGCAAGCCAGGCGGCCTGGGCCGGTTCGAGCGCCCGCGCACTGCGCTTGAAATAGCGCCGCGCCGCAGCCTCGGCGCCGCACACCGTGCCGCCCCAGGGCGCGTTGTCCAGGTACAGCTGCAGGATGCGCGCCTTGCCGAGCGTCTGCTCCATCTCCACCGCGTAAAGCAGCTCGCGCAGCTTGCGTTCGCCGCTGCGCTCGGAGCCCGTGATCGCCAGCTTGGCCAGTTGCTGCGTGAGCGTGCTGCCGCCACGCTCGACGCCGCCGCCCTTCTGGTTGGCGGCGAAGGCGGCGCCCAGCTCGAGCAGGTCGTAGCCCGGGTGCTGGAAAAAGCGCTGGTCTTCGGCCGAGATCACGGCGCGCGCCAGCCAGCTGTCGTTGGCCAGCCGCGCCGGTGCGCCGCAGCTGCTGCGCGCGCCCAGCAGCGCTTCCGAGCCCAGGCCTTCGACCGTGAAACGCTCGACGCGTGGCTGCAACGCGATGGCGCCCTCCGGCAGCGTGAGCTGCGCGCGCAAACCCAGCGTGCCGCCGATGCGCGCCTGCCGCAGCTCGGGCAGCGACGGCGCCATCACCGCGTACCAGCGTGCGATGGGCGCATCTTCCGCGTCGACGCTGAGCTGCATGGCCTTCTGAGACAGGCGGCCGTCCCAGCGACCTTGCAGCGGGGCACGGTCGGCGCCGTCGCCACCTTCGGGCTGGGCTTCGAAACGGCCGGCGAACTGGTTGCCGTCACGTCGCACCGTGGCCAGCAACTGCGCCACGCGAAGCGGTTGCGCGCCGAGCGCGGGCAGGTTCGCGCTGCAGGGCGCGCAGCGCAGTTCGAGACTCTGCATGGCCTCGTTCCAGCCGAAGCGCAGCGTGCCATGACCAGACTCGAAGGAGCGACCCGCCAGGTGCGGCGCGAACCACGACGAGGTGGCGAGCCGGATCACCGTGGGCACACCGACCTCGAAGCGCACGGGGCCGGCACCGACCTCGGCGGCCCATTCGCCGACGGCCGGTGAGAGGACCAGCTTGACGATCAGCGCCAGAGCAACCACGGCGGTGGTCACCAACGCCAGCAGACCCAGAAGCACGAAGCGCAACGTTCTTTTCACAGCCAATCCACCCAGGGAACATGTCACATCGGTCTTGCCACGGTCACGGCCTGCCAGGGCCCTTGCGAGTCGCCAGCCGCGGCCGACCAGTACCAAGCCGAAGTGTCGGTGAAAGCGCGGCCTTCGGCGTCGACGATGCGCTCACAAACGCGCAGGGTTTGCCCTTTCTTGCGCTGTGCAGCGAAACAGCGCCAGAGCCGTTCCTGCGCATCGCGCTCGAGCCGGACCTGCGTGATCTGGTAGCCGAGCGCGCGATAGCAGTCCGCCGCGGGATGCAACATCCGGGTCGGCCGGTCGACCTGGCGCAGCACGAAAACGCCTTCCCCGTCGGTCAGGCGCGCGATCGCGCCGGGAAAGCGCTGCGCAAAGCGCTGCTCGACCTCGCCCAACGCCAGCGGGCGCAGCGGTGCACCGTCCCACTCGGCCGGCCATTCGTGAAACCCGCCGGTTTCGAGCGGTGCCGTTGCGCGCACCGGCCAGTTTTGGGCCAGCGAGAGCGTTGCGCAGACCGCCATGACGCCGGCAAACGCCGCCTTGTGGGCGATGCGGTGCACAAAGCGATTGGCCAGCCAGCGATCAAGCCAGGGCAGCATCGACAGCCCCGCGGACGCGGCCCCAGCCGGCGCCGCAGGGCGCGCCATGGCCTTCGCGATGCCCGCGCACACGGCCGCCAGCACCAGCAGTCCGAGGCCGCCGTGCGCCCAGGGTGCGAGCGGCTCGCCGGCGCCCTCGAAGGCCACCAGCACGGCATTGCGCACCACGTTGCCGGCCAGCACCAGCAAGCCCACCATCGGCAGCCGCGCGAGAAAGGTCCGGTCGGTGCGCCGTGCCCATAGCGCCACGGCGCAGGCGGTGAAGTAGCCCAGCCACACCATCTGGACGCCGGAGCAGGGCGCGTCGACGATGACGAGGCGGCCGTCGACGAGCAGCGTGCTGCCTTCGCGCGACACCTCGAAGCCCGGCATCAGCAACCAGCGGCTCGCCTCCGCGGTCAGCACGCGCAGCGGATAGCCGGCATAGAACTGCAACGACGACAGCAACGGCAGCGCCAGCACCGCCAGGCCCGCGACCGGCAATGCAGCCACGCGGCGCGGCAGGAAGGCCAGCAGGCCGCAGGCCCAGGCCAGCATCGCCACCAGGCCGGACAGCAGCGGTGGCAGTGCGCCATGCGCAGCCGTGGCGGCCAGCGTGCCGACCGATGCGAGCAGCAGCCAGCCCAGGCGGGGTGCCGCGCGCAGTTCGTTGCGCAGAGACACGACCAGCGCCACGAGCCCTGCGATGGCGAGCACACCGAGCGGATCGTCCGAGCCGTCCTGCACACGAGCGGCCATCCAGGCCCAGGTGGGCCACAGGGCCACGGTCTGCAGGGCCAGCCAGGCGGCCGCGGGCACGCGGTCGAGGCGGATGCCGCCGTCGATGACGCGCGGGTGCGCGAAGGCGATGTACGCGAGGTTCATGTCGACAACTCCCGATCGCGCTCAGGCGGTGAAGCGGCGCGTGTTCTGGCGACGTGCACGGCGGCGCAGCATGGCCAGCATCGACAGCACCACGGCCACGGCGCCGAGCATCTCGGGTTCGGGCGTGCTCGGCACCTCCGCACCCAGCGCCTGCCCGACGGCGAGCTCGCTCACGCCCTCGGGCAGCGGCGACGGCTGATCCACGCTCGTGCCGTTCTGCGGTGCAAGGTTGCGCACCACCTTGTCGACCGCGATAAAGCTGGTGTACTGCGTCAGCAGGCTGTACTTCAGGCCGAGTTCGGTGATGGCCTTTGCGAAGCTGTCGCCGCCTTCCAAGGCTTCCTGATCGCTCAGTGCGGCGATGCGGTGGCGTGCCCACAGCGCGCGCAGTGCGGAGGCGTTCTGCGGCGTGCGGCCGTCGATGGCAACCTCTTCGCGGTACGGACCGTTGGCGCTCTGGCCTTCGATCACCACGCGGCCCCTGGCCAATCCCTCCGAGTTCGGGCGCCACATGCCGAACACGATCACCGGACGTTCGCCCAGCACGTCGGGCAGCACGGTCGGCTCGACGTCGTACACGTCGAGGCCGACGAAAGTCGCCTTGACGTTGGTCAGTACCGGCGACTCGACCATGCGGCGGAAACGCGCGGCCTGTTCGGGCGCCTGCATCGGGTCGGTGATGATGAAAGGCTCGCCCATGCCGGCCCGGGCCAGGCCTTCCATCAGATGACGGTTCACCGACGAGCCGATGCCGAAGGCGAACAGGTTGGCCTTCGACAGGTTCTTGCGCACCAGTTCGAAAGCCTCGCGCTCGACGGTCACGTAGCCGTCGGTCACCACCACCACCGTGCGCGACACGTTGGGCGCCTTCGGTTCGGCGTACACGCGCTTCAATGCCGGGATCAGCTCGGTGCTGCCGCTGCCGCTGTAATTCTGGATCGTGGCCAGCGCCTGGTCGATGTTGGGGCGCGTCGCCGGCACCGACCGCGGCGACAGCATCTTGTTGCTGCCCGAGAACAGCAGCACATTGAAGGTGTCGCTCGGGCGCAGCCCGCCGATCAGGCGCTCCAGCACCGTCTTCGCCGTGTCGAGCGGAAATCCATGCATCGAGCCCGAGATGTCGACCACGAAGATGTAGTCGCGTGGCGAGATGGCGCTGGCCGCCACCGACTTCGGCGGCTCGATCATCGCGAGGAAGAAGTTCTCTGCACCGTCGCCCTGTCCTTTGTAGAGCATCAGGCCCGATTCGATCTTTTCGCCGGCCAGGCGGTAGTCGAGGACGAAATCGCGGTCGGCTGCAGGCTCGGGCGTGGGCGTCAGCGCGACCGCCGCGTGCCGGTCTTCGTCGCTCTTCTTCACGTCGATCGCGTGGGTGGCCGAACGCACTTCCTTCAGGCCCATCGGCGTGTCGAGCGCGACCTTCAACTGGAAGCCCGCGTTCGACGGCACGCCCGCACGCAACATCGGCTGCGCCACATGCTTCGCGTTGGCGTTCTCCGATTGCGGGCTGTTGTAGCGCGGCCCGACCACCGTCGGGAACACGAACTGGTAGTTGCCGGCGTTGGGCACCAGCAACTCGGTGTAGCGCAGTTCGACCTTCACCTCGTCGTTCGGGAGGATGTTGGCGACGTTCATCTGGAACACGTTGGGCAGATGCTGCTCGAGCAGCGCGGCCGTCTTGCCTTCCTTCTTCGCCGTGTCGTACTCGATGCGCGCCTGCTGCTTCTCGCGGATCTGCGCGGTAATGAGCCGGTCGGCCAAGCGCACGTTGAGTCCGCTCACCGCCGCCTTGGTCGAGCCGGGAAACACGTACTTGGCCTCGATCGCGCGCTGACCTTCGTTGCGGTAGGTCTGCGTCACGGTCACGTCGGCGATGACGCCGGAGATCTTCACGTCGACCGCCGTGTTCTTCAACGGCAGCGCGTCAACGCCGGGCGCGTCGCTCTTCACGAAGAAGTACGGGCTCTCGGTCTTCAGGCGCGGGCCGGCGGCCTCCTGCGCGTGGAGCGGCCGCGCCGTGAGCGCCAAAAAGGCGGTCGCGGCCAGGGCCACGGTGGCGGCCCAAAGCCAGGGGCTCCAGCGGCCCGGGCGCAAGTCGGTGTGTTGCATGGCATTCGTCCTTTTCATTTCCGCTGCCTCGCGAAGTGCGATGCATGGAGAGGACTGTCGGAGCGCCGAGCGAAGCCAGTGAGAAGCAGGAGAGAAGGTCTGTGTGCTGTGTGAAGTCTGTGTGAAGTCCACGTGCGCCGAACCCATCGCCGACTTCATCGGACCTTCGAATGGGTCCCTGAGCATCGGGGCTCCGCCATCGGCTCACCCCCCAAGAGAAAAAAAATGCTTCAGATGCTTCGAAACTCGATCGTCGTCAAGGTGCTCGGCCTCGTCGTGCTGACCTTGCTGCTCTGCATTCCGCTCGACCGTATCGACGCGCTCAACCGCGAGCGCGGCGAGAGCCAGAGCGAGGCGGCTGCGGAGCTGGCCAGCACCTACACCGGCGCGCAGACGGTGATCGGCCCGGTGCTCGCCGTGCCCTATGTCGAGCGCTGGACGGAGACGCAGCGCAACAGCAAGGGCGACGTGATCGGCACGCAGCCTCGCAGCGAACAAGGCGTTCACCTCGTGTTCCCGGAGACGCTGAACATCGAAGGCTCGCTGGCGCCGCAGCAGCGTTACCGCGGCATCTTCCGCATTCCGTTCTACGCGCTCGATGCGAAGTTGAACGGCGGTTTCGGCGGCTTCGATCCGGCCACCGTGGCACGCAGCGTCAGCGGCTCCAAACTCGAATTCCGCACGCCTTACGTCGTCTTCAACCTGAGCGACCTTCGTGGCCTCGATGGCTCGCCCGCGTTGACGGTCGACGGAGCGCCTTTGCGCTTCGCGCAGCGCATGCCTGGACTCTCGGAACAGGCCTTCGGCAGCGGCATCCACGCGCCGCTCGAAGGCGCGGCGCTGTCCACCTGGTTGGCGGGCAAGCCCCTGGCCTTCGACATGAAGCTGGCCATGGTCGGCCAACAGACGCTCTCGATCGCACCGATCGCGAACGAGACCACCGCCCACCTGCAATCGCCCTGGGCACATCCCAGCTTCGGCGGGCGCTTTCTCGCCGCCGAGCGCCGCGTCGACGCACAGGGCTTCGATGCGCGCTGGCGCGTCTCATCCCTGGTGACGTCGGCACGCGACCAGGTGCGTGCCGGGTGGCTGGACGGCGCAGCGACGGTACAGACCACCGACAGCGCAGCGACTCGCATCGACGTGGCGCGCTCTGCCGCGGCCCGCCGTGCCGGCGCGCCCCAGGCCGACGGTCCGCTGCAGACATTCGACGTGTCGCTGGCCCAGCCGCTCAATGTGTACTCGATGTCCACACGCGCCGGCAAGTACGGCGCCCTCTTCATCGCGCTGGTGTTGATGGCCGCCTTCATGTTCGAGCTGTTCCGCAAGCTGCGTCTGCACCCGGTGCAGTACGGCCTGGTGGGCCTGTCGATTGCGCTCTTCTTCCTGCTGCTGCTCGCGTTGTCGGAAAAGCTGTCCTTCCCCATGGCCTATGCATCGGCGGCGGGCGCGAGCGTCTTGTTGCTCGCGGTGTATTTCAGTGCCGTTCTGGGCGGTTGGCGGCGAGGCGTTTCGTTCGCGGGCTTCGTGGCTGTGCTGTACGGCGCGCTGTACGGCCTGCTCGCTTCCGAAAGCAATGCGCTGTTGCTGGGCGCGTTGCTGGTCTTCGGCATGCTGGCCGCACTGATGCTCGCAACACGCAAGGTCGACTGGTATGCGTTGTCGAGCGGCCCGTCCATGGAACCGATCGGGGCCGTCGTCGCTCCTACCGCTCCCAACGTCAGCTGATCGCCATGTCCTCACCGTTTCGCTTCTCTCCTCGTTCGCGCACCGTGCTGCGCCGCACGCTGCTGGCCGGTGCCGCCGCCGCCTTCGTGCTGCTGTGCGCCGGCGGCGTGGCGTTCGCCGTGATGTCGACGCGCTTGCCCGATGTGTCGGCGCTGTCGGACTACAAGCCGAAATTGCCACTCCGCGTCTACACCGCCGAGGGCCAGCTGATCGGCGAGTTTGGCGAGGAACGCCGCCAACTCGTGCCGATCGACCAGGTGCCGAAGGTGCTGAAAGATGCGGTGCTCGCAGTGGAAGACACGCGCTTCTACGAACATGGCGGTGTCGACGCCAAGGGCATTGCGCGGGCGATGTGGTCGAACCTGCTGCACGGCACGCGACAGGGCGCTTCGACCATCACGCAGCAGGTGGCGCGCAACGTCTACCTGAGCTCGGAGCAGACCTATTCGCGCAAGCTCTACGAGGCGATGCTGGCGTTGCAGTTGGAGCGCAAACTGAGCAAGGACCAGATCCTGGAGATCTACCTGAACCAGATCTACCTCGGCAATCGCGCCTACGGCTTCGCCGCCGCGTCGGAGGCTTACTTCGGCAAGCCGCTGAAGGACATCACGGCGGCCGAGGCCGCCATGCTCGCCGGCCTGCCGAAGGCGCCACGCAGCGCCAACCCGGTGAGCAACCCGCGCCGTGCGCGCGACCGGCAGCTGCACGTGCTTGCACGCATGCAGGAAACCGGCGTGCTGAGCAGCGAACAGGTCGTGCAGGCCAAGGCCGAGCCGCTGCAGTTGCGCGACGCCGCAGACCCGAGCCGCCTGCATGCCGAACACCTGGCCGAGGCGGTGCGCCGCACGATGTTCGCGCAGTACGGCGAGAGCACGTACACCCGCGGCCTGAAGGTCTACACCACACTGATTGCAGCCGACCAGGCCGCGGCCTACCGCGCACTGCGCACCGGCGTCCTCGACTACGAACGCCGCCAACCCTACCGCGGACCGGAGAAGTTCGTCGACTTGCCGGACGATGCACGCGCGCTCGACGAAGCGGTCGAGGATGCCCTCGACGACCGGCCCGACAACGGCGATGTGCTGGCGGCCGTGGTGCTGTCGGCCAGCGCGAAGAACGTGGTCGCCGTGCGTGCCAACGGCGATCTGCTGACGGTCACCGGCAATGGCCTGCAACTGGCACGCGCCGCGCTCTCGGACAAGGCACCGCCCACCACGCGGCTGCGTCGCGGTGCCGTCATCCGCATCGCCAAGGCCACGAAGGGCGACTGGGAGATCGTCCAACTGCCCGACGTCGAAGGCGCCTTTGTCGCGCTCGATCCGCGCAGCGGCGCGGTGCGCGCCCTGGTCGGCGGCTTCGACTTCGGCAAGAACAAGTTCGACCATGTGACGCAGGCCTGGCGCCAGCCGGGCTCCAGCTTCAAGCCGTTCATCTATTCGGCTGCGCTCGAGAAAGGCTTCACGCCCGCGACCGTGGTCGACGATGCACCGCTCTTCTTCGACGCCGCCACCACCGGCGGCCAGCCCTGGGAGCCGAAGAATTTCGACGGCACCTTCGAGGGGCCGATGAGCCTGCGCAGCGCGCTGATGGCTTCGAAGAACATGGTGTCGGTGCGGGTGCTGCAATCGATCGGCGCGCCTTATGCGCAAGACTGGATCACGCGCTTCGGCTTCGACCGCGACAAGCACCCGGCCTACCTGCCAATGGCGCTCGGCTCGGGCTCGGTCACGCCGATGCAGATGGCCAGTGCCTATGCGGTGTTCGCCAACGGCGGCTACCGTGTGACGCCGCAGTTCATCACGCGCGTGACCGACCACCGCGACCAGGTCATCAGCGAGAACGTGCTGCCACCGCTCGACGAATCGATGCGTGCCATTCCTGCGCGCAACGCCTTCGTGATGAACACGCTGCTCAACAGCGTGATGAAGGGCGGCACCGGCACCAAGGCATGGCAGGCGCTCCGGCGCGACGACCTGTACGGCAAGACCGGCACCACCAACGATTCGCTCGACACCTGGTTCGCCGGCTTCCAGCCGACGATGGTCGGCGTGGCCTGGCTGGGCTACGACACGCCGCGCCAGCTCGGCGTGCGCGGCGAGACGGGCGGCAGTCTGAGCCTGCCGATCTGGACGGCCTTCATGAAGACCGCGCTACAGGGCGTGCCGGTCGACACGCCCACCGCACCCGACGGGCTCGTGCAGGTCGACGGCACCTGGTACTTCGACGACTACGCGCCCGGCCGCGGCATCGCGAGCCTCGGCGTAGAGAACGGCGAGGCCGCCCCGGCCGAGGCATTGGCGAATCCGCCGATCGGCGCAATGCCATCGCCGGAAGAGCGCAAGAGCATCCTGGACATGTTCCGCTAGGGGATCACTGACCCCCAGGCTTCGCCGGGTCAGGGACGCGGTGCGAGCGGCAATGTCAGCGTCGCCAGCGCCCCACCGCCCTTGGCGTTCGCGAGCTCGATGCGCCCGCGGTGCAGCGCCGCGATCTCCTTGACGAAGGCCAGGCCCAGGCCGGTGCTTTTCTTTTGGCTGTGCGGCCGCGCGAGCGAATAGAACTTCTGGAACACCTTTTCGCGCGCGTAGTCCGGGATGCCCGGACCGCGGTCGCGCACCGTGATGCGGGCCTGTCGCGTGTCAGCGTCGAGGCCGATCAGCACGGCGCTGCCGGCCGGCGCGAAATCGACCGCGTTGTCCAGCAGGTTGCTGACCGCGCGGCGCAGTAGAAAGGGGTCGCCTTCGGTGATGGCCTGGGCACGCAGATCGAGCGTCACGCGCACGTCGCGCGCCGATGCCGCAGGCTGTGCACTCGCCACCACGTCGTCGAGCAGCGTCGCCAGCGCCACCGGCTGCGTGCGCTCCAGCACACGGCGCGTTTCCAGCGCGGTGAGCTCCATCATGCGATCGACGATTTCCTGGATGCGCTGCGTCTCGCGTTCGATGTTGCCGAGGAAGCGCTCACGTTCGTGCTGCGGCATGGACGGTTCCTGCAGCAGCTCGGCGGCGCCGCGGATGGCCGACAGCGGGCTCTTCACCTCGTGCGTGAAGGTCTGCACGTAGTCGGCCACGTAGTTGCGGCCAGTGAGGGCGTCGCGCATCTCGCTGAAGCCGCCGCGCAAAGCATCGACCGCGCGGCGTGCCATGCGGGGCACGCTCAGGCGCTGTTGCGTGCGCATCCACGCCAGGTAGTCGCGAATCAGCCCAAACGGCCGCACCAGCCAGACCGACACGATGATCGCCAGCACCAGCAGTGCGAAGGCCGAGCCGACGCCGACCCACAGCATGCGGGCCCGTGCGTCCTCGATGAACTGGCCGAAGCTCTGCACCGGCTTGCCCACGCTGACCATGCCGACGATCTCGTTGTTCCAGCGCACCGGTGCGCCGACGTACATCACCGAAGTGCGCGGGTCGACCTCGACGTCGCGGGAAGTGCGCGCCCCGTACACGCCGGCCAGCGAGCGGCTCACGTCGCTCCAGGCGGCGTAGTCGGCACCGGTGGCGCGCCCCAGCGAGTCGAACAGCACGCGGCCCGAGCGGTCGGTCACGTACATGCGCAATTCGACGCGGTTCTTGTGCAGGTTGTAGATCTGCGCCGAGAACTGCCGGGCGTAGACCGAGCGGAACAGCGGCTCGAGCCGCGCGGTGTTGATGGCGCCGGCGATCACGTCCTGCTCGATCAGGCTGGCCATGAGCTGCGAGGTTTCGACCAGCGATTCCTCGGCCGACTCGCGATACCGCGGATCGATGTCGCCCACCACCCGGTACAGCAGGAAGGCGATGCCTGCCACGTAGATCAGCAGGATGCCCAGGAAGATCCGCGAACGCTTGGTCACGGCACGGGCGGCAGGTCTTCGTTCAGCGCGTAGCCGGTGCCGCGCAAGGTGCGTATCGGCTCGACATCGGGCGCGATCGCCTTCAGCTTGGCGCGCAGCGTCTTGATATGCGCATCGACCGTGCGGTCGAAACTGTCGCTGGCGTCGTCCCAGACCATTTCGAGCAGCTCGTCGCGGGTATAGACACGGCCCGGCCGCTGTACGAAGAGGCACAGCAGACCGTATTCGTAGCGCGACAGGTCGAGCGCGCGACCGTAGTAGCGGATCTGCCGACGCTCGCCATCAAGCAGGAAGGGCTGTGGCGACGCTGGCGCGGTCGGGGCAGGGGGGGCCACGGTCGGCGGCGTGGTGGCCCTCACGCTGCGTCTGAGCACCGTCCTGACCCGGGCAACGAGCTCACGCGGCGAGAACGGCTTGGCGATGTAGTCGTCGGCACCAAGCTCCAGCCCGACCACCCGGTCGATCTCGTCGCTGCGCGCGGTCAGAAAGATCATCGGCACGTCCCGCCCGCCCGGCAGGGCCTGCAGACGCTTGAACAGCTCGAAACCATTCAGATCCGGCAAGCCCACGTCGAGGATCGCAAGGGCCGGAGCTTCCTGCTCGAAAGAGGCGATGGCGTCCTGGGCCGTGGCGCACCAGACTGGCAGGAAGCCGTCGCTGCGCAGCACGTACTGCAGCGTGTCGGCAATGCCCGACTCGTCTTCGGCGATCAGGATGCGGGGATGGAAGCCAGGGGGCGAGGCGCTCATGCCGGGATGGTAGCGATGCGCCAGCGAGCTGGAGCGCCGTCGTGCTGCGAAAAGAAAATGCGGGCGCAGGCGGGGCCTGCTATCTACTTCTTATTCTTCTTATTCAAATTAGTAGTAGTAGATAGGGGTCGCACCTTTCTGTGGACAGACCCCTATTTCGCCGTCGTGACAACGACTTGCGACACCGTGCTGCATGTGCGCAGCCCTGGTTTTCTGGTGTCGCGGCCAAAGGGACAACTTCGACGTGCCCGTTCGGGCTGTGGACAACCCCTTGCTTGTGCCGAAACTCTCCCCAGAGTTGTCCTTTGACAGGGCCCGAAAAATCTGGGAAAGGAGGGTGCACACGCAAAGACATCCACTGCTTAACGATTAAGCAGACTGTTGTTTTCCCTTTAATAACAAGCACTTGCGAAGCCTTTACAAGCCAGTGCTTAAGTTATGCACAGAGTTACCCAGTGTTTGTGGGGAGAAGGTGGCGGTGGCGGAACCTTCCGGAAGCGGCCGGACCGAACCGCGTCCATACCGTCATCCGAAAAGGAAAGTCCGTGAGCCCCTCCGAAACCCGTGCCATCGTCACCCTGAGCCTGTTGGCTGCCTTCGTGGACGGCGACAAGCACGAACGCGAACGTGCAGAAATCAAGCGCATTGCCGAAGGCCTGTCGCAGGCCGATGGCGTGCACCTGCCGACGCTCTACCAGGACGTGCTGATGAAGCGCGTGTCGCTGGCCGACGTGGGCGCGGCGCTCACCAGTGCCGAATCGCGACAGCTGGGCTACGAAATGGCGGTGTGCGTGTGCGACGCCGACGGCGCCCAGTCGGAGGCCGAACGGATGTTCCTGGCCGACGTGCGCACGTCGCTCGGCCTCGATGCCGCCACGGCGGCGCAGTTTTCGGAGCAGGCTGAAGCCATCGCTTCCGCACCCTTGCCGACGACTGCTGCGGTCGCGGTGCCCGTTGCCGCCGCGGCTGTGGGCGCAGGCGCCGTGGCGGCTGCGACACCTGCGGTAGACAGCGCCGAAATCGACAAGACGATCCTGAACGCGTCCATCCTGAACGGCGCGCTCGAACTGCTGCCGGAGACGCTGTCGACCATGGCGATCATTCCGCTGCAGATGAAGCTGGTCTATGGCATCGGCAAGGCGCACGGCTACGAGCTCGACAGCGGTCACGTGAAGGACTTTCTCGCCACCGTCGGTGTGGGCCTGACCTCGCAGTACCTGGAGCAAGCCGGCCGCAAGTTGCTGGGCGGCCTGTTGGGGAAGGTGGGTGGTGGCCTGCTGCGCGGACTGGGCAACCAGGCGGTGAGTTCGGGCATGAGCTTCGCCACCACCTACGCGCTGGGCCATGTCGCCAAGCGCTACTACGCGGGCGGCCGCACGCTGTCGACGCAAATGCTCAAAGAGGCCTACGCCAGCGTGACGAAGGAAGGCCAGGGGCTGCAGTCGCGCTATCTGCCTGCCATCCAGGAGAAGGCGCGCACACTGAATCCGTCGCAGATCCTCGCGATGGTGAGGAAGTAAGCAGCGCCAGCGCCAGCGCTACGCGGCGCCGCTGCCCGCCAGGTCGTCGAGGATCGGGCAGTCGGGGCGGGCGTCGCCATGGCAGCAGTGCACCAGGTGCGACAGCGTGCGTTGCATGGCCTGCATGTCGGCGATGCGCTGTTCCAGTTCGCCCAGGTGCTTCTGCGCGATGCGCTTGACGCTCGCGCTGGCGCGGCGGCGGTTGTGCCACAGGCCGACCAGTTCGGCGATCTCGTCCATCGAGAAGCCGAGGTCGCGCGATCGCTTGATGAAGCGCAGGCTGTGGACGTCGGTCTCGCCGTACTGCCGATAGCCGCTGTCGGTGCGCGCCACGCCCGGCAGCAAGCCGAGGCCTTCGTAGTGCCGGACCATGCGCGGCGAAACGCCGGAACGCTTTGCGGCCTCGCCGATCGCCAAGGGCGCCGTCACCTCACTGCACCTTGTAGCCGGCGTTCTCGATGGCCGCGACGAGGTCCTGCCGCGCCTGGCTGCTCAGCACGTCGACATGCCCGGTGCCGAGGTCGACCGTGACCTGTGCCGCGGGGTCGACCGCCTGCACCGCGTTCTGGACCGCGCTCACGCAGTGACCGCAGCTCATGCCTGTGACCTGGAATTTCTGATCCATGAAAACTCCTGAAGTGGATGAAATGAAAACCGCAGTCTGAACCCTGACACCATGGCAAGGTCCAGTGCTGTCGCGCTTGACCTTGCCATGGTGTGAGGCTTTAGGCTGCACCCATGGACACATCGCAAACCCTGGACATCTCCGTCGGCGGCATGACCTGCGCGTCGTGCGTGGCGCGCGTCGAGCGTGCCTTGGCGCAGGTGCCGGGCGTCCGTTCGGCCACGGTGAACCTCGCCACCGAGTCGGCACGCGTCGTCGCAGCGCCAGGTGACGACGTCGACGCGCGGCTGCGCCGGGCAGTGCGCACGGCCGGTTACGAACCGCGCACGGCCGCTGCGGTGCAGGCCGAAGGTTCGCAAGGGCCATGGCACGGCTTCGCACCGGTCGCTGCGGGCCTGCTGCTGTCGGCGCCGTTGGTCGCGCCCATGCTGCTCTCGCCGCTGGGCGTGCACTGGATGCTGCCGCCGTGGTGGCAGCTGCTGCTGGCTGCGCCCGTGCAGTTCGTGCTCGGTGCGCGCTTTTATCGCGCCGGTTGGCATGCCGCGCGGGCGCTCACCGGCAACATGGACCTGTTGGTCGCGCTCGGCACCAGCGCCGCCTTCGGCCTGTCGCTGTGGCTCTGGTGGCGGGCGGCGCCGGGCGCGATGCCGCATCTCTACTTCGAGGCTTCCGCCGTCGTCGTCACGCTGGTGCTGCTGGGCAAGTGGCTTGAAGCGCGCGCCAAGCGACAGGCCACGTCGGCGATCCGTGCGCTGCAGCAGCTGCGGCCGGCGCAGGCGCACCTTCTGGGCCCGCGGGGCGAGACCGACGTGCCGTTGGCCGAAGTCATCGTTGGCGACCGCCTGTCCGTGCGACCGGGCGAGCGCATTCCCGCCGATGGCCGTGTGATCGAAGGCCGCTCCGAGGTCGACGAATCGATGCTCACCGGCGAGCCCTTGCCCGTGGCGAAGGCGCCCGGCGATGCACTCACCGGTGGCGCCGTCAACGGCACCGGGCGGCTGGTGGTCGAGGTCCGCGCGGTGGGCGCCGAGAGCGTGCTGGCCCGCATCGTCCGCTTGGTGGAAGACGCGCAGGCGGCCAAGGCGCCGATCCAACGCCGGGTCGACCGGGTGGCCGCGGTCTTCGTGCCTGTGGTGCTGCTGATCGCGTTGGCGACGCTGGGCGGTTGGTTGCTGGCGGGCGCTGCCGCCGAGACCGCGCTGATCCATGCGGTGGCGGTGCTGGTGATCGCATGTCCGTGCGCCCTGGGCCTGGCCACGCCGGTGGCTGTGATGGCCGGCACCGGCGTGGCGGCCGGGCGCGGCATTCTCATCAAGGACGCGCGAGCGCTCGAAGTGGCGCACCGGGTCGACACCGTGGCCTTCGACAAGACCGGGACGTTGACGCTCGGCACGCCGGTGCTGACGGCGTTGTCGCCCGCGGCGCCTGCGGTCGAAGCGTCCCACGGCGATGCGTTGCTGGCGATCGCCGCCAGCCTCCAGAGCGGCAGCGAGCACCCGCTGGCCCGCGCGGTGCTGATGGCAGCCTCTGTGCGTGGCCTTGCGATCGCCACACCGCGCGACGTGCGCGCCGAACCCGGCCGCGGCGTGCGCGGCATCGTCGGCGACGTGGAACACGCCATCGCCAGCCTGCGCTGGTGCACCGAGCTCGGCGTGCAGGCCGACCCGGCCGAAGTCGATCGACTGCAGCGGCAGGGCGCGTCGGTGTCGGCCTTGCTGACCTTCGACGGCGACGGCACGCCACGCGTGCAGGCGCTGCTCGGCTTCAGCGACGAACCCAAGCCGGGCGCGGCGCAAGCAGTGGCCGCCTTGCGTGCGCGCGGCCTGCGCGTGGCGATGATCTCCGGCGACAACCTGCACGCCGCGCAGGCGATGGCGGCGCGCGTCGGCATCGCGCCGGAGGACGTGCGTGCCGACGTGCGGCCGGGCGACAAGGCGGCCCAGGTGGCGGCGCTGCGCGCGGGCGGACATGTCGTCGCCATGGTGGGCGACGGCGTCAACGACGCCCCGGCGCTGGCCGCTGCCGATGTTGGCATCGCCATGGCCAACGGCACCGACGTGGCGATGGAGGCCGCCGGCATCACGCTGATGCGCGGCGACCTGGCGCTGGTGGGCGAGGCGCGCGACCTGTCGGCGCGCACGGTAGCGAAGATCCGCCAGAACCTGTTCTGGGCCTTCGCCTACAACGTGGTCGGCATCCCGTTCGCCGCCTTCGGCCTGCTCAGCCCGGTGGTGGCCGGTGCGGCCATGGCGGCCTCGAGCTTGAGCGTGATGGCCAACGCATTGTTGCTGCGGCGCTGGCGGCCGCGCCGCGCCCCGCTGGTGTAGAAACGCGCACCCCGGCCACTTTTCCCGCCCATGCGAATCCTGTTGATCGAAGACGACGCCGTGCTGCGCGACGTGATGCTGCGCAGCCTGCGCGATGCCAGCCACCGCGTCGACGTGGCGACCAACGTCGAGGACGCCGACCACCTCTGGCGCGTGCAGCTGTTCGACGCCGTGCTGCTCGACCTCAACCTGCCGGCCACGGCCAGCCCCACCAGCGGGCTGGCCAGCGGCCTGCATGTGCTGCGGCAGGCGCGCGGCCGCGGCGACCGCACGCCCGTGCTGGTGCTGACGGCGCGCGACCGCACCGACGAGCGCATCGCCGGCCTCGACGCGGGTGCCGACGACTACCTGGGCAAGCCCTTCGATCTGGCCGAGGTCGAGGCCCGCCTGCGCGCCCTGGTGCGGCGCGCCCAGGGCACCGACGATGTCTCGACGCTCGGCGCCCTGCGCCTCGACCGCAAGGCACGGCGCTTCGCGGTGGCGGGCGTTCCGCTCGACCTGCCGGCGCGCGAGTTCGAGGTGCTGTGGGAACTGATGAGCCCACCCGGGCGCACCGTGAGCAAGCGCGCGCTGTCCGACAAGCTCTCGACCTTCGACGAGTCGCTGGGCGACAACGCGCTCGAGGCCTTCATCTCGCGGTTGCGCAAAAAGCTCGCGGGCAGCGGCGCCAGCATCCGTACGCTGCGCGGCATCGGCTATCTGCTGGAAGCCGAAGCGCCGTGAGCGGCACGGCGGCCGACCACGAAGCCGCGCGCGCCCCTGCTGCCGCGCCTTCGCTGACCCGGCGCGTGCTGCGTGGCGTGCTGATGCCGCTGGCGCTCACCTGGCTGGTCGGCACCGGCATCGCGCTGTTCGTGGCCAACAGCTTCACCGAACAGGCCTTCGACCGCACGCTGCTCGACGATGCCTACGCGGTGTCGTCCAACGTCCGCGCCACCGAGAACGGCATCGAGCTGCTGCTGACGCCGCGCGAAGTCACGGCGGTGCTGTTCGACCAGATCGAGACAGTGCACTTCGCGGTGCGCAAGATCGACGGCAGCCGGCTGGCCGGCGAGGAGGCGTTGCGGGCGCCGGTGCCGGAGGGCGAGGCGCGGCATCGCTTCTCCGACATCGTGTTCCAGGGCCAGACGCTGCGCGCCGTGGTGCTCAACCATGCGGCACCCAACCCCTACCGCGTGTTGGTGGCGCAAACGACGCGTGCGCGCGCCGCGCTGGTGGAGCGGCTCCTCGGCTACGTGCTGGTGCCGCAGCTGTTGCTGCTGGCCGTGCTGGCGGCGTGGCTGTGGCGACGCATCGATCGCGAGCTCCGCCCGCTCGGCGAACTCGAGCAGACCTTGGGTCGGCGCGATGCCAACGACCTGTCGCCGGTGCCGGTGGCGCGCACGTCGCGCGAACTGGAGCAGCTGGGCGATGCGATGAACGCGCTGTTCGTGCGGGTCGCGCACAGCGTGCGTGCGCAGCGCGAGTTCGCCGGCAATGTGGCGCATGAACTGCGCACGCCGCTCGCGGGCATCCGTGCGCTGGCCGACTACGGTCTGGCGCAGAAGGATTCGGCGGTGTGGCGCGAACAGCTCGCGCGCATCGCGGCGAGCCAGGCGCGCGCGAGCCATCTGGTCGATCAGCTGCTGGGGCTGGCGCTGGCCGACGAAGGTCACACGGCACTGCAACGCGAGCCGGTGCGTCTGAACGAAATGGCCGAGGCCGCGGTGATGCGCCACTTGGCGCGCGCCGACGCGCGGGGCGTCGACCTCGGCGCGCGCGGCCTGGACGACGGCGCGCTGACGGTGCTGGCCAGCACCGCGCTGGTCGAAGGCATCCTCGACAACCTGATCGACAACGCGCTGCGCTACGGCGGACGCACCGTCACCGTGGAGCTCGACGGTGCGGTGCTGAGCGTGGTGGACGACGGCCCCGGCATTCCCGCCGAGGCGCGGCAGGCGCTGATGCAGCGCGGCGC
The DNA here is from genome assembly GCF_006438845.1 of Variovorax ginsengisoli. Taxonomy (GTDB): domain Bacteria; phylum Pseudomonadota; class Gammaproteobacteria; order Burkholderiales; family Burkholderiaceae_C; genus Variovorax; species Variovorax ginsengisoli_A. Next base: position 1,142,326 of record NZ_RCZJ01000002.1, read on the forward strand.
GCAGGGCCCGGCCGGCCAGAAGCTGGGCCAGGGCGCGGGCCTGGGACTGGCGATCGTGGCGCGCTATGCGCAGCTGCTGGACGCGACGCTCACACTGTCCAGCGCAGCTGAAACGCGCGGAAGCGAGATCGGGGCCGAGAGCGGACTGCGGGTCTCCGTCGCGTTCCCGCTGGCCTCGGTTCAGTCCAGGGTCGGGTAGTCGGTGTAGCCCTTGGCGCCACCGCCGTACAGCGTGGCCTTGTCGAGCGGGTTCAGTGCGGCGCCTTCGCGCAGACGGCGCACCAGATCGGGGTTCGCGATGAACGGGCGACCGAATGCGACCAGGTCGTCGCCCTCGTTCACGGCCGTCTCGGCCATCGCCTTGTCGTAGCCGTTGTTGACCATCCATGCGCCCTTGCCACCGGCTTCGCGGTAGGCCGTCTTCAGTGCGTCGTAGTCGAAGGGACGGTCGGCGATTTCGCGCGGGCCGCCGGTGGCGCCTTCGATGATGTGCACGTAAGCCAAATGCAGCGGCGCCAGCTGCTTCACGACGTATTCGAACAGCGGCTGCGGGTCTTCGTCGTGCGCGTCGTTGGCCGGCGTGACGGGCGACAGGCGAATGCCGGTCTTGCCGCCGCCGATCGCATCGGCGATGGCACGCGTGGTTTCGAGCAGCAGGCGGGCACGGTTCTCGATGCTGCCGCCGTAGTCGTCGGTGCGCTGGTTGCTGCCGCGCTTGAGAAACTGGTCTAGCAGGTAGCCGTTCGCGCCATGCACTTCGACACCGTCGAAGCCGGCGGTCTCGACCGCATTGCGGGCAGCGGCGGCATAGGTGTGGACGATGCCGGGGAGCTCGCTCAGGTCGAGCGCGCGCGGTTCCGATGTCTCGACGAAGCTCGCCACGCCGTCCTTGATCAGCACCGTCTTGCTCTTGGCCGTGATGGCCGACGGCGCGACCGGCTTGCCACCGTCGGGCTGCAGGTCGGTGTGCGAGATGCGGCCCACGTGCCACAGCTGCACCACGATCTTGCCGCCCTTGGCGTGCACCGCGTCGGTCACGCGCTTCCAGCCGTCGAGCTGTTCGGTGCCGTAGAGGCCGGGCACGTCGGCGTAGCCCTGGGCCTGATGACTGATGGCAGTGGCTTCGGTGATGAGCAGGCCCGCGGTGGCGCGCTGCTCGTAGTAGGTGGCGGTCAGCGGCAGCGGGATCGCGTTGGGCGAGCGGTTGCGGGTCAGCGGTGCCATGACGATGCGGTTGGCGAGCTGCAGGTCACCGGCCTGGACGGGATCGAAGAGAGTCGGCATGTTGTTGTTGGTTGGAGTTGTAGAACGTGCGAAGGGTAAGCGGGCGTGCGCAACCGCGCTGTCGCGGGGTTGTCGGCTTTTGGTGTAGACGCTGTCGGCCCGCAAAATGCACCGCATGACCTTGCGACATCTGGTGCTGGTGCTCGGCGATCAGCTCAACCTGCAAAGCGCTGCCCTCGAGCGATTCGATTCCTCGCGCGATCGCGTGCTGATGGTCGAGGCGCGTGGCGAATCGACGCACGTTCCCAGCACCAAGATGCGCAGTGCGCTGTTCCTGTCGGCGATGCGGCACTTCGCGGAGGCGGTCCGCGCCAAGGGCTGGCCCATCGATTACCTGCGACTGGGCGCGCATGCCTTCGACACCTTGGACGAGGCGTTGGGCGACGCGCTGGCGCGCCACGCGCCGCAGGCACTGGTGGTGGTCGAGCCCGGCGAATGGCGGTTGGAGCAAGCCGTGCTTGCCGTCTGCGGCGCCGCGGGCGTGCGCGTCGACTTGCGCGACGACCTGCATTTCATGTGCGGCCGAAACGAGTTCGCCGACGATGCGCGCGGCAAGTCGCGGCTCGTGATGGAAGCCTTCTACCGCCGCATGCGCGTGAAGCACGGCGTGTTGATGGAGCCCGACGGCGAGCCGCTCGGCGGGCAGTGGAACTTCGATGCGGAGAACCGCGGTGCGTTCGGCCGTGCGGGACCCGGCCTGCTGCCGCCACCGCCTTCCTTCCCGCCGGACGCGATCACGCGCGAAGCGATCGCCGACGTGGAACAGCACTTCGGCGACCACTACGGCAGCGCCGACGCCTTCGCCTGGCCGGTCACGCGGGCGCAGGCGCTGGAGGCACTGGCGGACTTCGTCACCCATCGCCTGCAGGACTTCGGCCGCTTCCAGGACGCGATGTGGCAGCAGGAGCCTTTCCTGTACCACGCGTTGCTGTCGTCGTCGCTCAACCTGAAGCTGCTCGATCCGCGCGAGGTGATCGATGCCGCGGTCGCGCGGTACCACGACGGCGCCGTGCCGATCGAAGCCGTGGAGGGTTTCGTGCGGCAGATCCTCGGCTGGCGCGAGTTCATCCGCGGCGTGTACTGGTGGCGCATGCCGAAGCTGCTCGAGGCCAACGCGCTCGGGCACACGGCGCCGCTGCCCGACTGGTACTGGACCGGCAAGGTCCAGATGAACTGCATGAAAAACGCGATCGGCCAGACGCTCGAGACCGGCTACGCGCACCACATCCAGCGGCTGATGGTGACGGGCAACTTCGCGCTCACCTTCGGCATGGAACCGGCGCAGGTGCATGCTTGGTACCTGTCGGTCTATGTCGATGCGGTGGAGTGGGTCGAGGCGCCCAACACGCTGGGCATGGCGCTCTACGCCGACGGCGCGCGCTTCGTGACCAAGCCCTATGCGGCGGGCGGCGCCTACATCCGCCGCATGAGCAACTACTGCGATGGCTGCCGCTACAAGCCGGGCGCGCGCAGCGGCGACGAGGCCTGTCCGATGACGGTGATGTACTGGGACTTCGTCGCGCGCCACGCGCCGATGCTCGAGCGCAACCCGCGCACCGTGATGATGGTGAAGAACCTCAGACGCTTCGATGCCGACGACCTGTCAGCCATCAGAGCGACCGCCGAGCGCATGCGCGCCCGGCCGGATGCACTCTGAACGCCGAGCGGTCTATTTCAGCAGGCCTTCCGCCTTCATCGCGGACTGAACGGCCGGCCGGGCGCCGACGCGTGCGTGCCAGGCCTGCACATGGGGGTAGGGCGCGAGGTCGACCGATTGCAGCTTGGCCCAGTTCGTGACCGTGAACAGGTAGCCGTCGGCCACGCTGAAATGCTCGCCCATCAGGAACTCTTTGCCTTCGAGTTCCTTGTCGAGCCAGGTGTATCGGGTCGCGAGACGCTCGCGCGAAATCTTCTTCGCTTCTTCGGGCATGGCCGGGTTGAACAGCGGACTGAAGCCCTTGTGGATTTCGGTACCGATGAAGGTCAACCACTCCTGCAGCCGATAGCGCTGCAGCGTGCCGTTTGCAGGCGCCAGGTTCTTCAATGGCGCCAAGTCGGCGATGTACTGCAGGATGGCGGGGCCTTCGCGCAGGCGCGTGCCGTCGTCGAGTTCGAGCATCGGCACGTAACCCAGCGGGTTGATGCCGTAGTAGTCCGTGCCGTCCTGCAGCTTGTGGCTCTTGGTGCTTGCCAGCACCGGCTCGAAGGCGATGCCCGCTTCATGCAGCGCGATATGGGGCGACAGCGAACAGGCGCCGGGTGAGTAGTACAGCTTCATGGATGCTCTCCGAAAGAGAAGGAAGGCGCGAATGACACGGCGCAGGGTCGGCGCTTGTCTCGTGCCGGGGCCGTGATCGTAGCCTCTTCGGCGCGGGCGCATTGTCCTACGGGGGGTTGCGCAGGCTGACTATTCGGAGGGGCTGGGGCCTTTTTTAAACTTCGCTTCTCGCGGCACAGCGCCGTCCACACGAGGAGTCAAGCATGTTGAAGTACGCCATCATTTTCGCGATCGTTTCGCTGATCGCAGGTGCACTCGGCTTCGGTGGTGTCGCCGCCGGCGCGGCAGGTATTGCGAAGGTGCTCTTCGGCCTGTTCCTGGTGCTGACGGTGATCTTCCTGGTGCTCGCCGCATTGGGTGTCGGCGCCGTGCGAAAAGCCATCGACTGAAGACGCGCTGCACTTTTTGGCAGAGGCCAGAGGCCTCTCGCGCTTTGCCGCCGTTCTCGGCGATCGCCGAAAGACACGCTCTTAATTACCGTTCTGTCTTGGACTGCCCCGCGCAGCACCCCCTTGCATTTCTCTCAGATTGACGCGGCTCTTGATTACCAAGTGTCCGCACCCTCTCACATGGTCCTGAACATCGAGGCAGCGCGGGGCGGCGCGCAGGCGGTCGTGAGCGAGAAACTGGTGATCACGCCCACGGTCGAAATGCACGCCTTCTGCGACGAGAGCAGCGGCAACCGATTCTTTCGCTTCGACGCTGTGCCAGGCCCGTTGCAGATCCGCTATACGGCGAACGTTCAGCGCTCGTTTGTCGACGTGCCTCCCGACTTGGCCGAGGTGCCCGTCAACGCGGTGCCCAACGAGCTCGTGCATTACCTGATGCCTACGCGCTATTGCGAGAGCGACGTGATGTCGCGCGCTGCCCAGCAGCTGTTCGGCGACTTGCCGCAAGGCATCGGCCGGGTTCAGGCGATTTCGGATTGGATCCACGACAGCATCACTTACGAGCCGGGCAGCAGCGCATCGACCACCACCGCACGCGAAGTCTTTGTACAACGTGCCGGCGTCTGCCGCGATTTCGCGCATCTTGGTATCACCTTGTGCCGCGCCTTGAATATTCCTGCCAGGCTGGTGGTTGGGTATGTGTATTTCAACGAGCCGCCTCAGGATTTCCACGCCGTGTTCGAAGCTTGGCTCGGTGGTCGTTGGGTGTTGTTCGATCCCACGCGCATGGCGCCTGTCGACCGTCTCGTGCGCGTCGGCACGGGCCGCGATGCCAAGGATGTCGCCTTCTGCACGATCTTCGGGCCGGTGCAGATGACCAACAAAATGCTGTCAGTGCGTGAGTATCAGGACGAACGAGCGCCGCCCACGGTGGCGCCGGCGCCGACCGGTCAGGTCGTCGGCATCGAGAAGCCCGTTCCTGTGACGGACGTCGCGACCGATGGGTCATTGAACGCCGGGCACGCGCTCGCTGCAATCGACTGATGCTACCGATTTGATAGCGCTGGCGCGCGTCCCAACGCGTCTGCTTGAGGAGGCCCCACAGCGGGCACGGGTCGCGGCGGCGATTAAAATCGGCGCCCCTTCCGACCCGCAGCGCACGCGCGAGTGCGCCCCCAATTCATGCTGTACCCCGAAGAATTCGATGTGATCGTCGTCGGCGGTGGCCATGCCGGCACCGAAGCCGCCCTGGCCGCCGCGCGCATGGGCGCCAAGACGCTGCTGCTGACCCACAACATCGAGACCTTGGGGCAGATGAGCTGCAACCCGTCGATCGGCGGGATCGGCAAGGGGCATCTCGTGCGGGAGGTCGACGCGCTCGGCGGCGCCATGGCGCTGGCGACGGACGAGGCAGGCATCCAGTTTCGCATCCTCAATTCGAGCAAGGGCCCTGCCGTTCGCGCGACACGTGCCCAAGCAGATCGCGTGCTCTACAAGGCGGCCATCCGGCATCGGCTGGAGAACCAGCCCAACCTGAGCCTGTTTCAGCAGGCCGTCGACGACCTGATGGTCGAGGGCGACCGTGTGGTCGGTGCCGTGACGCAGGTCGGCATTCGCTTCCGGGCGCGCACGGTGGTGCTGACCGCCGGGACGTTTCTCGACGGCCGCATTCACGTTGGGCTCGACAACTACCAGGCAGGGCGGGCGGGCGATCCGCCGGCGATCAGCCTGTCTGCACGGCTCAAGGAATTGAAGCTGCCGCAGGGCCGCCTGAAGACCGGCACGCCACCCCGCCTGGACGGACGCAGCATCGACTTTTCGAAGTGCGTCGAACAACCGGGCGACGGGATGCCGGGTGGCGAAACCGCGACGATGCCGGTGTTCAGCACCATGGGGCGTGCGGACATGCACCCGCGGCAGATGGCGTGCTGGATCACCAACACCAACGCGCGAACCCACGACATCATCCGGTCGGGGTTCGACCGCAGCCCGATGTTCACCGGCAGGATCGAAGGCGTGGGCCCGCGCTACTGTCCAAGCGTGGAAGACAAGGTCAATCGCTTCGCCGACAAGGAGAGCCATCAGATCTTCCTGGAGCCCGAAGGGCTCAGCACCCATGAGTACTACCCCAACGGCATTTCGACGAGCCTACCGTTCGATGTCCAGTACCAACTGGTGCGCTCGATGGCGGGCCTGGAAAATGCGCACATCCTGCGGCCCGGCTACGCGATCGAGTACGACTATTTCGATCCCCGCGAGCTCCGGAGCACTTTCGAGACGCGTGCGATTCAGGGCCTGTTCTTCGCCGGCCAGATCAACGGCACGACCGGCTACGAAGAAGCCGCCGCCCAGGGTTTGTTCGCCGGCGTGAATGCGGCGTTGCAATGCCGAGGGGAGGGCGCGTGGCTTCCACGGCGCGATGAGGCCTACCTCGGCGTGCTGGTCGACGACCTGATCACCAAGGGCGTGACCGAGCCCTACCGCATGTTCACGAGCCGGGCCGAGTTCCGTTTGCAACTGCGGGAAGATAACGCGGACATGCGCCTGACCGAGGCGGGTCGCCGCATGGGCTTGGTAGACGACGCGCGCTGGGATTCTTTTTCGCGGAAGCGCGATGCTGTTTCACGTGAAACACAGCGCTTGAAGTCGACCTGGGTCAATCCACGCAATCTCCCGGCGAGCGAATCGATTCGGGTGTTGGGCAAGGCGATCGAGCATGAGTACAACCTCGGCGACCTGCTGCGACGACCCGACGTGAACTATGCATCGCTGCTGTCGCTCGATGGCGGCAAGTACGCGCCACCGGTCGCGTTGGCGCCTGTCGAGGTCGAGCAGGTCGAAATCTCTGCGAAGTATTCGGGCTACATCGACCGGCAGCACGACGAGGTGGAGCGAGCCACCCATTTCGAGAACCTCCGCCTGCCGGACGATTTCGACTATGCGCAGGTGCCTGCTCTGAGCTTCGAGGTGCGACAGAAGCTGGCCCGGCAGCGGCCCGAGACCCTCGGCCTGGCCTCGCGCATTTCGGGTGTGACGCCTGCTGCCATTTCCTTGCTGATGGTGCACCTGCGCAAGGGTGGTCATCGCGCCTTCGCGGCCGGTGTCGGCGTTGAAGCAGCACCCATCGCCGAATGAACGCGGCCTTGTTGCGCGAGGGCGCTGCGGCGCTGGGTGTAGCCCTCAGCGACCATCAATGCGAGCAACTGATGGCCTACGGCGCTTTGATCCTCAAGTGGAACAAAGTTTACAACCTCACGGCGCTGCGCGACCCTGCAAGCGTGTTAACCCACCATTTGCTCGACAGTCTTTCCGTCATCTCACCCTTGTCACGCCAATGCCCGGTGGTAGATCCGCCGCGTGCCTTGCTCGACGTAGGGGCGGGTGCGGGGCTCCCAGGCGTGGTGATCGCCATTCTGCGTCCAGACATTCACGTCACTTGCCTTGACGCGGTGGCGAAGAAGGTGGCTTTCGTGCAGCAGGTGGCAGCCGAACTGCGGTTGCCGAACTTGCGAGGCGTTCACGCGCGCGTCGAGTCGCTGAGCGGCGGCTACGATGTCATCAGCTGCCGCGCGTTTGCGTCGCTCAGCGACTTCTATGCGGGCTCCATGCAATTGCTGGCTAAGGACGGCGTCTGGCTCGCCATGAAGGGGAAGGTGCCGAACGACGAGCTGGCGCAAATGCCGTCGGACGTTGAGGTGTTTCACGTGGAACATCTAACGGTTCCTGGCTTGGATGCGGAACGATGCATCGTCTGGGCGAGAAAAGCCGGCGCCTGAACCGTGCCGGGTGTCTTTTCGAGCGGTGCTCGCTTAGACTCGACCCTCCCTTTCTTCAGGCCATCCCATGTTCGGCATCGCTGATTACGGCGCATTCGTTGCAGCCATCGTTCTGTTTCTTGCGATTCCCGGACCGGGCAACTTGGCATTGATCACCTCGACGGGGAAAGGCGGCATTCGTGGGGGGCTGGCGGCCACACTGGGGCTGATGGCCGGCGACCAAGTGCTGATGTGGATGGCGGTAGCGGGCGTGGCTGCGTTGCTCGCCGCGTACCCGGCCGCCTTCCACGCGGTGCAGTGGCTCGGCGCTGCCTATCTGGCCTGGCTGGGCGCGCGCATGCTGCTTGCCAAACCTGGCGCGGCGCCGATCCTGAACATCCGGCCGCGCCAGTTCTTCCAACAGGCGTTCTTCATCACGCTGCTCAACCCCAAGGCCATCGTCTTCTACATGGCCTTCTTTCCTCTGTTCATCGATCCGGTGCGGCACCAGGGCGTGCGCACCTTCGCCGTCATGGCGCTGACGATCGCTGCTTTGACCTTTCTTTACGGCTTGGGCGCGACGCTGCTCACGCATTTCCTTGCCGAGCGGCTCCGCGCCAATCCGAAAGTCTCCGGCGCCTTGCAGAAACTGGCAGGCGTTTTCCTGATCGCCTTCGGCGTCAAACTTGCCGTGGCGCGCTGAGAGGACGACGATGGCCAAGATTTTCTGCATCGCCAACCAGAAGGGCGGCGTCGGCAAGACGACCACCACTGTCAACCTGGCCGCCGGCCTGGCCAAAGTGGGGCAACGCGTTCTGATGATCGACCTCGATCCCCAGGGCAACGCCACGATGGGATCGGGCATCGACAAGCGTCAGCTCGAGATGACGGTGTACGACGTGCTGCTCGAGTCGGCATCGGTGGCCGAGGCGCGTGTGACCGCCGAGAAGTGCGGCTACGACGTGATCGGCGCCAACCGTGAGCTCGCGGGCGCCGAGGTCGAAATGGTCGCCCTGGACCGTCGTGAGAAGCGCCTGCGCACCGCACTGGCGGCGGTCGGCGCGGAGTACGACTTCATCCTCATCGACTGCCCACCCAGCCTGAGCCTGCTGACGCTCAACGGCCTGTGCGCCGCGCACGGCGTGATCGTGCCGATGCAGTGCGAGTACTTCGCCCTCGAAGGGTTGACCGACCTGGTCAACACCATCAAGCAGGTGCATGCCAATCTCAACAAGAATCTGCAGATCATCGGCCTCTTGCGCGTGATGTTCGATCCGCGCATCACCTTGCAGCAACAGGTGAGCGAACAGCTCAAGGCGCACTTCGGCGACAAGGTGTTCGACACGGTGATTCCCCGCAACGTGCGCTTGGCCGAAGCGCCGAGCTATGGCTTGCCCGGCGTCATCTTCGATCCGTCCGCGCGCGGCAGCCAAGCCTTCGTGGCTTTTGCCAAGGAGCTGGTCGAAAAGATGCCGCCGGCGAGCGCTTTCGCGCAGCCCGCACCGCCGATTCCCGAACCGGTCGATCTGACCGCCGCTGCTCAGCAAGGCACGGACGATGTCTGACGGCGGCGACACCACCGTCCTGTTGCTGCCTGGCTGGCAGAACAGCGACGCGGCGCATTGGCAGAGCCGCTGGGAGATCGCCCATGGCGACCGCCGTGTCGACCAGCACGAATGGATGCACCCCCGGCGCGGGGATTGGTTGGCGCGCCTGGAGGAAGAAGTGCTGGCCGCGCCCGGCCCGGTGGCGTTGGTGGCGCACAGTCTTGGCTGCATCCTGGTCGCGGCCTGGGCCGCGCACTCGCGCCAGACTGCCAAGGTGAAGGCTGCCTTGCTCGTGGCGCCTGGCGACCTCGAACGCGACGACCTGCGCCAGATGATTCCAGGTTGGGCGCCGATCGTGCGCCAGCGCCTGCCGTTTCCGGCACTGCTTGTCGCCGCCAACGACGATCCCTATTGCGACGCGTCTCGCGCGCGCCAGCTCGCCGCCGACTGGGGCGCACGCTTCATCGACCGCGGGCTGGGCGGCCATCTCAATGGCGAATCGGGGCTCGGCGACTGGTCGGAAGGCCGCATGCTGCTCGACGAACTCCTGACCACACACAACGATTGATCTCCATGGCCACCAAGAAACCCAAGGGCCTCGGCCGCGGACTCGAAGCCCTGCTCGGCCCGACCTTCAACGACCAGGCCGACAAGACGCCCGAGGACGGCGCAGTGCCACCCAACCCGACCGTGCTCAAGCTCGACCAGATGGTCGCTGGCGTCTACCAACCGCGCACGCGCATGGACGAAGGCGCGCTGTACGAACTGGCCGAAAGCATCAAGGTGCAGGGGATCATGCAGCCCATCCTCGTGCGCCGGCTCGACGCCGAGGCCGCGGCGGCAAAGAATGCCGAGTTCGAGATCATCGCGGGCGAACGGCGCTTTCGTGCCGCACGGTTGGCAGGCCTGGACAGCGTGCCGGTGCTGGTGCGCGATGTGCCCAACGAGGCTGCCGCGGCGATGTCGCTGATCGAGAATATCCAGCGTGAAGACCTGAACCCGCTCGAAGAGGCGCAGGGCCTGCAACGGCTGGTCTCAGAGTTTGGGCTCACTCACGAAATGGCGGCGCAGGCGGTGGGTCGCTCACGCAGCGCGGCCAGCAACCTGCTGCGCCTGCTCAACCTGGCCGAGCCCGCGCAGGCCATGCTGATGGCGGGCGACATCGACATGGGCCATGCGCGTGCGCTGCTGTCGCTCGATCGGGGCACGCAGATCACGGCTGCCAATCAGATCGCCGGAAAGAAGCTGTCGGTGCGCGAGGCCGAGGCGCTGGTCAAGAAGCTCGCCGCCGAATTCAGTCTCACGCCTTCGCCACGCCGCAACGGCGCGGCCGACAAGTCACGCGACCTGCAGCGGGTGGAGGAAGAACTGGCCGACCTGCTGACCGCGGAGGTCGAGGTGCGCATCAAGAAGCGCAGCAAGCGCGGCGGCAAGGTGGAAGAGAGCGGCGAACTGGCCATTCATTTCGGATCGCTCGACGCGCTCAACGGGCTGATCGAACGCATCCGCCGAACGACCTGAAAAGACGGTCCGGCGCCGTCCAGCGGCTAGAGCGAGAAGATCTTCCCCGGATTCATGATGTTCTTGGGGTCGAGCGCGCGTTTGATCGTGCGCATCATGTCGACCGCGCCCGCGCCGGCCTCGTCGACCAGGAAGCCCATCTTGTGCAGCCCGATGCCGTGCTCGCCGCTGCAGGTGCCTTCCAGCGCGATGGCGCGCGACACCAGGGCGTGGTTGAGCACCTCGGCCTTGGCGCGCTCGTCGACGTCATTGGGGTCGATCAGGTAGCCGAAGTGGAAGTTACCGTCTCCGACGTGGCCGACGAGGAAGTAGGGGATGCCGCTGGCGTCGGCCTCGGCCACCGATTCGAGCAGGCAGTCGGCCAGCCGTGAAATCGGCACGCACGTATCGGTCGAGATGGCGCGGCAGCCTGGGCGCGACTGGATCGCCGCGAAGTAGGCGTTGTGCCGCGCGGTCCACAGGCGCGTGCGCTCTTCGGGCGTGGTGGCCCATTCGAAGGCGTTGCCGCCATGGCCGCTGGCCAGTTCCTGCACCGTCTCGGCCTGCTCCTTCACACCGGCGGGCGAGCCGTGGAATTCCATCAGCAGCATCGGTTCCTCGCGCAGGCCGAGCTTGGCGTACGCGTTGACCATGCGCACCGTGTTCACGTCGATCAGCTCGACTCGCGCGATCGGCACGCCCAGCTGGATGATCTCGATGGTGGTGCGCACGGCCGCCTCGATGCTCGGGAACGAGCAGATGGCGGCCGACACCGCCTCGGGCAGCGGGTAGATGCGCAGCGTGATCTCTGTGATGACGCCCAGCGTGCCTTCGCTGCCCACCATCAGGCGGGTCAGGTCGTAGCCCGCCGACGACTTGCGCGCGCGCGTGCCCGTGCGGATGACTTCGCCGCTGGCTGTGACCACTTCCAACCCAAGCACGTTCTCGCGCATGGTGCCGTAGCGCACGGCGTTCGTGCCGCTGGCGCGCGTGGCCGCCATGCCGCCGATCGAGGCGTCGGCGCCTGGGTCAATGGGAAAGAAGAGGCCGGTGCTCTTGATGTCCTCATTGAGCTGCTTGCGCGTCACGCCCGGCTGCACCGTGACCGTCAGGTCATCGGCGTTGATGGACAGCACGCGGTTCATCCGCGACAGGTCGATGCTGATGCCACCCTGCACGGCCAGCAGGTGGCCTTCGAGCGACGAGCCGACGCCGAAGGGGATCAGCGGCACGCCGTGTTCGCTGGCCAGCGCGACCGCGTCGGCCACGTCCTGCGTGCTCTCGGCGAACACCACGGCCGCAGGCGGCGGCGCTTCGAAGGAGGACTCGTCGCGGCCGTGCTGCGTGCGCACCGCCAGCGCGGTCGAACAGCGCTCCGCGAAACGCGCCTTGAGCGCGTCGATCAGCGCAGCGGGCACGTCGCGCAGGTGGAAATCGGGCAACAGCTGGTCGGCGGTGGTCGGCGCGTTCATGTTTTGTCTCCTGGAGCGGTCTACCATTCTAAGAACCGCACTCTTCCAACGGACCTCCCATGGGCAATCGACTCACGCAAATCGCGACGCGCACCGGCGACGACGGAAGCACAGGCCTCGGCGACAACAGCCGCGTCCCCAAGGACCACCTGCGGGTGCAGGCCATGGGCGACGTCGACGAGCTCAACTCGCAGATCGGCGTGCTGCTGTGCGAGCCGATGCCCGAGGCGCTTCGGGAGCTGCTGGTCGACGTGCAGCATCAGCTCTTCAACCTCGGCGGCGAGCTGTCGATGCCGGGCTACACGCTGCTCAAGCCCGAGGCGCTGCTGCAGCTCGACGACGCACTGGCCACGCACAACGCGACCTTGCCGCGCCTGGCCGAATTCATCCTTCCCGCCGGCACGCGCGCCGCATCGCTGGCGCACGTGTGCCGCACCGTGGCGCGCCGCGCCGAACGCGCGGTGGTGGCGCTCGGCGCGGCCGAAGCGCTCAACGCCTCGCTGCGGCAGTACCTGAACCGGCTGAGCGACCTGCTCTTCGTGCTCGCGCGCGTGCTCAACCGCGTCGATGGCGGCGATGACGTCTACTGGAAAAGCGAGCGTTTGACGCTTGCCGCAGCGGAAAACGGCCAAGATTGATCCGTCTCCACCGAGGTCGCTCGGCCTCAAGTTCGAGCGGGACGCCGCTCTGTACGGATACGTGCGGTTACCGCCTTCACGCGGTTCGCACGTGCGCCCTGGCTGCGCGACACATGGCGACGCCACACTGGAACCCTCATCCACGCAGAAGGAGTTTCAGATGAACAACAAATCCAGAAGCATGACCGTCGCTGCCGCCGTGATGGCACTGTGCATGGCAGGCAGCGCCTTCGCGCAGGATCGCCGCGGCGACGACCGCGGCCAGCGCGGACCGCAGAACCGCTACGAGCAACAGCACCGTGGAGACGACCGTCGCGACGACCGCCGGGACCATCGCTACCAAAACTCGCGCAACGATCGGAACGACTACCGTGACGGGCGCCATTTCGATCGCCCTGGCTACCCGCAGCCACACGTCGAATGGCGTCGTGGCGGCCGCGTGCCGACCGAATACCGCGGCCGCAACTACGTGGTCGATGACTGGCGCGGCTATCGGCTGCAGCAGCCACCGCGCGGGTACCAGTGGGTCGGCGTGGGTGGGGATTTCGTGCTTGCCGCCATCGCGACCGGCCTGATCGCGCAGATCATCGCTGCGCAATAAGAAGGCTCCCGACGCCGCTTCGAAAGAGGCGGCGTTGCGGTCGTCAAACCGTGGCGGCGGTGGCGGTGCTCAGCTGGGCGCAGACGTTGCGGCCGGTGATCGTGAGGCGCAGCCCACCGCCGTGCCATTCGAGCCAGTTGAGGCCCACATAGGCCTCGATGTCGCTGTCGTCGATCTGGTCGGCCTGGCGGTGGTTCAAGCGCTCGACCGTGAGCGGGAGCGATTGCCGCAATCGTTCGCGCACCACGGCGGCAGCCGCCGCCTTCAATTCAACGCGCGTCTGCTGGGTCGATGCCATGTCTGGTCCGTTCCGGAAGCTGAGGAATGAAGCGCCAATGTACCTCTTACGGGTGACAGCGGCCTCAACTATTTGAGCCTCGACGGTCGAGCGTGGAATCGGTCACGCCGGATGCGGTGCGGCACCGGCGCGACGCGTTCACACGTTGCTGGTGGCGCGCACTTCGTCAATGGTCGTCTCGCCGGCCAGCACCTTGTCGATGCCGTCCTGACGCAGTGTGCGCATGCCTTCGCGCAGGGCGGTGGCCTGCAACGCTTCGGCGCGCGCACCGGTCTGCACCAGGTGGCGCAGCTCGCGCGAGATCACCATCAGCTCGTGCAGACCGGCCCTGCCCTTGAAGCCGGTCTGGTCGCAGAACGAGCAGCCCGGGCTCGAGAACATGCGCAGCTGCCCGGCCTCGCCGTGCCGCGTCGCCCAGCGCGTCAGCACATCCTCGCGCGATTCCGGCAGGTCGGCCTCGCCATAGGCCCGAAGGTAGTCGGCCAACAATTCCTCGACCTCGTCCTGGGTGGCGGGACGGGCGGTGCGGCAGTGCGTGCACAACCGCCGCACCAGGCGCTGCGCCAGCACCGCCAGCAGCGAGTCGGCGAAGTTGAACGGGTCCATGCCCATGTCGAGCAGCCGCGTCACGGTCTCGGGGGCGCTGTTGGTGTGCAGCGTGGAGAGCACCAAGTGGCCGGTGAGCGACGCCTCCACCGCCATCTTCGCCGTCTCCTCGTCGCGGATTTCCCCGACCATGATGACGTCCGGGTCGGCCCGCAGGAACGCCCGCAGCGCTTTTGCGAAGGTCCAGTCGATGCGCGGGTTGACCTGCACCTGGCGCAGGCCGGGCTGGGTGATTTCGATCGGGTCCTCGGCCGTCCATATCTTGCGCTCGGGCACATTGATGTGGCTCAGCGCCGAGTGCAGCGTGGTGGTCTTGCCCGAGCCCGTCGGGCCCACGCACAGCACCATGCCGTAAGGCCGCTCCACCGCGTGCCGCAGGCGCTCCAGATTGGTCTGCGACAGCCCCAGGCGGTCGAGCGCGATCGGCTTGGCCGACGCCAGGATCCGCATCACCACGTCCTCCAGGCCGCTGTTGGTCGGAATGGTGGCCACGCGCAGCTCGATGCGGTGCTGCGGCGAGAACTTGGCGAAGTTGATCTTGCCGTCCTGCGGCTTGCGGCGCTCGCTGATGTCGAGGTCGCACATGATCTTGATGCGCGCGATCATCGCGTTGCGGTAGTTGGCTGGCAGCTCGAGGTAGGTGCGCAACTGGCCGTCCTTGCGGAAGCGGATGCGGATCTTTTCGCGGCCAGGATAGCTCTCGATGTGAATGTCCGACACGCCGCCCGCGTGGGCCTCCAGGATCATCCGGTTGATCAACCGCACCAGCGAGTTGTCCGATTGCTCGATGGGCGCGTCTTCGTCGACCCGGTCGTCGCCTTCCTTCTCGAGCGTCTCGACCAGCGCCGTGGTGTCGGCTGGCTCGAACTCGATCGGGCGCAGCGCCTGCGCGAAGCGGCTGTCGGATGCGGCGCCGATCTTCTCGTAGGCCGCATGCAGGCTGCGCTCCAGGTCGCGGCACTGCGCGAGCACCGGCGCGACCTTCATCTGGGCGATGAACTCGACCTCGTCGACCGCGGTGCGGCTGTTGGCCGGGTCGTCGTGCGCCACCACCAGCCGGCCTTCGCTCATCATCAACGGCATCACCTGCAGCCGCTGCGCCGCGGCGTAGCTGATCTTGCGCAGCGCCTCGGGCTCGATCGGGAACACGTCGAGATCGACCAGCGGATAGCCCATCTTGCGTGTCAGCGCCACCTGCAGGTCGGCGCGCGACACCACGCCGGTACGCACCAGCAGTTCGCCCAGCGGCACGCCGCGCTCCCTTTGCTGCTGCGACAGCGCCTTGCGCAGATCGTCGGCGCTCACCATGCCCAGCGACATCAGCGCCTCGCCAATGCGAACCATCGGCATGCGTGTCTGGTGCGCCAAGGCCTGCACCAATTCGTCGGGCGTGGTGACCACGCGCGACAGCAGTGGCATGGCCAACGCCTGCACCGGATCACCGTCGTCGGAAGGTGCATCGACCTCGAAGCGCTGGAACGCGGCGCGCGGCACGAACTGGCGCAGCACCCCGCCGTCTTCGCCGGCCGGCGGAAACAGGAAGAGGCCGAAGGCGCTCTCGACGTGGCCGACCGTGCGGCCCTGACGTTCGATGCCGCTCTTCATCACGATGCGCACCGCAGAACTCGCCGGCTCCCGTGGCACGCCCGACTGTGGATCCACCACGGGCGGCACCAGCGGCGCGAGCGGCGCGGTCAGCGTCAGCGACTGGAACTGTTCGAAGCGCAGCGGCACCGTGGTGCGCGCACGCGGCAGCTGCACCAGTGCCACGGACTGCTCGGGCATGAAGAGGGTCATGCGGCCCGCAGCGTGCTGGCCGTTGAGGCCGACGATGTCGCAGGCCAGCGGATCGGTCTGCACGCTTTGCAGGGGATAGGCGTTGCCTGGTGGACGCGGCCACACGAACTCGTTCGCGTCGGCTGCTTCGGCCGACGGCGTCTTGGCGGGCGCCTCCCATTCGAGAGGCTTCATGGTGGTCATCTGGAACTCCCGGGGTCATGCTGCGCCATCGTGTGCCGTGGCTGCTTTGCCCCTCCCTGCCCCTGCACTCTAGCGCGGACGCGCCGGCGTGCGCGCCAGCGTGCCGCGCGACGCGTCAACGCGCCGTGGCGGCCACGCCTTCGGGCAGCTCGATCTTGATGTCCAGCACCTCGAGGTCGTCCTGGCGTTCCAGGTTGACCTTGATGTCCTCCGGGCGGATCGACACGTACTTGGAAATCACGGCCACCAGCTCGCGCTGCAGGTCGGCCAGGTATTCGGGCCGCTTGCCGCCCAGGCTCGAGCGCTCGTGCGCCAGGATGATCTGCAGACGATCCTTGGCGATGCTGGCCGTCTTCTTCTTTTCGCCGAGAAGGAAGGAGAGGAAGGACATGCTCATTTGCCTCCGAAGATGCGCTTGAAGAAGCCCGGCTTTTCCGCGTCGATGAAGCGCATCGGGCGGTCTTCGCCGAGAAAGCGCGCGACCACGTCGCCATAGGCTTCGGACACGTCGGTGCCCTTGTCGTGGATGGCCGGCACGCCCTGGTTGGACGCATTGAGCACCGTCTCCGATTCCGGGATCACGCCGATCAGCTTGATGCGCAGGATGTCCTGGATGTCTTCCAGCGACAGCATTTGGCCGCCGGCGACGCGGTTCGGGTTGTAGCGCGTGATGAGCAGGTGTTCCTTGATCGGGTCGCCGCCGTCCTTGGCGCGCTTGGTCTTGCTGCCGAGCATGCCCAGGATGCGGTCGGAGTCGCGCACCGAAGAGACTTCGGGATTGGTGACGATCAGCGCCTCGTCGGCGAAGTGCATCGCCATCATGGCGCCGGTCTCGATGCCCGCCGGCGAGTCGCAGACGATGTAGTCGAAGTCCATGGCGGACAGGTCGTTGAGCACCTTCTCGACACCCTCTTGCGTGAGGGCTTCCTTGTCGCGCGTCTGCGAGGCGGCCAGCACGAACAGGTTGTCGCACTGCTTGTCCTTGATGAGCGCCTGGTTCAGGTTGGCTTCGCCCTGGATCACGTTGATGAGGTCGTACACCACGCGGCGTTCGCAGCCCATGATCAGGTCGAGGTTGCGCAAGCCCACGTCGAAGTCGATCACGGCCGTCTTCTTGCCCGCGAGGGCGAGGCCCGTCGCGAAGCTCGCGCTCGTGGTCGTCTTGCCGACGCCGCCCTTGCCCGAGGTCACCACCACAATTTTGGCCATTGCCGTTCCTTCTTCGTTTTCGGTTGTTCAGTTGTGCGGCGCGACGATCAGACGATCGGCACCATCAAAAGCTTCTTGTCGTCCAGATGAATGTGGACGGGCTTGCCCGCCAGGTCGGCTGGCAGCGCCACCTCCGACGTGCGGTAGATGCCGGCGATCGCCACCAGCTGCGCTTCCATGCAGGTGGTGAAGATGCGGGCCTCGGTGTTGCCGCGCGCACCGGCGATCGCCTTGCCGCGCAATGGGGCGTACACGTGGATGTTGCCGTCGGCGATCACCTCGGCGCCGAAGTTGACGACCGCCATCACGATCACGTCGCCGCCGCGTGCATACACCTGCTGGCCCGAGCGCAGCGGCTTGTCGATGACCAGCGTGCCGGCCGCAGGCACCTGCACCTCGCGCACGATCTGTGGCGCCTCGCTGGCCGGCGCAGGCGCGGGCGGTGCGGGCGCGCGCGGTGTCGGCGTCACCGGCATGGCGGCAAGCGAGAGGCCTGCGGCGCGCGCTGCCGCATTTTGGCCGTCGCTGCCGCCGCGCACGGCGATCGGTTGGGTCTGGTGGCGCGCCAGCAGGTCGCGCAGCGCGGGGAAATCGATGGTCGCGTCCGCACCGTCAGCCAGCTGCGAAAGGTCGATCACCACCGGCTCCTGCTCGAAGAAGTCGGGCGAATCGGCCAACTGCGCGTCGAGCGCCGTGGCCAGCACGTCGAGGTCCTTCGTCTTGAGGATCAGCGCCACCAGCGGCAGCGTCGCACTCTTGAATTCGAAAACCGCCTTGGTGCGCGCGGCGGAAGCATCGGCCATGGGAAAAGGTCGTCCGAAAAGCGTTGAAGTCTAACGGGCCTCGGTGCCGTCCCTGGTCGATCGCCTGGCGCATCGCCCCCCTGACCACACATTTCTTTCATCGCGTTTCAACTGCGGCAGGCTGGAGAGCCGGCGCACGGGCCCGCTCAGGCGTTGCGCGCGCGACCGAGCAACGCCCAAAGCAGGATCGCGCCGAAGGTCGCGGTGCCGATGCCGCCGAGCGCGAACTGGCCGAACTTCAGCGTGAAGTCGCCGGTGCCGATGATCAGCGTGATGGCCGCGACGATGAGGTTGCGGTTCTGCGAGAAGTCGACCTTGTTGTCGACCCAGATCTTCGCGCCGGCCACGGCGATCAGACCGAACACCACGATGCTCACGCCGCCCATCACCGGCAGCGGGATCGCCTGGATCAGCGCGCCGAACTTGGGCGAGAAGCCGAGCACCAGCGCGATGACCGCGGCCACCACGAAGACCGCGGTCGAATAGATGCGCGTGGCCGCCATCACGCCAATGTTCTCGGCGTACGTCGTCACGCCCGTACCGCCGGCGCTGCCGCTGACCACGGTGGCAACGCCGTCGGCGATGAAGGCCCGGCCGATCAGCGGGTCGAGGTTGCGGCCCGTCATGGCGGTCACGGCCTTCAGATGGCCCAGGTTCTCGGCCACCAGAATGATCGCCACCGGTGCGATCAGCAGCATCGCACTGCCGGTGAAAACCGGCGCCGTGAACGCGGGCAGGCCGAACCATGCCGCGTTGGCGATGCCGCTCAGGTCGACCGGCTTGCCCAGTCCCAGCCCGTTGGTGAGCAGCGCGTAGACGACGGTCGCGAGGATCAGCCCGAGCAAAATGAGCAGCCGCTGCGCCATGCCGCGTGCGAACACCGCCACCAGGCCGACGCACAGGAAGGTCACCGCCTGCATCCACGCGTCGAAGTTGCCGGCCTGCATGTTCTTGATCGGCACGTTCGCCAGGTTCAGCCCGATGACGGCCACCACCGCACCGGTGACGACTGGCGGCATGAAGCGCTCGATCCAGCCCGTGCCGATGGCCTGCACCAGCGCGCCGATCGCGATGTACAGCACGCCGCAGGCGACGATGCCCCCCAGCGCGACCGCCAGGTTGGTATTTGGCCCCGAGCCCGAATAGCCGCTGGCCGCGATCACCACGCCGATGAAGGCGAAGCTCGAACCCAGGTAGCTCGGCACGCGCCCGCCGGTGATGAAGAAGAACAGCAGCGTGCCCACGCCGCTCATCAGGATGGCGATGTTCGGGTTGAATCCCATCAGGATCGGCGCCAGCACGGTGGCGCCGAACATGGCGATCACGTGCTGCACGCCCATGGCGGCGGTTTGCGGCCAGGGCAGGCGCTCATCGGGGGCGACGACGGCGCCCTCGGTGGCCTGCACCTCGCGCCACTGGAAAAGCTTGCTCATTGGAGTGTCTCCTCGTTCTTGGGGTCGCCATTCTCCAAGAGAAGTGAGGGTGCTTCGCGAGACGCCGCAGATCTGGCTTTGCCAGTCTGCTGGCGTCGCCCCCGCGAGGGGGTTGGCGCAGCGACACGCAGTGCGCGCAGACTGGGGGTGGGCCTAGTTCCGTGGCAGCAGCATCGACATGGTGATGCGCGACACGCAGGTCAGGTCGCCGGCTTCATTCACCATGTCTATTTGCCAGACCTGCACGGTCCGCCCGCGGTGCACCGGACGCGCGGTGCCGGTCACCCAGCCGCTGCGCGCCGAGCGCAGGTGGTTGGCGTTGATGTCCAGTCCCACGGCGCCATGGCCTTCCGGCGACGAGTAATAGGCGCCGCTGGAGCCCAGCGTCTCGGCCAGCACCACCGACACGCCGCCATGCAGCAGGCCGAAAGGTTGCACCGTGCGCTCGTCCACCGGCACGCGGCCACGCAGGAAGTCGTCGCCGATCTCGGTGAACTCGATGCCGAGCCGGCCGATCGCGGTCTTCTCGTTGGAGGCCGCGAGCAGTTCGAGCGAGATCGGTTTTTGCCAGATGGCCATGGATGGGTACTCCGGGGGAAGAAATGCCCAAAACTATAGCGATGCCCAAGGACGGGCCTGCCGCCGACAGCCCTTGCCACGCACCCGACGCTAAGCTCCTCGCATGAAAAACACAGGGCGATGGGTGGCAGGGAGCGTGCTCGCAGTGGTCGCGTTGTCGGCCTGCGTCGTCGCCTGGTGGGTGCCGAGCGATGCCGAGCTCGCCGCTCGGGTCGGTGCCGAGTTCGAGAAGAGCACCGGCATCGGCCTGAAGGTCGGCAAGCTGAACTGGACCTTGTTTCCGACGGCACGTGTGGTGCTGGAAGACGTTGCCACGGTGCAGGACGAGCCCATCCGCGTCGGCCGGCTCGAGATCAACCCGAAGCTTCGTCCGCTGCTCTCGCGTGAGATCCAGGTCGACAGCGTCGTTGCCGACGGCGTCGCACTCCCACGTGCATCGGTCCGTGCCTTTCGTGGTCGCACCGAGCCGTCGACGAAACCGACCGGCAACTGGACGTTGGCTGCCACGCCTGTGCAGCAGGTTCGCTTCACCGAGCTGACCTGGGTCGACCGCCGCGACATCCCGCTGGCCTACGACGGCCGCGTCGATTTCGATCCGAAGTGGCGCCCGCGCACCGCCGAGTTCAGCCGCCACGGCGTGACGCCACCGGCGCGCCTGCGGCTCGAGCGCGAAGGCGATGCCGACCGTTGGCGCACGCTGGTCGATGTGGCCGGGGGCACCTGGAACGGCACCAGCGAACTCGCCGTGCAGAAGGACGACACGTTGCTGCTCACCGCGCAGCTGGCGCCACGCAATGTCGACATCGAACAGCTGATGAAAACCTTCGACCGCAGCGCGCCGGTCGCAGGCAAGGTCAACGGCCGCAGCGAACTGCGCGCCAGCGGCGCCAACGTGGCGGAGCTCTGGCGCAACGCGACGACGCGCACGCGCTTCGCGGTGCAGCCGGCCACGCTCACGCGCTTCGACCTCGCCAAGGCCATCAAGTCGGCCGGCACCAGCCGCGGCGGCCGCACGCCGCTGGACGAGCTCACCGGCACGCTCGACACCGAAGGCACCGACGATGGCATGCGCTTTCGCTACATCGGCCTCAAGGCGCGTTCCGGCCTGCTCACCGCCAGCGGCAGCGCGACCATCTACCACCGCGCCATCGACGGTGAAGTGGCGGTCGACATCGTCGACGGCGTGGTCGGCGTGCCGCTCAAGGTCAGCGGCTCGCTCGATGACCCGACGTTGTCGCTCACCGGCGCTGCGCTCACCGGTGCGGCCGTCGGCACGGCGGTGCTGCCGGGCGTGGGCACGGCGATCGGCGCGCGCATCGGACAGCAGGTCGAACGGCTGTTTGGCGGCGATGCCAAGAAGCCGGCGCCCAAGGGGCCACGCGCACCTTGAAGACGACGTCGCGCGCGGGACATGCGCGCGCCACGCATGGGACATTCCCCGGGACCACGAGAGGCCCGCGGGCCGTAAGCTCCCGAGCGAAATGACCGCTCCCAACGTCCCCCAACTCCGCCTCTACCAAGACTGGCTGCGCGACACGCGCGGCCTCGTCTTCAACCGCTACGACGACCTCTGGCGCTGGTCGACCACCGACCTCGACGGCTTCTGGCAGAGCATCTGGGACTACGCCGGCATGCGGTCGCCGACGCCGCACAGCGCCGTCGTCGCCGACCGCAAGATGCCCGGTGCCGTGTGGTTCCCGGGCGCGCAGGTCAACTACGCGCGCGAAGTGCTGCGCCACGCCGATGCGGCGCACGCCGCGGGCATGCTCGCCATCGTGAGCGACGACGAACGCGGCGACGTGCGTGAGATGTCGTGGCCCGAACTGCGCCGGCAGGTGGCCTCGGTCGCGCTCACGCTGAAGTCGCACGGCGTGCAACGCGGCGACCGCGTGGCAGCCTACCTTCCCAACGTGTCCGAGACCATCGTCGCCTGCCTGGCCTGCCTGAGCATCGGCGCGGTGTGGAGCGTGTGTGCGCCCGACATGGGCACCGCCGCGGTGGCCGATCGCTTTCGCCAGATCGAACCGAAGGTGCTCATCGCCGCCGACGGCGTGCACTACGGCGGCAAGGCCATCGATCGGAGCGCGGTCGTGCAGGAACTGCGCGCGCAGCTGCCCAGCGTCGAGACCTTGTTGTTGTTGCGCACGCCGCATGCGGCACGGCGGATCGACACCGATGTCGACTGGGCCGATGCCATCGCGCGCGAGGACGCCGAGGTCGCCGCCTTCGAACCCGAGTGGCTGCCCTTCGACCACCCGATTTGGATCGTCTATTCGAGCGGCACCACCGGCCTGCCCAAGCCCATCGTCCACGGCCACGGCGGCATCGTCATGACGATGTACGCCTGCGGCCTGCACAACGACATCGGCGCGAGTTATGGTGCCAACAACTTCGGCGAGCGCTTCCACTGGTACAGCTCCACCGGCTGGGTCATGTGGAACTGCCAGATGGCGGGCCTGGCCTTCGGCGCGACCATCGTGCTGTACGACGGGCACCCGGCCGGCAGCAAGGACCAACCCGACTGGGCTGTGCTGTGGCGCTTCGTCGCGAAGCACCGCATCACCTTCTTCGGCGCCGGCGCGGCCTACTTCACGAACTGCATGAAGGCCGGTGTGACCACCGCGGCGTGCGGCGACCTGTCGCGGGTGCGCGCGCTGGGCAGCACCGGCTCGCCGCTGTCGGAAGAGGTGCAGCGCTGGGGTACCGCCCAGTTCCGCGCAGCGGGCTCCGACGACGTGTGGTGGTGCAACATCTCGGGGGGCACCGACTTCTGCGGCGCCTTCGTCGGCGGCAACCGCGAGCTGCCCGAAGTGCCCGGCCAGATGCAGTGCCGCCAGCTCGGTCATGCGGTCGAAGCCTGGAACGAAGATGGTCAGCCCGTCATCGGCGAAGTCGGCGAGCTGGTGTGCGTGCAGCCCATCCCGTCGATGCCGCTCTACCTGTGGAACGACGAAGGCAACGCGCGTTATCTCTCGAGCTACTTCGACACCTATCCCGGCGTCTGGCGCCACGGCGACTGGCTCAAGATCGGCGAAGACGGCGGCTGCATCATCTATGGCCGCAGCGACGCCACCATCAACCGCCAGGGCCTGCGCATGGGCACCAGCGAGATCTACAGCGCGGTCGAGGCGCTGCCCGAGGTCATCGACTCGATGGTGGTCGACCTCGAATACCTCGGACGCGAGAGCTACATGCCGCTCTTCGTCGTGCTGCGTCCCGGTGCCGAGCTCAACGGCGCGATGCGCGCGAAGCTCAACGACGCGATCAAGAACTCGCTGTCGCCGCGCTTCCTGCCCAACGAGATCTTTCAGGTTCCCGAGATTCCCCGCACCCTGTCGGGCAAGAAGCAGGAGCTGCCAATCAAAAAGCTGCTGCTGGGTCAGCCCATCGACAGGGTGGTCAACAAAGAGGCGATGGCCAACCCGGCCAGCCTCGATTGGTTCGTGGCGCTGGCGGCGGAGCGGGCCGTCGCCGGGGCGTCGGCGTAACACCGCCGTTTGTGAAAGGCGCCGAAGCGCGCCCGGCCTGGATGCCCGCGTCCTTGGGCTGCAGACAGGTGTGAGAACGAAAGATGTCTTTTAACAATTGATGGGACAAGTTCGTCACTCTCTGTGGATGACCAATTACGCAATTGCGTACTTCAATTGAAGGGTCACGCATCTAATTAAGTATTGTTGACATTTCAATTGCTGTTGTAACAAGACAATTCCGGGCCGCGGCGTTTTTGCCGTTTTATCGAGCCCGACATGCCGTTCTCTTCCAGGGGCCCGCGCCCGCCGTTTCGCGTTGTCCTCGGCCTTTGCGCTTTGCTGGCGGCCGCCGGTGCCATCGCGCAAAACAACCCTTCGGCGCCCCAACCCTTCGTCGAAGAACTCCGCCAGCAGGAACGTGAGCGGGCGCTGCGCGACCAGCAGGAACGTGCCGTGGATGCACGCCTGCCGCGCGAGGCGAAGCCCGCCATCGCACGATTGCCCGAGAACGAGGCCCCATGCTTCCGGATCGATCGCCTGACGCTCGATGGCGAGCGCGTGGACGCTTTTCAATGGCTGTTATCAAGCCGCGTTGCCGCCGGTGAAAGCGGCGACGACGGCCCCATCGGCCGCTGCCTGGGCACTCAAGGCGTCGACACCGTGCTGGCGCGGCTGCAGCAGGCGCTGGTCGAAGCGGGTTGGGTCACCACCCGCGTGCTCGCTGCCCCGCAAGACCTGGCTGGCGGCACGCTCGCATTCACGCTGGTCCCCGGGCGCATCGCGGCCCTTCGTACGGCCGAAGGCAACATCGCGACCACCGAGCTGCGCAATGCCATCCCCGCCATGCCCGGTGACCTGCTCAACCTGCGCGACATCGAGCAGGGCTTGGAAAACCTCAAGCGCTTGCCGACCGCCGATGCCGACATCCAGATCGAGCCCTCGAAGGCGGCCGATGCGCGCCCCGGCGACAGCGACCTGGTCGTCAAGTACAGCCGGGCATCGCGTGCGCTCGGCCCGCTGCGTGCCACGCTGAGTCTGGACGACAGCGGCACGAAATCGACCGGCCGCACGCAGGGCGGCGCCACCGTGGCGTGGGACGGCCCGCTCGGCCTTAACGACCTGGCGTATGTCAGCGTCAACCACGATCTGTTCAACCACAGCGGCCAGGGCACCAGCGGCCAGACGCTGCATTACTCGATCCCGTTCGGCTACTGGCTGCTCGGCACCACGCTGAGCCGAAGCAAGTACCACCAGAGCGTCGCCGGGCTCAGCCAGGACTACGTGTACGCCGGCGAATCGCGCAACGCCGAAGTGCGCCTGTCGCGGCTGATGTACCGCGACCAGCAGCGCAAGACCACGGTGTCGCTTCGCGCGTTTCGCCGCGCGTCGAACAACTTCATCGACGACACCGAGATCGAGGTGCAGCGCCGCGTGGTCGGCGGCTGGGAGCTGGGGTTGAACCACCGCGAATTCATCGGCAGCGCAACACTCGACGCCAACCTGCAGTACCGCCGCGGCACCGGCGCGTTCGGTTCCATCGAAGCGCCCGAGGCGCTCTTCGGCGAAGGCACCGCGCGCTTCGGCCTGATCGCTGCCGACGCCAACCTCACCGTGCCGTTCCAGCTCGGCGAACAGAAGCTGCGCTATTCGGGCCTGTGGCGCGCCCAGTGGAACCGCACCGCGCTCACGCCGCAAGACCGCCTCGCCATCGGCGGGCGCTACACCGTGCGCGGCTTCGATGGCGAGACCAGCCTGATGGCCGAGCGCGGCTGGCTGCTGCGCAACGACATCGGCTGGGCGCTGGGCGCGAGCGGCGTCGAGCTGTACCTGGGCATCGACCACGGGCAGGTCGGCGGCGCGTCCGCGCGGTACCTGCTGGGGCATCGACTGACGGGTGGCGTGCTGGGCGTGCGCGGTGCATTGCAAGGGCTCAGCTACGACCTGTTCATCGGCGCGCCGATCAAGAAGCCCGATGGCTACCGCACCGCGAAGACCACCGTGGGCTTCAACCTGAATTTCAACTTCTAGCCAGGAGACAACTTACGACGACCTTCGATCGATCCATCGCATCCGCTTTCAAACCAACAAACATTCAGGGAATTTCATGAAAAACAAACTACTTCTTCCATCGCTCCTCTCCATCGCGCTGCTGCAGGCGTGCGGTGGTGGAGGCGGCGGTGATGGCGATGGCGGCGCATCGATTGCGCCCGTCGGCGTGGCCGAACCAGCGCCCGGGTCGGGCGGCACGCCCGCGACGCCTGCGAGCGCCAACACCGGCGCGGTGTCGGCGCCGTTCGTGGCGGGAACCACACCACGCTATCAGCTCACTTTCCCGGACGGCCAGTCGTTCGGCCGACTGGACTCGTTCGTGCAGGCATCGAGCGGCGCCATGACCACGCTCGGTGGCACGGTGCTCAGCGGCGATAGCGCAAGCAAGGAGATCGCCGGCGACGCGACCTTCGCGATGGGCCGCTGGGCCAAGGGCACGGTGACGCGCAGCTCCGGTGCCGAGACGCTGACCGGTACCGACAACCGGGCGTACCACTACCTCGCCGTGAATGCGCTGGCGGCCTTCCCCGCGTCGGGCGCGAAGACCTGTGACGCAGGCGTGTTCACTGCGCCCACGTACGCCAGCGGCGGCACCAGCACAAGCGCCACGGGCACGGCCAGCGGATCGGCCAGTCTCGTCTTCGGTGCAAGCGGCGCCGCAGTCACAGGCGTGGTGAACGTAACCGCAGCGGGCGCGTCGGGCAGCGCTTCGCTGAACGGCACGGCGCAAGGCGTCAACAGCGTGGCCATCACGGGCGCGTATCTCAGCAGTGGCGCGGGCGCCGCGATCCAGATCGGTGACGCGGGCAACGATGCCTACATCGTGGCCGCGACGTATTCGGCAGTCCTCGCCAACGGCGCGCGCTACATCGGCGTCGCCAAGTTCCGCTGCGTCTGATCGCAGCGTGGGGCGAGCGAGCGCGGCAAGTGCTCTCGTTCGCCCTTTTTCAATCGCATCGCGCGCGTCCCAGGGAGAGTAAAAAATGAACAAGCATCTACACCGCATCGTCTTCAACGCAGCGCGCGGCACGCGCATGGTGGTGCAGGAAACCGCACGCAGCTGCGGCAAGGCCGGAAGTGGCGCGATCGGTGCAGTGCTCAGCGTCGCGGCCCTGGCCGGTGCCCTGATGAGCGCCCCGCTGCACGCGCAGATCGTGGCCGACCCGAGTGCGCCCGGCCGCCAGCGCCCGACCGTGCTGGCCGCGCCCAACGGCGTGCCCCTGGTCAACATCCAGACCCCCAGCGCCGCCGGCGTCTCGCGCAACACCTATTCGCAGTTCGACGTGCAGCGCAACGGCGTCGTCCTCAACAACAGCCGCACCAACGCCCAGACTCAGCTCGGCGGCTGGGTGCAGGGCAACCCGTGGCTCGCGGGCGGCTCGGCACGCGTGATCCTCAACGAAGTCAACAGCGCCAACCCGAGCCAGCTGCGCGGCTACGTCGAAGTGGCCGGCCCGCGCAGCGAAGTCATCATCGCCAACCCCGCGGGCATCCAGGTCGACGGCGGCGGCTTCATCAACGCCAGCCGAGCCACGCTGACCACCGGAGCGCCGCAGTTCGGCGCGCAAGGCAGCCTCGACGCCTTTGCCGTGCGCGGCGGCAGCGTGCGCATCGACGGTGCCGGGCTGGACGCGAGCAAGACCGACTACGCGGCCATCCTGGCGCGGGCGGTGGAGGTGAATGCGGGCATCTGGGCCAACGAGCTGAAGGTGGTCGCCGGTGCCAACCAGGTCAGTGCGGACGCTGCACAGAGCAGCCCGACCGCCGCCAACGGCGCTACGCCCGCCTTCGCGCTGGACGTCGCCGCGCTCGGCGGCATGTACGCCGGCAAGATCACGCTCGTCGGCACCGAGGCCGGCGTGGGCGTGCGCAACGCGGGCCACATCGGCGCCGGCGCAGGCGGGTTGGTGGTCACGGCCGCCGGCCGACTGGAGAACAAGGGCACGCTCGAAGGCGCCAAGGTCGAACTGAGCAGTGCGTCGGACATCGACAACCGCGGCGGCACGATCCGTCAAGCCGGCACGCGCGAGCTGGCGATCACGGCGCCGGTGCTGAGCAACACGGCCGGCGGCTTCATCGGTGCGGAGCCGGTGGCGCAGCCGGACCCTTGGGCCCCAGGCACCGGTGCAGGTGACGCCGGCGGCAACACCGGCAGCGGCACGGTCACGCCGACGGTGGGCACCGGCACGACGACCGGCACGGCCACACTTGCGAGCGGCGAGCCCGCGCCGTTGCAGCCGGCACCCGCCACAGGGCCGGGCGCCATCGTGGCGGCGGGCAGTGTGCTCAACGACGGCGGACGCATCTACGCGGGTGGCGAGATCGCGCTGAACACGCCACGCATCGACAACACCGGCGGCTCGCTCGCCGTGGGCACGATGGCAGTGACGGGCGAGCGCTTCAGCAACGCGGGTGGAACGTTGAATGTGAGCCGTGCCTTCAGCGCCGATGTGGGGCGCTTCGACAACACAGGCGGGACCTTGAACGCCGGCAGCCTGGACATCACGGCCACGGGCGATCTGCTCAACGTCGACGGCACGCTCACCGGAACGGGAGACGTGAAGTTGTTCGCCGGTGGCGACCTGGACAACACGCGCGGCGCCATCGCCACCGATGCCGCGCTCGACCTTCGCGCCGCCAGCATGCGCAACAGCGGCACGGTGAGAGCCGCGACCGATGCAACGCTCGTCGTGCGCGATGCGCTGGTCAACGACGGCGCCATCACCGCCGGCGGTCACACCGCCATCGTGGTCGGCAGCCTGCAGAGCGGGGCGGCCGGCGTGCTCGGTGCGGGCGTGCAGCGCGACGGCACGTTGGGCACGGCGGGCGACCTGAGCGTCACGGCGACGCGCGGCTTGACGGCCCATGGCACCAACCTCTCAGCGGGCAACGCCACGCTGCAGGGTGCCAGTGTCGACCTCTCGGGCAGCAAGACCAGCGCCAAAGATCTCACGGTCACAGCGACACAGGGCGATGTCACCACCAGCCAAGCCACGCTGGTGGCGAGCCGTGTGCTTGCGGTCACGGCGAACGCGCAAGCCACGCAGAGCTTGGTGAACGTCGGCGGCGTGCTCAATGCCGGGCAGCTTCGCATCGACGCGGCCAACGTCTCGAACACCAACGGCGGCGAGGTCGTGCAGCGCGGTGCCGGCAAGGCGCGCGTGACGGTCGGCGGAACGCTCGACAACACCGGCGGCGTGATCGGCACGGCCGATGGTTCGGTGGCTGCGCTCGCGGTGGTGGCGCAGAACATCGTCAACCGCAGCGGCAGCATCTCGGCCGATGGCGATCTCGACCTGCGTTCCGGCTCCGAGACGATCAACGACGGGGGCACGCTGCGCGCCAACGGCAGCGTCGCCCTGAACACAGCGGGCCGGCTCTCCAACATCGGCGGCGTGATCGAGGCCGCCGGCGATGCGGCGACATTGCAGGTGCAGGCCTCTGCGCTGGACAACACCGACGGGCGCATCGCCAATGCCGGCGGCGGCGACACGCGCCTGGTGGCAGACAGCATCGTCAACGCCCGCGCCACCAGCGACAAAGGCACCGGGCTCATCGCTGCCAATGGCAGCCTGCGCATCGAGGCCACGTCGCTCGACAACCGGGCCGGCGCCATGGTGTCGTCGGGCGGTGCGCTCGCGCTGGCCGTGACCGATGCCGTGACGAACCGCGGCCTGATCGCGACCGACAGCGCCTTGGCGTTTGACCAAGCTTCGGCGCGGCTCGACAACGCGGCGGGCGAGATCAGCGCAGCCGGCGCCACGCAGATCACGGTGCGTGAGGTGGTCAACGACGGCGGCCGCATCGCCACGCTCGACGGTTCTGGCGCCGACTTGTCATTGAGCGCGCAAAGCCTGTCGAACGTGAATGGCACGCTGGCGAGCGACCGCGACCTGCGGCTCATGCTGCCTGGCGGTTACGCGAGCAGCGGCATGGTTCACGCCGGCCGTGACCTGACGCTGTCGCTGGGCGGCAATCTGTACAACACCCGCACCCTGGAAGCGGTCGGCACGCTGCGTGTCGATGCGGGGAGCATCACGAACGCCGAAGGCGCGCGCATCCAGGCGCAGACCGTGGACCTGCATGCCGCGACAGCCTTGCAAAACGAGGGCGAGATCACTGGAGAAAATGTGCGCGTCGGGGCCGACAGCGTGCTCAACATCGGCGCCATCACCGGCAAGTCCGTCACGGTGACTGCACGCTCGCTGATCAACACGGGAAGCAAGGCCTTGATCGGGGCAACCGACGATGTGGCGTTGTGGCTCTCCGGCAACCTGAGCAACGTCAATGAAGCGACGATCTACGCCGGGCGCGACGTCTTCGTCGGTGCGAACGACGCGCGCAATTCGGATGGCCATCTCGTCAATGCCAGCACGTTGGTGTTCAACAGCGGCGCGACCATCGAGGCCGCACGCGACATCGACATCGCCACGAAGACACTGCTCAACGAGCGCCCCGGCGTCGCCATCGAGCAGGTGAAGACACTCGACGAGACGCACACGTTGTCGATGCCAAGCTGGTGGATTAACAGTGATGAGAACAAGGGTTGGTACAACCCTGCAGCGACGAACTACATCCCGTACGAGGTTTACTACGTCCAACCCGCAGACATCCTGCAGAGCAGCGCGATGGTCACGCCTGACGGGTACACCATTCAACGTCTCGTTATCCGCACGCACGCGAACGACACCGCCTTTTTCAGTGCGCGAGCCGGGAGAGACGGTGCGTACGGTCATCGCGATCGCATCACACTGAGCGACGGCACACGTGTGCTCTATGCGATCGGGAGGCAAGATGGCGTGGCCAACCCTGATCAGGTGGCTGGCATCTCGTCTGGCGTCTGGCAAGGCGAAGAGGGTGTGGCCATCTGGGACGCTCCAGCACCAGCGTTCGATGCGAGCTACGGCAACTGCACCACGGCTTGCGTTCGCCTCGTCACGCAACCCGGTTTCAATGACCCAACAACCACGCTGATACGGGATACGCAGGACGCCAGAGGACCGCACACCGGGCTTTACGAACTCACCCGCGATGCCCACACCACCGCCACCGACGACCGTCTGGCAGCGGGTGCAGGCACCGTCGGGCGCATCGTGGCCGCCGGCAACATCCGCGTGGGCTTCACCGAATCAATGACCAACCGCTACGGCGAAATCATGGCCGGCGGCCAACTGAAGCTGCAGGGCGCAGCGGGCGCCTTGGCGGAGAACGTCGGCACCACGCTCTACCGCCGCTACGCCTTCGACGGCGTCCGCCACTATGCCGACGGCCTGGAAGAAACCTACGCCCGCCCCGATATCTCGATGGAAATAGGCAGCGTCAGCGGCGTGATGTCGGGCGCGCAGGGCGTCACCATCACGGGCGGCGCGATCCGCAACGTCGACACCGCCGCCGGCACCGGCGCGAACATCGTCGACAGCGTGCAGCTGTCGTCCGGCGGCGTGGCCAACCCCGGCGCCAACGGTGCCAACCAGGCTGGCAATGTCGGCGGCGCGAGCGGGCCAGTGCCCACCGTGCCCTCGGGCGGCCTTTTCAGCACGCGGCCCGACCCCACGAGCCGCTACCTCTACGAAACCCGCAGCGAGTTCGCCAACTACCGCGCCTGGGCCTCGAGCGACTACCTCTTCAACGCCCTGGGGCTGGATCCCAACCACCTGCAGAAGCGCCTGGGCGACGGCTTGTATGAGCAGCGCCTCATCCGCGAACAGGTGGCTGCACTCACCGGCCGGCGCTTCCTCTCAGGCTACGGCGACGACGACGCGCAGTACACGGCCTTGCTGACCGCGGGCGCCACCTTCGCCCAGCAATACGGCCTGCGCCCCGGCGTATCGCTCAGCGCCGAGCAGATGAAAGCGCTCACCAGCGACATCGTCTGGATGGAAAGCCAAACCGTGACCCTGCCCGACGGCAGCCAGCAACAGGTGCTGGTGCCCAAGGTGTACCTGGCGCAACTGGGCGCCAACGCCTTGAAGCCCAACGGCGCCCTCATCACCGGCGACAAGGTCTACATCGAGGGCGACAGCATCGTCAACCGCGGCGGCACCCTCGGCGGCAAGGGCACCCAACGCGCCGTGCTGATCGCCAGCGCCGACATCGTCAACCAGGGCGGCACGCTCCAGGCCGGCCAGCTGGGCCTGCAGGCCGGCGGCAACGTCCGCAACGAGAGCCTCACCGTCACCCAGGGCTTCGCCCAGAACGACGGCCGGGTCAACGCCACGGGCAGCCACACCAGCCTGTCGAACATCGGGCGCATCCAGGCCGACGACAAACTGCAGATCCAGGCCGGTGGCGACTTCGTCGACAGTGCAGGCCGCATCCGCTCGGGTGGCACCGCCAGCATCAAGGCTGAAGGCAACGTGCGCTTCGACACCGTCGAGACCGGCAGCAGCTACCAGGCGACCATCGGGTCATCGAGCCTGAGCCGGCAAAGCACGCAGGCCCAGGTCGGCACCCTCAGCACCGGCGGCGACCTGGGCGTGAGCGCCGGCAAGGACGTCACCTTCACCGGCACGCAGGTCGACGCAGGCGGCAACGCCAGCTTCAGCGCCGGGCGCAACCTGAGCTTCGAGGCGGCCACCAGCCGCAGCGCGAGCGACCAACGCAACGACCCGAGCGGCAGCAAGTTCCGCCAGACGAGGAGTGAGACGACGGTGCAGGGGGCGGGTGCGAAGGCGGGGGGCAATCTGACGGCGATCGCGGGCACGCAGGAAAAGGGCGACTTGACCCTCACCGGCAGCAGCCTGCAAGCCGGTGGCCTGGCCTACCTGCACGCCAGCGGCAACATCGTCATGGGGGCGGCACGCGAAACCACTGATCTGGACGACTTCACGCGCTCAACCAGCAAGAGTCTGCTCAAGAGCAAGACCACCACCGATCAGCACGTGCGCAGCACCGATACGGCGGCGACCAGCAGTGTCAGCGGAGGCCTGACCGCCATCACCGCGGACGGCAACATCGTGGGCGAAGGCGTGAAGATTCGCGGCACCGACGGCGTGCTGGTGCAAGCCGGCGGCACCCTCGACCTGCATGAAGCCCGCGACGTGCGCATGGAGAGCCACGAAGTCAGCGTCAAGAAAA
The DNA here is from genome assembly GCF_006438845.1 of Variovorax ginsengisoli. Taxonomy (GTDB): domain Bacteria; phylum Pseudomonadota; class Gammaproteobacteria; order Burkholderiales; family Burkholderiaceae_C; genus Variovorax; species Variovorax ginsengisoli_A. The sequence goes on from NZ_RCZJ01000002.1 coordinate 1,175,294, forward strand.
GCGGCTTCGGCCTGGGCGGCGGCAGCATCCCGATGGTGGTGCCCAAGAAGAACGCCAGCCGGGACGCAAGCACCACCTACAGCAACACCGCAGCCGTCACCACCATCGAGAGCAGCAACGGCGGCGTACTGCTGAAGGGCGACCAGCGGGTGGCCCTGCAAGGCGTGCAGATCGAGGCGGCCAAGGACATCACCGTCAAGGGCGGCAGCGTCAGCATCACCGGGGCCGTCAACGAGAGCGCCACCACCAGCGAGCACTACCAGAAGAACCTGAACCTCGGCACCGAGACCTGGTGGCGCGACCCCGGCACCGGCATCAACGCTCAGCGCACTGACACCGCGCAACGTCAGGAGACCAGCCTGGTGCGCAGCACGCTCAACGGCGCCAACGTCAACATCAGCGCCACCGGTGCGAATGGCGAAGGCGGCACCCTGCTGCTGTCGGGCACCACCATCAACACCCCCGGCAAGCTCACGCTGGAAGCCGACAAGCTCGTCCTCGGCACCCAGACCACGCAAGTCGACCAAAGCCACACCAGCCAGGGCCGCGACGTCATGTGGCAGAAGGCCCAGGGCGAGGGCAGCAGCGACCAGACCACGCACTACAACCAGTTCAACGCAGGCCAACTCGCCACGAACGTGAACAGCGTGCAGGCCGGCTTGGGTGCCAGGGACAGCATTCAGAGCCTGGGCCAGCAGCCGGGCATGGGCTGGGTGAACCAGATCAATGCCGACCCGAAGCTCGCGGGCAAGGTCGACTGGGTGAAGGTCGAGGAAGCCCACACCAATTGGGACTACAAGCAGCAGGGGCTGACACCGGAGGGCGCTGCCATCGTGACGCTGGTGGCGGCGTACTTCGCGCTCCCTGCGGCACAAGCCGCCGGAGCCTCTGCGGGTGCGGCTGTCGGAGGCGGCATGGGCACGGTGGTCAGCGGCGCAGTCACGGCGGCCGTCACCACGCTGGCGAGCCAGGTGGCCGTGGCCACGATCAACAACCGCGGCAATCTCTCGGACACCCTGCACGACTTGGGCAGTAGCGAGAACGTCAAGGGCCTGGTCACGGCCATCATCATGGGTGGCGTGCTGCAGGGGCTGGACCTGAACCCCACAGGCCAGCCGACGGTTGGAAGCGGCACACAGAAGTTCATGACCCAGTTGGGCCAGAACCTGCAGGCGGGTGCAGCCAAGGCGGTGATCGGAACGGCGATCAATGGAGGCAGCTTCGAAGAGAACCTGAAGGAGGGGTTGAAGAGCGCGTTCATCGACACCCTGGCCGCGCAGGGCGCCAACCAGATCGGCGACTGGACGCAGGCCGGCACGCTGAACGACGTAACCAACAAGATCGCCCATGCCATCGCCGGCTGCGCCATCGGTGCGGCCAAGGCGGACAGCGCAGGCGGCTGCGGTGCCGGGGCACTCGGAGCCACGATGGGCGAGCTGTCGGCCGAACTCTACGGCCGCAACATCGACACTGTGCAGTTCGCTTCGATGATGGGGGGGATCGCTGCGGCCATTGCGGGAGGGGATGCGGCGGCTATTAATGTCGCAAGCCAGCTTGGCGCCATCTCAGCGGCTAACAACTACCTAGCTCACGTTCACAAGAAGCTATCGTGGGACGCAGCACGCGCGGCCGGACTCGGCGTAGTTGCATCGGACCTAATTAGCGGGGCAGTCGTTACCATTGACTTTCAGGGGATCGTGCTAGGTGACGGCCCGCTTGGTTACACCGTGCAGGCTCAAGATGTCGAACATGCGCACATGCACGGCATGTGTTCAGCTGGGTCGTCTGCAGACGTATGTGCACAACGCATTTCGGAATACCGCACAAAATTGTGGGACATGAATTCTTTGGCAGGCCTGGCGGGGTTACTTCACCTTTATCAGGATGAGTTCGCCCCTGGGCACGCAAATCTGCACCCCTACGACGGCGCAGTCGATCTTCAACATATTATCGGTGACTTAAGTCCACCACCAGAGCTGAATACGGTCATTGTGGAAGGCTCCGCAAAAATAATTCGCGATTACCTTGCGAGGTGCAAGTGCAAACTTTAAAAGTGATGTTGTTAATTTTTGCCTTTTCGTTTTTGATGATATTTTTCGTAGCGTTTTTTTGCGACCAATATTTTCGAAACTTTTTTGCGGCCGCTTCAGTTGCTGCAACAATCATTTTTTGTTTGTCCTACTTATCTGTTTTTTACTTAGCCCATCCCATACGCGGCTTTTTGGCCTGGTATTTGGTTGTGCCGTCTCTTATCACAATCATGGCGACATTTGCATTCAGAATGTTTGCAAAAGATAAGTTTCGAGGCCCATAAAATTTAAATGGGGTAGCCAGGATTGGCGATTTCGGTCGGATAAATTACAGGCAATAATGTTGCCCCACCAGCCGCTACCTCTACGAAACCCGCAGCGAGTTCGCGAATTACCGCGCCTGGGCCTCGAGCGACTACCTCTTCAAGGCCCTGGGGCTGGACCCCAACCACCTGCAGAAGCGCCTGGGCGACGGCTTCTATGAGCAACGGCTCATCCGCGAACAGGTGGCTGCACTCACCGGCCGGCGCTTCCTCTCAGGCTACGGCGACGACGACGCGCAGTACACGGCCTTGCTCACAGCCGGCGCCACCTTTGCCCAGCAATACGGCCTGCGCCCGGGCGTATCGCTCAGCGCCGAGCAGATGAAAGCGCTCACCAGCGACATCGTCTGGATGGAGAGCCAGACCGTGACCCTGCCCGACGGCAGCCAGCAACAGGTGCTGGTGCCCAAGGTGTACCTGGCGCAGCTCGGCGCCAACGCCTTGAAGCCCAACGGCGCACTCATCACCGGCGACAAGGTCTACATCGAGGGCGACAGCATCGTCAACCGCGGCGGCACCATCGGCGGCAAAGGCACGCAACGTGCCGTGCTGATCGCCAGCGCCGACATCGTCAACCAGGGCGGCACGCTCCAGGCCGGCCAGCTGGGCCTGCAGGCAGGCGGCAACATCCGCAACGAGAGCCTCACCGTCACGCTTCGAACCCGCGCACAAAACGAGCACGCCAGCACATCGCACCCCCATCGACCCGGTCGATCGTCACCAGTGGCAATGATCATTTCTCATCCGCCGCGATGGCCGCTTACGCTCCCGCTTCGCCAATTCGGCGGAACAGAAATAGAGACAAGCATGCGGCCGCACACCTCCGAGATTTCGACCCCACCCGAAGACCTGCGCCGCAGGCAGTTGCTGCGCGCCGGTGTCGCGCTGACGGGCGCCGCTGCGCTTCTCGGCGCCGGCTGTGCCGCCACCACGCCGGCGCAGATGCGGCAGACCACGGTCACGTCGTCTGCCGAGGACGGCGTGAAGCTCACCGTCTATGAATCCGGCAATCCCAACGGCCGCCCGGTCGTCTTCATCCACGGGTTCGCGCAGAGCCACGAGAGCTGGTCCAAGCAGATGGAATCGGTCGCGTTGCAGCGCGAGTTGCGCCTGATCGCTTTCGACCTGCGCGGCCATGGCGACTCCGACAAGCCGCTGTCGAAGGACGCGTACCACGACCCTGCGCGATGGGCGCACGACCTCCGCTCGGTGATTCGCGCGACGGGCGCACAGCGGCCTTGCGTGGTGGCTTGGTCGTACGGCGGGCGCGTGCTCAACGATTACCTGAGTGTGTTCGGCGACGCCGAACTCGGAGCCTTGAACTATGTGGCAGCCACCTCGAGCGCCGAGCGTTTCGGCCTCGGCCGCTCCTACGCGCTGATCGTGCCGATGCTGGCCGACGATCCCGAGACCGCGTCCCGCGGCACCGAGGCATTTCTCAAGGCGTGCTTCGAGAAGCAACCCACGGCCGCAGAGCTGGAAGCAATGAAGCGCTTCAACGCCAAGACGCCGGTGGCGGTGCGCAAGCTGCTGGGCGGCAGGCCGGCACCGTACGAGCCGGTGCTGCGCAAGATCAGCGTTCCGACGCTGGTCACGCATGGCACCGAAGACCAGATTTCCGCGATTGCGATGAGCGAGTACACGCGCAGCCGTGTTGCCGGGTCCACCCTGTCCATCTATGACGGCACGGGGCACGCCACCTTCTTCGAAGAGCCCGCGCGCTTCGACCGCGAGCTGCTCGCGCTGGCCGCCCGCGCTCGCTGACCGGCGGCGCCGCGATCGGCGCTCAGAGCCCTACAGCCAGGTCCCGCCCGCAGACGGCATCTGGATCGTCGTCGCCGGGTCGCTGCCGCCCAGCAGCGCCCCGATGGCGATGCTCAGCAGCGAGATGAAGATGCTGGCGAAGAAGGCGGTCCAGAAGCCCGACACCTTGAAGCCCCGCACCAGCGCCGACACCAGCAGGATCATCAGCGCGTTGATGACCAGCAGGAAGAGGCCGAAGGTCAGCAGCGTCAGCGGCAGCGTGAGCACGATCAGCAGCGGTTTCACCACCGCGTTGGCAAAGCCCAGCAGCAGGGCAGACACGACGAGCGCGCCGGTCCCTTCGAACTTGAGTCCGCGGAACAGGTGGCTCGCGACCCACAGGGCGAGCGCGGTGATGGCCCAGTGAACGAGGAAGGGCGTCAGGTTCTGCAGCATGTATTTCTCGCGTTGGGCCCGATCAGCAAGGCACGCCCTGGCGATCGCTCAGCCAGGTCGGCGCGTCCTGCAGCGCCACCGGCCGCAAGAAGCGGTCGAGCGCGGCGTAGCCGACCGAGGTGGTGAAGGGTTGGGTCGACGCAGGATAAGGGCCGCCGTGGTGCTGCGCGGCGGTCACGGCCACGCCGGTCGGCACGCCGGCGAACAGCACGCGGCCGGCCACCTGCGTGGCGACACGCACCAGGTGGCGCGTCTCGATGCTGTCTTCTTCGGCGCCCCACAGCGTCACGGTGAGCGTGCCGCCTACGGCTTCGAGCACCGTGGCGGTGTCGTCCACCGACCCGCTGCGCACCACCAGCGCGGCCGATCCGAAGACCTCTTCGTGCAGGTCGTGCGTGGCGGCAAAGTCGGCCGCCGACACTTCGGCGAGGTAAGGGCGCGGCGTGGCCGCATCGGCGGGCGCGGCATCGTTCAGCAAAGGCTTGAGCAGTGCCGATTCGCGCCAGCGCGCCACGCCCTTGTCGAAGGCCGAGCGGATGCCGGCCGAGAGCATCGCGTGCGGCTGCAGGCCCTGCAGCGCCTGCGCGAACGCATCCACGAAAGCATCGCCGTCGGCGCCCTTCGGCACCACGATCACGCCCGGGCTGGTGCAGAACTGGCCGGCGCCCATGCAGATCGAGCCGGCCAGCGTGGCCGCGAGTTCGTTGCGCTTCTCAGCGCCCTTCGCCAGCGCGGCGGGCAGCACCACCAGCGGATTGATCGAGCCGAGCTCGCCGTAGAACGGGATCGGGCGCGGCCGCTCGGCCGCCACCTTGGCCAGCGCCGTACCGCCCTTGAACGACCCGGTGAAGGCCACGGCCGCGATGGCGGGCGCATTCACCAGCGCCACGCCGACCTCGATCGAGCCACCCTGCACGAACTGGAACACGCCCGCGGGCAGCGCCTGCTCGGCCACCACGCGCTGCGCCAGCGCTGCGGTGCGGCGCGAAAGTTCAGGGTGCGCCGGATGGCCTTTCACCACCACCGGGCAGCCGGCGGCCAGTGCCGAAGCGGTGTCCCCGCCGAGCACCGAGAAGGCGAACGGGAAGTTGCTGGCCGAGAACATGGCGACGGGGCCGACCGGCACGCGCACACGCGTGAGCCGTGGGCGGCCGGCGGGCGGCGCGCCGGCCACCGCAGCGTCGTCGATGAAGACGTGGGCGTCGCCACGCTCGAGCACGTCTGCGAAGCCGCGCAACTGGAAGGCCGTACGGTCGAGTTCGCCGTTCAGGCGCGGCAGGCCCAGGCCGCTTTCGCGGTCGGCCAGCGCGACCAGCGCCTCACGCTCGGCCTCGAGCGCGCCGGCCAGGGCGCGCAGCAGCGTGGCACGTTGCACGGCGCCGGTCGCGCCGAAGGCAGCGGCCGCATCGGCGGCGCTTTGCACCGCGGCCGCAATCTCGGCAGCGGTGGATTCAGGCCAGGCCTCGCCGATGGCGGTGCCGGTGCGGGCTTCGGTGGATTGCAGCATGAAAGTCCTTCTTGTTTCTTTGTTCGAAATACGTCGAGCGCAACGGCACCCCTGTCGGTGGACGGTGCCGTGCGCAACGTGCCGATTCTCTCCCGGCGGCCCGGCCCCGGAGTTCTGCTGCAGCGGTTTCAGGCGCTCGCGGACGATCCGGTGCCGTCATGCGGGCACGCGCGGTTTCGCCCTTCGGCCTTGGCGCGGTAGAGCGCGTCGTCGGCTTGCTGCATCAGCACGGCGGGCGCCACGGCACCGCGTTCGCACGAGGCCACGCCGATGCTCACCGTCAGGGCGCCGTACACCGGGTATGTCCGGCTGCCGATGTCCGCGACCAGCTGGTTCGCCACCAGAAGCGCGCGGTCGCCGGTGGTCCGCGGCAGCAGCACGGCGAACTCCTCACCGCCGTAGCGCGCCACCACGTCGGTGTCGCGCAGGCGCGCGCGCAGCGCAGCGGCCAGCGTCTTGAGCGCTTCGTCGCCGACGGCATGGCCGTGGACGTCGTTGATTCGTTTGAAGTGATCGGCGTCGACCATCAGCGCGCTCAACGCATGGCCTTCGTGGCACGCATCGGCCAGCGCGTGTTCGAGCAGCGCGTCGAAGCGGCGGCGGTTGGGCAGTGCGGTGAGCGCATCCGTCTGCGCCTGGCGACCGAGCTCGATGTTGGCCTGTTCGAGTTCGAGCGTGCGCTGGCGCACCTGCACTTCGAGGTCGTCGCGCGCGGCGACCAGCCGTTGCGTCATGCTGCCGAGCGATTCGGACAGCGTGCGCAACTCGGCGCTGCTCACCGCGGCCGGAATGCGCGCGCCCGGCACGCCCAGCTCCACGTCGCGCGCGGCGCGCGAGAGCCGGCGCAGATCGGCCCCGAGTCGGCCTGCGGCGTAGCCCGCGAGCAGCGAGCCGAGCAGCGCCGTGGCGATGCCGATCAGCAGCACCTGGCGCGTCGCGTCCTTGACGGCGGCGAACACCCGGCCCGCCGGTTCGCGCGCCACGATGGTCCAGCCGAGGTCGCTGACCTGCGCCTGCGCCGGCAGCCGCACTGCCGCACTCAGGTACTCGCCGCCGTCATGCCATTTCACCAGCGCGGGGCCCGCCGCGCGGTTGTCGAAGGTCGGAATGCGCACGCCCGCCGCGGCCAGCTTCTGGCTTTGCCCGCCCGGCGCGAAGATCACCTCGCCTTCTCGGTTGAAGATGAAGATCTCGATCCCTGCGGCCTTGGCTTCGCCCGACAGCACGGTGTCGATCACGTCGCCCGCCCAGCCCCAGCTGGCGTGGACGCCGAGCACGCCGATGCGCTGGCCATCGCGAAACAGCGGCGCGGCGTAGTCGACGAAGCGCTGCGGCTCGCCGTCGCGTGCGGCTGGCAGCAACGTGGCCAGCAGCTTGGCCGGATGCACGTCGCCGACGAACAACCCGTCGGCGCCGCGCTGGAACCACGGCCGCTCACGCACGCTCGCACCCAGCAGGCGGTTGCCGGTCGACGCGCGCACCACGCCGTCTTCGTCGGCCAGCCCGACCCAGAGATTGACCGACGGCGCAGTGGCCTCGATGACCTCGAGCACGCGCTTGGCTTCGGGCGAGGCCAACCCGCCGGCCCAGATGGATTCGCGCTGAGACAGCACGGAGGCGGTCACGGCGTTGGCGTGCAGGCCGGCGGCCAAGACCTGCGCGGCGTTGGAGGCCATGAAGGTCAACGTCCGGCCCGCGTCGCTGCGCACCCGGCCGCGCAGCATGTCGCCGAGCGCCCAGGTCAGCACCAGCGAGGCAAGCACCACGAGCGTGCCGAACACCAGCGTGAGCTGGGTCTTCAGGCGCGGCGGACGGGACGGTGCGGTTTGCATCGGCGAATTCTAGGAGTGCCCCGCGAACGCCCGGGCACGCAAGACCTCAACGCAGCGGCAGCGCGATGGTGGCCGCGAGCGGCACGGCGTCGACGTGCTCGCCGCTGGCCACGACGACCGCGCGTTCGGCGGTCGCCGCGATGTCGGCGAGCGCGCGCCACAGGCAGCGCATCGACCCGGCGTCGAGTCCGCCGGTCGGCTCGTCGAGCAGCGTCAGCGCGCGGTTCGCCGAGAGCGCCGCGGCCAGCCACACCTTGCGCTTGGAGCCGGTGGAGAGCATGTGCATCTTCTTGTCGAGGTGCGGCGCGAGAGAGAAGCCTTCGACCAGTGCGTTCCAGCGGGGGGCGTCGAAGCCGGCGTCGGCCTGGGTGAGCGCGTCGGTGCATGCGCGCGCCGTGACTTCGTCGAAGGTGTCGGTCGATGGGTCGACGAAGAAGACGTGGCGCTGATAACCCTCTGGATCACGGTCGAGCGGCGTGCCCGCGAGCGTGAGCCGGCCGGCCGCCGGATGCACGCCTGCCCACGCGCGCAGCAATGTCGATTTGCCGCTGCCGGTATCGCCGTGCAGCAGCGTGACGCCGGGGCCGAGGGTGGCGGACCAGCCATCCACGATCGGTGGTGCATAGGGGTAGCCGACGCGCAGGCTGTCGATGTGCAGGATGCCGGGAGTACGGGCCGTGTTCATGCGCTTACCGTACCCGAAGTGCGCGGGTCCGAGGTCTGCGCCTGTGCGAGCAGCCAGTCGCGAAACAGCCCGAGCAGCGGCCGCTCGTCGCCGCGGTCGGGCGTCACCAGGTAGTAGCTGCGCTCGCCCGACAGCGGCTGCGCGCAGGCGACGACCAGGTCGCCACGCGCGAGCTCGTCGGCCACCAGCATGGTGGGCATCAGCGCCACGCCGAGGCCATGGGTGGCGGCGGCAGCGAGCATCGAGAACAGCTCGTAGCGCGCGCCGGTGCGGGCGCGCGGCGCATCGAGCTGCTGCGCGTCGAACCACTGGCGCCAGCCGTCGGGCCGGGTGCTCTGCTGCAGCAGCGGCATCTGCGCGATGGCGGCCGGCGGTACCGGCTTGCGGTCCGGCAGCAGGGCCGGGCTGCAGACCGGGACGACGTCCTCGCGCATCAGCAGCACCGCACGCGTGCCGGCCCAATTGGCCACCTGTGGGGGCGTGCCGGCGTAGATCGCCGCGTCGAACTCGCCTTCGGCGAACAGGAAGGGGCGGGTGCGCGTCTCGATGTGCACCACCGACTCGGGCTGCAGCCGGGCGAAACCGGGCAGCCGCGGCAGCAGCCAGCGGGTGGCGAAGGTCGGCACGGCCGCCAGCGCGAGCGCACCGCCGCTGCCCTGGTCGGCCATCGCGTCGAGCGTGTCGCGCTCCATCGATTCGAGCCGCAGCGCGGTCTGGCGCGCGTACGTCACGCCGCTGGGCGTGAGCGCCACGCCATGCCGCGTGCGGCGGAACAGCGCCACGCCGAGGAAGGCTTCGAGCGCGCCGATCTGGCGTGACACGGCGCTTTGGGTCAGCGCCAGCTCCTGGGCGGCGCGCGTGTAGCTCTCGTGCCGGGCGGCGGCGTCGAAGCACACGAGCGCTTGCAAAGGAGGGATTTTTCGACGCATGCGAGGCCTCAGACATTCTTGAAAGTCATATCTGGCTGAGTATTGCTCGTTTGCGCCGACTGAGCACGAAGGCTAGGATCGTCCGATTCCCTTTCCCCCCTTATCCCCCTCATTTCCTCTCTTCCGGAGACAGCACATGGCCGCCAAAGCGCAATTCCACTGGGACGATCCCCTCCTTCTCGACCAGCAACTGAGCGACGAAGAACGCATGATTCGCGATGCGGCCAACGCCTACTGCCAGGAGCGCCTGCTGCCGCGCGTGGTCGAAGGCTTCCGCTCCGGCGAAACCGACCCGGCGATCTTCCGCGAGATGGGCGAACTCGGCCTGCTGGGCCCGACGATCCCCGAGGAGTACGGCGGCCCCGGCCTCAACTACGTGGCCTACGGCCTGATCGCCCGTGAAGTCGAGCGCGTCGATTCGGGCTACCGCTCGATGGCCAGCGTGCAGAGCTCGCTGGTGATGGTGCCGATCAACGAGTTCGGCACCGAAGCGCAGAAGCAGAAGTACCTGCCCAAGCTCGCCACCGGCGAATGGATCGGCTGCTTCGGCCTGACCGAACCCGACCACGGCTCCGACCCCGGCAGCATGGTCACCCGCGCCAAGAAGGTGCCGGGCGGCTACGCGATCAGCGGCGCCAAGATGTGGATCAGCAACTCGCCCATCGCCGACGTGTTCGTCGTGTGGGCCAAGGAAGTCAGCGAGAGCGGCACCGTCGGCCCGATCCGCGGCTTCGTGCTGGAGAAGGGCATGAAGGGTCTGAGCGCCCCGGCCATCCACAGCAAGGTGGGCTTGCGCGCCAGCATCACCGGCGAAATCGTGATGGACAGCGTGTTCTGCCCCGAAGAGAACGCCTTCCCCGAAGTGCAAGGTTTGAAGGGTCCGTTCACCTGCCTCAACAGCGCACGCTACGGCATTTCCTGGGGTGCCCTAGGGGCCGCCGAAGACTGCATGCACCGCGCCCGCCAGTACACGCTCGACCGCAAGCAGTTCGGCCGCCCGCTCGCCGCCAACCAGCTGATCCAGAAGAAGCTGGCCGACATGCAGACGGAGATCGCGCTGGGCTTGCAAGGCAGCCTGCGCCTGGGCCGCATGAAGGACGAAGGCACGGCTGCGGTCGAGATCACTTCCATCCTCAAGCGCAACAACTGCGGCAAGGCTCTGGACATCGCCCGCCTGGCGCGCGACATGATGGGCGGCAACGGCATCAGCGACGAGTTCGGCGTGGCCCGCCACCTGGTGAACCTCGAAGTGGTCAACACCTACGAAGGCACGCACGACATCCATGCATTGATTCTCGGCCGCGCGATCACGGGCATTGCCGCCTTCGCGAACTGAGCATGAGCATCCCGTCGAAGGAAGGCGCGCTTGCCGGCCTGAAGGTGCTCGACCTGTCCCGTGTGCTCGCGGGCCCATGGTGCACGCAGATCCTCGCGGACCTGGGCGCCGACGTCGTGAAGATCGAACGGCCTGGTGTCGGCGACGACACGCGCGGCTGGGGCCCGCCTTTTCTGAAGGATGCCGACGGCAACGACACCGACCAGGCCACCTACTTCACCGCCTGCAACCGCAACAAGCGCTCGGTCACCATCGACATGGCGACGCCCGAGGGCCAGGCGTTGTTGCAGCGCATGGCCGCGCAAAGCGACATCGTGGTGGAGAACTTCAAGACCGGTGGTCTCGCGCAGTACGGGCTCGACTACGCGAGCCTGAAGGCCGCCAACCCGCGCCTGATCTATTGCAGCGTGACCGGCTTCGGCCACGACGGCCCGCATGCGCAGCGCGCCGGCTACGACCTCATGATCCAGGCCACCAGCGGCATGATGAGCATCACCGGCCGTGCCGACGACGTGCCTGGCGGTGGCCCGCTGCGCGTGGGCGTGGCGCTGACCGACCTGTTCACGGGCGTCTACGCCAGCACGGCCATCCTCGCCGCGCTGGAAGTGCGGCACCGCACCGGCGAAGGCCAGCACATCGACATGGCGCTGCTCGACGTGGGCATGGCGATCCTGGCCAATCAGGCCAGCGCCTTCCTGAACGCCGGCACCGTGCCCCAGCGGCAGGGCAACAGCCATCCGAGCCTGGCGCCTTACCAGGACTTTCAGACGGCCGATGGCGCGATGCTGCTGGCCATCGGCAACAACGGCCAGTTCGCGCGCTTTTGCGATGCGGCGGGCCACACCGAGTGGGCGGCCGACGAACGCTTCGCGACCAACACGTTGCGCGTGAAGCACCGTGAGGTGCTGATCCCGGCCATGCAGGAAGTGACGCGCACGCGCAGCACCGCCGACTGGATCGCCTTGCTCGAAGACAAGGCCGTGCCCTGTGGCCCGATCAACAACATCGCGCAGGCTTTCGACGACGAACAGGTGAAGGCGCGCGGTCTGGCCGTGACGCTGCCGCGCGATGCGGGCGACGGCATCGCGAGCATCACCGGCGTGGCCAGCCCGCTGCGCCTGTCGGCCACGCCGCCGGTGCTGCGGTACGCGCCGCCGGCGCTGGGGCAGCACACCGACGAGGTGCTGGCCGAGCTAGGCCTCGATGCCCAGGCCATCGCGACGCTCAAAGAAGCCGGCGTCGTCTGACGTCACACGGCGGTGCTGCGACACCGTTGCTGCGGCGCAGCAGCACTAGCATGGTCCCCATGAGACTCGAAAACAAGGTGGCGCTGGTCACCGGCGGTGTGCAGGGGATCGGCCGAGGCATTGCGCTGCGCTTCGCCGCGGAGGGTGCCGACATCGCCTTGAACGTTCGCAAGGACGATGCGCGTTCGGCCGATCTGCGCTCTCGCATCGAAGCTTTGGGGCGGCGCTGCCTGGTGCTGCCCTTCGACGTCGCGCATGTCGGCGCGTCAGCGTCAGCCATCGTGCACGCCTGGGAAACGCTGGGCCGCGTGGACATCCTGGTCAACAACGCCGGCATCGAGAAGCATGCAAGCTTCCTCGACGTGAGCGAAGCTGACTTTGATGCGGTGCAAGCGGTCAACGTCAAGGGCGCTTTCTTCGTGGCGCAGGCCTTCGCACGCCGATGTCGCGACGCGGCGCTGGGTGGACGCATCATCAACATCAGCTCCGTTCACGAGGAGCTGCCATTCCCGAACTTCACGCCGTACTGCGTGAGCAAAGGCGGCATGAAGATGATGATGCGCAACCTCGCGATCGAACTCGCGCCATTGGGCATCACGGTCAACAACATTGCGCCGGGCGCGATCGAGACGCCGATCAACACCTCCCTCATGCAAGATGCGGCGCAACTGGGCGCGCTCATGGGCAACATCCCTCTGAAGCGCCTCGGCACGCCCGACGACGTCGCTGCCGTGGCAGTCTTCCTGGCCTCTTCCGATGCGGACTACATCACCGGCACGACCACCGTGGTGGACGGTGGGCTTCTGTGGAACTACGCCGAACAGTGAACGCTCCGCTGAGCGCTCCGAGCGCCGATGAACCGACCGGCGCCGCCGCCACGCGGTTCAACGTGCAGGCCAACTTGGCGCCGCAGCCCGACACACTGACGCCTGCCGACCGCTACGCGGAGCTCTTCATCGCCGTCCAGCGTTCGCAGGTGTTCGACGACAGCAAGACCTTCGTCGACTGTGTTCCCCTGCGCGAACCCGCTGTCGTGCTGGCCGATTACCGCGCGCGGTGCGACCGACCCGGCTTCGACCTCGGCGCCTTCGTGCATGCAAATTTCAGCGTGGACCGGCCGGAGAGAACGGCCTATGCATCGATTCCGGGCCAACCTTTGCAGGCGCACATCGACGCTCTTTGGACCGTGCTCACACGACATCCTTCGGCGCACCCGGCCCACGCTTCGTTGCTTCCCCTGCCCCTGCCCTACGTGGTGCCCGGCGGGCGATTCGCCGAGCTGTACTACTGGGATTCGTATTTCACGATGATCGGTCTGGGTTGCGACGCCGAGCTGCCGCGTCTGCGCGACATGCTCCACAACTTCGCTTACCTGATCGACACCTACGGCCACGTACCGAACGGCACGCGCACGTACTACCTCGGCCGCTCGCAGCCGCCGCTGTTTGCTTGCATGGTCGAACTGGCCGAGCAGCACGGGGTGGTCGACGCGCTCGATCACCTGCCGCAGTTGCGCGCCGAGCACGCATGGTGGATGGCCGGCGAGGATGCGCTGGCGCCGGGCAGTGCGCACCAGCATGTCGTGCGCCTTGCCAGCGGTCAACTGCTCAACCGCCACTGGGACGCACGCGACACGCCGCGCGAGGAATCCTGGCTGGAAGACACCATCACCGCCGATGCGTGCGACGTCTCGGCGCGGGGTGACTTGTTCCGGCACCTTCGCGCGGCCTGCGAGTCGGGGTGGGACTTCAGCAGCCGCTGGCTGCGCGAACCGTCCGGGGCCATGGCGACGGCTCCGCGGAGTTTCGTGCCCCGCGGTTCGGACGCGCCCGAGGGCAAACCGCCACGCGCCGCGAGCGCCGCCACGCTGGCCAGCATCTGCACCACCGACATCGTGCCGATCGACCTCAACGCACTGCTCTACAAGCTCGAGATCACCATCGCCCGGCTCGCTTCGCGCAGCGGCGACCGCGCGGTGGCCGATGCCTTTGCCGCGCGCGCACAGCAGCGACGTGAAGCACTGCACGCGATGCTGTGGGACGCCGATGCAGGTGCGTTCTTCGACTTCGACTGGCGCCTGCACGCGCGCCGCGGTTGCCTGACCGGCGCGACCGTGGTGCCGCTGTTCACAGGGCTGGCGACCAAGTCTCAGGCGCGCGCACTGGCCGCCACCATTCGCCGGCGTCTGCTGGCGCCGGGCGGCTTCGCCACCAGTGAATGCGCCAGCGACCAGCAATGGGATCGCCCGAACGGTTGGGCGCCGCTGCAGTACATGGCCGTGCGTGGCCTTGCCGACTACGGCCAAAACAAGCTGGCCGGAGACATCGCCGGGCGCTGGCTGGCCACCGTGGCTGCGGTGTACGAGCGCGAAGGCAAGCTGATTGAAAAGTACGCGCTGCGCGAAGTTTCGCGCGCCAGCTCTCGGGGTGGCGGCGGCGGCGAATACCCGCTGCAGGACGGCTTCGGGTGGACCAACGGCGTCACGCGGGCACTGCTCGCCGCTTATCCGCAGCACAGCGCAAGCGGCTGCGTGGCACACGCAGCGGCGCCGCAGCACCGCTGAGCGGCGTCAGAAAGCGCGGCCGACCACGGCGAGCGCAAACACCACGACGCCCAGCGTCAGGTTGATCGCCACCAGCTTGCGGATGCTGCCGAGCTGTGCCGCTGCCCCCGGCCATTCGCGCGCAGCCACCGCGCGCTGCAGCCGGGCGTAGGGCGCGAAGCGGATGTGCATGAACAACGCCATCATCACCAGCCCCAGCGTGAACATGCCGTGCACGCTCCAGTGCACGCGCGCGAAACCACCCAACGCCATCACCAGCGCAAGCCCGCTGACCAGCGCGGTCACCACCGCGATCGACACGCCGAAGAAGAAGCGCGACAACGCGGCCGCCATGAAGGGCAGGCGCTGCGGCGGTTCGAGCGTGGCCACCGCGGCGGGCCGCACCGCGAAGTGCATCACCGCCATGCCGCCGACCCAGAAGGTCACGGCGATCAGGTGGAGGAAAAGGAGGAGGGAGGTCGTGAGGAACATGGCGCAGCGTAGAGCATCCCGTCGTCGCCGTGGCGTTCATCCCCTACAGACAGGCCATCGGCAGCACTTGCCGCCGTCTGATCGTTGGTGAATCGGAAACACGGTGATGCCAGTCGGCATGTAAGGGGGCGTGACGCGGGTCTATCGTCGAATTCTTGCGGATCGAGGTCCGCGTACTTCAGGAGTTCGTATGACCACAGCCCTTCATTCCGACCAGAACGTGTTCCATCCCGGCCGCTTGTCGGCCGCGCAGGCCCACGTGCTCGTTGCCCGCGAAGAGCCCGCGGCGCAGGTGCTGGCGGCCGTCGTGCTGTCGGTGCTCGGCGTTCCTTCGCGCTGAGTCGCACCCCGCGTCGGGACGCTCGCGCAGCATTGAGTGCTCAGGGGTCCCATGGCGAGCGGCGGTTGCGCGTCGTCGCGACCACGCTTGCACTTCGCTGCGGCCGATCCCAAGATCCTTGAGTGCGTGGTCGCTCATGGCCTGCAGCTCGCGCATGTCGTTCGAGCGCGCGACGATGCCGTACACGCGGTTGCTCCAACGGCCCAGCGCGGCGAGCATGCGGGACGGGACGATGGTGTTCGAGCGGGTCATCGGAAGCTCCTTGGCTGAAAAGAGCCACGATCTTCGGCGCGCAGATGCTATTGCGGAAGTTGAGAATACTGAGGTCAGTCATCAGAATTCCTGATTCTTGATTCTCGAAGGTTCGACGATCCCATGCGCCAACTCAACCTCGACCAGCTGCGCACGCTGGTCGCCATCGCCGACCTCGGCACCTTCTCCGCGGCTGCGCAAGCGCTGCACTTGGCGCAGCCGACCGTGAGCCTGCACATCAGCGAACTGGAATCGCGCCTGGGCGCGCAACTGGTCGCACGCGGCAGCCGTAGCGTGACCCTCACGCCCGCCGGCGCCGCCCTGGTCGATCGCGCCCGACGGCTGCTGCGTGATGCCGACGAGGCCGTCGAGGCGGTGCGTCGCCAGGCCGAAGGCCGGCTCGGCCGCGTGCGGGTCGGCACGTCCACCGGCGTGGTGATCGACCTGCTGCCGCAGGTGCTCGAGGCATTGCAGGCGAGCCATCCGGGCATCGACGTCGAGGTGAGCATCCTCGGCTCAGCCGAGGCGATGGCGCGGCTGGCACAGGGCACGCTCGACATCGGCCTGGTCGCCGTGCCGCAGCCGCCGTTGCGCGACCTGGTGATCACGCCCTGGCGCAGTCAGCCGATGATGGCTTTCATTCCACCCAAGTGGAAAGCGCCGAAGCGCGTGACGCCGGCCTGGCTGGCGGCGCAGCCGCTGATCTTCAACGACGCGACGACCCACATGTACCGCCTGGCTGTCGAATGGTTTGCGGCGGCCGGCCACGCGCCCCGTGCGCGCATCGAATTGAATTACGACGTCGCCATCCGCAGCCTGGTGGCCGCAGGCTACGGTGCCGCCATGCTGCCCCTGACCCCCAGCACCGACGACGCGTGGCGCGAGCGCGTGCAGATCGTGCCGCTGAGCCCCAAGCTCACGCGGCGCCTCGGCATCGCGCACCGCGGCAAGGCGTCGCTCGATGGGGCGACGCAGCGGGTGATCGAGACCCTGATGGGGTTTCGGCAGGGGTGAAAGACATTCTCAACGCTCGATCTGCGCGGCCCATCTTTCGACCTGCGCCACCACCCAATGCGGGTCGTCCAGCGCCAGGTCGTGGCCGGCCGTCGGATGCTCGGCGACAGTCAGTTGCCACGCCTGCGCGAAGCGCCGGGAGCAATCAGGGTCGACCAGTGCGTCGCCGGCGCCGACCAGCACTCGCAGCGGCACGGCCGGGGGCGACGCGGGCGCGTGGAAGCGTGTGGCCGCGAGCAGCTGCCGCAGCGCGTTCGCGGCCGACACCGGATGCCGCGCCCGCAGCGCGACCCAGTCGTCGACGATGCGTGCGGCCGCGCTGCCCGTCGCGTGGTGCCGGCTGGTCAACCGCAGCACCGTGGCTTCGCGCGCGTGCGCATCGCGCCAAGGCCACAGCACGCCCAGCAAGGCCGGGTAGTGGCGCGGTCGCAGGCGCTGGTACCAGGCGCTGAACGGCCGCAGGCTGGTGTTGACGAGCACGGCGCTGGCGATTTCCTGCGGATGCCGATGGGCCCACGCCACGGCGACCATCGCGCCGAGCGACATTGCGAGCAGGTGGCAGCGCCGCACGCCGAGCGCATGCAGCTGCGCGCGGCAGTGCGCCATCGTGGCCTCGATCGACAGGGGACTTGCTTGCGCATGCAGCGCACCCGCGCCGGGCAGGTCGATGGTCAGCACGCGAGCGTGCGGCAGGCGCTCGGCCAGCAGCGCCGGCAAGACGCCCCAGTGACCGCTCTCGCGCGTGAGGCCGCGCAACAGCACCCAGGTCGACACATCGCTGCCAGCCACGTTTCCGTCTTCAGTCAACGAGGCGACAGCACTCATGCGTCGTACCACCGCGCCAACGCCTGTGCATGGTGACGGCGGCGTGCTTCATCGACGGGCACCCACTGCGCGTGGCTGCTGGCGGCGCGCGTGATGAAGTCCATCCACCACATGTGACGGCGCAGCACGCGCTGCTGGCGGTGCGCGATCACCGGGTTGAAGATGCCGTGGCGCGAAAACAGCTGGCGCGGATTCTTCTTGACCCACAGCCACGAGCCCATCTCCAGCGTGAGCGGAAGAAAGAGGGTTTCCGGCCGCGCGCAGGCGGTGCGGTAGAGGTGGTCCCACAGATCGCCGTGCGCCATGTACTGGCCGCTCTGCGGCTCCAGCACGTAGGGGTGGTGCAGCAGGCTCAGGTCGATGAGTTCGCCCAGCGCGTGCATCTCGGGCAGGTGCGCCATCGGCTCGGGCGTGTGCGCGTAAGGAAACCACAGGCGGTCGCTCAGGCCGAAGCCCGAATGGCAGTCGAGCGCGATGCTGAAGGGTCGGCTGAGCAGTTCGCTCTCGACCAGCGCGCACAGCGCCTGGCTTTCGGCCTCCATCGGCGCGCCTTCGATGCCGCGGTACCAAGGCAAGGTCGCGCTCACGCGCTGGCCACCGAGCAGCCACGGTACGCGCTCCTGCGAGTCGACGGGCGCGTTGCGCATCAGGTCGACGCCGCGCGGGTTGGCACGGGTGCCCAGCCACATGCCGCCGGGATTGACGATGGGCAGGAAGACCAGGCGCAGTGTCTCGAGCTGGCGCTGCAGCGTGGTGTCCCATTGCAGCCGCGTGACGATGCTGCGCAGGTAGGCGATGCTCACCTGCGCGCCGATGCGCTCGAGCCCGTGCACGCCGCCGAAGATGCCCACGGCCGGCACGTCGCTGCGGTCGCTGCCGAGCAGGAAGGCCTGCACCTCGAAGCGCTCGCCGGCGGCGTCGACCTCGCACAGCACGCGGCGTTCCATCGTCGGCCCGGCGAGGTCGACGAGGGCCTGGAGTTCAAGCAGTTCGGGCAGGTCGGAAGGGCGCACGCCAGCGTTCGTCGGGAGGCTGAGAAGCACGCAGCATAGCCAGCCCGACTGCCATCAAACCGTCATCTGCGAGGCATAGGCTGGCACCGGTTCCCACGCTCCCACGAGGCCTGCCATGCACCTTTCTTCCCGCTTGACGACGACCACCCATGGCCTGCGCGCGATCGCCGGCGCGCTGGCCTGGGGGCTGGTGGAATCGATCGCGCTGGCGCGCTCGCGCCGCACGCTGCGACGCCTGCGCAGGTTCTAAGCCGCGCGTGCCACTTGCCCGGCGATGCCGCCGAGCGTGCGCAGCGCGCCGTCGATCTCCGCGTCGTAGGGCCAGCCGCAGTTCAGGCGCAGGAAGTGGTCGCTGCGTGCGCTGTTCGAGAACAGGAAACCCGGTGCGACCAGGATGCCCTGCTGAAGGGCGGCATCGAACACCTGTGCAGACGCGCACCCCGCCGGCAGTTCGACCCACAACTGCAGGCCGCCCGGTGGCAGGTTCAATCGCGTGCCTTCGGGGAAGTACTTCGCGATCGCCTCGGCCGTGCGTTCGCGCTGACTGCGCAGGGCCGTGCGCAGACGCCGCAAGTGACGGTCGTAGGCGCCCGTCGCCATGAACTCACCGGCGCCGCGCTGCGACAGCACCTCGTTGTTGCGGCTCTGCGTGTACTTGAGCATCTCCACGCGCGCCTGCCAGCGGCCCGCGCTGATCCAGCCCAAACGCAGACCGGGCGCGAGGATCTTGTGCATCGAGGCGCAGTGGATGACGTTGCCCGTGGCGTCCCACGACTTGATGGCGCGCGGCGGTTGCTCGGCGTCGAGCAGCTCGGTGTAGGTGTCGTCCTCGATCAGCGCGATGCCCTGCGCATCGCAGAGCTGCACAAGGCGCTGCTTGTGCGCATCGGGCATCACGCTGCCCAACGGGTTCTGCAAGTGCGGCACCACCACCACGGCCTTGATGTCGCCGTAGGTCCGTGCAGCGAGTTCCAGCGCCTCGATCGACAGGCCGGTCTGCGGGCTGGTGGGAATTTCGAGCGCGCGCAGCCCGAGGCTCTCCAGCACCTGCAGCAGGCCGTAGAAGGTCGGCGACTCGACGGCGATGGTGTCGCCGGGCTGCGCCACCGCGCGCAGCGCCAGGTTGAGCGCTTCGATGCAGCCGTTGGTGACCAGCACCTCGTCGGGCGACAGCACCATGCCGGCCGCGACGGCGCGCTTGGCGAGCACGGTGCGAAACTGCGGATCGCCGCGCAAGGGCGGCACGCCGGCCACCAGCTCCGGGTGCAGGCGCAAGGCCCGCGTCATCGCAGCGCGCAGAGCGTCGGCCGGATAGAACTGCGGTGCGGCCCGCGCGATCGACAGATTGAGTTTGACGTCGGCCGCCCGGCGCCGCGCAACGAAGTCCGAGACGCGCGAGTGAATGCCGACGTACTGCGCCGGGTCGGGCTGCACGTCGGCATCGGGCTCGTCCATGGGTGCCATGCCCAGGCGCTGCGGTCGGCGCACGAAATAGCCTGAGCGTTCGCGGGCCTCGGCCCAGCCATCGGATTCCAGCGTGCGGCACAGCTGCAGCGCGGTCGACAAGCTGACATCGTGCAGTTGCATCAGGCTGCGCAGCGAAGGCAGGCGCGCGCCGGGCTGCAGCGAGCCGGCCTCGATGGCGCCGCGGTAGTGCGCCGCGAGCTGGCGGTAGAGCGGCAAGGTCGTCGTCGTGGACATGGGCCGATGCTGGCCTGCGGCCGGGCTGTGGAACAGATGCAGTTTCTTGGAAAGTCACCATAACAGAGCGCATCGTTCGCCGGCTGTTGCGGTGTTATCGCTGTCGCCTGTGCCTGTCGGCCGACTCAGCCTCGGCGGAGCATCGAGGCCTCGCCACAAGGAGTTTCCGATGACCTCGATCCCGACCTCGCCGGTCACGCCACGCACCCTTCGGCTGCAGCGCGGACAGGCGCTGCACGCAGCCTTCGACGCCGGCACCGTGCTGCAGGTGACGGCCGGTACGGTGGTGCTGCGCGAGCCGATTCGGTGGCTGGCCGACACGGTGGTGGCGCCGGTTCGCCGGCTGGAGGAGGGCCAGTGCCACGCGCTCGCGCAAGGCGGCTGCGTGCTCGAAGCGGTGGCTGCAGACGTCGAATTGCAAGCGCACCGGCCCGCCGCCCGCTGGCAAGCCTTGCGGCGCCTTTGGGCGCTGGCCTCGGGTCGCGCACGGAGAGCGGCCGGCATGGCCTATGCTGGAACTGTCACCAACCGTGAGGAGCCCCATGAAGAGAACGACCTTTCTGCTTGCTGCCATCTTGGCCGCAGCCACCTTCCCTGCCACTGCACAGGTGTCCGTCAATATCAACGTGGGAGGCGACGTGGTGCGCAGGGCGCCACCGCCGCCGCGCTATGAGCGCATGCCCGGCGTTCGCGCCGGCCAGGTCTGGGTACCCGGTCATTGGCAGTGGAACGGCCGTGACTATCTCTGGGCGAGGGGCCACTACCAGGCCGCGCGCCCCGACTACGCCTATGCGCCGGGGGCCTGGGTTCAGGTGGACAACGGGTGGCGCTGGCGCGAAGGCGACTGGCGCCGCGCCGAGCGGCGTGCCGAACGTCGCCATGACCGCCATGACAGGCATGACCGCCATGACCGTGGCCACTGCCCACCCGGCCAAGCCAAGAAGGGCAACTGCTGAGCCTCGCACGCGCTCACGGCGCGTGCAGAACGCTCACTGCATCCGGCCGCTGAGATAGGGCTCGGGGTCGACCGCCACGCCGGCCTTGCGGATCTCGAAGCGCAGCTTGACGCGGTCGGTGCCGGTCTGGCCCATCTCGGCGATCGGCTGGCCGCGCGACACCGTGTCGCCCTCGGCCACGAGTGCCCGGCTCACGTGGGCATAGGCCGTGATGAAGTCGTCCTCGTGCTTGAGAATGACCATCGTGCCGTAGGCCGGCAGCGCGTTGCTGACCAGCACCACCTGGCCGGCGCGCGCGGCCAGCACCGGCTCGCCGAGGCGGCCGGCGATGTCGATGCCCTTGTTGGCGTTGCCGTCGAAGCGGCCGGTGGACGGGCCCGCTGCAGGTCGGCCGAAACTTGCATTCGGGTTGGACTGCGGCGCAGGCGCCACGGGTGCCGGCCGGGCGATCGGCGCAGGCGGCGCGGGTTGCTGCTGCGGGTAGGTCGGCAGCGGTGCCATCGGCGGCAACGGCGTGGGTGTGCTGCACGCCACGAGCGTGGCAGCGGTCACGGCGCCGACGCCAGCGCGGAGGATCAGGGAGGAAAGACGGGAGAGATGCATGTTCGAGCCCATGGGATGTGATTGCCTTCCTGCGAGATCGCTGTCGTTGTTCTTATCGGTGCTCTTCTTGAGAGACGCAACGTGGGACGCGATCATGGTGCCGATGTTCCCGCAACGCATGAAAGCCCCGCCGCGCACTGCGGCTAGCGCGGCTTCGCCGGGTAGCCGTTCTCGATCCAGGCCTCGGCGCTCGCTGCGCTCAGCTTGAAGGTCGGCGCCACGCGCGCTTCGGCCAGCTGCGTGCCCGATTCGTCCTGGGCGCTCAGCACGGCATAGGGGTTGTCCTCGTCCGGCACGATGCGCAAGGCCACCCGGATGCGCTCCGAGCCATCACCGACGCTCACGTGCTTGTTGAGCTGCGCGTGCAGCTGCTGCTCGTGCCGGCGCAGCACTTCGTTGGCGGTCTTGACCAGCGTGTGGAAGGCGGCCGTGTCGAGCGGCTTGGGGTTCTTCTTGTCGCGGCCCATGGTCCACGGGCCGACCAGCGCGGGTTCCGGGTCGCCGTGGCGTGTCATGGCGACGGCCCAGCCGTCGTCGTCTTCGTTCTTGACGATGCGGGCGGTCCATGCGTCGTCGGACCAGAGCGTGGGTTGCTGGACGTTTTCGGCGTCGGTGTCGGCGGACGGGGAGATGTCGTTCATAGGCCCACAGTTTTGCACAGGCGCCGAGGGTGGCCGTCAGAAGACCGACAGGCCGGTTTTGGCCACGAAGAGTTCCAGCGCCTTCAGCCCGAGCAGCGAATTGCCGGTGGCGTCGAGCGCTGGCGACCAGACGGCCAGCGTGAGCTGGTCGGGCACGACCGCCACGATGCCACCGCCGACGCCGCTCTTGCACGGAAGGCCGATCGAGAAGGCCACGTCGCCGGCGGCGTCGTACGTGCCGCAGGTCAGCATCAGCGCGTTGATGCGGCGCGTCTGGCGCTCGGTGCAGACCGCCGGCGCACCGCCGAGCGGATGCGCGCCGTCGCGACACAGGAAGCCCGCTGCGCGCGCCAGCTGCACGCAGTTCATGCGCAGCGCGCACTGATGGAAGTACATGTCGAGCACCGGCGTCACGTCGTGGTCGATCTTGCCGAAGCTCTTCATGAAGTTGGCGAGCGCGAAGTTGCGGTAGCCGGTGGCGGCTTCGGATGCGGCCACTTCCTCGTCGAAGGCAATCGGCTCGCCGGCCAGGCTGGACATGAAGGCCAGCAGGTCGCGCTGCGCATCGCCGTCGTTCAGCAGCCGATCGGCCACTGCGATGGCGCCGGCATTGATGAAGGGGTTGCGCGGCTTGCCCTGTTCGTTCTCGAGCTGCACCAGCGAGTTGAAAGGGTTGCCCGAGGGCTCTCGGCCGATGCGCTCCCACAGCACCTCGCCCATGCGCCGCATCGCGAGCGTCAGCGTGAAGAGTTTGGAGATGCTCTGGATCGAGAAGGGCGTGGCGGCGTCGCCGGCGCAGGCCTCTTCGCCTTCGCAGGTGCGCATCGCGATGCCGAATTGCGCGGCCGGCACGCGCGCCAGCGCGGGGATGTAGCTGGCCACGGTGCCTGCCTGGCCGAGCAGCGGGCGGATCTCATCATTGATCTGGTCGAGGATGGGCTGGAATTGCATGGTTCGATTCTGTGGGAGCGGAGGCGACCGTTCAGGGCGGGTCCTGCGGTGCCATGAAAGCCCTCGTCACGCCCACGCCCCGCAGCGTGCGCCAGAGCCCGAAGGGCACCAGCAGCGCGCCCGCCCCCCAGCCCACGAGCCCACCGTCGTGCATGACGGCCCAGACCCCCAGGGCGCCGATCGCGAGCCCGCCCACGATGTTCAGCAGGCCGCCGCCCAGCCACTGCAGCGTGAGCAGCGGCAGCAGCGCATCGAGCAGGCGTTCGGCGATGCGCAGACCCAGCCGGTCGGCCAGCATGTAGAGCCCGAGCACCAGCAGCGGCGCCACGGCGAGGCCGATCAGCAGGTACGCGAGCAGGCCGACCAGCGTGTTCACGTCCACAGCCGGTGCTGCAGGTACAGCGCGCCGAGCGCGGCCGCCAGCGCCAGCGGCATCGCCACCACGCCGACGCGCAGGAACTGCCAGGCCGTCACGTTCTCGCCCTCGCGCCGGATCGCGACCAGCCACAGCAGCGTGGCGAGCGAGCCGGTCAGCGAAAGGTTCGGCCCCAGGTCGATGCCGATCGCCACGGCACTGCGGATGAGCGGCGATGCATCGGCGCTGGCCAGCACCGAACCGGCCATCAGCCCGGCCGGCAGGTTGTTCATCAGGTTGCACAGCAACGCCACGAGCGCGCCGCTCCCGATGGCGGTACCGGCCGGCGCGGCGTTGGCAGCGTTGCGCAGCGCGTCGCTCAGCAAGGGAATCAGTCCCGAATGCACCAGCCCCTCGACCAGCACGAACAGACCGGCGACCAGCGCGAGCACGCTCCACGACACGCCGCGCAGCAGCGCCCAGGGCGCACTGCGTTCGCGCAGCAGCACGCCGATGCAGGCCAGCGCGCTGGCGCCGAGCGTCATCGCACCGAGCGGGCCGTCGAGCGCCGACGTGAGGACCAGCACCAGTGCGACAAGTGCGATGCCCCAGCCCGCCCAACGGCCGCCGGTGGAAAGCACTGGCTGCGCGATGTCGTGCGCGATGGGCGCCGCCAGCGCGTTGCGTTGCGTCCAGCGCAGCACCGCATAAGTGACGACGATGGACGCGACCGACGCCAGCGCAAACTGCGCGACCCACGTGCCCAGCGGCGGCAGGTGCGCGCCGAAGATGACGAGGTTGGCCGGGTTCGAAATCGGCAGCACGAAGCTCGCCGCGTTGGCGATGAAAGCGCAGGCCAGCAGGTAGGGCAGCGGCCTGGCACCGGCCCGTCGGGCGGCCGCGTAGACGGCCGGCGTGAGCACCACGGCCGTGGCGTCGTTCGACATGAAGACGGTCACCACCACGCCGATCGCGTAGACGCCGAAGAAAAGCCGCTGCGCCGAGCCCCGCGCGTGATGCACCGCGCGTGCCGCGAGGAAGTCGAAGAGGCCCTCGCGCCGCGCGAGCTCCGAGATCAGCATCATCCCGGCGAGGAACATGTACACGTCGAGCCCCTTGCCGACCGCCTGCGCCGCCTCCCGCCACGGCAGCAGTTGCGCCGCCACCAGCAGCAGCGCGCCGGACACGGCCCACACCGCCTCCGGCCAGCGGCCGGGTCGCACGATGACCGCGGCGGTGGCGAGCGCGGCGATGGCCCAGGTGGCGAGGTGGGCGGAAGAGATCCCGGCGAGCGTCATGGTGCGGCTTTGCGGTTGACGAGCAGGATTCCCACGCCCACCCCGATGAGCGCCAGCACCAGCTGCAGCGTCAGTTGCTCTTTCAGCAGCACGACGCCGAAGACCAGGGCGAACAGTGGCGTGAGGAAAGTGAACGACGAGATGCGCGTGGCCGGGTAGTGCCGCACCAGCCACATCCACGCGAGATAGGTGGCGAACGCGCCGACGACGGTCTGCAGCGCGATCGAAAACCAGGCGTAGCCCGAATAAGAAATGCGCCAGGCCTCGTTGAAGGCCAGCGACAGCAAGGGCGTGACCGCCGCCGTCACGCCGATTTGATAGAAGAGCGTCTTCTCCGCGCTGGCAGTGGCGAGCCGCGTGGTGCGGATCGCCAAGGTGGTCAGTCCCCACAGCAGCCCGGCCAGCAATGCGAGCACGTCCCCCTGCAATTGGCTGCGGCTCGCATGGCCGAAGCTTTCTGCGAACGCGACGACGACGCCGATGAAGGCGATCACAAGCCCCACCCATTGGATGCCCCGCAGCCGCTCGGTCGGCACGAAGCGCGGCAGCAACAGTGCCACCGTGAACGGCGCCGTGTAGACGAACACCGTGAGCCGCGAGGCGGTGGTGTGCTGCAGCCCGATATAGATGCAGACGAACTCGCCGGCAAACAGCGCGCCCACCAGCAGGCCGCTCCACAGCGTGCCGTCACCCTCGAAAAGTTTCACGCCGCGCGCCCGGCACCAGAGCATCAGCAGCACCACCGCGCCGGCCATGCGGATGCTGGCCTGCCACATCGGCGGCACTTCGGCCACGGTGGTCTTGATGAGGATCTGCTGCAGACCCCAGAAGGCGCAGCAGGCGACCAGGATCGTCGTGGCGCGGGGGTCGAGGTGGGTCTTGCGGTCGGTCATGTGTCTCTGGGCGGCTTTTGCAGTCCGGGGCGGTCGTCGATCGTAGCCGTGGCGCTGCGAGGCTGCTCGGTGCCGGACTGCGCACAATCGCGCCATGCACGACATTCCGCTCATCGACATCGCGCCGCTCGCTGCCGATGACCCGGCCGCGCGCCACGCCATCGCCGCGCAGATCGGCCACGCCTGCCGCGAGGTCGGCTTCTTCGTCATCATCGGCCACGGGGTGCCGGTGTCGCTGATCGACGCGACCTTCGCCGAAAGTGCGCGCTTCTTCGCGCAGCCGACGGACTTCAAGCGGTCCATGGCCATCGACCGGCTCGGCAGCAACCGCGGCTACGTCGGCCTGGGCGTCGAGGCGCTCGACGAGACCACGGCGGCGGACCACAAGGAAGCCTTCAACCTGATCTGGACCGACGGCGCGACCCGGCCCGACAACGCGTGGCCCGAACTGGGGGGTTTCCGCGACACGGTGCAACGCTATTTCGACGCGGTGCTCGCTGTCGGCGCGCGGCTGCACCGGGCCTTCGCGCTGGATCTCGACCTGCCCGAGGACTTCTTCGCCGACAAGATCGATCGCCCGCTTGCCACGCTGCGCCTGCTGCACTACCCGGTGCCTGCACAGGCGGTGCCGGCGGGGCAGATCGGCGCCGGCACGCACACCGACTACGGCAACGTCACGCTGCTCGCGACCGACAGCGTGGCCGGGCTGCAGGTGCAGCGGCGCGATGGCGCGTGGGTCGATGCGCCAACGCTGCACGGCGCCTTCGTCTGCAACATCGGCGACTGCCTGATGCGCTGGACCAATGACATCTATGTGTCGACGCCGCACCGCGTGCTCAAGCCCATGGCGGAGCGTTATTCGATCGCACTCTTTGTCGACCCGAATCCCGATGCGCTGGTGAGCGCGATCCCGTCGTGCGTGGCCACCGGCAAGTCGCCACGCCATGCGCCCGTCACCGCCAACGATTACTTGCAGCAGCGCTTTGCAGCGACCTACGGCAAGAACTAAAGCGGATGCTCGGTGTAGAAGCGGCCGCCGTGAAACAGCAGCGGCGACGCGCCGGGCGAGTATGTGCAGCGCTCCACCTCGCCGACGAAGATCACGTGGTCGCCTTCGTCGTAGCGGCTGCGGTTGAAGCACTCGAAGCTGGCCGCGGCGCCAGCCAGCACCGGCGCACCGCCCACGCCTTCCGTGAAGGCCACGTCCTGCCAGCGGTCGTCGCGCTTCTTTGCGAAGCGCTCCGCAAGTTCCTTCTGACTCGCAGACAGGATGTTGATGGCGTAGTGCGAGCCGGTGCTCAGCGTCGGCATCGAACCCGCACTCAGCGCCAGGCTCCACAGCACCAGCGGTGGGTTCAGCGACACGGAATTGAAAGAGTTGGCCGTCAGGCCGACCAGCGAGCCGTCGGCAGCGCGCGCGGTGACGATGGTCACGCCGGTGGCGAACATGCCGAGTGCCTGGCGGAATTCGTCGGCCGAAAAAGAAGGCGGCTGTGCCTGGACGGGAACGTTCACGGGGAAAAGGTGCGGAGAAAGCGGAGGTCCATTCTGGCCGATGCGCCGGGTTTGCCCTGTCGCACGGTCTATCCGAAGAACCGGTAGCAGACTGCGATGGCCGCAACCACCCCCGCGCACTCGGCCGCCAGCGCACACGCCACCGCATGGCGCGCACGCTGGATGCCGACGGCACCAAAGTAGACGGCCAACACATAGAAGGTGGTTTCGGTGCTGCCCTGAATGGTCGCGGCGACCAGCGCCGGGAAGCTGTCGACGCCCTGGCTCTTCATGGTCTCTATCAGCATCGCGCGGGCCGCGCTGCCAGAGAAGGGTTTGACCAGCGCAGTCGGCAGCGCGTCGACGAAGCGCGTGTCCCAGCCGGTCTGCACCACCAGCCAGCGGATGCCATCGAGCGCCCGGTCGAGTGCGCCCGACGCGCGCAGCACGCCGATGGCGCAGAGCATCGCGACCAGGTAGGGCAACAGGTTCTTCGCGATGTCGAAGCCTTCCTTGGCGCCTTCGATGAAACGTTCATAGACTGGCACGCGCCGCAGCGCGCCGATCAGCAGGAAAGCCACCACCAGGCCGAAGAGCACGAGGTTGCCCAGCAGGGACGACAGGGCGGCCAGCGCGGCGGCAGACAGGGTCGCGAGCAGCGCCATGAAGCCGCCCAGCAGCAGCGCACCGGGCACCAGGTAGGCCAGCACGACCGGGTCCCACAGCTTCAGGCGCTGCACGATCGCCACCGACAGCAGGCCGGCCAGCGTCGACGCGCTGGTCGCCAGCAGGATGGGCAGAAAGACGAGCGTCGGATCGGCCGCGCCCTGCTGTGCGCGGTACATGAAGATCGTCACCGGCAGCAGCGTGAGCGACGAGGCGTTGAGCACCAGAAACAGGATCTGCGCGTTGCTGGCGGCGGTGGGGTGGGGGTTGAGCGTCTGCAGTTCGCGCATCGCCTTCAGGCCGATGGGGGTGGCGGCGTTGTCCAGCCCCAGCGCGTTGGCGGCGAAGTTCATGGTGATGAGGCCCAGCGCCGGATGGCCCGCCGGCACCTCGGGCATCAGCCGTCGGAACAGCGGACCGAGCAGCCGCGCCAGAAAGGCCACGAGGCCGGCGGCCTCGGCGATGCGCAGCAGACCGAGCCACAGCGTCAATGTGCCGAAGAGCAGCACCATCACTTCGACGGAGAGCCTGGCCATGGCGAACAGGCTCTCGACCATCGCCGCAAAGACCGTCGGGTCGCCGCCGATCAACCAGCGGCCCAGCGCGGCGATGGCTGCGACCATGAAAAAGCCCAGCCAGAGGCCGTTGAGCATGTATTCCCCTCAATGATGCCGGCCGATGATAGGCGCGGACATTGACCACGGGATCAAGTCGCCTGCGTGCGCCGACAGCCGCGTCGGGCGCAGTGCTCGGACCGTTTGCCCGGAACGAACAGATGCGACGCGTTGTCAACGCATCAATGCTGAGCGAAGAAGTGCGCGATCGATGGCGCATCGGCCAACGACCAGACTCTGGCGATCACGCGCTGCATCTCTTCTGTGCTCGCGGCACCACGGTAGCACGCCAACGCGAGTGCCTTGTGCTCGATCTCGCGTCGCGTGAGCGTGTTGCCTGGGTCGCCCTTGGGTTCGAGCACCTTGCCTTCGAACCGTCGGCCGTCCGTGGTCTCGACGCCGACCTTGCCGATCCAGCGCGCGGGATAGGCTGCATCGACTTCGGCGTCGAGTCGCATCGACACCTTGTCGTGGATGGCGCGCACAGGCTCGGCGCGCCAGTGCGTGTCGAACTCGGCAAGTCCGGCGTGCCCCTGCACAGTGATCAGGCCCAACACCGTGCCCATCGAGAACTTGGACTGATGCACCGTCTGCGGATCGACCACGGGGCCGAGCACGTCGATCGCCGCCTGGTGCACGTGCGCTGTGATCGCTCGGATATCGCCGGCTGCCAGGCGGTGTTCCCGCAACACCTGCTGCAGTGCGTCGGCGGCGGGATGCGTGTGTCGACACGCCGCATGAAACTTGAACGAAGTCTCCGCCAGCGTCCAACGCGTGCCGAGGCCGTCGTCGAGCCGCCGGGCATCGGCATCGGTCGAGGTTCCCGCAGCCAGGCCTTGTGGGCCATCCAGGATGTGGCGCGCGCCCGTGAAGCCGTCGCGTGCGAGGTAGGCGGCTGTGAGGCCGGCGCCCGCCGCGTGCGCGGTGTGCAGTTGCTTTGAATCAGCGGCGTCGCGCAGGAACTCCCAGAGCCCGGCCGATTGCGTGCCGGCCGAGCCGAAGGCGTGCCGCATCTGATCGGGCGTGAGCTTCAGCAGATGGCCGACCGCCGCGGCTGCGGCAAAGGTGCCTGCGGTGCCCGTCGTATGAAAGATGCGGTAGTGCGAGCGGCCGAGGAATTCGCCCACGCGAATGCCGACTTCGTAGCCCGCGACACTGGCGGTCAGCAGTTCGCGCCCGCTCGCGCCAATCGCTTGCGCGACTGCGAGCGCCGCGGGAAAAACGATGGTCGCCGGATGAAACACCGAGCCGTTGTGCACGTCGTCCTGCTCGGCGACGTGGGATGCCGCCGCATTCACTTGCGCGGCCACGAGCGGACTGGTGCCGCGCCGATGGATCAGGATCTCGCTCGGCCCGCTGGCGGGCCCCATGGACGTCGCGAAGCGCGCGATGGCCTCGACCGGCCGGGAATCCTTGCCCGCCAGTGCAGAGCCCAACCAATCGAGAAACAGGTCTTCGGTGCGACGAATCACGCTTTCTGGAATCGCATCGACGGACAGCGTGGCGGCGAAGTGCGCCAGCGCCTGCGTGGAATCGTTCATCGGGTGTTCTTTCGGGTTCATAAGGTGGCCTTGGTTTCCATGCACTGAATCCCAGCAGGGATGAAACCCAGCGCCGACAGCAGCAAACCGGTGTGTGCCCGAGCGCTGGCACGGCGTCCATGCGGGCGTCGAAACTGTCGGGCATGCCCTGGGGCAGCAACGCGGGCACTGGTCCATTGCGGGGGGTCACATCGACCCATCGGCCGCGGGCCTTCAGTTGCGGATGCGCACACACGTCCTGCATCGTGTTCACGTGCGCATCGGCGATCCGCGCGCCCTCCAGCTGCGTGATGACCATCGTCGATGATGAGCCTCGCGAAGTGGACGGCGATGGGTCGGTGCAGCACTGGCTTTGCAGCGACGCGGCGCACATTCGAGTTGAAGCGCTCATCGCTTGCAGGTGCCGGTTGCCAAATCACCTTGGCGCACAACAGCTGCCGTTCGCGCTCGTTCTGGCGGGTGCGGAACAGCGCCGCGATCGCATGCGCGAGCGCGACGACGGCGATGCTGTCGAGCGGGCGCACCTCAGAAGCTCCTCGGCAGGCCGAGCACGTGCTCTGCGACATACGAGAGGATCAGATTCGTCGAGATCGGCGCCACCTGATAAAGCCGTGTCTCACGGAATTTGCGCTCGACGTCGTACTCGTTGGCGAACCCGAAGCCACCATGAAACTGGATGCACGCGTTGGCCGCTTCCCAGCTGGCCTTTGCCGCCAGGTACTTGGCCATGTTCGCCTGGGCACCGCATGCTTCGTTGGCGTCGAAAAGCCGACAGGCTTCCCACCGCATCAGGTCGGCCGCTTCGACTTCGATGTGGCTCTCGGCAATCGGAAACTGCACCCCCTGGTTCTGGCCAATGGGCCGGCCGAACACGATGCGTTCGCCGACGTACTTGGTCACGCGATCGATGAACCAATGTCCGTCCCCGATGCACTCGGCAGCGATCAGGGTCCGCTCGGCATTGAGTCCGTCGAGGATGTACTTGAACCCCTTTCCTTCTTCACCGATCAGGTTCTCTTCCGGAATCTCGAGGTTCTCGAAAAAGAGCTCGTTGGTCTCGTGGTTGACCATGTTGGGGATGGGCCGCACCGTCATGCCGCTCTTCTCGGCGGCGCGCAGGTCGACCATGAAGATCGACATGCCTTCGGACTTCTTCGTGACCTCGGCCAGCGGCGTGGTCCGGGCCAGAAGAATCATCCAGTCCGAATGCTGGACGCGCGAGATCCAGACTTTCTGACCGTTGACCACGTAGCGGTCGCCGCGCTTGACGGCGGTCGTCTTGATCCTGGTCGTGTCGGTCCCTGTAGAGGGCTCGGTCACGCCCATCGACTGCAGGCGCCACTCGCCACTGGCGATCTTCGGAAGATAGTGCTTCTTCTGCGCATCGCTGCCGTGGCGAAGGAGCGTGCCCATGTTGTACATCTGGCCGTGGCAGGCGCCGGAGTTGCCCCCGCTGCGGTTGATCTCCTCCATCACGACGCTCGCCTCCGAGAGGCCAAGGCCCGAGCCGCCGTACTCCGACGGAATCATCGCGGCCAGCCAACCGGCCTGTGTCAGCGCGTCGACGAAGGCCGTGGGGTAGCTGCGCTCGTGGTCCACCTTGCGGTGGTATTCGTCGGGGAACTCGGCGCAAAGCGAGCGCACTGCGTCGCGAATGTCCTGGTATCGATCGGTCGTGGTCTTGTGCATCGGGTCGTCGTGCGAGTCGTTGTTCAGATGAGATCAGCCGAGTACGGCGCGCGCTGTACTCGCTAGATGGTCGAGGGGATTTCGCGTTCACCGCGAGGGTTCATGTCGATCGGAAGGACAGCTTGCCCTGCCGCGGCCGGGGCGGCAATTTGTGATTCGGAAAGACGGCGTTCGGGTCTCAAGAAGAGGCGCTGTCTGTCTACGGGGTAACCCGGGCTTTGGGAAATGCAAATGGCGCTCGCTCCGGGCAGCACCTAGATTCGCCCCCAATCGAACAAGGGACAGCGCAATGGCATCGAGACACACACGGCTCATCAATCAGGAACAAATCGTTTTTGGCTTGACGGTGCTGCTGTTCGTGATCTTCTCGTTCATGCTGCCGAACTTTCTTGCGAGCAACAACATCCTCTCGCTGCTGCGCAGCGTGGCCGTGCTCGGCATGCTGGGGCTCGGCATGCTGGTGG
Source organism: Variovorax ginsengisoli (assembly GCF_006438845.1). GTDB lineage: Bacteria > Pseudomonadota > Gammaproteobacteria > Burkholderiales > Burkholderiaceae_C > Variovorax > Variovorax ginsengisoli_A. The sequence continues at coordinate 1,207,726 of NZ_RCZJ01000002.1, forward strand.
TCGTGCTGGGGCGCGGCATCGATCTCTCGCTGGTCGCGAACATGGCGATCTCGGTTGCGTGGACGGTGCAGTTGGTCTCGCGCGGCGTGCCGCTCAGTGTCGCTTTGACGATCGGCATCGGCTTCTCGCTGGTGGCCGGCCTCATCAACGGGTTGCTGATCGCCTACGCCGAGATCCCCCCGCTGTTCGCGACGCTCGCCATGGGCACCTTCATCTACGGCTTCGGGCGCGCGCACCTCATCACCGGCACCGACGTGGTCTACGTGCCGCAAACGATCGGCTGGATTCTGGAACTCGGCCAGGGCACATTCCTCGGCATCCCGATGCCGATCGTCGTGGCGGCCGCCACCGCCCTGATCGCGTACTTTTTCCTCAGGTACACGAAGCCAGGCAGATTCATCTTCGCGGTCGGAGACAACATCGCCGCGGCACGCATCGGCGCCATCGCGGTCCGGCCGATCCTGGCGCTGCAGTACGGCCTCTCGGGCGCCATCGCGTTCCTCGCGGGCGTCATCACAGCCACCTCGGTGCAGGCGATGAACACGCGGATCGTCGACTCCAACCTCATCTACGACGTGATCCTCGTGGTGGTCCTCGGGGGGGTCGGTTTGAGTGGCGGCAAGGGCAGTGTCCGCAACGTCATTGTCGGCACGCTGCTCATCGGCGTGCTGCTCAACGGGATGACCATCATGGACATCCAGTACACCGTTCAGAACGTCGTCAAGAGCCTGATCCTGCTGGTTGCGATCGTGGCTGACAGCGTCATCAACCCGCGTGACGAACAGACCGGGCAACAGGGTGACATCTAGGTCACAAGCGCTCATACCAACAGGAGACTCCCAATGAAGAAGATCTATCTCAAACTGGCCACGGCGGCTTTGGCCGGCTTGACCTTGTGCACCGCTGCGGCGGCCGCGGACGACATGAACGACCCGTACCGCGACCCGGCGCTTGCCGCGCTTCGCGGCAAGACGATCGCGTACCTGCCGATCTCGATCGGCTTCGACATGGCGCAAGCGTGGGGCGGCGTCATCAAGCAGGAGGCCGACCGCTACGGGATGAAGTTCACCTCGCAGGATCCCAACTGGAAGACCGATGCGATGGCACAGGGCATGACCGCGCTGATCGCGCAGAAGCCCGATGTGATCGTCACCCAGAACCCGGACCTCCAGTCCCTGGCCCGCCTGATGAAACAGGCCAATGCGGCCGGCATTCGCGTGGTTCAGTTGAACATGCAGGGCGCGGTCCAGACCGACGCCTTCGTCGGTCCCGACTTCATCTCTCTGGGCGAGCAGGCGGCCAACATGATGGTCAAGGCCTGCGGAAAGGGCACCAACACATCGCACAAGATTTCGATCGTGCAAGGCGTGCTGACCGGCGGCGTCAGCTACTACCAGGTGCAGGGGATCAAGAAGGTGTTGGCCCAGAATCCGGAGATCAAGGTGGTGTCGAGCCAGGCAGCAGACTGGGATGCCAGCAAGGCCCGTGCGATCACCGAAACCGTGCTTCAGCAGAACCCGGACCTTTGCGGCGTGATCGACGTTTGGGACGGCCAGGGCGTGGGCACCGGCGCCGCCATTGCGCAGGCAGGCAAGAAGGGCAAGGTCTTCTTCGTGACCTCGGGCGGTGGTGCACAAAGCATGTGCGACCAGCTGAACGAAGGCATCTTCTCGGCCGCGATCAACTACGACGCCGTCGGCATGGGTCGCGATGCCTTCACCGCCATCAGCGCATTGCTGCAGACGAACCAGAAAGCCGGTTCGCTCAAGTTCCAGCTGTACTCCCCGTCCCGGGTGCTGACCAAGGCCGACGTCAAGGCCGGCACCTGCTTCGACCCGGCGTTCTACGCCAAGTTGTTGCGCTGATCCGCACGGCGCGTGGCCGCCCCCGAGGCGGCCACGCTTTTCATCCAGTTCAGAAATCAACCCGGCCATTGGCCGTCTGGGGGAGCAAGCCTTGCCGTCGGAAAGCAATTTCGTGAAGCTGCGATATCGGCTCGTTCCCGATCATCTGATCGGCGAAGTCCTGTCGAAAAAATGGGTCGATAACGCCATCCCCCTGGCGATGCTCGTCTGTGTCGTGGCGGTGTTCGGCAATCTCATCCCCGAGTTCTTCACCCAGAGCAACCTGCAGAGTACGTCGCGGCAATACGGTGAGTTCGCGCTCGTCTGCCTGGCCATGATGACGGTCATCGTCGTCGGCGGCATCGACCTGAGCGTGGGCTCCAACTTTGCTCTCGGCAACTTCACGACGCTCGCGTTGCTCAATCTGGCCGGGTTCTCCTTGCCGGCCACGATTCCCATCGTGATCCTGGTGTGCGGTGGCGTCGGCCTGCTCAACGGGTTTCTGATTGGCTATCTGAGGCTGCGCGCGTTCCTGACCACGCTCGTGACGCTGATCATCGTGCGCGCGGTCGTCGACATGCTGCTGCTCAAATATGCGCAGCCGATGTCGGTCGGCTTCTTCGAGTCCGAGCTCTGGGATCTGATGGGCCTTGGCGGCATTGCCGGCGTGCCGTTCAGCTTCATCGTGCTCGTCATCGTCGCTGTCATTGGTCACATCGCGCTCACGCGCAGCCGGCCCGGATGGCGCACGATGGCCATCGGTGGGTCACGTCGATCGGCGCACAACATCGGCCTGCCGGTTCGTGGCACGGTTTGCGCGGCCTACACCCTCTCGGGCATGTTGTGCGGTGTGGCGGGCATGCTCTACGCGGCCCGGCTCAGCGGCGCCGGCAGCGACACCGGGATGGGCCTGGAAATCTCCGCGCTCACCGCCGCCGTGCTGGGCGGCAACAGCCTGGGCGGCGGGCGAGGCTCGGTGGTCAAGGCCCTCATCGGCGCCGTCATCGTGCTGATCCTCACCAACGGCGTCTTGCGCATCGGACTGAACAGCGGCTCCGGCCCGATGGTGCTCGGCCTCACGTTGCTGTTCGCGGTGTTCGTCGACGTTCGTTGGTTGAAGAATCGCGACAAGCTGTTGTCCAAGCTCTATGTCTCGCCGACGTACATCGGGTTGCCGCCACCGCGCTCGATCACTGCGGGGTCCGACTCGGCCCTGGCCTTGAATGACCGGCTTGCAGGCGTCGAGACGATTGGCCTCGGCGATGTCGAGTCGCCCGAGGACGTGATCCTGGACGACGATGACTTTCTCTATTGCGGCACCCGCCAAGGCGATATCGTGCGCTTCACGCCGCCGGAGTATCAGCATTCCGAGGTTTACGCGCACATCGGCGGCGCGCCGCTGGGCATGGCGTTCGACAAGGCGGGCAATCTGCTCGTGTGCGTGGGCGGCATGGGCCTCTACAAGATCGACCGTGATCGCAACGTCGTCAAGGTGACCGACGAGACCAACCGCTCCACCTTCTCCGTCATCGACGACTCGCGCCTTCGTCTCGCGGACGATCTCGACATCGCGCCGGATGGCCGCGTGTTCTTCAGCGAGGCGACCATTCGCTACGAGATGCATGACTGGCCGGTCGATGCGCTGGAAAGCCGTGGCAACGGCCGGATCATCTGTTTCGATCCGAAGACGGCAAAGACGCACACCGCAGTCAAGAACCTTGTGTTCCCGAACGGCATCTGCCTTGCGCACGATGGACAGTCGATCCTGTTCGCCGAGAGCTGGGCATGCCGGATCAGCCGCTACTGGATCAGCGGCCCCAAGGCGGGCAAGGTCGAGCTCGTGCTCGACAAGCTGCCGGGCTATCCTGACAACATCAACCGCGCTTCTGACGGCACTTACTGGGTGGCACTGATGGGCATGCGCTCGCCGGCGCTCGATGTGGCGCTGCGCATGCCGGCCTTCCGGCGCCGCATGGCAAGGCGCATCGCACCCGATCAATGGCTGTACCCGAACCTGAACATCGGCTGCGTCGCGCGCTTCGACGACCAGGGTCAGGTGATCGAGTCGCTGTGGGACCGCGGCGCCAAGAACCACCCGATGATCACCTCGATGCGTGAGCACCGGGGCTGGCTGTACCTCGGCGGCATCACCAACAACCGGATCGGCCGCATACGCCTGGAGAATGCCGACCCGACCTGGACCGGCTTCCGGAGCTACTGGAGCGGAACATGAGAAGCGAAGCGATTCAGGGCTTCATCGACCGCCTGCTCGGACGCGGTCAAGCGGCGGTCACGGTGCCCCCGTTGGACGGTGCGCTCAAGCCCAACAACGTGCTCGAAGAAGCTGCGGCCGGGCTGGCTGTGACGGCGCCCGACAACCTTGTCGAGTGGAGCGGGCGGCTGTTGTTTTCGAGTGGCTCGCGCATTCACAGCACAGACGGCCGCACCCGTTTCGACGTGCGCGGCGCGGTCACCGCGATGGCCAGTTCCCCGGGCGGCCTGCTGGCCGTGGCGACAGATGCCGAGGGCATCTCGATCAAGCGCCTCGACGGTTCGCTCACCCGTCTCACCCGCCCCGAGGCGTCGGCCTTCGACTGCACGACAGCGATGGTCTTCGCTGGCGAGCGAACGCTCTTTGCGTGCGTCGGTTCAGCCGAGAACCCGATCGATCGCTGGACGCACGACCTGCTCGAAGGCGGCCGCACCGGCTCGCTCTGGCGCATCGATCTCGACAGCGGCGACGCCACGTCGTTGACCACCGGGCTCGCGTTCCCGAACGGCGTGGTGCTCGCGGCCGACGGGGATTGCATCGTGAGCGAAAGCTGGCAGAAACGGCTGATCAAGATCTCCACGACCGGCGCGGTGAGCGGCCAGGTCATCGAAGACCTGCCGGGCTACCCGGGCCGACTCTCGCACTCAGCCCGCGGCGGCTACTGGCTGAGCGTGTTCGCGCCACGCAGCCAGCTCATCGAGTTCGTGCTGCGCGAAGCGGCCTACCGGCGCGCCATGATGAGCGAGGTCGATCCGGCGTTGTGGATCGCCCCCGCGCTGAGCACCGGCAAGTCGGTGCTGGAACCGATGCAGGGCGGCGCGCTCAAGCAGATGGGCTTGCTCAAGCCCTGGGCGCCGACGCAGTCTTATGGGCTGGTGGTCGAACTGAATGCCGCCTTCGTGCCGGTGCGCAGCATGCACAGCCGGGCGGGCGGCAAGCGACACGGCATCACCTCCGCCGTGGAACGCGCCGGTACGTTGTGGGTCACCAGCAAAGGGGGCGACGAACTGGTTGCACTCGATGTCTCGGACAAAGCCGAATGAGCATGCAACCTATCCTCGAACTCAAGAACGTCACCAAGGAATTTCATGGCGTGGCAGCGTTGCGCGACGTGAACTTCACGCTGCTCGCCGGCGAGGTCCACTCGCTGCTCGGAGAGAACGGTGCGGGGAAATCGACGCTCACCAAGATCATGGCGGGCGTTCATGCAGCAACCTCTGGCGAAGTACTTTTCAACGGCAGGAAACTGACCTTCACCAGCCCTGCCGAAGCCCTTCGCAACGGCATTGCCATGGTGTTCCAGGAGACCAGCCTGGTGCCCTCGCTGACGGTGGCGCAGAACCTGTACCTCGGCAAGGAAAACTTCCTGAACCGGTTGCGCGGCATCTACATCTCGGCCCAGCAGTTCCTGCAGTCGCTCAACTTCGGGGTCGACCCGACGATGTACGTGTCGCAACTCGGTGCGGCGCAAAAGCAGATGGTCGAGATTGCACGTGCGGTGCACCACAAAGCCCGGGTCATCATCTTCGACGAGCCTACAGCCACGCTCACGCCCGAGGAAAAGCATCACTTCTTCGCGCTCATTCAGCGGCTGAAGAAGGATGGCGTCTCGATCGTCTTCATCACGCATGCGCTCGAAGAGGCGCTCGCCATCTCCGACCGCATCACCGTGCTGCGTGACGGGCAGCATGTGGTCACCGACGACGCGCGCAACTTCAGCCGCGACAAGGTGATCAGCGCGATGGTCGGGCGCACGCTCTCCACTGAGCTCTACGGTCGGCCGGGCGAGAAACGAAAGGCACGACCGTACGGCGCGAAGGTGCTCAGCGTGCAGAACCTGTCGATGGGCAAGATGGTGCGCAACACCTCGTTCTCGATCTACGCAGGGCAGATCACAGGCATCTTCGGGTTGATCGGTTCTGGCCGCACCGAGACCGCCAAGATCATCGCGGGCGTGATGAAGCGCGACGCCTTCCACGGCGGTGAGATCCGCCTGGAGGGCCGATCTGTGCGCTACCGGACACCGCGCCCCGCGGTGAAGGATGGCATCGTCTACGTCACAGAAGACCGCAAGCTCGAAGGCTTCTTCGAGACCAAGTCGATCGCCGAGAACATCTACCTGAACTTGCTCGGCGCCGACTTGAACGCGCGCACGCTGGTGAGCCACGCCGAAATGATCGCGCTCGCCGAGGAATGGACGAAGAAGCTCAACGTGCGCGCGATCGACAGCTCCGCGCGCGTGATCGAACTCTCGGGCGGCAACCAGCAAAAGGTAGTGATCGCCCGTTCGCTGGTGCAGAGACCCAAGCTCATCATCTTCGACGAGCCGACGCGCGGCGTCGATGTCGGCGCCATCGCCGAACTGCACCGTGTGATCGACGGCCTGGCCGATGCAGGGCTTGCCGTCGTCGTGATCTCGTCGTACCTGCCGGAGGTGTTGAAGCTCTCCGACCGGGTGCTGGTGTCGAGACAGGGTCGCATCGTCGAAGAGTTTTCGGCAGATGAGGCCACCGAAGAAAAAGTCCTTTACGCAGCCGTGCACTGACACGATCGGAGAACCCCATGAGACTCAAAGACAAAGTTGCCATCGTCACTGGTGCCGCGAGCGGTTTCGGTGCAGAAACCGCTCGCCTGTTCGCCCGCGAGGGCGCACTGGTGGTCGTCGCCGACCTCAATATCGCAGGCGCCAAGTCTGTCGCCGCCGAGATCGGTTCAGCGGGGCTTGCCATCGAATGCGATGTGTCTCGCCGCGCCGATGTAGACCGCCTCGTGGCGTCCAGCATCAAGGAGTTCGGGGTGCCGGACATCGTGGTCAACAACGCCGGCTTCACGCACAAGAACCAGCCCCTGCTCAACGTCGACGAGGCGCTTTTCGACAAGGTGTTCGCGGTCAACGTGAAATCGATCTTCCACATGGTCCATGCCGTCGTGCCGCACATGCGGCAGCGCGGCAGCGGGGTGATGCTGAACATCGGTTCGACGGCGGGCATCCGGCCGCGCCCGGGCCTCAGTTGGTACAACGCATCGAAAGCAGCGGTGAACCTGCTGTCGAAATCTCTGGCCGTCGAACTCGGCAAGGACGGCATTCGCGTCAACGTGATCTGTCCGGTGATGGGTGAGACCGCGATGCTCGGCGACTTCATGGGCGTGCCCGACACCCCCGAGAACCGCGAGCGTTTCATCGCCACCATTCCGCTCGGTCGCCTGTCCAAACCGCTCGACATCGCACGCGCCGCGCTCTACCTTGCAAGCGACGAGGCCGAGTTCATCACCGGGGTCGAGTTCCCGGTCGATGGCGGTCGAACGGTCTGATCGGGAGAACTTCGTCATGCAGCAGCATTTCATTGGCGGCCAATGGGTCGCCCCCGCCAGCGGGGAGTCCTTGCCCGTGCGCGACCCCAGCACCGGCGAGGTGTTCGATCAGCTCGCGCGAGGCAACGCCGAAGATATCGATCGCGCCGTCGTCGCCGCCCGCCGCGCCCTGGGCGGACCGTGGGGCCTGCTCACGGCCACCGAGCGCGGCCGCATCCTGAGCAAGATGGGGCAGATCATGCTGTCGCGTGCTGAAGAGCTCGCGCAGCTCGAGGCGCGCGACACTGGCAAGCCCCTGACGCAGGCGCGCACCGACATCACCGTGGCTGCGCGTTATTGCGAGTTCTACGGCGGCGCGGCCGACAAGGTGCATGGCCACCAGATTCCCTATCTCAACGACTTTCATGTGGTGGTGATGCATGAGCCGCACGGCGTCACCGCGCACATCCTGCCGTGGAACTATCCGGCGCAGATGTTCGGCCGGTCGGTGGTGCCCGCGCTTGCAATGGGCAATGCGGTCGTGCTCAAGCCCTCCGAAGACGCCTGCCTCACACCGCTGATGTTCTGTCGCATCGCGCAGGAAGCCGGCTTGCCGGACGGTGCGCTCAACGTCGTGACGGGCCTCGGCGAAGAAGCGGGTGCGGCGCTCACCGCACACCCGGGCATCAACTTCGTGACCTTCACCGGCTCGCCGGACGTCGGTCGGCTGGTGCAGAAGGCGGCGGGCGAGCGTCTCATCAAATGCGTGCTCGAACTGGGCGGAAAGTCGCCGCAGATCGTCTTCGCCGATGCCGATCTCGACCGCGCAGAAGCGACCATCCTGAAAGCCATCACGCAGAACGCAGGACAGACTTGCTCTGCCGGAAGCCGGCTGCTGATCCAGGAATCGATCCTTGACGAGTTCATGGAGCGCGTCAAAAAGCGCTTTGTTGCATCGCGTGCCGGCTCGCCCACCATGGACCTCGATTGCGGCCCACTCATCAATGCCGCGCAGAAGGAGCGGGTCGAAGGGTTCATTCGCCGCGCGGTCGACAGCGGGGTGCCGCTCCTCGCGCAAGGGGAGGTGGCCACCGATGTCGCGGCCGGTGGTTACTACGTCGCACCGACGGTGTTCGGCCCGGTGCCGCGCGGCCACGAGCTGGCCTGCGACGAGGTCTTCGGGCCGGTGTTGTCGCTGATCCCGTTCAAGGACGAAGCCGATGCAGTACAGCTTGCCAACGCCACGGATTTCGGCCTGCTGGCCGGCATCTGGACCCGCGACGGCTCGCGCCAGACGCGCATGGCCAAACGCATGCAGTGCGGACAGGTCTATCTCAATTGCTATGGCGCGGGCGGGGGTGTCGAACTGCCTTTCGGTGGCGTCAAGCACAGCGGCCATGGACGCGAGAAAGGCTTCATGTCGCTCGAGGAGTTCTGCGTCATCAAGACGGTGGTGCAGTACCACGGGGAGTAAGGTCGGGGCTTCTCAATGAAGCTTGGCAGACGAAGACCATGGCAATGCATTTCGATCTGGTGGACCTGCGTCTGATGGTGCGAGTGGCCGAGGCCAACAGCCTTACGCGGGGTGCCGAAGCGGTCTATATGTCGGTGCCCACCGCAAGCACCCGCATCAAGAACATCGAAGACAGCATCGGCGTCAAGCTCTTCTATCGGACCAGCCAAGGCGTTACGCTGACACTCCCGGGGCAGGCCTTCGTGCATCACGCCAGGCTGGTGTTGGGGCAGCTCGAGCACCTGAGCGGCGACCTGCAGGAATACGCGAAGGGCATCAAGGGACACCTGCGGGTGTTCGCCAACACCACGGCGCTGGGCGAGTTTTTGCCGCCGGTGTTGCGCACCTATCTGCTCGCGCACCCCGACGTGAACATCGACCTGCGTGAGCGCTTGAGCGGCGATATCGTGCGCGCCGTGTCCGACGGGCAGACGGACATCGGCATCGTCGCCGGCACGGTGCGCACCGAGAACCTCGAGGTGATTCCCTACCGACGCGACCGGCTCGTGTTGGTGGTGCCCAGCGACCATCCGATGGCGGGCCTGTCGTCGGTGCCCTTCGTCGATACGCTGGAACTCGAACACATCGGCCTGCATGAGTCGAGCGCGATCCATGGCTTCTTGCGGCAGATCTGCAGCGGGATGCATCGCACCATCCGTTTGCGCATCCAGGTCGGCAATTTCGAGGCGGCCTGCCGGATGATCGAAGCGACGGTCGGCGTGAGCGTGCTGCCAGAGTCGGCCGCGCGGCGACATGCGCAGACGATGGCCATTCGGATCGTTCCACTGGTCGACGATTGGTCGCTGCGGGCGATGCAGATTTGCGTGCGCAGCATGGAATCGCTGCCGCCGTTCGCGCGCGACCTCGTGATGCTGCTGATCGCCGACGCGCGCGTGGCGACCAACGCCAGCGCCCACTGAACGCCTCATGTCTTTTGCAACCACGCCACCCAGCCGGGAGCCCCCATGAAGATTCGCGCCGCCGTCCTCGAAAAAATCGGTGCTGCCGCACCTTACGCACAGAGCTTGCCGCTGCGCGTCCAAGAGGTCGAACTCGACCCGCCTGGCCCCGGCGAAGTGCTCGTGCGCATCCGTGCCGCAGGCCTTTGCCATTCCGATCTGTCGGTCATCAACGGCAGCCGCCCGCGGCCGACCCCGATGGTGCTCGGGCACGAGTCGGCGGGGGAGGTTGTCGAGGTGGCAAACGACGTGCGCGACCTCCGGCCCGGCGACCGGGTGGTGCTGGTGTTCGTGCCGAGCTGCGGCGGCTGCGTGCCCTGCGCCGAGGGCCGACCGGCCCTTTGCGAACCCGGCGCGGTCTCGAACACGGCCGGAACGCTGCTGTCGGGTGAGCGGCGCCTGCACATCGGCGAGACGCGTTTGAACCATCACACCGGCGTGTCCTGCTTTGCCGAATACGCGGTGGTGAGTCGGCGTTCCTGCGTGAAGCTGGAGGCGGACATCAGCTTCGCCGAAGCGGCGCTGTTCGGCTGCGCCGTGCTCACTGGCGTCGGTGCCGTCATCAACACGGCGCGCGTGCAGGCAGGCAGTACCGTGGCGGTGCTGGGTCTCGGCGGCGTGGGGCTCAACGCGTTGCTCGCAGCGGTGGCGAGCGGCGCCCGCGAGATCGTCGCGATCGACCTCAACGAGGACAAGCTCGCCCTGGCACGCGAGCTCGGCGCCACGATGACTGTCAATGCAAGCGACGAGGGCGCCGCCACCGCGATTCGCACGGCGACCCACGGCGGCGTCGATTACGCCTTCGAGATGGCCGGGTCGATCAAGGCGATGGAACTGGCGTATCTCATCACGCGGCGCGGCGGCACGACGATCACCGCAGGATTGCCGAGCCCTGAACACAAGTTCTCGTTCTCGCCGGTGTCGCTGGTCGGTGAAGAGCGCACGCTGCGTGGGAGCTATATCGGATCGAGCGTGCCGGTGCGCGACATCGCACGCTACGTGGACCTTTATCAGCGCGGCAAACTGCCCGTCAACCGACTGATGGGCGAGCAGATCGGGCTGGCCGATATCAACGCCGGATTCGACCGGCTCGCTACCGGTCATTCGTTGCGGGACGTCGTCGTGTTCTGAGCCACAGGCGCGTGCGAGCTGATGCTAGACCTCGATCAGACGGTTGGGGCGGAAACCGTCTTGCTCGCCCTTGGATGCGTAGCCCAGCGGGTTGGCGATCACGCGGCAACCGTCTTTCACATAGTCGAAGGCGCAGTGAAGGTGCCCGTGCAGCCAGAAGTCGGCCTGTGGCAGCAAAGAGTCGAGGCTGTTGCAGAAGCCCGCGGTGCCGGGCCGCAGGCCGTAGCGCGGGTCGGCGCTGGCCAGCGTGGGGGCGAAATGGGTGACCACCACGGTCGTGCCATCGAAGGGCTGGGCCAGTGCATCGGTCAGCCACGCCTCGCAAGTGAGCGCCTGCTCTCGCATCTGCGCCGCCATGAAAGGGTGGCCTGCCCGGGTGGCCGCCGCCTTCTCGAGATAGAAATCTGCCGAGCGCATGGCCTTGCCGCGTTTCTTGAGCCGTTCGCCGAGATCGTCGGTCGGTGCCACCAGCGCGTCGAAATCGGCCCAGAGCGTGGTGCCGATGAAGCGGACGCCACCGTGCACCACGGTCTCGCGCTCGAGCCAGACGATGCCCAACGCGTCGCAAAGACCGCGCAGCCGTGCGTGCGTCTGATCGAAATCGGCGGCGTCGTATTCGTGGTTGCCGGGCACATACAGCACGGGGGTCGGCCAGCCGTGGCGGGGGGAAAACCGCGTGAGGCCGAAATCGTCGCCATCGAGGCGAGAACCATTCTGGTACGACCCGACGTCCCCCGCCAAGACCAGCAGATCGGCACCCGCCGCCGGCGCGATGTGAAGGTGCGGATGCGATTCCAGATGCAGGTCGGAGAGCAGCTGGAGCTTCATGCCCTGCAGTCTAGGCGAATGCAGTTATGTGCAAAGTGCATGAAGTTGGCGTTGAAACCTTAGGGATAACCCTTAATCTACGGAGAACCCCAAACACCCGCGCAGGCACAGGCCGCGCAAAACATCATGTTCAGCCTCATCGCTCAAATCACCCACTTCTTTCGCGGCACCACCGACACCGCGCCCGCCAGCCCCGCCTCCCTGTTGATGGAAGGCGCCGACCTGCGTGCCGGCCACGATGCGCAAGACCTGCGCGCCGCCGCCAGCGCCTGGCTGCGCGTGGTGCGCTGAGCCGGCTCAGCCTTGCAGATCCGGCGGCATCAGCGCCGCCTCCGGGACAGGATGCCCCAGCAGCGAGCGCGCGAATGCCGCCGCCGCCGAGCGCACCAGCGCATCGCGCAGCCATTCATGCGCATGCCCGTGCTGCGCCCGCCGGTGCCACACCGCGTCCACGTGGACGAGCGGCTGGTCGAAGGGCAGGTCGCGCAGCACCAGCTGCGAATCGATGCCGGTCACGCTGACGAAATGGCGCGGCAACACGGTCAGAAGGTCCGAATTGGCGACCACGCGGCCGGCGGTGAAGAACTGGTTGACGGTCACGACGATGCGCCGCTCGCGCCCGAGCGCCGCCAACGTCTGGTCGATGAAGCCGTAGGGCCGGCCCGAGAAGCTCACCAGCAGGTGGCGCGCGGCGCAGTAATCGTCGAGCGTCAGCGGCTTTTCCGCCAGCGGATGGTCGCGCCGCATCACGCACACGTACTGGCCGACATACAGGCGCTGCGCCTCGAAGGGCACGGCCACCCCCGACTGGCCGCGCGCCGTGAGGCTGGCCAGCACTGCAGGGAAATAGCCGACCGCCATGTCGGCCTCTTCGTTCTCCAGCAGCTGCCGCGGATCGCGCGTGGTCAGCGGCACCACCCGCACCGAGATCGCAGGCGCTTCGGCCTGAGCGATCTGCACAAGGCCTGGAATGAGTTCGGCCGCAGTGGCGTCGGCCATGGCGAGCACGAAGGTGGTGTCGGCGACCGCAGCGTCGAATTCGCTCGGCGCCAGCGTGTGCTGAAGCTGCAGCAGCGCGTCGCGCACTGTCGGCCACAACGCCAGCGCGCGCGGCGTGGGCTCGACGCCGGCGCCCGAGCGTTTGACCAGCTCGTCGCCCAGAACCTCGCGCAACCGGCGCAGGGCATTGCTGACGGCCGGTTGCGTCAGCGCGAGGTTGCGGGCGGCACGGGTGAGATTGCGCTCGGCCATCACCTCGTCGAAGACGCGCAACAGGTTGAGATCCAGCGTGCGAAAGTTGACGTTCATCATCGTCATGAATGATAAACATCAGAAAGATAAATTGGCAAAACATTAGGGTAACCCCTAATATTCGTTCCATCGGCTTCGGCCACCCACCCTCTCAGGAGATCTTCATGACCAGCTTTGTCCACGTTGAACAACCGGCGGCTCACCCGGGCGTCACCCGCGCCGAAGCCGCTTTTGACCATCTCCGCACCGCCGCTCACGGCGTCGACGGTTCGCGCGGCCTTGCAGCACTGCTGCTCGCTGCCATCGTGTCGGCCTTGCTGGTCGTCGCCGACAAGCTGGTGTCGAACCTGAACGAAGGTGGCCTGCTCGCCGCATGGCTGGTGATGTGGGCCGTTGCCTTCGTCGCACTGGCTTTCTTCGCCGGCACCGCCCGCACGCTGGCAGCCCGTGCAACCGCCGGCTGGCGTGGCTATGCACGCCGCCGTGAGGTCGCGCAGGCCGACGCACGTTTCCTGGCCTACGCCCAATACGACGCCCGCGTCATGAACGACATCCAGGCGGCCGTGACGCGCCATGAAGCCGTGACCGGCACGACGGCCAAGGTGCCTGCGCAACTGTCGCGCGCCATCGTGGCCCAGCGCTCGGCCGACGTGAAGATCCCGACGCTGTACGAAGCCATGCGGCGCGTGAACCTCGGCAAGTACTACTGATCGGCAGTCCGCCGTCGCCGTGAAAAAGCCGCCCTCGGGCGGCTTTTTCGTGGGTGCATCACAAGCGCATCGGGCGCCCGTGGTGCTGGCCTCAGGCGGCGAGCCGTTGCTCGATCGCCGCCTTGGTTTCCGGCAGTTCCTTCGGCAGGTGGTGCGCCAGCTGCTCGAACAGCTCGGTGTGCAGCTTCAGCTCGGCTTGCCAGGCGGCCTTGTCGATGCTGGTCACGGTGTCGAATTGCGCGGCGCTGAAGTCCAGGCCGGTCCAGGTGAGGTCTTCGTAGCGTGGGCTCACGCCGGTGACGTGCGCAACGCCTTCGCCCGCCTTGCCTTCGATGCGGTCGATCATCCACTTGAGCACGCGCATGTTCTCGCCGTAGCCCGGCCAGACGAACTTGCCGTCCGCGCCCTTGCGGAACCAGTTGGTCGTGTAGATCTTCGGCAACGTGGCGCCCGAACCTTCGAGCTTCTTGCCCAGGTCGAGCCAGTGCTGGAAGTAGTCGCTCATGTTGTAGCCCATGAAGGGCAGCATGGCGAACGGATCCCGGCGCACCACGCCGGCCTGGCCCGTGGCGGCGGCGGTGGTTTCCGAGCCCATCGTGGCGGCCATGTAGACACCTTCGGTCCAGTTGCGCGCTTCGGTGACGAGCGGCACCGTGGTCGAGCGGCGGCCGCCGAAGATGAAGGCGTCGATCTTCACGCCCTTCGGGTCGTCCCAGGCCTCGTCGAGCGCCGGGTTGTTGGTGGCGGCCACGGTGAAGCGGGCGTTCGGGTGCGCGGCCTTGGCGCCGGTTTCCTTGGCGATGGCGGGCGTCCAGTCCTTGCCCTGCCAGTCGATCAGGTGCGCGGGCAGTGCCTTGCCGGGAGCGTCCTGCTCCATGCCTTCCCACCACACGTCGCCGTCGTCCGTCAGCGCGACATTGGTGAAGATCACGTTCTTGTCGAGGCTGCGCATGCAGTTCGGATTGGTCGTGTAGTTGGTGCCGGGCGCGACGCCGAAGTAGCCCGCTTCGGGGTTGATCGCGCGCAGCGAGCCGTCGGCCTGCGGCTTGATCCAGGCGATGTCGTCGCCGATGGTCGTGACCTTCCAGCCCTCGAAACCGGCCGGCGGCACGAGCATCGAGAAGTTGGTCTTGCCGCAGGCGCTGGGGAAGGCGGCGGCAACGTGGTACTTCTTGCCCTCGGGGTTGGTCACGCCCAGGATCAGCATGTGCTCGGCCAGCCAGCCTTCGTCGCGGCCCATGGTCGAGGCGATGCGCAGCGCGAAGCACTTCTTGCCCAGCAGCGCGTTGCCGCCGTAGCCCGAGCCGTAGCTCCAGATCTCGCGAGTCTCGGGGTAGTGGACGATGTACTTGGTCGTGTTGCAGGGCCAGGCGACGTCCTTCTGGCCCGCTTCCAGCGGCGCACCCACGGTGTGCACACAGGGCACGAACTCGCCGTCGGCGCCCAGCACGTCGTGCACGGCCTTGCCCATGCGGGTCATGATCTTCATGTTGACCGCCACGTAGGGCGAGTCGGACAGCTCGATGCCGATGTGGGCGATCGGCGAGCCCAGCGGGCCCATCGAGAAGGGCACGACGTACATCGTGCGGCCCTTCATGCAGCCGTCAAAGAGAGGCTGCAAAGTCGCACGCATCTCGGCCGGCGGCATCCAGTTGTTGGTCGGGCCGGCTTCTTCCTTGGTGGCAGAGCAGATGTAGGTGCGGTCTTCGACCCGGGCCACGTCGACCGGATCGGAGTTGGCGAGGAAGGAGTCCGGCCGCTTGGCCGGGTTCAGCTTCTTGAAGGTGCCCGCATCGACCAGTTGCTGGCACAGGCGGTCGTACTCTTCGTCGCTGCCGTCGCACCAATAGATGTGCTCGGGCTTGCACAGCGCGGCCATCTCGGCCACCCAGGCAATGAGCTTGGCGTTCTTGACGTGCGGGGGCGCCTGAATGGGCAGGCCATTCATCACAGGTGCGTTCATCGAAAGTCTCCGGAGTTGAAAATTCGTCTTTTCGAGCGGGGCTCGGTGCCGGCGTGAGGGCCGCTTCAAAAAACGTTTTCGCTCTGTGCGGCTCTTCGGCCGCATCGTTGGAAGCAATGCCCGTCTCGGGCGAGATGAAATCAGCCAGCGACGTTGAAGGTGTGGTGGGGCCGTCGCGAGCGGTTCGAGCTTGCGCCGAGAACCGCAGCCGTACTTCTGTACGGCGAGGACCGCAGGTGCGAGATCGAATCGCGCAGCAGGTCCAACCGCACCTTCAAGCCATGTAGACGGCGATGGAGGCCAGGAGCAGCATCAGCACGGCGCCCACGATGGGCAGCACGATCGGCATCAGGTGCACGACCGACTCGACGGCGTCTTTCTCGACGATCGCATCGTGACCGGGTTCGACGGGTGTGGGGGTGGACATCGGGGAGGGTTCCTTTGATTCGCGAGGCAATGCAAGACTGCCTGCATTTTAGCGAAGCGGCCCTCGGCGGGCGCTGAGGGCCTTCCCTGTGCAGGTCAATGCTGTTCTTCGGCCTCGAAGCCCGACTGCCGCAGTGCGGCGAGAACGGCCGCCAGATGCTCCCGGCCCCGGGTCTGCAGCACCAGTTCGATCTCGACGTTTTGTGCCGCCAGCATGGTGAACGCGCGCTGATGGTGCACCTCATCGATGTTGGCGCCCGCTTCGGCGACCGTCGTGGTGATGCGCGCCAGCATGCCCGGCACGTCGCGCGAACTGACCCGTACGCGAGCCAGACGGCCGGCCCGTACCATGCCGCGTTCGATGATGGCCGCCAGCAGCAGCGGGTCGATGTTGCCGCCGCACAGCACCAGCCCGACCTTCTTGCCGCGAAAGCGATCGGGGTGCCGCAGCAGCGCCGCCAGCCCGACCGCGCCAGCGCCCTCGACCACGGTCTTCTCGATCTCGAGCAGCATCAGCACCGCCTGCTCGATGTCGCCCTCCTCGACCAGCAGCATGTCGTCGACCAGCGCCTTGATGATTTCCTGCGTCAACACGCCGGGCGTACCGACCGCGATGCCCTCGGCGATGGAATTGCTGCCCTGCGCATGGTGGGTGCCCTTGACCGCGTTGACCATGGCCGGGAAGCGGGAGGTCTGGACCCCGACGATCTCGATGCCCGGCTTGCGCGCGCGCGCGGCCACGGCCATGCCCGAGATCAGGCCGCCGCCGCCGGTGGCCACCACCAGCGTGTCGAGCTCGGGCACCGCATCGAGCATCTCCAGCGCGACCGTGCCCTGGCCCGCGATGATGGCTTCGTCGTCGTACGGGTGGACGAAGCTCAGGCCGTCGCGTTCGGCCAGTTCGAAGGCATGGGCGCGGGCCGCATCGAGCGTGTCGCCGTGCAGCACCACCTCGGCCCCGAAACCGCGGGTGCGCTCGATCTTCACGCCGGGCGTGAAGCGCGGCATCACGATGGTCGCCTTCATCCCCAGCCGCTGCGCGTGGTACGCCACGCCTTGTGCATGGTTGCCGGCGGACATCGCCACGACGCCCCGCACGCCAGCCTCGGCCAGGTCGACCAGCTTGTTGCAGGCACCGCGCTCCTTGAACGAGGCGGTGAACTGCAGGTTCTCGAACTTGAGAAAGACCTGCGCGCCGACGATGTCCGACAGAGTGCGCGACTCGACACAGGGCGTGGCGAGCAACTGGCCTTGCAGGCGCGCCGCCGCTCGCTCGATGTCATGGATTCCGATCATGCTTGGCATTGTGGATGGATTTGCAACATCGGGACATTTACCGATGCGCTGTCTTCCCCAACACAAAACTCTGCGTTATGGTCGCGCTGAGATTCCCTTAGCTGGAGGTTGTCGAATGGTCAAGCGTGCCGGTGTCGATGCAGTGGTTGCTCCCTTGCGCGGGCACGCACTGCCGTCGCCCGGACTCAAGGAAGCGCCGGTGCTCGAGCTCATGTGCTCGCACTTCGTGCTGACACTGGCCGCCAAGCAAGGGCCGCGCTTCAATGTGCGGCGTGACCTCAACGGCTTGTTGTCGCTCACCGGACGGCATCTGGTGTGGCCCATGCCCGTGCTGCAGCGTCTGCGCGAATTCCTCGCGCGCCGCTGCGTCGGTAACGAGGTCTGGAAGGGCGTCGAGGGCTTCGACGGCCGCACGCTGCTGGAGCGCCACGGCGTCTGGCGTGGCCCCTACGAAGAAGGCACGCTCTTCTTCTACCTCGACGAGTACGTGAAGGACCAGCCGAAGGACCTGCTGTCGGTGCTGTCGGTCACGCGCGACTGGCTCACGCATGCGCTGCGCAAGCAGTCGACGCTGGTCGAGAAGAACATCGATGCGCTCGCCGGCCTCCTGCAGTTGAACAAGGCCGAACGGGCGTTGCTGCTGTATGGCACGCTGGCGCGCTACCAGCGCGACCTGCGCTCGCTGCTGGTCGAGTTCAAGGTCAACAACGCGCCGGAGGCCTACGCCGCCATTGCGGAGGTGGCCGGCGTCAGCGCCAGCGAAGTGGGCGAAGCCTTGCGCGCCGGCTCGCGGCTGGAGCGCATCGGCCTGGTCGAAAACCTGATCTCCGAGCACAACATCACCGACCTGGCCGACCTGATGAAGGTCAGCGAGAAGCTGCCGCCGGTGTTGATGCGCGAATACCGCGACCACAACGAGCTGATGGCCGTGTTCACCCGACCGTCGGCCAAGAGCACGCTCACGGTCGACGATTTTTCCTTCGCCGGGGACGACACGCAGATGCTGGTCACGCTGCTGCGCGCCGCGGTGCAGCGCAAGGAGCCCGGCGTCAACGTGCTGCTCTACGGCCCGCCGGGGACCGGCAAGACGGAGCTGGCCAAGGTGGTGGCGCAGGCCGCCGGCCTCGACCTGTTCGAAGTCGAATATGCCGACCGCGACGGAAATTCGCTGTCGGGCCGCGACCGCTACCGCTCCCTCCAGATCGCCCAGGTTTTCCTCAAGGGCAGCGCCCAGGCCGCGCTGCTGTTCGACGAGGTCGAGGACGTGTTCCCGCCCATCAGCACCGAGGCGGCGCAGTTCATGTCGCGCGCCGAACAGATGCCGTCGCCCACCAGCGGCAGCGTGAGTGGCAAGGCCTGGGTGAACCAAATTCTGGAATCCAACGCGGTCCCTACGCTGTGGGTCACCAACCGCATCGAGCAGATCGACCCGGCCTTCCGCCGCCGCTTCGCGTATCACCTCGAGCTCAAGTCGCCGCCGCCCGGTGCGCGCGAGCAGCTGGTGCGCAAGACGCTCGAAGGCGTGACCGTGTCCGACGCCTTCACCGCCAAGCTCGCCGGCCGCAAGGGGCTGACGCCGGCACAAATCCGCACGGCGGTGCGCTTCGCGCAGCTGGCCAAGACCGACGACGCTTCGGTCGAGGGGCTGATCGAGCGGCAACTGAAGAACGCCGACCTGGCGCTCGGCACGCTCGACAGCCCCCACGGTGCGCGCCGCAGCGTGACGACGTACGACCTCGACATGCTCAACGTCGAGACGCGCTTCGAGATCCCCCGCATCGTCGAGGCGCTGCGCGTGCAGGGCCACGGCACGTTGTGCTTCTACGGCGCGCCCGGCACCGGCAAGACCGCGCTGGCGGAGCACATCGCCAAGGCCATCGGGCGGCCGCTGATCGTCAAGCAGGCGAGCGACCTGATGAGCAAGTACGTCGGCGAAACGGAGCAGAACATGGCCGCCATGTTCAAGGAGGCCGAGACCGAGAAGGCCGTGCTGCTGCTCGACGAAGCCGACTCCTTCCTGCAGGACCGGCGCGGCGCGCAGCGCACCTACGAAGTGACCGAGGTCAACGAGATGCTGCAGGGCATGGAGCGCTTCGGAGGCATCTTCGTGTGCACCACCAACCTGCTCGACCGGCTCGACCAGGCGGCACTGCGGCGCTTCACCTTCAAGATCAAGTTCATGCCACTGACCGATGCGCAGCGCGAACGCATGTTCGTGACCGAGGCGCTGGCCGGTGACCTTGCGCGCATGACGTTCGAACTGCGCCAACGCCTGCAGCGTCTGTCGCAACTCTGTCCGGGCGACTTCGCCGCAGTGAAGCGGCAGACCACCATCCTCGCGGCAGATTTTTCGGCCGACGAATTCCTCGACCAGCTCGAGGCAGAGCATCGCATCAAGCCCGAGGTGCGCGAATCGCGCGGCATGGGTTTTGTGCAGTAGCGCGCGTCCCCGCAGCCGCGGCCTGCGTCGCGGCCGCTTAGCAGCGTGCGTAAAACAACATCAAGAAAGAACGAGGGAGTCATGAAGAACCGGAATCCGGACGCCGCAGTGCGCGTCCTGCTGCAATGCGCAGCGTTTGCTGCCGTGCTCTCACTGGCAGGCTGCGGTGGTGGTGGTGGTGGCGAAGGCGCCGCTTCCGGCATCGCAGCGCCAGTACCGCCGACGCCAGGCATCGACCTTCCAGGACCACAGCAGCTGGCGGATGCCGGCAGCGTGGCGGATTCGTGCGCCGCACCGCGCACCGGGACCAACCCTGCCACGGGCCTTCCGTTCGCAGATCGCCGGGGCACGCTGGCCGACGAGAAGACGTGGGTGCGCAGCTGGATCGATCGAACCTACCTTTGGTACGACGAGGTGCCGAGCAACCTCGCCGCGGCCGACTACGCCACGCCGACAAGCTACTTCGATGCGCTGAAGACGCCCGCACTCACCGCCTCGGGCCGGCCGAAGGACCGCTTCCACTACACCTACCGCACCCCGGCTTACCAGGATCTGCTGCAGAGCACCGAATCCGGCTACGGTGCAGAGTTCGCCTACCTGAGCCGCACGCCGCCGCGCCTCATTCGCGTGGCCTACACCGAACCCGGTTCTCCGGCGGCGCAGGCTGGCATCGTTCGTGGCGACACGCTGCTCGCCATCGACGGCATCGATGCGGTCGGTGCCGGCAGCCAGGCCGATGTCGACCGTCTCAACGCGGCCCTCGCTCCGCCTGCGGATGGCATCAGCCACGGCTTCACCCTGCGCTCGGCGGACGGCAACACGCGCACCGTCAACCTTGCCTCGGCCCGCATCGAGCGCTCGCCGGTGCAGAACGTGCGCACCATCGACACGCCCACGGGTCGCGTCGGCTACCTGCAGTTCAACGACCACGTCGAGAAGGCCGAAGCCCAGCTGGTGGCGGCGTTCGAGCAACTCCGCGCCGCGGGCGTTGTCGACCTGGTGCTGGACATGCGCTACAACAGTGGCGGCCTGCTGGCCATCGCCAGCGAAGCGGCCAGCATGATCGCGCCGGCCGCCGTCACGCAAGGCGCGGTCTTCGAGCGGCTGAACTTCAACCGCAAGAACCCCTTCGGGCTGTCGGCCAGCCAATCGTCGCTGCCGTTCTACGCGACCACGCGCGGCTATTCGGTTCCGGCGGGTCGCACGCTGCCGCGGCTCGGGCTCTCGCACGTCACCGTGCTGACCGGCCCCGACACCTGCTCTGCCAGCGAATCGGTCGTCAACGGGCTGCGCGGCGTGGGCGTCACGGTCGACCTGATCGGCGCCGCCACCTGCGGCAAGCCGTACGGCTTCTACCCCGAGGACAACTGCGGCACGACGTACTTCGCCATCCAGTTCCAAGGCGTCAACGCTAAGGGTTTCGGCGATTACGGCGACGGCATGGCGCCGACCTGCACCGTGGCCGACGACTTCGATCGTGCGCTGGGCGACGTCGCGGAGGGCCGACTGGCAGCGGCGCTCAACCACCGCGCCACGGGCGCTTGCCCGGTGACGGCCTCCGCTCGGCGCAGCGCCAGCGCGTCGCCGCCGGTCGCGGCCGACGGCGCACCTTATTTGGAGCGCAGCGCGCCGCGCGCGGACCGTCTCGTGCGCCCGGCCGACTTCAACTGAGACCGGCATGTCTTTCGGCGTGGTCGACACGCGCCGTGCAAGTTGACAAAAACGATATCGATATAGAATTTGTCAACCAAGGAGTCCACCATGATGCACAACCGCATTCGACGCGCACGCGTGTTGAGGGGCCTGAGTCTGGAGGCGTTGGCCCACCGGCTGGGCGATATCAGCAAGCAGGGCCTGAGCAAGTTTGAGAAGGGCGAGGCCGTCCCCAATTCGACCCGCGTGCTTCAGTTGTCCAAGGCGCTCGAGGTCAAGCCCGAGTACTTCTTTCGCTCGGATGTTGTTACGCTGGCACCGCTGGAATTTCGCAAGTTGGCCAAGATGCCGAAGTATCGGCAAGACCAGGTCGAAGAGCAGATGCGCGAGCACCTGGAGCGCTACATCGCGTTGGAACGGTGCTTTGACGCGGCCGACGTCAGGGCGCAACCGGCGCCGGCGCACGCCATCGCCGTGTCCAACGTGGAAGAAGCCGAATCCGCGGCCAAGCTTTTGCGAAATGATTGGGCGATCGGCGGCGATGCGATTGCCAATCTCACCCAACTGCTCGAGGAGCACGGCATCAAGGTGGCGCTGCTGGATGGGCCTGCCGACTTCGACGGCTCATGCGCAGCAACGCATGACGAACAGCATGTGTTGATCGCGCTCAACGCGGCGCGTCCCGGGGAGCGCATGCGGTTCACGGCCGCCCACGAACTGGGCCACTGGATCATGGCGCTGCCTGACGACATGCCCGAGAAGACCAAGGAATCGTGCTGCCATCGCTTTGCCGGCGCGTTCCTCTATCCGGCGGAGCAGGTTGTCATCGACTTCGGCGAGCACCAGCGGTCACGCGTGCATCCGGTGGAATTGCTCAACGCCAAGCGGCGATATGGCATCTCGATGCAGGTGGCGCTGCGCCGGCTGAAAGATCTCGCCCTGCTCAGTGATGCAGGCTACAAGTCCATCTGCATTGAGTTCAGCCAACAGGGCTGGCGAACTGCAGAGCCGGAGCCTTTGCTGGCCGAGCGGCCAAGGCGGTTCGAGTCTCTGGTGTTTTGGGGGTTGGCAGAAGGCCTGTTCACCACGTCGCGCGCAGCCGAGTTTCTGCAGCGGAACATTCATGAACTGGAGCCTGCACTGCAGGAACGCGCGGAGCATGAATGACCCGCGTCTACGTCAGCGACACCAACATCTGGATCGACTTTCGCAACGCAGGACTTTTGGAGCAACTCTTTCAACTGCCAATCACGCTCTGCTCCACGGATTTCGTGCTGAGCGAGTTGCAAGACCTCCAGCATGAAACGCTGATCGCCAATGGGTTGGTGGTCGAAGGCCTCGACGCCGTCGCGATGAGCCGGCTCTTCAGTCTGATGGCCGCGCACAACAACAGCTCCCTGGCGGATGTGTCCTGCTACCTGCTGGCGCAAGACACCGGCCGGCCGCTGTTGACGGGTGATGGCCGCCTGAGAAGACAGGCTGTGGCCGACGGGTTGGAAGTCTTCGGCGCGCTCTGGTTGCTCGATCAGTTGGTGGCGCATGCCGTCGTGAGCCCCGCAGAGGCCCGTCGCGGGCTTCAGGCCATGTTGGCGCAGGGCGCCCGTCTGCCGGGCGCGGAGTGCAATGTGCGGATGACGGCTTGGGCGGGCTGAGGGCGCTTTACGTTACGGGGCAGGTTGTGCCACCAGTGCCTCGGCCAGTTGGGCCTGCATGGCTTGGGCCGCGGCCAGCCGCTGGCGCAGGTCGGCGCAGAGGCGCCGGAGTTCTTCGACACGGGCGACGATGCGGGATTGTTCGGCGAGGGGAGGGAGCGGAACCGGCGCGCTCAAGACAACTTCGCGCGATACGTTCTTCATTGAGCTGCTGGTGCCCGAGGCATTGGCCGCGTAGTGTGCTCGCGCATGCGCGGCGTTGTTGGACAGATTCAGGAACTCGCGGTTCATGAGCGCAGACACATCGAGTCGAATGATTTTGTCGCTGAGCATAAGTTGCGGCGGCGCCTTGCCGACCACGACTGACCGCGCGACCAACTCCTCCGTGTTCGCCCGCGAAAGGAGGAAGTCACCGTCTCTGACCTCGTACTCCGGTCTTGGCGCAAGGCCCGACGGGAGTTCCTTATTCGCATCTGCGTCAAAGGCACCCCATGAGACTGCACTGACCTTCAATACACCCCAATGGCCTTCGCGTCGCGGGCTTGGAATGCAGGTTGGACTCCAACCGGCTTCGCTACCGTTCACAAGGTCACCCATCCGTACCCACCGCCATGCGGTCGGTAGCGACGGGAGTTCGTCCGGGTTGCCTTGCAGCGGCAGAAGCTTTTCCCGCCGGATTCTTCCTTCCGCGATGAGCAGCGCCTTCTCTGATCTGACTCTCTCTAGCAGCTCACTTGCTGGCTCATCGGCTGGATCTTGCTGCACCAACAGCCCGCGTACAGCCAACTGGAGGATGGTTTGCTCCAGCGCACCCACAGCTTCGGGGCGGTCGAGCAGCATGTCGAAGTGGTCGCCGATGCGTTGCCAGCGGTCGGACAGTGCCTCGGGCGATTCGCTGTCGGTCAGTGTGCCGAGCAGGGTGCTGACGAGCTGGCTGTGTTGTGCGGCTTCGAGCCGGCCCTTGGCTTCGAGCGCGTCGCACAGACGCATGAGCTCTTCGACGCGGGTGACGATGCGGGATTGTTCGGCAAGGGGTGGATAGGAGACAACAATTTTCTCCATCTTCTCTTTGGTCATGTGCACCATTGAGACACCATGCCCAGCTGCCTTTATCTCTGCTGTTTTCTCCAGCAGAAAAGTGTGGAAGTAACGGGTGTTAAACGCATCAAGCCTAAACGGCTCAAGCTTCCAGATGTGGTAATGATAAATAGCGTCCGGTCCCTCCCAAATGAATGGGCCAAAAGATGCCGACCAGGCGAACAACAGGTCGCCACGTCGGCAATACTTCTCTGGAGCCAAATTGAGATTGGAGTAGTACCAATGGTTGGATGTAAAGAGATTCCCGACCCTGAGAACTGGCGTGCCAACATCGAGTAACTCGCTCTTTCTATAGGCCCTGCCATTCAAGACTCGCACGATGTCGGCAAGCCTTGCGCACCTCCAACCCGCTGGCAACTCGAAGGTGACCGGATTTTCAGCGTGCTTAGTCGGCAGCTTTTCGCGCTTGATTTTTTCCTTGGCAATCAACTGCTGCTTTGCTTCCCGAAGCAATGCCAATGGCACGTCTGCTGGCTCATCACCCGGATCCTGCCGCACCAACTTGCCTTGCACAGCCAACGTCAAGATCAATTCCCGCAATCGAGCTACTCCGTTGGTTGAAGTCGCCAGCAATTCGAAGTGCTCCACCAAAGGCGCCTGCTTCCCGTCCCGATGCATTGCGCTCAATTCGCGCGTCTTCAACAGCGCGCTCATGCATTGGCACCGAGCGATTGCGAAAGGATCGCCTTGAGCTGATCGCGCAGCGCTTGCGCCTCGCGTTGCAGCCGCGCATGCTCGGCGAGCAAGGTCTTGGGGTCGTGGCTCACCACGTCCGCTGCATGCGGATTCTTCTGGTCGAGGTTGAAGCCTTCCGCCTTGATCTTCTCGATGCTCACCTTCCAGGCACGCTCGTTCTCCACGCGGCCCGCAAAGCCGTCGGCAGCGCTGCCCCACCATGCCTTCTCGGCATCGAATTCTTCGAGCCGGATCGGCTTGGTCTTGTTGTAGTTCTTCACGCCCAGCGGGTACGGGTGCTCGTAGTACCAGACGTGCTGCGTCGGATCGCCTTTGGTGAAGAACAGCAGGTTGGTCTTGATGCCGGTGTAGGGCGAGAACACGCCGTTGGGCAGCCGCACGATGGTGTGCAGGTTGCATTCGTTCAGCAACTGTTCTTTGATGCGGGTCTTGACGCCCTCGCCGAACAGCGTGCCGTCGGGCAGCACCAGCGCTGCGCGGCCACCCGGCTTGAGGATGTGTTTGATGAGCACGAGGAACAGGTCCGCCGTTTCCTTGGTGCGTACATCGGCCGGGTAGCCCTGCTCGATGCCTGGCTCTTCGATGCCGCCGAAGGGCGGGTTGGTGAGCACCACGTCCACACGGTCCGCGGCGGTGTAGTCGCGCAGCGGGCGGACCAGCGTGTTGTCGTGACGGATGTTGCTGGGCACCTCGATGCCGTGCAGCATGAGGTTGGTGACGCACAGCATGTGGGGCAACTGCTTCTTCTCGACGCCGAAGATGCTGGCTTGCAGTTGCGCGTCCTGCGCGGCGGTGTGGACTTGCTTGCGCAAATGCTCGATCGCGCAGACCAGAAAGCCGCCCGTGCCGGTCGCGGGGTCGAGCACCCGCTCGCCGAGTTGCGGATTGGTCTGGTCGACCATGAACTGGGTGACGGCACGCGGCGTATAGAACTCGCCCGCGTTGCCGGCGCTCTGCAGGTCCTTGAGGATCTTCTCGTACAGGTCGTTGAACTGGTGGCGCTCCGCCTGCCGGTTGAAGTCGATGCCGTTGAGCTTGTTGATCACCTGGCGCAGCAGGTGGCCGCTCTTCATGTAGTTGTAGGCGTCCTCGAACACGCCGCGCACCACGTACGCGCGCGGGTCACGCTGCGCGTCGGCGCGCAGGCCCTTGAGTGCGGGGAACAGTTGGCCATTGACGAAGTCGAGCAGCGTTTCGCCGGTCATGCCTTCGGCATCAACAGCCCAGTTGCGCCACCGCAGCGCTTCGGGTATCGGGCTGCCGTACGTGTCGCGGGTCAGTTCCAATTCTTCTTCCAGTGCATCGAACACCTTGAGGAACAGCAGCCATGTGAGCTGCGAGATGCGCTGCGCGTCACCGTCGACACCGGTGTCTTGGCGCATGACGTCCTGGATGGACTTGATCAGGGAGGAAAAATTGGACATGGAGAAGCGAAGGGAGTCGGCCGCGTCCTTCGAGACGGCGGCCAGGGTACGGGGAGGCGCTACGCAGGAGTGCTGGGCGGGGCCGTCGGGTTGTAGAGCGCCTGTTCGACATCGCGCAAAGCCGCGAGGTACTGGGGGCGGCCGCCGAAGCTGCGCACCAGTTCGGCCGGGCTGCCGATGTGCGAGAAAGGCTGTACCTTGAGCACGTCGTCGCTCTCGATGCTGGCAATGCCCTCGTCGGCGTACTTGTCGAGCAGCGCATCGATCACGCGCCGCGCCACCGGGCCATAGCGCTCGAAGGCCGCGCGCTGCTTGGCGCGTCGGGCTCGTTCGCGTCGGGATTGCAGTGGCAGATGCCAGGCCACATGCAGCAACAGGTCGAATGCGTCCAGGTCCTTGTGGCCCATCTCGTCGGCCAATGCCTCGAACAACACGCCCTGCGATTCCAGTTCGGCCAGCAGCACGGCCTTCCGTTCGGCGTCGTTCCACGCCTGCAGGAACTTGTCGAGCGAGTCGTAGCGACGCGTCAGGTTGATGCGTGTGTAGTCGCGCAGGCTGTCGGTGATGAGCTTGCCGTCGGCGCTCAGGTATTGCACGCGCTCACGAGCGACGGCCACGGTGACGTTGTTGCCGAGGACGTACTTCCGAGGAGGCGGCTCGCCCGGCGCCAGCGGGCCGAGGGGCCCGGGCGGCGGATCGAACGGGTCATCGGGCGTGCTTGGGCCGCCCGGTCCACCTTCTGGCGGTTCGGGCGGCACGATGGGGTCGTTGGGTCCGGGTGTGAAGACCTGCTCGGGATCGCCGTCGAAGGCCGGGTCTGCAAACAGCTCAGTGGCGCGCTTGAAATCCAGTAGCGTGAACCATGTCTTGCCCAGGTCTTCGCGCAAACGTGTGCCGCGGCCGATGATCTGCTTGAACAGCGTCATCGACTGGATGTTCTGATCGAGCACGATCAGCTTGCAGGTCTGCGCATCGACGCCGGTGCTCATGAGCCGCGACGTGGTAGCGATCACCGGATAGGTCTTCTCGGGGTCGATGAAGTCGTCGAGTTCGCGCTTGCCTTCGGCGTTGTCGCCGGTGATCTGCACCACGTACTTGGGTTGGGTCTGGCAGATGTCGGCGTTGGCGTTGCTCAAGGCCTGGCGCATACGGGCGGCATGGTCGATGTCCTCGCAAAAGACAATGGTCTTTGCGTACCGATCCGTGCCTTTGAGGTATTCGGTGATGCGTGCGGCCACGGCTTCGTCACGTGCTTCGAGCACCAGCTTGCGGTTCATGTCCGCGACGGTGTAGATGCGGTCCTCGATCGGCTGGCCGTGCTTGTCGGTCATGCCTGCCGTCGGCCGCCAACCGAAAGCATCCTTGTCCAAATCGACCCGGATCACCTTGTAAGGTGCCAGATAACCGTCATCGATGCCTTGCTTCAGGCTGTAGGTATAAAGCGGCTCGCCGAAGTAGTCGGCATTCGATTGGCCTGCATCGTTCGCTTTGGGCGTGGCGGTCAAGCCGACTTGGGTTGCCGTATTGAAGTAGGTCAGTATCTCGCGCCAGGCGGAGTCTTCGGAAGCGCTGCCGCGATGGCACTCGTCCACGATGATGAGATCGAAAAAGTCGGGCGAGAACTGCTTGTAGATGTTGCGGTCTTCATCTGCGCCCGA
Source organism: Variovorax ginsengisoli (assembly GCF_006438845.1). Taxonomy (GTDB): domain Bacteria; phylum Pseudomonadota; class Gammaproteobacteria; order Burkholderiales; family Burkholderiaceae_C; genus Variovorax; species Variovorax ginsengisoli_A. The sequence goes on from NZ_RCZJ01000002.1 coordinate 1,235,831, forward strand.
CACCGCTTGATAGAGCGACAGGTAGATCTCATAGCTTTTGTCGACCTGCTTGGTGGTCTTGTTGACGGCAAGCTCGACTTCTTCGATGAACTTCTGGCCCTGTGCATCCACCCGCTCGATGCCTTTGGCGTTCGGACTGAGCTTCGCCATCGCACCTTTGAACGGGCGGAAGTCGTTGACCATGGTCTGGTCGATCAGGATGTTGCGGTCGGCCAGGAACAGGATGCGTTTCTTGGCGCCGCTCTTCCACAGCCGCCAGATTATCTGGAACGCGGTGAAGGTCTTTCCTGTGCCGGTGGCCATGACCAGCAACACGCGGTTCTGCCCGTTGGCAATCGCCTCCACGGTGCGATTGATGGCATTGAGCTGGTAGTAGCGCGGCGTCTTGCTGGGTGCGTAGTCCTGCGCAACGATGCGGCTGACCTCTGGCGTCCAGCCTTTCCATGCGCAGTAGAGTGCCCAGAGCGTCTCAGGCGATGGGAACTCGTCGAGCGAGATGTTCTGTTCCAGCACCCCAGTGGCGAGCGTGGCGTCGCGGAACACGAAGCCGTCGCCATTGCTGCTGAAGCTGAAGGGGACAGTCAGCAGATCGGCGTACTGAATGGCTTGCGCCATGCCGGCGCCCATGGCGTGCTGGTTGTCTTTCGCCTCGATGGTGGCAATCGGGATGTCGGCTTTGTAGAACAGCGCGTAGTCAGCGCGCAAGACTGTGGTCTTGTCACGTTGCGCCTTGCTTCCTCGAACCACAACGCGTCCTGCGCGCAGTGGGAACTCTCGGTACACCTGATACATGCTGCGCCAACCCGCTTTGACCAGAGCCGGGGTGATGAACTTGTCGCAGATGTCGGTTTCTGAGAGCTGGTGTTTGTCCAAGGCGTGCTCGCTGTGGCGTGAGTGCTGAACTGGCTGGGATTGTGGATGAACGAGTGCGGTTAAGACCCCGACACCCTCAGCACATCGCTCCCGTACGCCTCGAGCTTCTTGGTGCCGATGCCGCTGATGCCCTGCAGGTCTTCCAGCGTGGCGGGCGCGCGTTCGGCAATGGCGGCCAGGGTGGCGTCGTGGAAGATCACGTAGGCCGGCAGGTTGTGTTCGCGCGCCACCTCGCCGCGCCAGGCCTTGAGTGCCTCGAAGCGCTTCTGCGCGTCGGCGTCGAGCGCGGCGGCGGCCGGCGACGGTGCCCCGCGCGCTGTCTTCTCGCGCCGCGGCTTGCGCTCGGCGGGTGACGACACCGATTCGCGCAGGCGCACCGTGGTCTCGCCCTTGAGCACCGCGCGCGAGCCGTCGGTGAGCTGCAGCGTGTTGAAGGCTTCTGAATTAACGGCCAGTGCGCCGGTCGCGATCAACTGGCGCAGCACGCCGCGCAACTGCACCTCGCTGAACTCCGCGCCGAGGCCGAAGGTGCTGATGCTTTCATGCCCGAACTGCTTGACCTTCTCGGTCGGCTTGCCGCGCAGGATGTCCATGATGTGGCCGGCACCGAAGCTGATGCCGCTGTGCTGGTTCACGCGGTAGATGGTGCTGAGCAGCTTGCGCGCGGCATCGGTGCCGTCCCAGACCTGCGGTGGCGTGATGCAGTTGTCGCAGTTGCCGCAAGGCGTCGAGGCCTCGCCGAAATAGTCCAGCAGCCGCACGCGGCGGCAATCGCTGGCCTCGGCCAGCGACAGCAGCGCGTCGAGCTTGCCGCGCATCACCTGCTTGAATTCCTCGCCAGCGGGGCTCTCGTCGATCATGCGGCGCTGGTTCACCACGTCCTGCAGGCCGTAGGTCATCCAGGCGTCGGCGGGCGCGCCGTCGCGGCCTGCGCGGCCGGTCTCCTGGTAGTAGCCCTCAATGTTCTTCGGCATGTCGAGGTGGCCGACGAAGCGCACATCGGGCTTGTCGATGCCCATGCCGAAGGCGATGGTCGCGCACATCACGATGCCTTCTTCGCGCAGGAAGCGGTCCTGGTGCTTCTGGCGCACGGCCGCGTCGAGCCCTGCGTGATAGGGCAGGGCGTTGATGCCCGCGTCCTGCAGCGCCACGGCGGTGTCTTCGACGCGCTTGCGCGACTGGCAGTAGACGACGCCAGCCTCGCCCTCGTGCTCGCGCTGGATGAAGCGCAGCAGCTGCGTGGTCGCATCCTTCTTCTCGACGATGGTGTAGCGGATGTTCGGCCGGTCGAAGCTGCTGACGAACTGGCGCGCTTCTTCGAGCTGCAGGCGCTCGACGATGTCGGCGCGCGTCAGGTCGTCGGCGGTGGCGGTGAGCGCGATACGAGGCACGCCGGCATAGCGCTCGTGCAGCACGGTCAGCGAACGGTATTCGGGGCGGAAGTCGTGGCCCCACTGGCTCACGCAATGCGCCTCGTCGATGGCGAAGAGGCTGAGCTTGCCGCGCTGCTTCAGCGTGTCGAGCTGCTGCAGGAAGCGCGGCGTGTTCACCCGTTCGGGCGCGGCATAGAGCAGCGTGATCTCGCCGTTGAGCATGCGGCGCTCGACGTCCTGCGTCTGTGCCCAGTCGAGCGTCGAATTGAGGAAGGCGGCGCTCACGCCGGCCTCGTGCAGCGCACCGACCTGGTCGTGCATCAACGCGATCAACGGCGACACCACGATGCTCACGCCGTGGCCCGCGCGCTGCCGCGCGATGGCCGGGATCTGGTAGCAGAGCGACTTACCGCCGCCCGTCGGCATGAGCACGAGCGCGTCGCCGCCGCCGACCACATGGTCGACGATGGCGGCCTGGGCGCCTCGAAATTGCTCGTAGCCGAAAACCTCGTGAAGGATGTCGGCGGGCGCGGCGCTGCCCTGGTTTTCGGCGGCGTGGGGGAGGGTGGCGGAGGACAAGCGGCCATTGTCCCCGATCGTCCGCCGCCGCCGCTGGCACGCGCTTTGCAACGACTCAGCGTTCGAGCGACGTCGACCTGTATAGACAGCAAATTGGTGCATCTACATTAGAAGGATGCACCTCAACGGAGCGCTGGGGTAACCCTGTATATACAAGTTGGGGCGCACGACCACAATCCGGCCCACGACGCCCGAGGCGCATGTTCACGACGTCGACAGGTCTCGCTTTTTCATCACGAACGGAATCCAGGAGTACCCATGGTCAAGATGGTTGTCAAAGTCACTTCGCTGCTCGCAGCCGGCCTGTGCGCGGCCGGCATGGCCACCACGGCTTCCGCCCAGGACACCAAGATCACGCTCGGCATGTCCGGCTGGACCGGCTTCGCGCCGCTCACCCTCGCCGACAAGGCCGGCATCTTCAAGAAGAACGGCCTGGACGTCGAAATCAAGATGATTCCGCAGAAGGACCGCCACCTGGCGCTGGCCGCCGAAGCCATCCAGTGCGCCGCCACCACGGTCGAGACGCACGTCGCCTGGAACGCCAACGGCGTGCCGATCGTGCAGATCTTCCAGATGGACAAGTCCTACGGTGCCGACGGCATCGCGGTGCGCGGCGACATCGCCAAGTTCTCCGACCTCAAGGGCAAGACCATCGGCGTCGACGCGCCCGGCACCGCGCCTTACTTCGGCCTGGCCTGGATGCTCAACAAGAACGGCATGACGCTCAAGGACGTGAAGACCACCACGCTGTCGCCGCAGGCGGCCGCACAGGCTTTCGTCGCCGGCCAGAACGATGCCGCCATGACCTACGAGCCGTACCTGTCGACCGTGCGCAGCAACCCGGCGGCCGGCAAGATCCTCGCGACCACGCTCGACTACCCGATGGTGATGGACACGGTCGGCTGCGCGCCGACGTGGCTCAAGGCCAATGCAAAGGCGGCGCAAGCCCTGACCAACTCGTACTTCGAGGCGCTGGAGATGATCAAGAACGAGCCTGCCAAGGCCAACGAGATCATGGGCGCGGCGGTCAAGCAGACGGGCGAGCAGTTCGCCAAGTCGTCGGCCTATCTGCGCTGGCAGGACAAGGCGGCAAACCAGAAGTTCTTCGCCGGTGAACTCACGGCTTTCATGAAGGACGCCGAGAAGATCCTGCTGGAAGCCGGCGTGATCCGCAAGGCGCCTGAGAACCTGGCCGTCACCTTCGACGCCTCCTTCATCAAGTGACATTGGCCCGCCCCCAGTCTGCGCGGCACTTCGTGTCCGCTACGCCAACCCCCTGCCGGGGGCACCACCAGCGGCCCGGCAGAGCCGGTTCCGCGGTGTTCCTGAAAGAACCGAAATGACCAGGTCCATGGCACCGCTCGAGCCGGTCGGCGCGCGCGCGCGCTGGCTGCTCGGCGTCGGCTTCTTTGTGCTGTTCATCGCGGTCTGGGCCTTCTTCACGCTCGGCGGCTTCGTGTCGCCGACCTTCCTGGCGAGCCCCGTCACGATGGTGAAGGAAGCCTGGCTGCTGTTCACCGAATACAACTTCATCCACGACATCGGCATGACGGTGTGGCGGGTGCTCGGCGGCTTCGTGCTCGCCACCGTCGTGGCCGTGCCGCTGGGTATCGCGATGGGCGCGTACAAGCCGGTCGAGGCCTTCCTCGAGCCCTTCGTGTCCTTCTGCCGCTACCTGCCGGCGTCGGCCTTCATTCCACTGCTGATCCTGTGGGCCGGCATCGGCGAGACGCAGAAGCTGCTGGTCATCTTCATCGGCTCGGTGTTCCAGATCATCCTGATGGTCGCGGTCATCGTGGGCGGTGCGCGCAAGGACCTGGTCGAGGCCGCGTACACGCTCGGCGCCAACAGCGGCGGCATCGTCAAGCGCGTGCTCATTCCGGGTGCAGCGCCCGGCATCGCCGAAACCTTGCGCCTGGTGCTGGGCTGGGCCTGGACCTACGTGATCGTGGCCGAGCTCATCGGCTCGTCGTCGGGCATCGGCCACATGATCACCGACAGCCAGGCGCTGCTCAACACGGGCCAGATCATCTTCGGGATCATCGTGATCGGCATCATCGGCCTCGTCTCGGACTTCGCCTTCAAGGCGCTCAACCGCAAGCTCTTTGCATGGAGCACGATCTGATGTCGCGCAACCAACTCTCCATCCAGGGCGTGTCGCGCGTGTTCGAGGGCACCAAGGGCCAGCGCACGCAGGCGCTTCAACCCATCGACTTCGAGGTCCGCGAGAACGACTTCGTCACCATCCTCGGCCCGTCGGGCTGCGGCAAGTCGACCTTGCTGCGCATCGTCGCCGGCCTCGACTTTCCGACCACCGGTCAGGTGCTGCTCGACGGCGAGCGCATCCAAGGCCCGGGCGCCGACCGCGGCGTGGTGTTCCAGAGCTACACGCTGTTCCCGTGGCTCACCATCGCGCAGAACATCCGCTTCGGCCTGCGCGAGCGGGGCATGAGCGAGGCCGAGCAGAAGGAGCGCAGCGACTTCTTCATCGCGAAGGTGGGCTTGCGCGGCTTCGAGAATCACTTTCCCAAGCAGCTGTCGGGCGGCATGCAGCAACGCACGGCCATCGCGCGCGCGCTCGCCAACGACCCAAAGATGCTGCTGCTCGACGAGCCCTTCGGTGCGCTGGACAACCAGACGCGCGTGCTGATGCAGGAGCTGCTGCTGGGCATCTGGGAGTCGGCACAGAAGACGGTGCTGTTCGTCACGCACGACATCGACGAGGCGATCTTCATGGCCAACCGCGTGGCGGTGTTCAGCGCGCGGCCGGGCCGGATCAAGACCGAGATCGCGGTCGACTTCCCGCACCCGCGCCACTACACGATCAAGACCTCGCCCGAGTTCATGGCGATCAAGGCGCAGCTCACCGAAGAGATCCGCGCCGAGTCGATGGCGTCGGCCGAGCACTGAAACGCCGAGCGCCATGAAACGCGATCTGCCGACCCTCGCGCTCTACGAGCAGGTGAAGGAATTCATCTCTCGCAAGATCCAGGACGGCACCTGGCCGGCCGGCCATCGGCTGCCGTCGGAGCATGAACTGGTCGCGCAGTTCGGCGTGGCCCGCATGACGGTGAACCGCGCGTTGCGTGAACTGGTCGAGCAGGGCCGCATCACTCGCGTGGCCGGTGTCGGCAGCTTCGTCGCCGAAGACAAGCCGCAGTCGACGTTGCTGCAGATCGCCAACATCGCGAGCGAGATCCGCCAGCGCGGGCACGACTACCGGTGCCGGATGCTCACGGTCGAACGCATCGCCGCGTCGCCCGACGTGGCGGCCTGGCTCGGCCTGCACGCGGGCGAATCGGTGTTCCACAGCGTGTGCCTGCACCTCGAGAACGAGACGCCGGTGCAACTCGAGGAGCGCTATGTAAATCCGGCGGTCGTGCCGACGTACCTCGACCAGGACTTCGAAGCGACGCCGCCCAGCGAATACCTGGTGCGCAACGTCCCGTTCGACCAGATCGAGCACCTGGTGGACGCCGTGCTGCCCACGGCCGAACAGGCCGAGCGGCTGGCGATGTCGGCCGCCGAGCCTTGCCTGCTGCTGACGCGTCGCACCTGGACGCGCACCACGCCCGTCACCTGGGTGCGCTGCCTGCATCCGGCGTCCCGCTACCGCCTCGGCAGCCGCTTTCGCCCCGACGGCAACCCCAGCTTCGGCTGAGGTCTTCCACGCATGCCGTTGGACACCCTCGCTCACGCGCCGAACCACCTGTATAGACAAGCACCATGACCGGTCATCAGAACGCAACATCCGCCGCCAGGACCCTCACGCCGGGCGCCGTCGATCTCCCGCTGCTGCGCGCGATCCACGTGGGCGGCGTGACCTTGGCGCTCGACCCGTCGACCGCCGCCGGCATGCGTGCATCGCAAGAGGCCGTGCAGCGCATCGTCGACAACGACGAGGTGGTCTACGGCATCAACACCGGCTTCGGCAAGCTGGCCAGCACGCGCATCGGCAACGACCATCTCGCCGAGCTGCAGCGCAACCTGGTGCTCTCGCACAGCGTGGGCACGGGCGAGCCGCTGGCGGCGCCGGTGGTGCGGCTGGTGCTGGCGACCAAGGCCGTGAGCCTGGCGCGCGGGCATTCGGGCGTGCGGCCCGAACTGGTCGACGCACTGCTCGCGCTCTTCAATGCCGGTGTCGTGCCGCGCATTCCGGCCAAGGGCTCGGTCGGCGCGTCGGGTGACCTGGCGCCGCTCGCGCACATGGCCTGCGTGCTGATCGGCGAGGGCGAGGCGACGCTGGCCGACGGCCGCGTCGTCAGCGGTGCCGACGCGATGCGCAGCATCGGCCTAGAGCCTTTCGTGCTCGGCCCGAAGGAGGGCCTCGCACTCCTCAACGGAACGCAGGTGTCGACCGCGCTGGCACTGGCTGGCCTGTTCGGCGCGGAGAACGTCTTCGCCGCCGCACTGATGTCGAGCGCGCTGTCGCTCGAAGCGATCCAGGGTTCGATCAAGCCCTTCGATGCGCGCATTCATGCGGCACGCGGCCAGCCGGGCCAGATGGCGGTGGCGGCCGCGGTGCGCGCGCTGCTCGATGGCAGCGACATCGTGCCCTCGCATGCCGACTGCGGCCGCGTGCAGGACCCGTATTCGGTGCGCTGCATCCCACAAGTCATGGGCGCCTGCCTGGACAACATCACCCACGCCGCGCGCGTGCTGGTGATCGAGGCCAACGCCGCGTCGGACAATCCGCTGGTCTTCACCGACACCGGTGACGTGATCTCCGGCGGCAACTTCCACGCCGAGCCGGTGGCTTTCGCGGCCGACATCCTCGCCCTCGCCATCTCCGAGATCGGCGCGATCGCCGAGCGCCGCATCGCGCTGCTGCTCGACACCGGCCTGTCGGGCCTGCCGCCGTTCCTCGTGCGCGATGGCGGCCTCAACTCGGGCTTCATGATCGCGCAGGTGACGGCCGCGGCGCTGGCATCGGAGAACAAGTCGCTCGCGCATCCGGCCAGCGTCGACAGCCTGCCGACCTCGGCCAACCAGGAAGACCATGTGTCGATGGCGACCTTCGCGGCGCGCCGGCTCGGCGACATGGTCGACAACACGGCCGTGGTCGTCGGCATCGAGGCGATGTGTGCGGCGCAGGGCATCGAACTCAAGCGCGATCCGGCGGCGGTGCTGAAAAGCTCGCCGCTGGTCGAGGCCGAGCTGAACACCATCCGGCGCCAGGTCGCCTTTCTCGAACGCGACCGCTACCTCGCACCCGACATCCAGGCCATGCGGCAGTGGGCCCTCACGGCCGAATTGCCCGACGCCCTGCTGAACATCCTGCCCAGTCACTGAAAGGACCCACGCCATGAACGCGCCTGAAAAAATCAACACCGACCCGCGCCACGACCCGACCCGCGTCATCCGCGCCCCGCGCGGCAGCGAACTCACCTGCAAGAGCTGGCTCACCGAAGCGCCGTTCCGCATGCTGCAGAACAACCTCGACGCCGAAGTCGCCGAGCGCCCGCAGGACCTGGTGGTGTACGGCGGCATCGGCCGCGCCGCGCGCAACTGGGCGTGCTACGACCAGATCCTCGAATCGCTCAAGGTGCTGGAAGACGACGAGTCGCTGCTGATCCAGTCGGGCAAGCCGGTCGGTGTGTTCAAGACGCACGCCAACGCGCCGCGCGTGCTCATCGCCAACTCGAACCTCGTGCCCAAGTGGGCGACTTGGGAGAAGTTCAACGAGCTCGACCGCGCGGGCCTCTTCATGTACGGCCAGATGACGGCCGGCAGCTGGATCTACATCGGCGCGCAGGGTATCGTGCAGGGCACCTTCGAGACCTTCGTCGAAGCCGGCCGCCAGCACTACAACAACGACCTGTCGGGCAAGTGGATCCTCACCGCCGGCCTCGGCGGCATGGGCGGCGCGCAGCCGCTGGCGGGCGTGCTGGCCGGCGCCTGCGTGCTGGCCATCGAGTGCCAGCAGTCGAGCATCGACTTCCGCCTGCGCACGCGCTATGTCGACAAGCAGGCCAAAGACCTCGATGACGCGCTGGCGCTCATCGCGCACCACACGGCGAAGAAGGAAGCCGTGTCGATCGCGCTGCTGGGCAATGCGGCAGACATCGTTCCCGAGCTCGCGCGCCGCGCGAAGGCCGGCACCGCGATCCGCCCCGACCTGGTCACCGACCAGACCTCCGCGCACGACCTGATCCACGGCTACCTGCCGGTGGGCTGGACGGTGCCGCAGTGGCAGGCCGCGATGAAGGACGCGTCTCAGCACGCCGCGCTCACTGCCGCCGCCGCCAAGTCCTGCGTGGCCCATGTGCAGGCGATGCTCGACTTCCAGGCCATGGGCGTGCCCACGGTCGACTACGGCAACAACATCCGCCAGGTCGCCTTCGACGAAGGCGTGAAGAACGCCTTCGACTTCCCCGGCTTCGTGCCCGCCTACATCCGCCCGCTGTTCTGCGAAGGCAAGGGCCCCTTCCGCTGGGTCGCGCTCTCGGGCGACCCGGAAGACATCTACAAGACCGACGCCAAGATCAAGGAACTGTTCCCCGACAACAAGCACACGCACCGCTGGCTCGACATGGCGCGCGAGCGCATCGCCTTCCAGGGCCTGCCCGCGCGCATCTGCTGGCTGGGCCTGGGCGAGCGCCACATCGCGGGCCTGGCCTTCAACGAGATGGTGAAGAGCGGCGAGCTGAAGGCGCCCATCGTCATCGGCCGCGACCATCTCGACACCGGTTCGGTCGCCAGCCCCAACCGCGAAACCGAAGCCATGAAGGACGGCACCGATGCCGTCAGCGACTGGCCGCTGCTCAACGCGCTGCTCAACACGGCGGGCGGCGCGACCTGGGTCAGCCTGCATCACGGCGGTGGCGTCGGCATGGGCTACTCGCAGCACGCGGGGATGGTGATCGTGTGCGATGGCACGGATGCTGCTGCGCAACGCATCGGGCGCGTGCTGTGGAACGACCCGGCGAGTGGCGTGATGCGCCACGCCGATGCGGGCTACGACATCGCCATCGCCACGGCGAAGAAGCAAGGGCTTCATCTGCCGATGGTCGAATAAACCCTGATCTCAACGAAAGCCACCATGCAGATCCGCCGTCATCTCCTCATCGCCGCCATCGCATCGGCCGCCGCGTTCACCGGCCTCGCCCACGCACAGGCCGTCCTCACCGTCGGCACCGACGCCACCTTCCCGCCGATGGAGTTCGTCGAGAACGGGAAGCGCACCGGCTTCGACGTCGAGCTGGTCGAGGCCGTCGGCAAGGCCATGGGACGTAAGGTCGAATGGGTCGACATCGACTTCAAGGGACTGATCCCCGGCCTGATGTCCAAGCGCTTCGACATGGCCGTGTCGGCCATCTACATCACCGACGAGCGCAAGAAGGTCGTCGACTTCACCGTGCCGTATTACGCAGGTGGTCTGGTCGCGATGGTCAAGGCCGACAACACGACGATCAAGTCGCCAAGCGACCTGAACGGCAAGAAGGTCAGCGTGCAGGTGGGCACCAAGTCGGTCAGCTTCGTGAAGGAGAAGTACCCACAGGTGCAGCTGATGGAAGTCGAGAAGAACCAGGAGATGTTCAATCTGGTCGACATCGGCCGCAGCGACGCGGCCGTCACCGGCAAGCCCGCCGCCTACCAGTACACGCGCACGCGCCCCGGCCTGAAGGTGCTCGACGAGCAGCTCACCACCGAGGAATACGGCATGGCGATCCGCAAGGACACGCCCGAGCTGACCAAGGCGGTGAACGACGCCATCGCGAAGCTCAAGGCCGACGGCACCTACGCAACCATCGTGAAGAAGTGGTTCAGCAACACGGCGACGAAGTGACCCGGTCCCGCTGATGGATCTGGACTTCACACCGGTCTGGGCTGGCTGGGCCGACCTGCTGCGCGGGGCGCTGGTCACGGTAGAGATCACCGCGTGCGCGCTGGCGCTCGGCTGCGTGCTCGGCTTGCTGGTGGGCATCGGCCGGCTGAACCCGAAGCGCCGCTGGCTCTACGGCGTGTGCACGGCGTACGTTGCGGTGATCCGCGGCACGCCGCTGCTGGTGCAGCTCTTCATTCTGTTCTTCGGGCTGCCGCACTTCGGCATCCTGCTGCCGGCTTTCCTGTGCGGCGTGCTGGGGCTGGGCGTGTATTCCGGCGCTTACGTGTCGGAGATCGTGCGCGGCGCCATCCAGTCGATCGATCGCGGGCAGACGCTGGCGGCGCAGTCGCTCGGCATGACGCCGGCGGTGGCGATGCGGCAGATCGTGCTGCCGCAGGCGGTGGTGCGCATGATTCCCCCACTCGGCAACGAGTTCATCGCTTTGATCAAGAACTCGGCGCTGGTGTCGCTGCTGACCATCCACGACGTGATGCACGAGGGCCAGAAGATCATCAGCGTGTCCTACCGCTCGCTCGAGGTGTATCTGGCGATTGCCCTTGTTTACTTCCTGTTGACGGGTTTCGTGACGCTGGTGCTGCGACATTGGGAACGCAAATTGGGACAAGGAGGATTGATTCGATGACCCTGCAGCGTTTCGCGCGATCTGCCCTGCCGGTGACGCCATGGAAGAACGGCGGCGGCACCACGCAGGAGGTGGTCTGCTTCCCGCCCGGTGCCGGGCTGGACGATTTCGACTGGCGCGTGAGCATCGCCACCATTGCGATGGGTGGCCCCTTCTCCGTCTTCACGGGCGTCGACCGCACCATCATGCTGCTCGAGGGCGACGGAGTGCGGCTGCAGTCGACCGGCTTCGACCATGCGCTCGATACGCCCCACCAGCCCTTCGCCTTCGACGGCGAGGCGGCGGTGGATTGCAGCCTGCTCGGCGGGCTCTCGACCGACTTCAACCTGATGGTGCGGCGTGCCCGCGGCCAAGCCACGCTGCGCGTCGTCTCGGAGCTGGCCACGCTGGACCGCAGTTCGCACGGCCTGCTGATGACGCTGGAAGGCCAGTGGCGCGTCGGCGGCGGCACGCTGAAGGAAGGCCAGGGCGTCTGGTGGGCCGGCGAGCCGCAGACCTGGACCGTCAAGCCGGCCAGCCGCGGCGCACGCCTGGCGGTAGTGCAGTGGCGGCCCGACGACGCTGCGCCCGCCCTCGACGATCTCCACATCTGATGACATGAAACCCTTCGACAACTGCCCATCCGCCGACGGCCTCTGGACCGGGTTACGACGCGCCGACGCGCCGACGGCGTTGGCTGCCATCGTGGTCACGCAGGGCCTGATCCGCTGGTTCGGGCCGCAACCCGAGGTCCCGGCCGAGTTCCACGCGCTGCCGCGGCACGACGGTGGCGACGCGCTCGTCACGCCGGGCCTGGTCGACTGCCACACGCATCTGGTCTACGGCGGCCAGCGTGCCAACGAATTCGCGATGCGGCTGGCCGGTGCGAGCTACGAAGAGGTGGCCAAGGCCGGCGGCGGCATCGTCTCCAGCGTGCGCGCCACGCGCGAGGCGAGCGAAGACGAGCTGTTCGCGAGCGCCGGCAAGCGCCTTGAATCGCTGCTGGCCGAAGGCGTCTGCGCGATCGAGATCAAGTCGGGCTACGGGCTGTCGCTGGAGCACGAGCGCAAGCAACTGCGCGTGGCGCGCCGCCTCGGCGCCGCGTATGGCGTGACCGTGCGCACCACTTTCCTCGGTGCCCACGCGCTGCCGCCCGAATACGCGGGCCGCAGCGGGGCGTACATCGACCTCGTGTGCGACGAGATGCTGCCCGCGCTGGCGGCCGAAGGGCTGGTCGACGCGGTGGACGTGTTCTGTGAGCGCATCGCCTTCTCGCTCGAGGAAACCGAGCGTGTGTTCCAGGCAGCGCAGCGGCTCGGCCTGCCGGTCAAGCTGCATGCCGAGCAGCTGTCGGACATGGGCGGTGCCGCACTGGCCGCGCGTTACGGCGCGCTGTCGTGCGACCACATCGAGCACCTGTCGCAGGTGGGCATCGACGCGATGCGCGACGCGGGCACGGTGGCCGTGCTGCTGCCGGGTGCGTTCTACACGCTGCGCGACACGACGGTGCCGCCGATCGCCGCGCTGCGTGCGGCCGGCGTGCCGATGGCGGTGTCGACAGACCACAACCCGGGCACCTCGCCGGCGCTCAGTTTGTTGTTGATGGTGAACATGGCGTGCACCTTGTTCCGCTTGACAGTGCCGGAGGCGATCGATGCGGTGACTTCGCATGCAGCGCGTGCGCTGGGGTTGCAGGCTACGCATGGATCGATCGGCGTTGGGATGCCTGCGAACTTCGTGCTATGGGATGTGCAGGAAGTGGCGGAGCTGGCTTATTGGTTCGGGCAGCGGCCTGCGCGCTCTGTGGTGCGGCAGGGGAGGGTGGTGGTGTGATCATGGTCGCTTGCTTTGCGGAGAGCGCCCGGCAGGCGGTGCGGGCCGGACGACCCCGGTGCGCCGGCCGCTTCGCGGCTGCCCTGCGGTGCTCGCGCCATCGGCTGCGTCGCAGAACTCGCTGCGTTCACTTCGTTCTCTTCGCTCAGACAGCTGCGACGAGTCAGATGTTGAAGCGCGCTGCGCGCGCAGCCGATGGCGCTGCGCTCCTCGGCGGCGCACAGGGGATCGCCCGGCCCGCACCGCCTGCCGGGCTTGGGGTGGCGCAATCGCTGCGCTCGCTGGACAGAGATGTCAACGATCGCGTCCACGTCGGTGGGTGGTGTGCCTTTGGGCGGCTGTTGAGGCTCCGGCGAGCACCGCAGGGGCAGGCGGATCAGGGCCGCGCGTGTCTGAGCGAAGCGAGTTTGCGCGGACCCCGCCTGAAACGAGGAGCAGCAGCGAAGTCCGAAGGACCGGAGACGTCTGCCGCCCAAAGGCATACCGCCCGCCGACGCCCCACGCACAAAACGGTCAGCGTATGACAGCAAGCACCGTAGCAAGCCACGCATTGCTCCCGACAGGCTGGCAAAAGAACGTCCGCCTCGAATGGAACGACAACGGCCAACTGACCCACGTCGAACCGAACACGACAGCACCGGCGACGACACGCGGCCCCGTCATCCCCGGCACCCCCAACCTCCACTCCCACGCCTTTCAGCGCGCCATTGCCGGCCTCACCGAATACCGCGGCGAGGCGAGCGACAGCTTCTGGAGCTGGCGCACGCTGATGTACCGCTTCGCGTTGCGGCTCGACCCGGCGCAACTCGAAGCCATCGCGCTCGGCCTGTACGTCGAGATGCTGGAAGCCGGCTACACGTCCGTGTGCGAGTTCCACTACGTGCACCACCAGGGCGACGGCCGGCCCTATGCCGACGATGCCGAGCTGGCGCATGCGCTGATGCGCGCAGCGCAGCGTGCAGGCATCGGACTCACGCTGCTGCCGGTGCTGTACCAGACCAGCGGCTTCGGCGCCAAGCCGCCGAGCGACGGGCAACGCCGCTTCATCCGCTCGACCGACTCGATGCTGCGCCTGCTTGAAAAGCTCGAGCCACTGTGCGACGCGCAGGGCGCACGCCTCGGCCTCGCGCCGCACTCGCTGCGCGCGGTGCCGCCCGACGCGCTGCGCGACGTGCTCGCGGGCCTCCACGCGATCGACCCGACCGCACCGGTGCACATCCACATCGCCGAGCAGACGCAGGAGGTTGACGACTGCGTGGCATGGAGCGGCCAACGCCCCGTGGCCTGGCTGCTCGACCATGCGCCGGTCGACGCGCGCTGGTGCCTGGTGCACGCGACGCACATGGACGCCGACGAGTACCGCCGCGCTGCCGCAAGCGGTGCGGTCGCCGGGCTGTGCCCGACCACCGAGGCGAACCTTGGCGACGGCATCTTCGACCTGCCGGCCTGGCGTGCGGCCGGCGGCGCATGGGGCGTCGGTTCGGACAGCCACATCTGCGTGAACGCCGCGGAAGAACTGCTGATGCTCGAATACAGCCAGCGCCTCGCCACGCGCCAGCGCAATGTGGCGGCCGATGCATCGCAGCCCAACGTCGCGAGCGCCATGACGCTGTCGGCGGTGCAGGGCGGCGCGCAGGCATCCGGCCGCGCCATCGGCGGGCTCGCGGTCGGGCAGCAGGCCGACTTCACCGTGCTCGACGCCACGCACCCCGCGCTCGCCGGGCTCGATGCGCCCGACATGCTGTCATCGCACGTCTTCGCCAGCCACCGCACCAGCGCGATCGACGCCGTGTGGGTGGCAGGGCAACCGCGGGTGCAGGCCGGCCGCCATCCGCTTCACGACATTGCATCGGCCGGCTTCATCGCCGCGCGTCGTCAACTGCTTCAGGATTCACGATGAGCTTTCATACGACCGAACCCCCCTTCCGCTTCCGCCAGGGCACGCGGCCCTTGCTGATCTCCATGCCGCACGTCGGCACGCACGTGCCGCCTGCGCTGGCCGCGCGCTTCACCGACGAAGCGCGGCAGGTGCCCGACACCGACTGGCACCTCGAACGCCTCTACGACTTCGCCGACGCGCTCGGCGCGTCGGTGCTGGTCGCCACGCATTCGCGCTATGTGATCGACCTAAACCGCCCGCCGGACGGCGCCAGCCTCTATCCGGGCCAGAGCGTGACCGGCCTGTGCCCCGTCGACACCTTCGACAACACGCCGATCTACGAGGCCGGCGACGTGCCCCAAGACGACGAGATCGCCGCGCGTCGCGAGGCCATCTGGCACCCGTACCACGCGAAGCTCACCGAAGAGCTCGCGCGCATCAAGGCGCAGCACGGCATCGCCGCGCTGTGGGACGCGCACTCGATCCGCTCGGTGCTGCCGCGTTTCTTCGAGGGCAAGCTGCCCGACCTCAACCTCGGCACCGCCAAAGGCGAGAGCTGCGATCCGACGCTGGCGCAAACGCTGCTGGGCATCGCCGAGAGCGCACCGGGCTACACCGGCGTGCTCAACGGCCGCTTCACCGGCGGCTACATCACGCGTCACCACGGCAATCCCGCGCAGAACGTGCACGCGGTGCAACTGGAGATGACGCAGTCGAGCTACATGCAGGAGGCGCTGCCCTTCGACTACCTGCCCGAGGTGGCGGCCGGCGTGCAGCCGCGTGTGCGACGGATGATCGAGGCCGTGCTCGCGTTCGTCGAGACGAAGCGTGGCTGATGCAGCCTTCATCGATGCGCTGATCGCCGCGGCCGGTGCCGATGCGGTGCAGGTCGGCGACGCCGTGCCACTGCACCATCGAACCGACTGGAGCGGCGTCACGTCGGTGCAGCCGGTCGCGCTGGTGCGCCCGCGCAGCACCGACGCGGTCGCGGCCGTGCTGCGTGTGTGCAGCGAATTCCGCGTGCCGGTGGTGCCGCAGGGCGGCCTCACCGGCATGGCCGGCGGGGCGGTGCCGGTCGCGGGTGCGATCGCGCTGTCGCTCGGCCGCATGAACGCCGTCGAGTCGCTCGACACAGCAGCATCGACGATCACCGTGCAGGCCGGCGCCACGCTGCAGGCGGTGCAGGAAGCGGCGGCCGCGCAAGGCTTGCAGGTCGGCGTCGACCTCGGTGCGCGCGGCTCGTGCCAGATCGGCGGCAACCTCGCGACCAATGCCGGCGGCAACGGCGTGCTGCAGTTCGGGATGATGCGCGAGCAGGCGCTCGGGCTCGAGGTGGTGCTGGCCGACGGCACCGTGCTGCCCATGCTGCGGCCGATGATCAAGAACAACACGGGCTACGACCTGAAGCACTTCTTCATCGGCGCCGAAGGCACGCTCGGCGTGATCACGCGCGCGGTGCTTCGGTTGCATCCTGCGCCGCGCGCCAAGGCCACGGTGCTGGTCGCGCTCGGTAGCTTCGAGCAGTCGCTGGCGTTGCTCGGCCGGCTGCAGGCACGGTTCCCCGGCGCGGTGGCGGCGTTCGAACTGATGTGGCGCGACTTCGTCGCCGCGTCGCTGCACTGGCAGTCGCTGCGCGAACCCTTTGACGCACCGCATCCGTTCGCCGCGCTGGTCGACGTGACGGGCAGCGACGAAGACGAATTGCGCGCGGCCATCGAGGAGCTGCTCGGCGAATCGATGGAAGCCGGCGAGGCGCTCGATGCCGTCATCGCGCAATCACAGGCGCAGGCCCGCACGCTGTGGAAGATCCGCGAAGCCACGGCCGAGCTGCCGGCCCACATGCACCCGCCGATCAACTTCGACGTGAGCCTGCCGATGGCCGAGATCGGCCGCTTCGCCGACACCTGCCGCTCCGCGCTCGACGCGCGCTGGCCCGGCAACATCGCCGTCTTCTTCGGCCATGTGGGCGACAGCAACCTGCACATCTCGGTGGACGCCGGCACCGTCGGCGGCGACGAGCACGGCGTGGAGAAGCTGGTGTACGACCAGGTCGCCACATTCGGCGGCAGCGTGTCGGCCGAGCACGGCATCGGCACGCACAAGAAGCCCTATCTCGGCGCCAGCCGCACGCCGGCCGAGCTGGCCGCAATGCGCGCGATCAAGCAGGCGCTCGACCCGATGGGGCTGATGAATCCGGGGAAACTCTTCGACTGAGCCTGGCGCGGGCGGTGCAGCGTCGCGATCACCCACCGCGACAAGCCCTTCGGCCGCTTCCTACAATCGCGGGCCTATGAAGCCCATCGTCTACACCCGCGGCCAGTCGCTCCCTGGCATCCTCGCCCAACGCATCGCCGTGCTCGACGGCGCCATGGGCACGATGATCCAGCGCTTCAAACTCGGCGAAGAGCAATATCGTGGTGAACGTTTCAAGGACTTCGAGCGCGACGTGAAGGGCAACAACGAGCTGCTGTCGCTCACGCGCCCCGACGTGATCCGCGACATCCACGAGGCCTATCTCGCGGCCGGCGCCGACCTGATCGAGACCAACACCTTCGGCGCCACCACCGTTGCGCAGGAGGACTACAAGATGGCGCACCTGGCGCGCGAGATGAACCTGGAATCGGCCAAGCTGGCCCGCGCGGCCTGCGACAAGTTCAGCACGCCCGACAAGCCACGCTTCGTCGCCGGCGCCCTGGGCCCGACGCCCAAGACCGCCAGCATCAGCCCCGACGTGAACGACCCGGGCGCGCGCAACGTTGACTTCGAAACCTTGCGCGCCGCCTATTACGAACAGACCGAAGCGCTGGTCGAAGGCGGCGCCGACGTGATCCTGGTCGAAACCATCTTCGACACGCTCAACGCCAAGGCGGCGCTGTTCGCGGTCGACGAGTACTTCGACAACTCCGGCGAGCGCCTGCCGGTCATCATCAGCGGCACCGTGACCGACGCATCGGGCCGCATCCTGAGCGGCCAGACCGTGACGGCGTTCTGGCACAGCGTGCGCCACGCGCGGCCTTTGGCGGTCGGCCTGAACTGCGCGCTGGGTGCGGCACTGATGCGGCCCTACATCCAGGAACTGGCGCGCGTGGCCGAGGACACGTTCATCAGCTGCTACCCCAACGCGGGCCTGCCCAATCCGATGAGCGACACCGGCTTCGACGAGACGCCCGACGTCACCGCGCGCCTGCTCCATGAATTCGCGGCGGCCGGGCTGGTGAACATCGTCGGCGGTTGCTGCGGCACCACGCCCGATCACATCGCCGCCATCGGCCACACGGTCGCGCCTCTGGGCGGCCGGCGCCTGCAGGGCGCGCCCTTCTACAGCGAAACGGCCTGACGGGGCGCGTCGGCCGATTGACAGCGCTTCGGGTCGGCGCCTACCCTGCGCCGGAAGGAACAACCATGAACCAACCCCACAGAGCCTTTCGGCGATGGATCGGCATCGGCGCATTGACCCTCGCGGTGCCGCTGGCCGCCAGCGCGCAGCAGGCTTTCACCAATGTTTCCGTCAACCTGCGGGCCGGCCCGTCGGCCGACTACCCGGTCGTGGCCGTGCTCGGCGGTGGTCAGTCGCTCGAAGTGATGGGCTGCACCGGCGGCTACAGCTGGTGCGACGTGGTGCTGCCGGACGGATTGCGCGGTTGGCTGTTTTCCCAGGCACTCGACTACGCCTACGAGCAGCAACGGGTGCCGCTGGCGACCTACGGCGCCGTGATCGGCGTGCCGATCGTGACCTTCGCGCTCGGCAACTACTGGTCGAACTACTACCGCGACCGCCCGTGGTACGGCGATCGGCGCTGGTGGGGTTCGCGGCCGCCACCGCCGGTGCAGGGCTGGCGCCCGCCGCCGCCGCCGCGTGCCGAATGGCGGCCGAATCCGTGGCGACCGGGTCCGGGCGGCCCCGGCCCGGGCTACCGTCCGCGGCCCGATCGTCCGCCACCGCCAGGGCCTGGCTTCCGCCCACCAATAGACGACGGCTATCGCCCACGGCCGGATCCGGGTTTTCGTCCCGGCGGACCCGGCCCGAGGCCGGAGGTGCGGCCGGAGCGTCCGCGCCCGCAGCCGAGACCACCGCAGATGTACGTGCGGCCCGATGGCGGCGCGCGCGGCGGCCCGCCGCCGGGTGCCGGACGGCCAGACCGTGGCCCGCGCGAGGCTGGGGGGCCGCCACCCGGCCGCGGGGGCGGCGGTGGTGAACGCCGGGGCGGCGAAGGTCGCGGCGGAGAGGGCCGGGGCGGCCCGGGTCGCTAGTCCGTCGCTGCCGCGCTGCCGGTCGATTCGGCGCGCGACGGATCGCGACCGATCAGCGCGACGAAGCGCTGCGCCCCCAACCCCAGCGGCCGCTCGCGCGACCACACCACATCGACCCACAGGTCGAGCCCGTTGCTGAGATTTTCGAAAGGAATCTCCAGCAGCGCGCCTGCTGCCACGTGCGGCTTCGCGAAGTTGCGTGGCAGCCAGCCCCAGCCCAGCCCGGCTGTGATCAAACTCAGCGCGGCCAGCGCGTTGTCTGTGCGCCAGACATGCCGGCCGAAGACGAATCGCGGGTCGCTGGTTGCCAGGTCGCGCCCGGCCACCACGATCTGCCGCGTGTTGTGCAGGTGTTCTTCGCGCAGGCGCCCGCCGGCCGCGGCGAGCACCGGATGCGCGGGTGCCATCACCGCCACCATGGTGTCGCTCGCGACCTCCTGAAAACCTTCACGGCCGTCCAGGCTGGGCCGCTCGAACACCAGCGCCAGTTGTGCACGCCCGGCGTGCAGCAGCGCCAGCGCGTCGGCCTGGGGCGCGGCCAGCACCTCGACCTCGAGCAGCGGGTACTCCTCGGCCAGCGCCGCGAGCGCCATGCTCCAGGGCGCCGCCAGCAACTCGGGCGCGATCGCGAGCGTCAGCCGGTTCTCGAGGCCCTGCGTCAGCGCCAGCGCCTGCACCTCGAGTTGCTTGAACTGTGCCGCGAGCAGCCGGGCTTGCGGCTCCAGCGACCGGGCGGCGGCGGTGGGCTTGGGCTCCCGGCCACTGCGGTCGAACAGCGGCAGGTTCAGTTCGGCCTCCATCCCGGCGATCGCCATGCTGACGGCCGAGGGCACGCGCCCCAACGAACGCGCAGCCGCGGAAAACGAGCCGCGGTCGAGCACGGCGAGGAAGACTTGCAGGTTGTCCGTGGAAAACGCCATGCCAGTGACCTGTCAATTGGATTGAAAGAAGATGACTTTTTATATCAGTACGATGCACATAAAGTGCAGATTCGTTCAATGTTCCACGGGATTTCCATGCAAGGGCTCAAGCGCCGCGTCGTCTACATCACCCTCTACGAAGGCATCGCCATCGTGGCGGCCAGCGTCGGGCTGGCGCTGATGTCGGGGCAGGGCCTGGGGCATTCGGGCGTGCTGGCGGTGATCGCGTCGGTGATCGCGGTGCTGTGGAACCTGAGCTTCAACTGGCTTTTCGAGCGCTGGGAATCGCGCCAGGCGGTGCGTGGCCGCAGCGTGTGGCGGCGCATCGCGCATGCCATCGGGTTCGAGGGTGGCCTCATCGTCTTCCTGGTGCCGACCTTTGCCTGGTGGCTTGGGGTGAGCCTGTGGACGGCGTTCGTCATGGACCTGGGCCTGGTGGTCTTCTTCCTGGTCTACACCTTCGTCTTCAACTGGGCTTTCGATGCGATCTTCGGCCTGCCGACATCCGCCGCCGGCGCCGCCCAGCCCGCCTGAGGCAATGCGCGGCAGCAGCCGTGCAACACTCGGCGCATGTCTTCTTTGGAATGGGCCGCGTCCGCCCTGCAGGCGTTCGACGGGGTGGTCCAGGCCAGCGCCGGTTTTCGCAGCCGTGACGGCCAGCGGCGCATGGCCGAGCGGGTGGCTGACACGCTCGCCGCTGCCACGCTGGGCAAGGCCAAGAGCGACGAGGGCGATGACGACGGCCCGGCCGACCCGCCGGTGCGCGCCATCGCGGTGATCCAGGCCGGCACCGGTGTCGGCAAGTCGCTCGCCTACTGCGCACCTGCCATCGCCCTGGCGCTGGCGCGCAACACCCGCGTCGTGATTTCCACCGCCACCGTGGCGCTGCAGGAACAGCTGGTGAACAAGGACCTGCCCGCGCTCGCCAAGCTGCTGCCGCAGCCGTTCCGTTTCGCGCTGGCCAAGGGTCGCGGCCGCTATGTCTGCCAGCTGAAGCTCGAACGCCTGACCGGAATGGTGGCAGAACTCGGCGACGACGACCCCGCCGACGACGGTGAGGACGACCTCTTCGCCGACGACGACCACGGCGCCGCGGCCCGCCCGACAAGGCCTGCGCACGAAGTGGAGGCTCGCCTCCAGTTCTACACGCACATCGCCCAGACGCTGGCGACCGGCGCCTGGGACGGCGACCGCGACACGCTCGACACCCCCCCGGCGAGCGAAGCCTGGCTGCCGATGGCGGCCGATGCCGCGTCGTGCACCGGCAAGCACTGCCCGTCATTCAACCAGTGTGTCTATTACGAGCGCCGCAAGCTGCTGGTCGGCGCGCAGGTGATCGTCGTCAACCACGACCTGCTGCTGGCTTCGCTGGGCAACCGGCAGCTGCCCGAACTCGACAATTGCCTGTTGATCCTCGACGAGGCGCACCACCTGCCGGCCACCGCGCTCGCGCAGTTCGGCTGTCGCATGGACCTGGGCCGCCACGGCTGGGTCGAGCGCCTGGCGCAGCGCGCGGTGCGCGTTGGCGTGCGCTTCGAGGTGACCGAAGTCGCCGACGTGCCGATGCACGCTGCGCAGATGCGCCAGGCCTTGCAGGAGACGGAGCGGCTGGTGATGGACCTGTACGGCGACGGTCTGAAGGCCGATCTCGCCGGCCCGGCGGGCTTGCCCGGTCGCGGTCCCGCGCGGGCGCGCCTGCCGCGGGGCGAACTGCCCGAAGTGCTGCAAGGCCCGCTGGGTCGGGTGGCGCACCATGCCTCCGGCTTTCTCGAAGCGCTGCGCGTGATCGCCAGCGCGCTGCGCGTGGAAATGCGCGAGCAGCCCGCCATGGCCCGCAAGCTGTCGACCCTGTACGCGCAACTCGGTGCGCTGGCGCCGCGGCTCGAACAGACGCTCGACACCGCCCAGTTGCTGCTGCGCGAGGCCGCGCCCGACGCGGTGCCCGCCGCCAAGTGGTTCACGCTCGAGGTCGACGGCGACCAGGCCATGCTGCAGGCCCACGCCAGCCCGCTGCTGCCCGGCGCGACGCTGCGCCACCAGCTGTGGAGCAAGGTGCGCGGCGCGGTGCTGACGTCGGCCACGCTCACCAGCTGCGGCCATTTCGATTTCTTCCTGCGCGAGTCGGGCCTGCATGGCGACGCTGCGGCGACCACGCTCGAAGTGCCCAGCCCTTTCGACTACGCCGCCCAGGGCCGGCTGATCGCGGTCGAAACCCACGCCGACCCGCGCGATGCGGTGGGCTACGTCGCCGAGATGGTGCAGTCGCTGGTGCGCGACCTGGCCGATGTGCGGCACGGCGCGCTGGTGCTGTTCACCTCGCGCGACCAGTTGCGGCAGGCCGTCGAGGCGCTACCCGCCACGCTCAAGCCGCGCGTGCTGCTGCAGACCGCCATGCCGCGCCAGCAGTTGCTCGACACGCATCGCCATCGCGTGGCCGAGGGCTTGCCGTCGATCATCTTCGGCATGCAGTCCTTCGGCGAGGGGCTCGACCTGCCGGGCAAGCTCTGCGAATCGGTCTTCATCGCCAAGCTCCCTTTCGCACCGCCGGACGATCCGGTGGGCGAAGCGCGGGCCGAGTGGCTGCGCACGGTCGGGCGCGACCCGTTCACCGAACTGGTGGTGCCGGCGACGGCGATCCGGTTGGCGCAGTGGGTGGGGCGGGCGATTCGCAGTGAGGAGGATCGTGCTTCTGTCTACTGTTACGACCGGCGGCTGGTGCGGACGTCGTATGGGCAGCGGTTGTTGAAGGGGTTGCCGCCGTTTGCGTTTTCTACGGTGCGGGTGGGGGACTTGCTTCCTGTTTGATCGTTGGCTTGGGTGAGGGCGCCCGGCAGGCGGTGCGGGCCAGGCGACCCCGGTGCGTCGGCCGCTGCGCGGCTTCCCTGCGGTGCTCGCGCCATCGGCTGCGTCGCAGAACTCGTTGCGTTCACTTCGTTCTCTGCGCTCAGACAGCTGCGACGAGTCAGATGTTGAAGCGCGCTGCGCGCGCAGCCGATGGCGCTGCGCTCCTCGGCGGCGCACAGGGGATCGCCCGGCCCGCACCGCCTGCCGGGCTTGGGGCCGCGCGACGATTGCGCTCGCTGGACAGAGATGTCAACGATCGCGTCCACGTCGGTGGGTGGTGTGCCTTTGGGCGGCTGTTGAGGCTCCGGCGAGCACCGCAGGGGCAGGCGGATCAGGGCCGCGCGTGTCTGAGCGAAGCGAGTTTGCGCGGACCCCGCCTGACGCGAGGAGCAGCAGCGAAGCCCGAAGGGCCGGAGACGGCTGCCGCCCAAAGGCATACCGCCCGCCGACGCCCCCACACCACACCGAAGCCCTTCGACAAACAGAACCGCCAGCAAAGGCAACTAAAATCTCCCACCCCGAGGAGCGTTGCAGCGGCACCCCCCGCCAGGCTCGGGTCTGATCCCGCAACGACGCTCACCTGAACATCGCGAATCCAGGTGAGCCCATGTCCGATTTCTCTTCTCCCGCTGAAGCCACGCCCGTTCCCCCGATGAAGCTGTCGGGCCTCGAGCCCGTGCGCATCGGCGAGGGCACGCTGTTCGTCAACATCGGCGAGCGCACCAACGTCACCGGCTCCAAGGCCTTCGCGCGGATGATCCTGAACGGTCAGTTCGAAGAAGCATTGGCCGTCGCGCGCCAGCAGGTCGAGAACGGCGCGCAGGTGATCGACATCAACATGGACGAGGCCATGCTCGACAGCAAGGCCGCGATGGTCCGTTTCCTCAACCTGATCGCGTCGGAGCCCGACATCGCGCGCGTGCCGATCATGGTCGATTCGTCGAAGTGGGAGGTCATCGAGGCCGGCCTGCGCTGCATCCAGGGCAAGGGCATCGTCAACTCGATCAGCATGAAGGAAGGCGAGGACCAGTTCCGCCACCAGGCCAAGCTGCTGCGCCGCTACGGCGCGGCCGCGGTCGTGATGGCCTTCGACGAGAAGGGCCAGGCCGACACCTATGAGCGCAAGGTCGAGATCTGCCAACGCGCCTACCGCATCCTGGTCGACGAGATCGGCTTCCCGGCCGAGGACATCATCTTCGACCCGAACATCTTCGCGGTGGCGACCGGCATCGAAGAGCACAACAACTACGCGGTCGACTTCATCGAGGCGACCCGTTGGATCAAGCAGAACCTGCCGGGCGCGAAGGTGTCGGGCGGCGTGAGCAACGTGAGCTTCAGCTTCCGCGGCAACGACCCGGTGCGCGAAGCGATCCACACCGTCTTTCTGTACCACGCGATCAAGGCCGGCATGGACATGGGCATCGTCAATGCCGGCATGGTCGGCGTGTACGACGACCTGGAGCCGGTGCTGCGCGAGCGCGTCGAAGACGTCGTGCTCAACCGCCGCCCCGATGCCGGCGAACGCTTGGTCGAAGTGGCCGAGACCGCCAAGAGCGGCGCCAAGGACGAGAGCACGCGCAACGACTGGCGCGGCACGCCCGAGGCACCGGTGAGCGTCGGCGACCGGCTGAGCCATGCGCTGGTGCACGGCATCACCGAGTTCATCGTCGAGGACACCGAAGAGGCGTACCAGGGCATCCTCGCCAAGGGCGGCCGGCCGCTGCACGTCATCGAAGGCCCGCTGATGGACGGCATGAACGTCGTCGGCGACCTGTTCGGCGCCGGCAAGATGTTCCTGCCGCAGGTGGTGAAGTCGGCCCGCGTGATGAAGCAGGCCGTGGCGCACCTGCTGCCCTACATCGAGGAAGAGAAGCTGCGCGACGAGGCCGCCGGCCGCGATGTGCGCACCAAAGGCAAGATCATCATCGCGACCGTGAAGGGCGACGTGCACGACATCGGCAAGAACATCGTCACCGTCGTGCTCCAGTGCAACAACTTCGAGGTCGTGAATATGGGTGTGATGGTGCCGTGCCACGAGATCTTGGCGCGCGCCAAGGTCGAGGGTGCGGACATCGTGGGCCTCAGCGGCCTCATCACGCCGAGCCTCGAAGAGATGCAGTACGTCGCCGGCGAGATGCAGCGCGACGACCATTTCCGCATCAAGAAGATCCCACTGATGATCGGCGGCGCCACCACCAGCCGCGTGCACACGGCGGTGAAAATCGCGCCGCACTACGAAGGCCCGGTCGTCTACGTGCCCGATGCGTCGCGCAGCGTGAGCGTGGCGCAGTCGCTGCTCTCCGACCAGGCGACGAAGTACATCGACGAGCTCAACGCCGACTACGACAAGGTTCGCCTGCAGCACGCCAACAAGAAGCAGGTGCCGCTGTGGCCCCTTGCGAAAGTGCGCGCCAACAAGACACCGATCGATTGGGCGACCTACACGCCGCCGGTGCCGAAGTTCATCGGTCGCCGCGTGTTCAAGAACTTCGACCTCACCGAGTTGGCGAAGTACATCGACTGGGGCCCGTTCTTCCAGACGTGGGACCTGGCCGGGCCGTTCCCCGCGATCCTGAAAGACGCGGTGGTGGGCACCGAGGCGGTTCGCGTCTACGCTGACGCGAAGCGCATGCTCCAGCGCCTGATCGAAGGCCGCTGGCTCAGCGCGAGCGGCATCGTCGGCTTCTGGCCCGCCAACATGGTGAACGACGACGACATCGAGCTCTACACCGACGACACGCGCACGGAAGTTGCGATGACCTGGTACGGCATGCGCCAGCAAACCGAGAAGCAGGCCATCGACGGCGTGATGCGCCCGAGCCGCTGCTTGGCCGACTTCGTCGCGCCGAAGGACAGCGGCCTCAAGGATTACGTCGGCATGTTCGCGGTGACGGCCGGGCTCGGCGTCGAGAAGCGCGAGAAGTTCTTCATCGACGATCTCGACGACTATTCCGCCATCATGTTCAAGGCGCTGGCCGATCGCCTGGCCGAGGCCTTTGCCGAATCGCTGCATCACCGTGTGCGCACCGACCTGTGGGGCTACGCCGCCGACGAGCAGCTGAGCATCGACGACATGGTCGCCGAGAAGTACCGCGGCATCCGCCCGGCACCCGGCTACCCGGCCTGCCCCGACCACAGCGTGAAGCGCGAGATGTTCGAGGTGATGCAGTGCGCCGACATCGGCATGACGCTGACCGAAAGCCTCGCCATGACGCCGGCGGCGAGCGTCAGCGGCTTCTACCTCGCGCACCCGGACGCGACCTATTTCAACGTCGGCAAGATCGGCCACGACCAGCTGGTCGACCAGGCCGCGCGACGTCGGCAGTCGGAGAGCGAACTCGAACGCCTGTTGGCACCGAACTTGTAGGCGTCCGACGCGGTTACGGTTCTTACAGTGGCGGCGGGAGCGTCGGCCTGCGCGTGCTGTCTAAGCTTTGGACTTCGAACGATTCGAGCGAAAAGGACACTGCCATGCAAAGCCCGATGACGAACGGCACCGAACTGCCGCCAGAACAGACACCAGGTGCCTCTCGAGGCGCGACGTCGCCCAAGGTGCTTTGGGGCACGATCGGCGCATTGGCCGTCGTCGTCGCAGCACTGGGCGGCACGATGCTCTACCAACACCGCGCTGGTGAAGGTCGTACGGCCAGCGCGGTTGCCATGCCGCAATCTCTGAATGGCCCCGAAGACGGCGACCGGCCCTCGGCCGCCTTGCCGGCGCCGACACCCGACAGTGGAATCACTGCAAGGCATACGCCGTCTCCGTCGACAGCACCGTCAATGGCCGGCACCGGTCCGGCGCCCGGCAATGCTGCTGTGGCCACCGCGCCCGAGCCGGTGCCGGTGCCGGTGCCGGTGCCGGTGCCGGTTTGTACCGTCTGTGGCCGTGTTGAATCGGTGCGAACCGTGCAACACGCCGCGCCGGCCACTGGCGTCGGTGCGGTGGCAGGCGGCGTGCTCGGCGGCGTGCTGGGCAACCAGATCGGTCATGGTGGCGGTCGCACGGCGGCCACCGTGATCGGCGCGGTCGGCGGCGGCTATGCCGGCCACACGATCGAGAAGCGCACGCGCACAGAAACGCGTTACCAAGTGAGCGTGCGCATGGATGACGGCCGGTTGCGCACGGTCGAGACGCGCACCGCGCCGCCCATCGGCAAGCCCGTCACGCTGCAAGGACAAGTGTTGAAGCCGGCGGACGGACGCGTTTGAGGGCCACTGGCTGCGCGGCTTGGCTGTGCACTGTCCCGGCTAGCGCTTGCGTCGCCGAGGCGGCGGCGGTGAAAGTTCGTGCGGCTGCAACACGAACTCGACGTTGTCGACCAGCCGTTCCACCGCCAAGTCGATGAATGCGCGCACCCGTGCAGGTTGCGCGACGCGGGTGCCGTAGTAAACGTACAGACCGAGGTGGTCGGTCACGTGCTGAGTCAGCAGCGGCACCAGCTGGCCACTTCGAATCAGCGGTGCCGCTGTCGAGCCGATCAATTGGCCGATGACCTGACCGGCCAGCACCGCGCGGATTTCCAGGTCGACGTCGTTGGTGCACAGCGCGGGCGCGATGTCGCGCGCGGCGATCTGCTCGCCGACCTTGAACTCCCAGGGCATCAGCTTGCCGCTGGTCGGGTGCCGGAAGCAGCTGCAGCGGTGGTGTGTCAGGTCGTCGATGGTCGTGGGCGCGCCGAAGCGTTCGATGTACGCCGGCGCGGCGCACACCACCAGCTGCACCGGCATCAGACGCCGCGCGATCAAGCCGTCCTGCGGCGCCGGACCGGAGCGGAAGCCGACGTCGACGCGTTCTTCCACCCAGTTGCCGATGCGGTCGTCGAGCTGCACGTCAGGCTCGATCTGCGGGTGCTGGGCGCAGAAAGCCTCCAGCACCGGCCACAGGATCTGCAGCATGGTTGCGCGTGGCGCCACGATGCGCAGCGGTCCGGCGATCTCCTCGCGGCTGCGGCTTGCACCGCGCAGCGCGCGCTGCAGCGTCGCGAGCCCCGGCTGCGCCGCCTGCAGGAACTG
This sequence comes from Variovorax ginsengisoli, assembly GCF_006438845.1. Lineage (GTDB taxonomy): Bacteria > Pseudomonadota > Gammaproteobacteria > Burkholderiales > Burkholderiaceae_C > Variovorax > Variovorax ginsengisoli_A. The sequence goes on from NZ_RCZJ01000002.1 coordinate 1,263,846, forward strand.
CTGGCCTTCTTCCGTCAGGCTCAGTCGCCGTGTGGTGCGGTGGAACAGCCGCACGCCCAGGTGCGATTCGAGCTGCGCCAGCGCCTGGCTGGCGGCCTGCGGCGTGATCGCCTGCGCGGCCGCGGCCTGTCGAAGGCTGCCCAGTTCCGCCGCCTGGATGAAGGTGGTGATCGCGCGGAGTTCGTTGAAGGCCATGGCCGGATTATCACGATGGACTTGCGGATGAAGCGAGCGAATGTGGGCTATTCCGATGCGGATGCAAAACCTACATTTCCCTCACCGCAACCCTTCATCACCCTGATTTCAAGGGACCGACATGACTGCAACGAACGACTTCAAGCGCGTCTGGCTGATCACCGGCGCTTCCCGCGGCCTCGGCGCCCGCATGGCTGAAGCCGCACTCGCCCACGGCGACGCGGTGGTCGCGACCGCCCGCAATGCCGCCGACGTGGCCAAGCGCTTCGGCGAGCTTCCGGCGCTGCTGGGCGTGTCGCTCGATGTGACCGACGAGGCCCAGGCCGCGCGTGCCGTCGAGGCCGCTATCGCCCGCTTCGGCCGCATCGACGTGCTGGTCAACAACGCCGGCTTCGGCCTGCTCGGCGCAGTCGAAGAAGCCACCGCTGACGAGGTGCGCAAGCTTTACGAGACGAACGTGTTCGGCCTGTTGAACGTGACGCGTGCCGTGCTCCCTTCGATGCGGGCGCGCCGCAGTGGCCACGTGCTCAACCTCTCGTCGCTGGGCGGCCATCAGTCCGGACCCGGCTTCGGGCTGTACTGCTCGACCAAGTTCGCGGTCGAAGGCATCAACCAGGCGCTGCACAAGGAACTCGCGCCGCTGGGCATCCACGTGACGGCGGTCGAGCCGGGCTACTTCCGCACCGAATTTCTCGAAGGCAACTCGCTGACCGTGTCGCCGACTTTGATCGCCGACTACGAAGGCACGTCCGGCCAGGTGCGCGTCGCCGCGCGCAGCATCAGCCTCAACCAACCCGGCGATCCGGAGAAATTGGCGCAGGCCGTGATCCGGCTGGTCGAATCGCCCAAGCCGCCGATGCGCCTCCCGTTGGGCACCGACACGCTTCAGGTGATCCGCGACCACATCGATCTGTTGCAGCGTGAAACGGCGCAATGGCAGACGCTGTCGGCGTCGACCGACTTCGCTGCCGCCTGATCGCCGCACGGCGCGGGCGACCGGTGGAGCGCTGGGCCCGGTGACAAGTGGAAACGCAAACCGCACGTTCGCCGCAAGAAACCGGCTTCCTTTCATGCAAAGTGAAGCGCTATGCCCAGTGCCAAATCCGGAACGATCGTCTGCCCCGAGTGCGGGGAGAACAATCGCGCGACCGCGCGCTTTTGCGCGGCGTGCGCTGCACGCCTGGGAGCCGAGCCTTCGGCGATGGGCGCCACGGCGTCGGCCCCGGCAGCGTTGCGGCACGACAGTCGGCCCGACACGCTGCGCGCCGTGCCTTCGCGGCCGATGCCGTTCAGCGCGCCGGCTGCGGACAGCGCCACCTTCCTGGTCAAGTTCTGCATCGCCGGGCTGGTCGTGCTGATCGGCTTCATCGGCTGGGCGCTGTACATGCTCACCGCGAGCAAGGCCGTGCCGGTGCTGCCGGTAGGCCAGGGCGTCGTCGCGACGCCCGACGCGGTGGCTGCGTCGTCGGCCTCGTCGACCGCGCCGCCTTCACCGTTGGCCCGGCCTGCCGCGACGCCAACACCGCCGACGCCAGCCCGTGCGACGGCCGAAGCGCCGAGCGCGGTGGCCGCGGCGCCTCTGGCGGCCGACCAGGCCTTCCCGGAAATTCGCCGCGCCGAGTCGCCACGGCGCCAGACCCGGCGCGAAAGCACGCCACCGCCGACGCCGACCCAGAGCGCGGGCGAAGTCGCAACGACAGGCGAATGGGTCGCTCCCACGCGCCCGCCGGCGAGCACCTCGTCGCCGCTCTACCAGGACCCCGGTCCACCGATCGTGCAAGGCCCCGGGCCGCGCGAGTCGGTGCTTCCGGCATTGCCGTATGCGCCCACGCGCGCCGGCGGCTCGGTCGGGACGCCGCGCGCCGACCCCGGCCCGCCCATCGCCGAAGGCCCGGGTCCGCGTTACGACTACTCGACGCCCGGCGCGGTCGGCCGCTAGCGCGCGAGACGCCGCGCCGTCACAGGACCACCGGCACCTCGGTCGCCGGCGGCGTGTTGCGGCTGCGGCCGCTGCGCACGATGCCGTCGATCATCACCATGCCCACGCCCGGGATGTCGCCCAGCGCCACGCTCTCGAGCAGGCCGGCGGCCGGCGAGTGCTGGGCGCGGTCCATGAAGACGAAGTCGGCATCGCGGCCGACCTCGATCAGTCCGCAATTGAGGTTTCGGATGCGCGCCGTGTTGCCCGTCGCGAAGCAGAACACCTGCTCGGCCGGGATGTTCGCGAAGGCCGTGATGAACGACACCATGCGCAGGATGCCGAGCGGTTGCACGCCCGAGCCGGCCGGGCCGTCGGTGCCGAGGATCACGCGGTGCGGGCACTTGAGTTCGATCGCGGCGCGCGCCGCGGCGATGGCCGTCTTCTCGTTGCCGTTGTGCACGATCTCGATGGCGCGCGACGACTTCTCGCACAGCTCACACACATGCGCCTCGGGCAGCGAGGTGTGGCCGCCGTTGATGTGGCCGATGACGTCGGCGTCGGCCTCGAGCACCACGTCCTTGTCGATGTAGCCCGAGCCCGGCACCGAGGGGCCGCCCGTGTGGATGGTGCTCTGGATGCCGTACTTCCGGGCCCACGCCACCATCTCCTTGGCCTCGTAGCCGGCCTTCACCGTGCCCAGGCCGACTTCGCCGAGCAGGCCCACGCCGGCTTCGGCGAGCTCCTTGAAGTCGCTCTCGACCATGCCCTTCTCGATGACCGGCGCACCGGCCAGCACCTTCACGCCGCTGGGGCGGAAGTTGTCGTAGGCGCGCTGGGCGGTGATGGCCAGCGCCTTCAGGCCGACGATGTCCTTCGGGCGGCCAGGCAGGTGCACCTCGCCGGCCGAGATCATCGTGGTCACGCCGCCGTTCATCGACGAGTCGATCCAGCCGAGCTGGCTCTGGCGCGGCGTCCAGTCGCCGAAGACCGGGTGCACGTGGCTGTCGATCAGGCCGGGTGCGACGGTGGTTTGCTTGCAGTCGATGACCGTCTTGGCGCCCTCGACGTCGCAGTCCTTCTCCCTGCCGACCGCGGTGATGAGGCCGTCGACGACCACGATGGTGTCGGCGTCGAGGATCGGTTGGTCGATGTCGCCCGAGAGCAGCAGACCGATGTTCTTTATGACGACCTTGCCCGACTTGCCGCCGGCTGCGATTTCTGCCATTTCGTTTCCTTGTGGGGGGGTGTGGTTTCGTTGTTCTCGTCTGCGCTTACCGTGCGCAGCACCGTCTCGATCACGAAGTCTTCCCAGTGCGTCACCGCGGCCGGCAACTCCAGCGGCTCGCCGAGGAAGGCGGTGAGCGTGTGGCGGTTGGCCGTGTAGAAGTACCCGGTCGCGGCAATCAGCAGGTAGACATCGCGCGCCACCAGGTTGGTGCGAAACAGGCCCTGTGTTGCACCGCTTTGGAGGATCTCCGCAATGATCGCCACCGCGCGCGACGAGTACTCGCGCGCCCGCAGCGACTTCGAGATGTGCCGGCCCTTGTGCAGGTTCTCGGTGTTCAGCAGCGTGACGAACTCGGGGTTCTTGCGGTAGTAGCCGAGCACGAAGCGGATGACGGCGGTGAGCGCGTCGACCGGGCGTGTGGTGTCGAGGTCGAGCGCCGCTTCGGCGTCGTCCATGCGCTGGTAGATGCCTTCGAGCACCGCGATGAAGAGGCCTTCCTTGCTGCCGAAGTAGTAGTAGATCATCCGGTCGTACGACTTCGCGGCCTTCGAGATCTTCTCGACACTGCCGCCGTCGTAGCCGTACTTGGCGAACACCTTGGTGGCCGCCTTCAGGATCGCTTCGCGCGTGGCCTGCGCCGCCGCCTCGCGCACGCCGGTCTTGCGCTGAGGCTTGGCGGCGGTGCGGCTGGTGGCCATCGTCTTATTTTTCGGCGAAGGCGCGTTCGACGACGAAGTCGCCGGGCGTGCTCGTGTTGCCTTCCTTGAAGCCGCGGCCTTCGAGCATGTGTTTCAGGTCGACCAGCATGCCGGGGCTGCCGCACAGCATCACGCGGTCTTCGGCGGCATTGATCGGCGGCAGGCCGAGGTCGTCGGTGAGCTTGCCGCTCTCGACCAGCTCGGTGATGCGACCCATGTTGCGGAACTCTTCGCGCGTCACGGTCGGGTAGTAGAGCAACTGCTTCTCGATCAGCTCGCCCAGGAATTCATGCTTGGGCAGGTGGTCGAGCACGAGGTCGTGGTAGGCCAGCTCGTCGATCTGGCGCACGCCGTGCACCAGGATGACCTTCTCGAACTTCTCGTACGTCTCCGGGTCTCGGATGATGCTCATGAACGGTGCGAGGCCGGTGCCGGTGCCGAACAGGTACAGGCGCTTGCCCGGCAGTGTGTAGTCGATCAGCAGCGTGCCCGTGGGCTTGCGGCCCACGATGATGGTGTCGCCGACCTGGATGTGCTGCAGCTTCGAGGTCAGCGGACCGTCGTCGACCTTGATGCTCAGGAACTCGAGGTACTCCTCGTAGTTGGCGCTGGCGATGCTGTATGCGCGCAGCAACGGCTTGCCGTTCACCTTGAGGCCGATCATGGTGAAGTGCCCGTTCGAGAAGCGCAGCGACGGGTCGCGCGTGGTGGTGAAGGTGAACAGGCGGTCGGTCCAGTGGTGGACCGAGAGGACGCGTTCTTCGTTGAATGCACTCATGAAATGACTCGATGAAAAGTGGACGAAATGGCGGGCGACAAGTGCTTGGCGAAGAGGCTGACGGCCTTCACCGCAGACGCTGGCTGAGGCCGCCCGATTGTCGTTCACCGTGTGCAACCTGCAGGCGAGCCCTGGAAAACACCCATGCAAACATCGGGCCGGCCCGGTAGATTCCGACTGCTTGATGTAGTGAACACCACATGAACATGGAGCGGATGCTACACAAATGACAAATTGCGCACAAGCGTGAAACCGGCATGTTTGTTGCACGCGGCTGCAGCACGCTTTCTGAGAGAAACGCCACACGATGACTGAACACACCAAGACAGATGGACTGCCGGGCATGGACCTGCCGGTGATCGCCGAATCCGCCGGCCTCGGCAAGGCCCCGCCACGCAGCGAACGCATGAGCACGGCCAAGGTCGAGTGCAACGCCTGCCCGGTGCTCTGCCAGATCTCCGAGGGGCGCACCGGCGCCTGCGATCGCTACGCCAACCGCGACGGCGTGCTGGTTCGGGTCGATCCCGTCGTGCTGCTGCGCCGCGCGCTGAGCAACCCGTCGCCCGCGCTGGTGCCCTTCGCTCGCGACGGTGCCGAGCCTGCGGCCGCCGATGCGCAAGGCGCCGAAGCGGAATGGAACGGCGACCTGCTGCATGCCGACGAGGTCTTCGTCACCGGCGTGGGTTCGTCCACCACCTACCCCGACTACAAGCCTGCGCCCTTCATCGTTGGCTCCAAGGCGCAGGGCGTCGACATGGTCACGGTCGTCACCGAAGGCATCTTCAGCTACTGCAGCCTGAAGGTGAAGATCGACACCGACCGCTTCCTCGGCGCCGAGCAGGCCAACGTCCGCTACAAGGGCGAGGTGGTCGGCCACGTCACCACGGCCGAATACGGCTCGCAGATGCTGTCGCTCGGCGGTGTGCACCACCTCACCGGCGGCAGCAAGAAGGAAGGCCGCATGACGCTCGAGCTGATGCACAAGCTCGGCAACAAGCAGCCGGCCGAATGCACCATCGACGGCGGTTCCAGCCTGGTCGTCCAGGCCGGCCGTGCACCCATCGTCAACGGCGTCGAAGAGCAGCGCATGCGCGTGGGCTGCGGCTCGGCGGCGGTGGGCATCTTCGCGCGCCAGTTCGCCGGCGTGGCCGACGAGGTGGTGGTGGTCGACGACCACATCACCGGCGTGCTCACGCAGCACCAGGCCGGCCGCTGCCTCGACATGCCCGAGTCGGGCATCAAGATGCTGGGCCGCAAGTCGACACCCGGGCGCTATTTCCAGGTGGCCAACCCCGGCGACGGATGGGGCGGCACCGACATCGCCGACCCGCTGTCGATCATCGAGGGTTGGGAAGAAGGTGTGGCCAAGCCGGGCCTGCGACTGCTCATGACCTCGACCACCGGCGAGCACGCGCAGTGGTACGTGCTCGACGAGGCCTTGAAGCCGATTGAGCAGCCGATGCCGCCCGAGGTGCGCGCCATCGTCGAGCGCATCGGCGAGAACTGCGAGCCTTCGCTGTGCACCGTGCTGTTCCTCGGTGGCGCGGGCGGCAGCCTGCGTGCCGGCGTCACCGAAAACCCGGTGCTGCTCACCCGTGCCATCAAGCGTGCGCTGGTCAACGTGACCTGCGGCGGCGCACCGGCCTATGTGTGGCCGGGCGGCGGCATCACGGTGATGGTGGACGTCATGCGCATGCCCGACAACAGCTTCGGCACCGTGCCCACACCCGCCATCGTCGCGCCCATCGAATTCAGCATGCGGCTCGACGACTACGCCGCGCTCGGCGGCCACGTCGAGCATGTGTTCCCGCTGCAGGAAGCCCTGGCGCGCGGTGCGTGGCAGGACGACGGCGCACCGGTCACGCGCCAGTGGCTGCGCATCGACGATGCCAACCCCTGGCCGCTCGGCCAGCCGCCGATGCTGGGCTGACCTTGCACGCCGAACGCCATCAGCTCGACGCTCAGCGTTGGCACCTGCACCACGGCCCGATCGATCTGGTGATCGAAGCCGAGGGCGATGCCGCGGCCGTGGCGTCTGCGCATGCGGCGGCGTGGGCGCGCTTCGAGCCGTTGCTCGGCGAGCTGGTGGGTGAGCTGGGCGCGCTGCGCGAGCCGGTCGGCGCGGACTGCGCACTGAAGAGCCCGATCGCGCGCCGCATGTGGGAGGCCTGCGCGCCGTTCCGGCCGGCCTTCATCACGTCGATGGCGGCCGTGGCCGGCTCGGTGGCCGACGAAATCATCGCGCTCTACCGCCGGCCCGGCATCGCGCGCGCCTGGGTCAACAACGGCGGCGACATCGCGCTGCATCTGGCGGCCAGGCGCTCGGCGCGCGTGGGCCTCGTCGCGGACATCGCGCAGTTCGACCTGACCGACGCCGGCCCGCTCGTGACCGACGGCCAGTTCTCCATCGATGCGGCCGATCCGGTGCGCGGCGTCGCCACCAGCGGCTGGCGCGGTCGCAGCTTCTCGCTCGGCATCGCCGACAGTGTGACGGTGCTGGCCGCGACAGCCGCGCAGGCCGACGCGGCGGCCACCGTCATTGCCAACGCGGTGAACGTCGATGATCCGGCGATCCGCCGGCTGCCGGCCAGCCAGTGCAAGGACGACAGCGACCTCGGCGACATCCTCGTGACGGTCGATGTGCCGGAGCTCGCCCCCGCCACGGTGCGTCGTGCACTCGATGCGGGCGCGGCGCGTGCGCGCGACCTGCAGAAGGGCGGTCACGCATGGGCTGCGATGCTGGTTTGCCAGGGTCAATGGCGCCTTGTCGAGCCCTTATGCTCCATCACCGCGGCGACCCCGCGCGATGCAGTTGGTTCAGTATTTGCTTAACGAATGGCGAGCTTCATTTCATGATCGATATCCGCCGCGTCTTCACCCATGTCGAGCACATCCACCACGAGTTCGGCCCCCGTGCCGCAACGCCGTTGGTGCGTGGCGCCATCGGCGTGGTGATGACCAATCCTTTCGCGGGCCGCTACGAGCCCGACATCCTGCCCATGATGGCGTTGCTCGACCCGGTCGGGCTCGACATGGCGCGCAAGCTGCACGCCGCCATGGACGTGCCGCTCGCGCAGATCGCCACCTACGGCAAGGGCGCCATCGTCGGCGAGGCCGGCGAACTCGAGCACGGGGCGCTGTGGCACGTACCCGGCGGCTACGCCATGCGCGAGCTGCTCGGCTGGAAGGGCGACCGGAGCGCCTACACGGCGGGCAAGGCCGAAGAGAAGACGGGGCAGCCCGCCAACGCGCTGTCGATCGTGCCCTCGACGAAGAAGGTCGGCGGCCCCGGCGCCACGCTCGACGTGCCGCTGACGAACATCAATGCCAGCTACGTGCGCGGCCAGTTCGACGCCATCGAGGTCCGCGTGCCCGGCGCGCCGGTGTCCGACGAGATCGTCTTCATCCTCGCGATGAGCACCGGCTACCGCGTGCATGCCCGCGTCGGCGGCCTGCTGGCAGAGAACATCAGCAAGTGGGACGGCCTGCGCTGAACCCCGAGACAAAGGAAAAATCATGAGCGCCAACATCCGCAAGTTGATCGTCCAGGTCGATGAAACCCGCAAGGAAATGGGCCGTGACATCACGCCGCCCACGCGCCGTGCCGTGGCCATCGCCGTCATTGCCAACCCCTACGCCGGCCGCTACAGCGAATCGCTCGACGAGCTGATCGCCATCGGCGAAGAGCTCGGCGCGCTGCTGGGCCAGAAGGCGGTCGCCGCACTGGGCATCGAGCCGGGCGACGTGCAGAGCTACGGCAAGGCCGCCATCGTCGGCGAGTCGGGCGAGCTCGAGCACGCCGCTGCCATCCTGCATCCGAAGCTCGGCGCACCGCTGCGCGTGGCGGTCGAGAAGGGCGCCGCGCTGGTGCCGTCGGCCAAGAAGCGCGGCACGCTGGGCACCGCCATCGACGTGCCGCTGGGCCACAAGGACGCGGCCTTCGTGCGCAGCCACTTCGACGCTATCGAGGCCCGCGTGTCCGACGCGCCGCGTGCCGGCGAGATCGTCGTGGCCGTCGCCGTGACCGACAGCGGCCGCCCGCTGCCGCGCATCGGCGGACTGCAGCATTCCGAAATCAAAGGCGAAGACGGTCTGAGATGAAGCTCGTCCCCAGTCTTCGCGCACTTCGTGTCGCTTCGCCAGCCCCCTACCGGGGACAACACCGCGGCCCGGCAAAGCCGGCTCCTCGGTGTTTCTGGCAAATGCAGTAGTGAACATGTTTTTCTTTCGACCACTCAGGAGTTTTTCGATGAACCCATTGCGTCATGTCTTCAGCGCGGCCGCCGTCGCCACGCTCGCCACCGCCCTCGTTCCCGCGCATGCGCAGGGCGTGATCAAGATCGGCGAGATCAACAGCTACAAGGCGCAGCCCGCCTTCCTCGAGCCCTACAAGAAGGGCATGGACCTGGCGGTCGAGGAGATCAACGCCGCCGGTGGCGTGAACGGCCGGAAGATCGAGGTCATCAGCCGCGACGACAACGCCAATCCCGGCGACGCCGTGCGCGTGGCCGAAGAACTCGTCTCGCGTGAGAAGGTCGACATGCTCGCCGGCACCTTCCTGTCGAACACCGGCCTGGCCGTGACCGACTTCGCCAAGCAGAAGAAGTTCTTCTTCCTCGGCGGCGAACCGCTGACCGACAAGATGACCTGGCAAGGCGGCAACCAGTACACCTTCCGGCTGCGCCCCGGCACCTACATGCAGGCCGCGATGCTGGTGCCCGAGGCCGTCAAGCTGAAGAAGAAGCGCTGGGCCGTCGTGTACCCCAACTACGAATACGGCCAGTCGGCCGTCGCCGCGTTCAAGACGCTGATGAAGGCCGCGCAGCCCGACATCGAGTTCGTCGCCGAGCAGGCCACACCGCTGGGCAAGGTCGACGCCGGCAGCGTGGCGCAGGCCCTGGCCGACGCCAAGCCCGACGCGATCTTCAACGTGCTCTTCGGTGCCGACCTGTCGAAGTTCGTGCGTGAAGGCAACACGCGCGGCCTGTTCAAGGACCGCGAAGTGGTGAGCGTGCTCACCGGTGAACCCGAGTACATGGACCCGCTGAAGGACGAAGCGCCCAACGGCTGGATCGTGACCGGGTACCCCTGGTACGGCATCAAGACGCCGGCGCACGACGCCTTCAAGAAGGCGTACGAGGCGAAGTTCAACGACTATCCGCGCCTCGGCTCGATCGTCGGCTACAGCATGATCAAGTCGGCCGCGGCCGGCATCGCCAAGGCCAAGAGCACCGACACCGAGAAGCTGGTCGCCGCCTTCAAGGGCCTGCAGGTCGACACGCCCATGGGCAAGATCACCTACCGCGCCGAGGACCACCAGTCGACCATGGGCGCCTTCGTGGGCCGCACCAAGAACGACAACGGCAAGGGCATCATGGTCGACTACGTCTACCTCGACGGCGCCGACGCCAAGTACCAGCCCTCCGCCGCCGACGTCAAGAAATCCCGCGCTACCGACTGATCGGGCAAGGCAGAACGATCCATGAGCTTTTCAGGTTTCATCGTCCAGCTGCTCAACGGGCTGGCGAGCGCGTCTTCGCTGTTCCTGGTGGCGGCAGGGCTGTCGCTGATCTTCGGCGTGACGCGCATCGTGAACTTCGCGCATGGCTCGTTCTTCATGGTGGGCATCTACATCGCCTACACGCTGGTCGAGAAGCTGGGCGGCAGCCTGGGCTTCTGGCCGGCACTCCTGCTTGCTGCCGTGGCGGTGGGCATCCTCGGTGCGCTGATCGAGGTGGTGCTGCTGCGGCGCATCTACAAGGCGCCCGAACTCTTTCAATTGTTGGCCACCTTCGCGCTGGTGCTGGTCATCAAGGACGCGGTGCTGTGGCTCTGGGGGCCTGACGAGCTGCTGGGGCCGCGTGCGCCCGGGCTCAAGGGCTCGGTCGAGATCCTCGGCCGGCAGTTTCCGTCCTATGACCTGTTCCTGATCGTGGTCGGTCCGGTGGTGCTCGGCCTGGTGTGGTTGCTGCTCACGCGTACGCGATTCGGCACGCTGGTGCGTGCCGCCACGCAGGACCGCGAGATGGTCAGCGCGCTGGGCGTGAACCAGGCCTGGCTCTTCACGGCGGTGTTCGCGCTGGGTGCGCTGCTGGCCGGCCTGGGCGGCGCGCTGCAGTTGCCGCGCGAGCCGGCCACGCTCGAGATGGACCTGAACACCATCGGCGCCGCCTTCGTGGTGGTGGTGGTCGGCGGCATGGGCTCGCTGCCCGGCGCCTACGTGGCCGCGCTGCTCATCGCCGAGATCAAGGCGGTCTGCATCTGGCTCGGCGTGGTCGACGTGTTCGGCATTCCGATCTCCTTTTCCAAGCTCACGCTGGTGGTCGACTTCCTCGTGATGGCGGTCGTGCTGGTGTGGCGTCCGTGGGGTCTGATGGGCCGCCCCCAAGCGCCGAGCCGCTATGTCGGCATGCAGGAAGAGCCGCTGCGCCTCCCGAGCCGCGCCTACGTCGTCGGCACCGCGGCCTTCGCGGTGGTGCTGGCGGCCATGCCCATCCTGACCGCCGACCAGCCTTACACCATCGTGCTGCTGATCGATCTGTTGATCGCGGCACTGTTCGCCGCGAGCCTGCACTTCATCATGGGACCGGCGGGCATGCACTCCTTCGGCCATGCCGCCTACTTCGGGCTGGGCGCCTACGGCGCGGCGTTGCTGGTGCGGGCCATGGGCCTTCCGATGGAACTGGCGCTGGTCACCGCACCGCTGGTCGCTGCACTGGGCGCCTTCGTCTACGGCTGGTTCGCGGTGCGGCTGTCGGGCGTGTACTTGGCGATGCTGACGCTGGCCTTCGCGCAGATCACCTGGGCCGTGACCTACCAGTGGGACACCTTCACCGGCGGCAGCAACGGGCTGACCGGCGTGTGGCCCTCGGCCTGGCTGTCGGACAAGCGCGCCTACTACTGGGTCACGCTGGGGCTGGTCGGCCTGGGCGTGTGGTGGCTGCGCCGCGTGCTGTTCTCGCCCTTCGGCTATGCGCTGCGCGCGGGCCGCGACTCGGTGCTGCGCGCCGACGCCATCGGCATCGACACCAAGCGCATGCAGTGGGCGGCGTTCGTGGTGGCCGGCACGGTGGCTGGGCTGGCGGGCGCGCTGTTCGCGTTCTCCAAGGGCAGCATCTCGCCCGAGACGCTGTCGGTCGGCAAGTCGGTGGACGGCCTGGTGATGGTGCTGCTCGGCGGCATCCAGACGCTGGCCGGCCCGGTGGTCGGTGCGGTGACCTTCACCTGGCTGCACGACACCGTGGCCCGCAACACCGACTACTGGCGCGCGATGCTCGGCGCCATCATCCTGCTGCTGGTGCTGCTGTTCCCGCAGGGCATCGCGGGCTCGATCAAGCTCATGGTCGACCGCTGGCGCGACCGTTCTGACAAGAAGAGCGCGACGGGCCGCGTGGAAGTGAAGACGTCATGACCCTCCTGCAAGTCAATAACCTCGGCAAGTCCTTCGGCGGCGTGAAGGCCGTCGACGGCATCAGCTTCGACCTGGCGCCTGGCGAACTGCTGGCGCTGATCGGCCCCAACGGGGCCGGCAAGTCGACCACCTTCAACATGGTCAACGGCCAGCTCAAGGCCGACCAGGGCTCGATCAAGCTCAACGGCGAAGAGCTCGTCGGCCGCAAGCCGCGCGAGATCTGGCGCCTGGGCGTGGGCCGCACCTTCCAGATCGCCGAGACCTTCGCGTCGCTCACCGTGGTCGAGAACGTGCAGATGGCGCTGCTGTCGCACGACGGCAAGCTGTTCTCGATGTGGCGCCGCGCGGCCGACCATCGGCGCGACGACGCGCTGGCGCTGCTGGAACAGGTCGGCATGAAGGCGCAGGCCGACCGGCCCTGCAGCGAACTCGCCTACGGCGACGTGAAGCGGGTCGAACTCGCCATTGCGATGGCCAACGAGCCCAAGCTGCTGCTGATGGACGAGCCCACCGCCGGCATGGCGCCGAAGGAGCGCAACTCGCTCATGGCGCTGACCAAGGACCTGGTGATCCAGCGCGGCATGGCCGTGCTCTTCACCGAGCACAGCATGGATGTCGTGTTCGCCTATGCCGACCGCATGATCGTGCTGGCCCGCGGCCGCCTCATTGCGCAGGGCAAGCCGCTGGAAATCCGCGACCATCCGAAGGTGCAGGAGGTGTACTTCGGCAGCGGCAAGACCTTCGAGAAGATCGCGCAGAAGGCTGCCGAAGTGAACGCGGCGGTGGGAGCCGGGGTATGAGCATGGAAGAGACATTGTTGAGCGCCAAGTCGTTGTGCGCCTGGTACGGCGCCGCGCAGATCCTGTACGACGTCGACCTCGAAGTGCGTCGCGGTGAAGTGGTCGCGCTGATGGGGCGCAACGGCGCCGGCAAGTCGACCACGCTCAAGGCGCTGATCGGCATGCTGACCAAGCGCAAGGGCGCAGTGAGCTTCCTCGGCCATGACATCTCGAAGAGCGAGCCGCACCATGCGGCCAAGCTGGGCCTGGGCTTCGTGCCCGAAGACCGGCGGGTGTTCACCGACCTCACGGTCATGGAGAACCTCGAGGTCGGCAAGCAGCCGCCGCGGCGCTGGGCCGACGGCAGCGAGGCGCCGCTGTGGACGCCCGAGCGCCTGTTCAAGCTGTTCCCCAACCTCGGCGAGATGCCGAACCGCCCCGGTGGTCGCATGAGCGGCGGCGAGCAGCAGATGCTGACCGTGGCACGCACGCTGATGGGCAACCCGTACCTGGTGCTGCTCGACGAGCCGTCCGAAGGCGTGGCGCCGGTCATCGTCGAGCAGATGGCCCACATGATTCTCGAGCTCAAGGCGCAGGGCGTGAGCATCTTGCTGTCGGAGCAGAACATGCACTTCGCCGAGCTGGTGTCGGACCGGGCCTATGTGCTCGAGAAGGGGCAGATCCGCTACCAGGCGACGATGGCCGAACTTGCCGCGAACGACGAGGTACGGCGCTCGTACCTCAGCGTCTGACCCTTCTTCATCCACCCCGCAGGAGTCCATCATGCACCGCAGAACCTTCCTTCACGCCGGCGCCGCCTTCGGGCTCGTGGCGCTGTCGCCGCAGCTCTTCGCCGCGGGCCAGCGCAAGCCGGCGGCAAACGCCGCACTGATCGTGGTCGACGTGCAGAACTGCTTCATCGAAGGCGGCACGCTGCCGGTGAAGGGTGGTGCCGAGGTGGTGCCGGTGATCAACAAGCTGGCGGGCGCATTCCAGAACGTCGTCGTCACGCAGGACTGGCACACGCCGGGCCATGCGTCCTTCGCGACGGCGTACCCCGGCAAGAAGCCTTTCGAGACGACAGCGCTCAAGTACGGCACGCAGGTGCTGTGGCCCGATCACTGCGTGCAGGGCACCGACGACGCGTCGCTGCACAAGGACCTGAAACTGCCGACCGCGCAGCTCGTCATCCGCAAGGGCTACAACAAGGGCGTCGACAGCTACTCGGCTTTCGAAGAAGCCGACCACAAGACCGTGACCGGACTGGCCGGCTACCTGAAGGCGCGTGGCATCAAGACGGTGTATGTCACCGGCCTGGCCACCGACTTCTGCGTGGCCTGGACCGCGATGGACGCGCGCAAGGCGGGCTTCGAGGCCTATGTGATCGAGGACGCCACGCGCGCCATCGACCTCAACGGCTCGCTCGCGGCCGCCTGGAAACAGATGACCGCCAAGGGCGTGAAGCGCATCCAGTCGGCGGACGTCCTGAGCGCATGACGCTGCGCGGCGTCGGCGCGAGGTTCTGATCCCGAGATGCCCGAACTCTCGTTGACCGTCAACGCGCGGGCCGTCGTCGTCGATGCCACGCGCGAGGCGACACTGCTCCATGTGCTGCGCAACGAACTCGGCCTGAACGGGCCGAAGTACGGTTGCGGGCTCGGCCAGTGCGGGGCCTGCACCGTGTGGGTCGATGGGGTGGCGGCGCGCAGCTGCGTGATCCCGGCGCATGGCGCAGCGGGCCGCAAGATCACGACGCTCGAAGGCCTCGGCACGCGCGCAGCGTGGCATCCGGTGCAGGCCGCGTTCGAAGAGGCCCAGGCCGCGCAGTGCGGCTACTGCCTCAACGGCATGGTGATGCAGGCCGCGGCACTGCTCGCGCGCGAGCCACATCCCAGCGAAGAGCGCATTCGCGCCGAACTGTCCGGCAACCTGTGCCGCTGCGGCACGCACGTCGAGATCGTCCGCGCGGTGCAGTTGGCGGCCTCCCGGCTGGCGGCCGACGCATGACGAAGTCGCGCCGTGCCGACGCGCCGCTGACGCGCGCCGAGTTCCTTTCGGCGGAGGGCGTGCTGGTCGTCACCCGGCCGACCCCGCCCGCCGCGCCGCCGACGCCGGGCCAACCGATCGCGGTGTCGGGCAACCCGGCCGAGGGCGACGAGATCCTGCTCGCCGTGTGGGACGATGGCAGCGCCTCGGCCCTGCACGGACACGTCGACCTGGGCACCGGCATCCAGACCGCGCTGATGCAGATCGTGGCGGAGGAACTCGACCTCGGCATGCCCTGCATCCGCGTGATGCTCGGCGACACCGCGCGCGCGCCGAACCAGGGCGGCACCATCGCGAGCGCGTCGATCCAGATCCATGCGCAGCCGCTGCGCCTGGCGGCGGCGCAGGCGCGTGCCTGGCTGCTGGAACGCGCGGCCGAATGGCTCGGTGCGCCGCCGGCATCGCTCGAAGTGCGCCATGGCAACGTGCGCGTGATCGACGATGCATCGCGGCAGCTGACGTATGCGCAACTGGTCGCGGGCCAACGCACCGTGCTCCAACTCGCGCCCGACACGGCGTTGAAGAATCCCGCCGACTACCGCGTCGTCGGCACCCGCCAACCGCGCGTCGACATTCCCGCCAAGCTGGCGGGCGAGCTCGTCTTCGTGCACGACATGCGCGTGCCCGGCATGCTGCACGGCCGCGTGGTGCGGCCACCGTATGCGGGCGCCGACCACGGCGACTTCATCGGCAACACGCTGGAGTCGATCGACGAATCGTCCATCGCGCACATCCCGGGCGTCCGCGCCGTCGTGGTTCTGCGCGACTTCGTCGGCATCGTGGCCGAGCGCGAAGAGCACGCCGAGCAGGCGATGCGCGAACTGCGCGTTCGCTGGAAGGCGTGGCCCGGCATGCCCGACCTGTCGAACGTCGCACAGGCCCTGCGCGACAACCCGTCGACCCAGCGCCTCTTGATCGACGATGGCGATGTCGACGGTGCCATCGCGCGTGCGGCGCAGCCGATGCGGCGTACCTACGTGTGGCCGTACCAGATGCACGCATCGATCGGGCCATCGTGCGCGTTGGCCGACTGGCAGCCCGACGCAACCGATGGCTTCGCACTCCGCGTGTGGACGGGCTCCCAGAGCCCGCACGTGCTGCGCGCCGACCTCGCCAAGCTGATGGACCTGCAGGACGTGCAGGTCGACGTCATCCGCATGGAAGCGGCCGGCTGCTACGGCCGCAACGGTGCCGACGACGTGGCCGCCGACGCGGCGCTGCTGGCCCGCGCGGCGGGCGCACCGGTCCGGGTGCAGCTCACGCGCGAACAGGAGCATGCGTGGGAGCCCAAGGGCGCCGCGCAGCTGATGGACGTCAACGGCGGGCTCGACGCCGAGGGTGGCATCGCGGCCTACGACTTCGAGACCTCGTACCCGTCGAACGGCGCCCCCACGCTGGCGCTGCTGCTCACGCGTGCGGTCGAGCCGGTCGCGCAGGCTTACGAAATGGGCGACCGCACCGCGCGCCCGCCGTACACGGTCGACAACCTGCGCGTGAAGGTCAACGACATGGCTCCGATCGTGCGCGCCTCGTGGCTGCGCGGCGTGTCGGCGTTGCCGAGCTCTTTCGCGCACGAGTCGTACATCGACGAACTCGCCACCGCGGCGGGCGTCGACCCGGTGCAGTTCCGGCTGCGCCATCTGCACGACGAACGCGCTGCCGAACTCGTGCAGGCCACGGCGCAGAAAGCCGGCTGGCGGATGCGCACCGGGCCGCAGGAGTACGCGGACGGAGGCTTGGGGAAGGGCGGCGACATCCTGTTCGGCCAGGGCTTTGCGTATGCGCGCTACGTGCACAGCAAATGGCCCGGTTATGGCGCGGCGTGGGCCGCCTGGGTGGCCGACGTGGAGGTCAACCGCAAGACCGGCGAGGTGCATGTGCGCCGCGTGGTGGTGGGACACGACGCGGGGATGATGGTCAACCCCGCGGGCGTCGAGCACCAGATCCACGGCAACGTGATCCAGACCACCAGCCGCGCGCTGATGGAAGAGGTGCGCTTCGCGCCGCAACAGGCGGGCGGTGCGCCGGCCGGCGAGATGGTGGTGGGCCAGCCCCAGTCGGGCGTGGTCGCGAACCGCGAGTGGGGCGGCTACCCGATCATCAATTTCCGTCAGGTGCCGGTGATCGAGGTGATGCACATGCCGCGGCAGGGCGAAGTGCCGCTGGGCGCGGGCGAGTCGTCGTCGGTGCCGGGCACGGCGGCGATTGCGAACGCGATCTTCGATGCGACGGGGGTGCGCTTTCGCGAGCCGCCGTTCACGCCGGAGGTGGTGCTCGCGGCGCTGAACCCGTTGCCTGCGCCGGCAGGTGGAGACGCAGATGCGGACGCGGATGCAGATGCGCCGCGCCGTGTTGCCCTGCCGATCGCGCAGCCATCGCGCGTGCCGGCCAATGCGCCCTGGCCGAAGCGCAAGGGCGCGTGGGCCACGGTCAGCGCCTTGCTCATCGGTGGCATCGGTGTCCTGGCCGGCGTGCTGGGCTGGCGCTCGACCATCGCGCCGGTGTCGCTCACCGCACCGGTCTACAGCGCGACGACCGTCGAGCGCGGCCGCGTGCTCGCCGCGATGGGCGATTGCGCCGTCTGCCACACCGCCGAGGGTGGCCAGGCCAACGCCGGCGGCCGCGCCATGGACACGCCCTTCGGCACGATCTACACGACCAACCTCACGCCTGACCCCGAAACGGGCCTGGGCCGCTGGTCCTTCAGCGCCTTCCAGCGCGCGATGCGCGAAGGCGTCTCGCGCGACGGCCATCACCTGTACCCGGCCTTTCCGTACACGGCCTTCGCCAAGACCAGCGACGATGACCTGCAGGCGCTGTACGCGTACTTCATGGCGATGCCGCCGGTGCAGTCCGCCACGCCCAAGTCCGACCTGAAGTTTCCGTTCGGCGTGCGCCCGTTGATGGCCGGCTGGAACGCGCTGTTCCACGACCCCGCGCCGTACGTGCCTGTCGCCACGCAGAGCGCCGAATGGAACCGCGGCGCCTACCTGGTCAACGGTCTGGGCCATTGCGGTGCCTGCCACACGCCACGCAACGCGCTGGGTGCAGAGCAGGGCGGCAGCGCTTTCCTGTCGGGCGCGATGGTCGACGGCTGGGAGGCGCCCGCGCTCACCGGCCTGTCGAAGGCCGCCGTGCCATGGACGGCCGACGCGCTCTACGGCTACCTGCGCCACGGCCATGCGCCATCGAATGGCACGGCCGGCGGGCCGATGGCCGATGTGGTGCGCGAACTCCAGCAGGTGCCCGATGAAGACATCCGTGCCATGAGCACCTACCTCGCGTCCTTCAACCCGGCGGTGCCTGATCCGCCGGCGCTGGCGGCGCAGGCCGTGCAGTCCGCAGCGGCCAACAAGGGGCGCCTGCTCGGCGCGCCGCAGCGCCTGTTCGACAACGCCTGCGCCGCCTGTCACCACGACGGCGACGGGCCGACGCTGCTGGGCGTGAACACGCCGCTTGCGCTCAACAGCAACCTCACGAGCGACCGGCCGGACAACCTGCTGCGCACCATCCTCGACGGCGTGCGCGAGCCGGCCACGAAGGACATCGGCTTCATGCCGGCTTTCGGCGACGCGCTGGATGATGCGCAGATCGTCGAGCTGGCCGGCTACATGCGCGCACGTTTTGCGCCGCAAGCCGCGCCCTGGCCGACGCTGGCGAAGGACGTGGCGCGCCTGCGAGCCGACCGCGCGGCCAACGCCCTCAACCGCTGATCAAGCGTCGGTCTGCACCGTCTCCGCCGGCGTGACGGACGGCGTGGCCCCGGGTGGCATCAACGCGTCGATCTCCTTGTCCTTGGCGGCCCAGATGCCGGCCAGCCAACGGTGGAACTTGCCGCGGAACACCGAGTCGGCGACGTAATCACCCTGCGCGAACGAAGGAGGAATCGGCACTTCGCGGGCCCGCACGACCACGCGCGCCGTGCGGCCGCAGAGAAAGTCCCAGAAGCTCGGCACGCCCTCGGGATAGACGATCGTCACGTCGATCAGCGACTGAAACTTCGCGCCCATCGCTTCGAGTGCCAGCGCGAGCGCGCCAGACTTGGGCTTGAGCAGGTGGCGGTAGGGTGAGCCCTGCGACTTGTGCTTGTCGGCGGTGAAGCGCGTGCCCTCGGCGAAGTTCATCACGCTGGTGGGCACCAGCGCGAACTTCTCGCAGGCGCGGCGCGTGGTCTCGCGGTCCTGGCCGCGCAGCGCGGGGTTCTTGCGCAGGTCGGCCTTCGAATGGCGCGCCATGAACGGGAAGTCGAGCGCCCACCAGGCCAGGCCGATCACCGGCACGTAGATGAGCTGCTGCTTGAGGAAGAACTTGAGCATCGGAATGCGGCGGTTCAGCGTGTGCTGCAGCACGAAGATGTCGACCCACGACTGGTGGTTGGCGTTCACCAGGTACCAGCCGCGGTAGGTCAACGCGTCGACGCCCTGCACGTCCCACTTCGTACGCTGGGTCAGGCGCATCCAGCCGCTGTTGCAGGCGATCCAGGCGGTGGCGATCGCGTTGAGCACAGGATCGATGCGTTGCCGCACAGCCGCGAAGGGCAAGACCAGCTTCACCAGCGAGAACACGAAGACCAGGCTGCACCAGAACAAGGTGTTGATCACCAGCAGCAAAAAGGCGATGACGCCGCGAACGACAGGAGGCAGAAATCCGAGCATGGGCGAGGGGTGCCGCGAGGGCGTAAAAAAGCGCGAAGCGCCGATTGTGCGCATGGTGCGCGCGCATGCCTCGCGCGAGACCGATCCGGCCTTCAATTCCCCCGTCGTCTAGCGGGACCGGCGCACGCGTTATCGTTTGCGCCGCGCGCGGCCTTCGACGGCATCGGCGCACCTTCCAAATCCAAGAGCCCGAGACACACCATGCCCCTTTCCCTTCACGCTTCCTCCTCACTCCCGCAAGACGTCGCGCGTGCCACGCTGGTCGGCCGCCTCTGGCAGCCGGACGTCGGCCCGGTCCTGGTGGCGGTGCATGGCGACCACCTGCACGACCTGTCGCGTGTCGCGCCGACCATGAGCCAGCTGCTCGAGGGCGATGCACCCGCCGCGGCGGTGCGTGCTGCGCTGCAAGACGGGATCGCGCCGCGCATCGGCGACCTCGCGGCCGTGCTCGCCAACAGCGACGAGACCGCACGCGACACCACCCAGCCCTGGCTGCTCGCACCCTGCGACCTGCAGGCTGTGAAGGCCAGCGGCGTGACCTTCGTTGCCAGTCTGCTCGAACGCGTGATCGAAGAGCAGGCGCGCGGCGACGCCTCGCGTGCCCAGGCCACGCGCCAGGCCATCGGCGACGTGCTGGGCGACAACCTCGCCGGCATCGTGCCGGGTTCCCCCGAGGCGGCGCGTGTGAAAGAGGTGCTGATCGCGCAGGGCGCCTGGTCGCAGTACCTCGAGGTCGGCATCGGGCCCGACGCGGAGATCTTCACCAAGGCGCCGGTGCTGGCGGCCGTGGGCACCGGCGCCGATGTCGGCATCCATTCCGGCTCGGTGTGGAACAACCCGGAGCCCGAGGTGGTGCTCGCCGTGAACAGCCGCGGCCAGACGCTCGGCGCGGCGCTGGGCAACGACGTGAACCTGCGCGATTTCGAAGGCCGCAGCGCGTTGCTGCTGGGCAAGGCCAAGGACAACAACGCATCGTGCGCCATCGGCCCCTTCATCCGGCTGTTCGACGCCGACTTCGGCATCGACAACGTCCGGCGCATCACTGTCGGCCTGCAGGTCACCGGGCCCGAAGGCTTCACGATGGAAGGATCGAGCTCGCTGTCGAAGATCAGCCGCGACCCGCTCGACCTGGTGGGACAGGCCATCGGTGACCACCACGACTATCCGGACGGGCTGATGCTCTTCCTCGGCACGATGTTCGCGCCCACGCAAGACCGGCACGGCCCGGGCCAGGGCTTCACCCACGTGGTGGGCGACCAGGTGCGCATCGCGGCGCCGGAGCTCGGCGCGCTGGTCAACCGCGTGGTGCATGCCGACCAGGCGCCGCGCTGGACCTTCGGCATCACCGCGCTGATGCGCAACCTGGCGCAGCGCGGCCTGCTGTAGGTAGATCGACGGGCTCCGCACTGCCGTGAGGCGGCCGGCAGGCGGGCCCATTCAGCGCAACGCCCGTCGGTATTGCACCGCCTCGGCCACGTGCGCGGTCTGCACCCCTTCGGCACCGGCGAGGTCGGCGATGGTGCGCGCCACCTTCAATGCGCGGTGCGTGCTGCGTGCCGACCATCCGAGTCGGCCCGCCGCGGTGTGCAGAAACTGCAGCGCCGCCGGTTCGAGCGCCGCATGCCGGTCGATCGCGGTGCCCTGCAGGGCCTGGTTGGGCGTGCCCTGCCGCGCCATCGCGCGCTGGCGGGCCGCGACGACACGCTCGCGGATGGCCGCGGTCGACTCGCCCGGCGCGGCGTCGAGCAGCTGCTGCGGTGCGATGGCGGGCACCTCGACGTGCAGATCGATGCGGTCGAGCAGCGGGCCGCTGAGCTTGCCCTGGTAGCGCGCCACCTGCTCGGGCGTGCATCGGCAGGCCTTCAGCGCGGAGCCGAGGTAGCCGCAGGGGCAGGGGTTCATCGCGGCGATCAGTTGGAAGCGCGCCGGAAACTCGGCGCGCCGCGCGGCGCGAGAGATGGTGATGGTGCCGGTCTCGAGCGGCTCGCGCAGGGCCTCGAGGGCGGCGCGGGCGAACTCGGGAAACTCGTCGAGGAACAGGACGCCCTGGTGCGCCAGGGAAATTTCACCCGGCCGGGGCGGGGAGCCGCCGCCCACCAGCGCCACGGCGCTGGCCGTGTGGTGCGGGCTCGAGGTCGGGCGGCACATCCAGCGGTCGGTCTCGAAGCGGCCCGACAGGCTGGCGATGGCCGCGCTCTCCAGCGCTTCATCCACGGTCATCGGTGGGAGCAGCCCGGCAAAGCGGTGGGCGAGCATCGACTTGCCCGATCCTGGCGGCCCGACCATCAACAGGCCGTGCTGGCCGGCCGCGGCGATCTCGAGCGCGCGCTTGATGCCGGCCTGGCCCTTCACGTCGGCCAGGTCGGCGTACGGTGCGGACGGCGCACCGGGCCGGGGCTGGACGCGCGCCCAGCCTTCGCCGGGTTCGGCCGGCGCCGCGTTCTCGGCCCGCGGCAGGAACTGGCGGACGACGTCGAGCAGATGCCGCGCCCCATACACCTCGGCGCCCGGCACCAGCGCGGCCTCCTGGGCGCTGTCGGCGGGCAGCACCAGCCGCGTGGCGACGCCGCGCGTGTGCAGCGCCAGCGCCATGGCGAGCGCACCGCGTACCGGCCGAAGCTCGCCCGAGAGTGAGAGCTCGCCTGCAAATTCGTGGCCGGCCAGCTGGAGCGGATCGATCTGGCCGCTGGCGGCCAGGATGCCCAGCGCGATGGGGAGGTCGAAGCGCCCGGAATCCTTGGGCAGATCGGCGGGCGCCAGATTCACGGTGATGCGCTTGTTGTGAGGAAATTCGAGGCCCGCGTTCTGGATGGCGGAGCGCACGCGTTCGCGTGCTTCCTTCACCTCCACATCGGCCAGCCCCACCAGCGTGAAGCTCGGCAAGCCGTTGGCCAGATGCACCTCGACGGTGACGCTGGCCGCTTCGAGCCCGAGCAGGGCGCGGCTTTGCACCAAAGACAAACTCATTCTTCTCCCTTTCCCCAAGATGGTGCGATCTTGTTCGTCTTTTGCGACCGAACTCAGATTGGTGCACCGCAGCCTCCGCAAATCTCGGATCGACTTTTACAGCCGATTTGCCCACTGCCAAAGACCGTGCCGTGACAGGACGGTTGCATTTGGCACGCTCCCTGCTTTGAAAAAGTTCCCCTACCTTCAAAACTCCCGAGGAGCCATTCGATGATGCACCGTAAAACCGCCCAGGCCCTGGCCGTGGTCGCCCTTGCTTCCCTGCCCATGTTCGCGAGTGCGCAGTTGACGGGCAACGTCGCCTTGACCAGCAACTACAAGTTCCGTGGGCAGGACCAGGACACGAGCAAAAACAAGGCCGTCAAGCCCGCGCTGCAAGGCGGCTTCGACTACGCCTTCGGCGAGACCGGCTGGTACATCGGCAACTGGAACTCCAGCGTCGAATGGCTGCCGGGCAACAGCATCGAGAGCGACATCTACGGTGGCTACAAGTTCACCGGCGGCGGCGTGGCCTGGGACGTGGGTGCACTGACCTACATCTACCCGGGCAACAAGAACGGCA